>BQOK01000001.1:0-2400000 GCA_022835495.1 Oscillospiraceae bacterium
GGCCCTATATAGCTAAGGTAATTTATATTTGTAAAGGGCGGCGGTTTATGGTATAATCATTTGGATACAAATTTTTGCGATAATGGAGCGTACCATCACTATGGATTCCTTTAACGACGTTTTGAATGCAGCGAAAGAATACTGCAAAGAGCGCCTGGTAGACGCCACCTATAACCTGTACATCGACGGGCTGGAAGCGGTGAGCTTTGAGGGCAGCGGCAAGGTGGTGCTTGCCGTGCGCAACGACTTCATCTGCACCATCGTGCGGGACCGGTACACCCCCCTTTTGAAGGAGGCCCTGGCCGCGATGCTGGGCTTTGAGGTGGAGGTGGAGCTGATGGTGCCCGCCGCCGCGCCCGCGCAGCCCGAGGCGGCCGCGGAAAAGCCCCTGCCCCGCACCGACCCGGACGGCCGCTATGATTTTAATTTTGAAAACTTTATCAAGGGCCCCTCGAACCAGTTCGCCTATGCGGCGGCGCAGGCCGTGGCCTCGAACCCCTCGGGCGCTTACAACCCCCTGTTCATCTACGGCCAGTCGGGCCTGGGCAAGACCCACCTGCTGACCGCCATTCAGATCGAGATCAAAAAGAACCACCCGGATTTCAACATTGTTTACGTGGACTGTGAAAAATTCACCAACGAGATCATCACCGCCATCCGGGAGGGCAGCACCGAGCAGTTCCGGCTGAAATACCGGGCCGCGGACGTGCTGCTGGTGGACGACATCCAGTTTATTGCGGGCAAGGAGAGCACCCAGGAGGAATTCTTCCACACCTTTAATACCCTGCACAACGCCGGCAAGCAGATCGTGCTGGCCAGCGACCGCCCCGCCAAGGAGATCAAGAGCCTGGAGGAGCGCCTGCGCACCCGGTTCGAGTGGGGCCTGACCGCAGACATCCAGCCGCCGGACTTTGAGACCCGGGTGGCGATCATCCGCCGCAAGGCCGAGCTGTTCCACCTGGAAATTCCGGACGACGTGGCCGAATTCATTGCGAACCACCTGAAAAACAACATCCGGCAGCTGGAGGGCGCGGTGAAAAAGCTGAACGCCTATTACATGCTGGAGGGCATCCAGCCGGTAATCGGCGTGGCCCAGAACGCCATCAAGGATATTCTGAATGAAACCCAGCCCGTGCCCGTGACCATTGAAAAGATCATTGGAGAGGTGGGCCGCACCTACAACGTGAGCCCGGCGGAAATACGGGGCATGCGGCGCACGGCCAATATCTCCTCGGCACGGCAGACCGCCATTTATGTGGTGCGCGAGATCACCGGCATGAGCATGGAGGACATCGGCAAGGAATTCGGCGGCCGCGACCACTCCACCATCGTGTACTCGCTGAAAGCCCTGGAAAGCAATCTGGAAAACGACCGGCACCTGAAAGAAACCGTGGAAGACATTATTAAAAATGTACGCACCTGAACCGGCATAAAAAAGAGCAAGTCTTTCACATAGTTTTCCACAATTAACAACAGGTTTTCCACATAGGGTGTGCAAAACATCGCCGTTTATTCTTATCAACATCTTGTCCACAAAAACGGTGGAATTTTAAACGGCAGGAAAAACGGCTTGTCCAAAGGGCGGAAAGGGCTTTTCCACGGTTTCAACGGCCCCTACTATTACGTCTATTGAAAAGTATGTTTTAAAGAGCTATTTTTGAGTTTTTCTTCCCTGGGAGGATTTCCTTACGAAAGGAGCGGCAAATATGAATATCGTATGCGATAAGACCTTGCTATCGGCAGCCATCGACGGCGTGTCCAAGGCGGTGACCCTGCGCTCTTCCATTCCCGCGCTGGAGGGCATCCTGCTGAAAGCGGAGGGGTTCCAGCTGACCCTGACCGGCTACGACCTGGAAATGGGCATTACCACCACCATTGAGGCCAACGTGCGGGAGCCGGGCGAGATCGTGCTCTCGGCAAAGCTTTTGGGCGATATGGTGCGCAGGCTGCCCGGGGGCGAGGTGACCATCTGCACCAACGAGGCGGGCAACGCCACGGTGAAGGGAGGCGTTGCGGAGTTTGACATCCTGGCCATGAGCGCCTCGGACTACCCCGACCTGCCCAACCCCGGCGCGGACCGGACCTTTACCATTTCGGCCGGGATGCTGCGGGACATGATCGACAAGACCCTGTACGCCGTGAGCCAGGACGACAAAAAGCCCGCCCATACCGGCGAGCTGTTTGCCATTGAAGAGGACAAACTTACCGTGGTGGCGCTGGACGGCTACCGGCTGGCAATTGTGGAGCGGCCGATCCAGGCGGAAAAGCACATCCGCATTATCATCCCCGCCAAGACCCTGACCGAGGTGAACAAGCTTTTGGGCGAGGACGACCAGGAGGTCGCCATCTCGGCAAACCGGCGGTTCGTGGTGTTTGAAACCGGCAGCTATGTGATCCTTTCGCGGCTGATCGAGGGCGAGTTTTTGAATTACGCCAACGTGATCCCGGAGGGCTACAAGACCCGGGTGGTGCTGGAAAGCCGGGATTTTATCGACACCATCGAGCGGGCCTCGCTGATTATTACCGAGCGGCTGAAAAACCCGCTGCGTATTCTGTTTGACAACAAGGTGACCGTGCGCTGCCAGACAAACCTGGGCAAGGTGGTGGACGAGTTTGAGGCGAAGATCGAGGGCGAACAGGTGGAGATCGGCTTCAACAACCGCTACCTGCTGGACGCGCTGCGCAATTCCAAGTGCGAAAAGGTGGTGCTGGAGATGAGCGGCCCCCTGTCCCCCGTGAAGATCCTGCCGGAGGAGGGCGCCGACTTTATCTACCTGGTGCTGCCGGTGCGCTTTAAAAATGATTGAGGGGCCTCTTCCCTTTTGAAAGACAGGAATGGAAACGATGGAACGGATCTTGATCCACACGGACTTTATAAAGCTGGATTCCCTTTTGAAGCTGGCGGGGCTGGCCGGGACCGGCGGCGAGGCAAAGCTGCTGGTGCAGGAGGGCCGGGTGCTGGTGAACGGCGAGGTGTGCCAAATGCGGGGCAAAAAGCTGCGCGGCGGCGACACCGTGACCCTGGACGGCCGCACCGTGGCCGTTGGGCAGGGAAAATAAGCCGGTGCGCCTTGTATCGCTTGCCGTGACCGACCACCGCAACCTGAAACAGGTGGAGTTTGCCCCCGGGCCGGAGCTGACCGTGCTGTGCGGCCCGAACGGCCAGGGCAAGACAAACCTTTTGGAGGCTGTGTGGCTGCTCACGGGGGGAAAGAGCTTCCGCGGCTCGAAGGACGCCGAGCTGATCCGCCGCGGCGCGGAGTTTTCCGTGCTGGACGGGGTGAGCGAGGCGCAGGACGGGCGGCAGGACCACATCCGCCTGACCGTGGGGGGGAAGGACACCCCCCGCCCCGGGCGCACCGCGCGCCTGAACGGGGCCGAGGTGGGACGGGCGGCGGCATTGGCGGGCCGGTTTACCGCCGTGGTGTTCGAGCCGGACGATCTGAGCCTTGTGAAAAGCGGGCCGGCCGGGCGGCGGCGCTTTTTGGACGCGGCGCTGTGCCAGCTGTGGCCGGGCTATGTGGCCACGCTGCGGCGTTACAGCCGGCTGCTGGCACAAAAAAACAGCCTGCTGAAATATTGGGACCGCACCCCCGGCGCCGGTGAGATGTGCGACGCGTTCGACGCGGACCTTGCGGTGCAGGGCGGGGAGATCTGCCGCCGCCGCGGCGATTACCTGGCGCGCCTGGCCCCTTTGGCGGCGCAGAATTACGCCGAGCTGAGCCGGGGCGGCGAGGCCCTGAGCCTTGCCTACCGCGCAGACCAGGGGCCGGAGCACATGCTGGACGCTCTGCGGGCCGCCCGCGCCGCGGACCGGAGGGCGGGCTTTTGCACCGTTGGCCCCCACCGGGAGGATTTTACCTTTGCGCTGGACGGCCAGCCGGCCCGGGTGTTTGCCAGCCAGGGCCAGCAGCGCAGCGCGGTGCTGAGCCTGAAGCTGGCCGAGGCCAGCGTGGCCCAGAGCGTGACCGGCGAGCACCCGGTGATGCTGCTGGACGACGTGTTGAGCGAGCTGGACCCCCAGCGGCAGGAATACCTGCTGACCCGCATGCGGGAGAAGCAGACCATTGTGACCGCCTGTGATTCCAGCCTGTTCCACAAAACAGAGGGCGCCATGTTCCGGGTGGAGCAGGGCGAAGTAAAAGAGATGTGAGGGGAAGCTTTTGTATCTGCATTTGGGGCAGGATTATGTGGTCCACACGCGGGACATCATTGGAATTTTTGACATTGATACCAGCTCGGTGGCAAAGCACACCCGCGCGTTTTTGCGCCATGCCGAGGAGGAGGGCGCGGTGGTGACCCTGAGCGACGAGCTGCCGAAAAGTTTTGTGGTGGCCGATTTCCCCGATGACACGGTGTTCATCAGCCCCATCTCGTCGAAAACGCTGGAAAAGCGCTGCGGCCGGATGGACCAATTAAACCAATACTGACACCCCAGAGCCGAAGGCTCTGTTTTCATGTTGGCGGCGGGATAAACGCACCGCGCGCCGGGTTGTAAGACGCAAAGCACAGGAGGAACGACAATGGCAGAAGAACTGAACCAGGAACAGCAGATCGGCCAGGCCGAGGATTACGACGGCAGCCAGATCCAGGTTTTGGAAGGCCTGGAAGCGGTGCGCAAGCGCCCGGGCATGTATATCGGGTCCACCGGGCCCCGGGGCCTGCATCATCTGGTGTATGAGATCGTGGACAACGCCATCGACGAGGCGCTGGCCGGTTTTTGCGACCACATTGAGGTCACCATCAAAAAGGGCAACATCATTCAGGTGAGCGATAACGGCCGCGGCATCCCCGTGGACATCCAGCCGAAAATGGGCATTCCCGCCGTGACGGTGGTGTTCACCATCCTGCACGCGGGCGGCAAGTTCGGCGGGGATAACTCCGGCTACAAGGTGGCGGGCGGCCTGCATGGCGTGGGCGCCAGCGTGGTGAACGCGCTTTCGGAGTGGCTGGAGGTGCGGGTGCGCAAGGCCGGCAGCGAGTATGTGCAGACCTTCCGGCGCGGCGTTGCCGACGGCGAGCTGAAAAAGGTGGGCCCCGCCGCTTCCAGCGGCACGGTGGTGACCTTTAAGGCCGACCCGGTGATGTTTACCGAGAGCACCGAGTATGATTATGAGATCCTGCGCACCCGCCTGCGGGAAGAGGCGTTTTTGAACGCCGGCGTGCGCATTACCCTGACCGACGAGCGGGGCGACGAGGTCCTGCGGGAGTCGATGTGCTACGAGGGCGGCGTGCGCAGCTTTGTGGAGCACATCCACGAGAAGCGCCAGATGACCGTGCTGCACCCCCAGGTAATTTACCTGAAGGGCCAGCAGAACGACATCATTGCCGAGATCGCCCTGCAATACAACGACAGCTTCAACGAGCTGGTGCTGAGCTTTGCCAACAACGTGCACACCCCGGACGGCGGCACCCACGAGGAGGGCTTCAAGGCGGCCCTGACCCGGGTGTTCAACGATTTTGGCCGGGAAAAGGGCTATTTGAAGGAAAAGGACGACAACCTTTCGGGCAGCGACGTGCGGGAGGGCCTGACCGCGGTGATCAGCGTGAAGCTGACCGACGCCCAGTTTGAGGGCCAGACCAAGGCAAAGCTGGGCAACACCGAGGTGCGGAGCCTTGTTTCCGGCATGGTGTACGAAAAGCTCAAGGAGTTTTTTGAGGAGAACCCGGGCGTTGCCAAGGCCGTGTTTGAAAAGGCCACCCAGGCCGCCCGCGCCCGGGAGGCGGCAAAGCGCGCCCGGGAGCTGGTGCGCCGCAAGTCGGCGCTGGAGACCAGCCGCATGCCCGGCAAGCTGGCCGACTGCCGGGAAAAGGACCCCACCAAGACCGAGATCTACATCGTTGAGGGCGATTCGGCCGGTGGCAGCGCCAAGATGGGGCGCGACTCGAACATCCAGGCGATCCTGCCCTTGTGGGGCAAGATGCTGAACGTGGAAAAGGCCAGGCTGGACAAGGTGTACGGCAACGAGAAGCTGATGCCGGTGGTCACCGCGCTGGGGTGCGGCATCGGCGAGGAGTTCGACGTTTCCAAGCTGCGCTACCACAAGGTGTTCATCATGGCCGATGCGGACGTGGACGGCAGCCATATCTGCACCCTGATGCTGACCTTCTTTTTCCGGTTTATGCGCCCGCTGATCGACGGTGGCTTTGTGTATATCGCCCAGCCGCCCCTGTTTAAATTGCAGAAGGGCCAACAGGTAAAATACGCCTACAGCGAGAGTGAGATGACGGCGCTTTCGGCCGGGATGCCCGGCGCGAAGATCAACCGGTACAAGGGCCTGGGCGAAATGAACCCGGAACAGCTGTGGGAGACCACCATGGACCCCAACAACCGGGTGATCGTGCAGATCAGCATTGAGGATGCGGAAAAGGCCGACGAGGCGTTTACCATCCTGATGGGCGACAAGGTGGAGCCCCGGCGCGAGTTCATTGAGCGCAACGCCAAGTATGCCACGCTCGATGTGTAATGGGCCTACGGCAAGAAAGTGACAGGTGAACACCAGTGAATGAAGACTTTGTGATGATCCCGGGCACCGGCACCAAGCTGATCGTGCGGGACGTGAAGGAAGAAATAGAGAGCGCGTTTTTGGACTACTCCATGTCGGTGATTGTGGCGCGGGCGCTGCCCGACGTGCGGGACGGCCTGAAGCCGGTGCACCGGCGCATCCTTTACACCATGCACGAGCGCAGCAACGACCCGCAGCACCCCTACCGCAAGTCGGCCGACACGGTGGGCGCGGTGCTGGGCGCTTACCACCCCCACGGCGACGCCAGCGTGTACGACGCGATGGTGCGCCTTGCGCAGGATTTTTCCATGCGGTACCCCCTGGTGGACGGCCAGGGCAACTTTGGCAGCGTGGACGGCGACCCCCCGGCCGCTTACCGGTACACCGAGGCCCGGATGAGCAAGATGGCGGTGGAACTGCTGACCGACATTGAAAAGGACACGGTGGATTTTGGCCCGAACTTTGACGAGACCAAAAAAGAGCCCATCGTGCTGCCCAGCCGTTTCCCGAACCTGCTGGTGAACGGGTCCACCGGCATTGCGGTGGGCATGGCCACCAACATCCCGCCCCACAACATGAGCGAGGTGATCGACGGGGCGGTGGCCCTGATCGAGGAGCCGG
Organism: Oscillospiraceae bacterium; assembly: GCA_022835495.1. NCBI lineage: Bacteria > Bacillati > Bacillota > Clostridia > Eubacteriales > Oscillospiraceae > Oscillospiraceae bacterium. Next base: position 7,128 of record BQOK01000001.1, read on the forward strand.
AGCTGGGCCTGGCGGGCCTGATGGAGCACATCAAGGGGCCGGACTTCCCCACCGGCGGCATTATTATGGGCCGCTCGGGCATCCGGGCCGCCTATGCCACCGGCCGCGGCAAGATCACCCTGCGCGGCCGCGCCGAGATCGAGGAGAAAAAGAACGGCCGGTTCCAGATCGTGATCACCGAGATCCCCTATATGGTGAACAAGGCCCGCATGATCGAGAACATTGCGGACCTGGTGAAGGACAAGCGGATCGAGGGCATCAGCGACCTGAACGACGAGTCGAACCGGCACGGCATGCGGGTGGTGGTGGAGCTGAAAAAAGAGGCCAACCCCCAGGTTGTGCTGAACCAGCTGTACCGCTACACCCAGCTGCAGGACACGGTGGGCGTGATCCTGCTGGCGCTGGACGGCGGCGTGCCCAAGATCATGACCCTGAAGACCATGCTGGAGCGGTATGTGGAGTTCCAGGACCAGGTCATCCGCCGGCGCACCCAGTTTGACCTGAAAAAGGCCCAGGAGCGGGCCCACATTCTGGAAGGCCTTGCCCGCGCGGTGGACATTGTGGACGAGGTGATCTACGCCATCCGCCACTGCGGCGGCGGCCAGCCCGAGGCGAAGGCCGCCATTATGGAACAGTTTGGGTTCGACGAGCCCCAGGCCGAGGCCATCTGCAAATTCCCCCTGGGGCGGCTTGCGGGCCTGGAGATCAAAAAGATCCAGAACGAACTGGACGAACTGCACGGCAGGATCGCCGACTGGCAGGCCATTTTGGCCGACGACGCCCGGGTGCGCGCCATTGTGAAGGAAGAGCTGCTTGCCCTAAAGGAAAAATACGGCGACGCGCGCCGCACCGAGATCGCCCATGTGAGCGGCGAGGTGGACATTGAGGACCTGATCCCGGTGGAGGACTGCGTGTTCACCCTGACCCACGAGGGGTATATCAAGCGCCAGAGCCAGGACACCTATCAGGTGCAGAAGCGCGGCGGGCGCGGGATCTCGGGCCTTTCGCACAAGGACGAGGATTTTGTGGAGGAGCTGTTCATTGGCTCGACCCACGACTTTGTGCTGTTTGTGACCGACCAGGGCCGGGTGTACCGGCTGAAGGGCTACCAGATCTACGAGGGCAGCCGCACCAGCAAGGGCACCAACATTGTGAACCTGCTGCCGCTGCAGAACGAGGAAAAGGTGATCCGCATGCTGCGCATGCCCGCCGAGAACGCCTCGGGCTACCTGACCATGATCACCCGGCGGGGCGTGATTAAGCGCACCCCCATTGAGGCTTACGCCAACATCCGCAAAAACGGCCTGCTGGCGGTGACCATGTACGAGGGCGACGCGCTGGCCTGGTGCCGCATTACCGGCGGCGGGGACGAGCTGCTGGTGGCCACCCACGGCGGTATGGCCATCCGCTTTAACGAAGCGGGGGCGCGCGGCATGGGCCGCCTGGGCCACGGCGTGCGGGCCATCCGGCTGGCCGAGGACGACTATGTGATCGGCGCGGGCATTCTGCGGCCGGGGGCTTCGGTGTTTACAGTGACCGACAGCGGCAAGGGCCGCCGCAGCCGGATCGACGATTACCGGCTGCAGAGCCGGGGCGGCAAGGGCATCCGCAATTACCGCAAGGGCGAAGTGGCGGGCATCAAGATCCTGGACGACCAGGACGATATCATCCTGATCAGCCAGGAGGGCATCATCATCCGGATGCACGCGGAGGACATCAACGTGCAGAGCCGCTACGGCAGCGGCGTGCGGGTGATGCGGATCGCCGAGGGCGACCGGGTGGTGACCGTGGCCCGCACCGACCGCTCGGAGGAAGCGGAGACCGAAAAGCCCGAGGCGGAACCCGAGGAGGAACTGACCGAGGAGGAGATCGCCGCGCTGGCCGCCGAGGAGGCGCAGCAGGCGGAGGAAGAAGCCCCCGCCGACGAGGAATAAACCCGCAGGCGGCAGATGCAACGCACGGCGCGCCGCCGGGGTTCCCCTGGCGGCGCGCTTTGATAAAACCACCCGACATATGTGAGGAGTTTTGAAAATGAAAGACAACAACCGGACCCTTTCCGCCGTTTTCTTTGCGCTGGCCTTTGGCTGGATGGCCCTGTGCATGCGCATGGCCCTGACGAATATGGGGCTGGCAAATTCCCCCATGCAGGTGGGCTTTGAGTTTGCCGCCCTGTTCGTGTTCGGCTGGGTGGTGGTGAAAGCCTTTGCCCGCACCGAGCCCTTTACCTGCGCCCAAAAGCGCCAGCTGTGCGCTCTGGTGGGGGTGTATTTTGTGGTGAACCTGGCGGCCATCGACCTGGAGCAGCAGATCGTGGTGGTGACCCTTTCCGGCTTTAACCAGAGCCTGGCACAGAACACCGCTTTGAGCTGGGCCGTGCTGGCGGTGAAGTTTGTGTTCCTGGCCGCGGCGCTGTATTTTGCCTGCGCCGAGAAAAAGCAGGCCACCGTGGTGTTTGACGAGGGCGCCGCGCCCGAAGAGCTGGAGAGCGAGGAGGCCATGGAACAGCTGACCGAGCGGCTGGACGAGGCCGAGGAAGAAAAGCCCATGGAATGACCTCTCCCCTGCCCCGATGAAAAACGAGCCCCCGCGCATTGCCCTGACGGGCATTGCGCGGGGGCTTTTTTGAAAGGGCGGGGGCGGAAATTACGCCGCTTCCTCTCGCAGGCGCTGCACCACGCTTTCTTTGGAGGAAAAGCGCAGGGCCAGCCGGGGCACCAGCACGGCCAGCGCCAGAAGGAAGGGCAGGGCCGCCAGCACGGGCCAGAGCAAAAAGCGGTAGTTGAAGAACCACAGGCCGCCCACGATGCTTTTTACCACGGTGACCGAGACCAGGGCGCCCAGGGCCAGGGAGGCCGCCCCCGCGAACAGGGCGTAGTAAAGCCCCTCGAGGGTGAGCATGCGGCGCAGCTGGCGGCCGGTCATGCCCACGGCCTGCAGGGTGGCAAACTCCCGCCGGCGGGTGACGATGCTGGTGAGCACCGAGTTGACGAAATTCAGGATGCCAATGAGCCCGATGATAAGCGAGAGCGCCCCGCCGATGAGCAGCACGGTGTTCTGCATGCCCTGGAACTCGGCCGCGCGGGTGCCCTTGGAGGAGTAGTGCATGGTGGGCTCGACCGTTTCGGTGTAATTTTTGAGGAAGGCCTCCATGGCCTCGCTCTGCCCTTCGGCCACATTGAAGGCGTAGCTCATGAGGCCGGGGTCGGCCACCAGCCCTTTGTACACGCCGGCGGGCAGATAATAGCTGTAATCCCAGGAGCTGCCGTCGCTGGAGGTAAACGTTTTTATTTTGACCTTGGCCAGCAGGGTGAAGCTGCGGGTGGTGTATTCGCCGGGAGAGGAATCGGTGCGGCCCTTGTTGTTGTGCAGGGTGATTGTGTCGCCGATGCTGAAATGCGAGCTGCCCGGGTAGGGGCGGTCGTTGTCGTCGCACTGAAGGCCCTCGAGGATGTAATCGCCGGTGGCCAGTTTTTCCAGGTCCAGCTCGCCCTCCACCACCTCCAGGCGGGAGAGGGGCAGGTCCTCGAGGCCGTAGACCGCGCAGAGGGGGTTCCCATGCCCGTCGAGCCCCTGGTTGACGCCGCTGAGGGCCGGGTCCTCGGCGGTGAAATACTCAAAATCCCGGTTGTTGGAGAAAAGGCGCCCGCCCGCGGCAAAGCCGTCCTGCGCCATGACCGCCTGGACCAGGCTCTCGGAGAGCTCGTTTTCCGGGCCGCGGAACTGATAGTTGAAGTATTCGGCCTGGGCGGCGAGAAAGTCGGTGTCGGTGAAGCGGGAGAGGAATTTGTCCATGTCAAAGCCGCCCGCCAGGGTGAACACCGTGTTGAACAGCACCAGGCTGAGCGCCATGGAGAGCACGGCCAGCACGGTGCGCCTGCGGTCACGGGAGAGGTTGGAGAGCGCCATGCGGGGCAGCTTGCCGCCGTCGGTGCTGCGCTTTTCCTTTTTGGCTTTTTTGCCGCCGCCGGTGTAGCGGGCGGCCTCTACCGGCGAGACCGAGGCGGCCAGGCGGCCGGGCTTGCCGGTGCTGAGAAAAACCGTGACCAGGGCGAACAGGGCGCTGCCCACAAAAATGAGCGGGTCCGCCTGGACCTTGACCTGGGCCACGCCCAGGCCGTTGAAGGTATTCTGCAGCAGCACCGGCACCAGGACCCTGCCCAGGAAAAAGCCCAGGAGCAGCCCGGCCGGGATGCCCACCGCCGCCAGGAGCAGCGCCTGCCGCCGGATGATGGCCTTGAGCTGTTTGCCGGTGGCGCCCACGGTTTTGAGCAGGCCGTAAAAGCGGATGTCCTTGACCACCGAGATCTGGAAGATGTTGTAGATGATGAGATAACCCGTGAAAACAATGAGCGCCAGCGCGCCCAGCATTGCCAGCAGCATGCCGGGATCAAAGGAGAAGCCGGCGGACAGATAGGCCCAGTTGGTGTTGGAGGAGATAAAATTGGGGGCGGCTTCGTCGGTGCTTTGATACCCGCTGTCGGCCAGGAGCTTTGCCAGCTTGCCCTCAAGATCAAAGGTGTTGTGGAACATGATGTAGCTGTTGATGACGCCGGTCATGGAGCGGTCGGCCGCATAGGTGTTGGCGAGCTCGGCGGCGTGGGCGTCTACATAGGCGCGGGAGGCGCCGAAAATGGCGACGTTGAACACGGGGTCGGCCTCCCACCAGCCGGAGAGCACGAACTCGCGCCGCACAGGCTTGCCGTGCACCGTGAGCTCCAGGGTGAGGGGGGCGCCCAGCTGCTGCGGCACGCCCAGCAGCTGGAGGGTCTTTGTGTCGGTAATAATCTCGTTTTCGGCCTGGGGCGCGCGGCCGGTGGTGGGGGTGCAGAAGGTGAGCTCCAGGCCGGTGGCGTCCATGTAATAAAATTCGCCCCGGCGCTTGATGAGCTGGGGGTTATCCACACTGTCGGCCAAAAGGCGGTTGTAGGAGATGCGGTCGATGAGGCGGTGGCCCTTTACCGCGCCGTACTGTTCGTCGGTGAGGTATTTGAGCACCGCGTGGCCGTCGCCCCCCGCCTGGCGCATGGTGGCCTTCTGCAGGTTATCCACCGCGCCGAGGCCCAGGGTGAACAGGGTGGTGAAGAGCACCGCGGTGAGGGCAATGGCCCCCACCGCAATGAGGTTGCGGGTGCGGTTTGCGGCAAAGCTGCGCAGCGCCAGCCGGCTGACCGCTTTGCGGTTGTTGACCTTCAGCATTGCCCGTCGCCCCCTTTGATGCGGCCGTCCTCGATGCGCACGATCCGGTCGGCCAGTTGGGCGATCTCGTCGTTGTGGGTGATCATGACGATGGTCTGGCCAAACTTGCGGCTGGTGATCTTGATGAGGCCCAGCACGTCCTGGCTGGTCTTGGAGTCCAGGTTGCCGGTGGGTTCGTCGGCCAGGACGATGGCGGGCTTTGCGGCCAGGGCGCGGGCAATGGCCACCCGCTGCTGCTGGCCGCCCGAGAGCTGGCTGGGCAGCCGGGTGAGCCGGTCCGAGAGGCCCAGGGTGGCGATGACCTGGTCCACGTAGCCCCGGTCCACCTGATTGCCGTCCAGCTCGATGGGCAGGACGATGTTTTCGTATACGTTGAGCACCGGCACCAGGTTATAGCTTTGGAACACAAAGCCGATCTTGCGGCGGCGGAAGATGGTGAGCTCGTCGTCTTTCAGAGAAAAAATATCCTTGCCGCCCACCAGCACTGAGCCGGAGGAGGGGCGGTCCAGCCCGCCCAGCATGTGCAGAAGGGTGGATTTGCCGCTGCCCGAGGTGCCCACGATGGACACGAACTCCCCTTCCTCCACCGAGAGATTCACCCCGTCCAGGGCTTTTACCTGCGCCTCGCCGGCGCCGTAGTATTTTTTGAGATCACGCGTTTGCAAAATGGCCATTGCCGATTGCCTCCTATAAAAAGCTTTGTGGGAGGCATGCCGCCTTTCCACACCCCTATCCTAACAAAACAATCTTACCACAAGCTTACCGGAAGACAAAACATTCTAACAGGTCTGTCACAATTGAACAGGGAGGGGGCGCTGTGTTTACAGCGCCCCCTCCCTGGGGGTCCGGCGCCGGGGCGCCGCGGGTTGTTTTTGGGCGCCGGGAGCGCCCGCGCTAGTTGAGCGAAAGGTCCGAGACCGAGACCATGGAGTGCCAGTAATGGACGTACAGGTCCTGCCCTGCGGCGCCGGGCTCAAAGGCAAGCAAGGGCTCTTCCAGCTCTTCCAGGCGCTCTGCCTCGCCCCCGAGATACGCGCCCAGGCGTTCGGCCGCGGTATCCAGCCGCTGCAGAAGGCCGCCCACCCGCAGATCGATCACGTCCAGCCCGAAGGCCCGGTTTTCCTGAAGCCACTGCCGGTGGAACAGGGCGAGAAACTGCCGGAGGCTGCTGCGCAGCGCGGGCAGCGCCTGGAGCTGGAGCGCCTGCAGGGCGGCCCGGTCGCCCGCCTGGTAGGCCTGGCGGAGCTGCCTGCCCAGGGCGCATTTTTGTTCCAGCACCCGGCACATCGCGATTGAGGTGTCGAAGAGATACTGCCAGCAGGCGGGGTTTTTTTGCCGGGCTTCGGCCAGAAGGGCCGCGCAGCGCGCAAAGTGCGCGGGGTAAGTGACCGGGTCGAGGTGCGCGTCGAACAGGCCGCACAGGGGGTCCTGGTAAAACAGGTATTTGGTTGGATTGACCGACACCCGGCCGGGTTTTGGGTTGCCGGGGGTGTACTGCGGCTCGTCCAGGCAGAGAAAGCTTTGCAGGTCCGCCCCCTGGCAGCAGCTGGAAAAGTGGCGCTCCAGCCGGGCCGGGCCGTTTTGATAGCACAGCTCGGCCCAGTATTGCAGGGTGGGCAGCACCGCAAAGGGCGAGCACTCGGCGCCGTTGTCGGCCCAGGCGGTGACCAGGGCCCGGTCCACCCCGTTTTTGCGGCAGCTGGCGTGGGCCAGGTCCGCCACATGCATGCTGAACCCATTGCCCGGGAAATAGCCCAGCCATTTCCAGGCCCCGCCCGCGAACAGAAGGTTCCGGGTCATTTCGCGGTGCTTTTGGAACATGCGGTCGTAGAGGGCCGGATCCTCGGAATAATAGTCCCAATAGATCAGGGTCACATCCGGCGGCAGGGCGGCCCGGATGGCGGGGTCCACCCGGCAGCCCGGCGCATAGTAATCGCCGCCGGTGGCCAGGCGGAAGAACATGTCGCTCCACAGCATCACCGAAAAACCGTGCTGTTGGGCGAGCCGGTACACCCGGTCGAAATGGCGCAGCATGAGCTGCATCCGGTCCTGATAGCCGTGCTGCCGGAGGTAATTGCCCAGCCCCACCAGATGCGCCTCGTCCATGCCGATGTTGACCCGCCGGCTGCGGAAGCTGCGGGCCAGCGAGGCGAACATGGCGCCGATGAGGCGGTAGGTGTTTTCGTCGTCGATCAAAAGGATATCGCCCAGGTCCCGCACCGGCTCGAAGGCCTTCCATTTGAGCGACTGCCCCAGGTGCGCCAGGGTCTGGATGGCGGGCACCAGCTCGAGCCCCAGCTGCGCGGCAAAGTCGTCCATGCGGCGCAGCTCGGCTTCGGTGAAGCCGCCCCGCCGGTAGCCGAAATAGGGATAGCCTTCCAGCTGGTAGGTGTCTTCCATGTAAAGCTGAAGGGTGGTATAGCCCATTTTGGAAAGGCTGACCGCCAGGCGGCAGAAGGTCCCGAAGGTGGGGATGGCGTTGCGCGAGCAGTCCAGCAGCATGCCGAGCTCCCGGTAGGAGGGGGTCTCGCACAGGCGGCAATCGCCCCCCAGGGCGAGGGCGTCCTCCAAAAGAAGAAGGCCCCGGCCGAACAGCTCCGGCCGTTCCAGCCGGAGCACCGCCCGGCGCTGCCGCACCGTGACCTCGAGGCCCGCGCCCCCGGTTTCCACAAAAACGTCGGTCCCGGCCAAAAAGCCGGTCCCCTGCGGATAGTACGCTTCCAGCGCCGCCTGCTGGGCGGCGTTCAGACCAAAAAACATGGGCGTTCCCCTTCCCTTTTCAATTTCAGGTTTGTTTGAACCGCTGCCAGCGGCGCGCCGCCGCTGCGCAGAACAGCCCCCCGGCCAGCGAGAGGCCGGCCCAGCCCAGGATGGTGGACCCCCAGCCCAGGGCGGCGCTGGCAAAGCCGGTGCCCCAGATCGAAACGCTGCACCCCACATAGATGCAGAAGTTCAGCACGCCGGCCGCCGAGCTGGACCGGCCCCAGGGCGCGAACGCCAGCGGCATGGAGCTTGCGAAAAGCGTGTTGGCCCCCATCATGGTGGTGGTGGCCAGGGCCAAAAGAAGGTAGGCGGGCCAGGGCCCGGCCCCCCTGGCAAAGTATAAAAGGGCGATGAAGCCGGTGTTCAGCAAAAACAGCGCGCCGGTGCTGGCAAGCTCGTTTTTGAAAACGCGGCGGTCCAGCCAGGAGGCCAGATACACCCCGCCCAGGTTTACCAGCGGCAGAAACATGGTGCCGAACACCGACAGCGCGGGGGTGAGGCTGTAGGCCTCGGCGGTGAAGCTGGGCACCCAGGTGGTGACGCCGTCTTTTAAAATGCCCTGGGCCGCCAGCGGGAAGAAAAAGACAGGGAGCCCGGCCCGCAGCAGCAGGCGCCAGAGCGAGGGGCCCCGGACGGCGGGCCGCGCGGGCGCGGCGGGCATTGCGGCGGTGCCCGCCGCAGGTACAAAGGCGCTGCTGCGGCTGAGGGGCGCAAGGCAGGCCGCCCACACCCCGCTCAACAGCACCAGCAGCGCGCCCACCAGCAAAAACTGGCCGCGCCAATTGCCCAGCCGGATGAACAGCACCGCCAGCAGGTAGGCCGCCACGGTGCCGGCCGGAACGATCAGGTTGATGCGGATGCAGGCGGCCCTGCGGTATTCGGGCCGGAACCACTCGGCAAAAATGCGGATGATGGGCGACCAGAGGAGCGACTGAAAAAAGCCGTTGCAGCACCACAGCGCCGTGAGCACCCCCGCGCTGTGGGCCAGGGCGAAGGCCAGGTTGGAAAGCCCGGAGCCGAGAAGGCCCAGAAGGATCATGCGGTGGGGGGCGGCCCGGTCGCCCACAAAGCCGTTGAGCAGCTGCCCGCAGCCGTAGACCACAAAGAAGGCGGTGCCGACCATGCCGCCCTGGGCCCGGGTGAGGCCGCAGTCGGCAATGATCTGCACGAGGCAGGCGGAATAGTTGAGCCGCCCCATGTAGGCGCAGGTGTAGGCCGCGGCGCACAGGCAGAAGAGGAAAAGGTGCTGCCGGGGGACCGAAAGGCTGGAAAGAGAGCCGGATTTCATTGCGTTCACTCCTTGATGCCGCCGATGCTCATGCCCTGGGTGAGCCGCTCCTGGGCAAAGATGTACACGATGACCGAGGGGATGAGCACGATCATGAGCCCGGCGAACAGGGCCCCCCAGTCGGTGGCGTAGCGCTGCACCTCGTACAGGTTCACAAGGCCCACGGGCAGAGTGTATTTGGTCTCGGACGAGATCATGGTGAGGGCGATGGCGTATTCGTTCCAGTAGCCCAGCACGGCCAGCAGCCCCACCGTAAAGATGCCCGGCTTTGCCAGGGGGGCCACGATGTGCCACAGGCTGCGGGTGTAGGAGCAGCCGTCGATCATGGCGGCCTGCTCGTAGTCCACCGGGATGGACTTCATGAAGCCCGAGAGCAAAAAGACCGAGAAGGGCATGCGCACCGTGGCGTAGATGACCGCCAGGGCAATGAGGTTATCCAGCAGGTGGACCCGGCTGAGCTGGAGGTAGAGCGGCACCAGGATGTAGGGCTCCTGGATGAAGATGCAGGCCAGCAGCACCCCCACCAGCAGCTTGCTGCCGAAAAAGCGGTAGCGGGCGAGCGCATAGGTGATGGGGATGACCAGCAGAAGGTGCAGGGCCGCGGCCAGCACCACCACCAGGATGGAGTTCAGGAAGTAATCGCCCATGCTGGCCTTTTGGAAGGCCGAGAGATAGTTTTCCCAGTGCAGGGCGGTGGGCAGGGCCCAGGGGTCGGCCATGATCTCGGTGTTGGATTTGAGCGAGGAATAGAGGTTCCAGATTAGGGGGAACACCACGCTGAGGGCCAGCACCACCATGACCAGGCGCACCGGCAAACGGCCCGCGGCGCCCTTCCAGTCGAATTTCTTTTTCATATGTGTGCCCCCTCAATCGTTTTTGGTCAGCCGGTCGCTCAGCTTGGACAAAAGGAAGGCGATGGTGAGCGTGACCACCGCGATGGCCATGGCGTAGCCGTAGTTTGCGTTGGTGAACGCCTGCTGGTACATGTATTGCAGCAGCACGCTGGTGGCGCCGGCGGGGGCGCCGTTGGTCATGACCGTGACCAGCACGAAGCTGGAAGACAGAACGGTGGAGATGCACAGCACCACCGTGGTCTTGATGACCCGGGTGAGCAGCGGCAGGGTGATGCGCCAGAACTTGGCCATTTCGCCCGCGCCGTCGATGGTGGCCGCCTCGTATACATCGGGGGAGATATTGTCGATGCCGGCAATGTACATGACCATGTAGTAGCCCGCATTGGTCCACACCAGCACAATGGCCACCGCCAGCAGCGCCACCTTGGGGTCGCCCAGCCAGGCGTGGGCCCAAAAGCCCAGGCCCAGCTTTTCCAGCAGGTTGTTGAGAAGGCCCATGTTGGGGTTATAGATAAAGGTCCACAGCATGCCGATGACCGTGGTGGACAGGATGCTGGGCAGGAACATGACCACCCGGTAGAACTTTTTTTCCCTTAAGCGGCTCTGGGTGATGATGACCGCCATGACCAGCGCCAGCGCCAGGGTGACCAGCGGCACCCCCAGCATGAGCTTGAAGGTGTTGAAAAACGCCTGGAGAAAGTATTCGTCCTGAAGAAGGTACTGATAATTTTCCAGCCCGGCAAAGGTGCGGGAGGCGGACATGGCCGTTTGGTTGAACAGGGACATGCTGAACACCTGGACCGTGGGGATCAGCACGATGTAGACCAGCAGCGCGGCGGCGGGCAGGATGCAGGCGCATAAAAACAGGCGCAGCTTTTTGTCGTTTTTGAAAATCGCCACGTCGCTTTGCAGGGGCGGGATGCGAAATTTTTTGAGGGCAGGCATAAAGCTCATCTCCTTAAAAAAGCGCCGCCCTGCGCTTGGCAGGGCGGCGGGCTGGTGTTGCGTCAGGCGCCCAGCTTGGCCTGCTCGTCACGGATCTGGGCAAAGGCCTTTTCCACGATCTCGGCGCATTCGGTGGGGGTGACCTGCTCGCTCATGAGCTTGGTCATGGCGTTTTCGAACACGGTCTGGCTTACGTCCACCTTGGAGCCGGTGGGCAGGGTGGCAAAATCGTTGAACAGGGCCTTCACCCCGCCGCCCAGCTGGAACATGTTGTAGGCGTCCGGTTCCAGGTAGTCCTTGGCAAGCTCGGCGCCGCCCTGGATGGCCAGCACGGTGCTGGATTTTTCAGCCATGAGCTGCGCGGACTGGGCGGTGTACAAAAAGCGCAGGAAGTCTTTTGCGCCCTCGGGGTTTTTGGCGTCCTTGGGGATGGAGATCTGGCCGTAGTTTGCCAGGGTGTAGCGGGTGCCGCCCTTTTCGGCGGCGGGCACACAGGCCAGGCCGTAGCTGAAGCCGTCCTCGCGGGGGGCGTCCTTCATCTCGTTGATCATCCAGATGCCGTTGGGGATGAACAGGGCGTGGCCCTGCATCATTTCCGTCTGGCTTTGGGTGTGGTTGAGGGCGAGGGTGCCGTCCATCAAATAGCCGCCGGAGGCGATCTTCTGGAAGTTGGCCAGCACGCTGACCACGCCGGGGTTATTGAAGGAGCCCTCCTCGTAATTGAAGATGCTGTTGATGCCCTCGGCGCCCACCACGTCCGCGATGGCGGGCCAGAGCAGGCTTTCCAGGTAGCTGGGGTAGATGCCCTGGTAGGTGAACAGGGCGCGGCCCTCGGCCTTGGCCTGATCGCCCAGGGCAAAGAACTCGTCCCAGGTTTCGGGCACGGCCCAGCCCTTTGCCTCGAACAGGGCCTTGTTGTATACCATGCCGCTGTAGCCGCAGTCCTTGGGGGCGATGTAGATCTTGCCGTCGCCGTAGGGCTGGAACTTCTTGCTGTCCAGGTAGCCGGGCAGGATGACGTCCTTGAGGGGGGTGTCGCTGTCGTAAGCGGGGCCCTCGAACACGTCGGTGATGTCCAGCAGGGCTTTGTCCTTGATCATGGACACCAGAAGGCCGGAGGTGTCACCGTCGGTCATGACCAGCAGATCGGGCGCGTCGCCGCTGACGATGCGGGGGCGGATGATCTCGCCCACCTTGGGGCTGATGGTGCTTTTGAACTCGACGTCCGGGTGCTCGGCCTGGTAGGCGGCCATCATCTGCTCCCAGTACTCGCCGCCGAGGCCGCCCTCGAACACCGCGATCTCGATGACCTGCTTTTCGCCGCCCGAAGCGGGGGCGCCGGTGCTGCCGGCGGAGGCCGGTGCGCTGGAAGAGCTGCCGCCGCAGCCGGTGAGGGCGCCGGCCGCCAGCACGGCGGCCAGGGCCAGCGATGCGAATTTCGCTTTTTTCATCTGTTGTTCCTCCTTTGTTTTGGGTAAAAAACCTTGTAACAACAGCATACACCGGCGGGCGGGCGCGGCAAATGCAGCTTTTTTGGGCCTGTTTGTACAATGCTCGGGGCCTTGGCGGCAGGGCCGGGGCCGGGCATGGAAAATCATTGGGGGCTGGTAATATCCTGCTGCTTTTTGCGGTATTCGGTGGGGCTGATGCCGTAATACTTGCGGAACAGCTTGTTGAAATAGAACTAGTCGCTGAAGCCGAGGTCCGCCGCCAGGGTTTTGAGCAGCACATCGCCGGAGCGCAGGCATTCGGCGGCCTTTTCCATCTTGGTCTGGTTGATGTAGTTCACGATGCTGGTGCCGGTGCGGGCCCGGAACACGGTGCAGAGATAGGTTTCATTGAAATTGACGTGCTTTGCCAACTGGGCCAGGGTGATTTTTTCGCCGATGTGGGCGTGGATGTATTGAAGGGTCTTTTCCACCTCGTGCGCGCCCGCGCCGCCGGTGTCCGGCCGGAGGGCGGCGGCCACCCGCCGCAGAAGATCGTGCAGCAGGGCCCGGAGCTGGGCCTGGGTGTCCAGCCCGTCCAGCCGGCCGGACACCTCGGCCACCGCGCCGGGCAGCAAAAAGCCCTCCATGCGCTCGTGCAGGCGCAGCAGGATAGCCGACCATTTGTGCAGCGCCTCGCTGCGGCTGACGTTTGCCTGCCCGCAGGCGGCGAGCTGGGCGTCCACCGCGGCCAGCGCGCCGGGATCTGCGCAGCGCAGCGCTTCGCAGATCCCGGCCGTGAACTGGGGGATGTTTATGTTCCAGCTGCCGCAGGGGCCGAGGCTTTCCAGCGGGATGGGGGCCGAGCCGCCCAGATAAAAGATGCGGTCCGCCATGTGCCGCCTGCGGGCCAGGGCCGCCAGAAGGGCGGCGGGAGAGGCGAGGGCGGGCTGGTAAAAGGCGGCCACCGTTACATTGAGATACTGGGTGAGCGCGGAGCAGAGCTTCTGCGCAAGAAAGCCCTGCTCCAGCGCCCGGCCCGGGGCGGCGGGGGTGACCACGAAATACTGCCCGCCGGCCACCGGGCCCTGGCACAAAATATCCGGCCCCAGCAGCTCGGCGGCGATGTTGAGCAGCGCGTAGGTGAGCAGCTCCATATCCTGCTGGGAGGAGACCTTCATCACCTCGCCGTACTGCACCACCTGGATGAGATACAGATTGATGGGGCCCGCCGCGAACAGGGCCTGGGGGACGTCGCCCTCGTTCAGGGCGGGGGCCAAAAGCAGCTTTTGCCAGAAGGCGGCCTGCTGCTGGCGCTCGAGCTTGTCCAGCGCGGTGCGGGCCAGCTCGTCCTGCCGGCGGCGGCGCATGGTTTCGTCCAGCGCCTGCTTCATGCGGCCCAGCATGGCGGTGTATTCCTGCGTGGTGATGGTGAGCTTGAGCAGGTAATCCTGCGCGCCCAGCACCATGCCCTGGCGCACCAGGTCAAAATCGTCGTAATTGCTGATGAGCACGATCTTGCCGGTAAAGCCCCCCGCGGTGAGCCGCTCGATTAGGGTGATGCCGTCCATGCGGGGCATCTTGATATCGGTGATGATGAGGTCCGGGTCCTCGGCGGCGCACAGGCGCAGGGCCTCCTCGCCGTCGGCCGCGGTGCCGCACACGGTAAAGCCGTACTGCTCGTAGTCCACCATGGTGCGGAAGGCCACCCGGACCAGGTTTTCGTCGTCCACGATCAAAAGCTTATACATCCGGCCGTTCCTCCTCGTTTTTTGGCGGCAGAAGCAGGGTGACCGCCGTGCCCCGGCCCGGCTCGCTCTCCACCGTCATGGAGGCGGCGGGCCCGTAGACCAGCGCGACGCGCTGGCGCACATTGCCCATGCCGATGCCGGAAAAGCGCCGGCTGCTGGTGTTCTGAAGCTCGGGAAGGGCGGTGTCGAACCCGGCGCCGTCGTCCTTCACCGTGACCTCCAGGCCGCCCTGCCAGGGGCGCGCTTCCACCGTGATGGTGACCAGCCGCCCCACCCCCTCGACCCCGTGGAGGATGGCGTTCTCGACGATGGGCTGCAGAAGAAATTTCAGGATGGGCGTTTCCAGGCAGGCGTCATCGACCCGGTATTCCATGACAAACTGCTCGGTGTAGCGCAGGGACTGGATGAGCGCGTAATTGCGGATGTTTTCCAGCTCCCCCTGCAGGGGCAGGAACTCCTGCTTGTTCACGATGGTGTTTTTGAGAAGGCCCGCCAGGGCGGAGAGGCTGTCGGCCACCGCGGGCACCCGGCTGAGCACGGCCGTCCACTTGATGGAGTTGAGGGTGTTGAACAAAAAGTGGGGGTTGATCTGGGCCTGGAGCATCTGGATCTCGAGGTTTTTCATCTGGATGCTGTTCTGCACTTCCCGCTCGCCGTATTCATCCAGGCGGGCGACCATCCGGCCCACCTCGCCGGTGAGATAGCCGATCTCGTCGCGCCCGCCGTCCCGGATGGAGCGCTCGCCGGTGCGGGCCGCCACGCCCCGGCAGTAGCGCACCAGCCGGTTGACCGGCCGCACGATGCTGGCGGCGATGACGAGCATGGCCACAAGGCCCAGGCACAGGCACAAAAAGCTCACCAGCAGGATGAAGGCGTTCAGGCGGTCCATCTCGGCGTTCATGTAGCCCTCGCGCACCAGGGCAAGGGCGTACCAGCGGGCCTTGGAGTTGTAAAAAAACGAGGCGTAATAGCTTTGGCCGCCCACCTCGATGGAAAAATGGGGGTCGCCTGCGGCGTGAAGGCTGCCGATCGTTTCCAGCAGGGAGGGATCTGGCAGGGGCAGGCCGGAGGCGAGCGCGGGGTCCGCGCTGCTGATCACGGTGCCGTCGGCACCCACCAGAACCACCTGGCCCTGCTCTTCCGGGTAGACCTGGCGGCAGGTCTCCTGGGCAAAGCGCTCCTCGTCCACCACCAGCAGCAGGTAGCCCAGGCGCTGGCCGGTGAAATCGGCCTGGTTGATGGCCCGCACCATGACCATGTTGGCCTGGCCGCCCGAGGGCAGCGAGGTGACCAGCTCGAGGGGGTAAGCGTCCTCGGCGCGGGGCACCAGCTCGCGCAGGGCGGCGTCCTGCAGGCGGTCGTACCCCATGCTGTAGACCACGCGGCCCCCGGTGTCCAGCAGGGTGACGTTTTTGGCCAGGGGCGAAATGAGCAGGTTCTGCTCGATCTGGCGGGTGATCTGCAGCGCCAGCTGGTTTTTGGCGTAGGGGTCCAGCGAGGGCTCGGTGAGCATGCGCTGCACCTCGTCGGTGGTGGAGAGCTTCATGGTGATGCGCTCCATGTTTTCCAAAAGATCGTTCTGCCGGTCGGTGAGCATGGAGAGCAGGCGCAGCGCGTCCGAGCCGAGCTTTTGCCGCAGCTCGGCGGTATAGCGCGCCCGGTACAGCCCCCCGAAGATCAGGATGGGGGCGGCACACACCACCGCGTACAGGATGATGAGCCGCCAGAGGATGCGCCCCTTGCGCAGGGGCAGAATGACCCGGTCCAGCCAGGCACCGCGCCGCGATCGCTCCATACCGAATTGCCGCCTTTCCGCTTTTTTCTCTATCATACTACATTTTAACACGGCGGCAAGCAATCGGGCCCGCGGGCCCAAAGATTGTCAATGCAGTGCCGCGGATAATCCATACCCCGCGGGCCGCGCCCGCCTTATACTGAAGCCAGGAAACCGTGCGCAAAACGGCGCGCTGTGAGAGGAGAGATGGGAAATGCTGCTGGCATATCCGCGGGTGGTGGCGGCGGGCGGGCGCCATACGGTGCGGCTGAGGGCCGAAAAGCCCCTGTTCACCGGGGAGGGCTACACCGCCCTGTTCACCGCCTGCGAGGTGTTTAAAAACGAACAAGAGGCCACCCAGGGGGAGATGATCGCGGGCTTTGAGGTGTTCCACACCACCAACAAGCCCCGGGAGCTGGCCGTGCGGGTGGAGAGCGCCTTTGCCTGCACGGTGCAGGTGGAGTGCCCGGCCGAGCAGGAGTATATTCTGCGCATTTTCAAAAGCGGGGGCGGGGCGCTGCGGCCGGTGGGCTGCGCCTGCCTGTACGCGGTAGAAGGGGACCTGCAGGGGCTGCTGCCCTATAAGGGCGATCTGCACATGCACAGCTATTGCTCGGACGGGGAAAACGCGCCCCAGGTGATGGCCGCCGCCTGCCGGGAAAAGGGCTTTGATTTTATGGCCCTGACCGACCACGGCAAATTTGAACCCTCGCTGGAACTGCGGCGGCAGTTTGCCGCCATGCCGGGGCTGGCGATGGAGCTGTATACCGGAGAGGAGATCCACCTGCCCTGGCACCAGGCGCACATTTTGAACATCGGGGGCCGGGCCAGCGTGAACGAGGCCTTTTTAAAGGACCGGGAGGGCTTTCTGCGCCAGGTGGAGGCGCTGGGAAAAAGCACGGCGGCGCCCGCCGGGGTGGACGATTACCAGTACCTTGCAGCGCTGTGGGCCTTTGACCGGGTGCGCCGCGAGGGAGGCCTGAGCGTGTTCTGCCACCCCTACTGGCGCAGGCCCTCGGGTTTTGAGCTGTGCGCGGCCTTTACCGAGGCGATGCTGGCCGCCCGGCCGTTCGACGCGCTGGAGGTGGTTTCCGGCTACGGTAAGGCGGACACCGACTCGAACCTTTTGCAGTTGGCCCGGTATTTTGAGCTGGAGCCCGCCGCCCGGCCGCCCATTGTGGGGGTAAGCGACGCCCATGCGGCCTTTGCCCGCGAGGTGCCCGCCGGGGAGTACCTGCTGGGGGCCTTTTACACGGTGGTGCTGGCAAAAACGAACGGGTTTGAGGACGTGGCGGAGGCCATCCGCGCTCGGCGCAGCCTGGCGGTGGAGGAACAGGAGCACGAGCAGCGCCACGTGTACGGGCCGTACCGGCTGGTGAAATACGCGCAGTTTTTGGCGCGGCAGTTCTTCCCGGAGCACGACGCGCTGGCTGCCCGGGAGGCGGCCGCCATGGGGCGTTTTGCCCGGGGACTGGCCGCCCAGGGAGAAAAGGCGGCGATGGCAGAGCTTTACGCCGCGGCATTTGAGTGGTGAAAAAGCGGCCGTCCCCAGGGCGGCGGCACGGGCACATTCGAGGAACATTTGCCCGGGAAAAGAAGAAAAACAGGGCGCCCCTGCAGCATTTTAAAGCTGCAGGGGCGCCCTGTTTTTGCAGGAGCGGGCTGGAAGCGGCGGGGGCATCAGGCGGTGAGACGGCCCAATTGCATGAGGCACTCGACCTCAAAGTCGGTTCCAGGGGCATATAAAAAGCCGGACTGGCCCGGGGTGCAGGCGCGCACCAGAAGGTAACCGATCAGGCCGCTTTCGTGCCGGACCTGGGTGATGGTCATGGTGACGGTCTCGCCCAGGCGCTCGTACTCCACGGCGCAGCTGCCCAGCGCCGTGGCGGTATGAGCCTGGCCGTCCTGCCCGTTGTACAAAAAGTCCCAGACTTCGCCGGCAAAGCGGCCGGTGAGATCCTCGTCGGTCTCCTGCCCTGCCCGCCGGAGGAAAATACTGCCGTCCGCCAGCTCGTACACGCCCGCGGCGGAGCCCTGGCCCTCGGGCAGGTCCTCGGGAAGATCAAATTCGTGAAAGGCGACGGCCCCTTCCGGCAGGACATACCCCTCCTGCCGCGCGTAAAAGGTGGCGTCTTTCAGATCGGCGGGAGGCTCCAGCTCCTGAATCTGGCCGCCGAACACGGACGGCCACTGCCGCAGCAGACGGCCGGCCCCCACCGCCAGGGTACAGGCCAGCAGCAGGCACACGCAGGCGGCCAGGACCCGCAGGGGCCGCAGCTTTTTTCTGCGGGGCAGGGCGTGCGCCCGGGCCAGCACGGCACCGGCCGAAACCGAGGTGTGCAGGGGGTCGAACAGGGCGCAAAAGCGCCGCTTTAAATCTTCTTCATTCATCATTGAGAAGTTCTCCTTCCAAACAGGCTTTTAGTTTTTGCCGCCCCCGGGCAAGCCGGGTGGTGACACCGGAAACGCTGAGGCCCAGCGCCTGGGCGATTTGGGCGGCAGTTCGGTCTTCATAGTAAAAAAGATATAAGGGGATGCGGTACTTTTCGGGCAGGTGCAGCAGGGCCTCGGCCAGCTCCCGCTCGGGCAGGCCAAGGCCGCCCTGCGGGGCGAAGGCTCCGGCTTCCGGCACAGGGCCTGCCAGCAGGCGGCGCCAGGGGGAACCAAGCCAGCGCTTGCTCTCGTTGACCGCCACCCGGATGACCCAATTGCGCAGGTGTTCCCCGCTCTCGAAGCGCACGTCCGCGCGCAGGCACCGCAAAAGCGCGTTTTGGGTCACGTCCTCGGCATCCTGGGGATTTTTGGTGTAGTTCAGCGCGATGCGGTAGATGGTGTTGGCGTGGGATTCACACAGCTGCTGAAACAGCTCGGTTTCGATGACGATCCCCCCTTTTTTAAATTGAAAAGGCCTTTTGACACAAATACCCGGCGCAGGGCGGGTTTGTTGCATAAAAAGAAAAAATAAGCCGGCCCCACCCGGGAGCGGCTATGGCGAGGATGGAACACAAAAAGTTGTTTCTCAATTAAAAAATATTGATAAACGATAAATAATACTTGCAATTCGATAAACCATATGCTATAGTAATGCCAGAAACCAAAGGAGGAACAAAGCCTATGTGGAGCGAAAAGAACAGCATTGCTTTATCACAAATTGCGGTGAAGGTGTTTTTGGGCATTTTGGTGGGGTGCGACGTGGGCGGCTGGTGGCTGGTGGACTGGTTTTTGGGCTGGACCCGCTACTGGCCCATGGACGACCTTGCCCACAGGGTGCTGTTTTTGGCCTCGCTGTATGCGGCCAGCGTGCCCGCCTACTGCATTTTGCTGTGCCTGACCCGGCTGTTGGCAAACATCAGCGACGGGCAGGTGTTCATTCCCCAAAACGTGCGGGCGCTGCGCAGCGCGAGCTGGTGCTGCGTGGCGGCGGCGCTGGTGTGCCTGGCCAGCTGCTTTTACTATATCCCCTTTCTGGCCGTGGCGGTGGCCGCCGCGTTTATGGCGCTGATCATCCGGATCATCAAAAATGTGTTCGAACAGGCCATCGGCATGAAGTCCGAGCTGGACCTGACCGTGTAAGGGGGCGCAGAGTATGCCCATCATCATCAATCTGGACGTGGTTATGGCCCGGCGCAAGATCGGCGCGGGAGAGCTGGCCGAAAAGGTGGGGATCACGCCGGCGAACCTGTCGATCCTGAAAAACAACAAGGCCAAGGCGGTGCGCTTTTCCACCCTCTCGGCGTTGTGCCGGGCGCTGGACTGCCAGCCCGCAGACCTGCTGGAATATGTGCCCGGAGAGGAAGAGGCCGGGGAGTAAGCCCCCCGCCGGGCAGCCGGCGCGCATGTGCAAAAAATGGCCTGCGTTTGCCTGCGGACGCTTTTTATCTGCAAGCTGAAAATAAGGCCGGAACGGCCATAAAGTGAGGAAACTGAATATGGAAAACAAACCTTTGGAGGGCAGAACCTGCCCCCCCTGTTCCAGTGCGCCCCAAAGGGCGGGCGAGGCCCTGGCAAAAGAGGCCCCGCCGTATGACAAAGGCGCGGGGGCGGCCCCGCCCATACAGGGGCAGGCCCCGTTTACAGCCACCCGCATCCAGGGGGCCGGGGCGGCGCTCACCTATCTGCTGGGCTGGTTTTACATCCGCTGGCTGCTGCTGAACGCAGACTGGGGCGAGCCGGGGCGCTTTGGCGGCTGGGCGCTGGCGGTGTTCTGCGCGGCTTTTTTTGGTGGGGTGGAGCTGCTGATGCGGGCCGCGGGGCGGCGCGCCGGCGGCGAGAGCTGGGCGTGGATGGCCTTTTGCGGCCTGCTGGCGGCGGACATTACCGCAAAGAGCTTTTTGTTTTGGGATTCGGGCAGTTTGTTTGTGTGCGAGCTGCTGGCGCTGCACGGCGCCGCCGCCTACTGGGTGCTGTGCCGGGCGGGCCTGCTGACCGAGGGGGCCACCGGGCCCTTTGCGGCGCTGGACGCGCTGCGCGCGCTGGTACTCTACCCTTTCGGCCGCTTTTTTTTGCGGGTGCGGGTGGTCTGGTATGGCCTGAAAAAGGGCGCGGGGCGGCTGCGGGGGCACCGGGGGCACCGGTCTAAAAAGAACACCGCCTTTTGGGTGACCCTGGCGGCGGCCCTGCCGCTGCTGCTGGCGGCCGCGGCCCTGCTGGCCGGGGCGGACGAGGGCTTTGACCGGCTGCTGAACGACCTGCTGCACCGGCTGGAGCTGATCGCGCTGCCGGACTGGTTCTGGCAGAATTTCTGGTGCTTTGTGCTGGGCCTGCCGGTGGGGGCGTACCTGTTCGGGCTGATCGGCGGGGCTCTGCGGGAAACCCCGAAGCCAGGGAGCGGCCCCCGCCTGCGCAGGCAGGCCGAGGCCCTGCGGGCTGCCCCGGAAGGGGCACTCTGCGCTGCCATGGGAGCCTTTTTGGCGCTGTATCTGTTGTTTTTTGCCCTGCAGGCCAGTTATCTACTGGGGGGCTTTGCCGGCCGCCTGCCCGCGGGCTTTACGGCGGCGGGGTACGCGCGGCAGGGGTTTTTCCAGCTGTGCGCCATCGTGGTGCTGAACTTTGGGCTGCTGGTGCTGGCGGCAAAGCTGACCCGCCGCCCGCTGCGGCAAAGCCCGGCGCTGAAAGCGCTGAGCCTTTGCCTTTGCGGCGCGAACCTGTTGTTTGCGGCGGTGAGCTTTTCCAAGCTGTATCTGTATATCAGCCGGTTCGGCCTGACCCCGAAGCGGGTGCTCTCGAGCTGGTTTGCCCTGGTGCTGGCGGTGCTGAGCGTGCTGGCGGCGCTTTCGATCCTGCGGCCGTTCCGGGCGGTGCGGGCCGGGGTGCTGGCCTTCTGCGGGCTGTTTTTGCTGCTGTGCCTGTGCCAGCCGGACCTGCTGATCCACAAGGCGAACCGGCAGCTTTACCGCGCGGGGGTCCTGCAGGAACTGGACGAGGGCTTTTATCACCCCAAATATATCAGCACGGCCGGGGAGGAAGCGGAACAGGCCATAGACGGAAGGTTTGAAAAATAAGTTCCCTCCAAAACAGGGGCGCGTACCTTGCCAAGGTACGCGCCCCTGTTTTGAGAATCAGCCGAAGGAGAGCTTGTCCGGGCCGAGGAAACGGTCTAGGGCCGTTTGCAGCAATTTGCCCCACACATCCCAGGTGTGGCCGCCGGGGCAGGTGCAGAATTCGTGGGCGACGCCCCGGCGATTCAGCCTGCGGTGCATTTCCTGGTTCATGGGCCACAGCCGGTCGGCGGTGCCGCACCCCACAAAAAGGCGGGGCAGCGCGGCGGGATCGGCGGCCCCCAGCAGGGCGAACAGATCCTCGGCGGCGGGGACCTGTTCGCCGGGCCCGAATACGGCGGCGGCCTCGCCGGGGTGCAGGCCGCCGGATGCCTGCCGGCGGTGCAAAAAGTCGTTGGCGTCCATCACGGCGGAGAAGGCGGCCGCGCCCGCGTACTGCTGCGGGCGGCGCAGCGCGCACTTCAGGGCGCCGTAGCCGCCCATGGAATTGCCCATGACAAAATTTTGTTCCCGCGCGCCGGAAAGGCCGAACATGCGCCGGCAGAAGGCGGGCAGCTCCTCGCTCACATAGGTGAAATAGGCCGGGCCGGCGGCCATGTCGGTATAAAAGCTGCGCTGCACCTCGGGCATGACGACCACCGCCTGCTTGAGCCGGGCGTACCATTCCAGGCCGGTGTAGCGCTGCCAGGCGGTGCTGTCGTCGGTGAGGCCGTGCAGCAGCCAGACCACCGGGGCGCCGGCGGGGGAAAAACCGTCCTCGGCGGGAAGGATCGCGCAGAAATGGGTCGCCATGCCCAGAGCCTCGCTGCGGAAATCACACTGAATAAAAGCCATAAAAACCATCCTTTTCAGGCCGGTGCAAGCCGGATTTTACACGGGGGGTGATTGCAGAAGCTTCCCTGCTCAGTATAGCACGCGCGGCGGCGATAAAAAAGTGGCGGCGGGGTGAAGTTTGTGGTATCCTAATTCTGAGAAAGGCAGAAGGAGGCGGGCCGAACGGAGCTTTTGAAAAACAGCCTGGCGGTTCTGGCGGGCGCATTGTTTGTGTATGCGGCAGCTGTGGGTGCGCGGCGCGCCCTGGCAGAGAGCGGCGCCCCGGCCGCTTCCGTACCCTGCGCAAAAAAGGAACTGTTTTGGGTGGCGCTGTGCTGCCTGGCAGCGGGCGCCGCAGTGCAGGCCCTGCTGGCGGCATGTGCGCTGCGGCAGGCGCCCGGGCAGGGGCTTGCCCAGGCACTGGAACACTTCTTTTATTACAACATCGACGCCCGCCATTACATTGAGATCGCACAGCTTGGATATTTGCCGCCGGGCACAGGGCCGGAGGAACAGCACCTGATGATCGTGTTTTTCCCCTTGTTTCCCCTGCTGCTGCGGCTTTTGAACCCGACGGGAGCCATGCCCTGGTATTTTGCGGCGATGTTCGTACAGCTGCCCTTATTCTGCTGGGCCGGCACGGCTGTTTATGCCCTGGTGAGCCGCAGCTATGGGCGAAGCGCTGCCCGCTGGACCCTGGCATTTTTGTTGGCCAGCCCCGGGGCAATCTTCTTTTTTACCCCCATGACCGAGAGCTTATTCCTGGCGCTTTCGGCCAGCTTTTTTCTGGCGCTGGAAAAGGACCGGCCGGCCGCCGCCGGCTGGCTGGGCCTGCTGGCCGCCCTGTGCCGCAGCCCCGGCGCGCTGCTGGCCGGAGCAGCAGCGGCGTGGTACATCCTGTGCTGGCGGCGGGAAAAAAGCGCCCCCCGGCCGGCTGCGCTGTGGCCGGTGGCAGCCCCGGCCCTGGGCCTGGGAATGTATCTTTTGCTGAACTGGAGGGTATATGGAAACTGGTTTCAGTTTGCCGTGTATCAAAAAGAACACTGGTTTAACGGGTGGGGCCTTTTTACGAATACAGTGCGGTATCATATGGGATACTTTTTTACCTGGTGGGAGAGCGGAAACGGCAAGGGCGCAATATTCATCAGCCTGGCGGCGGTGTGCACCATCCTGATCGCCCTGGCTCTGCTGGCCCTGACGGCCAAAAAGCTGCAGGTGCATCAGCTGGCATACGGCCTGGCCTACATCGCCTTTACCATGGGTGCGACCTGGCTGCTCAGCGCACCCCGGTATGCCGTGGTGCTGTTCTGCCTGCCCGCCGCCCTGGCGCTGCTGTTTAACAGGAGCTGGGCCCGGTGGCTGGCTTTGGCTGCCCTGGCGGCACCGGGCGCAGCTTATACGGCGCAGTTCATCGCGCACGGGCCCATTTATTGAGGAGGCGCTTGGAGATGGAAGACCGGGAAACGCCCTTCCGCGCGGGCGCGCGGCGGCTGCTTTGCGCGGTGCTGCTGGCGGTGTTTTGCCTGCTTTGCCTGGCGGCGTTCTGCCGGGGGGAAAACGGATACCTGCCCGCGGCGGCCGAGCTGCTTTGGGCGGGGGCCGCGCTGCTGGCCCTGCTCACCGTGCGCCGGTGCGCCCGGAGGGCCGGGACTTTTTTTAAGAGATGGTTCCCCTGGGTGCTCGGGGGGCTGTGCGGGGCGTTTTTTGCGGCGCAGCTGGTGCTGGGCTTTAAGCTGCGCTTTGAGCCGGAATGGGATATGCTGGCGATGTATCAGGGAGGGATCTCCTGGGGAACGATGGGAAGGCTCACGGAGGTCAGCGCGCCGACCTTTGACGCCGCCACTTATTTTTACTATTTTCCAAACAATTTGGGCGGGGCGGGGGTTCTGGCGGCGGTGTTTAAAATTTCCTCCATGATGGGCCTTACAGACTTTTTTTGGTCTGCCATGACGGTGAACGGGCTGCTGTGCACTGCGGCTCTGGCGGTAACGGCCCTGGCGGCCCGTGAGCTGGCGGGCGAAACGGCGGGCCTGCTGGCCGCGGCCGCATTTTTGCTTTGCCCGCCGGTCTGGTTTGCCGCGCCGGTATTTTACAGCGATTTTTTGTCCTTTCTGTTTCCCGTGCTGGCGGTATGGCTGTTTTTAAAAGCCAGAAAACAAAAAAGCGCGCCAAAACGGCTGCTTTTATTACTGCTGTGCTGCGCCGCGGCCGGCCTGGGAGTGATGATAAAAGCGACCGTGGGCATTGTGTTGATCGCGCTGGGCATGGGAGTGCTTTTGATGGAGCGGCCCCGGCGCTTTGCGGCGTTCTGCCTGACGGCCCTTTTGGGCGTGGGGCTGTGGCAGGGCGCGCTGGGGCTGGCGGTGTATCCCCGCCAGCTCAGCCGGGCAGAGGCCGACCGGCTGAATACCCCCCTGCTGCACTGGACGATGATGAGCCTGCAGGGCGACGGGGGTTACGACCCGGCGAGTTATGAGTTCACCCGCAGCTTTTCCGACAAAAGCGAGCGCCGGGCGCAGGTGGCGCGGGAGACCCTTGCCAGGCTGCAAAAGCTGGGGCCAAAGGGCTTTTTTGCCCTTGCGGACCGCAAATGGCAGCGATGTTTTGGAAACGGTACGCTGAACCTTTCGGACATGCTGGACGACGCGCCCGCCACCCCCTGTTCCCTGCATGATTTTTTGCTGCCGGGCGGGGCGGGTTATCAGGGCTATAAGGCCCTGTGCAATGGGGTGCAGCTGTGCTTTTTGGCTCTTGCCGCAGCCCTGTGCGCCAGGGGGGCGATGCAAAAGCGCATGGATTTTGCATGGCTGCTTGCACCGCTGTGTTTGTGTGGTCTGGCGCTGTTCCTTTTATTTTGGGAAACAAGCTGCCGTTACATCACCAACTTTACGCCGCTGCTGTTTTTGTGCGCAGCCCTTGCACTGAGCGTGCCAACTCCCCCGAAAGAACAAAAAGCCTGAGCGATGGCGCTCAGGCTTTTTTGACAGAATTCTCAGGGCTGCTGCGCCGCCTTTTCCCGTTCGCGAAGGGTTTTGATCTTGAGCAGAGCGGCGATGGTCTTGCCGTCCTTGATCTCGCCGGTGAATACCATGTCCACCGCGGTTTCAAAGGGGACCTTTTCGGGGGTGAGGAATTCGTCTTCGTCCAGGTGCATGGCGCAGGGGGAAAGGTCGGTGGCAAGCCAGGTGTAGATGACCTCGCTGCAATAGCCCACCGTGGGATAAAAGGCCCCCAGGTCGGTGTAGCGGCGGGCGATGAGGCCGCACTCCTCGCCCAGCTCCCGCTGGGCGGCCTCGAAGGGGTCCTCGCCGGGCTCCAGCTTGCCCGCGGGCAGCTCCCACAGTTCCTCGCCGAAGGCATAGCGGAACTGCCGCACAAGATACACCTCGTCCTGCCCGGTGAGGGCCGCCACGCAGGCCCCGCCGTGATGGTGCACGATCTCCCGCACCGAGGTCTGGCCGTTTTCCAACTCCACCTGGTCGCGGGTGACGGTGAACACCCTGCCCCCGTAAACCGTTTCGCGGGAGAGAGTGCGCTCAAAATGGCTCATGTGTGCCCCTGCCTTTCCGGTGATTTGCCGCCCGCCGCGCTTTGCGCCCGGGTGCAGCGCACCCGGTGGATGCGCCGCTCGCCGGCTTTTACCACCGTGAAGGTGAGCCCGCCCCAGCTGACGCTGGCGGCCTCGCCCTGGGCGGGGATGCGGCCCAGCTTGTCGGCAATCAGGCCGCCCACCGTGTCGAATTCCTCGTTTTCGCCGCGCCCGGGGCATTCCAGGCCGAAGGCCTCGAACACGTCCTCCAGATCCAGCGCGCCGTCGGCCAGAAAACCGTCTCCGTCCGGCGAGAGCTCGGCCTCCTCGTCGTCGTATTCATCCTGGATGTCGCCCACGATCTCCTCCAGGATGTCTTCCATGCTCACAAGGCCCGCGGTGCCGCCGTATTCGTCGACCACGATGGCCAGCAGGGTGTGCTGGTTTTTAAAGTCCAGCAGCAGCTGGCTGGCGGGGCGGCTCTCGGGCACGTAGATGGCCCGGCGGCAAAAGCGGCGCACCGGGCTTTCCAGGCCGTCCGGCTCGTCGAAAAGGGCCAGCAGGTCCTTGACGTACAAAACGCCCACCACCTCGTCCACCGTTTTGCGGTAGAGGGGCAGCCGGCTGTTGCCGCTTGCAAGGGCCGCCGCGATCACCTCGCGGCAGGTGGAGCCCTCTTCCACGGCCACCATGTCCATGCGGTGGGTCATGATGTCGCCCGCGGTCACGTCGGCCAGTTCGATGATGTTGTTGATCATCTCTTTCTGGCTGGAATCGATCAGGTCCTGCTGGTCGGCGTCGTCGACCAGTTCGTACAGGTCCTCTTCGGTCACCGGGTCGGCGCCGCCGAGCCTTGCCAGCCAGCGGGGCGCCCGTTTGAGCCTGCGGGCCGCAAGCCAGCCCAGGACAAGGCCGATCGCCAGGGCCGCCAGGGCGGCGCCGAGGGCGATCAGTAGGCCGGTCGTATCCATGTGTTTCTCCCATTACCCGCCCCTTGCGGAGCTGTTCTTACAATATCATAAATATACTATACGGTCTCTCCCCCGGCTTGTCAAACCCGGGTTTGGGGCAAAAAACAGGCTTTTGGGGCGAAAAGGAAGGGCAGGCAGGAACTGGCGCGGTAAATTGCCCGATAAAAGCCCCGCACGGCGCAAAAAGCCCGGCGAAGGTGGTTTACATCCGCGGACACTTTTGTTAAAATAGAACATAGGTAATAGCGCCCATTCCCCCACCTGGAGGGAGCGACGTTAAATACTGATAAGTTATGGAGGAAGAAAAATGCCTAGAGCAAAACAGTCCATGGATGGCAACACCGCGGCAGCGCATGTAGCCTATGCGTTTACCGAGGTGGCGGCCATCTACCCCATCACCCCGTCCAGCCCCATGGCGGACTACGTGGACCAGTGGTCCGCGGCGGGCCAGAAGAACATCTTCGGCACGCAGGTCAAGGTCATGGAGATGCAGTCGGAAGCCGGCGCCGCCGGCGCCGTGCACGGCAGCCTGGCCGCCGGCGCCATGACGACCACCTTTACCGCGTCCCAGGGCCTGCTGCTCATGATCCCCAACATGTACAAGATCGCGGGCGAACTGCTGCCCAGCGTGTTCCACGTTTCGGCCCGCACCGTGGCCACCCAGGCGCTGAACATCTTCGGCGACCACTCGGACGTGTATGCCTGCCGCCAGACCGGCTTTGCCATGCTGGCTGAGTCCAACCCCCAAGAGGTCATGGACCTGGCCGCCGTGGCGCACCTGGCCTCCATTGAGGGCCGCGTGCCCTTCATCAACTTCTTCGACGGCTTCCGCACCAGCCACGAGATCCAGAAGATCGAGAAGTGGGATTACGCGGACCTGGCCGAGATGGTGAACTGGGACGCCATTGAGGAGTTCCGCAACCATTCGCTGAACCCCGAGAACCCCTCGATGCGGGGCAGCCACGAAAACGGCGACATCTTCTTCCAGCACCGCGAGGCCTGCAACCGTTACTACGACGAGCTGCCCGCCACCGTGGAAAAATACATGGAGAAGGTCAACGCCAAGATCGGCACCAACTACCAGCTGTTCAACTACTACGGCGCGCCTGACGCCGAGCGGGTCATCATCTGCATGGGCTCGTTCTGCGACGTGGCCGAGGAGGTCGTGGACTACATGACCGCCCACGGCGAAAAGGTTGGCCTGGTGAAGGTGCGCCTGTACCGCCCGTTCGTGGCGGAGAAGCTGCTGGCCGCCATTCCCGCGACCGCGAAGAAGATCGCTGTGCTGGACCGCACCAAGGAGCCCGGCAGCCTGGGCGAGCCCCTGTTCCTGGACGTGGTCACCGCCCTGCGCGAAGCGGGCAACGACGCCGCCGTGATCGGCGGCCGCTACGGCCTGGGCTCCAAAGACACCCCGCCCCGCAGCGTGTTCGCCGTGTACGACGAGCTGGCGAAGGCCGAGCCCAAGAGCCGCTTTACCATTGGCATTGTGGACGACGTGACCGGCCTTTCGCTGGAGGAGAAGCCCGCTCCCAACACCGCGGCCGAGGGCACCAAGGAGTGCAAATTCTGGGGCCTTGGCGGCGACGGCACCGTGGGCGCCAACAAGAACAGCACCAAGATCATCGGCGACCACACCGACAAGTACATCCAGGCGTACTTCCAGTACGACTCGAAAAAGACCGGCGGCGTGACCATCAGCCACCTGCGCTTCGGCGACAAGCCCATCCGCGCGCCCTACTACATCAACAAGGCTGACTTTGTGGCCTGCCACAACCCCAGCTACGTGATCAAGGGCTACAAGATGGTGCAGGACGTGAAGCCCGGCGGCGTGTTCATGATCAACTGCCAGTGGTCGGACGAAGAGCTGAACCAGCACATGCCCGCTGAATCCAAGCGGTACATTGCGCAGAACAACATCCAGCTCTACACCATCAACGCCATCGACAAGGCGGTGGAGATCGGCCTGGGCAAGCGCACCAACACCATTCTGCAGTCCGCGTTCTTTGCGCTGGCGGGCGTGCTGCCCCGCGAGGACGCCATCAAGTATATGAAGCAGGCCGCCGAGAAGAGCTTCTCCAAAAAGGGCCAGGCCATTGTGGAGATGAACTGGAAGGCCATTGACGCCGGCTTTGACGCCTACCACAAGGTGGAGGTTCCCGCCGACTGGGCAAACGCTGTGGACGCCGGCGACGGCGAGGCGCTGCAGGGCGACCCCGCCACCGTGAAGATGGTGAAGAACATTCTGGAGCCTGTGGCCCGCCAGGACGGCGACAGCCTGCCTGTTTCCGCCTTTGTGGACTATGTGGACGGCCAGTTCGCCCAGGGCGCTTCGGCTTACGAGAAGCGCGGCGTTGCCGTGACCGTGCCCGTGTGGAAGCCCGAGAACTGCATCCAGTGCAACCAGTGCTCGTTTGTGTGCCCCCACGCCACCATCCGCCCGTTTGCTTTGACCGACGAGGAGGTGGCCGCGGCGCCCGCGGGCATCAAGACCGCCGCCATGAAGGGCAAGGGCTGCGAGGGCTACAAGTTCGTGATGACCGTTTCCCCGCTGGACTGCATGGGCTGCGGCGTTTGCGTGAACACCTGCCCCGCCCCCAACAAGGCGCTGGAGATGGTGCCGCAGGAGAGCCAGGCCGCCGAGCAGCCCGTGTTCGACTACTGTGTGGAGAACGTGCGCAAAAAGGACGGCATGATGGCCGAGACCACCGTGAAAGGCAGCCAGTTCAACCAGCCGCTGCTTGAGTTCAGCGGCAGCTGCGCCGGCTGTGCCGAGACCGCTTACGGCCGCCTGGTGACCCAGCTGTACGGCGAGCGGATGTATATTTCCAACGCCACCGGCTGCTCTTCGATCTGGGGCGGCCCCGCCGCTACCTCCCCCTACACCATGAGCAAGGTGAGCGGCTACGGCCCCGCTTGGGCGAACAGCCTGTTCGAGGACAACGCCGAGCACGGCCTGGGCATGTATCTGGGCCAGAAGGTGATCCGCGAGGCGCTGGCCGCCAAGCTGCACGAGCTGGCCGAGGTGACCACCAATGACGCCAAGAAGGCCGCCATTGAGGAATACTTTGCCACCTACGAGGACGGCAACGCCAACGCCGCCGCCACCAAGAAGCTGATCGCCGAGCTGGAAGCCGACCCCGACTGCCAGTACAGCAAGGACATCCTGCCCCAGAAACAGTACCTCTCGAAAAAGAGCATCTGGATCTTCGGCGGCGACGGCTGGGCCTACGACATCGGCTTCGGCGGCCTGGATCACGTGCTTGCCTCCGGCGAGGATGTGAACGTGTTCGTGTTCGACACCGAGGTGTACTCCAACACCGGCGGCCAGGCCTCCAAGGCCAGCCAGATCGGCCAGGTGGCGCAGTTTGCCGCCGCCGGCAAGGCCATTGGCAAGAAGAGCCTGTCGGAGATCGCCATGAGCTACGGCTACGTGTACGTGGCGCAGATCGCCATGGGCGCGGACATGAACCAGACCATGAAGGCCATCACCGAGGCCGAGAGCTATCACGGCCCCTCGCTGATCATTGGCTACGCCCCCTGCGAGATGCACGGCGTGAAGGGCGGCATGACCAACTGCCAGGCCGAGATGAAGAAGGCAGTGCAGGCCGGTTACTGGAACATGTTCCGGTTCGACCCCCGCAAGAAGGCCGAGGGCAAGAACCCGTTCGTGCTGGATTCCAAGCCTGCCACCGCGGATTACAAGGAGTTCATCTCCAACGAGACCCGGTACAGCCGCCTGAAGCTGGCCTTCCCCGAGCGTGCCGAGGAGCTGTTCGATCTGGCCGACAAGAAGGCCAAGGAGCGCTACGAGTACCTGGAGAAGCTGGTAAAGCTGTACGAGTGAGCGTGACCTGCCGCTGAAAACCCCATAAAAAGGTTTTGCCCCCCGCCGAAAGGCGGGGGGATTTTGCTTTTTTTTACAATATAAGAATAAATTTGTTGACATTGTTTATGCAATATGATAGCATTAAAATGGAAATAAAAGGAAAGAGGCGATTCCGATGAATCACTTTGAACGGAAACGGGGCCTTTTGAGAGAGGCCTGAAAGGCAGTTGGGAGCGAGGGAAAAGCATGATCATGAAAACATGGGCGCTGTGCGCGCTTGCCGCCACGGCTGTGCAGATTGTGCTGGCAATGAAATGCCGCTGGTATTGGGGCCTGATTTTGCCGGCCTGTTTTGGCGCTTTTACGATTTATGCATGGGTGGATCTGATGAGCATCGGAATCCAATTTTCGGTGCTCGCCGCACTGGCCATCCCCCCGATCTGGCTGGTGAGCATTTTTGACGTTTTTTATTGGCGCAGGAAGTGGAAAGGGATACAGGGAACCTGCGCCGGAGATCGCACAGCTGCCAATTCAAGGGGGCCTCTACCCGCAAGGGACAACAAAGGTCCGGAAGGTGACAAAAAGATATGAATTCTATTGCAGCGTGGATCGTATCCCTGAATGAGCGGAAGGTGGCTGCTTTTCTTGGCCTTTTATTATTGCTTCTGCTCGTTTGCCAATGGCTTCTGGCAAAAAACGACCGGCTTGGTGTGGGGTTTATCCTGCCCGCTTTGTTTTTGGGAATGGTTTCCCCCGGGGTTTACCGGGCACTTATCATAGGGACTGTTACACATAGAAAGGACTATTATACAGCCGCTGCGCTTGTTTTTCCAGCCATTCTACTGTTGTGCGTTTATTTTAGCGTTTATTACAGACGGAAGGTGAAGCAAGCGGATAAAAAAAGCCATTAAAACACTGTGATCTTAAGCCTGGCCATTTTGCTCTGCGCAATGTTTATGCTTTTTGCGCCAGAAACAATGGCGGCGGACCTTCAAATCACGCCACACGCAGTTCGGGGTTCTTTGTTGGTATCGTATAAGGAAATAAAGGGCGGGGAGCGATGTTCCCTGCCCTTTGTTTGTGTATCGGTACGGAAATATGCTATAATAAAAATAACCGCAGCAGAGAGCATTTCAAGCGATGTGTTCCGGCTGCCCCGCGGGCGGTGAGCCAGGGCGGGCGCCGCGGCTGTTCCAACGCGGAGCAAAAAACAAAAACGATGCGCGCCGCCCCGCGGCAACCAGGGGCGGCGCGCAATTTTGAACAAAGGAGGGGGCGGCCTGTGGAAAAACGCGCGAAGCGCAAAGAGTTTTTGCTGGATATCGCCTACGATCTGGCGGGCAGCATGCTGTTTGGGGTGGGGGTGTATACCTTTGCGCTGAAGGGCGGGTTTGCCCCCGGGGGCCTTTCGGGCCTGGCGCTGATTGTGAACTATCTCTTCGGCCTGCCCGTGGGCACCGTGAGCCTGGTGCTGAACATCCCCATCATTCTGTGCACCTACAAGACCCTGGGGCACCGCTTTTTTATAAAAAGCCTGCGCACCATGCTCATCAGCACTGCCATCATTGACCTGGTGCTGCCCCTGTTCCCTGTTTACGAGGGCAACCGCCTGCTGGCGGCGGTGTTCAGCGGCATTTTGATGGGGGCCGGCCTTTCGATTATTTATATGCGGGGTTCCAGCACCGGCGGCGCGGACTTTTTGATCCACACCGCCAAGCGAAAGGCCCCCCACATGAGCTTCGGCCAGATCAGCCTTGCCATGGACGGCGTGATCATTCTGCTGGGCGTGCCCGCCTTCGGGGACATCGACTCGGCGCTGTACGGCATGATCGCGGCATTTGCGCTGACCATTGTGATGGACAAGATCATGTACGGCGCGGGCAGCGGCAAGCTGACCCTGATCATCACCGACCGGGGCGCCGAGGTGGCCAAAGCCATTGACGAGGCGGTAGAGCGCGGCAGCACGCTGGTGGATGTGACCGGCAGCTACTCGGGCCTGGGGAAATGCATGGTGATGTGCGCCTGCTCCAACAATGAGGTGTTCAAGGTGCGCACCGCCGCCCACGGGGTGGACCGGGGCGCCATGGTGATGATCTGCGAGGCGAACGAGGTGTTTGGCGAGGGGTTCCACCCGCCGGAAATACAACAAAAGTAACGAAAAGTGCAAGGGCAAAAAAGAGTGAAAAATCCATTTTGCAAGGGATTTTCCACATGGCTGTGAAAAATTTTCCCGAAGGGCTTTACAACAGGTATAAAACCAGGCTTTCCACAAAAAGCGTTGAAAACTCGGTTGAAAGTGTTTAAAACCGCCGTCTGAGCCAAGAGTTTTCAACATACGGCTCCCCCACAGAAAAGCCGGTTTAACTTTTTGTTGAAGAACCGGGGGAAAAAGTGGAAAGAATCGCCGGTTTCGTAAAAGATTTTCCACAAATATATGGTACAACAAAATCAAATCTGGATTGAAAAGGAGCAACGCCGATGGATTGGCTTACAAAAATGGAACAGCGCTGGGGGCGCAAAGCGCCCCGGAACCTGATGCTGGTGATTGCGGGCGGGCAGATCGCCGTGTGGCTGGTGGTGATGCTGGCCTACCAGAATTTATATTCCCTGATCCAGCTTACCCGCAGCGGCCTGGCCGCAGGGCAGGTGTGGCGGCTGGTGAGCTTTGTGTTCAGCCCCGTGAGCATGACCGTGAACCCACTGCTGTTCGCGTTAGCGCTGTATCTGATCTATATGATCGGCACCTCGCTGGAACGGGCGTGGGGCAGCTTTAAATTTGACATGTACCTTGTGCTGGGCATGGCCGGGGCGTGGGTCGCCTGCCTGATCACCGGCTACAGCGACGCGATGGCGCTGTATTATTCGCTGTTTCTGGCCTTTGCGTACCTGTTCCCGGAGGTGCAGCTGCTGCTGTTTTTCTTTATCCCGGTGAAGGTGAAGTGGCTGGGGTGGATCGCGGCCGCCATGTGCCTGCTGAACATTGTTGCCCCGCTTTTTTA
The DNA here is from genome assembly GCA_022835495.1 of Oscillospiraceae bacterium. Classification (NCBI taxonomy): domain Bacteria; kingdom Bacillati; phylum Bacillota; class Clostridia; order Eubacteriales; family Oscillospiraceae; species Oscillospiraceae bacterium. Next base: position 40,765 of record BQOK01000001.1, read on the forward strand.
CGGTGACTGGCGCAGCAGCGTGGCGCTGCTGGTGGGGCTTGCCAACTTTCTGCTGTTTTTCGGCAAGGGGACGGTGCAGGCCCTCCGGGCCGAGGCGAACAACCGCCGGCGCCGCCGGGAGTGGCAGAACCAGTGGCGTGACCGGTAAAAACCGCCGAAAGGCCGCGCTGCAAGGGGGCCGGCCACACTTTTTTGTGGAATTTTGCGCGCCGCCATGCTATAATGAACGTAAAGAGAGCGCCGGGCCTTTTGCCCTGCTCTGAAAGGGGAGCTGCCAATATGAAACTCATCACTGCGATCGTGAACAAAGAGGACTCCAAGCATGTTTGTAACGAGCTGATCAAGGCGGGCTTCTCGGTCACGCGGCTGTCCACCACGGGCGGCTTTTTGATGGCCGGCAATATGACCCTGCTGATCGGCACCGAGGACGAAAAGGTGGACGAGTGCATCGGGCTGATCGCGGGCTGCTGCAAGCAGCGCACCGAGGTGGTGCCCAGCACCGCCAGCTACGGCATTGGGGTGGCCACGGCCTACCCCCTGCAGGTCACGGTGGGCGGGGCGACCGTGTTCGTGACCAATGTGGAGCGGTTCGAAAAGCTGTGATGCTGGACCGGCTGGCGGGAAACGCCGAACTGAAACAGGACTTGCAGGCCGCCCTGCGCGCAGGGCGGCTTTCTCATAGTGTGCTGCTGTGCGGCGAGGCGGGCTGCGGCGCGGGCTTTGCCGCCCGGTGCCTGGCGGCCGACCGGCTGTACCCCCAGGGCGGGCCGCAGGCCGAGGCCGTGCTGGCCGGCCGGGCGGCCGAGTGCTGCGAGGTGCGGGGCGAAGGGGCCTCGGGCGAGATCAAGATCGACCGGGTGCGCCAGGTGCGCCGCCAGGTGTTTGACACCGCGCTTTCCGCCGAGGGGCGGGCGGTGATTTTTTACGGCGCCCACAAGCTGAACGGCCCCAGCGCAAACGCGCTGCTGAAGGTGCTGGAAGAGCCGCCCGAGGGGGTGCTGTTTGTGCTGACCGCCACCGGGGCGGCCGCGGTGCTGCCCACCATCCGCAGCCGGTGCGAGGGGTATACCGTGGCGCCGGTGAGCGCGGCCGAGTGCGAGGCGTACCTGAAAAAGGAATTCCCGGCCTGCGCAAGGCCCGGCCTGCTGGCCCGGGTGTATGCAGGGCGGATCGGCCTGGCCCGGGCCGCTGCCGGCGAGCCGGAGGCCGCCCGAAGCTTGGACGAGGCGCTGGAGCTGGCCCGCGCTGTGGGCGAAAAAAATGAGTATGAGCTTTTGGTGCGGCTGGCGGGCTATGAAAAGGACAAGCCCGCCGCCCAGCGCCTTCTGCGGGACCTTGCCAGCGTGGCGGCCGCCGCGCTGGAGGGGGAAACGAGCCTTGGCCTGCCGCCCAAAGCGGCTGCCCGCACGGCGGCGCTGTGCGGCGCGGCGGTGCAGGATATGGCCCGGAACCTGAACCAGAAGCTGCTGCTGACGTGCCTGGCCGCACGGCTGGCCGGCTAGCGGCGCACCGGGAGCTGGCGCCGGCGCTCCCCTTCTTCTTTACAAACTTTTGCCCAAGTTCCGCCGCGGGCAAAAGAAATGAACACCCGCCCCGCGGCAGGGCAAGCGAGAACCATATGAAAAAGATCGTTTCCGTCCGCTTTAAGCCGGGCGGCAAAGCCTATTATTTCGACCCCACCGGGTTTGAGATCCAGACCGGCGACCACGTGATTGTGGACACCGCCCGCGGCACCGAGTGCGGTGAGGTGGTGGCCGGGCCCCGGGATGTGCCGGACAGCCAGGTGGCCCACGAGCTGAAACCCGTCAAGCGCATGGCCGACGCGGTGGACGTGCGCCGCATGGAAAAAAACCGGGCCGATGAAAAGGCCGCCTTTGAGGTGTGCAGTCAGCGCATCGAGGCCCACAAGCTGGATATGAAGCTGGTGGAGGCGGAGTACAACCTGGACCGCACCAAGATCGTGTTCTACTTTACCGCCGACGGCCGCATCGACTTCCGGGACCTGGTAAAGGATCTGGCCGGGGTATTCCACACCCGGATCGAGCTGCGGCAGATCGGCGTGCGGGACGAGAGCAAGATGCTGGGAGGCCTTGGGATCTGCGGGCAGCCCTTTTGCTGCAGCCGCTTTTTGAAGGATTTCCAGCCGGTTTCCATCAAGATGGCGAAGGAACAGGGGCTCTCGCTCAACCCCACCAAGATCAGCGGCAGCTGCGGGCGGCTGATGTGCTGCCTTTCCTATGAGCAAAAGGCCTACGAATACCTGAACGGCATCACCCCCATGCCGGGCAGCATTGTGCGCACGCCGGACGGCGACGGCATGGTGGTGGAGGCAAACCCGGTGAGCGGCATGCTGAAGGTGCGGTTCCAGAACGAGGCGCTGGCCCCCAAATACTATAAGCGCAGCGAGTGCACCTACCTGCGGGGCGGCAAACGCGCGCCCCGGGCGCCGGACCCGGAAGAGGAATAAGCAGGGGCTTTTTGGGCCACACTGCTACCAAAGGCACGGCAAAGTTTTCGGCAAATTTTCACCTGCAGGGCCTTGTTCTTTTTGGATTTTATGCTACAATAAACCCATAAAGGGGCAATGCCCCCTGCCCGCGCGGCGCCCGCTTTCCCTGGGCCTGCGGCGGGCGCCAAAGAATATGGAGAAAAAGGAGAGAATGATCATGGCTTATAAGATCACTGACGCCTGCGTTTCCTGCGGCACCTGCGAGGGCGAGTGCCCCGTGAGCGCCATCAGCCAGGGCGACGGCAAGTACGAGATCGACCCTGATACCTGCATTTCCTGCGGTACCTGTGCCGGCGCTTGCCCTGTGGGCGCCATCGAAGAGGGCTGAAAAAGCCCCCTTGAGGCGGTAAAACAAAAAAGAGCGGCGGGTGGATTCACCTGCCGCTTTTTCTGTGCCGCGCCCGGCGCGCGGCGGGCTGCAAAGAGGTGGAACAGCGAGTGGATTATTCGGCGGAGACATTGTATAATGGAACCGGTGTGTATGTGAGCGGGGCGCACCGCTTTGGCACCGACGCCATGCTGCTTTCGGCGTTTTGCAGGCCGCGGCGCGCCGAGCGGGCGGTGGATCTGTGCAGCGGGTGCGGCATTGTGGCGCTGCGCTGGCACGACCTGGGCCACCGGGGCCCCTGCCTTGCGGTGGAAAAGGAGCCGGAGGGCACGGCGCTGCTGGAGCTGGCGCGGTGCAAAGACCCGGAGCTGGCGCACATCCTGCCGCTGTGCATGGACCTGAACGAGCTGCCCGGCACGGGCGAAGAGCATCTGGTGGCGGCCAATCCCCCGTATTTTACCGGCGGGCGCGCCAGCCCCAGCCCCGCGCGGGCCGCGGCCCGGCACGAGGGGGGCTGCACCCTGGAGCAGGTGGCGGCCGCCGCGGCCCGCCTTTTGCGGGACGGCGGGCGCTTTGCGCTGTGCCACCGGCCGGACCAGCTGGCGCGGGTGTGCGCCGCGCTGGCCGCGGCGCGCCTGGAGCCCAAGCGGATCGCCTTTGCAAAGCAGGAGCCGGGCGGCGCGCCCTGGCTGTTTTTGCTGGAGGCGCAGAAGAACCGCCGGCCCGGCCTGCGCTTTGAGCCGGATATCCTGATGGCGGACGAGGCGGGCCGCCCCAGCGCCCAGCTGCAAAAGATTTACAAGGAAGGGATGTGAAGGGCCATGCAGGGCACCCTGTACATCGTGGGGACCCCCATCGGGAACCTGGAGGATCTGACCCCCCGGGCGGCCGCGGCCTTTGGCAGCGCGGATTTTGTTGCCGCCGAGGACACCCGGGTTACCTTAAAGCTGCTCAACCACCTGGGGCTCAAAAAGCCCATGGTGAGCTATTATGAGCACAACCTGAAGGAGCGGGGAGACTATATTTTGAGCCGCATCGAGGCGGGCGAGAGCTGCGCGCTGTGCAGCGACGCGGGCATGCCCGCCATCTCGGACCCGGGCGAGGTGATCGTGCGGGACGCGCTGGCAAGGGGCATCCGGGTGGCGCCGGTGCCGGGGCCCAGCGCCTGCGTGACCGCGCTGGCGGTGAGCGGCCAGGCCACCGGGCGCTTTGTGTTTGAGGGCTTCCTGCCCATGAACGCGCGCCAGCGCAGGGAGCGGCTGGCCGCCCTGGCCGGCGAGGAGCGCACCGTGATCTTTTACGAGGCCCCTCACAAGCTGCGGGCCACCCTGGCGGACCTTGCCGCGGCGTTTGGCCCCGAGCGGGGCGTGACCCTGGCGCGGGAGCTGACCAAGCTGCACGAGGAAGTGGACAAGACCACCCTGGGCGCGGCGGCGGCGCATTATGCGGAGAACGCCCCCCGGGGGGAGTATGTGCTGGTGATGGAGGGCGCGGCGGCCCCCGCGCCTGAGGCGGTGAGCCTGCAGGAGGCGGCGCAGCGCGCCCGCCGCTTGATCGAAGAGGGGCTTTCGCCCACGGCGGCGGCAAAGCAGGCCGCGGCGGGCACCCCCTATTCCAAGAGCGAAGTGTACCGGCTGCTTGCCAGGGAGGGCGAAACATGAAACGAATCCTGATCATGAGCGACACCCACGGTATGGCGAGCGCTTACCGGCGGGTGCTGGCAAGGGAAAAAGAACTGGACGCGCTGATCTTTTTGGGGGACGGGCTGCGGGACCTGGAGGTGGTGGAGGGGCTGCGCCCCCGCCTGCCGGTGTATGCGGTGCGGGGCAACTGCGATTTCAGCGCGCTGGAGCCGGTGGACGGCCTGGCGGCCTTTGGAGGCGTGTGCGTCTATTATACCCACGGCCACCTGTTCGGCGTGAAGTACGATCTGTACCAGCTGGCAGGGCTTGCCCGGGACCGGGGGGCGGACCTTGCCCTGTTCGGCCACACCCATATCCCCGCCCGGGAGCAGTTCGGCGACGTGACCCTGTTTAACCCCGGCAGCGCGGGGATGCCCCGGCACGGGCAGGCCACCTACGGCCTGCTGAGCCTGCCGGGGGGCGGCGCGTTCCAGCTGGAACACAGAGAGGTGCCGGAATTTGAAGAGTACGACTGAGCCGGCGCTGTATCATTTGCAGACGGTGGGCAGCACCAACGCCTGGTGCAAGGAGCGCTTTGCGGGCCTTGAGGACGGCGCGGCGGTGTGGGCGGACGCCCAGACGGCGGGGCGCGGACGGCTGGGCCGCGCCTGGCAGAACGCGCCGGGCGAGGCGCTGTATTACACGGTGGTATTCAAGCGGCCCTTTGCCCAGCCAGCCTGCCTGCCGCTGGCGGTGAGCCTGGAAACAGCCGCCGCGCTGCGGGTGGAATTCGGCGCGGCGTGCGCGGTGAAGTGGCCCAACGACCTTTTGCTGGGCGGCAAAAAACTGGTGGGCATTTTGTGCGAGGGGGTGCCCGGCGGCATCGTGTGCGGCATTGGGGTGAACCTGCGGCAGAGCCGGCAGTATTTTGAGGCGGCGGGCCTGCCCCACGCCGCCAGCCTGGAAAGCGAGGGCGCCGCGCCGCCCCCGGACGCGGCCGCGCGGCTGGCGGCGGCCCTGAGCGCGCGCTTTGCCCCCGGCGGCCCGCTGGAGGCGTTTTGCAGCCGGGGATTTGCCGCGATCCGGCCGGAGTATCAAAAGGTGTGCGTCAACCTGGGCCGCCCGGTGGAATTTGAGGGCGGGCGCGGCGTGGCCGAAGCTGTGGACGCAGAAGGGCGGCTGGTGGTGCGCACCGAAGCGGGAACGGCCGCCGTGTTTACCGGCGAGGTGAGCGTAAGGGGCATTTACGGGCGGCTGTGAAACCAGGGCCCAAAAACAGCAGCGGCGAAGCGAAAGCTGTTTTTTAAGATTCACAGAAAGTTAACAGAGCTTTAAAACTTCTTACGCAAGTTCCGGGTATACTAAAATCACAGAACAGAGGAGCCGCAACCGAAGTTCTGTACATGATTCCTCCTCACACCAAAGCGATACCCCTTAAACGCCCCCCGTGATCCGCAAGCACGGGGGGCACTTTTTTGCCTTTTCCCCGGCCCGCTGGGCCGGGGCGTTTTTTTGCCCGGGACCGGCGCGCAAAGGGCGGCGGTGCCTCTCCCCTGCCCCGCGGCCGGGGCTTGAAGAATGCCGCCGCAGCCGGTATACTGGGACAAACAGGCAAGGAGGCGGGCGGCCATGTTCAGGATCGGCGAATTTTCCAGGCTGACACAGGTGTCGGTGCGGATGCTGCGGTATTACGACGCGCAGGGGCTTTTAAAACCCGCCCTGACCGACCCCTTTACCGGCTACCGGCTGTATACCGCGGAGCAGATCCCGCAGTTGCAGCGGGTGCTTTTGCTGCGGGACGCCCAGTTCACGGTGGGCGAGATGGCCCCCCTGCTGGCGCGCTGGGAGGAGGGCGCGGTGGCGGAAGGCCTGCGGGCGAAAAAGCGGGAACTGGAACGGGAGCTGGAACAGCAGCGGCGCCGGGTGGAAAAGATCGGGGCCGCGCTGCAGGACCTTGCCGGCGGGCGGCTGGAGGTGCACTGCAACGTGGTGCTCAAAGCGGCGCCGGGCGGGCTGATCCTGGCGCTGCGGGAGATGATTCCCGACTACTTCTGCGAGGGGCGGCTTTGGGAAAAGCTCGCCGCTTTTGTGCGGCGCGAGGGGGTGGAGCCCCTGCCGGGGGCGAGCAGCCTGGCGATCTTTTACGGCGGGGGCGGGCAGGAGGAGGGCGTGGACGTGGAAGCGGCCGTGCGGGTGAAACGGGCGGGGCAGGACAAGGACGGGTTTGTGTACCGGCAGCTGGAACCGGTGGAAACAATGGCCTGCGTGATGGTGCACGGCCCCTACGAAAACATCGGCCCTGCCTACCATGCCTTCGCCGTATGGCTGGAAGAGCACCGCCAATACGAGATGGCGGGACCCAGCCGCCAGATCTGCCACATCGGGCCCGGCGCCGGGGCGGCCCCGGAACAATTTTTGACCGAGGTGCAGACCCCGGTGCGCCTGCGGGCCTGAAGCTGCCGGCAAAGGGGCGCGGGCTGCATTTGCCGGAGAAAAACAAAAAATAAGGGCTTGACTCTGCCACGGTGTGAGGGTTTACACTGGGAGCATCACAGAAAAGGAGGCAGCGGCCATGAAGGAGTTTACCGTATATCCCATCGGCAGCATAGAAGGAGAAGAGGGGGCGCAGTTCATCCAGCTCGCGCCCGGATACGCCCCTGCCCTGGCGGGGCTGGAGGGGTTTGGGCACATTGATGTTCTGTGGTGGTTCGACCGGTGCGATACCCCGGCGGCCCGCGCGCTGCGCATTGCCGGCAGGCCCTACACGCATGGGCCCGCTGTGATGGGCGTTTTTGCCACCCGCTCGCCCCAGCGGCCGAACCCCATCGCCCTTTCGGTGGCGCAGGTGCTGCGCATCGACCAGGAGAGGGGGCGTATCTGGATTGCCTACAGCGACGCGGAGCCCGGCACCCCGGTGCTGGACCTGAAGCCCTATACCCCCAGCATCGACCGGGTGGGCGAGCCGCAGGTGCCGGGCTGGTGCAGCCATTGGCCGCAGGCAATGGAGCGCGCCGGGGAATTTGACTGGGAGAGCGAATTCAACTTTTAACCGGGGTGGAAAGCCGTGCCGAAGGGCCGGAGCGGGACGTGCCGGGCACAAAACGGACCCGGCCGGCGTGCCCCGGAAGGCGGCGATTCAAACGAAAAACAGCGGTTTTGCAGGGCAGGACCGCTGTTTTTTTGCGCTTTTTTGAAAATTTTCCGGAAAGCAGTTGACAAATCTATTTTACTGCAATAAAATGAAGTTGTTATTTTACTGCGATAAAATGGAAAGGGGCAAGGGATATGCCGGAAGTGAAGCTGTTTGACTCGGAGCGGAAGATCATGGAATGCCTGTGGCAAGGGGGAGAAATGAGCGCCAAGGAGCTGGCCGAAGAACTGGAAAAAACCGTGGGCTGGAGCAAACCCACCACCTACACCGTGCTGCGCAAGTGCGTGGCAAAAGGCGCGGTGGAGCGCATGGAACCCGGCTTCCGCTGCCGGGCGCTGGTGAGCCGGGCCGAGGTGTGCCGGCAGGAAACGGACGAGCTGATCCGCCGCAATTACGGGGGATCAGCCGACCGGCTGGTGGCCTCGCTGCTGGGGGGCAAAAAGCTCTCGGCCCAGGAGATCGAACGCATGAAAAAACTCATTGAGGAATTGGAGTGAACGCAATGCTCTCTTTGCTGGAAATGAGCGCCTATGGGGGCGTGATGATCCTGGCGGTGATCCTGGTGCGGGCGCTGGCGATGAACCGGCTGCCCAAGGCGGTGTTCCTGGCGCTGTGGGCCCTGACCCTGGCGCGGCTGGCGCTGCCGGTAAGCCTGCCCTCCCCTGCCAGCATCTGGGCGGCGGCGGGCAGGCTGCCCGGGCTGCCGCAGCGGGCCGGGGTGCTTGCCGCCGACGGGGCACAGGCCGCCGCCCTGACCGGCGCCGGGGCGGCCGCCGTGCCCTGGACGGCGCTGTGGATCGGGGGAGGCCTGGCGCTGGCGGTGTTCTTCCTGGCGGCGCACCTGCGGGCAAGGAGGGATTACCTGGCCTCGCTGCCGGCCAGCGACGGCGCGATCCTGGAATGGATGGCGCAAAACCGGCTGCGCCGCCCGGTGCAGGTGCGGGTGTCGGACCAGATCGCCTCGCCCCTGACCTACGGGGTGCTGCGGCCGGTGATCCTGCTGCCCAGCGCGCTGGAGGGCGGCGACCAGCAGACCGCTGCCTTTGTGCTGGCCCACGAGATGGCCCATGTGCGCCGGTTTGACGCGCTGACCAAATGGCTGTTGGCCGCGGTGCTGTGCCTGCACTGGTTCAACCCCCTGGTGTGGGCCATGTACGTGCTGGCGGGGCGGGATCTGGAGCTGGCCTGCGACGAGGCGGTGGTGCGGCAGTACGGCCGCGGCGCCCGCGCGCCCTATGCCCTGGCCCTGGTGGGCATGGCAGAGCAGCACGGCGGCTTTGCACCCCTGACCAGCAGCTTTTCCAAGAACGCCCTCACCGAGCGGATCACCGCGATCATGAAGGCAAAGCCCCTGACCGCTTTCGGCATGGGCGCGGGGCTTATGCTGGCGGCGGCGGTGGCGGTGGTGTTTGCAACCTCGGCCCCGGCGCGCCAGCAAAAGGCAGTGGCCGAAAGCGTGCAGCCCGGCGGCATCAGGACCCTGGTGGAGGATGTGCAGGCGGGCATGACAGCCCAAGCGGGCACCGCCGTGCAGGCGGGCACGGACGGCTGGTGGAACGGTTACACCAAGGCCGAGTACGACGCGCTGCTGGCCGCTTTGCCGGGCAAGGGATACGAGGAGATGAGCATTGCGGCGTTCAACCGGGCGGTGAACGCCGCCCTGACCGCCGGGGACGAGAACGGGATGGAGCTTTACGAGAGGGTGCTGGCGTTCCTGCCGGAGGGCGACGCGAACGAGGCGTTTTTGCGCAACACGGTGCAGGCCTCCTGGAACGAGTATATCGCCCGGCTGGACGAGGCGTATTCCGGCAAGCGGAACGACCCGGTGTTCCGGGGCCGGGCAGCGGTGAGCCGCAAGCGCGAGGTCTTTGGCCGGCAGGTGGGCGCCGAGGTGACGGCCGATTACAGCTTTGCGTACCGCATTCTGGATCAGGACGGCCTGACCGTGGCGGGGCGGGATCAGTTTTTGCAGCAGGCCATGCAGGCCGCCCAGAAGACCCTGGAGGCCCAGGTGCAGGCGGGCGGCGACGAGGCTGCCCTGCGAAGCGCCCTTGCGCAGGCGGGAAAAGAACTGACAAGCGGCAAGATCGAATTTGTGGGCTATGAGCTCGACGGCCTGGAAGTACTGAACGACGATTAAAAGTGAAAGCGAGGAGTTCGCAATGAAGCGGATTAAAAAGGCCCTGGCCGCGCTGCTGGCGCTGGCGCTGGCGGCGGGATGCGCCGGGTGCGGCCAGGCGCCGGGGCAAAGCCCTGCGCCGGCCGGGTCCCCCGTCACGGCGGTGTTTTCCGGCGGGAACGGGCGGCGGTATTACTGGCGCGGCAGCAGCGACAAGATGGAAAAGTACACCCAGGCGGATTATGAGCGGATGCTGGCGCTGAAGACCGAGGGGTATGAGCAGTTGCCGCTGGAGCAGTTTGAAGCGGCCGCGATGAAGGTGGAGGACGAAACCGCCTACCACGAGGCGGAGGAGGCGTTCCGGCGGCTGTGGAACACCCTGCCCGAGACCGACCCGAACTGGGGGTTTTTCAGCAGTACGGTCTACAATACCTGGCAGGCCTGCGAGAAAAAGCATTACAACGCCTGTGCGCACAACCAGGACCCCTGGTACAGCGGATGGGCCGGGTACGAGACCCACGGCGACGTGTTCGGCGACGATGTGGTGCTGACCGGCGCGTATGCGAATTTTGACTTCACCTATCACCCGGAGAGCGGCGCGGCCCTGACCGTGGGCGGCCGGGATGAGGCGCTGCGCAGCATTGAGGCCGGGATCGAGGCCTTTTTGAAAAAGCAGGGCGCCGCGGCACTGAAGGATGAAAAAAAGATGGAGAAGGCCCTGCAGGCGGAGCTGGAGCGCAGCCTGAAGGCCTGGACGGGCGGCCTTGTGTGGGGCGGCCAGAGCGAGGTTTCGTATGATTACGACCAGCCCTTCGGCGAGGAGGACCCGCAGAAAGAAAGCACCCTTGTGCAGAGCGGGATTGCGGAGAGCGGCTGGAACGGTGAGAAAAAATACACCCGCGCCCAGTACGATCTGGCGGTAAAGCTGCTTCGCTTTGAAAACTACGAGAACATGACGGTGGCGGAATTCAATCGCAGGGTGCACGCGGCCTTTCAGCAGGACGAGTTCCGGGAGGACTACGAGAACGGCCTGATGTACGCCTATGAGATCGTGCGGGCCACCCTGGAAGAAACCGACCCCAATTACAGCTTTTTCTGGGACACCGTTCCCACCGCCGAAAACGAGTACGACGCACGGGCCAATTCGGTGGCATGGGGAAGGGATGTGGACCCGGAGCGCAGGGATGACCTCTCGCTGGATGTGCAGGAGGATGTGTTCGGCGACAAGGTGGTGGTGGGCGGAGCCCAGGGCTATTATACCTACACCTACCGGCTGCTGGACGCAAACACCCTGACGGTGGCCCAGCGGGACGCCTTTTTCAAGGCCGTGGAGAGCGGGGTGCGCCGGACGGTGAGCGAGACGCTGCAGAGCGGCGCAATGAGCAAAAGCGAATTTAAAAAGGCGGTGGAGGCGGCCGGGAAAGCGGCGTCCACCGAGCTTGTGGCCTTCACCGGCTGCGAAGTGGATTATTTTGAGATTTACCGCTGAGCGGCCCGGCGCCGCGCCGGCGGCAGGCAGATAGGAAGAGCGCGTTCCCCGCTGCGGCTTTGTGCCGCGGGGAACGCGCTCTTTTTGTGACTGGTGCGATTGGAAGAAAAGAAGGGTCAGCCCTGCACGAAGGCCGCGGCCACCGGCTCGACCTGGATCTTTTTGTCCTCCTCGAACCGGCTGGATTTTAAGTAGGAGGAAAAGCTCTTTTCGGTGTAGTGCCCGGTGGAGCGGGGCAGCGCCAGCTGCACGCGCTTGCCGGTGAACACCACCACCGTTTCCACCGGCACGCTTTTGAGCCCGGCGGCAAACAGCGCGTCGCGCAGGACAAGGCCGCTTTGTTTTGAGCGGGCTATGGGATTTTTGAATTTGCGGCGGGCGCCGTTCACGGTCTGCACCCACTCGGCTTCGTCCGGGCTGCCGTACACCTCGCCCCCGTACCCCAGGCATTTGACCCCCAGCACGCCGAACCAGCCCACCAGCACCGCATCCAGATCGGTGGTGCCGTGCACGCCGGTGACCGCCACAGGCGCCACGACCTTGTATTCGTGCAGGGCGGCATACCGGCGCAGCTGGCGGACCACCGCCTCGGCGCCCTTGTGCTCGTCGTCCGGCAGATTGCCGGGCTTTTTTTCTTTTTGAGGCGCAGAGCCGCCCCGGCCCTTGCGCACCAGGTTGATCACATAGATCGTGAGGGCGAAGGCCAGAACCCCTGCCAGCACGAGAAGGATGATGAAAACAATGTCGTTCATACGAGCGCTCCTTACCGCCGGGCCAAAAAACCGGCGCGGCTTTTACATGAATGTTTATTTTATATTGTAACAAAGCGCGCGCGTGTTTTCAAGAACGGTATTTTGCCCCGGAGAAATGGCGCGATAGCGCGGAGCTCTTGCAGAAAAAATGAATGTAAAATGAAAAAGTATTGACAATGTTGTGGAATATAGTTATGATATTACCAACAAGTAACTTTTGATAATTCAAAAGTTTTCCAACAAATGAAAATCATTTGGGAGGTAGTACCATGAGCGAGATCACCGAAAAGGACAGGGAAGTGATCGCGGGCCTGATGGAGCGCGCCCGCGCGGCACAAAAGCAGTTTGAGGAGCAGTTCACCGACCAGGAGGCCCTGCGCGAGATTGTGCGGCACATCGGGTGGATGGGCGTGAAGTATGCCGAGACGATCGCCGAGATGGCGGCCCGCGAGTCCCGCATGGGCAAATACGAGTCCAAGGTGGCCAAGATGAACAGCAAGATGCGCGGCACCATGCGGGACCTGCTGAGCGCAAAGACCGTGGGCGCGGTGGAGGAATGGCCGGAGAAGGGCCTGACCCGCATGGTGAAACCCGTGGGCGTGGTGGGGGCGATCATTCCCTGCACCAACCCCGAGGCAACCCCCTTTATCAAGGCGATGGACGCGATCATCTGCCGGGACGCGATCATCTTCAGCCCCCATCCCCGCACCGCGGGCACCAACAAGTTCTGCTGTGACCTGATGCGCAAGGTGCTGAAAAAGTTCGGCGCGCCCGAGGATCTGGTGCTCAGCATCGACGAGCCCACCATGGGCGCCTCGGCCGAGCTGATGGCCCGGTGCGACCTGGTGGTGGCCACCGGCGGCGGCGGCCTGGTAAAGGCGGCTTATTCCTCCGGCACGCCGGCCTACGGCGTGGGCGCGGGCAACGCGGTGGTGATCGTGGACGAGACCGCCGACCTGGCGGACGCCTGCGACAAGATTTACGCCAGCAAGGTGTTCGACAACGCCACCAGCTGCTCCTCGGACAACAGCATCGTGGTGCAGGACGCCGTGTACGGCGAGGTGCTGGAACAGCTGCAGGCAAAGCACGGCTACCTGTGCACCCCCGAGGACCAGGAAAAGCTGCGGCAGATGATGTTTTTGCCCACCGGCCATTACAACGGAAAGATGGGCTTTGCGGGCGCGAGCCCTGAACGGATCGCGGAGCTGGCGGGCATTACCGATATGCCCCAGGGCACCGAGTTCTTCATTGTGCAGGAAAACCCCGCCAGCCCGGACGAGATCGGCAGCTTTGCCTACCCCTTCGGCGGCGAAAAGCTGTGCGTGGTGCTGAACGTGTTCCGCTACGGGCAGTTCGACGAGGCGGTAGAGATCGTGAACGCCTGCCACCGGTTCAGCGGGCTGGGGCACAGCTGCGGCATCCACACAAAGCGCGAGGACCGGGTGATGGAGCTGGCGGCGCGCACCTACACCAGCCGGGTGATGGTGAACCAGGCCACCAGCCTTGCCAACAGCGGCAGCTTTACCAACGGCATGCCCTTTACCCTTTCGCTGGGGTGCGGCACCTGGGGCGGCAACAGCGCCTCGGAAAACATCACCTACAAGCAATTTTTGAACAATACCTGGGTGGCGCGCCCCTGCGCCGAGGATAAGCCCAGCGACGAGGAGCTGTTCGGCGCGGCCATGCAGTGCGAGCTGTAACGCGCCGCACACACCCTTGCAGAAAGGAACTGCCATGAAAACCATCCAAGAGCTGCGCGAGGCAAAACAGGCCATCGCCGCGGGCGGAGGCCGGGAACGCATCGATGCGCAGCATCAAAAGAACAAGCTTACAGCCCGCGAGCGGCTGGAGCGGCTGTTCGACGAGGGCACCTTTGTGGAAACGGGCATGTTCCGCGCCCACCGCTGCACCGATTTTGGAATGGCGGGAGCCGCGGCTCCCGCCGACGGGGTGGTGACCGGTTACGGCCGGGTGGACGGCCGGCTGGTGTACGCCTACGCACAGGACTTTACCGTGCGGGGCGGGAGCCTGGGCGAGGCGCACGCGGAAAAGATCGTGAAGGTGCAGGACGCGGCGCTGCAGAACGGCGCGCCCATTGTGGGGCTGATGGATTCGGGCGGGGCCCGCATCCAGGAGGGCATCCACTCGCTGAACGGCTTTGGCAAGATTTTTTACCGCAACACCATCGCCTCGGGCGTGGTGCCCCAGATCAGCGCGATCATGGGGCCCTGCGCGGGCGGCGCGGTGTACAGCCCCGCCATCACCGATTTTGTGCTGATGGTGGAGGGCACCGGGAACATGTTCATCACCGGGCCGGACGTGATCCGCTCGGTGACCGGCGAGCAGGTGAGCGCCGAGGCGCTGGGCGGCGCGGCGGTGCACGCGGCCACCAGCGGGGTGGCCCACCTGCGGGCCGCCTCGGACGAGGAATGCCTGGCGCAGATCCGCACGCTTTTGGGATACCTGCCCTCCAACAACGCCGAGGAGGCGCCCCTTGCGCCCTCCTGCCAGCCCAACCGGCTGGCCCCGGAGCTGGATTCCATCGTGCCCGACAGCCCCCGCAAGAGCTACGACATGCGCGAGGTTATTCGGGCGCTGGCCGACGAGGACAGCTTTTTTGAGCTGCAGCCGGACTTTGCCCGCAACATCCTGACCGGGTACTGCCGGCTGAACGGGCGCACGGTGGGCGTGGTGGCAAACCAGCCCAAGGTGGGCGCGGGCTGCCTGGATGTGGACGCCAGCGACAAGGCGGCCCGGTTCATCCGCCGGTGCGACAGCTTCAACACCCCGCTTTTGACCCTGGTGGACGTGCCCGGCTTTTTGCCCGGCACCGCGCAGGAGCATGCGGGCATCATCCGGCACGGGGCGAAAATGCTGTACGCCTACAGCGAGGCCACCGTGCCCAAGGTGACGGTGATCACCCGCAAGGCCTACGGCGGCGCGTACATCGGCATGTGCTGCGGCGCGCTGGGCGCGGACGCGGTGTTTGCCTGGCCCACCGCCGAGATCGCGGTGATGGGTGCCGAGGGGGCGGCCAACATCGTGTTCAAAAAAGAGATCCAGGCCGCCGCCGACCCGGCGGAAAAACGCAGGGAAAAGGTGCGGGAGTACGAGGAGAAGTTCTCCGGCCCGGATTTTGCGGCCAAAAACGGCTATGTGGACGACATCATCGAGCCCTGCGAAACGCGGCTGCGGGTGATCAACGCCATTGAGGCAAACCTGGGCAAGCGCCAGGCGCTGCCCGCCAAAAAGCACGGCAATATCCCGCTGTGATAAGGGAGGGAACGCCATGATTGAACGCTTGAAGGACGCCGCGGCCCTGGCGCAGATGGGGCCGGGCGAAAAACTGCTGGGTGCATTGCAGGTTGCCGCCCTGGGCATGGGCGTCACCTTTGTGGTGCTGCTGGCGCTGATGGGGTGCATCCGCCTGTGCTCGCGGCTTGCGGCGGACAGGCGCGGCGCGGCGCCGGCCCCGGCCGCGCCCGGCGGCCCGCCCGACGAACGGGACGAAGGGCTGGACGAGGAAGCGGTGGCCGTGCTTTGCAGCGCCATCGCCATGATGCGGGGGGGCAGCGATTTTCGGATTGTGAACATCGCCCCGGCCCCCGCGCCCGAGCACTGGGTGGCCCAGGGCCGCGCCGAAGGGTTTGCTGCCCACCGGCCCCAGCGCTGAACACAAACAAGAAAAGGTGTGAAACGACATGAAACGATATTACGCCAAGGTAAACGGCCGGGAATATGAGGTGGAGATCGAGGAGCTGGCAGCAGGCGCCGCGGCCCCCCGCCCCGCCCCTGCCGCTGTGCCTTCCCCGGCTGCCGCGCCCGCCCCTGCCGCTGCGCCCGCCGCACAGGCACCCGCCGCGGGGCTGATCGCAAGCCCCATGCCCGGCCAGGTGCTGCGGGTGCTGGCAAAGCCGGGCCAGGCCGTAAAGCGGGGCCAGGTGCTGCTGGTGCTGGAGGCCATGAAGATGGAAAACGAGATCATGGCCCCGGCGGACGGCACGGTGAGCCAGGTATATGCGGCGGAGGGCGCGGCGGTGAACACCGGCGACCCCCTGATCGCCCTGTGACCCGCGCCCGCGACGAAAGGAGGGCCCGACCCCGTGGATTCCTTACTTGCATTTTTCAGGACCACCGGCCTGTATGAGATCTTCGCCGGCTTTGCCCGGTTGGGCGAGCTGAGCATGGACACCCTGGGAGGCAGCGGCCTGGGCAGCCTGATTATGGTGGCCATTGCCTGCGGGCTGCTGTACCTGGGCATTGGCAAAAAGTTTGAGCCCCTGCTCATGGTGCCCATCGCCTTTGGCATGCTGCTCTCGAACCTGCCGCTCTCGGCGATCTTTGCCTCGGAGGGCGATGTGGGCCTGCTGTATTACTTTTACACCCTGTGCCGCTGGGGCATCCTGCCGCCGCTCATTTTTATGGGCGTGGGCGCAATGACCGACTTCGGCCCCCTGATCGCAAACCCTAAAAGCCTTTTGCTGGGGGCGGCGGCGCAGCTTGGCATTTTTGCCACCTTCATCGGCGCGATCCTGCTGGGCTTCACCGCGCAGGAGGCGGGGTCCATCGGCATCATCGGCGGGGCGGACGGCCCCACCTCGATTCTGGTGACCAGCCTGCTGGCCCCCCACCGCCTGGCGGCGGTGGCCGTGGCGGCCTACAGCTACATGGCCCTGGTGCCGGTGATCCAGCCCCCCATCATGCGGGCGCTCACCACAAAAAAGGAGCGCTGCATCGAGATGAAGCAGCTGCGCCCGGTGAGCAGAAAAGAGCGCATCGTCTTCCCCATCCTGGTCACCATCGTGGTGGCGCTGTTCGTGCCGGACGCGATCCCGCTGGTGGGCATGCTGATGCTGGGCAACCTGTTCCGGGAGAGCGGGCTCACAAACCGCCTGAGCGACACGGCCCAGAATAACCTGTGCAACATTGTGACCATCCTGCTGGGCACCGCGGTGGGCGCCTCGGCCACCGCCGAAAACTTTTTGCGGCCCGAAACCCTCATGATTATGCTTTTGGGGGTGGTGGCGTTCAGCTTCGGCACCGCGGGCGGCGTGCTGCTGGCCAAGTTCATGAACCTGTTTTTAAAGGAAAAGATCAATCCCCTGATCGGCTCCGCGGGCGTTTCCGCCGTTCCCATGGCGGCCCGGGTGAGCCAGAAGGAGGGCCAGCGGGCGAACCCCGCAAACTTTTTGCTGATGCACGCCATGGGGCCCAACGTGGCCGGCGTGATCGGCAGCGCGGTGGCGGCCGGCGTGCTGCTGAGCCTGTTCCGCGTGTGAACTCTGCAAAAAGCGCACCGCCCGGCGGCGGCCTTCCACAGGGGCGGCCAAAGGGCAGCGCTTTTGGCCCGGGCGCGGCGCAGCGCCCGGGTGTATGCCTCCTTTTTCTCTCTCCATAGGGCACGGGCCGGCCGGGTTTGGCCGGCCTGTGCCTTTTTGTGAAAAGGTTGTGGGGTTTTGGCTTGCAACCGGCCAAAATTCATGGTACATTGTAGTAGAATCAGACCAAATTTTAGCAAAGGATGAGTGAATATGCGGCTGTATCGGATGCAGGAATTAAAGGATTATATCCAGCAGCACGAAAAAGCCTCCATCGACGAGCTGTGCCAGGCCATGGGGGTGTCGAAAAGCACCCTGCGGCGCGACCTGGACCTGCTGGCCGGCGAGGGTTGGATCGAAAAGGTGTATGGCGGGGTGAAGTACCGCGATTCGTCCCAGCTGATCCCCTACGAAAACCGGGGCGTGCTGAACGCCGAGGCAAAGCGCGCCATCGGCCGGCGCGCCGGGGAGCTGGTGGAGGAGGGCGACGTGCTGTTTTTGGATTCCGGCACCACCACGCCCTACATGCTGGAATCGCTGAGCGGCAAGCATGTGACCGTGCTGACCCACAGCATTTCGGTCATTAACGCTGCCGGCGCGCTGCCGGACGTGGCGCTGTTTGCCCTGCCCGGCCTTTACTACCCCAAGACCAAATCCTTCCGCTGCATGGACACCGTGGCTTTTCTGCGCAAGTACAACATCACCAAGGCGTTTATGGCGGCCTCGGGCTTTTCCCGCAGCGGGGTGACCAACAGCGCCACCTGGGAATACGACATCAAGCAGTATGTGGCCCACAACGCCCAGAAGGTCTACCTGTGCATCGATTCGGCCAAGTTCGGCGTGACCCGCATGATGACCTACTGCGAGGCCGAACAGCTGACCGGCATTGTGTGCGAGGCCGCCCCCGGCGAAGAGTGGCTGGAGTATCTGGAGGAAAAAGGCGTGGAGCTGATCCTGTAAAAAGACAATCTGTTTTAAAGGGCCCCCCGCGGCGTTTGCCGCGGGGGGCCCTTTTGCATATTTCTTTCTGACAGGTACAAAAGTTGTTTGGCGCAACGAAATGAAAAAGACAACTTTGTGAAAAGGAAGACATTCTTCGGAATTGTGCAAAAAATGAGAATATAAGTGCAATTTATCAAAAAGTTCCGC
Source organism: Oscillospiraceae bacterium (assembly GCA_022835495.1). Classification (NCBI taxonomy): domain Bacteria; kingdom Bacillati; phylum Bacillota; class Clostridia; order Eubacteriales; family Oscillospiraceae; species Oscillospiraceae bacterium. The sequence continues at coordinate 59,202 of BQOK01000001.1, forward strand.
GCAATAATGACAATATTAATCATAACTTTATCACAAAGCGACAAAAACAGACCTTGTTTTTTGGAAAATCCCCTAATGGATTTTGCAGGAAAAACGTCGTATAATGAACGTGTCATCAGACAAGTTGTTGAACAGGTTTGGCAAAAGCACTCACCTGTTCTGCGAAAAAGACGGACCAAAGGAGCATTTTATGGAATACAGAAGCGCTAGGCTGCGGGATCGGGGCCTCACCGAGGCGTATCTCAAGGCCACCGGCATGATCGAGGAGGAGTTTGACCGGCCGCTGATCCTGGTCATGAACTCGTGGAACGAGCTGCACCCGGGGCACATGCACCTGCGGGCGATCGCGGACGCGGTGAAGGCTGGCGTGCGGCTGGCGGGCGGGGTGCCCTTTGAATCCAACACCATCGCCCTGTGCGACGGCATCCGCACCCCGGCCTCGAACAAGTATGTGCTGCCCAGCCGGGAGATCATTGTGGACTCGATTGAAACGACGGCCGAGACCTTTCAGGCGGACGGCATGGTGCTGATCGCCTCCTGCGACAAGATCGAGCCGGCCTGCCTGATGGCGGCGGCCCGGGTGAACATTCCCACCGTGATCGTGAGCGGCGGGGCGATGCTGGCGGGCACCGTGAACGGGCACCGGGCCACCAACGCGGACATGAACACCGCGGGCAGCGGCTACCGGGACGGCGTGAAGCTGACGCGGCAGGAGATGAGCGAACTGACCGAGAGCCTGTGCGGTACCCCGGGCGGGTGCTGGGGCATGGGCACGGCGAACACCATGGCCTGCCTGATCGAGGCGATCGGCATGAGCCTGCCGGGCTGCGCCTGCGCCCACGCGGTGGACTCGGCCAAGTACCGGCTGGCCAAGCGCAGCGGCATGGCGGTGGTGGAGCTGGTGCAGAAAAACCTGCGCCCGGCGGACATTATGACCGAGGCGGCGTTTGAGAACTGCGTGACGGTAAACGAGGCGATCGGCGGTTCCACCAACTCGTTTATGCACATTCCCGCCATCGCCCACGAGATGGGGGTGGACTTCCCCATTGAGCGGTTCGATGTGATCAGCGCGCGCACCCCGCAGCTTGTGGCGGTGATGCCCTCGGGCCCGTATTACATGAGCGATCTGCGGGACGCGGGCGGGATGCAGGCGGTGATGAAGGAACTGGAGCCGCTGCTGCACACCGAGGTGCGCACCGTGACGGGCAGGACCCTGGCGGAAAACTTTGAGAACGCGAAAAACTACAACGACGAGGTGATCCGGCCGATGGACCGGCCTTTCCACCCCACCGGCAGCCACGCGGTGCTCAAGGGCAACCTGGCGCCCCAGGGCTGCGTGATCAAAAAGTCGGCCACACCGGAGTGCATGATGGAGCACCGGGGCCCGGCCCGGGTGTTTGAGACCTGCGAGAGCGCGATGAGCGCCATCCGGGGCGGCGAGATCCAGGCCGGGGATGTGATCGTGATCCGGTACGAGGGGCCCAAGGGCGGCCCGGGGATGCGGGAGATGGTGGACATTACCCGGACCCTGAGCAGCATCGGCTGCGAGGACAAGGTGGCGCTGATCACGGACGGGCGCTTTTCGGGGTATTCCAGCGGAGCGGTGTTCGGGCATGTGTCGCCCGAGGCGCAGGAGGGCGGACCGATCGCGGTGATCCGGGACGGGGACATGATCCGCTACAGCATCCCGGAGCGCAGCATTGAGCTGGAGGTGAGCGCGGAGGAGATCCGGGAGCGGCTCAAGGCCTGGAGGCCCAAGGAGATCCAGTTCAAGGGTTATTTGCGCCGCTACGCAAACCTTGTGAGCTCCGGCTGCGACGGCGCGGTGATGAAGTGACGGTTCGAGGTCTGCTCGATTGAACCATAAATGAAAAGGAGAATCAACATGAAAAAGTTTACAGCACTGGCCCTGGCACTGGTCATGGCATTGGGACTGCTGGCGGGCTGCGGCTCCCCCGCGCCCGCAGGCAGCACCGCCGCCCCGGCGGGCAGCACCGGCACCGGCGCCCCCGCGGCCACCTTCCCGGAAAAAGGCAAGAACATCAACATGATCGTTGGCTACAGCGCCGGCGGCTCCACCGATATCTTTGCGCGCCTGGTGGCAAAGTACGTGGAACAGAAATGGGGCTGCACCGTGGTGGTGCAGAACGTGACTGGCGGCTCCGGCGCGGTGGGCTTCCAGCAGTGCCTGGACTCGGCCGCCGACGGCTACACCGTGACCATCAGCAACGGCGCTTCGCTCACCCTGAGCGAGTCCGGCAACTACGACTGGACCTACAAGGATTTTGACAACCTGGCCAAGATCATCGACGAAGACGAGCTGTTGTGCGTAAAGGCGGACGCCCCGTACAACGACCTGAATGAGTTTGTGGAATACGCCAAAGCCAACCCTGGCAAAATGACGGTGGGCTTTGCGGGCCTGGGCGGCTTTACCCACCTGGCGGCCGCCAAGTTCATCCACGACATGGGCGTGGAGGTGAACAACATCGGCTATGACAGCGGCTCTGAAGCGGTGACCGCGGTGCTGGGAGGCTTTGTGGACTTTTGCCAGCAGCAGCCCGCCGAGACCGCGTCCACCCTGGAGAGCGGCGATCTGAAGGCGCTGGCCATCATGTCCAGCGAGCGGCACCCCAGCGAGCTGCTGGCGAACGTGCCCACCGCCAAGGAACAGGGCGTGGACTTTTTGGTGGCCCAGTGGCGCGGAATCTCCGCCCCCAAGGGCCTGCCCGCCGAGGCGCGCACCGCATGGGAAACCTGCCTTGCCGAGATTGCGGCGGACCCCGCCTTCCAGGCCGAGGTAGAGAGCACCCTGCTCTCGCGTGTGAACTGCGTGACCGGCCAGGAATTTGAGGATTGGATGGACAGCGAGGCTGCCTGGATCGGACCCCTGATGGACGAACTGGGACTGAAAGCGAGCTGACCGGACGCATGCCAGCACCCCGGCGCCGAAGCCGGCGCCGGGGTGCTTTTTACCGGCATTTGAGAGGAGGGGTTCTTTTTGCGCAAAGCCAATATCATTGGTTCCTCGGCGCTGATCCTGCTTTGCTGCCTGCTTTTCACCCAGGTGGCCCAGATCAAGCAGACCGGCCGGGAGGCCGTGAGTCCCCGGGTGGTGCCTTACGTGTGCCTGGCCGGAATCATTGTGTTCTCGGTGGTGGTGCTGGTGCAGTCGCTGCGCTCGCGCGAGGGAGAAGGAACGGAGTTTACCACCCGCGCCAAGGCGTTCCGCAGCTTTATCACGCTGGCGATGTACGTGCTGTACATCATCGGCCTGAACACGCTGGGCTTTATCGTTTCCACCCTGCTGTTTTTGTTTTTGCTGTCGGCGTTTTATTACGCCAAACTGGACAAGGGGCTGATCCGGATTGCGGTGATGTCCGTGTGCGTGACGGGCCTGGTTTGGGCCCTGTTTACCTTCGTTTTTAAAATTGTTTTGCCATGAGGAGGGATGAACCTTGGCTGATCTGATTACAGGCGTTCAATCGGCGCTGGCGCCCAGCGCGCTGCTGTTCACCCTGCTGGGTACCGTTTTAGGCATTGTGTTCGGCGCGCTGCCGGGCCTTACCTCGACCATGGCCATTGCGCTGATGATCCCGCTGACCTACGGGATGGACGCGGTCACCGGCATGGGCATGCTGGTGGGGGCGTTCTGCGGCGGTACGGCGGGCGGCTCGGTGTCCGCCACGCTGCTGGCCATTCCAGGCACGCCGTCCTCGATCTGCACCACCTTCGACGCCCACCCCATGGCCAAAAAGGGCAAGGCGGGGCTGGCGCTGGGGACCTCGGTGATCTGCTCGTTCATCGGCGGCGTGTTCAGCATGGTGATGCTGAGCATTCTGGCGCCCCAGCTGGCCAGCGTTGCACTGCAGTTCGGGCCGCTGGAATATATGACCCTGGCGCTGCTGGGGCTTACCATCATTGCAAGTATTTCCGGCAAGTCGCTGGCAAAGGGGCTGATCGGCGGGCTGATCGGGATCTTTGCCTCCTGCGTGGGGGTGGATGTGGTGACGGGCATGCCCCGGCTGACCTTTGGCAACAGCCAGATGCTGGGCGGCCTGTCGCTTTTGCCGGTGCTGATCGGCCTGTTTGCCGTTTCCCAGGCGCTGCTGGAGGCGGAAAACCAGGTGCGCCGCGCCGCCGACGCCCAGCCGGAGATCGCAAACGGGGGCAAGATCCGGGCGGAATTTCCAAAGCTGCGCCTGCTGCTCAGCAAGTGGAAGATCCTGCTCTCCTCGTCCCTTCTGGGGACCATCATCGGGATCCTGCCCGGCACGGGCGGCAGCATTGCCAGCTTTGTGGCGTATGACACCGCAAAGCATCTGTCCAAAACGCCGGAGGAGTTCGGCAAGGGCAACATTGAGGGCGTGATCGCCAGCGAGACCAGCAACAACGCCATGACCGGCGGCGCCATGGTGCCCATGATGGCGCTGGGCATCCCGGGGGACACCGCGACCGCCATTATGATGGGCGGGCTGCTGATCCACGGGCTGCGGTGCGGGCCCATGCTGTTTGTGAACAACATGCCCACCGTGTACGGCATTTTTGCGGCGCTGCTGATCGCAAACTGCGCCATGGTGGTGTTCCAGACCTTCGGCATCCGGCTGTTTGTGCAGATCCTGCGTATCCCCCGCTATGTGCTGACCCCCATCGTGATCGTGCTGTGCACCATCGGCGCGTTCGGCGCCAGCAACAACATGTTTGACGTGTGGGTCATGCTGGCGTTCGGCGTGATCGGCTATTTTGCAAACAAGCTGGGCTACGGCGTGGCGCCCATTGTGCTGGGCTTCATCCTGGGCAGCGTGTTTGAGCAGAACCTGCGCCGCGGCGCGGAGATGTTCCACACGGTGGGCTCCTGGCTCAACAGGCCCATCGCGGACGGGCTGTTCATTGCCAGCATGGTGGCGCTGCTGCTGCCGATCATCCAGGCGCAGCTTGCAAAGCGCAAGGCGAATAAAAAGAGCTGAAACCGGCGGCGCGGAGCGCCGGCCAAAGCGGGCCGCACGGCCCGGGAAAAAGCCCCAGGCAATTCTGCGCGTTTGAGTTTTGCGCGCAAAGGCAACAATAAAGGAGTGTATCGTATGTTAGGTGTAATCGGAATCATCGTTGCACTGGCACTGCTCATCTACCTGATCTTTAAAGGGTGGCACATGGGCATTGTGGCGGTGCTGTCCTCGCTGCTGATCATGCTGACCAGCGGCATGGACATTTGGAGCGGCTTTTCGGAAAGCTTCGCGACCTCGTTCAAAAACTTTGCGGGCACCTGGTTTTTGATGTTCACGCTGGGCTCGATCTTCGGCAAGATCATGGAGGAGAGCGGCGCCAGCGTGGCCATTGCGAACACCATTGTGCGGGCTGTGGGCAAAAAGCGGGTCATCCTGATCGTGCTGCTCACCACCCTGGTGCTCTCTTACGGCGGCATTGGCGTGTTTATCATCGCCTTTACCATGTACCCCATCTGCATGGCTCTGTTCAAGGAGGCCGATCTGCCCAAATCCATCTTCCCCGGCCTGCTTTTGGCGGTGCCGGCCACCATTACCATGAGCTTTGCGCCCGGCGTGCCCGCGGTGCAGAATATGATCCCCACCGAGACCTTCGGCACCACTATTTATGCGGCGCCGGTCATCGGCATTGTTACCTCGGTGGTCATTTTCATCCTGGACTATTTGTTTTACACCTGGGTGGCCAAGCGGTGCGCCGCCAAGGGCGAGCACTTTGTGGCAGGCCCCAACGACAAGATCGTTGACCTGAACGACGCCGAGGCCATGAAGAACCTGCCCAGCCCCCTGCTGGCCTTTACCCCGATCATTGTGCTGATCGTTTCGATTTTTGTTTTCATGCAGTTCGTGGCGGCCTCGAACTTTGCGGTGGTGCTGGGCATGACCCTGGCCATCGTGGTGGCGCTGGTGCTGTATCGCGGCCGGCTGCAGATGCGCGATTCGCTGGGCGGCGGAATGACCAGCGGGCTGAACGCTTTGATGGTTACCTCCATGATCATGGGCTTTGGCGGCGTGGTGCAGGCCTCCCCCGCGTTCCAGACCTGCGTGGACTGGCTGCTGAGCCTGAACATGAGCCCGATTCTGATGTCGTTCGTTTCCATCAATGTGATCTGCGCCATCACCGGCTCTTCCTCCGGCGGGCTGAACATCTTCCTGGATTCGCTGGGCGGCTATATGCTGAGCAGCGGCATTAACCCGGCCATCCTGCACCGGCTCACCTGCATGGCCTCTGCGGGCCTGGACGCCATGCCCCACGCCTCCGGTGTTGTGCTGGCCAACTCGGTTGCCAAGACCGAGATGAAGAATACCTATAAATACACCTTCGTTTCCCAGTGCATGATCCCCATGCTGGCATACGCCCTGGGCGTGGTGCTCTATCTGGTCGGCCTGTGCTGACCCGCTGCTGACCCCGGGCGCCGAAAGCGAGCTTTCGGCGCCCCGTCTGCTTTCATGATTTCATTGGGAGGAACGTTTTTATGACCAAGATCGACCTTTTGATCCAAAACGGCCGTGTGGTGGACCCGGCCCGCGGGCTGGACGCGGTGGCCGACATTGCCATTATAAACAACCGGATCGTGGACCTGCCCGCCGAATACGAGGCCGCCCATGTGGTGGACGCCGCCGGCTGCTATGTGTTCCCCGGCCTGATCGATTTCCACTGCCACCTCTTCCGCGCGGGCAGCGGGGTGAGCGTGCGGCCCGACTATCTGCTGGCCACGGGCGTTACCGCAGCGGTGGACGCGGGCACGGCGGGCTGCTCAAATTTTGAGGCGTTTTACGCCAGCACCGTGGTGCCAAGCCAGGTGCGCATCAAGAGTTACATCAACATGTACGGCACGGGCCAGAGCGACTACAACATCATGGACCGGTTCCGGGTGGAGGATTACCGGCCGCAGGCCATCGCCCGCATGGTGGACCGCTACCGGGACAACATCCTGGGGCTGAAGATCCGCATGAGCGAGGGCGTGGCGGAAAATATGGAGGCGCTGGACGCCACCATCGCCCTGGCTGGCGAGCTGGGCGTGGGAGTGTGCGTGCATGTGAGCAAGCCCCTGGTGCCGCTGAACGAGATCGCCGACCGGCTGCGCCCGGGGGATATCTTCTGCCATGTGTACCAGAACGTGGGCATCGACAACATTTTTGAGGCGGACACTGGAAAAGTGAAGCAGAGCATCTGGAAGGCCCGGGAGCGGGGCGTGATCTTGGATGCGGCGAACGGCAAGATGAACTTCAACATCACCTGCTGCAAAGAGGCCGTGGCCCAGGGGCTGTGGCCGGACGTGGTGGCCAGCGACTGGCTGAGCGACAAGTATAATTATTCGCCCTACACCAAAAACCTGATGTTTATTCTGACCAAATACCTGGAGCTGGGAATGCCCCTGCAGCAGGCGCTGGCCACGGTGACCGCGACCCCGGCCCGGCTTATGGGAATGGAAGGGCGGATCGGCACCCTGGCCGCCGGCGCGTATGCGGATGTGGCGATCTTCAAGCGGGTGGAAAAAACGGTCCGCCACCTGGATTTCGACGGCACGCCCTTTGAAACCCACCAGCTCTTTATCCCACAAATGGTGCTGAGCGACGGAGAGTTCGCCTTTTGCCAGGCGGATTTCGCGCTGGTTTGAACCCGCGGCAGCCCGCCCGGGCGCTGCGGAAAACAACCTTAAAAGGAGGAACTTGCCCTATGAGAGAAGATTTGCTGAACAGGACGGTGAGTGAAAAGCTGCGTGCCGGGCGGCCGGTGTGCGCGGCGTGGGCCCAGCTGGGCAGCAATGTGAGCGCCGAGATCTTTGCCGAGGCGGGCTTTGACGCCCTGATCATCGACATGGAGCACGGCCCCTGGGATATGCAGAATACCCTGGCGGCCATGCAGGCCTGCAAGGGCACCGGCTGCGCGCCCTTTGTGCGGGTGCCCTGGAACGACATGGTGTGGTGCAAGCGGGCGCTGGATTTGGGCGCGGCCGGCGTGCACGTGCCCTATGTTTCCACCCGGGAGGAGGCCGAGCGGGCGGTGCGCTTTTGCAAATACCCCACCGCCGGCGGGGTGCGGGGCATTGCGGGCAGCCAGCGGGCGGTGCGCTACGGCCTGCGCAAGGCGGAGTATTACGCCGGGGCCGACCGGGACATTATTGTGATGGTGGCCATCGAGAGCCCCGAGGGGGTGGCCAACATTGCCGAGATCGCCGCGGTGGAGGGAGTGGACGGCATTTTTATAGGGCCGTCGGATCTTTCGACCACCATGGGGCATCTGGCCGACCCCTCGCAGCCGGACGTGCAGGAGGCCATTGCCAAAATTGAGCGGGAGGCCAAGGCCCAGGGCAAATTTTTGGGCACCATCGCACCCGATTGGGCCGGGGCGAAGAAGTTGTACGACAAAGGCTATTCGCTGGTCTACTTTATGTCGGACACCACGACCCTTTCCGCCGCCGCGCACAGCGCCGTGGAGGCGTTCCGGCAGGACTGCGCAGAGGACTGAGGCCCTGCGCGGCAAACACAAAAAGGCAGGCGGAACGCTCCGCCTGCCTTTTTGCTCCCCGGCCAAAGCCGCCGCGCGGCTTGCAAACTGCCCCGACAACTTTTATAATAGAAAAGAAGGACAGGCCCCGGCACACAAGCCGCCGGGGCGGAAAGGAAGCGACCATGGGAAACCCGAAAGCCACCCGAAAGACCAGCCGGAGCGAGGTGGTGGCCCAGCAGCTGATGGACGCCATTGCGGCGGGGAAATTTGAGGTGGGCGGGCGCCTGCCCTCTGAAAATGCCCTGGCGGAGGAATACCATGTGAGCCGCAGCACCCTGCGGGAGGCGTTCAAAAAGCTGGAGCAGATCGGCGCGATTTACACCCGGCACGGAAGCGGTTCGTATGTGCGCGACCGGAATGCGGCGCGGCCGGCGGCACAGGAGGCGGGCCGGCAGCGGGCCGGCCGGGTGGTGAGTGAGGTGTTCAGCCTGGATCGGTTCTCCGTAACCGAGTATCTGGACGCGCGCCTGATCATTGAGCGGGCGGCCATCGGCCTTGCCATCGACCGCATGACGGACATGGATTTTTTGGAGCTCAAGCGCATTGTGGAGCAGGCCGAGCGCAGCGACTGCACGGTGGACGAGTACATTGAGCTGGACTGCGCGTTTCACCGGGAGTTGGTGCGGGCCTCGAAAAATGAATTCCTCTCGCTGTTCTGGTCGCACCTGGAGCCCTGCCTGCGGGAGCAGCAGCGGCGGGTGGTGGTGATCCCGGGGCTGGTGGAGGGCTCCAAGAACAAGCACCGGCAGCTTTACGAAGCGCTGCTGCAGCGCAACAAAAGGGAGGCGCTGGCCGTATACGAAGCGCACACCAGCACGATTTTAGGGCGGTTTTTTACCCTGGCAAGCGAGTCGTATTCCACTGAGGAAGAAAAAGAGGAGTGAGACCCGGCGGCCCGGGCCGTGGCTGCCGGGGGTTGAATTTTCTGAAAAGCAAAAGCAGGGGGCGCCCGGCCGGGCGCCCCCTGCTTTTGCGCAGAAAGTCAGGTGTGGGAGGCGCTGCCCGCAAGCGCCTGGTCGAACTGCAGGATCGCGGCCATCAGGCGGGCGTGGGCGTCGCCCGCGGTGCTGAGGGAATGGTCGGTCATGACAATGGGCATGGCGGCCAGCCAGGTGCTGTTCTGGACATCGGCCAGCTTTGCGTTGAAGCCCTGGGCCCGGTGCGGCAGCGACCAGCTGCCCAGAGCGTTCAGGATGCCCGAAGGGCTGGCCTGCATGGTCAGCACCGCCTGCTGGACCCGGAATACGTCGCGGCTTACCTGCCCGCTTTGCACCTGGAGGGCCACGTCGTCCAGCCCGGCAAATACGGCCTCGGGGGAATCAGTATTAAACCAGGGGCTGTGGATGCTGGAGGCGTAATTCAAAAGCTCTTTGCAGCCGCCGGTGTATTTCATCAGAACAAGGCAGGCGGCGCGGGAACCGCCCGCGGTGACCTGGCCATAGGTGGCGGCGGCCAGATCGGGGGCCTGGGCGTAGTCCAGCACGCCGCTTTGCTGCAGCAGCGCGTACAGCTCGCCGAAATGGGCCGGGCCCAACCGGGCATCCGGGGAGGTGGAATCGTAGCAGTGCTGGAAATCCAGCACCAGGACCTCGCCGGGGTGCGCGGCCAAAAAGGCGGCGAAGGCGGCCAGTTCGTCCGCCAGCGGCGCGCTGTAATAATTGTGCACCGCGTAAAATACGCCGGTAGCGGCGTCCCGGGTGGCGCGGATGTCGAAATACCGCACGCCCCCGGCGAGCAGGGCGGGCAGATCGGCTATCTGCGCTTTGCTTTGGCGGTAGCCCAGGCCTTTGCAGATCCCCAGCTGGAAGGGCGAAGCCACCGAGGCTGCGTCTACGGGGCTGGAAAGCCGCATGCCGGAGGTAAGGGCGTCGTGGGCGCCGGGCATGGCGATATCCACCAGGCGCTCGGGGCCGGAGAGGGTTTCGCGCATCCAGGCGGAATAATCGGCGCCGCCGGTTGTGTTGCCTGCCGCTAAAAAGGGCAGCCCCAAAAAGGCCGCGGCCAACAGCAGCAGCGCTAAAAAAAGCAGGAAGAGGAATTTCAAGGTGCGCTTGAAGATGTGCATAAAAATCGCCTCCTGCACCCATTATAGCAGGCCGGGGGCGAAAACAAAACCTCGGCGTGCGTTTGGGCCCGGCAGCGGGCTTGGAGAAGCTGCAAGCGGCGCTTTGTGAAGCAGGCGGGAAAAGCCGGCGCTCTTTTCAGAGCGCCGGCTTTTGCGGCAGGAAGCGCCTTTGGCTCAGCCCAGCAGGGTCTGCCGGTCGAACTCGCGGTAATAGGTCATGCGCAGGCCGTCGTCCCACGAGCTGTTCGGGGACGATTCGTACAGCAGCGCGACCCTGCCGTCGCTGAGTTCCGCAAGACAGCTGTAGGCAAACAGGATCCCCTGGGGGGTGACGTCGTACTGATACTCCCAGTCGACCGTGTACTTTTTCGCGCCGCCGGGGTAGGCGCCGTTTTCCTTGAGAAGGCCCACAAAGATGCGGCCGTGGGTGCGGTCCTTCAGGTTCGCGCTGGAGAGCAGCATGGACGGGTATTCCTGCCCGTCTTTTTGGGAGCGCACCGTTCCGCTGAGGCGGATCGCCGAAAGCTGGCAATTGATGCCCGCGCTGTTGTTGCTGAAGGTGCATTTTACATCGCGCCAGCTCTGCCCGCCGTCGGTGCTGGTGGCCTCGACCACCGTGCCGCCCAGGATGGAGGTGTTGCGCAAAAACAGCTTGAGGCTGCCGTCCGGCATTTCCACCGGCGCCGCTTCGCTCAGGCCGTAGATCGAGGATACGCTCTCGCCGTGGGCCCAGGTGCGGCCGTTGTCGTCGCTGTAGATCACCTCGGCTTTGGGGGAACTTTGGTAGTACACCGGCACGATGAGCCGCCCCGCGTACTGCCCCTGCTGGAGCTGCAGCCCGCGGCCCGGGCCCAGGATGTAGTGCTGCGAGTTTTCGCGCTTGACCATGCCGGAGATGATTTTGTCGGTATGCCAGGTGCGGCCCGCGTCGTCGCTGTAAAACTGCATGATGTAGCTGGTATTGTACAGCTGGAGCTCGGAGTCCTCATAAAAAAGCTTCATGGGCACCGAAACGGCGGGATGGGCCGGGTCGGCGGAGCGCTGGCGCACGGTCAGCGGCTGCCCGTTTTTGTACAGCTCATAGTCCTGGCTGACCCCGTATTCCGAGAGCGCGCCCAGGGAGAGGTTGCCGTCGTCCACCGGGCGGTTTGCCAGGGAGGAGTAGGCGCGGGGCGTGCCGTTGAGGTGGTAGACCGGGTACAGCCCGGATGCGTTGGGCTGGCCGTAGACATCGGCTGCATAGTCGAACCGGCTGCGGTCGGTGTTGTTGTTGATGTTGCCGGTCTGCCCATTGGCGCTGCCCTTCAGATTCTGGCTCGAGAGCAGAAGATACTTTTTTCCGCCGATGGTGCAGAAGCCGTCGCCCCGGGCCACGGTGCGCATTTTGGTGCCGCCGGATTCGTCCGCCAGGTGTTCGAACAGCCCCCCGTTCCAGGCCCAGGCGTCGGCCAGAAGGAAAACGCGGCCGGTGTTCAGCGTGTCCTGGAGGATTACGGCGTCGATGAAGGAGGCGGAGCCCTGCTTATAGCCGTTTTCGTCGGCATAATCCTGCATGTGCATGGCCGCGGGCACGCTGGGCTCCAGCCAGCCCTCCATTGCGGCGTGCTGCGCGGCGGCCGGCTTTACCCGCACCGCGATGTCGATGTTCTCGGCCGAGTCGCCCCCGCTTCCGAAATTGGCGTCCACCCCTGCGATCAGGTCGCCCTGGGGCGTATTCCACAAAAAGGGGATGCGGAAATGCTGCGAGCCGGTGGCGTCGCCCGCAAAGAAAACAAAATCGCCGGTGCGCCGGGTGCCGGCCGTGCGCAGCAGCAGCTCCTCGTCGCTCAGGGCGCCGGAATAGATCTGGATGCTTTCGATCAGGCCGGTGAAGGGATAGCTGTCCGGGTCGTTGGAGCGGGAGGTCTTGCCCAGAAAGCCCTGGGTCCAGGTGATGGTATCGCTGAGAAAGCGATAGTCGCCGCCTGTTTTTTCCAGCACCGCCCCCGGCGCCCCGTTGGCGAACAGCTTATACCCGGCCTGCCGGCTGGCCGAAAAGGCCACCGTGTTCCACTCCCGCGGGTAGACCGTGCAGGAGGCGGCATAGAAGGGGGCGTCGCGGTCGCGGTATTCGAACCCCAGCAGGTTCCCGTTTTGGTAGAGATGGAAGTGGGAATTCCCGCTGCCGGGGTCGCTCACGCTGAGAAGGGACCCCACCCCGGAATGGGTGTTTTTGAACTTTACGATCACCGACAGCTCATCCAGCGCGCCCAGCTGCCCCACCAGCCCCGGGCTGAGCGCCGGCGCGGCCTGGGGCGAAGCGATGGAGATGTTTTCGGCCGAGTAGAGGAGCTGCCCCTCGGTGGGCGCCCACGGCTCTGCGCTGAGGGCGGCCGCCTCGGCCTGGGAGAGCGCGCGCGGCACAAAGGCGGCCAGCGCAATGCGCCCCACAAAACCCCCGGCGTTGCCCGAGCCGGTGAACCCTTCCGGCACGCCGCCGATGGTCAGGTACTGGATGTCGTTGATGGCGGCGTTCTGGTTGAACCAGGAGGCATAATCGGGATACTGGGTGGAGGTGCTGCCGTCAAAGCTGGTTACGGTTTTTGCGGTTTTGTCGGCGGGGTCGGAGGCGTTTACACTGTAAACAAAGGTGTGCCAGCCGCCGGTGGCCTGCGTTCCGGCGAGGTTCGCCTTCATCCCATCCGGGAACTCGACCCGCTGCTGGTCCACCCCGGACACGGCATTTGCCAGGATTGCGCCGTAGCTTTCGGCGGAGGCGGTGCTGCCGGCGGCGAAGAGCACCTGGTTGCCGCCGCCCAGGGCCCTGTAGCGCACCAGGATCGTGCCCTGCACGCTTTGCCGCAGGCGGGCGATCTCCTGTGGGCTGCCCTGCACCGTGCGGCTGCCGTCAAAAATCTGGTCGGAACCGGAGAACACATAGGAAAAGCCGGCGTCCTGGGCTTCGCTTAAAAATGCGGCCAGACCGGCCGGCGCGGCAGGCGCAGCCTCCGCGGCGTGCGCACAGGGGGGGACGAACAGGGCTGCGCCCAGGAACAAAAGCGCGCAGCAAAGGGACAAAAGGCGGGTCTTCATTTTTTTCACTCCTTTACGATTCAGCGATACAAACCCTGTTTGAGCGCGCCCTTGGCAGCCCTGCCGGGGTGGAAAAGGGCGGCTTTAAAGCTGGTAGTCCTGGTAAAAAGCGCCGCAGTCGGCCACGTCGTACTGCTCGCCCGAGCGCGCCGGGTATGCCCGGGTGCGGGTGCGGCGGTTGTTGCAGAACCGCGTTTCGCCCACCTGCCGAAGCGACAAAACCCGCTGATCAAAACAAAAAAACTCGTTGTCGCGGATGGTGAGCTTTGCGTGGAAAAACCAGCCGCCGGAGGAGCGGACCTTGGGGCACGCGGTGATGGGGGCCGCCCCCCACGCGGGGATATACGCGCAGTTCACAAAGCGGTTGTTTTGCAGGCAGAGCGACCGGGTGGCCCCCGATTCGTACCAATAGCACGCCTCGCCCTCCAGATAGACGGCGGCGCCCGCCGTTTCGAACAGGCAGTTTTCCACCAGCGCCTCCCGGCAGGTGAGCAGAACGCCGCGCGCGCGGTTTTTGCGGAAGGTGCAACCGCGGATCACGACCCGGGGCGAGAGCGAAAGATTTTCCAGCACCGGGCGCTCGGGCAGAGAATCGGGCAGAGGGGCGTCGAACTCGGCCAGGATCCCTTCCTTTTGCGGGCAGAGGCGTTTCAGGCGGGCGGTCCAAACCGGGCGGAGCTGTTCCGCGCCCATGAGGGCGACCTCGTCCCCCGGGCGGCCCGGCAGCGTTCCCTGCTGGCCCGGGTGGCCCCAGCCCAGCAGCAGGCTTTGGCCTGCCGGCCTGCCGCGCACGGGCGCGTAGAAGCCGTGCACGTTTACACCGTCGTCCAGCTGGCTTTCAAACCGGCATTCCTCCAGGCGGAGCTCCCCGGCGCAGTTTACAAAATGCGTGGCGTCGGCCGCGGATGTAAAGCAGCGGGGCGAGGCGGGGTCCGGCGCGAGATCGAACCGGGTGAGCGCGACCCCCGTGCATCGCTCCGCCAAAAAGGCCATGCCCGCGGCGTGGCGGACCGCGATGTTTTCCAGCGCCAGATCGCTGCAGTCGGCAGCGTAAAATGCGGGATAGGTGCGCGGATGGTGACGGAAAACCAGCCGGTTGCCCGGGCGGCTCGCCGCAAAAAAGCGCTCAGAGCCGCTCAGGGTGAGGCGCACCAGGTCGGGGGCCATGGCCTCGGCGCAAAGATCCAGCCCCTGGGTTTGCCGCTCCGTGCGGAAGTAGAGGTCGTCGGTGCCCCAGGCGGGCGAGCCGGTTTGGGCGTCCAGCTCCAGCCAGAGGTGCAGCGGGTGGCAAAAATTTTCGCCCCAAAAGACCAGCCGGCCCTGCCGCACCTGCCACGGGTATTTTGCGGGGTCGATGCGCACCACCATTTCCTGCGGCTGCACGCTCAGGATCTCGCCCTCGGAATAGGCGGGGCGCGCATAATCCAGCGAAAAGTTTTCAAGGCGCACGCCGCGGCTGGACGCGATGTAAAACGGCAGGATCTCGGTGTGAAAGACAAAGCGGCTGCCGCCGCCGTTGATGCAGAGGCCGTTGAACCCTTCCAGCAAAAAGGCGACCGGCCGCCGGGGCTCCGGGTCGTGGTTTGAGATGCACAGCTCCCGGCAGGGGGCGTGCCGGGGATAAAAATGATATTCCCCCGGCTCAAGGCAGAGGGCCACGCCCCGCTTTGCCCGCAGGGCTTCCAGGGCGTTTTGCAGGGCTTCCACAAGAAGGGGGCTGTTGCCCGGCACAAGGCCGAGCGCCGCGCCGCGGATCCGTTCCATTGTTGATGGGCTCCTTTCCGGGGCGGCCCGCGCCGGGGCCGCCCCGCCTTGCTTTATTGCCAGACAACCCGGTCGAGCTCGATCCATTTTCCGCTGGACTGGGCGGATTTGCTGGCCGTGACAGTGAGGCGCACGGTGTGCGCGCCCGGTTCCAAAGCGCCGGTGTCGTACAGCACCTGGCCCAGCTGCATTTCCGGCGCGTAGGCGTCCACGGTGGCCGCCCTGGCGCCGTCCACCGTGATGTCGGCCTTGCCGCACCAGGGGCCTTTGAGCCCGTACAGCACGGCGTTTGTGCCGGTAAAGCTGAACTCCACATGCGCTTTCCAGGTGTTGCTGGAGCTGTCGTCGCCGTGGTAGCTGCCCTCCACCGACTGGTGGTTCCACACCGAAAACTTTTTCAGGTTGGGGTTGTCGTCGTTCCAGACCACCTTGTTTGCGAGCGGCTGGCCGTTCTGGCTGTCGAACAGCTCCACCTTGTCGTACTCGATCCAAACGCCGGTGGAGGCGGGATTCTTTTCCCCTGCCACCGTGAGGGTGACGGTGTGCTCGCCGTAGGGCAGCTCGCCTGTGTCGAACAGAAGCGCCTGGGCCTCGGGCGCGGGGGCGTAAGCGTCCACCCGCACGGGCGCGCCGAAATCGACCTGCACGTCGGCCAGGCCGCACCAGTCGCCCTTGATGCCGTACAGCTTTGCGCCGGTACCGGTAAAGGTGAATTCCGCGTAGCCGCCCGCCTCGCTGCAGGACATATCGTCGTTGCGATAGCTGCCGGCCGAGGCCTGTTGGTTCCAGCCCGCGCTGCAGGAGATGTAAACGGAATCGTTGTTCAGGGTGAATACGCCGCTTTCTTTGGCTTGGGTGGTAAAGCCGGACACGGCGCTGGAAGCGGCGCCCGCGGCGTTCCCGGCGGTTACCGCCCAGTAATAGGCTGTGCCGGGCAAAAGCTCTTCGGAGGACTGGTAGCGGACCGCCCGGCCCGTATAGGTGTCGATCACGGGGTCGGAGAGATCCGGATGCAGGGATACCACAAGCCGGTAATTCCGGGCGCCGGGCACCGGCTGCCAGGCAAACGCCTGCGCGGTGCTGGCCCGCGTTTCGCCGGCGGCGGGAAGGTTCAGCGCCGGGGCGGCCGGGGCGGCGGAATCCTGCCCGGCGGAGAAGGTGTAAACCACCACCGCTTCGCCCGGGATGTCATTCACGAAAACGCCGCCGTTCACCGGCTGGTTCCCCGCGATGTGGTTTATGTACTGGGGCGCTGTATCCCACACGCTTTCGCCCCGCAGCACCATGGCGCTGGCCGAGCTGTATTGCTGGGGGATCTGAAGCGTGAGCTGGGTGGCGTCCCACTTGTTGAGCACGATCACCCGCAGGTCGGTCTGCTGCGCGTTTTCATAGGCAAAGACCCGGACCTTCTCGCCGGTGCTGGCGGCGTCCAGCTTGTTTTCCAGCACGTTTTGG
Organism: Oscillospiraceae bacterium; assembly: GCA_022835495.1. Classification (NCBI taxonomy): domain Bacteria; kingdom Bacillati; phylum Bacillota; class Clostridia; order Eubacteriales; family Oscillospiraceae; species Oscillospiraceae bacterium. The sequence goes on from BQOK01000001.1 coordinate 76,069, forward strand.
TTGATGATGCGGTGCGCCAGCGCGGGACCGGTAAGCCGCACCGTATCCCCGTCCAGATACCAGCGGTCCAGATCGAACCAGCCGAAGGATTTGTTGGGGCAGCCGCTGATGGAAGCTTTGCTGGGATAATGGGAGGGCCAGCTTACAATGTAGCCGTACTGCCCACCGTCAATGAGGTCCAGCATGGCGTTGAGCAGGGCCATGCTGCCCCCCAGATCCCGCACATGGCCCTCGTCCCAATTGTCCTGCACCGGGGTCCAGCCGATGTTGCACTCGCCCAAAATGGCCTCTTTGCCCTCAAGGGGAGAACCCGGGGCCAGCAGGTCGTCGCCGTTTTTGTCGAAATATTTGTTCCAGCCGTAGAAGGAATAGCGATGGTCGTCGTAAGCGTCAAACGCGCCCTGTGCCGCGCTTACCAGCGTGTTGTTCCAGCCGTTCCACAGAACGTTCTGCGGCGCCCGCTGCAAAACCAGGCGGTAGTTGGGGTTGGCGCTTTTTACGATCTGCTGGAATTCGGGAAACAGGCTGCCCAGATACTGGGCGTTGCCGCTGCCGCCCGCGCCGTTGTTCCAGGGCTCGTTGCCCATGTCGAAATAGCACAGCTCCACCCCCTGCGAGGCGATGTACTGCGCCATGGAGGCCGTGAGTGCTTTTACCTTTTCCAAGGGGGCCTCGCCGCCGAAAGCGTCCAGCGATTCGATGGGGATCATGACGAAGGGCACAATCCCGTTTTTTTTGCAGAACGCGATAAACTCCTCCAGCCCGAACGTGCCGGCGGCATCACGGCTGTTCAGCCCGCCCCAATAGCGGTTTTCAGACAGGGGGCGGCCGGTTTCCCAATCAAAGGCCCAGGCATCGTAGCCCCACCGCATCATGCTGAGCTCGCCGGCAAAAAAGCTTTGCTCCATCCAGTTTCCGTTGGCCTGCCACATCTCGTCGCTCACCAGGGACATCTCGATGTTGGCGCCCACGCTGCGCGCGCCGGCAAGCGGTGCGGCGCTTTGGCCGTTCACCGAAATTGTTACCTGCGCCGGGCCCGCCGCCCGGGCGGGAAGGGCCGGGACGGCGGCCGCAAGGGTCAGAAAACAGGCGGCAAGGGCAACGGCCTTTCGAAGGGTTCGATCCATACTTGTTACCTCACTTCCACATCATTTGTTTGTTCGATCCGCCAGGTATTGTGCCGGAAATCCACCTCCACGGAAATTCCGTTTGCAAACAGGGTGCGCTGGCGCTCCGGGTCGCCGGCGATAAATTCATGCAGGGTCATTTCGCTCAGCGCCACCTTTTCGTGCAGGGCCGCCACGGCCGCTGCTTTTTCCAGCTCGCGGGCGGTGGGTTCGATGGGCAGGTACCCCATGCCGCCGTTCAGCAGCGCGTACAAAAAGCCGCTGCGGCCGTTCGGCATGACCGAGGCGGCCCCCTCGCCCAGGTCCCAGGGAATGAAGATACAGTCGTGGTATACCAGGTTGAACAGGGGCACGGGCACCCCGCGCTGGGCGCCCCCGTTCAGCCGGGGGGCTGTGGGGTAGGGCGCGTGATGGCACAGGGCAAGGTGGTCCACCGTGCTGGCCAGCGGTTCCTCGGAGGAGGCGATGCCGTACCGCTGGGCGATAAAATCGAAGCAGCCGCAGCGGTAGGCGCTGCACTCCCTGCGTGTCATGGGGTGGCGCGGGTCCAGGCATTCGTCCAGCTCCACCACGCTGAACACGTCGAGATACGCCCCGTCCAGGGGGATGCCCAGGGCGTCGAGCCGGCGGTAGTTGCGCTCCACATAGTCCCGCGCGAGGCTGGCGCACAAAAAGGTCTGGCGCCCCCCGTTCCAGGTGCAGCCGGCCGGGCGCGCGCCGTGCCGGTCCAGCACCGCATTGGCCTCGCTGTAGCTTGCGGCGTCGAGATAATAATCGCGGTATTGGTCGTGCAGCGCGAAGAGATAGCCCTGCGCCCGGCAGGCGGCGGCCAGGGCCCGCAGGCCGCCAGCCCCGCCGGCCCTGCCGTTGACCGGCAGAACGTCCGGGTGGCGCTGGTCGTAGCCCGCCGCGCCCCAGCCGTCCAGATGGACATACGCCTTTTGGACGCCGCGCGCCTTGAGCCGCTGCAGTTGGGCCTGCCGCTGGGCAAAGGTCACCAGGCGGTCGTTTTGCTGCGGGTTTTGCGGGTCGTACAGGGCGGACTCCGGCTTTACGGCGAACCGGCTCCAGGTGTGGATCACCGGGCAGCCGATCAGCCGGGCGAGCTTTGGCTGGCGCGCGAGTTTTTGCGCCAGCGGCACCGCGCCGCCCTGTGCGCGCACCGTTTGCCGATAGGCCTTGCAGAGCTCCACGTACCCGCCGGCCAGCAGCTTCAGGCTGAACCGGCGCGGGTAGCCGACCCGGCCCATGCACTCGCGCCAGACAAGATGCAGCCGGGTGGGGCCCCCGGGGGGATGCAGCAGCTCGTAGCCAGCATCCCAGGCCTGCTCCACAATGGCCAGCCAGGCCGCGCCGCGCCGCACCTGGCCGATCCAGGGCATGTAGCCGCTGCGCTCGAAAAAGTAGGGGGGCTGCACCGCTTTGATTTCCTCGGGCCAGTTGCCGGGCACCAGGCACCCCTGCATCATGGGGAGCACCGTGCAGCTTTGGGACGTTTTTTCCTCCCAGACAAACGGCGCGGGCCAGTGCACCGCCTCCACCGGCGCGTCCCGGAGGGGGATCAGCTCAAAGCGCACCTCGCCGGTGTGCGCCACCCAGACGCGGGTTTCGAGGCGCAGGCCGTTTGCAAAGCCGCTCCAGAGCCAGCAAAAGCCGGCCCCTACCCCTGTTTTGAGGGGGCTCATTTCCACCCGGGCCTGGCTGAAGAAGAGCGGTTCCCCGTTTGGCAACGCGATCCACGGCACAAAGGCTTCGCTCTGCACCCAGGCTTCGCCCCCGCGCTCCACCGCGACCCGGCCCTCCGGCCAGGCGCAGAGCCTTGTTCCGCCCAGTTGTACCTGCTGCATCATTGTTTGGCCCCCTTACAGATTAAAAGCTGCGGCGGATACGGCAAAGGGGGCGGGGCCTGTCGCCCCGCCCCCTTTGCCGCTATGAAAAGGTGTGTGTCAGCTGTTCTGTAAAAATTCCAGCGCCTGCTTTTGGAGCTCGGCGTAAACTTTGTCCGCGCCGGCGGCCTGCAGCTTGGTCTGGAGCTTTGCGATGTCCGCCGCCGGGTCGTCGGTAAAGCCCAGGCCCAGCAGCTTGTAATCGGTGTTGAAGATCTCGCCCATGGCGGCGATCTCGTTCTTCACATTGGTGTCGTTGAACACGAAGGTCTGGTAGCGGCCGCTGCGGGCGCTGGCCTGCCAGGCCTTGTTCATCTCGGTCAAATTGGGGATGCCGCCCTCCACGACGCGCCAGGTGGCGTCGTTGCGCACGCCCCAGTTGCAGTTGCCGTCGTAGGGGTAATTGGAGCTGTCGGCCAGGGAGACCAGGGCGCCGTCGCCGGAGGCCTGCCAATGCTTGCCCTCGATGCCGTAGCAGAACAGGCCGTTGATCTCGGGGTCGTTGCGCAGATAATCCAGAGCCATGAGCGCGCGCTCGGGGTGCTTGGATTTGGAGAAGATGCTCATGCCGTTGGCCAAAAAGGAGTTGAGCACGGGGGGAACATCCTCCTGCGCGTCGAACACCCGCACGTCCCATTCGGGGTGCTCGGCGGTGATCTGGGCGTAAACGCTTTTTGCAGTGTTCACGTTCATCAGCGCCAGCGCAGATTTGCCGGCCTGGAAGCTCTCGGTGTTGTTCTGGGTATTGACCACCGCGTTTTTGCTCCAGAAGCCGCGGTCGCGCCAATCCTTCAGGCGGGTGACCACGTTCAGGAATTCGGGCTGGTCCGCGTTGCCCTTGACCGGGGCAGCGTCGTCGAGCTCGCTCACGCTGGACATGGCCTGCCAGGGGCCGATGCCCACCACCTTTTCAGGGCTCTCCCAGTTGGCCTTGTTCCACATGCGGTCGAAGATGAACAGCTTGTCGTAGTCGGAGCCCACATCCAGGGGGATCAGGGTCGGCTCGTTCTTTGCGATGGCGTCCATATACGCCTCGGCCTCGTCCAGGGAGGCCACGGACTGGACACCGTATTTGTCCATCAGGTCGCCCCGTGCCATATAGACATAGGCGGTGATCTCCTTGTAGTTCATGGGCAGCATGTAGACCTTGCCGTCCACCTTGGCCTGCTCCCAGGCCTCGGGGTAGATGGTCTGCGCGGTCATGGGCGCATAGGTGTCGAGCGCCTGCTGGGTGATCTCCCAGAAGCCCTGCTTGGTGGCCTGGGCGTTGTAGAAACACCAGTCGGCGGTGTAGATGATGTCCCAATCCTCGCCGGAGGCGAAGATCAGGGGGTACTTCTGCTCGTATTCGCCCCAGCTCATGAACTTCAGGTCGATGGTGGCGTTGATCTCGGCCTTGAGCTTTTCATTGATTTTGGCAAAGACCTCGTCGTTGTCCACCGGGCGGTCGCCGATCAGGTACATGGTCAGGGTCACCGGCTCCGAGGTGTCGGGTTTTTCCGGCCCCGCCGCGGTGGAGCCGGCGGAGGCCGGCACGCTGGCAGGGGCGCTGGAGGCGGGCTGGCCGCAGGCGCCCAGGGCGCCCAGCAGCAGAGCCAGGACCAGCAGCAGGGATAGCTTTTTGAAGTGTTTACGCATTGTTTTTCCTCCTTCGTATGTATATCAAACGGATCCGCAATGGATCTTGCCGCGTGGGTCAGCCCTTTACCGCGCCGATGGTAACGCCCTTTACAAAATACTTTTGCAGGAAGGGGTACAGCAGCACGATGGGCCCGGTGGCCACCACCGTCATGGCCAGTTTCATGGGCTCGGTGGGAACGTCGCTGGCGGGAATGCCGCTTCGGGCCGCCGCCGCGTTGATGGCCTGCGCCTTGGTGAGGATGTTGTTCAGGAAGTATTGCAGGGGGTAGAGATCGCGGCGGCCTTCGTCCAGAAACAGCATGGCGTTGTACCAGTCGTTCCAATAGTTCAGGGCGATGAACAGCCCCACCGTGGCGAGCCCGGCCTTGCACAGGGGCAGCGCGATGCGCAGATAGACGGTAAAGTCGCCCGCGCCGTCCAGCCTGGCCGACTCATACAGCGCCTCGGGGATGCTCATCATGTAGCTTTTCAGGATGAGCAGGTAGGTGACGTTGATGAGGATGGGCAGGATCATGGAGATGATGTTGTTGTGAAAATGCAGGTACTTTGTGTTGAAGATGTACCAGGGCACCAGGCCGCCCCCGAAGATCGAGGTGAAATAAAAGAAGAAGGAAACCTGGTAGCGGTAGCGGAAGGTATGGCTTGCCAGCACATAGGCGGCCATGCTGGTGAACAGAAGCCCGAAAAAGGTGCCCATAAACGTGACCAGGATCGTGACCCCGTACGCGCGCAGCAGCTCTTCCGGAATGCGGAACAGCATTTTATACGCGTCCAGCGAGACGTTTTTGGGCAGCAGGCTGTAGCCGTTCAGCTGGATGGACTGCTGGTCTGAAAAGGAGCCGCTGAGCACCAGCAGAAAGGGCAGCAGGCAGGCCGCGGAGAGCAGGGTCAGAACCAGGTAGGAAATAAGGTTGAACACCACCCGGTCGCGGCCAATGCGCCTGCGGGAGCGCTGTTTTGCAATGATCATAAAGCCCGCCCCCTTTCCCGGCGTTTGTTTTGGTCAGAACAGCGCATAGTCAGGTTCCACCTTTTTCACGATCTTATTTGCAAGGACCACCAGCACAAAGGAGATGGAGGACTGGTACAGCCCCGCGGCGCTGGTCATGCCGAATTCCTGCAGGGTGAGCAGCGAGCGGGTCACGTAGGTGTCGATCACGTCGGTCACTTCCAGCACCATGGGGTTGTTGCCCGTGACCTGCCAGAACATTTGGAAATCGCCCTTCATGATGGTCCCGATGGCCAGCAGGAACAGGATCACGATGGTGGGGCGGATGCAGGGCAGCGTGATGTGCCAGATCTTCTGCCACATGGTGGCGCCGTCCAGATCGGCGGCCTCGAACAGCTGTTCGTCGATGTTCACGATGCTGGCCAGGTACATCACCGTGCCGTACCCCACGTTTTTGAAGGCGCTTGCCGCCACCAGGATAAACGGCCAGGCCCCCTTGTTGGAGTAGACGTCCGCAGGCATCATGCCGAGGCTTTTCAGCAGGGAATTCACGGCGCCGAATTCATAATTAAACAGGTTGTAAACAAACGCGCCCACAACCACCCAGGAGATGAAGTAGGGCAAAAACATGACCGATTGGCTGAAACGCTTGAATTTTTTGCCCGCCAGCTCGCTGAGCAGCACCGCGCAGACGATCTGCAAAAACGTGTTCACGCACAAAAACGCGATGTTGTAGAGGATGGTGTTACGGGTGGTGGTCCACGCCTTGCCCGACTGGAAAAAGTATTGAAAGTTTTTGAACCCGACCCAGGGGCTGCCAAAAACACCGTCGTGGTAGTTGTACTCTTTGAATGCGAGCACAATGCCGCTCATGGGGATATAGCACATCAGGATCACCACGATGGCCGCGGGCAGCAGCATGAGCCACTTGACCCGGTTCTGGCGCAGATCCCGCAAAAGCGGATGCCCTTTTTCCTTCATCTGTGTTGCCCCTTTCCGGACGCCGGTCTGTCTGTTTCTGGTTTCCATCCTAACAGAGTTGCCGGGTAAAAACAACGGGACTGGATTTTGAAAGGGGGTTAAAATTATGCTGTTTTGGGAATTTTTAGTTTTTTGCACCAATTGAGATTGAAGTGTTTGCTGTTTTTGTATATGATTGATACAGACAGGAGCATGGGAGGGAGCGCACAGATGGGCTTTACGGTGTTGATCGTGGACGACGAACTGATGCCCCGCACGGTTTTGTGCCGGCGGCTGCCCTGGGCCGGGCTTGGCGTGAGCCGGGTGGAGCAGGCCTCGGACGGGGAGGAGGGGCTGGAACAGGCGCGGCAGTGCCGGCCGGACATCGTGATCAGCGACATAAAAATGCCGCGGAAAAACGGATTGGAAATGGCGGCCGCCGTGCGTGAATTTTTGCCGGCCTGCCAGTTTGTGTTTTTGAGCGGCTACTCGGACAAGGAGTATCTCAAGGGCGCCATTCGGGTGAAGGCGGCCAGCTATGTGGAAAAGCCCATTGACCTGGAGGAGATCGAAGGGGTGCTGCGCGGGGTTTTGGAGGAGCTGCAGGCCCAGGCGGGGCCGGACCCGCGCAGAGTGTTTTTTCGGGGGACCGGCGAGGCCGGACCCCCGCTGAACGACCGGTCGTTCAGCGGGGGCAAAAGCCGGATCAGCGAGCTGGACCGGCTGATCAAGCACCAGAAAAGGCCCGAGGCCGAGGCCGCGCTGCGCCGCCTGGAGGAGGAGATGTTCCGCTGCGAGGGCACCGACCCGGAATACCTGCGGCATGTTTACTGCCAGATCGTGTTTTTGTTTCTGGCCGCGGCCGAGAGCCACAACATCACCACGGTGACCGAAAAGACGGATTTCCTTTTATATACCGCGGCCAAGCAGGAAACGCTGGCGCAGCTGTGGGAGGCCCTGTGGCAGACCGAGCGGGAATACTTTGCCGTGGCCGAGCCGCAGGATATGGACGTGCCCGCGCGGGTGGAGCGCTATCTGGAGCAGCGCTACCCGGACAGCGGCCTTACCATTCAGCAGATGGCCGCCGACCTGGGCTTTGCCCACACCTACCTGTGCGCGGCGTATAAAAAGAGCTGCGGCAAGACCATCAACCAGCGGCTCACCGAGCTGCGCCTGCAGCACGCCAAGGAGCTGCTGGTGCGCTCGCGGCAAAAGCTGTATGAGGTGGCGAACGCAGTCGGCTATGGGGACGGCAAGTATTTTGTAAAGCTGTTTACCCGTGAGACCGGGCTTTCGCCCAGGCAATACCGGGCGAGGCACTGCCATGAGGAATAGGCTGTTCCGGTGGCTCTCGCCCTCCCGCGGGCGGCTGCGCACCAAGCTTTTGTGGGTCTACTTTTTGCTGGTGGCGCTGCCGCTGGGCCTGTTTACCCTGTATGCATACCTGCGGGTGCGCGGCGCGGTGGAGCAGCAGACCTTTGCCGCCGCGCAGAACGCGTTTGACGACACCCGCCTGTCGCTGCAGCAGATCTTCAGCGAGCTGGACGGGGTGCTGGGAATCCTGTCCAGCGACCCGCTGGTGTATGCCATGGCCTCCAACGACCCGGGCGATTTTACATACATCCGGCGGCTGGAGGACTCGGATCAGCTCTCGCTGACCTTCCGGCACCTGTGCGATTTGTCCGGCGTGGGGCGCATCCGGCTGTACGTAAACAACGATTACCCCTACGCTGCCAGCCAGAGCGGCATCGTGCAGATCAGCGAGGTGGAAAACAGCGGCTGGTTCGGCCTGCTGTCGGAGCAGGGCGGGCGGCGGTGGTTTTCGCCGCCGGATTTTGCCGACCAGCCGGCCGGCGAGCGGGAATGGTATTCGTCGATGCAGGTGATCTATAACCCGCGGGAGGTGAACACCCCGTTGGCGGTGCTGCGGGCGGACGTGGACGCCGGGCGCATTGCCAGGCTGGCGGGGGATACCTCGATCACCGAGAACGGAACGCTTTTTTTGCTGCGCGGCAGCGAGGTGCTGTACAGCACCTCCCCCGCCCCTGCCGGGGCGGACCTGGCGGAGCTGGTGGGGAACCTGCCGCCCTGCGGCAGCGGCCGGTGGGACCGCATCCGGGTGGGAGGAAAGAGCTATTACGCCCAGTGCAGCGCCCTGAGCGACCCCACCTGGCACATGGTGAGCGTGCTGCCCACAGACGATGTGCTGCGGCTGAGCCGGCAGCTGCGCACCGGCATGCTGCTGGTGGTGATCGTGCTGGCCGTGGCGGCCTACGCCCTGGCTTATACCATCAGCCGGTCGTCCCTGGAGCGGATCTCGCTGCTCACCCGCACCATGCAGGCGGTGGAAAAGGGGGATGTGACGGCCCGGCTGGAGCCCATCGGCGACGATGAGATCGCACAGCTGATGGGGAGCTTCAGCCAGATGATGGAGCGGATCGACACCCTGATGGAGGAAAAGGTGGAGCAGGGCCGCCAGATCAAGAACCTGGAGCTCAAAGCCCTTCAGGCGCAGATCAACCCCCATTTTCTGTACAACTCGCTGGACCTGATCAACTGCACGGCCATTGCCAACGACGTGCCCCAGATCAGCCATATGGTGCACGAGCTGAGCCAGTTTTACCGGCTCTCGCTCAGCCGCGGGCGGGAGGTAATCCCGCTGGCGGACGAGCTGCGGCACGCGCAGCTGTATGTGGACATCCAGAACATGCGCTTTGAGGGCCGGGTGCGCGCGGAGTGGCAGCTGGACCCGGCCGCCGGCCGCTGCCGGGTCATTAAGATCATTTTGCAGCCCCTGATCGAAAACGCCATCATCCACGGCATTTTTGAGACCCCCGCCAAGACCGGCCGCCTGCTGGTGCGCACCTGCCGGGAAGAGGGGCGGGTGGTGATTGTGATTCAGGACGACGGCGCCGGGATGGACGAGGCCACCCGGCTTGCCAATTTTGCGCCCCCGCCCCCCGGCGGCATTGCGGAGACGGTGGGAGGGTACGGCGTGCGCAATATCTACGACAGGCTGCGCATCGCCTACGGCGCGCCCTACGGCCTGTTCTGCGAGAGCAGGCCGGGCAAAGGCACCACCGTGACGGTGATCATTCCGGCCATTGAGCCGGAAGAGCCAGAGGAGGAAGACGCTTTATGAAATATTCGGTTTTTACAGACGCGGACTGGATTTACCCCGACTCGCCCCATGGGGGCGGGGATGAGGTGCGGCTTTCCGCGGCGCGGGGCGGGCACGCCGGCGCCCAGATCCTGGGGGAGGCGCCCGCCGCACCGGTGCGGCTTCGCTTTGCCTGGCGGCAGAGCGGCGGCCCGCGGGTGCAGCTTTACCAGCTGGCCCCGGTGGGCGTGAACGAGAACACCTCCCCCACCCTGATGACCACCACCGATTACGAGAGCTGCAGGGCGTTCGTCACCCGCCGCGCGCCGTTTGAGGTGTACGACGCACTGCGCCCGGTGGAGGAGGGCCTGGCGGAGGGGCGTTTGGCTTTGTATCTCTGCGCCGAGGCGGCGCCCGAACAGGCGCCCGGCGTTTACACCGGGGAACTGGTGATTGCCGAGGGCGCGGCCGAGACCCGCGTTCCCGTGCGGTGCACAGTTCACAGCGCGCAGGTGCCCCCCCTTGCCGCGGCGCGGTTTTCCATGCTGAACTTTTTTAATTACGAGGGGCTGGCCGCCCAGCACGGGGTGGAGCCGGGCGGTGAGGCGTATTGGCAGCTGTTCCGGCAATACGTGCGCGCGCAGCTTGAGATGCGCTGCACCCACATCCTGCTGCCCCCGGGCGAGGCGGTGTTCCAAAATGGGGTGCTGGCCGGCTTTGACTTTTCGGCGGCCGAGCGGGCGGGCCGCATTGCGCTGGAGGAGGGCGCGGTGAAGCTGTGCGGCGGCCACGTTGCCCACTGGCACGAGTGGGACGACAGCGAGTATTATCCCAATTGGGACGACAGCACCGGCGTGAGCACCCCGGAGGGCTACCTTCAAATGCGCCTGTATTTTACCAGGTGGGCGCAGATCGTACGCAGGAACGGCTGGCAGGGCTGCATGACCCAGGCCCTGGCGGACGAGCCGCAGACCCACAACGACGGCACCTACCGGATCCTGGCGGGGATGTTCCGTAAGTTTTTGCCCGGCGTGCCCATCATCGATGCGGTGGAAACGACCAACCTGGGGGGCGGTATTGACGTGTGGGTGCCCAAGCAGGACACCTATGAAAAATGGCGCGGCGCCTATGAAGCGCTGAAGGCTGCCGGGGAGGAGATGTGGTTTTACACCTGCGCGTTCCCCGCAGGACCCATTATGAACCGCAGCATGGACCTGCCCCTCACGGCGAGCCGCGCGGTGCTGTGGATGGGGGCGCTCTACCGCCTCACCGGCTTTCTGCACTGGGGGTTCAACTACTACATCGGCGATGACCTGCGGCACAGCGCCTGCTGCCCCCACAAGGGCGCGCTGCTGCCGGCGGGCGACGCGCACATCGTTTACCCGGGCCCGGCGGGGCCCTGGCGCAGCATGCGGTTTGAGGCCCAGCGGGCGGGAGCCGAGGAATGCGAGCTGCTGATGCAGGCCGCGGCGTCGGCCCCGACCGAGGCCGACGGCATCATCCGGAAGGTCTGCACCAGCTTCCGGGAGTATACCCGCCGGGGCGGCGAGCTGCTGAGCGCGCGGGAAGAGCTGTTCAGCCTGCTGGAAAGCGGGGTGAGCCGCCATGGCTGATACGCAATGGTTCCGGCAGGCGCGCTTTGGCCTGTTCCTTCATTGGGGGCTGTATGCGGCGCACGCCAGGGGCGAGTGGTACGCAAGCATGGAACGGGTGCCCCCGGAGGAATACGACCGGGCGTTCGGCGCGTTTGATGCGGCCGATTACGACCCCCGGGCCTGGGCCCGCATGGCAAGGCAGGCGGGGATGAAGTACGCCGTGCTCACCGCAAAGCACCACGAGGGGTTTTGCCTGTTCGACTCGGCCTATACCGATTACAAAGCGACCAATACCCCCGCGGGGCGCGACCTGGTGCGGGAATATCTGGAGGCCTTCCGCGCCGAGGGCCTGCGGGTCGGCCTTTATTACTCGCTGGTGGACTGGCATCACCCCGATTACCCGGCCTATGCCGACCCCTTCCACCCCTTGCGGGGCAGTGAAGCGCGCCGGCGTGAACAATGCGATTTTGAGCGCTATCTGGCCTATCTGCACGCACAGGTGCGGGAACTGTGCACCGGTTATGGCAAGCTGGACCTCCTCTGGTTCGATTTCTCCTACGAGGGCCATACCGGGGAGGACTGGCACGCCCGGGAATTGGTGGAGATGGTGCGGGCGCTGCAGCCCGGCATTTTGCTGAACAGCCGGCTGGAAGCGAGCGGCGGCTCGCTGGGAAGCCTTCTCTCCGGGCGGCCCACCCCCTGGGCCGGCGATTTTGCAACCCCGGAGCAGATCGTTCCGCCGGCGCCCCTTGCGGGCCCGGATGGAGCGCCGGTGTGCTGGGAGGCCTGTCAGACCATGAACAACAGTTTTGGCTACACCGAGGCCGACCACGCCTACAAGAGCGCGGGGGTGTGCATCCGGCAGCTGGCGGACTGTGTTTCCAAAGGGGGGAACTATCTGCTGAACGTGGGGCCCAATGCCCGGGGCGCCCTGCCCGCCCCGGCGCAGGAGATCCTGCGGGAGATCGGGGCCTGGATGCGCTGCAACGGCGAGAGCATTTACGGGTGCGGCGCTGCGGACCCGGCTGTTTCGGCCTTTGGCTGCCGGGCGACTGCAAAAGGGAAAACGGTGTATCTGCATGTGATGCAGCAGCCGGTGGGCCCGCTGGCCCTTCGGGGAATCGCCCCGGAGCAGATCCGCCGCGCCAGCCTGCTGTATTCCGGCAGCCAGGTGGAGGTGCTGCAGGAGGGCTGGGCCGCAGCGAATTACCCGGGGTACACTTTTTTGAGCCTGGCGGCCCGGGCGAACGAAACGCAGCCGCTGCCCGACGCCGCGGATACGGTGGTAAAGCTGGAGCTGCGCTGAGAAAAAAGCAGACACAAAAAAGCCCTGCAGCCGCTGGTCCTGAGCGAAACAGGACGGGCGGCTGCAGGGTGCTTTTGTGGGAGCAGATCGGCCGGCCAGGGAAACTGACGCTTTTGCAGCAAGCCTATCCTGCCGGGTGAACCCCAGTTTCTGTAAAAATTAAACCGTTTCAATAAAATCTTTCGGCAGAATGCCCATCAAGTGCAAAGGAATTTATCTGTTTTGGATAAAAAGTTTTTCGGATTTCACAAGCCGCAAGCCGGTTTTCGTAAGAATCAACGAAAGTAAGCGGTTTGCGTAAAATAACCTTGGATACGATTGACGGCGCTTTTGGGGGGTGATACACTGAGGGCGTTGAGAGATAAAACGTTTTAGCAGACCGCTTCTTTTTCCCGCGGGCTTCTCCCCCTGCGGAGCGGCAGACCGGTTAAAACGTTTTATCCATGGCGTTCCATCACAAATACAGAAAGGCGGCGGGCGGATGAAGCGGGCGACCATCAAGGACGTGGCACAGGCCACCGGTTATTCCATCGCCACAGTGTCGCTGGTCATCAACAATAAACCGGTGAGCATTCCGCGGACCACGCGGGACAGCATTTTGAAGGCGGCCGAAGCGCTGCATTACCGCCCCAACCAGTTGGCGGTGAGTATGATCACCAAGCGAAGCAAGGTGCTGGGGCTCATCATTCCCGACAACAGCAACGAGTTTTTTGCGGAGCTGTCAAAATCCATCGAGCGGGCGGCGCGCCGCGCGGGCTACGGCCTGATTTACGGGAACAGCGCCAACGATTCCCAGCGCGACCTGGCCTATATGAGAATGTTTGCCGACCGCCAGGTGGACGGCATCATCCTGGCGAGATCCGCCGCCCTGCTGTACGGGGACGACGAAAAATCCGCGGCTTACATGCAGGAGAGCGCGATCCCCTTTATCACGGTGGACCGCGCCGTGCCGGGCAGCGGCGCTGCCAGCGTGAGCGCCGACCACTTCCGCGGCGGTTATATCGCCACCCGCCATTTGCTGGAGCTGGGGCACCGGCGCATCGGCGCTTATACCGGCCCCAGCGACGTTGCCAGCAGCAACGAGCGTTTGGCAGGCTACCGCGCCGCCCTTACAGAGGCGGGCGTGCCCTTTTGCGAGGAATTTGTGGTGGAGGGCAATTATCAGCTGGGCGGCGAGCGCCGGGCCCTCACCAAATTCCTCAACCAGCGCGTCAGCGCTGTGTTCAGCTTCAACGACCTGATGGCCTTCGGCCTTTACCGGGAGATGCGCGCCGCGCACCTTTCGGTGCCGGGCGATCTGTCGATCGTGGGGTTTGACAATGTTTTTTTCGGCGACCTGGTGGATCCGCCCCTCACCACCGTGAGCCAGCCGGTGGCCGAGATGGGCGCCTGCGTTGTGCGAACGCTGCTGGAGCTGATCGAGCATCACACGCTGGGGCAGGAGCAGCAGCACCAGGTGTTCCCGCCGCGGCTGGTGGTGCGCGGGAGCACGGCGCCCTATCGGGAAAAGGAGGTGTGACGCAATGAGGATTTTGAATCTGGGCTCTCTGAACTACGACAAGGTTTACCACGTGGAGCATTTTGCCCGCGCCGGCGAGACCATTTTGGCCGGGGAGCATGCGGTGTTTTTAGGAGGAAAGGGCCTCAACCAGTCGGTGGCGCTGGCGCGCGCCGGCGCCGAGGTCTACCACGCGGGCGCGGTGGGCAGCGATGGCGGCCCCCTGCGCGAGCAGCTGGAGGCCGCCGGGGCCGACACCCGGTATCTGCTGCAGCTGGACACCGCGAGCGGCCACGCGGTCATCCAGCTGGCCGCGGGCCAGAACTGCATCATCGTTTGCGGCGGCGCCAACCGGCAGCTCACCGACCCCTATATCGACGGGGTGCTCGACGCCTTCGGACCCGGGGACCTGCTGCTGGTACAGAACGAGACCGCCTGCGTGGCCCACGCCATGCGCGCGGCCAAAGCCCGCGGCATGCAGGTGGCGTTCAACGCCTCCCCCATCACGGACGAATTGTTCAGTTACCCGCTGGAATTGGCGGACTATTTTCTGATCAACGAGATCGAGGGCATGGCCCTGGCGGGCACGGAGGAAAAAGACTTCGGCGCCATTCTGGACCGGCTGGCTGCGCGCTACAAGGCCGCCATCATTCTTACGGTGGGCGCGGCCGGGGCGTATTACCGCCGGGGTGCCGAGACCTGCCATGCGGGCATTTTTGAGGTGCCGGTGGTGGATACCACCGCGGCGGGCGATACCTTCTGCGGCTTCTTTTTGGCCGCCGTGGCCCGGGGCCTGGCCCCCGCCGACGCATTGAAGCTGGCCAGCGGCGCCTCCAGCCTTGCCGTTAGCCGCGAGGGCGCGGCCAACAGCATCCCCACCTGGGAGGAGGTGCGGAAATTCCTGGCCACATGAGCTTTTCAGCATCGTTAAAACGTTTTAATGATAATCCCGGCCGATCTATTTCCGAAAAGGCAGAAAGGGGAGGTGAGGATACGGAAAAACTGCGCTGGAAGCGGCGGGCCCAACAGCAAAAGATGAAAGAAACGCAGGACCATCAGACCAAAGCGGGCGGCGGACAGAGCCCCCGCAGAAAGGAACCTCAAAATGAGTATTGATTTTAAAGCGCTGGAACAACGTTTGGCCTATCCCCCCGCCGGAAAACTACGGGTGGTGATCGACACCGACGCCTACAACGAAGTGGACGATCAATTTGCCATTGCCTGGGCTTTGCGCAGCCCTGAACGGATGAAGGTGGAAGCGGTGTATGCCGCGCCGTTCTGCTCGCTGGCCTTTGCCAACTTTTTTGGGATCCCGGCCGGAGCCCCCAGCGAGGATGTGAAAAAGCTGATCCATTGGGCGGACACCCCCTGCGATGGGATGGAACAAAGTTATCAGGAAATTAAAAATCTGTTTGCACTTTTGGGCGAGGACGCCGCCGGGCGCGTGTATCGCGGTTCACCCGAATACCTGAAAGACAAGCAAACCCCCGTGGCCAGCGAGGCTGCGCGTGACCTGGCGGCCCGAGCCATGGCCAGCGACGAGCCCCTGTATGTATTGGCGATCGGCGCCATTACGAATGTGGCTTCGGCGCTGTTGCTGGAGCCCGCGATCAAAGATCGGATCGTTGTGGTTTGGCTGGGCGGCCAGCCGCTGCACTTTCCCAGGACGGTGGAATTTAATCTGATCCAGGATATTAAGGCGGCGCAGGTCGTGCTGGACAGCGGGGTTCCCCTTGTATTGATCCCCTGCATGACCGTGGCCTCCGCCCTCACCGTTTCTGCCGAGGAACTGAACGGACGCCTGAACGGCAAAAGCCGCATTGGTACCTATCTGGCGGACACAGTGATCAACTGCTTTGATGACAAAACCATTCCCACGGCCACGATCATGATGAAAAAAAGCTATCTCGGCGGCTTGGACGACGTGCCCGACAAGGTGGCCGCACAGTTCCCCACCGTGCGCACTTCCTGGACCCGCATCATCTGGGATATTTCTACTGCGGCATACCTGATGAATCCCAACTGGTGCCTCACCACGGAGGTGCCCGCGCCGGTTCTGACGGACGACGGGCGCTGGCAAGCGGGAGAAGGCCGCCACCCCATTCGGGTCTGCAATTATATCTTCCGCGACCCAATTTTCGGAGATCTGTTTGCCAAACTGGATAAAGATTAGAAACAGCTGCGCTTTCCCCCGGGGTTCGGCCCTATGCGGGGCCGAACCCCGGGGGCTGTAAAAAGCAAAATCCCTGCAGACTGAAAAGCCTGCAGGGATTTTGCTGGTGCGCTGGAAGGGATTCGAACCCCCGACCTTTTGGTTCGTAGCCAAACACTCTATCCAACTGAGCTACCAGCGCAAGTGCAAGGTATATACTATCATTCGGGCGGGGTTTTGTCAATGGATTTTCGAAAAAAACTTTTTTGCCCGGGAAATTAAAAATGCACATGCACAATATATTCCACCGAGATCTACCTTATTATAATAGATATGGGGGAAAGGCGCGCACAGCCCCGCTTTTGCAGGATCTGGGAGGCGCGTAAAATCCTGTGAAGTTTACAAAACACGTTGACAAATTTAGCAGAATAAAGTATCATATCCTTATATCTGTACGCAGACGGTGAACTTTGCCAGCGCCGCCGCGTTCTTTTTTTCGCAAAGTTGTATGCGGCACACGGTCAATCGTGTACGCCTGCGCACAGAGCATCCGTTTTACCGCCCGATCGCGGCGGTGGGAAAGAACCAAGACAAGGAGTGAAACGGAATGGCAAAATACGCCATTAAGCGCATCTTCCTGGGGCTGCTGACCTTGTTTATTGTGGCGACCCTTACGTTTTTCCTCATGAATGCGGTGCCGGGCGGCCCCTTCGTGGCGGAAAAATCCATCAGCCCTGCGGCGCAGGCGGCTTTGGAGGCAAAGTACAACCTGGATAAGCCCATCCTGGAGCGATACGGGATTTACATGAGCGATCTGCTGCACGGAGATATGGGCCCCAGCCTGAAGCAGCGCGGCCGTGACGTGAGCACGATCATTTCCACCAAATTCCCCGTGTCGGCCAGGCTGGCGCTGTGGGCTGTGGCGGTGGCCGTGTGCGTGGGCATCCCCATTGGGTGCCTGGCCGCGTATCACCGGGGCAAATGGGCGGATAACGCCATCATCTTTTTTGCCACCTGCGGCATTGCGGTGCCAAGCTTTGTGACGAGTACGATATTGATCTATTCGTTCGGGCTGAAGCTGGGGTGGCTGCCAACCATCGGCCTGAGCGGGCCGCTGAATTACATTATGCCGGTGACGGCCCTGGCGTTCTACCCCACCGCTTACATTGCCCGGCTTATGCGCTCGAGCCTTTTGGATGTGATGGGCCAGGATTACATGCGCACCGCCAAGGCAAAGGGCGTTTCGAACTTCAAAACCCTGTTCAAGCACGCTCTGCGCAACGCCATCCTGCCGGTGGTGACCTACGTGGGCCCCATGCTGGCCCAGCTGCTCACCGGCAGCTTTGTGGTGGAAAAGATCTTTACCATTCCGGGGCTGGGCAAGGAATTTGTTTCGGCCATTACCAACCGGGATTATACCATGATCATGGGCACCACCATCTTCCTGGCGTTCCTGGTCATTACCGCGAATGTGGTGGTCGATATCGTGTATAAGTTCATCGACCCGCGCATCAAGCTGAAGTGAGGAGGATACGGCAATGGATATGAAGAAGAATCCTTTGAGCTTTCAGCTCAAGCTTGACCCGGAGGATTTTCTGCCCGCAACCAAAAACGAGCAGGAACAGCTGGTGGTCATGCGCGAGAGCGTGAGCTTTTGGAAGGACGGCATGCGCCGGTTCCGCAAAAACAAGGTCGCCATGGTGAGCCTGGTTGTGATCGTGATTATCATGATCTTTGCGTTCATCGTGCCCTCGTTCTACCCCTACACCTACCGCGACCAGATCCGCGGCTCGGAGAACCTGGCCCCCATGCAGTATTCGCAGCAGGAGCTGGAGCGCATGGAAGCGGGCGAGAGCGTGTTCCCGCACATCTGCGGCACCGACAAGCTGGGCCGCGACTACGCCATCCGCCTGATGCTGGGCGCCCGCATCAGCCTGCTGGTGGGCCTGGTGGCCAGCTTCCTGATTTTGATCATCGGCTCGGTCTACGGCTCGATCTCGGCCTTCTTCGGCGGCTGGGTGGATATGATCATGATGCGCATTACGGACATTATTTACACGATCCCGGACATATTGCTGATCATTCTGATCTCGTTTGCGCTGAAGGACAACCTGCAGGCGCTGGCCGCAACGCCGGCCTTTAAATGGCTGAACACCCTGGGGCCAAACCTTGTGTCGATCTTCATCGTATTCGCGCTGCTTTACTGGGTGAGCATGGCCCGCATTGTGCGCAGCCAGGTGCTGGCCCTGAAGGAGGCCGAATATGTGACCGCCGCCCGCGCCCTGGGCGCCTCCAACGGCCGCATTATCAAAAAGCACCTGCTGACCAACTGCATCGGCACCCTGATCGTGACCACCACCCTGCAGATCCCCTCGTCGATCTTTACCGAGAGCTTTATGAGCTTTTTGGGCATCGGCGTGGCGGTGCCCCTGCCGAGCCTTGGCAGCCTTGCCACCGACGCGCTGAACGGCATGAACACC
The DNA here is from genome assembly GCA_022835495.1 of Oscillospiraceae bacterium. Classification (NCBI taxonomy): domain Bacteria; kingdom Bacillati; phylum Bacillota; class Clostridia; order Eubacteriales; family Oscillospiraceae; species Oscillospiraceae bacterium. The sequence goes on from BQOK01000001.1 coordinate 94,763, forward strand.
TACCCGTACCTGCTGTTTTTGCCCGCTATTCTGATCAGCGTGATCATTTTGAGCTTTAACCTGCTGGGCGACGGCCTGCGGGACGCCTTTGACCCCAAGCTGAAAGACTAACGGAAAGGAGAAGCGGCAATGAGCGAAATTTTACTGGACATCAAAAACGAGCGCCTCTCCTTCTTTACCCCGGCGGGCGAGGTGAAAGCGCTGAACGACGTGTCGTTTTCCATGAAGCAGGGCGAGGTGCTGGGCATCGTGGGCGAATCCGGCTCGGGCAAATCCGTGACCGCGTACAGCCTGATGGGCCTGACCGCCTTCCCCGGCAAGCTGATCGGCGGCACCCTGCACTTCAACGGCCACGAAGTGGAAAAGATGAGCGAGAAGGAGTTCCGCAAGATGCGGGGCGAAGAGGTTTCGATCATCTTCCAGGACCCCATGACCAGCCTGAACCCAGTGTACACCATTGGCAACCAGATCGAAGAGATGGTGCGCCTGCACACCGACAAGGACAAAAAGCAGGCCCGGGAGCGGGCCAAGGAGCTGCTGGAGCTGGTGGGCATCAACGAGCCTGAAAAGCGCCTGAAGCAGTATCCCCACGAGCTTTCGGGCGGCATGCGCCAGCGGGTGATGATCGCCATTGCCCTGGCCTGCGAGCCGAAGCTGCTGATCGCCGACGAGCCCACCACCGCGCTGGACGTGACCATTCAGGCCCAGATCCTGGAATTGATGATGGAGCTGCGCGAAAAGATGGGCATGAGCATTATCATGATCACCCATGACCTTGGGGTGGTGGCCAACATGTGCGAAAAGATCGCCGTGATGTACGCCGGCAAGATCGTGGAATACGGCACCACCGACGAGATCTTTTACAACCCACAGCACGAGTATACCAAGGGCCTGATCAACTCGATCCCCAAGCTCAACCAAAAAGAGAAGGAGCGCCTGGTGCCGATTGAGGGCAGCCCGGTGGACATGCTGAACCCCCCGGCCGGCTGCCCCTTTGCCCCCCGCTGCCGCAGCTGCATGAAGATCTGCCTGCGGGAGATGCCCCCCCGCACCGAGCTTTCAGACACGCACTACACCCAGTGCTGGCTGCTGCAAAAGGCGGAATTTGAGGCCGAAGGAGGGAACGCCCAATGAGCGAAGTGAAAAAGCTGGTAGAAGTGCAGCACCTGCAGCAGCACTTCCCTGCCGGAGGCGTGGGCAAAAAGCGCAAGGTCGTGCAGGCTGTGGACGACGTGAGCTTTTACATCAACAAGGGCGAGACCCTGGGCCTTGTGGGCGAAAGCGGCTGCGGCAAAACTACCACCGGCCGCACCCTGCTGCGCCTGTATGAGCCCACCGACGGCCGCATTATTTATGACGGCCAGGTGATCTTTGACTCCGGCAAGCTGCGGGACTCGAAGAAAAAGGTCGCGGTGGATATGCTACCCTACCGCCGCCGCATGCAGATCGTGTTCCAGGACCCCTATGCCTCGCTGGACCCCCGCATGACCATCGGCGACATTGTGGGCGAGGCCATTGACATTCACAAGCTGGCCGCAAACACCCAGGAACGCCACGACCGCATCATCTCGATGCTGGAACGGGTGGGCCTGAACTCGGAGCACGCCAACCGCTACCCCCACGAATTTTCGGGCGGGCAGCGCCAGCGGGTGGGCATTGCCCGCGCCCTGGCGGTGGATCCGGAGTTCATTGTGTGCGACGAGCCGGTCTCTGCGCTGGACGTTTCGATTCAGGCGCAGGTGGTGAACATGTTCGAGGACCTGCAAAACGAGATGGGCCTGACCTACCTGTTCATCGCCCACGACCTTTCGGTGGTGAAGCACATTTCCAGCCGCATCGGCGTGATGTATCTGGGCAAGCTGGTGGAGTTGGCCGACAGCTACGAGCTGACCTTCCACAGCGTGCACCCCTACACCCGAAGCCTGATCTCGGCCATTCCTGTGGCCGACCCCAAGGCGGCCCGGGAATCGCAGCGGATTGTGCTGGAGGGCGACGTGCCCAGCCCCCTGGACCCGCCCAGCGGCTGCCGTTTCCGCACCCGCTGCCCCTACGCGGACGAGCAGTGCGCGGCCGAAACGCCCGCGTTCAAGGAGGTTGCCAGCGGCCACTGGGCTGCCTGCCACCACCTGGACCGGGTAAAATAAGGCGTTTGTTTCAGACGAAAGGCCCCCACAGCCCGGAACTGCCGGCTGTGGGGGCCTTTTTGCGCAAAGGGCCCGGAAGCATTTGTGAGGGGTCTATAATATTTCACCGGCGGCACAAGAAAAAGCTATTAAAAAGATACAAATTTTTTACAAATCGCAATTTTGTATTGCGATTTACCTTTGTAAAGTGCTACAATACTTTACAAATCCTGCGGAATGCAAGCAAGTGTTCGCAGCAGGAAAACACTCTTGGACCTTTTCAGTAAACCGGCCGGGCGGAAAAGGCTCTCACCCAAAAAGGGGTACCCCTTTTTGCTGTTGCAGGAACTTCCTGCAACAAAGAGCGCTGAAGCCCCAGGGAAACCGGAGGGGACGAGTGGGAAAGAACATTACTTAGGAGGACGCAACCATGAAAAAGATGTTAGCCCTGGTCATGGCAGCCTGCATGGCGCTGAGCCTGGCCGCCTGCGGCGGCAACACCAGCACGCCCACGGGCTCTACCCCCGCGGGTGATTCCACCCCGGCTTCCGGCAGCACCACCGGCGCTTCCGGCGTGACCGTGCAGATCGGACCCAACCCCGAGACCATCGACCCCGCGCTGAACAGCGCCATCGACGGCGCCAACATGCTCATCACCTTCTTTGAGCCCCTGCTCATTGTGGATGAGAACAACACCGTGCAGCCCGGCCAGGCCGAGAGCTACGATGTGAGCGAGGACGGCCTTACCTGGACCTTCCACCTGCGCGACGGCCTGAAATGGTCCGACGGCACCGACATGACCGCGGAAGACTTTGTTTACACCTTCCAGCGCGTGGCTGACGTGAACACCGCGGCCCCCTATGCCGCCACCGCCGTGGGCATGATCAAGGGCTTTGACGACGCCCAGGGCAACCCCGACGCCGAGGGCAAGCCCACCACCGAGCCGGACGCCACCAAGCTGGCTGTTTCCGCCCCGGACGCCAAGACCTTTGTGGTGGAGCTGTCTTATCCCTGCACCTACTTTGACAAGCTGGCTGCGTTCGCCACCCTGAGCCCCGTGCAGAAGGCCACCGTGGACGCCAACGGCGACAGCTGGGCCACCGCCCCTGAGAGCTATGTGTGCAACGGCCCCTACATGATCGACGAGTGGACCGTGGGCGAAAAGATCGTTGCCAAGAAGAACCCCAACTACAAGGGCGGCTGGGATACCAGCAAGATCGTGTCTGATACCATCACCTTCCTGCTGATCGAGGACTCCACCGCTTCCTACACCGCTTACCAGAGCGGCCAGGCCCAGCTGGTGAAGGACGTTCCCACCGAGGAGATCCCCAGCCTGACCAAGGTTGAAGATGGCGGCGACTTCTATGTGGATCCCATCATGGGCACCTACTACCTGAGCATGCAGACCCAGAAAGAGCCCTTCAACGACGCGAACGTGCGCAAGGCCCTGAGCCTGGCGATCGACCGTGATTTTGTGGCCAATACCCTGATGCAGGGCACCTACAGCCCCGCTTACACCCTGACCGGCCCCGGCATCACCGACGCCGACGGCAAGAGCGCCTACATGGATAAGTCCAACACCGAGTACCTGCCCGCCGACTACGAGACCTCCAAGAAGATGGCCCAGGAGGCTTTGGCCGCGGCCGGCTACCCGAACGGCGAGGGCTTCCCCGCCATCACCTACTCCACCAACGACGCCGGTTACCACAAGGTGGTCGCCGAATACCTGCAGCAGTGCTACCAGGAAGTTCTGGGCATCACCCTGAACGTGGAAGTGGTTGAGTGGGGCTCCTTTACCCCGCTGCGCCGCGCCGGCGATTACGAGATGAGCCGCAACGGCTGGGTCTTTGACTACAACGACCCCTCCAGCATGCTGGAGCTGTTCATGACCGGCAACGGCAACAACGACGGCAAATACTCCAACGCCACCTATGACCAGCTGATGAAGGACACCCAGATCGCCGATGTGGAGAAGCGCTTTGAGAACCTGCACAAGGCCGAGGACGCCGCCATGGCCGATTACGCCATGATCCCGGTGGCCTACTACAACGACTTCTGGCTGCAGAGCCCCACCCTGAAGGGCAGCTGGCACAGCCCCTACGGCTACTGGTACCTGCAGTACGCCTACGTTGAGGGCTAAACAGCCGCTTCGGAGCGCATAAAAACGCACAAAAGCCCCCGCCGCAATTTCTGCGGCGGGGGCTCTTTGCACCCTTGCCAAGGGGAAAAGCGCAGGGGCATTTTGAGAAAAACAGCCGCAGCGGGATTTGCACGGCAAACGGCGCGCCCGAAGCTGAGGCGGCAGGCGGATTTGGACAAAAAATCTGCCCGGCAATTTGCGGAAAAGGACTTGTGCAAAATTTGCTCCGCTACTATAATAAAGGAAAAGCTGTGCGCGGGCTGCAGCGCCCGCCGCTGAAAAGAGGGAAAGCAAAATGCTGGAAATCAAGATTGAAAAGAACAGGCAGCCCAAAGAAAAGCCCACCGACGAAACGCGGCTCGGTTTTGGAAAGCTGTTTACCGACCACATGTTTTTAATGGATTATGCCGAGGGCCAGGGCTGGCACGACCCGCGCATCCTGCCCTATGGGCCCCTGGCCATGGACCCGGCCACCACGGTGTTCCACTATGCCCAGGAGGTGTTCGAGGGCATGAAGGCCTATCGCACCGCCGAGGGGGAAATTCAGCTGTTCCGCCCCGAATGCAACGGCCAGCGCATGGTGGACACCTGCGACCGCATGTGCATCCCCGCCATCCCGGTGGAGGACTACGTGCAGGCGGTGGCGGCCCTTGTGGACCTGGAGCGGGATTGGGTGCCCCACGCGGACGGCGCCAGCCTGTACATCCGGCCGTTCATCATCGGCACCGACGTGGGGCTGGGGGTGCACGCCTCCAAGAGCTATAAATTCATCATCATCTGCTCCCCCTCGGGCGCGTACTATGCCGAGGGGATCAACCCGGTGCGCATTTATGTGGAGGACGAGTACATCCGCGCCGCGCCCGGCCTGACCGGCTTCTGCAAGTGCGGCGGAAACTACGCGGCCTCTATCAAGGCGGGCGCGCTGGCCGAGGAAAAGGGCTTTGCCCAGGTGCTGTGGCTGGACGGCGTGGAGAAGAAGTACGTGGAAGAAGTGGGCAGCATGAACATCATGTTCAAGATCGGCGGCAAGGTTTACACCGCCGCCTGCACCGGCACCGTGCTGCCCGGCGTGACCCGCCGCAGCTGCATTGAGCTGTGCAGGGACTGGGGCTATGAGGTGGTGGAGGGCCCGCTGGCCATTGACGACGTGATGGCCGCGGCCCGCGACGGAAGCCTGGAAGAGGTGTTCGGCACCGGCACCGCGGCGGTGATCAGCCCGGTGGGCGAGCTGGTGTGGAAGGACGAACAGGCCGTGATCGGCGGGGGAAAGATCGGCCCCCTGACCCAGAAGCTGTACGACACCCTGACCGGCATCCAGTGGGGCAAGCTGCCCGATGAGAAGGGCTGGACCTGCAGGGTATAACAAAACGACCGGCGCTGGCCGCACGAAAAAGGAGGACGACCCATGGCAAAACTGAAAAACGGGGGCTTTGCAGTGAGCGTGGAGGAGGAAGAGCTGCTGTGGCAGGACCGCAAGCGCATTCTGGGGCTGCCCATCAGCTTTACCCGCTACAGGCTCACCGCCGCGAAGCTGCTGATCAACGTGGGGCTTTTAAACCTGCGGGAGGAGGAGATCCGCCTGTACCGGGTGCGTGACCTGCGCCTGACCCAAACGCTGGCCGACCGCCTGTTCGGTGTGGGGACCATCTGTGTGGAGAGTGCGGACGCCTCCATGCCGCACGTGCACCTGAAGCATGTGAAGAACCCCCGCAAGGTCAAGGAGGTGCTCTCGGCCGGTGTGGAGGAGAGCCGCCGCCGCAACGGCATCCGCGCCACCGAGATCGTGAGCGGGCCCATGGGCCACGAGGACGGCGAAGTGCCCGCAGGGGACGGGGGGCTGTTCCCGGACGCGGACCAGAATGGGGTGGACGACCGGCTGGAATGAACCCCGGCCGCACAGAAAACAAAAAGCCGGGCTGCACAGCGGAGCGTTCCGCCTTGCAGCCCGGCCTGATTTTTATGGGGCGAAGAACAAGAGATCAGCCCGGCAGGGTGTTCAGAACCGCCTGGGCGATGGCCGCGCCCTCGGCCCAAAGGGCCTGGGGGTCGGCGCAGGACTCGTATTCCTGCGGGCTGCTGACAAAGCCTGTTTCCAGCAGCACCGCGGGGCAGATGTTGGAGCGGGTCACATAAAAATAATTGTAGAACACGCCCCGGGCTTCGCGGCCGGTGGCGGCAGTGACCCCGGCCACCAGGTTTTCCGCCAGGGATTTGCCCTCGGTGTAGAACCAGTAGCACTCGGTGCCCATGAGGCCGGTGGCGTCCTTGTTCAGGGCGGTGCTGTTGTGGTGGACCGCGATGAAAAAGTCCGGCTTTGCCGCGTTGAGCATTTCGACCCGCTCGCCCAGCTCGTAGAATACGTCGGTATCACGGGTCATGAGCACGGTGGCGCCCAGCTGTTCCAGCCGGTAGCGGGCCGCGAGCGAGGCCGCGAGGTTCAAGTCCTTTTCCTGGGGAAAGTCCGGGTCCGGGCTGCCCACCGCGCCCATGTCTGTGTCGCCATGGCCGGGGTCCAGCATGACCGTGACGCCGGAGAGGGGCTTTGCCGGGTCGGCGCTGCGGAGGGGCTGATGCTTCAGAGCAATGCGGGTGGTGCCGTCGTCGAGATAATCCACATGGTAGCCCCAAAGGGGGTCCACCTCGTTGAAGGTGAAGGTGAGGGCAAAGCCGTGCTCCCCCAGCTCGCTGGTTACGGTGGCGCCGCCGAAGCCGAAGTCGGCAGGCAGCTGGCCGTTCAGCGAGGCCGAATAGAAGTTGAGGGTGAGAACATTCCCCTCCCAGGTGTGGGTATACAGGGGGGTGCCGCTGCCCGTAAAGGTGAGGTATTCCACATTGCCCTCGGCAGAGTGGGAGGCGCCGGTGAATGCGGCGTCCGGCGTGCCGGGGGGCAGCAGCTCGCAGTCTTTGGCCAGGATATAAGAGCCGTTCTGGAGCTGGTAGGCATAGGTGTTTTTATTGCTGCGGGTAAAGGCGACGCTGTTTGCCACCTCGGCCACGGCGCCCTTGTAGGCGGTCATGGCGATGGAATCGTCGTTGTTATACTGGCTGAGCTGGCTGGCCAGGGTGGCGGTGACCCGCAGCTTCTGGCCCCACTGGGCGGGCACGCTGCCGTCCGGCCGGGCAGCGCCGGCACCCCCGCCGCCTGCACCCTTGCGCACCGTGATGGTGACGGTCTGGCCGCCCTGCACGGCAGAGTAGTTGTTTTCGCCCGCTTCCAGCGGCAGGGTGACGCCCCACACGCCCTTGGCGCCCTGGTAGGTGACGGCCTGGCCGTTCACGGTGACCGGCTGGGACGGGTCGGAGGTGCCGATCAGAAAGATCTCGTCGCCATAGGCGAGGACCGAGGGATCGGGCGAAACGATGGCAAGGGTCTGCGGGATCTGCTTTTCCAGCAGGGCGGGCAGCTCGCCGCCGCCCACGTAGCTGAGCAGCACGGCGGCGTTCGAGCCGCCGGCCACCAGGTCCGCCAGGTCGCCCAGGATCAGCCCGCGCCCGGGGTTGAGTTGGTAAGCGGCGGCCAGCACGCCGGGGTCGGCGTCCAGCCGCAGAAGGTCCGGCGCGTCGGAATAGGCGGTATAGGTGCGCACGCCCAGGCTGCCGCCGGTGGTCTGGCTATAGACGGTGAGCTTGTAGTGTTTGGCGGCGTCGGTGAGCCAGAGGGGCAGCTCGCCCTCGTCTGGAATGGGGTTGCCCGCGCTGTCGGTGGCGAGAAGCGCCACCTGCATACCGCGGGATTTTGCTTCCTGAAGGAGCAGCTTGAGGGGGTCGAACCGGTTCAGAAAGCGGTCATTTTCCTGAACGGCGGCCGCCAGCGGCGGGGCCGCCTCGTCTTTTGTGGAGGAGCGGAACAGGGCGGCGGCCGCGCCGGTGCCCTCGCGCACCCGGCCGGTGAGCAGCACCGTGTTGGCCCCCTGGGCCGCCGCTTCGTCCAACGTGCTGGCAAGGTAGGCCTCCTGGGCGGCGCGGTCCTGCCCGGCGGCAAAATAGCTGCTCCAGCTGGCCGAGAGCTCCACCGCCCGCACGTTTTCCAAGCGGCGCATATCCGGCCCCGCGGCGCCGGTCACGCTTTTTACCAGCAGCACCGCCAGCCATACCAGCAGCCCCAGGGCCGCCAGTGCAAGCAGGCACACGGCGGCCGCCAGCGCGCGGCGGGTCTTGCGTTTGGTTTTCATGGTTCTCTCCCCCTTTGTAGTGCGTGGCTTGTCGAACCTGGTTCCATTATAGCATAAATGCGGCAAATCGGGTATGAAAGTTCTGTTAAGCCCAGGTTCCATTATATGGCCATGCCCGCTGTTTTTTGACCTTGGGATATGGTATACTTAAAAAACCGGGGCACACGCGCGGCCCCGGAAAGAGAGGGGCGTTTTTGCAGATGAAAGTACCAGCCAAAGGCTTTACCCACGGAGGGAAATTCCATGCGGACGACGTGTTCGCCACGGCGCTGCTGCGCATTCTTCGGCCAGATTTTGCCGTGACCCGGGGCTTTGAGGTGCCGGAGGGGTTTGAGGGCATTGTGTACGACATCGGCGACGGCATGTTCGACCACCATTCCGCCGACCGGGCCCTGCGCCCGGGTGGGGTGCCCTATGCGGCCTTTGGCCTTTTGTGGAAGGTGTTCGGCGCGCAGCTGGTGGGCGAAAACCAGGCGCGCCTGCTGGACGAAAATTTTGTGCAGCCGCTGGACCTGAACGACAACACCGGCGCGGACTGCCTTTTGGCGGACGCCATCGGCGGGTTTAACCCCCTTTGGGATTCGCACGACGACCCGGACGCCTGTTTTGCAAGGGCGGTGGATTTTGCGCAGGTGATTTTGCAGAACAACCTGGACGCGGCCAACGCGGTGAACCGGGCCGACGCCCTGGTGCAGAAGGCGTATCAGAACATGCGGGACGGCATTGTGGTGCTGCCCTGCTACGCCCCGTGGAAAAACGCGTTGTACCGCTCGGACGCGCTGTTTGTGGTGTACCCCAGCCAGCGGGGCGGCTGGGCGGCCCAGTGCGTGAACGACCGGCTCACAAAGCGGCCCAAACGCCCGTTCCCCCAGGGCTGGGCCGGGCAGCCCGCCGAAGTGCTGGCAAAAAGGAGCGGCCTTGCGGGCCTGCGCTTTTGCCACGCCAGCCGCTTTTTGATCACCGCCGACACCAAGGAAACCGCCCTGGCCGCCTGCCGCCAGGTGCTGGGTTTGCAATAAACGGCGGCGCAAACTCGTTTTGAAAAACAAAGGCGCAAAAGCGCCGATCAGGAAGGAAGAGAAACACATGGACATCTGGAAGGTACTGGGCATCCTGCCGACCCGAGACAAGAACGCCATCAAGGCGGCTTACCATGAGCAGCTCACCCAGGTGCACCCCGAGGAAAAGCCCGAAGAGTTCAAAGCGCTGCGCGCCGCCTATGAGCAGGCGCTGCAGGAGGCCGAGGCCGCCAGCGCCCGGCAGGAGCCCCAGAAGGACGAGAGCCCCCTGGGCCTTTGGGCCGCCCGGGCGCAGGGCCTGTACGACGATTTTGCCCGCCGCATCGACCCGCAGCAATGGCAGGAGCTGTGCCAGGATGAGGTGTGCTTTTCGCTGGCAAGCCGCGCCGCCGCCCGCGACAAGCTGCTGCACATTTTTATGGAGGACTACTACCTGCCCCACCTGGTGTGGCAGGAGCTGGACGCCTTTTTCGGGATTCTGAACGATCTGGAGGAGCTGAAGGAGCAATACCCGCCCGCCTTTATTGAGCGGGTGGTGGAGCCGGGCATCCGATACGACGATTATGTGCGCTACGAGTGGTTCAGCGAGTGCCATGACCGCACGCCGGACGAATACCTGCACAAGTACTTCAAGGCGGAGGAGCTGATCCGCAGCGGCGACGAGGCCGAGGCCGCCGGGGCGCTGGCGGCGCTGCGGGAGCTGCCGGTGACCCACCCGTTCACCGAATTGCTGCAAAGCCGCCTTTTGCTGCGGCAGGAAAAGTATGAACAGGCCCGGGAGCTGGCCGAGGCGACCCTGGCCCTTCACCCGGAGAGCGGGTACCTGCTGCTGATCGCCGCCGATGCGGCCCGCCTGGCGGGCCAGGTGAACCGGGCGCTGGAATTGTATGACCAGCTGCTGGCGGCAGAGCCCAAGCACAACGGGGCGATCTATGGCCGGGCGCAGGCCCTGGCGCTGCTGGGCCGCTGGGAGGACGCGACCGACGCGTACGACAAGCTGATCGCCCAGTTCCCCAGCGACCGCAACCTGCGGGACCGCCAGCGCCAGGTGTACGCCGACTGGGCCGCCCAGCTGGAAAACACCATGGAGGCGGACCCCGAAAACCGGAAAGCGCGCATGGATCTGGCCTGGTGCTGCCTGGAGCTGGAGCAATTCCAGAAGGGCTTGCAGGTGCTGGACGGCTTTGACCCCCGGGATTTGACCGAGCGGTACGAGTACGAGAGCACCTGCGGCAACCTGTGCCTAGCGCTGGAGCAGAACGAACGGGCGCTGGAACACGCCCGCGGCTGGGAACAGGCCATGCGGGACATCCCAGAGGACACCGAGGATGAAAAGCTGCGGGAAAAGAAGGGGCGCATCAGCCGCAGCTTTGAGATGCAGGCCGCGGCGCTGGCCGGCCTGCAGCGGCTGGACGAGGCGCTGGAACGCCTAGAAGAAGCCAAGGCGCTGGACCCCACGCAGCCCCGGATCTGGCGCAACCAGTGCCAGTGGCTGCTGGCGGCCAAACGGTTCGAGGCGGTGTACGAGCCCGCGCAAAAGCTGTGCGAGCTGCTGCCCGGCGACGCCATCGGCTGGTATTACTTAGGCCTGGCCCAGTTTGAGAACCTGGACTACCGCGAGTCGTACGACAGTTTTTGCCAGGCGCTGGAGCGGGACGGCTCCACCCTGGACTTTTACCTTTACAAGATCCGGGTGCTGCTGATCTACAAAAAGTGGGACGACGCCAAGGAGCAGCTGAACTACCTGGCGGAACACGGCGTGAACTGCGACGCCACCACCTTTTTGCGGGCAAGGCTGGACCAGCTTTGCGGGGGCAAGGAAAAAGAGGCCGACGCCTACGCGGTCTTCCAGGCGCTGCTCACAAAGCCGGATCTGGACCTTTATTTCAAGGAGCAGCTGTATTTTGCCGCCAGCTTTGACGACACCCTCACCCGGGCCCAGCAGCTGGAGCTGGCGGAAAAGGGCCTTGCCTGGCGCCCCCACGATTTTGACCTGCAGGGCCGCGCCGTGTGGCTTTACAACGAGCTGGAGCAGTTCGACAAGGCCATTGAGCTGGCGGAGCGCAGCCTGAAGGCATACCCCGGCGTGGTGAACCAGATTTACCGGCTGGCTTACGCCTATTATAAAACCCGGCAATACGCCAAGGCCGCGCCGCTGTATGAGCAGAACGCAGCCACCCAGGAGGATCAGGAGGACTGGTACCTGGCGGGCCGGTACTATTACTACGCAAATCAGCCCGAAAAGGCAAAGGAATGCCTGGAAAAGGCGGCCCGGATGGACGAAAAGGACGCCTATACCCTGCGCTTTTTGTCGCTGCTGGCGCGGGACGCGGGCGACGGGGACCAAGCGGTGCTGTATGCCCGGCAGGCGGTGAACGCCGAGCAGGAAAAGGAGCGGGTGCGCTGGCATTGGCAGCACCTGGCCACCCTGCTGGACCACCTGAACCGCACGGCGGAGGCCTGCGAGGCCTGGATGCAGGTGGCGGCGCTGACCGGCGAGCTTGGGAAATACTGCAGCGCGGACGCGGTGTGGGAAAAGACCCAGCAATGGGACAAGGCGTTTTCCGCCCGGCACGACTATTTTTCCGACAGTGCCCACCAGGAGCCCAAGGACCGGGACGGCTACTGGGTGGAGCAGGCGTGGCTGCGGCTGCGCCAGGGCGATGTGGAGGGCATGGGCCAGGCGCTGCGCAAGCTGCCCAAGCGCAACCAGGCCGAGGAGTATTACCAGGTTATGGCCTGTTACTGCCTTGCCCTGGGCGACAACAAGAAGGCGTTTAAATGGTGGCAGCGCATCGAGTCTGCCAGCGTGCGCCAGCAGGGCATTTACCGGATGATGCTGCACGATCTGGGCCGCACGGGTGAATTGAGCGAGGTGAACGAGGCCTACGCGCGCCGCCGCGGGCAGGACGACGGCGGCGAGATGCCGCTGGCGCTTTCGAGCCAGGCGTCGGCCGCGGCCTTTGGCCGCCAGCCGGAAAAGGCCCTGGAGCTGCTGAAGCAGATCGGCGATTGGCCCCTGTGCGAGCACTGCAGCTATGACCATTGCCGCGACGGCGCCATGGCGCGCGCCGAGGTGCTGGAGCTGGGCGGCGACTACGCCGCGGCCCTGGCCATTCTGCAGGAGGAATACCGCCGCAGCGCCGACGACGAGAGCGTGGTGCTGGGCATTCTGCGCCTGAAAAGAAAGATGAACCGATAAGGAAGCGATATAAGCCATGTTGATTGGAATTGATCTGGGAACAACGAACAGCCTTGCGGCTTATTTTGACGGGGAGAAGCCGGTGCTGATCCCCAACCGCCTGGGCGAGGCGCTCACCCCCTCGGTGGTGAGCGTGGACAAGGACGGCACCGTTTTGGTGGGCCGGGCCGCCAAGGAGCGGGCCATGCTGGACCCGTTCTGCTCGGCCGCCGTGTTCAAGCGGGCCATGGGCACGGATAAGGAGTTTGAGCTTTCGGGCAAAAAGTTCAAGGCGGTGGAGCTCTCGAGCCTGGTACTGCGCAGCCTGAAAGAGGACGCCGAGGCCTTTTTGGGCCAGCCGGTGGACGAGGCGATCATCAGCGTGCCCGCCTACTTCAACGACCTGCAGCGCAAGGCCACCCGCCAGGCGGGCGAGATGGCGGGGTTCCGGGTGGATCGTATCATCAACGAGCCCACCGCGGCGGCCCTGGCCTACGGCATGGGCCAAAAGCAGAGCGGCCGCTTTTTGGTGTTCGATTTGGGGGGCGGCACCTTTGACGTGTCGATTTTGGAGCTGGACGCGCCGGTGATGGAGGTGCACGCCATTGCGGGCGACAACTTTTTGGGCGGCGAAAACTTTACCGCCGTGCTGATGGAGCTGTTTTTGGAGCGCACCGGCCTTGCGCTGGAACAGCTGACCTATGGGGAACTGAGCCACCTTGCGGCCTCGGCCGAGCTGGCCAAGATCGCCTTTACCACCGGCGCGGTGGTGAGCATGGCCTGCACCGTGGACGGCACGGAACAGCGGGTGGACGTGACCATCGCCGACTTTGAGGCCGCCTGCGAGCCGCTGTTTGAAAAGCTGCGCAAGCCCATTGAGCGCAGCCTGCGGGACGCGGGGCTGATGGTGGACGACCTGGACCAGATCGTGCTGGTGGGCGGCGCCACAAAGGCCTCGCTGGTGCGGCGGTTTGTGGCAAAGCTGTTTGGCCGCCAGCCCGCCGCCGGGGTGGACCCGGACCTGGCGGTGGCGCTGGGCGCGGCCATGCAGTGCGGCATGAAGCAGCGCAACCAGGCGATCAAAGAGATCATCCTTACCGACGTGTGCCCCTTTACGCTGGGCACCAGCGTGGTGCGCTCGAACGGGCTGTTTGAGGAGAGCGGCTTTTACTGCCCCATCATCGAGCGCAACACCGTGATCCCGGTGAGCCGCACCGAAACCTTTTATACCGCCAACGACAACCAAAAGCAGATCCGGGTGGATATTCTGCAGGGCGAGAGCCGCCTGGCCCGGAACAACCTGTACCTGGGCGAGGTGGTGGTGCCCGTTCCCCAGGGGCCGCGGGGCAAGGAATCGGTGCGGGTGACCTACACCTACGACATCAACGCCCTTTTGCAGGTGGAGGTGGAAGTGACCTCGACCGGGGTGAAAAAGCAGATCATTCTGCAGAGCGGCCAGAACGCAATGAGCGACGAGGAGGCCGCCGCCCGCATGGCCGAACTGGCCGCTTTGAAGCTGAGCCCCCGCGACCAGGAGGAGAACAAGCTGGCCATGATGCGCGCCGAGCGCATGTATGAGGAGAGCACGGGCGCGGTGCGCCGCAAGGTGGACGGCCTGATCGCGGCGTTCGACGCGGCGCTGGCAAGCCAGGACCCGCTGGAGGCCGAACGCGGCCGCAAGGCGCTGTTGGAGGCGCTGGACCAGCTGGAGGAGGGCGCGCAGTAAAATGCCCTATGTGTATATGGTGCGGTGCGAAAACGGCGCGCTGTACACCGGCTGGACTACCGACCTTGCCCACCGGCTGGCCGCCCACCAAAGCGGCGCCGGCGCAAAGTACACCAAGGGGTTCGGCGCCGCCGCGCTGGCCTGGGCCGAGCCCCAGGCCGACAAAGCCGCCGCGCTGCGGCGGGAGGCGGCGGTAAAAAAGCTGCCCAAGGAGCAGAAGGAGGCGCTGGCCGCCGGGTTTGACCCGGCCCGCTTTGCGGTGCTGCGCCCGGCCCGCCCCGCCGACGCGGCGGAGGTGCTGGGCGTGTTCGGGCCGTATGTAACGGGGTCCACCGCCTCGTTTTTGTACCAGGTGCCCCCGGTGGAGGAATACCAAAGGCAGATCCGCCGGCTTTCGCGCAGCCTGCCTTACCTTACCGCCCGCGACGCAGCCGGCCGGATGCTGGGCTATGCCTGCGCGCACCCCTGGCGGTATGGCAGGGACGCCTATGCCTGGGACGTGGAGACCACCATTTACCTTGCCCCCGACGCCCGGCGCATGGGGGTAGGCAGCATGCTGTACCACGCGCTGCTGGCCGCGCTGGCCCGGCAGGGCTACTGGAACGCCTACGGCGTGCTGGCGGACCCGAACCCCGAGAGCGAGGCCTTTCACACGGCGTTCGGTTTTGTGTGCGAGGGCCGGCAGAAGCGCAGCGGCTACAAAAGCGGCTGGCAGGGCGTGAGCTACTGGCTGCTAGCCCTGCGCGAGGGGCAGGAGGAGCCGCAGGCGCTGCCCGCGCCGCTTGCAAAAGGGCAGATGGAAGAGATCCTGGCCGCGGCGCGGCTGGGAAAGGGCTGGAAAGAGATTGCGGAAGGCAGCCTCCGGGCGGCCGCACGTGCCAAAACGGAATAAAAACAGAGCGGCGCCCCGGTTGACGGAGCTGCGAAGAACGGCGGGGCATTCCCAGGAAACGGTGGCGGAGCTGCTGGGGGTGACACGCCAGGCGATCTCCAAATGGGAAACAGGAGTTTCCCAAAGTTAAAGATACCACACCAGACATAACAACACCACACTTATACAGTATTTCTTAATCTTACGGCAGTATTTGTATAAATCTCTAAAAACCCAGTAATACCAAGGTTTTTCAGACTTGAGGGTGGTGCTACTACACCACTACTACACCAATGAGTCTCGATGTGACAAAAATCATGAAATCGAGGTCAAGTTTATGGAAAACAAAATGAACATCAATGGCATGGATTATGTGCTGGCAGGAGATTACTACATCCCGGATCTGAAGCTCCCAGAAGAAGATCGTCCCATCAGAAAGTACGGTAGGATGCACAGAGATTATCTCAAAGAGCATCATACGATCCGGTTTTATGACCTGATTCTCAGCAGACAGCTCTGGATGTATCTGGCTGCCTTGAACGAGCAGTCGCAGGAGCGTTTGTCCCTGATTATTGAGCAGATGAAGGCTGCCAAGGGAGTGACAGAGGACTTGAAAATATCCGACCAGCTGGCTTGGGTCGGAGCTATGAACGGCATCCATAACTGTGCATAGGAAATCGTCCTCAGAGAACTGATTTATGAGGAGGTTGCGGTATGAAGATTTCAGAAAAATTTTGGTACGGCAACATTGAGCCGACGGAGTATGACACGCCACCGACCAAAGAATACAAGGAACTGCTTCAACTGATCTGCCGCAATGAGAAAAAACTGCAAGCTACATTTACAGATGAACAGAAAGACTTGTTCTCACGATATGTAGATTGTGAGCGTGAGTTTCAAGCAATGGCAGATTGTCTGCTGTTCCAGAGCAGCTTTAGGTTGGGAGCTAAGATGATGGTCGAAGGCATGGAAGAATAACTGTACATATGGCAGGCGCCCATCGTTCATCAGATCGGTGGGCGCTTTTAATTGCTCTTTATTCGATGATGGTTTGATTGTCCTTCATAAGTTTGACTTTGGATAATACTGAAATTCCATCGTCATGAATACATATAGTGTAGCCACGGCAGATCATTCCTTTTGACCTGCAACGATCAAACAATTCGGAGAACTCTTGGTTCGCATCTAAGTAGATACGTTTTATTTGCGGACCCAATGCGATAAACAAGTAGCAAACACGGAATCCAGATTCTAACAATGCTTCAATTTTTCTTAATTGATTTATAAGACGGTGAGGATAAACTGTAGGAAAATGGCCGGACGAATCCAAAGACAATATGGTTTTTATTTCGATAATTGTCTTGGTATCTTCAATATAAAGGTCGCTTTTATATCCATTTACCACCAGTTCTGTTCGTAGTTGCTTCCGTTTACCCAAAAAAGCAAAACATCTTTTGTTAATTTGACTGAGTACGATTTTATTTGCTAATGCCAAGTTGAGCAGCACAAGACCTTTGTCAGTTTCCACAGCATATAGACTGTATTCTATTCGGGATTGAGAGCTTAATCTTGTAAGCAGCACAGTATGTCCTGTAAGATCAATAAAATTACTCAATCTACATGATGACGGTACATAACATAGGGTTTCTATTCCTTCTATATCCACCAAACATTTAAAACGATTGCTTAGTTCGGATATAAAGATGGCTTTTATTGTATCTGGCTGCTCCAATGGAGTTATTCGCATAGCACACTTATAGGAGGCATCCCTTCAAGCGCTATGCGCTCTTCGAGCTTCATCAAGCCAAAAACCATTAATGCTCTGGCGTATATATAAGGAGTTTCTGTCTCTGGATAGATTGCACGCAACAAGGCGGCAAGTTTACCATCATTGTCAACGGAACCAACATTGTAGTTACTTCCTGCGCTGTCTGGGACAGTATAGGTGGCAGGATCAAAGTTGTCAAAATGATTTTTCAACGCATAAGACAGTGCAAATTTGGCTGCAGTTACAATATTTTCAAATTTTCCCGTAGACACTAAGCGCTCTGCAACATCGTTTGCATCCTTAGACAAGCGGATATTTACTATATCAGTCATAATGGAACCTCCTTATTGAGCTTCAATTTCCGTGTGGAAGGAGGAATACCGTGTTAAGCGGTATTCCTTTCTCAACGTGTCTGCCAACATTTCGCGGGCTTGTTGCTCATCAATTTCATGTGTATATGCAAGCAACACAATCTGCTCAGACATGTTGGGAAGAGATTTCGTAATATTTCTCTTGTGATCAGGATCCAATCGGCCAAACGGAGAGTCCATAATGATAGGACCTCTCAAAGGAGCATTTTTGTGTAATGCCCCAATCAACGACAATGCTACTACATGTTCGAAACCGGCCGAACGCAACGGAACAAGTTCGCCCGATACATGTACCATCGAGAGTCCATAATTATCATTAATCTTCAAACGAACATAATCAGGGTCATTGCTAATCCCAACAAAGAGTTCTGTTGCATCTCGCTCAACGTCTGCTTTCAATTTATCTCTATATGCAGCAATACCTTGTTCAAAAATATTATGTATTTGCTCACAAACAGAAACTTTCTTTCCGGCACGCAGCAGGTCAATATCTGTTGATACTCTATTCAACTTCGTTTCCAAAGTAGACAGTGCACTTTCGATTTCTTTTATCTTATTTTTTGTAAGTTGAATCCCCTCTTTCAAGTTCTCTATTTTTTTGAGACATTGCGCCAGTGCGGTTACCGCTGCATTGGTACTATTCGCCAATTCTTCAACATCGCCATGGCGTTCGAGTTCCTCCCGGACGGTTTTGAGTTGCCGTTCATTGTCATCAATTTCAACCTCAAGCTTATCGAGTTGAGCCTCTAAAAGGGAAAGGATCTCGGCCTTGCTCGATGCTCTCATGCTTTCTAATGTTGCCCTTCTAATTCGCAATGACTGTAGTGTGGCCTGTTCCTCGCCGTTAAGTCCGCTGACACCTCTCGCATAGTCGTTGATTCGATCAAGTAGCGCCTGTACATGGTGCTCGTCAACGTCTTGATCACATAATTGGCAATGATGTGCGTGAGCAGCATGCTTCATATCGTCAACCAGTCTCTTTTCGATAGCATGAGCCGCTTCCTTACTTTCCAACTCGGTTAAATCTGCAGTCACTGTCTGCAAAATGGAATCCACTCGATGCGAAACAAGCCCTCGCCATGCGTCTTTTGTCTGGAAAACGATTTGTGCAAGGACATCGGCTTTGTTTTCCTTTTTTGTTGCAATATCCGTTTCGAGACTATCCATTTTGTCTAAGAGGGTTTTCACGTGATCGCTTTGTTGCAAATCGTCCTCTAATCGAGAGCGTTCTTCATATTGCCCTGCAAGTTCTCCTTGCAATCGCTCCAGTTCCGAACCTTGTTCTCGTTTTTCTGCCTCGAGGACCTCCATATGCGTTGCAATTTTCTGCGTTTGTGCATTACTCTGAGCAATTTTATTCTTCTCTTTTCTATACTCCTCTAAAACTGCCTGAGAGTCAATGGAACTATTGGTTAACACGGGGACCCCAAGGATTTTTTCTATGGAATCCTTAATCTTACTTCCAACCTCGGTTCCTTCCAATAGTAACTCTTCATATTCCTGCAACAACTCACCATCGAAAAGGAAAAATCTCGAAACTTCATCAGGCATGATAACCTTCAAAACATGAGCTCTGGTATCTGGAGCGAGTACAGACCCGTTTTCTTTCAGAAAAACAAATGTCTCGTAGTCATCGTTGCTTTTAGGAACAACAATACCTTGGCGAACTTTGCATTGCCGAGTTAACTCATACCTCGTGTCATCGTTTATCATTTTTAGGACAACCTTGAAACTATAATTACCTTCGGTACGTCCTTCGATATTAGGCAGAGTTGTTAAATCAACTTCTGTTCCTCTACGATTTTTATATCTTCCAAAAAGTGCATAGCGGAAGATGTTAAGCAAAGTCGTTTTCCCTCGGCCGTTGTTGCCCCAAATAATAGTAACTCCATTTTCGCTTGTGAAATCAATAGTTTGAGTTCCTTTAAATGGTCCAAAATTTTCTACAGTTAAACTTGTAAATCTAAGCATTTGTCTTACCCTCCCGCCCTATGCTTCAGCAATTGTTTTAAGGAAGTCATCGACCAGTTTTTTTACCTCTTTACGCCCTTGAGCGCGGTCATCCTGTTTTTCAAACTCGGCATAAACGATGTTCCTAATTAATTCTGCAGGAACATCGGGGTGCTGTGAACTTCTAATATCCTCAAGCACACTTATCAGTTCTTCAATCTCAACTCTACTCGTCATCGTCTTCAATACCTCCATTGGTTAAACTCTTGAAATCAATGTGAAAATCGATAGCAATATTTTTTAAATCTGTAACACAAGAGGGGTTTTCGGCGCTTTCGCCAAACTCAATAGCACGTGAGAGTTCCGCAGTCACAATAGAAAGCGCCTTGTCATTTTCGTCATCCTCACCATTGGGAATTGCAATTGCATCATATAAATGCGCAAAATGCTTTCCGGGGGATCTACGCAAAATTCTTCCACGCCGTTGAATGAACTCTCTTGGATTTTGGGAAGAAGCAAGTATCAAAGCATGCGTTGTTGCAGGAATATCTACGCCTTCATCTAAGCATTTAATGGAGACAAGTACTCCGCCGTTTGCAGCAAAATACTCTAATGTTGCATCTCTGTCGCCACGCATTTCTGCATAATACTCATATGCGTCAAGCCCTGCATCCAGCGCCTTTCCTAAAACAGCTTGCAGCTGTTCAATATTATCGCAGTATACAATCCATTTGTCTCCAGAACGGAATTTTTCCTTCAATATTTTCAATGCCAACGGAGCTTTCCCCTGAGCATTTTTAACTATTCTCGCTCTACAGATAAGCAACTGCTTCAATCGTGGGTTGGCGTTAATATTAAAAGAACCGTCCTCAGCAACGTTTAACCGTGCAATAAGCTTTTGGATTTCCTTGGTAGTTTCATCCCAATTCTTCTGTTCTGTCGGCGTCAACCGTATTTTTTCTGGATGATAAAAATAACGAGTAAGCACGCCGCTGTTGATTGCATTATTCAATGTAAACGGAGGAGGAATTAGGCCACCAAAATATCCAAACAATGCTGCGGTTCCTTCTGGATCGCCATATCGATATGGTGTTGCAGAAAGTCCCAGCCGTGGCCCGGATTGGATCTGCAATGTTTTGCGCCTTTTATTGCTTCCGAGCCTATGCATTTCATCTGCAACAACAAAGAGATGATCTCCTTGTGTAATTTTCTTCAAGAATTCATCTGATGCTGCCGTATCCATAGTGGACAGTATAATACGCCGAGTTCCAGCAGCCTTTGCCGTCCAGGTTCTAAGTGTGTTACCTTTTCTCCATTCGGAATTATTGTCACCGCACAATAAATAGTATACAGGCTTATCTGTCAATGTATCGTGCAATTCCTTGTCCCACTGTTTCAGCAAATCACGAGAAGGTACAAGCACGAGCACAACTTCATCACGCTCAAGTGCATCGTTAATTGCGCACATTGCGGTAAAGGTTTTCCCACTTCCTGTAGCGTGTTCAAAAATCCCTCTACGATTATTCTGCACCCACGCTTCCAAAGCGTTCGTTTGGTGTTTGCGTGGCTTTTTCCCACCTTTTTTGTGATTAGGCTTCCATTTGTCCGCAATGCTTGTGGTTACCTTAATTTCCTCTAAAAGTTGTTCCCACTCAACCCCAGACGATTTTTGTTTCAGTAGTTCCTTGGTCGCTTGAGGGAATTGATACACCACCACTCCGGACAAAGAATGCGTCCAAAGTTTCTCAAAGAACATTTTTGCATCGTTCAAACGCTCGCAGTCGCGGTCATCTAACCAGTTTGGGAAAACATCAATCGATTCTATGTTGCCATCAGATGACAATCCTTTAAAGGTTTCGTTCATTGACCCCCTAAACCCTACTGCATTACCGTTGATATCCGAAAAAATACCGACTTTGTCGTGGAACATCCGCTTTGCTGTGGCCGACTCAGACCCACTCGGAACAGCAATTTTTATATCTATGATTTCCTTGGCAACTAAGTACGAAAGCAAACGAGCAGGTGCCGAAAGCACTTCACTATCAAACATTGCGAATACTTCTTGCTCAATTGAACGGGTAAGGATATAGTCTGTTCTTGCGGAATATCCCTCTGAAAGAGCAGAGGCATCTGCCTCAGAAACGTAGGGCGAGCAAATAATTCTCATTTTCCCACCGTTGAATATAAAATCCTTTAAAGCCTCCCAAGCGATAATATAAATAGTGCTACTGAAATAACCGGAAATTCTGTCATAGCTGTTAGCAGTTTTCATACAAGGAAGATAAAAATCCTCTGCGATATCGTGCTCCGCCTTATTATAAGAGGCCAAAAAACTATATTCATTAAGCATTTTTATCGCCTCCTAAAATATCTTGCCGCCTAATTTCCAACCGACGATGTATCGCTGAGTACAAATGCTGTGGCCGAACAGCCAAAATAGTCTCTCCGGTTTTCCTCGTTATGGATGCTATATTGGAATATAATGCACGGATAATTACATCTGACTTTACCTGCATATTTGCACTATAGGAGAAATCTTCATGCTTGTCAGCATCCCAGAGCAAAAATACTCCCTCTGCTCCTTCAGGTACAAATGCTGCTAAAACAGGCATGCGCCCTTCGGAATAATCAAGTACGCCTCGTTCCCCTCGTTTTTGCCCAGGAAGAATTACTTGTATTTTATACTCATCTAAAGCTCGTCCTCCTGGCGGATTTGTGCAATTAAAAACATATACCCGGAGTTTTAATAACAACGGCGAAGTCAGGTTCACCAATAAAGGGGCACTATCTTCACCACTGTGCCATTCCACCTTATTGCCTAGTCCTTCTAAAAACAAATGATTTAATTCGTTTTTTCGCAGTCTCCTATGCAGGTCGATCATATAATCACCCCTCTCTAAGTTGGGTTAGCCACTCCGCAGCATCAGAAACATAGGAATTCATTATATCAAAACCAGCGAATGCCCGTCCCAGTTGCAAGGCAACTGCACCGGTAGTTCCACTTCCAAGCCATGGATCAACAACGAGGTCTCCAGCATTTGTTGTGGCTTTGATATATTTCTCTGGCAAATACGCTGGTTGTGTGGCTTGGTGATTCCCTATTTTAGCTGATACACCACCTGATATAATATTTTTGGGTAAGGCTCCAAGCGGGTTAGGTTGTATTTGTTTGTTCTTTCTCACATATGTGTTGCCATTTGAGCGGGGCTTATATTCGTACTCCCCATAAGTTTTTACACTATGCGACTCATATGGCCTACGGATTGCATCCAAGTTTATCGTCCACTTGGGACAAACGGAAAACCATAAGTTTTGTTCGTACGCATCCTGACACGCAACACGCAATCCAGTTGGGACTGGATTTTCTTTAACCCATATTTCTATGTCAACACAGTGCAGGCCCCATTCTTCTTCAAGCATAATAGCTAATTTTTCTATGACCAGAGAGCGTTTTGAAGCACATGTAGCAGTAGCTTTTTCGCGGTTCGCTTTAACATTGATAACTAAGAATCCATCATCTCTCAATTTCAATTTTGCTGCATCGATAAAAGGTGAAATTTTATCGATGTATTCCCCTGCTGTCCATACTCCATAATCCCGATCAGCATTTGGATATGGAGGAGATCCATACACCAACTTTATTGATTTATCCGGAAGCAGAAGCATGCCTTTCGCGCCGTCAATACATTTTACCGCAAAGCCTCGCTTAGCAATTTGATCAATCATTTTTTTCTTCTCCCTCGGCAGCTGCTTCGGCTTCTATTCGAGCCTGCGCCAGTTCGCAATAATCGGCATTTGCATCAATCCCGATCCATTTGCGATTATTCTTTTGAGCAACTGTTGCTGTTGTTCCAGAACCGGAAAACGGATCGAGTATTATATCTCCCTCTTTGCTACCGGAAAGGATGAAAAATTCTGCCAGTTTTTCTGGAAATCTTGCTGGGTGTGCAATGCCTTTTTCTTTGCATAATTTCATGAATATATCGTTGCTACTTGTATTAGCAATCTCAATTACTGATCCTGGATCGGAACCACCATTGTCAGACCAAGTTTTCTCGCAATTAAAGTTATGAGTGCTTGGACGGATATTTTCGGTCCGGTTTCCTTTGCCCTTCCCATCCAGGTACTTTTGCATATCCTTGCCGTAGGGCTTGCGGATAGGATCTAATTCAAAAGTCCAATTTTCACCTTTGGAAAACCAGAAACAATACTCATGCGACTTTTTAGTTCGGCCATATCCACCGCGAGAATATACATTTGGTGGTGTAGCAGGATTGTACCAAATGTAATCCCTGACTAAATGAAAACCAACTTCCTTGCAGAGCTTCAGCACCAATTCAAACGCATAAAGATGTTGATATCCCTCGACAACTTTATCGCTTATATTCAGCACGAAACTTCCTGTAGGTTTTAATACTCGATAGATTTCTTGTGCCTTTGGCATGAACCAATCCACATATTCATCTGGTAAAATCGATGCGTTTTTTGTTCCATAATCACGTTTATCTGCATAAGGTGGTGAGGTCAACACAAGGTCTATACTTTCTGCTGGCATTCTCTCCATTACCTCTTTGCAGTCTCCAACGATAAATGCATTAACTGCATCATCTATAGTTTGCATCTTCAACATAAACTCTCCTTAATCATTAAACATACGGTTCATTACCTCCGCTGTTGGTCACAGTTTTGATTTGTTCTGTTGTTCCAACGCAAAGCCAACCAATCCATCTGATTCGCTATAAGCAGCGAAACAATTTCAATCTTCAGCACATCTTTTGGCGCATTTTAATGCATGGATCGCCAGGATCATTGTAGTATATATTTCTTTGTAGCACCTCTGCCGATAATCTCGATCAACCCATTTTCATTCATCTGACGAGCGAGCAGATAAGCTCTTGTCTTTTTAATATTCAGCAGTTCCTGCAGATCTTCGTCGGTCATTTCACCGTACTCGGCTAAATAATCCATGATCGTTTTCATTTGCGGAGTAACTACCACAGGGGCTTTTTCAGACGTTTCCGGTACGCTTTCTGCAACAGAACCGCTGGTATTCATGTTAGGTAGCACCAGTTTGAATGTGTTGGTGGTCACTTCAATGCGGGGCTGCACAGCACAATCCTTGTAGAGCGCATAGATTTTGCGGATGCCGGTGCCGTAGGATTCAATCAGTCTTAAACGA
The DNA here is from genome assembly GCA_022835495.1 of Oscillospiraceae bacterium. Lineage (NCBI taxonomy): Bacteria > Bacillati > Bacillota > Clostridia > Eubacteriales > Oscillospiraceae > Oscillospiraceae bacterium. The sequence continues at coordinate 119,263 of BQOK01000001.1, forward strand.
TGGAAGATTTCAGCCAGCTTGCGGTTGCGGGGCTGAGAAATACCGTTGCGAATATCGTCAGCTGAGAGACCGGGAAGCAGGCCGCCAATAGAAATAAACTCTATGCAGGAGTCATTGACATTGATAATGATGCTGCCACTGTAGCTGTAGTCACGGTGGACAAGGGAGTTGAGCAATGCCTCACGCAGAGCATCTTCAGGGTAATCAGACAGTTCTACTCTCTCCAAGCCCTTGAAGGTAGCGGCGGTGCGATTGCAGAGCATCAGATACGCATAGCTATCGTCCAGTTGCTTGAAGATGGAGCCGCCAAACTCCTTTGCGTCCTTAAAGGTTATATTCGCCTCATCACCGAATACGGCGATCTTAGTTGTGTGCTGGCACTGATCGGACAAAATCATAGCCAGATTGGTGTACTGATCGTCATGGATGTTACGCAGGCCGAGGGCAATGTACTTTCCTTCGGAGAAATCAACCTTATACCGCTTGAAGGTGCGCTCTGCCTCCTCAAAAGACAGTTCCTGCTGGGCTGTACGCATTTCCTCGAATACATCACCATCGGAATCTTTGATCATTCTGCGGATCTGATCCGAAGATGCCTGCACACTGGATGTGCCCTGACGAACATAAACGCCGTTGGGCTTTATCCCCTTGGATTTCAGATAATAAGGCTTATAGCTGCCTTCGCCAACTTCAATCTGAATCACTTTATTATCTTGGAGGACATACCGCACGAACATGGTGACATCCGGTGCAATGGCATCACGAATACCATCGGTCAGGCGGATGTAAGTTTCATCCACATTATCAATACCTGTCAGATTACCTTTATCGTCGATGCCGATGTAGATAACACCGCCATCAGTATTCGCAAATGCAATGACTTCCTTGTAGATGTCATCGATCAACTGAGATTTATATTCAATACGCTCACTTTCATATTGCATATATTGTCCCTCCTCTGAACAGTTCACCTGTTGTTACCTATATTATACTCTGATTTTCACTTTTTTCAATAGCGTATAGTGAAAAATCATAGTCCGTTCACTACGAGGATGTGAAAATTCGTTTTCCACTTCGGAACACAAAATAAAGCCCTGGATTTCATCTCGAAAGTGAATCCAGAGCTCTTATACTTGGGTCGCTATGGGATTGTGTAGGGGGCGTCCGGCCGCCCGATCATCCAAAACGGCAAGCTGGTGGGAACCATGCCACATGCCCTGCATCACTTCCTAGGAGCCGATACGGACAGCTACACCTATGAAGCCCTGAAACTGTTTATGATGGGAGCCATCCGGCGGGTATTCAGACCGGGGAGCAAATTTGAAGTCATGCTTTGTCTGGTGGGCGGTCAGGGAGCCGGGAAGTCCACCTTTTTCCGGCTGCTGGCAGTCAAGGACGATTGGTTTTCCGATGACTTGAAGAAGCTGGATGAAAATGTGTATCGGAAGCTGCAAGGTCACTGGATTATGGAAATGTCAGAAATGATTGCCACCGCCAACGCAAAGAGCATTGAGGAAATCAAGTTCTTTCTAAGCCGCCAAAAGGAAACCTACAAAGTGCCTTATGAAGCCCACCCGGCAGACCGGCTGCGCCAGTGCGTATTTGCAGGAACCACCAACCGGCAGGACTTTTTACCCCATGACCGTGTACCCGGAACGGGCGGAGGTTGACATACTGGATGATGAAGCCGCATCCAGAGCCTATATCGACCAGATGTGGGCGGAAGCTATGGCAATTTACAAAAGCGGCAGATACAGGCTGTCATTCAGCGCAGAGATGAATGATTATCTGAAAACCCACCAGCAGGACTTTATGCAGGAGGACACGCAAGCTGGTATGATTTACGCCTATTTGGAGGACTACACCGGCGACCGGGTCTGTTCCAAGCAGCTTTATAAAGAAGCATTGGGGAACTGCAATTCTCCGGCAGACTGGGAAACACGGGCAATCTGCGAGATTATGAACACCGGCATTGCAAGCGGCAGCATACAGGGCTGGATAGCCTACAAAAGCCCGAAGCGGTATAAAAAGTACGGGACGCAAAAAGGCTGGGGGCGTGTCAACCAGCCCCCAACAGACGGGGATGGTTTTCAGGAAATCACAGAGGAAGAAGCCCGGCAGATGGAGCTGCCCTTTTAGGAAAGCCGCCGGTTGACAGTTTGGTTGACGCTGCAGTTGACAGTCGGTTGACGGGCTGTTTGCTAAAATGTATGAGGACTGGTCTGCTGGACGTATCACGGAGTACAACTTTAATATGCTGTCCGAGAAGTATCAGGGGGAGCAAAAGGAATTGGATGAAAGAATCCGGCAGATCAACGAAGCAATGGAAGCCGCAGCGCAGACCGCCGTTGACGCTGAAAAGTGGGTAGGGCTGATGAAACAGTATGTCAATCCCACTGAACTGACTGCGGAACTTCTGAATACCCTGATTGAAAAAATCCTTGTGCATGAAGCAGTTAAGGGCAAGGACGGAAGCCGGGAACAGGAAGTAGAGATTTTCTATCGCTTCATAGGCAAAATCGACTAACACATCTTTTTTTACCCAACAATATCTTTAACTAAGGGAAACGGGGCAGGGATTGCCGGATGCGGGCAGCCTGGTGGAGCTGAGCCGGCTGTACGGTGTGAGTACCGATTATCTGCTGACCGGGCAGAAGGATGCGGAACTTGCGCCTACGCCGCAGACGGGGCCGGCCCGGCCGACCCCGTCGCCGCTGAAATATTTGGGGGTGTTTTTGCTGGGCTTTGCCGGCATTGCGCTGGTGGGCGCGCTGTTTTTGGCTCTGCTCCCCTTTCTGCTGAAAATGTTTATGGGGACCTGAACGATGAAAAAGACATTTGTGTTTATAGCGGCTGCCCTTGCGCTGCTGCTGGCGGCCTGCGTCCGGGGAGAAAACGACTGCTTGTTGCCACAGGCCGCCACCCCCGAAGAGGCGGTGGCGGCGATGACATCCGCCCTGGAAACAGCGGATGGAACGGCACTGGACGCGCTGGTGCAGTATGCGGGCGGCCGGAAAAACGGTGTGTTTGTGGAAACCGAGCGGTTTTGGGGCGGCAGGCCGGAGGGCACGGAAAAAGCATATTTGGTAGCCGTGTTCCAAGAGCTTGCGTGCGAGGTCCTTTCGGTGGAATACAGCGCGGAGGAAAAGGCCTTGCTGACCTTGGCGGTGACCAACAAAGACCTGGCGGCCCTTGACCTAGCAGATCATGTGCAGGCAGAGGATCTTTTGGAGGCAGAAACATCGGCCGTGAAGGCGATCACCGGAACCATCACCCAAACGGTGGAGGCGCAGGCGGTAAAAACGCAAGCCGGCTGGCAGGTGGTGGTAGACGAAGCGCTGCGCAGCGCCTTATGGGGCGGCCATAAAAGCATTGCGAGGTGGCTTTGGAGGGAATAAAGCGAAAAAAACGCCCCTGCGTGCTGGTCTGCCCGAACAAGGGCAGCTGGCGCACAGGGGCGTTTTTTGCTGATGTTTTTGGCCCAAAGAATCACTCAGGCTGCTGCTCTTCGGGGCGCCAGCCTTTGCACACGTCCACCCAGCCGATTGCGCCGGAGGCGGCTTCCAGCTCGGGCAGGGTGAGCCCCACCGCACTGGCCGCGGTGCCCGCCGCCGGATAGACCAGCGGGAAGCGGCGCAGCGATTCATCCAGATACACCTTTACCCCCGGCTCCACCCCAAAGGGGCACACGCCCCCTACCCCGTGGCCGATGAGGGGTTCCACCTGCCCGGCGGGGAGCATTTTGGCCTTGGCGGAAAATTGGGCCTTGTAGCGGGTGTTGTCGACCTTGGCGTCGCCTGCCGCCACCACCAGAATGGGGCCGGAGGGCAACAGAAAGGACAGGCTTTTGGCGATGCGGGCGGGTTCGCACCCCACCGCTTCCGCCGCCAGCTCCACCGTGGCGCTGGATACCTGGAACTCCAAAATGCGGCCGGCCAGGCCGAACTGCTCCAGATGCGTTTTTGCGCGCTCGAAACTCATGGTTTGTTCACTCCCTTTTCGGTGCGGGCGCAGGCTGCCCCGCACCCGTATGCTTTTGTAAAGTATTGCAATAAAGTATAACACCGGGAAGCAAAAAAAGCCAGCGGAAATTTTCCGCCGGCTTTTTTGTGTGTTTGAGCCGGCCGCCGCGGCAGCGGCGAGGGCCGGGTGCTTTTGGAGAAGATTTTCTGCTGCGGAGCAATAAAAAGGCGCGGAGGGGTCAGGCGTCGTGGGCGTGGCAGCAGGCGCAGTTGCCGGTGCAGAGCGCGTCAGGGTCGTAGGCGATGCCATGCTTGTCGTAATAATCCTTGACGGCAGCCTTGACCGCCTCCTCGGCCAGCACCGAGCAATGGATCTTGTGGGGGGGCAGGCCGTCCAGCGCCTCCACCACCGCCTTGTTGGAGAGGGTGAGCGCCTCTTCAATGGGCTTGCCCTTGATCATCTCGGTGGCCATGCTGCTGGTGGCGATGGCCGACCCGCAGCCGAAGGTGTTAAACTTTACGTCGGTGATGACCCCGTCTTTTACCTTGATATACATACGCATGATGTCGCCGCATTTGGCGTTGCCCACCTCGCCGATGCCGTCGGCGTCCTCCATTTTGCCCAGGTTACGGGGGTGCTGAAAGTGGTCCATGACCTTTTCACTGTATAACATATTGTTTTTCTCCCTTCTGTAATTCGTCCCACACGGGCGAAATTTCCCGCAGGTAGCCAACCACCTGGGGCACCGCCCGCAAAATTTCGTCCACGTCCGCTTGGGTGTTCTCCTCGTTCAGGGTGAGGCGCAGCGAACCGTGAGCCACCTCGTGGGGGCGGCCGATGGCCAGCAGCACATGGCTGGGGTCCAGCGAGCCGGAGGTGCAGGCGGAGCCGGAGCTGGCCGCGATGCCTTTTTCGTCCAGCAGAAGCAGCAGGCTCTCGCCCTCGATGCCCTCGAAACAGAAGTTCACGTTGCCGGGCAGCCGGGGGCTGGCCGCGCCGTTCAGGGCCGCGTGGGGAACCCGGGAAAGGCCCTGGATGAGCCGGTCGCGCAGGCCGGCCACATAAGCGGCATTTTGCTCCAGGCAGCGGCAGGCCTCGGTGAGGGCGGCGGCCATGCCCGCAACACCGGGCAGATTTTCGGTGCCAGCGCGCTTGCCGCGCTCCTGCGCGCCGCCCTCGATAAAGCTGGAAAGGGGCACGCCCCGCCGCACGTACAGCGCGCCGACCCCCTTGGGGCCGTGGAACTTGTGGGCGGAAAAGGAAAGCATATCCACGTTCAGGGCCTTCACGTCAATGGGAAGGTGACCCACCGCCTGCACCGCGTCGGTGTGGAAAAGCACCCCGGCGGCGCGGCAGATGGCCGCCAGCTCGGCGATGGGCTGGATGGTGCCGATCTCGTTGTTGGCGAACATGACGCTGACCAGCGCGGTGTCCGGCCGGAGGGCGGCCTGCAGCTCGGCGGGGCGGACAAGGCCGTCCTCGTGCACGTCCAGGAGAGTGACCTCGAAGCCCTCGGCCTCCAGGGCGCGCAGGGTGTGCAGGATGGCGTGATGCTCGAATTTGGTGGAAATAAGATGCTTTTTGCCCTTGCGCGCCCCGGCCCGCGCCGCGCTGCGCAGGGCCTGGTTGTCGGCCTCGCTGCCGCCGGAGGTGAAGATCAGCTCGCCCGGCTGGGCGTTCAGGCAGCCGGCGATCTGGGCGCGGGCCTGGCTGAGGGCTTCTTCGGCCTGCTGGCCGAAGGTATACAGGCTGGAGGGGTTGCCCCAGGTCGTTTCCATGGCGGCCATCATGGCCCGGCGGGCTGCCTCGCTGACGCGGGTGGTGGCTGCATTATCCGCATAGATCATATGTGAACTCCCTTTCCTCTTGATAAACCTAGTTGCATGGTGGGTTTATGGCTTTATTATATGCGTATAAACCTATCTTGTCAATAGGAATATTTCTTAAAAAGAAAAGACCAAAAGACAATGACATAATGCAACTGTCCCCTGGCCTAGAAATAGGAATATGTTTAAAACAAAAGTTGCTTTTATAAATGCAGATTTGCAAAGAACTCGTCGAAAGAGTTTACTTGATAAAGCTGTTTTAATGCCAATAGTACGCTGATTCGTATACTATAGCGCCCCTGTTCCATCTTAGCCAAAATGTCTGGGCTAATCGGCAGGCCCATAACTTCTAGTTTTGCAGAAGCCTCCTTTTGGGTAAGATGAGCATTTTTGCGAAGTTGTTTTAAATTTTCACCGATAGAGATATCTTGCTTCAATCCCTCAGACATAATAGCCTCCAACAAAAGTTTTGGATAAATATATCCTGCTATTGATTTTACATTAGCAAACCTGATAGAATTGGATAAATACATCCAGTTTGGAGGAAAATAATATGAAAGACAAAGAAAAACAAGAAATTAATGAGCTCGGAACAGAAATTGACGCGCTCCCGCGGGAAAAGAAACGGGCGGTGGTTTGGATCATCAAGAATTTTGACCTTGCGGTGGAGATGTGCGGGAACAGCTCGTTTTCAGACGAGGAGATCCAGCGGCGCAAGGAAGAGGCGGCAGAAAAGGAAGATCATCTGGGGCGGGCGCTTCTGTGCCTGTGCCAGGCGCTGAGGAAGGAAGGGGAACGGGAGCGCCGCGCCGGGAAAGATGCAGCGGAGGCGCCGAAAGAGCGGGTGTAAGTGCGGGCCCGGCAATAAAAAAGCCCGCGCAAATGGCAGGTGCTCGTAAAACAGTTCACATAAAAATTTAACTGTTTTACGGCATCTGGCAGACGGGGTTGGCTTAACAAAAGTAAGCGATACTTGGTTTGATAACCGGGTGTCGCTTCTTTTTTTATCCGTAAAAGCACCCAATGAAAAAGCAGTTGTCACAAAACCGCCTTATTCAGCGTAAAAAGTGTAATTAATTTTCTAAAAATCGCTGTAATTTTTGTAATTGTATGATATAATGTATTCGTATTATGATGACGGAGGTGCGTATATGTACCGAATTGCTATTGAGAAACTACTAAAATGGAAAGAAAGTAAGCGCCGCAAGCCGCTAATCATTGAAGGAGCACGCCAAGTTGGCAAGACCTGGCTGATGAAAGAGTTCGGCAGACAAGCGTATGCTAATACTGTTTACATTAACTTTGACTCTAATTCCAGAATGGCAGAGTTGTTTGCATCCGATTTGGATACAGACCGTCTGATTATGGGATTGGAGTTGTATGCAGGCCGCAAAATTGACCATAACAATACTTTGCTGATTTTTGATGAAGTGCAGGAAGTTCCGAGAGCATTGACAGCGCTCAAATACTTTTATGAAAATGCACCCCAGTATCACATCGTCTGTGCAGGCTCTCTGCTCGGTATCGCATTACACGAGGGCACTTCCTTCCCTGTTGGCAAGGTGGATTTCTTAAAGCTCTATCCGCTTTCTTTCAGAGAGTTTTTGATGGCAACGGATAAGGAGCGTTTTACGGAGCTTCTTGATAAACAGGATTATCAGATGATTGCAAGCTTTAGGCAAACATACATTGACGCCTTGAAGCACTATTACTTTGTTGGTGGTATGCCCGAAGCAGTACAGAGCTTTGCAGAGAATAAAGATTTCAATGAGGTCCGTGACATTCAGAAGCGAATCTTAGCTGCTTATGAGCAGGATTTTTCAAAACACGCTCCCAATGAGATTGTTCCTAAAATCCGTATGTTGTGGAACAGCATCCCATCTCAGCTTGCAAAAGAAAACAAGAAATTCATTTACGGCCTTGTTCGTGAAGGTGCTCGTGCAAAAGAGTATGAGACGGCAATTATGTGGCTTTCCGATTGCGGACTTGTCCACAAGGTCAGTCGAGTAAATGCGGCGGGTATTCCTTTGAAGGCTTACGAGGACTTAAAAGCCTTCAAGCTGTTTGTGGTAGATGTAGGGTTGCTTGGCTGTATGGCAGGGCTGCGTCAGCGTACATTGCTTGACGGAAATGACCTTTTCGTAGAGTTCAAGGGGGCATTAACAGAACAATATGTTTGCCAGCAGCTTAAAACCATCGAGGATTTAGGCGTTTACTATTATACCAACGACAGAGGTTCCTGCGAGGTCGATTTTGTTGTGGATACAGGCGAGCTGATTATTCCGGTTGAGGTAAAAGCGGAAGTTAATCTCAGAGCTAAGAGCCTAAAAACTTATCAAGAGAAGTTTTCACCCGAGGTATCTGTTCGTACTTCGATGACCGATTATAAGAAGGAAGAATGGCTCATAAATCTTCCGCTGTATGCGATTGAACAGATTACAAGCATTAAGGAGGAACGGTAAATGGCTGACATTAAATTGTTCAATATAAGCGGCGAAGTCAAAGAGTATCAAAGCGGAACAGTAACGCTCGAAAAAGAACTTCAAACTGTTATTGAAGCCAATATGGAGGCTTTCTTTGGCGTTACTTTCCTCGCTTCAGAGTATCGCACCACGGACGGCGGACGCATGGATAGTATCGGTATTGATGAAAATCATTGCCCTGTCATTTTTGAATACAAGCGGTCTATGAAAGAAAATGTTATTAACCAAGGATTGTTCTACTTGAACTGGCTGCTTGACCACAAGGACAGTTTCAAGGTTCTTGTTATTGAAAAACTTGGGCTAAAAGCCGCTGACAATATCGACTGGACTATGCCTCGTGTCATCTGCATAGCAGGCGATTTTACAAAATATGACGAGTCTGCTATAAAGCAGATGAACCGAAATATCAGCTTGATTCGTTATAAAAAATTTGACAATGATCTGCTCATGTTTGAGCATACAAACGAAAATGTTGCTACTGCAATCCCCGAAAATACCACTATTAGCAACAAGCCAAAGGCTACAGATAAAACATTTGAGGAACAAATGGCAAGTGCTGATAAAGAGATCAAAACACTTTATGAAGATTTATCTAACTACATCTTAAGTCTTGGAGATGACATCAGCGAAACCCACCTGAAGTTATATGTCGCATTTAAGAAAATCCGTAATATCGTTACGGTAGTAGCACTAAAAAAGAAACTGATTATAAATCTCCCCATTGATGTGACAACGGTAACTTTCGAAGAAGGATTTTCTCGTGATGTTACCAACATTGGACATTGGGGCTGTGGAGCAGTAGAAGTTCATCTAAAAAACAGAGCTGACTTTGAAAAGGCTAAAGTGTTGATTGATAGAGCATATAACGAGAATTGAGGAGAACGAAAATGGCTGATATTAGAAAAGATTAAGAAAGTTTGGTTAGGAAATCAATCTGACTACATACAACCTTTGCCGCATCAATATGTTCCTGCACGATATTGACCATGATGAGTTTGACATCGCCCACAAGGATACATTGCTTTCTCCTCAGCATTGGGATGACGAACCGTTTGAGGTTATCGTTTCCAATCCTCCCTGCTCCATCAAATGGGAGGGCGATGACAACTATGTGGGCATCGAAGAAATCGACCCGTGTATGCTGCGAGAGCGGATAAAGGCGATCTACGGGGAAGCGCCCGACAAGTCAAGCGGGAAACGCAGACAGGAAATCCACATCCAGTACGATGGCATCGGTTTTATCCCTTTGGACGAGCTTGCACAAAAGGAAACGGCGTGACCGAAGCCCCGCCGTCCCTTGAAAACACTTGGTTTTCTGAGTTTTTTCAAACAACTGTTCTACGAAGCCCCGCGCAAAAGCGCGGGCAAAGCGTTGGGGTGATGGAATTGGGGCCTTATACCGGAACGGAACCGTTTGCCAGGTCCGCCAGGGTGATGGAGGCAAAATAGCCCTGGATGAGCTCGTCCAGGCCGGCCCACATGGCGCGGGTGGGGCACTGTGCGGCGCGCCGGCAGGGAGGCGCGCCCTTTTCCATGCAGGAAACCGGGGCCAGGGTTTTTTCGGTGAGCTCCAGGATGGAGCCCGCGGTGTACTGGGCGGGGTCGCGGGTGAGCCGGTAGCCGCCGCCCTTGCCCCGCAGCCCGGACACAAGCCCGGCCTTGGCCAGCGCGGAAACGATGGCCTCGAGGTATTTCATGGAGATACCCTGCCGCAGCGCGATCTCTTTTAAAGGAACATACTGGCCCGGCGGCTGCTGGGCCAGGTCGATCATGACCCGCAGCGCGTAGCGGCCCTTGGTGGAAACGATCATGCAGCCTGCCCCCTTCCCTTTTCCGCAGCGGCCCGGCGGGCCGCCTGATAAACCTATTATGCCACAGGGTTTATAGGAATTCAAGCGGGATATGGTTTTTGCACCCAAAAGGGGCCCTCCGAAGAGGGCCCCTTTTGGGTTTGAGAGAATGGGAAACTGAAAAAATCAGTTGGGTTGGCATTTCAGCGCTCGGTAAGGGCTTCCAGGCTTTCGAGGGTGATACCGCCGGTAAGTGAGCCCGCGGCCTTGCCCTCTTTGATGTAGACGGCGGCGGGGATATCGGCCACGCCCAGGCGGCGGGCAATGCCCTCGCTTTTGTACACGTCCACCCGGTTTACCCGCACCTCGGGGTGCTTTTCTTCGAACTGCTCCACCAGGGGCAGCAGCTCCCGGCTGGCGGGCACCACCGCGTTGTAGATGTACACAAGGCCCGGGGCTGCGGCGTCCATGATCTGGGTGTTGAACTGGTTTGTTTCGGCGATGTATTTTTCGGCGGTGTAGCCGGCAATGGCGCCGTCGCCCACGGCGGTAGCCACCTGCTTGAGCCACTTATCGCGCACGTCGCCCGCGGCGTACACGCCGGGGACGTTGGTTTCCATGCGCTCGTTGGTGATCACGTAGCCGGGCTTGTTCAGTTCGACCTTGCCCTGGAAGATCTCGGTGTTGGGCACATAACCGATGAACAAAAAGCAGGTGTCCACAGGCACATCCAGAATTTCGCCGGTCTTGGTGTTTTTCAGGGCCACACTGTGCAGGTGCTGGTCGTCGCCCCGGAATTCGTGCGGCAGGGTGTTCCACAAAAACTCCATCTTGGGATTTTCCATGGCCTCGGCCTTGGCGATCTCGTTGCAGTCCATCTTGCCCTCGTCGTGCATCACACTGACGATGACCTTGGAGGCGAACTTGGTGAGGAACATGCCCTCCTCGATGGCGGCGTCGCCCGAGCCGATGACCATAACAGTTTTGCCGGTGTTGGCGGCGGCGTCGCAGGTGGCGCAGAAGGAGATGCCCTTGTCGAACAGGTATTTGTCCTCGCCGGGGGCGCCGGTGAGGCGGTTTTTGCCGCCGGAGGCAATGATCACGGCCTTGCACTCGTAGTTGGTGCGGAAGGTCTCGACCACCTTGGTCTCGCCCTCCAGCTGCACGGCGCGCACATCGGTGAGTTTGAACTTGACGCCGAAGCTCTTGGCCTGCTTGTGGAACAGCTCCATCAGGCCCAGGCCGGTGCTGCCCTCGGGGAAGCCGGGGTAATTGGCGATCTCGTTGGTGTAGGTGGCAAGGCCGCCCACCAGGGCCTTTTCGATGACCAGGGTGTTCAGGCGGGCGCGGCCGCAGTAGATGGCCGCGGTGAGGCCGGCGGCGCCGCCGCCGATGATGACCACGTCGTATTGTTCAACTTTTTTTTCCATTGTGTTTGTTCCCTCTGTATGTATGATGGTTTGTCAAAAAATTATTAAACGCACAAGAAAAGAGGCCCTGAACCTGCCAGAGCCCCTTTTTGCCGCTGTTACATGAAATATTTCGCCAGCAGTTTGGAGCCGATGAAGGCGCCCACAAACAAGAAGATGGCAAAGACCCAGCCGGAAACCGACAGCGAGGCAATGCTGCTGTACAGTGCGCCGATGTTGCAGCCGCCGGCAAGCCGGGCGCCGTAGCCCATCAGCAGGCCGCCCAGGATGGCCGCGACCACCTGGCGGAGGGACTTGATCTTTTTAAATTTCCACTGCGAGGCCAAAAGGGCCGCCAGCAGCGCGCCGACGATGATGCCCACGTCCAGCCAGGAGCCGGTGTGGTTCAAAAAACCTGCGTTCAAAGTGCTCTGCGCGCCTGTGGAGGAGAAGTAATACCACTTATCCACGCTGCCGCCCACCAGGCGGTACAGCCAGGCGCCCCAGTTCGCAAACGTGCCGGACACACCCCAGGGGTTGCCGGAAACAGCGAACAGGGCAATTTGGAAAACGGACAGAAGCACAGCGCCAGTTACATAGGTGAAAGGATTTTTGAAGATCTTTTTGTAAGTAGGGTTCTTTGCGATCTTTTCCCAAAAAGCTTTCATTGTAACTTTGCACCCGCCTTTCTTTTCACAATTTTGTTGGTCTGCGATAAAATATTTTTCTAAAAAGCCGCCCGGCGCCGCGCCGGGCGGCTGGAGGTCGGCGCGTTCAGCAAGGGGGCGGAAAAGACCTTATTTGGTCTTTTCGATCACAACTTCCCACTCGCCGTCGTCAACTTCTTCCACTTCCACGTTGTAACCCTGGTTGCGGGCCCACTCGGGGATGTTCTTCATGGCGCAGCTGTGGTCGATGTTTACGATCAGAACATCGCCCACACCCAGCTTCTCGATTTCTTTCTGGGTCTTCATCAGGGGTACAGGGCAAGCCTCGCCCAGGCAATCCAAAGAAAATTCAGCCATTGTAAAGTCCTCCTAAAATAAATTGATTTGTGAAAAAGAGAAATTGCGGATGCAAAATCACTCGTCGTCGGTGATGCCCATGCGCTTTTTTTCGTACTTTTCGGCGGCGAAGTACAGCGCGGCAATGAGCAGCAGCTGCACCACGATGGAGCCGAACCAGCCGAATACGTCGGGCAGGAAGATGCGGGGTGCGCCCGCGATGAAATTCACGGTCCACCAGCCCATGTGGCTGGCGCCGATCAGGGAACCAATCACGAAAAACAAAAGGCTGAGCATCTGCATGCCGAAGCCCTCGCCCACCCGCATCAGGGTGCCGGACGCACAGCCGCCGGCAATGACCATGCCGATGCCGAACATTACCCCGCCCACCACGGTGGCCAGGCTGATGGGCATGACGTAGCTTTGGCCGGGGATGGAGCCGGTGGTCAAAAAGCTGCCGTACTTGATGGCCCAGAAGCCGATGCTGGTGATGGCAAAGGCAATGAGCACGGCGCGGGTGACCGAGGTGGAGCCGGTGATGCAGGGGTCACGCAAAGACGCGGTGAAGCAAAAACGCGACTTTTGCAGGATAAACCCGAAGCAGCAGCCGAAGACCCAGAACAGAGCCAGGCTGGAAGATAAGAACGTGTTGAGCAGAACGGCAACGACCACGATCAGCACAAACACCAGAACGCCGATGGGCAGCTGGTTCTTCTTTTTTTTGCGGGCTCGCCCGCCTGCCGCAGAAGAACGCCGGATGGACGAAGTGGAGCCGGCTGCCGGCGCAGCGGTGGCACCGGAAGTGGGATTCGTGTCAGGCATATTCTGCACCTCCTCATAGATTTTGGATGTTTGCGGTTTACTACAAAGACCATTATAGCATGCTGTTAATTTTTTGATTATCGAATGCGATTATGTTGCATAACAAATTGTTATAACGTTTTGGCTATGACAGCCGCCCTGGATTGTTGCAAATTTAACAGAAAACTGTATAATGGATAGGTCGAAACCCGCAGTTCGGCGCGAAACCGCCCCGGCAGGGGCGCAGCAAGCGCAGCGGGCCTTATAATGAAACACAATGGGAGGGGTCACGGCCATGCAGCTGGAACACATTATGCTTTTTTCCAAAATCGCCGAGGAAAAGAGCATTTCACGGGTGGCGCAGGCGAGCCACATCTCCCAGCCGGCGCTGAGCCAGCAGATGCAGCGCCTGGAAGAAGAGGTGGGGCAAAAGCTGTTCGAGCGCTCCAACCGGGGCATTGAACTGACCGAGGCAGGGCAGGTGATGCAGCGGTACGCGGCCCAGTTCATCCATATTTACGACAATTTCCGGGAGGATATGAACAACCTTTCCACCCGCACCGGCACCTTTCGGGTGGCGGCCACGCCGGTGGCGGCAAACTACGCGCTGCCCTGCAGCCTGTTTAAGGTGAATTACAAGTTCCCCTCGTACAATTTCAGCCTGGTTGGCGCGCCCTCCAGCGAGGTGATCCACAAGGTGCAGGCGGGCGAGGCGGACATGGGGTTCATTGTGGACAAAACCGAAGCCCCGGGGCTTTTCTGCACCGAGGCTTTTTCCGATAAGGTGTATCTTGTGGCCAACAGCTCTTACAATGTGCCCGAGACCATTGCGCTGGAAAGCCTGAAAAAGTATCCGCTGGTACTGCTGAGCGAAACCTTCAGCTCGTACCGGCTGCTGCTGAAATACTTAAAAGCACGCGGGCACGATATCTCCCAGTACCGGGTGCTGTATCACCTGGATTCCACCGAAAGCGTGAAGAGCAGCGTGATCAACCAGTTCGGCATGGCGTTTTTGCCCTACATGGCCATTAAAAAGGAGATCTACCAAAAGCAGCTGAAGGTGGTGCAGGTGCAGGACTTTGATTTGAATTACGATGTGTACAGCATCTACCGCAGCAAGGAGGACGTGGGCAACGACGGGGTGTACGCCATTATCAAGTACTTTGAGAATACGGTGAAGCGCAGCATTTGCTAGGGCTTTGTGATTTCCAGCTCCCAAATGCCGGGCATGGGCTCCACCACCCGGCAGAGCAGCCTTTTTTGGCGGCAATAGTTCTGCACAGATTCGCAGGTGCAGCTGTGGTCGGTGACCAGGCGCACACTGTCGCCGCTGTTTTGTAAATCATCGCACTGCTGAAGCTTCATCAGGGGCACCGGGCACATGTCGCCCAGGCAGTTCATCTCTTTCATGGCGGGGACCTCCGTTTTTTCTTTTGATTATACACGCTTTTTGGCCCGGCGCATAGCGGGGGCAAAAAAGGAAGGCGGCAACATGAAAACGGTATTGCTTTTGGGCGGCGGCGGATGCCAGAAAAACGGCGCCGCCAAGGCCCGTGAAAAGGGCCTTAACGTGGTGGTGGCGGATTACCTGCCCGACCCGCCGGCCGCCCGCCTGGCCGCCGCGCATGTGCGGGCCAGCAGCTTTGATACCGCCGCCTGCCTGGCGGCGGCCAGGGAGCACAGGGTGGACGGGGTGTTCACCCTGGGCACCGACCAGCCGGTGCTGACCGCCGCCGCGGTGAGCGAGGCGCTGGGCCTGGCCTGCCCCATCACGCCGCGCACCGCCCTGGCGGTGACCAACAAGCGGGTGATGAAGGGGGTCTTTCGCGCCGCGGGCATCCCCACGGTGAGGTGGAAGCTGGTGAGCGCGGCCACCGGGCCCGAGGAGCTGCGGGGGCTGAGGCCCCCCCTGGTGATCAAACCCCTGGACAGCCAGGGCCAGCGGGGGATTTTTAAGGTGCAAAGCGCCGGCGGGGCGCTGGAAAAGCTGCCGGAAACGCTGCGCTGGAGCAGGGAGAAGGAGGCGCTGGTGGAGGAATTTTACCCCAGCGACGAGGTGACCGTTTCCGCCTGGGTGGAACAGGGGCGCGCCACCCTGCTGACGGTGACCGACCGGCTGCTGTACGATGACCCGGTGCACATCGGGGTCTGCACCGGGCACCGCTTCCCCTCGGTACACATGGGCCGCGCCGCCGAGCTGGACGGGCTGTGCCAACGCATCTGCACGGCGTTCGGCATTGAGGCGGGCCCGCTGTACGTGCAGGTGCTGGTGGGGGCCGAGGGCATTCTGGTGAACGAGGTTGCCTGCCGGGTGGGGGGCGCGTTTGAGGATGTGACCATCCCCTATCTCACGGGGTTCGACATTCTGGGCGCGGTGATCGACCAGTGCCTGGGCCGCCCGGTGGACACCGCGCCCCTGCGGGGGTTCGACTGCACCGGCGTTCAAAAAGAGGCGGCGGTTCCGCTGCTGTTCTGCCGCCCTGGCTTTTTGGCCGGGCAAACCCCGCTGGAAGAACTGAAACGCCTGCCGGGGGTTTTGGAGGCGGGCTACAATTACCGCCCCGGCGACCGGCTGGAGGCGGTGGAAAACGCCACCGCCCGGTATGGCTGGGCCGTGGTGGCCGGGCCGGCGGGCACGGTGCGCGGGCGGTTGGCTGCCTTTTACAGGGCGCTGTATGCCCGGGATGAAGCGGGGCGGGAGCTGGTGCAGCGAACGGACGTTTTTGCCGGCGCGGCGCTGTAAAGCGCGGCCCCCTGGCCCTGCGCACCGCCGATGCGCGGAAGTTTTAAACGGGAGAGGAACATACATGTTGAAAACCAAATGGAAAAGCCGCCTGGCGGCGCTGGCCCTGGCGTGTGTGCCCGCGCTGGCCCTGGCGGGCTGCGGCGCAGGGCAAAAGACCACCCTGAACATTGCCCAGCAATTCGGGGTGGCCTACGCGCCGCTGGAGATCATGAAGGCAAACGGCATTCTGGACAAGTACCTGCCTGCGGGGGTAACCGCGAACTGGCAGCAGTTCGGCGGCCCCACAGCCATTCGGGAAGCCATGCTGGCCGGTGATGTGGATTTTGGCTTTATGGGCGTGGCCCCGGTGATTGTGGGAGCCGCGGGCGGCATGGAGTGGCGGTACGCCACCGGCATTTCCCGCAACCAGGTGGCCATTACCACCACAAAGCCGGAGGTAAAGCGCCTGGCGGACTTTTTGCCCACCGACCGGATCGCGGTGATCTCGCCCGCCTGCACCCAGCACGTGCTGCTTTGCATGGCGGCGCGGCAGGAGCTGGGCGACGGCCGCGCACTGGACAACCAGCTGGTGGCCATGAGCCTGCCGGACGCGGCCAATGCGCTGATCAGCGGCACCGAGATCGTGGGGGATGTATCGACCCCGCCCTACCTGCAAAAAGAACTGGAAAACGGCGCGCATATCCTGTACGAGGGCACCGAGCTGATGGGCGGGCCGTTCACCATGATCAGCGGCGTGGCGATGGAGCGGTTTTATAAGGATTATCCCGCGCTGTATGAGGCGTTTTTGAGCGCTTTGCAGGAGAGCGTGGACTATATCAACGACCACATAGACGAGGCTGCGGCCCAGCTGGCCCCGGTGTACGGCATCACCGAGCAGGAGCTGAAAGAGCAGATGGACTACAACGGCTGCATTTACAATACCGAACTGCTGGGGGTGGAGAAGTTTGCCCAGGCCATGTATGAGATGGGCTTTGTGGATAAACAGCTCACCATGGAGGAGCTGGCTTTTCCCAATGTGAAATACCAGTAACGGCAGACAGGAGGCGCCCATTGAAGTTTGTGGAGATGCTGAAAAAGAACAAGGGCGGCGCCCGCCTGTTTTGGGCGGCCGCGCTGCTGGCGGCGTGGGAGCTTGGGGTAAAGGCGCTGAAGCCCTCGCCCATGCTGTTTCCCAGTGTGGAGCAGGTGGCCGTTACCCTGTGGCGGGGCCTGGTGCAGGGGGATCTTGCCTGGCAGGCCGCCTACAGCGTGTGGATCATTTTGGAGGGGCTGGTGATCGGGGGCGCGCTGGCCTTCCTTTTGGCGCTGGCCAGCGTGCGCTGGCCCGTGGCCGCCAGCTTTGTGGATACCGTTACCGCCATTGCCCACCCCCTGCCCGGCCTTGCGCTGCTGCCCCTGCTGATTATGTGGTTCGGGGTGGGCAGCGGGGCGGTGCTGGCCATCATTGTGCACTCGGTGCTGTGGCCGTTGCTGCTGAACCTGACGGCGGGCTTTCGGGCCACCCCGGCCATCTACCTGGAGCTGGCAAGGAACTACGGCCTTTCCTCCGCCGCCATCACCTGGGAAATACGGGTAAAGAGCGCGCTTTCCTACATTATCAGCGGGCTGAAAATCGGCTGGGCGCGGGCCTGGCGCAGCCTGATCAGCGCCGAGATGGTGTTCGGCGCGGTGGGCGCAAAGGGGGGCGTGGGCTGGTACATTTTGACCCAGCGCACCTTTATGAATACGGCCGGCCTGTTTGCAGGCATTGTGGTGGTGGTGGCGATCGGCGTGCTGGTGGAGGATGTGCTGTTTGCCCAGCTGGAAAAGCGCACGATTAAAAAATGGGGCATGGCCCAGCCGTGAAGGAGGAGTGCGCAATGCTGCAGATCGAACAGGTGGACATGGCGTTCCCCGCCCCCGGCGGCGCGCCCACAGCGGTGCTGCGGGAATGCAGCCTGCAGGTGGCGAATGGGGAATTTGTGGCGGTGCTGGGCCGCTCGGGCGGGGGCAAAAGCACCCTGCTGCGCATTGTGGGGGGCTTTTTGCAGCCCACCGCGGGCAGGGTGCTGCTGGACGGCGTGCCGGTGACCGGCCCCGGCCCGGAGCGCACGATGGTGTTCCAGAATTTTGACCAGCTGCTGCCCTGGTACACCCTGCGGGGCAACATTGAGTGGGCCCTGCGCCGCACCGGCGCCGAGCCGGACCGAAAAAAGGCCGCGCTGCGGGCAAAGGAAATGCTGGCGAAAACCGGGCTTTCCGGATTTGAGGACCGGTGGCCGCACACCCTATCCGGCGGGCAGAAGCAGAGGGGGGCCCTGGCCCGCGCCCTGGCGCTGCGCCCCCGGGTGCTGCTGATGGACGAGCCGTTTTCCAGCCTGGATTACCTCACCCGCGGCGAGGCCCAGGCGACCCTGGAAAAGCTGTGCGCCGAGTACCGCCCCACCGTGCTGTTCGTGACCCACGACATCGGCGAGGCGGTGCGCCTGGCGGACCGGATCGCCGTGCTGGACGAGGGGCTGCACCGCTTTACTGAGATTTTGCCCTGCGACCACAGCGAGGCGCTGCGCGCGCGGCTGGAAGGGCTGCTGGCAAAAGGGTAAGCGCCGCCTGCCCCGCAGGAGCAGGGTTTTTAATATATTTGCTGCGAAACAAAAAAGCCCGGGCCTGGTTGCAGGCCCGGGCTTTTGCGCAAATAAAAGGTGTGAGGCAAGCGTTCAATTTACCCGGTACACGGTGACCCGGCCCCACTCGCCCCTGCCCTGCTCGGCCTGGATGCGCACTGCGTACCAGGGATCGAAAAAGCTGCCCACGGGGGTGCACTGCCCGGCGCAGAAGGCCTTGAGTTGGGGATAGAAATCGTCCGGCACGCCGTACAGGGCGTTGTAGGCGGGGCGGCTTTGCCAGATGAGATCCAGTTCATCGTAATACAAAATATATTCGATGTTGTTCTTTTGGATGTAGCCGGCCACACTCAGGCCGTGTTCGGCCAGGTAGGGCAGGTTGCGGTAGTCGAAAAACACGCCGTTTTCAAAATAGAACTCGGCGTTCAGATTGCCCAGCACCCGGCTGCCGGGCTGCACGTACTGGCCGATCCGGGCCAGATAATCGGCGTAGCGCACATTCAGCCAGGGGGCGATCTGCCACACCGAGAGCGCCAGCATCAGCCCGGCCAGGGCAAAGGGGGCGAGCCGCGCGGCCCATTCGCCAAAGAGCCTGCAGCAGAACAGCACCAGCAGCCAGCCGGGCAAAAAGAAAAATACGATGTTGGTCTGGCTGTAGCGCCCAATCAGCACCATGCCGCACAAAAGCCCCCCGGCCCCGGCCAGGAGGCTCAGGGCCTGGGCTGCCGGGCGGGGCTGCTCCCTGTGCATCACCAGTGCAAAAAAGCCCGCCAGCACGGCCGCCAGGCAGAACAGCACCAGCTGGACCCGGATGTTGGGCAGGTAGTAGGTGCCGCTGAACTGGTTCCACAGCCGGCTGAAATAGCCCCCCAGCTGACCCAGCTTGCTTGTGACCGGGACCAGCAGATCGAATTCGCCCTGCCCATACATCATGTAATGCACCGGGAACTGGGGGTCGAGCCAGAAGCAGAAGGCAACCACCGCCCCGGCCAGCGCGCCGGTGAGGGCCACATAGAGGGCCAGCTGCTTCAGGCTGGCCTGCCGGAAGGCCCAGCGCACCAAAAGCGCCCCCCCGCACAGGCAGGCCGCCAGAAAACTGTTGGGGTGGAACCAGACCGCCGCCCCGGTGAACACCGCCAGCAGCAGGATATGCCCTGTGGAGAGCGGGCCCTCGCGGCAGAGGATTGCAAGGCAGGCCGCCATGAACAGGAGAATAAAAATTTCCTGCCGGGCCATGTGGGCCGCGTTGATGAACTGTACGTCCAGCGAGAGCGCGGCCACGGCGCCCAAAGCGGCCAGCCCGCTGCCGGTGAGCCGCCGCGCAGCCACAAAAAAGAGGGCCAGCACCGCGCAGCCCGCCAGCAGGCTGAGCACCCGCACGGAAAAAACATTGTAGCCGCCCAGGCGGATGGCAAGAATCTGAAGGCCATGAAAGGCCATTTTGATGCCGTGGGGCCAGCGGGGCTTGAGATCAAAAAAGGTTTCGGTTACAGCGGGGCTGCCGCTCTGCCAGATGTTGCGGGCAAGGCCCGCGAGCCACGCTTCGTCGCTGTGCACAAAGGGGAAGCGGGTGAGAAAGCCCAGGTTCACAGCGCCCCAGGCCAGGATATAAGCGCCGGTTATAACCGGCCACAGCCAGGCGGGCGGTTTGGGGCGATGCGCTGCCGGCACGGCGGCCCCCTCCTTTCTACAGCCTTTACGGGGTTGTTTCTGCGGCAAATTATAGCATTTTTGCGGCGACTTTGCCACAACAGAAGGGTGTTAATTTTTTATCTACTATCCAATAAATGTATATAATATAACAAAGTCTTATGGCGCAAAGGGGGGCGGCCATAGTATGATTAAAAACGGAATTGCCCCGCGCAAAAGAAGTGAAGCACTTTTGTGCCGGCAAGCTTGAAAAGGTTTACTACACTATCCCCGAAACCCAACAAGAAAGTTTAAGGAGGTTTCTCATGCGTCTGGTTTCCAAAAGCGGCATTGCCAGGCTGCTGGCACTGGTGCTTGTACTTACCATGGGCGCGTCCCTGTTCACCGGCTGCGGCGAAAAATTCGAGCAGACCGACACGCTGATCATCGACGCGAAAGACCTGCAGGGCTATGTGGGCCAGGCAGGCGTGGTGATCGTGGATACCCGCAGCGAGGAGGATTACGCCGCCGGCCATGTGCAGGGCGCCGTGAACGTGCCAAACAGCGAGATCGTGATCAACGTTCCTGTGGACAATATGCTCACTTCCGCGAAAAAGTTTACCAAGGTCATGCAGGCCGCCGGCATCTCGGACGATACCCTGGTGGTGGCGTATGACAGCAACAAAATGACCGCCTCGCGGCTGGCCTGGAGCCTGTTTATGTACGGCCACCAGAATGTGAAGGTGGTGTCCGGCGGGATCGACGCCATTGGCGCCGCCGGCCTTGCCATGAGCACCGAAACCCCGGCCGTGACCCCCGGCAGCTTTACCGCCGCCAAGGACGAGAAGTGGCTCGCCACCAAGGAGGACGTGCTGGCCCAGGTGAACGATCCCCAGGACAATGTGGTTCTGCTGGATGTGCGCAGCGACGAGGAGTACTACGAGGAGGGCAAGGTGCCCGGCTCGGTGATGATGAACTACCTGACCAATTTCTACGATGTGGACGGCACCTTTAAAAACACGCAGACCACCCAGATCAACTACATCGAGGCGGGCATCACCCCGGATAAGGAGATCATTATTTACTGCAAAACCTCGATGCGCGCCGCGCCCGTGTTTGTGCGCCTGTACGATGCGGGGTACCGAAACCTGAAGATTTACGACGGCGCCTGGAGCGAGTGGTCCACCACCGGCAGCCCCATTGAGATGGCCGCCGGCGCCGCCGCGCCCACCAATAAGGACGCGTCCTGACCGGGCGTTTCAGAAAAATGGAGCGGCCCTGAAACAGAGGGGCAGCTCCGCGCACTACAAACAGAGAGGGAGTAAAAACACATGAAAAAGATCCTTGCACTGGTTATGGCTGCCGCCATGGCCCTGAGCCTGGCCGCCTGCGGAGGCGCCGCCAGCAGCGCCCCCGCCAGCCAGCCCGCTTCGCAGCCTGCATCCCAGGCTGCCAGCCAGCCCGACAGCGTGCCGGCTGCCGACACGGTGAAGGAAGCCGCCATGGGCTATTTTGCCAACTGGCCCGAAGACGGCCACATGATCGGCGTTGCCGACCTGTTCGCCAAGATGGACGCCGGCGAGGAGATGCTGATCCTGGACGTGCGCCAGCCCGACGCCTATGCCGAGGGCCACCTGAAGGGCGCCGTAAACGTTCCCTTTGGGCCCACCCTGGCCGAGAGCCTGAGCAAGATCCCCGACGACGTGCAGCTGTATGTGAACTGCTACACCGGCCAGACCTCCTCGCAGACCGTGGCCCTGCTGAACATGGCGGGCAAATACGCCACCAACATCCAGAAGGGCTGGAACAACGGTATTTCCAAGGAAGAGGGCTACGAGAGCTACACGGAAACCACCGCGAACGAGCTGAGCGGCGACGAGTACGAGGTGGACCCCGCCATGCAGGAGGCTGTGACCAAGTATTTTGCCGACATGGAGTCCAGCAGCTACAAGTATTTCAACTTCCCCGCCGACCAGCTGAAAGAGCTGGTGGAGGCCGAGAGCGAGGACTATACCATCCTGTCCATCCGGCAGGCCAAGGATTTTGAGGCCGGCCACATTGCGGGCGCCATCAACGTGCCGTTCGGCGCCAACATGCAGGAGGGCCTGACCGCCATCGACACCGCGAAACCCGTGATCATCTACTGCTACACCGGCCAGACTGCTTCCCAGACCCTGGCGGTGATGCGGCTGCTGGGCTACGAGGCCTACAACCTGTCCGGCGGTATGGGCAGCGCCGAGAGCGAGTCCGGCTGGCTGGGCATCGGCGGCGAAGTGGTGACCGGCTGAGCCCGGGCGCTGCGCCGTTACGCCTTTTAAAGGAACGCTGTGTTTTCCGCCCCCGGCCTTGCCGGGGGCGGATTTTTGATTGACGCGGCGCGCCGAAACTGGTATAATAAATCACGTGCCGGCAGGCAGGGCGCACAAAGCGCGCGGCTTGGCCGGAAACGAAAGTTGGAGCAGTACTCAAGTGGTCGAAGAGGCGTGACTCGAAATCTCGTAGGGTGTTAACAGCACCGCCAGGGTTCAAATCCCTGCTGCTCCGCCAAGAACCCCCCGCAAACAAACCGTTTGCGGGGGGTTCTGTTTTCTTAGATTACCCAAAGGACGGCAAGAGAAAGGAGAAAAAGATGGCTTTGAACGCCTGGATGGAGAAATACAGAGCGGCGGTGGAGGCCGCGTTCGGAAGCCGGGTGGTGTGCCTGGGCCTGCAGGGCAGCCAGGCGCGGGGCGAAGCCACGCCCGAGAGCGACATCGACGCGGTGCTGGTGCTGGACCGGCTGGCCCCCGCCGACCTTGCGCGGTACCGCGAAGCGGTGTGCGGGCTACCCTGCCGTGAAAAGCTGTGCGGGTTTGTGGGAGGAAAAGAGGAGCTGCTGGGCTGGGAGCCGGGAGACCTGTTTGCCCTTTATTCAGATACGGTGCCCCTTGTGGGCGATCTGGAATTTTTGCGGCCGCTGGCGGGGCCTGATGCCGCCCGCTGCTGCGTGCGCAATGGGGCCTGCGCGATTTACCATGCCTGCGTGCACGATCTGCTGCACGAGCGCAGCCCGGAGCTGCTGGCAGGGCTGCAAAAGGCGGCCTTTTTTGCGCTGCGCGCCGCTTGGTACTGCCGCACCGGCCGGATCGTAAAGCAACGCCGCGAGCTGGCGCCGCTGCTGCCCCCGGCCCAGCGCGCGCTGCTGGAAGGGGACCCCGCCGACCTGGACGGGCTGGGCGGCCGGCTGCTGGAATGGGCAGGCCGGACCATCCGCACGGGGGAAGGGCTGGATCCGGATGCGGCGGGGCGGGCATAAAACGGACGTTTGAAAAGGGAAAGCGGGCGCGCAGAGCGGGCTAGGGCTCACGCCCTGCCTGCTGCGCCTCCCACGCAGCCAGCAGGGGCGCGTATTCTTCGTACCGGTGGGGCCGCACCGGGCGCACCGGCGGGTCGGTGAAAAAGTACAGCACCAGCGCCTCGCCGATGCGGGGATAATGGGCGACGAACTCGTACCCGGCCAGCTCCCCTGCCCGGATGCGCTGCTTGAGCCTGTTGTGATAGGGATACATAAAAAGCTCCTTTCAAGAGATCGAAGGCTGCAAAGAGGGGCCGCTTGCTGAAAACAGCAAAGAGCGGTACAATGGAAAGCGGCGGCAGGCGTTTTTGGAACGAGGGCCGCCCCCGGAATTTAAACTGAAAGCAAAAAAGGAGGCGGCCCGATGACCGAGGTGGTGGCGGCTGTGATCGAGCGGGAGGGCCGGGTTTTGATCTGCCAGCGGCCCGCCCACAAGGCCCGGGGCCTGCTGTGGGAGTTTGCGGGCGGCAAGGTGGAGCCGGGCGAAACCAAGGCCCAGGCGCTGGCGCGGGAATGCCGCGAGGAGCTGGGGATCACCGTGGAGCCGGGCGAGGTGTTTTTGAAAGTGACCCACGCCTACCCGGACCTGACCGTGCACCTGACCGTGCTGCGGGCCGGCCTTGCGGAGGGCGAGCCGCAGCTGCTGGAGCACGCTGACCTGCGGTGGGTCACGGCCGCCGAACTGCCGGGCTTTGCCTTTTGCCCGGCGGACGGGGCGATCGTTCAAAAGCTGCGGCAGGGGTAACGCGCGGAAAGCACGCCTGCCGCCGCGAGCAGGCGGCTGCCCGCCCCAAAACGCGGCGGAAAACAAGGAGAAACAGATGGAGATCGCGGTTTTATCGGATATCCACGGCAACCACATTGCCCTGGAACGCTGCCTGGGCTACGCCCTTGCCCGGGGCGCCGACACCTTTTTTATCCTGGGGGACAATGTGGGCGAGCTGGCGTACCCACAAAAAACGCTGGACGCGCTTTACGGGCTGAAAGCCCGCCACGATTGTTATTTTGTGCAGGGAAACCGGGAACAGTACTTTTTGGAGTATCGCGAGCGGGGCGCGGCCGGCTGGCAGAGCGGGAATTCCCTGACCGGCACCCTGTGGTATGTGGACCGGGCGCTGCGCCGGAGGGACCTGGAGTTTTTTGCCGCGATGCCGCCCGCGCGGCAGATGGAATTTTGCGGGCTGCCGCCCGTGACCCTGTGCCACGGCTCGCCGGAAAAGGTGAACGGCAAGCTGCTGGCCGGGGACGCGGAGAGCCTGGAGGTGCTGGCGCGCAGCAAGACCCCCTTGGTTTTGTGCGGGCATACCCACGTGCAGGGCAGGATCGAGCACAGCGGGCGGACGGCGCTGAACCCGGGCGCGGTGGGCGTGCCGCTTTTCAGCGGCGGCAAAGCGCAGTTTCTGCTGCTGCACGGCGGGGCAGGGCGGTGGGAAGAGGAGTTCGTGAGCCTGGAATACGATGTGGAGCGCGCCATTGAAGAGCTGTATGAAGAAAGATTGCAGGAGCATGCGCCCTGGTGGGCCGCCATTACGGTGAGCCTTTTGCGCGGCAAGGATGTGCCCCATGGAAGGGTGCTGGCAAGGGCGATGGAGCTTTGCCGCGGCGGGCAGGGCGGCTGCCGCTGGCCGGAGGTGCCTGAGGAGTATATGGAACGCGCCGTGACCGAGCTTATAGGCGCAAAGGAGGGCAAAAAGGCCCGGCAAAAAAGCTGAAAAAGACAAAATAAAAGTTCCCCCAAAGCGCAGATTTTTTGCGTTTTTGGGGGCTTTTTTGTGCGCTTGCAAGAGGGGGATTTGCTGTGCGCCTCAAAACCCGTTTGTGGACGTTTTGTTCAATTTGATGCATAAAAAGGCAAAAATAGCCAGCCAATAGTGGATTATTGTCTAACTTTTGTGTACTTTTGTAACAATTTCCGTCGCTTTGACAAAAATTTAATGGGCGGAATAGGGCAAGCCTCCAAACTTTTTGAAAGCCCCTTGCGGCGGTTTTTTGAATATGATAAACTTTCGTCAATGAATTAGTTAATCCACTGGACAAACAAATTGAAGCCGGACAAGACAGACGCTTGGAGCGGCAAAAACAATTCACAACAGGCGGCCGGGGGCCGGGGAGGGAAAAGGATGGAGCTGGTCAACCAACAAATGATCCGCGCGGGCAACCTGAAGCAGATCTATCATTTAATCGATCAGAACCTGAGCATTTCCCGGGCAAAGCTGGCCAAGATCACAAAGCTGAGCAAGACGACGGTCTCTTCCCTGGTGGACGAGCTGATCGCGGGGGGCTATGTGGTGGACTGCGGAACCGGCGACACCCCGGGCCAGGGCCGCAAGCCCAACATCCTGCATGTGAACGGGAAGGAAAACCTGGTGGGGGTGATCAGCTGGCGGCGCGCGCGGCTGGACATTGCCCTGGTGCGGGCGGACAGCCAGGTGGTGCTGCGGGAGCAGGTGCCGCTGACCGAGGGCGAGGACGGGGTGGAAAAGATCCTGCGAGCCTTTTTTGAGATGGTGCTGCCGGCGGTGGGCCGCGCCCGCCTGATGGGGGTGTGCATCGTGGTGCCCGGCATTGTGGACAGCGAGCAAAAGCGCATCCTTTCCACCGTGATCGGGGTGAGCATGCAGGACCCGGCGGTGGAGCGGCTGGCCGAGGGCCTGCGGGACTACCCGCTGTGTATTTTGAACGACACCGCGTGCTTTGCCTATGCGGAGAGCACCTTCACCCGGATCCAGGAACCGTTTTTTGCCTACATCAATGTGAGCAAGGGCGTGGGCGCCTGCCTGTTTGCAGAGGGAAAAATGCTGCGGGGCGCGGGGGCGATGGCCACCCAGTTCGGTCATTTTTCCATTGACCGGAGCGGGCCGGAATGCCCCTGCGGGAACCGGGGGTGCCTGGAGCGCATCGTGGGGGAAAACGCCCTGGCAGAGCGGGCCGCCGCCTGCGGCCTGGACACCGAGCTGTGGGGCGGCCGGCGGCTTTTGTACAGCGATGTGGGCCGCCTTGCCCAGGGGGGCAACCCCTTTGCACGCCAGGTGATCCGGGAGCTGGCAAGGGATCTTGCCTATGGCATCAGCAACCTGATCAGCGTGTTCAACCCGGCGCTCATTATCATTGGAGGCACGGGGGTAAACCTGGGGCCGGCGTTTTTGAGCGACATCCGCGCGGCGCTGGCCCACATGGGCTTTCAGGAGTTCGTGAGCCGCGTGGAGCTGCGGTACAGCCAGCTGGGGCTGGATTCGGAGCTGACCGGCGCGGCCCAGTATTTTATCGATCACCACTACGATTTTATGGGCCGGCAGCGCGGGCAGCTGTTCCTGCGGTGAAGCGCCCAGAGCGGAAAGGCGGTATGAAAGATGGAAAAACGGATCGTTGGCGTGAATTCAAACTGCTACCACGGCTACACCATTGAACAGGCGCTGGACAGCATTGCGGGGGCCGGCTTTCATTATGTGGAGCTGACCGCCACCAAGGGCTGGACCGAGCACGTGTTCCCGGATCAGAGCTTTGAGCGGCTGTGCGGGGTGAAGGACCGGATGGAGCGGCTGGGGCTTGTGCCCTTTTCCATGAGCGGCCACTGCAACCTGATGGACACCGCCCGCCTGCCGGACTTTGTGATGAACATGCGGCTGGCAAACTTTTTTGGGTGCGATTACATTGTTTCCTCCATCGGCGAGGCGCACCTTGCAGACCAGGCCACCGCGGGCAATGAGCTGCTGGCGGAGAACATCCGCGGGCTTGTGCCGAGCCTGGAAAAATACGGCCTGACCCTGGTGCTGGAGCTGCACGGCGAGCATGCCACGGGCAGCGTGATGAAAGAGATCGTGCGGCTGGTGGGCAGCGAGCGGGTAAAGATCAACTACGACACCGCCAACTGCGTTTTTTACGGCGGCGTGGACGCCGCGGAGGATGTGGACACCTGCATGGCCGACATCGCCTACCTGCACCTGAAGGACAAGGCGGGGGCGCGCAGCGCCTGGGACTTCCCCGCCCTGGGCCAGGGCTATGTGGACTTTGAGACCATTTTTAAAAAGCTGGAGGCCGCGCAGAACAACGCGCCGTTCAGCGTGGAGATCGAGTTCACCCAGGCCGGGCCGAAAGACCTGGCCGAGATCGACGCCGCGGTGCGCGCCTCGGCCGAATACCTTACGGCCCACGGCTTTGCGCTGTGAGGCCCGGCCCGCACGGCGGGCCGCCGAATGCTTTGCTTCCGGCGCGGGGGCACGCCCCGCGCAGAAGATACACTTTTTAGGAGGGAAACACCAATGAAAAAGATCCTTGCACTGGCCATGGCTGCCGCCCTGGCGCTGAGCCTGGCCGCCTGCGGCGGCGGAGCTTCGTCCGCCCCCGCGTCCACCCCGGCCTCCCAGCCCGCGTCCGCCCCGGCATCCGCGCCGGACAGCACGCCGGCCTCGGACCTGACCTTCGGCTATATCGCCTACGATATGTCGGACATCTGGAACGAGTATTCCGCCCGCGCCTTTGAGTACGCGGCCGAGCAGAACGGCGTGAAGACCGTTGTGCTGGACTCCAAGAACAGCCTGGAAGAATCCATCACCGCCATGGAATCCCTGATCCAGCAGGGTGTGGACGGCATCTCGATCTTCCCCATCTCCACCGAGCAGGGCGCCCAGCTGGTCAAGATGGCCAACGAGGCCGGCATCCCTGTGACCGTTGAGAACTTTGCCATGGACGGCCTGGACGACCCGGGCGACTACATTGCCTCTGTGGCTTGCGAGTACGACAAGATCGGCGAGGCCGCCATCAAGTGGATCGCGGAGCAGAAAGAGGGCGCCAAGATCTTCTTCTGCGCCGGCCAGGAGGGCGCCGGTGTGTACGAGAAGTATCAGGAGGGCGTGGACCGCGCTCTGGCCGAGCTGGGCGACAAGGTGGAGATCGTTTCCACCCTGCACGCCGACTGGCTGACCGACAAAGCCTACAACGTGACCACCGACCTGATCAGCTCGGGCACCGAGTTTGACTACATCTTTGCCAACAACGACATGATGGCCCAGGGCTGCTACCAGGCCCTGAAGGACGCCGGCAAAGAGGCGCCCATCGTTTCCACCGGCGGTTCCCCGGACGGATACCAGATGCTGGAGGACGGCGTTGAGGCCGCCAACATGACCGCTCCCGTGTCCATCCAGGGCGTGAAGACCTTCCTGAACCTGTACAACAAGGTCGCGCTGGGCCAGGACCCCGCCGAGAAGTTCACCGCGCTGCCGGTTATCCCCGTGTCGGCTGACGACACCAGCAGCTACATTGCCTGGGACAACTACGCCGCTGCTTACGACTACCTGAGCAAGAACTGAGCACTTGAACAGCTGAACGCATTTTTGTGACCCGCCGGCCGGCCGCGGCAAGGGGGAAAGGGCCCTTTGCCCGCCTCTGCGCCGGGCTGCCGGCGGGGTTTTATTGCGGCGGACAGCGGCGCGCCAAAGCCGCGGCTGCCGCCGAAAAACACCTGTGCCGCACCCGTTAAAGCGGGCGGCGCGGCAAACGAATACCGATTGGACGGGGAAGGTGAGAGCAGCCATGACGATGGACTATGGGAACCAGCGGCCGGTGATCTCGATGCGGGACATCACCAAGGAGTTCTCCGGCGTGTGGGCGCTGTCCGGCATCACGTTCGACGTTTATGCCGGCGAGGTGCACTGCCTCGTGGGCGAGAACGGCGCCGGAAAATCCACTTTGATGAAGGTGCTGTCGGGCGCGTATACGCCCACGGCGGGCGCCATTCAGGTGGACGACAAGGTTTATGAGAAACTGGATCCCAATCTCTCGAAGGAGCTGGGGATCAACATTGTGTACCAGGAAAACGACCTGGTGCCCAGCATGGATGTGGTGGAAAACATTTATGTGGGCAGTGAAAAAACAAAGGGGTTCGGCCTGATCGACCGAAAAGCGATGGCGGCCGAGACCCAAAAGCAGATGGATGAGCTGGGCATTAGCCTGCCGCTGGGCACCAGGATCGAGAATCTCTCGGTGTCGGACCAGCAGTTCGTAAAAATACTGAAGGCGCTTTCGGTGCAGCCCAGGGTGCTGATTATGGACGAGCCCACCTCCATGTTCAATGTGGAGGACGCGGCCAAGGTGCTGGAACTGACCAAGAGGATCACGGAAAAGGGCATCGGCATCATTTATATCTCGCACTTTTTGAACGAGGTGGTGCAGATCGCCGACCGCATTACCGTCATCCGCGACGGCGCGGTGGTCCGTACATATACAAATGAAAACCGCGACACCCCCATTACCACCATCACCCAGGACATGGTGGGCCGGCCGGTGGACATGTTTTACGACAAGGAGCGGCACCCTGTGGGCGAGGTGATGCTGGAGGTGAAGGACCTGCAGCTGACCAAGGACAGCCCGAAGATCAGCTTTTCGGTGCGCCGGGGCGAGATCGTGGGCTTTTCGGGCATGGTGGGTTCGGGCCGCACCGAGATGGTGCGCGCACTGGTGGGCGCGGACCCCTGCCACGCAAAGCAGGTGCTGGTGAACGGCAGGGAGGTGCAGATCAAAAGCCCGGCCGACAGCATCCGGGCGGGGTTTGCCTTTATCACCGAGGACCGGCAGAAGCTGGGGCTGATCCTGCACGCGAGCGTGGTGGAGAACGCCACCATTCTGGGGCTGCGGGAAAAGATAAAGGGCTTTTTTGTGAACGTGAAAAAGTTCCCGCCCCTGATCGAGCCGCTGGTGCACAAGCTGCGCATCAAGACCCCCAGCGTGTGGACCGAGGCGGTGTACCTTTCGGGCGGCAACCAGCAAAAGGTGGTGCTGGCCAAATGGCTGTACGCCGAACAGGAGATTTACATTTTTGACGAGCCCACCCGCGGCATCGACGTGAACGCCAAGGCGGAGTTTTACAAGCAGATGAGCGAGCTGACAAAACAGGGCAAGTGCATCCTTATGATCAGCTCGGACATGCCGGAGTTGATCAGCATGAGCGACCGGGTGCTGGTGGTGCGGGACGGCGCCATCGACTGTGAGCTGACCGGAGAGCAGATCAATGAGCAGGAGATCATCAAACAAGCGTTAGGAGTGAAGAAAAATGGCAGATAAGAAGCCTTCCCTGGCAAAAAAGCTGCTGCGGGACCAGCGCACGCTGCTTGCCATCGTGATCGTGGCCATTGTGGTCATCGTTTCGTTCATCAACCCCAAGTTCATCGGGATCGGCAACATCATCACCATCTTCCAGCAGATCAGCGTGCTGGGCATTTTGACCATGGCCATGAGCATGCTGCTGATCTCGGGCGGGATCGACCTTTCCATCGGCAACATCATGGTGCTGAGCGCCGTGGTGATGTATGTGGCGCTGGATAACGGCATGCCCACGGCGGTGGCTGTGCTGGGCGGGCTGCTGACCGGCGCCGCCTGCGGGCTGCTGAACGGCGCGATCATTGCCAAGAGCAAGTGCATCCCGCTGGTGATCACCCTGGGCTCCAGCAAGGTGTTCTACGGCATTGCGCTCACCATCTCGGGCGGACGGATCATGAACTTCGGCGGCGTGTTCAACGGGCTGAAGACCAAGATCTTCGGGCTGTTCCCGGTGATGCTTCTGGTGCTGCTGGCCATGACCCTGCTGGCTTTCTGCATGATGAACTACACCAAGTTCGGCCGGCGGGTGGTGGCCCTGGGCGGCAACGAGAAGAACGCCTTTCTCTCGGGAATCAATGTGACGCGGTACAAAATGGCGGTGTATGCCATTTCGGGCGTGTTCTGCGCCATTGCCAGCATCATCTTTGTGGCCCGCATCGACTCGGTCACCTCCAACGCGGGCACCAACTACGAGACCAACGCACTGGCGGCCGCCATCATTGGCGGCGTGACCTTTGACGGCGGCAAGGGCACCATCGGGGGCGCCTTTTTGGGCTGCCTGCTGATGGGCGTGATCAGCAACGCCATGAACATTCTGGGTGTGGACAACAACGTGCAGACCATTGTGACCGGCGTGATCATTGTTGCGGCGGTGGTGCTGAGCAACCTGAACAACCTGAAAAAGAAATAAGCGCCCGAAAAGGAGTGGAACGTTTGGTACGAGTAGCGATCATCGGGGCGGGATTTATGGGCAGGACCCATCTCGCCGCCTATAAGACCATGGACAACGCACAGGTCACCGCCGTGTGCGATCTGAACGAGGAACAGGGCCGGGCGCTTGCGGCCGAGGCCGGCTGCGCCTGGTACGGGGACGGCGGGGCCATGCTGGCCGAAGCCGGGGTGGATGTGGTGGACATCTGCCTGCCCACCTTTTTGCACGAGCAGTATGCGCTGCTGGCCGCCGCCCATAAAAAACACATCCTGTGCGAAAAGCCGGTCACGCTGGACCTTGCGTCCTTTGACCGGATGGCGGGCGCCGCCGAACAGGCGGGGGTCCAGTTTGCGGTGGGCCAGGCCATCCGCTTTTGGCCCGAGTATGTAAAGGCAAAGGAGCTGTACGACGCGGGCGCGTTCGGCAGGGTGAAATATGCCCGGGCCAGCCGCCTTTCGGTGCACCCGGCCTGGAGCGAGTGGTACCGCCGCCCGGAAAACAGCGGCGGCGGCCTGTTCGACCTGCACCTGCACGATGTGGACTACCTGTGCTGCTTGTTCGGCCGGGTAAAGACCGTGTATGCGGTGGGCCAGAAAAACGACGTGGGCTGCTGGAACCATGTGGCGTCGTCGCTGAGTTTTGAAAACGGGGTGAAGGCGGTGGCCGAGGGCGTGATCGAGATGCCCCAGGGCTTCCCCTTTACCATGGAGCTGACCATTGCGGGCGAAGAGCAGGGCATGAACTACCGCATGCGGGCGGGCCGCAACCTGGAGGACGTGGCCAGCGCCGTGCGGGAGAGCTGGCTGTACGGCGTGGGCGAGGAGGCGCAGCCCATCGAGATCGACCCCTACGACGCCTACACCGCCGAGCTGACGTATTTTGTGAACTGCATCGACGCGGGCCGGCCCATCACCGCCATCACGCCCGCCGAGGCGCGGCATGTGCTGCGGGTGATCCTGAGCATCCAGCAGTCGCTGGAGACGGGGCGGCCGGTGGAACTGTAAAAAGAGCCGCAGCAAAACACAAGCGGATGGAAACGCAGAAAAGGAGGGCGCTTGCATGAAACAGGGGATCAGCCTGTTTTCCTTTGCGGAGGATGTGAATCTGAAATGGGCGTTTGAGCATGCCAAAAAGGCCGGGTACGACGGGGTGGAGCCGGTGCTGGGCGAGCACGGCTACCTGACCCCGGCCACCCCGGAGCGGGAGATCCTGGCCATGCGCCGCATGGCCGGGGAGATGGGCCTTGCCATTCCCAGCGTGGGGGTGTGGAGCCTGTGGGAGCACAACCTTGTGTCTGACAGCGAGGCCACAAGGCGGAAGGCCTTTTCGATTGTGCAAAAGCAGATCGAGGCCGCGCACCTGCTGGGGGCCGACACCATTCTGGTGGTGCCGGGCTATGTGGGGTGCGAGTTTGCATCAAAGCCGGAAAAAATCCGCTACGACACAGCCTACCAGCGCAGCCAGGAAGCCCTGGCGCGCCTGGCACCCGAGGCGGCGGCCGCAAAGGTGGCCATTGGCATTGAGAACGTTTGGAACCGCTTTTTGCTCTCGCCGCTGGAAACCGCGCGCTTTCTGGACGAGATCGGTTCGCCCTGGGTGGGCATGTACCTGGACGTGGGCAACACGGTGTACATCGGCTACCCGGAGCAGTGGGTGGAGATTTTAGGAAAACGCATCAAGAAGCTGCACATGTGCGATTACCGGTTTGACCAGGCGGGCGTGGGCGCCTTTGTGGACCTGTTTGCCGGAGACGTGGATTTTCAGGCGGTGGCAAAGGCGGTGGCCGCCATCGGCTACGACGACTACATCACCCTGGAAATGCTGCCCAATTACAAGAGCTGCCCCGAGCTGAGCCTGTATTCCAACAAGCACGGCATGGACCGCATTGCGCGGCTGATCGCAGAGGCCAGAGGGTGAGGGTGCTCTCTCTACAACGAAGATTTGTGGAAAAATGCGGCCCTGCCCCTTTTTAATTTCGACCGACCGGGTGACTATTAAAGGTGTACCCGGGCAGGCTGCACAATGTGAAGAAAAGAAGACTCCCCCACTCCGGCGAGAAGGCCGGGGTGGGGGAGCCTTTTTTCATTCGAAAAGGTAGGCGCCGTTACAGCAGGTGCACCGCCACGATCAGGCCCGCGAACACGATGGAAACCATGCTGGTGAGCTTGATGAGGATGTTGATGGAGGGGCCGGAGGTGTCTTTAAAGGGATCGCCCACGGTGTCGCCCACCACGGCGGCCTTGTGGCAGTCGCTGCCCTTGCCGCCGTGCTTGCCGCCCTCGATGTACTTTTTGGCGTTGTCCCACGCGCCGCCGGAGTTCGCCATCATGACGGCCAGAACAAAGCCGGTAACAGTGGTGCCGGCCAGCAGGCCCGCCACACCGTTCACGCCCAGCAGCAGGCCCACCAGAATGGGCACGATCACCGCGATGAGGGCAGGGGCCAGCATGAGCTTTTGCGCGCTGCGGGTGCACATGTCCACACAGGCGGCGTAGTCCGGCTCGGCTTTGCCCTCCATCAGGCCCACGATGCTCTTGAACTGGCGGCGGACCTCCACCACAATGCTTTGGGCGGCCTTGCCCACCGCGTCCATGGTGAGGGCCGCGAACAGGAAGGGCAGCATGCCGCCGATGAACAGGCCGATCAGGGTGGTGGGGTTGGTGATGGAGAGGTCCAGCACCATATCGGGCCGGATTTGGTGCACCTTGTCGATGTAGCTGGCGATCAGGGCCAGCGCGGTGAGCGCCGCCGAGCCGATGGCAAAGCCCTTGCCGGTGGCCGCCGTGGTGTTGCCCAGGGAATCCAGCGCGTCGGTGCGCTGGCGGACCTCGGCGGGCATGTGGGTCATCTCGGCAATGCCGCCCGCGTTATCGGCAATGGGGCCGTAAGCGTCGGTGGCGAGGGTGATGCCAAGGGTGCTCAGCATGCCCACGGCGGAAACGCCCACGCCGTACAGGCCCATGTTGAAATCGGCCGAGCCGCCCGCGCAGAAGTAGCTCACGAGAACCGAAATGCCCACGATCACCACAGGAGCCACGGTGGACAGCATGCCCAGCGACAGGCCGCTGATGATCACGGTGGCGCTGCCGGTCTCGCTGGAGGAGGCCAGCTTCTGGGTGGG
This sequence comes from Oscillospiraceae bacterium, assembly GCA_022835495.1. Classification (NCBI taxonomy): domain Bacteria; kingdom Bacillati; phylum Bacillota; class Clostridia; order Eubacteriales; family Oscillospiraceae; species Oscillospiraceae bacterium. Next base: position 153,995 of record BQOK01000001.1, read on the forward strand.
TTTATAGGTATCGGAGGTGTAATATTCGGTGATGGCACCGATGGCCACGCCTGCCACCAGGCCGCTGATCACGGCGATGAACACGCCGGTGGCGTGCTCGGCGGGGAGCAGGGCGTGCACCGCAAACCAGGCGCACACCGCGATCAGCGCGCTGCTGATGTAGGTGCCGGTGCGCAGGGCGGTGAGCAGGTTTTTCTGGCTGGCGCCCTCTTTGGTCTTTACGAAGAAGGAGCCCGCAATGCTGCAGACCACACCCAGCGCCGCCAGCAGCATGGGCACGCCCACGCCGTTGATGCCAAAGCCCGCGGCCACGGCCAGCGCGCTGGTGGAAACGATGGAGCCCACGTAGGACTCGTACAGGTCGGCGCCCATGCCGGCCACGTCGCCCACGTTATCGCCCACATTGTCGGCGATGACGGCGGGGTTGCGGGGGTCGTCTTCGGGGATGCCGGCCTCCACCTTGCCCACCAGGTCGGCGCCCACATCGGCCGCTTTGGTGAAGATGCCGCCGCCCACGCGGGCGAACAGCGCCATGCTGGAAGCGCCCATGCCGAAGGTAAGCATGTTGCTGGTGATGTTCTGGATCAGAAGATCGGCGGTGGCCACAGGGGCCACTGTGGTGTACCAGAACTTGAGGAAAAAGTACCAGATGGAAAGGTCCAGAAGGCCCAGGCCCACCACGGTGAAGCCCATGACGCTGCCCGCGGAAAACGCCACCCGCAGGCCCTTGTTCAGGCTGTTCTGGGCGGCGTTGGCGGTGCGGCAGTTGGCCATAGTGGCCGTTTTCATGCCGATGAAGCCGGACAGGCCGCTGAAAAAGCCGCCTGTGATAAAGGCAAACGGGGTGAAAAAGCTTAAAAAGCCCGCGGCAGCCATGGCCAGCAGCACGCAGAACACCACCGCAAAGAAGATGCCCACGCCCTTATACTGGCGTTTTAAGTAAGCGGTGGCGCCGTTGCTCACAGCACCCGAGATCTTTGCCATTTCCGGGGTGCCCACGGGCTGCTTTTTGACCCGCGCGAACATCACGGCCGCAAAGACCAGCGCGATCACAGAACCCAGCGCCACAAAATACATTGCATACATTGCGTTCATTCGAATTGTTCCCTCCTTCTAAATACCAAGAGGAAGCAAAGCCCGGCGCAGGGCCGCGAAACGGCAGCGCCGCCCTGCGCATCGGGCTTTTTTCCTCATCGTAATTTTCATTATAGACCCGCCGCATGCCAACGGCAAGAGGATTTGTAAAATTGTGTGCATTGTTTGTATAATCGGCTGGATTTTGTTCCAAAATGCTGAAATTTTCCATCAATCCGTGGAAATTCAGAAACTTTTAACACCCCAGCCACGGGTTGTGCTATGATATGGATACCATAATATAGTATAGTAAAGTGCAAAATCAGAACCAAAAAGGGGGCGGAATTCATGACAAAAGGCCTTGTGCTGGCGGGCGGCGGCGCCCGGGGAAGCTATCAGGTGGGGGTGTATAAGGCGCTGCGGGAGCTGGGATGGAACCCCGGCGTGATCACGGGAACCTCGGTGGGCTGCCTGAACGGCGCGCTGTTTGCCCTGGACCAGTGGGAGCTGGCGCGGGATATGTGGCTGACCATTGACGACGGCCAGGTGATGCTGCGCCCGGAAAACGGCACCGGCACCGAGCTGACCGCCTTTTTGGAAAACGTGGTGAAAAACGGCGGCATGGACGTGACCCCGCTGGAGCAGACCGTCTGCCGCGCGGTGGACGAGGCCGCCCTGCGCGCCGCCCCGGTGCGCTACGGGCTGGTGACCGTGAATAAGCGCACCCTGCGCCCCCTGGAGCTGCCGCTGGAGGAGATCCCGGAGGGGAGGCTGGTGGATTATATGCTTGCCTCGGCAGCCTGTTTCCCCGCGTTCCGGCCCCGGGCCATCGACGGGGAGGAGTTCATTGACGGCGGCTATGCAGACAATATGCCCTTAGGGCTTGCGGCCCGCATGGGCGCGGAAGAACTGCTGGCGGTGGATGTGGACGGGGTGGGCATCACCCGCCCGAACCTGACCGGGCTGCCCACCACCTACGTGCGCAGCCACTGGGAGCTGGGCAGCATTCTGGTGTTTCAGCCGGAAACGGCAAAGCGCAACATGGCCCTGGGCTACCAGGACTGCCACCGCGCCTTCGGCAAGGTGCTGGGGGCCGCCTACGCCCTGCGGGCGGGCGAGGAAAAGGCGCTGGCCGTGGGGTTTGCCCGGCCCTATGCGCGGCTGCTGAGGGACGCCATTTCGCGCAACCCCGCGCTGGCGCTGGCCGAGGGGGCGGCGGTGCTGCCCATGGAGGGGCTGCAGGCGGCGGGGGCGGAAAAGGCCCTTGCCCCGCTGGAACGCGCCTGCGAGCTGGCGGGGGTGGACCCGGTGGGAGTGTACACGGCCCGGGAGCTGTTCGGGGCGTTTTTGGAGGCCTCGGACCCGGCGGGGGCCGAGCGCTTTGCGCCCCTGCTGCGCGAGGACGCCGGGCTGTGCCTGAAGGAGACGGCGCTGGCCGCCGCAGCGCCCGGGGAGTTTTTGCAGGCCCTGGTGCGCGCCGCCCTGTTGGCCGCAGAGTAAAGAAAAAGGTCTTTGCAGACCGCTTGCCGCATACATTGAAGGACGGACTGAAAGGCGGGTGGAAGAGAAAACATGCAGGTCTATAAAGGGGTGAGCGCTTCGCCCGGGCTGGTGATGGGGCCGATCTACCGGATCCACCACAGCGGGGCCGGGCTGGGGCGCATCGTGGAGCTGCCGGTGCGGGAGCAGGCCCTGTTCGACGCGGCGGTGGTGCTGGCGAAGGACGAGCTTCGGCAGCTGGAAGAGGCTGCCGAGGGCGAGGACAGGGACATCATCCTGTTTCAGCGCGTGATGCTGGACGACCCTGCGCTGAACAGGGAGGTGCAGGAATACATCGCCGCCGGCGCGGGCAGCGCCGCCGCCATGGAGCGGGCCGCCGCCATCTGCGCCAGGCGCATTGAATCGGTGGACGACGAGTACATACGCCAGCGCTCGGCCGACGTGCTGGACGCCTGCCGCCGGGTGGTGAACATCCTGGACGGAAGGCCCCGCACCCCGGTGCAGCTGGAGATGCCCAGCATCCTTGCGGGGGAGCGCATCTTCCCCAGTGACATTGTGTCGGTGGGGCGGGGTATGATCCTGGGGATCGCGGCGGCGGAGGGCAGCGTGCAGAGCCACGCCGCCATCATTGCCCGGACCATGGGCATCCCCGCGGTGGCCCAGCTGGGCCCGGCCTTTTTGAACGAGGCGCCCCTGACCCGGGGCATCCTAGACGCGGACAACGGCCGCCTGGTGGTGGACCCGGACCGGGAGGCGGTGCGGGCGGCCCAGCGGCGGATCGTGAGCGGCGGCATTTTGAAAAAGCGCATGGGCGTTTTGAAGAGCCAGCCCTGCGTGACGCTGGATGGGACCATCCTTTCGCTGCGGGCCAACTGCTCCTGCCCGGAGGACATTGAGATCGCCATGGAGGCCGGGGCCGAGGGGGTGGGCCTGCTGCGCAGCGAGTTTATGATCGCGGACGGGCGCATCCCCGGCGAGGAAGAGCAGTACTATTTTTACATCAGCTGTTTGCAGGCCGCGGGCGGCAAGCCGGTGACGGTGCGGACCTTTGACATCGGCTCGGACAAAACCGTGCGCGGGGTGAGCGAGCCCGCCCTGAACCCGGCGCTGGGGATGCGGGGCATCCGGATGAGCCTGGCGCGGCCCCAGATGTTTTTGGATCAGGTCTGCGCGCTGCTGCGTGCCGCGGCCAAGGGGCCCCTGCAGGTGATGTTCCCCATGATCACCTGCGCCGAGGACTGGCGGCTGACCATGGAGCTGGTGGACCGGGCCAAGGCCCAGCTGCGCCAGAGGGGCGTGCCCTTTCAGGAGGACACGGTGTTCGGCAGCATGATCGAGGTGCCCAGCGCGGCGCTTTTGGCCCCCGAGCTGGCGGCCCAGGGATGCGGGTTTTTCAGCATCGGCACCAACGACCTGACCCAGTACACCTATGCGGCGGACCGGCTGGACGGGCGGTTTTCGGGATATTTTGCGGGCGAATCCACCGCGGTGCACCGGCTGATCGACCTGACGATCGCCGCGGCAAAGCAGGCGGGGCTGCCCGTGTGCGCCTGCGGGGTTTCGACCTCGGACCCGGGGCGGGCGGTGCGCTATGCCCGGCAGGGGGTGCGCATTTTGTCCATGGAGGCTTCCAGCATCCTGCCGGTGAAGGCCAAGCTGCTGGAGGCGGACCTGGCGGCGCCTGAGACCGCGCAGGGGTAGACCGAAAGGAAAAAAGAATGAAAATAGGCGTGATACAGGCCAGCTCGCAAAAGGAGAAAAACCGGCTTTTATATGAGTGCACAAAAAAGGCGGTGCAGGGCAAAGGCCATGAGGTGATCAATTTCGGGGTACAGGCCGGGGACGGCGCGGAGTACAGCTATGTGCAGGCGGCCCTTTTGATCTGCCTGCTGCTGGAGAGCAAAGCGGTGGACTTTGTGGTGACGGGCTGTTCCTCGGGCCAGGGCATGATGCTGGCCTGCAACAGCCTGCCCGGGGTGCTATGCGGGTACGCCCCCACCCCCGCCGACGCGTACCTGTTCGGGCGCATCAACGGGGGAAATGCACTGTCGGTGCCGCTGGGGCTGAACTTTGGGTGGGCCGGGGAAATAAACCTGCAGTACACCCTGAACGCGCTGTTTGAAGAACCCTTTGGCATGGGCTACCCCCCGCAGGACGCTGGCAGGAAGCAGACGGACACCCGGCTGCTGAAAAGCATCAACCGCGCGGCCAAGCGGGAGCTGGCCGATGCGCTGGCCCGCCTGGACCCCGGATTTGTGGAAAGCTGCCTGCAGTGGGAAAGGGTGCGGGACTTTATTTTGCAGCACGGCCGCCGTTCCGGCCTGGCGGAATGGCTGGGCGGCTGCGGCTGACCGCCTGTTTTAAGGGGCGCCGGAAGATCCGGCGCCCCTTGGCTTTAAAAAAGAGATTCGCAAAATGCAGCGGCGGGGCAAGGGCGCAAAAAATTGGCGGCGCCGGGGGTTTTGCCCGCCAGGCCCCCCACGGGGGGCACCGGGGAAAGGGGCTATTCCGGCCGGCCTTCCAGTTGGGCCAAAGTGAGGTTTTGCAGGCGGTACACCGCCAGGGCATACACCGAAAAGCTCTGGTCCAGCGTGGCCAGATTGGTGCCCTCGTCCGGGCCGTGGCAGCTGCCCACACAGGACGGCTTTTCCTCATCTTCGGGAAGGCCCGGCCCAAAGCTGACCGCCCGCCTGAAACACCGGGCGTAGGTGCCGCCGCCCCAAGCATAGGCGGGCGCGCCGCTTCCGGTCACATCCCGGTAGGCTTTCATCAGGGTCTGGAGGACTTTGTCTTCCGGAGGGATATAAAAGGGGGCCGAGGCGCTGAGAAGGCGAAAATCGCCCCCCGCGCTTTTGGCCAGCGCAGACAGCGCGCTGGTTAGGCTGCCGCTGCTGGTCGCAGAGGGGTAGCGGATGTTCATGTTTTGGCGCGCCAGGCCGTTTTCCACCCGCAGGATCCCGCCCGCACAGGTGAGCGGCCCGAAGATATCGTCGCGGCAGGCAAGCCCCAGCCCTTCGCCGTAAAAAGAGCGGTGCAGCTTTTGCAGCAGCGCGAAGGCGGGCTGCTCGCCGGGGCTGAGCAGCCCGTTTTGCAGCAGAAAGTCCAACAGGAGCCCGGCTGCGCTGACGCCGCGCTCCGGCATGGCGCAGTGGGCGCCGACGCCCCGCGCGGTGAGCCGGAAAAGCGGGCCCTCGGCCCGGACGGAAAGGTCTGCCGGCAAAAGCAGGGTGGGATCCCACTCCCGCAGCCAGCACACGGCCTGCTCCGGGATCATGTTACTGGCATCGCCCGACTGGAGCCGCTGCACCTTCCCGGCGGGCATCGGCAGGGTCCATTCCCCCTCGAACAGCCCCTTTTCGCCGCTGCAGACCGGGAACAGAGCGTCGGAGGACAGACAGAACGCCGGCTGGGGCTGCGCCGCGAGATACGGCCCCACATCCCGCATGCCTGTTTCTTCGGCGCAGCCCATCAGGGTGCGCAGGGTATAGCGCAGCGGCACGCCGCTCTCGCGCAGAAACTTTGCCAGATACATGCAGTACACCAGCGCGCCCTTGTCGTCGTCGGTGCCGCGGCCGATCAGCCATTGGCCCCGCCGCTCCATGCAAAACGGGTCAAAGTGCCAGCCCTCGCCCGCGGGGACCACGTCCAGGTGGGTGATGGTGGCGATGTGCTCTTTCTGCCGGCCGGGCAGGTCGAACCAGCCCATATATCCCTGGTGGTGGTGCGGCTCAAAGCCCATGCGCCGGGCAATGGCCAGGGCGGCGTCCAGCGCTTGGCGGGGGCCGGGGCCGAAGGGCGCCCCGGGCGCCGGCGGCCCTGCCACGCTGGGAATCGCCACCAGCGCGGCGAGGTCCTGAAGGATGGCCTCTTTGTTTTCCTGCAAAAACGCCTGGGCCCGGCGCAGCAATTCCTGTTCCTGCATATGCATCCCTTTCGATCAATGGCAGCGCGGCCGCCCCGGAGGCCCGGGGCGGCCGCGCTGTGAAATGGCTTTTTTACCGGCCGGACAGCAGCGCGGTGAGCTCGTTCAGGTCGGTACAGGCTTCCAGATGGGCCACGCCCGCGGCAAACGCTTCGGCGTTTTCCCGGCCGATGAAATCGGCGGCGCGCGCCACGAAGAATTCCTGTTCTTCCCGCAGCGTGAAGTTGTTGCGGGGGTGGCCCTTGGGGCAGCGCAGGGTTTCGCGGAAGGTGCGCCCATCCTTGCAGGCCACCTCCACGGTGGTTTCGGGGAAGGTGCCCTGCCAGAACACCTCGAACATGTGCAGGCGGTTGGCCTGCGGGCCAAAATACTCCACAATCCCGGACAGTTCGCACAGCTCTTTGCTGGAGCGGCTCTCGAGGCTGTACCAATCTTCCGAGGGCTTTTTGCCGCTCAGGTAGCAGGCGAAGCAGTGGGGCAGGCTGTATTCCGCCTGGATGAGGCCCATGGGCAGCGGGTTTTCGGCGCTGATGATGTCGATGATGGGGGAAACCCGGACCTTTTCAATGTCGGCCAGGGTGAGTTTTTCCCGGGTGCAGATGTTGTGCAGGCCGTCCAGAGGGGCCTGCACCCATACGTTGGCAGGCCAGTGCTTGAGCAGGGTTTCGTTGATGTAGAAGGTCTTGCCAAGATCCTTGTCCAGCCAATCCCAATCGCACTTGTTGGAGACGTACAGCCAGTAGCCGGTGTCGCCCTCCAGGCCGTCGTAATAATACTCGAAGCCCTGTTTTGTGATCTCGGCGCTCTCGGCGCCGCTTCTGCCCGCGATGCCGTGGGCGTAGTGGTAAATGTCGCCGTCGCCGTCCTTTCCCATGAGGGTGGGCGCCTGATATGCGGCCAGCGAGATGCAGGCCGCCATCTGCGCGGCGTCGAGCCCCAAGAGCTTGCCCGCCGCCACCGCCGAGGCGAACACCTGCCAGTTGACCAGCCCCCAGCCCCGGCCCTGGGCCAGGTAGCTGTCGAATTCCGGCTGCACTGCCATGGCGATGCGCTGGTATACCTCGTAGGCGGCCACGATCGCCGTGATCACATCCCGGCCTGCCGCGTGGGTCTGCTCGCCGTAGGCAAAGGATGCGGGGATCGCGCCGGCCGAGGCGTGACCGGTCCAGGTGCAGTCTTCCCAGTCCAGCACGTCCGACGCGGCGCCGTTGGCGTACACCGCGTCCGCAGCGGCCACACGCACGCTCGGCGCCCCCCAAAGGGTGGCCTGGGCACAGCTGCCCCGGCTGGCGGCCAGCGCGGCGGCGTTGGCCGTGGGGCTCATTTTGGTGCTGGCGATGCTCACGCCGATGGTGTGCAGAATGATTTTTTTGGCCTGTTCCACGGCGTCGGCGGGCAGGTCCTCGTAGTTCAGCTGCGCCGCGTATTGGCCCAAGATCCTGGTGTATTCTTTCATCTCGTACCTCCTGAAAATTATGGTTTGATTTATTTATTAAAAACTCAGTTTAAAGCACCCGCGCCGCACCCTTTGCGGGGCAGCCGGCCTGTATGTGAAAAACGGCGCTCAGCACCCCTGTTTTTATAAACCTGCCGGCATGGCGGTGGGGCGCGGCCCCGAGAGCCATGCCTTTGCAGGGATGCGGCTCAGGAAGCCTTGGCGGGCTCCACATAGCCCTGGAAGCCGGGGCGGGTTTCCACCCACAGCGGGTGCTTTTTGCTGGTGGCCACCACGCCCAGGATGAGCAGGATGACCGACAGACCGCCGAAAATGGCGAACACGGTATTGTAGGAGCCCACCTTGTCGTAGGTAAAGTTGAGCAGCGGGAAGCCCAGGGTACTGCCGATGGTGCGGAAAACAACGGAATAGCTCATGAATTTGGAGTATTCTTTAAAGCCGAATACGTCACGCATGAACACCGGCAGCACCGTGAACAGAATGATGCCCACGCCCATTGCCAGGCCGATCACAGGGCCCAGGAAGCTGCGTTCCGGTGTGATGACCAGCAGAGAGGCGATGGCAAGCAGGTAGCCGCCCACGCACAGCGTTGTGCCGACCCGCACGCCCCAGCGATCCATTGCCCAGCCCAGCGGCAGCAAAAACACCACGGACCCAATGCTGAACAGGCCCACCACATCGCCCGAGAACACCGTGTCGAAGCCGACCTTGCTCAGGTGCGCCGGTACGGCGTACACCACCGGGTACACGATCAGGCCGGTGATAAAGGTCCAGAGGTACGCGCAATACAGCTTGGGCGAGCGCAGCGAGGTTTTGAACCGTGCGCCGGGCAGGGTGGCGGGGTCCGGCTTTGCTTCGGTTTCGCCCTCCTTGTGCTCCACCCCCCAGGGGGTAAGATTCTTTGCGGACGGGTGATCCCGGATGACCAGGAACACCAGCACGGTCACGGCCAGGATCAGCCACATGGTATAGAGCATTGCCGTGCGCCAGCCGGAGCTCTCGATCCAGGAGGCGACCATCTTGGAGGTAAAGAAGGCGCAGAGGTTGCTGAAGGTGAACATGGCGCTGATGATGGTGGCGCCTTTGCGGGCGAACCAGTTGTTGACAATGTTGCCCACGCTGACCTGGCTGAACAGCGGCCAGATAAACCCGGAAACCGCCGACGCCAGAAAGATCATGGGCAGATTGCCGGAAACGGCGTAGAGCAGCGCCGCCAGGGCGCCGGCAAACGCGCCGGCGGTGATGATGTAGCGGATCTTAAACCTGCGCTCGATGCGGACATACAAAAAGTATAACACGCCGGACACGATCTCGTTAAAGGACTGCGTGAGGGAATAAGCGCCGTGGGAGATGCCCAGTTCCTCGGTGATGGGCACCATATAAAGACCGAACGCGTTGCTGAACAGGAACACAGCTGGCAGCGCGATGGCGTACACGATGACCACTAAAAACGCATAGTGGAATTTCCGGTTTGAAGTTTGTTTCATGAATGGCCTCCTCAAAAAAATAATTTTTGTTTTGAAAAAGGGAACGTTCCCAATTTACTATAAAAAATATACGCCCAGAGGCCGTATATTTTTTATTGCTCCGCAATAAAAAACTTATCTTGAGGGCCCTGTCCCTCGCCGCTTGCGCGGCAACCGGGGCAGATGGCCGAAAAAATAGCCTGCGGCTATTTTTTATTGCTCTGTAATAAAAGCTTGATCCCAAAGCACCCCTGCCCCGCCTTTTGCGGGGCACCCGGTATGGAGGTGCAAAAAACAGCCTTTGCTTCGCTGCGGAAGTCAGCTTTTTTGCGTGCTTTTCACGCGGCGGAATTTTTCCTGGAAATAATAGGTGGCCTCGATCTCCTGCCGGGTGGGGGCTTTGCCAAACCGCTGGCCGATCAGGCAGCCGGCCAGGCAGCAGGGCAGCCCGATCCAGATGGCGTCGAGCCCCCAGGGGCGCCCCAGGAGGGTCCAAAGAAGGGCGGCGGCCCCGCCGCAAACAATGCCCGCCATGGCGCCCTCGGTGTTCATTCGTTTGGAGAACCAGGCGAACAGGTAAGGGATCACCAGCGCGGCCGCGCAGATGGACATCACCACGTCCATCAGTTCCATGATGCCCTGGAACCAGAGGGACAGCCCGATGCTGAAAACCGTGCACAGGGCAATGCCCAGGCGGCTCAGGGCGATGTCCTTTTGATCGCCGATCACCCGACCCTTCGAGACAAGGTAGGTTTGAATGACGTTTTTGGAGATGATCATGCCGCCGGCGAACAGGGTGGAGGACGCGCAGGACATGATGGTGGAGAGGACCCCGTACAGCAGCAGCAGCCCCACCACGGGACCGGCCTTCATCATGAGCTCGTAAAACACCATATTGGGTTCCACGCCGGGACCCAGCAGCACTTTTGCGGCCACACCGATGTAGCAGGGAACCAGCAGGATGGGCAGAACCAAAAAGGTGCCGAGGTACAGGCCTTTTTTTGCCGAGGCGTCGTTTTTGGCGGAGGCCACACGCTGCAGATCGTCCTGATTGCCAACAATGACCAAAAGGCCCATGGTGATGCAGTAATAAACAAGTTCTTTCACCCAGCCAAACCCCTGGAACAGGGAGAGCGCCTGCGGTTGGCCGGCCGCCTGATAGAAATCGGCCACCGGCTGCCAGCCGCCCAGCGAATACAGCACGAAGCCCAGCATTAAAAACGGGCAGAGGGTCTGGAACACCGACTGGATGAAGTTGGTGACCATCACGCTTAAAAAGCCCGAGATGGAGGTATAGAACAGAATGATGGCCGCCGATACCAGCACCCCCTGAACGTGGGACCAGCCCAGCACGGTTGTGAGCAAAAAGGCCATTGCGTTGAACTGCAGGCCCATCATCATGCAATATTTCAGGGCAAAGCCGATGCCCACCAGATACTGGATGGCGCCGTTGTAACCCGGGAAGCGCTTTTGATAAAACTCTGCGATGGTGAACAGCTTGAGTGAGCGCAGGCGGCTGACGAAAAAGAAGATCCAGGGCAGGGTGACAAGGTACAGGCTCGCATAGCTCCACCAGCTCACCACGCCCCCCATATAGCTGCCGGCGCAAAGCCCGATGAGCCCTGCGCTGCCCACCCACGCGCCAATGCTGACCGCCGCGATCACTGCGGAGCCGAACCGGTTTGCCGCCAGGCCGAAATCGTTGATGGATTTTGTGGCCTGCCTGCGCAAAACGACGCCGATCACGATCATGGCCGCCATATACACCGCCATGGCGGCGACACAAAAGGTTGTACTCATGCCTGCTGCCTCCTCAGCTTTTCCATTTTAAGGGAACGTTCCCATTTTTGGGCGCAATTCTCTTTTTTCATTTTTTTGCGCCGGTCAGGCGGGGCCCGGCCCCACCGACCTGCGCATTTCCATGGAGTAAGACATCATGATATCGCGGTATTCCAGCTCGCTGTTCCCGATCACCTCCAGCATCAGCTTTGTGATGAGCACGCCGTACTCGTAATCCGACACGAACGCCGAGGTGAGAAAATGTTCCTCTGTTTCGTCGCGCTGAATGGTCACAAGGGAAAAGTCCTGGGGGCAGCGCAGGCCCTTTTCCTGAAAGTAAAAACGCACCGCCTGGGCGCAGGTCATTTCGTCGGCAAAGACAGCGGTGTATTTGCCCTTTACAAAATACTTGTACAGGGCCTCGAGATACTCGGCGGTGGGGCTTCCGTCGGCGGGGGCGGGGTAAAAATCGGACGTGTTGTAGGCGCAGCCCATTTGAAAGCAGGTATTCTCCCAGGCGCGCATCCGGGCCTTGCGGAATTGTTCGTCCCGCGGCTGAAAGCCGACGATCGTGAGCACGCGCTTGTGCCGGTTCATTACAAGAAGCCGGTAAAGGTCGCTGCTGTAATTATAGTTGCCATGGTATACCCGAAAACCCCGGCTGGCCTGCAGGCGTTCGCCCCCGTAGACCACATTTCGGAACTGATTGGCCGCCTGCTGCACCTCGGGAAGGTCGTCCCACCCAAGGGTGATGAGCCCCTGGATGCGCTGCTGGCGCAGATACCGCACATATTTGGGAACATAGCCGGGCAGGTCCTGGGCCATGAGGTCGTGCACGATCATGAGATCGCAGTCGTTTTCGCTTAAAGTATCCAGGATGCCGGCCACACGCCGGGAAATGGTGGGGTTGACAAACATCCCCTTGCCCAGGGACAGAATGCCCACCACCGTGTGGTGCACGCCGCGCAGGCCCCTGGCCATATAGTTGGGGTAATACCCCATTTCCTGCATGGTGCGCTCCACCAGCTCCCGGGTCCTGGGGCTCACCGAGCCCCCATTGAGTACGCGGGAGATCGTGCTTTTGGAAACGCCGGAGCGTTTGGCGATATCCAGAATGGACAGTTCCATAAAGCACCTCTTCTTTCTGCCGCAAATATAGGGAACGTTCCCAAAAACATTATAGCCAGCCTTTCGGTCAACGTCAAGAGGCTGCAAAAAAATTTCCTTTTTGACCAAACATTATGAGCTTTTTTTGAACAGTTTCCCGTATGTGCATCCCGATATCCCCCGCAGGCCCGCTTCACGGAAAAAAACGCACAAAAAAGCGCCTTTGAATTTGGCCTAAAAGCCATTTTCAAAGGCGCTCTTACATGGGGAGCGGTCAGCATATCGAATGATACGCGCTGAACAGAAAGAAGCGACTTTACCAGAAGCGGATCTCGGTGAGATAAAGAAGGCGGTTTAAACCTTTCCGATCGACCGGATGCACTCGGCACAGACCGCGTTTTCGCCCTGCACCCGCAGGCTTTCGGCGGAGCCGCACAGGGCGCACTGCGGCGTTTCCTTTTCCATCACCACACGCCGGCCCTCGAGCGTCAGCCGCACCGCAACACGGTAAGAGCACTGTCTTGCCCCATGTTGTCTAATGTGAGAAAAAGGGTATTTAGTTCAGCAAGTCTTTTTGTGTCAAAATCACAACTTCCTTTTTGAAAGGGAAATACTTGGCCAATCGGATCAAAGACATACGGGAAGCGCTCAAGCTGTCGCAGCGGGAATTTGGGGAAAAGCTGGGCGTGAGCCGTGATGTAATCAGCAATCTGGAATATGACCGTGTGCAGCCCAAGGAGCTTCTTCTTCGGCATATCTGTGAATTGTACGGGGTCAACCAGAATTGGTTGGGAACCGGTGAGGGAGAAATGTTTTACCGCGATCCGGCGCAGACGGAAAAGCTGGATGAGGCGATTGGCATTTTTAAAACTCTGCGCCCCGAATTTCAGGATTACGCGCTGGAGCAATTGCGTAGATTGGCCGAGCTTCAGGAAAAGAAAACAGATTGATTTTCTTGGGATTTACGATACCAATAAAGAATAATGCCCCCCTCACAATGAAAGGTGGGGGCCGGCACAAAATAGCTTACAATAAAAAAATGAGACGGACTTCCCAACGGGAGGCCGCCTTATTGTCGTGCAAAACCACACGTTAGACGTGTGGTACAAAAGAGCTTAAGCGATGAAGAAGAAATAAAAACTCCTTTTGCTATAATGAAACTGCGGTCTGCCAACTGCAGTAAGAAAGCAAAAGGAGGACATTCAGAATGAGCCTGAATGACATAAATAGTTTATCCCATACAAAAGTACAGTTTACAAGGGACTACACAGGGTAGGTATCTGACGGGAGGGGTTCCGCCCGTCAGATTTTCCATGTGATATTCAAGCTGTCGCTTGTGGCGGCTATGGTGGTAATCATCAAGTCCACCACCCGCCGTTTGTCGTCAAAGGATACATTCTCCCAAGTGTCGAGGTAGCCGGAAATCTGGCTGACCTGTTCCGGGCTGATGGCTTCCACCGTTAGTTCCGCTATCCTCGCCAGAAGTTCCTGCTTGCGTCCGTCCAGTTCTGCTATCTTCACATTCACATAGGAGAGCAGCACATTGTTTGCGCTCGTCAGACTGTCCACCAGTTTTTCAATCTCGCCGTCCACATGGGCAAGTTCCACTTGCAGGGCGGCAATTTTCGGGTTTGCCTTTGCCGCTTTCTTTCTGCCTGTCAGCGTCTTGTAGCTTGCCAGTTTCTTTACCATCTGCTGATAAACAACCGTTTCCAGTTCCGAAGTGATGATTTTCCCGCACCCGGCACAGCTTTTATTGTCCAGCCGTTTTGTGCAGCGGAGATATTGCTTTCCCACAGGATTGTTAATGCTCATAAGGGCATACCCGCAGTTTCCGCACTTGATTTTTCCCGCCAGCCATGTATGGGTGGCTTTCCGGGCAGACTGGATTTTCATGTTGTTCATCAGCTTCTTGCGGCAGGTCAGCCAGATGTCGGAGGGGACAATGCCCTCATGGGGAGCCAGCACCAGCATTTGGTCTTTCAAGTCGTTCTTTTTGCTGGGCTTCACATCCCGCCCTTGATACAGATAGCAGCCATTCATGCCGGTAAAATCGGCAGCGTCATTGACAATGATTGTCCCTTGACTTTTGAAAAATTCGTACACATCAAGGTCTGCCTGCACATAGACAGGATTGCGTAACATCTGCGCCAGCGTGGGGCGTATTAGTTCCTTGCCGTTGAATAAAATTCCCTGTTCGGCAAAGTACCGGGTAATATCCCCGTAGGAGGTTGTGGGCTGGGCGTACATCTCGAACATCAGCCGGATATTTGCCGCTTCGTCTGGGTTTACCACCAGCTTCTTTGTGTTGATACCGTCCATCTTGATTGGCTCTGTATGGAAGCCGTAAGGGGCTTTCCCGCCCATCTTGAAGCCTCGCTGGCTACGGGAATAGTAAGCGTCCGTTACCCGCTTCTGTATGGTTTCTCTCTCAAGCTGGGCGAACACGATACAGATATTCAGCATCGCCCGCCCCATCGGGGTGGAAGTATCAAACTTTTCCGTAGAGGACACAAACTCTACATTGTACTGCTGGAACAGCTCCATCATGTTGGCAAAGTCCAGAATGGAACGGCTGATACGGTCGAGCTTGTAAACCACGACTTTTGCAATCAAGCCCCGCTTGATGTCCCGCACCAGTTCTTGAAACTTCGGACGGTCTGTGTTCTTGCCGCTGTACCCCTTGTCTGTGTATTCCTTGCAGTTACCGCCTTTCAACTCGTATTTGCAAAATTCAATCTGGCTTTCAATGGAAATGCTGTCCTTTTTGTCCACCGATTGTCTTGCATAGATTGCGTCTATTCGATTATTCATATTGTCGCTCCTTTTCTTAAAAAAGAAACGGAGCTGCTGACAGCCTTATTATACCGCCAGCAGCCCCGCAAATCAACGATGGCTTTGGAAAACCTTATGCCCCGGCTTCCTCACTCTGCCGTTTGTCGGCATACTTGCGGAACACCTCATAAAGCTGCTGTTCCAGCTCTCGGCGTTTTGCCGCTTCCTGCTCCGGCGTGAACACCGGGGAGAGGTTTTCCAGCGTGATTTCCCTGCCTTGAAAAGTCACGACTTCCGTTTCCTTTTTGTATCTGATAGTGGTACTTATAAAATCACCTTTCCTTTCCATGCTGCCGCTTCTGCCGTTTCAGTTCCGCCAGTATATCCGGCGGGATACGGTCAACCAGCCGCTGTAAATTGTCCAGTTCGCTTTTCAGCTTTGCCCGTTCCATCGTATCTTTCATCTTGCCTTTTTCACTGGCTTTTGCCCTTGCTTCCAGCTTTTCGTTTTCCGCTAACAGGTCATTGATTGTGACCTTGTATTTTTTGAGCTGGCCGGAGAAGTTCTCCATCTGCGGAAACCACTTTTTCAGCAGGGAGAGGGCTTCCTCTTTCTTCTTTCCGGCGTTGAACGGGGTAATATCGTCCAGCGTGGCTTCAATGGCTCTTGCCTGTTTGGAGAGATTGACCGCCTGCTTGAACAGACGGGTGGGGATATGCTTCCTGCCTGTCTTGCTGGCACTTTCCCCACGCTCCAAGTCGGGATATTTCTCCACCATATAAGCGTGAAAATCGTCCTGCCATTTTGTGAGGTTGGCTCTGTTCCCGATAATCTCCTTTGCACACAAGCGGTTGTCCTCTGTCAGAGGGACAAAGACCAAATGCAGGTGGGGTGTTTTCTCGTCCATGTGTACCACGGCTGACACGATATTTTCCCTGCCTACCCGCCCGATGAGGAAGTCTGCCGCCCTCTGGAAAAACGCTTGTATCTCCTTTGGCGACTTCTTCTTAAAAAACTCTGGGCTGGCGGTAATGAGCGTATCGACAAACCGGGTGCTGTCTTTCCTTGTACGGCAACCGACCTGTTCGATACGGTTTTGAATAAAATGATAGTACCTGCCCTCCGGCTTGACGATATGGAAGTTGTATTTGCTCCGGCTGGTGTCAATGTCGGGGTTGCTGGCGTATTGCTCTTTCTGCCGTTCGTGATGGGCTTCCAGCGGCTTTGCCGGGTTGCCCTTGTGTTTCTCAAACCGCAAAATTGCGTGTTGTGCCATTCTGCTCCTTTCCCCATTCCGTTCCTTTCCGGGACTTTTCCACAGGAAAATCCCGCAGAAAATATCTCGGATAGGAAGGGAATGGATAGAATATAAATCAATATTTTTATCTCTGTATTTCTATATACCGTCCGATTTTCGTACTTCAAGAGGATTGATTATCGTACTTGTGGGGTGCGGTTTTCAGTCCTCCGGCGTTCCATAACCGGATTTCTTGAAGTCGGTGTTTGGAACCGCTTCGTAGGATTTTGGGTAAATACGGTTGGGTTTTCCACAGCCCTGCTTCTGGATTTCCACCAGTCCGGCGTATTGCAGCTCCCGCAGGGTGTTGACCGCTTTCTGCCGTCCGCAGTGGAGTAGCTCTACCACCTCGTTGATGGGATAGTAGAGGTAAATGCGCCCGTATTCATCTGCCCAGCCGTTTTTCCGGGACAGGTCTGTTCGGCGCAGGATAAAGGCATACAGTACCTTTGCTTCGTTGGACAGGGGTTTGAATGTGGGGGCTTCAAAGAGAAAATTCGGGAGCCGGGTGAAGCTGACCGATTTCTCCGGTTGATGAATATAAATCGTGTTTGTCATAGTGTGTTTTGTGGACAGTTAGAAGCCCGTTTTCCGGGGCGGGCGATACTTTATACCACCTGCCCCGTTTTGGGGCTTGCAAAGCCTGATAAATCAAGGCTTTTTTCACTCCTAACTGTCCACAGCAGACCTCCTTTTCCGTTCACTTTCTGTTTTCTGCCGCCTGTGAACTCTGGCGGCACAGCCGGGGCAGTATTTTGCCCGGTTGGATTTGGGGACGAACACTCTGCCGCAGACCGCACAGCGTTTCAAGTCTTTATCCCGGAAAATCTCCGCTTCCAGCGTCCCGTCCAGCGGCAAAACCGCCCAGCGGAACCACTTACAGCAGACCGAGAAAGAAACCGTCTGCGGGCAGGTGCAGGTGTCCCCATCGTCAAGGACAATGCAGTTGCCGTCCTCACAGCAACAGCACTCCCGGCGGATCAGGGCGTTTGCCTGTTTCCTCTGTGCCGGTGTCATGCGGTAAAGGGAACTGTCCTGCTTGCGCTCTATGGGCGGCAGTCGTTTATATGGGTTCTCTCTCATGTGTTTCCTCCATTTTGCTTTCCGTTGCCGCTCTCCCCGAAAAGGCTTCCTGCCCCATTTCTGCGGCGTGTTCCGGCGTTGGCACGCTCCCCACAGCTTCGGGACAAGTTGTCCCGAAGTGACCTCTGGGCAAAGTGTCCAGAAGTTGGCTCCTTGCGGTGCTTCCCCTGCCGGGGTATTCCTTTTCGGACGGTCATTTGGTTTTCAAGGTGCAGCTCATCGATGAACTATCCTAAGTCTACACCTAAATGACCGCCCGTCCCGTATATCCGAAAGGTAGGAAATCCGCCAAAAAAACTGCCTATTTCCATGCTCTCGGAATTGTGATACAATAAAAATGACGGAACAGGAAATCGAAATTTGAAAGGAGAATTGTGATTATGATAGAGTTGGGTACATTCAAAAAAATATTGGAAGAAAATGAAGAACGTTTTCCATTACTAACGCTCGATGAATTTTTCAATGGAAATACAGAAGAGGACTCCATTGCTCCGAACCAATGGGAATTTGGGCGACCGACTCTTTCTGAAATATGGGATATGCTACAAAAGATTGAGTTAATGCCTAACATAGCGTGGGTGCGTGTTGCTCTGCACGATGATACAGAAATCGTAGAAAACAATGGGGCAGAAGAATTAGTTCTTGCAGGAGATTCAATCGTGATTTGCACAACCATTTTGCCTACGGAATTAGAAAAATTAGTAAATTGCGAATGGCTATGCTCTGACGGAGTAATTACAATAAAGGCATCTGAATTAAATATTTATTCGTGTGTACCACCAATTCCAGAAAACTTTAATTGTTTGGAAATCGTGTGGGACTAATCTACAACTTTCAGTTTATCAAGCAGACAAGGAGGGAGAGCATGGAACTTTCCATACAAGAACGATTGAAAGACCTGCGTGTGGAGCGTGGGCTGACGCTGGAACAGCTTGCGGAGGAAACTCACCTTTCCAAATCTGCTTTAGGCAGTTATGAGGGAGACAATCTCAAAGACATCAGCCACCATGCCCTTATCCAGCTGGCGAAGTTTTACGACGTGACCGTTGATTACCTGCTGGGACGCTCTAAAACAAAAAATCACCCAAACGCCGATCTTGCAGACCTGCGCTTGAGTGATGATATGATTGAACTATTGAAAAGTGGGCGGGTGGATACTTCCCTCTTGTGTGAGCTGGCGGTACACCCGGATTTCCCCCGGCTCATGGCTGACCTTGAAATCTATGTGAACGGAACGGCAGTCAAGCAGATACAGAGCGCAAATGCCATTGTGGATATTATGAGCGCAACGATTATGAAGCAGCACAATCCCGGCCTGACTGACCCGCAGTTACGGCAGCTTGTCACCGCCCATATTGACGATGACAGCTTTTGCCGCTATGTGATACAGCAGGACATAAACAAGATAGCCCTCGACCTGCGGGAAACACATAAGGACGATTTTTTCAGCGTCCCGGAGGATAACCCACTGGAAGATTTTTTGCAGACCGCCGAGGAAACCGCCAAAGAGGGTAGCGACCCGGAGCAAGCGTCGCTGGCGTTTATCTGCAAGCGGCTCAAGCTGAACTACGGGAAGCTGTCGGAAGAAGAAAGAAAGTGGCTGAAAAGGATTGCGCAGAAGTCGGACTTGCTGAAAAATCCGAACCCACAGCGGGGGAGAAAATAAGAGAGCGATAAACAAGAAATCTGAAAGGAGTTATCAATATGAGTTATGATTTGATGGTTTTTGAGAGAACAAAAGCACCTACCACAAAAAAAGAGTTTATGGCATGGTATGAAAAGCAAATGGAATGGGAGGAAGAACATGATTACCAAACGATTAGTGTTTCTTCTCCGGCTTTACAAAACTGGTTTATGGAAATGAAAGAAAAATTCCCGCCCATGAATGGGGAATATGCACCGAATGACGATGCTCTTGATGACGATGAAAATTTGGAGTTGCATATGGTTGATTACAGTATTGGGTATAATGTAATTTACGCTGCGTTTTCTTGGTCGGTGGCAGACGAGGCGTATGAACTTATGCGTAGTTTAGCTCAAAAACACAAGGTTGGATTTTTTGATGTGAGTGGAGATGATGGCGATATTATTTTGCCAGATGGAATTATGATAAAATAATATGATACATACCTATTCCCATTCTCACTTACCGGGAAAATAGCAAAGCCAGCCGAGCCAGTCAACGGTCAAGATGAACGGCGCACAAATGCGCCGCCGTTGACAGTATCGCCCGTCTTTGCTGATGGGCAATCAAGGCGGGAAAGCCCTAAAATGGCTTCCCGCCCATTTCAATTTTGAGAGAAAAATCCGTCTGTTTTTTCGTAAGTGTGGCTATCCGTCTGGGACACTTTGTCCCATAGTTCGGCGTAGGACGAGGGACGGGGGCATTCATATACGCCCTGTCTGCTGATGAAACCAGCCCTGCGCTTGTGGCTCCACGCCACGCAATCACAGCCCCGTTTTCCTGCCGCTTCAAATGCCATTGCCCTCCCCGGCGGCAACGGTATTTTCACGGCAACGCCGACAGAGCGTATAACACACTACACTTTGCAAGCAAAGTCGTGTGCCAAAGGGGGAACCCCTTTGGAAACCCCAGACAACAAACGGCGGTATGCTGCCCTTTCCGGGAGCATACCGCCGTTTGTTGTCAGCAGCCCGTTTCACAGTCTGCGTGTAGTTCCTTGTAAACTGACCTAAATGGAATTGCAAATACCATATAGTATTTGCTCCGAAATATCGCAGGAAAGTATTCTATGGAGAAAAGCGAGCAGCAATCGGCAAGATTCTGCGACAATTATGTGAGTGGAAGAGCGTAAAAATCATAGAGGCAGAAGTATGCCCGGACCATGTGCACATGCTGGTGGAAATTCCACCGAAAATGTCGGTGTCAAGCTTCATGGGATACTTGAAAGGGAAGAGCAGCACAATGCTGTATGAGCAATTCGGCGAATTGAAATACAAGTATCGGAGCAGAGAGTTCTGGTGCAAAGGATACTACGTGGATACAACGGGGAAAAACACGAGCCGAATTGCAGAGTACATCAGGAACCAACTAAAAGAAGATGAGATGGGCGAGCAGCTCACGATGAGTGAGTACGGCCCGTTTACGGGCGGCAAGTAACAGTCCCCGCGCGGCTGGCAGACCGTACTTACGCGTTTGACGCGTGAGCGAGGAACAAAGGGCTTTGCCCGCATCTGAAATACCACGCGTTTTACGCGTGGATGTTTATTTTTTTATTGCAAGCAGA
This sequence comes from Oscillospiraceae bacterium, assembly GCA_022835495.1. Lineage (NCBI taxonomy): Bacteria > Bacillati > Bacillota > Clostridia > Eubacteriales > Oscillospiraceae > Oscillospiraceae bacterium. The sequence goes on from BQOK01000001.1 coordinate 174,703, forward strand.
AAGCAGCGTTTTTGCTGGAAGAAACCGGTCGATTTATGCGTGAGTTTGAACGATTTTGCGCATTACAAAAAACAAACTTTAAATTTGTGCATATTTTTGAATGAAAATGCTTGAATTTGATTATTTGACGTGCTATAGTAGAGCCAGAACAGGAAAGGAAGTGGCGCGGATGTTGGCGGAGGAACGGTTTGCGGTGATTTTGGAGGTATTGCAGCGGCGGCGGGCGGCCACGGTGGCCGAATTGGCCGAGGCGCTGGAAACCTCGGAGTCCACCATCCGGCGCGACCTGATTATCCTGGCCGAACAGGGTAAACTAAACAAGGTGCACGGCGGGGCGACCGCCTGCGACACCGCGTTCGACGCGGGCGAGCCCGCCATGAGCGCAAAGGAACAGCTGAACGTGGAGCAAAAGGACCGCATCGCCCGCTGCGCGGCCGCGCAGGTGCAGGCGGACGACGTGGTGTTCCTGGACGCGGGATCCACCACCCTGCGCATGCTGGAGTACCTGGAGCCCAGCGCCGCCACCTTTGTGACGAACGGCATCCTGCACGCCCAGCGGCTGGTGCAGAAGGGCATGAAGGCCTATGTGCTGGGCGGGCTGCTGAAGGTGGGCACCGAGGCCGTGGTGGGGGCCGCGGCCGTGCAGAGCCTTTGCGGCTACAACTTTACAAAGGCGTTCATCGGGATCAACGGGGTGGCGGTGGCCCAGGGCTACACCACCCCCGACCCGGAGGAGGCGCTGGTGAAGGCCACCGCCATGCGCCAGGCGTACATCAGCTACGTGCTGGCCGATTCCAGCAAGTTCGGCAGGGTCTCGGCGGCCACGGTGGCCCCGCTGGACCGGGCCTGCATCATCACCGACGCGCTGCCCGACAAGAGCTACGCAAAACACGCCATCATAAAGGAGGCAGAACCCCTATGATCTATACCGTCACCTTTAACCCGGCCCTGGACTACGTGGTGCGGCTGCCCGCGCTGGAGCTGGGGCTGGTGAACCGCACCGAGAGCGAGGAGGTGCAGCTGGGCGGCAAGGGCGTGAACGTATCCTGCGTGCTGCGCCAGCTGGGGCAGGAGAGCGTGGCCCTGGGCTTTGTGGCGGGTTTTACCGGCAAGGCCATTGAGGACGGGCTGGCCCGAAGGGGCGTGCGCACCGAGTTTATCCGCCTGCCGGGAGGCTTGAGCCGCATCAACGTGAAGATCAAGGCGGCGGCAGAGACCGAGATCAACGGCCTGGGCCCGGCCATGGACGGCGCGGCGCTGGAAGCGCTGTGCAAAAAGCTGGACGGCCTGCAGGAGGGAGACGTGCTGGTGCTGGCGGGGAGCATCCCCCGCAGCCTGCCCGGCGATACCTATGAGAAGATCCTGGCGCGCCTGGAGAAAAAACAGGTGCTGTGCGTGGTGGACGCCACCCGCGAGCTGCTGGTGAACGTGCTGAAGTACCGGCCGTTTTTGATCAAGCCCAACGACCACGAGCTGGGCGAGATCTTTGGGCGGACCCTTTCGGGCGACGGGGAGGTGCGCCAGTGCGCGGAGGAATTGCAGCGGCGGGGCGCCCGCAACGTGCTGGTGAGCATGGCGGGCCGGGGCGCGCTGCTGCTGGACGAGCTGGGCGGGGTGCACCGGGTGGAGGCCCACCGGGGCAGCGTGAAAAACTCGGTGGGAGCCGGGGATTCCATGGTGGCGGGCTTTTTGGCCGGCTATTTGACCACCCGGGACTACGCCTATGCCCTGCGGCTGGGCTCGGCCTGCGGCAGCGCCACCGCCTTTTCCGACGGGCTGGCCACCCGGGCCGAGATCGAAGCCCTGATGGGCGAGGATGTGTGAGCCAAAGCATACGCTTTTGTTTTTATATGTAACAGAGAGAGGAAGGGACCAAAACCATGCGCATTACCGATCTGCTGAACCCCCAAAGCGTCCGGCTGGGCGCGGCGGCAGCCGACAAAGCCGCCGCCATCGACACACTGATCGCCCTGCAGGAAAAGGGCGGCCATCTGGCCGACAAGGCCGCCTACAGGGAGGCGATCCTTGCCCGCGAGGGGCAGGGCAGCACCGCCATTGAGGCGGGCATCGCCGTGCCCCACGCAAAGAGCGAGGCGGTGAAGACCCCCGGCCTGGCGGCCATGACCCTGGCCGAAGGGGTGGACTACGGCGCGGCCGACAAGCAGCCGAGCGATCTGTTTTTCATGATTGCGGCCCCGCTGGACGGCAACCTGCACCTGGAGATCCTGAGCCGCCTGATGGTGCTGCTGATGGACCCCGGGTTTGCCGCAAAGCTGCGGGGGGCAAAGACCCCGGAGGCGTTCCTGGCGGCCATTGACGAGGCCGAGGCCGCAAAATACGGCGAGGAGTGCCTGCCCAAGGTGCAGCCGGCCAAGGCGGCGGCCCCGGCCCCCGCCGCCGCACAGGCGCAGGGCTACAGGATCCTGGCGGTCACCGCCTGCCCCACGGGCATCGCCCACACCTACATGGCCGCCGAGGCGCTGGAAAAGGCCGGCAAGGAGCTGGGCCTGCCTGTAAAGGCCGAGACCAACGGCTCGGGCGGCGCCAAAAATGTGCTGACGGCCGACGAGATTGCGGCGGCAGACGGCATTATCGTGGCCGCGGACAAGAACGTGGACACCGCGCGCTTCCACGGCAAGCCGGTGCTGTTCGTGCCGGTGAGCGACGGCATTCACAAGCCGGCCGAGCTGATCAAACAGATCGAGAGCGGCGCGGTGCCGGTGTACCGCAGCGAGGGCGGGCCCGCGGCGGGCGCGGCCCCGGTGAAGGAGAGCGCGGGGCGCCAGGTGTACAAACACCTGATGAACGGCGTATCCCACATGCTGCCCTTTGTGATCGGCGGCGGCATCCTGATCGCCCTGGCGTTTTTGCTGGACACCTTTGACCCCAGCAACGCCGCAAACTTTGGCATGGGCACCCCGGTGGCGGCGTTCTTTAAGACCATCGGCGGCGTGGCCTTCAACTTCATGCTGCCCATCCTGGCGGGCTATATTGCCATGAGCATTGCCGACCGGCCGGGTCTGGTGGTGGGCTTTGTGGGCGGCAGCATGGCTGCGGCGGGCACCAGCTTTGCCACCATCGCCGGCACGGCGGACCCGGTGGCCTCGGGCTTTTTGGGCGCGCTGCTGGCGGGCTTTGTGGGCGGCTACTTTATGCTGGGGCTGGAAAAGCTGTGCGACAAGCTGCCCAGGAGCCTGGAGGGCATCAAGCCCATTTTGATCTACCCGGTGGTGGGCGTGCTGTTCATGGGCCTGTTCATGTGCATTGTGGGCCCGGTGGTGGGTGCGCTGAACGTGGGGCTGATGAACCTGCTGGCCGGCCTTGGCGGCACCAGCAAGGTGCTGCTGGGCGCTGTGCTGGGCGGCATGATGAGCATCGACATGGGCGGCCCCTTCAACAAGGCGGCCTATGTGACCGGCACCGGCGCCATTGCCACCGCCCTGGCGGCGGGCGCTGCGCAGGGCGCGATTGAGTACCAGATGATGGCCAGCGTGATGGTGGGCGGCATGGTGCCCCCCATTGCCATTGCCCTGTGCACCACCTTCTTCAAGAAAAAATTCACCGCGGACGAGCGCAAATCCGGCATCGTGAACTATATCATGGGCCTGTGCTTCATCAGCGAGGGCGCGATCCCCTTTGCAGCCGCCGATCCCCTGCGGGTCATTCCCAGCTGCGTGGTGGGCAGCGCGGTGGCGGGCGCGCTTTCCATGGTGTTCGGCTGCGGCCTGATGGCCCCCCACGGCGGCATCTTTGTGTTCCCGGTGGTCACCAACGTGCTGGGCTATATCATCAGCCTGGCGGTGGGCAGCGCAGTGGGCATGGCCCTGCTGGCGGTGCTAAAAAAGAACAAGGAAGCCTGAGCTTAAAACAGAACGGCGGGGCCGCGCCGGCCCCGCCCCCAAAAGAACGGAGGAAAAACCAATGGTGAGCAAGGAAACCAAGATCGTGAACCCCATGGGCATGCATATGCGCCCGGCGGGCATGTTTGCCCAGGCAATGATGAAGTATGATTCAGATGTGACGCTGGTGTTTGGGGACAAGGAGGTCAACGCCAAGAGCATCATGAACCTGATGGCCGCCTGCATCAAGTGCGGCAGCGAGCTGGAGGTGCGGTGCAGCGGCCCGGACGAGGAGGCCGCGCTGGCCGAGGCGATCCGGCTGATCGAGAGCGGCCTGGGCGAGTGACAAGCCGGCGCGGCGCGCCGGGAGAGAAAGGGGCGGGGCAGCAATGCTGAAAGGAACGGGCGTTTCGGCCGGGGTGGGCCTGGGAAAGGCGCTGGTGCTGAAGGAACAGGAATTGGACTGGTCCGGCGTGAGGTTTGCCGGCGAAACAGCGGAAAAGCAGCGCCTGGCGGCCGCGGCGGCTGCGGTGAGCGCCAAGCTGGATGCCATGGCCGCGGCCATGGCCGGGCAGGTGGGCGCCCATGCGGCCGAGATCCTGGCGGGGCAGAGCATGATGCTGGCCGACCCCTTTATGCAGGGCCAGATGGAGGAGAAGATCGCCGGGGGCGCCACCGCCGAGGCGGCGGTGGACGAGGTGTGCCAGAGCTTTATGCAGATGTTCGGCGCCATGGAGGACGAGCTGATGCGGCAGCGGGCCACCGACATCGGCGACCTGCGCGCGCGGCTGCTCAAGACCCTGCTGGGCATTGAGGAGGCGGACCTGGCAAACGCCCCGGCGGGCAGCGTGCTGGTGGCCCGGGACTTTACCCCCAGTATGACCGTGGGCATCCGGCGGGAGAACGTGGCGGGCATTATCACCGAGGTGGGCGGCACTACCAGCCATTCGGCCATTCTGGCCCGGGCGCTGGAGATCCCGGCGGTGCTGGGCGTGCCTGGGGCGCTGGCGGCCATTGCCACCGGCCAGGCCATTGCGCTGGACGGCGAGCGGGGCCACGTGTATGTGGAGCCGGACGAGCGCACCCGCAAGGACTACGAGGCCCGCAAAGCCGAATTTGAAGCCCAGCGCCAGCTGTTGAAGGAGTACATGGAGAAGCCCACCGTGACCGCGGAGGGCCGGCCGGTGGCGCTGTATGCCAACATCGGCAGCCCCAAGGACGCCGAGGCGGCGCTGGAAAAGGGCGCCGAGGGCGTGGGGCTGTTCCGCACTGAATTTTTGTTTATGGACCGGGCCGAGCTGCCCACCGAGGAGGAGCAGCTGGCCGCCTACCGGCAGGTGGCGGCGCTGTTCGCGGGGAAAGAGGTGGTGATCCGCACCCTGGACGTGGGGGGCGACAAGGCCATCCCCTACCTGCACATGGAGCGGGAGGAAAACCCGTTTTTGGGGCACCGGGCCATCCGCTACTGCCTGGATGAGCCGGAGACCTACCTGGTGCAGCTGCGCGCGCTGCTGCGGGCCGGGGCGGACCACAAGAACATCAAAATCATGCTGCCCCTGGTGACCGGCGTGGAGGAGCTGCGGGCGGCCAAGGCCCTGCTGGAGCAGGCCAAGCAGCAGCTGGCGGCCGAGGGCCTGCCCTATGACGCCGCCCAGGTGGGTGTGATGATCGAAACCCCCGCCGCCGCCCTGGCGGCGGATATCCTGGCGGGCGAGGCGGCGTTTTTCAGCATCGGAACCAACGACCTGACCCAGTACACCCTGGCGGTGGACCGGGGCAACCCGGCAGTGGCAAAGCTGTACACCCCGTTCCACCCGGCGGTGCTGCGCAGCATCCGGGGCGTGATTGAGGCGGGCCGGGCCGCGCACATTCCGGTGGGAATGTGCGGCGAGGCCGCCGCCGACCCGGCGCTGATCCCGCTGCTGCTGGCCTGGGGATTGGATGAATTCAGCGTGAGCCCCAGCGCGGTGCTTGCCACCCGGCGCATCATCAGCCTGTGGAGCACAGCGGACGCGGCCTTTGCCGCAGGCGAGGCCATGAAGCTTTCGGCCACCGAGAGCATTGTGGGGTGCCTGGAATCGCTGAAAAAGAGGTGAAACGGCCGCTTTTTCTGCGCGGCGCAGAGGATTTGCGGTGAAAAACAGAGAGGGCTGTTGCAGATGTATTTACATCCGCAACAGCCCATTTTTCTGCCTTTTAAAGGTTTGATAGGGGCGCATCTGCCGCCGCCCTTTTTTCTCATTGCCCGCCGGACGAAGCCGGTTAGGGGGCTGGCAGTGTATAAACAGTGGCGTTGATGTAGGCGGTGAGGATGCCGAAGATCACCGGGCCCAGGTAGAGATTGCTGGTGGAGTTATAGATTTTGCGGTTGATGATGGTACCGGAGATTCCCATGAGGATCATATAGGAGAGCATCATATAAGCTTTCCAGTTCCCAAATGGCCCGAAGCCCTGCCCGCTGACAGCCATATTTGTATAATACACGGCGACAACGACTACCGTTCCCAGCACATTGCAGAGCACACAGATCAGGGTGTTGAGCCATTCGGGCATGTTTTTGAAGCGGTTGCAGCCGTTCATGATAAGGGAGTTGATGCACCAATAGAGGATAAAGAACGGCGCATAGCAAAGGGCGATGCGCAGATGCGACCATTGGATGGTGCCCAGGGTCAGATCCACCACGCGGAAGTCCACCTTAAAGAAGTAATCGGCGAACCATACCACACTGCGGCAAAGGAGTACCACGCATATGCCCATCAAAATTGTGCGGCCTGCGTTGGGCACGCTGATCTTCACATGATAATCTGACAGCGTGGCCCCGTTCTTTTTATGGATGAGGAAGAAGAACAGGAAAAACATAGCCAGCAGGAACAGCGCACTGAACAACAGCCAGACAACATTGTTGTTGGCCACACCGAATACAAACACGCCGCTTGTGCCGCCCTGCCCGGTGAGGGAGAATATCTTGCTGGTCTGCTGCATCAGGATTGGTGACATGATGGGGGGCAAAAAACCGCCAATAAGGGAGGCCGCCACAAAGATAATCCAGTCTCGGGAGCTTTTGAGGCTGGAAGTGGGTTCTCCCACGGGATTTCTGAGAGCAGCGAACATCGGCAGATTCAGCAGGAGAATGGCCAGAGGAACCGTCATTGCAAGGATGGCCAGGAAGCCCAGCGCGGAGAACAACAAAAGACCAATATAATTCTGATTTGCAGGGTCGATGGGATTGGGGGCCTGCGCCGCCTGCATAAAAAAGCTCACGGTGTCGCGGATAAACATCGGGCTGATGATCCCCAAGGCATGCGTGGCATCCGAGGGGTTGTAAACAACGCGGGCGTTGTTTTCGGCAAAGCTGCCGTACGCATGACCAATCTCCACCTTAACGCTGGGATCTGCCATATCCGTTTCGGAGAAGGTGCCGGGAACGCCCAGATTGATGAATTCCTTCATCTCGGCCTTTACGCTGAGATCACCGGGCCAATACCCCTCTACGGGCTGAAAACCGATGCGGGAATAGGGGTCGTAAAGGCCCGCCCCGAAGCCGACATTGACACCGGTGACGGCATCCGCGAAGGAAGAGGGGGGCGGTGCCAGAACAAGCGCGGCACAGAATTTGCGAACAAAGTTATCGGGGTCGTTGCGCTGAAGCTCACCATATTCATTCAGAACCACGACCGTATTGTTGCCGCCCTTTGAATACCCGCCGATGGCGATGCTTTCCTTATCAATATAGTCCAGATTATCATAGACGTAGTCGATAAGCTCGCTGAAGCCGAAGGTGGTGGAATTGCCGACGGCTTCATCCGAATGGCCGGCAGAAAGCAGGTCGGGCACAAATACCGCATAGCCGCGGCGTGACAATTCGTGTGCTACCGAACGCCAAATCTCCGCCGTATTGTCGTTGCCGGGACTGTAGATTACCGCGGGAACAGGGTTCTCCACGGAAGCACCCACGGGCCGGTATTCCAGGAAACGCACTGCATTGCCCTGGGGCGTGATAAATTTTAAATCTTTGACCTGGACATTGCCGCCGTCCGTCAGCATCTGATGTGTGCCGACCATACTGACAAAGCACAACGCCAGACTAATGAGCAGTGCTGCCAGGCACTTGCCGTTCAGGGATGCTTTTTTCATATCCTTCCGTTCTCCTTTTCACATATAATGGTGGATAAGCTGCGCAGCCGAACCATAGAGCACACAAAACGAAACTCCTGCTGTTTACCGCGGAAACCAATAAAATTTAAACGTTCAAATTACTTGTATTGTACTTTGGCCTCACATATATGTCAATTTGCGCTTTCGTTTTACTTCGCTTTTGAACGTATTGCACAAAAACAGCTTTCCGGTTTGGGAGGCTTCCCTGTTGACACCGCGGATTTTTTTGATAATCTTAATATATAGAGCATTTAAACGTTTATATGGAGTGAAACCATGAGCTCAAAAATAACGGATGTGGCGCGTATGGCCGGTGTGTCCATCGCAACGGTCTCGAATGTGATCAATGAGACGCGCCCCGTGCGCCCTGAAACGCAGCAGCGGGTGATGGCCGCCATTGAGGCACTGCAATACATACCCGACAGTACCGCCCGGCACTTTAAGGCGGGGCGAAGAAGCTCTATCGGGTTCATCGTGCCGGATATCCGCAATGCCTTTTTTTCTACGCTGATCAATTCCATCGAGGAAGTGCTGGAATGCAGCGGCTATGACCTTGTGATTGCCAACACCCACGAGAGCATCGAGCGGGAGACCGAAAGGCTGCTGCGGCTTTGTTCGGGGACTGTGGATGCGCTCATCATTGCAAGCTGCTTTGAGTACTATACAGAGCTTATCTCCCATATCCCCGCCAACTTCCCCTTTGTTTTGATCGACCGCCTGCCTGTTAACAGCCAATGCGACACCATACGGGCCGACTCTTACGCGGCCATCCTGGAGAGCATCGATTATCTTGTGGCACACGGCCACAAAAAGATTGGGATGCTGGCTTGGCAGGAAAGTTTGAGCACAACAAGGGAGCGCGTGGCAGCTTACCGGCACGCCGCGGCGAAATACGGCTTTGAGGAGCTAATCCGATATGTGGACATCGACAGCGAAGTATCCTACGCCGCTGAATATCTGATTGCTGAAAGCTGCACCGCTCTGTTGATCGGGAACAGCAAGCTGTATATTGACCTTATGGGCTTTCTGAACACTGTGGAGGACCGCCCTGCTGTGGTCTGTTTTTGTGATTCTCCGGAATACAAGCATCTTTTCCGTGGGCTGCCCATGATCAAGCAGCCCACCCAGGAAATCGGACGCCTGGCCGGAAGAATGATTCTCGACCGGCTTCAGTTCCCGGACTCCCGCATAAAGGAGGCCATCCTGCACTGTGTTTTTCAGCGCCCTTAACGGCGCCAACGGAGGAAATGAATATGTATGATGTGACCGCTCTGGGCGAACTTTTGATTGATTTTGCATCCCGCTCCACCGACGCTGCCGGATATCCCACCATGGCCGCCAACCCCGGCGGCGCCCCCTGCAACTTGCTGGCCGCGCTCAGCACCTATGGGTGCAGTACCGCTTTTCTAGGCAAGGTGGGAGACGATGCCTTCGGGAAGCTTTTGCTGGGCACCCTTCAAAGGGTAGGCATCGAGACAGCCGGCGTTGTGGCGGATCCCTCGGTGTTCACCACGCTGGCTTTTGTCGCCTTTAACGCCGCTGGAGAACGTTCTTTCTTTTTTGCCCGCAAGCCCGGTGCCGATTCCCTCCTCCGCGTCAGCGAGCTGCGACTGGAGCTTATCGACGATTGCCGGGACTTTCACTTTGGTACCTTCAGCCTCACCTGTGGCCCGGCCCGCAGCGCCACCCGAAAGGCTGTGGAACATGCAAAGAGCCGAGGCAAATGGATCTCCTTCGACCCCAACCTGCGCCTTTCTTTGTGGCACAGCCCTGCGGAGGCCCGGCGCTGGATCCTGTGGGGCACAAAGCAGGCCGACATCGTGAAGATCAGCGACGAGGAGACCTCTTTTCTGTGGGGGGACGTCTCCCCGAAAGAGGCAGCGCAAAAGCTGCACACCGCGGGGGTGTCGGTCGTATTCGTGACGCTTGGGCCCAAAGGCTGCTATTACAGCGGCAACGGCTTTGACGGCAGCGTAGCGCCGCCGGAAAATATCCGGCCGGTGGACACCACCGGCGCTGGAGATATCTTCGGAGGCAGCGCCTTGAGCCGCCTGCTGAAAACAGGCAAGGCGCTCGACGCCCTGACGAATGACGACCTGGAGGGAGCCGCGCGGTTCGCCTGCTGCGCCGCCTCTCTGTCTACCCAGACGCTGGGCGGCATTTCCAGCGTGCCGCCCGAGGGTGCGGTGCGCCGTCTCATGGAGCAGTGCTGAGGACATGCGCCCTCTTTTTCTGCGCGGCGCAGAGGATTTGCGGTGAAAAACAGAGGGCCCCCGGACACATTGTCCGGGGGCCCTGCTTTATGGGGAGAAACAGGGGAAGGCCTGGAGGAAAGAGGACTTAATACCAATGATCGATTTTCCGCTCGATCAGATGGGGGAGAACGCCCAGGGTCACCAGCCAATATCCCGCGGCCAGAGCGATGAGGGGAGCGTCGCTCAGCCCTACACGTTCAAAAATGGGCGCGGAAGCGAATAACAACGTATTGCGTGCATTTCACTACATTTAAATTAAAATAATATCGCAAATGAATTGCATAATTCTTCGCTGTGTGTTATTCTTGGGATGGAAATCAATAAAAATGCCAGGTTCGTGAGGGGAAAAAGGAGCCGGATTATGAAAATCGCCATCTGCGAGGACAACGAAAAGGACCGGGAATTGCTGCTGGAGCAGCTTCATAAGGCCATGACAGATCACGGCGTAGACGCGGACGTGGAACTGTTCGGGACGGCCGAGGAGCTTTTGAAGGCGGCGGGCAGGACCTTTTACTCCATTTTTTTCTTTGACATTCTGCTCCCCGGGATATCCGGCCTGGACGCGGCCCTCAAGCTTCGGCGCCAAGGGAACTATTCCCCCATGATTTTTACCACGGTTACCCGCGACTATCTGGCCCAGAGCTACAGTGTGTGGGCGGCGCACTACCTGGTGAAACCCATCGCGGACAGGGACGTGGACGAGGCCTTGGCCCGTGCGCTGAAGGTGCTGGCGGGAGACCAGAAAACGCTGGAGGTTATGGTGAACCGGCACATAGAATATATCCCCTATGCGGACATCTACTATATCTCGGGCAACAACCGCAACTGCGTAATCCACACCCACACCGGGACCTACAACCCCTATGAGAGCATTCAGGGGATGTTCGGGAACTTGGGTGACAGGCGGTTTTACCACATCAGCCGGAGCTATATCATCAACCTGGATCATGTGCTGGCTGTGCAGAAAGGCAAGGTGGCCATGCGGGACGACACACTGCTGCCCATCCGGCGGGGAACGGCGGAAGAAGTGCGCCGGGCCTGGGAGGATCGGCGGTTTGAAGTGGTGAACGGGAGGGAGTGACATGGACAGCCCCCTGCTCTACGGCGCGGCCCTGCTGCTGAGCGACACGCCCTGGTATCTTATGGCCTGCGTGCCCTTTGCAGATCAGGCGCGGCTCAAAAAAGGCACCATTTTTTTGTTGGGCCTTGGTGCGGGCCTGGCCAAGGCGATTTCCGGCGCGCTGCTGGTGGTGTTTCTGCCGGAAACCTGGCGGGACTGGAACCTGGTCCATTATGTGGCGCATACCTTGCTGCTGCTGGTCTTTTATCAACTGGCTTTTGGGGTGAAGCCGGCCAAGCTGGTCTACACGCTGCTGCTGCTCCAGGCCATCTCCACCACCGTGAATTTTTCCGCCGGCGCAGCGGTCGCCCCGTTTTATCCCGGGACCCGGATCAGCCTTGCCTACACGCCCGCCTACGGGGCGGCCATCGCCCTGGGCAACGCGCTCGTATACCCCTTCGTGTGGCGCTTTTTTAAGGGCAGGCTCAGAGCGGCTTTCGCGGAGCTGCCGGCAAAAAGCATCTGGCTTTTGTGCCTGCCGCCGGCGCTGTTCTATTTTCTCAGCCAGATCTTTGTGGTGAATGTGCAGAGGGCCGGGCTTTCCACGGCCAGCGTTTCGGCGCTGACGCTGCTCATTCTGGCCACCGGCCTCATCACCTATTATGTCAACCTGCGCACTGTTCTGGATAACGCCCGGCATGTACGGCAGGAGAGCGAGCTGGAAACCCGGCTGGCCCTTCAGGCGCAGAACTTTGAGAACCTGACCCAGGGGATCGAAACCGCCCGGGCTGCCCGGCACGATCTGCGCCATCACCTGGCCGCCGTTCGGGATTTTGCGGCGCGGGACGACAAGGCGGGGCTGCTGCGCTATCTGGATGAGTATACGGCCGGCCTGCCCCATGAAGGCCCCGACTGGTGCGAGAACCGGGCGGTAAACGCCCTGCTCAAGCACTATCTGGCCCAAGCGGCGGGGAGAGGGGTCCGGCTGGATGTGAAGCTGGATCTGCCTGTGGGAGCCGGAGTGCCGGATACGGATCTGTGCGTGATCTTTGGCAACATCTTTGAGAACGCGGCCCGAAGTGCGGCAGCCGGGGGCGAAGGGGCTTACCTGCGCGCCCGGTGTGAGACCGGGGAGAACGACATTGTGCTCACGGTGGAGAACAGCACCGGAGCAGCCCCCCACGGAGAGGGGCTGGGGCTGCGCAGCGTGGAGGCTGCCGCCCAAAAGCACGGCGGAACAACCCGCTTTGAGGAAGCCCCCGGCGTTTATTTGAGCCGGGTGCTTGTGCGGAAAGGCCTTTTTTCCGGGGGGAAGGGAAGATAGGAGCGAGCGCGGAAAAAGGGGGCGCATTTTCGCGCCGGCCCCAGGCGCTTTGAAACGGACAAGCTGAACAGCGGCGGTACAGCGGAAAGGGCGGGTCATGCATATGGAAGAACTTGACGTGCTGAGAGCGGAGAACGACCATCTTCGCCGTTTGGCACAGCAGGACTCCCTGACGGGGCTTCTGAACCGCGGCGCCATGGAGGCCCGGGTCGCCGCGCTGCTGCAGGAGAACACCCCCGGCGTTCTGCTGATGATTGATGTGGACAACTTTAAGACCATCAACGACAAATATGGCCATTTGATGGGGGACAAGGCCCTGCGGGAACTGGCCTGCCTGCTGGGGTATTATTTCGGCAGGGGCAATATGATCGGCCGTATGGGAGGGGACGAGTTCGCTGTGTTTCTGACGGGCTGCCACACAAAGCAGCAGATCAGGGAGCAGGCGGCGCGGCTCAATGCAAGAATTGCCCAGGAGGGGAAAGCGCTGGGCATCGAAACCGGGTTTCATGTTACCATAGGCGCGGAGTTTGCCCGCGCAGCCGACACGTTTGCGCATCTGTATGAGCGGGCGGACAGCGCAATGCGCGCCGAAAAACAAGGGCGAACGATGGCGGTCCAGTTCTATGATGCCTCTGCCAAACGGCAGGCACCGAACCGGACGACTCATCTGCCCAGGCAGGCGCCTTCCATTGACATCAAATACATCAGCCGCCAGCTCGGGGAAAAAACGCCCGCTGCCGGGGCCTGCTGCTATGAGTTTGATGCGTTCCTGGCAGTGTACCGCTTTCTGGAGCGAGGCCTGAAGCGGAGTGGGCAGAGCATTCAGCTGATCCTTGTTTCGCTGATGAACCCGTATGGTGATTTTATTGGGCTGGAAGAGCGGGAGCATTTGATGGAACAGCTGCGGGAGAACATCTGCACCACCCTGCGTACCAGCGACATCTACACCCAGTACAGCGCCTGCCAATTCCTGGTGATGACACCGGGGGCGGCCCAGGAGAATACGGAACTGATCGTAGCCCGGATCCAGGACGCGTTTCATGCGGTTACCTCGAACAGAACCGACATCCGGCTTTTTTTCTGTTTTTACCCATTACAGCCGGCACAGCAAAAGAAAGAAATTTCTGCGCCCGGCCAGAGCCAGAGTCAAAGGTCCGCCGCCGGTCTGTGAGGCGGCGGGGGGCTGTGCAAGGCGGCCTTGGGCCCCGCGGGGCGACAGGAGCACTGCAGACAGGATGCCAAGGCTTTTTAAACCCGATGAACAAGGGGAGGGCGCCGTTTTATAACGGCGCCCTCCCCTTGCATATTCACTGTGCCCGGCCTTGCTTATGCAGCTTGCTTTTTTTACAATCGCCGGGTCACCGCGGCTCTTTGGAAGCCTGCCAACCCATAAACACCACCCATACATAGGCGCAGGTTTTGGGGATCATGAGCATGCCCACCAGGGGCACTGCGTCTGCCCAGAGCACCACCGGGATGTAGAAGGCAAAGCTCAGGGTGATGGCCAGCCACATGAAGCGGAACGGCCGGTCGTTCGCGGCGCGGGCCTCGCGGAAAAACAGCACGATGATGACCACGCCCATGGCCGCAAAGGGGAGGTTGCGCCAGATACCCCAGGAGAGCGGTGCTTCGGCGCTGAGCCAGTTGTTCTGCGGGAAAAGGCACAGGGCCGCCCGCACTGCCGCCAGCAGGTAGACCGCCGCGGTGAGGCCGGCGCTTTTTTTGTTGTAGCGCAGCTGCCACACATGGTACAGCAAAATGTAAAACACGGTCATGGTGATGGAGGTGACGAGCTTGCCCACCCCCAGCGCCGCCGCGTGGTTTGCGAGCCCGTCGGTGCACAGCGCGAAAGCCCGCGGAATCAGGTGGAATGCGTCGCCGCAGCCCAGCGTGACCGCCATGACGCCAAACAAAAGCGTGGGCTTATGCCCCTTCGCCCTGCGGATCATTAAAATACCCATTGTAATAACAGTGCAAAGATATACGATATCGAACAAAGTTTCCATGATTGCCTGCATAAAATTCGCTCTCCTTTTAATACAAAATGCGCCGGAAGGCTTCTTCCAAAAAGGCAGGGTCCGGCTTGCCCGCCCGCAGCTCGCCCAGGGTGGATTGCAGCGCGAAGGCCGCGAAGGCCTGCCGGCTGAATGCCCCGCTGAACGCGCCGGGGCGGATGTTTTTATCCGCCGCCAGCGCGGCCTCGAAGCCCGCCTGCATATGTGCCAGGGACTGCCGCTCCCCCGCGCGGCCCTGGCCGCGCTCTTGTTCTGCCAGCAGGGCCAGCGGACCGGCCAGCAGGGCCATAAACTGCGGCCAGCGCGCGCCCAGCCGGGCGTATACCTCGCGGAAAAACGCCAGAAAATCGCCCCCGGTCACAAACTCTTCCAGGCCGGGGTGAAACACCCCCCGCCAGAACTGCTCGGTGAGCGCCAGCAGAAGTTCCGCCTTGGAGGGGAAATAGTTGTACACCACCCCGGCCGAGATGCCCAGCTCTTTTGCCAGGCGCCGGATGCTCAGCGCCCCGGGCCCCTCCGCCTGCAAAATATCCCGGGCAGCCGTGAGCAGCTGCTCACGGCTTGTGACCGCCTGCTTCATGAAAAATCGCCTCCCTTGATATTATGAACGATGTTCATATGAACGACGTTCATAATACAGCATAAAAAGAATCCTGTCAAGAGGCAGAGCAAAACTTTCACAAAAAATGCCTTCCGGGAAGCGTTTCCCCAGAAGGCATAAACGTGCAGCAGCCGATCAGCGGTTGGAGGCGAGGAAGAACAGAGCCACAGTGCCGGGGCCGGAGTGGGCGCCGATGACCGGGCCAATGTCGCCCAGGCATACCCGCTTTACACCCATGGCACGGATTTTGTCGGCCACATACTGACAATCGGCCGGGCAGTCGCCGTGGCTCACGAAGACCACCTGCTCAGCCGGGGGTACGTCGCTGTTTTCGAAGTGTTTTACCAGGCCGTCCAGGCTGGCCTTGCGCCCGCGCACCTTTTCCATGGCCACCAGATGGCCCTCGTCGTCCACATGCAGGACGGGCTTGATGCCCAAAAGGGTGCCGGCCACCGCGGCGGCGCCGGAGAGCCGGCCCCCGCGCTTTAAAAACATCAGATCGTCCACCGTGAACCAGGCACACACCCGCATTTTGTTGGCCTTGAACCAGTCGGCCACCTCGGCCAGGGGTTTGCCCTCGTTTTTCAGGCTGGCGGCGTAATACACCGCCAGCCCTTCGCCCATGCTGGCCTGCAGGGTGTCGATGACCTCGACGGTGCGGCCGGGGTATTTTTCGCGCAGCTCTTCGGCAGCCAGCACGGCCGAATGGCAGGTACCGGAAAGCCCGCTGGAAAAGGCCAGGTACAGCACGTCCCGGCCACTGGCCAGCACCGGCTCGAAGGCCTCGGTAAAGGCGACCTGGTTGATCTGGCTGGTGGTGCTCACCCCGCCCGCCCGCAGGGCGTCGTAGAAATCGTGGGGGGCGAGCTCCCGGTTGTCGGGATAATTTTTATAGTCGCTGCCGTTCAGGTTAAAGCTCATGGGCAGTACCTGTACGCCCAGCTCCGCCACCAATTCCGCCGTGAGATCGGCGGTGGAATCGGTAAAAAGCACGTATTCCGCCATTTTGCCACACTCCTCTTAATTACAATAAAAGGGCGCGGGGGGCGGGGCCCCACCGTGCCCTATGGTGGCATTTTACCATAAACGGCGGCGATTTAAAAGCGTTTTTCCTATTTGTTGTTTTCGGGCTGCAGGCGGCCGGACCGGCGGTGCAGCCAGGCGAGAAGGCGCTGCTCGTTGCGGATGCACCAAAGGCCGATGGCCCCGGTGACGAGAAACAGCAGGATGGGCAGCCACAGCTCGCCGTCGGCCAGGCTGTCGCCCGCGACGGTGGTGGCCAAAAGGCAGGGGATGCGGGCCAGGGTGCAGGTGAACAGGAACTCGCTCATTTTAAGGGGCAGGAAGGGGCCGAGATAGGTGAGGATGTCCTTGGGGACGCCGGGCAGGAAAAACAGGATGTACAGGGCGCTGCGGGCCTTTTGTTCGCTTTGCAAAAAGCGGTATTTGTGCAGGGCGTCGGCCGGGATGGCCTTTGCGCCCAGCACTTTCATGAGCCCGTAGATGAACGCGCTGCCCAACAGGATGCCCACCAGGCAGATCAGCATGCCGCCGATGGAGCCGAACAGGGCGCCGGCCATCAGCTGCACCGGCTCGCCCGGAACAAAGGCCACCACGATCTGAAATACTTCCAGGCCCAGAAATACCAGGACCCCCCAGACGCCCTTGCTCTGCACCCAGGCGATGAACTCATCCCGGGCGGCCTGGCTTGTGATGATGGCCCAGAGCTCCTGGCGCCAGATCACCGCCGCCGCGCCGCCCAGGGCACACAACAGAAGGATCACGGCCGCGGGGCCATATTTTTTGACGCGCTTTTTCATGTACACATTTGCCTTTCTGCCGCGGGGGCTGGCCGCGCGCATTTTATGTACCCCCCGGCCCGGCCCGGGGCGCCGAGGCGCTGCAGGCCGCCGGGCGGCGATGGGATCAGGAATTGCTCATGGCCTCGGAGCCGGTCGTGGAGCCGGAGCCGGACATGCTGCCGGAACCCGCCATGGAGCCGGAGCCGGCGGCGCTGCCGGCCATGCTGCCCGAGCCGGAGCCGGAGGCGTCGCCGGAGCCGGCGCTCTGGCTCATGCCGGCGCTGGCAGAACCGGCGGAGGAACTGCTCTGGCTGACGCTGCTGGGAGCTTTGGTGGAGGAGGGTTTCGAGGAGGTACCCTTGTCGCCGCCCCAACACCCGGCCAGGCTGGCTGCCAGCGCCAGTGCAAATACAATGCTGACAAATCGTTTCATAGCAATACTCCTTTGTGAAACAGTGTGTGGTATAAACCAGTGCTATTGTTCCACAAAGGTTCGCCGCTATACATAAAGCCGGGCCCCGGCCTTATTTTATTCCAGATTGCCGGTAAAGGCCATAAGGGCGGCAAGGGCCGCCAGCGGCGCGGTTTCGCAGCGCAGGATGCGGGGCCCAAGCCCCACCGCCGCGGCCCCTGCGGCGGTGAGCAGGGCCGCCTCGGCGGGAGCGAAGCCGCCCTCGGCCCCGGTGATCAGGGCGATGCGCTTTTTGCCGCACACCGACCCGCGCAGCGGCACGCCGCCCTTTTCGTAGCACAGCAGCGCCGCGTCGAACTCCGCCAGGCGGGCCGGAAGGTCGCTGAAGGCAAGGGGCAGCTCCACCCCGGGCAGCACACCCCGGCCGCACTGCTTGGCGGCCTCGGCCGCAATGCGGGTGTAGCGGATGTTTTTTTGGTCTTCCTTTTTGGGGGCGGCCACACAGAACCGGCTAAAAAAGGGCACGATGCGCACCGCGCCCAGCTCCACGGCTTTTTGGACGATGGTTTCCAGCTTATCCTGCTTGGGATAACCCACGAACAGGGTCACCTCCACGGTGGGCTCGGCGGTGCAGGGCCGCTTTTCCAGAAGCGCCAGGTCCACCCGCTCGGGGCCGATGGCGGTCACCCGGGCAGTGTAGTCGAAGCCGGCCCCGTCGCACAGGGTCACTTCGTCGCCCGGCTTTGCCCGCAGCACATGCCCCAGGTGGTGGGCGTCCGGCCCGGTGAGCGCGGCGGAAGCCTGAGTGAATTCGGAGGGGAAATACCGGTGAGGCATCAGGCTTCGCCCCCGTTTTTGCACAGGATGGCCACCCAGCCGTTCTCCTGGCGAAGATCGGTCACGGTGAGGCCCGCCGCCGCAAGGCCCGCCAGGACTTCGTCGCGCCGGGTGTCGATGATGCCGCTGGCGATAAAGACGCCGCCCGGGGCCAAAAGACCCGGCACCGCCGGCGCGAGATGCAGGATGGCGTTTGCCACGATGTTGGCGGTGATGAGGTCGTACCGGCCGCCTGCCTTTTCGGACAGATCGCCGACGAACACGGTGAAGCGGTCCTGCACCCCGTTCAGCGCGGCGTTTTCGCCCGCAGTGCGCACGCACATGGGGTCGATGTCGACCCCTTCGGCGGCCGCGGCGCCCAGCTTGAGGGCCGCGATGGCCAAAATGCCGCTGCCGGTGCCGATGTCCAGAACGCGCTCGCCGCCCTTCACCAGCTCGTCCAGCGCGGCCAGGCACAGGGAGGTGGTCTCGTGGGTGCCGGTGCCGAAGGCCATGCCGGGATCCAGCCGGATGACGGCGCGGTCGGTTTCGAAATTTTCCCAGCTGGGAACCACGGCCAGCCGCCGGCCGATGGTGAGGGCATGATAATAAGCCTTCCAGCCGGTTTCCCAATCCTCCTGTTCCACGCCCTCCGCCGCCAGCTCGCAGGGCAGCTCGGCGGCGGCCAGGCGGCCGCGCAGCAGCTCCAGCACCTCGGCGGGGTTTTCGTCCGGCGCGAGGTACAGGTGCACGGTCACGTGCTCGCGGTCTTTGGCCAGGAGCGCGGGCTCGATCAGGTCCACATGGGCAATCTGCCGCACCCCGGCCTCCAGATCCGAGTAATCCTCGATGTAAATGCCGCCCCCGGAAATACCGGTGGCGATGGCCTCGGCAGCCTCGGCCGAGGCCTTGGGCACGGTGATTTTGATATCGGTCCATTCCATACTGCAGTCTCCTTATAAAGGGCGGTGCTGAAATGCCGCGCCCAGAATCCGTTTGCTTGCGCCGCGGCAAAGGCACCCGGCCCAAAACGCCCGCGCCTCTTCGGGGCGCGCAGGCGCATAAAAACGGCCTCCGCTTTGCTGCGGCCGCTTTTATTATAGCATCTTTACAGGCGGCATGCATGAAATAAAAACGAACAAACGATCAAAATACAAGCCGAAAAACGCCGAAAAAGAGCCGGCCCCCCGCTTGCGGGGAGGGCCGGCCGGGGCTTTTTATAAAGGTGGGAGGAAACGGCGCGCGGGCAGCCCGGGGGAAGGCCGCCTTGCCTGCTGTATAGGCGGGGTCAGGGGCGGGTATACTCCTGTTCGCAGTACATGCAGCGGTAGGTGCCGGCCTCGGGATCGGTGAGCAGGAACACATGGTCCAGCTCCTGCTCCACGCTGGTGATGCAGCGGGGGTTTTTGCATTTGGCCACGTTTACGATGCGGCCGGGCAGGGTGAGGTGCTTTTTCTCCACGATGCGCCCGCCCTCGATGATGTTCACCGTGATGCTGGGGTCAAGGAAGCCCAGCACGTCCAGATCAATGTCGATGCGGTCCTCGATCTTGATGATGTCCTTGCGGCCGGATTTGTTGCTGCGGGCGTTCTTGATGATGGCCACGCTGCAATCCAGCTTGTCCAGTTCCAGCACACGGTAGATCTCCATGCATTTTCCGGCGGCGATGTGGTCGATCACAACGCCCTTTTCCAGGCTGTCAACGTTCAGCATTTACTCCACCTCCAGCATTTTCAAAATCAGCGCCATGCGCACAAAACGCCCGAACCTTGCCTGGGGGAAATAGGCGGCGCGGGGGTCGTCGTCCACCTCCACGCTGATCTCATTTACGCGGGGCAGCGGGTGCATTACGATCATGTCGGGCTTGGCCAGGGCCATTTTGCCGTTGTCGAGAATGTAGCTGTCGCGCAGGCGGATGTAATCCTCCTCGTTGAAGAAACGCTCGCGCTGCACGCGGGTCATGTACAGAATGTCCATCTGGGAGATGGCATCCTCCAGGCGTTCCACCTCTTCAAAGGGGAAGCCCTCGCGCACCAGGTCGTCGCGGATGTAGTCCGGAATCTGCAGTTCTTTGGGGCTGACCAGCACGAACTTGATGCCCTTGTAGCGCATCATGGCCCGGATGAGGCTGTGCACCGTGCGGCCGAATTTTAAATCGCCGCACAGGCCCACGGTGAGATTGTCCAGATGGCCTTTCAGCCGGTGGATGGTGAGCAGGTCGGTCAGGGTCTGGGTGGGGTGCTGGTGGCCGCCGTCGCCGGCGTTGATGAGGGGGCAGTCCACCTTGGAGGCCGCCACAGTGGCCGCGCCCTCCTTGGGGTGGCGCATGGCGATGATATCGGCATAGCACTCCACCGTGCGCACGGTGTCGGCCACGCTCTCGCCCTTGGCGGCCGAGCTGGAATTGGCCGAAGAAAAACCCAACACCTGGCCACCGAGACTGAGCATTGCGGATTCAAAGCTCAAACGGGTGCGGGTGCTGGGTTCAAAAAACAAAGTAGCTAATATCTTGCCATCACATTTGTGGGCAAAGGCCTGCGGGGTTTCGATGATGCGGTCTGCGAGCTCTAACAGCTCGTCGATCTCCTGAGTGGTCAGGTCCAGAGGACTGATCAGCTTTTTCACGAGCGGGGCCTCCTTTGCAAATTTTTTTAATTCTACCCTGCCCCCCTTCAAATTGCAAGACCTTTTTCGGAAAAATTTCAAAAAATGTAACGCTTGATGAAAAGTGTTTCTCTTGATTCGGCAAAAAATTCCAAACGCCGTTCCTTCCCGAAAAAATGGAAGAAATCCTTGTGCGCTCTGCACAACAAGGGAACAAAACACTTTTGCAGTTTGACGGAAACGAAAAAGGAAGTTACAAAAATGGAACAAACAGCTTGTTTTGTTCACATAAAAGTAACACGAGAACAATGTTGCGTTACCTTGTTACTTCCGCATGTTAATCGGTTGACGTGCGCCTTTCACATTGGTATGATTTAGCCGTAGTCAACAATTTCCGGCCGGAAAGCTTCCAAATGGTGGACAAAAACCACAAAGGAACGGCTGGAAGCGACACGGCAGCGGAAAAACCGCTGTTTTCCCGGCAACGGCCCGAGTTCAGCTGCGCCGACCCCGCAGGAACAGCTGATGCAGATAGAAACGGCAAAATAGAACATTATAAAAAGAGAGAGCGGGGAGAAAAGGTGGAACACTATGGCAAAGAGAATCGACAGCACCCCGAAAAAAGACGGCTTCCGCATGCCCGGCGAGTTCGAGCCCCAGGAAAAGATCTGGATGATCTGGCCTGAGCGCCCGGACAACTGGCGCGACGGCGCCAAGCCCGCCCAGGAAGCTTACGCCAATGTGGCCAAGGCCATCAGCGAGTTCGAGCCGGTCACCATGATCGCCTCCCCCGCCCAGTATGCCCACGCCCGCAATGTTCTGCCCCCGGAGATCCGCGTGGTGGAAATGGCCAACGACGACGCCTGGTGCCGCGACTGCGGCCCCACCTTTGTGAAGAACGACAAGGGCGAAGTGCGCGCCATCGACTGGGATTTCAATGCCTGGGGCGGCCTGGTGGACGGGCTGTACTTCCCCTGGGCCAACGATGACGCGATCGCGCAGAAGATCTGCGAGATCGAGGGCATCGACACCTACCGCACCCCCGGCTTTGTGCTGGAGGGCGGCTCCATCCATGTGGACGGCGAGGGCACCCTGCTGACCACCGAGATGTGCCTTTTGAGCGAGGGCCGCAACCCCCACATGACCCGCGAAGAGATCGAAGAGCAGCTGAAAGAGTACCTGAACCTGGAGAAGATCATCTGGATCAAGGACGGCATTGACCCGGAAGAAACCAACGGCCACATCGACGACGTAGCCTGCTATGTGAAGCCCGGCGAGGTTGCCTGCATCTGGACCGAGGACCCCGAAAACCCGTTCTACAACGAGTGCCAGGCCGCTTACAAGACCCTGACCGAGGCCACCGACGCCAAGGGCCGCAAGCTGAAGGTGCACAAGCTGTGCATGCCCAAGGTCCCCGT
Organism: Oscillospiraceae bacterium; assembly: GCA_022835495.1. NCBI lineage: Bacteria > Bacillati > Bacillota > Clostridia > Eubacteriales > Oscillospiraceae > Oscillospiraceae bacterium. The sequence continues at coordinate 197,005 of BQOK01000001.1, forward strand.
GACCATCAAGGGCGACTTTAAGATCGACTACGTGGAGGGCACCCTGCCCCGTGAGGACGGCGATATCTGCATCGCTTCCTACATGAACTTTTTGATCGTGAACGGCGGCGTGATCGTGCCCCAGTACGGCGACGAAAACGACGCGCTGGCCCTGGAGCAGGTGCAGGCCATGTTCCCCGACCGCAAGGCCGTGGGCGTGTATACCCGCGAGGTCGTGTACGGCGGCGGCAACATCCACTGCATCACCCAGCAGCAGGTGAAATAAGACCCCTTTGGCAGGACCCGCGGCCCTGCGCGCCGGCAAAGGCGCGCAGGGCAAAGGGTCTTTTCGGGCGGAGCAGGCTTTTGCGGGCCGAACGCTCCGCGGCTTTGTGAAATTTTGCGAGGAGGCAAAATAGATGCAAGAGAAGAAAAAGATAAATCTGTGGCAAACGATCCTGTTCTCCATCTGTGGTATTTTGGTGCTGGACAGTATCGCTTCCCCCGCGATGATCGGTGTGTCGGCCATTACCATGTGGATCATCACCGCCATCGTGTTCTTTATCCCCTACGGCCTGGTAAACGCTGAGCTGGGTTCCACCTACCCGGACGACGGCGGCATCGCCAGCTGGGTGCAGCGCGCCTTCGGCGAGAAGCACGCGGTGCTGGTGGGCTGGTATTACTGGGTGAATGTGGCGTTCTGGATGCCCGCCGTGTTCGTGGCGTTTTCCAGCTGGTTCTCCATGGCGTTTGCGCCCAGCGCTTCGCCCTGGCTGCTGGCCGCCATTGCCATTGTGATGTGCTGGCTGGTGGTGGCCATCGGCATCCGGGGCGTGGACCTGTCGGTCGCGGTTTCCAACATCGCGGCGTTCTGCAAGGTGGCCATTGTGGTCATCATGGGGATTCTGGGCGTGGCATACGGCGTGACCCGCGGGTTCGCCAACGATTTCTCGCTCAGCTCGTTTGTTCCCGACATGAGCCATGCCACCGAGTACATTGCCATTATCGTGTACAACCTTTTGGGCTTTGAGCTGATCAGCAGCGTTGGCGGCGACATCGAGAACCCCAAAAAGAACATTCCCAAAATGACCGTGTTCGCCGGCCTGATCGTGACGGTGCTTTACATCATGGGCACCTTCGGCATTCTGGCGGCGATCCCCGTGGACAACATCAGCGAGGCCGACGGCTTCTTCTACGCCATTCAGGAGCTCTGCAGCGTGTTTGGACCCGCCCAGAACGCGGTGTTCTATGTGCTGATCATCGTTTCCATGCTCACACTGGTTTCCAACATGGTTTCCTGGAGCATGGGCGCGGTGGAAACCCTGGGCGCTATTGGCATGGAAGAGCGCAGCCCCAAGCTGCTGGGCCACAAGAGCAAGAAATTCGGCACCAACGACTACAGCTACATCGTGATGGGCGTGATCTCCACCGTGCTGATCGTGGTGAACTTCTCGCTGAGCGGCAACGCCAACGATGTGTTCTGGAACATCTTCGCCTTCAGCACCCTGGTGTTTATGCTGCCTTACCTGTGGCTGTTCCCCGCCGCATGGAAGCTGCGCAAGAGCGACCCGGGCACCGAGCGGGTGTACAAAGCCCCCGCCCTGGGCCTGTGCGTGGTGCTGGGCGAGGTGTGCATGGCGGTGGCCGTGTTCTTCCTGTTCTACGTGCCGTTTGACCCGCTGTATCACGGGATGCTGATCGTGGGCACGATCATTACCACCCTGATTGGTTTCAAGCTTTACAACAACGGCAAGAAAGCAAACAAATAATCGACAGATGGGGGGCGTATCCCCGTAAAAAACAAGGAAGACAAACCCAAGCCTAAAAGGAGCCGCGCCGTCGCCACCGCCGTGATCGTGCTGGCGGTGGCGGTTGTGGCGGGCGTGCTGCTGACCGCACGGGCCTCGGGGGAGCTGACCGCCCGCATGGCAGCGGGCGCGGGCACCGAGAGTGGTGTGCGGGGCCAGCTGCTTGGCCCGCTGACGCTGATCCCGCCCATTGTGACCATCGTGCTGGCGTTCCTCACAAAAGAGGTGCTGACCAGCCTGCTGGCGGGCGGCCTTTCCGGCGCGGCATTATTGGTGGCCTCCCAGGCGGAGCTTGGGGGGTGGGGGGGCTTTTTGCTCAATACCCTGCACAAGTACTGCCTTACCCTGGTGGAGGTGCTGGCCCAGCCGGAAAATACGGCCATCATTGTGCTGTGCCTTTGCATCGGCGGATTAACAAACCTGATCCGGGAGGCGGGCGGTTTTAATGCCGTGGCCCGCAAGCTGGTGAAGCGGGTGAAGACCCCGCGCCAGGCACAGCTTATGACCAGCCTGATGGCGCTGATGTTCTTTTTTGACGACTACGCCGACGCGCTGATCGTGGGGCCGGTGATGCGGCCCATCACCGACCAGGCGCGGGTGAGCCGGGAAAAGCTGGCGTTCATGGTGGATTCCACCGCCGCCCCGGTGGCGGGCATTGCGCTGATCTCCAGTTGGATCGCGGCGGAACTGGCGGCCATTGAGGCCGGGTTCGACGTGCTGGGGGTGGCCGAATCGGCCTACAACACCTTTTTGGGCAGCATCCCCTATTGCTTTTACAACATTTTCTGCCTGACCTTCATCCTGTGGATGGTGGTTATGGGGCGGGACTACGGCCCCATGTACAAGGCCGAATGCCGCGCCCGGGCGGGCGTTCCCATGAACCCCGAGCGCGCTGAGGCGGGCCAGCCGGCCGGCCAGGAGGAGCGCCCGGTCTCCCGCTCGAGCCTGTTCATTGCGGTGGGCTCCATCCTGTTCCTGTGCGTGTACGCGGTGGCGGGCATCTACTCGGACGGGCTGTACAAGGCAAAGGCCGCCGGGCTGCTGGCCCGGGACGCGGGCTTCTCGTTTGAGACGCTGCGTGTGGCGTTCGGCGAGGCCAGCACCGTGCAGGTGCTGGTGGAGGCGGCCATTCTGACGGCGGTGCTGGCGGCCATTGTGGCCGTGGCCACCCGCGCCCTGACCTTTAACGGGGCGGTGGGCGCCTGGGTGGAGGGCGGCGTGCAGCTGCTCACCACGGCGCTGATCCTGGCGCTGGCGTGGGGCCTTTCGGCCATGATCGCCGAGCTGGGCTCGGCCAGCTACCTGGCCGAGATGCTGGCGGGCAGCCTGCCCTACTGGCTGCTGCCGAGCCTGGTGTTCCTGGTATGCTGCGGCGTGAGCTTCAGCGCGGGAAGCTATGGCTGCATGCTCATGATCATGCCCATGGCCGTGCCCATTGCCTACACCATGGCTTATTCAAACCCCGCCGTGCAGAACCCCTGGGGCCTGTTCTGCGCCTGTGTGGCCAGCGTGCTTGCCGGCTCCATTTTCGGCGACCACTGCTCCCCCGTGACCGACACGACGATCCTTTCGGCACAGGGCAGCGGCTGCGCCCTGCTGGACCATGTGAAGACCCAGATGCCCTACGCCCTGACCGTGGCCGCCACGGCCACCCTGATGGGCACCCTGCCTGCGGGCTTCGGCGTTTCGCCGGCCCTCACGCTGCCGCTGGGCATGGCGGTGCTGGCTGTGGTCCTGTTCAAATTCGGCAAACACCCCGCGCCCGCGGGGGAGAGCAAATAAACCCGAGAAAAACAAAAACATGGAGGTATCCTTAACATGGAACTGCGTCACTTTATTGACACCAGCGACTTCACCAAACAGGAGCTGCTGGACATCATCCACCTGAGCCTGAAGATCAAAAAATGCATCAAAACCGGCTATTACCCCCCGCTGATGCGGCGTAAGACCCTGGGCATGATTTTCCAGCAGTCTTCCACCCGCACCCGCGTATCCTATGAGACCGCGATGGAGCAGCTGGGCGGCCACGCCCAGTATCTTGGACCCGGCATGATCCAGCTGGGCGGCCACGAGACCATCGGCGATACCGGCAAGGTGCTGAGCCAGCTGGTGGATGTGGTGATGGCCCGCGTGATTGACCACAAGACCGTGGTGGAGCTGGCCGAGAACTGCACTGTTCCCGTGATGAACGCCATGAGCGATTACAACCACCCCACCCAGGAGATCGGCGACATGTGCACCATCGTGGAGAACCTGCCCCGCGGCAAAAAGCTGGAGGAGTGCAAGGTGGTCTTTGTGGGCGACGCCACCCAGGTTTGCGCCTCGCTGGCCATGATCACCACCAAGCTGGGCATGAAGTTCGCCCACTACGGCCCCAAGGGCCACCTGATCCCCGACAGCCCCAGCGCCGCCTGCATGGCCGCCATTGAAAAGAACTGCGCCGAGAACGGCGGCGTTTTTGAGGAAGGGGACGACCGGGATCTGGTAAAGGGCGCCGACTTCATCTACACCGACGTGTGGTACGGCCTGTACGAGAGCGAGATGCCCAAGGAGGAGCGCGTGCGCGTGTTCGGCGACTACCAGGTGAACCGCGAGATGATGCAGCTGGGCAACCTGGGCTGCAAGTTCATGCACTGCCTGCCCGCCACCCGCGGCGAGGACGTGACCGACGAGGTGGCCGATTCCGACGCTTCCCTGTGCTGGGAAGAGGCCGGCAACCGCCTGACCGCCATGCGCGGCCTGCTGGTGTACTTCACCCGTTACCAGAAGGACGGCACCGAGGCGGAGAAGGAAGCCGTGAAGCAGGAGCTGGAAGCCTTTATGGAAGAGCGCGGCCTGGCGTAAAACTGAATCAACCGATAAAAAGGAGAAATGTATTATGGCTAAAATCGTGATCGCCCTGGGCGGCAACGCGCTGGGCAACACCCCCGCCGAACAACTGGCTCTGGTGACCGGCACCGCGAAGCCCATTGTGGACCTGATCGAGCAGGGCAACCAGGTCATCATTGCCCATGGCAACGGGCCCCAGGTGGGCATGATCAACCTGGGCATGTCCACCGCTGCCGAGGCCGGAGCCATCAAGTCCGACATGCCCTTCCCCGAGTGCGGGGCCATGAGCCAGGGCTACATCGGCTACCATTTGCAGAACGCCATCAACAACGAACTGACCGCCCGGGGCATCCGCAAGCCCGTGGGCACCCTGGTGACCCAGGTGCTGGTGGACGAGGCCGACCCCGCGTTTCAGAAGCCTTCCAAGCCCATCGGCGCGTTTTACACCAAGGAAGCGGCCGACAAGCTGGCCGCAGAGAAGGGCTACACCATGATTGAGGACGCAGGCCGGGGCTACCGCCAGGTCGTGCCCAGCCCCAAGCCGGTGGACGTGGTGGAGAAGGACATGGTGAACACCCTGGTGGACGCCGGATACGTGGTCATTACCGTGGGCGGCGGCGGCATCCCCGTGATCCGCAAGGACGGCAGGCTGGTGGGAACCCCCGCCGTGATCGACAAGGACTTCGCGTCCGCCAAGCTGGCGGAGCTGGTGAAGGCCGACAAGCTGGTCATTCTGACCGCCGTGGACCGGGTGGCCATCAACTGGGGTAAGCCCGACCAGAAGAGCCTGGAAAGCATGACCGTGGCCGAGGCCGAGCGGTACTGCGGCGAGGGCCATTTTGCCCCCGGCAGCATGCTGCCCAAGGTGCAGGCCGCCATGAGCTTTGCCCAAGCCGGCGGCGAGGCGATCATCGCCAGCCTGGAAAAGGCCGCCGACGCCCTGGTGGGCAAAAGCGGCACCCGCGTGGTGGGCTGAAACGCCTGCCGCGGGGCCTGAAACTGTTATCTTCTTCCTCTCTCTTTTTGGAAAGGGCGCCGGCCGCGCAGGCCGCGGCCGGCGCCTGATCCGCCTTTACCAAACCAACTCCTTTCTCATTCTCTCTCCATAACTCAAGGCAAGGGCAGGGCCCCGGCGCGTTTGCGCCGGGGCCCTGTTCGTTTTGTTTATGCCTCAGCCGCCCCGCTGGGTGCGGGCGATGCGCATGTACATCAGGCTCTCGAAGATCGCGATCATGCCGCAGCGGCTGGTTACGTCCTGGTCCAGGTACTGCACTTCGTCGGCGAACATGTAAAAGTTCAGGTCGCTCATGTTCTGGATCACGTTGTTGTCGGCCCGGGTGATGGAGATGATGGTGGGGGTGGCGATGGCGAAGATCTCTTCCAGCTGGCGGATCACCACCTCGTTGTTGCCGGTGTAGCTGAGCACCAGAAGCGCGTCGTCGCGCTTGACATGGCGCAGCATTGCCTTGAACTGGTATTCCTGCTCGGGGAACTCGACCTCGTAGCCGCAGGTGATGAGCATGCGGTAAAAGTACCAGCCTACGTCCAGCGAAAGGCCCTGCGCCAAAATGTAGATTTTGGGGTAGCGGCTCATGATCTGGTTGAATTTTTCCTTCTTTTCCTCGGTGATGACCTGCACCGCCTCGGTGATATTTTTTAAGTAGCTGCTCTGGTAGTCGGCCCCGAAGACCACGTCCGGGATATCGATGCGGCGGCTGTTGGCCTCGGTTTCTTTGATGGCGGCCACAAACTCGCTGTAGCCCTCGAACCCGAGCTTTTTGACAAACCGGAACAGGGTGGTGGTGGACACATAGCACTCGGCCGCCAGCTCGCGGATGCTCATGTTTTTTACCTGGTGCATATTTTTGATGACAAAATTGAACACGTTGCGCTCGGTGTTGGAAAGCCGGTCCAGCCGCTCGCTGGTATAAGAATAAAAGTCCATGGACATTGCCCTCCCCATTCAAAATAGAACGCCCGGTTTTTTGCCCGCGCCGGCCACCCGCGAAGGAGGCGGGCGGTGCGGCGCCGCTTTTGCCCGGAACCAAAAACAGTTCTTGCTTGAAAGTGTAGCGGATGGAAGGGCGGCTGTCAAGCGGATACATATTCCGAAGCCTGTGGGAAAAACTGTGGATATGCCAGGGTCAGGAGAGGGCCGGCGCAAAAGAGCTCTCACGCCGGCCTCTTTGCGGGGCGCCGCGGAGGGACGGCCCGCCCCCGGGGCGGTTCCCCTTGCCCTGCGGAAAACATCTTGTCATTTCTCTGCTTTGCGTGATGAGATGCTGTGGTTTCATGAAAATTTGTGCCGACGCAAAGCGGCGGAATGGATGATCTTTATGAAGTTGACACCCCAGGAATACGATAAAATGAACACGCAGGCCAGCCCGAAATCGAAGCTTTGGAAGGACTGTGTGTGGGCGTTTTTGGTGGGCGGGGCCATCTGCCTGCTGGGCGAGGTGCTGCGCAAATCCTATGCGGCGGGCGGTATGACCCTGGGTGACGCGGGCACGCTGACCAGCGTGACCCTGATCGCCATTTCGGCCCTTACCACGGCGCTGGGCTGGTACCAGAAGCTGGCCGCAAAGGCGGGGGCGGGCACCCTGGTGCCCATTACCGGCTTTGCCAACGCGGTGGTGAGCCCTGCCATCGAGTTCAAGTGCGAGGGCTATGTGCCGGGCGTTGGCGCAAAAATGTTTTTGATCGCGGGGCCGGTGATCGTGTACGGCCTGCTGGCGAGCACCGTGTGGGGCGTGCTGTATTACTTTTTGCGGCCCTTTATTTAAAAGGAGAGTGAGCGCGTGAGAAAAGGGGACACCATTCTGTTTGAAACCCCGCCCGCCATTGCCGAGTTTGCGGCGGTGGGGGGCAAGCGGGAGGGCGAGGGCCCGCTTGCGGCCCGGTTTGATCTGCTGTTCGAGGAAAACAGCCTGGGCCAGGAAACCTGGGAACAGTCTGAAAGCCAGCTGCAGCGCCACTGCCTGGATCTGGCGCTGCAAAAGGCAAATCTGGCCGCTGCCCAGCTGGACCTGATCCTGGCGGGCGACCTGGAAAACCAGTGCACCGCGTCGGCCTATACCCTGCGGGAGGTGGACGTGCCTTTTGCGGGGCTGTATGGAGCCTGCAGCACCATGGCCGAGGCCCTGGGGCTTGCGGCCTGCCTTGCAGCAGCGGGCTTTGTGAACCACGCAGCCGCCATGACCAGCAGCCATTTCTGCGCGGCGGAGCGGCAGTTCCGCACGCCGCTGGTGTACGGCGGCAAGCGCGCGCCCACCGCCCAGTGGACCGCCACCGCGGCGGGCTGCTGCATTCTGGCCGGCAAGGGGCAGGGGCCCTTTGTGAAGTCGGTCACCTTTGGCAGGGTGCGGGATTACGAGATCAAGGACATCAACAACATGGGCGCGGCCATGGCCCCGGCGGCGGCCGAGACCATTCTGCGGCACTGCGCCGACACAAAGCGCACCCCGGGCGATTTTGACGCGGTGTTCACCGGGGATCTGGGCATCGTGGGCACAAGGCTTTTGAAGGAGATCCTGGAAAAAGAGGGCCTCAAGCTGGACAACCACCAGGACTGCGGCCTGCTTCTCTATGACATCGACAGCCAGGACGTGCAGGCGGGCGGCAGCGGCGCGGGCTGTTCGGCCAGCGTGCTGTGCGCCCATGTGCTGCCGGCGCTGCGGGCGGGCAAGCTGAAAAAGGTACTGTTCCTCTCCACCGGCGCGCTGATGAGCCAGATCACCTTTTTGCAGGGGGAAAGCATCCCCGGCGTGGCCCATCTGGTGGAGCTGGCGAGCGAAAAGGAGGGACAGGCATGAGTTATTTGTGGGCATTTTTGATCGGCGGCGCCATCTGTGTGCTGGGCCAGCTGCTCATTGATCTGACCAACTTTACACCAGCTCGGGTGCTGGTGACCTATGTGGTGGCGGGGGTGGTACTGTCGGCCCTGGGGCTTTACGACCCGCTGGCGGAGTTTGCCGGCGCAGGCGCCACCGTGCCCCTGATCGGCTTTGGGCACCTGTTGGCCCAGGGGGTGATGGAGGCGGTGGACGCCACCGGCCTTTTGGGGGCGATCACCGGCGGGTTCACCGCGGCCGCGGCGGGCGTGACCGCAAGCCTGGTGTGCGGCGTGATCGCCGCCACCTTCAGCCGGTCGAAGGACCAGAACTGAGGCGGAAAAGGCCCGCGGCGCAGTGGGCGGGCCGGACCGCGCCTGAAACGAAAAAACAGTCCCGGCAGCAGCCGGGGCTGTTTTTTTGCGGCGGGGTATAAAAAACCGGAGCGGCGGAGGGGAAAATACAAAACAAACGGCCCGCCGAAAACCGGCAGGCCGTTGTGTTTCGTCTATCAAGCGTTGGCTTTGTTCGCGCGCTTCGCCATGCGGCTGATCTTGCGGGCAGCGGTGTTCTTGTGAAGCACACCCTTGCTCTGCGCCTTGGCGATGGTGGAAACAGCCACCTTCACGACAGCGTCCTTTTCAGCGGCGTTCGCGGCGATGGCAGCGTCTGCCTTCTTGACGACTGTTTTCAGGTTGGACTTGATCGCCTTGTTGTGAAGGGCTTCCTTCTTGGCCTGGACCACGCGATCTTTCTGGGATTTGATGTTAGGCATTCGTACCACCTCCTTGCTACCCATAACAGTGCAACTTATAATACCACATTTGCGGGGCGGTTGCAAGCTTTTTTTCAAGTTTTTTGTGCCGGAATGTTCCGGCGCAAAACGGCCAAAACTATAGCCGGAGCGTATCTTGTGGGGCGCGGGCGGAACCTGCCCGGCAAAGCCCCACATCTTGAAAAAAGAACAGAAGAAGAGGTGCGGGAATGCCGATCTATACGGACATTGCAGACGAGCTGTACGGCCCCGGCAGGGGCACGGTGCCCGGCGGGGTGAAATGCTACACGGCCCGCTCGGGGCCCATCACCCTGACCCGGGTGCAGATCAGCCGCCCGGGCCTGGAGCGGCCGGCGGGCCGTTACTCCACCCTGGAGATCCCCAGCCTTGCGGTGGTGGACGACAAGGACGAAAAATATGTGAGCGCCGTGGCGGGCGAGGTGCGCGCGCTGCTGCCCGCCGTGGGGCCGGTGCTGGTGGTGGGGGTGGGCAACCGCAGGGTCACCGCGGACGCGCTGGGCCCGCGAAGCGCGGGGGGCGTGCTGGTCACCCGGGGGCTGGCGCCCCAGAACGAAGCGGCGAGCCTGGGCCTGCGCGAGGTGGCCTGTGTGAGCCCCGGCGCCTCGGGCGCCACCGGAATCCCGCTGGTGCAGCTGCTGGCGGGGGTGGTGCGGGCGGTGAAGCCCGCGGCGATCCTGTGCATCGACAGCCTGTGTACCTCGGACCCCGCCCGGCTGGGGCGCACGGTACAGATCTCGGACACGGGGCTGTGCCCCGCCCGGCCTGAGAGCGGCAAGTGCATCACCCGGGCCATGCTGGGGGTGCCGGTGCTGGCCGTGGGCATCCCCACCATGATGGAGGCCGACGAGGCGGTGGGGCGGCCGGGCTTCGTGATCACCCCGCGGGAATTGGACAGCGTGGTGAAAAAGGGATCGAACCTGCTGGCGCTGGCGATCAACAAGGCTCTGCAGCAAAAGCTGTCGATCGCCGAGCTGTGCTACCTGGCAAACTAAAGGCATGAGCCGCGACCGCTGCTGCATACCCTTATAGCAGGATTTTGTGCAAAGGGGGTGGGGCGCGTGCACATGCATACAGCCCTGCGGCGGCTTGGCACCCTGGCCATGGCCGCGGGCGTGGGGCTGGCGGCCATGGGGGCGGGCAAAGCGGTGGGCGCGCCGGACCTGGCGGACGGCCTGGCCCTTGCAGGCAGCGTGCTGGCAAGCCCTGCGGCGGCGTTTGGCGCGGCGGACCGGCTGTTTCAGGAACAGGCCCTGCCCGCGGCGCAGACCGAGATCGAGGACGAGGAGAGCCCGCAGGTCTATGAAGCGCCGCGCCCGGAAGAAGTGCTGCCCACCCCTGCCCCCGCGCCCACGGCGGCGCCCGGGGAGGAGCCGGCGGCCACCCCGGGCCCGCGGCCCGAGGGCATGGGCGAGGTGGAGGCGGCGCATTACGGCCAGGGCAGCGGCGGGGTGTATGTGCCCTGCGGGGCAGGCACCATTAAAAACTGCACCGGGCTTTCCGCCGCCGAGGTGGCCGAGGCCGCGGGAGCGGGGCTGCCCTTTGCGATTGAGCCGGGCAGCGATGAGCCCCAGGTGCTGATTATGCACACCCACGCCACCGAGAGCTATGAGCTGGAGGACAACGGCTGGTACGACCCGGAGTACACCGCCCGCCGCACGGACACCGCGCTGAATATGGCTGCGGTGGGGGCCAGGATCGCCGAGCAGCTGAACGCCGCGGGCATTGTGACCCTGCAGGACACCACCCTGCACGACTACCCCAGCTACAACGGCAGCTACGAGCGCTCGAACGCCACGGTGCGGGCTTACCTGGAAAAGTACCCCAGCATTAAGGTGGTACTGGACGTACACCGGGACGCCATTGAGTACGACGGCAAGCGGGTCAAGGCGGTGGCTGAGGTGGAGGGCCGCCAGGCCGCGCAGGTGATGATTATCTGCGGGGCGGATAAAAACGGAAACCTGCCGAATTTCAAGAAAAACCTGGGGTTTGCCGCGGCCTGGGAGAACGCGATGGAGAGCCGCTACCCGGGCCTGACCCGGCCGGTGCTGTTCGATTACCGGTATTATAACCAGGACCTCACCACCGGCAGCCTGCTGATCGAGATGGGCAGCCACGGCAACACCCTGGCCGAGGCCCAGTATGCCGGCGAGCTGGTGGGCAGGGCGCTGGCGGGCCTGTTCACGGAAGGGGCCTGAGCGGGGGAAGGCGGATCCGGCTGCCGCAGGGCTGCGCGGCAGGGGGCGGCGCCCGCAAGCCCGGCTTTGCTTGACAAGAGGGCCGGGATGGGATATAGTAATTTTATAAAGGCTATGAAAAAGAGCAGTACGCCGAACAGCAGCGGCAAAGCGAGCGGGGGCCGGTGAAAGCCCCGCCCGGTGCCCGGCGGAAGGAACACTTTGGAGCCGCCGCCTGAACACGCCCCCCGGGGCGCCGGTAGGGTGGGCCGCGCGCGGCGCGTTACAGCCGCACCGCTTTGCTTTTGAGCGGGAAAAGGGGCCGCGCGAAGGGCGCGGCAATTTAGGTGGCACCGCGGATCCGGCAGCGATCCGTCCTAAAAGTTTAGGACGGACCAGGCTGCCGGATTTTTTGTTTGGCCCTTTTAGGGCAGGAAAGGAGAAAACAGAGCATGGAGCGCATCGAAGTGAAAAAGCTGTTTGCCGCACCCCCGGCAGACGGCGCCCAGGTGACCGTGTGCGGCTGGGCCAGAACGGTGAGGGATTCAAAAAACATCGGCTTTTTGGAGCTGAGCGACGGCAGCTGCTTTAAAAACCTGCAGGTGGTGTTTGAGGCGGCAAAGCTGGAAAACTACAAGGAGGTCGCCAAGGCCGGCGTGGGCACCAGCGTGCGGGTGCGCGGCCGGGTGGTGCTGACCCCCGGCGCCAAGCAGCCGCTGGAAGTAAACGCCGACGCGGTGGAGCTGCTGGACGTGTGCCCGGCGGAGTACCCGCTGCAGAAAAAACGCCACAGCGTGGAGTTTCTGCGCACCATGCCCCACCTGCGCCCCCGCACCAACACCTTTGCGGCGGCGTTCCGGGTGCGCAGCGCGGCTGCCTATGCCATCCACAAGTTTTTCCAGGAGCAGGGTTTTGTGTACGTGCACACCCCGCTGATCACCGGGTCGGACTGCGAGGGCGCGGGCGAGATGTTCCGGGTGACCACCCTGGACCCCGCCGACCCGCCCCGCACCGGGGACGGAAAGGTAGATTTCAGCCAGGACTTTTTCGGCCGCGCCACCAACCTGACCGTTTCCGGCCAGCTGGAGGGCGAGGCCATGGCCATGGCCTTTGGCAAGATCTACACCTTTGGGCCCACCTTCCGGGCCGAAAATTCCAACACCCCGCGCCATGCCGCCGAGTTCTGGATGATCGAGCCCGAGATGGCCTTTGCCGACCTGGCCGACTATATGGACAACGCCGAGGCCATGGTGAAGTACGTGATCGGCTATGTGCTGGAGCAGTGCCCGGACGAGATGGCCTTTTTCAACCAGTTCTTCGACAAGGGCCTTTTGGAGCGGCTGACCGCCCTGGTAAACGCCGAATTTGTACGGCTGAGCTACACCGAGGCGGTAAAGCTTTTGGAGCAGCACAACGACGCCTTCCAGTATAAGGTGGAATGGGGCACCGACCTGCAGACCGAGCACGAGCGCTTTTTGACCGAGCAGATCTACAAAAAGCCCGTGTTCGTGACCGATTACCCCAAAGAGATCAAGAGCTTTTATATGCGCCAGAACGAGGACGGCAGAACCGTGGCCGCCGCCGACATGCTGGTGCCCGGCGTGGGCGAGCTGATCGGGGGCAGCCAGCGCGAGGAGCGGCTGGAGGTGCTGGAAGCCCGCATGGCCGAGCTGGGCCTCGGCGCCGCCGACTACGAGTGGTACCTGGATCTGCGCCGCTTTGGCAGCGCAAAGCACGCGGGCTACGGCCTGGGCTTTGAGCGGCTGATTATGTATCTCACCGGCATCCCCAACATCCGGGACGTGATCCCCTTCCCCCGCACCGCCGGCGGGTTCTGAAATTTTTTGCAATAACACCAGCGCCCCGCGCGGCTGCCAAACGGCAGCGCTGCGCGGGGCGCTGGTGTTTTGGGGGGCAAAAAGGCTACGCCTTTTCCGCCGCCCGCTGCTTGTCGTTCCAGTCGTCGATAAAGCTGACGACCTCTTTGTCGTTATAAAAGGCATATACGATCACGGCGAACACAAGGCAGACTGCCGCGATCAGGGCGGTCATGCGCACCCCGTCGTGGGTGGGGTAACTGTCGGCAGAGCCGAGATACATGGTGTAGGACACGATGGCCGTGACCCCGGCCTGGGAGAGCTTGGTGACGAACTGGCGGGCCGCCACGAACATGCCCGCCCGGTCCTCGCCGGTTTTGATGCGGTCGTACTGGGCCATGTCGGCAAAGGCGGAGGGCGGCAGGATGTTGGTGCAGGCGATGGGAAACGCCACGCACACGCCGATCAGGATGGCCGCCGCAACGTCGCCCACCATGGCCCCCTCGCCCGCAAGGCTTGCCAGAAAGCCGGGGCCCAAGGGCGCGGTGCTGATGGCCTGGGAGATGGGGGCGTGGAAGTAGATGCCCAGATAAATGGCCACATAGGCGGCGCAGGCGGCCAGCAGCAGCGGCTTTTTGCCGAAGCGGCGCACCAGGGCGTTCACCAGCGGGTAGGTGCAGATGCCCACCACGATGCTGATGGCCAGCACGATGGTGGCAAAGCTCTCGTTCAGGCCCAGCAGGGTGTCGATGTAGAACAGCAGCGCGCCGTTGAAAAAGGCAAAGCCCGCCTGCATGATGAGATACCCCACCGTCATCACCGCAAAGTTTTTGTAGGCGAGGGTGGTCTTGAGGCTCTGCAAAAGGGGCATATAGCAGCTTTTGCCCACCACATAGTCCCGCTCGTTGATCAAAAACGAGGGAATGAGCGCGCAGGCCGCGCCGATGACCGCAAAGATGGCCAGCGCCCAGCGCCAGGCCCACACCGGGGCCAGGCCCGCGCCCTTAAAGCCGCCCACCATGACCGGCAGCGCATAGATGACCGCGCTGCCCAGCACGAACATCAGCGAGTTGAGGGTGTAGAAAAACACCCGGCGGCGCGTGTCGGTCACGATTTCCTGCTGCAGAGCCATGTAGGGCACGCAGTACAGGGTGGAGGACATGTAGTAGGCCAGCAGCATGGCGATCACCCAGGCCACGTTCACCCAGCTCACGTCGCCCTTTGGCGGGAAGAAGATGAGCAGGCAGGTGATGGCGTAGGGCACGGCGGCCCAGCGCATAAAGGGCAGCCGCCGCCCCCTGGGCGAAGCGCTGCGGTCGCTGATGCTGGCGACCCAGGGGTCGGTGATGGCGTCGAAGATGACGCCCACGCCCCGCAGAAGGCCCATCATGCCGGCGGGCAGCAGCAGCGGCAGGCCGGAAGAGGGGGTCACATTGAAAAACTTCAGGGTGTAGGTGACGATCAGGCCGCCCAGCACCGCCCGGGCAAATTCGCCCAGGCACAGGCCGAACATGCGGCCGTTCGAGAGTTCTTTTTTCATTCGGCAGCCCCCCTATACCCACTGCAGCAGCTTTTCGCGCAGCAGCTTTTTGTACTTTTCCGGCTCCTCGGCCATGGGGCCGTGGGCCGAGTGCTCGAACCAGATAAGATCTTTGTCTGGCGCCTGGATGGAATCGAAATAGCTCTGCACCAGGGCGCTGGGGGTGTTGTTGTCGTGCCGGCCCTGGAAGATGTAGAACGGCATCTCGAACCGGGTGCACTCGGTGGTGAAGTCACACTGGATGGTGCTGGGCCACATGTAGGTCAGGCATTTTTTGTAGCCCCGCGCCAGGCCGATTTTGTCGGTGAAGGAAAACTCCTTGCTGCGGAGCAGGGGCAGGGCGGTGTCGGACCAGTAGGTGCCCTTTTTCATGGAGTGGCCGCCGTATTTTTTCATGATGCGGCGCTGGGCCATCATGCCCTTGAATACCTGCCGGTAGCAGCCGTTTACCGGGCGGCCGATTTGGTTTAAAATACGCACCGACTCCTCGTCGCCCGCCTTCTGCGCCTCGGCCATGGCAAAGTCGTAGCTGATCTCCTCGTTCAAAGCGCCGTTTACCAGCTGCCCGCTGCCCACGTACCCCGCGATGTGCTGCGGGTGGCGATAACACAGGTAGGTGCCCAGCTCGGTGCCCCAGCTGCCGCCCCAGATGAAGATTTTTTCTTTGCCCAGCTCGCGGCACAGATATTCCACCAGTTCGGCCGCGTCCTGGATGGCCTGGTCCTTGTTTAGGGTCTCGCGCTTTGCGCCCCAGTAAGAGCCGCCGGTGCCCCGCTGGTCCCACGCCACGATGGTGAACGCGTCGCACAGGTCCTTTTCCCGGTTGATCACACTGTCCCGGTTGCTGATGCCCGGGCCGCCGTGCAAAAACAGCAGCACGGGGTTTGCCAGCTTTTCGCCCCGGATGTGGATCTTCTGCGCAAGGCCGCCCAGGGGCACCTTGCGGATCTCGTCGATCTCGTAGGTCAATTCAATTCCTCCCAACATCGGTTCCGCGCAGGGCCGCCGGGGAACGCCGCAGAGCCGGCGGCACGCGCGGGAAATATGATTGTATCCAGTATACCATATCCGGCCAGGGGGGGCACAGCCAAAAAGTGCAGGCCGATTTTGGGCGTTTTGCCCCGAAAGGGACCAGGATTTTGGGATGAAAGTGCAAACCATCCCCCAGGGGGAGGGCGTTTTGTGCAAAAGAAAAGACCCCGCACGCAAAAAAAGGGCACTCAGGGGGCTTGACGTTCCACCCGGTGTAGGGTTTACTTTGAGTACAAGGACATACACAACAGGGCGGCAGCCCCCGCCCGCGAGCAACGACAGAAGGAGAGAACGGAATGAAAGTGGATTTCAACCCCTTTGCGGGCGCAAAAATGCCCGATATGAAGCCCGCCGGCGGCAAAAAGCCCCGCATGGGCCGGACGGCTGCAATCGTGGCCGCTGTGGCGGCGGTGGCGGTTCTGGGGTTCAATTCGGTCTACAGCATCAACGAGCAGGAAAACGCGGTGGTGACCACCCTGGGCAGCCCCCAGGCGGTCACGACGCCGGGCCTGCACTTTAAGATCCCGTTCATCCAGCAGGTACGCCGGGTGGACATGACCATCAAAGGGCTGGGTATCGGCTATGTGCCCGGCACCTCGGAGTCCATCCCGGACGAATCGCTGATGATCACCTCGGACTACAACTTCGTGAACGTGGACTTTTTTGTGGAGTACCGCGTGACCGACCCGGTAAAATTTCTGTATTCCAGCCAGCAGCCGGAAATGATCCTGAAAACGCTGGCCCAGAGCTACATCCGCGACACCATCGGCATGTACCCGGTGGACGAGATCATCACCACCGGCAAGAGCCAGATCCAGAGCGAGATCAAGGAAAAGATCATGGCCCGCATGGAAGTGGAGGACGTGGGCGTGCAGCTGGTGAACATCACCATCCAGGATGCAGAGCCCCCCACGGCGGAGGTGCTGACCGCCTTTAAAGAGGTGGAAACCGCAAAACAGGGCAAGGAAACCGCGGTGAACAACGCCAACAAGTACCGCTCGGAGCAGCTGCCCGCAGCCGAGGCCCAGGCCGACCAGATCGTGCAGCAGGCCGAGGGCGAACGGCAGGCCCGCATCAACGAGGCCAGCGGCCAGGTGGCGCGGTTTGAGTCGATGTATGCCGAGTATATGCAGTACCCGCTGATCACCAAGCAGCGCATGTATTACGAGGCCATGGAAGAACTGCTGCCCGGCATGAAGGTGGTCATCCAGTCGGAAGACGGGGAGACCCTGAACATGTTCAATATGGACGCGGCGCAAGGGTAAGGAGGGGGAGAACGCAATGAAAAAGACGCTTGTGAAATGGCTGACGGCGGTGGCCGCGCTGGCCGCAGTGGTGCTGGTGGCGGACAGTATGGTCATCACCCACGAAAATGAATACAGTGTGATCCGCCAGTTCGGTAAGGTGGTGGACGTGCGCAGCACGCCGGGCGTGTCGCTGCGGATGCCGCTGGTGCAGACCGTGACCAAGGTGCCGGATACGGTGCTGCTGTACGATCTGCCCCTGTCGGACGTGATCACCCAGGACAAAAAGACCATGGTGGCCGACAGCTTTGTGCTGTGGCGCATCACCGACCCCCAGCTGTTCATCCAGACCCTGAACGGCCAGGTGGGCAGCGCGGAGGCCCGGCTTTCCACCATCGTGTACAACTCGATGAAGAACACCATCAGCTCGCGCACCCAGGCGGACGTGATCAGCGGCCGCGACGGGGAGCTGGCGGCGGACATCAAGGCGGGCGTGGGCGATACCCTGGCCCAATACGGCATTGAGCTGATCGCGGTGGAAACAAAGCATCTGGACCTGCCGGACGACAACAAGGCGGCCGTGTACCAGCGCATGATTAGCGAGCGGGGCAACATTGCCGCCAGCTATACCGCCCAGGGCGAGAGCGAGGCAAAAAAGATCCGCAGCGAGACCGACAAGGAGATCGAGATCATGCTCAGCGAGGCCAGGGCCCAGGCGGAAACGCTGGTGGCCCAGGGCGAGGCCGAGTATATGAAGATCCTGGCGAACGCCTACAACGACCCGGGCAAGGCGGATTTTTACGCCTTTGTGCGCAGCCTGGACGCGGCCAAGACCAGCCTTTCGGGCGGGAACAAAACCTTGTTCCTGACGCCGGATTCCCCGCTGGCGCAGGTGTTTTACGGGGAGTGAAATTCACACGGAACCTGAATGGCAAAAAGGTTGGGTGGGATAGAATAACCTGCTGAACAGCAGCATGAAAAACCGGCGTTCTTTCTGGCTTATAATAGCCAGAAAGGACGCCGGTTCTTTTTCTTCTGATGTAAGATTTGTTTTAATAATATATCCTAGCGGCACGCCCCTTGTTAAATCATACTAATTGGAGGACAAGGGTGGCCTTTTTTATGATTTGTGTTATAATAAAACGTGTTTATAGCCATTTTTAGGTATAGTTTTTTAAAGAGCCGCACAAGCAAAAAAGGAAGTGACAAATATGATACGCAAGAATCAAAAACTGATCAATTTGTTCAATGTCCTTTCAGATGGTGTACTGGTGTTCGCAGCCTGCTTTGCAGCCCTCACAATGCGGTTCGATGTGCTGGACGGAAGTCAGAGTTCAATATCAGCACACAGTGAGGTTTACATGGCTGTAGCGGCGGGTTACAGCATTTTGCTGGTGATCGTGTATTGCTGCTTTCACATGTATGGCTCCTACCGGTTTAAAGCACCGGGGGAAGAGATTTTTACAATTCTGTTGATCAATGGGGTGGGAGTTCTGGCCCTGATGGCGCTGCTCTACTTCACCAGGGTCGTGGACTTTTCGCGCTTGGCGATCTTTTTCTTTTGGCTTTTTTCCAGCTTATTTGTGATTGGGAAGCGAACGATCGTGCGTGCGCTGCTTCGGCATTACCGCAAGCTTGGGTATAACCAAAAGCATGTGATCCTGGTAGGCAGCGGGCATTTTGCTCACCAATATGCCCGCGATATTCAGGAAAATCCGCACCTTGGATTTACGCTGGACGGCTATGTGAGCGGGGAGGCGCGGCCGGGGCTTGGGAAACGCCTGGGAAGCTATGGAGAGCTGGAAGAGATTTTAGAACACAGCGACCCGGACGAGCTGATCGTGGCGCTGGACCCCCAGGAGATCGGGTATATGCGGCCGGTATTGGCGGCGGCGGATAAAGAGGGGGTACGCATCAGCATTATCCCGTTTTACAACGACTATTTTCCCAGCCACCCCACGATCGACGTGGTAGGGCGGACCCGGCTTGTGAATATGCGCGCCACCCCGCTGGACAACCTGGGCTGGGCGATGGCAAAGCGGGGGATGGACATAGTTGGATCGCTGCTTTTGATCGTGGTGAGCAGCCCGATCATGCTGGGTGCGGCGATTGGGGTGAAGCTGAGCAGCCCAGGGCCTGTTATATTTAAACAGAACAGGGTGGGTAAAAACAAAAAAGTTTTTAAAATGTGGAAATTCCGCAGCATGCGGATCACCGGCACGGAGGATACGGGCTGGAGCACCGAAAACGACCCGCGCAAAACAAAATTCGGTAGTTTTATCCGTAAATTCAGCATTGATGAATTACCACAATTTTTTAATGTTCTGGTTGGGAATATGAGCTTGGTAGGCCCCCGGCCGGAAGTGCCTTTTCATGTAAACCACTTTAAAGAAGAAATTCCATTGTACCTGGTGCGCCAGCAGGTGCGGCCGGGGATCACGGGCTGGGCGCAAATACACGGTTTGCGGGGCGACACCAGCATTGAGGAGCGGGTCAAGTGTGACATTTGGTATATCGAAAACTGGAGCCTGGGGCTGGATTTGAAGATTTTGTTCTACACTGCGTTTGGCGGGATGGTAAACGATGAAAAAATGGAAACAGGAAAGGGAAAATAGATGAAGGTCGCTCTTGTTCATGATTGGCTCGTAACGGCCGGCGGCGCCGAAAAAGTATTGTGGCAGCTTCACCTGCTTTTTCCCGAGGCCCCTATTTATACCTTGGTGTACGATCCCGAATGTGGAAAGGGGATGTTCCGGGATTGCGATGTGCGCACGACCTATTTGCAAAAGATCCCTGGGGCCACAAAGCTTTATAAAAACATGCTGACCCTTATGCCGGCGGCGTGGGAACAGCTTGATCTGTCGGAATACGATCTGGTTATCAGCAGCTGTTCCAGCTGCTGCAAAGGTGTGATCACCCGGCCAGACGCCGTGCATATTTGTTATTGCCACACCCCCACGAGATACGTTTGGGACTTTTATTATCAGTATTTGAAAAATGCAGGTTTTCTGAAAAAGCTGGTTATGCCTCACATGATCCACAAAATGAAAATTTGGGATCAGCTTGCGGCCAACCGTGTGGATTATTTTATTGCCAACAGCAATTACATTGCAAAGAGAATTGAAAAGTATTACCGGCGCGAGGCGGCTACCATTTACCCGCCAGTGCATATCAACGATTACCCCGTGGCGGAACAAGCAGATGATTATTATTTGGTCGTTTCGCGGTTCGTTTATTACAAGCGGATCGACCTGGCGATCGGGGCCTGCAATCAACTTGGGAAAAGGCTTGTGATCATTGGCGGCGGCGACGAAGAAAAGAAACTGCGCGCAATGGCCGGACCCACCATTCAATTTGCAGGGCGTGTGAGCGATGAAGAGATGATGCGGTATTACGTAAAGGCAAAAGCCTTTTTATTCCCTGGAGAAGAGGACTTTGGGATCACCCCCGTAGAGGCCCAAAGCGCGGGCTGCCCGGTGATCGCGTATGGCCGGGGCGGCGCGCTGGAAACGGTGTTGGAGGGAAAAACGGGGCTCTTTTTTGAAGCCCAAACAGTGGATAGCCTCGTGTGCTGCATCCGGGATTTTGAACGTGATGGGGTGGAGTATACGAGAAAGGGGATACGAAACCACAGTTTGAAGTTTGACGAAACCAGATTCAAAAAGGAAATTGAGAGCGAATGTGTAAAAAGAATGGGAAAAGGATCGATTGGCTGCTAAAGGGAGCAATTACCGGCGGTGCTCCAATGGTGCAAAGAAGTAAAGCCGAAACGTTGGAAACGAAGGTAAGCAAAACGCTTTTACTATATTGCGACCATTGGCAAAATGGGGGAGTAGAAAGCTATTTGATGAATTTGCTGCGAAATGAACGCCCAGCCAAGCTGAAATGCACATTACTTACAGCCGATAAAACTACGGACATTTATGATAATGAATTGCAACAGATGGGGATCAAGCACACGGTTTTGCTTAGTAAAACATACGTATCCCCAGTGCGACGTATCTTACATACTTTTGGGGCGTTTAAAATTTATATTAAGCAGCATCCCTGTGACATAGTGTATCTGAATTTATCCAACAGCGTTACGATGCACTATGCACGCCTTGCACAGAGATGCGGCGTGGTCCGTCGGATTGTGCACAGCCATTGCTCTGATGTAAAACCTGGACCGAGCCGACCTGTGAAGAAACTGGGAAGTCTGATCGCACGCCAATTGAATGCCGATGCGGTAACAGATTGCTGGGCTTGCAGCGATAAAGCGGCAAAATGGATGTTCCCGCAGCGCTTGCAAAAAAAAGTGGTATTCATTCCAAATGCGATTGACACACGAAAATTTATGTTTCAAGAAGACGCGCGCAGCGCAGTACGTCAAAGACTGGGGGTTGAGGCTAAGACGGTAGTGGGAAACGTTGGGCGATTTACAACGCAAAAAAATCAGCGTTTTTTACTGGAAGCTTTTGCAGGATACCATAAAAAGAATAAAGCAAGCATTTTGCTGCTTGTGGGGGATGGACCGTTGCGTACACAGGTGGAAACGCAAGCAAACGAATTGGGAGTTGAAGACAATTGTATCTTTTTGGGTTCGGTTGTCGCGGAAAATATGCCGCCCCTCTATTGGGCAATGGATGTGTTTTGCCTGCCCAGCACAATTGAAGGCAACCCGGTGGCAGGGATTGAAGCGCAGGCGGCAGGTTGTAAGTGTTTGTTTTCAGATACGATTACTCGTCAGGTAGGGATTTTGGAGGATGTGGCCTTTTTACCGATTGATACGGGAATAGACTGTTGGATCAAGGAGTTGGAAAAGACAAAACCAAAAAAGCTCAGGCAGAATGCGCAGGCTGCAGCGGCAGAGGCGGGGTACAACATTGAGGAAGTGTCACGGATAACATGGAAACGGCTATTGAACGAAGTGATCTGAGAGATACAGCGATTAACATATGCGTATTGCTTTCCACCTATAATGGACAGAGGTTTTTACCTCAGCAACTGAAAAGTGTGTTTGACCAGACAGGAGATTTTAGCATTTCCATTTTGGTTAGAGATGACGGATCGACAGACCAAACGGTTAAGATTCTGGAAAGCTGGATGAGTAGGTATGCTATAACACTGGAAAAAGGCAATAATGTTGGCGTTAAAGAAAGTTTTTTGTGGCTGCTTGCGCATGCACCCAAGGCGGACTATTATGCGCTGTGCGACCAGGATGATGAATGGACAACCGATAAACTGCAGCGCGCGGTAAAACGACTTGCGAGATGCAAAACGATACCGGCAGTCTATTATTCCGCGCAAGAAGGAATCGATGAAAACGGCAAGCTGCTGGGATGGATCCGAGCTTCGCAAGATCCTAAAATGACATTCGAAAACAGTTTTGTCTACAATTATGCACCCGGCTGTGCACAAGTTTTCAACCGTGCACTTTTGAAGAAAATACAACAATATAAGATCGAAAAATGTGTAATGCATGATATGATCCCGCTTCAACTTGCGGGATTGTTCGGAAGGATTGTTTATGATGAAAAACCAACGATCCGATACCGGCAACATGGTCAGAATGTGACGACAGCAAAAAAATGGTCGATCAAAAAAATTCGCCAACACTGGCAGGTTTGGGGAAAAGCTTCTGGTTGTCCACTTGAGGTTCAGGCACAAGAATATCTGAATAAGGTGGGAGAAGACCTTCCACGGCCAGCATACGAGTTTTTAACGAAAGCAGCGTGCTACAAAAAAGATATTGGTGCATGGTATTGGTTATGGAGTGGGCATGTGCAGGCGTATGGTGGGTGGAAAAGAAACAAATCATTCCGGCTGCGCGTTTTTTTACAGCGAGCATGAGTATAAAAAATGCTTGGAATTGCGTGAAAAGAGTTAGAAGAACAGAGCACAGTTAGGATGAGCAATCGTATACGCTGGGTCGAATAGATACTATGCGCTCCAACGGTACTGGAAAAGTAAAAGGGGCTTTCATGAAAGATATTCGTGTTGTTTTTGCTTTTGCAGAAGATGTCGCTTTTGGTTCGGCGCTTGCCGCAGTAGAACTGGTAAAGAACTTGAAACAGAATGAAAAAGTGATACCAATCGTTCTAACATGTCAGGATAGTGATTTGAACAGGCAGATGGATGATTTATATATTGAAAACTATGTAGTAGGCCACCGACCATTTATGTTTTGCGGAAATCCCGCAACACTAAAGTATTATGCTGCCTATTTCCCGCGTTGGATCCGTAATATAGTGGCAACCAAAAAAGCGGTGCGCAGAACAGAAAGTGCAGTGGATCTTTCAACGGTCGATTTAATTTATACCAACACCTTGACAATTGATCTGGGCGCGATTTTGGCGCAAAAGTATCAACTTCCACATGTTTGGCATGTGCGGGAATATGGGAATTTTGGATTTCATTCTTATCGGGGAGATCCATTTGCGCTTGTTCAAAAAAGTGCAGATGCAGTAATAGCAATTTCGGAGGCGTTAGCACAGTACTGTGTGGAACATAACATTGAAGAAAAAAAAGTGACAGCTATTTACGACGGAGTGGATTTTGAAAAGATATGCACGAAAAAGAAAGGCGAGGGGAACACTTTTCGGATCGTGATGGCAGGAACACTTGCCCGTGAAAAAGGGTACATAACAGCAATAAAGGCAATTTCAGCACTGCCAAAAGAACTGAAGAAAAAAGTTAGACTTGACATTTTTGGAAGTGGGACATCGACTGAAATCAGAGAAATTCATGAGGCGATTCAATGTGAACATTTGGAAAAGCAAATAATGCTAAAAGGATATAATAGACAGCTTGCGCAGGAATTGAGCAACTATGAGGTGGGGATTGTTGCCTCAAAGTCTGAAGGCTTTGGCCGCTGTACGGTGGAGTATATAGCCGCAGGGCTGTGGGTGCTTGGCAGCAACACCGGCGCAACGCCCGAAGTGTTGAAGATGACGGAGGGCGGATGGTTGTTTCCTTACGAAGATGCACACGCGTTGGCAGGTTTGCTCCAACGCGTGTATCTGGAAAAACCAGAGCAAAATGCAGCATATAAAGTGCGGGAATTGTTCTCAGCGAAAGAGAACGCGCATCAGATTCGAAATGTATTCGATAGGACGGTGAAACTGAACGCAGAATGAAAAGAGGAGATAAATGATGCCCTGTTTCAGTATTATTGTACCAGTGTATAACACAAAAAAATACCTGCCTCAATGTTTGGAAAGTCTGCTCAGACAGCGCTTCTCTGATTTTGAAGTTCTTGTGGTGGATGATGGCGCTACAGATGGCAGCAGCGTGCTGTGCGACCAATATGCGGCAAAGGATGAACGAATTAAAGTAATACATCAGGAGAATAAAGGCTTGGGCGAAGCACGCAATGCAGGATTGCGCTATGCAAAAGGAGAATGGATCCTTTTTCTGGACAGCGATGACTATTGGGCGGAAAACGGCCTCCAACAGCTTTGGGAGGGGATAAGGCGTTGGCCAAACAATACGCTGTATATAACCCAGTGGCGCATTCTTGAAAGCGATGCTGAAAATTTGGGAATACCCCACTGTACAGAGCCGTTTCCGCAGGAGGGTATAGTTGAATTACATACGCTGCAAGAAAAAGTACAATTTTATGATAATCATTATGGCTGGGCGGTTTGGAAGCTTGTGATTCACCGGAGCTTGGTAGCAAACAATAGACTCTGCTTTTTACCGGATGTGCGAAATGGCGAGGATCTTTATTGGGTGCTGCATTTGCTGGATCAGGTAACAGTTTTTTGCTGCTTGAGCACAGTTTTGTGTTGTTATCGGGATCAGGAAAAAGGTACTCTGTCAGAGCGGTCGCCTCAAAATGCCCTTCGCTGGCTGGACAGCATAGAAAAAACAATCTGCCAAATTTCCCAAGAGGCGCTTGTCGAAAAAGAATTTGTGATAGCATGGCTGATAAATATTGATACATATTATTTTTATCTGGCTGCAGCGATGGGGCAAAAGGAAGAGTGGATAAAGAGGATACAGCGTCATTTGCCTTATTTTCGCGCTGTAAAAAAACAAGTTGCTTTTTTATCAAAGAAAGCAAAACTAATTTGGTGCTTTTCTGGATTCAGCATACAGTTATGTTGGTTGTTGTGTAAAAAGTTTCGCGCGAAATTGACGCGGGAGGAGTGAAAGAAATCCATAGGCGCTCACGTCCCAATGAGCAGTCCTAAAGTGAAAAAGGGGACCACCGGTAAAGCCTAAAATCAAGAGTATATATGTAATGTATAGTTACATAGCATCGAGGGCCTTTATGGTGGCAACGGGAATAAACGCGGCAAACTTAACAACCGGAGGAGAAGAATGGAAAAGTTGTGCAGCATTCAGGATGTGGGTATTTACCTTTCAGTTGATCATGAGATGCGAAAAAATATTTTACGCAACCGTTTAATGGAACAACTGGACGGCTTTGATTCGTATTACAGAAATACAGCGGAAATAGAAAGAATCATTGTTAAAGATCTGCAAGAGTTGCAGATACCGCAAAACAGCATTGTAGTACCACAAAATGCTTATTATTTCCCGGACGGCACTTTCTACAGTCTGGAAGCAAAAATTGCTTTTCAGATGTGTGATGTGGGGATGACGTTCTGGTGTGATGAGAATGTTTGGTATCTGCCATATATGCTTCAGTATTTGCTGGAAGCAAAACAACGAACTTTTTTACACGGCGCCGGTATTGCGGTGAATGGCACAGATGGTTATTTGCTTGTAGCTTTTGGAGGGATTGGGAAAACCTGCTTTGTGGCCAATGCGATAAAGCAGGACAATGTAAAACTGCTGGGCGATGATCTGATTATTGCAGGTGCAGACGGCACGCTGCGCTCTTATCCCAGACCATTTTGCCTGTACCCTTATCATAAGACGCTGTTCCCGCAATTCTTTGACGGAAAGAAACTGCATTTTGAAGAAGTGAGGACAGACCGCTACTTTTTGCGCGCAAGCCGCAAACTGAAAAAGAAGCTTCATATACCAGATTCAATTATTTACGATTATCTGCCCGTATCACCGATCCATTTATTCCCGCAGGAAAAGGTACAGGTGGAGCCTGTCAGAGTGAAAAAAGTATTCGTGCTGCGCCGCGTTGTTGGTTTGACGGGACTTCAGATAAGACCTGCAACGGATTTAGACGGTATCGCCAGTTTTGCCCATAGCGTTATTCAGCATGAATGGAGCATAGGGATTCGGTTGGAATTTAACTATTTGGCGCATCAGGAACATGATTATGGGGATATGGCGAACGCACAGTATCAAACGATCCGGAACTGCCTGAAGCATGCAGAAGAATTTTATTATGTTGACATTCCTGAGAATATGCAAGCGGAGAGGGTCAGTTTGGAATTGAATAAAGTGATTTTGGGCGGCCAAAAATGCGAGGATTGAAAAGGAGCAATAAAAATGTTTGTTATCAAGATTCAGGGTGGATTGGGAAATCAAATTTCTCAATACGCTTTTTCCAGGCTGATACAAAAGCATTATCCAAATCAGGTCGTTGCCCTGGATGTTACCTGGTGCGAATATAACGCACCGGGGTTTGAATTGATACAAGCATTTAAGGCGGATCATTTGGACTATAAGCTTGCTTCGAAGCAGGATCTTTATCACGTAACTGGACAGAGAGATTATGGATGCCCAGGTAAAACAATCGCGGTGAAAGTGTGGAATAGAATGGTTCGTGGTTTTCAGAAACTTAGCGGAAAACAGCCGATCTTCACACAAAAAATAGAATCGGGATATCCTGAGCAAAAGGATGTTTTTTGCTTGGATGAAAACAGAAGCTGGTATTTGGACGGGTTTTGGCACAACTATGATTACACCGAAATATTGCCGCAATTAAGGCAAGAACTTGTATATGCTCCATGGGAGGAGCCTTCGTTTTTGAAACAGGCGGAACAGATGGAGGAAACCTCTTCGATTGGAGTACATATCCGGTTGGGAGATTATGTTGGCACCAATCGTGATATTTTGCTGAACAGCAACTATTATAAAGATGCTATTTCGTTCATGGCAAAAGGGTTAAAAGAACCATTGGTTTTTGTTTTCTCCAACAATCAGGAGCAGGCGGAAAAGTATATAGATTCACTGCAATTGCCTTATGAGTTCAAGATCGTGGATGAGGGAAACCGCCCAGCTTACACAGACATGATTTTGATCGGAGCATGTAAAAATAAAGTGTGCGCCAATTCCACATACAGTTATTGGGCAGCGCTTTTGAGCAAAAACGGGGGAAATATTACTATTCCTGAATATTACACACAAGAGCGGAAAATGTGGACAAACGCCCTGTGCAAAACCGTAAACCTTAAAGCCCAATTTATGGTTTGAGAAAATAAGGTTGTTATGAAAGACGGCAAGTTGACAGGTTTCCAGATTTCATCAAGAGGAAAGAGAGCTATCTGAATATGTGCCGGCGATTATTTTCGGTGCCCAAAGGCGGCCAGTGATTGAAGGGTATAAAGGATGTTCAAAGCGGGAATGTTCTGGAAGACTGAATTTTGATAAAAAGGTGTGAAACGGCATGAAAATATTGATGATTTTTATTGATATGCTGCGGCCAAATCTGCTGCACCTCATAGATGAGAGCCAACCAGCAAGAGAAATAGAAAAAGTGTTTGAAAAGTGGGGTGGAACGCTTTACACAAATTGCTTTACCCCATCGCCGGATACGCCGAGGTCAAATGCATGCATTTGGTCCAGCCGTTATCCTTTGGATAACGGCTGTGATAACCGGTTAAAATACCCAAAGTTCTTTTTCAGGGAGGCGAATCAGGACATATGGGCCGTGATGAAGGACGCAGGTTATACCTTTAATGTATATATGCATCCCGCAACTAAAATGATTGGAGAACTTCCGCCATGTATGGAGAACTGCGGGAATTTTTCGGATGGAAAAACTTTAAAGGACTTTTTGCCCACAGTGGAAGTAAACGAAAATAGCTTTACCTATTTTTGTCTTGAGGATTTTCATGCTGCTGTCACCGATTATTTTGCAGCCCCTAAATGTATCCCGATTGGGGATAAAAAAATTGCGGATGCTTTGCGTGTGATCGATAAAGGATTGGACGTGGAGTCGTTTGATTTAATGGTTGTTTTATCCGACCATGGGTTCCGCATTTATAAAGAACCCATGCCGGACTATGCGGCGCAGATGGGGCGAATGCGCTCGCAGGTACTCATGATGACCCGCATAAAAGGGCAAAAGGAAGTAACCATAAACGAAAAGTTTTGTAGTCTGTTAGATGTGTATCCAACGATTTGCAAACAGGCAAATCTTCAGCCCCGCGGCCCGATAGAAGGGGTGAGTTTGATGGAACAGGAAACCCGCCTTCCGCTTATAATCGAAGATCATCGTACATTTAACGCCGAACTTGGACAAACGATAGAATATTGGGGAATTTTAGATCGGGAAGGAATGCACTGTGTGGATAGCTGGCATAACTGGATCGGGCCGGCGCTTTCAGAGGAAAAGAAACGGGAGTATGAAGAACTTCTATTGCGAAAAGCAACAGACTATGAAAAAAACGTAAAAATGGGTCAAATCAGGAAGTTCTATGAAGACTGTCTTGTAAGTATGCCATATTATTTTGATGGTGAACCACGCAAAACACATTGTCCGCTGGAAATCAAAATTAAAAAAATGGTAAAACATGCTTTGCACAACACAAAGAAATAAAAAGTAAAGGAGGGGCGATATGAGAATAAAAAAAGCTTTAAAGAACATTTTCTATTCGCTGGGCTCCTATGTATTGCTGATGGTTGCAGGCATCTTTATACGCAAGTTGTTTATAATGCATTTTGATATTGAGCTTTTAGGTTATGAAAGCTTATTTGGCAGTGTATTTATAATTCTTTCCATGGCGGAAATGGGAGCGGGAGGCATGTTCAATTACATGCTGTATCGTGCTGTGGCGGAACATGACGACCATGAGATCAGTACGCTAATGCAAATGTTTAAGCAACTGTACCGTGTTGTGGGTGTTGTTGTTGCCGTGCTTGGATGCATCCTTTTTTTGTTTTTGCCGCTTTTTGTGAATTCAGATGTAGAGAATTGGAATTATGTTTGTATTGTGTATTGGATACAACTTGCTACAACATTAACTACATATTTTCTGGCATATAGACGGTCAATTCTGATAGCGAACCAGTGTGAGTATGAAGTTGTAAAAGTTGAAACTAATTTTAAAATGTTAAACATGGTGCTGCGAATTGGCGCAATTGTGCTGCTACAAAGTTACACCGTGTATCTTTTGATATCTGTATTTTGTAATGTCCTTGCTAACTTTCAAATTTGGCGGCTATGCGGCAAGAAATATCCCAATATTAAAAATGTGCCAATAGGGCTGCAGGACTATCAGAAACGCGGCGTATTTACAGAATTAAAAAATTTGTTGATCAGTAAAATATCGTCCACAATTTGGAGTTCATCCGACAACATTCTGATAAATGCATTTTTGGGGATTCGGATTACAGCCATTTATGGCGGTTATACAATGATATACAGCGCGGTGAATACGGTGGTTTCCAAATGTACACAACCCATGGTTGCCAGTGTCGGGAACCTAATGTATGAAAAACCGGACAAGAACCGAATAAAGCAATTTTATGAAGCTTATAATTTGTTTTGCGGTTTCGCCGCAACTTTTTGCTTTGTTGCCTTTATCGTCATGTTTCAACCATTCCTGGAGTTTGTATACGGGAAAGAATATTTGCTGCCAATGGCATTTGTGGTAGCGCTCAGTGCAAATGGGTATGCCGGGATCAAGCAGCAGGCTATTTGTGCCTTCCGTAATTCGATGGGTAACTACAGGCTGGACAGAAATTATTCAATTTGCAGCGCGGCTTTGAATGTGTTGCTGTCAATTTTGTTGGCAGGACCTTTTGGCATTACAGGTATTACTGTTGCTACAGTCGTTGCGCACATGGTGATCTGGCTGGGGAGATTAATCGTTGTACATCGTCATTATTTCGGGGAAAGCTTATTCTCTGAAATCACCAAGGAAACGGTTTGGATAATACTGGCTGCATTGGAAGGCGGAGTTGTGCTTTGGATATGCACTGATCTTTCAGCTTCCGTAAGCGGAATTATATTGCGGGGGATCGCTTGCGTTGTTATTCCAAATTTAATAAATTTAGCGTTGTTTTTTCACACAGCGTCTTTTCAGTACATGTGGCATTATGCTAAAAAAACGTTTTGTACATTGGGCGGCAAGTTAAAAGAAAAGCAAGTGGAGCAATTGCGGCAGCATCGTAAATGATTTTGCAGATCTAAAAATGGAGAGTATTTATGGAAGGGCTGTACATGGAAAGCAAGACGCAAGCAGGCCAAAATGCAATCACAGTTAACGTATACGAACGGCTATATAACAATGCAATAGAAATTATTGCACAGGTGTTGCATAGCCGGCAAGAGGAAATACAAAAAATTACTGCATTGAAAACAGGAATGACCAACCGATCGTTTCTGTTTGAATGCAGAGGGAAAAAGTATATTATGCGTATCCCTGGTGAAGGAACGGAACAGCTTATCGACCGCCGTCAGGAATATGCAGTATATAATACGATTCGTCCGTTCGATTTAAGTGATGAACTGCTTTACATGGATCCTCAAAACGGATACAAGCTGTCTGGCTTTCTGGAAAATGCACGCACCTGCGATCCGCAGAATATAAAAGAAGTTTCTGCTTGTATGCAAAGGTTGCGGCAATTTCATAAAAAGGAATTAGAGGTTCCACATACGTTTGATATTTTTCGGCAAATTGAGTTCTATGAATCGTTATGGGGCTCACACCCATCGGTTTATGAGGATTATATTGAAACGCGCAGAAATATATTTTCTCTTCAGCAATATATAGAGGATCAGCCCAAACAGTGGACGCTGACACATATTGATGCGGTTCCCGACAATTTTTTGTTTGTACCGGAAGGCGATCACGAAACCATAAAGCTGATTGACTGGGAGTATGCAGGCATGCAGGATGCTTGTGTGGATGTAGCGATGTTTGCACTTTATGCACTGTATGGGAGAAAGCAGATAGATCAGTTAATTGATTTGTATTATCCAGAAGGCTGTGAAAAGGCTATACGGTATAAAATTTATTGTTACATAGCTGTGTGTGGCCTTCTGTGGAGTAATTGGTGTGAATACAAACGCCATGTAGGGGTGGAGTTTGGAGAATACGCAAGGCGCCAATATGAATATGCCAAAGAATATTTCGCTGCCGTTAAGGAGGAAATGTAGATTGGAGGCAAGTCAAAAGCCTATACATGTTGCACGGCGCGCCATTATTTTGGCCGCAGGGCTAGGTGAACGGTTGCGGCCAATTACGGATAGGACACCCAAACCCCTCATAATGGTAAATGGAAAACGGATCATAGACACAGCGATTGATGCGTTGCTTGAAAATAATATTACCGAAATTTATATTGTAGTCGGTCACTTGAAAGAGCGTTTTTCTGTATTAAAGGAAAAATATCCTACCCTTCGATTTATTAACAATGCATTTTACAGTAGCTGCAATAATATTGCTTCACTGTATGCGGCGCGTGAACATCTTGAAGAGTGCGTCATTCTGGATGGCGACCAGATTATTCGGAATCCGACGATTTTTGCATCGCCCTTTTTTCGCTCGGGCTATTGCAGTGCCTGGACAGATATAGAAACAAATGAGTGGTTGCAAACAGTTGAGGATGGTGTAGTAACAAGCTGTAATCGAGAGGGCGGCAAGAAAGGTTGGCAGCTTTTCAGCGTTTCATTTTGGACAGCAGAAGACGGAAAAAAGCTCAAAGGTCATCTGGAAAAAGAATTTGAAATAAAAAAGACCACACATATTTATTGGGATGATGTGGTAATGTTCTGCTATCCCGAAGAATACCAGCTTGGGATCCGCCCGATAACCAAGGAAGACATTGTGGAAATTGACACGCTGGAGGAGCTGATGAAATCAGATCCTAAATATAAAGCGTTGCTTGAGGGGAAGGAGAAAGGGAAATAAGATGAAACATCCAATATGGAAACAGGTGGACTGGTGCACTACAATATTGCCGCTGGCAGGTGTAGTTGGCCTTTCCGCTCTGTTCATGGCAATGCCGGAGCAGTCGACATTGGTCTTGGATGCGATTCGTGGCTTTTTGGGAAATGAACTTGGCATCTATTATATTTTAATTGGAATTGCTTCGTTACTGGTAACGGTCTATATGGCGTTTTCTCGCTTTGGACGAATCCGTTTGGGAAAAGGGGAAAAAACAGAATACAGCAATTTTCAATGGGGAACAATGATTTTTACGTCCACTATGGCGGCGGATATTTTATTTTACTCTTGCATTGAATGGGCGCTGTATGCAAATGAACCCCAAATTGTGGAGGCGGGAGGCGTTCAAATTTGGGCACCCACCTACCCGTTGTTTCATTGGGGACCGATTGCATGGAGCTTTTATATCGTTTTGGCGGTAGCGTTTGGTTTTATGCTACATGTGCGCGGGCGTAACAAGCAAAAGTTTTCAGAGGCT
The DNA here is from genome assembly GCA_022835495.1 of Oscillospiraceae bacterium. Lineage (NCBI taxonomy): Bacteria > Bacillati > Bacillota > Clostridia > Eubacteriales > Oscillospiraceae > Oscillospiraceae bacterium. Next base: position 229,564 of record BQOK01000001.1, read on the forward strand.
TGCCGCCCGTTCCTTGGCCTAAAAGTTGATGGTTTTATAGGCAAAATTATTGACTTGGTAGCAATATTTGCGCTGCTTGCTGGTACGGCTACAACCTTTTCGCTTGCAACACCACTGCTGTCGGATGTACTAGCGCATATGATAAACAAACCTTCATCCATTGCCCTTTCGATAGGAATATTGATTCTAATTGCGGTGGTCTATACAATTACAGTTTTATTTGGAATGACAGGTATTTCCCGTTTGGCGGGCATTTGTACATATTTGTTTTTTGCATTGCTCGGGTACGTTCTATTTGCTGGCGGTGAAACGATATATATTTTGGAAACCGGAGTGACAGCAGTAGGAAATATGATTCAAAATTTTGTTGGAATGGCGACTTGGATGGACCCGTTAAGGGAAAACTCATTCCCTCAAAATTGGACAATCTATTATTGGGCCTATTGGATGGTATGGTGTGTTGCAACTCCGTTCTTTATTGGAAAAATCAGCAAAGGCCGCACAATAAGAAATGTGGTTCTCGGAGGATACGGATGGGGCATTGCAGGAACATATGTGTCTTTTATTATACTTGGGAATTATGGTTTAGCGCAGCAAATGCGGCATGGAATGAATTTTTCCGGCAGCCTTGCTGAAGGTAATTCAATGTATACAGTTATTATCCAAATATTTGATACCCTACCGTTACCGTTACTGGCGCTTCTACTGCTTATGATAACAATGATTGCATTTTATTCCACGACGTTCGATGCATTAACAATGGTAATTTCCAGTTACTCATACAAAGAATTACCGCCGAAGGAAGAGCCGGATAAAAAGGTGCGTACATTTTGGGCGATTCTTTTTATCCTTTTTCCGATTGCGCTTATTTTTGCAAAAAATTCACTTAACAGCTTACAAAGTGTTTCTATTATAGCGGCTTTTCCCATAGGTATTATTGTAATTTTAATTGTTATCTCCTTTTTTTGGGATGCAGAAAAGTATTTAGCGGAGCAGCGGAAAAGTAAAAAGACAGATGACAGCATGTGAAACTGCATGACTTATAAGGGGGAACGATTTATGGGCAAGGAAAGATTGTCGAATTTTGAATTGCTGAGAATTTTCTCAATGTTTTGCATTGTGCTGATGCATACAAGCGTTGCCGTTTTTGCAAACGGAGGATCACAGTTTAACGTCTACCTGTGTGTTGCAGTAAATTCTATTTGCAATATTGGGGTAGCCTGCTTTATCCTAATCAGCGGATATTTTGGCATAAAGTTTATTCCTGAAAAATTAATGGCATTAGAGTTAAAAATTATTTTCTTTTCTGTTCTAAGTATGCTGCTGATTGCAGCTGTGACAAAAAATATTGGCATCAAAACAGTAGTTTTTTCTTTTTTCCCCACAGTAACACGAAAATACTGGTTTTTTTCATGCTATATTGTTCTATCACTTTTATCCCCCTTTTTAAACAAAGCATGTGAGCAACTAACAAAACGAAGTTTCCAGCAACTGCTTTTAACATTACTTATTGTATTTAGCCTTTGCCCGACGCTCTTTCGACGTGAATTGATGCAGGATAGCGGAAAAGGCTTGGCGAATATGATTATGATATATTTGATTGGAAGATATCTGAAATTACATGGAGAAAAGATTAAAAAGTGGTCAACAAAAAGGCTGGCATCTGCGGCCACATTAACTTTGATGACAGAATTTGGCCTGAATTGTGTAGAAACGCATGTACGGGGGGGGGGGGCATCTGTAGCCGTTCCCTTTGCACGTGATTGTTCCATCTTTATTATTTGTTTTGCTGTTTTGGTGTTCTTAATATTCCGAAGGCTGGAATTTTTTTCTGCGACAATTAATTTGGTTGCGGAATCTGTATTTGCAATTTACTTGCTGAACGGTGCCGGTGCGGTTCTGTATTCGAGTGTGTTTATGGATGTTGGGCAATATACACAGGATCGGTTTTATTATTGCTATGTTTTGCTTGAGGTGTTATTTGTTATGGCCGTCGGCTTTTTTGTAGACAGAATTCGCAAGACGGCTTTGAACGGTGCAGAAAAGACAATTTCAAAAAAAGTGTGTTTATACGCTCGAGCCCTGTGGAATTGGGGGATGAAAAAGTTATAACCATCCGTCACAAGGATCGGAATAAATTTATAAAATGAGGATTCCAAAATGAAAAAAGCTTTAATTACCGGTATCACCGGTCAGGACGGAAGCTATTTAGCTGAACTTTTGCTTGAAAAGGGCTATGAGGTACATGGTCTTTTACGCCGCGCATCCATCAGCAATACCGGCCGGATCGACCATTTAATCCGGCAAAACCAATTACATCTTCATTATGGAGATCTTTCCGATTCCTCCAGTGTGATGAGAGTGCTCGCCGAGAGTCGGCCGGATGAAATTTACAACCTGGGTGCACAGAGCCATGTGGCGATCAGCTTTGAAGCGCCGGAATACTGCGGTGACGTGGTGGCGTTGGGGGTGTTGCGCATCCTGGAAGCGGTGCGGATGTTGGGCATAGAAAAGACCTGCCGTATTTATCAGGCTTCCACAAGCGAACTGTTTGGCCGTGTGGTGGAAGTGCCCCAGCGGGAAAGCACGCCTTTCCACCCTTACAGCCCTTATGCGGTAGCAAAGCAGTATGGTTTTTGGATTGTGAAGGAGTACCGCGAGGCCTACGGCATGTTCGCTGTTAACGGTATCCTGTTCAACCATGAGTCAGAGCGGCGCGGCGAAAATTTTGTAACCCGTAAGATCACGTTGGCAGCGGGGCGCATCGCCTGCGGCCTGCAGGACAGGCTGTATTTGGGGAACCTGGACAGCAAGCGGGACTGGGGTTATGCGAAAGATTATGTGGAGTGCATGTGGCTGATGCTCCAGCACGATAAGCCGGAAGATTTCGTAATTGCTACCGGAGTGCAGCATACTGTGCGCGAATTCACTACGCTGGCTTTTCATTACGACGGCATCGAGCTCGAATGGCAAGGCAGCGGGATGGAGGAAAAGGGCGTCGACAGAAGGAGCGGCAAGGTAATGGTAGAGGTCAGTAAAGAGTTCTACCGTCCGACGGATGTGGTGGACTTATGGGGCGACCCGACGAAAGCCCGAACAGTGTTGGGGTGGGATCCGCTGCAAACGCCCTATGAAGAACTGGTGCGCCGGATGGCAAGGAATGATTTGTACTTGGCGAAGGAAAAAGCCGCGGGGGCTGCGAAGTAAGGCAGGAGTGAAATCGAAATGCAATATAAATTGTGCGACGACCCTTGGGGACGGGAAGAGATCGCGGCGATTCAATCCGTAATAGATTCAGGAATGTATACAATGGGCCAAAAAGTTCAGCGATACGAGCAAGAGTTTGCCCTTAAATTTGGGGCAAGGTATGCAGTGATGGTGAGTTCCGGCTCGACAGCTAACCTTTTGGCAATTGCTGCACTTGTTTATTCGAAACGCCTTCCCAAGGGTTCGGAAGTAATTGTGCCGGCGGTCTCCTGGAGCACAACCTATGCGCCTTTGGAACAGTATGGGATGAAGCTGGTCTTTGCTGATATTGACAAAGATACATTGAATGTCAGCATTGAAGCTTTAAAAAATGCAATTACAGAGAAAACGAGAATGATTTTTCTGGTTAATCTTCTGGGAAACCCAAACCAATTTGATGAGATTTTTAGGCTGGTGAAAGAAAAAGACATTTTGGTGCTGGAAGACAATTGCGAATCTTTGGGAGCAGAGTACAAAGGGAAAAAACTTGGAACCTTGGGATTGATGGGAACTTACTCCACTTTTTATTCTCACCACATGTGTACGATGGAAGGCGGAATGGTGGTAACGGAAGACCAGGAGTTATATGAATACATGCTTGCAATCCGCGCACATGGATGGACACGAAATTTACCTGAAAACAGCAGTATTTATCAAAAAAAAGAAAACCTCTTTTATGAAAGTTTCAACTTTATTGTACCAGGATATAATCTTCGCCCTCTGGAAATGGAAGGGGCAATTGGAACCGAACAGCTGAAAAAAATAGATGGGATGATTGCCCAAAGAAAAGCAAACGCGGCCTATTTCAAAGAAAAAATGCAGCCGTTTGCAAATATTCGACTGCAAAAAGAAATAGCGACATCTTCTTGGTTCGGCTTTTCGTTAGTGCTGGAAAAAGAACTGCAGGGAAAACGCGATTTGTTGGTGGAGAAGCTGCGTCAAGCGCAAATCGAAGTGCGGCCGATCGTGGCGGGAAACTTCACACGAAATAAAGTGATCGAGTTTATGGATTATACGATCCCATTTCCACTGACCAACGCGGACGATATTCATGACAACGGCTTTTTTATAGGGAATCATTCAAAAAGTAATTTTATGGAAATTGATTATTTCGTCGAAGTTTTAAAGTTAGCCTTAAAAGAGGTTTAAAGATGGATAAGCAAGCGAAAATTTATGTAGCCGGGCATCGCGGAATGGCAGGGCAAGCTATATCCAGAGCGCTGATTGATCAAGGATATAGGAATATTTTGGGCAGAAGTTCCCAAGAACTGGATTTGCGGAACCAGGTTGAAACAGAATCGTTTTTTCAGCAAGAGCGGCCTCAGGTTGTAATTTTAGCCGCGGCTAAAGTTGGCGGAATTATGGCAAATATGCAATCGCCTGCGGACTTCTTATATGACAATTTACTTATCGAGGCAAATGTAATCCATAGCGCATATAAATTTGGCGCGGAAAAATTGTTGTTTCTTGCATCAAGCTGCATTTACCCCCGCCTTGCCCCTCAGCCAATGAAAGAAGAATATTTGATGGACGGGAAGGTGGAACCTACCAATGAAGGCTATGCAATTGCAAAAATTGCAGGATTAAAGCTTTGTGAAATGTACAATAAGCAATATAAAACGAATTACATCAGTGTGATGCCATGTAATTTATATGGCTATAACGACAATTTTGACCCAATCCGATCTCATGTTGTACCGGGGTTGATTCAAAAGATACATCATGCAAAAGTTGCGAACGCTCCTGCAGTGGAAATTTGGGGAACTGGGCATGCCCGCAGGGAATTGTTGTTTTCAGAAGATATGGCAGACGCCTGTGTGTATTTACTAGAAAACTATTCTGGAAATGAATTTTTCAATGTGGGAACTGGTACAGATATCAGCATTAAGGAGCTGGCCCAATTGATATGTAAAATTGTGGGTTACACAGGAGATTTGATTTTTGATACCAGTCACCCGGATGGAATGCCCCAGAAATTGATGGATGTAACAAAATTAAGGGATTTTGGCTGGAGCTGTCGAACTTCGTTGGAGGCGGGACTGCGAAAAACATATAAGTGGTATCTAGAAAATATTCACAATCGAAAAGAGCGATGATTTTTTAGGAAATAAAAGGTATTAATAATGAATATTATCCTTCTTTCAGGCGGCAGCGGTAAGCGCTTGTGGCCACTATCGAATGACGTGCGATCTAAACAATTCTTAAAAGTTCTAAAGTGCAATAACGGCGGGTATGAGTCCATGGTGCAGCGCGTGTACCGCCAGATCAAAACGGCGGCGCCGGATGCCCGGGTCACGATCGCCACAGGTAAAAAACAGGTAAGCAGCATTGTGAACCAGCTGGGCGATAAGGTTTCGGTCTGTGTGGAACCCGCACGGCGCGACACCTTTCCGGCGATCGCGCTGGCCGGCGCATACCTTGCGAGCGAAAAGGGCGTTTTGCCCAACGAGGCCGTTGTGGTGTGCCCGGTGGACCCGTATACGGAGGAGGAATATTTTTTTGCGCTGCAGCAGCTTGCAAAAGAGGCGGAACAGGGAGAAGACAATCTGTATCTTTTGGGCGTGGAACCCACGTACCCCTCGGAAAAGTACGGGTATATCCTGCCGGGGGTACAGCGGGGAAATTGCCGAAGGGTAGACGCTTTTAAAGAAAAACCTACAAAAGAACAGGCAGAAGAATACATTCGGCAGGGCGCGCTGTGGAATTGCGGGGTGTTCGCTTTTCGGCTGGGATATCTGCTGGAAATTGCGCGCCGGTATGTGCAGTTTGAGAATTACGGCGAGCTGTATGCCCGGTATGAACAGCTGGAAAAGATCAGCTTTGATTATGCGGTGGTGGAAAAAGAACGCAGGATCGCCTGCATGAAGTACAGCGGCATGTGGAAGGACATCGGCACCTGGAACACCCTTGCGGAAGAGATGGCGGAGCCCACCATTGGGAATGTGATTCTGGATGAACACTGCGAAAATACCGCGGTCATTAATGAACTGAGCGTGCCGGTGCTGTGTATGGGAATCAAAAATGCGGTGGTGGCAGTGAGCGGCGACGGGATCCTGGTGAGCGACAGACAAGCAAGCTCCTATATCAAGCCTTATGTGGACAAGCTGGAAGGGCAGGCGATGTATGCGGAAAAATCCTGGGGGAGTTTTACGGTGCTGGACGCCCAGGAGCACTGCATGGTCATCAAGGTGCTGCTTCGGCCGGGGCATCAGCTCACATACCACACCCATGAACACCGCGATGAGGTATGGACCATCGTGGCAGGGACAGGTCATACGATCGTGGACGGCATGAAGCAGACCGTTCGCCCGGGAGATGTGGTGACAATGGCAGCAGGATGCAGGCACACCATTCACGCCGAAACGGAGCTGCAGCTGGTCGAGACGCAGATCGGTGCGGAGATCGACGCGGCGGACAAACAGAAATTCGATTTAGAGGAAGAATTGAAATGAGCGAATGGAGGCAGGAGGCGCTCCGGTGGCTTGCGCAGCCGGAGCTTCCCGGGGAGCTTCGGGAGGAACTGGAGAGCGTTCTGGAAAGCGAGACGGAGCTGGCGGATCGTTTTTACCGGGATCTTGCATTTGGGACCGGGGGCTTGCGGGGCGTATTGGGCGCGGGCACGAACCGAATGAACCTTTATACGGTGGGAAAGGCCACGCAGGGGCTGGCAAATTATCTGAAGGCTGCCACAGCGCCCTGCGGGCCGGTTGCAATTGCCCACGACAGCAGAATCAATTCCCGCCTCTTTGCGGTATATACGGGCCGCGTTTTGGCGGCAAACGGGATCACCGCGTACCTGTATCCCCGGCTGGAACCCACGCCGGCTCTTTCCTGGGCGGTGCGGGCGCTGGGCTGCAGCGCGGGCGTGTGCGTTACGGCCAGCCATAACCCAGCCCAATACAACGGGTATAAAGTATATGGCCCGGACGGCTGCCAGATCACGACGGAGGCGGCCCGCGCGATCCAGCAGGCGATCGACAAGGTGGATTGCCTGAACGGGGTGAAGTTCGTGCTCGAAAAGCAGGCCCGAGCCGAAGGCCGCCTGCGGGACATCCCCGAATCCGTTCTGGAGAAATTTATAGAAGCGGTTTACGAACAGCGTGCCGCAGTTGACCGGCAGGCAAATTTGAAAGTGGTGTATACCCCCCTGAACGGGGCAGGCCGGGAGTGCGTGCTGCGCATTTTAAAAAAGATCGGACTCACGGATGTGACGGTGGTGCCGGAACAGGAATGGCCAGACGGAAGCTTTCCGACCTGCCCTTACCCAAACCCGGAGATCCGGGAAGCGCTGCACAAGGGATTGGAGCTGTGTGAAAAAGAAGCGCCCGATCTGCTGCTCGCCACGGATCCGGACTGCGACCGGGCAGGAGCCGCGGTGAGGCATAACGGGGAATACGTGCTTTTGACAGGCAATGAGGTGGGTGTTTTGCTGCTGGATTTTTTGTGCAGGACGCGCCGGGCAGCCGGAACAATGCCCGAAAAGCCGGTAGCGGTCACTACCATTGTGTCGACCGATATGGCGGACGCCGTTGCGGAACAGTATGGGGTAGAGCTGCGCCGCACCCTGACCGGGTTTAAGTTCATTGGCGAGCAGATCGGAGCCCTGGAACGCCAGGGGGGCGCAGACCGCTTTTTATTCGGCTTTGAGGAGAGCTACGGCTATTTGTCGGGCGGGCACGTGCGCGACAAGGATGCGGTCAACGCAGCCATGCTGATCTGCCAGATGGCCGCGTATTACAAGGCCGCGCATATGGATCTGGTACAGGCACTGCAGGCGCTGTATGAACAGTTTGGCTGCTACCAGAACAGTTTGCACAGTTTTGCCTTTGAAGGGCAGCAGGGAAACGGCAGGATGCAAAAAATCATGCAGGGCTTCCGGAGCCACCCCCCTGAAGAGGTGGGAGGCTTGCGGGTGACAGCAATGGCGGACTATGCAGCCGGGTTGAACGGCCTGCCCCGGGCGGATGTTTTGGAGCTGCGGCTGGAGGGGGGCGCCAAAGCAATGGTTCGCCCCAGCGGAACCGAGCCCAAGATGAAGGTGTATTTGTTTGCGCATGAAAAGAGCAGGGAACAGGCACAGAAAACCTTAAACAGAATGCTGGAGGGGATCTCCCGGTATCTCCAATAAAATGAAAAAGACAGGAATAAAAGATTGGAACCTTTTCTTCTTTGCCCCGCATGGAAGGACTACCTGTGGGGCGGGACAAAACTAAAAAAAGAATATGGCAAACAATTTGCAGCGGACCGTGTTGCGGAGAGCTGGGAGTGTTCTGTGCACCCAAGCGGCGAAAGCGTTATTGCCGGCGGAGCGTATCAAGGCCTTCCCCTGGGGAAATTCCTGGCGAAATTTCCGCAGGCGCTGGGAACGCACGGCCAGGGAATGGCGGGGCTGCCGATCCTGATGAAACTCATCGATGCGGAACAGGATCTGTCGGTACAAGTACACCCGGACGATTCGTTTGCACTGCGGAACGAGGGGGAACCGGGGAAAACCGAGATGTGGGTGATCTTGCAGGCGGACCCCGGCGCCACATTGGTGTATGGGTTTTCACACGATGTGAATGAGGACTTTGTGCGGAAAGCCATTCAAAAGAATACCCTGATGGATCATTTGCAGAGAGTACAGGTGCACGAAGGGGATGTGTTCCTGATCGAGCCGGGCACGATTCACGCGATCGGCGGCGGGGTGCTTTTGGCAGAGGTGCAGGAAAGTTCAAATATTACTTATCGGGTTTACGATTATGGGCGCAGGGATCAAAGCGGGAATTTGCGGGAGCTGCATGTTGAGAAAGCGCTTGCGGTGATGGATTTCCATGCGGCCAAAAACATACGGCGCCAACAGCGCATTGTAAAACACATTCCCGGGCTTGCAAGCGAATTGGTGGGGCGCTGCCGATATTTCCAGGTGGAACGTTTGGTCACACAGCACCAGTGCACGCTGCGCCAAAGCAACGATACCTTTTATGTGCTTATGGTTTTAAATGGACAAGGAAAGCTGGGAACAGAAAATACAGAACTCCGGCTGCACAAGGGAAACACGGTGTTTGCACCCGCACGGGAAGGCGTGTTGAAAATCGAGGGACGGCTGGAATTGCTGCTTGTTAAGATTTGATTGGTCTGGGATAAGAGAAAACGGCAAAGCCCTCTCTGGATAAAACCAGAGAGGGCTTTGTACTTTTTAAACAAGAGGATAGGGGGAAGCTTATTCCTCTTCCAGGTCCTTCTCCCGCTTTTCCTGGAACTGCTTTTCCAGATCGAAGGTCTTGTCCATCACGGGGTAGGCGATCATTTCGGTGATGAGGACCATGAGCGCGAAGCCGAACAGCGCGCACCAGAGCAGCGAGATGGGCAAAAACAGGATCACGGCCACCCAGTAGACCGTTTGCACCAGCGCCATGAGCAACGCGCGGGGCGCGTTGCCCAGGCCGAAGAACAGGCTGTTTTTCAACAGGCCCGCAAAGGGCATGTCCATGAGCACCAGCTGGCCGAACAGAAAGGGGAAGCACATGCCGGTGAGCGCGATGTTCAGCCCCAGAAGGCCCGCGCTGACCACGCTGACGCCCGCGCCGGTGGCCAGCACAAACATTGCCGTGAAGATCTGGCTGGAAACGAGGATGCCCAGCAGCGCGCCGGGCACAAGGCTCGCTTTCCAGTTGCTCTTGAACGCGCGCTTGTAGGTGTGCCACCAGAAACCCGGCTCGTCGCGCAAAGCGCGCAGCACCGTGTCGTGCAGGCCTGCGTAGCAGGGGCCTGCCAGCATGCCGCCCAGAAGCCCCGCCAGCACCGTGATGGGCAGGTTGTGCGCCATGACGCCGAAGCCCACGAAGAACGCACCGGGCGCAAAGCCCAGCGCGCACAGCAGATTTGCCTTGAACAGGCTGCCCATGTCGCGCCCGAGCACCTCGAAGAAGCGGCCCGCGCCCTTTTTTCGGGGCGCGTTTTTGGGCACGCCCGGCCCCGGCCGGTCAAAGTTGCGATTGAAAAATCCCATGATCTTCTCCCCTGCGGCGAACGCCCGACGCCCGCGCGCATCTTTTTTATATTCTTTTATTTATGATACAACGCCCGCCCCGTTTTTTCAACCAAAAGGGCGAAAGGGTAACGAATGATTTACAACTTTTCCAGTTTCTGTGTGCAGATTGCACTATTTTTTGAGCGAACGCTTTCGCAAACTGATGAAAATGGTTCCAGGCCCTTGTAAAATCAAAAAGGCGGGCATATAATGAGCTTGTCGGAAACGTTTCCGGCAACGTTTTTTCAGAACGGTTCAAAAGCGGGAAGTAAGCGGCGGAAGCGGGGCGAGGGTGTGACCATCAAGGATATCGCAAAAGAGAGCGGTTACGCCATCAGCACCGTGTCCCGGGCGCTGAACAACCACCCGGACGTGAGCGAGGAGGCCAAGCGCCGCATCAGCGAGATCGTGGCGGAGCGGGGCTTTGTGCCGAATTCCAACGCGCGGCAGCTCAAGCGCCAGCAGGCAAAGTGCATCGCCTTTATTGTAAAGGGCACCACCAATATGTTCTTCAGCGATATGCTGGTGGAGCTGCAGCGCAGGGTGAGCGAGTCCGGCTACGACGGCGTGGTGCAGTATCTGGCCGAGGGCGACGACGAGGTGGCCCTGGCCCAGCAGCTGTGCCGGGAGCTGAAACCCAAAGGGCTGATCTTTTTGGGGGGCGACAGCCGCAACTTCGCCAGCGGGTTTTCCGAGGTGAAGGTGCCCAGCGTGCTGGCCACCACCGTGAGCGGGGAGCTGCAGTTCGACAACCTTTCCATGGTGGGGGTGGACGACCGCGCCGCGGGCCGGCGGGCCATTGATTATTTGATGGAGAACGGCCACCGCCGCATTGCGGTGATCGGCGGCGACCCCGAGGACTCGAGCCCCGGCCGCATGCGGCTTGCGGGCTGCAAGGAGAGCTTTGAGGCGCACGGCCTTGCCTTTGACGAGGCGATGTTTTTGCCCGCCTGTTTCAGCTGGGACGAGGGCTACGCCGCGATGAAGCGCTTTTTGGACGGCGGGGGCGAGGCCACCGCGGTGTTCGCCATGAGCGACGTGCAGGCCGTGGGTGCGATCCGGGCCATTTTGGACAGCGGCCGCACGGTGCCCGGCGATATTTCGGTGCTGGGGTTCGACGGCACCCCCGTGGCCCGGTTTTACAACCCCACCCTGGCCACCCTGCGGCAGCCCGCCGCCGAGATCGCCAAGACCAGCGTGAAGCTGGTGCTGGGGTGCATTGAGCGGCAGCGCCCGGCCAAGACCGTGCTGCTGGAGGCCGAGCTTTTGCCCGGCGGGTCGGTACGGGCCCTGTGAACATTTTTGGTAACCAAAGCGGACCGTCCGCTTTTGATTAAAACCGCCCCCGCAAGGGGGCAAAAGCAAAAAGGAGACACACAATATGAAAAAGGCACTTGCACTCGTGCTTGCTGCAGCCATGGCTCTGAGCTTTGTGGCCTGCGGCGGCGGCACCTCTTCCACCCCCGCCAGCACCCCGGGAAGCACCCCGGCTTCCGGCGCCTCCACCCCCGCGGCGGCCGGCAAGGTCTATTACCTGAACTTCAAGCCGGAGCAGGACGAGGCCTGGCAGGCCCTGGCCAAGAAGTACACCGAGGAGACCGGCGTGCCCGTGACCGTGGTGACCGCGGCTTCCGGCAACTACGAGACCACCCTGATGGCCGAGATGGGCAAGTCCGACGCGCCCACCCTGTTCCAGGTGAACGGCCCCGTGGGCCTGGCCAACTGGAAGGACTACTGCTATGACCTGAGCGGTTCGCAGGTGTACGGCGAGCTGACCAGCGAAGATTTTGCCCTGAAGGACGGCAGCGCGGTGGCAGGCATCGGCTACGTGATCGAGACCTATGGCCTGATCTACAACAAGGCTCTGCTGGAAAAAGCGGGCTACACCATTGAGGATATCAAGAACTTTGACGACCTGAAAAAGGTCGCGGACGACATCCAGGCCCGCAAGGACGAGCTGGGCGTGAAGGGCGCGTTCACCAGCGCCGGCATGGACGGTTCTTCCGACTGGCGCTTCAAGACCCACCTGGCCAACCTGCCCATTTATTATGAATACAAGGCCGACGGCATCAGCACCACCGAAGCCATCAAGGGCAGCTACCTGGACAACTACAAGAAGATCTGGGATCTGTATATCACCGACGCCACCTGCGACGCCAAGGAGCTGAGCGCCAAGACCGGCGACGACGCTGTGGCGGAGTTTGTGAACGGCGAGGCCGTGTTCTACCAGAACGGCACTTGGGCTTACGGCGACGTGAAGGGCCTGGGCGACGAGAACCTGGGCATGATGCCCATCTATATCGGCGTGGAAGGCGAAGAGAACCAGGGCCTGTGCACCGGTACCGAGAACTACTGGTGCGTGAACAAGGAAGCCGATCCGGAAAACATCCAGGCCACCTTGGACTTCATGTACTGGTGCGTGAATTCCGCCGAGGGCACCAAGGCCATGGCGGAAGACATGGGCTTCGTGATCCCCTTTAAAAACGCGCAGGAGACCACCAACCTGTTTGTGAAGCAGGACGCCGAGATGACCGCCGCGGGCAAGACCCCGGTATCCTGGAACTTCACCACCATGCCCTCTGAGGAATGGAAAAACGGCGTGGGCAGCGCCCTGACCGCGTATGCCGCCGGCACCGGCGACTGGAACGGCGTTGTGACCGCGTTTGTGGACGGCTGGGCCACCGAATATCAGATGGCGAACGCCGGCTAAACGGCGGCCACCGCATCGAATGCAGAAGGGGGGAGCATCCACTTGCTCCCCCCTTTTTATGAAAAAGGGACAAAAAGGAGGTATCGCGGGCGGCATGGAAAAAACGTTAAGAAAGTATTTCCCCCTGTTCGTTCTCCCCACGTTGGCGGCATTTATCATCGGTTTTATCATCCCCTTCGGCCAGGGCATCTATCTCTCGTTCTGCAAGTTCACCACGGTGAACAACGCCAAGTGGGTGGGCGTTTCCAACTATTTTACCGCGTTTCAGGACGCGACCTTTGCCCACGCGTTCTGGTTCACCATCGCCTTTGCGGTGGTGGCGACCCTGCTTATCAACCTGCTGGCCTTTATGGTGGCGCTGGTGCTGACCAGGGGCATCAAGGGCACGAACGTGTTCCGCACGATCTTTTTTATGCCCAACCTGATCGGCGGTATTGTGCTGGGCTACATCTGGCAGATCCTGATCAACTGCGTGCTCTCGCTGGTGGGCAAGCCCCTGCTGGCGCTGAACACCCCCGCGGGCTACTGGGGCCTGATCATTCTGATGGCCTGGCAGCAGGTGGGCTACATGATGATCATTTACATCGCCGGGCTGCAGAATGTTTCGCCCGACCTGCTGGAGGCCGCCCAGATCGACGGCGCAAACTCCTGGCAGAGCCTCGTGAAGGTAAAGCTGCCCATGGTGATGCCCTCCATCACCATCTGCCTGTTCCTTTCGGTGACCAACTCCTTCAAGCTGTTCGACCAGAACCTCTCGCTCACTGCGGGCGAGCCGAACCATGCCTCGGAGATGCTGGCGCTGAACATCTACAACACCTTCTACTCCCGCTCGGGGCCCCAGTGGAAGGGCATCGGCCAGGCCAAGGCCGTGATCTTTTTTGTGGTGGTGGTGGCCATTGCGCTGGTGCAGCTTAAGGCCACCCGCTCCCGGGAGGTGCAGCAATGAGCAACGTAAAACGCAAAAACGGCACCCTGTGGACCGCGCTGTTCACCCTGCTCTCGGTGCTGTATGTATACCCCATCGTGATGATCCTGCTGAACTCGTTTAAAATCGAAACGGCGATCACCACCTCCGGCGCATTCACCCTGCCCACGGCGGACACCTTTGCGGGCTTTACCAACTATGTGAACGCACTGATGGCCAAGGGCTTTTTGCAGAGCTTCGGCTACTCGCTGTTCATCACCGTGAGCTCGGTGGCGCTGATCCTGCTGTGCTGCTCGATGTGCGCGTGGTACATCACCCGGGTGAACTCGCCCATTTCCAAGGCGATGTACTACCTGTGCGTGTTCAGCATGGTGGTGCCCTTCCAGATGGTGATGTTCACCCTGTCGCAGATCTCGGACCAGCTGAAATTCAACACCCCCTGGAACCTGTGCGTGATCTACCTGGGCTTCGGCGCCGGGCTGGCGGTATTCATGTTCTGCGGGTTTGTGAAGAGCATCCCGCTGGAGATCGAGGAGGCCGCCACCATCGACGGCTGCAACCCGGTGCAGACCTACGAACACATCGTGTTCCCCATTTTGAAGCCCACCATGATCTCGGTGGCCATTCTGCAGGCCATGTGGGTGTGGAACGACTACCTGCTGCCCACCCTGGTGCTGGACATTAAAAAGTACCGCACCATCCCCATGCTGATCCAGTATTTCCGCGGCAGCTACGGCCGGGTGGAGATGGGCCCCATGATGGCCTGCATCATGCTGACCGTGCTGCCCATCATCGTGTTCTACCTGGCCTGCCAGAAATACATCATTGAGGGCGTTGTGGCCGGCGCGGTGAAGGGATGAGAGCCGCAGGGATCCTGCTGCCCCTCTCGAGCCTGGCGGGGCCCCACGGCATTGGGACCATGGGGGCCGATGCCCGCCGCTTTGTGGATTTTTTGCAGGCCGCGGGGCAGACCTACTGGCAGATGCTGCCCATCGGCCCCACCGGCTACGGCGACAGCCCGTACCAGAGCTTTTCGGCCTTTGCGGCGAACCCCTATTTCATCGACCCGGACCTGCTTGCCGCCGAGGGCCTGCTGACACGGCAGGAGATCGCGGCCTGCCAATGGGGCGCCGACCCGGAGCGGGTGGATTACGGCGCGCTGTATGCCGGGCGGCATGCCCTTCTGCGGGCCGCGGCCCGCAGGCTGGACGCAGCGGACCCAGGCTTTGCGGCATTCTGCGCGGCGAACGCCGCCTGGCTGGAGGACTACGCCCTGTTCATGGCCCTGAAGGAGGAGAACCGCCAGACGGCTTGGTTTGATTGGCCCGACCCGGTGCGGCTGCGCCAGCCCATGGCGCTGGAGCTGGCAGCGAACCGGCTGGCGGGGCGGGTGCACTACTGGAAGGCGGTGCAGTATTTGTTCTGCCGCCAGTGGGCGGACCTGAAAGCCTATGCGAACGGGCGGGGCGTGCGCATTATTGGGGACATCCCCATTTACGTTTCGCCGGATTCCAGCGACCTGTGGGCCAGCCCCGAGCTGTTCCAGGCGGACAAGAACGGCAGGCTGACCCAGGTGGCGGGCTGCCCGCCCGACGCGTTTGCCGAAAACGGCCAGCTGTGGGGCAACCCCCTGTACGACTGGGACTACCACCACGCCACGGGCTACGAGTGGTGGGGGCGGCGCCTGGCGCACGCCTGCACCGTGTACGACGTGGTGCGCATCGACCACTTCCGCGGGTTCGAGAGCTATTACGCCATTCCGGCGGGCGAGGCAACGGCCAAAAACGGGGTGTGGCGCAAGGGCCCCGGCACCGACTTTGTGAGCGCCATCCGCAAAAAGCTGCCAGCCGCCCGCATCATTGCCGAGGATCTGGGCTACCTGACGGCCGAGGTGAAGGCCCTGCTGGAGGCCAGCGGCTACCCGGGCATGAAGGTGCTGCAGTTCGCCTTTGATTCCCGCGAGGGCGGGGACTACATGCCCCACAACTACGTGCGCAACTCGGTGGCTTACACCGGCACCCACGACAACACCACCACGGCGGCCTGGCAGGACCAGGCGGCCCCGGCGGACGTGGCACTGGCGCGGCGCTATATGGCCTGCCCGGAGGGGGATCTGACGGGGGCGTTCATCCGCACGGCGCTGGCCTGCGTGAGCGACACCGCCATCATCCCGCTGCAGGATTGGCTGGGCCTGGGGGCACAGGCCCGCATGAACGTGCCCAGCCAGCCCCAGGGCAACTGGCAGTGGCGCATGGCCCCGAAGGCGCTGAGCCCAGAGCTTGGGCGGCGCATCCGGGAGCTGACCGGCCTGTACGGCAGGCTGCCCGGCAAAGAAAGCTGACCGAAGAAACAGCGGCGCCCCGGCAAAAGCCGGGGCGCTATTTTAACACGCGGATTTACAAAAAGGCGAATTTAGGACAAATAGTCCTAAGGGTTTTCACAAAGAAAAGGGCCGTCAGCTTGCGAACGGTTTCTGCTTTGCCCAAATCGTTCCAGAGGCGGGGTTTTCGGCGGATGTTCTTTTTCTTTTCACAAATCCGTGTTACAATAGAGCCTATATTGCGGAGCTGTGAGGAGTTGGATTCATGCGCACCATTGTTTGGTTTATCTATTTCTGGGGCTTTTTGCTGGTCAAATGGCCCGCGATGAACAAGGGGCTGAAAGCCCTGGAGGCGGGCGACTGGGAGACCGCCGACCGCCTGGCGGCCCGGTATGTGCCCCAGTGGGCAAACCGCCTGTTGAAGCTGGCGGGGGTGACCGTGACGGTGGAGGGCAAGGAGAACATCCCCGCCGGCCGGGCCTGCGTGTTTGCGGGCAACCACCGCAGCTATTACGACATCCCCCTGATGCTCACCCAGCTGGACGCGCCCCATGGTCTGGTGGCCAAAAAGGAGATCGCGGGCCTGCCGCTGGTGCGGGGCTGGATGCGCCTTTTGCACTGCGTGTTCCTGGACCGGGAGGACCCCCGCAAGGCGATGGCCGCGCTGAACGAGGCCATTGAAAACCTGAAAAAGGGGTATTCCATCGCCATTTTCCCGGAGGGCACCCGCAACAAGGGCGAGGAGGGCACCCTGCAAGAGTTCAAGGGCGGCGCGTTCCGCATTGCCACCAAGGCAAAGGCGCCCGTGGTGCCGGTGGCCATTACCGGCAGCCGCGATATCATGGAGAACAACCACATGTGGATGCACCCGGCCCACGTGACCATCCGCATCCTGCCCCCCATTGAAACCGAGGGCCTGACCCGCGAGGAGATCAAGGCCCTGCCTGAACGCACTGCCGAGGCGATCCGGCAGAATCTTTTACCCCAGCAGCAAGGAGGCTGACCATTCATGCCCAGCGCCCGCTATACCCTGAACATCAAACCCGAGGATCTGCAGCCGGACGTTCCCCGGGAGCTCACGAAAAAAGAAAAGCTCGCCAACTGGTGGCACTACCACTGGAAATGGGTGGCGCTTGCGCTGATTGCCCTGGGGATGGTGGGCCTGACCCTGAAGGATATCTTCGGCCAGCCCAAGCCCGATTACCGCATTGCGGTGGTGACCCGGTACAACATTGCCGAGGAAGCCACCGACCAGCTGAGCGCCGCGCTGAGCGCCTACGGGCAGGACCTGAACGGCGACGGCCAGGTGCTGGTGCAGGTGGACACCTATACCATTGACTTTACCGGTTACGCCGAGCCCAGCGAGAGCGAGGCGGCCGGCGGGGCCGCCCCGGGCGCGGAGCAGGACGCCGCCGACGTGGGCGCGGCCATGACCGATGTGGCCTCGAACTACGAGCAGGTGGCCAGCCTGACCCGCCTGACGGCCGACATTCAGGACAACCAGACCCTCATCTTTTTGCTGGACGACCCGGCGGGCTTCCAGGAGGTGGGGGGCGTGCTGGCCAGCAGCGAGGGAGCCGCGGCCCCCGACCCCAAGAGCCTGGAGGGCGTGGATTTGTTCCTGTGGGAGGACTGCCCTGCCCTGACCGGGCTGGAACTGGGGGAATACACCGACATGCTGGGCCAGAACGCGGCGCCCAGCGAGGCGCTGTTCCAGGGCTTGGCCCTGGCGCGCCGCGGCTTTGCCGAGGGCAAGGAGCTGAAAACGTACGGCGCGGAAAACGAGGCGTTTTTTAAAACCCTGATCGCGGGGGCCAAAGCACAGTGAAGCGGCGGGCCTGGCTGGACCGCCTGCTGCGCCGGACCCGCGGCGCCGAAAATGCTGCGCGGCCCCTGGCCGCGCAGCTGGATAACCCCTATACCCCCGCCTTCGGCGCGCCCCGCCGCTTTGAGGAGCTGGTGAGGCAGCAGGAAAAAGCGCCCCCGCCCTGCGGCGGGGGCGGCAGGCAAACGCACAAGTAAGCGCCCCGCGGGCCCTTTTGGGGAGGGTGGGGCGAAAGATCATAAAGAACAGGACCGGCGCTGCTTGGAACGCGCCGGTCCTGATTTTTTTACTGCGGGCAAAGCGCCCCTGTGCGCCGGGGGGCGGATCAGGCGTCTTTTTCCAGCTTTTTCAGCAGGAGGGCGCACAGGATGGCCGAGACCGCCAGAAGAAGGCCCAGGGGCCACAGGGAACCGGGGACAAAGCCGCCGTCCAGCATGGCCCGGTACCCCCAGGCCGCGGGGAACAGCCTGCCCGCCGCCCCGAACGCACGGGGGAGCAGCTCGGCCGGGAACATGATGCCGGACAGCATGATGGAGGGCAGAAAAACCAGCTGGGAAAACATGGTGAGCTTTGCCTGGCTTTTGACCGCCAGCCCCAGAACGCTGGCGACCCCCAGCGAGGCCGCGATGAAAATTGCCAGCGAGAGGATGTACAGCAGCGGGTCCCGGGGGCGCGCCGCGCCGAACAGGAGGGGGGCGGCTATGTAGAGGATGGCGCTCATGAGCAGCAGATGAACGAAGGCCGAAAGAAAGGTCGTTGCCAGCCCGAGCGAGAGGGGCACGCCGTTTGCCCGGTAGACCTTTTTGATGTCGCCGCCGTAAATTTCGGACAGGGAGGGCGGCAGGCCCACCAGCGCGCCCATGGAGACCCCCATCACGGTCATGGATTGGATCAGCGTGGCCGAGGCCCCGGGGGTGAGGGAGGTGAAAATGCCGCCCATGACGATGAAGAACAAAAGGGGGACCACATAGCAGGTGATGAGCAGTGATTTGCTGCGGATGTCCAGCCGCCACTGCAGGGCCGCCCCGTATAAAAATGCACTCATTTGCCGTTCCCTCCTGCGATATGGATGAAATTCTGCTCCAGGCTGCCGTGGTCGATGCGAACGTCCAGCACGGGGACGCCTTTTTCCCGGCAGCCCTCCAGCAACGCCAGCAGGGTGGCGGAAAGGTCGTTTGACCGGACGCTCTCTTCGCCCTGCGGGGTCTGGATGGTGATGGTGCAGCGCCCCCCCACCGCCTCGGCCAGGCCGGAAACGGGGCCCAGATATGCAATGGCGCCGCCGCTCAGGATTGCAATGCGGTCGCACAGGGCCTCCACCTCGGCCATGTCGTGGCTGGCAAGGATGATGGTCCTGCCCTGCGCTTTCAGCCTGCGGATCTGATCGTGAAGCTGGACCCGGCCCTCCACATCCAGCCCGGCGGTGGGTTCGTCCAGAAACACAATGTCCGGGTCGCCGATCAGGGCCAGGGCCAGGTGCAGCCGCCGCTTTTGCCCGGTGGAAAGCTGTACATACTGTTTTTTTGCCAGCGCATCAATGCCCAGGGCCGCAAGCATGGCGGGGTCGGCAGCGGCCCGGTTCCATTTGGAGAACAGGCGCACGGCCTCCATGGGGCGGATGTGGGCCGGAAGCGAGGACGATTGCAGCTGGATGCCCACCCGGCCGTGGACCGCAACGCGGCCCCCGTCGCAGGTGCGCAGGCCCTCGATGCATTCAAGGGTGGTGGTCTTGCCCGCGCCGTTGACGCCCAGCAGCGCGAAGATTTCGCCTTTTGCGATCTGGAGATCGAGGCCCTTCAGCACGGCGCGGCCGCCGTAGCTCTTGCGCAGGCCCTCCACCTGGATGGCACAATTCATTTTGTTCCCTCCCCCAGCGGATCATAATCCCGTGCGGAGAACCAGGCTTCCAGCGCGGGGCTGATAAAAGCGTTGGCATCCGCCAGCTTTTGCTGCCATTCCTGCGACGGGCCGGCGGGGGCCTGCGCCTCGGCCCGGTCGGAAAGCTTCATCAGGTCGGCCAGCATGGCCGTGTCGCCGCCCGTGAAGTCCAGCACCATGGCCCAATATTTCTCGGCAAAGGCCATGCCCCGTTCGCCGGCGGGGGGCACGCCTTCGGCCTGAAGGCGCAGGGCCTCGCCCATCAGCTGGCTGACCCGTTCCATCATGATTGGGGCGCTGGCATGGTCGAAACGGCGCCGGAACTGGTTCAGGGTGCGGTCGTCGAGGTGCTTGACGAGCCAGTAAAGCTCGTTTTTCATCTCAAGGTTTGCAATGATATCGGCGTACTTTTTAAAATCCACCGCCTGCATTTGCAGCACCTCGGCCCGCAGCGCCTCCAGCTGGGCCAGGGATTCGGACAGGGAGGCGAGCTTTTGGCGGATGGCGGCCGCCTGCTCGGAAAGCGCGGCGGCGACCTCTTCCGGGGTATCCAGGCCGATCAGGCGGTTTTTGATGTCGTCCAGCGAAAAGCCCAGATGCTTCATGGACAGGATCTGGTGGAGCAGGATCACGTCCCTGTCGGTATAGAGCCTGCGGCCGCCCCCGCTTTGGGCCGAGGGGGAGAGCAGGCCTTCCCGGTGGTAATATTGCAGGGTGCGCACCGAGACACCCATCTTTTTTGCGATCTCGCCCACGGTCATGTAACCCTGGGGAATCGCCCGGTCGTTTGACATATCCATCACCTCTGTGTTCTATTATGGCACGTGACCCTGCGTCACGAGCAAGCCTTTTTTATTCCTTTGCAATAAAAAATAGCCGCAGGCTATTTTTTCGGCCAGCTGCTCCGGTTGCCGCGCTGCGGCGCAGCAAGGTGCGGGGCGCTTTTGTGGCGAATTGCTGTTGTGCTGCAGGCCGGTTTATGGTATACTTTAGCGCATTAGAAGGGCAGGGAGGCACACAGGATGGACAAGCTGGACGAGGCGCGGGCGGCGATCGACAGGATCGACGCGCAGATGGCCGCGCTGTTTGAAGCGCGCATGGCGGCGGCGGCGGCGGTGGCGGCCTATAAAAAGGAACACGCGCTGCCGGTGCTGGACAGCGCCCGCGAGGCCGCGGTGGTGGAAAAGAACCTGGCCCGGCTGAAAAACAAGGAGCTGGAGCCTTTTTACGCGGCGTACCTTCGGCACCAGATGGCGCTCTCGCGCCAGTACCAGGCCCAGGTGCTGGGCCGTGACCGGGTGGCCTACCAGGGGGTGGAGGGCGCTTTTGCCCACATCGCCCTGAAAAAGCTGTTCCCCCGCGCGCAGGAGCTGCCCTGCGCCACCTGGGGCAAGGTGTTCGACGCGGTGGAGGCCGGGGACGCGGCGTATGGGGTGCTGCCCTTTGAGAACAGCCACGCGGGGGATGTTTCGGCCGTGCTGGACCTGTGCTTTGCCCACCCGGGGCTGTATGTGACCGAGGTGTGCGATCTGCCGGTGCGCCAGAACCTGCTGGGGCTGCCGGGGGCAAAGCTTTCGGACATTACAAGGGTGTGCAGCCACCCGCAGGCCATTGCCCAGAGCGAGCGGTTTTTAAAAAGCCTTTCGCTGCCCGCCGAGGACTGCCTGAACACCGCGGTGGCGGCCAAAAAGGTGGCCGAGAGCGGCGATAAGACCCTGGCGGCCATTGCCAGCGAGGAGACCGCTGCCCTGTACGGCCTGCAGGTGCTGGCGGCGGACATCAACTCGGACGGCGACAACACCACCCGCTTCATCGTGATCGGGCGGGAGCTGCCGGTCAGCGGCGACCGGTTCAGCCTGCTGTTCACGGTGGACCACAAGGCCGGAAAACTGGCCGCGGTGATCCAGGCCATCGGTGCGGCGGGCTTTAATATGGAGTGCATCAAGAGCCGCCCCATGCCGGGCGTGCCCTTTGAGTATTATTTTTACGTGGAGCTGGAGGGCCAGCCCGGTGCGCAGGGGACCAAGGCCCTGCTGAGCGAGCTGGAACGGGTGTGCAACACCCTGCGGGTGCTGGGCATTTTTACGAGGCAGTGACCATGACAAGGAGCGAAGGTATGAAATTGACCATGCGGCTGGGCGAGCGCAGCTATGACATTGTTTTAAAGCGGGGTGCGCTGGCAAATCTGGGCCAGCTGGCAAATCTGGCCCGCAAGGTGTTTATTGTGACCGACAGCGGCGTGCCCCCCGAATACGCCGCGGCAGTAAAGGCCCAGTGCGCCGAGGGCGTTATTTACACCGTGCCCCAGGGCGAGAGCAGCAAAAGCCTGAAAACCTACGAGGCGCTGCTGTGCGCCATGCTGGAGGCAGGGTTTGGCCGCGGCGACGCGGTGGTGGCTGTGGGCGGCGGCGTGGTGGGGGACCTGGCAGGCTTTGCGGCCGCCACCTACATGCGCGGCGTGGACTTTATCAACTGCCCCACCACCACCCTGGCCCAGATTGATTCCTCGATTGGAGGAAAGGTGGCGGTGGACCTGGGCCGGGCAAAGAACATCGTGGGGGCCTTTTGGCAGCCCAAGCTGGTGGTGGTGGACCCGGCCACCCTGGCCACCCTGCCCCGCCGCCATTTTGTGAACGGCCTGGCCGAGAGCGTGAAGATGAGCCTGACCAGCGACGCCGAGCTGTTCGAGCTGTTTGAAACCGGGGATGTGGACGCGGAGATCGAGACCATCATCCGCCGCAGCCTGCTGATCAAAAAGAGCGTGGTGGAGCGGGATGAGACCGAGCAGGGCCTGCGGGCGATCCTGAATTTGGGCCACACGCTGGGGCATGGCATCGAGGCGGTAAAGGGCGTGACCGGGCGGCGCAAAAACGGCCTTTACCACGGCGAATGCGTGGCGCTGGGCATGCTGCCCATGATCGAGGACAAGCGCCTGCAAAAACGGGTGCGGGCGGTGTACCGCAGGCTGGGCCTGCCCGCCCGGGTGGCTTACGACAAGCAGAAGGTGCTGGCCTATATGCTGCACGACAAAAAAGCGCGGGGCGGCCAGATCACCCTGGTGAAGGTGCCGGGCCTTGGCTGCTGGCGGCTGGACAAAGCGCCGCTGGCCGAGCTGGAACGCATCGTGATGGGGAAGTGACGAGATGAAAAACACCTTTGGCAGCGCGGTGACCGTGACCATTTTCGGCGAGAGCCACGGCCCCGCCGTGGGCGCGGTGCTGGACGGTTTGGCGGCGGGCCTGCCGGTGGACGGGGAATACATCGCCCGGCAGATGGACAAGCGCAGGGCGAAGCCCGGCGGGCTTTCCACCGCCCGCGCCGAGGCGGACCAGGTGCGCTTTTTGAGCGGGGTATGGAACGGGCGCACCACCGGCACGCCGCTGGCGCTGGTGATCGAAAACCAGAATACCCGCCCGGGCGACTACGCCGCGGGCGCGGGGCTGGCGCGGCCCGGCCACGCCGACTGGGCCGCCCATGTGAAATACGGCGGCTTTGAGGACTGGCGGGGCGGCGGCCATTTTTCCGGCCGGGTGACCGCCGCGCTGACCGCCGCGGGCGCTGTGTGCCGGGGGGTGCTGGCCGCCAAGGGCGTGCTGGCCGCCACCCACATCCGCGAGGCGGCGGGCGTGCCGGACGCGCCCTTTGCCCAAAATCCGGCGGAACTGCAAGCCCAGATCAGGGCCCTGGCGGGCGCGGAAGGCTTTCCGGTGCTCTGTGCCGGGGCGGGCGAGGAGATGCAGGCAGCCATCCGGGCGGCGGGCGCCGAGGGCGACAGCGTGGGCGGCATTTTGGAGACCGCCGTCGCCGGCCTGCCCGCCGGCATCGGCGAACCTTTTTTTGACAGTGTGGAGAGCACCCTTGCGCACCTGCTGTTCAGCGTGCCCGCGGTAAAAGGGGTGGAGTTCGGTGCGGGGTTTGGCTTTGCAGGCATGAAGGGCAGCGAGGCAAACGACCCGCTGCGGCTGGAGGACGGGCACATCACCACCGCAACGAACCACAACGGCGGGGTGAACGGGGGGGTGGCCAACGGCATGCCCCTGGTGCTGCGCAGCTGCGTGAAACCCACCCCCAGCATTTACAAGCCCCAGCGCACCGTGGATCTTGCAAGCGGCGCCGAGGGGGAGCTGCGCATCCAGGGCCGCCACGATCCCTGCATTCTGCACAGGGCCGCGGTGGTGCAGACCGCCGCGGTGTGCATCGGCCTGCTCGACCTTTGCACCCAGCGCTTCGGCACGCTGTGGCAGGCGGAATAGGGGGCGGCGCATGGAATACGGATTGATCGGCGGCGCGCTGGGGCACAGCTACTCAAAGCTCATTCACGAACAGCTGTGCGGCTATCCATATGAGCTGTGCCCCCTGCCCGCTGAGGCCGATGCCCGGGCCTTTTTGCGGGCCAGGGCCTTTAAGGCCGTGAACGTGACCATTCCCTACAAACGCCTGGCGCTGGAATGCTGCGACGAGGCCGACCCCCGGGCGGCGGCCATCGGCGCGGTGAACACCCTGGTGAACCGGGGCGGCAGGCTGTTTGGCTACAACACCGATTACGACGGGTTTTCGTACCTAGCCCGGGCCCACGGGGTGGACTTTGGGGGCCGCACCGTGCTGGTGCTGGGAACCGGCGGCACCAGCCGCACCGTGACCGCAGCGGCAAAAGCGGGCGGAGCCAAAGAGGTGCTGTATGCCAGCCGCGCGGGAGGGCCGGGGACCCTGGACTACAGCCGGGCCGCGGCCCGGCAGGAGGTGCAGGTGGTGGTGAACACCTCGCCCGCGGGCATGTACCCGGAGGTGGAGAGCTGCCTTTTGGACCCGGCGGCCTTCCCGCAGCTGGAGGCGGTGCTGGACGTGGTGTATAACCCCTTCAAGACCGAGCTGGTGCAGCGGGCCGGCGAACTGGGGGTCACGGCGGCCGGGGGCCTGGAAATGCTGGTGGCCCAGGCGGTGTATGCCGCCCGGCTTTTTACCGGGCAGGAAATACCCGAGAAGTGCATCGACCCGGTGTTCCGCAGCATTTGGGCCGACCGGGCCAATATTGTGCTGGTGGGCATGCCCAGCAGCGGCAAGACCACCATCGGCCGGATGCTGGCCAAGGCGCTGGACAAGCGCTTTGTGGACCTGGACGCGGAGATCGAACGGGCCAGCGGCCAGTCCGTGCCCTCGATTTTTGAGACCCAGGGGGAGGCGGGCTTCCGCCGGTGGGAGCAGCGGGTGACCGGGCGCTTTGCAAAGGAGAGCGGGCAGGTGCTCTCGTGCGGGGGGGGCGTGGTGAAGACCGCCACCAACGTGCGGGCGCTGCGCCGAAACGGCGTGGTGCTGTTTATCGACCGGCCGGTGGAAAAGCTGCGGGTGGGCGGCAGCCGCCCTTTGTCCACCGACCGGGCGGCGCTGGAGCGCATGGCAGCCCAGCGCGGGCCGCTTTACCGGGCGGCGGCGGACATCACGGTGGACAATTCCGGCGAGCCCTTTGCAAGGGCCGCCGCGGCCGCAAAGGAGGCAATTTGTGCGTATTTTGGTATTGAACGGCCCTAACCTGAACCTGCTGGGGGTGCGGGAGCCGGGGCTGTACGGCACGGTGGACTACGAGGGCCTGGTGGAGCTGATCCGCGCCGAGTGTGAGCGGCTGGGGATCGAGGCGGAATTTTACCAGTCCAACCACGAGGGAGATCTGGTGGACGCCATTCAAAACGCGCGGGGCCGGTGCGACGGGCTGGTGCTGAACCCCGGGGCCTACACCCACACCAGCATTGCCATTTTGGACGCGCTCAAGGCGGTGGCGCTGCCCGCCGCCGAGGTGCATATTACCGACATTGCCCAGCGGGAGCCGTTCCGGCAGGTGAGCTATGCGGGCATGGCCTGCCAGGGGCATTTTATCGGGCAGGGGCTGCAGGGGTACCTGAACGCGGTGCGGTTCATCCGCCAAACCGTCGGGGCCGAGGGTTGAACCGCCCCGCCCATCATAAACACAGAGAGGAAACGTTGACAGTATGATCATCTCCACAAAGCGGGGCACGCCCCAGGAAGAACTGCAAAAGATCGTTGCGGAATTTGAGGCGCAGGGCCTGGAAGTGACCCTGATCCGAGGCACGGACTACAACGTGTTCGGCCTGGTGGGCGACACCACCAAGATCAATGAAAAGGTAGTGGCCGCAAACCCCTGGGTGGACAGCGTGACCCGTGTGTCGGCCCCTTACAAAAAGGCGAACCGCCTGTTCCACGAGGCCGACACCGTGGTGGATGTGGCGGGTGTGAAGGTGGGCGGCCGCGAAAAGGTGGCGGTGATCGGCGGGCCGTGCAGCATTGAGTGCGAGGAGAGCACGGTGGAGATCGCCCGGGCGGTAAAGGCTGCAGGCGGCTGCATGCTGCGGGGCGGGGCGTATAAGCCCCGCACCTCGCCCTATGCCTTTCAGGGGCTGGGCACCGAGGGCATTCTGGACATGGTAAAGGCCCGCGAGGCCACCGGCCTGCCCATTGTGAGCGAATTGATGAGCGAGGAGCGCATCGATGAGTTTGAGGAGTACGTGGATCTGGTGCAGATCGGCGCGCGGAACATGCAGAACTTCCAGCTGCTGAAAGCGGTGGGCAAGATGAAAAAGCCCGTGCTGCTGAAGCGGGGCCTTGCCAACACCATTGAGGAGTGGATCATGAGCGCCGAGTACATCATGGCCGGCGGCAACGAGAAGGTGATTTTCTGCGAGCGGGGTATCCGCACCTTTGAGAAGTACACCCGCAACACGCTGGATCTTTCGGTGATCCCCATTTTAAAAGAAAAGACCCATCTGCCCATCGTGATCGATCCCAGCCACGCCACCGGAAACTGGCGCTATGTGGAGGCCATGAGCCTGGCGGCGGTGGCTGCCGGGGCCGACGGCCTGATCATTGAGGTGCACGCGGACCCGGAACACGCCTGGTCGGACGGGGCGCAGAGCCTGAAGCCCCAGAAGTTTGCCGAGGTGATCGCCAAGTGCCGCGAGGTGGCCCGCGTGGTGGGCCGCGACCTGTAAGCACTGCAAAAAACAACCCCAGGAGGTGTTTCCATGATCGTGCGCATCGGGCCGGGCGGGGACCGGCCGTTGGAGTTTGCGGCGCCCCCCTCCAAGAGCATGGGCCACAGGGCTGTGCTGGCGGCGGGGCTGGCCACCGGCCTTTCCCGTGTTTACAACCTGGGCATGAGCCAGGACATCAAGGCGACGCTGGGCGCGGTGCGCCAGTTCGGGGCGAAGGTGCGCCCCACCGACCGGTTTGTGGACATTGAGGGCCGGGGCGGCTTTGCCACGATCCTGCGCCCGGTGGACTGCGGCGAGAGCGGCAGCACCCTGCGCTTTCTCATCCCGATCCTGAGTTTGACCGGCCAGCAGGTGGAATTTACCGGCCGGGGGCGGCTGTTCGGCCGCCCCATGGAGGTGTATCAGGACATTTTTGATTCCCAGGGGCTGCTGTTTGCCCAGACCCCCGAGGGCATTACCATAAAAGGGAGGCTTGCGCCGGGGGAGTACCGGGTGCGGGGGGATGTTTCGAGCCAGTTCATCAGCGGGCTGCTGTTCACGCTGCCCCTTCTGCACCGGGCCAGCACGCTGGAGATCCTGCCCCCCTTCGAGAGCCGCAGCTATGTGGAGCTGACCCTCGCCGCCCTGCGCCAGTTCGGCGTGCAGGCGGACTGGGATCCGGAGCGGGAGAACACCCTGCTGGTGCCGGGCGGCCAGCGCTACCGCAACCGGGAGTACACGGTGGAGGGCGACTACAGCCAGGCCGCGTTTTTTGCGGTGCTGGGCGCCGTGCGGGGCGGCGTGACCATTCGGGGGCTGGCCCCTTCCTCCGGCCAGGGGGACGCGGCCATTCTGGAAATATTGGAGCGCTGCGGCGCCAAGTTTACCCGCCAGGGCGACACCGTGCGCTTTGAAAAGAGCCCGCTTGCAGCTACCCGCATCGACCTGGCCGACTGCCCGGACCTGGGGCCGATCCTGATGGTGCTGGGCCTGTTCTGCGAGGGCGAGACCGTGATCGAGCACGCGGGGCGGCTGCGCATCAAGGAGAGCGACCGGATTGCCTCCATGCAGGAGGAACTGCAGAAGTTCGGCGGAAAGCTGACCTGCGAGGGCGAGACCGTGACCGTGCAGGGCGCGCCGCTGGTAATGCCGGGGCGGCTGTACGGCCACAACGACCACCGGGTGGTGATGGCGCTGACCATTGCCGCGGCGGCGGCGGGCTACCCGGCCGAGCTGGCCGGCGCGCAGGCCGTTGCCAAGAGCTGGCCGGAATTTTTTGCCGTTTTGCAGCAGGGCGGCTGGCAGATCGAGGGGGAGCAGGAATGAGGCGGGAGAGCCGTTTTGTGATCGTGGGGCTGGGGCTGCTGGGCGGCGCCTATGCCCGGGCCCTGCGAAAAGCGGGCTACAGCCGGGTGGCGGCCATCGATCTTTCGCAGGAGGCGCTGGACTTTGCGCTGCGGGAGGGCTATATTGCCGAGGGCCTTACCGAAGGGTTCGGATCCCTGCTGGAACAGGCGGATTATCTGATCTTTTCGTTATATCCAACTGTACTTATACAATGGGTAGAAACATATGGGGCGCATCTGCGCCCCGGCTGTCTGTGCACCGACGTGTGCGGCGTAAAGGAAGGCCTTGTGCAGCGGGTGCAGCAGCAGCTGCCCGCGGGGGTGGAGTTCATCGCCAGCCACCCCATGGCGGGCAAGGAGCTTTCGGGGGTGCAGAACGCGCAGCTGGTGGATTTTGCGCCCGCCAATTTTTTGATCACCCCCACCGAACGAAACACCCCGGAGGGCCTTGCCTTTGCGCGGCAGCTGGCCGCCGTGCTGGGCTTTGCGCACGTTCGGGTGCTGAGCCCGGCCGAACACGACCGCATGATCGGCTATGTGAGCCAGCTGACCCACGCCATTGCGGTGAGCCTGATGTGCGCGCCGGGCGCGGAGAGCTTTGCGGCCTACACCGGCGACTCGTTCCGGGATCTGACCCGGATCGCCCGCATCAACGACAAAATGTGGGCGGAGCTGTTTTTGTGGAACCGGGAAAACCTGGCCGAGGAGATCGACGGCTTTGCGGCCAGGCTGGAGCAGCTGAAGGGCTTTTTGCAGGCGGGCGACCGGGCCGGGCTGGAGGCCATGTTCCGCGCCTCCACCGCTGCCCGCGCGGCCTTTGACCTGAAAGAGAAGGAGGGGTGAGCGCATGGCCCGCATAGAGGGGCAAAAGGCAAAGCTGCTGCTTTTGCTGCGCATTCTTGCCCGCTATACCGACGAGGATCACTGGATCACAGTGCCCCGCATCCTGGAACTGCTGGGGGCCGAGGGCGTGAACGCGGAGCGCAAGAGCGTTTACGCCGACATTGAGACCCTGCGGGAGCTGGGGTGCGACATCGCCCAGCAAAAGGGCCGCGGCGGCGGGTACTGGCTGGCCGGGCGCACCTTTCAGCTGCCCGAGCTCAAGCTGCTGGTGGACACGGTGCAGGCCTCCAAGTTCATCACCCAAAAAAAGAGCGAGCAGCTGATCAAAACGCTCTCGAACTTTGCCAGCGAGTACCAGGCGCGGGACTTGAAGCGGCAGGTGTTTGCTTCCAGCCGGATCAAGACCATGAACGAGAGCATTTACTACAACGTGGACGCGCTGCACCGGGCCATTGCGGAAAACCGGCAGGTGCGGTTTGTGTATCAGGACTGGACCCTGGAAAAGAAAAAAGCGGCCCGGCGGGGCGGGGGCGCTTATACGGTAAGCCCCTGGGCGCTGCTGTTCGAGGACGAAAACTACTATCTGGTGGCCTACGAGGAAAACCGGGGCCTGCGCCATTACCGGGTGGACAAGATGGCCTCGATCTCGCTGCTGGAGGCGGGCCGGCTGGGGGGCACGGAATACGACCCGAACAGCATGCGGGACTATGCAAAGCCCATGTTCAGCATGTTCGGCGCGCCGGTGCAGCGGGTGGAGCTTGCCTGCGACGCGGGCATGATCGGCCCCATGCTGGACCGGTTCGGCGTGGAGGCCACGGTGGTGCCGCAGCCCAGCGGAGGCTTTACCCTGTATGCCGATGTGGCGGTGAGCCCGCCGTTTTTCGGCTGGGTGTGCGGGTTTGGCGGCAAGGTGCGCATCGCCGGGCCGGACCCGGTGCGGCGGGAGTTTTTGGCCGCGCTGGAACGGATCCGCACCGCGCACGGGGAATGAATGCACAAAAAAGCAGGAGCGATTTTACATCGCTCCTGCTTTTTTGTGCGCTGAACCGGCGAAAGCGCCGGGGATGAATTTGCCGCCGGGCGCTTTGCACCAAAATTTTTACCACCATTTGATGAGGTCGGTGACCTGCTGGCGCAGGGCGATGAATTCGGGAGCCGCGATGTCCCGCGGCATGGGCAGTGGGTTTTCCAGCTCGCGCTTGATGGCGGTGGGCTTGTTGGAGAGCACCAAAATGCGCTCGCCCAGGTACACCGCCTCCTCAATGTTGTGGGTGATGAAGATGACCGTGGTGCCGCTCTGCTTCCAGAGGTTGAGCAGCTCGTTTTCCAGGCGGTAGCGCAGCTCGGTGTCCAGCTGGCCGTAGGGTTCGTCCATGAGCAGCAGCTCCGGCTCGGTGGCGAACGCCCGGGCGATCACCACCCGCTGCAGCATGCTGGCGGAGAGCTGGTCCGGGTAGTAGCTGCGAAAGGGGGTCAGGCCCACCAGCTCCATGTATTTTTCGGCCTGGCGGCGCACGGTCTCGGGCTTTGCGCGCTTTAAAGAGAGCCCGAACTGCACATTCTGCTCCACCGTGAGCCAGGGCATGGTGGAATACTCCTGAAAAATATAGGCCACGCTGTGCTTTTTCAGATCCGCCGGTTCGCCGTCGATGGAGATGGAGCCGGCGGTGATGTCGTACAGGCCGGTGAGGCTGTTCAAAAAGGTGGTCTTGCCGCAGCCGGTGGGGCCCACGATACACAAAAATTCACCCTTTTTTACCTCGAATGACACATCGTTCAGCACCAGAAGGTCGCCGAACCGCTTGGTCAGGTGGTCTACCTTTACTTTTACGGGCCTTTCCATAATGCGGCGCCTCCTTACTGTGTGGGGTCCATTTCCCGGGTGATCTCTTTGCGCAGCCTGAGAAACGCAGGGTCTATGTAGCTGCGGGGCCGGGGCAGGTCGACGATGTATTCCTTGCGGATGGCACAGGGGCAGTTTGTGAGCAGGATGATGCGGTCGGCCAAGTAGAGCGCTTCCTCGATGTTGTTGGTCACGAAGAGCACGGTGCGCTTTTCGGTGCGCCAGATGCGCTCGACCTCCTCTTCCATCATGTAGCGGGTCTGCGCGTCCAGGTGGCCGAAGGGCTCGTCCATCAGCAGCACCTTGGGGTCGCTGCAGTAGGCGCGGGCAATGCCCACCCGCTGCTGCATGCCGCCCGAGAGCTGGTTGGGGTAGCACTTTTCGAAGCCGGTGAGGCCCACCAGGTCGATGAAATACTGGGCGCGCCTGCGGCGCTCGGCTTTTGGAAGCCCCTGGGAGGCGGGGCCGAACTCCACATTGCCCAGCACGGTGAGCCAGGGGAAAAGCGAGGTGGTCTGATACACCACGCCCCGGCTGGGCGCGGGCGCGTGCACCGGCCTGCCCTCCATCTCCACGGCGCCGGAGGAGGGGGTATCCAGCCCCGCCAGCAGGTTCAGGAGGGTGGTCTTGCCGCACTGGCCCGGGCCGAACAGCACCAGGAACTCGTTCTCCCGCACCTCAAAGCTCACGTCGCCCAGCACCTGGTACTCGCCGCCGGCCGGGCTTTCAAAGCTGTGGGCCAGGTGTTCGCAGCGCAGGATTACTTGGCTTGTTTGTTCCATCTGCAAAGCCTCCCTTCCAGTGCGCGCATCAGGGTTGAGAGAAGATACCCGATTACGCCGATCGCGATCATGCCCACGATGATCTGGGTGATGTTGCCGTTGTTCATGCCCATGGTGATGATCCAGCCCACCCCGTTTTGGGAGTAGATGATCTCGGCAGCCACCTCGGCAGCCCAGCTTACGCTCAGGGCGATCTGCAGCCCCGCAAAGATATAGGGCACCGAGGAAGGGAAGATGACATGGGTGAAGATGCGCCCGCGCCCGGCGCCCAGCATGCGGGCGGCCCCGATGAGCCTGGGGTCCACGCTGCGGGCCCCCTCGTAGGAATTGATGGTCACATAGGTGAAGCTGGCCAGAAAGATGATAAAGATCTTGTTGGCGCTGCCCAGGCCGAACCACAGGATGGACAGGGGAATCCAGGCGATGGGCGGGATGGGGCGGACAAACTCGAAAATGGGATTGATCACGGCCCGGGCCGCCGGCGACAGGCCCATGGAGATGCCGATGGCCATGCCGATGGCCGACGCCACCGAAAAGCCCAGCAGCACCCGCCACAGGCTGATGCCCGCGTGCTCCAGGATGGTGTTGTGGCCGATGGGCACCACCATGGCGTTGAAGAACGCCCGAAATACTTCCAGGGGGGCGGGCACCTGCACCCGCCCGGCCGAGAATACAGAGGCCAGCTGCCAGGCGGCCAGAAGGGTGGCAAAGGAGATGAGCACCCACACCAGCGCCTGCCGGTTTGCCTGAAACCATTT
Source organism: Oscillospiraceae bacterium (assembly GCA_022835495.1). NCBI lineage: Bacteria > Bacillati > Bacillota > Clostridia > Eubacteriales > Oscillospiraceae > Oscillospiraceae bacterium. Next base: position 262,032 of record BQOK01000001.1, read on the forward strand.
GCCGAAAGAACGGCCTGCATTGCGCATGGGTCAGTTCCTCCTTTTTACCAGTTTTTTTGCCAGCAGGTCCAGCAGCGCGCTCAGCGCCGCGCCGATGAGCCCGATCACGATCATGCCCACCACGATGATATCGGCCCGGCCCATCTGGCGGGCCATCTGGATCATGTAGCCAAGGCCGCTGGTGGAGGCCAGCAGCTCGGCGGCCACCAGGGCCATCCAGGCCGAACCCAGCGAGGTTTTGAGGCCGGTAAAGATCATGGGCCAGGCGGTGGGAAGCGCCACCCGCAGCAGGACCTGAAGGTCCGAGGCGGCAAAGGTCTGGGCAACCCAGATGTGCACCTGCCGCGTTTGCTTGATGCCCGCGTAGGAGTTCACCACGCAGGCGATCATGGCGGAGATGAAGATGATCGCCACCTTGGCGCCGTAGCCGATGCCGAACCACAGGATCATGAGAGGGATCCAGGCCAGGGGCGGGATGGGGCGCAGCAGGTCGAACAGGGGCTTTACAAACAGGTCCACCTTTTTGTACCAGGCCATGGCCACGCCCAGCGGCACCCCGATCACCGCGCCGGCCAGGTACCCGCCCAGCGCGATTTTGAGGCTGGTGAAGATGTGGGTCCACAGGCTCGCGCCGTCCGGGTTTACGCCGCCGCCCAGCTTGTAGGCAAAGGCCCGGCACACGGCCATGGGGCTGGGAAGCATGTAGTCCGGCATCAGGTGCAGCCCGTCGGTCACCAGCTGCCACAGGCCCAGCACGGCCAGAACGCTGACCAGCGACAGCCAGCGGTATTTTTTGCGTTTCATATCACACCAACTTTCTTGCCGTAAAAGGGTGCGGCGCGCGATGCGCGCCGCACCCGCCCCGCAGGGTTCAGCCGGCGAGCACCTTGTTCAGGTACTGGTCGGTCACATTGGTTTCGAACAGGCCCATCTTGCCGTCCTCCACCTTGCCGGTGGAGTGCATGAACTCGGCCATGATCTTGAGGAACTGCCCATTCTCGCGGGCCTTCATGTCCTCTTTGGTCAAAAAGTGGATGCGGCCGATGTCCTGGGCGATGTTCGCCTCGTCCACCTCGGAGGCGTTCTCGGTGTAGTATTGGGCAAGCAGCTGCTTTGCCATTTCAGGGTCGTCGTTCAGGGCCTGGTTCGCGGTGTAGACCGCGTCGAGGAATTTGACGATCAGCTCCGCCGTCTGCTCGTTTTCCAGTGATTTTCCGTTGGCCACCATCATGTCCACCACCGGGATGTCCAGCTGCTTGAGGCCGCCGATGTTCACCCAGCCGTTGTCCAGCGCCATGAAGCTGAAGGGGGGCATCAGGCCCACCACATCGCCCTCGCCCGCCAAAAAGGCCTGGTAGCCCTGGGCGGTGTCCATGTTGATGGTGGAGATGTCGGTGTCGGCAAGGCCCAGGGCCTCTAAGTATTTGAGCTCGTTGAGCTGCTTGATGGTGCCGATGTCCAGAATGAATTTGGCGCCCTTTACGGTTTCGGCATTGCCCAAAAGGTCGGGGTAGTCCGGGTTCGCGCCCTTTACCTGGGCGATGGGGCTGTCGGGCCGGACATAGAGGCCGATGCCGTCGCTGGCCTCCAGCAGATCGCCCACCAGCACGCCGCCGTAGGCGGCCACGCTGGTGACCGCAGCCACGCCGATGGTGGATACATCCCACAGATCGGCGCCCAGCGCCTCGTTCATGGGGGCGCCGGTGGAGAAGGTGAGGGGCTCGATTTTGAAGCCCCGCTCCTCGTCCAGCTTGTTTTCCATGACGTACTTGACCGGCAGGCTGGTGACCAGGGGCATCACCGCCACCCGCAGGGTGGGCAGTTCGCCCGCGGGCGCGGACCCGCCCTGGCTCTGGGGGGCGGCCGGGGCCGAAGCCGGAGCGGAGGCGGAGGGCGCCCCGCCGCAGCCTGCCAGCAGCCCTGCCGCCAGGCACAGCGCCAGCAAAAGACTTGTGAGTTTTTTCATGTGTGGTTCCTTCCTTTCCTTGAAACGGTTTTTATCGGTCGCGGCCCCCGCGCGGGGGCCCGGAAAACGAGGGGGATCAGAAATCCTCTTCCTTGTCGTACAGGGCAATGATGTAAGGGTGGTCCGGGTCGAAGTTCCCGGTGAGCTTTTTGGGGTGAGGTACCCGGCCCGGCTGGCGGTTGCCCTGCCCGGTTACCCCGGCGCCCGCGCAGCCCAGGTCCTGCCGCGCATCGTTTACCGCCCGCATGAGCTCGGCCACGATCCCGGGCTTCTCGGCGTAAAGGTTTGTGGTTTCGCCCGGGTCTGCGGCAAGATCGTACAGCTCCCGGCGGGGGCCGTCCTCCTTAAACAGGTGAAGCTTGTACCTGCCCCGGCGCACCGCTTCCAGCGTTTCAAAACGATAGTAACGGAACTCGGCCCGGCCCTCGCCCCCGCCGCGCAGCAGCACTTCTGTGAGGTCCGCCCCGTCGATGATGCGGTCTGTGGGCAGCGCGGCCCCCGCCAGATGGGCGAAGGTGGGCAAAAAGTCGATGTGGGAGGAGAGCGCCCCGCACACCTTGCCCTTTGGCATGGCAGCGGGCCAGCTCATGATGCAGGGCACCCGCTGGCCGCCCTCCCAGGTGGAGCACTTGGCCCCCCGCAGCGGGCCGTTGCTGGCCCCGTGGTCGGCGCGGGAACCGTTGTCTGAGGTGAAAACGATGAGGGTGTTATCGTGAAGGCCAAGCTGCTTCAGCTCGGCTTCCAGGGCGGCGAGGGCCCAATCCACCGCGGCCACACAGGCGCCGAAATCGCCGTTCTGCGATTCCGCAACGAACCGCTCGGGGGCGTAGAGAGGCAGGTGCACCTGCAGGGGGGCCAGATTGAGATAAAAAGGCTTGCCCGCCTGTGCGCTTTCGCGGATAAAGCGCACGCACTGCTCCACATACCGCTCGATCAGGCCCCGCTGGTCGGGCTGCTGCTGAATGACCTCCTCGCCCTCCAGAAGGGGCAGGGGCGGGAAATCCCTGTCCACCTGTTCCACCGGGGCCCAGGTGCGGCGCTGGCGGCCCATGTCGTTGCTGTAGGGCAGGCCGTAGTACCGGTCGTAGCCGTAGCGGGTGGGCAAAAATTCCGGCTGGTCGCCGCAGTGCCACTTGCCCACCAACATGGTGGCGTACCCCGCCGACTTGAGGGCCTGGGGCAGGGTGTATTCCCCGTGGCTGATGCCGATGCCCTGCCCCGGCATGAGCACGGCCTTGCCCTCGAAGGAGGAAAAGCCGATGCGGTTGGGGTAGCAGCCGGTCATCAGCGCGCCCCGGCTGGGGCTGCACACCGGAGAGGGGGCGTAGAAATCGGTGAAGAGAACGCCGTTTTGCGCCAGCGCGTCCACATGCGGGCTGCGGTTGACGGGGGAGCCGTAGCAGCCAAGGTCGCCGTAGCCCATGTCGTCGCAGTTGATGAGAAGAATATTCGGTTTCAGGGCCATGCAGATCACCTCCCTTGCGGTTTACAGCCCGAACGGGCGGATAAATTCTTTAAAATCCACCACCGTGTGTTCCCGCCGCGCCTTTTCGGCGGCAAACGCCATGAGATGGCTCTCCAGAGATTGGGCCAGGGCGGTGGGCAGGGCGCTGCCGCCGGCCACGCCGGCCACAAAGCTGCCCGTGAGGCCCCGGTCGCCGCCGTGATGGCCCTCGGCGGGCACGTCCAGGCGGATCCGGGTCTTTTTCATGGAGGCAAAATCCGTGAGGGTGATCAGGTTTTTTGCCAGGTCCCCCTGGATCTCGCCCCTGGTGCCCATGAGGTGCACGATGCGGGTGATGCGGCTGGAAAAAGCGGTGATGGTGAGCTGGGCGTCCACCCCGTTTTCAAAGTGCAGGCTCACCGCCTGGTGGTCGGGCACGTTGTTGCCGCAGGCGTACACACAGCGGCCGTAGCCGGTGTGCAGCAGCGCATGGTCCAGGTCATGGGTGGCATCCTCCAGTTCCACAATGGGGCGCAAAAAGGCGCCGGGGAGGAACCCGTGGTAGAGCCGCACCGCGTTGTAGGGGCAGGTCTGTGCGGCGGGGCAGCCCTCGGCGCACCGGTCCGGCGCACCGGCCGGCCGGTTTGCGGGGGTGAATTCCACCAGAGAGCCGGTGGAGGAAATGTGTTGCACCGGGCTGCCGGCCAGCCAGCGCAGGATGTCCAGGTCGTGGCAGCTCTTGGCCAGCACCAGCGGGCTGGAGCGGCTTTCGTCGCGCCAGTTGCCCCGCACATAGCTGTGGGCAAAGTGGTAAAAGCCGATGTCCTCTTCGTACTGCAGGTTGACGAGCCTGCCCACCGCCCCCTCGTCCAGCAGCTTTTTGATCTGCAGAAAAAAGGGGGTGTAGCGCAGCACGTGGCACACGGCGAAGATCTGCCCCTCGGCGGTGTTCTGCGCGCAGTCCTTCCAGATGCGCACGCATTCTTCGGGGGTGTTGGAGATGGGCTTTTCCAGCAGCACATGGTAGCCCGCCTGTTTTGCCAAAAGGGCCGGCCGGTAGTGCATGCCGTCCTGGGTGCAGATGAGGGCCGCGTCGGCCAGGCGGGGCGCGGCGAACAGCTCCTCGTAGCCGGCAAAGCTCCGCTCGGGCGGGATGCCGTGCAGCTCGCTGAACTCGCGGCGGCGCACCTCGTCCGGCTCGGCCACGGCGGTGATGCGCAGCTCGCCGGGGTGTTCCAGCGCATAGTTTCCGTACACATGGCGGCCCCGGTCCCCCGCGCCCACCACCACTGCTGTGACAGGGTTCATTCCGCTTCACGCTCCTTTTTTGTTCGGTGTGCTTTCATTATAAGAGCAGCGGCCTGGGGCCCGCATTCATTTTGTTGCCCATTGTCTGCACTTTTTTGCTCTGCTGGCAGGTATTTTTTGGATCAAAAGCAATTTGTGCCGGCGGCGGATGGTTGTGCTATAATAATAATTAAATTTTTCAAGTTGATAAAAAACTGGCTGTAAATACCACAACAAGGAACAAAATGGAAGGATCGCCGGCGCTTTGCAGCAAAAAACGGGCCGCAGGGCGGCCCGTTTTGACAGACAGATATTTGCTCTTTTATTTTGAGAGGAGGCGGCTATGAACAACCGAATCGTGCGGGAGAACATCCCCGTGCCGCGGCCGGACTTCCCGGTGATCGTGCGCAAGACCCTGATCAGCGGGCCGCAGATGGTGTTTGGGGGGCACTTTCACCAGCAGTTCGAGCTGCTGTATATCCGGCGGGGCAGGCTGCAGCTGTGCTGTGACAAGAGCGATTTTACCCTTGGCCCGGGCCAGCTTGCCATTTTGAACCCCTTCGACATCCACACGGCGTACAGCGAGGAGGGGCTGCTGTATTATTACTGCATCATTCTGGACCCCGCCTTTTTGGGCGGCGGGGCGGATGTGTGCACCGCGCGCTACATCCAGCCGTTTTTGCAGGGCGAGGTGCGTTTTGCCAACGCGGCGCCCGCCACGGCCCGCTGCGGCCAGCTGCTGGAACACCTGGTAAAAGAGTGCGCGCGGCAGGCCCCGGGCTTTGAACTGGCGGCAAAGGCGGACCTTCTGCATATTTTTCTGGAGCTGTACCGGCGGGCGGGCGCCGCCCCGTTAAGCGCTGCTGAGCGGCAAATGCGCCAGCGGGAGGGGGAGCGGTTCCGGGCGCTGTTTTTGTATCTGGAAGAGAACTACGCCCAGAACATCACCCTGGAGGACATGGCGCGCACCGCGGGCTACAGCGTGTTTTATTTCAGCCGCCTGTTCCACCGGCTCACCGGCCGCAAGCCCACCGAATACCTGCGCCAGCTGCGGCTGCAGAAGGCGCTGGAGCTGCTGGACGGGGGCCTGAGCGTGAGTGAGACCGCCATGCGCTGCGGTTTTAACTCGCCCAATTATTTTTGCAAGAATTTCCGGGAGGAGTACGGCCGCGCGCCCAGCGCGTACCGTTCGCCCGCCCGCTGAAAAGCGCCGGGGCCCGCTGCAAAAGGCGGGCCCCGGCGCTTTTTATACATATGAAAGGAAACCGGCGGCAAACCCGGCCGGCACGCTGGGGAGCGGGGCGTTACACAAGGCCTTCCCGCAGCGCGGCGCGCAGGGCCGCGTTGACCCGGGCGCGCATGGCCAGAAGCCATTCCCCGCCCCGGGGGTAACGGCGGAAGGTGATGGGATAATCCAGCCCTTCGTGGATGAGCTGCTCGGTAAAGCTGCGCCCGCGGGCCGTTTCCAGAAGCTGCAGCGCCCGCAGATCGAACAGCGCCTCGCAGGTGGACATGAGCCGGATGGATTCCTCGGGCAGGCCGCCCGGGCCGGGATACACAAGATAAGGGTCCCCGGCGGGGAAGGCGTCGCCGCAGTCGGTGCAGAAATAGGGGTCGAGCACCGACTGGGAGTGCTGTGCGTTGTAAAAATTGTAGCCCCAGTGCAAAAAGCCCTGGATCCGGTACAAATAAAGCTGCACGCCCAGAATGCGGCTGCGGGCCGAGGGCATGGCGATAAAACGGTTTGCAACGTCCTTGCCCTGCCCCATGCAGTAATAGGTCCACAGCTCCTGCACCCCGTGCTCCAAAAAGGTTTCAATGTGATCGTTCGACACCACCGGGCGCTCCACGCAGCCGGTGCGGTAGAATTCGTAATCGCTCAGCGCGTCCAGCGTTTTGAAGCCGGCGAGGTAGGGCCGCACAAACTCCGCCGCCGCCCGGTAGGAGGCCAGGTGCCCGAGCTCCGGCTCGTCTGAAATGTGGAAGTAGACCCGGTCGGCGAGGCCCCGCCCGGAGAAAAAGCGGGTCAGGCAGGGCAGAAAGGCCGCCAGGAAGGCCCGGTATTCCGGCCCCATGGCCGGGGTGTGCCAGCCGAATTTTTTTTGCAGCGCGCCGTTTTCCCACACGAGAATCTTGGGGGCGCACTGTGCGCCCCATTGAGTGAACAGGTGGGACATCTCGAAATAGCGGATGCCGCAGGCCTGGCACAGGGCCAAAAAGCGCTCCAGCTGCGAGAAGTCAAAGGTATAGGCGCCGTTTTCACACCGCACGCCCACCAGCTGGATGGTGGTGCGCTCCATGCCCACCCCGGTGTCCAGCGGCGGGGTGAAGAGCGGGGTGAGGATCATGTTGATGCCGTGGGCGCCCGCCTCGCGCAAAAAGTTTTCCATGATGGCCCAGTGCCGCTCGCTGAACACCGGCACGCCGTAGTAGTCGGCCAGGCAGTCGCCGTGGAACCACTGGGTATGGATGAGCTGCTGGGGCGCAAGCTCGGCGGGCACCACCCCCACCGTGAGGGTGTGCTCTGCCAGCAGCGCGCCCTGGCCGTTCAGCACGCGCAGCGTGAGGGGATATTCCGGCAGGGTGAGCTCGCGGCTTAAGGGCAGGTCGAACCACAGCGCCCGCCACTGCCCCGGCACAGCCCGCACGAAAAAGGAGGGCAGCCCGCGCAGAAGGTCCGGGAACATGCCGGGCTGATGGGAGAGATAGTCCCCGTCGGTTTCGCCGCAGCTGGGCAGCATGACCGGCACGTTCAGCACCGAGCGCATGCGCACCCGATCCGCCAGCGGCGAAACGAGCTCGACCCGCAGGGTATTGGCGCGCAGGTCGCGCTCGGAGCAAAGGGCGGTGAAAGCCAGCTGGAAGGAGAGGGTTTCCCCCCACAGGCCCTCCACCCACCGCAGGGGCGCGCCTTCCGGCGCGCGGCCGGGCAGCACCTTGCACAGGCTGCTCACCAAAAGGGAACGAAAGTGTTCAGAATGCATGCAGGGCTCCTTTCCGGCGGCTTACAGCCGCACAGCGGCGCGCCGGGCGGGGCAGGGCCCGGTGGACCCGCGCGCGATCAATTGGGGGGTATATTCGATCTTGTTTACCATAGGCGTCTGCGCGCTGGCATGCGGCAGGCTGTTCTGCTGGATGACCATGTCTACCGCCGACTGGCAGCGGGTGCGCAGGTGGTGGTCGATGGTGGTGAGGGCGGGCGTGGTGACGCTGGCGGAAAAAATGTTATCAAAGCCGCAGACCGAAAAGTCCCGGGGCACATGGAAGCCGCGGCCCGTGAGCTCGGCCAGGATGCCCAGGGCCGTCATGTCGTTCACGCCGATGAGCGCGGTGGCCGGGCTCTCGCGGCGGATGAGCTCGGCGGTGAGCTGGCGGCCCACCGAGTACTCATAGGGCAGGCCGTCGTCGCGGCTGTCCTGCTCGGCCTGGCGCTCGGCCACCAGCACCTCCAGGCCGTCCATGATGCCGTGGGATTCCAGCTGCCGGCGAATGCCTTCGAGCCGCTGCTCGCGCGCCAGGGTGAGCTGGTTGAAGGGGGTGGAGATGAACACCAGCTTTTGGTGCCCCAGCTGGTACAGATGCTCGGCCAGCATGGCGCCCGCGCTCACGTTGCTGAGCTCGATGGAGCAGATGGACAGGTCGGCCTGCTTTTCCCCGATGATGACGGTGGGGGTGGTGACGGCGATCTGCTCGATCAGGCGGGGAAAGCTGGGCAGAAAGGTGTAGAGGATGCCGTCCACATGGCTGCCCACAAAGGTGTCGAGATAGAACTTTTCCAGGTCCGGCTTGCGGAAGGTGTTGCACACGATCACCCGGTAGTCCAGCGAGTCGGCATAGTCCTCGATGGCCTGGATCAGCTCGGCGTAATACTGGTTGGTCAGGGTGGGGGTGAGCACCAGAAGCATGTGGCTCGAGCGCTTCTCCTGCTGCTTTTTGCGCTGGGGCAGCTTGTAGCCAAGCTGCTGTGCAGCGGTGAGCACCCGCTCCTTGGTTTCGCTGCTGAAGGTGATCTTATCGCTGTTGTTCAGAATAAGAGATACCGTGGCCTGCGAAACGCCGGCCAGTTCGGCCACATCCTGCGAGGTCGCCTTTTTCATAGCCCGCCAACTCCTTTTAATAATATCCTGCTAATATTATAATGGATATTTTTGAAAAAGCAAACAGAGTGAACAAAATATCCCAAAATCTTTTGGCGGCCAGCTGGTGCTGTTTCTATTGACATCAAAAGTTTTCTCGGCTATACTGAAACTGAAAATATTATTTATATTGATTTATTATTACTAATAATATTCACATTTTAAGATAGAAACGGGAGGAAGATCATGGAACAGGCGGCACAGGGCGGCGGGAAGGCGCGAAAAGAGATCCTTGCGCTGGGTGAACTGCTGGTGGACCTGGTGCCCGGAAGGGACAACATGCGCATTGAGGAAGCGGGCCCCGTGATCAAAACAGCCAGCGGTTCCGCGGGCATTTTTGCCTGTGCGGTCACGCTTTTGGGCGGTCGGGGCAGCTTTATCGGCAAGGTGGGCAGCGACAGCCTGAGCCGCATGGTGACCGGCACCCTGCGGGCGCAGGGGGTGGACCTGTCGCACCTGATCGTGGCGGACGAGGGGCAGATCGGCCTGGCGTTTTTGGAATATTTGCCCGGCGGGCGGAATTATCAATATTACCGCAAGAACTCGGTGGGCAGCCTGCTGCGCGCGGAGGATCTGGACGAAGAGCACATCCGGGCGGCCTACGCGGTGCACTTTCCCGGCATGCTGCTGGAGCTCACCCCCCAGATGCGCGGCGCCTGCCAGCGGCTGGTGGAGCTGGCGAACGCGGCCGGGGTGCTGGTTTCGTTCGACCCCAACATCCGGCGGGAGCTGGCGGCCGACGAGGAAGCCCGGCGCAGGCTGCTGTGGGCGGTGGCCCACGCGGACGTGGTGGCGCCCACCCTGCTGGAGGGGCAGATGATCACCGGCAGGAAAACGGTGGGCGACGTGCTGCGGGCGCTGCACGCCATGGGGCCAAAGATGGTGGCCCTGACCCGCGACAAGGACGGCGCGGTGCTCAGCAGCGGAGGGCTTGTGGCCATTGCGCCCGGCATCGACGAGCCGCCCGTGGATCCCACCGGCGCGGGCGACACCCTGGCCGCGGCCCTGTGCGTGGGCCTGCAGGAGGGGATGCCCCTGGCGCGGCTGGCCTGTTTTTGCAACTGCGCGGGCACGCTGGTGATCACAAAGCAGGGGGCCATTGGCATGGCGCTGCCCGCGCGGGCCGAGGTGGAAGCGCTGATGGCCCGGCAGGAACACCGGGTGCGCACCCTGCGGCTGGACCAGGTGGAATGAGAAACAGAGAAGAAAGGGAGCGGACGAAATGGCTTTTTTGAAACAGCGGCTGCGGGCGGGGGAACAGGTGCTCGGCACCATGGTGACCACCTTCGCCAGCCCGGACATCGGGAAGATTTTAAAGAACTGCGGGTTCGATTTTTTTATTGTGGACTGTGAGCACGGCGCATTCACCACCCGCGAGGTTGCGAACATCATCGCCGCGGCGCGCGGTATCGGCATGCCGGCTCTGGTGCGCATCCCGGAGATGCGCCGGGAGCACGCCCTGAAATTTATAGAGATGGGTGCCTCGGGCCTGCTGCTGCCCAACACCGAAACGGCGGAGCAGGCCCGCATGCTGGTGGACTGCGCAAAATACGCGCCCCTGGGGCACCGGGGGGTGTCGCTGAGCCGCCCGCACACGGATTTTGAAAAGGTGGACGGCCGCGAATACATGGCACGTGCCAACGACGAGACCATTCTGATGTGCCAGATCGAATCCCGCCGGGGGGTGGAGCACATTGAGGAGATCCTGGCGGTGGAGGGCATTGACGTGGGCTTTATCGGGCCCAACGACATGACCCAGGACTACGGCATTTTGAACCAGTTCGACCACCCGGAGATCGTGGCGGCCTTCCGCCGCGTGATCGCGGCGGCAAAGGCCGGCGGCAAATATTCCGGCGTGCATTTTGGCGCCGCCGCCCCGCTGGAGCCCTGGCTGCGGGAGGGCATGCAGATGAACATGTGGAACAGCGACAACGGCCTTTTGGCATTGGGCGCGGCGGGCATTGAAGCGCTGCGCGGAAAGGGGCGGGCATGAAGATTGTTATTCTGGACGGCTACACCGAGAACCCCGGCGACCTGAGCTGGAGCGGCTTCCAGGCGCTGGGCGAGGTGACGGTGTACGACCGAACCCCCTTTGCCCAGGGCGACGGCGAAACCCTGCGCCGGGCCGCGGGCGCCGAGGCGCTGATCGTGAACAAGGTGCCCCTGAACGCCGAAACCCTGGAAAAGCTGGCCCCCACCTTAAAATATGTGGGCATGCTGGCCACGGGCTACAATGTGGTGGATGTGGAGGCGGCAAAGCGGCTGGGCATCTGCGTGTGCAACATCCCCACCTACGGCACCACGGCTGTGGCGCAGATGGTGATGGCGCTTTTGCTGGAGCTGTGCCACCACGTGGGCGACCACAGCCGCTCGGTGAAGGAGGGGCAGTGGAGCCGCTGCCCGGATTTCTGCTATTGGAACACCCCGCTGACCGAGCTGGCGGGCAAGACCTTCGGCGTGGTGGGCTACGGGCGCATCGGCCGGGCCACCGCCGCCCTGGCGGCGGCATTCGGCATGCAGGTGCTGGCGTTCGACAAGTTTGCAGGCGGGGACGGGACGGCCCGCATGGTGCCGCTGGAGGAGCTGCTGGCAGAGAGCGACGTGATCAGCCTGCACTGCCCGCTGCTGCCCGAAACCCAGGGCATCATCAACCGGGATACCCTTGCCAAAATGAAGGACGGCGTGCTGCTGATCAACACCTCGCGCGGGCCGCTGATCGTGGAGGAGGACCTGGCCGAGGCCCTGCACAGCGGCAAGGTGGCCGGCGCGGGGCTGGATGTGTTGGCGGTGGAGCCCCCACAGCCGGATCACCCCCTGATGCGCGAGGAGCGCTGCCTGATTACCCCGCACATCGCCTGGGCCCCCCGGGAAAGCCGGGCGCGGCTGATGGACATTGCGGTGGAAAACCTGAAGGCCTTTGCCGCGGGCCGCCCGCAGAACGTGGTGAACCCCTGAAAGCGGCGGGTTTTGTTTTGAAGGTTCCGGCGGTTTTGCGGCAGACGAGATAAAGAGCGCGCTCCCCTGGCTGGGGGGCGCGCTCTTTGGCATACTGCAGGGTGCGGGGGATATTACGGCTCCAATTCCACCACCCGCCGCCGGGTGTAGGATTCCAGCGCGGCGGTGAGCACCCGGTGGCTGAGAAGCGCCTCGGCCGGGGTGAAGCAGCCGAAGCCGCAGGGCAGGCCGCGCAGCTCGCTCACAAAGGCGGCGAACATCTGAAGCAGCGAGTCGGAAAAGCCGAACTCAAAGATGGACCCGGTGATGACGGGATAGAGCGTTTTTTGGCCCACCACCAGCCGCGCCCAGGCCTGTTCGCGGCCCACCGGCTGGGTGTAACGGATGGCGTTGGGGTCGTCGGTGGTGAATTTGGCCGACATTTTAAGCCCGTAAATCTCGTATTCCACCGTGTTGGTGCAGCCCGGGGCCATGCGCTTCATCTCCAGCTGCATGGGGAAGGTATCGCCCGCGGCGTTCTGCGCCTCGCAGGTGAGGATCGCGTTGTCCCAGGTTTCGCAGGGCACCGGGCGGCCGGTTTCATCCGGCCGGGTTTTGGCAATGTTGGCAAGCTGGGCGGTGACGGTGCGGGGCACAAAGCCCAGCCGGAACGGAAGATGCTGGGTGTGGATGCCCAGATCCCCCATACACCCGTATTCCCCGTTGGCGGCACGCATCCGCTTCCAGTTGATGGGCTTTTTCAGGTCCATGTCCGACGAGTGCTTGATGGCGAAGCGCGCCTCGATGATCTGGCCGAACGCGCCCTCGCGGTACCATTTGACCATCTGCTGCACGGCGGGGTAATAGGGGAACTCGCTGGCGCACCGCACCAACACCTCCGGTCGGCCGGCCATGGCCCGCTGGATCTCCCCGCAGGCGGCCAGGTCCATGCCGAAGGGCTTTTCGCCCAAAAGGTGTTTGCCCGCGCGGATCACGTCGCCGTAGACCTTTGCGTGCAGGTGGTGGGGCACCGCGCAGTACACGGCCTCCACCTCGGGGTTTTGCAGCAGCTCCTGGTAGTCGTGGTAAAAATATTTTGTGTCCGGCACCTGCCGGAACCAGCCGAGGTTTGCATCGGACAGATCGCACGCCGCCACGATCACCGGGCGGGGCAGGTCTGCGGCCAGGTGCAGCCAGCGCATGGAAACGCTGGCGAACTCGCGGCCCATCAGGCCGCAGCCGATCACGCCAAAACGCACAGGCTCCATGCTTTACGCCCTCCCTTCGCGGCCGGCCGTTTGGGCCAGCGCGGCGCCGAACAGGGCCAGCAGCCGGTCGGCCATGCTCTCGGTCACAATGAGCGGCAGCTTGGTGAGCGCCACCGGCGGGCAGTTGGGCTTGTAGGTCTGGGCGCTGATGTCCACACAGAAATCCCGGTTCATGCGGGCGCAGAAGTCCACCGCGTCGTCCACCCGGGCAAAGCACAGGGCGGTCATGTGGGCGTCGCCCTCCACACCGGTGCAAACGCCGGGGTGCTTTTTTACAAGCTCGGCCGCCCGGGCGTGGTAATACCCGCCCGCCGCCTGGATGTGCGGCCCGTTGGCCGCAATGAATTCCATGGTAATGAGATAGGCCAGGCTCGCCAGCTCCTCCTGGCCGTTGGTGACCAGCGCGCCGAACTGGTTGAGGCTGTCGAACGCGCGGCTGGCCAGAATTTTGCTGGCCGGGTAATTGCCGCCGGGGAAGCCCTTGCCGATGGACACAAAGTCCGGCGAAAGGCCGTATTTGCGGAACAGGAACAGCCCGTCGTACCAGGCGCAGGACTGGATCTCGTCGCACAGGACCGGGGTGTCGGTGGCGCGGCAGACCCGGTAGGCCGCCTGCAAAAATTCTTCGGACAGGCGGATGCCGCCGTAGTTCATCATGATGATCTCGTGGCAGAAGCCCGCGGTCTTGTAAGCGCCGGCGTTGTATTGCCGGGCGGCGGCCTCGAAAGCGGCGGGGTCGTTGATGGGCACCGGCACCACCTTATAAAGCTGCGCCTCCTGCGCCTTTTGGGCAAAGCCGGGCCACAGCCCCCGCAGGGTCTGGGCCAGCACGGTGGTGCCGTGGTAGCCGGCGGTGACGCCGCCGGCATTGTCGGCCATCACCAAAAACACGGGCACCCGGCCCTCGTAGGGGGCGGGCTTGCCGTCGATGGAATAAAAGCGGGAGAGCATCATTTTCAGCGCGGCCTCCACGGCCAGCGAGCCGGTTTCCAGGTTGATGACCGTGTTCAGCACGCCCGGCTCTTTTTGGGCCAAAAGCGCGTCCAGCGCCGCATCGCCCGGATCCATGCCGTTTGCCGCCGCGATGAGCCTGCGCTCCAGCGTGCGGGTCACAAAGCCGCGGGTGTTGTTGTGGGTGGCGTTGGGGATGCCCAGCTTTTTGGCGTTTTCGATCAGGCGATAGCCCGGGAAATCGTGCCCCAGGGGAATGTGATAGTGCTCGCTTTTGCCCGCGAAGTAAAGGCGGCCGTCCTCGCCGATGCGAAAGCAGCCAAGCCCGCCCAGGGGCGCGGCAAAGCTGTGCTGCGCGGCCTGGTAAGAGCCGGTGGGCGCGCCGTCCAGCCCGTTTTCAAAGGCGGGGACCAACGCCTGGCCCAGCCGGGCCATCAGCTCTTCCTGGCGGGCCGCAAAGGCGGCGGGGTAAAAATCGACCGGCTCGTCGGCCACGGCGCGCAGCGCCTCGGGGGCCTCGCCGGTGAGGGCGGCGCGGGCGGCGCACACGTGGGAGATGTAGCCTTCGCCCAGCAGGTCGGTGAGGGAACGCCGGATGGTTTTGATCATGGCTTGTTTGCTCCTTTCTCTCGAGGGGGGTCAGACCGCGGCGAACTCGACGCCGGCAAGGCGGCACCACAGCCGGATGCGCGCCGTGTGCTCGCCCAATACAATGGTTTCGTGGTGGGTGCCGCCCTGCTCCAGCCAGGCGGTCACGCAGGGGCGCACCCCGCTGTCTGGCCGGAAGAACATATAGGGCATGTCGCAGCGGCGCAGATCGCACTTGTCCAGCATCTGGCCGGCCGCGTAGACCAGGCGGAAGCGCTCTCCCCCCAGGTGCACCAGGCTCATGACCCCGGCGCGGCCGGGCCGGGGGGTGAAGATGGGGGTGGGCGGATTGGACAGGCCCCCCTCATTGAACACCCGGTCCATCAAAAAGGGCTTGCGGTCGGTGCGGGCGGTGGCCCAGTTGCCCTCGCCCGCGTGGCACAGGAGAATGGCCTCGCGGGCCAGGTCCATCATGTACATCTCGCTGAAATTGGCCTCGCCGCACAGGGTGTGCATGGCGGCCATGAGCATGGCGGTGGTGGCGTCGCCCTCGGCGGCATAGCCGTAGCCGTCGGCCATGAGGCTGGAGGCGGCCAGCAGGGGCAGCTGGGTAAAGCGGCCGTCGGCGCCGAACTCCTCGAAATGGGCGGTGTAGCCGGCATAGCCGTTCTCCTGCAGGTAGCGCTTAAAGCCCAGATACATGCGCACGGCCTCGGCGTGGCGCTCGGGCGGCAGGGCGGGGTCGATATCGAACACGGTGCGCTCGTAGGCCACCCGCCGCTCCACCTCCCCGGGCGTTACCGCGGCGCAGAAGCGCTGCAGAGTGCCCACCGAGTCGTACACGAACTCCGGGCCGAGCTTGCGGTACACGGCCATATCGTCGGTGATCACGTCGCCCATGCCGGCCAGCTTGCCGATAACCCCGATCTTCATGCGGCGCAGCCGCTGCAGGGTGCGGCCCGCCGCGCCGAAGTCGGCCACAAAGGCGGCCAGCTCGCCGTTTTTGCGGCTGCCCGCAAAGTAGGCGCAGGGGATGCCCGCCCGCAAAAGGCAGTTGGCATTGTCCTGCGAGCCGTGAATGCCCTGGTTCACCGTGAGCTCCAGCTCTTCAAAGTCGTCGCCCACCGTTTCGTCCGGCTGCACCAGCGCCAGCGCCAGGGGCAGGTGGTTGTGCTGCATGGCGCGCACCAGGTACTGGCCCTGGGAGTAGCTTAAAAGAAGGATCAGGATGCCGTCCAGCTCTTGGGCGTTGTATTGGGCGGTGAGCGCCTCAATGTCGGCCCGGTTCAGCGCCACTTTGGGGAACACGCACTCGGCGGCGCCTTCCAGCGAGGCGATGACCTGCTGCACATAGGCGTGCTGGCGCCGGGTAATGCCCGGGAACAAGGGCTCGTACCCCTCCAGCATCAGGGCCAGGACCCCCAGGCGGGGCAGGGTGTTTTGATTCATGGTGTCAGCTCCTTTCGGCCTGCGGCGCAGGCTCAAACAGCGGTTTTACAGCGGCGTACAGCCGCCGGTACAGGGCGTAGGCTTGCCCGTAGGCGGGCGCGGCGCCGCTTTGGGGCCGATAGACCGCGGAGGGGGCTGCCTTCGGCAGCTGCCCGGCGGGCACAAGGCCCGCGCCCCAGGCGGCCAGCAGCGCGGCGCCCTGAGCCGTGGCCTCGCTGCAGGCGGGCACGGCAAAGCTGCGGCCGCACACATCGGCCTTGATCTGCTGCCACAGGGGGCTGCGCGCCCCGCCGCCCAGCGAGTACACCTGCCGCGCCGGGCAGCCCAGGGCGGCCAGCATTTCAAAAAAGTCCCGCAGCAAAAACGCCGTCGATTCCAGCACGCTGCGCACAAAATGCGCCCGTGTGGTGCCCAGGTGCGCGCCAAAAAACACGGCGGAGGCCTGGGGGCAGCTGTCCGGGTCCACACAGCCGGCCAAAAAGGGCAGGAACACCAGCCCCTCGCAGCCCGGGGGCACCTGCCCGGCCAGCTGGTCGAGGGCGAGGTAGCCCTCGGCCCCGGCGGGCAGGTCCCGGCAGAACTGGTCCCGGAACCAGCGCAGCGCCATGCCCGCTGTGTTGCCGATGGGCAGGTACAAATAACGGCCGGGCAGGGCGTGGCGGTAGATGGTGACCCGGTGCCCCCCGCTGAAGACCGGCGCGTCGGTGCAGGCGGCGGCCACCAGCGCGGTGCCGGTGGTCTCGGTGACCACGCCCGGCTCCACGCAGCCCGCGGCCAGCGCGGCGGCCACCTGGTCCATGGCGCCGGCCACCACCGGCACGCCCGCGGGCAGGCCCAGCTCGCGGGCGGCCTGTGCCAGCAGGCCGCCCACCGCAGAGCCGCATTCCACCAGCGGGGGCAGCTTTTGCGGCTCCACCCCCGCCGCGGCCAGCGCCTCGGGCCAGAGACCGTCCAGCGGCAGGCTGAACCAGCCGGTGGAGGACTGGATGGACTTTTCGCTCACAAAGCGCCCGGTGAGCCAGAACAGCAGATAGTCTTCCAGCAGCAGGAACTTGTGGGCTTTTTGATACACCGCGGGCTCATGGCGCCTGAGCCACAGCAGCTTTGCCAGCGGCAGGGCGCCCGTGGGCTCGGGCAGGCCGGTGGCCCGGTAAAATTCCGCGCCGCCCAAGAGGCGGGAGAGCTCGGCCGCCTCGGCGCCGGCCCGGCTGTCGAGCCAGACGAGGAAGGGGCGCAGCGCCTCGCCCGCCTCGCTGACCGGGGCCAGCGTTTCGCCCTGGGTGGCAAGGCCCACGGCGGCCACGGCCCAGCCGGGCGCGGCTTCCAGCGCCTGCCGCAGCCCCTGGCGCACCGCCGCCTTGTACTGCCCCGCCTCCACCTCGGCACACTCGCCCCAGGTGTGCAGCGCGTACTCCTGCACGGCGCAGGCCAGCAGCTGCAGCTGCGGTGTGAACAGGCACACCTTGACCGAGGTGGTGCCCACATCCAGCGCGGCGATGCAGCGCTTTTGGCTTTCCACGGCGCTCACGCCTTTCCGGCGCTGCCGAACACGCGCATGTGGTGTGCGGTCTCGCGCTTTACGGCCTCGGTGACCAGGGGCATCAGCTCAAAGGCGCCCCGCTCTGCGGTCCAGTGGTCGTGGGCGGCCCGCCCGGCGGTGAGGTTATTGTGGGTAAAAATATTGATTTTGGAAATACCCCCGGCCACGCAGGCGCGGAAGTCTGCGTCCGACAGGCCGCTGCCCCCGTGCAGCACCAGCGGCGTGGGGCAGGCTTCTGCGATTCTGGCAAGGCAATACAGGTTGAGCCGCGGCGTTTCGGTGTAAACGCCGTGGGCGGTGCCGATGGCCACCGCCAGCGCGTCGCAGCCGCTCTCGGCGGCAAAGCGCAGCGCGTCCTGCGGGTCGGTGTAAATGGTTTGTGCGATCGCCTCTTCGGCCGAGCCGTTGGAGCCCACGTGGCCGATCTCGGCCTCCAGCGAGCAGCCCGCGGCATGGGCCAGCCGCGCCATCTCGCGGGTGCGGCGCAGGTTTTCGCCGAAGGGCAGCATGCTGCAGTCGTACATGACCGACGAAAAGCCCAGGCGGATGGCCTGTTCCACCAATTCGGGGGTGAAGCCGTGGTCAAAGTGCAGCGCCACGGGCACGCTGGCCCGCCGCGCCATGCCCAGCATCAGGTCGGCGTATTCCGCAAGGGACGCGCCGGGCAGCAGGCTTTCGGCCGGGCCGATGATGACCGGGGAGCGCAGCTCCTCGGCGGCGGCCAGAATGCCCTTGGTCATTTCCAGGGTCACGCAGTTGAACAGCCCCACCGCGTAGTGCTTTTCGCGGGTGTCGGCCAGAATGGTTTTGAGATCGGTCAGCATGGGGTCAGCCTCCTTCAGGTTTCGGGTTAATATTCAACGGGCACAAAACGCCCCTCCTCGGCCGCCTGCCGGGCCGCCAGGCAGCTTGCCGCGCTGACCAGGCCCGCCGCAAGGTCGGACTGCGCCTCGCCGCCGTCCAGCACCCGCAGAAAGTCCAGCGCCAGCTGTTCGTCGCCGCCAAAGTGCATGCCCGCGGGGAAGGTGAATTTGTGGGTTACGGTCTGGGGGGAGAGATAATCGTCGCGCCGGATCTCGGCGGTGTAAAAATCGAACTCGGCGCTGCCCTTTGTGCCGATGAGCCGCGCGCCCCGCCGCCCGGCGTTCTTTTTTACCACAAAGTTCTGGTTGTAGCTCACCAGCATGCCGCTGGCGGTGGTGAAGATGACGCTGGCGCCGTCCTGGTTGCCGGTGTCTTTGGCAAAGCAGCACCAGTCGCCCTGAACGTCCTCTTTGAGAATGTTTTTCACCACATAGCTGCTCTCGGCGCAGGTGCGATACTCGGGGCAATCCGGGCAGCGCAGGCCGGCGGGCCGGTCGCCGGTGAAATGCAGCTTGGCGGTTTTGGCGCACACCGAAACCGGCCGCTCGCCGGTGAGGAAATGGATGTAGTCCACATCATGGGTGGCCTTTTGCAGAAACAGGCCGCCCGTTTCGGCCGGGTCGCGGTACCAGCTGTGATAGTACACGCTGCCGTAGGGCACGTTGTTGACGGCCTGCACCATGGTGAGCCGGCCCAGCACGCCGCTGGCCACGAGGCGCTTCATTTCCAGCGTGATGGCCGACAGCCGCAGCGGAAACGACACCACTACCCGCTTTTCCTGCCCCTCGGCCGCGGCGCGCAGGGCTTCGTACTGGGCGCGGGTGGTGCACACCGGTTTTTCCAGAAACAGCGGCAGCCCGAGCTTCAGCACCTTGCAGGCATAGGGGGTGTGCAGCGAGCAGCGGGTGCCGATGAACACGCCGTCCAGCTCCTCGCGCAGCAGCATTTCCTCCGCGTCGCCGTAGTAGGCGGTGGAGGCAAAATAGGGGTCCTGCGCCACCTGGCGGGCGATCTCTTCCCGCCGGGGGTCCGCCACGGCCGCCACACAGACCTCTGCCTCCAGCGCGCGGAAGGCTTTCATCATGGTTTCCGAGCGCAGGCCGTAGCCGATAAAACCGATTTTTTTCATGCCGGTTCCTCCGTTTCGTGTATATATTACATATTAATTGCAAAAAGCCCGACCACCGCCAAACCGGCCTGCCGCCTGCCCTGGGCGGTTTTTCGGAGCTAATAAAACGTTAATATTAGTAGATTTTGACTGTTTTTATTGTGAAATTTTACTAAAGAAAGCATTAACTTTTTGAAAGGGGAATTGCTTGACAACCCCGGTAATTGCTGATATAGTTTAAGTGAAATCGAGTGGCTTCAACGCTATTGTGCCACAGACACCCACTAAAGTCAAGCGCACATAATAAAGTTTTTATCCGCAAATTCGAACAAAATTATTACTAATAATTTATTGAGGAGGCGTTCCAATGAAGGGACAGGCGGTGGCGCCGAACATGGCCGCCGGCAAGCGGGCCGCGGGGGCCGGAAGGAGCGCGGGAGGGAAGAACGGTTCCGCGGGCAAACGCGGCAGGGGGAACAGGTTCCTGGCGTACATGCGCAAATATTGGTTCGTCTATATGCTGGTGCTGCCAGGGCTTGTTTTTATGATCGTGTTCGATTATGGGCCTATGTACGGTATTCAGCTGGCGTTCAAAGATTACTCGCCAAACTTGGGCGTGTGGGGCAGCCCTTGGGCGGGGCTTTCTCATTTTAAAGAAATGCTGGTGGACCCGAATTTTATCCGGGCATTTAAAAACACCGTGATCGTTAACCTTTACAATTTGGTGTTTGGTTTTACATTCAATGTGTTTTTGGCGCTGATGATCAATGAACTGAAGCTCAAAAAAGTAAAACCCATTGTACAAACTTGTGTGTATCTGCCGTATTTCCTTTCCTGGGTAATTTTTGCAGGTTTAGTGCAGGTGTTCCTGGAGTTCCCGTCCACTGCGGATATTGGGGGTGTGGTGAATCAGGTGCTTGCCGCGCTTGGCGGGCAGCCAATTGATTTTCTGAAACGGCCCGAACTGTTCAGAACCATTTTGGTGATTACGAACATCATAAAGACGGCGGGTTATTCTACCATTGTGTATCTGGCGGCGATCTCCGGCATTGACCCAGCGCTGTATGAAAGCGCGGCCATTGATGGAGCGAACCGCAAGGACATGCTGCTGCACATCACGATTCCCCGCATTTTGCCGAGTGTGATGATCATGCTGATTCTGCAGCTTGCCAGCTTGTTTATCTCGAACTTTGATCAGGTGTACAACCTATATAACAATTATGTAATCAGCACAGGCGACGTATTGTCTACCTATATTTACCGCATTAGCCTTGGCGGCTCGGGAACCAACTTTGAACTGTCCACGGCCATGAACCTAGTGTTGAACACCATGGGGCTGATCGTGGTGTTGGGGGCCAACAAATTTGTGGAAAAACTGGATGTTCAAGGGATATTTTAAGCCGGAAGGAGGGCCGTTATCAATGTGGTCAAATAACAAGCTGCGCCGAAACGGCGGCTATCGCTGCAGCCTGCGCCAGACGATGGGCTTTAATTTTTACGATGTGTTTGTGTTCGTTTTTTGTGTTGGCTTTGCACTGATCTGCGTATACCCAATGTGGTATGTGCTAGTTGCATCGGTGACGCCGTACGAGGAATTTGTTAAGGGCGGGCTGATGCTGTGGCCCAGCGGCGGGGTGGACTTTCAATATTACAAAGCCATTTTCACCACAAAAAGTTTTACCAACAGCATGTGGATCTCGGTTACCAAAACAGTGTTGGCCACCGTGCTAAGTGTACTGGTAACGGCCAGCATGGCCTACGGTGTGAGCAAAGTGCACATTAAAGGGATGAAGGTGATCAATGCACTGGTGGTGTTCAATCTGTTTTTCACCGGCGGCCTGATTCCACAGTATCTTCTGTATAAAGACCTGGGGCTTTTGCGCAACTATTGGGTAATGGTGATTCCGGGTGCGTTGAACATCACCTACTTTATCATCATGCGCAACTACTATTCCTATTCGGTGCCAAAATCACTGGAGGAAGCGGCCCTGCTAGATGGCTGTACCGATGTGGGTGTGTTTTTCCGCATTGTGATCCCAGTGAGCCGCAGCATGCTGGCTGCGATCAGCCTGTTCATCGCAGTGATCAACTGGAACGATTATTACAACTACATGATGTTCATCTCGAACAGAACCAACTTGCAGCCCTTTGCCTGGGTGCTAAGGCGAATGCTTGTGGACCAGACCATGATGAACCAGGTGCGCAATGGAGCCGTGGGGCTGGGGATGCAATTACCCCCGCCCATGGCCCTGCGAATGGCCACGATTATTTGCGCCATGGTGCCGATTATGTGTGTGTACCCCTTCCTGCAAAAATACTTTACGAGCGGGATCACACTGGGCGCAGTAAAAGAATAAGGCTACTGCTTCGTGTAAACGAAGCGGAGCGTATAAAGACACACATGACTAAAGGAGGATTACCATGAAAAAGCATTTGCATATCTTGGCACTTTTGTTGGTGGCCGCTATGCTCATGTCGGCATTGGCGGGCTGCGGTGGAACAGGCGGCTCCACCCCTACGGGGGGGAGCACGTCTGCGGGTACACCCGCAGACGTTAATCCCAATGCTGGCCGCAAAACCGTCAACATCCGCTTTGCCCAGTTTGGCAACAGCACCGACGACGTGGCCGGGATGGAGAACGACCCCATCAAAAAGGCAATTGAAGAGGCTGTGAACGTCACGCTGGAATACGACACCGGCACCGACGGCTTTGATGACCGCATGCAGACCGAGCTGTTCACTGGCGGGGCGGCAGACCTGTTCCCCACTTGGGGTGAGAGCGAAAAGATCGCCCAGTGGTCACAGGAGGGGCTGGTCGTGAACATTGCCGAGCTGGTGAACGCCGAGCCCGACCGCTACCCTACCCTGTATAAAATCATCAACAGCGATGAGTACAAGGCCTATAACGAGTTGTATACCGGCAATGCTGATGCGGCCTATGCCATTTATGCCGTAGCCGCGTTTGCTGACCCCAGCTTCTCGGGCGTACCCGTTTACAATCAGGCGATTTTGGATGCGGCCAACGGGGGAAAAGTGCCTGCTACTGTAGAGGAGTTTATCGCTTATACGGAGGCGGCCGGCGCGGCCGGTTACGTGGGCTGGTGGCCCCGCAACGATAAGCTGACCAACTGGGGCCAGATCGACATGACACTTGCGGCCCCCCAAGGCACAACCATTCAAGCCCCCAAGGGGGACGCATGGTCCGGCTTCGTACCTTCCGGCACCATTGGCACTGATAGCGAAAAATGGACTCTGGCCACCGTGAGCGATAAATCAAAAGCAGTCGTGAAGCAACTGGCTGAAATGTACGCGGCTGGCGGTCTGGACTCCGGCATTGGCATCAAAGGCGACTTTGACGACGCGTATTCTGACTTTGGCGCCGGCAAGATCGGCGCTGCGGACTTTGGATTCGGCTACCCCGGCCAGTTCCGTGATTTTTATAAAACCGCATGGGCTGCTGCCAACACAGGCGCTCAGATGAGTGACTTAACCTTGGGCACCTCGCTGACTTCCGGGGGCAATTACGGCAAAACCTATACCACTGGCACATGGATCGGCGCGCATTATTTCATTCCCACCAGCTGTGAAAACCCGGATCGCGTGCTTGATCTTGTGGAGTATCTGGCCAGCGCCGAGGGGCAGGATTTGCTGCACAACACCACGAATTATGTCTACCGTGCCGATCAGGGCCCCGATTATTGGAACGCAGCCACCGCTCCTTACGGCTATTCAGACGGCCGCTGCAAATACGTGTGGTTCAGTTACCTGTTCAGCGGCACCGAGTACGAGGTCAATTTCAGGGACAACGATTGGTGGACCGCCGTGTCGCACCCCATTGACAACAGCAACGAGTGGGCTACCGAGGAAGACGCTGCACTGGTCGATTACGCCAAAGGCGTTGTTTCGGGTTTTGCGGACAAGGTGGTGGAATATCTGCCTGCTTATTACAACATGATCAGCCTGCCTGCCGAGGCAGCCGACATTCGCACAAAATTGCAGGATATTTCGAACCAGTATTTGACGCAGATGATTGGCGGCCAGCTTGATGTGGAAACCGGTTGGGCCAAGTATGTGGCCGAGTATGAGGCCGCCGGTGCGGCCGACCTGGAAACCATGGTCAATGAGGCCATTGCCGCTGCCCGTGCCGCGGCGTAATAAGATTGGGCAGTTAAAGTAAAAAACGGCATTCTTACGGCTCCTGCGCCCGGGCGGGCGCAGGAGCCCTTTGAAAGCCCGCGAACCGGTTCGCGGGCTTTCAAAGGGCTTTTGGGCTGCGATATACGATAAAGGCAGGTCAAGCGGCGGCCCTGCCGTTTGGCCCGAAGAAGTAAGGAGGATCGCCATGAACGCCGAGATGCAAGTGGACACCAGCCGCTGGCCTGAACGGTATGCCTGCCTGGAGAGCCGGATGTTCGACACCCTTCTGCTGCAAACGGCCATAGACCCGGCGCTTCCGGAGCGCTCGCCCCTGCCCGCCGCCGCGTGGGAGGCGCTGTATCACTGGACGCAGCGGCTGTACTGGCTGCTGAGCCGGGAGCCACAGCGCCTGATGAAGGAGCTGCACCAGGACGACGCGTATGATCTGCAGTGCCCCGGCCCCAGCCACGGCAAGCCGAACCTGCGGCGCGATATGCGCAAAAGCCTGGCGGCGGTGCTGAAGCTTCTGCGGCTTTTGTGGAACGCCGCAGATCAGGCCGCGCCGGAAAACGGCGCGCTGCGGCTGCCCGTGGACGCGCTGCCCACCAAACAGCAGGCGGCGTTGTTGGCGGAAACCGGGCTGAAATATGCCGACGGGCACCTTTTTGAGGGGAGCTGGCCCGGCATGTTCAGTGCGCTGCGGGAGCTGACAAAACAGCCGGACGGTTTTGTGCGGTTTGCCCGGGGCTATTATGACGCAGAATGCACCGGCATGGAAACCTTGTTCTACTGTTTTTCCGGCGAGCCGGCGGCGTTTGAGCGGCTGGTGGGCTGGCTGCGGGAAAACGGCTTTCACTACTGGCCCGTGCTGGATTGCAGCGAGGTGCATGATCTGGAGAGCTGCCGGATCGCCTACGCCAAAAACATCGACGGAAAACAGACGCCCGGCGGCTTTTACGACCGGGCGCACATCGGCTTTTCGGCCGAGTTCAACGCGCAGCACTCCTTCCCGGCCAGCTATAGCCTGACCATTCAAAACCCAAAGCAGATTTTGGGCGGGTTCGGGGCGCTGCCGGAAACGGTGCAGAAGTTCATCATCGCCCACCACGCCCGGTGCACGGGGTGCGGCTTTTGCACCCAGCGTTTCAAAAACAAAGCGATGAAACCCGCCGCGATCACGGTGGAATACGGCGGCGGGCGGTACAGCCTGTGCCCCACTTTGAACTATGTATACGGCTACCGCTGGTGGGGGCTGGACGACGCGCTGGCGGACGGGCTGATCGCGTATCTTGGCTATATGGATAAAGAATTCTGTGCGCTGTGAAGCGGCAAGGGAGAGTGCATGTTATGACCGAGCCATTGATGGACAGGATCCCCTGGCGCGGGGCGTTTGAACAAACGCTTGTTTACGCGCCTGAAAAACGCCCCGGCTTTGTGGCCTGGGTGACCGCGTTTTCCTATGAAGACGGTTCTGTGGGCATTTCGTTCGACGAAACGATGGAGGCGGAAAACCCCGGGTTTGTTCCCCCGCGGCTGGAATTCGCCGAGGCGGCCGGTGTGCCGGTGTCTTATTGCTCGGTGGAGGGCGGCAGCGCACAGCAGCGCTCGTACCGGGTGTACATGCGCTCTGCCGATGGGGCAAACTTTACCGAAACAGGCCGCTGCCCGCGCCGGGAGGGCTCTTTCTGCAATGTGGGCTTTGCCGACGGACGTATTGTTGGCTTTGATGTGCCGCGCTGCAACGACGAGCGCACCGGCTGGAGCGACTGCATCCGCGTGCGGGAAAGCCTGGATGGCGGCGCCACCTGGACGGACGTGCGCCGGCTTTTAAAAGGCACCGCGCCTTACCTGTGGCGGGTGCGCCGGCTGCGCAGCGGCACCATTGTGGTGCTGGCAAGCCTGTACGGCACGCCCTGGGGCCCCGGGTGCAAGCGCGCCACCCGAAACACCATGCTGCCGGGTGAGAGTTATCAAAGCAAAATCCAGCCGTTTTTCCTGACCAGTGAAAACGGCCGCGATTTCAGCGGCCCCAACTACATTCTGCCGGGCATCGGCGCGCACGAATTCGACTTTGCAGAGCTGCCGGACGGCCGCCTTTTGTTCCTTGCGGGAGACGTGCAGGGTACCCCGGTGGGGCGGCAGTTCGTGACCCCCTCGCCGGACGGGTGGATCAACGGCACATTGTACCCCATCCGGGACGGCGCGCCGCCCGACCCGGAGCATGACCCCCAGGGGGGCTACGTGCCCGAGACCATCGTGTGGGACGAACAGCACGGGTGCCTTGTGGGCTACCGGCGCAACAAGTGCTTTTCTGTGTCGAACGATTACGGCGAGAACTGGACCCGCCTGGAACCGGACGCTGCGTTCGATTTCCTTTACCAGCCCTGCCTGCTGGAGCTGCCGGACGGCCGCCTGGGGCTTTACGGCCACGTGGGGGGCGACAATGCCTTTGGCGAGAACGATATGGTGATCTGCGCGCAGGTGTTCCGGCCGGACTGTGCCGCGGATCTGCCCAAGGCGGCGCAGCTTTCGCTGGAGCGGCTGCTGGCGCCGGACGGGAGCAGCTACACGAACGGGTTCTGCGCCTGCCTTACAGCGGGCGGCAAGCCCCTGGCCGGGCAGGAGGTGGAGTTCCGTTTCAATACTTATTGGAATGGCGACGGCAGCGTGAACACCACTGCCCAGGCGCACGCGCCCTATAAGCTGCGCGCCCGCACGGACGGCGAGGGCCGGGCGGCGGCAGCGGCCAGCCGGTATGACGGCCAGGCGGATATCCACCTGGCATATAACCTGGATGTGGTGTACCATGGGGGCGCGGCGCGCCCCTGCGAGGGCCCCATGATGACCGTGCTGGCCCTGACGCCGAAGCGCAAAACGCCGTATCCCTACGACGCATATTTTGCCGGGGGCGTTTTGTATCTCTCGCCCGATTTTGTGCGGGAATTCCCCGGCGCTTTGGAAGCGCTGGCCGCCCTGCCGGGCGACGACGACACCCTGCCCGGGGGCGCGCTGGACCCCGCGGCCCGGCAGCGCCTGCTGGCGTGCGGCGCGCTGCGCAGGGACGGCGAAGAATATAAATGGATCCACAGTGTGCACGCGCCCAGGCCCCTGGCAGGGGTAAAGGTGATGGCGGGCGGCGACTGGTACGAATAAAGCGCCCGCGGAAAGGAAGACCGTTATGAACTTTGGCGTTACCATTACAAAGGGCGCCGTGCCCTGGCAGATCTTTCAGCAGGGGGCGGACGGCACCGCGGCGATCCGGCTGGAGGGCGCTTACCACCTTGTGCACCTTTCGCAGGAGCTGCCGCTGGAATTTGAGCAGGTGGACCCCCGGCCCGCGGTGGTCAAGGCCCGGGTGGCGCTGGAGAGCACCGGCGAGTCGGTGATTCCCTGGAGCCTGTGCCAGGTGCAGGGCGGCGGGCGCTGGAGCATCTGCTTTGAGCGGGTGCCCGCGGGCGGGCTGTACCGCATTGAAACCTATATGGAATATGAGGGGTGGGACGGCCTGTCCTGCACCAGGGGCGACATGGTGCACAACATCGGCGTGGGGGACGTGTTCGTGATCGCGGGGCAGAGCAACGCGGCCGGCCGGGCAAAAAACCCCGTTGCCGACGACCCCGAGCTGGGGGTACACGTGCTGCGCGCGAGCGCCCGGTGGGAGCTGGCCACCCACCCCCTGGGCGAAACCACCGGCGCGGTGCACCTGGGCCACTACGAGAACCACAACCCCGGGCACAGCCCCTGGCTGCACTTTGCCAAGCGCCTGAAACGGGAGCTGGGGTACCCCATTGGGCTGGTGCCCTGCGCCTACGGCGGCGCGCCGCTGCGCTGGTGGAACCCGGAGGAGAACGGGGCGCTGTTTGCCAACATGCTGGAAATGCTGGCCGATTACGAGCTGCACCCCCGGGCGGTGCTCTGGTACCAGGGCGAGGCCGAGGGCTACGAGGGCAGCGCCGGGACCTATCTTGAGCGGTTCACCGCGCTGGTGCGCCGCACCCGCGAGGCGCTGGCCCAGCCGGAGCTGCCTTTTATCACCGTGCAGCTCAACCGCAGCCTGGAGCCCGCCTTTGAGGCGCGGGACCGCCAATGGGGCATAGTGCGCGAGGCGCAGCGCCAGGCGGCCCATGTGCTGGACCGGGTGACCGTGGTGCCCGCCGCGGACCAGGCGCTCTACGACTCGATTCACAACGCCTCGCAGTCCAACCTGGTGATCGGCGAGCGCTGCGCGCTGGCAGCCCTGGCGGTGTGCTATGGCCGTGATACCGACTGGCGGGCCCCCGAGCCGGAGACCGTGGTGCAGACCGCGCCGGACGTGATCGAGGTGCATTTTTCGCGTATCCGCAACTGGATCAACGCCTTCGAGGTGCCCCCGGCGCTGCTGCCCTTTGAGGCCGAGGACGATGCGGGCCTTGCCGCACCCGCGGCCTATACGGTGAGCCGCGACGGCCTTGCCATCACCTTTGAGCGGCCGCTTGCGGGCGAGGTGCGGCTGCACGGCGCCTGGCGCATGAACCCAGGCATTGCCGTGCCCTGCGACTGCATGCGCATCGCCATGCTGTCGTTCTACGGCGTGCCCGCGCGCCAGGCCCCGAACGCGGGCACAGCCACACAATAAAACAGGAGGCCCCGGCCCATGAAACACGATCCCTTTCAGTATATTTTCCGCTTTTGCTGCGACCCCGGCTTCAACGACGGCACCGAAGTGCCCGCGCTGCTGCGCTATGTGGACGAGGCGCGCATCGACGACGTGGCCGTGTTCGCCAACGTGGAGGAGCTGAACACCGGCCATATGGCCTTTGAAGAGCAGGACGTATATCTGGAGCTGATGCGCACCCTCACCCGCCTGCTGGCGGAAAAAGGGGTGAGCCTGTCGGTAAACCAGTGGCACAGCGTGATGCACGCGGACCTGGGCAAGCGCTTTGCCCCCGGCCAGAACTTCCGCCCCATGGTGGACCCGGAGGGCCGCGCCTCGGAGCTGTGCGTGTGCCCCCTGTGTGAGAACTGGCAGGCCTACATCAGCCGGCTGTACGCGCGGTACGCCGCGCTGGAGCCCTCGATCCTGTGGGTGGAGGACGACTTCCGCCTGCACAACCACGCGCCCCTTGCCTGGGGCGGCTGCTTCTGCGAGCGGCATATGGCGCTTTACAGCGCGGCCGCCGGCAAAACGCTCACCCGCGAGGAGTTCGTGCGGGGGGTATTGCAGCCCGGCGAGCCCCACCCCTACCGCAAGATCTGGCTGGACGTGAGCCGCGACACCATGCTCAGCGCGGCCGCGGCCATTGGCGGCGCGGTGCGGGCCGTTTCGGCAAAGGCCAAGGTGGGCCTGATGAGCAGCGCGCCCCACATCCACGCGGCCGAGGGGCGCGACTGGCACGCCCTGCTGCGCACACTGGCCGCCGGGCGGCCCCCGGTGGACCGGGTGCATCTGCCCGGCTACCAGGAGGCTTCGCCCGCCGGGTATATGCAGGGCTTCAACATGGTTTCCATGCTGACCCGGGCCTTTTTGCCCCCCGAGACCGAGGTGTACCCAGAGCTGGAAAACTTTCCGTTTTCGCGGTTTTCCAAATCGCGGCGGTTCACCCGCTTCCAGCTGCTGAGCGCCCTGCCGCTGGATCTGGCGGGCATGACCATCGACCTGTACGATCTGAACGGCAACGGCATCGTGTGGGAGGACGGCTACCAGCAGATGCTGCGGGATACCAAGGACTACCTGAACGCCCTGACAAAGGAGGGCGTGTTCAAGGGTGAGCGCCAGGGCGTGCGGGTGCTGTGCAGCCCCCAATCCGCCTACACCCTTCACACCCCGGAGGGGCGGCGCATGGAAGAGCTGTACCCCCATGAAGCCTTTTGGGCGGGGCTGCTGCCCGCCATGGGCGTGCCCTACGCCTATTGCAGCGACCCGGCGCCCCTGGCGGGCCAGGTGGTGGCCGCGGCCGGGCAGGTGCTGCGCAACTGGAGTGCCGAAACGCTGGAGCAGCTGTTCCGGAATAATTTTGTGCTGCTGACCGGCGACGCGCTGGAAACCCTGTGCGACCGGGGCCTGGAGGGCCTGGCCGGGGTGGAGAGCGCCCGCTGGCTCGAGCAGGACAGCGGCGCCTTTGCCTACGAGCAGGTGAGCGGCGAGCGGGAATACTGCGGCCGCCGGCACGCCAGGGCTTCGGCTGTTCTGGTGGCGGGCGACGCGCTGGAGGTGCGCTATGCGCCCGGCGCGCAGGTGGAGGAATACACCGCGCTGTACGATTCGTACCGGCGGCGCGCCGCGCCCTGCCAGGCGGTGGTGGACGGCCGGGTGCTGATCTACCCCTTCGGGCACCTGCCCGAGCCGCCGGCCATTCCCCCCATGCTGCTGAACAGCGTGCGCCAGGCCGTGCTGCAGGACGTGCTGCGCGCGGCGAACGCGCCCTTCCCCATGGTGGTGGGGCAGCCCTACCTGGAACCCTACTGCTTCTGCGATGGCGCGGGCCTGCACCTTTACCTTGTGAACGCGGCCACCGACCCGGTGGACGGGGCGGCGCTTGCCGTGCGCAGTGCACCGGAGCAGGTGCGGGCCTTTTGCTCGCACCGGGGCGGGGCCGAGCGTTTGCCCTGCCGTGCCCACAGCGGCGGCGTTTGGGTGCCGCTGGCGCTGCCCAGCATGGAAACGGCGCTGCTCACCTTTTCGTCATCCCCCTTACAGGAGGACCCTACATGAAGCAACTGACCGGCCTTTTTGCCGCCCTGAAACGACTGATGGGCGGCGAGGCCCTTTCGCCCGGGTACTACCGGTTTTTGCTGGTGCATACCAGTTTTATGGTGTTCAACCGGCTGCCCTATGTGTTCATCAACACCATGCTGCTGGGCCAGAGCAACGACGTGAAGGTGGTGGTGATGTACAACGTCACCTTTTTTGTGGGCAGCGCCGTGGCCATGGCGGCGGCGGCGGAGTTTCTGCACCGCACCAGCCCCGGCGCCACAGCGGTGGCGGGCATTGTGGGCTATAACCTGCTGTATCTTTCTTTGATCCTGCTGGGCGGCGGGGCGGCCCGCTGGCACCTGCTGCTGGGCCTGCTGACCGGCCTGGCTGACGGCTGCTACTGGCTGAGCTACGGGCACCTTTTGGCCGACGCCACCGACCTTTCCAACCGGGACAGCGGCATTGCCATCATCAGCATTTTTGCAAACCTGGTAAACCTTACGGTGCCGCTGCTGGCCAGCTTTGTGATCGACCGGGTGGGCGGCACCAAAGGGTATATCACGGTGTTCGCCATGGCGTTTGCGGTTTCGCTGGTGACCTGCGCGCTGGCGCTGCGGCTGCCCAAGCGCCATACCGAAAGCGAACATCACGTGGATTACCCCTTTACCTTCCGCGCCATCGCCCGCAACCGGCACCTTTTATACGGCCTTGCCGCCCAGAGCTGCAAGGGCGTGCGCGAGGGGGCGTTCACCTTTATCCTGAGCATTGTGCTGTATCAGATGGTGAGCAATGAGCTGCTGGTGGGGTTCAACACCTTTTTGTCGGCCGCGGCGGCCATTGCGTCGTTTGTGATCGCCAGCCGCATCCTGTCGCTGACCAACCGGGTGCGCTATATGGGCCTGGCGGTGGCGGTGCTTACCGGCATTGCGGGGGTGTGCATCTTCCATTTAAGCCCGGTGATGGTGATCGTGTACACGGTGGTGAACGCCTTTTTTGCGGGCTTTTTGGAAAACTCGACCTACAGCACGTTTTTGGACATGATGCAGCTGGTGCCCGAGCTGGACGACCACCGGCCCGAGCTGCTGGCCATTAACGACACGGTGCTGGAAATAGGCCGCTGCCTGGGGCTGGGCTTTTTCCTTGCCATGAACCTGTGGGTAGGCGAGAGCATCCGGGTGCAGGTGTGGAGCCTTTTGCTGCTCACCCTGACCCAGATCGGCACGGTGCTGCTGTGCGGCAGGGCCATGGCCGCCGCACCGAAAGACCGGCAGGGCGCCGTGTAGCAGTTCTTTTATAAAGCGCCGCGTTTCGCGGAGAGGAGCGTACAAAATGAAAGCTGAGATCATTGACCGCAAGTGGGTTGTGGAATGGTTCGACGAGCGCCAGTGCTACCACATGCCCAGCCTTACCCTTGCCGACAACGGCAACCTGCTGGCCGTGTGGAACGGCGGCTTTTTGCAGTGGAACGGCGACCCCATGGGCCGCGACGCCAAGGACTGGGTATCGGTGCTGGAATACGGCGCCTCCGAGTGGGGCAACCCGGACGCGGTGGGCAACGACATCCGCTATTGCTGCCACGACCCGGTGTTTTTAAAGAACAAAAAGGGCGAGATCATTCTGCTGTTCGCAAAGTTTTTGGACACCGAGGTGAACTTTACCACCTGGTGCAACGGCCGCGACGAGCTTTGGACCCGCAAAACAAAGGACGGCGGCCGCACCTGGGAGCCGGCGAAGCCGGCGGGCATTCAGAGCGGCCACGCCTCCAATGACAGCGTGCTTTTGCCGGACGGCACCATTGTGTTCGCTTCCACCAGCAGCGAGATCCCGGACAAATACTTCGGCGCGGTGCGCATCTACCTCTCCCACGACGACGGCGAGAGCTGGGAGCAGGGCCCCCTGCTGGCGGCAGACGACGGCAGCCTGATCCGGGAGCCCGCGCTGTGCCTGCGGCCGGACGGGACCATCCGCATGTTCACCCGCACCTGCCCGGGCAGTACCGGCTGGGGCGCGGGGGTGAAATCGCTGGTGTCGTATACGGCGGAAAGCCGGGACGGCGGCCGGACCTGGAGCCAGCCCCGGCCCACCACGATCGTGAACAACGAGTCGAAGATCGACGTGATCAGCTGGGACGAAAACACCATTCTGATGGCCTACAACAACACCCCGGTGGCCGACTGGCACGAGCGCAGCCCGCTCACCCTGGCTTGCTCGAAGGACGAGGGCAGGACCTGGCAGAACCTGATCGAGCTGGCCCCGGCGCCGGGCAACAAATGCCAGCCCGCCATGTGCAAGGACCGGGACGGGCGGCTGAACGTGATCTACATGAACCGGCACACGGCCATTGAGCACCTGGTGCTGGAGCTGACCGACTGAGGCAGGCAGGCCAAACAAAAAGCGCGGCGCGCAGCACCGCGCTTTTTGTGATCTTGTGAGAGGGAAAGGGGAAAGCGATGGCGCTGCAAACAGGGGCCGGGGGCGCGCAGGGCGAGGCGCTGCTGGCCTGCATTCTGGATATGGGGGAGCTGCTGCTGGTGAGCGGCGCAGAGGTACGCCGGGTGGAGGACACCCTCACCCGCCTGTGCGCGGCGTACGGCTTTGAGCGGGCGGATGTGTTTACCATTACCTCCAGCATTGTGCTCACCGCGGCGGCCCCCGGCGGCCGGGTGCTCACCCAGACCCGCCGCATCCGTGAGCGGCGCACCGACCTTGGCTGCGTGGAGCGGGTGAACGGCCTTTCACGCAGGCTGTGCGCCCAGCCGCTTGAGCTGGCCGGGCTGCGCCGCGCGGTGGAGGAGGTGCGGCAGGGCAGGGCCTACCCGCCCTGGGTGCAGTGCGCCGCCTACGCGGTGGTTTCGGCCGCTTTCACGGTGTTTTTTGGGGGCGCGGCGCGGGATGCGCTGGCCGCCGCCCTTTCGGGCGCGCTGCTGGCCGGGGCGCTGGCGCTGGGCCGCCGGCTGCCGCTGGGCGACCTGCTGCTGAACCTTCTGTGCAGCGCCTTTGCCGCGCTGGCCGCCGCGGCCCTTGCGGCGCTGGGGGTGGGCGTGAGCCCGGAAAAGATCATCATTGGCAACATCATGCTGCTTATACCGGGGCTGGGGCTGACCGTGTCGCTGCGGGATATGATCGGCGGCGATACCATTTCGGGGCTGCTGGGCCTGTGTGAGGCGGTGCTCAAGGCGCTGGCGGTGGCCGCGGGCTTTGCGGTGGTGCTGCTGCGGGCGGGGGGATAAGGCAATGGGCTGGTACTGCATCCAAACGGCCATGGGGGCCGTGGGCGCGGCGGGGTTTGCCGTGCTGTTCAACATCCGGGGCAGCCGCCTTGTTTGGACCGCGCTGGGCGGCGCGCTCTCGTGGGCGGTGTATCTGGTTTGCACCTGCCACGGCCAGGGCGTGTTCACGGCGCTGCTGTGCGCCACCGCGGCGGCCGCGCTGGCAAGCGAGGCGCTGGCCCGCGCCGTGCGCGCGCCGGTCATTCTGCTGCTGGTGCCCATGCTGATCCCGCTGATCCCCGGGGGCGACCTTTACTACATGATGAGCTTTTTGGTGCGGGCGCAGCTGGACCGCTTTGCGGAGTATGCCCGGCTGGTGCTCACCGAGGCGGGCGCCATTGCGGTGGGGATCATCTGCGCGGCGTCGGCGGCAAATCTGGCGGCCTGCCTGCCCCGCCGCCGGCCACACCGAAAGGGATAAAAGGGGCCGAAGCGCCGGAGAACGCGGTTTTGCGGGCTCCGGCGTTTGTGCTGCGGGCCCCTGCGCGCCGGGCCCCGGCAAAGGGCGGAAACCGCCGGCGCGCCGCCCGGGAATAAAAATTGCCGCCCCGGCGGCTGTTTTTTGTGTTTTTTTGAAAAGAAAGGCCCGCAGGCCTCGTTATAGAAAAGGGTGCCGCGGGCAAAAGGGCGGAAAATCCATACGATTTCTTTACCCTTTTCTTTACCGGGGCCTTTACCCTTTGCCGGTATCATGCCCATATGCCGCAAAAAGAAAAAAGCCGAACCTTTGCCGCGGCGGCGACGAACAGTAAGGGAGCGGGGCTTTTTTCAAAAAAGCCTTGACCTTCCACCAGATGGAGGGTGTAATGTTTTGGAAAACCGGGGCGGGCAGCCCCACAAAAGAGGAGTAGAACGCAATGAAGAAGATCGTTGGATTTATAAGCGAACACAAAAAGCTGCTGATCGTGCTGGCCGTGCTGGCTGTGGCCGTGGTGGTGTGGCAGGTGTATGCCGGCCGCGCCCAGGCCGCGGCGGCCCAGGCCATGCAGGCAAACGTGCAGACCCTGACCCTGCAGCGGGGAGATCTGGCCCGCACCCTGTCTGCGAACGGCAGCGTGCAGTCCGGCAACGCGGCGCAGGCCGCCACCAAGCTTACCTACCCGGTGAGCGAGGTGCTGGTAAAGGTGGGCGACACCGTGGCCGAGGGCGACGTGGTGGCCCGGCTGGACACCACCGACCTGGACGAACAGATCAAAAACCTGCAGGCCGCCCTCTCGGCTGAAAAGCAGCAGAGCGATTTGGCGGTGGCGCAGGCGCAGCGCCGGGTGGAGGACGCCCGCAACCAGAAAAAAGTCTATGAGGACCGGGGCGACGGCGACATGGGCAAGGACGCCTGGGACGACCTGATGCGCCAGGCAAGCCTTTCGATTGAGGACGCGCAGGACGCGCTGCGCAACGCGATGCTGGCCCAGAGCACGCCCAGCGCCACCGCCCAGAACCTGAAGGACCTGAAACGCCAGCGCAGCCAGTGCGAGATCACCGCGCCGGCCGCCGGGGTGATTACCGAGATCCAGGCGGTGGCCGGCGCGCCCGCCACCAACATTGCCTCCATTGAGGACCCGGCCGCCCTGGAGATCATGGCCCAGGTGCGCGAGTACGATGTGAACCAGATCCAGCTGGGCCAGGCGGCCACCTTTACCAGCGGCGCCAAGGACGTGTTCCACGGCAAGGTGACCTTTATTGCGCCCAAGGCCGAGCTCAGCGCCTCGGGCGAGGCTACTTACCAGGTGAAGTTCAGCGTGGAGGACGCCAGCGACGCGCTGCGCCTGGGCATGACCGCCCGGGCCAAGATCATTCTGGAAGAAAAGAAGGGCGTGTTCAGCGTGCCCCTGGACACGGTGGGCACCAGCGCCGAGGGCGGCGCTGTGGTGTACGCCAAGCGCACGGGCGCCGACGGCAGCGCCGTGTTTGAGCCCATTCCCGTGACCACCGGCATGGAAACCGACCTGGCGGTGGAGATCAGCGGCGAGGGCCTGGAAGAAGGCATGGAGCTGCGCAGCCTGGCCGAGGCCGGCGGCATGGGCGCGGCAATGGCCGCGGGCGCCATGGCGGAGGGTTAAGCCATGGCGGAGCAAAAAGCCCCTCTCATTCAAATGGAGGGCATCGTAAAGCGATTTTACATCGGCCACCCCAACGAGCTGGAAATTCTGCACGGCATTGACCTGACCGTTCAGGAAGGGGAGTTTTTGGCCATTGTGGGCGAGAGCGGCAGCGGCAAATCCACCATGATGAACATCATCGGCGCGCTGGATAAGCCCACCGAGGGGAGCTATATCCTGGACGGGGTGGACATGACCGCCGCAAGGGACAACGAGCTTTCGGCCCTGCGCTGCAAAAAAATAGGCTTTGTGTTCCAGACCTTCAACCTGATCGCCCGGGTGAGCGCGCTCAAAAATGTGGAGCTGCCCATGCTGTATGCGGGCGTGCCCGCCGCCCGGCGCGCCGCCCGGGCCAAAGAGCTGCTGGAGCTTGTGGGCATGGGCGACCGCATGAACCACCAGCCAAGCGAGCTTTCGGGCGGGCAGAAGCAGCGGGTGGCGATTGCCCGCGCCATGGCCAACGACCCGGCGGTGCTGCTAGCCGACGAGCCCACCGGCGCGCTGGATTCGGCCACCGGCCGGGTGGTGATG
The DNA here is from genome assembly GCA_022835495.1 of Oscillospiraceae bacterium. Taxonomy (NCBI): domain Bacteria; kingdom Bacillati; phylum Bacillota; class Clostridia; order Eubacteriales; family Oscillospiraceae; species Oscillospiraceae bacterium. Next base: position 298,276 of record BQOK01000001.1, read on the forward strand.
GATATTTTCCACAAGCTGCACAGGGAACAGGGGAAAACCATCCTGCTGATCACCCACAGCCAGGAGCTGGCCGCCGAGTGCGAGCGCATCGTGACCCTGCTGGACGGCGAGATCGTGAGTGAACGGAAGGGGGGCGCGGCCGAATGATCTGGGAAAACATAAAACTGGCCCTTTCGGGCCTGATGACCAACAAAATGCGGGCCCTGCTCACCATGCTGGGCATCATCATCGGCATCGGGTCGGTGATCGCCATTGTTACGGTGGGCAACTCGCTCACCAGCTCGGTGAGCGACAGCCTGGTATCGCTGGGCGGCAACAACCTGCAGGTGGGCGTGAACCAGCGCCCGGATGAAAACGGGAACTATTCCAACTCGGTGAGTTACTACGAGGAGGACCTGCTCAGCGACGAGATGCTGGATTCGCTGCGGCAGCGCTTTTCGCAGCAGATCAAGGCGCTGATCATTGCCAACTACGGCGGCAGCGGCAAGGCCCAGGACGGCCGCCTGTACGCGAACCTGCAGACCGTGGGCGTGAACCCGGACTTTTTTGTTGCCGACAAGGTGGATATGGTGGCGGGCCGTGCGCTGCGCGAGAGCGACATGGAGGGCGCGCGCAAGGTGGCCGTGGTGAGCGATTTGGTGGTGGACAACATGTTCGGCGGCGACGCGAACGCCGCGCTGGGCAAGACCATCTCGCTGGCCAGCGGCAACGAGGTGAAAGAGTACGCCATTGTGGGCGTGTATCACTACCAGATGCAGGGCATCTTTTTGGGCGGCGCCGGCCCCACCACCAGCAAGGACACCACCACCGAGATGTATGTGCCGAACGCAACCATGAAAGATGAGTGGGGCGACCGGTATTTCTCGGTGGAGCTGGTGCCCCAGCCGGGGGTGGACGGCAACGACCTGGCGGCGCGCATCGAGGCATTTTTTGACGAGACCTATTATAAAAACAACGAGAATTTCATGGTGCGGGCCTACAACCTGCAAAACGAGATGGCCTCGATCACCAGCGTGCTGGACACCATCTCGATCGCCATTGGCATCATTGCGGGCATCAGCCTTTTGGTGGGCGGCATCGGCGTGATGAACATCATGCTGGTAAGCATTACCGAGCGCACCCGCGAGATCGGCGTGCGCAAGGCCCTGGGCGCCAAGAACAGCGCCATCCGCACCCAGTTCATTGTGGAGTCCATCATCATCTGCGCCATCGGCGGCGTGCTGGGTATTCTGGTGGGCATGGGGCTTGGCAGCGTGGGCGCAAGCTTTTTGGGCGCGCCCGCAAAGGTGAGCTTTGGCACAATTTTGGGCGCGGTGGGCTTTTCCATGGCGATCGGCGTGTTCTTTGGGTACTACCCGGCGAACAAGGCCGCCAAGCTGGACCCCATTGAGGCGCTGCGCTACGAATAAATACGGATAAAACGGCATTGCACAGCCAGCGCCGCCCCGGACCGTTACGGCCCGGGGCGGCGCTGGTTTAGCCTGTTAAAAAAATTCATATAATTCCCGCACCGCGGCCATGGCACTGTTCCAGCCCACATCAGCTGCATAAGAAAACTTCTTCTGATAAGCCGCCCAAAGCCGCTGCATAACCGGGCTGTTTTCCACTTCGTTAATGATATCCGCCCCTTGTGCCAGATGGCGCTCTGTTCCTCGTTTATGGGCGGTTGCCAGCAACGCATCCCGCAGAACGGCTTGATCTAATGTTTTTCCATAAAGTTGCTGCAAAACATAAATATCATAAAAATCTCTCATCCGTGTGTTGGTGACCGCTCGGGTGAGCATAGTTTCCAGCTTTTCAGCCAGTACTGTTTCCAAGTTATACGCCCAAATATCAATTGTCCGTTCCTCCAACATGAGCTTGAAGTTATATCGAACTTCGCTGGGTGTAATCACATCCCCGGTGGAAATATCAATTTTCAGTGGTGTTATCACACGATCAAATAAAGCGGTCATGCTGACGCGGACTCCGGGATATTCCGCTTCGTCCATGATTTCTGAAATGCTTTTTATTTGAAAGATAACGCCATCGTCGATTTGGATGGTTATAATTGAAGAAATCAGCTTTTCCACATCTTCCACATTCACATTCGCCCCTTTGATCGTTGCGTCCATATCCATTGTGGAACGGACATCCAGCCCGACCATAGCGGCCACCAGCATACCGCCTTTTAAAATGAATTTATCCCGATATTCAGAAAGAGAAATACGTTCCAGAAAACGCTCCATCATATAATTTCGCATTAAAATCTGCGCATCAGCAGTTTTTTCTTTTGACAGATTGCGAATCAGGTCTTTCAGCTGCCTCGCCGTTTTTATCATAGCAGTACCTCCAAGTATTGGCTTAAAATCTTTTCAATGTGAAACAGCCCGGCATAGCGGATCAACACGCGCAGATTCTTGTCCTTCCGAAGGACATATTGTTTTAATGCGCCTTGCATGGTTTGAATTTCTATTTTGCTTCGGCAGCGGACCAAGTCGCAGATGGTACGCTCCATATTGTAAACAGATACCATGTGACCGAATGGCGTTTGCAAATGGGTAATGCCGATCTCATGCAACTCCGGTTTGATTGTATAGACCGCAATCCCATCGGCTTTCAGCCGTGAGGGACTATACCCCCGCTTTACTGTAACGGAATAAGGGGAAGGCTCGCGGTCTGTAAGATTATGAAAAAACAAAGCCGTTTCATGGGAAAAAACAGCCTGACCACAACGCAGGTGAATGAGATACATAGCATCTACCCAAGCGTCCGATGATACATAGACGCCATGCGCTGCCCGCTCCAAATTTTTTTCTCTGATAAAATCATAAAAAATTGGCTTTGAGATACCTGCTGCCGTAACTTGTGCGGTTTGCAGCATTCCGCCATGTTCTTCCAACATTTGTTCCAAACGTTCAAGCCCCGTCATTCCATCACTTTCCTTCCCTTTGGTGCTACTATTATACACAAATGTAGCACCAAAGTAAATAATGCCGTTCTGTGAAATTTTTCCGTTTTTGCTTGAGCGTCTTTATAGCGGTTTTGCCAAGAAGAGGGGCGCCGCCGGGCTATGTGACCCGGCGGCGCCCCTCTTCTTGTTGGGCAGGTTAATTTATAAAGCAAGAAAAATTGGTGATTGTTTGCGTGTAAAAAATGAGCGGTGGCCGCAATGCCACCATTCAACAAGTTAGGCCCGCTGCGGGCGCTATTCAGGGGTGACGGGGCCGTCCAGCAGAATGGAGTGCTGGGCAGGGCCGTCGAGCAGCTGGCCGCGAAAATCAAAGCGCGAGCCATGGCAGGGGCAATCCCAGCTTTTTTCGTCCGGGTTCCATTCCAGCTGGCAGCCCAGGTGCGGGCAGCGGGTGGAAACAAAATAAAATTCGCCGCCCGGCGCCCGGTAAGCGCCCACCTTTTCGCCTTCCACCTCCACCACGCCGCCGTGCCCCAAAGGCAGCGCATCGGCCGCCGCCCGGGCCGCGCCGAACCACTGCCGGGAAAGGTCGCGCACCGCATGGGCGGCGTCGTGCGCAAAGGCGCCGGCGCTGGCCGCGGGCGTAAAGCGCGAGGGCGAGAAGAGCCCGCCGAAGGGCGGGGCTTCGCCGCACAGCAGCGGCGCCAGCACCATGGCCGCCACCATGGAGCCGGTCATGCCCCACTTGCCAAAGCCGGTGGCAACGTACCAGTTTGGCTGGGAGGGGGCGAAAATGCCGATGTAGGGCATTCCGTCCAGGGTCATGCAGTCCTGCGCGGACCAGCGGGCCGCCGGGGTGCAGCCGGGCCAAAGCTCGCGGGCTTTTTGGAGCAGCGCGTCGTAACGCCCGCCCGCCCGGTTTTCGCCGGTGCGGTGGCCGGCCCCGCCGAACAGCAAAAACTCCCCGGCGGTGCGCAGCGACCAGCCGTTTTCCGGGTCCACGCCCAGGTACATGCCCCGGGGCTGCATGGCGCCTTGGAGGGCCAGCACATAGCTGCGCTCCTGGTGCATGCGGGCAAAATAAAAGCCCGGCGCATTCACAAAGGGGTAGTGGCAGGCGAACACGATCTGCCGGGCGGTGATGGTGCGGCCATTTTCCAGCTGGGCACAGCAGCCCTCGACCCGGAGCACCCGGCTGTGGCTGTAAATGGTGAGGGGCTGGGCCAGCGCGGTTAAAAACTGGAGCGGATGGAAGCGCGCCTGGCCCTTTACCTCCACCGCGCCGGCCACTGGGAAGGGAAGCTCGGTGCCGGTGGTGAAGCGGGCGCCGAGCCCGGCGCGCTGCTGGGCCGCCGCCTCGCGCTGCATGGCGCCGGCGTCCGCCACCGAATACAAAAAGGCCGGGCAGCGCACAAGCCCGCAGGAAATGCCGCGCTGCCGAACAAGCTGGGCATAGCGCTCGACGGCCTGCCGGTTTGCGGCGGCGTACTGGGCCGCCTGCTGCGCGCCCAGCGTTTCTTCCAGCGTGCTGTAAAGCGCGCCGTGCTGCGCCGTGATCTTGGCCGTGGTGCGGCAGGTCTGGCCGCTGGCGGGCAGGCCCGCGTCCACCAGGACCACCGGCACGCCCCGCTGGCGCAGGCTGTCTGCAAGCAGGATGCCGGCCATGCCCGCGCCGATGATCAGCACCTGGGTTTGAAGGTCCTGCTGCAAAGGCCCCTGGTCAATGCCGGAAAGGCTGTTTCCCCAAATCGAAGTCATGTTTGTTACCACCTCACCCACAGGATGGGCCGCGGCGGAGGGAAATAAACGGGCGAGGGAAAAAGCCGCTCCTTGTGAAATATGAAAAAGAAGGAGGAGCAATTCAGGAAAGGTGCAAGCCGACAAAAGGGGGAACGCCGCTGGGCCATATGACCCGGCGGCGTCCCCCTCCGTTGACAGGTGATTTTATATATTTTTAAATAAAGCTAATATGCTAATCACTTTCACCTTTGGATTTTTTCTGTTGTTCTTCAATCGCTTTCATACCCAGTAAAATGAGGTCTACAGTTGCTGCGGAACGGCTTGGATAACGATTTTTAAAGCGAAAATCCTCAATCCTTTTAAAAAGCTCTTCATCTACGATTACAGTATAATGCGGCTTTGTTGTTGGCATCATAATCACCCCTATGGTTCATATTATGCACAAGTTCATATATCCTGTCAAGCATAGATGATTGCATTTCTGGCACTTCTTGCGGATAAATCAGAAGGCTTAAATCTTCGCAATTGAGTTAACGCATTTCTCACAAACTGCGTTTTCTCCCTGCACGCACAGGTTTTCAGTAGAGCCGCAAAGGGCGCACTGGGGCGTTTCCTTTTCCAGCGTCACCCGCCCGCCGTCCAGCGTAAGGCGCACCGAGGTGCCCTCGGCAATGCCCAGCGCGTTCCGTATTTCTTCGGGCAGCACCATCCTGCCCAGGGCGTCGGCCCTTCTTACCATACTGATCTTCATGTTAACCTCCCAATTTTGTTGTGCTGTATTCTTCGCCGGCCGCTGAAAACCGCTATTCATAAAGCGGCTCGGCAAGGCTTTTGTATTCCGGAAACTGCTCGATATAGGGGCTCAGCCGCCGCTGTACCTCGGCCCGCTCCTCGTCGTCGGCTTGGTCGGTATCATGCCCTTTCCCCGAAAAGTTTATCACGTCGTAAAAAATCTCGGTGAACAGCCGCTCGCAAAGCATTTCTGCGTTTTCGATCAGTTCGGGCTCTGATTCAACCCGGAACCCATCCTCGCTTTCCGGGTTGAGCGGCAGCAAAACATAGCCCACCTTATCCGACCACAGCAGGTCAATGTAACCGCTGTTTTGGATATAGTCCTGAAAGGCTGCACGGACTTTTTCTATTTCAGACTTCTGTTTTTTCGTGTATGGCTGGACATTCATATTGTTGGGTTTCCACCTTTTATGAAATTTTTAAGAACCACTGGATAAATTATAAAGTTATGTAGAAAAATCTTCTGACTGGTGAACGGATTCTTGACACTCTTCATCATTATCAAGAGAATCCAATCCGGCAATGATAAGGGTTCGTATCATATCAGATTGAGTATAGTTATAGAATATTTTCTTTGCTTTATCAATCACGGGTTCCAGCTCGGGCGTTACTACAAAGGTTAATCGTTTATGTTCCAATGGCATCTTCGTTATCTCTCCCTTCGGGTATGAACGTATGAACTTAATTTTATTATAGTTCATAGGGTATGAACCTGTCAACTCCTTAAAGAAAACTGTTCATGCTTGACAGGATATATGAACTCATGCATAATATGAACCATAGGGGTGATTGTGATGCCAACTGAAAAACCGCGCTATACTGTGATTGTGGATGAAGAGCTGCTAAAGCGAATTGACGATTTCCGCTTTGAGAATCGTTACCCAAGCCGTTCTGCTGCAACTTTGGATCTTATTCGATTGGGGTTGGAAGAGATCGAAAAGCGGCAGAAGAGAGCGAAGAAATAAAGTAAAAGAGAAAAAGCACCCCCGGAAAAGCTGCTGCTTTTCCGGGGGTGCTTTGCAGATTTTCAGGAGAGGCGGCGCGCCGATGTTGAGCGATGAAATGAGCGATGTGTTGTTTGGGCCACAAAAACATGGTATACTTCCATTAAAAGCATATCGGCATACGAGGTAGTGATATGACAAATAAAAAGCCGCCTTTTCAGATCACAAACACAATGATCGGCGATATTGCGGAGATCGCGGAACTGGTGGGCCGGCTCACAGCCGCGAATCGGTTTTCGGCCAGCCCCACCCTGCGGCGGGCCAACCGCATCCGCACGATCCACGGGTCTTTGGCGATCGAGCAAAACACGCTTAGTTTGGAACAGGTAACGGCGGTTGTGAACGGAAAGCATGTTCTTGCGCCCCCGAAAGACATTGCGGAGGTGAAAAATGCTTATGAGATCTACGAGCGGCTGGACGAGCTGGACCCCTATTCCACAGACAGTTTACTGACAGCCCATGGCGTTATGACACGGGGATTGGTGGAGGAGGCGGGGATGTTCCGCACCCGGCCCGTTGGCGTTGTGGATCAGGCGGGGCACGTGCTGCATTTCGGCACCTTGCCCCAGTATGTTCCGGATTTGGTGATGGAACTGCTGGATTGGGTGAAGAACAGCGAGGTTCACATGCTGATCCGCAGCTGTGTGTTCCACTATGAATTTGAACTGATCCACCCCTTTGCCGACGGAAATGGCCGGGTGGGCCGGCTGTGGCATACGCTGCTTCTTTCCAAATGGAACCCCGCCTTTGCCTGGCTGCCGGTGGAATCGATCATTCACGACCGGCAGCAGGAGTATTATACAGCCATCAATGCCTCCAACGACGCCGGGGAGTCCACAGAATTTATTGAGTTCATGCTGTCGGCAATCAAAGCATCGCTCATGGATGCGGCCTGCATGAGCGATGAAATGAGCGATGCAGCGATGGAGAAAGCGGAGCTCCGCCGCAGGCAGATTGAGGCGTTTTTGAAAACGCACGCGTTTATCAGGAATGCGGATGTCCGCGGGATGTGCAGCGTATCAGCGGCTACGGCAAACCGCATCCTTACAGGGCTAGCGGCGGAGGGCGCGCTTATCCGGTGCCACGAGGGCCAACACTGGGCGTACAGACCATGCCCCAAGGGCTTTTCAAAGAACATTTCTGCCGGGCAAGGGCCAATCTAAACTTCGGCTATAATATGAAGCGTATCCTATTTTAGCCGAAAATACGCCTTGTGTTTGGACAAACGGAACGCCCGGGGCAGACAATTTGCCTGCCCCGGGCGTTTTAACGTGGATCGGCTGCCGAAAGGAAAGCGCCTTAACCCATCAGTTCGCTCTCGCGCATCTGCTTGTAGGTGGCGTGGCTTTGCAGCGCGGCGGTGAGGGCGGCCATGGCGCTGGTGTCGCCCAAAAGGATGCCGCCGCACAGCCGGTCGTTCAAAAAGTAGAACTTGCGGTACTGGCCCTTGCCCGCGTCGCGGAATTCCAGGGTTTTGTACAGCAGCGCGGGGTTGGAGCCGTTGTCGCCCGCGGCGAACAGGGCGGTGTTCATGCCCTGGAAGGTCAGCCCCATCAGGGTGGGGGCGTAGGTGAGCGCCTCGCCCGCGGCGTTGGCGCCGGCCACCTTGCCCTGGTCCACAGCCTGCGCCCAGTTGGCAAGGTTCATACCCTGGTATTCGGCGCAGTCGCCGCAGGCGTACACGCCCGGGGCGCTGGTTTCCATGCGCTCGTTCACAAGCACGGCGCGGCCTGTTTGCAGGCCCATGGCGCCGGCAAGGGCAGTGTTTGCCCGCACCCCGGCGGACACGATCACCAGCCCGGCCTGGAACCGCTCGCCGTTTTCCAGCACAACGGCCTCGGCCCGGCCGCTGCCCTGGATGGCCTTTACCGCTGCGCCGGTGCGCACCGCAATGCCCGCCTTTTCGGCGGCGGCGGTGAGCAGGGCGGCGGCGGTTTCGTCCAGCTGGCGGGGCATCAGGCGGGGAGCCACCTCCAGCACGGTAACGGAAAGGCCGGCCTTTTTCAGTTCCCAGGCGGCCTCCAGGCCCAGCACGCCGCCGCCGATAACCACGGCGTGTTTGGTCTGTTTCATCAGGGCTTCGACCCTGCGCACGTCCGCCAGGCGGCGCACGGCCACCACGCCCTCCAGTTCGCTGCCGGGCATGGGCGGGATGAAGCACTCGCTGCCCAGGGCGTAGATCAGCTTTGTGAACTGCAGCACCTCACCGCCCGAAAGGGTGACCTCGCGCTTTGCAAGGTCTACCTGTTCCGCCCGTTTGCCCAGCACCTGGTAGACGCGGTTTTCCTGGTACCATTCCGGGCTCTCCATGGCCAGCTGTTCGGGGGTGAGCCCGGCCAGCAGGGCCTTGGTGAGCATGGGCCGGTTGTAGGGGGCGTACGGCTCTTCCGACACCATGACGATGCTGCCGGTGGTGTCCCGCTCGCGGATGGCCCGGGCCGCGTTCAGCGCCGCCGCGCCGCCGCCCAGGATCAGATAGTACTCTTGGCTGTCGCGCCGGTAGCCGGTGGCGGCGTCTTCCACAGGAACAAAGTTTTCGCGGCCCACGCCGCACACCGGGCACACATCCAGCGAGGCGTCGAAAATTTCGCCGCACACAAGGCATTTGACCAGCTTGCGGCCGCCCTTTTTCTCGGGAGGGGCAAGGGGCTTGTCCAGCAGGCGGCAGCCGAACTGGTAGCCGTATTCGTAGGCGCCCACCAGGTCGGCCTCGCTGGGCTTGAAGCGCACCCGGAAGCCGTCGACCACCTTGAGCTTGAGCTGGCGCAGCCGCTCGGTAATGTTGGGCACGCCCTCGCCGCTCCAGCCGTAGCTGCCGAAGGCGCCCGCCAGCTTGCCGCCGTGGGTGGCGGGGAACATTTCCAGCGTGAGCTCCCAAATGGGGCGCAAAGCCTGCCCCACAATGGTGGGGGTGCCGAGCAGAAAGCCGTCGGCAAACAGCAGTTCCTCTTCCACCTTGGCGGGGTCGGCCTCCACCATGTCGTAGCGGCGCACCGCCACGTCGCCGCTGGCGGCGATGCCCTGGGCAATGGCCTCGGCCAACTGGCCGGTGTAGCCGTAGGCGCTGACGTAGGGAATGATCACGGTCTTTTTGCCGTTGGGGTTTTTAATGGTGGACCACTGGCGGTACTGGGCGAAGGTCTCGCGGATGCGGCTGTCCAGCACGGGGCCGTGGCCGGTGCACACCAGGGTCACGTCCAGCGGCTCCACCCGGTCCAGCGCCCGCAGCATGAAGGGCTTGAAGGGGCCGATGATGCAGTCGAAATAATATTTCAGGGCCTTTTGGTAATCCTGCTCGTTCTGCACCTTGCTGCGCAGCACTTCGGGCAGGCAGTAGTGCGCGCCGAAGGAATCGCAGGTAACAAGGATCTGCTCCTCCTCGATAAAGGTATACATGGTGTCGGGCCAGTGGAGGTTCGGCACCGCCATAAAGCGCAGGGTGCGCTCGCCGATCTTCATCTGCTGGCCGTCCTTGACCGGCAGGCTTACAAAATCGCGGTTCACGATCTCTTTTAAAAAGCCGACGGCGCAGGGGGTGGCAAGGATCTTCATCTGGGGGCTGTAGTCCAGCAGCTTTTCCACGCTGCCCGCGTGGTCCGGCTCGGTGTGGCTCATGACCAGGTAATCGATGGAGTTCACATCGATGACCTGGCGCAGCTTGTCCAGGTATTCGTCGAAAAATTTGACCTTGGCGGTTTCGAACAGCACGGTCTTGCCGCCGGTGGTGAGCGCGTAGGAGTTGTAGGTGGTGCCGAATTCGGTGTACATTACAATGTCGAACACGCGCAGCTGATCGTCGATGATGCCGGTCCAGTAAAAGCCGTCCCGCAGTTTGAGCGTTTTCATGGTGGGTGATCTCCTCTCCCGGGGCCCGGCGGGGGCCCCTTTGTTCAGTTTGAAGCAGCGGCGGGCGGAAAACACAGGAAAAACGAAAATTCCATAAAATGCCACGTTTCCTAGCGGGTCACTGCGTTTTTATCATAGCACAAGCGGCGGGTTTTGTCAGCGGGGAAGAGGCGCTCTTTTCAAAAAATTCACCTTGTGGTAAGCTGATAAAAGGCAGGGGGCGCGGCGGGCGCCCCGGCGGAAAGGAAGCGAAGTGTGATGAACGAGATACTGCGGGAGCTTGCCGCGCGCAAAAGCGTGCGGGTATTCACGGAGGAGCCGGTGACCGAGGCGGAAAAGCAGGCGGTACTGGGCGCGGCATTTGAGGCGCCCACCGCCGGCTGCCAGCAGCTTTACACCATTTTGGACGTGACCGACCCGGCGCTGAAGGAACGGCTGGCCGAACTGTGCGATCACCAGCCCTTTATTGCCACCGCGCCGGTGGTGCTGGTGTTTTTGGCCGACTGCCACCGCTGGCCGCAGGTGTATCGCGCCGCGGGCTGCAAGGTGCGCGGGCCGGGGGCGGGGGACGCGCTGCTGGCGGTGGCCGACGCCTGCATTGCCGCCCAAAACGCGGTCACGGCCGCCGGGAGCCTGGGGCTGGGCAGCTGCTACATTGGGGACGTGCTGGAGCAGTGCGAGGCCATGCGCGCCGCGCTGCGCCTGCCTGCCCACGTGCTGCCCGCCGCCATGCTGGTGATGGGCCGCCCCACCCGCCAGCAGCAGGAGCGGCCAAAGCCCGCCCGGTTTGCGCCGGAATACATCGTGTGCGAGAATGTTTACCGGGAAAAGACCGACGAGGAGCACCGCGCCGCCCTTGCACAGCGGGCGGCACGGGAGGGGAAGAAGGCCTTCCAGTTTGAGGCCTGGGTGCAGGCGTTTGCAAAACGCAAATACGAGAGCGGGTTTTCGCGGGAGATGAGCCGCAGCGCCGCCGTGTACCTGAAGGACTTTATGGGCGGCGAAGGCTGAGCGCCGCCGCGAAAAAAGAACAGGGCCGCTGCAAAATTTTCTTTTTGCAGCGGCCCTGTTTTCTTTTTTTCGCTCACGGTTCGCAGAACAGTTCTTCAACCACCCGCCCCTGCACGTGTTCGTCCAGCGGGATGTCCATCCATTTGCAGATGGTGGGCAGAAGGTCCATAATGCTCATGCGCGGGATGGTCCCGTGGCGAACGCCGTCGCCGCAGGCCAGCAGCATGGTGCGGTAATCCCCGCGCGAGGGCAGGTAGCCGTGCAGCGCGCGGGGCGCGTCATGGGAAACGCCGTCGCCGTCGGGCTCGTTCCCCGGGGCTGGGGCCCCCTTGGCAAACCCATAGCCGTCCGCGCCTTCCAGCACCAGGGCGGCGGCCGGGTCGCAGCCCAGGGGGATAAATTCTTCGGGTTCCAGAACGGCGGCGACCCCGGGATGGGAGAGGAACCTTTCCCGGATCCGGGCCAGAAGCTGCGCTTTCTCCTGCCCCTCCTGGATGTGGTTCAAATACACATAGGCCATTCCATCCCCGCTGTCTACGCAGGCTTTCCAGGACACGAGCTTTCCGTTTTCCACCTTGCACAGGCCCATTTGTTCCAGAAGGAAATTTCCGTGGATCATGCTGTGGGCGTTTCGCTGCGAGTGGTCGCCCGTGATCAGCAGCAGAACGCTGTTTCCTTTTTCCCGCTGGGCGTCCGCATATTCCAGCAGCTTTTCCACAAATGCATCGTACTTTTTTAAAAAGGCGTGCGCCTGCGGGCTGTCGGTCCCGTGCTGGTGCTTGGCGTCGTCCATTCCGTAGACGTGGAGCAGGGCGATATCAAAGGGGTAACGCTCCAGCGCCTGCAAAAAGGCCGCCAGCATACATTCGTCCAGCTGCGGCTGCCTGCCCAGGAACCAGGCCTTCGGCAGCCCGCGGCGGCCCAAAAGGGTTCGGATGGCGAACAGGGGCGTCCCGTATTTGGCAAACACCCACAGCTGTTTGAGGAAGCTGTCGGCGTTCCATATTTTGGGCTTTGCCGGGGTCATTTCCGGCATGGACCAGCGGATGGCGCCGCCCGCGCTGACCGGCCAGGACATGGACAGGGTCTTTTTGCCGGCGCGGTTCGCATAATCCCAGAGCGCGGGTTTTTTCAGGCGGGTGGCGTAGAAGTTCCAGTGGGGAATGCGGGCGCCGGGATGAAACGCGTGGTTGTTCACGATGCCGTGCACCCCGGGGGTGCAGCCCGTTACCATGCTTGCGTGGCAGGGGTAGGTGAGCGTGGGGTAAACCGATTCCTCCTGGGGGCAGCAGGCGCCCCGCGCCAGCAGCTTTGAAAAGCCTGGAAGCTGGCGGATCAGCTCGTACTCGCCTCCGGCAAGGGCGTCCAGCGACACCAGAATCACTTTTTTCATCTGTCGTTCCTTCCTGATCGTCTGTTCGGCGCGGGTGAAGCCGCGCGGGCATCAGAACGTGATGTCCTTGTTTTTGGAGATCTTCATGAACAGCAGCAGGGAGATGGTGGTCATCACGGTAAGGATGCACGCCATTGCCGCGGCGATCCCGTAATTGCCGCGCAGCACCGCGGTGAAAATTTCGATGGTCAGCGTGGTGGTGCGGTAGTTGTACAGAAGGATGCCGGTGGCCAGCTCGGTGATGATGGCGATCCAGCTGAGCAGCGCGCCCGAGATGATGCCGTTGCCCATCATGGGCATTGTGACCCGGAAAAAGGTCTTGAGCTTGCTGCTGCCCAGCGAGCTGGCCGCCTCTTCCACAGAGAGGGGGATCTGCTGCAAAATCGCCACCGAGGAGCGGATGGTATAGGCGTTGCGGCGGATCACCAGCGCAATGATCATGATGGCGGCCGTGCCCACCAGGACCAGCGGCTTTTTGTTGAAGGAGATGATCATTGCAATGCCGATCACCGCGCCGGGGATCACGTAGGGGATCATGGACAGCGTATCAATAAACCGGTTGACAAAATTGTTTCTGCGCACCACAAGATACGCCACCAGCACCGAGGTCGCCACAATGAAAAGCAGCGCCACGCCGCCGATCAGGAAGGTGTTGGGGATCGCGTTTTGAAGCTGCGCCAGCGCCTCCCTGTAGCTGTTCAGCGAGTAGCCCTGCACAAAGATCTTGCCCGAAGTGTTTTGGAACGAGGTGTAGATCACATACAGCTGCGGCGCATACCCAAACAGGACCACCAGATAACAGAAGGCGTGGATGAGAACATTGTGCAGCCCTTTGGCCTTTCTGCGCTCGATGGGGTGCAGGGCGCTCATGGTGAACTGAAAGCGGTTGTTCACATAGCGCTGGATCAAAAAGACCAGGGCCGTTATCACGATCGCAATTACCGCCAAGGCCGCCGCAAAATGCGTGTCGCCGCCGGTTTCGCTGATAAACGAGTTGTACAGTTCCACCGGGAAGGTGCGGTAGCCCTCGCCGATGAACATGGGCGTTCCAAAATCCGCAAAGGCGCGCATAAAGACCATCAGCATTGCCGCAATGACCGAAGGCGCGCACAGGGGAATGACCACCGTGAAAAAGCGCTTGGCCCCGCTGCAGCCCATGTTTTCGCTGGCTTCCAGAAGGGTGTTGTCCACATTGCGCAGCGCGCCGGACACATACAAAAACACCAGCGGGAACATCTGCGAACAGAGCACAAGCACAATGCCGTGGAACCCGTAGATGCTGGGAATGGTGGCGCCCAGAAGGTTTTTGAACAGATTGGTGATCACCCCGTTGCGCCCCAGCAGCAAAATCCAGGAATACGCGCCCACAAACGGCGCAGACATGCTGCACAAAATAATGAAGATCTGCAAAACCCGCGCGCCCTTGATCTCGTACAGATTATAAAAATAGGCCAGCGGCAGGCCGAGGAGCAGCGAAAAGGCTGTTACGCTCACGCTGAGGGCGAAGGAGTTTGCCATGGTGGAAATGTAGTACCGCTTGGAGAAGAATTTGACAAAATGGGAAAGGGTAAACGCGCCGCTCTCGCTCACCACCGCGTTGCGCAGCACCATAAACAGCGGGTAGATCAAAAACAGCGCATAAAGGCACAGGATGACGATGGAGATAAGCAGCCAGACATCGCGCCTGCTGCCGGCGGTTTTTCCGCCCATTGCCCTTTTCATGGCGCCACCCCGCCTCCCTCTTCCATCAGCGAAGTTTCACCGCCCTGCGAAAAGACATTGATCTTTTGCTTTTTTACCTCCAGGCGGATCGCCGTGCCCTTTTCGATCACCTTTCCGATCTCGGATTCCTCCACGATCTCGACCTTCTCGCCGCTTTCCAAATGCGCGAAGTAGTGGGTGTTCAGGCCCAGGAAAACGCTGTCGTCCACACAGGCGGGCAAGCCTGCGCCGCCGGGGTGCGGGTGCAGCACAAATTCTTCCGGCCGCACCGACACCTTGACCGGCTGCGGCGCTGTGCCCGGGCGGATGTGCGGCGCCTCCACGGTGTAGCCGCCGCCGAACGCCAGGCTGTAGCGCCCGCCCTCCTGGTGCAGCTGGGCGTCCAGGATATTGGTCCTGCCGATGAAGGTGGCCACAAAAATGTTGCGGGGCCGCTGATACAGCGCCCGGGGCGCCCCGACCTGCTGGATCACGCCGCCGTTCATGACCGCAATGCGGTCGGATACCGCCATGGCCTCTTCCTGGTCGTGGGTGACGTATACGGTGGTAATGCCGATGCGGTTTTGAATCTCCTTGATCACCGTGCGCATTTCAACCCGCAGCTTGGCGTCCAGGTTGGAGAGGGGCTCGTCCATTAAAAGGACATCCGGCTGGATGACCAGCGCCCGCGCCAGCGCAACGCGCTGCTGCTGCCCGCCGGACAGCCGGTCCGGCCGGCGGTCGCGGTATTCTTCGATCTGCATCAGCCTGAGGAATTTTTCGGTTTCCTCTTCGCGCTGCTTTTTGTCGATCTTTCGGTTTTTCAGGCCGAACTCCACATTTTCCCGCACGGTCATGTTGGGAAAGATCGCATAGTTCTGGAACACCATGCCAATGTTGCGCTTGGCGGGGTCCATGTCGTTCACCCGCCGATCGCCGAAAAAGAAATCTCCGCCTTCAATGGAGTTGAACCCCGCGATCATTCGCAGCAGCGTGGTTTTGCCGCAGCCCGAAGGACCAAGGAGAGTGAAAAATTCACTCTCCTTGATGTCCAGCGAAAGATTTTTGATCACAGTGTTCTCTCCGTAACGCTTCACCGCGTTTTTGATCCCGATTGTAACACTCATGTTTGTTCTCCATCCTGTGAAGCATCATGGAGGGCCGGCGGTCACTGGGTGACCAGGTCGGTCCAGCGCGCAAGCCACTCGGCCTTCATGCTGCTGCAGTATTCAATGTCCTCAATGGCCACGTTCAGCTCAGAGAAAGGGGGGATGTTGGGGCTGGCGTTCTGCACGCCGTCCAGAATCGGGCGGATCGAGGTCTGCGCGTAGCAATTCTGGCCTTCTTCCGAGATCAAAAAGTCCACAAACTTTTTGGCGTTTTCGGCGTTTTTGCAGTTGTCCACAATGGCGACGCCGGACGGCAGCCAGACGGCGCCTTCCTCGGGATAAACCAGCTTCAGGTTGGTTGCGCCGTCGTCCAGCAGGGCCACGCAGGCACCCTCGTAGGTCACGCACACCGCGTATTCACCGTCCGCCGTCTGCCGGTCGATCGCGCCGGAGGAGATGGTTGCCTGGCCGGCGTAAGCCTCCACAAACTGCCAGGCTTTTTCGTCGTAGGGTTCGTCGCCCATTACCAGGAGCATGTTGGTGAGCTCGGCCCAGGCGCTGGATGCGATGGTGGGGTCGGCCATAACGATGCGGCCTTTCAGCTCGGGGCGGAGAAGGTCTTTGTAGCCGGTAAATTCATCGGGGTCGAGCCCAAGCTCTTTAAAAACATCCAGGTTCAGGAGCATGGCGCCGCTGCCGGACAGCTTGGAATTTGTGTAGTTGCCGGTGGTGTTTTGGAACTGCTTCGGGAGGTTTTTATCGTTGGGCGAAACATATTCCATGTAGAGGTCCGGCTTTTGCATGTAGAAGTTGTAGTTCACCGCGCCCCAGTTCACGTCCGCCTGCGGATTTTCCTTTTCCGCGTCCAGCCGGGCCAGCACGTCGCCGGTGGCCATGGACTGAACGATCGCCTTGATGCCGGTGGCCTGTTCAAAGGCCGGGATCACGGTTTGGATTTCCGCATCCGGGTTGGGGGTATAGATCACCAGCTCGCCGGCGCTTTGGGCCGGTGCGCTGCCGCCGCTGCCGGGCGCGGGCGAGCCGCCCCCGCCCGCACAACCGGCCAGGGAAAGCGCAAAAGACGCTGCCAGGATCACACTGAGAAGCCTTGTTTTCATTTTTTTGTCCTCCTTAATAAATGTGTTGTATTCAAGCTTGCCAGCTTTTCAAACGGTTTGGGGGGCCGCGGTCAGCCGCCGCAGGGGAGCCTTATTTCGTTCACGAAATGCCTCGCGATTTCCAGAGGGCGGGTGATGGCGGCCCCCACCACCACCGCCGTGGCGCCCAGCTCCAGCATTCTGCGGGCCTGCCAGGGCTCCTGGATGCGCCCCTCGGCGATCACGGGCACCTGCACCTGCGCCGCGATGCGGCCGACCAGCTCGAAGTTCGGCCCGGCCATGGGGGGGTCCCCCCGCACATACCCGTTCAGGGTGGTGCCCACAAAATCCGCTCCGGCGCTTTGCGCCGCGAGCGCGTCCTGCAGGGAAGAGCAATCGGCCATGATGGGCTGATGAGGGTATCTGCGTTTTACCTGCTCCAAAAATTCCTTTGCGCTCTCGCCGTGGGGCCTGAGGCTGCGGGTAAAATCCAGCGCAATGATGTCGCAGCCTGTTTCCACCAGCGCGTCCACCTCGGCCAGCGTGGGGGTGATGTATACGCTGCTGCCGGCGTAATCTTTTTTTATGATCCCGATGACCGGCAGCGGCACCTCGCGCATGATGTCCCGGATGTCCTGCACGCCGTTTGCCCGTATCCCCACGGCGCCTGCCTGGCACGCCGCCTTCGCCATCAGCGCCATCACCCCGCCCTGCGGCCGGTACAAAGGCTCCCCAGGCAGCGCCTGGCAGGAGACGATCAGGCCGTGGGACAGCTTGCGCAGCAGTTCGCTCTTTTCCATATTGAGTAACACTCCATTTTTTGATTAAAAAAGAAGTTTTGCTTCTTTCATGCTTACACTACCACTTTTTTTGTCGATTGTAAATAGTTTTTTGGATAAATTACAAAAAATTTAAGACTAGGATCATAGAATTGTGCAATTCCTTTTGCGGGGCCGGCTTTCACTCTTTTTGCAAATCCTTGGCCGGGCACTTGAAATCCTGCGCCGGGATGTATTATATTTAGGAGGAAGTAATTGCTATTTTTTCTCAAGACACCTCGCTTGACCAGCTGTACCTGCCGCCCTTTTTCTGTGGCTGGCCGCCTGTTCTGTTCCACCGCTCCCACGACCGTAAAGCGATACCGCGGGCTGATTCATCATACCTGAACATAGACTTGCAGGGAGGCAGCAAATGGACAACATCTTTCACGTCATCGAGGCCAACTACCCGCAGTATACCAATGCGGATAAAAAAGTGGCGTCGTACATTTTGCGCGAAAAAGAGGGCGTCACCAACATGACCCTGGCGGACATTGCAGAGGGCGCCAAGGTTTCCGAGGGAAGCGTGATCCGCTTTTGCAACAAGCTGGGCATCAAAAAGCTGATCGACCTGAAAATATGCATCGCAAAAATTTCCGCCAAGGAAAACGAACGAACCGATGCCCTGGGCTCTGCGCTGGAAAATGAATTTGCAGAGATCATTCACAACACGGCCTCGCTGATCTCGCCCGCACAGATCGAGCAGGCCGTGGATATCATCGAACAGCGGCGGCATATTTACTTTTTTGGCATTTCTGTGAGCGGGATTGCCGCCCGCATGGGCGAAAACAGTTTTCTGCGCATGGGAAAATCCTCCCAGGCGATCGAGGAGGGGCACATGCAGATGCTTACTGCCTCGGCCATGTCTGCGGACAATGCGCTGGTGGTGTTTTCGCTCACCGGCAATACAAAAGACACCTGTGAGGCGGCCGCCGCGGCAAAGCTTCGCGGGGTAAAGATCATCTCCATCACAAGCTACCGCAACTCCCAGCTGGCAAAAATTTCGGACATTGTTTTGCAGACTTCGGCAAAAGAAGAGATTATAAACGGCGGCCGCATCACCGGGCTGATCAGCCAGATGTTCGTGCTGGACCACCTGAAACGGGAATATACGGCAAGGCATTCCGAGGTTGTTTCGCAGCTCAAGGAGGATCTTGCCAAAACGATTCTGCTGAAAAAGCTGTGAGCGGCCGCGCGGGCTGCCAGGGGCCCCATGCAGCGCACAACGGCCGGCGAAGCCTGAAAGTACAGGCTTTGCCGGCCGTTGTTTTTTTGGCTGCCGGGCCTCAGAAAGGGTGCGGGGGAGCGCTGCTTTTTGCCCGGTGGGGCACACAAAAAGGGGCTGCTGCAAAACCTTCTGTTTGCAGCAGCCCCTCGGTTTATGGGAAAAAGGGTCAGGCCTGGGTGCGCTCGCCCAGGGTAATGTTCAGGGTCATGAGCTCGCGGTTGCGGTCTACCTGGACCTCCACCACGTCGCCCGCGTTGAGGTCTTTCAGGGCGTTGGTCACGTCGCTGGTGCTCTCGACCAACTGGCTGCCCACGCTGACGATGCGGTCGCCCACCTTCATGCCCGCCTTGTCGGCCCCCGAGCCGCTGGTAACGCTTTGCACGTACACGCCAAAGCTGCTCACGCCGTACTGCATGGCGGTCTGCGCGTCCGAGATGGAGATGACCGTGATGCCCAGGGCGGGCCGGCCGGTCACGTAGCCGTTTTCAATCAGGTCCTGCGCCACCTGTTTTGCGGTGTTGATGGGAATGGCGAAGCCCAGGCCCTCGGCGTACTCGCCGGTGGATTTGGCGTTCACGATGCCGACCAGCTCGCCGTTTGCATTAAACAGGCCGCCGCCGGAGTTGCCGGGGCTCACGGCCGCGCTGGTCTGCATGAGGCGCATGGTGTTGCCCTGCACGGTGACCTCGCGGTCCAGGCCGGAAATGATGCCGTCGGTGGCGGTGTTGCTGAGGGTGCCCAGGGGGTTGCCCACCGCGATGGACAATTCGCCCACCTGCACGCTGTCGGAATCGCCCAGCACCGCGGGGGTCAGGCCGGTGGCATCAATCTTCAGCACCGCGATGTCGCTCTGGCTGTCTGTGCCGATGAGCTTGGCGGTGTATTCGGTGTCGTCCGAGAGCTTGACCTTGATCTGCTGGGCGCCCTCGATCACGTGGTTGTTTGTGATGATGTAGCCGTCGGCGGTAAAGATCACGCCGCTGCCCGCGCCGCTGACCACCTGCTGGCCGCCCCAGAAGTTGCTGGTGACCATCTGCTCGGTGGTGACCGCCACCACGCTGGGGTTCACGGCGTTGATCACGCCCACCAGGTTGGCGGCGGTGGTGCCGGTGCCGGAGGCCGGGGTGGAGGTGGGAGCCTGGTACACGATGCGGTCGGTCTGGCCGGCGCTGGCCGCCTTAAAGCCCGCGTAGCCGCCGCCGAAGCTCACGCCTGCAACCAGAACCAGAGCCAGCGCCCCGGAAACGATCTTTTTGCCCCTGCCTTTTTTCTTGCGGGGCGGTTCGGGGCCCAGGGGGCCCTGCTCGCCCATTTCGGGGGGAAGGGGCTGATAGGGGCCGGGAGCCGGGGTATAGCCGTTGTGATACAGGCCGGAATAATCGTATTCCCACTTGTTTTCCATGCTTTGTCATCCTTTCTCTATGCGAAGGGGCCCGGGGCGCCGCTGCGCCCCCGTTTACAGGCCCTGTGCTTTTGTTCTGAGGCTAGTATACCGTTCAATCGTGAAAAACCTTTCATGGCGGGGTGAAAAAACTGTGAAAACCTTGTATAATACATGTATTCCGGCGGTTTTTGCCGGATGCTATTACCATACCACATTTCAGCAAAGGGGGCAACCGGATGCGGGTGGAGCAGCGGCAGGAAAACGGCCTGACACGCTTTGTTTTATATAAGGAAGCGCTGGCTGTGGGCGGCTGTGTGTGCCGCGCAGAGGGCGGCGGTACAGAGCTGCTGGAGCTGAGCGTGCTGCCCGAATGGCGCCGCAAAGGCTACGGCAGCTACCTTTTAAAAGAGGTGCTGCGGGCCACCGGCGGCTATGGAGCCGGGAGCCTTCACACCGCCCCGGCCCCCGGAAACGCGGCGGCGCAGGCGCTGCTGAAAAAGTTCGGCTTTGCGCCGCGGGGCGCCTGCTGGGCGCGCAGGCGGGCGGCGGACCCCACCGCCGTGGGCCTGACCCACGCTTTTTTGGAGCGCACCCTGGCTGTGGGGGGCTTTTTTGTGGACGCCACCTGCGGCAACGGAAACGACACCGAGTTTTTGTGCCGCCTGGCCGGACCCGGGGGGCGGGTGCTGGCGCTGGACGTGCAGCAAAAAGCGGTGGACGCCACCAACGCCCGGCTGGCTGCGGCGGGCCTGGCAGAGGTGGGCCGGGCGGTGCGGGCGGATCACGCCTGCCTGGGGCAGCTGGTGCACAGGGGCAGCGCCGACTGTGTGGTGTTCAACTTCGGCTACCTGCCGGGCGCCGACCACGCGCTGTTCACCGTGCCCCAAAGCAGCCTGCTGGCAGTGGAGGCCGCGCTGGAAGCACTGAAGCCGGGCGGGGTGCTGGCCGCCTGCCTGTACAGCGGCGGGCTCAACGGCAGCGGGGAAAAGCGGGCCCTGCTGGAATATTTCCGGGGGCTGCCACCGGCGGAGTATACCCTGCTGGTATGCGAGTTTGCCAACTGGGCGCCCACCGCGCCGCTGCCCTGTTTTGTGCTGAAAAAGTAAGGGCGCGGGCGGTGGAGCCCCACAAAAAAACGCGTGTTTTTAAAAATGCAAACCAGAGTTTACAGGTTTACAAAGCGGCCTTTCTGGCGCATTTTGCCCGGCGGTGGGATACTGGAACCAGAAAAGGAGGGCATACAAATGACATTGGGAGAAACCATTCGCGAGCTGCGCAGGGAAAAGAGCCTTTCGCAGGAGCAACTGGCCGAGCGCACCGGGCTTTCGCGCCAGACCATTTACAAATGGGAGAGCGGCCAGGCCGCGCCGGATCTGGAAAACCTGAAAACGCTGGCCGGGGCGCTGGGTACCACCGTGAGCCGCCTTTTGGGCGAGGCGCCGCCCCCCAGCCGGCCGGACCCGCAGGATCCGCTGGACAAGGGCGCCCGCATGGTAAAAAAGCACTGGCGCAAGGGCGGGTATGTGCTGATGGCGTACGGCGCCGGGGCGGTGGCGTTCGGCCTGGTGGGCCGGGCCATGTTGGGGGGCTTTTTCCGCGCAAGCGCCCAGGTTCCTGCCGGCTTTTCGCCGCTTGCGGAGGGCGGATCGCCCTTTGGCGCAATGCAGAGCGCGATGCTGCTGGTGCCCACCGCGGCGCTGCTTGCAGGCGTGGCCATGGTGGCCGTTGGCGGGTACCTGGCCTGGAAGGACTGGAAGCTCAACCACAAAAAATAGGGGCGCAGCGCCCCCCTTGCCCGGCGGGAAAAGCCCCGCCGGGCACTTTTTTGCAGGCGCCGGGGGTTTGAGAAAAAAACGCTTGACTTGGAGCGCACTCCAGGGTGTAGGCTGGAGGCAGGACGAAAACAGGGCGCTCTGCGCGCCCTCAGGAAAAGGAGAAAACGCAATGGGGAAAAGGATATTGGTCCTGTCGGCCAGCCCGCGCCGGGGCGGCAACTCGGATATTTTGTGCGACGAGTTCATACGGGGCGCCGCCGAGGCGGGGCACCGCTGTGAGAAGGTGTTTTTGCGGGATCAAACGATCGGCTACTGCACCGGGTGCGGCGTGTGCAATACCACCCACGCCTGCGTGCAAAAGGACGACATGGCTGCACTGCTGCAAAAAATGGCGGACGCGGACGGCATTGTTCTGGCGACGCCGGTCTACTTTTATACCATGGACGCCCAGCTCAAGACCCTGATTGACCGCACCGTACCCCGGTACACCGAGCTGAGCGGCAAGGAGTTCTGGTTCATCGCCACGGCGGCCGAAACAGACCCGGCCCTGCTGGAGCGCACGATGGACGGGCTGCGCGGCTTTACCGACTGCCTGGAAGGGCCGGTGGAACGGGGCGCCCTGCGCGCGGGGGGCGTGTGGGAGAAGGGCGAAGTGAAGGGCACCGCCCACATGCAGGCCGCTTACCGGATGGGAAAAAACGCCTGAAACAGCGCAGGGAACAGCCCGGCACAGCGGCCGGGCCCCAAAGAAACCCCGCATGCCGCCCCGGCGGGCCGAAAAGGGCCTGCCGGGGCGGTTTTGCGCGGGTTTAAGGCCATTTTTTTGCGCTTTTCTCTTGCCAAAGCGCCCGGCAGTGTATAATATTAGAGTGTTATGGATTTTTGCCAGGGGCCCCAGGGGCCAGGATAGAGGAGGAAGAAGAATTATGGCCGATCTACGGCAGGAGATACAGCGCCGGCGCACCTTTGCCATCATCAGCCACCCGGACGCGGGCAAGACCACGCTCACCGAAAAGCTGCTGCTGTATGGGGGCGCAATCCAGCAGGCGGGCAGCGTGAAGGGCAAGCAGAGCGCCCGCCATGCGGTGAGCGACTGGATGGAGATCGAGAAGCAGCGCGGCATCTCGGTGACCAGCTCGGTGCTGCAATTTGAATACGCGGGCAAGTGCGTGAACATTCTGGACACCCCGGGCCACCAGGATTTTTCGGAGGATACCTACCGCACCCTGATGGCGGCCGATGCGGCGGTGATGGTGATCGACGCGGCCAAGGGCGTGGAGGCGCAGACCATTAAGCTGTTCAAGGTGTGCACCCTGCGGCACATCCCCATTTTTACCTTTGTAAACAAGATGGACCGGGAGGCCCGCGACCCCTTTGACCTGATGGAGGAGATCGAGACGGTGCTGGGCATCCGCACCTACCCCATGAACTGGCCCATCGGCTGCGGCAAGGAGTTCAAGGGCGTATTCGACCGGGACAGCCGCCATATCCTGGCGTTTCAGAGCGACGGCAAGGCCAACGGCGTGAAGATCCTGGACAAGATCGAGGCCGCGCTGGGCGACGCCCGGCTGGACGAGCTGCTCACTGCGCCCCTGCACGAAAAGCTCACCGAGGACATTGAGCTGCTGGACGGCGCCAGCTACGACTTTGACCTGGAGGCCATCGGCTGCGGGGCGCTGAGCCCGGTGTTCTTCGGTTCGGCGCTCACGAATTTTGGGGTGGAGCCCTTTTTAAAGGAATTTTTGCGCCTGGCGCCCCCGCCCCTGCCCCGCGAGAGCTTGGGAGGCCGGGTGGAACCCGCCCAGGAAACCTTTTCGGGGTTTGTTTTCAAGATCCAGGCCAACATGAACAAGGCGCACCGGGACCGGATCGCGTTCATGCGCATCTGTTCGGGCCGCTTTGAGCGCGGCATGGAGGTCACCCACGTACAGGGCGGTAAAAAGATCAAGCTCGCCCAGTCCACCCAGCTGATGGCCCAGGACCGGGCGGTGGTGGATGTGGCCTACGCGGGCGACATCATCGGCCTGTTCGACCCGGGCATCTTTTCCATCGGCGATACCCTGTGCACCGGCAGGGAAAAGATCCAGTATGCGGGCATCCCCACCTTTGCGCCGGAGCATTTTGCCCGCATCACCCAGGTGGACACCATGAAGCGCAAGCAGTTTGTAAAGGGAATGGAGCAGGTGGCCCAGGAGGGCGCCATCCAGATCTTCCGCGAGCTGGGTGCCGGCATGGAGGAAGTGATTGTGGGCGTGGTGGGCGTGCTGCAGTTCGAGGTGCTGGAATACCGTCTGAACAACGAGTACAATGTGGACATCCGCCTGGAAAAGCTGCCTTACGAGCACATCCGCTGGATCGAAAACGAGGACCTGGACCCCAAGACCCTGGACCTGACCAGCGACACCAAACGCATCGAGGACCTGAAGGGCAACAAGCTGCTGCTGTTCACCTCGCCC
This sequence comes from Oscillospiraceae bacterium, assembly GCA_022835495.1. Lineage (NCBI taxonomy): Bacteria > Bacillati > Bacillota > Clostridia > Eubacteriales > Oscillospiraceae > Oscillospiraceae bacterium. The sequence continues at coordinate 322,523 of BQOK01000001.1, forward strand.
TGGGCCATCACCTGGGCCGAGCAGCACAACGCCGCGCTGACCCTGAGCGAGTTCGGCACCAACGAATAAAACAAATAAAGCGCAAGGGCCCTGCCCCCAGGATGGGGGGCAGGGCCCTTTTTGTGATTCCGCAAAGATTAAAAAGCAATGAGAAGATCCAACTTTATGACAGGGCTGCCACCACCTGGCCATGCAGAAAAGCGTGAGCAGCCGGGACCCCGGGGCCGGGGACCTGGGCTTTTTACAAAATCAGGGCTGTTCGCAGCCCGGCGGCCGTGGTACAATAAAGGCAATGTACTGCAAACGAAAGAGGTGTAAGAGCGCGTGGACATTGTTACGCTGCGGGAGCTGCGCTTCCGCCAGAAATATTTGCGGCAGGTGCGCCATATCACGCTGGACCCCAAGGGCCCGGGGGTGGTGCGGCTGCACATGGTGCCGCCCAAGACCCTGCTGCGGCGCAAGGTGCCCTATGTGGTGATCCTGAACGGGCACGACGTGCTGCCGCTGAATCTCTCCTGGGCGGTGCTGCTGGCCTGCCTGATGGACTCGCTGGCGCCCTTTGAGGGGCGGGAGGTGGCCGAGGCCGACTGGGGCGCCATTACCGGGCGGGCCGTGGAGGCCGCGCGGCTGGTGTATCCCCGGGTGCGGCGCGAGCGGATGGAGGAGGAGCTTGCCCGGATGCTGCAGAGCTTCACCGCCCTGGCCCGCGGCGAGGAGCCGCCCGAGCCGGTGGGGGTGATGAGCCTGGCTGACTACGCGCCCCAGATGCCCGCGCCCCACCGCATGGACCTGCTGGTGAGCGCCATGCAGAAGGACGGGCGCTGGAACTGCAACCAAAAGTGCCTGCACTGCTATGCCGCGGGCCAGCCCCAGGGCGAAACGAAGGAACTGACCACCGCCCAGTGGAAGGAGATCCTGGAAAAGCTGCAGAAAGCCGGCGTGCCCCAGGTGACCTTTACCGGGGGCGAGCCCACCCTGCGGCCGGACCTTGTGGAGCTGGTGGAAGCGGCCCAGTGGTTCGTGACCCGGCTGAACACCAACGGGCGCCTGCTCACAAAAGAGCTGTGCGCGGCGCTGTATGAGGCCAGCCTGGACAGTGTGCAGATCACCCTGTACTCCGCCGACGAGGCGGTGCACAACGCGCTGGTGGGCGCGCCCGGCTTTGCCGACACGGTGGCCGGCATCCGCAATGCGGTGGAGGCGGGCCTTTCGGTGAGCGTGAACACGCCGCTGTGCAGCCTGAACCGGGATTACGCCGCCACCCTGGCGTTTTTGAAAACGCTGGGGGTGCGGTATGCCACCTGCTCGGGGCTGATCCCGGCGGGGGGCGCGCTGACCGAGGGCTCGGCGGCCACCCGCCTGGGGGCGGAAGAGCTGGAGCAGGTGCTGCGCGGCGCCGTGGAATACTGCCATGAGAACGGCATGGAGGTGGACTTTACCAGCCCGGGCTGGCTGGCGGAGGAAACGCTGCTGGGCATGGGGCTTGCCTTTGCGCCCACCTGCGGGGCATGCCTTTCCAACATGGCCGTGGCGCCGGACGGCGGGGTGGTGCCCTGCCAGAGCTGGCTGAGCGGCCCGGCGCTGGGCAGCCTGCTGACGGGGGATTGGAAAACGATCTGGAACAGCCCGGCCTGCAGCAAGATCCGGGCCGAGAGCGCAAAGCTGGAGCACATCTGCCAGCTGCGCGGCAGGGAAGGGGGCGGCGCGAAGTGAAAAAGAAGTTTTTCTGCCTGCTGGCGGCGGTCTGCCTGCTGGCCCTGGCGCTGGCCCCGGCCGCAGGCGCGGCGGCGTATCTGGACGAGATCGAGAGCTACAGCGTGGCCGTGACCCTGCGGGACGACGGCAGCGCGGACCTTGTGTACGACATCAGCTGGAAGGTGCTGGATTCCAGCAGCGAGGGGCCCCTTGAATGGGCCAAGGTGGGCGTGCCGAACCAGAACATCGATGAGCTCACCGCCCTGTCGGGCAGCATCCGCCGCATCCGCCCCTACGACGAGGGGGGCAGCTACGTGCGGCTGGATCTGGACCGCAGCTATTACGCGGGCGAGACCGTGCAGCTGCAGTTCAGCCTGCACGCCACCCACCTGTACGAGGTGAACGAGGACGGCTCGGTGAACTATGAGTTCACCCCGGGCTGGTTCGACGCGGCTGAGACCGGCGTGCTGGAGCTCACCTGGGCCGCGGGCAATGAAACGGGCGAGTACGGCGTGAGCTATCGGGGCGGCAACCGCTCGGAACCGGAGGGGGAAACCGTGCCGGGCGGCGCGCACGTTGTTTGGCGGGACCTGCCCGCCGGCGCACGCATGACCCTGACGGCGGACTATGCCGACCAGAGCGGCTTTGCAGCCGCCCCCCTGGACCCGGAGCTGGGGCGCTCTTACGCGCAGGACGGCAGCGGGGAATCGGGCGCGGGCGAGATCCTGTTCGGGCTGCTGTTTACGATCCTGATCATCTGGCTGCTGTGCCGCCGTTTTTCGGGCGACTACTGGCTGGGGGGCTTTGGGGGCTGGTTCTGGCCCCACCACCATCACCACGGGCCTGGCCCCGGCCCCGGTCCGGGCGGCCCGGGCGCACCGGGAGGCGGCTTCGGCGGCTTTGGCGGCGGCGCCTCCCGTGGGGCGGGCGCCGGGCGGCGATCCTCCGGCGGCCATTCGGGCGGCTGCGCCTGCGCCTGTGTGTCCTGCGCATGCGCGTGCGCCTGCGCGGGCGGCGGCCGGGCGGGCTGCAGCGCCAAAGAGTTCCGCGGCGGCGCGGCGATCAACACAAAGGCGGTGCTGGCCGCGCTGGGCGACGGCACAGAGCGGGAGGAAACGGCCGATGGGCAGTGATTGGGAAGACCTGATGAGCGGGGTGTTCGGCTCGGGCGGGAAGCTGAACTTTGCCGCCGCCGAGGGCAGGGACCGGGCAAAGCAGGCCCAGGATGCCCTGGCCCAGGCGCAAAAAGAGCTGGAAGCCACCCTGGAACGCCAGAGAAGCGCAAAGACTGCGGCGGACGCGGTGAGCGGCGAGCAGCTGCTGAAAAACAGCGCCGCGCTGGACGAGCAGCTCAAGCGCCAGGCCCGGGAGATCAGCGAGATGGGCCGTGATCTGACCCACAACATGCAGCAGGACGGCCTGCTTTCGCCCCAGGAGGCCCGCAAGACCCAAAAAATCCCCGGCCCCGGCGAGGCGCAGGAGCTGTTCCGCCAGGCGGCGGAGGAGGCCGCCGGCCGCATTTTGGGGCAGAAGGAATTTGTGGCAAGCCTGCTGGGGGCGTTTCAGCGGCCCTTTGTGATGGGGGCCGAGGGCGAGGGGGCGCGCAACGTGATCCTGGTGTGCGGCCCGGCGGGAACCGGGCGGCACTATGTGCTCACCACCCTGGTGCAGCTGCTGGAACAAAAAAACCTGCTGGCCGAGGGGGGCATTGCCTGGATGGATCTGGGCCTCTATGCCGGGCCTGCGCAGGAAAAGCTGTTTTTGCAGGATCTTTATGCCGCCCTGGCGGGCCCGGGCCAGGTGGTGGCCTTTGAAAATTGCGACAAATGCCATGCCGGGTGCCTGGCGGTGCTGGCGGACCTGGCGGTAAAGGGCGCCGCGCCCCTGGCAAACCGGTATGTGGTGCAGAAGGGCATGCTGGTGGAGGCGGGCACCGCCCTGGTGCCCGGCGCGGTGAGCCGCCTGACGCCCCAGGGAAAGTATCTGGTGTTCCTGGCGCCCCGCGGCCCGCAGAAGCTGGCGGATCTGATGGGCGTGCCCTTTGTGAACGCGGCGCGGGACGTGTGCACCGCCGCGCCCTTTGCGCCGGCTGAGCTGCGCTCCATTGCGCTGGCCCAGCTGAACGAGGTGAGCAAAAAGGCCCGGGAGCGGCTCGGCCTGCGGCTGGCGCTGGAAAAGCAGCCTGAGGGTGAAGACGTGGCCAGCCTTGCCGTGGCCGCCGCCAAGGGCGGCGTGGGCGGCCTTGTGAACTGGTGCGGCCGGTGCTTTGCGGCACTGGCCGAATACACCCTGCGCCGCAGCCCCGCGCCGGACACCGCGCTGACCCTGAGCCGGGGCGGCGCGGGCCAGGTGCTGGCCTGTGCGGACGGGGAGGAGCCCTTTGACCTGCTGGCCCTGCTGCCCAGGGAATACACCGCCGCGCTGGACGAGGTAAAAGCGGAGCTGGACCAGATCGTGGGCCTGGGCGAGGTAAAGGACTATGTGCTGGGCCTGGAGGACAACGTGAAGGTGCAGCGCCGGCGGGCCGAGGCGGGCATGAAGACCGCCAGCATCTCGATGCACATGATCTTTACCGGAAACCCAGGCACCGGCAAGACCACCATTGCCCGGCTGGTGGGCAAATACCTGAAAGCGATCGGCGCGCTGAGCGGCGGCCAGCTGGTGGAGGTGAGCCGGGCCGACCTGGTGGGCCGGTATGTGGGGCACACCGCCCCGCTCACCAACAAGGTGATCCAGTCCGCCATCGGGGGCGTTTTGTTCATCGACGAGGCCTATGCGCTGTGCCGCGGCAAGGACGACAGCTTTGGCCTGGAGGCCATCGACGCGCTGGTAAAGGGCATGGAGGACAACCGGGAGGATCTGGTGGTGATCCTGGCGGGCTATACCAAGGAGATGGGGGACTTTTTGCAGGCCAACAGCGGCCTGAAATCCCGGTTCCCAAACCAGATCGAATTCCCCGACTACACCGGCGAAGAGCTGCTGGCCATTACCAGGATCAACGCCAAAAGCCGCGGCTACCGGCTGGCCGAGGGGTGTGACGCGCCGCTGCAGGCCTTTTATGACCGGGCCCAGGCGCAGGACGCCGCCAAGAACGGCAACGGCCGCCTGGCCCGCAACAAGCTGGAGGAAGCGATCCTGAACCAGAGCCGCCGGGTGGTGGCGCAGCCGGACGCAGCGCTGGACGAATTGCTGCCCGGTGATTTTGAGCTGGACGAAAAGGAATAGAGCCAAAAAAGCGCGGCCCGGTGGGTTTTCCACGGGGCCGCGCTCTTTTTGTGAAAAACCGCGCCGCAAAAACAGGGCGCGGGGCAAAAAAGCGGACCTGCCGCAAAAGGGCAGGCCCGCCGGGGGAAAAACCGCGCTGCAGGCATGTCAGATCCAGAACAGGCTGCCCTGGCCACGCCAGGCCTCCCAGGGGCTGATGGGGACGCCGTACAGGCGCATCTCGCAGGTCACATGGCCCTGCGTGGTGCCGATGACGTCGTTCTGGGCCACGTAATCGCCCTCGTTCACCGAGATCCTGCCCAGCAGGTACACGATGCTCTTAAGCCCGCACCCGTGTTCGATCACCACGGTGCGGCCGCCGCCGTCCACCGTGCCGGCAAACACCACCCGGCCCGCCGCCGGGGCCAGGACCTTTTTGCCCGGGGTGACCGCCATGGTCACGTTCACGCTGCGCCGGGGCTCGATGAGCTCGTTCACCGCCGCGAGCTCCGGGTAGATGGCCAGGGTGGCGGCGTCGATGCGGTCGGTGTATTCCAGCACGGCGTAATCGCGCACCACCTTGCCGCTGACCGGCTGGGTAAAGGGGCCGCTCCAATATACGTCCGGGTCGCAGACGGCCAGCACCTCGGCCAGCTTTTTGGAGGTGGAGCCTATGTAGGGGATCGCGGCGCTGCCGTCGATGGTGTAGGTGTCCAGCTCGCGGCGCTCGCGGCCGTATATGTTCACGGTAGCGCTGACGGTCTGGCCGTTCACGGTGGCGCTGATCTCGTAATTGCCGCCGGGCTGGTTGTAATCGACCGGGATATAGCTCAGCCAGCTGCCGCCGTGCCGCACGAACACGGCCTCCGGCTCCAGCTCGGTGGAGAGGCTGGGGGGCACCTCGCCCAAAGCGCCGGTGAGCTTTACCCCCACCACGCCCCCCTGCACCATGCTGGAGGCCGAGAGGGTGATGCTTGGCTGTGCCAGCAGCTCAAAGGTAAAGGAGTAGAGGTAGTGCCCATGGGGCTGCACGATAAGGCCCAGGGGGTCCGGCTCTTCGCCCAGCTGCAAAAGGGCGGTATACACCCCATCCGCCGAAAAGGCAAAGCCTGCGTATTCCTCCACCGTGCCCTCGAACACGGTTTCGCCCTGGGTGTTTTGGATGTGCAGCGTGCCCTGGGTGGAGGCGGGCGCCGCCAACTGGGGGTGACTGTCGATGGCGCGCTGCAATTGCTGGGGCTCGCCGTGCTGGGCGCGGCTGAACTCGCGGCTCATCCACTTGCCCGCCACCGGCACCGACCACTCGTAGCCGCACTGGCGCAGCTCCTCGCCGCCGAAGCTCACGGAATACTCGGGCAGATCGCCCAGGCCCACCCGGCTGTACAGCCAGCTCATCACGCCCGCCACCAGCAGCGCCAGGACGACCAGGACCAGCGCCAGCCATTTGGCCAATGATTTCAGGAAATCCAATCCAATTCCACCTCACAGCATTGTGTTTCAGCCCCGCGGCTGGTAAAAAAGGCCGCCCTGGCCCCGCGTGAGCAAGCCCGGGTCCACGCTTTTGTTGCCGATGCGCACCTCCCAGGTGAGGGCTTCGCCCGCCTGGCCCAGCGCCGCGCCCTGGGTCACCACCTCGCCTGCCTGAACATTCAGTGCGGCCAGGCCGAACAGATAGCTTTTTACGCCGCAGCCGTGATCCAGCACCAGGGTGCCGCCGGTGAGCGCCAGCTCGCCCGCATAGGCCACGCGGCCCGCGGCAGGCGCGCTGACCCCGCGCTCTTCGCCGCAGAGAACCCGGATGCCGGCTGAACGGCCGGTGAAATCGCCGGCGGCATTATATAAATATGCGCCATAAGGCCGCAGCGTGCCCCCGGCGCAGGGGGCGGAAAAGGCCCCGCTCCAATAGGGGTCGCCCGCGCCCTGGCTGTAAAAGCCCCAGATGGCGCTGCGGAACTCCTCGTCTGCCCCGGGGGCCGGCGGCTGCGGCTGTGCGGCCGCCTTGGGCCAATCGGCAAGCTCTACCCGGACCGAAGCGGTGAGGGTCTGCTGGCCCAGGGTGACGGTGAGGGGGTATTCGCCCTGCTCGGCGTTGTAGGCGACAGGCAGAAAGCCCAGCCAGCCGGCGGAGGTGCGGGTGAACCAGACCGGCCCCAGCTCGCACTGGGCGGCAGGGACCTGGCCGGCGGGCAAAAAGCCGCCCACAGCCACCGCCACCGTGCCCCCCTGGGCCGCGCCGGGGGCCGAAAGCGCCAGGGTGGGCTGCAGATTCACCGAAAAGCGGCACTGATACACATAGTATCCCACCGGCTTTGCGGGCTTTTCACCGGAGGCGGCGCGCCCGGCGCGCACCTCCAGCGTGTAATCGCCGTTGTGGGAAAAGGAAAAATCCGCCCATTGGGCGGCGGCGCCCTGAAACACAGCAACCCCGGCGGCGTCGGTCAGGGTAAGGGTGGCGGCGGAGGCCGTCAGCTCGCCGGTCACCTCCAGCGGAGCCGCGGGATCGGTCAGTTCGGCCAGGGCTGTATGGTTCAGGTCGGGGCTGCGGCTGTGCTGCCGCCACAAAACGCCGCCCAGCACCGGCACCTGCCAGTCGTACCCGGCGGGAGCGCCGAGATCCTGCCCGGCCAGGCTTACCCCGCCCCGGGGCAGGGCTTCTTCGCCCGCGCGCCACCAGAAAAAGCCCAGCGCGCCGGCCAGCAGGGCACAGGTGAACAGGGCCACCAGGAACAGCCAGAGAACAAAGCGCCGCACGGCCCGCGCCCCCTTCCAGGGCATTCTACCCCATAATATGTAGGTATTATAGCATAAAACGACCTGCTGCAACACAAAAAAACAAAAACAGCCCGGCAAAAGGCCGGGCCGCGGCGGAATACAGCGAAGGTGCCCCGCAGGCTTTCAAACGCCTGCGGGGCACCGCACGATCTTATTCCTCGGTTTCGGGCAGGGACTCGGCCTCGGCGGGCTCGCCCGGCTCTTCGTCGAAATCCTCGCTGAAGAGCAGCTGCTCGTATTCGTCCAGCTCTTTTTCGCGCCGGCGAATGTACATCCAGGCGGCGGCAAGCGCGCCGGTAGCGGCAGCCAGGAACACGATGATGGCTGCGAAAGTGGACTGCTTCATGGGTGTTTTCCTCCTTTGAATGGCTCCGCACGATGGGAAAGCGGAGATAGACACTTGTTATTGTATTTATTATATCCCAGCGCACAGGGGAATACAACAACGAATTTGTGAACTTTTAGCCCTGCGGGTCCCCGGTCATCAGGACCTTGTAGACCTTGAAGGCGCCGGGAAGGGCGTAGCCGGCGCGCAGCTGCTCCGGGCCGGCAAAGGCGCAGCCCGCGGGGGCCGTGCCGGCGGCCGCGGTGGCATACCAGCCGGCCATGTGCCATTCGATGTGGCTGAAAACATGCTTTGCGGGGGGCAGCGCGCCCCCCAAAGAGGCGCGGACCCCAAGGGCTGCCAGAGCGGCAGCCGCCTGGGCGCGGGTGAGCGCGCCCTCGAACAGGACCGGCTGCCACAGCCCGGCCAAAAGGCCGGTATCCGGCCGCTTCTGCAAAAGCCACCCGCCCGGGCCCCGCACCAAAAGCACGGTGATAGGCTGCACCCGGCGGGCCTTGGGCCTTGTTTTGACCGGCAGCTCCAGCTGGGTGCCGGCGGCCCTGGCCCGGCACAGGTGGGCCAGGGGGCAGGCGCAGCACTGGGGCGCGCCGCCCGGCAGGCAGACCAGCGCCCCCAGCTCCATCAGGGCCTGGTTATAATCGCCGGGGGCGGCGGGGGGCTGGTGCTCCATCACCCGGGCGGTAAAGGCTTTTTTGACCGCGGGGTCCATGATGTTGCCGGGGTCGTTGTAAAGCCGGCTGAACACCCGCAGCACGTTGCCGTCCACCGCGGGCACCGGCAGCCCGAACGCGATGGAGCCGATGGCCCCGGCGGTGTATTCGCCCACGCCGGGCAGCTGCAGCAGGGCTTCGTAATCGGCGGGCAGCCGGCCGCCCCAGGTTTCGCACACGATGCGCGCGGCCTTTTGCAGGTTGCGGGCGCGGCTGTAGTAGCCCAGCCCCTCCCACAGCTTGAACAGCTGCTCCTCGCCGCAGGCGGCAAGATCCGCCACGGTGGGAAGCGCCTGCATAAAGCGGCGGTAATGCTCCAGCGCGGCGGCCACGCGGGTCTGCTGCAGCATGATCTCGCTGACCCAGATGTGGTAGGGCGTGGGGTCGGCGCGGAAGGGCAGCGCCCGGGCGTTTTTATAAAACCAGGGCAGCAGGGCAGGGGCGATGGGGGCGAGGCTCGGCATGGGCGTTCTCCTTTGAAAATTCGTTCAGATGGGCAGCAGCGCCTGGGCCACGCTGAAGTAGATGACAAGGCTGGCTGCGTCCACAATGGTGGTGATGAGGGGCGAGGCCATAATGGCGGGGTCCATATGCAGGGCCTTGGCCAAAAGGGGCAGCGCGCCGCCGATGGTTTTGGCCAGCATTACGGTGAACAGCATGGTAATGGCCACGGTGAGGGCGATCAGCTCGTTGCCCGGGTAGGTAAGGGCGAGGCGCACAAAGTTCACCGCGCTCAGCACCACCCCCACCAAAAGGCTCACCCGCAGCTCTTTCCACAGCACCTTGGGCAGGTCCCGCAGCGAGAGCTCGTTTACCGCCAGGCCGCGGATGATGAGGGTGCTGCTTTGGCTGCCGGCGTTTCCGCCGGTATCGGTGAGCATGGGAATGAAGGTGACCAGCATGGGAAGGGCGGCAAAGGCGGCCTCGTAATGGCCCAGGATGCCGCCGGTCAGCATGCCCGAGATCATGAGCACCAGAAGCCAAAGGATGCGGTGCTTTGCCAGCTCGAACACCCCGGTTTTCAGATAAGGGCGCTCGGAGGGGGTCATGGCGGCCATTTTTTCAAAATCCTCGGTGGCCTCCTGCTCCATCACGTCCACCGCGTCGTCCACCGTGACGATGCCCACGAGGCGGCCCTCGCCGTCCACCACCGGCAGGGACAAAAAGTTGTAGCGGCCCAAAAGGCGCACCGCCTCTTCCTGGTCGGCGGTGGTGGGCACCGAGATCACGTCGGGTTCCATGAGATCGCGCACCAGAAGCTCATCCTTTGCCAGCAGCAGGCTGCGCACCGTGACCACCCCCAGCAGCCTGCGCCGGGGGCCCACCACATAGCAGGTGTACACGGTTTCCCGATCCTCGCCGGTGCGGCGGATGTGGCTGAGCGCCTCGCCCACCGTCATGTCCGGATGCAGGTCGGTGAACTCGGCGGTCATGATGCTGCCGGCCGAGTCCGGCGGGTAGTGCAGGAACTGGTTGATCAGGCCCCGCGTTTCGGGCGTGGCGTTTTTTAAAATGCGCTTGACCACGCTGGCGGGCATGTCCTCCAGAAAATCCACCGCGTCGTCCACGAACAGATCTTCCAGAATGGCCGCCAGCTCAGCGTCGGTGGCTGCCGTGACGATGTGCTGCTGGGTCTCCGGCTCCAGCTCGGCGAACACCTCGGCCGCCGGGCCCTTGGGCAGGGTGCGGAAGGCGAGTACCGCCTCCTCGGGGGGAAGGGTTTCCAGGAATTCGGCAATGTCGACCTCGTTCAATTCGGCCAGAGCGTCGCGCAGTTCCTGGTAAGAGCGGTTTTTGAGCAGGGCTTCCAGCACTGCCGCGTTGAAATGCAGTTCCATGTTTGTATCCTCCTTTTCACGGGGTATGGGGAGGACGAGCGGAGGCCCGGCCGGTCTGCGGGCCGGCCCTGCAAAAACAGTGTTCCCACAGGGCAGCGCCGAAAACCGGCGGGGGCAAAAAACCGCCCGCGGCCCAAAGGGCCGCAGGCGGCGCAGCAGCAAAACAAAAAAGGCGGGCGGGCGCACCGGGGCGCGCCCGCCCGCCTTTGGAATCAAAAGACGGTCAGAAAGCGCCCCGGCGCCGCCGGCTGCTCATTTGTTTGGCTGCCCGCCCACCGGGCCGGACTTCGTCCAACGGGTTCCAAGGTCGCTTCCTCCTTTATAAATCAGGTCGCAGAGGGGGTTTGCGCCTGCGCCACCCCCATTGTACCCGCCGGGCCCCCGCAATGCAAGCCTTTTTGGGGCAAAGCGCCCCGCCCCGGCGAAAATTTGCGAAAAATGTTTGCAGGGGGGATTGACAGACGGGTGAATTGGTGATATGGTTAGTTACACAAGTAATTAACCAATCAACGCGGAGGTGATCTGGTGAATGGAACATTGAACGACCAAAGCTCGATCTACCTGCAGATCGCCAGGATGCTGGAGGACAGCATCCTGAGAGGGATCTACCGGGAGGAAGAGCAGGTGCCAAGCACCAACGAGCTGGCCAGGCTCTACCGCATCAACCCGGCAACGGCGGCCAAGGGCATCAACCTGCTGGCGGCCGAGGGGCTTTTGTACAAGCGGCGGGGCATCGGGATGTTCGTGGCCGGGGGCGCGGTGCAGGCGGTGCGGCAGAAACGCCGCGAAGCTTTTTACGACACCTATGTGACCAGCCTGGTGCGGGAGGGCGGGAGCATCGGCCTTTCCTGCACAGACCTGACCGAAATGGTGCGCCGCGCCTGCGGCGAAAACAACAACGACCTTTAAGAGGGGGAAAAACAATGGAAAACAAGAGCCTTGTTGCAGCGGGTGTTTGCAAGAACTACGGCAAAAAAGAAGTGCTGCACAATGTGGACCTGACCCTGGAACCCGGCCGCATTTACGGCCTGATCGGCCGCAACGGTGCGGGCAAGACCACCCTGTTGGGCATTTTGACCGCCCAGAACACGCTGGACGCGGGCAGTGTGCGGTACGGCGGCGAGCCGGTGTGGGAAAACCCCGCCGCCCTGGCCGACATCTGCTTTTCCCGCGAGCTGTCGGCCGGGGCGGGCGGCAGCGGCGCAAACTCGCTGAAGGTGAAGGATTACATGCGGGCGGCGGCCATCTATTACCCCCGCTGGGACCAGAAATATGCGGACGAGCTGGTGGAGCGCTTTGGCCTGGAGACCAAAAAGCGGATCATCAAGCTGTCGAAAGGCATGATGAGCATGGTGACCATTATCATTGCGCTGGCCAGCCGGGCGCCCATCACCATTCTGGACGAGCCGGTGGCAGGGCTGGACGTGGTGGCCCGGGAAATGTTCTACAAGCTGCTGCTGGAGGAATATGACGCCACCGGCCGCACCTTTGTGGTGAGCACCCATATCATTGAGGAGGCGGCCGCGGTGTTTGAGGAGGTCATTATCCTGGACGAGGGCCGCCTGATTGAGAAGGCGCCCACCGACGAGCTGGTGGCGCAGTTCCACTGTGTGAGCGGCCGGGCCGACGAGGTGGACGCGGCGTGCGCGGGGCTGACGGTGCTGGCCGCCGAGGAGCTGGGGCGGCACAAGGCCGCCACGGTGCGCTGCCCCCTGGCGGCGCTGGAGCAGGCCGCCGCGGGCCGCGATGTGGACATCGCCCCCCTGAACCTGCAAAAGGCGTTTGTGGCCCTGTGCGGCCACGGGGAGGTGCAAAATGCTTAAAAGTGCGCGGTTTTTGAGCCGCTCGATGCTGAATAACCTGGGCATCCTGTTCCTATTTGAGGGGGCGTGCGCGGCGGGCGTGCTGGCCTTGAAGGACTCGGACAACATCTTCGGCACCTACCTGGGCGCCTGCACCATGATGATCCTGATCATTGTGATGGTCATGGGGGCGAACTGGACCCAGAGCCTGGTGCAGGTGGGCCTTGCGATGAGCGGCACCCGCCGGGGCATGTGGGGGGCCATCCAGCTGAACCTGCTGGCCGTTACCGCGGGCGGCGTGGCGCTGCAGGCGGTGGTGGACCGGGTGATCACCGCCCATGGCACCCGCTTTGCCATGAACCTGCCCGCCGAGGGCTTTACGCTGCCGCTGCTGGTGGCCCTGATCCTGCTGGTGGGCAACCTGGGGGCGCTGAGCGGCATGATGAAGGTGACCTGGACCAAGGTGGTCTTTATCATTGTGATGATACTGGCGGTGGTGGCGGGCCTGGTGCTGGGCATGGGCCAGACGTTTGGGTGGATCAAGCCCGACAGCACGGCCCCGGTGATGGCCGCGGCCACAGGGGTGAGCCTTGTGCTGGCCGGGGGCAGCGCCGCATGGCTGCACAAAAAACTGCGCACCGCCCAGGTGCTGGTGATGTGAGGAGGGAACGGACATGGCGCTTTTTAAAAAGCATTTTTGGATGAACCGCTTTGACCTGCTGGTGGAATTGGCGGTGCCGGCGATGCTGTGGCTGCTGCTGGAGCTGATCGTGGACATTGCCCAGAGCGTGACCGGCGACTACGTGTACTTTGGGGTACCCGCGGTGGTGGCCCTGTTCGGCAGCGCCATCATGGAGCTGTTTGTGAACGGGGCCCGCATGTGCACGAACTATTCCATGGGCCTTGCCATGGGCCGCACCCGGCGCTGCATGCTGGGGCTGATCCTGGGCGAAAGCGTGACCCACATGGCGCTGGCGGCGGCAGCGGTGCTGGCGCTGAACCTGGTGAGCGTGGGGATGGACCGGCTGCTGGGCTTCCCGGCCCGGGAGAGCCTGTTTGCCCTGATCCCCTGGTGGGTGTGGCCCGTGACGTTTTTGGCCGCCCTGGCGGTGGGGTTTGCCAGCGGCATCCTGCTTTTGGCGTTTGGGCAGCGGGGCTTCTGGGCGATGTGGGGCATTTGGATGGTGGCCTTTATCGTGCCGGCCAACACCCCGGGCCTGGACTTTGCGGCGCTGCCCGCCCCGCTGATGATCGCGGGCGCCGCCCTGGCGGCGGCCGTGCTGCTGGGGTGGCTGGTTTGGAGCGTATGGTACGCCCTGCACTGCCCGGTAAAGCTGTGAAAATGCATTGATAAAGCATTGATAAAGCATTGACAAAGCCCCTGGGATGGGGTACGATGTCTTTAGCACGGTAGTAAAGTGAATTGCTCAATTGGAGGAGAGAAGGATGGAACAAAACGAACCGATCGCCGGGGCGGCCCCGGCCGCGGCGGCGCTGCCGGATTTCAAGCGCAGCGTGGGCCGGCTGGGCCTGGCGTTTATGGTATATATGGTGGCGTGCCAGCTGGCGCAGCTGGCGTGCATTTCGGCGGTGCAGCTGCTCTGGCCGGAGGCTATGAACAGCGGCTGGACGGTATGGCTGCTCACCGACCTGCCCCTTTACCTGGTGGCGTTTCCGCTGTTTTTGCTGACCGCGCGCCTTGCGCCCACCACCGCCCCTGCGCCGCGCTGGAAAGCCCGGCGGGAGAGCATGGGGCCAAAGCAGCTGGCGCAGCTGTTCTGCGTGATCATTGCCGTGACCTACATCGGCAATTATATCTCGCTGGGCATCAACGCCCTGCTGGCCCTGATCAAGGGCGCAGCGGTGGTCAACCCCTTGGAATCGGTGGCCGGGGGCGGCACTTTGCTGGCAAATTTGATCTTCGGCGCGCTGGTGCCCGCGGTGGGCGAGGAGTACGTGTTCCGGGGCGTGGCGTACAAAAAGCTGGCGGGCTTTGGCGAAACGCCCTTTATCCTGGTGTCGGGCCTGGTGTTCGGGCTGTTCCACGGCAACCTGAGCCAGCTGATCTATGCCTTTGCCATTGGCTGCGTGCTGGCCTGGCTGGCCTGCCGCACCGGTACCCTGGTGTACGGCATGGGCCTGCACTTTGTGGTGAATTGCTGGGGCATCGGCATTGCGCCCCTGCTGGTGCAAAGCGAGGCAGGCAGCATTGCGGCGGTGGCGTTCATCCTGATCGCGGGCGTTCTGGGCGTGGTGTTTGCGGTGCGCTGGTGGCGCACCCAGCCCCACCCGGGCCCGGGCGTGGGGCTGCCGGCGCACCCGGTTCGGGCCGTGCTGCTGGCCCCGGGCATGCTGGCGTATGAGCTGGTGTGCCTGGCGCTGATCGTAATGGTGATCCTGATGTAAAGCGACAGCCTGCCCCACCCCCGGAGCTTTTCCGGGGGTGGGGCGCTTTTTTGCTGGAACCGGCCCGCGGGATGTGGTACACTGAAAAAGGCGCAGCGGGCGCAGGCTGCTTTCAGAATATTCCAAAGGGAATAAAAGCTGCGCAAAGGAGGCGGAAAAGCGCATGGCGGGCGAGCTTTACGAGCCTGCGGCGGGGCTGGACTTTCGGCGCACCATGAGCCGGGTCGGCATCAGCTATGCGGCGTTTTTGCTGGCGGCAGACGGGGCTGTGCGGCTGATCTGGGAGGCGCTGTGGGCCTTTTTGCCCCCGGAGGCCTATGACCGGGTGTATTACAGCGACCTGGCGGCAAGCCTGATCGGCGACGGCGGCCTGTATCTTGTGGGCCTGCCGGTTCTGCTAGCGCTGCTGCACTGGCTGCTGCCGGATACGGCCCCGGCGCCCCGGCCCCTGGGCGGGCCGCGCCCCTTTACCGAGCGGCAGTTTGCCCGGCTGTTTTTGGCGGGGTTCGCCCTGATGCTGCTGGGCGCGCTGATCGCCGACGACCTGGGCTGGTTTTTGGAGTTTTTGCGGGGGGCGGCCATCCCGGACCCGCTGGAGGGCGCGATCAGCGGCAGCGTTTGGGGGGACTTTTTCTTCCTGTGCATGGCGGCGCCCATCGGCGAGGAGTTTTTGTTCCGCTGGCTGCTTTACAAAAAGCTGGCCGGTTTTGGCGAAACGGCGTACATTCTGACCTCCGGGCTGATGTTTGGGCTGTTTCACGGCAATTTTGAGCAGTTTTTTTACGCCACGGCCCTAGGCTGGCTGTTGGCCTGGGCAGTGTGCCGCACCGGGGGAATGCTGTGGCCGGTGCTGCTGCATGCGCTCATGAATTTTACAGCCGGCGTGCTGCCCTCGCTGCTGGAGATGTTTGAGGGGGGCTGGCGGGTGTATTGCGGCCTGGAGGCACTGCTGGCGGTGCTGGGGGCGCTGGTGCTGCTGGGCGCGGCCCGCAGGCAGCGCCCAGTACCCCCGCCCGGCCCGCTGCCCCCCTCGCCCGGGGCGGCGGCGGTGCTGAACCCGGGCATGCTGGCGTTTGGCGGGTATTGCCTGTATTTGTGGCTCACAGGCATCCTGGCCTGAAAGACCGGGGCGGGGAGAAAAACTTGCGGAGGCCATTGCAGGCGGGCGCTGCTGGCGGCGCTGTGAGGGCGCAGGTGGAAATCTGCCGGCTGCCATGGTACACTATACCAAACGGGCGGAGAGGGGGCGGCGGCATGCCAAAGGAAAAAAGGGCGCCGGGCTTTGCCAAAACGGTGAGCTTGTTGGCGTTTGGGCTTACCCTGATGACGGGGGCAAGCTGGGGCGTGGTGAACGGCGTGTACGCGCTGGCGGCCAGGTTCGGCTGGAGCTGGCCGGGCGGCAGCGCCACCTGGGCCATGCTGCTGAACGACGGGGCCATTTACCTGGCGGGGCTGCCCTTTTTGCTGCTGCTGGGGCGCTTTGTGCCCAGCTGCGCGCCGATGCCGCTCATTCCCCGGCAGCCTTTGACCCTGGGGTGTTTTGCGCGGCTGGGGTGCATCGCCTATGCCGGCTCGTATCTGGCAAACCTTGTGACCGTGGTGCTGTTGATGCTGCTGCGGCTGCTGGCGGGCGGCGGCCTGACTGCAGGCCGGGTGAACACGCTGCTGGAGGGGCTGCCCCCGCTGTGGGGCTTTTTGCTGGTGGCGGTGCTGCCCGCGGTGTGCGAGGAGCTGGTGTTCCGGGGCTACCTTTACAAAAAGCTCATCCGCTTTGGCGAGGGGCCGTATATCCTGTTGTCCGGCTTTTTGTTCGGCACCTACCACGGGAACCTGGAGCAGTTTTTTTACGCCTTTGTGATGGGCTGCTGCCTGGCGTTTTTGGTGTGCCGCACGGGCAGCGTGCTGTACGGCGTGCTGCTGCACTTTTTGATGAATTTTCTCAGCGTGTGCGTGCTGCTGCCCCTGGAAAACAGCTTGGCGTTCACCGCCCTCCTCGGCTGGGCGATGCTGGCGGTGATTGGCATGGGGATCGGCTTTTTTGTGCAGCTGCGCCGCGGCCTGCGCTTTGCCCGCTCCCCCGCGCTGCCCGGCCACCCGGCGGCGGCCGCGCTTTTGAACCCGGGCATGCTGACCTGGATCATCTGCTTTGCGCTGCTGGCGGTGCTGAATTTAATCTCGTGAAAAGCAAAAGCGGAGCGCGCGCCTTCCAGGGAAGGCGCGCGCTCCGCTGTGTGATAAGGAAATGAAAAAACCGGTCAGGGCCGCCGGCGGGGCGAAGGGCCCGGCGGGGTTTCCTGCAAAAGCTCCAGCAGCAGCACGCAGACAAAAATAAGCGCGCCGCCCGCCAGCAGATTGACCGTAAGCGGTTCATACCCAAGCGCTACCGAAAATACGCTGCCGAACAGACCCTCGGTGGAGAGCAGCAGCCCGGCGCGGGTGGCGGAGGTGTGCTTTTGGGCGACGGTCTGCAGGAGATAGCACAGGCAGGTGCTGAACGCCCCGAGATACACGGCGGGCAGAAGGCCCGCCCGCCAATCGACCGCCGGGGGCCCTGAGCCCTGCCACAAAAACAGCACGGCCAGCGAAATAAGGGCCGCGGCGCCTACCTGGACCAGATTGATGAGCAGCGGGTCGCGCCCTTCCAGGCAGGCGCCCAGGTAAGAGATGTGCAGGGCAAACAGCACCGCACCCAGCAGGGCAAGGCCATCCCCAAAATTGAAGGAGAGACCCTCGCCGGGCTTTAGGGTCAAAAGGCCGATGCCGGCCAGAACGCCGCACACCAGGCCCAGCGTGCGGAGGGTGGGCCGCCGGCCGCCCAGCGCCCAGGCCACAAAGGGAACGATCACCACGTTGGCAGCGGTGAGAAAGGCGCAGTGGGAAACAGTGGTGTATTGCTGGCTCACGATCTGTGTGAAGAATGCGCCGAATAAAAAGATCCCGGCCAGGCCGCCGCAGGCAAGGTCGCCGCGGCGCAGCCGCTTTAAGCGGGGCAGGCAGACCGCGAGCATCAGGGCTGCGGCGATGGAGAAGCGCAGCGCCATGATGACCGGGGCCGAAAGCCCCGCGTCGATGGCAAGCTGGCTGGCGATGAAGCCGGAACCCCAGATGACTGCCACCGCAAGGCAGCCGAACTCGGCAAAAAGGGAAGCGTGCTTCATGGCGCGCCCCATGGCCGGGAAAGGCGCATCCACTCGGCCGCCTCCTGCGGCCAGCGGCGCGCTTCGGCGCAGACGCCGCTGCCGTCGGCCTCGCGGGTTTCTTCGGTGGCGAGGGCGAGCCCGTGGGCAGCGGTTTGGTAGATGCGCAGCGCGAACGGCCTGCCTGCCGCTTCCAGGGCCAGGGCAAAGCGAAGGGTGTTCTGCAAAGGGATGTCCTCGTCCAGCGCGCCCTGCCAGAGAAAGCAGGGCGGAAAATCCGGCCCGACGTGGCGTTCCAGCGAGATACGGGCTATCTGGCCGGGATCTGCCGCCCCGCTGCCGAGGAGCGCCGCGTTGCACAGCTGTTCCCGGGCCCCGCCCTGGCAGATGAGCAGGGGGTAGCACAGGATGAGCCCGCTGGGGCGGCACTGTGCGGCGCCCAGGCCGCATCCATGGGTCAGCCAATCGCTGGACCAATAGGCGCCCAGGCTGGCCGCCAGATGGCCCCCCGCGGAAAAGCCCAGCACGAAAAAGCGGTCGGGATCCAAAAAGAATTCCGCGGCCCGGCCGCGCAGCAGCGCCATGGCGCCAGCCAGCTGGTAAAGCTGGGTGGGAAAGCGGGCCGGCGCAACGGAGTAGCGCAGCACGGCGGCATGAAAGCCCAGGCTGTTAAAGCGCAGCGCCACCGGCTCGGCCTCGCGGTCGGAGGTGTACCGATAGCCGCCGCCCGGGCAGATGAGCACCAGGGGCCGGGTGCGGGCGGGGTCCATCTCGGGGGAGTTTTCCAGAAAGTAGGTGGTCAGGGCGGCGGTACAGCCGCCCATTTCGAACGAGAGCGTTGTGTGGATCATACGGTCCCTCCAAAAGGGGAGAGGCAAAACCTCTCCCCTTGATGATGATGCAAGCCACAGCCGAGGAGGCGTTACTTGCCGAACTTTTCCACCATTTCCTTTTGCAGGGCCTGCATGACGGCGGTGGGATCCTCGCCGTTCAGGGTGACCTTGGTGACGGCGTTCTTGGCAAGGTCGATGGCCTCGGCAAAATTTTCGGTGTAATTCACCTGGGTCACATCCTGGCCTACCTTGGCGAACAGCTCGTAGATGGGCTGGCCGCCGAAGTAATCGAGACCCTCGCTGAACACGGGATCGTTCAGCAGGGGGATATACGAGGGGTAGATGGTGCGCTCGGTAAAGCCGGAGGTGTCCATATCGGTCATGGCGAACTCCACAAAGGCCGCCGCGGCCTCGGGGCTTTCGGACTGGGCGGGGACCGCCAGAACGCTGCCGCCGTTGGAGGAGCCCTTTACAGGAACCTCCGCGTCAAAACGGGGCAGCTCCATCACGGCCCATTTGCCGCTCTGGTCCGCGGCCGCGTCGATAAAGGTGCCCGCCTCCCACACGGCGTCGGGCGCACAGGCAACCTTGGAGCCGGTAATGGCGGCAACGAAGTCGTCCCAGGAATTCTGGTCGTAGGTGATGCCAGCCTGGTACAGCTTCTGGATCATGGACATGGCGCGGATCGACTCGGCCGAATCGACCACAGTATTGCCCGCCTCGTCGAAATAGAAGGTGCCCTGCTGCATGAGCATCAGGCGGTAGAGGGTATCGTTGTAGGTGGTGGGCAGCGGCAGCAGGTCCACGCCGGTTTTTTCCTTGATCTGCGTGCCGGCGGCAACCAGGTCGTCCCAGGTCACGATGGAGGCGGGATCAACGCCGGCCTGCTCGAACAGGTCGGTGCGGTAATACAGGGCGCAGGGGGCAGAGTCCCAGGGCCAGGCGAGCAGCTTGCCGCCCACGGTGGCCTCGCCGATCTTGACGTCCAGATAGTCGGCCGCGTTCACCCTGCCGGTGAAGTCGTAAAATTTGCCGGGGAATTTGGAACCGAACTTGGCCATCTGCTCGCCCTCGATGGTCACGACGCCGGGCAGGCCGATGCCGGATTGCAGGCAGGTGGTGAGCTTGCTGTAGACCTGGGAGGTGCCCATTTCCTCGAACTGGAACTCCACCCCGGGGTGCAGCTGCTGGAATTTTTCGGCCTCGACCTGGAGCTGCACCAGGGCAAGATCCCAGCTCCAAACGGTGACGGTGCCGGTGAGCTCGCCCCCCTCGGGGGAAGAGCCGGCGCCGCTTTGCGCCGTGGGTGCAGGGGCGCCGCCCCCGCAGCCCGCCAGCGCGGCGGCCAGGGCAAGGGCTGTGAACAAAGCCAGCAAACGTTTTTTCATTGTTTCTCCTCTTTTCTTGTGTTGTGATAAAGCGGGTGTATTTTAAGCCGGCCGGAGCCGGCCCGGGCACAAAAGAGATCACTCCTTGACCGCGCCGCTCATGACGCCGGCCACGAACTGCTTTTGGAAAGCCAGGAAAATCAGCAGGATGGGCAGCGTGGCGATGGAGGAGGCCAGCATGATCACCCCGTAATCCTTGCGCCAGACCACGCCGTCCAGCATGGCCAGGGCCACGGGAAAATTGTACATGCTTTTGGTGCCCAGAATGATGAGCGGCCACATGAAGCTGTTCCACATGCTCATGAACATGTAAATGCCCAGCGCGCCCAGGGCGGGTTTCATGTTGGGCATCACGATGCGGAAGAAGATGGAAATCTCGCCGTAGCCGTCGATGCGGGCGGCCTCGATGAGGGCGTTTGGAAACGCCAGCATGTTCTGCCGCATCAGGAAGATGCCGAACGCGTTGGCGAGGGTGGGCAGCACCACCGAGGAATAGGTGTTGGCCCAGCCCATGCCGCTGATCATGGTGAAGAGGGGCACGTACAGCACCTGCCCGGGGATCATCATGGTGAGCATGATCACGGCGAACATCAGGTTTTTGCCCTTGAAGCTGTATTTGGTGAGGGCGTAGCCTGCCATGGAGTGGAAGAGCATGGTGAGCAGGGTGTAGGAGCCCGCCATGACAAGCGAGTTCCAGCACACGCGGAGCACGTCCATTTTTCGGGAAAGGTTTACCCAGTTTTCCATCAGGCTGCCGCCGACCCCCAGATGCGGCGTAATGCTCAGGATTTCGGCGGTGGAGTGGGTGGCGGAAACGAACATGAAATAAAACGGGAACAGGGATAAAAAGGCGGCCAGAGCCAAAAAAGCGTAGGTGATGGCCTTGCGGGGCAGATCGTGCCCTTTCCGGGTGCTCATGCGGTTTCGCCTCCTTTGGTCGCTTTGAATTGAATCAGGGAGAGAATGGCGATGATGAGCACAAGCGCCCAGCTCAGCGCCGCGGCGTAGCCGAATTTGAAGAACGAAAAGCCCTGGCTGTAAAGGTAATGGCCGATGGAAATGGTTGCATTGTCTGGCCCGCCGGTGGTCAGGATATAGGATTCATCGAATAATTGCAGCGTGCCGATGGTGGAGGTGATGCTCACAAACAGGAGGATGGGCTTGACCATGGGGATGGTGATGCGGGTGAGCTTTTGCAGGAAGGACGCGCCGTCGATGTCGGCCGATTCATACAATTCACTGCCGATGCTCTTGATGCCGGCGATCATGATGATGGTGTTGTAGCCGGTCCAGCGCCAGGTGATGGCCAGAATGATGGAAAAGCGCGCGCCCCAGGTAGTGTGCAGCCAGTCCACAGGCGACAGCCCGAAGAGATTCAGCAGGTGATTGATCATGCCGTAGTCCGTGTTCAGCAGCAGCTTGAATACCAGCGCATAGGCCACCAGGGCGGTGACGCTGGGCAGAAATATGCTGATGCGGAAGCCGCTGCGCAGCTTTAAAAAGTCCTGCTCGATCAGAACGCCCAGCACCAGGGACAGGATCACCATGACCGGCACCTGGATCAAAAGATAGATGAAGGTGTTGCCCAGCGCCTTCCAGAAAACGGGGTCGCCCAGCATGGTGACGTAGTTGCCCAGCCCCACAAAAGCGTATTCGCCGGCGTCAAAGCTGAAAAAGCCCAGCACAAGCGAGTGAAAGACGGGGTAGAGCATAAAGACTGCAAAAATTGCGATCATGGGAGCCAAAAAGAAGTAGGGCGCGGTTTTGGCGGTGATGATTCCCTTTCGCCCCGGGCGGGGCATGGGAGGGGCGGGTTTGGCATTCAATGTTCTTTCACTCCTTCGTTTTCAAGTGCGCCGTGGGCAGGCAGCACCCGCCACAGCGCCCCGGCGGCCTTTGCGCCGCAGGCGGCGTCTGCACCGCCCAGCGCCCAACAATAGTGGTAGGGCAGCGGGCGGAGCTGGTGCTGAGGAAGGGCCTCGGGGCCCCAGCTGGCGCTGCCCAGGCCATTCTGCGCATAGTCCAGGGTGAGGATGGTCTCGGCCAGCGGCTCCAGCTCACAGGTGTGGCGCGCGGCGGTGAGCTGCTCCTGCGTGTAATGCAGGGCGCCGAATGCCAGAGGCTGCTGCCCGGCGGCGCACAGGCAGGCGGCGGAATCGCCGCAGGCCAGCCAGCGAACGTCCTGGTGGGAGCCGGTTTCCTGGGGAACAACGTAGGGGAAGTACTGCCGGTCCACCTGGCTTCGGTAAACGCCCACCGGGGAGCCGGTTTTGCAGTCGGGGTAGGTTTCCCCGGGGCCGCGGCCGTACCAGCACAGCGACTCGCACCCCGGGGCCAGTACAAAGCGCATGCCGATGCGGGGCAGCGTTTCGGGCAGGCGGCCCTGGGGGCAGCCGCTCACCCGCAGCAGCACCGTGCCGTCCGGCCGGATGGTGTAAAGCGCGGTCTGGGGGATGCACCAGTCGCGGGTGATGGGGGCCAGGCGCTGGCGGCAGAGAATCTGAACCTCGCCCGGCCCGCCGGAAACCGTGACCTCATCCACGACGTTCTGCACCTTGTGCACCATGAACTCCCGCCACATGGCGGCGGCGTTCTGGTCGTTGTCGGTGGGGGCGCGCCAGAAATTGAATTCGCCCCCGCCGCAGATGAGGTCCCGCCCTTTCCATTGGTAGCCGCAAAGCTGCGCCCGCGCCCGGTCGAAGGTGAGGGAGAAGCCGGGGCCCCGCACCCTGAGCAGGGCCCCCTCGCGGGTGAGGTTCAGGGCCCCCGGCGGGGGGAGGGAAGAGACGTTGGAGCGGGCGGCAAAACCCACCTGCTTTTGATAAAACGCGACCTCCTGCGCCTGCCGCCCGCCGCCGGGGGCCGCGGGCAGCGTGAAGCGCAGATCGGCCCAGCACTCGCCCGAAAGGGGTGGCGGCTGCCCTGGGGAAAACAGCGTGCACCAGCCCTCTTGGCCGGGGGGGATGGCCGGCAGGGTAAAGGGCTTGTCCCACAAAACGCCCGCCTCGCCCCAAACCACAAGCCTGCCCTGAAGCCGGTCCAGCGATGTAAAGTCGTACCGGCTGCGCAAAAGAGCGGCCCCGGCCTGCCAATTCAGGCGCAGCACCCGCACCGGCTCCAAAGCCTTTTTAAGCTGCCGCAGCCCCGGCGTGGGGGTGCGGTCGGCCTGGACCAGGCCATCGCAGCAGAAAGCGCCGTTGTTCGGTTCATCCTGGTAATCGCCGCCGTAGCGGTAGTAGGTGCCGCCGCCGGCGCTGCGGCTGAGGATGCCGTGGTCCGCCCACTCCCACACAAAGCCGCCCTGAAGGCGGGGGTATGTATCAAAGATATCCCAGTATTCATCCAGCCCGCCGGGGCCGTTGCCCATGGAGTGGGCGTACTCGCACAGAATGTGGGGCTTTTTCAGCAGGGTGGAGCGGCCCAGCGCCTCCAGCGCCGCGTGGCCTGTGTACATGGAGCTGAATACGTCCGCCGAGAAGGCGGCCCGGTCCTCTTCGTAGTGGACGGGCCGGTCGTCCAGGGTTTTGACCGCGCGGAAGGCGGCGGAAAAATTGCCGCCGTAGCCGGATTCGTTGCCCAAAGACCACAGGACCACAGAGGGATGGTTTTTATCGCGGCTCACCATGTGCACCGCCCGGTCCACATAGGCGGCCTCCCACTGGGGGTCCCCGCTGAGGCGGTTCACATCCTGCTGGAAGTACATCTGATTGCACTCCAGGTCCGCCTCTTCCATTACATAAAGGCCCATTTGATCGCACAGATCCAAAAAATCCGGCACGGGGGGATAATGGGAGGTGCGCACCGCGTTGATGTTGTTTTGCTTCATCAGCGCCAGATCGCGCGCCATCTCCTGCAGGGCGACGCAGCGGCCGGTGCGCCCGTTCCAGTCGTGCCGGTTGACGCCCCGGAATTTGAGGGCCCGGCCGTTGAGCTTGTAAAGCCCCTCCTCCAGTGTGATGGTGCGAAAGCCAACCATTTGGGAATAGTATTCCAGAACCTGCCCCCCGGCGGTGGCCAGTTCGATAAAGACCGGGTAGAGGTTCGGCGCCTCGGCGGACCAGGGGTCCACCTGCGGCAGGCGCAGGGAAAAGGAACAGGCCGCGCCGTTAAATTCTGCCTGCTGCGAAAGCGTGCCGCCCCCATGCTCGGCCCACAGCCGGGCGCGCAGGCCGCCGGCGAGGGGGCCCCCGGCCCGCAGCTCAGCCCGCAGCAGGCCCGCGCCGCCGGGCCCAAGTTCCGCCTGTAGCCGCAGGTCGGCAAGATGGGTGGTGGGCCGGCGGATCAGGCTCACATCCCGGATGACGCCCGCGAGCCACCACATATCCTGGTTTTCCAGGTAGCTGCCGGTGCAGAACTTATAGACCCTGAGCGCCAGCAGGTTTTCGCCCTGGCGGACATAGGGGCTCACGTCGAACTCCGCGGTCAGGCGGGAACCCTCGCTGTAGCCCACAGGCTGGCCGTTGACCCAAAGGTGATAGGCGCTCTCGACCCCGTCGAAGCGCAGAAGGCATTCGCCCTGCCCGCTCCAGGAAAAATGGGTGCGGTAAAGGCCGGTGGGGTTTTCGGCCGGCACACAGGGGTCCGCCTGGATGGGGAAGAGGGCTGTGGCGTCTGTGTAATGGGGCGTGTCGAAGCCGTTGAGCTGCCAGTGGCCCGGCACGGGCATGCAGCCCCAGCCGCTGTCGTCAAATTCCGGCAGCATAAAGCCCTGGGGAGCGTCGTGAGGGCAGGCACAGCCCAAAAACTTCCACATGCCGTTCAAAAGCGTGCAGTTGCCGCTCTGAAACCGATCAAAAGCGGCGGCGGCCTGCAGGGTGGGATAGCCGCAGTAAAACGGCCGGGGCGGCAGGCAGCCCCTGTGCAGCACCTGCAGGTTGTTCCAGTCGTCGGTGCGGTAATCGAACGAGATGGGGTCCAATTAAAACGCCTCCTTTTCTTGAGCGGGCGCCGGGGGCAGGGCGGGGCAGCTTTCGCGCAGGATCAGCTCATTGGGAGTGATCATGCGCACCCCGCCGGGCCGGGCGCTGTGGATCTGGTCCAGCAGCGCCCGGGCGCTGAGGTTACCGATCAGCCGGCTGTCGATGCGGATGGTGGAGAGGGTGGGGGTTAAAAATTGTGCGGTGGAAATATCGTTGCAGGAGATCAGGGCGGTCTGCCCCGGCACCTGCACGCCCCGCTCCTTGAGCGCTTTCAGCACGCCGATGGCCATGGTGTCGGTTTCCACAAACAGGGCGCGGGGCAGGCCCTGCTGCGCGGCCTGGCACGCGAGGGTATACCCGACCTGCATGGAAACGGTGTTGGCGATAAAAACATGCTCTTTGCGGTAGCAGCCCGCACGGGTGAGGATATCCTGGAAATATTGCACCCGCAGGTCCACGATGGGCTTGCTGCCCTCGCGGTATTCCTGGCCGCCGATATAGCCGATCTCCCGATACCCCAGGGCCAGAAAGTGCTGCAGCGCCTTTTCCATGGCCAGGTGAAAGTCGGTCACCACGCTGTCGCAGCCGGGCTCGCCGGGGTCGAAGTCCGCAAACACAATGGGCAGGCCGCCGGTGAGGAGCTGGCGGCGCAGCTCGTCGCAGCGGCTCCACTCGGAAGTGCTGCCCACAACGATGAACCCTTTGATATTCTTTTGGGAAAAATCCAGCTCCAAATCCGGGGTGTAAAAAATTTCCCACACGGAGTAGCCCTTGCCGCCCGCTTCGGAGGTCACGCCGATGCGCACGGTGTGGTAGTAGGGATCCTCGATCTCGGCCTGTTCGGGGTAGAGCAGCAGAAGGACCAGGGTGTCCTTGGTGAGCCCGCTGCGCCGCACCCCGGAAAACTGCGAGCGGTAACCCATTTCCCGGGCAGCTTCCAAAATTTTGAACCGGGTGGCTTCCTGGATGGAAAAGGTCGGGTCGCCTTTCAGAACCCGGGAAACACAGCCCTGCGATACCCCGACCCGCGCGGCAATATCTTTTAAGGTTGACATTAGAGCCCCTCCGGAATTTTTACTAAACAATAAAAATACTTTTAGTAAAAATGTTTTGATTTTTGCTTTTGGTGGTTCAAATATAGTGAGATTTTGATAAAATGTCAACTAAAAATAAGCTTTAACGCAATGGAAATATATGTATATTGACCTCTTTACGCAAAAATGATATTACGATTTGTAATATATTAAGGGCGTTCGTAAATAACTCTTGTGGCTTTTTTACAATTCATGCTTTTTTTGTTTGTGAATTAGGGAAAAAATAAGAGGAAGGCTGAGTAAAAAGTTTACTAAACAGTTTCGGGTAAAAAATGAAACCTCCAGTTTACCGAAAATGGCCCTTGCCTTTCCCAGCGAACTTTTTTATAATTTGAACCATAGCCCTGCACTGCTGCAAAAAGCGAAAACACCCGGGCGCCTGCAGGGCAGCGCGCCCTTAAAAAGGAGAAGACCTGTGAAGCTGATCAGTTGGAATGTGAACGGCCTGCGGGCTGTGCTGCGCAAGGAGTTTGCGGCCCAGTTTGCCGCATTGAACGCGGATGTGTTCTGCGTGCAGGAAACCAAATGCCAGCCCGGCGAGGCGGACTTTGCCCCCGAGGGCTACACCGCTTACTGGAACAGCGCTGAAAAAAAGGGGTATTCCGGCACGGCCTGCTGGTGCAGGACGCCGCCCATCTCGGTGCGGTATGGCATTGGCAAAGAGGAGCACAGCCACGAGGGCCGGGCCATTACGCTGGAGTTTGAACGGTTCTTTTTGGTGAACGTGTATGTGCCCAACGCCCAGGAGGGGCTGGCCCGCATTGATTACCGGATGCAGTGGGAGGATGACCTGCGCGCCTACCTGCTGGCGCTGGACGCCGAAAAGCCGGTGGTGCTGTGCGGGGACATGAACGTGGCGCACGAGGAGATTGACCTGAAAAACCCCAAGACGAACCGGGGCAGTGCCTGCTTTTCGGACCAGGAGCGGGGAAAAATGACCGAGCTTTTGGCCGCGGGCTTTGTGGATTCCTTCCGCGCGCTCTATCCTGCGCGCACCGGCGCTTACACCTGGTGGAGCTATAAATTCGGCGCCCGCAAAAACAATGCGGGCTGGCGCATCGACTACTTTATCGTGAGCGGGCGGCTGCAGAGCGCGGTGAAGGACAGCCTGATCTTTGCCGACTACATGGGCAGCGACCACTGCCCGGTGGGCCTGGAGCTGGAGCTGTGAGCGGGGGCTTTACCCGGATTTTACTTGCATTCGGTCCCGGGGCGGGGTATAGTAATAAAGTATACGGCGGCGCCCTGGGCGCCGCACACACCATTTTGTTAAGGGGACTTTACAAAATATGAAAGCCATTTTGGATCTTCTGCGGGGCATCGTGATCGGCATTGCCAACATCATCCCCGGCGTGTCCGGCGGCACCATGGCGGTGTCGATGGGCATTTACGACAAGCTCATCGGCGCGGTGAGCAACCTGTTCAAGGATTTTAAAAGGAACCTGCTGTTCCTTCTGCCCCTGCTGATCGGCATGGGCGTGGGCATCGTGGGCTTCGGCAAGCTGCTGGAATATTTGCTGGAATACCATGTGCTGGCCACCTGCCTGACCTTTGTGGGGCTGATTTTGGGGGGCGTGCCCGTTTTGTGGGTGCACCTGAAGGGCAGCGTTTCAAAAAAGCCCGGCGGGCGCCTGGGCGCGGCCGAGGTCGCCTGTTTTGCGCTGCTGCTGGCGGTGGGCGTGGGCCTGCCCCTTCTGCAGGGCAGCGAGGGCGCGGTAAAGGCCATGAGCCTTTCGGTGGGCAGCATTGTGATTTTGTTCCTGCTGGGCGTGATCGCCAGCGCCACCATGGTAATCCCCGGGGTATCCGGCAGCATGGTGCTGATGGTGCTGGGCTATTACAGCACCATTCTGGCGCAGGTTACCGGCCTGCTGGACAGCCTGCTGGCCCGCGACTGGGCGGCCCTGGGCCACTGCGTGGGCCTTTTGGCGCCCTTTGGCGTGGGCGTGGTGCTGGGCATTTTCCTGATTGCCAAGCTCATCGAGTGGCTGTTTAAAAAATTCCCCAGCCAGACCTATGCGGCGATTATCGGGCTGATCGTGGCGAGCCCGTTCGGCATTCTGTATTCCTCCGGCGCGCTGGAGAGCTTCAGCACCATAGGCCTGATCGTGGGCCTGGTGCTGGGTGCGGCGGGCGGCTGGGTCACCTGGCTGATGGGCGAAAAGGAGCCTGCCTGACGGTTTGCAGTTTACAGCGCCCCCCCATTTGGGGGGGCGCTGTTTTGCTGCCCCGGAGTAAAACGGTTCGTTTGAAACACAAGCCGCGCCCTGCCTGTTGGGGCAGCTTGCGCGGGTGTGCAAAAAAGCAGGCTGCGCCGGGCCGCGGCCGCTTTTTTGCCCCGGCGCCCCCGGTTGCCGCGAAAGGGCAAAACCGGTATAATAGCTTTTGCAGACCCTGCGAAAAAACAGGGCGGAGCCGGCGGCACAGGAAAAAATATCCGGCTGCAATTTTTTTGAAAAACTTGAAGAAACCCGTCTTGCGCCCTCGTTACGTAGGCAGAGCGGGAAGAAATGCGGACGTTCCAAACGCTCGCATGGCTTTGTGGGGAAGGCGGTGAGGCGGCAGCGTGACCAATGCACAATTCAGCACACTGGTGGAGCAATATCAAAAGCTGGTTTATACCGTGTGCTACCAGCTGGTGCGGGATCATCAGCTTGCCGAGGACCTTACGCAGGACACCTTTGTGGCCGCCTATTCCCACATGGACGACTGCCCGCCCGAAAATTACAAGCCCTGGCTGGCCCGCATTGCCACAAACAAGGCAAGGGATCACCTGAAAAGCGCCTGGAACCGCCGCGTGTCGGCCCCCGGCGACGAGGCCATGCCGGAAACGCCCCAGGTTTCCGGCGCGCCGCCCGAAACCCCTGAGGACCTGACCGTGAGCGAGGCGGAGGCCGAGGCCATCCGCCGGATGGTGAGGGAACTCAAAGAACCGTACTTACAGGTTTCCGTGCTGTACTTTTTGGAGGAGCGCAGCGTGGAGGAGATCAGCCAGGCGCTGCGCCGCCCCCCCAAGACGGTGCACACCCAGCTGTTCCGGGCAAAAAAGATGCTGCAGCAAAAAATATTGGAAAGGAGCGCAAGGCGATGAGCGAATTGTTTCTGGAAAACGGGCACCTCAGCAATGAGGGCCTTAAGGCCCTCATTCAAGGTACCTTGAATGAGACCAGCCGCCTGGAAGCGGCGGAACACCTGAGTTTCTGCGATGAATGCCTTGTGCGTTACACCGACCTGCTTGTGGAGGACGTGCAGGTGGAGCCGGAGCAGAGCGTTACTCTGCCGGTGATGCGCAGGCTGCGCCAAAGGACCGTAAAGGTGCTGGTAAGCCGCTACACCGCGGCTGCCGCGGCTGTGATGATCGCGGGTACGCTGTGGTACAGCGGCGTGCTGACCGGCGCGGCCGAAGCCTTTGCCACCCGCACCCCCCAGGCTGAGCCCCAGCAGCGGCCGGCCGTGACCGACACCGAGGGACCCAAAATCCCCCAGAATGCGCTGACCGGGGCCATCAACGGCTGGCTGGCCGGCCTGCGGCCCGCACCGCAGCAAAAACCGGCGCAAAACGACCAGCAGACGGATCCGGCAAAGCCGGAGGCGACCCCCGGGGCGGATCAGCAAGCGAAACCCGAGGCCACGCCGGCCCCCACGGCGAAGCCCCAGGCAACCCCCCAGCCCCAGGGCGCAAAAGCCCCCCGTGATTTCAGCATCAGCAAGCTATTAAACAACCTGTTCGGCGGCGACCCGGCCCCGGAAGCTTAAGGAGGAAATAACGTTATGAGAAAAAGTGGATTTTGGACCGTGTGCTTTGCCTTTATCCCCGGGGCGGGCCAGATGTACCAAGGCTACATGCGGCGCGGCCTTTCCATGGGCCTGCTGGTGGTGGTGCCCTTTATGCTGGCGGCCTTTATGAGCATGGATGTGCTCATCTTCCCCTGCCTGGTGCTGTATATGTACAGCTTTTTTGACACCCTGAACCTGCGCAGCCAGCTCACCATGGGCGTTGCCCCGCCGGACGACTACTTGTACCACCTGAACGGTGCGGGCGGCGATCTGGACCGGCTGCTGGAAAAGCGCCACCATCTGATCGGCTGGGCGCTGGTGCTGCTGGGCGTGTTTGCGATCTACAACAACTTTGTGAGCCCCTGGCTGTGGAACCTGGCCCGCCTGTTCGGTTACGAGAGCATCTTCTACAACGTTCTTACCAGCCTGATCAACGGCGTGCCCAACCTGCTGGTGGCAGTGGCACTGATCGTGGTGGGCCTGTGGCTGGTGAAGGGCGGCAGGCGCAGCGCCGCCCCCGCCGAGGACTTTACAGAATTCAAGGGCGCCGAGCCGAAGGAGTAACGCCATGAACGACAAGATCGAACTGAGCCTGCCCGGCACGCCTATACCGGAAGAGCTGCTGCAGCCCGCCACCCTGGCCGACGGCCCCGCGCCCGCCGCGCCCCAGCCGCCGGTGCCGGAAGACACCGTGCCCGACCCCGTGTTTGCGCAGCCGGCCCCGGCCGGCAAAAAGGGCCGGGGCGAAAAGCCGCCGAAGCCCGACAAGCCCCCCGTGCGCCGGGTGGGTACCTTTACCCTGGGCGTGGCGCTGATTTTAACCGGCCTTTGCATCACCGCCAGCTTTATAATGCCGGGCTTTGACATTGTGACGGTGGCGAAAATGGCCCCGCTGGTGCTGGTGGCCCTGGGGCTGGAGATCCTGTGGGTCACAGCCCGCCATGGAAGCAGCCGCCTGAAATACGATTTTTTGAGCATGTTTGTGTGCTTTATCCTGATCTGCGCCAGCCTGGCCGCCGCCTGCGTGCCGGTGTTCTGGAAGTACTATGGGCCCGAGCGGGACCTGACGGAATACCGCCTTGCCCACGAGCTGGAACAAAAGCTGTATGATGGGCTCAGCGGCCTTGGCGTGACCGACTGCAACGTGTATATCAACCTGAGCGGCATGGAATTTGATAAGGATATGACCCTTTCCGACCTGACCCTTCAGGACCAGGTGCATGCAAACCTGACCCTGAGCGGCGATTTTAAGGAACAGGCGGAGTTTGTGGCCGCCGGGGAAAAGGTGCTGCCGGTGCTGCGCCAGAACGGCGTGAACGACGTGGACCTGTATGCCAGCAGCGCGACCGACCGCTGGGAAGCAAGCCTGTACGGCATTTTTTCACTGAACGCCGCGGGCGACGATTTTGCGCGCCGTGTGAGCCATGAGGTCTTTGTGACCGACGCGGACGGCGACAGCTACTGGTACGACGCCGAGGCCTGGGCCAACAGGGCGGCTTACGAGGAAGAAATGCGCCAGCAGAGGGCCAAAGAGCAAGCGCAGGACGAGGCCTATCAGAGCGGCTATCAGGCAGCCCTTGCCGAGTACGGCCTGGGGGAGGGAAGCGCGGCCGACAGCGAGCCCCCGGCGGATGGGGAAGGCCTGGATCAGGCCGCCTGAAGCGCGATCTGTAAAATGCCTGTAACAAAATAGACAACAAACCCCCTGTAGATTTTACAGGGGGTTTTATTGTGTTTTGAACTTCAAAGTGTTACACTTTATACGATGGACGCAACCGGGGCGGCCCTGCCGCCCCCAAAACGCGCGTGCCGAGGTGGAACATGAAGTTGTTGAGCGGTTATACCAAACAGGAAAAAAGCTGGATGATGTACGATTGGGCCAACAGCGCCCATTCGGTGATTGTGGTCACCATCCTGCCGATCTTTTACAACACGGTGGTGGGCTATATGGCGGACGCGGCGTCCGGCATGACCACCTGGGGCTATGCCACCAGCGCGGCCATGGCCATTGTGGCGCTGCTGGCGCCGGTGCTGGGCGTGTTCGGGGATTTTAAAGGCATGCGCAAAAAGCTTTTCACCGCTTTTATGCTGGTGGGCGTGGTGAGCTGCGTGGGCCTTGCAGTGACCCCGCAGCTGGATTTTATGACCCCCGGCGTGGCCGAAAAGGTGGGGCTGGCGGTGCTGGCGCTGTACATCCTTTCCACCATCGGCTTTGCGGGCGCAAACCTTTATTACGACAGCTTCTTGAACGACGTGACCAGCGAGGAGCGCATGGACAAGGTGTCCACCATGGGCTACGGCCTGGGATACATCGGCGGCTCCACCATCCCCCTGCTGACCTTTTTGATCATGAACCTGGTGCTGGGCAGCGAAAAAATGCTGTTCTGCCTGTCGTTCGCTTTTGGCCTGACCGCCGTGTGGTGGCTGGTGTTCAGCTATCCGCTGCTGAAAAACGTGGAGCAGCTGAGCTACGAGGAGCGGGAAAAGGGCGCGGTGGGCAAGGCGCTGCGGGGCCTGTGGGGCACGGTGAAGGAGATCGTGAACTACAAGGCCATGTTCGTGTTCCTGATCGCGTACTTTTTCTACATTGACGGCGTGAACACCATCATCCACATGTCCACCAGTTA
The DNA here is from genome assembly GCA_022835495.1 of Oscillospiraceae bacterium. Classification (NCBI taxonomy): domain Bacteria; kingdom Bacillati; phylum Bacillota; class Clostridia; order Eubacteriales; family Oscillospiraceae; species Oscillospiraceae bacterium. The sequence goes on from BQOK01000001.1 coordinate 355,071, forward strand.
CGGCGACACCCTGGGGCTGGACTCCACCAGCATGCTGCTGGCGTTGCTGCTGGTGCAGGTGCTGGGGCTGCCCTTCTGCCTTTTGTACATCAAGCTCAGCGAAAAATACGGCGCGCGCACCATGGTGGGGGTGGGCATCTGCATTTACATGGGCGTGACCGTGTTCGGCTTCTTTTTGCGGGACGTGTGGCAGTTCTGGGTGATGGCGATTGTGGTGGCCACCAGCCAGGGCGGTATCCAGGCGCTTTCGCGCAGCATGTTCGGCAAAATGATCCCGGACAAAAAGCGCACGGGCGAATTTTTTGGCTTTTACGATATCTTCGGCAAGTTCTCGGCCATTATGGGGCCGGCCCTGGTGGGGTGGACCAGCGCCCTTGCGGCGGATGTGCTGCTGAAAAACGCGGGTGCCACCCGCGCCACCGCCGGCGAGGCGCTGCTGGCCCAGATCAACGCCCAGTCGGCCCCTTGGGGTATTCTGAGCGTGCTGCTGATCTTCTTTATCGGCGGCGGGCTGTACTTTTTTGTGCTGCCCCGGTATATGAAGAAAAAGGGCGAAGAAACCAATTGAGAATTTTTTAAAACCAGTGTACAATAAAAAGGCGGGGCCGGCGCCCCGCCCTTTACGATTTTGCCCGGTGCTGCCGGGGTGAGGCAGGTGACCTTTATGCCCGAGGGCTATACCCATATCCGGACCGCCCGGGCGGCGGCCAAGCTGGCGGGGCTTTCCATTGTGAGCGACGAGGCGGCCTTTGGTTGCGGCGCCAACGGGCCGGACATGCTGTTTTGCTACCGGGTGTGGCGCAGGGCCGAAAACCGGGGCGAAAACCTGCCCCTGATCGGTGAGCGGCTGCACAACGAGAACACGGGCGCATTTTTGCGGAGCCTGATCGAGAACGCGCAGACCCCCAGCCAGCGCAGCTATGTGCTGGGCTTTTTGGCCCACTATGCCACCGACTGCACCGTGCACCCCTATGTGGTGTACCTGTGCGGTGAGGGCCAGCCCTACGCCCGGCCGGGCGGGCACGGCTATTTTGAGATCGCGCTGGACAGCTTTCTGCACGAGCAGGACACCGGCAACCGCGCGGTGCCCGTGAAGGCCAACACCCCCAAGCTGGCGGGCGCTGCCCTGGCAGGGGCGGGGGCGCTTTTGCAGCAGGGCATCCGGGAAGCGCTGGGTGTGGAGGTGAGCCGCGAGGCGCTGGCCGACGCCTTTTGGCACACCCGGCGCATGCGGCGGATGTTCGTGAGCCGCCTGAAGATCAAATACGCCTTTTTTTGGCTGGTGGAGCCGCTGTTCGGCGGGAGGGGCTTTATTACCGCCCACATGACCCCCGCGCGGCTTTACGGCACCGAGGCGCGGCCGGACGGCGAGCTGCCCGACCGCTGGCAGCACCCCTTTACGGGTGAATGGATGGAGGACGGCATTGACGAGCTGCTGGAAAAGGCGACCCGCCGCTCGGCCGCCTACATGATGGCCGCCCAGGGGTACTGGGCGGGCAAGCTGAGCCTTGCCAAGGTGATGGGCCTTTTGGGCAGCGCCAGCTACCTTTCCGGCATTCCGGACGAAGAGAGCGCCCCGCGCCAGCTGGACCGCATGCCGGCGGAAACGGTTGAATAAAAGCTTGACATATTACTTTTTGTATAAAAATATCCCCGCGCGCGGCGGCGCACGGGGATATTTTTTAAGATGCATTCAAAGGGCTTTCAGTTCAAAGGAAACCGGGCGGATGCCGTCGGTGCAGCAGGCGATGGTTTCGCCCCTGGTGTTGTTCCAGGGGGTGTAGGTGCCGCCTGCAGCCAGCGCGCTCAGGTTGGTGTAAATGTCTACCCAGGCCCAGGGGCAAAAGCCCTGGGGCATTTGGGCGCCGCCCTCGTATAAAAAGGTATCGCCCACCTTGAAATAGGGGCAGGGGCCGGCGGCCGCACCATCGGTGAGATAGCGCTCTGCCAGGGCCTCGTCGAAGGCGACTTTCAGCACGGTGATACGCACGTTTTTCATGGAGCTGGCTCCTTTCCTGCGGCGGCGCTTATTTGATGCGCACGTAGGCCTGGTGGGTGTGGTCCTTGTTCTGCTCGGTCTTGACCTCGAAGATGCCCAGAGATTTGACGAACGGGGTCAGCTTGGAAAAGCCGAAGTTGCGCACGTCGAAATCCGGGTAGCGCTTTACCAGGATGTTGCCGATCATGCTCACGCCCATCCAGTCGTCCTCGTCCGACTGCTCGGCCACAATGGCCCGGATCGCCGCCCGCATGGCGGTGAGGTCCGGGTCTTCCTGCGGCGGGGGGGTGGGCGCGGCGGGCTTCTTTTTGGCGGGTTTCTTTTTAGCCGCACGGGCAGGGGCCTCGGCCCCGGGCGCGTCGGCAGGTTCGGCGGATTCAGGCGCGGGGGCCGGCTGCGGGGGGGCGGGCCGCGCCGCAGGCGCGGCAGCATCGGCGGTGGCCAGCACGTCCAGATAGCGGAACATGTTGCAGGCGGCGATAAAGGGCTTGGGCGTTTTGCGCTCGCCCATGCCGATCACCATCATGCCGCCCTCGCGCAGGCGGCTGGCAAGGCGGGTAAAATCGCTGTCGGACGAGACCAGGCAAAAGCCCTCGACCTTGCCGGAATATAAAATGTCCATTGCGTCAATGATCATGGCCGAGTCGGTGGCGTTTTTGCCGGTGGTATAGCTGTATTGCTGGATGGGCGTGATCGAGTGGTCCAGCAGGACGTTTTTCCAGCTGGCCATGTTCGGGCTGGTCCAGTTGCCGTAAATGCGCTTGTAATTGGCCACCCCCTCGTTGGATACCTCGTCCAGAATGATTTTTACGTATTTGTCCGATACATTGTCCGCGTCGATGAGCACCGCGAACCGGCGGTCGATGGGCATGCACAGGCCCCCTTTCTGGTTTCATAGAACCAGTATACCACACAATGGGGCAAAGCGGCGCAAAAAACGCAGGGCAGGGCCATTTTGCTGGTAAACAGGCCCCTTGTGTGTTACAATAAATGCGTGTTTGCGATTGGGGCATTGACAACCGGTCCAAACTGTACCATAATGGTATAGGTAAAAGTTACCGGGGCGTTCTGCCCCGTGAAAGCCCCCCGCCGGGGGCAGGGAGAGAGGAAGGAAAACACCATGCTGAAACTGGAGCACCTGGCCTGGGCAGTGCCCGGCGGCGAGGATATCATCAAGGAGATCGACCTGGAGCTGGGCGACGGCAAGCTGATCGTGGTTACCGGCCCCAACGGCGGCGGCAAGACCACCCTGGCAAAGCTGATCGCCGGGGTGGAGACCGCCACCGGCGGCCGCATTTTGTTCAACGGGCAGGACATCACCGGCATGGACGTGACCGAGCGGGCCAGGCAGGGCATCGCCTACGCGTTCCAGCAGCCGGTGCGGTTCAAGGGGCTTTCGGTGCGGGACCTGCTGGAGCTGGCGGCCGGCGGCCGGCTGGACGAGGCCGCCCTGTGCGGGCTGCTGGGCAAGGTGGGGCTGTGCGCCAACGAGTACATTGACCGGGAGCTGAACGCCAGCCTTTCGGGCGGGGAGATCAAGCGCATCGAGATCGCCAGCGTGCTGGCCCGCGAGGCGCAGCTCTCGATTTTTGACGAGCCGGAGGCCGGCATCGACCTGTGGAGCTTTGCCCGCCTGGTAGAGACCTTTGAGGAGCTGCGGCGCAACGAGAGCGGCACCCTGCTGGTGATCAGCCACCAGGAGCGCATTCTCTCGATCGCCGACGAGATTGTGGTGATCGCCGAGGGCCGCGTGCGGGAGTACGGCCCCCGCAACGAGATCCTGCCCACCCTGCTGGCGGGCGAAAAAGCGGTGCGGTGCCCGCTGGAAAAGGAGGATGCACGGGTATGAACCAGATCACAGACGAATTGCTGCGCATTATTTCCAGTTTTAAAGACGGCACCTTCCACGGCGCCTACAACATCCGGGAGGACGGCCAGTGCGCGGGCCGCCAGTCCAGCGAGAACATCCAGATCGACTCGAAGCAGGGCGCGCCGGGGCTGGAGATCCACATTAAGCCCGGCACTAAGGGCGAGACCGTGTACATTCCCGCCTGCGTAACCCACGCGGGCTTTGACGACCTGGTGTACAACGATTTCTTTGTGGGCGAAGGGGCCGACGTGATTATTGAGGCTGGGTGCGGCGTGCACAGCGACGGCGAGGAGGAGGCCCGGCACAACGGCATCCACCGCTTTATCCTGGAAAAGAACGCCCACGTGGTGTACAAGGAAAAGCACATTGCCAACGGCGCGGGCAGCGGCGCCAAAAAGATCGACCCGGTTACCGACGCAGAGCTGGCCGAGGGCGCGTACCTGGAAATGGACACCGTGCAGCTGGGCGGCGTGACCACCACCACCCGCAAGACCCGGGCCGTGCTGCAAAAGAACGCCCGGCTTGTGGTGCGCGAGCGCATTATGACAAATGGCGACGAGTTTGCCCGCACCGATTTTGTGGTGCGGCTGGAGGGGGAGGGCAGCGCCGCGGATCTGGTGAGCCGCAGCGTGGCGCGCGGCAATTCCCGGCAGGAGTTCGCCTCCACCATCAAGGGCAACGCGCCCTGCACCGGCCACTCCGAGTGCGACGCCATTCTTGCCGAGAACGGCACCGTGCTGGCGCAGCCGGGCCTGGAGGCAAACCATGTGGACGCGGCCCTGATCCACGAGGCCGCCATTGGCAAGATCGCGGGCGAGCAGCTTTTGAAGCTGCGCACCCTGGGCCTGACCAGCGAAGAGGCCGAGGAACGGATCATTCAGGGCTTTTTGAAGTGAACCTGGAATATGAAAAAAGAATAGGCCGCAATTTACGCCAACTGCGCAGGAAACGTGGGCTGACCCAAGAGGAATTGGCGGCGCGACTGCAAGTAGCAGGCTGTGACGTTACCCGAAGTGCGGTGGCGAAAATAGAGGTGGCACAAAGACATATTTATCCCGACGAACTGAAAACTTTACACGAAATATTGGCGGTTTCCTATGAAGAATTGTTGCTTTAAAATGTAAAACACGCAGGCCCCCGGCAAGTTCCGGGGGCCTGCGTGCAGTTTGGAGAAAACGGATCAGGTTGCGCATACCTCCTGATGGCTGGCAGGTGGCATGCAGGTTTCGGTTAGTTATATCTAACCACAAGTTCAGAATACCATGCTTTTAAACGCCTGTCAAGCTTTTAAAGCCAAAACGAAAAATTTGGGGGCGATGGATACCATCCGCCGCGAGGCCGCTTTTTGTGCGGGGACAACAAAAATGCCGCCCTTTGGGGCGGCATTTCTAAGCCTAAGAGGTGAGCTCCACCCCGGCCAGGGGAACCAGATACTCGGTTTTGTAGGCGGCAAGCTGGGCGTTGAAGGCGGGGTCCTCGCCCGCAAGCAGCCGGGCCTTGCGGGTGTGAGCGTCCAGGTCTTCGGCTTCGTCGCCGATGATGCGGGCCGCGATGTTGGAGCAGTGATCCGAGATGCGCTCCAGATTGGTGAGCACGTCCAGGTACACGATGCCCGGCTCGATGCTGCACTCGCCGGCTTTCAGGCGGCCGATGTGCTTTTCGCGCACGATCTCGCACATGCGGTCCACCGTTTCTTCCAGCGGCTCCACCTTTTCGGCCTGGCTCAGGTCGGCGTTGAAAAACGCCGCGTTGCTGAGCGCCTGCACCCGCTCCACCGCGCCGAACAGCAGCGCGGATTCCTGCCGGGCCAGGGAAGAAAAGGCGAGCTCCTGATCGTGCAGTTGCTGGGCGCACTCCATCAGATTGACCGTGTAATCGCCAATGCGCTCGTATTCGGTGGTGAATTTGAGCAACTCGCTCACGGCGCGGCCCTCGCTTTCGGTCACCTCGTGGTCGCTGATCTTGATGAGATAGTCGCTGATGGCAACCTCCATCTTGTCCAGCAGTTCTTCCCGGTGGGTTACGTTGGCCGCTGTTTCAGAGTCGTACCGGTCGAACAGGCCGACCACCTTTACAAAGTTCGAGTGGGCACGGCTTGCCATTTTTTCCACCGCGCTTTTGGCCTGCTGCAGCGCCACGGCCGGGCTTTGCAGCAGGCGTTCGTCCAGCACAGGCATGGAGAGGTCCAGCTCTTCGCCGGGCTTGTCGCGCACGGTGAGCCGGGCAAGGCGCACCAGCAGGGCGGTAAAGGGGAAAAAGCACAGGGTGGCCAGCACGCTGGTGAGGGTGTTGATGTTGGCGATGCTGCCTTTATTGAGAACCGAGTTCCAGAAGGGAAGGCCGAACAGCCCCTGCCCCAGCTGGATCAGCGCCAGAAACACCACCGAACTGATCACGTTGAAATACAAGTGGATCACGGCGCTGCGCTTGGCGTTTTTGCTGGCCCCCATGGCTGCCACCAGGGGAGTGAAGGCGGTGCCGATGTGCGCGCCCAGAATGATGGGGATGGCATTGCCGAAGTTCACCACACCCGTGGTGGAGAGCGCCTGCAAAATGCCCACGCTGGCCGAGGAGGACTGCACCGCCACCGTTACCGCCATGCCTGCCAGCACACCCAGCGCCGGGTTTTGCAGGGTGGAGAACAGGTGCACGAAGGCCGGGCTCTCCCGCAGGGGGGCCACCGCGCCCTCCATGGCGAACATGCCGGTGAACAGAATGCCGAAGCCCAGCATGATCTGGCCGATGTTTCGCTTTTTGGGGCTTTTGAAAAATACGAACAGCACCGCCCCGATGAACGCCACCACCGGGCTGAAGGTGCTGGGCTGGATGAGGGTGAGCAGCAGGCTGTCGCCCGAGATATCGGCCAGGCGGATGAGCTGGCCGGTGACCGTGGTGCCGATGTTGGCCCCCATGATGACCCCCACGGCCTGGGTGAGATCCAGGATGCCGCTGTTTACCAGGCCCACCACGATCACGATGGTGCCGCAGCTGCTTTGGATCACGCCGGTGATCAGGGTGCCCAGCAGCACCCCGCGCAGGGTGTTTGCGGTGAGCTTTTGCAGCACGGCCTGCATCTGGCCGCCCGCCAGCTTTTCCAGCCCCGACCCCATAATGGACATGCCGTACAAAAACAGCGCCACGCCGCCTGCAAGGTCGATCACGTCGAAAACGGACATTAAAACTGCCAGCCTCCCTGCGCCGGCGCCGGGGCGCCGCGTAAAGTTTGGGTAAATTTGTGTAAAATCGCCGTAAACACACACATTATACCATTGCGCCGGGGGCGAGGGCAAGCAAAATGAGCATAAAAACGCCCCCGAAGTTTCTTCTTCGGGGGCGGGGAAACGGGTTCAGGCCCCGGCGATGCCCAGGGGGGCCAGATATTTGCTTTTGGCGGCGGCAAGCCCGGCGTTGAACGCCGCATCCTGGCCGGCCAGCAGGCCCGCCTTGCGGGCGTGGGCGTCCAGATCGTCGGCCTCCATGCCCACGATGCGGGCCGCCACGTTGGAACAGTGGTCCGAAACGCGCTCGGCGTTGGTGAGCAGGTCCAAAAACACGATGCCGCTCTCGATGCTGCACTCGCCGGCTTTCAGGCGGCCCAGGTGCCGTTCGCGCAGCGCGTCGCACATCTGGTCCACCGCTTCTTCCAGCGGTTCCACCCGGGCGGCCAGGGCGGCGTCGTTCTGGCGGAACGCGCCGTCGGCCAGTTCCAGCGTTTCGCACACCGCGGCCCGCAGCAGCTCCAATTCCCGGCGGGCCTGTTTGGAAAAGGTGAGCTCCTGCTCTTTTGCCTGCCGGGCGCACTGCAGGATGTTGATGGAATAATCGCCGATGCGCTCGTATTCCGAGATGAACTTAAGCAGCTCGCTGACCTGGCGGCTTTCGGTTTCGCTGAGCTCCTGGTCGCTGATCTTAATAAGGTAAGAGGTGATGGAAACCTCCATCTTGTCCAGCAATTCTTCGCGGGTGTTGATGCTGACGGTGGTTTCCTCGTCGTATTTTTCAAGCTGCCCAAAGGCTTTGCCAAAGTTGGCGGCCGCGCGGGAGGCCATTTTTTCCACCGCATTTTTGGCCTGCTGCAGGGCCACGGCCGGGCTGTTGAACAGGCGTTCGTCCAGCACGGGCATGGAAAGGTCCTGCGCCTCGCCCGGGTGCGAGGGGATGGTGCGCTCGGCCAGCCAGGCCAGCACCCTGGTAAAGGGGATGAACAGCAGCGTGACCAGCACGTTGAACAGGGTGTGGAAGTTGGCGATGTCGCCTTTATTCATCACCTCGTTCCAGAACGGAAACAGGCCGGCGGCTTTTAACCCGTAGACCGCGCCCAAAAACAACGTGGTGCCGATGATGTTGAAGTAAAGGTGCACAATGGCGCTGCGCTTGGCGGCGGTGGAAGCCCCGATCGAGGCCAGAAGCGGGGTGGAGCAGGTGCCGATGTTCTGCCCCAAAATAATGGGGATGGCGCTGCCCCAGGTGATGGCGCCCGTGGCCGAGAGCGCCTGCAGAATGCCGATGCTGGCCGAGGAGGACTGGATGGCCACCGTGACCAGCGCACCCGCCAAAACGCCCAGCACGGGGTTTTGCAGGGTGGAAAAGAGCTGCAAAAACAGCGGGCTGTCCCGCAGGGGGGTCACAGCGCCCTCCATGGTGAACATGCCGGTGAACAGGATGCCGAAGCCCAGCATGATCTGGCCCACGTTGCGCTTTTTGGGGCTTTTGAAGAACACGAACAGCACCGCCCCGATGAACGCCACCACCGGGCTGAAGGTGCTGGGCTTGAGCAGGGTGAGCAGCCAGCCGGAGCCCGAGATATCCGAAAGGCGGATGAGCTGGCCGGTGACCGTGGTGCCGATGTTGGCGCCCATGATGATGCCGATCGCCTGGGTCAGGCTTAGAATGCCGCTGTTCACAAGGCCCACCACGATCACGGTAGTGCCCGAGGAGGACTGGATGAGGCCGGTGATCACCGCGCCCAGCAGCACCGCCTTGGGCACCGAGCTGGTGAGCCGCTGTAAAATGGATTCCAGTTTGCCGCCCGCCAGCTTTTCGAGCCCTGTGCCCATAATGGTCATGCCGTACAAAAACAGCGCCAGGCCGCCCGCAAGGTTGAAGACGTTAAAAATGGTCAAAGCAATGTTCCCTCCCGTGTTGTGCCAAGGCTTAAACGTTTGCAAGGCAATCATACCATCTGGCCGCAGCACGGGCCAGCAGATGAAATCATATTTTACATACATTTTACCCAAAAAGCGGCTCCGGGCAGCCATTGGGAGAAAAATGCCCAAAATCCACGCTAAAAACCGCAAAAAACAGGAAAAGGAAGCACCCCTATTATTAAAGGTATAAAAAGGCGCAAAAAGCCCCGGCGCGTTTTGTGCGCCGGGGCAAAGGGCAAGAGCCCGCTTACAGGGGGGCCACCGTGTAGCCGTCGGCCCGCAGGCCGTCGATCAGCCGGCCCAAAATTTCACTGTTCGTGGCCATGGGGTGCAGCAGGTAGATCGCGCCCGGGTGGGCGGCGCCCAGCGCGTTTTGCAGCGCCTCGGCGGGATCGGGCTGGTTTTCAGGGTCCCAGTCCACCGTGGCGTAGCTCCAGAACACACTGTACATGCCCTCGTTTGCCGCCAGGGCCAGAAGCTGCTCGCTGAACACGCCCTCAGGGAAGCGGAACACCGCCGGCCGCTGGCCGTACAGCTGCTCGAATTCATCGTTGAAGCCGGTGATCTCGGCGCGGACCTCGCTGAGGGTGAGGGTGGTCATGTCCTTATGGGTGGCGGAATGGCTGCCCACGGTGTGCCCTTCGTCCAGCATGCGGCGCACGGTGTCCGGGTTATTGCGGGCGTAGCTGCCCACCAGGAAAAAGGTGGCCTGGGCCTGCTTTTCGGCCAGTGTGTCCAGAATGGCGCCGGAAAAGCCGGTTTCGTAGCCAAAGTCGAAGGTGAGGTAAACCGTGGGCTGGGCCTGTTCGAGCGCAAGGAACAGGCCGCCGTATTGAGCGTATTTTTCCCGGTAAGCCACCGATCCCACCGGCTGGTTCAGCTCGTTCACCTGCTTGCCCTGGCCCCAGGGAAGGCGCTCGGTGCTTAAAGCCTCCAGCTCGAAGGGGCCGAGGGCAGGGTAGCCCGGCCGGGCTGCGGCGGGCAGGGCGGTGGGTTCGGGCGTGGGCTGCGGGGCGGCAGAAACGGCGGGCGCGGGGCTGGCTGTGGGCGCGGCGCTTATCACCGGCTGCGGCGCAGACGAAGCCCCCGGCCCCGCGCCCGGCAGCAGGGCAAAGCCCCCCACCGCCAGCGCCAGCAGGCACACCGCCAGCAGAATACCAAGCACGCCCCATTTTCGGTTCATTTGTTCAGTCTCCTTCCAACACGGTCACAGTGGCCTTGGCGGGCAGGCAGGCGGCCCAGTCGCCGTCTTTGCCGAGCCAGCCATAGCCTTCGCATACATGGTCCGGGCAGGGGGAATCGACAAAGGCGATTTTGCCGCCCTTTACTTCCAGGTGGATGGTGTAATAGCCGGTGTCCAGGTCGTAGCGCTGGTCCCGGTCCAGCGGGATCTCCATGCGCTGGCCCGCGTCGCCGTAGGTGAGCACCGCCACCGCCCCGGCGGCGCGCCCGCGCAAAAACAGAAACAGCACGGCGGCCACCGCCAGCAGCACGGCGGCGAAGATCAGGTTGGCTTTCATGCCTTTTTTATCCTTCATGGGTGGGTCCCCCTTGCAAAACGTGTATTTTTTCCATTATAACAGAAAAAACGCCTGTGCACCATGGTTCCCAAGCCCCGCCCAGGGTGGTATAATAACCATATTATCAGCATTGCCAAACAGAAAAGGAGATAGACAGCCAATGTTTTTTGAAAAATACGGCCCCCTGGCCGACGCCTATGTGGCCGAGAATGAGCAGAATGTGATCGCCGCCATCAAGCGGCTGGTGGATGTGCCCAGCGTGGAGGGCGCGCCCGAGCCGGGCAAGCCCTTTGGCCCCGGCCCCGCCGCCGCCCTGGCCGAGGGCCTGGCCCTGGCAAAGGAGTTGGGCCTTGCCACCCACAACGCAGACAACTACATCGGCTGGGCCGAGCTGCCCGGCACGGGCGGTAAGCAGGTGGCCACCATCACCCACCTGGACGTGGTGCCCCAGGGCAACGGCTGGACCGCCGCCCCCTTTGACATGCAGGTGAAGGACGGTTGGCTGATCGGCCGCGGCGTGGCCGACGACAAAGGCCCCAGCGTGCTGTGCCTGTACGCCCTGAAGTTTTTAAAGGATAACGCCGTGCCCCTGCGCCACAGTGTGCGCGCGCTGCTGGGCGCCAACGAGGAGACCGGCATGGCGGATGTGGACTACTACCTCAAAAACTTTGCCGCGCCGGACTTTTGCTTTTCGCCGGACGCCGAGTTCCCGGTGTGCCACGGCGAAAAGGGCGGGTTCAACGGCAACCTGGTGAGCGGCGAGCTGCACGGAAACATTCTGGAATTTGAGGGCGGCGTGGCCCACAATGTGGTGCCGGACCGGGCGGCCTGCCTGGTAAAAGCGGATATCACGGCGCTGACCGGGCGCGAGGGCATCACCCTGGAGGCCGAAAACGGCGCGGTGCGCATTCGCGGCTGGGGCAAGGGCGGCCACGCGGCCATGCCGGCGGGCACGGTGAACGCCATTGGCCTGATCGTGGATTACCTGCTGGACAACCGCCTTTGCACCCCGGAGGAAGAGGCGTACCTGAAGGTGCTGCAAAAGCTGCACCACGCCACCGACGGCAGCGGGATGGGCATTGCCGCAAGCGACGAGGTGTTCGACCCGCTCACCATCATTGGCGGCATGATCAAGCTGGAGGGCGGCCGCCTTTGGCAGGACCTGGACTGCCGCTACCCCACCGCCATTACCGGCGCCGAGATTGAGCGGCGGCTGAACGAGGCCGGGGCGGGCGCGGCCACTGTGCGCCAAGCCCGCTGGAGCGAGCCGTTTTACATTGAGGCAGGCGACCCCGCCATTCAGGCGCTGCTGGACACCTATAACCAGGTGACCGGCGAACACGGCAAGCCCTTTACCATGGGGGGCGGCACTTATGCCCGGCACTTCCCCCGGGCGGTGAGCTTTGGCCCCGAGCGGGCGGATCTGGCCCTGCCGGAGTTTGCGGGCCCTATGCACGGGGCCAACGAGGGCGCGAACATTGCCCACCTGATGCAGGCGCTGAAGATTTACATTCTGGCGCTGCTGCGCCTGCAGGACCTGGAGCTGTGAGCCGAGAAGTGCAAAAAATCCAGCGGGCCGCCCAGTGGGGGCGGCCCGCACTTTTTTACGCGTTTTATGTGGGAGATTTGTGGGTTTTGCGTACAATTTGTCAGATATGGGAATCGATTGACAATAAAACGACCTGTGTGTTATTGTAAAATAAAGCTTTTTCGGCGGTAAAAAATGGAGTGAAAATCAACTTTTGGAGGATATCAATGCGTTTTGCGGTGTGCGACAACCAACAAAAATTTGTGGACAGGGCCATGGAAGCGGTGCGGCGCTATGTGACCGAAAAGGGCGAAACGTTCGAGGGCGAAGGCTTTACCGACCCGGAGGCGTTGGCGGCCTGCTGCCGCCGGGAACTGTTCGACGCGATCGTGCTGGATGTGGAGATGCCCGGAAAGAACGGGATTGAAACCGCGCAGGAGATCCACGCGGTTCAACCCAACGTGCCTATTATTTTTATGACCTCGTTTATCCAATACGGCCCGGAGAGCCTGAAGGTGAATGCGTTCCGCTATGTTTTGAAGCAAAATTTCGAGGTGGATTTCCCCGATGCGCTGGACGCGCTGTGGCAAAAGCTGTTTCCACCCCGGCACACCCTCTGGCTGGACGTGGAGGGGCACCGCCAGGAATTTGAGGTGGAGCAGATCGTGAGCATTGAAGTGCAGTCGCATGTTTTAAAAGTGTGCCTGGCAGGTGTGGAACAGCCGGTTTCGGCGAAGGGGCCCACGCTCACCGAATTGGCCGAAATGCTGGAGCCAAAAGGGTTTGTGCGCCCCCACAACAGTTTTCTCATCAATATGGCGCATATTTGCCGCATTGAAAAGGATGTTTTTGTTTTGGATAGCGGCAGTGTGATCCGGGGCAGCCAGCGGTATTATGTGGAAGCCAGGCGGCACTATGTGCTTTGGAGGGGGGAACGGCTGTGAGCGATTTTTACAGCGCGCTGATCAGCACGGGGATCATGCTGGCCGAAGCCTGGGCCATGGTGCTGACCTGGGACGCGTTCGCCCTGCGCCGCCGCACCGCTTGGAAGTTTTGGGGCGCCGTTCTGGCGGTAACGATCTTCAATGCATTCTTTTTAAATTTTCATGAATATGGACATCTTACAAAGGCACTTTATACAATTTGTATATGGTTTGTTTGTACTTGGGCGCTATATAAAAGCAAGTGGTATGTACTTCTGTTTGCGGTGGTCTTATCCATTGTATTGCTGCAGGCTGTGGACAATGCGGTTTTTATGGGCTGCTCGATGCTCACGGGGGCTTCTCCGGCTGCCTTGTTCCAGGGCTACGTCTCTTTTATGATTCTGACAACATTGGGTAAAACGCTGGAAATTTTGCTGGCATATATTCTGAAACGTCAGTTTGGGCGCAGGTTGGGCTACCCGCAAAAGGACTGGCGTTCCTGGCTGCAAACGCTGCCTTTGCCCCTCACAGCCTGCGGCTTCATGGCGGCATCTGTGGGATTTGCGCAAAAATATCCCGACAGTGCGTCGGCTTTGCTGGGATGCACGGCGGCGCTGCTGCTTGCCAGCATTCTGCAGGTGTCGATCGTGGGGCAGTTGGACAAGCAGCGCGCTGCACAACAGGAACAGCAGAGGCTGCGGCAAAACCAGGAGTGGCAGCAGGAACGCACCCAGGCGCTGCGCACGGCTTACGCGGACCAGCGCCGCCTGACCCACGATTTTCAAAATCATCTATTGCTGCTGCTGGGCTTGCTGCACCAAGATAAAACTGACGAAGCGGTGGAAATGCTGGAGAACTTGCAGGAACAGGTGCTGCACACCGCCCAGGTGGTGGATACGCAGAACCCTTTACTGGATGCGATCCTGAACCAGAAATATGCGGCCGCGCGCGAGTGCGGCGTGACGCTGCAATTCGATCTGCACAACCCCGCGGCATTTCAAATGGACCCGCAGGACGCGGCAGTGGTGTTGGGCAACCTGTTGGACAATGCCATTGAGGCGGCCCGCCAGGCGACGGACCCGCAAAAGGTGATCTTCAAGCTTCACGTGGAGCCGGAGGAGGCGGTGCTGGCGGTAAAAAACACAGTGGCGGCCCCCGTGAAGCTGGTGGACGGCTGGGTGCAGGGCAGCACCAAGGCGGACAGCCGCGCCCACGGCTATGGTTTGCGCAATGTGCGCGAAACAGTGCGGCGCTGCGGGGGCGAGATCAGCCTTTCCTGCAAGGAGGGCTGGTTCACCGCGGCGGCAATTTTGCCGCAAAAACAATCACTTACGCTAAAACACCCATCACTTGCGTCAAATTGCTGAATTACAAAATAAAAGATGTTATCCTGTAAACAGAAAGCGAGGGGTGCCGAATGCACGCCTTGGCAAACGGGATAACGTCTTTTTTTATTGACCGCGGATTGCTGGACGAAGAGCACCGCCCCTGGTACGTGTATGCGCTGGAAAGCAAGCTGGGGCAGGGCGCAACGGTTCTTTTTACCCTGGCGGCGGGTTGGCTGCAGGGGCGGCCCTTGCAGCCCCTGCTGGTGCTGCTGGCGGCCATGTTCCTGCGCCAGCGGGCAGGGGGCTGGCACGCCCCTACCGCCTGGCTGTGCCAGATCATTTCGGTGGGGTCAGCATTGCTGGGCAGTTTTGCCGCGGCCTGGTGCGCCGGGCACCGGCCCTGGCTTTGGATGGGGGCATTGCTGGCGGCTTCGGGTTTGGTGATATGGCTGCTGGCCCCCGCCGAGCACCCCAACCTGCCCCTGACCCCTGCCGAGCTTGCGGCAAACCGGCGGCTGGCGCGCCAGCGGCTGGCACTGGCAGCCATTGCCGCTGTGCTGCTGCAAACGCTGTTCCCATTCAGGCCCGAGGGCCTGTGCGCCGCGGCTGGTGTTCTGTTGGCCGCTGTGGGCGTGCTGGCCCAAACAATACAGCAGGAGGTAATGGAACATGCAAAACTTTAAGAAAAAAGCGAATCTGGCGGCGGCCAACTGGGTGCGCAAGATCGGACGGGCAGCGATGGAGAAGTGGCCCCCAGATTGTTATGGAATCAGTTTTCAGCCCCAGCACCCTGCGCGCCCCGAACACGAAAAGATGCAGACACCGACCGGCAAAAAAGCACGCCTTTAAAACGGCGGAAAGGGAGATCGCGTGAAACGTTGGTATTATTGGCTTCCACCGGCAGTGGCGGGCGGTGCGCTGCTGCTTTGCAGCGCACCCTTGGGCTTTGGGACCGCAAGCTTGCTGCCTGCGGTCCCCGATGAGGTCTATCTGGCCCTGCTGAAAAGCTGCATCGGTTCGTTCCAGCTGCTGGGGGTAGTGCTGCTGCTTGCAGCGGCTTTGAACTATGCGACCCGGAACAGCGACGGCAGCAAAACGGTGGTTATGGTGAAACAGTAGGTTCTTTTGGTTCGCCCGGGGGCCAGCGTACGGGGCACCCCGGAAAAGCATAAAAGCATATTTTATAGGAGGTAAAAATTATGAAGAAAACGAAGAGATTGCTGGCGACGTTAACGTTTGTGGCTGTTGTATCAGTTGTGTTTTTAGCTGCCCCAGCTTCAGCTTTAAATGTAGGAAGTACGCGGGCTATGAATACACCATCGCATTTCTTTTGTTATGGCGCAAGTGGCACAGCATCTCCGAACAGCGAGTACCTTAACTTGGAAGGTAACGGGCTGGCTTATAACCATAGATCAGTAACTAGAGCATCCAGAACAAACTCTCCAGACCAGATGTGGTATTTTTCTTATAGTGCCCTTGACAATGTACCGAAGGTGTATTCTGCACAGAAAGATGCAAATGGAAATACGGGTTATACACTTAACTTACTCCGCAGTACACAATCGAATGGACGCTATAAATGTGATATTTATCGTGAAACAAGCAATGATCCCAACACGTTTGATTCGGATGTTACGTACGTGATGGATGGAGATGTGGGGGCTTTCAAAATTCTTATGGTGAATTATAATACATGTTTGACACCCGAAAGCCAATCCCGCAATCTTTACTGGGCACCTAGGGATAGTTCGTTAAATAGCAATCAGCTTTGGAATAAAGAAAATTCGTAATGAAAAGGATTTCAATATTCGCAGTTGTTTTTTCTATGGTAGTTGTTTGTCTTTTGTTTGGCTGCCAGAAAGAGCCTGGACCTGCGGGCTCCGCCAATGGTGCCGATCCCGTATCCGGCGCCGCGGCAGAGCCCCAAGCCCACATATCCGGGCTTTATTCGCTGCAGGGGTTTGACGGCTGGGTGTATGGAGCCGGGGGAGACAACGGATATTACAGTATATCAGCGGCCGTACAGGCTGACGGCTCTACAAATATTCAATATACAGACTACGAAACAATGCAGACCGTTCCGCTTTGTGCACAGGTGAATTGTACCCATAATACAGAAACGTGTACAAGCTGGCTTCCCTATAACGGCGGAGGCACCTCATTGATGATGGTTGGCGATGAATTGCTTTTGGTTTCACCAGGCCAGCCGGTTTCGTATGAAGCGTTAAAAGAACGTAGTTTTCCGCACATTGAAGTTTGTGAAGCAGATGGTTCTGAACGCAGAAAAATAGTAGAGTTTTCGGCAAATCAACAATTAAAGCCCCCTTATCTCACGGATGGGAAAAATCTTTACTGTGTGCTTCAAACAGCAACAGAAGAGGAAGAGACACTTGAGTTGATGCAGGTGAGCTTATCTGAAAGAAGCTGCTCTACCATCACCTTGCTGGATCAGTCGAAAGCCGAAAAGATTTGGGGAGCCGCCGGAGAATATATTTTGCTGAATGCACTGGCTATTCCCGGAGAAGAAGCCATTGCACAAATGGACTATAGTGTTCAGATAACAAGGCTCAACATAAACACCCTGGAAAAAGAACTGCTTTTAGAATACAAAATAGATGAATGCCGGGCGGCAGTATTTGACCAAACCATCGTGTATTATGACCAAAAAACAGATAGAATAGTGTTGATCGACAGTATTACAAAGGAAAGCCAAGTGATTGCAGAGGATTTTCTGCAAGATGAAGGATCCCTGTACGATCTTAATTTGATTTTTTATGATGACTCAAAGCTGCTCACATCCACCATAGTGCAAGATAAAAGTGGTCGTCAACAGAGGGAATTCCAAATTTTGGATGCTGCTAATAAGAAACTTTACAACAGTGAGCTTTATTACGTGGCAAACGACAGAAACCTTCCGATCGTGCCTATCGCAGAAATTGAAAAGGAAAACAGCTATTTTATTATTTATAATGAAACGGTGAAGCAAAGCCAGGGAGTTGCGGAAGAAGGAAACGGGTATTACATGGTTTCTTCTACGCCTCAATATGGAAAAATAACGAAAGAAGATTATTGGCTGGGAATAAAAGAAATAAAAGCGGAACAGTAGTTTCAACTCACAGAGACGCGATTCAAAACGGTAAAATGGTTTACGATATTAAGTGGCAACGCTGAACCAGATAATCGGAACAACGATATAAAAATAGCAATCATAGTAAAACTGTAGATCCTTTTGGTCCGCCCGAGGGCGAGCGTACGAAGCACCTCGGAAAACATAAAGAATAATTTTACGGGAGGTAAAATCATGAGATGCAAGATGTCTAAAAAAGCGTTGTGCCTATGCATGGTGGTGGTGCTTGCCATCGGCCTGGCAATCCCGACGTTCGCTCTTATTGAGCCAACTGGCGACTTTGCAGATTGGATTTTTGGATGGCAGGGGAGTGGACAGACGGCTCTTCTTAAGGGACATGGTATAAACAACAATTTTACTGTCGGTACAAGCAACCAAGGCGGTAATGATGTCTGGTATGTTGATAGTAGTGGAGGAGATTATACAATAAAATCAGGAGACCGGGCATATTGTGCTAACATTTATCGTGTGTTGCAGAGCGGAACTTACTATCCCTGCACCGGATATTATTATGAAAACGCAACGGGCGGGCGCGACCAACGGGTACAGTTGTTACAAGGCGGCGGGCATACCGTTGTAAGACTTGCGAGTCCAGTAATGGGCGGGAACTGGTATATGGTGGCCGACTATAGCCAACCAACCGCTGTTAGTGATGTGATTTGGTATACTGATGCGTCTGCCATGAAGGCTTGGTGGGGCTAACATCTTTGTGGTAAGCCGGATACTGTATACAGTATCCGGCTTACCACACTATTATATTAAGGAGAATTTTAGGTGCAAAAGAAAACAGCTTCAATTTTGCTTTGTATGCCTTTCCTGTTTCTTTGCGGGTGCGCGGTTTCTGCCTCTTCGCAAGTTCAAGCAACGACATCCAAGGACTTAGAAACAGAGTACACGTTATCAGGAGAGTCATTCCAAATGATTTCTTCTTTTGATCCTACCAGTTATGGAAGTGGCAATCAAAAGGGATTTTACTCTGTGTTTTTGAACGATGACGGCTCCTCGAATATAATGTATACGGACTATGCCACGCAAACCCAGGTCTATTTGTGCGCGAAACCTAACTGTGAACATGACTCAGATGCCTGTACCTCATGGATCGCGCCTTTTGCCGGCACAATTGTTCCGGCGGCAACAGAAAAGGATTTGTTTCTCATTTACAGCAGTCGGGAAGAGCGGCCAAAAATAGAACGTCTCGAACTAAATGGTGAAAACCCTACAACTGTTTTTTCTTTGCCGGACGGCGCAAAAATTCAAAATGCTGTGGCGGCAAGTGATACTACATTGATTGTTCAAATTGAGCAATATGAAAATGACGGACAAAACATAAAATCAAACTGCTATTTGGCTGCGATCAGCTGGGAAACAGGAAAGATTTCTGTGGTTTTTTCGTTAAACGATGAATTGGAACAACTAAAAAATAAGAAATTCCAGGCTTCTTCCATGCTCTTTTATGGAGCTACTTCGGATGCGTTGATCGTAGAAACGATTGTTCAATTTGATTATGAGGTGGATATGAATGATGTGGACAAAAGCTTCGAAAACTTAAATAAGGCCCTGGAACATACAGTTTATAAAATCCCCCTTGACGGTTCTGAACCGAGCCCGATTCTTTCGTATTCCAATGGGCAATGTGTTGGGAGAGCTTTTCCAGACGGATTTTTTTATGTGGAAGAAAGCAAAAATCATACGATTTCCATGAAAAAGATCCTAACAAGTACAGAAGAACACCAACTGCTGATTGAAAATCTTTCAGAAGCATTATTCACAGAAAATGCAGAACAACTAAATGTGGAAGACATTGTATTCAGAAATTATGTGGACGGACATTTATTGTTCAATGTTCTGACCGATCAGTATATTTCAAACAATGGAAACATTGAGTTGGTTTTTTCCGGGTTTGCGATTGATGTAGAAACGGGTGTGCTGAAACAGATCAATTTAACCAACTATTATAACGCGACTACGGTACCAGTTGATATTATAGCAAAATGTGGTGATGATCTTTTGGTTTTTGCAGATATTACACAAAGTTCTGGTGAAAACAAAAATTCTCGCTTGATTGAGCGCAAAATCGCCCTAATTACAACGGAAGATTATCTGGATTCAAAACCTAACTATCGAATGATTGACACATTGCGTAATTTTGCCTGAAAGACTGGGCCGCATGCGGGGCGTTGTGTGCTCGTTTTGTGAGGAAAGCCAAAATAAAAAACAGATTCTGGCTTTTATATTGTTTTTGGCAATGGTCAGCTTTGTAGGCCGCGTGCCGGAAAGGGCCGCTGTTTCAGACCCTTTGCCCCGGCGGCCAACAAGCGGCACCCTTGGGGCGGACCAAACGGGACACCTGCGGTTTTCGCGCGGGACGCTGGCCCATGGAAACGAGCAGGGGTGTTACTTTGTGCTTCCGGCCCTTTCCGGCGGGGCAAGCTTGCGCTGGTATGCCGATTATAAAATACAACAATTGGTAGAGCTTTGCACACAACCCAATTGCGCACATGATAAAAGCAACCGGGGAAGTAAAAGAATTAAGGGACAACAGTAATCTTTCTTTTTATGCTCAGACAGACAAAACATTTTTCGTAATGTACTATCAGCAGGAAACAGACCAGGAAATGTTTGCTCTTGTAGACAAGTCTAATTTGTGGGAAAATAATTCCATATGGAAAAAGTTTTCGTTTGAATGAACAAGATACAAGGGAGTGGTTCTTACGCGCTGCGCGCACTTGCCTTTTGTAAAAGGGGTGGACATATGCTGCAAGTAAAAGACCTGAAAAAGAGCTACGCCCTGCCCGCCGCGCCCTTTCGGCGCAGGGCGGGCGAGGCAAAAACGAAAAAGGCCCTGGCCGGGGTGAGCTTTGCCCTCGGCCCGGGCCTTTACGGCCTTTTGGGCCCCAACGGGGCGGGAAAATCGACCCTGATCAACATCATCACCGGCGGCCTTGCGCCGGACGGCGGCAAGGTGCTGTGGCGGGGCAGGAACGCCCGCGCGCTGGATATTGCGTTTCGGCGGGAGCTGGGGTATATGCCCCAGCAGCAGGGCCTTTACGACAGCTACACCGGCCGCCGTTTTTTGGCCTATATGTGCGCGCTGAAAGAGATCCCCCGGGCGGCGGTGGCCGCCGAGGTGGGGCGCGTGGCCGGGGAGGTGAACCTGGCGGGGGAACTGGACAAGCGGCTTGCGGCCTATTCGGGCGGCATGAAGCAGCGGCTTTTGCTGGCGGCCGCGCTGCTGGGCCAGCCGCGCCTGCTGATCCTGGACGAGCCCACCGCGGGCCTTGACCCCAAGGAGCGGGTGCGCCTGCGCCAGCTGCTGGCGAAGCTGGCGGCAGACCGGGTGATCCTGGTGGCGACCCATGTGGTGAGCGACGTGGAGAGCGTGGCAACGGAAATTCTGCTGCTGAAAGAAGGGCGGCTGGTGGCGCAGGCCCCGGTGCCCGAGCTGGTGGGGCGGTACGCCCCCGGCGGCAGCCTGGAGGACGTGTACCTGGCCGTCTTCGGCGAGGAGGGCGGCGCATGAGGCTCATGTTTGCCGAGTTGCGCAAGGTGTGGGACCAGCGGGTGTTCAGCCTGTGCCTGGCGGTGCTGGCGGGGGCGAATTTGTTTTTGCTGTACACCGGCACAAAGCCCGGGCCAAACGCCCCGCCCGCCGCGGCTTACCGGGCCGTGGGGCGGGAGCTGGCGGGCCTGCCGGCGGAGGCGCAGCAGGCGCTTATAAACGAAAAGCTGGCCACCGCCCAGGGCGTTTTGCAGGTGGCGCAGCTTTTATACGAGCAGGCCCTGAACGCGGGCACCCAGTGGGGTACCGACCCCCGCGGCCAGTACCCCGAGCTGTTTGAACAATACGAGGACATTTATAAAAACAAGAGTTATACCCTGTATACCGAGAACCTGCGGCAGGAATACAGTTTTTTGAGCAAGATCAAGGCGGAGCTGGACACGGTGGCCGCCTACCCGGAGTTTTTGCAGGAGGTGCAGCAAAAAGCGCGGCAGCTGGCGGGTATTTCGATCTTTAACAGCGCCAAAAGCGGCTACGACCGGGCCAACATTGAAAAAACGGCGGCGGTGTACGCGGGGCTCACGGCGGTGCAGATCGACTATGCGCCGCAGAAGGGGCTGTTCACCGCGCTGGACTACCAGTTCACAGACCTGCTGCTGCTGGCGGCCATGCTGCTGCTGGCAAGCCTTTTGGTGCGGCAGGAGCGGGAAAACGGGCTGCTGGCGCTGGTGCGCAGCACCCCGGGCGGGCGGCTGAAAACCGCCCTGGCAAAGCTTGCGGCCCTGGCTGTAAGCCTGCTTGCGGTGCTGCTGGTGCTGTACGGTGTGAACCTGGCGTACTGCCAGCTCACCTTTGGGCTGGGGCCGCTGGGCCGCAGCATTCAGAGCGTGCCCGCGCTGATGCGCTGCACCATGCAGATCACGGTGGGGCAATACCTGGGGCGCTTTTTGCTGGCCAAATGGGCCGCCGCTTTTGTGATGGGCCTGTGGGTGATGCTTGCGGCGCTGGTATGCCGCAGGGCCGCGGCGGGCTGGTGCGCCGCCCTGGCGCTGCCTGCCGCCCAATGGCTGGTGCGGCAGGCCATCCCTGCCACCAGCCGCCTGAATGTGATCAAATACGCAAACCTTGCCAGCCTTTTGCGCACCAACGAGTTGCTGGGCAATTACCGCAACCTGTACTGGTTCGACGCGCCCGTGCCCCTGCCGCTGGTGGAGTGGGCGGCCGCCGCGCTGTATGGCGCGGCGCTGCTGGCGGGCTTTTGCCTGGTGTTCTGCACCGCGCGGCTGCGCCCGGCCCCGGCGTTTGCGGGGCTGCGCCTGGTGCGGGGTGCGGTGCGCACCCGGCCGGTGACCGTGCTGGGGCAGGAGGGGCGCAAGATGGCGTTGATGAACGGCGCGGCGCTGCTGCTGGCGGCGTTTGCGGCGTTTCAATGCTGGCAGACAGCAGCTGCAGAGAGCTACATTGACGCGGAAGAAATTTATTACCGCTATTACATGACCGAGCTTTCCGGCCCGTACACCCACGAGAAATACCTGTGGCTGGAGCAGGAGAGCAAACAGTTTGAGCCCATTCTGCAGCTGGAAGGCGCGCTGCGCCGGGGCGAGATCAGCAGCGAAGCGTACCAGGCGCAGATGGGCGTTTATTACGGCCTGCAGCAAAAAATGAACGTGTTCCAGCGGGTGATCTACGGCAGCCTGGGCTACTGGAAGGAACACCCCGGCGCACAGCTGGTGTACGAGAGCGGCTGGCAAAAGCTGTTTGGGTTTTCGGGCACGGGGGATCTGCAGGATACCCTGTGGGCCGGCCTTTTGTGCAGCCTGTGCTTTGCGGGGCTGTTTGCCATGGAACAGAAGGGGGGCATGCGCCGGGTGATTATGGCAACGCCCCTGGGCAGGCGGGCCACGGTGGCGCGCAAGCTGGGGGTAAGCGCGGCGGCGGCGCTGCTGATCTGCGCGCTGGTGAGCACGCCGCGCCTTGTGGTGGCGCTGCGGGACTACGGCCTGCCCGCGCCTTTTGCCCCGGCCATGAGCATGGCGGCATACGAGGGGCTGCCCGGCTGGGTAGGGCTGGCGGGGCTGCTGGCGCTGGGCAGCGCGGCGCGGCTGGCGGCCTGCCTTTGCATGGGGGCGTGCGTGCTTGCCCTTTCGGAAAAGCTGGGCAGTGCGCTGAGCGCCATGTTCGTTGCAGCGCTAACGTTCTGCCTGCCCGCGCTGCTTGCGCTTTCGGGCCTTACGGCGCTGCGCTGGGTGAGCTTTTACCCCCTGTTTCACCTGGCGGAGCTTTTGCAGCGCACCGGCGACGGCCGGGCGGGCCTTGCCTGCCTGCTGATCGCCGCCGGGGGCTGCTGGCTGGCGGCGGACTGGCTGCGGCAGCGGTGGAGCCGGGTGAAATAGCTTTTTGCACAGATTGAAGCGCAAACGAAGATGAAACAAGCACAAAAAATATTTTGAAACTTGACTGATTTTGCGTTAGGGGGTATTTTCGTGAAAAAATCCGTGTTCGCCATGTTGCTTTTATTGAGTTTCGCCGTCAGTGCGTGTGGGCGTTATGAAGCCTCACGGGAGCCTGCGAGCCAAACTTCTTCAAGCTTTTCTTCAGAGCCGCAAGCGGTGAAGCCTGCGGAAAGTGACCCGAAGCTTCTGAGCGACTATGAATTTTTATGGGACACGATTGAAGAAAATTATCCCTACATGGGCGTTTTTGAAAGGGTCACGCAAAAAGACGCACAGGCTGTGAAGCAAAAATACGAGGAACTGCTTCCGTCGATCCATTCCACAGGGGACTTTTTTGACAAGATCGTGTACCCTTGCTTAAGAGAATTTGAATATACGGGGCATTTGTCGGCGCTGGATCCGGCAGAATATTTACGGCAGAGCACAATATTAAAACAGCTTTTGGAGCAGGACGGCGCTTTGAGCGCTTACAGCCAATATAATTTTGACCAGTTTAACCTTTACAGCACCCTTGGTTTTTATGGGAAGTACCGCGTTTATGACATAGCGAATGCTTCTGCACCAAAACCGGAAAACAATATCGCGTTTGAGTTTTTTCCGGAGTCGGCAACGGCCTGTGTTTCGGTCAAAAGCATGACCCTGCCGTATGAAAATGACGATGCCGCCGCATTGAAAAATTTCTTTTTGCAAATAGAACGGGAGGGCTATCAACACTGCATCATTGACATCCGTGAAAACTCGGGAGGGAGCGACAGCTACTGGATGAGCAATATCGTGAGCCCGAATCTTGCCGCCGAGCTGAGCTACCGCTATTACGCTTTTGTGAAAAACGGAGAGATAAGCCAAACCGCAACAGAGCTGTTCGGCTGCCGGTTTGAACCCATCAGTTCTTTCCCCAAAGATGAGTTTTCCAATCTGAATCTTGACGACTTAAACGCTGCGGATGGTTATTTGGTGAGTGAATTTGCGATCCGCCCGGACGGCCCGGAACCCGGCTCGCGGCTTTTTAACGGTAAAATGTGGGTGCTGATTGGGCGGCGGGTGTATTCTTCTTCTGAATCTTTTGCCCAATTTTGCAAAAGAACAGGGTTTGCAACCTTGGTTGGAACGCCCACCGGTGGGGATGGAATGGGGTTTGCACCGCTGATCGTTTCGCTGCCCTATTCAGGGATCTGCATTCAATTTCGAACAATGGCTCCGCTGAACTGCGACGGATCGAATAACGAAGAATTTGGCACGGCACCGGATATCCTGATCTCAGAGGGGGAAGACGCTTTGACGCGCTGCCTGGAAGAAATTCTCAAAGGCCAATAGCGATTTGGGGATAAAAAAAATAAAAAGGGCGCGCCTCTGGCCGAAAACGGCGGGGGTGCGCCCTTTGTGCTGGTTTGGAGCCGCAGCGCGGCGTTTCAGGTGATGAAGGAGTAGGTCCAGCTGCGGTTATGAATATAAGTTTTTAATTGATACAGCTCGTATAAGGTGTGGAAGGCGTCCAGCTCCTGCTGGGTGAGAACATGGTCGTACAGCTGCGGGTCGGCCCGGCTGGAAAAACGCGCTGCGGGCGCTTCCATTCCGGCGATCTTCTGCAGGCTGTAATTGCTGGAAAACAGGCCGCCGCTGCTTTTTAACGTAAGGCCCCCCTCGCCGGGAAGAATGTCGTTTGAATCGCAGGTGTCCGAGACGGACAGGTTGTTGGAACGGAGCTCCACCTTTGTGAAAGCGGCGTCGCCCGCGGAGTAAAAGCCCGCCTGCAGCGCCAGTCCCCGGGTGGAAAGATAGGGCGAAAAGCAGACTTGCGGGGTGAGCGTTTCCACCCCCGGGTACCGGAGGATGGGCTGGGAAGGAACGGTGCGGTCGATGCTGCAAAGGGCTTCCAGCGCGGCGGCCTGACGCGCCAGCTTGAGGGCGTCGGGCAAAAAGGGATCCTGCGCGCGCTGCTCTTCGGGCAGGGCGGCTTCCAGCAGTTCCACCAGTTCTTCGTGGCGGTATTCGATGTTCAGCTTTTGCAGCTGGGCATAGAGGCTGCTGTTTTGATTGATCACAGAAACCTGGTCCCAGGAAAGCTGGTCCAGCGCGGCCTGCTGCAGGCTGCCGCCGGTGGGCAGCAGAGTGGCCGAATAGTTGCTGAAGGCGGCCTGGAGCGAGGGGCTTTTGTAGGAACCGGCGACCACCAGAGTCTTTAATACATCCTGGGCGTTCACCCCGGCAGCGCATTGCCGGAGGGCCGAGCCCAAAGCCTGGGTGAAATCCAGCCGGCCATCCACGGTGACCGCCTGCGCGGGCCCGTTTTCGCTGGCGCTGTAAACGGCAAGCTTCAGATAAAAGGAATTGGGATCGGCAAGGTCCAGCCCATCCACAGCGGCCCAGCGCACATAGACGCCCTGATCGCAAAAGCTGCCCGAGTAGGGGAATTCCTGGCCCAGATCGGTTTGGATCTGCTGAAAGAATTCTTCGCCGGTAAAGGAGAAGGTATTCCCGGCCGGAGTGGGCGCGGGCGTGGGGGCCGGTTCGGACGCCCCGCCGGAAGCCGCGCTTTGCGCGGCAGAGGCGGCCGGAGAGGAGGCCGAGGCAGGGCGTACAGAGGTGGAGGGCCGGGCCGGAGCCGGGGGCGGCAGAAACGCGAGGCCCAGGGCCGCCACCACAGCAAAAGAGCCGGCGCAGGCCAGAACAGCCCGGAAAAGTTCAGTTCGTTTCATTCGGCTGCCCCCCTTCACCGGCGGGCAGCGGGAATTCGCTGCCCGCAAGACCGTCCAGCTGATACAGGCTTTCCAGAACGTCCATATCTGCCGCAAGGCGCAGCAGGTCGGGGCTGTAAAGCTTTTCCTTCAATTTTTTCAGGGCGTTTTCCATCACGTCCAGAAAATTGAGGAATTCCTGCTGCATGGCGCTGGGCAGAACGCCGGCACCCTCGCATTTTACATAGTTGGCCAGCATCTGTTCGAACATGGGCAGGTAGTGGTTGAAAAATTTGGGAAGCTGCTTTTGGACCTGCCCGTTCTGCGCCGCAAGCGTTAAAATATCCTGGCACAACTGTACGCATTCCTGCGATTCCTTGCGGGCGCCCGGCTGCGCCAGCGCAGCGGTAAGGCGGGCGGTATTGTCCACACGGGCCTGGGCGCCCTGCAGCAGCTCGCGGGCACCGGGATCCGCCGGCCGGCCGGCAGCGGCGGAGGCCGGCGACCAGAACAAAAGCGCGCAGAGCGCGGCGGCCGTGAGGGCCGCCGCCAAAAACAGCGCCAGACCCAGGCCCGCGCCGCCGTGGTACAGGGCAAGAAAAAGGGCGCCGCCCAGGCCGCCCGCCGCGGCGCCCAACAGAGTTTTGTTTTTCATAAAAGGCCCCTCGCTTTAAACAGATCGTTGTGCAAATGGGCGCGTTTCCGCCGCCCGTTTGTAATCAGTATAGCATACCGGCATCCAAAAATCACCGGGCGGCGGGGAAAACGCCGCGAAAACAGTCGAAAAAAGCGGGGCCGCGCAGTGCTGCTGCGCGGCCCCGCCGGAAGGATGAACCGGGTGCGGGGATTATTTGGTGTAGTTGTCGAAATAGCCCTGGATCAGGATGATGGGGGTGCCCTTGTCGCCGCTGCCGCTGGTGAGGTCGCACAGCGAGCCGATCAGGTCGGTGAGGCGGCGGGGGGTGGTGCCCTGGCTGGCCATGTTCCCGGTAAGGTTTTCGGCTTTCTGGTCCTTTTCCTCGATGGCCTTGCTGATGGCCGCTTTCAGGTCGGCGCCGGTCAGGTCGGCAAAATCGTTGTCGGCCAGGTATTTGAGCTTGAGCTCGTTGGGCGTGCCCTCGAGCCCCGGGGTGTAGGCGGGGCTGACGACGGGGTCGGCCAGCTCCCAGATCTTGCCCACAGGGTCCTTGAACGCGCCGTCGCCGTAAACCATGACCTCCACGTGCCTGCCGGTGGCTTCCAGCAGCATGGCCTGCACCTTTTCCACCAGCTCCTGGCAGTGGATGGGGAACAGCTTCACGGTTTCTTCGGTGGCCTTGTTGGAGCCCAGCAGGCCGTACTGATCGTTATAGCCGCTGCCGTTCACCGGGGCAGTCATGATCTCGTCCAGGCAGAACACGGCATCGGCGCCCGCGGCGGCGAGCAGGCGCTTGGTGCGCTTGCGGGTGTGGATGTCGCAGGTGAGCACGGACTTGGTGTAGCCCAGGATGGCCCGGGGGTCGTTGGCGAACACGATCTCGCATTCGGCGCCCGCGCCCTCGATCACGCTGCGGTAATAGTCCACATAGTCCACGCCGGTGAAGGTGTGCTTTTTATAGCCGAACAGCTCGCGGTAGCGGGCCTCGCTGAGCACGTCGCGCCAGGGGTCGACGCCCGCAGCGTCCAGCTCGTCCTCGGTGATGAGGTGGTTGCCCACCTCGTCGCTGGGGTAGCTGAGCATAAGCACGACCTTTTTGCAGCCCCCGGCAATGCCGCGCAGGCATACGGCGAAACGGTTGCGGCTGAGGATGGGCCAAACCACGCCCACCGTGCCGCCGCCCAGCTTTTGCCGGACGTCGCCGGCAATATCTTGAATGGTGGCGTAGTTGCCCTGGCTGCGGGCCACCACCGCCTCGGTAATCCCGATCACGTCGCGGTCGCGCAGGGAAAAGCCTTCGCTTTCGGCTGCGGCCAGAACCGAGTCTACCACGATGCGGGCCATATCGTCGCCCTGCCGGATGATCGGGGCACGGACGCCCCGCGAAACGGTACCCACCAAACGCTCCATACTCTTTTTGCTCCTTTGCTCTTTAACGCTTCACTTGCAGCTGTGTGCAAAATTACAACAGTACCATTATAGAGGAAAGGGGGGTGGATGTAAATACGTTTTTGCGCTGCCCGGCCACTTTTTATGTTGCCTCGGCGCGGGCCGGGGCGGGGAAAAACACCAGCTTGCCGCGCCGGGGGCCCATGCACAGCAAAGCGCGCAGGGCGGCCGCCTGTTTGGTAAGGCGGGGGCCGCGCGCGGGCTGGGCTGCGGCCGTGCGGGCGGCCTGCCGCTCAAAGCCCAGGTACAGGGAAAGAAAGCAGGCCAGGCGGTGCAGATCCTCCCACTGGGAGAACAGCGCCTCCAGCTGCTGCCTGTGCGGGAAGGCGAAGCGGCGGAGCAGCGCGTCCTCGAGCCGCTGCTCGCAGCAGAGCAAAGCGCGGTAAGCGGCCGGGCAGCGGGGGCTGGCCAGCCGGAACAGCTGCTCTTCCAGCAAATCGTCCACCCTGGGGGGCAGCGCGCCGCCCCGCGCCAGGGCCTGCCCGCGCTGCCCGGCCCGGCGCATCCCCAGGCGGGTGGCGGCGGCCACCAATCCGCGGGCGGCCAGCAAAAACGCGGCCCCGCCCGGCGGGAGCGCACGGCACAGCTGCCGAAGCTTCGCGGCGGCACACGCCCGGGCACCGGCCCAATCAAGGGCCGGATAATCGGCGGCAAGCGCCGCGATGGACCGCGCGGGCCGCGGGAACTTTTGGGCGGGAGGGGAACGGTGAGAGTGAGGGGCAGACATATCGATTCACTTCCTTGTGCGATTGATGGCCGGGCCGAAAAAAGGGGGCGGCTCGGTGCACTCTATCATACACGCAGGCGCTGTCGGATACTGGCGAAGCTTGCCAGGGAGGCGTAAAAACAGGCAAAAACGTTTTGCTTTGGGTCACAGGGCCGCGGAACAGGGCGCCCCCAGGGGGAAAAGGGCATAAAAGAGCGCCGCCCGGCTGCGGGGCGGCGCGAAAAGGCGCAGAGCTTAGAAAAACAGATCCTTGCTGGGGTAGACCGGCTCCATCGTAAGGCGCAGACCCAGCTTGCGCAGGGTGCCCTCGTCGCCGGTGTGCAGCATTTGGGTGGAATGCATGTCGCAGTCGCGCAGAAGGGGGATGGCGGCCAGGGCGCGGGCGGCCACCGGCGAGGTTGCCGCGCTGACGGCAAGGCCCGCCAGCACGTCGTCGACCTTGAGCACGCTGGAACGGCTGCCCAGGTAGTCGATCTTGAGGCGCAGCAGGGGCTTTAACACCTGCTCGCTGATGAGAAGGATATCGTCCTGAATGCCGGACAGGGCCTTGATGCTGTTCAGCACGGTGGCGCTGCAGGCGCTCATCAGGTCGCTGGCCTTGCCGGTGATGATGCGGCCGTCCGGCAGCTGCACGGCGGCGGCGGGGCAGCCCGCGACACGCTGCTTTTCCAGCGCGGGGGCCACCACGGCCCGGCCCTCGGCGGTAACGCCCAGCTGCTGCATAATGCTTTCGATTTTGTGCAACGAATCCTCGCTGGCTTTGCCCTGCTTTGCCTCGCAGGCAGCCTTGTAGTAGCGGCGGAAGATCTCCTCGGTGGCGGCGCGGCGGACCACGGCGTCGTCTGAGATGGCGTAGCCGGCCATGTTCACCCCCATATCGGTGGGGCTGCGGTAAAAATCCTTGTCGCCGGTGATGCGGGCCAGGATGGTCTGCACAATGGGAAAGGCCTCCACGTCCCGGTTGTAGTTCACAGTGGTCTCGCCGTAGGCTTCCAGGTGGAAGGGGTCGATCATGTTCACGTCGTTCAAGTCGGCGGTGGCGGCCTCGTAGGCAAGGTTCACCGGGTGCTTGAGAGGCAGGTTCCAGATGGGAAAGGTCTCGAACTTGGCATAGCCCGCCATGATGCCGCGCTTATATTCGTGGTATACCTGCGAAAGGGCGGTGGCCAGCTTGCCGCTGCCAGGGCCCGGCGCGGTGAGCACCACCAGGGGCTTTGTGGTTTCGATGTAGGGGTTCGAGCCGTAGCCCTCGTCGCTGCAAATGTGGTCCACGGCCATGGGGTAGCCCGTAATGGGGCGATGGATGTAATTTGCGACCCCGCGCTCGGTGAGCTTTTTTGCAAAGCCGTCGGCCGCGGGCTGGCCGGTATATTGGGTGATCACCACGCTGTTTACCGCAATGTCCATGGCGTGGATGTCGTCGATGAGGCGCAGGACCTCCATGTCGTAGCTGATGCCAAGGTCCGCGCGCATTTTGGTTTTTTCAATGTCGCCCGCCGAGATGCAGAAGATGATCTCGGCCTTGTCGCGCAGTTCATGCAGCAGGCGGATCTTGCCGTTTACATCGAAGCCGGGCAGCACCCGGGCGGCGTGGTAATCGTCGAACAGCTTGCCGCCGAACTCCAGATACAGCTTGCCGCGGAACTGGTCGATGCGAGCAAGGATGTTTTCGGTCTGTTTGCGGATATAAAGGTCGTTGTCGAATCCGATCTCCATGGATGAGCCCCCACACTTTTATAAATAATACACTTTATAAAGGATACCACGCCCGCACAGCACAATGCAAGCCGCCCGGCCCCAAAAACAGGAAAAAACGCGGCGAAAAAAATTTCGGTTTGCCTCTTGATTTTTACAGGTGCCCATGCTATAATAAAACACGCTCTGGAGGATTAGCTCAGCTGGTTAGAGTGCCTGCATCACACGCAGGAAGTCTGGGGTTCGAGTCCCTAATTCTCCACCAAAAAAAGCTTGCAGAAATTTCTGCAGGCTTTTTTCTTTTCGAAATTTAAAGCCAGTGCCGCGCTTGGAACTTCCCCTGGTTCCTGCACGCACAGATTGCAGCGGGAAAGGGATGAGAATAAAGCACACGCACGTTTTTTATAAGCTTGCGGCCAAGTTTTTTCCGTTGCCCGGAACGCCTTCAAAGCCCGGAAAATACAACGCGGTGCACTATAAAAAGCACAGACCAGAATTGCAAAAAATATATGTTTTTATCGAATTCAGTCGATTCGTGTAGAACAGCCTTATTTGTTTGGAAAAGACGAACTGTAGTGCGTAGACAATCTGGATAATTGACATATGATTCCCCTGAAAGGAGGAATATTATGTCAATTCCGTCCAGTTTTTTTGAAGAGATCGTAAAGCGCCGCGAGGCGCTGGGCCTGTCGCAGGAGGAGGCGGCGTGGCAGTGCAAGCGCTCACGCCGCGGGTATCAAAAGATGGAAAGAAAGCACACTGTGCCTAGATTGGACGCCGCTTTGCGTTTGGCATACCTGCTGGGGATCAGCCTGGATGAGCTTGCCAAGAAAATGCACGAAGCCGAGGCCGCCGAAGCCGCACAGGAAGAAGCAACCGTGTGATGCGGGACGAAAACAAAAAGCGTGCCGGCAGCCAATCAAAACGCCCTGAGGCATATCGCCCCAGGGCGTTTGCAGCAGAGGGGAACCGACCGGCTTACACGGTGGCCTCTTCCTGCTGCGCCTGGCGCAGCTTTTCGGCGCGGAGCTCTTTTGCAAGCGTGTCCAGATCGAGGCTTAACGCGTGGGCGAGATAGATCAGGGTATCCAGCGACGGAAGGCTGTTCCCGTTTTCAAGCTCCTGGTAAGCCCGTGTGGAGATACTGCATTCCCCGGCAACATGTTCCTGAGTCAGGTGAAGCTGTTTTCGGCGCTCTTTGATGATTTTAGAAAAACTTTCATTAATTGACATATTATTCCCTCCTTTCACTGGGAATGGTATGTTAATTAATGGAAAAGTCCACGAACTATAGTTCGTTTTTTCTCAAAAATTTTTTAAAAATGCCTGAAAAGATGAATTTTGAGGATGAGCGTTCACGCGGAAGGGTGCAATGATCCGGCTGAACCACCCGGCTGAGGCCCGGGTTTTCGTGCAGCAAGAAAAAGCGCCGGCCTGCTGGCCGGCGCTTTTTCTGTTAATATTATTATAAAATAAAGAACTTTGAGCCAGGGGGCTAGGCGGGCGTGTCGGGCATTTGGTCGTAGACCGAATAGGTATAGTCAAAATCTTTTTTGGTGCTGCCGGTCTGCTGCTGCCCGGTATATTCGGCCCAGTCGGATTCGATGCGGCTGAAAACGTTATAGGTGCTGCTGTTCAGGGTGGCGGAGGTGATGGTTATATAGCCTGCGGTGTAAGTTCCGTACCGGGAGTTGTAGCGCATGACCTTTACTTTTTGGCCCAGTGTGCAGGCGGAAATATCCACCGAGGACCAATAAAGGTAATAGGCGCCCTTGCCGCCCAGAACGCCCTGCGCCTGGATGGACCAGCTCTGCATATCGCTGTCGCTCAGATCGAACCCCAGCGTTTCCAGGGCGGCGGTGACGTTGTTCAGATGGATCGGGTCGGTGCAGGTGGAATCCACAGTAAGGGTGCCGTTTTTGATGCGGTCGATGGTGGCCTGCACATCCGGGGCGTACCCGCTGCCGTTCAGCATATCGTCGACGCCGCCTGCAAAGTTGGAGCCATAGGTGTTGCCGTGCACCCGGCAATTCACCTGGATGGAGCCGCTGTGGCGAACCGCGCGGTAAGCGCCCCCCTGGGGGCAATGCCACTGGGCCGCGGCTGCCAGCGCCGCCAGTTCGCTGGCGCTGAAAACCCCGTCGCCCTGTTTTTGGGCCAATTCGTCGGCCTGGAGCTGCCGCAGCAGGCCCGCGCGCTGGGAGGCACACACGGTTTCCTGCGCCTTACCGATATAGCCGGTCATAGCAGGAATCGCCGCCGCAGCCAGAACCGCCAGGATCACCAGCACCACGATCATCTCTACAAGGGTAAACCCTGGTTTTTGCCGCTTTCCGGCCATGCACGCCGCCCCTTTTCCGCCGCAGAAACAGCCGCGCGCCGCGCGATTTCTGCGTTTCGTGTGATTTCGGCATCATTATATCACAAATACGGGCATTCGTGTGAAGCGGACCCTTCTTGTTGTGAGGGCGGCAAATCGCGGAAAGGGAGATTGAGTGTGCGGGGGACGTTTCAGGGCAGCTGGTCCAGCACGGCGTCCATAAAATGCGCCGGTTCCAGCTGGCCGCCGGTAAAGCGCCCGGCCAGCGCGCGGACAAAGCGCTCGTCCGGCGAAATGTCGGGGATGCTTTGGCACAGGGAAAGCCGGCCGTTTTGCAGTTGCCAGCAGTGGAGGCCAAAGGTTTCATAGCAGACCCCGTCCTCGCCGGGCAGGACCTCCGCAAAAGGCAGATACAGATAGTTCACTTTGCTACAACCCTCCCTTCTGCTTCTGCAAACCGGACGCCGGGAAAACCGCAATTCCCAGGCGGCGGGATCTTTGGCAGAAGTTCGGGAGGCGCGTAGGTGCCCGGTGCGGCTGTGCGCCAGCGCAGGGTATGCATGACACTCCCTCCTCCCTTGAAATTTTATGCCAAAATTTCCCACGTTGCAACGAACTTTACTTCGTATCTGCCAAAAACAGGCAGGGCGCGGCAAAAGCCGCGCCCTGCTGAACGTTTCAAGAGCCCGATGCGCTTAATCGGCGCTGTGCTGGTACTCCAGGCCCCAATCGCACATGGCGTCCAGCACCGATTTTAAGCTGTAGCCTGTTTGGGTGAGAGTGTACTCCACCCGGGGCGGGACCTCGGCGTATACCTTGCGGGTCAGAAGGCCGCTGGCCTCCATGGCGCGCAGCTGAGCGGTGAGCACCTTTTGGGTCACGCCCCCCACCGAGCGCTGCAGCTCGCCGAAGCGGCGGGTACCACCCATCAGGTCCCGCAGGATCAGCACCTTCCACTTGTTGCCGATCAGGGTCAGGGTAGCCTCTACCGGGCAGGCCGGCAGATCGCTTTTTTTCATTGCAGCGCCTCCTTTGGTACCTTTTGGATACTATGATCCGTAAATGTGCGTACTTTACAAAAAGTCTTTACAACCCTATTATAAGAGCATGGGGCTTAAAAAGCAAGAGGCAGCCCCTGTATCCCCGGTTTAAAAAGGAGTCGATGGCATGGACGCAACGGCAAAAAAATATGTGGATCTGTTCCGAACAGTAAAGATCGCCACCGCGGCCACGGTGGACGAGGCGGGCCGCCCCCAGGCGCGCATCATTAACGTGATGCTGGCGCGGGACGACGGGATGTATATCGTTACCTCCCGGGGGAAACCCTTCCACAGGCAGCTGACCGAAACGGGCCGCATTGCCCTGGCCGCCATGTGCCCGGACTGCCAGTCGCTCAAATTCACGGGCAGGCTGCGGGTGGTGGACAAGAGTTGGGTGGACCGGGTGTTCGAGGAAAACCCCGGAATGAACGAGGTTTATCCCGGCGAGAGCCGTTACGCGCTGGATGCGTTTCATATTTACGAGGGGCAGGGCGAGTGGTTCGACCTGCTGAATTACCCCATCAACCGCGAAAGCTTTGCCTATGGCGGCGGTGCAGCGGAGCCGGCCGGCTTTGTAATTGGGGAAAGCTGCATTGGGTGCGGCGCCTGTGCCAAGGCGTGCCCCCAGCAGTGCATTGCGCCCGGCAAGCCCTATGCCATTGCGCCGCAGCACTGCCTGCAGTGCGGGCTTTGCGCCGAGGTGTGCCCGGCGGGCGCGGTGCGCCGGCTGCACAGGTGAATGCCGATGGAGCTGGTGTATGAGATTTTCAGCCTGTACGCTGAGCGCGCGGGCTGGTTTGCGGAACTGCTGGGCAGCCACATAAAATTGGCCCTGACCGCCATTGCCATGGCGGGGGCCATTGGGCTGGCGCTGGGCGTGTGGGTGGCCGAGCACCCCAAGGCCGCCCCTTTTGTGATCGGGGTGTGCAACGTGTTTTACACCATCCCCGCCATCTCGCTGCTGGGCATCCTGATCCCGTTCACGGGCATTGGCAACAAGACCGCGGTAATCGCCCTGACCATTTACGGGGTCATGCCCATGGTGCGCAACACCCACGCGGGCCTTACCTCCATCGACCTGGATGTTCTGGAGGCCGCCCGGGGCATGGGCAGCACCCGATGGCAGATCCTGGCGCGGGTCAAGCTGCCGCTTGCGGCGGGGGTGATCCTGGCCGGGGTGCGCAACATGGTGGTGATGACCGTGTCGGTGGCGGGCATCGCCTCGTTTGTGGGCGCGGGGGGCCTGGGGGTGGCCATCTACCGGGGCATCACCATTTATAACCCCGCCATGACCGCGGCGGGCAGTATTTTGATCGCGCTGCTGGCCCTGAGCTGTGATTTTTTGCTGGGCCTTTTGGAAAAATATTTTAAAAAGAGAGGAACCTGACCCATGAAAACATTGCGAAAGATCAGCGCCGCCCTGCTGGCGGCAGCCCTTTTGGCTTTGGCCGCAGGCTGCGCCAAGGGCAATGCGTCCGGCCCCATCAAGATTGCAACAAAGCCAATGACAGAGCAGTACATCCTGGGGGAAATGCTGGGGCTTTTGATCGAAAACAGCACGGATTACAAGGTGGAGATCACCAAGGGCGTGGGCGGCGGCACCAGCAACATCCAGCCTGCCATGGAGAAGGGCGAGTTTGACCTGTATCCGGAGTACACCTCCAGCGGCTGGGTGATGGTGCTGGGCAACAGCCCCGAGGGCGTGACGGACGAGGAAATGTTCGCGCAGCTCAAAGCCCAGTACGAGGAAAAGTACAACATGACCTGGGTGGGGCTGTACGGCTTTAACAACACCTTTACGGTGGCGGTGCGGGGCGAGGCGGCCCGGCAGTACGGCCTGGAAAAAACCAGCGATCTGACCGCCGTGGCGGGCGAGCTGAACTTTGGCGGCAACCCGGATTACATTGAGCGGGAGGACGGCTTCGGCAAGCTGTGCGAGGCCTACGGCCTGAGCTTCAAGAGCGTTTCGGACATTGACATCGGCCTGAAATACCAGGCGCTGGCCTCCGGCGACATCGACGTGACCAACGCCTTTACCACCGACGCCCAACTGGCCAACGCCGACGTGGTAACCCTGGAGGATGACCTGCACCTGCAGGTGAACTATTTCTGCTCCACCGTGGTGCGCAGGGATACGCTGGAAAAATACCCCGGCCTGGAGGAGGCGCTGATGAAGATGGACGGTATTTTGAGCGACGGCGAAATGGCGCAGCTCAACTATAAGGTCGAGGTGGAAGGCGCCGACGAAAAGCAGACGGCCCGGGATTTCCTGGTGGAAAAAGGCCTTTTGGAGGGGTAAGCAGATGGCACAGCCGGTGATCCGGTTTGAAACGGTAAGCAAGCTGTACGGCGGCCAGCCGGTGCTGCACAGGCTGGAGCTGGAGGTACAGCAGGGCGAATTTTTGACCCTGATCGGCCGCTCGGGCTGCGGCAAGACCACGGCGCTGAAGCTCATTAACGGGCTGATCACGCCGGATGAGGGCCGGGTGCTGGTGAGGGGGCAGGACGTGGCCGCGGCCGATCAGATCGCGCTGCGCCGGCAGATCGGCTACGCCATCCAGGGGGTGGGGCTTTTCCCCCACATGACGGTGGAAAAAAACGTGGCCTACGTGCCCTCGCTGGGCGGCCTGTGGCAGAAGGGGGAAACCCCTGCCCGGGTGGAGGAGCTGCTGGGGCAGGTAGGGCTGGACCCGGCGCTGGCAAAGCGCTACCCGCGCGAGCTTTCGGGCGGGCAGCGCCAGCGGGTGGGCATTGCCCGGGCGCTGGCCGCGGGGCCGGAGCTTTTGCTGATGGACGAGCCCTTCGGCGCAGTGGACGAGATCACCCGGGGCCAGCTTCAGGATGAATTGCTGCGCATCCACCGGCAGCGGGGCATTACGGTGGTGTTTGTGACCCACGACATTGCCGAGGCGGTAAAGCTGGGCACCCGTATGCTGGTGATGGACGCGGGCCGGGTGCAGCAGTGCGCAGAGCCGGCGGAGATCCTGCGGGCCCCGGCAACCCCGTTTGTGGAGCAGCTGGTGCGCAAAGAGCGGCAGCTTTACCTGCTGCGGCAGGCCGAGGCGGGCAAACTCGCCTGAAAAAGGACAAAACGCGCCCCGGTGGAAGCCGCTTCCACCGGGGCGCGTTTTCGATTGCTTTGAAATATGGTTCTTGCCCCCGAAGCGGCGCAGGGGCGGGCAGCCTTACAGCAGCATGGCGCCGCCCACATCGAACAATTTGCCGCCGGAGGTCAGGTGGGCCAGCACGGCCTGCTGCAGGCTGGTGCGGGCGGCCGAGGCAGGCAGCCGGTCCACCGGGGTATCGGTGCGGAAAACAAAGCGGGCGGCCGAGCCCTCGCCCGGCAGGGAAAAGCGGGCAAAACGGCCTGCCAGATGCAGAATGCGGCTGGAGGGGGGCAAAAACTGCGCCAGCTGGGGGTCCAGCATCCAGCTATGACACACCGCCAGCGCCGCGGGCCGGCCCGCGGCCGCGAAAAAGCGCTTTGCCGCCCGCAGGCTGTCGTCCACCGCGGTGGGGGAGAGGTCGGCACCCGCCGGAATGTGAAGGTTCAGCACCCGCAGCCCTGGGGCCAGCACAGGGGAAAGGCCTGCCACGGGCAGCTCGGTGAGCTGGGCCGAGATGGAGCCGGAAAGGGGATCGATCAGGTGGCCGGCCGCAAGCTCCCCCTCCTGCCGGTATGCGGTGGTGAAAACCGCATGCTCCGGCGGGCAAACGTGCCCCTGGGCATCCACGGGAAGGCCGCCGCCCGCCAGCAAAAGCAGCCCGCCGCCGGGGGCCGCCCAGCCGTAAACGGAAAAGCGGCTTTCAATGGGTTGGTATTGCAGGCTGCCGATCTCGAACAGATCGCCCGCATAGGGCAGAACCGCCCAGTGCAGCTCGGCCAGGCCGGGGCGGCCAGTTTCACGCTCGAACCAGGCCTCCCAGCGCAGCATGTCGCCGAAGGTGGCCCGAAGCTGGGCCTCGCCTGCGCCCATGCCCCGCTGATACTCCAGCGCGCCGGGCAGGCAGGCGGCCAAAGCCCCCAAGGGGAAAAGGTCGGCCGTCGTTTGCCCTTTGGCCGCCGCGGCCAAGGTGAACTGCTTTAAAAGCTGGCCGGCCCGGGGAGCATCGTGCGCCTGCAGCAGGGCGGCGCGCAGCGCGCCCAGCCCTTCGGGGAGCCCCGCAAGACCGGCCGCGGCATCCAGCGCGCGCTGGCAGGCCAGCCAGAAGGCCTCGTCTTTTCCAATGTAGTCACAGCAAAGGGCAATGTTCAAACGTTCCATGTTGCGTTCCTCGCAAGCCCGGGCACAGCCCGTGTATTTGTTTTCAGTTTACCAGCCGGCGGCTGTGTTTGCAAGCCGGAGATTGAAAGCTGGCTTGCGGCAGCCCCCAAAGAAAGGGCGGGCTCAAACGCGGGGCTTTGGGGCGGGTGCGCCTGCCAGCCGCCGGAACAGCCCGGCGGGCAGTTCGAAGCCCAATAAAATGGCCAGCACCATGGCGGCCGCTGTTTTTATGGTGAAAAAGCCGGTGCTGCCCGCCGCGGCAAGATCGCCCGTGACAGTGTAATAGGCGGTGTGGTAAATGCCGAGGCCCGGCACCAGCGGAAAAATGCCGGAGATCAGAAAAATGGTCACAGGGCAGCGCCGCTGCACCGAGGAAAAGCGGCTGAGCGCCACCACGGCCAGGGTGGCGAAAAAGGTGGCGGGAATGGCGGTGAGGCCCGGCCGCAGCGCCAAAAATGCCAGCCAGCCGGCGGCACCGGTGAGGGCGCAGCGCAGGTAATACCGCCCCGGCACGTGGAACAGCACGGCAAACGCCAGGGTGCCAAGGCCGGCCGCCAGAACTTCGCATGCAAAGCGCAGCATGATTTACACCCCCATACAGGCGTTGTAGCCCGCCATTACAAGGCCCACCCC
Organism: Oscillospiraceae bacterium; assembly: GCA_022835495.1. NCBI lineage: Bacteria > Bacillati > Bacillota > Clostridia > Eubacteriales > Oscillospiraceae > Oscillospiraceae bacterium. Next base: position 393,906 of record BQOK01000001.1, read on the forward strand.
AAAGGCGGCGCACACCACCACCAGGATCACGTCCAAAAGCCGCACGGTGCCGGAGATATAGTCCTCGTCGGCAATGTCGCGGATGGCGTTGGTGAACGCCACGCCGGGGAGCAGGGGGATGATGGCCCCCACGGTGACCATGTCCAGCCGGGCGCCGAGGCCCAGCTTTACCAGCAGGATGGAGAGCAGGGTTACAAGGGCGCCCCCGCTGATGTTCAGCGCGATCTTGGACAGCCGCCCCCGTACCACGAACAAAAAGTAGCTGTAAAGCGCAAGCCCCGCCAAAAATGCCGCGGCCGCGTCGGCAAGGCTGCCCCCAAACAAAAAGCAGAAAGCACCGCTGCCCAGGCCGCTGGCCAGCACCTGGAGCCAGGCGGGCTTTTGGGACGAGGTGCGGATGCGCCGCAGTTCCTCCAGCGCCTGGGCGGGGGTGTGCAGCCCCTGCTCGATCTCGCGGGAGAGCTGGTTCACCGCGTCGATGCGGTCCAGCCGGCTGCCGCCCAGGGGGATATGCCGCACCTTGGCGCGGTAATGCTCGCCCCCCGCGCCGCCGGAGGTCAAAAAAATGCCGTTGCTCAGCACAAAGGGCTCCAGCCCCCCGCACTGGTAGGCCCGGGCGATGCGGCACATGGTTTCATCCACCCGAAAGATCTCGGCCCCGCTGGCAAGCAGGATCTCGCCCGCCAGCGCCGCCGTTTCGAATACGGTTTCCTTTTCCGGCCCGTCCATATACCGCCCCTCCGCAGTCAAAAAAACTGTTTCATTTCAGTTCACGCCTTATTATAGCACGCGCGCAGGGCAGCGCAAGACGGCGCCGCAAAACTTTGCGGCAGGCCAGGGCGCCGCAGGCCGGGCCCCAGCCGCCCGGGTGGACTTTTGCGGCGTAAGCCATTATAATGAAGGAACACCGAAAGGCCGGCAGCAGCCGCAAAAAAAGCGAATGGGAGGCGGACGCCCTATGATCCATTTCAATTACCCCCACTACCCTTTGCAGTGGTACCGGAATGCAAACCCGGTATCCGGCAATGCGGGGCAGTTTAATTACAAGGTGCTGCGCCAGGGGGGCGAACTGGCCGCCTGGTGCTGGATGGGCGTTTGGTGCATGGAAAAAACAAAGGACGTGAAGGAGCGGCGCTTTGCCTTCCCGGACAAGCAGGAACAGGAACAGCAGGAAAGCGTGGACCAGGCCATTGCCTGGCTGCGGGAAGAATTCGACGCCCACCCCCGGGCTGAGATTGAGGCAAGGGACGGCTTTTTCACCACCGGGCCCTACACCCCGCCTGCGCCGGAGCCGCCGCAGGAGTAAAAAAGGCGGCGGGACCCTGCATTTGCGCTGAAACGCCCTGCACTTGCGCAAAAGGCTTGACAAAGGGAAAAATGATGATACACAGCCGCCCGGGCCTGCCAGCTGGCAGGCCCGGGCGGCTGTGACCTTGTTCAAACGGTTTTGATGCCGCGCCATTTGCCGCGCTTCCAGCGCAGCACGAACAGAATGCCCCGCAGGTTTTCGTCCAGGGCGAAGGCGGCCCAGATGCCTGCCAGCCCCCAGCCCAGCTGAACGCCCAGAAGATAAGCGAGGCCGACCCCCACGGCCCATTGGCTGCACACGCCCAGCAGCACCGGATATTTTACGTCGCCCACCGCCTGAAGGTTGCGCACCAGCACGATGTTCAGGCTGCGGCCCACTTCCAGAACCACCTCCACCCACATCACCTGCCTGCCCAGGGCAATGACCTGCGGGTCGCTGCTGAACAGCCCAAACAGAGGCTCGGCAAAAAGGGCCAGCAGCAGCGCGGTGCCCACCGTGACCGGGGCTGAAAACCGCAGCACCCGCCAGTTTTGCCGGTCGGCCCCCTCGTAATCCTTTGCGCCGATGCAGTAGCCGATCAGGATGGCGGCCGCCTGGCTGACTGCGCTTACCAGCATGTAGCAGATCTGTGCGAACATGTTCATGTACATGCGGGCGGTCACCGCATAGGTGCCGATCATGTTCACGAACACCAGGCTTGTGGACTGGCTCAGGTTATAAGAGAGCCCCTCGCCCCCGGCGGGCAGGCCGATGCCCAAAAGGCGCCGGAACAGATCCCTGGGGAAAGGGCGCAGCAGGCGCACATCCACCCTTGCGCCCTGGACGCTGCGAAAAAAGGCGGCCATGAGAAGGGCCATGCCCAGGGTGCGGCAGATGCTGGTGGAAAGGGCGGCGCCCGCAGCCCCAAGGCGCGGCAGCGGCCCCGCGCCGTAGATGAGCGCGGTGTTGCCCAGGATGTTTACAAGGTTGATGCAGCCGGTGCTGAACATGATCACCAGCATGCGGGCGTGGGCCCGCAAAAAAGCGCTGAAGGTAAGCATCATTGCCTGGCAGGGCAGGCTGACGGCCGCGATCCTAAGGTAGCTGCGGGCCTCCGGCAGGGCCTCTGCGGGCAGGCGCATCAGCGCGAACAGCCCGTCCGCCCCTGCCAGCAGCCCGGCGGTGATGGCAAAGCTCAGGATCAGGTTCAGCCCCACGGCCAGGGTGTAGATCTGCTGCACCTTGCCCTGCTCCCGGGCGCCCAGGTACTGGCTCAGCAGAATGGTGGCGGCAAGGCTGATGACGCTGAAGGTCAGGATAAGGGTGGTCATGATCTGGTTGGCGTTGCCCACCGCGGCCACGGCGGTGCCGTTGTAGCGGCTGAGCATGATCTGGTCGATGTTGCCCACCAGCATTTGGAGCAGCAGTTCCACAAAGATGGGCCAGGTCATGCGCAGCAGAGAAAATTGCGGCTGCAGGCGTTCGGTTTGCATAAGGCGTTGTCCCTTTCCCCAGGGGCGCCCGCAAAGGGCGCGTTCTCTGAAATCACCGAAATTATACACCCGGCGGCTGGGGTTTCACAGATGGGAAAACGACGAGATTCACAAAATGATGAGCTTGTTTTTGTGCAAAATGCCCTCTGATTTACTTTTGCAGCGGTTTGTGGTACTCTTTTAAAAGAATTTTGTGCGTTTATGCTGTGCGAAAGGGGGAAAGGAAGGATGAAGGCAGGGGCGAAACGCCGGATCTGGCAGTGCGCCGCAGCGCTGGCGGTGCTGGCGGGCAGCGCTGCGTTTGTGCTGCGTTTTTCCTATTCCACCAGCTTTGTGTGGCCCGGTTATTACGGATACGATTCCGCGATCTTTCAATTCATCGGCAGGGCCTGGGCCGGGGGAACGGTGCCCTATGCCGGGCTGTTCGACCACAAGGGGCCGCTGATCTTTTTCATCGACATGCTGGGCTGGCTGATCCATGGCAGGGCGGGCATCCTGGTGGTGCAGACCCTGAGCCTTGCGGTGACCGCCTGGGGGCTGTACCGGCTGGGGCGGGAATATCTGCCCCGCCCCTGGGCGCTGGGGGCCGCGGGCCTGGCGCTGGTGTATCTGGCACGCACCTTTGACGAGGGCAACATGACCGAGGAGTACAGCCTGCCCTTTTTGGCGGTGAGCCTGTGGCTGGCGGCGCGGTACTGCCGCCGCGCGCAGGAAACTGGCGGCGCGGCGCCGCACCCGTGGCGGTACGCGGCGGTGTACGGCCTGTCGTTCGGTGCGATTTTGATGCTGCGGGTCACCAGCGCGGTGAGCCTGTGCTGTTTTGTGCTGGTGATCTGCATCCGGCTGGCGGCCGCCCGCCAATGGAAGAACCTTGGGGCGAACGCCCTGGGCTTTGCGGGCGGCTTTGCAGCGGCCACCGGGCCTTTTGCGATCTATTTTGCCGCAAAGGGGGCGCTGGGGGAGGCGCTGTACGGCACGCTTTGGTACAATGTGTTTTATGCCACCCGCTTTTCCATCCGGGACTATTACGCAGGCAACCCCTGGGCGGCCAGCACGCTGCGGCGGGTCTTTTTGGATTTTGGCGCGCCCCTGTTCCTGCTGGCGGTGCTCTGCCTTGCGGCGCTGGCGCAAAAGCCCCGCTCCGCGCTGGCCTGGGGGGCGCTGCTGAGCGCGGCGGGCAGCATGTACCTGCTGTTTTCAAACCGGCCTTACGTGCACTATTACATGATCGTGGCGCCGCTGCTGCCGCTGGCCGCATGCCTTACGGCGGAGCTTTGGCGGGGCCGCAAGGGCGGGCGCGCGCGCCGGGCCGCTGCGCTGTGCTGCGCCGCGCTGTGCGGTGTATATGTGTGCAGCCTGGCGGCGCGGCTGCCCCGCTGGGGCGCCGACAGTTTTATGGCAAAATACCCGGCCGAGGTGCAGCACTACAACACCGTGGCCCGGCAGATGGCGCAGCTGATCCCCGAAAATGAGCGGGATTCAGTGCTGGCCTACAACGTGGACGCGCAGTTTTACCTTGCGGCGGAGCTTGCGCCCTGCCAGAAATATTTTATCCACCAGGACTGGCAGGCTGCTGCGGACCCCGCCATGCAGGCCGAGATCGCGCGCCTGTTCCGCGAGGCCCCGCCCAAATGGGTGGCGGCGGGCGGGGTGGAAAACGCGGCCGTGGCGGCATTACTGGAAGAAAAGTACACGCCGGCAAGCGAGTTTGCCGGCTTTGAGGAGTACGCCGGCTATACTTTGTACCGGCTGAAAGATAAAAGATAACAGGCTGAAGACATGCGGGAATCACATAAAAAACCTCAGGCTCTGCGGCGGAAACTGCCGTGGAGCCTGAGGCTTTTATGTTGGCCCAACTAACTTGGTGGGCGGTTTGGCGAGAGAATCCCGGCGGGGCTGATCAAGAAACGATTGTTACAGTTCTAAAGGTTTTCTTCTTTTGATTTTTTCGTTACAGCAATAAGCAGGCGGCCCCCTGCGATCCCCACACAACAGGCCAGCCCGCACAAGAGTGCTGTAAACAGCGAATCCTTGATCGGCAGGGAGAGCGATGTATGTCCCACTGTAATGACAGCAAAATAGTTTAGAATTCCAAAACAAATGGCTTGAGCAAACATAGCGAGCCAGCAAAGACGTTTTAGTATAAGGCGAAATCCTAACCCGGTGACGAAGATCAAGCAAAATCCTATTTGCGCCCATCCATTAAACACCACGAAATAGAATGCGGCGATCGTCGCTGTTAAAAAAAGGATAAGAATTGAAAAGCGTTTTAGTCCAGACAAATTCAACACCCCTTTAAAAAGTGGAATTTTTAAAATTATATCATATATTTATTTCCAAAAATATACTTTTTGCAAAAAAGGCACGATTTTGGGTAGAGCATCCTTCCGAGTTCCGACCGGAAAGTTTACCTGAAAACGTGATAACAGAACCATCTCCTCGGGCAGATATAATTTCAAAGACTGTCACTTTGGATCCCTACGAATGGTCAGGATGGGTGTATTCTGAAAACAGAAAGACCAATCGTGTTCTTGAAATGTCTTTTTCAAGTGCTACTTGCCGTAAAGTTGATGTAGAGGTATACCGGAACGGCGTGTTTTGGACCTCTAGAGCGATTACAGAGGGAGAAAAAATTAGTCTTGGGACGCCTTGGGATTCTGGACTAGTTGAAATTCGTATCAATAATAATTCCAATTCGAGAGCAACGATTGATTTCCTTATTGTTGATATGTGGGTGTAACTTATAACGCTATTCTGATAACGCTATTCTGAATTGATTCGGACGAAAGTATTTATTAACTTATGACTTCCTGATTTGGCAATAAAACCGGAAAAAATAGAACGAAATTGTTGTAAGATATCCCTATTGAATATGAGATAGGCTTTCCCGAAAAGGATTGCCTATCTCATTCTTTTAGTGGATAAACTTTAAAAAACAGTTTTATAACTGTCTGATGTTGTACAGTAAAAAAGTAAAGATATTTATTGTGTCCGATAAAAATATACGCTATACTGAAAAATAACGACAGCGAAGCGAAGGCTGTTTTTTGGCCATGCGGCCCGGCTGCCGCTTTAGCGGCGAGACCCGGATGCTTTTAAATAAGGTTTTATGGTAAAGCCAAGAATAAAAAGCACAAAAAGAAAGTGGCTTGCGGTACTGCCGCAGATTGTTTTAAGGAGGAAACGGCGCATGCGGCAGTTCTACCGCTGGCTTTTTTACCTGGCCGGCCTGTTTATCCTGGCGCTGGGGCTGACCCTGAACACCAAGACGGGCCTGGGGGTAACGCCCATCATCTCGGTGCCCTACAGCATTGCGCAGGTATTTGGGTTTAATTTCGGGGACGCCACCTTGGCGGCGTACTGTTTGTTTGTTGCAATACAATTTTTACTAAAGGGAAAACCTGTGCGCTGGGCCGACCTGCTTCAGCTGCCCCTGAGCCTGGTGTTCACCCGGGTGCTGAACCTGCTGGACGGCGCAGTGCCGGCAGCGCCGCAAGGGATGCCTGCCCGGCTGTGCCTGCTGGCGGCAGCCATTCTGTGCACCGGTGTGGGAGCGGCCATGAGCGTGGATATGAAGCTGGTGCCGAACCCCGGCGACGGGATTGTGGCGGCCATTGCACAGCGTACCGGCCGGGAACTTGGCTTTACAAAAAACTGGTTCGATACCGCGAACGTGGGCATTACCCTGGTGTTCGGCCTGGTGATGGGGCATCCGCTGTGCGGCATCGGCCTGGGCACGGTGCTTGCCATGCTGGGGGTGGGCCGGGTGATGGCGCTGTTCAACCGCCTGTGCCTGCCCGCCATGGGGCGGCTGGCGTTTGTGCCGGCGGCCAGAGGGGAAGGCACGGCAGAATAACAAGCAAAGCGGGGAGGCACTTGTACAAGTGCCTCCCCGCTTTTGTAATGGGTCATTGCCCCCTGGGCGCTCCGGCGGCGCCTTTTACTCACCAGGGGGTGCCACCACCACCGACGGGCAATCGAACACCAGGCGCAGCAGCTGGGTGCGGCTGGTGATGCCGAGCTTGCGGTACAGGCTGCCCGCGTGTTTTTTGACTGTGTTTTCGCTGATGAACAGCGCGGCGCCGATCTCGGCGTTGGAACGGCCGGCGGCCACGAGCTCGGCGATCTGCCGCTCCCGCTGGCTGAGGCCGAAGCGGGAGGCCAGCGTGCCGGCCCGGCCTTCCTGTGACGGCGCGACGCCCTGGGGCCATAAAAAGGCAAAATGGGCGGACAGGTGCCGGTTGAGCACCCGCAGCAGCTCCACCTCCTGATCGGTGAAGTCCCCGTCTTCTCTGCTGCGGAACAGGGTGACCGAGCCCAGCAGGTGGGCAGCGCCCATGACCGTGCTGCCCATGCTCCAATAGACCCCCATGGGCTGCATCCACTGCTTATAAATCGCCGCGCTCTCCCGCGCGGCGGGGCTGATCATATTGGAATCGCGGTAGACGGTGGGCTGGTCGCTGGCAAAGCTCCAGGCCACATAGTCGGAATACTGGTACTCCTGGTAGTAGGCGGCGAGTTCGGCCTCGCTCATGTTCAAGGAAACCGGGCTGAAAAACACCAGCCGCCCGGCCTGGGGCGCGCACAGATCAAAAAAGGAGCGGCGATGGGGGATCAGCGCCTCCAGCCGGCGCAGAAAGCAGGTTTGCAGCTGTTTGGGGTCGGCCTGGGTGTGAAGCTCCAGAATCGCTGGGTCCAGGGCCTCCCACACTTCGCCCGGCAGATGCGGCATGGCGAACGCCTCCTTTTCACGGGGAGATTTGGATGCCTCCATTGTAGCATAACGCATAAAAATAGTAAACGGAAGAAAGGCGAATTGGCACGTTTGGCACACCGGTGGTACCCGCGGGTACCACCCTGCAGAACGGTGCCCCCGGGTAATGGCGGGGCGGGCGCTGTTTGGGCTACAATGAAAACAGAAAGAGCGGCCGCAGAGCGGCGCACAAAACTTTTTGAAAAGGAGCGCAGAACGATGAGGACGATCCAGAGTACCCCCAAGAAAGACGGCTTTTACATGCCCGCGGAATTTTTGCCCCGCAAACAGGACTTTTTGATCTGGCCCGAGCGGCAGGACACCTGGCGCATGGGCGGCAAGCCGGCGCAGAAGGTGCTGGTGGAGGTGGCAAAGGAGATCATCAAGCACGAGCCTCTCACCGTGTTCTGTTCGGCCGACCAGTACGAGAACGCCCGCGCCCGCCTGCCCGAGGAGGTGCGGGTGGTGGAAATGACGGTCGACGACGCCTGGGCGCAGGACAAGGGGCCCTTTTATGTGGTGAACGACGAGGGCGAGATGCGCGGCGTGACCTGGGGCTGGAACTGCTACGGCGGCCTGGAGGGAGGCCTGTACTTCCCCTGGAAGCGCGACCAGGAGTTTGCCACCAAGCTGCTGGACCTGGAAAACTACGACCGCTACGACGCCCGCAGGGTGGTGTTTGAGGGCGGCGCCATGCAGATCGACGGCGAGGGAACCCTGATCGTGACCGAAAACAGCGTGCTGAACCATAACCGCAACCCGGACCTGACCAAGGAAGAGGTCGAGAACTATTTTAAAGAGTACATGGGCCTGGAAAAGGTGATCTGGCTGAAGGACGGCATGGCCTTTGACGAGACCGACGGCCACATCGACGACGTGTGTTTCTTTGTGCGGCCCGGCGTGATCGCCCTTTCCTGGACCGACGATCCTGAAAACCCCCAGTACCCCAACCTGAAAGCGGCCTACGACACCCTGAACGGCCAGACCGACGCCAAGGGCCGCAAGCTGGAGATCCACAAGATCCCCATCCCCGCAGTGATGCATATTTCCGAGGAGGAGAGCGCCGGCGTGGATATCTGCGAGAGTGCAGCCTCCCGCGAGGGGGGCCTGCCGCTGGCCGTGACCTACATCAACTGCTATTTTGTGAACGGCGGCCTGCTGGTGCCCCAGTACGGCGACCCCATGGACGAGGTGGCCTGCCAGCTGTTCAGGGAACTGATGCCCGAGCGCGAGATCATTAAGATCTACACCCGCGAATGGTCGCTGTGCGGCGGAAACATCCACTGCATGGCCCTGCAGCAGCCGGATCCGGCGGCCATTGCCGCCCTGAAGAAATAACGCTTTCGTTCCACCTTTCGGGGCGGCGCGCCCGAGCCCCAGTGCCCCGGCGCGCCGCCCCGGTTTCTTTGAGAGTGGGACCCTGATAGAAAAGGAGGGGAGACCCCCATGCCGGCCAAAAAGAAAAAGTTCCGCCTGTTCGACGCGGTGCTGGCCTCGGTGTGCATCATCCTGACGGTGGAGTCGGCCGCGCCGGCCGCCGCGGTGGACAACTCGCAATATTTTTGGTGGATCAGCATGCTGATCCTGTTTTTCGTGCCCTATGGCCTGATCAGCGCCGAGCTGGGCACCACCTATCTGGGCGAGGGCGGCATTTACGACTGGGTGCGCCTTGCCTATGGAAACAAGTGGGGCTGCCGCATCGCCTGGAACTATTGGATCAACGTGGCCCTGTGGATCGCCAGCCTGGCGGTGCTGTTCAACGATACCCTGACCCAGATCACCGGCTGGGACCTGCCGGTGTGGGCCAGCATTGCCATTCAGCTGGCCTTTATCTGGGTGGTCATCCTGATGGGCAAGGGCAAGATCAGCGAGAGCAAGTGGCTGATCAACACGGCGGCGGTGTTCAAAGTGTTCATCATGCTGCTGATCGGCGGGCTGGGCATTTGGGTGGCCGCCACCCGCGGCATGGCCACCCAGTTCACCTTCCGCTCGCTGTTCCCCAGCATGGACCTGAGCAGCCTGTCCTTTGTGTCCATCATCATTTACAACTTTGTGGGCTTTGAGATCGTGACCACCCTGGCCTCGGATATGGAAAAACCCAAAAAGCAGATCCCCCAGGCGCTGCTGTTGGGCGGGATCATTATTTCGCTGTTCTACATGTTCGCCTCGTTCGGCATTGGGGTAGCCATTCCGGTGAGCGAGCTTTCCACCTCCACCGGGCTGCTGGACAGCCTGATTTACCTAGCGGGCGACGGCACGCTGGTGCTGATCGTGGGTCTGATGGTGATGTTCACCTTCTTTGCAAACCTTGTTTCTTGGGCCTACGGCTCGCTGTATGTGGCAAAATACGCGGCTGAAAACTACGACATGCCCCGCGTTTTCGCCTCGGCCAACAGCGAGGGCGTGCCGGACAAATCGCCCATCCTGAACGGTATCATCGCCTCAGTGCTGGTGGTTGTGGCACCCTTTTTGCCCAACCAGGATGTGTTCTGGAGCTTTTTCAGCGTGGGCGTGTTCACGCTGATGGTATCGTATGTGCCCATGTTCCCCGCGTTTTTGAAGCTGCGCCGCATCGACCCCGACCGGGAGCGGCCCTTCAAGGTGGGCGGCAAGGGGCTGTTTTTAAAGCTGATGGCCTATGTGCCCATGGCGCTGATCGTGGTATCGCTGATCTTTACGGTGGTTCCCATGAACACCAGCCCCGAGGAGCTGAACACCAAGATCCCGCTGTGCGTGGGCATCCTGGTGTCGGTGGTGATCCAGGAAATCCTGGTGGCCCAGGGGGCAAAGCGGCGTGCGGGCGAGGCAAAATAGCCCGGCGGCCGAATGAAATTTTAAAAGCGCTGGGCCTGCCCTTTCCGGGGACAGGCCCAGTGCTTTTCTGCGCCGCCTGGAGGAGCCGTGCTGGGGGACGCAAAGGGAAGATGCTCCAATTTTTGAGGGCGGTTTTTGTGCAAAAATTATAATTTGGCTGAACAGATACAGTGGAACTTGTTCAAGGAGCAAAGTTTTTCGATAGAAGAGAGAAGAATTTTCTATCGTGTTTTGGGGCTTCCCCCGGTACAATAAAATTGCTCGGAAACCAAAGTTTTCCAAAAGCAGCGGCCGGGACCCCGGCCCGCACACCATTGACAGGGAGGAAAAACAATGAAAAAGAAACTTGCACTTGTTCTGGCGGCGGCTTTGATGCTGGCCGTTCTGGCAGGCTGCGGCGGCACCCCCGCCCCCAGCACCCCGGCCGCTTCCAACCCCGCTTCCATGGGCGGCGAGCCCGCGGCGCCGGCCAGTGATCTGAACGCGGCCGTGTTCTATTACAACTATTCCGACGTGTACATTTCCAGCGTGCGAAACAACATGGACGAGATGCTGAAGGGCATGGGCGTGAAATACGACAACTACGACGGCGCGGGCAACCAGGCCCAGCAGACCGACCAGATCAACACCGCCATTACCAACGGCGCCAACCTGCTGATCGTGAACATCGTGGAAACCTCGTCCCCCGACGCGGCGCAGAACGCCGTAGAGGCGGCCCGTGGCGCTGGCATTCCCATCATCTTCTTCAACCGCGAGGTGCAGGATGATGTGGTGAACAGCTACGACAAGTGCGCTTTCGTGGGCACCGACGCCCCCGAGGCCGGCCACATGCAGGGCGCGCTGATCGGCCAGTACCTGCTGGACAACTACGACGCGCTGGACCTGAACGGCGACGGCACCATCTCCTACGTGATGTTCAAGGGCCAGGAGGGCAACGCCGAGGCCGAGGCCCGCACCCAGTTTGGCGTTGAGGACGCCGATGCGGTGCTGACCGCTGCGGGCAAGCCCGCGCTGGCCTTCTACGACGCGAACAACTCCGCCAAGTACCTGGTGGACCAGAATGGTTCCTGGTCTGCCGCTGCGGCCACCAACTACATGGACACCATCCTGGCCGAGTACTCGGAGGCCAACAAGAACATGATCGAGCTGGTCATCGCCAACAACGACGATATGGCGCTGGGCGCCGTGGCCTCGCTGCAGACCGCCGGCTACAACCTGGGCGAGGGCAAGACCATCCCCGTGTTCGGCGTGGACGCCATCGACTCGGCCAAGCAGGCCATCGACGAGGGCAAGATGACCGGTACCATTATGCAGGACGCCGTGGGCATGGCCAAGACCATCACCGCACTGGTGGGCAACGTGCAAAGCGGCGCCGAGCTGATGAACAGCATCGACGAGGCGAACGGCTACAACGTTGATAAGAACGACGACGGCACGGTCAAGGTCAACAAGATCCGCGTTCCTTACGGCGTGTACACCGGCAAATAAATCGCGGCTGTAATTAAAAAACAGTACGCATCGCCCCAACCAAAAGCGTGAACGGACGAAGCGGGGCTGCCATTCGGCAGCCCCGCTCTGCCCGTAAAGCCGCGGCGCGCAGCGCCTGCCGGAAAAGGCCGGGCGGCGGGCGCGGCGGCTTTGCAAACAGGCGTTTTGCGGGGCGTCGTGGAGAGGAGGAAGCATATGGATCAGCCGATACTGGAACTGAAAAACATCAGCAAGGAGTTCCCGGGCGTAAAAGCGCTGGACAACGTGTCGCTGGCGGTGCGGCCGGGTACGGTGCACGCTTTGATGGGCGAGAACGGCGCTGGGAAATCAACCCTGATGAAATGCCTGTTCGGTATTTACGCCAAGGACAGCGGCACCATTGTTCTGGACGGCAGGGAGGTGGATTTCAAAAGCTCCAAGGAGGCGCTGGAAAACGGCGTGGCCATGGTGCACCAGGAGCTCAACCAGGCCCTGACCCGCAGCGTGCAGGATAATTTATGGCTGGGGCGTTACCCCAAGGTGGCCGGCCTTGTGGTGAGCGAACGGCTCATGCGCACCCGCACCAAGGAGATCTTTGAGGAGCTGGAGGTCAAGGTGAACCCCAGCACCATCATGTCCACCATGCCGGTTTCCCAGCGGCAGATGGTAGAGATCGCCAAGGCGGTTTCCTACAACGCAAAGATCATCGTGTTCGACGAGCCCACCTCCTCGCTCACCGAGGTGGAGGTGGAGCATTTGTTCCGCATCATCAACATGCTCAAGGCCAAGGGCTGCGGCATTATTTACATCAGCCACAAGATGGAGGAGATCCTGCGCATTTCGGACGAGGTGACCATCATGCGCGACGGCGCCTGGGTGGCCACCCGGCCCGCGGCCGAGCTCACCATGGAGGAGATCATCCGCCTGATGGTGGGGCGCGAGCTCACAAACCGCTTCCCCCCCAAGACCAACGAGCCGGGCGAGGTGATCCTGCAGGTGGAGCACCTGTCGGGCAGGTATACCCGGCTGAAGGACGCCTCGTTCCAGCTGAAAAAGGGCGAGATCCTGGGCATTGCGGGCCTGGACGGTTCGGGCCGCACCGAGGTGCTGGAGAATTTGTTCGGCGCCATGACCCGGGGCGGCGGCGAGATCCGCCTGCACGGAAAGGCCATCCGCAACGCCTCCCCCCGGGAGGCCATTAAAAACGGCTTTGCGCTGCTGACCGAAGAGCGCCGGGCCACCGGTATCTTCGGCATCCGGGACATCCGGGACAACACGGTTATCTCGAACCTGAAAAGCTACCTTTTGGGCGGCGTGTGCCTGAGCGACAAAAAAATGAAAGAGGATACGGACTGGGCCATCCAGGCCATGCACATCAAGACCCCCAGCCAAAAGACCCAGATCCGCTCGCTCTCGGGCGGCAACCAGCAGAAGGTCATCATCGGCCGCTGGCTGCTCACCAAGCCCGAGGTGCTGCTGCTGGACGAACCCACCCGCGGCATCGATGTGGGTGCCAAGTACGAGATCTACCAGCTCATGATTGACCTGGCCAATGACGGCAAGGGCGTGATCATGGTATCCTCGGAGATGCCCGAACTGCTGGGCGTCTGCGACCGCATTCTGGTGATGTCCGGCGGGCAGCTTGCCGGCGAAGTGGACGCCAGAAACACCAGCCAGGAAGAGATCCTTACCCTGGCCGCCAAGTACGTGTAAAGGGAGGAAGCCGCAATGAGTAATGCGACTAAAACATTGCAGAAACCGGCCTGGGACGCAAAGCGGGTGGGCAACTTGCTGCTCAACAACGCCTTGTTTATCCTGATGGGCATCGCCATTGTGTACATCGCCATCAAAAACCCCCGGTTCATCCAGCCGGCGTCGATCATCAACATTTTGTCCCAGACGGCGGCCTATCTGCCCGCGGCGCTGGGCATCGGCGGGTGCATTGTGCTCACCGGCACCGACCTTTCGGCGGGGCGCATTGTGGGCCTGACGGCCTGCATCTCGGCTTCGCTGTTGCAGAACGCGGCCAATGTGGCCAACAAAATGTGGCCCCAGATCGGCACCTTGCCCATCTGGGTGGTCATTCCCGCCGCCATGGTGATCGGCGCGGCATTCGGCGCGTTCAACGGCTTTTTTGTGGCCAAGTTCAAGCTGCACCCCTTCATTGTGACCCTTGGCACCCAGCTGATCGTGTACACGCTGCTGCTGCTCTATGTGCAGATGGGCAACAACAACGGCATGGCGATCTCCAACCTGGACAAGAGCTACACCGATTTTGTAAAGGGCGAACTGTTCAACGTGGGCGGCACCGCGGTGCCCCGGTACGTGCTGTTCGCCGTGATCCTGGCCGTGCTGATGTGGTTTATCTGGAACAAGACCACCTTCGGCAAGAACATGTTCGCCCTGGGCGCCAACGAGGAGGCGGCGCGGGTTTCGGGCGTGAACGTGTTCCTGACCACCATCCTGGTGTTCGCCCTGGCGGGCGCCATGTACGGCTTTACCGGGTTTATTGAGGGCGCGCGCATCGGTTCGAACACCGCAAACACCGGGTTCAACTATGAGCTGGACGCCATTGCGGCCTGCGTGATCGGCGGCGTGAGCTTTGTGGGCGGCATCGGCAAGATCCGCGGCGTGATCGTGGGCGTGTTGATGCTGCGGCTGATCTTTATCGGCCTGAGCATGATGTCCATCGACCCGAACCTGCAGTACCTGATCAAGGGCGGGATCATCCTGTTCGCCTGCGCGCTGGATATGCGCAAGTATCTGGTCAAAAAATAAGGCCCCGCACACAGCGGCAAAGGGCGCGCCTCCCCCGGGATGCGCGCCCTTTGTATCGCTGGAATTTTATGGTATACTGAGAATGAGGCAAAGGAGGGGACCGTATGGATCTCTACCGTGTGCTTTTGGTGGACGACGAGGAGGATATCCGGGTGGGGATCAGCCGGAAGATGGACTGGGAGGGGCTTGGCTTTGCCCTGGTGGGCGAGGCGGAAAACGGCCAGGAGGCGCTGGAGCTGGCCGAGCAGCTCAAGCCGGACGTGGTTCTGACCGACATTAAAATGCCCTTTATGGACGGGCTGGAGCTGTGCCGCATCCTGACCCAGCGGCTGCCCGCCGCAAAGTTCGTGGTGTTCTCGGGGTTCGACGAGTTTGAATATGCAAAGCAGGCCATTCGGATGAACGTGTCGGAATACATACTAAAGCCCATCAATGCCCCCGAGCTGAGCGAGGTGCTGCGCAAACTGAAAAGCCAACTGGACGCCGAGCGCGCCCAGGGGCGGAATATGGAGATGCTGCGCCGCCGCTATGAGGAGAACCTGCCCGTGTTGCGGGAACTGTTCTACACCCAGCTGCTGGAGGGCCGCATCCCGCCCGGCCAGGCGGCCGAGCGGGCGGCCCGCTATGAGATCGATCTTTCGGGCGCGGCCTGGGTGGCCGCCCTGGCACACCTGCACGGCGCGGGCGCGGGCAGGGAGCTGCGCGCACTCTCGGTGCAGCAGCTCTTTGAGGAGAACCTGCGGCCCGGGCTGTGCTGCGCCAAAGTGTTTTTATACAACGAGTCAGTGGCGATCCTGGCCAGCTTTGAGCGGGCCCCCGCCCCCATTTATGAACTGATCGAGGAAATTGACCGGATCTGCAAATTGGCGGGCAGCTACCTGGGCCTGACCCTTACCGTGGGGGTGGGCGCGCCCTGCCTTGAGCCGGAGGAGGTGGCCCGGTCGGCCGCCGGCGCGCGCAGCGCCTTGGATTACCGGGTGCTGGTGGGCACAGGGCGCGCGATCTACATCGGCGACCTGGAGCCGGGGGGCGCAGCCAGGCTCGCTTTTGAGGAGAGCGACGAGCGGGAGCTGACCGGCGCGATCAAGCTGGGAAGCGAGGGGGACATCCGCGCCGTGGTGGGCCGCCTGGCGGACAAGGTGCGCCGGGCAGGCCTTGCCCTGCCCCATTGCCACCTGTTCTTTTTGGAGCTGCTCACCTGCCTGCTGAAGCTGGCCCGGAGCGCGGAGCTGGATCTGGAAGCGGTGTTCGGCGAGGGGTTCACCGGCGCGGTGCAGTTCACCGCCTTCAGCTCGGTGGACGAGATGGGCGACTGGTGCCTGGAGCGCTGCCTGCGCATTCAGGAGCTCATTGGGCGCCAGCGCACCGATTCCGCCTGGCGCACGGTGGAAAAGGCCAAGGAGTTCATTGCCGCCCACTATGCCGAGTGCGAGCTCTCGGTGGAGATGCTGTGCGAATACCTGCACCTGAGCCCGGCCTATTTTTCCACCCTGTTCAAGCGGGAGACCGGCATGAGCTTTACCGCCTATGTGACGGTGGTGCGCATGGAGCGCGCGGCCGAGCTTTTGCGCACCACCGAGGATAAGACCTACCTGATCGCGGAAAAGACCGGGTATCTGGACCCGAACTATTTCAGCTATGTATTCAAAAAGCACTTCGGCATCTCGCCCACCAAGTTCCGGGCGGGGTGAGAGCGGCCAAAAGGAGGCGGCGATGGGCAGGTTTTTTGGTTCTGTGGTGGGGCGCTGGCGCGAGTTTTACCGCCGCTCCAGCATTCAGATGATCCTTTCGCTCTCGTTCACAGCCGTGGCCGTGACGGGCATGGTGTTTTTGGGGCTGACGCTGTTTTTGCGCTTTTCGGCCTCGAACAACGCCCAGGCGGCAAAGACCAGCCAACGGGTGCTGGCCCAGGTAAACCTGAACCTGGACGCGTACCTGCGCAGCATGATGCGGGTGTCGGACGCGATGTATTACCGGGTCATCAAAAACACGGACCTGGCCGCCGACAGCCTGGACGACCGGATGAGCCTGCTGTACGAGAGCAACCGGGACATGCTGGTGTCCATCGCGGTTTTTTCGCAAGGGGGAGAGCTTGTGTCGGCCGCGCCACTGGCGCCGCTGAAAAAGGACGCCGCCCCCCAGCGGCAGGACTGGTTCATCGCCGCGGCGGGAAAGATCGAGAACCTGCACTTTTCCACCCCGCATGTGCAGAACCTGTTCGAGGACCCGGATTACCGCTACCGCTGGGTGGTGTCGCTGAGCCGCCAGGTGGAGCTGACGAGGGCCGGCGCCATTGAGGGGGGCGTTTTGCTGGTGGACATGAGCTTCGGCGGCATTGAGCAGATCTGCAAGGACGCGGAGCTGTCGGCCTCCGGGGGGTACCTGTACCTGATCGACGGGGACGGCGAGATCATCTATCACCCGCGCCAACAGCTCATTTACGCCGGCCTTTTGCAGGAGAACAATCTGGCCGCGGCGGCCTACGAGGACGGCAGCTACGAGGAAACCTTCGGCGGCGGGCGCCGGCAGGTAACGGTAAAAACCGTGGGCTACACCGGCTGGAAGCTGGTGGGCGTGGTGCCGGCGGACAACATCTGGGACAACTACGGCCAGCTGCTGCTGTTCTTTTTGTTCGTGGTGCTGTTCTCGGTGTTTTTGCTGATCTTTGTGAACCTGCATCTCTCGGAGCGCATCTCGGTGCCCATCAAGGCGCTGGACCGGTCGGTAAAAAAGCTGGAGGCCGGGTGCGAGCTGGAGGAGTTCGAGGTGGGCGGCCCCTATGAGATCGAGCATCTGGGGCACTCGATCCGGTCGATGGTGTCGACCCTGCGCCATTTGATGGACGACATCATTGAGCAGGAGACGCAGAAGCGGCGCAGTGAGCTGGATGTGCTGCAGGCCCAGATCAACCCCCACTTCCTTTACAACACGCTGGACTCGGTGGTGTGGATGACCGAGAACGGCCGCACGGATGAGGCCATTCTTATGGTGACCTCGCTGGCGCGGTTTTTCCGCATCTCGCTGAGCCGGGGCAGCAACATCATTCCCATCGCGGACGAGCTGGAACATGCGCGGCACTACCTGACCATTCAAAAAATGCGGTATAAAAACAAATTTTCCGCCTCTATAGAGGCGGAGGATGGTGTAGAGGCCCTCTACACCATTAAACTGATCGTTCAGCCCATTTTGGAAAATGCGATCTATCACGGCATGGCCTACGCCGACGGGGACGGGAAGATCACGGTGCATGCCTTCCGCGAAGGGGGCGATGTGGTGATTGATGTGACCGACAACGGTCCGGGCATGCCCGCCGGGACCGTGGCGCGCCTGCTGGACCCGGCCTATACCGCCGCGCCCGGCCCCAAGGGCTCGGGCATTGGGCTGCGCAATGTGCACCAGCGCATCCGCCTGACCTTCGGCGGGGGGTACGGGCTTTCGATCCACAGCGAGCCGGATGCGGGCACCAGGGTGCGGGTGCGCCTGCCCGCCCTGGACGGGGCGGCCGCGGCCCCCTACCGAAAGGAGGTGGCCCCATGAAGCGCAGAACGATCCTGCAGCTTGGCGTTTTGGTGCTGCTGGGTATGGGGGTGCTTTTTTCCCTGATGACCTTTGACCAGGCCGGCCGGCGGGACCCGGAGCTGTTGGAGGTGTCGGTCATCATCCGCGAGGCCGACAATACGGGCTGGTCCGCCGCGAGGCAGGGGATGGAGCAGGCTGCGGCGGATCTGGGGGCGGAGCTGCGCTTTTTGACCCTGAGCGAGCCGGACAGCGTGGAGGAACAGCGCAGCCTGCTGGCCCGGGAGGTGGAGGGCGGCGCCGACGCGGTGGTGCTTGTGCCCGCAGACGCGCAGGCCCTGGGGCCCGACGTTGCAAGGGCGGCGGCGGGCGCCGCGGTGGTAACGATGGAGTCGGACCTGGCGGCCAGCGGCGCGAAGGCGTGCATCACGGTGGACAACGCCGCGCTGGGCACGGCCCTTGCAAAACAGATTCTGCGGGATATCCCGCAGGGCAGCGGGGTGCTGCTAGTGGATCTTACCCCGGGAAATACCGGTGTGGGGCTGCGGCTGGACGAAGCGGCCCGGGTGCTGGAGGAGGGCGGCTGCCCGGTGTACCGCCGCACGCCTGCCCCGGGGCAAACGCTGGCCGAGCTGCTGAACGAGGCCCTGCCCGCCCAGAACCCGGGCGCGGTGGCGGCCTTTGAGCCCACCGCGCTGGAATTGACGGCGCGCGCGCTTCAAAACGTGGAAAACGCGCCCCCGCTTTACGGCATGGGCGCCACCAGCACCATCGCCTCGTATTTGGAGCGGGGCGGCATTTCCCTGATTGCGGCGCAGAACGAGTTCGCCGCCGGCTACCTGGCGCTGCAGGCCGCGGTAGGGGCGGCGCGGGGCGAAGCGCTTACGAACATTGCGCCCATGGAATTTTCGCTGATCCGGCGGCAGGAGATGTACGAGGCTGAAAACGAAAAGCTGCTTTTCCCGGTCACCCGCTGAGGGCGGCCGCGGCGCAGAAAAGGAGGAACCATGAGATACCGTGTGTGGCGGCGCGCCGCCGGGCTGCTTGCGCCCTTGCTTCTTTTGGCCCTGGGAGGCTGCGCCGGCGCGGGCCGGGCGGATCCGGTGACCGTGCGCATCGGCGTTGCCCTGTACCAGCAGGACGACACCTTTATCTCCACCGTGGCGCAGCACCTGGAGCAGATGGCCAAGGAGGAGGAACAGGCCCGGGGCATCAAGCTGAACCTGAACATGGCGGACGGCCGCGGCAGCCAGGCCGCCCAGAACGAGCAGGTGGACCGATTTCTTGCCCAGGGGTACGACGTGATCTGTGTGAACATCGTGGACCGCACTGCGGCGGCCGTGATCATTGACAAAGCGCAGGCAGCGGGGGTGCCGGTGATCTTTTTCAACCGGGAACCTGTGGAGGAGGACCTGATGCGCTGGGAGGGTGCCTATTATGTGGGCCTGGATGGAGCGCAGTCGGGCCTTTTGCAGGGCGGGATCGTGCTGGACGCCTGGCGGCAGGACCCTGAAGCATTGGACCGCAGCGGCGACGGCGTGCTGCAATACGTGATGCTGGAGGGGGAGCCGGGCCACCAGGACGCGCTGCTGCGCACGGAAAACAGCCTGAAAGTGCTGGCCCAGGCCGGCGTGCCCACCGAAAAGCTGGCCAGCGACACCGCAAACTGGCAGCGGGGCCAGGCCACCACAAAAATGACCCAGTGGCTGGAGCAATTCGACGGCGGGATCGAGGCGGTATTCTGCAACAACGACGACATGGCCCTGGGCGCCATTGACGCGTGTTTTGCCGCGGGGCTTTCGGAAGAGGAGCTGCCCTTCATTGTGGGAGTGGACGCCACCCCGCCCGCGCTGGAGGCGGTGGAGGCCGGCACCCTGAAGGGCACCGTTCAGAACGACGCTGCGGGCCAGGCGCGGGCGATGCTGGAGCTTGCCTGCGCCCTGGCCGGGGGCACCACGCCCGGCGACGCGGTGGAGCTAACGGACGGCAAGTATGTGTGGCTGCCCTATACCACGGTTACAAAGGAGAATTTGGAAGCGTTTCTGCCGCCGGCCTCCTGACCAAACGGCGACGGAGGCAAGCGGCGCCGAACTGTTTGGAAGCGTTGTGGAACGGGGGTCCACAGCAGAGCCGAGGCGCTTTCTGCTGGAACGATCAATTTTTTGGATGATGTAAATGAACTTGTCAACAAGGGGATACTCTGGTATACTGATACTAATTGATACTATATTATATCAGAGGTGAGGCTTGGTGGAGGCTGGATTGTTTGCTCAAATGCTGTCGGATAAAAGTATGCTCGACTTGAAAAAATTGGGATATAAATATCCACAGGCCAACATGAAAGAATTTGTGTCGCTGCTAAAAATGGGCTTTTATAGGGCGCTGCCCCTAAAAGATTTTGAGGGAAAGCAATTGGTCTATCTGGAGGGAACCGCTCAGGTCCGGCTGTCGGCAGCCAAGCTGCTTTTAAGCCCCCAGAATGGCGGCACATTCGGCATCAAGGCGATGGAGGAGGAGATTATGTCTACCCTCACCATCGAACAGATCCATACAACACGGGACAGTGTGAGGCGGATATTGAATGGGTATGCGCCAACGGATGAAAGCGAAAACCGGGTTTACGGGATGAAAAAGGGCCTGGAATTTATTGCGGAGCCCGCCAATCAGATCACCGAAGAGAATATCCATCGGCTTTATCAGATGACGGTGGGGGCGTTTCTGCCGGAGGAGGACCGGCTGCTTCCAGGCCGCTTTTATCGGCACGACAGCGTTTTTGTGGTGGGAGGTAAGGTGGAGCATACTGGCCTTCCGTGGCAGAAACTGCCGGAGTATATGGGAGCGCTGGTGGCTTTTTTCCATGAAGAGGATGAGATCAACGATCTGCTGAAAGCGGCGCTTGGCCATTTCTATATGGCGTACCTGCACCCCTATTTCGATGGGAACGGCAGGATGGCCCGGTTGCTGCACCTATGGTATCTGGTGCAGCGCGGGTATCCCTCGGCATTGTTTATCCCCATGTCCAGTTATGTGGAGCAGAGCCGGAGGGCTTATTACAACGCTTACACGCAGGTGGAAAACAACGCGGTCATCAGCGGGATGTTGGACGTTACCCCTTTTCTGGTATATTTTATCGAAAATGTGTATCATAAGCTGAGCAATTCAATGCCTCAGCCCGCTACGACCGATTTGTTTCGCGCGGCGATGGAACGGGGGGGGATTACCGAAAAGGAGAAACAGCTCTGGCAATTCGTTCTTTCAGCCTATGGCAGCGAAGAGTTCTCCACCAAGCGGTTGGAACGTGATTTTGGAAACGCGGCTTATGCCACGATCCGGAGCTTTGTGATGAAGTTTGAACAGCTAGGCTTGCTGACCCCGGCGAGATATGGCAATCGGGTCAAATATAAAGTGAAGTAGCCGTGTGTAGAGGAACGGTTCTTCTGTGGGACAGCTTGATTTGGCGCAAAGGCACGGCAAAGGGCAGGAGATCGCCCGATGACCAGCAAAAAGTTTTACGATGACAAAGACAGCACAATTTTAAGAGGATCGTGCCTCCAAAAATAAAAAGGGGCTGCTGCCAATGTGGGATACATCGGCAGCAGCCCCTGCTGCATGAAGGACTGCGCGGAGATAAAGCGCTCAGGCCAGCGCCAGCTGGCCGCCCACCAGGTCCACCGTGAGGGTGTCGCCCGGCAGGTGCTGCCCGCCGATGATCTCGCGGGCGATCAGGGTTTCGACCCGGCTTTGGATAAAGCGCTTGAGCGGCCGGGCGCCGTAGACGGGGTCGTAGCCTTCGTCGATGATAAAGGCCTTGGCGGCGTCGGTGACGGCCAGGTTCAGCTGCTTTTGGGCCAGGCGGGCGCGCAGGTCGGCCAGCTGCAGGTCCACAATGCCGCCGATCTCGGCCTTGGTGAGGGGCTTGTAGAATACGATCTCGTCCAGCCGGTTTAAAAATTCCGGCCGGAACTGGGTTTTGAGCAGGCCCTCCACCGCCTGGCGGGCTTCGGCGCTGATCTGGCCGCCCGGGCCGATGCCCTCCAGGATATACTGGCTGCCCAGGTTGGAGGTGAGGATGATGATGGTGTTTTTGAAATCCACCTGGCGGCCCTGGCTGTCGGTGATGCGGCCGTCGTCCAGCACCTGCAAAAGGATGTTGAACACATCCGGATGGGCCTTTTCCACCTCGTCGAACAGGACTACGCTGTAGGGGTGGCGGCGCACCGCCTCGGTGAGCTGGCCGCCTTCCTCGTAGCCCACGTAGCCCGGGGGCGCGCCGATGAGCCGGCTGACGCTGAATTTTTCCATATATTCGGTCATGTCGATGCGGATCATGTTCTTTTCGCTGTCGAACAGGGCCTGGGCCAGCGCCTTTGCCAGCTCGGTTTTGCCCACGCCCGTGGGGCCCAGGAACAAAAAGCTGCCGATGGGCCGCCCGGGGTTCGCAATGCCCGCCCGGCTGCGCAGGATGGCCTCGCACACCTTCTGCACGGCCTCCTGCTGCCCGATGACCCGCTGGTGCAGGATGCCCTCGAGACCCAGCAGCTTTTCGCGCTCGCCCTCCACCAGCTTTTCCACAGGGATGCCGGTCCAGCGGGCCACAATGCGGGCGATCTCCTCGTCGGTGACCCGGTCGCGCAGAAGGTTATCCTGCGCGGAACCGGAGGTTTCGGCCTTGTGCTCCTGCTCGGCCAGCTGCTTTTGCAGCTCGGGCAGGCGGCCGTATTTCAGCTCGGCAGCCTTGTTGAGGTCGTATTCCCGCTCGGCCTTTTCAATGGCGGCGTTGGTCTGCTCGATCTGCTCCCGGATGGACTGCAGGCTGCCGATGCTGCTCTTCTCGTTGTCCCACCGGGCTTTCATGGCGTTGTACTGCTCGCGCATTTCGGCCAGTTCTTTTTGAATGGCCGAGAGGCGCTGGGCGCTCAGGGGGTCGGTCTCCTTTTTCAGGGCGGCCTCCTCGATCTCGTGCTGCATGATCTTGCGGCGCAGATCGTCCAGCTCGGCGGGCATGGAGTCCATCTCGGTGCGGATCATGGCGCAGGCCTCGTCCACCAGGTCGATGGCTTTGTCGGGCAAAAAGCGGTCGGAGATATACCGGTCGGACAGGGTGGCCGCGGCGATCAGGGCGCTGTCCTGAATCTTGACACCATGGAACACCTCGTAGCGCTCCTTGAGCCCCCGCAGGATGGAGATGGTGTCCTCTACGGTGGGCTGGTCCACCAGCACCGGCTGGAACCGGCGCTCCAGCGCGGGGTCCTTCTCGATGTACTGGCGGTATTCGTCCAGGGTGGTGGCGCCGATGCAATGCAGCTCGCCCCGGGCCAGAAGGGGCTTCAACAGGTTGCCTGCGTCCATGGCGCCGTCGGTCTTGCCGGCGCCCACAATGGTGTGCAGCTCGTCGATGAACAGGATGATCTGGCCCTCGCTTTTTTTGACCTCCTGCAGCACGCTTTTGAGCCGTTCCTCAAATTCGCCCCGGTATTTGGCGCCCGCCACCAGGGCGCCCATATCCAGGCTGAAGATGGTGCGGTCCTTCAGGTTTTCGGGTACGTCGCCCCGCACGATGCGCTGTGCAAGCCCCTCGGCGATGGCTGTTTTGCCCACGCCGGCCTCGCCGATCAGGCAGGGGTTGTTTTTGCGCTTGCGGGACAGGATGCGCACGACGTTGCGGATCTCCTGGTCGCGGCCGATCACCGGGTCCAGCTTTTGCTGGCGCGCCAGCTCCACCAGGTCCTGGCCGTACTTTTTCAATACGTCGTAGGTGTCTTCGGGGTGGTCGCTGGTGACCCGCTGGCTGCCCCGCACGGTGGCGAGCTGCTCCAGGAACGCGTTCTTTTGGACGCCGAAGCTGCGCAGCACCTCGCTCACCGCGGCATTCGGCTGTTCGATGAGGCCGAGAAATACGTGTTCCACGCTCACATACTCGTCCTTCATGGCGGCGGCGCTTTTTTCGGCGGCCGCAAGGACCTTGTCGGTGGCCTGGGAGATGTAGATCTTATCCGGCTCGCGGCCGGAACCGGTCACATGGGGCAGGGCCGCCACCTTTTGTGCGGCTGCCGCGGCAAAGCTGCCCGGCTCGGCCCCCAGCTTTTGCAGCAGCTGCGGGATGAGCCCGCCTTCCTGGCTGGCAATCGCGGCCAGCAGGTGCTCGGGCTCCAGCGCCTGGTTTTGGTATTCAATGGCAAGGCTTTGGGCGCTCTGCAAAGCCTCCAGGGTTTTTTGGGTGAATTTGTTGGTATTCATTGGGCAACTCCCCTTTCCTCGGAACCAACTTAAAATAAAAATATTTCTTATTTTTAGCACTCTATTTCATCGACTGCTAATATTGTATGACGCTCTGGATGGAAAGTCAATCCCCTTTCACAATTTTTTTACAACTGGCGGGTCAAAAAGGCTGCGGAATTAGCATGCCCTCTTTTGGCCCCAAGCAGCTGAAAAAGGGCAAAAAACCTGCACTTGCGCTGAAACGCCCTGCACTTGCGCAAAAGCCTTGACAAAGGGATGGGGTTGTGATACCGGCCCTGAATGGGAAATTGGCCGCGGAGCCTTAATATTTCTTGCAAGCGGCGCTTTTGTAAAGTAAAATAGACCGTAACGAACAAAGACAAACGGCCCTTGCAGGGCCGCGCGCAAAAAAGAAAGCGGGGAAGAAGATGGATCTACATATCAACAGCATCTGCGTGCAGGGAGGGTATACGCCTGGCAACGGCGAGCCGAGGCAGATCCCCATTGTGCAGAGCACGACCTTTAAATACGCCACCAGCGAGGATATGGGCAAGCTGTTCGACCTGGAGGCCAGCGGCTACTTTTACAGCCGGCTGCAAAACCCCACCTGCGATTCCGTGGCCGCCAAGATCTGCGCGCTGGAGGGCGGCACCGCCGCCATGCTGACCAGTTCCGGCCAGGCGGCCAGCTTTTATTCGGTCTTCAACATCGCCTCCTGCGGCGACCATGTGGTGAGCAGCAGCACCATTTACGGCGGCACCTACAACCTGTTCGCCGTGACCATGAAGCGCATGGGCATTGAGTTCACCTTTGTTTCGCCCGACTGCACCGAGGAGGAGCTGGCGGCCGCGTTCCGCCCGAACACCAAGGCCGTGTTCGGCGAGACCATTGCAAACCCTGCCCTCACCGTGCTGGACATTGAAAAGTTTGCAAGGGCGGCCCACGCCCACGGCGTGCCCCTGATTATCGACAACACCTTCGCCACCCCGGTGAACTGCCGGCCCTTCGAGTGGGGGGCGGACATCGTGACCCACTCCACCACCAAATATATGGACGGCCACGGCGCGGCGGTGGGCGGCTGCATTGTGGACTCCGGCCGGTTCGACTGGACCAAATATCCCGAAAAGTTCCCGGGCCTTTGCACCCCGGACGACAGTTACCACGGCGTGACCTACACCGAGCGCTTTGGCCTGGCGGGCGCCTATATCACCAAGGCCACCGCCCAGCTGATGCGGGATTTCGGCAGCGTGCAGAGCCCGCAGGACGCATTTTTGCTGAACCTGGGGCTGGAAAGCCTGCATGTGCGCATGAAGCGCCACTGCGAGAACGGCCAGGCCGTGGCCGAATTTTTGCAGAGCCACCCCAAGGTGGCCTGGGTGAACTACTGCGGGCTGCCCGGCAACAAGTACTACGAGCTGGCCCAAAAATACCTGCCCGGCGGCAGCTGCGGCGTGGTGAGCTTTGGCGTGAAGGGCGGCCGCGCCAATGCCGAGACCTTTATGAAGCACCTGAAGCTGGCCGCCATTGAGACCCATGTGGCCGACGCCCGCACCTGCTGTTTGCACCCCGCCAGCGCCACCCACCGGCAGATGAACGACGCCGAGCTGGAGGCCGCGGGCGTGAGCCCCGACCTGGTGCGCTTTTCCTGCGGGCTGGAGGACAGCCGGGATTTGATCGCGGATATCGCCCAGGCGCTGGAACAGGTATAACCTTCCGGCCCCGCGCCGATAAAACCCATGGAAGGGGAGGAACGCCATGCCCTTGATCCTGCCGAAGACCCTGCCCGCCTATGCCGAGCTGGGCAGGGAAAACGTGTTTGTGATGCACAAGCGCCGGGCCGAGACCCAGCAGATCCGGCCGCTGCGCATTCTGGCGCTCAACCTGATGCCCACCAAGATTGCCACCGAGACCCAGCTGGCCCGCCTGTTGGCCAACAGCCCGCTGCAGGTGCAGCTGACCCTGCTGCACACCGCCAGCCACGAGGCGACCCACGTGCCCGGCGGGCACATGGAGGCCTTTTACAAGACCTTTGACGAGGTGTGCGGCCAGCGGTTCGACGGCATGATCATCACCGGCGCGCCGGTGGAGCAACTGCCCTTTGAGGCGGTGGATTACTGGCCCGAGCTGTGCCGCATCCTGGAATTTTCCAAGACCAACGTGTTTTCCACCCTGCACGTGTGCTGGGGGGCCCAGGCCGCGCTGTACCACCATTTCGGCATTGAAAAGGAGCTGCTGCCCCAAAAGATGTTCGGCGTGTTCCAGCACCGGGTGCTGCGGCCGGCAAATCCCCTGGTGCGGGGCTTCGACGAGGTGTTCTGGGCGCCCCACTCCCGCCACACCGGCGTGCGCCGGGACCAGGTGGACGCCTGCGGCGCGCTGCGGGTGCTGGCCGAGAGCGAGGAAGCGGGAATCTACCTGATGAGCACCGAGAGCGGCCGCCAGATCTTTGTGACCGGCCACCCGGAATATGAAAAGTTCACCCTGGACGCCGAATACCGGCGGGATGCGGCAAAAGGGCTGCCCATTGGGCCGCCGAAAAATTATTACCCGCAGGACGACCCGGCCCGCGAGCCGCTTTACCGCTGGCGGGCCCATGCCTTTTTGCTGTATACCAACTGGCTGAATTATTACGTTTACCAGAACACCCCGTACGATCTGCGCCGCTTGCAGGGCCTGGAAGAGGACTAGCGCCCGGCCCCGCCGGCAGGTCCAGGCCGGAACAGTAAAAAGCGCGCCCGTGGAACGGTTTATAAAACCTTGTTCCGCGGGCGCGCTGCTGTTTTTTATGAGAGTTTAGTTTTGGGCCATGAGGAAGTCCTGGATTTTGCCCATGAGCATCTGCATTTTGAGATAACCCATGCCGTAGTATTCGGCCAGGGTGCTGCTTTGGTCGCCGAACGCCTCGGTGAGGTCGCTTTCGCTCACGTTCATGCCCTCGGTCTCGGCAATGGCCTGGAAGATGAGCAGCTGGCGGGCCGTTTCTTTGGCCTGCGCCGCCATTTCGGTGCGGAAAGCGTCCTCGCTTTCATAGCCCATCAGGGTGAGGAAGGTGGCCAGGTCCAGGCCGTTCTGCGCGGCGCTGCCGGTCGCGCTGGCAATGTTCATTTCCACCATGGTGTCGATGATGCTCTGGGGCACCTCGCTCACGGCCGCGTTCTCGGTGAGATAGGTCAGCAGCCAGTTGTACTTGTTGGTTTCCTGCACCTGCTGCTCCACGGCGGCGTCCAGCTCGGCCAGGGTGGACCAGCCGCGGTCCGCCTTGAAGTTTTCGGCGATGAAGGCGTCGGTGAGTTCGGGGTATTCCATCTCGCCCTCAATGTAGTTGATGGTGGTCACAAACACGGCCTCTTTGTTTTGCAGCACCATGGTGTTGCCGTCCTTATCGGTGGAGTCGTTGTAGCCCTCGGGGAAGGTGACCACCACGTTCATGGTTTCGCCGGGCTTGTGGCCGATGATCTGGGTCAGGAAATCGTCGATGTAATTGGTGGAGCCCGCGGTCACGGTGGTGCCGCTGCCGCCGGTGCTTCCGCCCGAAAACTCCACCCCGTCCACGCTGCCCACGTAGTCGATGTTCACCTGGTCGCCGTCTTCCACGGCGCGGTCGGTGATTTTGGCCTTTTCGCCGAAGGACTCCACCAGGCTGTCTTTCAATTTCTGGATGTCCTCGGCGGAGGGGGCGATCTCGTCGGCGGGGATCGCAACGCCCTTGTATTCGGGCAGGGTGATGTAATCGAGCGCTTTCACGCCCTCCCAGAAGCCTTCGTCGGTAATGCCTTTGCTGTAGTCCAGCGCGCTGCCGCCCGAAGAGGGCTCGCTGGCGGAGCCGGAGGCAGGGGAAGAGGAGGCGCTGCCGGAAGAGGCGGCGCCGCCGCAGGCGGTGAGGCCGGCGGCCAGGGCCACAGCGGCCGCGAGGGCGCAGATACGGATTATGGTCTGTTTCAAAATATTTGTTCCTCCTAAAGAACGCGGCAAATACCGCCGCGCAAGATCAGCCCCCATTATACCACCCAAACAGGCCAAGAGGGATGGTTTGAAAGAAAAATTCACAAATCTGTCTTTAAATATATACAAAAGGTATATATTTTGATTGTTTATACTGGGAATGCGCTGGAAAATACCAGCGAATTTCAGTATAATCGAGGTATTACAGGCCACGGGCAAGGCCTTTTCGGGAAAGGGGAAAAGAATGGGAATGGATTATAACAAGGCGGCGCTGGAACTGCATGCCGCGCACAAGGGCAAGCTGGAGGTGAAAAGCAAGGTGCCGGTAAAATGCCGGGACGACCTTTCCACCGCGTATACGCCGGGCGTGGCGGAACCCTGCCGGCGCATCCACCAAAGCGAGAGCGCTGTGTACGATTACACCGCCAAGGGCAATCTGGTGGCCGTGGTGACCAACGGCACGGCGGTGCTGGGGCTGGGCGACATCGGGCCCAAGGCGGCCCTGCCGGTGATGGAGGGCAAGGCAATCCTGTTCAAAGAGTTTGGCGGGGTGGACGCTTTCCCCATCTGCCTGGACACCAAGGACCCGGCTGAGGTGATCCGGGCAGTGGAACTGATTGCCCCGGGCTTCGGCGGGATAAATTTGGAGGACATCCGCAGCCCGGAATGCTTTGAGATCGAGCGGGTGTTGGAGGAACGGTTGGACATCCCCGTATTCCACGACGACCAGCACGGCACCGCCATTGTGGTGACGGCGGCGCTGCTGAACGCGCTGCGGCTGGTGGGAAAACAGCTGGACCAGGTGAAGATCGTGCTGAACGGCCCCGGGGCGGCGGGTACGGCTATCGTTCACATGCTGGCTGCCGCGGGCGCGGCGGATGTGACCGCGGTGGACGAGCACGGCATTTTGTACCCCGGCCGGCCGGCGGGCCTTGCGGGGCACAAGGCGGCCCTTGCCGCCCAAACCAACCCCCGGCGCCTCACCGGCGGCCTGGCCGAGGCGGTGCGGGGCGCGGATGTATTCATCGGCGTTTCGGTGCCGGGGGCATTGAAGCCGGAAATGGCGGCGGCCATGGCGGGGGACGCGGTGGTGTTCGCCATGGCCAACCCCACCCCGGAAATTCTGCCGGATGAGGCCAGGGCCGCGGGTGTGCGGGTGGTGGGCACCGGCCGCAGCGACTTTGCAAACCAGATCAACAATGTGCTGGCGTTCCCCGGGGTGTTCAAGGGCGCGCTCTCGGTGCGCGCGCACAGCATCAACAGCGCCATGAAGGTGGCCGCGGCCAGGGCCATTGCGGGGCTGGTGAGCGCGGAGGAGCTGCGGGAGGATTACATCATTCCCGGGGCCTTTGACCCCCGCGTGGCGGATGCGGTGGCTGCCGCAGTGGCCGCTGCCGCGCGCGAGAGCGGGGTGGCCCGGCTGTGAGGGAGATAAAAGCGGAGGCGGTGACCGAGGCCGTGGCCGCCCTATGCGTGCGGGCCAACCACCACTTGCCCCCGGATGTGCAGGCCGCGCTGGAAAAGGCGCAGAAAACCGAGCCCTGGCCCCTGGCCCGGGAGACCCTGGGCCTTTTGCGCCGCAACCTGGATCTTGCGCTGGAACAGGACCTGCCCATCTGCCAGGACACCGGCATGGCTTGTGTGTTTGTGGAGCTGGGCCAGGAGGTGCACATTGCGGGCGATTTTGAGGCCGCGGTGAACGAGGGCGTACGCCGGGGCTACGACCAGGGCTATTTGCGCAAAAGCATTGTGGCCGACCCGCTGCGGCGCGCCAACACCGGCGACAACACCCCCGCGGCCCTGACCCTGCGCCTGGTGCCGGGCAGCGGCCTGCGCATTACGGTTTCGCCCAAAGGGTTTGGCAGCGAGAACA
Source organism: Oscillospiraceae bacterium (assembly GCA_022835495.1). Lineage (NCBI taxonomy): Bacteria > Bacillati > Bacillota > Clostridia > Eubacteriales > Oscillospiraceae > Oscillospiraceae bacterium. The sequence goes on from BQOK01000001.1 coordinate 424,049, forward strand.
TGAGCCGCCTTGCCATGCTGAAGCCCAGCGACGGCGCCGAGGGGGTGGAGCGCTTTGTGCTTGAAACGGCGCGCCTTGCCGGCCCGAACCCCTGCCCGCCCATGGTGCTGGGCGTGGGCATCGGCGGCAGCTTTGACAAGGTGGCCTGCCTTGCCAAGAAGGCGCTGCTGCGCCCCTTGGACCAGCCAAACCCGGACCCCTATTACGCGGAAATGGAAGCCCGCCTTTTGGCGGGCGTGAATGCCCTGGGCACCGGCCCGCAGGGCTTTGGCGGCGCTGCCACGGCCCTGGGCCTTGCCATTGAAACGGCCCCCACCCATGTGGCGGGCCTGCCGGTGGCGGTGAATGTTAGCTGCCATGCAACCCGCCGGGCCACGGCGGAACTGTAAAATGGGCGCCGGGCGGGCTTTTTGCCCGTCTTGCGTATACCTGATACGCGGCGCCCGCAAGAAAGCCCGCCCGGCGCACACTTGCTGCGCAGCTTATGGCGGCAAAACCCTGCACTTGCGCAAAAAGACCATGCACTTGCGCAAAGCGCTTGACAAATGCCGGGAAATGTGGCAATCGCCGCGGCGCGGCCGGTTTTAATGATCTGAATGAGGAGAAAGCCATGCAACATACACTTTCCACCCCCTGTGCCCGGCAGGACCTGGCGGCCCTGCGGGCGGGGGATACGGTGCTGCTTTCGGGCACGGTGTACACCGCCCGGGACGCGGCTCACAAGCGCATGATGGAACTGCTGGACGCGGGCGGGGAGCCGCCCTTTCCGCTTGCGGGCAGCGCGGTGTACTACGTGGGGCCCACGCCCGGGCGCCCGGGCCAGGTGGTGGGCTCGGCGGGCCCTACCACCAGCGGCCGCATGGACGCCTACAGCCCCCGGCTGATCCGGCTGGGGCAGCTGGTGATGATCGGCAAGGGCGCGCGCAGTGAGGCGGTAAAGCGGGCGGTGAAGGAGTGCGGCGCGGTGTATCTGGCGGCACTGGGCGGCGCGGGCGCGCTGCTGGCCGCCAGCATCCGGCAGGCGGAGCTGGTGGCCTGGCCCGACCTTGGGTGCGAGGCGGTGCGCCGCCTTACGGTGCGGGACATGCCACTGACCGTGGTGCTGGACCCGGTGGGCGGCGATCTGTACGAGAGCGGCCCGGGGGCCTATCGGGCGGGGCGGTAAACGCCGCCCTGAAAGAGAGGAGAAAACCATGAAACAGAGCTTGGCGGTGCTGTTCCCCGGCACGGGCTACACCTGCGGCGAGCCCCTGATGCAAAAAATTGCCCGGCAATTTCTGGAGGCCGGGTACCAGGTGGTACAGCTGGATTTTTCGGCTGTGCCCTTTCATGAGCTGGCGGGCCTGGAAGAGGCGGCGGAGCGGGTGAGGCCCCTCGTTTTGGAACAGCTCAAGGGCGTTGAGCCCTCCGCCTGCGGGGAGATTGTATTTGTTTCGAAAAGTTTGGGAACGGTGTGCGCGGGCTGGCTGGAAAAGGAGTGGGGCGTGCCCGCCCGCCAGCTTTATCTCACGCCGCTGCCCCAGACGCTGGACTGCATCCGTGAAACCTCGCGGGTGGCGGGAATGGTGATCGGCACCCAGGACCGGTTTATGACCGCAGAGGCGCTGCAGGCCTTTTGCACCGGGCGGGGCATCCCCTGCCTAGTGGCCGCGGGTACGGGGCACAACCTGAAATATGCGGACCCTGCCGCCGCAGAGGAGCTGGAGCGAAAAATCCTTGCGCTGTGCAGCGTGCCGCCCGGCGCCGGCAGCCGGGAATGAATGGGGGCGGGGAAGAGAATGGAACAATTTGAAGCACTGGTGAAAAAGGACGATGCAGGCAGGCTGACCATCCTTGAGCTGCCGTTTGATGCGAGAGCGGCATTCGGCAAACCCAGGGGAACGATTCATGTGTGCGGCAGGATCAACGGCACAGAGTACCGAGGCAAGCTGCTGGCCCGCGGCGGCGGCAAATTTGTGATGGTTTTGGACAAAGCGCTGCAAAAGGCCATCGGGTTTGCCGGGCAGGCAATGAGCGCGGCGGTCACGATGGCCCCCGAGGAGGAAAAGGCAGGCGGGGAGAGCCCGGAAAAGGCCGTGGACAGCAGGTGCGGTATGGACCTGCTCACTGCGATCAAAACACGGCAGAGCATCCGCAAATTCACCGAAAGACCGGTGAGCGGGGAGATGGTGAACGCCATCCTTTGCGCGGGCATGCGCGCCCCCACGGCCAAAAACAAGCGCCCATGCCATTTTATTGTAATAACAGACAGGCAGCTTTTGTCGACCCTGGCCCGGCAGAATACAAATGCCGCCATGCTGGAGGGTGCGGCAGGGGCGATTGTGGTTTGCGGGGATAAAAACAGAGAGGGGATCAAAGAGTTTTTATGCGCGGACTGTGCCGCAGCCACACAAAACATGCTGCTCGGCATCCACGGCTTGGGGCTGGGAGGCGTTTGGTGCGGCGTGGCACCCAATTCCGATTGGCGAAAGCTGCTGATCGGGCAGCTGGCGCTTCCCCCGAAAGTGGAGCCTGTTTCCGTGATTGCATTTGGCTGGCCGGACGAAACAAAGGAATTGTGTGACCGCTGGGAAACGGCAAAGGTCCATTGCAACAGGTGGTAGCCCGTTTGCCCAAGCGCCGCGGGCAAAGGCGGCCGCCCGCGGCCGGAGGCGGGGCTGGTTTTGTGCAACCTGCCCGGCTTTGACGCTTTAATTTGGTAAAAAGTTTTGCTTGACAACGGGGGCGGCTTGTGGTTTAATAACGTTAAACCGATGAGGCGGAGATAAAACTGCACAGCGCGCCGATAGAGAGCCCGGAGGGTGGAAACGGGCGGAGAGCGGGGCAGACAAATGGGCCGCCAAGGGCAGGGTGAACGGGCTGGAAAGGCCCCAGTAGCTGCGCCGGGAACTCCCGTTACAGAGTGCGGGGCGTGTCAGCGCCCTCATGAGCGGCCTTTTTGAAAGAGGCAAGCAAGGTGGCACCGCAAGTTTTGAATGCTGATTCAAGACCTGCCCTTGTAGAACACAAGGGCAGGTCTTTTTATTTTACAATCAGGAAAGGGGGCGCCGGAGATGCGGCCCGGAATTGACACGCGGAAGAACCAGTTTTCCACACGATGGCGCCGATGGCGTTGAAACACAGCCCGCCATCCACCCTTTAACTTGAAACGAGGTACTTACCATGAAACTGAAAAAGATGCTTTGCACCGCTGCCGCCACCCTTTTGGCCCTTGCCCTTGCCGCCTGCGGCGGGGCGACGCCGCCCCCGGCGGCAGCGCCCTCCGGCGCAGCTTCGGCGGGCAGCGCGGGCTCGGCCGACGCGGATTTTACCATTGGGATCGTGCAGTATACCCAGCACTCGAGCCTGGACGAGATCTGCGCCGCTGTGCAGAATGAGCTGGAGGTGCTTGCCGCCACCGCGGACGTGAAGCTGAATGTGATCGTGAAGAACGGCCAGGGCGACGCGCCTACCATCAACGACATCTGCAGCCTGTTTGTGGCTGACAAGGTAGACCTGATCATCCCCATCGCCACGCCGGCGGCCACCAGCGCGGCGGCGGCCACCCAGGGCACGGGCATCCCGCTGGTGTTCAGCGCGGTCACCGACCCGGTGGAGGCCCAGCTGGTGGAGAGCATGGAAGCCCCCGGCGGCAGCATTACCGGCACGTCGGACTACATTGACACCTCGCTCATTCTGAAGCTGGCCACCACCCAGAACCCAGAGCTGAAAAAGCTGGGCCTGATCTACAACCTGGGCGAGCCCAACAGCGTGGCCACCATCGCCAAAACCAAGCCCATCCTGGAGGAACAGGGCATCGCCTATGTGGAGAGCACCGTGACCACCCCGGGCGAGGTGCAGATGGCGGCCCAGAAGCTGATCAGCGAGGGGGCCGAGGCGATCTTTGTGCCCATTGACAACACGGTGGCCAGTGCCATGAGCGTTCTGGCCGACGAGGCCATCAAGGCGGGCGTGCCGGTGTACACCGCGGCCGACAGCATGGTGCGGGACGGCGGCCTTGCCACCACAGGTGTGAACTACACCCGCCTGGGCGAGCTGACCGCCCAAATGGCCTTTAAGGTGCTGTATGAAAAGGCCGACCCCGCCTCCATGGCGGTGCAGGTGCTGAACGACGGCATCGTGACCGTGAACACCACCACCGCCGAGGCCCTGGGCATCGACCCGGACGTATTCGACCCGGGCGAGGGCTACGTGGCCGTGGAGTAACAAAAACAGGCGCCGGGCGGGCCGCTGCAAGGGCGGCCCGCCCCTGCGCAGGCCTGGACGCTTTTAACGAAAGGAAGACCGGTTTTTATGATGATGCTGATGCAGAGCGCGGTGGAGCAGGGCTTTATTTATGCCCTGGTGGCGCTGGCGCTCTATCTGTCGTACCGCATTCTGGACATTGCGGACCTTACCACCGACGGTTCGTTTGTGTTGGGATGCGCGGTGTCGGCCACCTGCGCCACCCAGGGGCACCCGGCGCTGGGGCTTTTGGCCGGAATGCTGGCGGGCATGGCGGCGGGGTTTGTAACCGCCTTTCTGCACACCCGCATGAAGGTGCAGGCCATTTTGGCGGGCATCATTACCATGACCGGGCTGTACACCATCAATCTGTGGGTCATGGGAGGCCGTTCGGACCTGCCGCTGCTCAAGGTGGACACCATTTTCACCTATACCCAGGCGCTGCTGGGCACAAAATACGGCAAGCTTGTGACCGTGGCGCTGATCGCCCTTGCGGCGGCGGTGCTGCTGATCCTGTTCCTCAAGACCCAGCTGGGGCTTTCGATCCGGGCCACCGGCGACAACCGGGATATGGTGGCCGCCAGCTCCATCAATCCGGCTTTCACCATCACGGTGGGGCTGTGCCTGGCCAACGGCTGTACGGCGCTGGCTGGCGCGGTGCTGGCGCAGTATCAGATGTCCAGCAGCGTGAGCCTGGGCACAGGCGTGGTGGTGATCGGGCTGGCAAGCCTGATCATCGGCGAGGTGGTGCTGCGCCGGGGCGGCGTGGTGCGCGGCGTGGCGGGCGCGATCCTGGGGGCGATCCTGTACCGCATTCTGATGGTGCTGGCGCTCAAGAACAGCGCCTCGCCCAGCAACATGAAGCTGGTGAGCGCCGTGATCGTGGCGCTGGCCATCAGTTACCCGGCGCTGGCCGGCTGGGTGTGGCTGCGGCGGCGCAAGCGCGCCGCGGCGCGCGGCGGGAAGGGAGGCGCAGAACAGTGCTGAACCTGCAAAACGTATGCAAGACCTTTGCGCCCGGCACCGTGAACGAGAAGCGGGCGCTGCAGCACATCGACCTAGAGCTGGAGGCGGGCGACTTTGCCGCCATTGTGGGCTCCAACGGGGCGGGCAAATCGACCCTGTTTGGGGCGATCGCGGGCGGCTTTTGGCCGGACGAGGGCAGCGTGAGGCTGGATGGGCAGGACATCACCTTTTTGCCCGAGCACAGGCGCAGCCGGATGATCGGGCGGCTGTTCCAGGACCCGCTGCGAGGCACCGCGCCCCACATGACCATTGAGGAGAACCTGGCCCTGGCGTATCTGCGCACCGCAAAGCGCGGCGCCGGCTTTTCGCGGGTGAGCGCCAGGGACCGGGCTTATTTCAAAGAGCGGCTGGCCCGGCTGGGGCTGGGGCTGGAGGACCGGATGGATCAGCCGGTGGGCCTGCTCTCGGGCGGGCAGCGGCAGGCGCTGACCCTGTTGATGGCAACGCTGGTGCCGCCAAAGCTTTTGCTGCTGGACGAACACACCGCCGCGCTGGACCCGGCCACGGCCGAAAAGGTGCTGGCGCTCACCACCGAGATTGTGGCCGAGCACGGCCTGACCTGCCTGATGATCACCCACAACATGCAGAGCGCCCTGAGCCTTGGCAACCGCACCCTGATGATGGACGCCGGGCGCATTGTGCTGGATGTAAAGGGCGGCGAGCGGGAAGGGATGACAGTGGAGGACCTGCTCACAAAATTCCGCGAGGGGGCGGGCAAGGCGCTCACCAACGACCGGATCCTGCTCTCCACCGTGGAGTGAAAAGCAAACAAAACAGCCGCCGGACTTTCGAACAAGGTCCGGCGGCTGTTCTGTTTGTTATTGTGGGGAGGGCTGGCCCTGCGCTTCGCACCGCAGAGCGGCGGTACGCACGCGGCAGCGCTGCTTGTCGGCATACATGGCCTGATCGGCGCGGCGCAGGGCCAGGCGCTGGTCCGCCCCGCCCCCCGGCAGCAGCCGGTATTCCGACCAGCCCCGGGCCAGCGAAACCGCCAGCGCCTGCGCTGCATTGTGGGCCTGCAGCGCGTCGGCCAATTTTTGATTGAACTGCTGTGGGTCAGCCTGGCAGCCATTTAGCAGTACGGCAAATTCATCGCCGCCGAAGCGGAAACATTGCCCGACCGGCTCAAAGGCCTGGCGGATGCAGGCGGCCGCCGCGCGAAGCAGTTCGTCACCCGCCGCGTGGCCCAGGGTATCGTTTACGAGCTTGAGATTGTTGAGATCCATCATAAAAGCCAGGCCCGGCCCCTGGAAAGGGCGGTTCAGCGCCTCTTCCAGCGCCGCGCGGCTGCCCAGGCCGGTGAGCGGATCCACCAGTGCCAGCCGATGCCAGGTGCGGGCCTGGCGGCTGTCGCGCATAAGGCGCAGCAGCTGCCGCAGCCCCAGAACCGCCAAAAGGCCCAGCCCCAGATACAGGCCGACGCGGAACAGACGGCTGTTGTCGGTATAGGGGCGCAGATAAAATTCCACCAAGGCAGCCAGCCCGGCAACGGCCAACAGGCCGTAGATGGCGGCCAGCCAGCGCAGGGCCGGGGAGTGTGTGCGCCGGAGGCGGGAGACCAGCACGTACAGCCCGGCGAAAACGCTGACGGCGAGCAAAGCGTGGGTGGCGGGCAGCATTTGCGGCAGATCCAACACCCCCGCCGCCTGCAAGAGGCCCTGAACCAGCAGATTTGCCAGCAGCGCCGCCTGAAGCAGCCTTACCAGGCGGGTATGGCTGCTGCACAGCGCGTGGATGCAGCCCAGAAAGAAGACCGGCAGCAGCATAAAGGAAAAAAAGGAGAGCAAGCAGATGGCCACGGGATCATGAAAAAACAGCTGGCTGAGGGAGGAATCGGTGAACAGCCACACCGCGCTGAGCAGGCACAAAAGACCGGCATGGCACAAAAGGCCGCCGCTGCGGCGCCCCCGGCCCCGCAGCCAGTCGGTAAAAAAGGCTGTGAACATGCAAAGGCTCAGCAGAACGAGGGCGGCAGTGACCAAAAGGGTGCCCCGGCCGGCGCTGAGCTGGGCCATGAGCAAAGCGCCGTTGGAGCCCAGCGCCAGGGAAGAGAGCGCGATGCGGCCGCCATAGGGCGACACCAGGCGCACGGTGACGAACTGGCCGGCCCGGAGCGCGGGCAGCTGCGCCATGCACAGGCGGTTTGCCAACAGGCTGCCGAAGGGCGGGGCGCCGGTGAGACCGTATTCAAACAGCCGCTGGCCGGCGGGGCCCAGGATCTCGACCGCCTGGTACTGGTTGTGGAGGGAAAGAATCGTGCCGGAGGGCACGGAATGCGGCAGGGCGACCCGCAAGACCGCTTCGCCCTGCTGTGTTTCCAACTGCCGCGGAAGGGAGGCCAGCTCCGACCAGCGGCCGTTATCCCCCAACAGCTGCCAGCCCTGGGCAAGCGGTTCTACCTGGCCAAAGTTGAGGCCTGCCTGGGGCAGGGTGGAACGGGCGGAACTGATGGAGAGAAGGCAGAGCATCAGGAGCAGGGAAAGGCCCGCCAGCACGCACAGGGCCGGCGTGAGCCTTCGCACGGTGCGCGGAGCTTCTTTTTCCATGCATAATCCCCCCTCTGTGCACAGTGTATGAAAAAACAGGTTTGGATTCCCTCACGGGCCGGTCATTTTTTTAAATGCTGCTCGAACCCGGCGGAATAGACCACGCTCTCGTCGGGCAGCATCCACATGGCCTCCACACCGTCCAGGCTTTCCACCAGGGCCTGGCCCTCTTGCAGGCTCATGCAGAAAAGCCCGGTGGAAAGGCAGTCGGCAAGGCCGGAATCGGGCCCAAGCACCGCCACGGCGGAGAAATAGCCGGCAGGCATGAGAGTATCGGGGTCGATGAGATGGTGATAGCGCTTGCCGTCCACCGTGTAATAGCGCTGGTAATTGCCGCTGGTGACAAGGGCCAGATCCTCCAGTTCCACCGCACAGAGATAAGGGTCCGCCTGCCCGGGCTGAGGGTCGGCGGCGGTCCAGGGGTTTTGGATGCCGCCGCTCCAAAGGCTGCCATCCGGCTTGTGGCCGATGGTGCGCAGGTTGCCCCCCACGCTGATGATGGCGCTTTTCAAACCGCGGGCCTGGGCAGCCTGGGCAGCCATTTCCACGGCGTAGCCCTTGCCCACGCTGCCCACGTCCAGCTGAAGCTCCGGGTCCCCGAAGGCAACGGTGCCCGCCGCCTGGTCCAGGATAAGATCGCCGATGGAGCAGTGCTCACCGGCGGCCTGCAGCTGGGCCATAGGCGGCAGCTGGGCCGCGGCGGGGTCGCTCTCGGCCGCCTCGCGGTAGTTGTGCCACAGGCGCAGCACCGCGCCGAAAGCAATGTTCATTTTGCCGTTGGTGGTGGTGTACATCTCCTGGGCCTCGGCCAGCATGGAAAGGATGCGCGCGTCCACGCTGACCGGCCCCGCACCGGCCTGCTCGTTTACGTCCCGCAGGTTTGTGACGCCGGAATAGCGGTTGTAAATATCGTAGAGCTGATGGTACTGGCGCAGGTCCTCGTGGAGGGCGCTCATCTGGCGATCCCACTCCTGCTGGCTCTCGGCGTAGCCGATCACAGTGGTGGCGGTGTCGAATACATCAAACCAGGAGGCGGTGTACTTTTCCCAGCCTTTCATGGCCGGGTCCTGCTGGGAGGCGCAGCCGGTGAAAAGGCCGAAGCACAGCCCAAGGCAGAGAAGGGCGGCGGTGATGCGTTTTGCCATGTGCAAAACTCCTTTGTGAGAGAATCAGAAAAAAGGGCCGGGCACGAAGCCCAGCCCTTTTTTGATGCAGGTGTGATCCGCGTGCGGAATTTACTTACGCAGCAGCGCGGCTGATCGCGTCGGTAAACGCGGCAATGTCCATGGTGCAGGTAGCAGCCAGGTCGGCGGCGGGCTCGGTGGTGTGGCCACCAGCGGGCAGCGCGGCCAGTTCAGCAGCGGTCTTGCCCACAGCGTAAGCCTCGAAGGCGCCAGCCTGCTCGAACCACTCTTTGCCGATGGGGGAAGCGCCCTTCATGTTGTAGGCGTCCTTCTGCTCCATCTTGGGCACGATGTCGCCCTTGGCGGTGACTTTGCCCTCGGCGGTGACGTCGAACTTGGCCTGGGTGGCGTTCACACGGGCGCTGGTGATCTTGCCGTCCTTGCCGTAGGTCACAGCGGCATAGGTGGTGTCGGCCTGAACCAGGCCGTCGCCGTCAGCATCGGGAGCCTTGGAGGAAGAGCTCATCTCGGTGGAGAGGCCCAAGCCCAGGGTATCGTCGGCCTTGGCGCCCAGATCCTGCGCGTTGTTGCAGGCTTCCACGATGGCGGCCTTGAAGTCGACCACGTTCATGGTGCAGGTGGCGGCCAGGTCGGCCACGTCGGGGCCGCTGTGATCGCCGGCCACAGCAATGGCTTCCACCTCAGCGGCGGTCTTGCCGATCACGTAAGCGGCGAAGGCGTCAGCCTGCTCGTACCACTCTTTGCCGATGGGGGAAGCGCCCTTCATGTTGTAGCCTTCCTTCAGCTCCTGCTTGGACTGGAAGGTCAGGTTCATATCGAAGGTGCCGTCGGCGGCCACGGGAACCTTGTTCTGGGCAACGTCCAGCTTGCAGGCAACGATCTTGCCGTTGGCGTCCACCAGAACGGCAGCGGCAGTGCTGTCTACCTGGGCAACACCAGCGCCATCGGCGGAGGCGTCTTTGGGGGAAGTGCTGGAAACGATAGCCAGACCGGTCTTAACGCCAGCAGAGCTGCCGCCGCCGCAGGCGACGAAGCTCAGAGCCAGAGCCAGGACCATGACCAATGCTAAAACCTTTTTCATTGTGTCGTACTCCTCTCAAACATTTCACGTATCCACAGCCCGCGCTCAAACGGCGGGCAGCATGATTATTATATAAAGATGATAGATGTTTGTCAATGTTCAAACAGCCATAAAATATGACATTTTGGTTCCAAAAGCCCCAAAACAGCCCAGCGGGAAGGAGAAAGCGCTTTAACTGCCGGGGTTTTCCAGCGCCTGCCGCTCGGCGGTCAGCTCGGCCAGCAGTTCGCACAGCGGCCACTTTTGGTTGGTGGGGGTGACCACCGCCTTGAGCGGCAGGCGCACCCCGCTCCCGCGCAGGGCGGCGAGCAGCCGGTCGAGAGCAGGCTCGGCCAGGCCGTAAAGAATCAGCGCGGGGGGATAGGCGTCCGGCTCGAGGTGCAAAAGCAGGGCGGCGTCGGAAGAACCGGGGATGCCGCACAGCCGGCCCACGTTCACCCCGGCCTCGGCGCTGCCCACCTGCCTAAGTTCGAGACCGGCCTCCTTGCAGGCGGCGGCCAGCGCGGGCCAGCCGGAGGTTTCGGGGGTGAAATTCCACACCAGGGCGACGGGGGCTGCGGGATGAATGCGGGCTTTCATGGCAGAGCTCCTTTTCGTTGCAGGGAATGTGGCCGGGGCCTGGCCCGCCGCGCCGCCGGCCGGAGATACAAATGCGCCCGGCGGACCGTGGTGAGCACAGAAAACGGTTCCCTTTATTTATACTTTAATATAGTATAGACCGGCGCGCCGCTTACAAATGCAGCCGGCGCACAAATTCGTTCTTGATGCTGCGGTCGCCGAACAAAAACAGCGCCGCCAGGCTGGCCAGGGCCATAACGGCGGGGATCGAGGCGGCCCAGAACACGTGGGAGACATGGAAAAAATACAGCGCGATGGGCACAAAGCCCAGCAAGGCGAGCGCCACCTGGTACAGCACATACTGCGCCCAGTTGGTGAGATTGCACAGGATGAGCACCAGAATGGCCGCAATGCCCACGCCACAGATGGCAGGCAGCACAAAATCCACCGACCAGCCGCGCCAGCCGGTCTCGAAATCCAGCAGCAGCACCAGCGCGGCGGCGGCCACCACCTGCACCAGCACCCTGCCTCCGCCGTTGCCGCCCCGCCGCAGGCTGTGGCTGCCCACGGCCCAGGCGTAGGCAAGCGCCGTGGCCACGATGGCCCACCACCAGAAGTTCGGCATGGTGGCGAGATTCACCACCGCGCACACAATCACAGCCATGATGGACAAAAAGAGCAGCAGCCGCTTGACAAAGTGGTAGCCGCGGCCAAACCCTACGGCGGGATAGACGGCTTCGCCCCCACCCTCGCCCGAAAGAGGGGCGCCGCACAGTGGGCACAGCTTGCCGGGGCCGTTTACCTGCACGCCGCACTGTTCACATCGTTTCATCAGCATCACCATTGCTTTCCACTGTGACCGGCAGACCCTGGCCTGCCAAAAAACGCGCCATATGGCGTGCCAGCCGGTTTTCCTGCAAAACGCCCGTAAAGCTTAAAGCCAGTGTGCCGCCGTAGGTACAGGCCGAGCATTTCACCGGCTCGCCCCGGCCGGGCGAGAGCAAAAAGCGAAAGCCGGAAAAACAACCTGAAAACGGCGCCTCCACCGGCACCGGGCCCAAGTTTGAAAAGGTAAAGCTGGAGCCGTGATTCGAGCGCTCGTAGATGGCCCGCAGCGCGGCGTTCTTTACCGGCAGGGGGAGCACCCGGGCAAAGGGATTGAGCTGCCCACGGGAGGTATAGGCCAGCTTTTCCGCAAAAGCGGCCTCGGTGCACTTTTCGGCAAACTGGCGGGAGGTCTCGGCCAAAAGGGCGCTGAAATCGGCGGGGCCTGGGCCAAAGGGAACGCTTACCGTGAAGCCGGAGAAAAAGTTCAGCGAGGTTTCGCCCCCAAAAATGCGGCGCAGGTTGACCGGAACAAAGGCGTTCATCGGCTTTTTGGAGCCCCCGGCGGACATGTATTCTTCGCGGGCGGCGGCCAGCAGCGCGGCGGTGAGATAAACGCCCACCGTGGCGTTTTGGGCGCGGCAAAGCTCTTTGAGGCCGGAGGCCGGCATGAGCAGGGTTACCACCCCCACATCCCCCGCGGTGCGCGTGGGCGCGTGCAGGTGATAGGCGGTGGGTTCCCTATACGTGCTCTTTTCGGCGGGGCGGGTGTATTTGAGATAACAGTCCTGCAGGTTGCCCGCGCCCTCCAGGCCGTACAGGCGCCCGTCGTCCAGCTCGGGGCGGGCCAGCTGCCAGTAGCGGTAGCACAGGGCTTTTAAAAAGCGCAGGGCGCCGGTGCCGTCGGTCAAAATATGGAAGGTTTCCAGATGCACCCGGTTTTTAAAATACAGGATACGGAACAGGTACCGCCCGGTTTCCAGCGGGTCCAGATAACGGCAGGGGCTCTGTGTTTCGGGGCGCACGGGGACCGGCGTGTCGTTGGTTTCCAGGTAATTCCAGAACAGCCCGTGGCGCAGCCGCACGTTGAAGGCGGGGAAATAAGGCAGCACCTCGGCGGCGGCCCGCTGCAGAAGGGCAGGGTCCACCGGCTGGGTCAGAATGGCCGTGAGCCGGAACACATTGGGGGTTTTGCGGTTGGCGGTCACCGGGAACAGATGGGCGGTATTGTCCAGCTTATGCCAGGAACGAAAGGAAAAAGGAGGGCTCAAGAACGGTCACCCCCCGGTGCAAACAGGCCAAGGTCGATGCCCTGGGCGATCTTTTGCCCCCCGAGCTTATTGGGGTGCAGCCCATCCGGTAGGGCGTATTCCTTTTTCATGCCGGGGCCGTCGGGCGCCGCGATGGGAGCGCCCAGGTCCAGCACTGCGTCGAACAGGCCGCAGCCCGCCAGCCATTGGTTGATGGCAAGGCGCAGGCCCTCGCGCTGTTCGGTGTAGATATGATTGATCTCGCGCGGAAGCAAAAGGCCCGCGAATACCTTTACCCCCCGGCGGCGCAGCGTATCCACCATGGGCTCAAGGGCGGCCTGATAATCCATCAGGGTGATGAGCTCGCCCTCGGGCGCGCCGTCCTTACCGGGCAGGCCGATGTCGTTGGTGCCCAGCGCCAGAATGGCGTGGGTGAGCCCCTCCACCGGCAGCAGGTCGTAGCGAAAGCGCTCGACCCCCGCGTGGCCGTACATGCCTTTGGTGGCGGCGGGCGCGCCGTGCAGCAGCCGGTTGCCGCCGATGCCTAAGTTGCACACACTTACCCGGCCGGGGTAAGCCTTATAAAGCCGCTGGGTGAAGGGGGTGAGCCAGGCGCCCTGCTGCATGATGGAATCGCCGAAGGCGGCCACCACGCAGGGGGCGGCGGCCTCGGTTGGCTGCTCCACCAGAATTTCAGACAGGGTGGTGGTGGCGCTGGTGATATCCCAGGGGAGCACGGTGCGGGAAAGGCTGCTCAGGATGCGGGCTTTGGGGAGCTCCGGTTCGGCGCACCAGTCGCCCTTGACCGAGCGGGTGGCAAAGATGCTGACAAAATTGCCCGAGACCACCCTGTCCGGCAGGGGATAGTACAGGCTGACGGCAATGGTCTGGCCGGGTTTTACCGCAAGGTCCACCCGGTCGGAGTATACGTCGCGGCGGGGCACCAGGGCAAAGCTGGAATCCCCGTGCACCGTGAGGGGGCGCAGGGTACCGGGCAAAAGGTTGCCCAGCGGGTCCGCCAGAGCCACGGTGGCGTTGCCCACCCAGACCGGCCGGGCGGAGTAATAGTTGCTGAATTTCACGTACAGCCCGCAGCCCCCCAGGTTGTTGGGGGCCAGCACCCGCAGGGTGCGCCCGGCGTTATTGAAGGGCTGGCCCGACAGATCGGTGTGGGCCACGGCAAACGTGCATACGCGGCGCGGCATGGCATGCGCCTCCTCTCGATGGATGGAATGGATAAACGAAACGATCGGGAATGCTGTAGCTGTGCATTGCGCCCGGCTGCCCAGGAAATGGGGCATGGGGGCGGAATAAGCACTTTGCGATTATTATACCACGATTTTGGATGGGAAAAAGGCATGGATTGTGAACACAGCCGCAGAAAAAAGAGATTTTTGGCTTGGGGAGCAGTGAAAAAGGCGGGAAGGCGTTTGAAGGAGGTAGGATCGGGGATTTAACGGAAGTGTGGTGGAAGGGGAAGGTTCGGAAAAGTTAAGAGCAGGGATAAGGACAGCCGGAGCGTTTTTCTGTGAACGCTCCGGCTGTCCTTTTGGCAGAGAGGTTGTTGGGGAGAAAAGTAAAGGATAATATCTAATTATCAATATTTAGAAAGCTGGGAGCAATAAATTATGCAGTACGATTATATGATTTATCCCAAACAATTCCGAGCAGCTAAAATTCCCACTGAAAAAAACTACTGTTTTTTTCTCATGCCTTTTCATGAGCGCTTCGATCTTGTTTATGGCGCAGTTAAGGAACAACTGATGAACTGCGGTTTTGTCTGCAACCGTGCAGATGAACTATCTGGTTCGAAACCAATTATTAACAAGATTTTAACGGAGATATTGCGTGCTCAGTACATTGTTGTTGATCTTACCGATTGTAATCCGAACGTCTTTTATGAATTGGGAATCGCACATACATTTAAAGATGCACAGAATGTTCTTTTAATTAAGCAAAAAGATTCTAAAGTTCCCTTTGATATCACACACTTGCAGTATCAGGAGTATAGTGCAGCGAATCTAAAGCAATTAACTAGTATGATAAAAGAATTCATCTCTAATAACCAGTGTATAAGCGAATTCTATGAAGCTCTTAACGTGCGCGGCATTATTGGGGTAATTCACGACAACCACGAGGATTTCTTAGATTACCTTCGGCTTAGGTTGGGAGAGGATATTACAACAATCACGACAATTTTGAACTATCATGGTGGGGACCTGAACGAGGCTGCCATTGAAGATACATTAGATAGATACCAGCTTCTGATTCACCGGGTGTTCGACTCGAACCGCAAGGAATTGTTATCAGGTGTTTTGCGCCTTTATGAAGAATTGCTCATTTCATGTAGTTCATATATGGTTGCAGAAACTCACGTATCATTTTTCCTAAACGGATTCTTTGCTCAGCATAAGTTGTCCGTATCGGAAGCGCAGAGCTACCAAACCGATTTGGCAGTAGCTTTGGCACAAAAAAAGAAATTACTTCCTATCGTGTTGCCATGGATTATTAACTACTTTACACGTTCTAAAGCCGCCGTCATCGACTTAAATCGTTACAAGTTGGAGGCGTTTTTGATGACATCAGATTATGAAGAAGTCAACCGCTCCATAACCAATGCTCTTTTTGCCCAGGATTGCCATATACGCGAGCATTTAGCAGACATCATTGGTGAAAAACGCCTTGTTTCCGCTAAAGATGCCCTCTGCCGCCAGTTGGCAGCAGAAGAGAATTTCTACACAGCCGTCAGCATCATGGAAGCGATTGGTAAGATAGGCGATACAGGTGGTATTACGCATATTGAGCAATGGATTTGCGCCCATAAACAAGACATTGTTACAAGCAAAATGTATTTTGTTTTTCGCCATGCATATAATGCAATGATAAAGTTAGATTCGACCCCTGAAGGTACCTATCGGGAACGGTTTATCCGGAATTATGGACAATATGTCACCGACAACGTTCCCCTGTAAAATGATTATAGCCATAACCTTTGTAAGCGACATGGTTCTATATGGGCAATCAACTCTTGAATGGTAAATGACTGCAATAGACCTTCTAATAGATAAGAAATATATTGCCGCTGTATACCCACTGATTGCTCACAGGAAAACAACGTGTCCAAGAGCGATGAAAGGCATTTGTCTAAAAAAGCAAAATATTCGTTTTGGAAAGTTTCAAACAAATCTTCTTCTTGTAAACGCATTTTAATGTTTTGAAAGGCATTGAGAAAACTATCGATATATCCTTTAGAGAACATGTGCATAGCAGACATTTCCCGTTGAAAATAGTGCTGGCAGACAGTAGGAACCAAAGATACCCTGCTCGAATGGCAAAGAGCTAAAAACATAAATTCGTCATCTTCATATAGACTACTTTCGGAAAATTCGAGTGAATAGTGACGCAAAAAATCAGTTCGAAATACTTTGTTGCCAACCATAGGGCTGATAAAGATATCTTGCTGTTCCACACGACTTAACATTTTTAATGCAAATTTTCCTGTAAGCAAATTACGATACGGATAGTAGTATCTCCAGCTCGAGCAAGCAACATTGCTATATTCTGTTTTAATTCCACAAATGGAAACATCTGCTCCTGTTGTTTCCATTGAACTTACCATTTCGAGGTAAGCATTGGTATCAATCCAATCATCAGCATCTAAAAAAGCCACGAACGCGCTATTTACTGCTGCCAAACCAGTATTACGGGCAGCACCGGTTCCTCGGTTTTGCTGATGCCTTAAAATCGTGAGATTTGCTGTTCCACTCTCATAGTGAGACGCTATTTGGATGGTCTTATCGGTAGATCCGTCATCTACCAAGTAAATTTGCATCTCTTCTAGGCTCTGATTTATCAGACAATCAAGGCATCTTGTTATAAAAGCAGCACCGTTATATACGGGTACCACCACGCTTAATTTAATATTCGTTTTCATAATTGCCACCAACCTTATATGCTTTTCAACTATAGGTATAGCTTCACAAGTGTTTCAGCCCGCTAGTATACTGCTTGGAAAATAATACTTACGAAGCGAATTACGCCGTATACATCGATTTAGATACTGGAAGTGACGGTCAATTCTGGTATGTTGGTGTGATAGTATACGTTCTTTTTTACCATGCCAAATCATCTGTAACCGCTTGTAAATAAATTAACGTTATAATGGATAATTAGATATTATCCACCACTATTTTATATAATATCAGATTTTTCCATTTTATTCTATAAAAATAGTACACAAATTGTATCTCAAAAGAATGTAAGGTTTTCCTGAAAACGAAAACAGCGCTTTGTCAGGCAACGGAAAGGGGGCTAAGCGTCCACTACCAGCCAATGAGGGACAGCTGCATAATACACGCCGCAGAAAAAGGGGTTTAAAAAAATCTCCCTGCGGCAGCGATTTGGAGCGCCGCCACAGGGAGATCATAATTGGGTCACTTTTGTAAAAAAGCGCCCCCGGCTTGGCCGGGAGCGTGACGATCAATTCAGCGTCTTGCCGAAAAATACGGCCTCGGGGCCGATCTTGCCCATCAGGACGGCGAACTGGTCCGGGGTGAGGCTTTGGGCGCCGTCGCACTTGGCGTGGGCGGGGTCGTTGTGGACCTCGATCATCAGGCCGTCGGCGCCGGCGGCCACCGCCGCCTGGGCCAGGGGCTCCACCATCCAGGCGATGCCCGCCGCGTGGCTGGGGTCGATCACCACCGGCAGGTGGGTCATCTTTTTCAGCATGGGAACGGCGCTGATGTCCAGCGTGTTGCGCATGCTGTTCTCGAAGGTGCGGATGCCCCGCTCGCACAGGATCACCTGCTCGCTGCCCTCGGCCATGATGTACTCGGCGCTCATGACCAGCTCTTCCAGCGTGGCCGAGAGCCCGCGCTTGAGCAGCACCGGTTTGCCGCTTTGGCCTACCGCCTTGAGCAGCTCGAAGTTCTGCATGTTGCGCGCGCCCACCTGGATGAGGTCCACATCGCCGAACAGGGGCAGGTGCTCGGTGTTCATGATCTCGGTTACAATGGGCATGCCGGTGGCCTGGCGGGCCTCGCGCAGCAGCTCCAGACCCTCGGCGCGCATGCCCTGGAACGAGTAGGGCGAGGTGCGGGGCTTGAACGCGCCGCCCCGCAAAAGGCTTGCGCCGGCGGCCTGCACGCTCTCGGCCACCTGGGTGATCTGCGCCTTGCTCTCCACGCTGCAGGGGCCGGCGATCACCGCAAAATTGCCGCTGCCGATCCGGGTGCCGCCCACCATGACCACCGTGTCTTCCGGGTGGAACTTGCGGTTGGCTTTTTTGTAGGGCTCGGACACCCGGCGCACGTCCTCCACCACCGGGCTGGCCCGCAGCCAGCTCTCGGCGATGGAGGTGGTATCGCCGATGAGGCCCAGGATGTGGGTGGCCTCGCCCACGCTCTCGTGGATCGAGAGCCCCTGGCTTTTCAGTTCCTCGCACAGGGCCTTGATGGCCCGCTGCTCGGCGTTTTGTTTGAGAATGATGATCATATAAAATTGCCCCTTTCACAATGTAAAACAAAAACCGGGGGGCCTGCCGCTGCAGGCCCCCCGGCGTTTTCAAATGGTCAGCGCCCGTTACGCGCCGCCCACCCCGCGGGTCTTTCCACAGCAAAACAGGCCTTTACCGGTAAAGTAAAAGCCGTAATAAAAATAGCTGGCGGAAAAAAGGCTTGCCATGATACATACCTCGTGTGCGGTGGGATTGTGCCAAGCATAGCACGCCGTTTTGCTTTTGTCAAGTAAAGCACGAAACTTTTTTCAAGGCCCCCGAAAATCGAAAAAGGGGCTTTTTACAGGGGCACCTGCTCCGGCCTGCGGCCGCGGAACACGGTCACGGAATCGAACCCGAACCGTTTGGCCAGCGCCGCGCATTCCTCCACGCCGCGGCCCACGTTGGACAGCTTGTGGGAGTCGCTTCCGATGGAAATGCGCCGGCCGCCCAGCCGCCGGTATTCGTACAATACACAGTCCGGCGGGCCAACCTTTTTCTGCCAGCCATCCAGGCCCGCGGCGTTTAGCTCCAGCGCATAGCCGCGGGAGACGCACTCGCGCAGAACGCCCGAAATGCGGTCCATGTATTGATCGAAGGAGGGAGTATAACCCTCGCGGCGCATGACCCGCAGCGGATAATCCAGATGGGCCAGCACGTCGAAGCCGCCGTGGCGCTCCATCGCAAGCACTTGGGCGAAATATCCGCGCAAAAAGGCGTCGCAGTCCAGCGATGCAAAATCGTGGAAATAGATGTCCAGATCGTTGGGCATCACGTGCAGCGAGCCGATCACCAGATCGAACGCATGGGTGCGCAGAAAGGCGTCCGCCGCCGGGTCCGCATGCACCTGCCCCAGCTCGATGCCGGCCAGCAGCTCCAGCCGGCCGGCAAAGGCTTCTTTTGCCGCGCGCACCGCCTGCACACAGCCCTCGATGTCCCGGTTTTCCGCCGGGCCGTGCCGGTGGTAAAAATCCAGATGATCGGTGATGGCGATGATCCCAAGCCCGCGGGCAAGGGCCGCGCGCGCCTTGGCCAGCGGGCTTTGGGGGAACTGGGCGTCCATGGAATATTCGGTGTGCATGTGCAGATCGACAAGCATCGCGTGCCTCCGGGGCCGGGGCCTGCCGGGCGTGGGCGCGGCGGGCCGTATTTTTTTCATTGTAGCATGCGCGGGCCCCCGCCGCAAGGCGGGGGCAGGCCCTTGCGCGGGGCACAGCGAAAGCTTTATAATAGGGAAAAAAGAAAGAGGCGAGGGAAGGATGGCGCAGCCCAAGACCAACGCCATGCGCATGCTGGAAAAGGAAAAGGTGGCGTACACCTTTCATGAATACCCCCATGACGACGGCGCGATCGACGGCCTGGCCGTGGCCGGCAAGCTGGGGCAGGATCCGGCCCGGGTGTTCAAGACCCTGGTCACACAGGGGGCGAGCCGGGCGTTTTATGTGTTCGTGATCCCGGTGGCGGCAGAGCTGGACCTGAAAAAGGCCGCCCGGGCGGTGGGGGAAAAGAGCGTGGCCATGCTGCACGTGGCGGATCTTTTAAAGACCACCGGCTACATCCGGGGCGGGTGCAGCCCGGTGGGCATGAAAAAGCGCTTTGTGACGGTGGTGGACACCTCGGCAGAAAACTGGCCCACCATTATGGTGAGCGCGGGGCGAATCGGCGCGCAGGTGGAGCTGCGGCCCGCCGACCTTTTGGCGGTGACGGGCGCAGCTTGGGGAGAGCTTGTGATGCAGTGAAATTTTGTACAGGAAGTATGACTAATCGCCTTTTCAATTGGTAATTGTGCCAAAAAACGAGGCAAAAATTGCCCCCGAGAAGCGATTGTTCTGAAAATCCGGAAAGGGATGGAAAACGGGTTGCATTTTGGCGGCCCACACCTTAAACTAAAGGCAGAGAGCTTGCCGGAACAGGCCGTGCCTGGGCTGGTGAGCCGTGTTGTTTTTCAAGGGGGTGCGAGCATGGGAAACAAAGCGCGTTGCTGCCTGGGCAAGGCTTTGGAGGCGGGGCACAGCCATGCCGCGCCCTGCCGCCGCCTGTGCAAGGGGCAGAGCAGCCGCAGGACAAACGCACGCTAAAGGCCGTGGTGCAAGCGCACCACGCCTTTTTCTTTTGCCCGGCCGCAGGGGCCGGGCGCAAGCTGAAAGATGGAGGCAGTAAAAGTATGGAACGCAAGAAAGTAGCGATCCTGATGGGCAGCGACAGCGACTGGCCCACCGTGAAGGGCGCCTGCGCCGAACTGAAACGCCTGGGCGTGCCCTTCGAGGCGCATATCCTCAGCGCCCACCGCACCCCGGCCCCGGCGGCCGAGTTTGCAAAAAATGCCCGGGCAAACGGCTTTGGCGCCGTGATCTGCGCCGCGGGCATGGCCGCGCACCTGGCGGGGGCCATTGCGGCCAACACCACCCTGCCGGTGATCGGCATCCCCATGAAAGGCGGCGCTGCGGACGGCCTGGACGCCCTGCTTGCCACCGTGCAGATGCCCAGCGGCATCCCGGTGGCCACCGTGGCCCTGAACGGGGCCAAGAACGCGGCCATTCTGGCCGCCCAGATGCTGGCCGTGACCGACGGGGAGCTGGCCGCCGCGCTGGACGCCGACCGCGCCGCCATGGCGGCCCAGATCGCCGCCAAGGAGGACAAGCTCCAGGCCGAGCTGGCCGCGCTATAAAAGCGCGGGGCGTTCTTGCATGGAACAAGCGGTATTTTTGGGGAAATAAAAAACAAAAACGAACGGAAAAGGAGAAATTTATCATGGAAAAATTGCAGCAGCTGTACGAGGGCAAGGCCAAAAAGGTGTTCGCCACCAGCGACCCGGAACTGGTGATCGTAGATTACAAGGACGACGCCACCGCCGGCGACGGCGCCAAGAAGGGCACCATCCGGGGCAAGGGCGTGGTGAACAACAAGCTCTCCAACGCGCTCATGCAGAAGCTGGAAAAGCAGGGCGTGCCCACCCACTTTGTGCAGGAGCTCAGCGACCGGGAGACCCTGGTGAAAAAGGTGGAGATCGTGCCGCTGGAGGTCATCATCCGCAACGTGGCCGCGGGCAGCTTTACCAAGCGCCTGGGCGTGCCCGAGGGCACCGTTCTGAAGTGCACCACCCTGGAGTTCAGCTATAAAAACGACGACCTGCACGACCCGCTGATCAACCACTACCACGCCCTGGCCATGGGCCTTGCCACCCAGGAGGAGATCGACACCATTTCGCGGTACGCCTTTCAGGTGAACGAGCTGCTGAAATCCATCCTGCTGGAGGTGGGCATCCGCCTGATCGACTTTAAGCTGGAGTTCGGCCGCCTGCCCGACGGCACCATCGTTCTGGCCGACGAGATCAGCCCGGACACCTGCCGCTTCTGGGACGCCAAGACCGGCGCCCACCTGGACAAGGACCTGTTCCGCCGGGATCTCGGCGGCGAAGAGGACGCCTACCAGGAAGTGATGAAGCGGCTGCTGGGTTGAAAAGGCCCTGCACTGCAAAGCACAGAGGGGAAAAGGCGCGGCCCTGCGGCCGTGTACGCAGCAGGGCGCCCTGCCAAAGATTCAAGGATGGGAACAGGAGAGACAATGGAGCATTTTGATTCAAAAATCCACGAGGAGTGCGGTGTGTTCGGCGTTTACCGCCGGGACCCGGAGCAGGATGTGGTGGCCACCACCTATTACGGCCTGTACGCCCTGCAGCACCGCGGCCAGGAGAGCTGCGGCATGGCGGTGAACGACGACGGCGTGATCTACAAGCGCCGCGAGCTGGGGCTGGTGAACGAGGTGTTCACCAAAGAGGCGATGGAGACCATGCCCCGGGGCAATATGTGCATCGGCCACTGCCGCTACGCCACCACCGGCACCCCGCTGCGGGCCAACGCCCAGCCTTTTGTGATCCGGCATGTGAAAGGCCCCATGGCCCTGGCCCACAACGGCAACCTGACCAACGCCGCCGAGCTGCGGGAGGAATTTGAGCTGGCGGGGGGGATCTTTCACTCCACCTCGGACACCGAGGTGATCGCCTATGCCATCACCCGGCAGCGGCTTTCGAGCCACAGCATTGAAGAGGCGGTGGAGAAGACCATGCCGCAGCTGGGGGGCGCTTACAGCCTGGTGGTCATGAGCCCCCGCAAGCTGATCGCCGCCCGCGACCCCCACGGCTTCCGGCCCTTGTGCCTGGGCAAATTGGGCGGCAGCGACGTGATCGCCAGCGAGAGCTGCGCGATCCTGGCAGCCGGGGGCGAGTTCGTGCGGGACGTGGAGCCCGGCGAGATCGTGGTGTTCGACGAGAGCGGCATGCGCAGCATCCGCACCCACTGCGGCCAGCCCAGCAGCATGTGTGTGTTCGAGTATGTTTACATCGCACGGCCGGATTCGGTGGTGGACGGCGCGTCCGTGCACCGGGCGCGCCGGCGCGCCGGCGCCTTTTTGGCGCTGGAGCACCCGGTGCAGGCCGACGTGGTGATCGGCGTGCCGGACTCCGGCCTGGACGCGGCGCTGGGCTATTCCCAGCAGAGCGGCATCCCCTACGGCATCGGCTTTTTGAAGAACAAATACATCGGCCGGACCTTTATCCAGCCCAACCAGAAGCTGCGGGAGAACACGGTGCGCATCAAGCTGAACCCCATCTCGGACACGGTGAAGGGCAAGCGGGTGGCGCTGGTGGACGACTCCATCGTGCGGGGCACCACCTCCAAGCAGATCGTGCAGCTGCTGCGGGAGGCGGGCGCCACCGAGGTGCATTTCCTCTCCTCGGCGCCCATGTTCCTGTACCCCTGCTACTTCGGCGTGGATGTGGACAGCCGCGACAACCTGATCGCCGCGAACCACACCCTGGAGGAGATGACCGGGATGCTGGGGGTGGACAGCTTGGGCTTTTTGAGCGTGGAGGGCGTGAAGAAGATCGCCGAGGGCTGCACCTGCGGCCTGTGCACCGGCTGCTTTACCGGCGATTACCCGGCCCCGGTGCCCAAGGCGCCCTGCAAGAACAAGTTTGAGCACAAGCTTTCGGAGAGCAACGACTGAACGACTTTGTAAAAGGAGCCAACCGCCATGGAAAAAAGTTTTTCTGCCAGTTACGCCGCCGCCGGCGTGGACATTACCGCCGGCTACCGCGCGGTGGAGCTGATGAAGCAGCACGTGGCCCGCACCATGACCCCCGGCGCCATTGGGGGGCTGGGCGGCTTCGGCGGCCTGTTTGAGCTGGACTGCACCGACATGCCCCACCCGGTGCTGGTTTCCGGCACGGACGGCGTGGGCACCAAGCTCAAGCTGGCCTTTTTGCTGGACAAGCACGACACCGTGGGCATTGACTGCGTGGCCATGTGCGTGAACGACGTGGTGTGCGCGGGCGCAAAGCCCCTGATCTTTTTGGACTATATCGCCTGCGGCAAAAACCAGCCGGAAAAGATCGCCCAGCTGGTGGCCGGCGTGGCCGAGGGCTGCGTGCAGGCCGGATGCGCCCTGGTGGGCGGCGAAACCGCCGAAATGCCGGGCTTTTACCCGGTGGACGAGTACGACCTGGCGGGCTTTACCGTGGGCGCGGTGGACAAGAGCAGGATTCTGGACAATTCCGCCATGGAGCCGGGCGACGCCATCATCGCGCTGCCCTCGTCGGGCGTGCACTCCAACGGCTTTTCGCTGGTGCGCCGGGTGTTCGACCTGGAAAAGCGGCCCGAGGTGCTGGGCCAGTTCCACGCGGACCTGGGCTGCACGCTGGGCCAGGCGCTGCTGGCCCCCACAAAAATTTACGTCAAGCCCGTGCTGGCCGTGCTGGCCGAGCTGCCGGTAAAAGGCGTGTCGCACATCACGGGCGGCGGCTTTTACGAGAACATCCCCCGCAGCCTGAAAAAGGGCTGCTGCGCCCGGATCAAAAAAGAGGACGTGCGCACCCCCGCGCTGTTCCGCCACATCCAGCAGGCGGGCGAGATCCCCGAGCGGGACATGTTCAACACCTTTAACATGGGCGTAGGCATGACGCTGATCGTGGCGCAAAAAGACGCGGCCCGGGCCCTTGAGATTCTGCGGGCCGCGGGCGAGGACGCTTACTTATTGGGCCAGGTGGCCGCGGGCGAGGGGCTGGAGCTATGCTGAAGATCGCGGTGCTGGTGAGCGGCGGCGGCACCAATCTGCAGGCCATTCTGGACAGCCAGGCCCGGGGTGAAAACCCCCACGGCCATGTGGCGCTGGTGGTGGCCTCGAAGCCCGGCGTGTATGCGCTGGAGCGGGCCGAAAAAGCGGGCGTGCCGGGCGTGGTGGTGTGCCGGAAGAACTACGCCGGCAGCGAGGCCTTTGACGCGGCGCTGCTGGCGGCGCTGCGCGGGCACGGCATCGACCTGGTGGTGCTGGCGGGCTTTTTGTCGATCCTGGGGCCCAGCGTGATCGCCGCCTACCCCGAGCGGATCTTAAACGTGCACCCCAGCCTGATCCCCAGCTTCTGCGGCGAGGGGATGTACGGCCTGCGGGTGCACCAGGCGGCCCTGGCCAAGGGGGTAAAGGTGACCGGCGCCACGGTGCACTTTGTGAACGAGGTGTGCGACGGCGGCCGCATCCTTGCCCAGCAGGCGGTGGCGGTGCTGCCCGGCGACACCCCCGAGACCCTGCAAAAGCGGGTGATGGAACAGGCCGAGTGGAAGCTGCTGCCCGCCGCCCTGGCCCAGGTCTGCGAAGAATACGATAAGTAAAATTGCAAATTGATATTACGGGAGGTCAACTATGGAACAGCTGGATCTGTACCGCCTGCTGCGGGAAAACGCCTACCCCGGGCGGGGAATCGTGCTGGGGATCGCCCCCGGCGGCACAAAGGCGGCCATCGCGTACTTTATCATGGGCCGCAGCGCCAACAGCCGCAACCGGGTGTTCGACCCGGTGCCGGAGATCGGCGGGATCCGCACCATGGCGGCGGACCCGGCCAGGCTGGAGGACCCGAGCCTGATCATTTATAACCCGGTGCGCGCGCTGGGGAACGCGCACATTGTGACCAACGGCGACCAGACCGACACGGTGTATGAATTCATGAGCGGGGGCGGCACCTTTGAGGAGGCCCTGCGCACCCGCACCTTTGAGCCGGACGGCCCGAACTGGACCCCCCGCATCAGCGGCCTGGTGGAGCTGGAAGACGGCGCCTGCCGCTACAAGCTCTCGATCCTGAAAAGCGCCGACGGCAACGGCGGGAGCTGCCGCCGCTATTTTTACGAGTACCCGCAGCCGGTAGCGGGCGAGGGGCATTTCCTTCACACCTACCGCTGCGACGGCAGCCCCATCCCCAGCTTTGAGGGCGAGCCGGAACGGGTGGCGGTGCCCGCCGGGCCGGAGGAATTTGCCACCGGCCTGTGGGCGGCCCTGGACCCGGACAACAAGGTGAGCCTGTTCGTGCGGTACATCGAGCTTGCCACGGGCGAGACCGAGGATGTGATCATCAACAAATACGACGCTGTGTGGGAGGAAGAGGAATGACCGAACTGGAACTGAAATACGGCTGCAACCCAAACCAGAAGCCCGCCCGCATTTTTATGGAACAGGGCGAGCTGCCGGTGACCGTGCTGAACGGCAAGCCCGGCTACATCAATTTTTTGGACGCGCTGAACTCCTGGCAGCTGGTGAAGGAGCTGAAGGAGGCCACCGGCCTGCCCGCCGCGGCGTCCTTTAAGCATGTGTCCCCCGCGGGCGCGGCCCTGGGCCTGCCGCTGGACGATACCCTGAAAAAGATGTATTTCTGCGAGGGGCTGACCCTGAGCCCCCTGGCCTGCGCCTATGCCCGCGCCCGCGGCGCGGACCGTATGTCCAGCTTCGGCGACTGGATCGCCCTTTCGGACGAATGCGACGAGAGCTGCGCAAGGGTGATCCAGCACGAGGTGACGGACGGGGTGATCGCCCCGGGTTACACCCCGGCGGCGCTGGAAATCTTAAAGTCCAAGCGCAAGGGCGGCTACAACATCGTGCAGATCGACCCCGCCTATGTGCCTGCGGCCGTGGAGCACAAGCAGGTGTTCGGCGTGACCTTTGAGCAGGGCCGCAACGACCTGAGGATCAGCGAGGACATGCTGGAAAACCTGGTCACCGACAACAAGACCCTGACCCCGGAGCAAAAGCGGGATCTGGTGCTGTGCCTGATCACCCTGAAATACACCCAGTCCAACTCGGTCTGCTATGCCCAGGGCGGGCAGGTGATCGGGGTGGGCGCGGGCCAGCAGAGCCGCATCCACTGCACCCGGCTGGCGGGCAACAAGGCCGACATCTGGCAGCTGCGCCACCACCCCAAGGTGCTGGCCCTGCCCTTCCGCGACGACGTGAGCCGCCCCAACCGCGACAACGCCATTGACGTGTATATCAGCGACGAGTGGGAGGACGTGATCGGCGACGGGGTGTGGGCCGAGACCTTTACCCGGCAGCCCGAGCCCCTGACCGCCGCCGAGAAAAAAGAATGGCTGGCGGCCGTGCGCGGCGTGGTTTTGGGCAGCGACGCCTTCTTCCCCTTCGGCGACAACATCGAGCGCGCCCGCCGCAGCGGCGTGGAGGCCATTGTGGAGCCGGGCGGTTCCATCCGGGACGCGCAGGTGATCGAGACCTGCAACAAATACGGCATCGCCATGGCCTTTTGCGGCCTGCGGCTGTTCCACCATTAAAAAATGAGCGCCGGGCCGGTTTCTGTATGCTATAATAGCAGCAAACCGCAGGCCGGCCCGGCAAAAAGTGAAAAAGCCAGGCGGCCTGTGACCGCCTGGCTTGCGCCGTGTTATAAACAAGCAAAAAACACGCCTTTTCAGGGCCGGACAGAAAAGGGAGAGGATCGCCAATGAAACTACTTGTTGTGGGCGGCGGCGGCCGCGAACACGCCATCATCAAAAAGCTGAAAGAGAGCCCGCTGTGCACCGAGATCTGGGCGGCGCCGGGCAACGGGGGCATTGCCTGCGACGCCCGGTGCAGGGAGATCCCCGCCACCGATATTGAGGCCCAAGCCGCTTTTGCAAAAGAGGAGGGCTTTGATTACGTGGTGGTGGCCCCGGACGACCCCCTGGCCCTGGGCCTGGTGGATAAGCTGGCCGCGGCGGGCATTCCCGCCTTTGGGCCCAGCGCGGCGGCGGCCCGCATTGAGGCCAGCAAGGTGTTCAGCAAGGACCTGATGAAAAAGTACGGCATCCCCACCGCCGGGTATGAGGTGTTCACCGACCCTGGGGAGGCCCTGGCGCACATCCGGGAAAAGGGCGTTTACCCTGTGGTGATCAAGGCGGACGGGCTGGCCCTGGGCAAGGGCGTGCTGATCTGCCAGAGCGAGGCCGAGGCCGCCGAAGGCCTGAAGGAGATCATGCAGGACAAAAAGTTCGGCGCTTCGGGCGACCGGGTGGTGGTGGAGGAGTTTTTGACCGGCCCCGAGGTCAGCGTGCTTGCCTTTTCGGACGGTGTGACCTTGAAGCCCATGGTTTCCAGCATGGACCACAAGCGCGCGCTGGACGGGGACGAGGGCCTGAACACCGGCGGCATGGGCACCGTGGCGCCGAACCCCTATTACACCGAAGAAATTGCAAAGGTGTGCATGGACACCATTTTTCTGCCCACCCTGCGGGCCATGCAGGCCGAGGGCTGCCCCTTTAAGGGCTGCCTCTATTTTGGGCTGATGCTCACCCCCGCCGGCCCCAAGGTGATCGAGTACAACTGCCGCTTCGGCGACCCGGAGACCCAGGTGGTGCTGCCCCTGCTGGAGGGCGATCTGCTGGAGATCATGCTGGCCTGCACAAACGGCACCCTGGCCAGCACCCCGGTCGCCGCCAGCGGCCAAAGCGCGGCCTGCGTGGTGCTGGCCAGCGGCGGTTACCCGGAGCATTATGAAAAGGGCAAGCCCATCACCGGCCTGGAAAACGGGCAGCTGCCCGGCGGCGGGGCCGTGGTATACCATGCGGGCACCGCCCAAAAGGGCGGGCAGCTGGTGACGGCGGGCGGCCGTGTGCTGGGCGTAACGGCCACCGCGCCCACCCTGGAACAGGCGATTGAAAAAGCCTACGCCGCCAGCGGGCAGATCGGCTTTGAGGGCCTGCACCGCCGCGCGGACATTGGCCGGCGGGCGCTGGCCGCGCTGAACTGAGACCGGTGCGGGCCCGGGAGCCCGCACATGAAAACCCAAAGAGCGAGAGGGAGAAAACACATGGTATACCGCGTTTATGTTGAAAAGAAACCCGGCTTTGACGGCGAGGCCCAGGGCCTTTTGAACGAGCTGAAAAGCCTGCTGGGCGTAAAAAGCCTTTCTGGCCTGCGCCTTTTGAACCGCTATGACGTGGAGGGCATTGGGGAGGAGCTGTTCCGCCAGTGCGTGCCCACCGTGTTCAGCGAGCCCCCGGTGGACCAGGTGTACGACCACCTGCCCGCAGCGGACGCGACCTTTGCGGTGGAGTACCTGCCCGGCCAGTTTGACCAGCGGGCGGCCTCGGCCAGCGAGTGCATCCAGCTGATCAGCCAGGGCGAGCGGCCCCAGGTGCGCACGGCCCGGGTGTACCTGCTGGGCGGCGCTTTGAGCGAGGGGGAGCTGGCCCGCATTAAAAAATATGTGATTAACCCGGTGGAGGCCCGCGAGGCCGCCCTTTCCCGCAGGGACACCCTGAAGGTGGAGTACCCCGCGCCCGCGCCCGTGGAGGTGCTGGAGGGCTTTTTGGAGCTGGATCAGGAGGGCCTGGCCCGCTTTATAGCCGAGCGCGGCCTTGCCATGGACGAGGCGGACATCGCCTTCTGCCAGGAGTATTTCCGCAGCGAGGGGCGCGCGCCCACCATCACCGAGATCAAGATGATCGACACCTATTGGTCCGACCACTGCCGCCACACCACCTTCGGCACCATTCTGGACGAGGTGGAGATCCGGGACGAGCAGGTGAAAAAAGCCTTTGATTCGTACCTGGCCATGCGCAAGGCGGTGTATGCGGGCCGCAAAAAGAACCTGTGCCTGATGGACCTGGGCACCATCGGGGCCAAGTACCTGAAAAGCATCGGCAGGCTGAAAAACCTGGACGAGTCGGACGAGATCAACGCCTGCACCGTGAAAATCAAGTGCGAGGTGGACGGCGAGGAGCAGGACTGGCTGTACCTGTTCAAAAACGAAACCCACAACCACCCCACCGAGATCGAGCCCTTCGGCGGCGCGGCCACCTGCATCGGCGGGGCCATCCGGGACCCGCTGTCCGGCCGAAGCTATGTGTACCAGGCCATGCGTGTGACCGGCGCGGCCGACCCGCTGGCACCGGTGAGCGAGACCCTGCCCGGCAAGCTGCCCCAGCGCAAGCTGGTCACCACCGCGGCGGCGGGCTATTCCAGCTACGGCAACCAGATCGGCCTGGCCACCGGCCAGGTGGACGAGCTTTATCACCCGGGCTACGCGGCCAAGCGCATGGAGATCGGCGCGGTGGTGGGCGCGGCCCCGGCGGCCAACGTGCGCCGCGAGGTGCCCGCCGCCGGCGACATTGTGGTGCTGCTGGGCGGGGCCACCGGCCGCGACGGCTGCGGCGGGGCCACCGGGTCTTCCAAGGCGCATAAGCTGGAGAGTTTGGAGAGCTGCGGCGCCGAGGTGCAGAAGGGCAACGCGCCGGTGGAGCGCAAGCTCCAGCGCCTGTTTCGCCGGCCCGAGGCCACCCGCCTGATCAAGCGCTGCAACGATTTCGGCGCGGGCGGCGTGAGCGTGGCCATCGGCGAGCTGGCCGACGGGCTTGCTATCGACCTGGACCGGGTGCCTAAAAAGTACGACGGGCTGGACGGCACCGAGCTTGCCATCAGCGAGAGCCAGGAGCGCATGGCTGTGGTGCTGGCGCCCGGCGACGTGGAGGAATTCACCGCCCTGGCCCACGAGGAGAACCTGGAGGCCACCACCGTGGCCATGGTCACCGAGGCGCCCCGCCTGACCATGAGCTGGCGCGGCGAGACCATCGTGGACGTGAGCCGCGACTTTTTGAATTCCAACGGCGCGGAAAAGCACGCAAACGTGCTGGTGTACGACTGCCTGCCCTATGAACCCCAGTGGAAGGGCGAGAGCTGGGGCGAAAAGCTGCACAGCCTTGTGAGCGACCTGAACGTGTGCAGCAAGAAGGGGCTTTCCGAGCGGTTCGATTCCACCATCGGCGCGGCCACCGTGCTGATGCCCTTCGGCGGCAAATACCAGCTCACCCCGGCGCAGGCCATGGCGGCCAAGCTGCCGGTGCCGGGCGAGACCACCACCTGCAGCGGCATGGCGTGGGGCTATAACCCCTACCTGATGGAGAAAAAGCAGTACAGCGGCGCGTACCTGGCCGTGGTGGAGAGCGTGTGCAAGCTGGTGGCCAGCGGCTTCCGGTACGAGGACGCCTACCTGACCTTCCAGGAATACTTCCAGCGTTTGGGGAGCGACCCCGAGCGCTGGGGCCAGCCCTTTGCGGCGCTGCTGGGCGCGCTGAAAGCCCAGGTGGATCTGGGGGTGGCAGCCATCGGCGGCAAGGACTCTATGTCCGGCAGCTTTGAGAGCATGGACGTGCCCCCCACCCTGGTGAGCTTTGCCACCGCCATCGGCAGCACCAAAAACGTGGTCAGCCCCGAGTTCAAAACGGCGGGCGACCGGGTGGTGTGGCTGGCGCCGGGCTACAACGACCTGCGCCCGGCCCACAAAAGCCTGAAGGCCATTCTGGCCCAGGTGGAGGCACTGACCGCCGCGGGCAAGGTGAAAGCCGCCTGGACCCCGGGCTACGGCTGCGCCGCCGAGGGCCTGTTCAAGATGTGCCTGGGCAACCGGCTGGGCTTTGCGCTGGCCGCAGGCGTTGACCCCGAAGCCCTGTTCCGCCCCGCTTACGGCAGCTTTATGCTGGAGCTGGCGGAGGGCGCCGAGGCCGAGGGCGCTTTGGAGCTGGGTACCGTGACCGAAGAGTATACCTTCCGCCTGGCGGGCGAGACCGTGGACCTGGCCGGCCTGCAGGAGGCCTATGAGGCAAAGCTGGAGCCGGTGTTCCCCTACCGGGGGGCGGGCGAGGCCGTGGAACCCGTGACCTACAGGGCTGAAAAGCGGGCCGCCCCGGCGGTGGGCGCGGCCCGGCCCAGGGTGGTCATTCCCGTGTTCCCCGGCACCAACTGCGAATACGATACCGCCCGCGCCTTCCGGCGCGCCGGCGCCGAGCCGCAGGTGCTGGTGGTGAACAACCTCACCCCCGCCGCCGTGGCCGAGAGCTGCGAGGCGCTGGTGAAGGCGATCCGCACCAGCCAGATTGTGATGCTGCCGGGCGGCTTTTCCGGCGGCGACGAGCCGGACGGCAGCGCCAAATTCATCACCGCCTTTTTCCGCGCCCCGGCGGTGGCCGAGGCGGTGGCTGAGCTGCTGCAAAAACGGGACGGGCTAATGCTGGGCATCTGCAACGGGTTCCAGGCGCTGATCAAGCTGGGCCTTGTGCCCTACGGCGAGATCCGCCCCCTGACCGCCGACTGCCCCACCCTGACCTTCAACACCCTGGGCCGCCACCAGAGCATGCTGGTGCGCACCCGCGTGGCCTCCAACAAGAGCCCGTGGCTTTCGCGCTGCGAGCCGGGCCAGGTGCACACCGTGGCCATCAGCCACGGCGAGGGCCGCTTTGCGGCCAGCCCCCAGGCGCTGGCCCAGCTGCGGGAGAACGGCCAGATCGCCACCCAATATGTGGACCTTGCCGGCGCGCCCAGCATGGATCTTTCGGCAAACCCCAACGGCAGCGTGTGGGCCATTGAGGGCATCACCAGCCCGGACGGCCGGGTGCTGGGCAAGATGGGCCACTCGGAGCGCAGCGGCGACGCGCTGTATAAAAACGTGCCCGGCGACAAGTACCAGCCCCTGTTCGAGGGCGGCGTGGATTACTTTAAAATTTAAAGGAGGCCGCAGATGGCGCACGATAAATATATTTCGCCCTTTGAGACCCGCTACGCGAGCGGGGAAATGCAGTATATCTTTTCTGAGGACAACAAGTTCCGCACCTGGCGGCGGCTGTGGATCGCGCTGGCAAAGGCCGAGCAGGCCCAGGGCCTGCCCATCACCGACGCGCAGATCGCCGAGCTGGAGGCCCACGCCGACGACATCAACTACGAGGACGCGGTGCGCCGTGAAAAGGAATGCCGGCACGACGTGATGAGCCACGTGTACGCTTACGGCCTGCAGTGCCCGAGCGCGAAGGGGATCATCCACCTGGGGGCCACCAGCTGTTATGTGGGCGACAACACCGACGTGATCGTGATGCGCCAGGGCCTGGAGCTGGTGCAGAAAAAGCTGGTGGGTGTGCTGGCGCTGCTGGCCAAGTTCGCCGCCCAGTATAAGGACCTGCCCTGCCTTGCCTACACCCACGGCCAGCCCGCCCAGCTCACCACGGTGGGCAAGCGCGCCACCCTGTGGATGAACGAGCTGTATATGGACTGGGAGGAGCTGCGCCACCGCACGGCCGGGCTGGCGCTGCGGGGAGCCAAGGGCACCACAGGCACCCAGGCCAGCTTTATGGAACTGTTTGAGGGCGACGAGCAGAAGATCCGGGCCATGGAAACGGACATCACCGCCCAGCTGGGCTTTGACAGGGTGGTGCCGGTGAGCGGCCAGACCTACAGCCGCAAGGTGGATTTCCAGGTGCTGAGCGCCCTTTCCGGCATTGGGCAGAGCGCGATGAAGCTTGCCACCGACCTGCGGCTGCTGGCCAATTTTAAAGAGATGGAGGAGCCGTTCGAGAAAAACCAGATCGGTTCTTCGGCCATGCCCTACAAGCGCAACCCCATGCGCAGCGAGCGGGTGTGCGCCCTGGCCCGCTACCTGATGGTGGACGTGCTGAACCCCGCCTTCACCGCGGGCACCCAATGGTTCGAGCGCACGCTGGACGATTCGGCCAACAAGCGGATCGCGGTGGCCGAGGCGTTTTTGGCGGCCGATTCCATTTTGAACATCCTGCTGAACGTGTGCGACGGGCTGGTGGTGTACCCCAAGGTCATCCGCGCCCGGGTGATGGCCGAGCTGCCCTTTATGGCCACCGAGACCATTTTGATGAAGGCAGTGAAAAAAGGCGGCGACCGGCAGGAGCTGCACGAGCGGCTGCGCCGGCACGCGGTGGCCGCGGCGGCCCAGGTGAAGGAGGAGGGCCTGCCCAACGATATGATCCGGCGGGTGGAGGCGGACCCGGCCTTTGGCCTGTCCCGCGAGGAGATCGAGGCCGAGCTGCGGCCCGAGGCCTTTACCGGCCGCAGCGCCCGCCAGGTGGAAGAATTTTTGGAAACCGTGATCGCCCCGGTGCTTGCCGCCCACCCGGAGGCCGCGGCCCAGCACGCCGAGCTGAGTGTGTGAGATGGTGAGGATCTTATTTGTTTGCCTGGGAAATATCTGCCGCAGCCCCATGGCGGAGTTCGTTTTTCGGGACATGGCCGAAAAGCGGGGCCTGGGCGGCCAAACAGCGGCGGCCAGCGCCGCCACCAGCAGCTACGAGGCGGGCAACCCGGTCTACCCGCCCGCGGCGGCGCTGCTGCGCAGGCAGGGGCTCGACCCGGCGGGCAAGCGCAGCGTGCCGCTGACCCAGGCGGACGGCGCGGCGTACGACCACATCATCGGCATGGATGCGGCGAACCTGCGGGACATCCGGCGCATCCTGGGCCCCGGGGCAGGGGCGAGGGTGAGCCGCCTTTTGGACTGGACGGCGCGCCCGGGCGACGTGGCGGACCCCTGGTACACCGGCGATTTTGAAACCACCTGGAACGATGTGAGCGCGGGCTGCGAGGCGCTTTTGAACGCCCTGTTCCCGGAAGCTTAAACAACGAAAAGCAGCGCCCCGGCCAGAGAACCGGGGCGCTGCCTTGTTATCCAAGCCCGGCGCCGGAGAAGCTTTCGCTTTTACCGAACAGCGTATCGGCGAGGAGCGCGAAGCAGATCCGGAACCCCAGTTCAAAACTTTCCGTATCGCTGATTCCGCCCAAGGTACTGGTGAGATTGGAAAAAGAATCAAACTGTTCAAGCATTTCCCCCTCAAGTGTGTTATGGAGCTGCTTTTCGACTGCCGTAAGTTGGACCAGCGTTTGTTCATAAGGGCCGCCGCGGCGGATCGTGCGGCTTTCCCAGGCGGACTGACATAAA
Organism: Oscillospiraceae bacterium; assembly: GCA_022835495.1. Classification (NCBI taxonomy): domain Bacteria; kingdom Bacillati; phylum Bacillota; class Clostridia; order Eubacteriales; family Oscillospiraceae; species Oscillospiraceae bacterium. The sequence goes on from BQOK01000001.1 coordinate 458,234, forward strand.
TCAGAAATTGAAATGGTCAAGAAGAACACCTCTCTTTAGTTTTGACATTAATATGATATCACATTGAATACATACAATCAAGGGAAAAGATACTAAAATGATATCAAAATGATTTTGAGGTGAACAAAATGGCAACCAATAAAATTCAGACAACAATACGCCTGCGGGAAGAGCTTTGGAAAAAGATCACGTACATCGCGGGGCGCAACCACCGCTCTTTTAATGCGGAAGTGGAATATTTGATCGAACAGTGTGCGGAGCGCTATGAAGAAGCAAACGGGCCGATCGCTTTTGAAGAAAAGTGAATTTGGTTTTAAGGCTTGCGGTGAGTGCCGCAGCAGCCGGTGTGCGGCCTGGCCGAAAGGCCGCCGCCAGCGGCCTTTTAACGGATAAAAACATGCGCCCGCCCCTTGTTTTGGGGCGGGCGCATAGTTCAGGGGGTGTGCGGCGGCGCGGGCGGGCAAAAGCGCACCATGCAGTAAGCAAGGGCGGCCACGCCGAAGCCCAGCAGAAAATCGCCGGGACTGGCAAAACCCAGCAGCCGCCCGAAGGGGGCGACGGCCACCCAGTCGCCCAGGAATGCCAGGCGGGTGGAGGCGCCGGCCAGGGTGTAGCCGGAAACCCCGCCCGCGGCCAGCCGGTCGGCCAGCGCGGGCCAGCCCGCCGCAAGGCGCACCGCCACCGGCATGCGGCCGCCGTTGGCGGCGATGACCGCAAAATTTAGCGCCGTGCCCAGCGCAAAGGGGGCGCACCAGCGCGGCTGGCGGCGGTTGAACCAGCAAAAAAGCAGCAGCAGGCCGTACTGCGCAAGGCACAGCGGCAGGGGCGGAACGCCGATTGCCCCGCCAAGGGCCTTTAAAAGGTAAGCGGCCAGGGGCAGCCAGAGCCCCCGCAGGGGAAAGGCCGCGGCCCGGCGCAGGCTGCCGCCCCGGCAAAGGCCTGCGGCAAGCCCGGCCAGCAAGAATAAAAGCAGCAGCATCGCCTCAGGCCCCCACGGGGTCGAGCAGCAAAGAAAGGTCGGCATCGCCGCTTGCGCGCCCGGGGTCGAGATCGGGAAGGATGCGCAGAAAGGCCTCCACCACCCGGGGATCAAGCTGGCTGCCGGATACCTCCCGCAGAACGGCCTCGGCCTGTTCCCGGCTCATGGCGCTGCGGTAGGGCCGGTCGGAGGTCATGGCGTCGTAGCAGTCGGCCACCGCCAGAATGGCGGGGCACAGGGGCAATTCGCCCGGGGCAGGGCCCTCTTCGGGGTAGCCGCCGCCGTCGAACCGGTGGTGATGGTACAGCACCCCGTCGGTCACGGTGGAGGGCAGGTGGATGCTGTCGATAATGCGCCGGCCCACCTCTGGGTGGCGCTTGACCTGGTCGTACTCGGCGCTGGTCAAAGCGCCGGGCTTGCGCAGCACCGCGTCGTCGATGCCGATCTTGCCCACATCGTGCAGCAGGGCGGCCACCTTGATCTGGTACACCGTGCCGCCGGGCAGGCGCAGGGCGCGGGCGATCTGCTCGCTGTAATAGGCGACCCGCCGTGAGTGGCCACGGGTGTAGGGGTCCTTGGCCTCGATGGCCTCGGACAGGCAGGCCACCGTGCGGATGTGGAGCGAGCGGCTGTCGAGATACAATTTGAAGGAATAGCGGGCCAGCAGCAACGGCGCCATGAACAGCACCAGCAGCAGCACCCCGCTGCGCCGCTGCAGCACCAGGCTCACCAGAAGGCCCAGGGGGATCGTGCAGACCACGTTGGGCAGGATGCCCGCCAGGTTCTGGCGCAGCAGGCCACCGAAGGCCCCGCCGCCCCCCACCTGATAGTACAGGATGAAAAATACCAGGTTGGCGAAAATGGCCGTGCAGGCAAACACGCCCGCCGCCGCCATCGCCTGCCAGCTCAGGCCGCCGGTATAGCCGGTGAGGCGTGCAGTGAGCCGGAACGCAAGCCCGCCCAGCCAGATGGAAAACAGGATGTTGCCGATGTTGAACAGCTCCTTGCGGGGGGCGTGCAGCAGGGGCCAATAATAACGGCGGGTTTTGGGGTCCTGCAAAACGGTGGCAAGGCAGCACAGCGCATACAGCACCACCGTGACCTCCGGCCCGAAAGAGAGCATGCAGGCCACCACCGGCACAAAGCTGATGTCCATGGTCTTGCCCTGGGCGATGTAAATGGGCAGGTCCCGGGCCAGCACGCACAGCACGGCCAGGGTCAGCGCCTCCAGCCAGGGAAAGCCCGCAGGCGGGGCAAGATACAGGCGCAGGGCGCACAGTGCCAGCGCGGCGCCGCCGCACAGCGCCAGCGCCGCGATATAAAAGGTTTGCCGCCGATGATCCTGACTCATGGCCCTGCCTCCTTTGCAGAAAAGGCGCGCGGCATGCCGCGCGGGGTATGGTGTGCCGGCCGCCCCGGGGAAGGGGCGGCCGGAAAAGGCTTTAAAAACAGGCCCGGCGGAACTTGCCGGTCAAAGCCGATGGGTCGATCAGCGCACGTTAAAGAAAGCGCCGCTGGCCAGCAGCATGGCAGCCAGGGACGACAGCGCGAACAGAACGCGTTTCATCTTGTGATATAGCCCCCTTTTCAGGAACTCTGCCCCTTCGCTGGGGTGGGCAGGCTATATCCGCTCCGCTTGTGCCGGGCCTGTTTCAGTGAGAGTAGCGCCCCTTCAGCCGGGGCCGGGCCGCCCCGTGGGCTGGGGCAAAAACGAGAGCTGGCGGTTCACCGCGTCCAGCACGCTGCGCACCACCGCGGCGTCGGCATCCGGCTGGGTGTAGGCGCTGCCCAGAAGGTCCTTGCCGCCGGTGAGCGAGAGCACCTGCGCCACCGTGACGCCCTTGCCGGAAAGCTCGGCGCAGTCCACCGCGCGCAGCTCGTAGCGGGCGGCCTCGCCGGTGAAGGCGTGCACCGCTTCCAGGGTGGCCTGCGCGATGCACTGCCGGCGGGAAAAGGGTAGGGTGCTTCCGCGCGCCCGGCCGGTGCGGCACTGCCCGAAGCCTGCCAGGGTCACGCCCGCCTCCAGGGCGCGGCCCTGGGTGTGCACCTCCATGCCGAAAAAGGCCAGGCGCATCCCGACGGCGGGGGCGAGCGCCGGGTGCAGCTGGGCCACGCTGATGATCTTGTGGTCCACCTCGACCCCAAACCCGGCGCACAGGGCGGACTGTACGTCCCGCGCCACGGCCTTGGCATTCTTGCCGGCCCGGGCCAGCACGTGCACCTCGGCGGGCGAGCCGTCCGGCGCAAACACCACGTGAGCCGTTTCCACCGATTCCAGCCGGCACAGCAGCTGCTGCCAGCGGGCGGCCTGTTCCAGGGCCTGTTCTGTTTCCATGCCGCGGCCTCCTTACTGTTTAAATAGTAGGAAAAAGGAACGAAAAACCGTTAAAAACCACCAAAAACTTACGTTTCATTATACCGTATGCCCAAAGGGCGGTCAAGGAAAAAACAGGAAAGCCGCAAGACGGTAAATGCTGGAAAAGCATGGAAGCAGGTTTTGTGCGCCCCACCCGTGTCCGGCCTTGCAGGATGTGCTATAATACCGTTAAAAGGCCACCCCGGGGGCACAAAGCCGGGGGTGGGGCTCCGTGCCCCGGCGGCAACACAGAAAGGCGGGAATAGGAATGCGCGATCTGCGCCGGATGGATCGAAAATTGAGCGATGAAGACGCCCTGCGGGTGCTGCGGGAGAGCGAGTACGGCTTTCTTGCCACCGTGAACGGGGACGGCAGCCCCTATGCGGTGCCCATGGCGGGGGCACTGGAAGGGGACGATACCCTGTATTTCCACTGCGCCCGGGCCGGGCAGAAGCTGGAAAACCTTGCGCGGGAGCCGCGGGCCTGTTATACCTGCGTGCTGTATGCAAAGAACCAACCCGCCGAGTTCACGCAGGTGTATGCCAGCTGCGTGGCCGAGGGAAGGGTGCGCCTTGTGACCGATGAGGCCGAGCGCCAGCGGGCGATGCAGCGGATCATGGAAAAATATTCGGCCGAATACATTGGTACCCCCGGCTACCACAAAACGATGAAGGGCATGCCGGCGGTTGTGATCCTGGCGCTGGAGATCGAGGCCCTGCAGGGCAAGGGCAACCGGGGCCGGCTGACGGAGGGATGAAGCGTGCGGCTGGATAAATACCTGGCGGGCGCCATGCAGATCTCCCGCAGCGCTGTCCGCGCCCTGGTGGCGCGGGGGGCGGTGACGGTGGATGGGGCGGTGTGCAGAAAGGCCGATATGCCCCTGGCGGGCGGCGAGGCCGTGTGCGCCGATGGCAAGCCGCTGGACCGGGAGGAATATGTATATATCATGCTGCACAAGCCCCAGGGGGTCGTGAGCGCCAGCACCGACGGCCGGGACGTGACCGTGGTGGACCTTTTGGAGGGGGCTTACCCCCGGCGGAAGCTGTTCCCCGCCGGCAGGCTGGACAAGACCAGCACCGGCTTTGTGCTGCTGACCGACGACGGGGCCTTTGCCCACGATATTTTGAGCCCCCGCCGCCATGTGCCCAAGACCTACCGGGTGCGGCTGGATACCCCCGCCACGCCCGAAATGGCGCGCGCCTTTGAGGCGGGGGTGGTTTTGGCCGACGGCCAGGCCATGCGCCCGGCGGGGCTTTTGCCGGACCAGGCCGATCCCTTTTGGGCCACGGTGGAGCTGCGCCAGGGGGTATACCACCAGATCAAGCGGATGTTCGGCGTGCTGGGCGCGGGGGTGAACGCGCTGCACCGCACCGCCATTGGCGGGGTAGAGCTGGACCCCGCCCTTGCGCCCGGCCGGTGGCGGCCGCTCACCCCGCAGGAACTGGAGCGGCTGAGAGCCGCCGCGCAGCCCCGCAGCAAAAAGAAAAATTTGTAAGAGGCGCCGATTTCAAACTTTTTTCAAAGAACCAACACATTTGTACGATAAGGTAAAAAGGTAGCATTTTGCGCCCTTTTTCCCGGTAAACTCAAAAATACACAATAAATGGCATATTTTTTTGTTGAAATATGTTGCAAAAGTAAATTCCATTGTGTAATATATACACAGAGACTGTTTGGAATTGTTCAAAATCACAAACAACACTGTGGAAAACAGCATTGGCTGGAAAAGGGGAGCGAATCAAATGGCGAACAGAGTGTTTCAGGGTGTCATTTACCAGATGAAGGACGCCATCGGGCGCGGCGTGGGCGTGGTGGATGAGACCGGCACCGTCATCTCCTGCTCGGACCTGAATATGATCGGGGAAGTGCGGGACGGCTTTGTGGCCGAGCGGTTAACGGGTGACAGCTTTGTGAAGGACGGCTGCAGCTACCACCAGTTCAGCTCCAACAAGCACAACGATTACGCGGTGTATGTGGAGGGCGCGGACGAAGCCGCCGCCCAGTTTGCCAGCCTGCTGGCCATCAGCCTGCAGAGCATCAAGCAGTACCACGACGAGAAGTTCGACAAGGCGAATTTCATTAAAAACGTGGTGCTGGACAACATCCTGCCCGGCGATATCTACGCCAAGGCGCGGGAGCTGCACTTTGCCACCGACGTATCCCGGGTGGTGGTGCTGATCCGGGTGACCTCCGGGGCGGATATTTCGGCTTACGACGTGGTGAGCGGCCTGTTCCCGGATAAGCAGAAGGATTTTGTATTCAATATCAGCGAGACCGACACCGTGCTGGTAAAGGAGATCAAGCGGGGAATTGACCAGCGTGACATTGAAAAGCTGGCCTCCAGCATTGTGGACACCCTTTCCGGCGAGCATTATATCAAGGCTGTGGTGGGCATCGGTACCCCCATCGGCAATGTGAAGGATCTGGCCACCAGCTTTAAAGAGGCCCAGATCGCCATGGAAGTGGGCAAGGTGTTCGATACCGAGCAGGCCATCATCAGCTACGACAACCTGGGCATCGCCCGGCTGATTTACCAGCTGCCCACCACCCTGTGTGAGATGTTCCTGAAAGAGGTGTTCAAGCAGGGCAGCATCGAGAGCCTGGACGCGGAAACGCTGTTCACCATCCAGCGCTTCTTTGAGAACAACCTGAACGTGAGCGAAACCAGCCGCGGGCTGTTCGTGCACCGCAATACCCTGGTGTACCGGCTGGAAAAGATCAAAAAGCTCACCGGGCTGGATCTGCGCGAGTTCGATGACGCCATTGTGTTCAAGGTGGCCCTGATGGTGAAGAAGTACCTGAATGCCAACCCTGCCAAATATTGAGCCCGTTCCCGTACAGTGCTTTTCAGATGGGCCGGCCGCGCGGCGCGGCCGCCCATTTTTTATGAGACAGGATACCTGGAGGCGGTGAGGAGCCAGTTATGATCGTTTTTGAACATGTGAGCAAAATTTACCCCGGCGGGAACACGGCCCTGAAGGACGTGAGCCTGCACATCCACAAAGGGGAATTTGCATTCGTGCTGGGGCATTCGGGCGCGGGCAAATCCACCTTTTTAAAATTGATCCTGCGGGAGGAAAAGGCCACCAGCGGCCGCATTTTTATCGGCGGCAAGGAGCTTTCCAAGATCAAAGAGCGCGAAGTGCCCTATCTGCGCCGCAACATGGGCGTGGTATTCCAGGACTTTCGGCTGATCCCCACCATGACCGCCTACGAAAATGTGGCGTTTGCCATGCGGGTGACCAACATCGCCGAAAAAAAGATCGCCAGCCGGGTGCCCTATGTGTTCAGCCTGGTGGGGCTGGCGGAAAAGATGGGAAAATACCCGGACGAGCTTTCAGGCGGGGAGCAGCAGCGGGTGGCCCTGGCCCGGGCGCTGGTGCACAGCCCCCAACTCATCATTGCGGACGAGCCCACCGGCAACATTGACCCGGAGCTGAGCCTGGAAATGATGGAGCTGCTCACCGCCATCAACTCGGTGGGCATCACGGTGGTGGTGGTAACCCACGAGCACGATCTGGCAAAGCGCTTTAACAAGCGGGTCATCACCATTGACCACGGCAATGTGGTGGACGACTCGGCCAGTGTGGGGGAGGTGCTGCTGTGAACTGGTCCAGCTTTAAATATCTGGCGCGGCAGGGGCTGCAGAGCATGGTGCGCAACCGGCTCATGAGCGTGGCCAGCATCGGCGTACTTACCGTGTGCCTGATCATTACCGGCGTGGCCGCCCTGTTTACCCTGAACATCAACAGCCTGATGGATTACCTGGGCAGCCAGAACGAGGCTGTGGTGTATTTGCAGGATGATCTGTCGGACGAGGGGCTGGCGCAGGTGGACGGCGCGCTGCGCAGCATCAGCGGCCTGCGGGACGTGATCTACGTGACCAAGCAGGAGGCGCTGGACAACATGAAGGAGAGCATGGAGGACAAGGCCTACCTGTGGGACGCCTTTGAGGGCAGTGACAACCCCTTCTCGGCCACCTACCGCGTGATCCTGGACGACGTGGCCATGATGCCCGAGATCGAGCCGCAGCTCACCGCCATTCCCGGCGTGGAAGAGGTGATGGCCCCGGTGCAGATGGCCGAGCTGTTCACCAGCATCCACAAGGCCGTGACGCTGGTGAGCGTGATCCTGGTCACGGTGCTGGGCTTTGTGAGCGTTGTGGTGATCAGCAACACCATCCGGCTGACCGTGTTTGCCCGCCGCAAGGAGATTAACATTATGAAATATGTGGGCGCCACCAACGGCTTTGTGCGCCTGCCCTTCTTTGTGGAAGGGGTGGCCGCGGGCCTGATTGCGGGGGCCATTTCCAGCGCGCTGGTGCTGGGCGGCTACCAGCTGCTGGTCATGTATGCGGCGGAGCTGCCCGGTTTTTGGGGCGGGATGGCGGCCAATGTGCTGCTGCCGCTGGCAAAGCTGTGGTACAAGGTGCTGCCCGCGTTCCTGGCGTTCGGCGGGGTGATCGGCAGCGTGGGCACTGCAACGTCCATCCGCAAGTATCTCAAAGTATAAAACGCTTTTTCAGAATAAAGGGAGGCCGAAAGGAAAACACCATGCTGTCATTCCGCGTTTCCATCCGGCGCGCAGGGTGCGCCCTGCTGGCCGCCGTTTTTTTGGGGTTCTGCGCCGCACCCGGCGTGGGAGCCGAAACCCTGCAGGAAAAAAGCGCGCGGCTTAAGCAGGAATACGAGCAGGCGCAAAAAGAGCTGGACGCCATCAACAACAACAAAAAGAAGGCGCAGCAGCAAAAGCAGGTGCTGGAAAACCAGCGCAAAATCACCGAGGAGAAGATCGAGACCCTGGTGGCCATCATCAACGAACAGATCGAGGCCATCGCCCTGAAAGAGCAGGCCATTGCAGATAAGCAGACCGAGATCGACGGCCGGTGGGAGGACTTCAAGGCCCGCATGAAGACCATGCAGATGATGCACGACCGGGGGGCGGTGGCCATGATCGCCAGCGCCGACAGCCTGTACGACCTGCTGACCTACTCCACCACCCTGCAGCAGATCAGCGAAAAGGACAATGAGGTGCTGGAGGAGATGAGCGCCCAGAAGGCCGCGCTGGAGGAGGAAAGGCAGGCGCTGGAAACGGCCAAGGCCGAGCAGGAGGCCGCGAAGGCCGAGCTGGACAAGACGGCAGAGCAGCTCTCCAGCAACATCCAGCAGCAGAACACGAACATCAGCAAGGCCGCCGCGGACGCCGAGGCGCAGAGCGCGGTGGTGAGCGAAACCAAAAAGCAGTACGAGAAGGCGCAGGCAGAGTTTGACGCCTGGGTGCGGCAAAATTCCTCGAGCGGCAGCGGCGTGTGCGCCGAGGGCTTTATCTGGCCGCTGCCCGGCTACGGAGAGATCACCACCTACTTTGGCGGCACCCAGAACCTGGGCGGCTACATTACAAACGGGCACAGCGGCATCGACGTGCGCGCGCCCAAGGGCACGCCCATCCTGGCGGCCCACGACGGCGCGGTCAAGTCCACCACCGGGCACTGGACCTACGGCAACGTGGTCATGCTGGACAACGGCGACGGCGTTACCACGGTGTACGCCCACATGAGCAGCATTGCGGTGGGGGTGGGCCAGCAGGTGAGCCAGGGCGACGTGATCGGGTATGTGGGTTCCACCGGCAACTCCACCGGCAACCACCTGCACTGGGAGGTGCAGATCAACGGCGTGCGGCAGAACCCCTTAAACTATGCCAGCCCCTGAACGCGAAGGAGAGAAGGACGGCACAATGAAGAACGGAAAGCGCGGCGTGCGCATCGCATGCCTTGTGATCGTGGGACTTATGGTCCTAACCCTGTTCAGCGGGGTCATTGCCCAGATCGCCTACGGCATCTGAATTTATACCCCCGGAGGAAAAGCGTATGAACAAAAAAATCAGCGTCAGCCTGGCTATCACCATCGCCATCATTGCCATGACGGTCACCTTTTCGGTGACCATGATCCTGGCGCGCCAGTTGTTTGATCAGACCATCCCCTCGGTCAAAGAGAAGGAGAGCATGTATTCCAAGCTCTCGGAGATCGACAAATACGTGCGCGCCAACTATTACGGCGACATCCAGGACACGACCCTGAACGACATGATCGCCTACGGGTATGTGTTGGGCATCGGCGACAAGAACGCCAGCTATTACAGCGCCAAGCAGTATGCGGAGCTGCTGGACATCCAGAACGGCAACTTGCTGGGCATTGGTGTGGACGTGGTGAAGGATTCCTCCGGCTATGCGCGCATTACCGAGGTGTACGCGGGCAGCCCCGCCGAGAAGCTGAGCCTGGAGGTGGGCGGGTTCATTACCGCCATCGACGGCGCCGAGGTGAAGGGCATGACCCGTGACAACGTGGTGGCAAAGCTGCGGGGCGAGGCGGGCACCGAGGTGACCGTGAGCTATATGGCGCCGGACTCCACCACCAGCGACTTTACCGTAAACCGCAGCAAGTATGTGATCCCCAGCGTGACCTGGCAGCAGCTGGAAGAGGGCTACGGCTATGTGCGCATCCTGCGGTTCGACAGCACCACCCTGACCCAGTTCAGCCGCGCGGTGAACGAGCTGCAGGACCAGGGCGTGAAAGCGCTTGTGTTCGATGTGCGCGACAACGCGGGCGGCCTTTTGAGCGCCGCGGTGGACTGCATTGATATGTTGGCGCCCAAGGGCGACCTGGTGTATGCCGAGTACAAGACCGGCGACCGCAAGCTGCTGGGCGAGAGCGATGATTCCAGCATCAGCCTGCCCATGGTGGTGCTGGTGAACAAGGGCACCGCCAGCAGCGCCGAGTTGTTTGCCGCCAGCCTGCGCCAGTACAACGGCGCCCAGCTGGTGGGGGCGAACACCATGGGCAAGGGCACCATCCAGGCCGAGCCGTACCGTATGTCGGACGGCAGCGCCGTGGTGATTACAGTGGCCAAAATGCTGACCGGCACGGGCGAGAGCTTTGACGGCACCGGGCTGAGCGTGGATGTGGAGGCGGCCCAAAAGGTGGATGCCGAGGGCGGCGAGCTGACACTGGAGAACGATGTGCAGCTGCAGAAGGCCCTGGGTACGGCAAAGACCCTGACAGGCGGCGGCACAGGTGGAAGCGGCAGCGGCACAGGCGCCGGCAGCTCGTCCGGCGAGGCAGGCAGCGGTTCCGCCGGCGGGGAGAGCGGCGCTTCGGGCGAAGGGGAAGACGCCTCTGCCTCCGCAGCGGGCGAGCCCGCGTCCTCCAGCGAGGGCTGAACCATCCAGGATTGAACAGAGGCGGCGCCCCTGCCCGCGCCCGGCGCGGCCGGGGGGCGCCGCCTTTTTGTTTTGAGCGCAGTGTGATTTTGGAAAGGCGGTGGCAACCCATGCCAACCCTCACGGACATCGCGGTGATCCGGGAGCTGTGCGCCCGGCATGGCTTTACCCTCTCGAAGGGGTTTGGGCAGAATTTTATCGTAAACCCGGGCATCTGCCCCAAAATAGCCGAGGCTGCGGGCATTGGCCCGGGGTGGGGCGTGCTGGAGATCGGGCCCGGCATCGGCGTGCTCACCAAAGAACTGGCCCTGCGGGCCGACAAGGTGGTGGCTGTGGAGGTGGACGCCCGCCTGCCCGCCGTTTTAAAGGAAACACTGGCCGGGTTTTCCAATGTGGAGATCGTGCTGCAGGATGTGCTGAAAGCTGACCTGCGGGCGCTGATCGCCGAGAAGTTCAGCGGGCTGCGGGTGGCGGTGTGCGCAAACCTGCCCTACTACATTACCAGCCCCATCCTGATGCGCCTGTTGGAGGAAAAGCTGCCGGTGGAGCAGATCACCGTGATGGTGCAGAAGGAGGCGGCGCAGCGCATTACCGCCGCGCCCGGCACCCGCGGAGCGGGGGCGATCAGCTACGCGGTGGCCTATTACGCCGCCCCCCGGCTGCTGTTCACGGTGCAGCCGGGCAGCTTTTACCCGCCGCCCAAGGTGACCAGCGCGGTGATCCAGCTGGCGGTGCGGCCGGCCGCCGCGGTGGACACGCCGGACGAGGCAGAGTACTTCCGGCTGGTGCGGGCGGCCTTTGGGCAGCGGCGCAAAACAGCGGCAAATTCCATCAGCGCGGGGCTGGGCCTTGCAAAAGAGCGGGTGAGCGCCGCGCTGGCAGCTGCGGGCCTGCCGCCCGCGGCGCGCCCGGAGCAGCTTACCCTGCAGGACTTTTGCGCCCTGCAAAGGGCATTGAGGGGGGAAATGGTATGATTCGGATCGGGATCATTGGGGCGGGGGCCACTGTGGCCATTGCCGACGAACATGTGGAGGGCTTTTTGGCCGACGGGCGCTGTGCCGTTACAGCCGTTTACAGCCGCACCCAGGCGAGCGCGCGGCGGCTGGCCGCAGCCCACGGGCTGGGAGAGCAGGTGGTCTGCAGCAGCGCGGACGAGGTGTACGACAGGGCGGACGCGGTGGTGGTCTGCACCCCCAACGACACCCATTTGAGCTACCTGGGCGCGGCGGCCGAGAGGGGCAAGGCCGTGCTGCTGGAAAAACCCCTGGGGCTGGAATTCGCGGCGCCCGGGCAGGAGGAGCGGCTGCTGGCGCGCTGTGAAGGAAAGCCCGTGATGGTGGGCTATGTGTGCCGCCACTCCGCCCTGATGCGGCGGGTACGCGCCCTGGTGAAGGAGCGCATGGGCCGGGTCTACTGCTTTGAGGCCGAGCACGGCGGCGCGCGCCTGGCGGACCCCCGCCTGCCTTTGGAATGGCGCATGCGGCAGGAGGCCTCGGGCAGCGGGGCGCTGGGCGACTTTGGCAGCCATCTGCTGGATCTGGCCGGCTTTACCGCCGGGGTGCACCTGGTGCGCGCCGCGGGCTTTGGCGCCACCTTCCTGCGCGAGCGCCCGGCGGACGGCGCGGGCCGCACCCGGGTGGAGAACGACGACGCTTTTTTGTTCTGCGGCCAGGGGGAGAAGGGCGAGGTGTGCAGCTTTTCCACCAGCCGGGTGGGAATGGACGGCGCGCACCTGAAAATCAGCGGCGAGGGCGGCCTGATCCGCGCCCACCTGAACAGCGGGAAACTGTGGTTCTGGCCCAAGGAGAGGGCCGGGGCCTACGCCCCGCAGGAGCAGGCGGTGCGGGAGGACTATGCCGCCGACGGACCGGCGCAATGGTTCAGCCGGCAGGCCTCGGCGTTTTTGGATCTGATCGAGGGGCGGCCGGGCGAGGGCTGCTGCACCCTGGCACAGGCTTTGCGCACCGAGAGCACCCTGCTGGAGCTGGCACAGGCCGCGGCGGAAAAGCCCCTTGCCCACAGCTGAAAAGTTTGCTATAATAAAGACCGCGGCGGCAAAAGCCCGCCGCAGGCATGCCGGCATAGCACAGTTGGTAGTGCAGCTGATTTGTAATCAGCAGGTCGGGGGTTCGAGTCCGTCTGCCGGCTCCAAAGGAAAAGAGATCCCCGCCCTGCGCCAAACGGCGCAGGGCGGGGATCTCTTGTTTATCCGGGCGAAACACAGCAAGCAACGGCGGGATGCGGCTGCTGGAAAAGCTGGCGCACTTTGACCGGGAGGTGATCCCCGAACGGCGGATGCACGCCAAGGGCTGGGGCGCTTGCGGCAATTTTACCGTTACCCACTGCATTTCCCGCTGGACCCGGGCGAAGGTGCTGCAGCCCGGCGCCAAGACCGAGCTGTTCCTGCGCTTTTCCACCGTGGCGGGCAGCGGGGGCACGGCGGTGGCCCACGATTGCAATTTTTACAGCTTTCTGCTACAGTAAAGCAATAAAGGGGGTGAAAACATGAAGGTGCAGCGCCTGAACCGCGGCCTTTCCATCGCTATTGCGCTTTTGCTGGCCGCCGTGCTGGGAGCCGCAGGAGTGCTGTTTGCCGCTGTGTTCCGCTACGATCAGGCTAACCGGAGCCGGGGAGAGCTTTACCCCGTGGCCATCGAGGGCAGCTACAGCGAGGAGGGCGGCCCATGGAAACCGTTTACGCCCAAAACGGATTTTGACAACAAGGAGCTGCGCAGCATCACGCTGCGGGGGCACTTTACCCGAGCCCTGCCGGCGGGGGCGGCCCTGTTCATGAATGTGGACCACATGTGGGTGACGCTGCGGGTGAACGGCGAAGAGGTATTCCGCCTTGCCCCCACCGAAGGGGACGGCAACCCCACCAGGGCGCTGGGAAAGCAGTGGGTTACCTTTGTTTCGCCCGGCATCACCGCGGCAGACGAGGTGGAGCTGAGCTTTGGGAATTTGTATTGGAACGCGTATATGATCCAGTTCGACGAGCTGCTGCGGCACATGCACACAGGCGACGCGCGCATGATGCTGTTCGAGGCGATGCGTGAGGACGCCTGGACGTTGGGGATCGGCGCGGTTTTTTTGTTCCTGACGCTGTTTTTGCTGGTGGCGGCGCTTTGCTGCGGGGCGCTGCGGGTGCGGGGCGCGCTGCATTTCCTCTGGCTGGGGCTTGCCTCGCTGTTTTCCGCCCTGTGGTTTTTTACCCTCTCGCCTGCGCCCACCCTGGTTTTTCCCTGGCCGGTGCTGCTGAACGTGCTCTATTCCTTTTCCATGCAGGCGATGGCGGTGTTCCTTACCATGTTCGCGGCGGCCAATGTTTCCGGCTGGCGCCGGCGGCTTTTGCTGGCGGGCGAGGGCGTGCTGCTGCTGACCCTGCTGCTGGGGGTGGTCAACCAGCTGTTCCGGGTGCAGGATCTGTATTCCGCCATTAATTATTTTTCGGTCTTTGACCTGGCTATTGCACTGTGCATCCTGTTCTGCCTGGGGTACGAGGCGCTGCGCATGAAACGAAAGGCCTCCGCCCAGCTGCTCACGGCACTGCTGCCGCTGGTGCTGAGCGCAGTGATCGAATTGATCAATGGTTATGTGCAGTTCTGCAAGGCGGCGATCCTGTTGGGGGGCGGGCTGATCCTGTTCTTTGTGATGGTGGGCGTTTACACGCTGCGCCGCATCCAGCAGAGCATGGAGAACGAAAAGCGGATGCTGGCCATGGAGAGCGAGCTGAGCCAAAGCAGGACCGCGGTGATGCTTTCGCAGATACAGCCGCATTTCCTTTACAACGCGCTCAACACGATCATGAACCTGTGCTATACCGACCCGGACGCTGCGGGGCGGTCGGTAGCCAATTTTGCAAAGTATCTGCGGGGAAACCTGGACGCGCTCACCACCAGGCGGCTCATCCCGTTTGAACAGGAGCTCGAACACCTGAAACATTACCTGGGCTTGGAGCAGCTGCGCTTTCCGGACGTGCGGGTGGCGTATGACCTGCAGGCAGGGCCGTTTGTGCTGCCGCCCCTCACGCTGCAGCCCCTGGTGGAAAACGCGATCCGCCACGGTGTGACCCGCCGGGCGGGGGGCGGCACCGTGACGGTGGCCTCCCGCGAGAGCGCGACCCACTGGACCGTGACTGTGCAGGACGACGGCGTGGGCTTTGACCCCGCGCTGCCCCCCGCGGACGGGCGAAGCCACGTGGGGCTTGCCAATACCCGGGAGCGGCTGGCAGCCCTGTGCGGCGGCACCTTTGCGGTGAAGAGCGCCCCGGGGGCGGGCACCACCGTGACGGTGAGCATTCCAAAAAAGGAGGCGGGGGCAAATGAGGGTCCTGTGTGTGGACGATGAGCCGAACGCGCTGGAAGCGTCGGAGCGGGAGCTGAAAAAGATAGAACAAGTGAGCGAGGTGAGCTCGTTTCTCTGCCCGGAAAAAGCGCTGGAGCACCTGAGAAGCCACGGGGCGGACGTGGCGCTGCTGGACATTGACATGCGCACCATGGACGGGCTGACCCTCGCCCGCAGGATCCGGGAACTGAGCCCCGGCACAAGGGTCGTTTTTTTAACCGGCTATTCCCAATATGCGGTGGAGGCGTTCCGGCTGCACGTGGCCGGCTACCTTTTGAAGCCCGCCACAAAGGAGGATTTTGAGGAGGAATTTGCCTGCCTTGGGCAGCCTGCGGCGCCGGCGGGGCAAGCGCGGCTCCGGGTGCAGTGCTTTGGCAATTTTGAGGTGTTTATGGGCGGTGTGCCGGTGAAGTTTGAGCGCAGCAGGACCAAGGAGCTTTTTGCCTACCTGATCGACCGCCGGGGCGCGGCAGCCACCACCGGCGAGCTGTGCGCCGTGCTTTGGGAGGACCGGCCGGACACCGCCTCGCAGCGGGGCCAGCTGCGCAACCTCTGGGCCGACCTGACCCGCAGCCTGCGGGCGGCGGGGGCCGCCCAGGCGCTGGTGAAAAGCCGAAACAGCTTTGCCGTGGCGGTGGATGCCCTGGACTGCGATTATTACAGCTTTTTGCGCAGCGACCCCGCGGCGGTGAACGCCTACACGGGGGAATACATGGCGCAGTACAGTTGGGCTGAAATGAGCCTGGGCCGCTTGGAGCGCCAGCTGGCGGCACGGCGGCCGGAATAGGCCGGGGAACGGCGGTGTGATGCGCTTTTGATGCGGTTGATCTGCTATAAATACCCTGAAAAAGAAGGGTGAGAGAAGCGGGCGGCACACCGGAACAAGGGGCTGCCGCCAGGCTGCGGAAAGGGGCGGTTCCGTGAGATCGATCCAGACCAAGTTCATTGCGCTGATTTTAGGCTGTGTGCTGCTGTGCTCGCTTGTGATTGGCGGGGCGGGTATTTACAACGCCCAGCAGATGGCCGACACCGACTCGGCCCAGATCATGAATCTGCAATGCTCGGACAAGGCGCGGGAGATGAACGCCCTGCTCTCCCGCATTGAGCAGTCGGTCAAAACGCTGGCGGTCTATGCCAGCGGGCATCTGGAAAGCGCGGAACGCCTGAAAAGCGACCCGGGTTACCTGGAAAGCTACACCCGGCAGGTGGAACCGGTGGCGGTGAACGCGGCCGCGAACACCGAGGGCGCCATGGCGGTCTATGTGCGTTACAACCCGGAGTTCACCCCGCCCACCTCGGGCCTGTTTTGGAGCAAGACCTCGCTGGACGGCAGCTTCCGCCAGCTCACCCCCACTGATTTTTCCGGCTACAGCCCGGAGGATACCGAGCATGTGGGGTGGTATTATATCCCGGTGAAAAATGGCAAACCCACCTGGATGGCGCCCTATTTGAATGAAAATATCAATGTGAAAATGATCTCGTATGTCATCCCGCTTTACATGGACAATGAGACGGTGGGCGTGGTGGGAATGGATATCGACTTTGCCGTGCTGGAAGAGCTTGTGGATTCCACCCGGCTGTACCAGAACGGCTACGCCTTTTTGGTGGACGACGCGGGCAATGTGGTATGCCACAAGGAGCTTGCCATGGGCACGTCCATGGCTAAGACCGACGCCAGCCTGCAGCCGGTGGCGGAGGAACTGGGAAACGGCACCAGCGGCAGTTCGCTGTTCAGCTACACCTGGCAGGGGCAGCAGCGGCGCATGGCCTTTCGCAGCCTGAACAACGGCATGCGCCTGGTGGTCACCGCGCCGGCGGCGGAGATCGACGCCGTCAAAAACAGGCTGGTGCTGCAGAGCCTGGCCGCCCTGGCGGCCATTTCGGCTTTGTCGGTGCTGCTGACGGTCTGCATGACCCGGCGGCTGGTGAAACCGCTGAAGGAGCTGAACGCGGCGGCCCAGAAAATCGCCGCAGGGGATTTGAGCATCTCGCTGACCCAGCCCACAAAGGATGAGGTGGGCGTGCTGGCGGAGAGCTTTCAGCAAACGGTGAACCAACTGCAAAAATACATCAATTATATCAACGGGCTGGCCTACCGGGACCCGATGACCGGGGCCAAGAACAAGGCGGCGTACCAGGAGGCGGAGCACCGGCTGGAGGATCAGATGCGCATGGGCAGGCCCACCTTCGCGGTCCTTATGCTGGACATCAACGACCTGAAATCGGTGAACGACAGCTACGGCCATGATTTTGGGGACATGCTGATCATCGACGCCTGCAAGATCATCTCCAAGAGCTTCCAGCACAGCCCGGTCTACCGCATCGGCGGGGATGAATTTGTGGTGATCCTGGAGAATGACGACTGCGAGCGCTACGCAGCGCTGCTGGAGGTCTTTGAGCAGGAGATCCAGGCTCACAACCGCCAGGCCAGGCCGGACAGCCAGTTGTCCATTGCGCGGGGCATCGCCCTGTACGACAGCGCCACCGACCTTGTGTTCGCAAATGTGTTCAAGCGGGCCGACGACGCCATGTACCAGAACAAGGCCGCGATGAAAGAACGCGCGGCGCGGGCAAAAGCGGGGGCTGAACCGGAGCCTGTGCTTTGACGTGAGGGCCGTTTACTGGCTGGTTTTGCGCAAAAAGCCGGCGGACATTTTTGTGTCCGCCGGCTTTTTAAATGCTTGCGCAGCAGGGCTGCCGCTTTTTACAGGCCCGCCGGGGGTACAGCGGCATTGGGTGGGGTACCGGCCTCGATGGCCACCTTGATCACGCCGCCCCGGCGGTTTTCAAACAGTTCAAAGGCCGCATCCACCTGGCACAGGGGGTAGGTGTGGGTGATCAGGGGAAGGGTGTTGAGCCTGCCGGCGGCAATCAGCCCAAGGATTTCCGGGCAATCGCAGCCGTCGACCCCGCCGGTTTTGAAGGTCAGGTTCTTGCCGTACATTTGGGGCAATGGCAGCAGCTGCGGCTCGCTGTAAAGGGCGACCACCGTGACGATCGCGTTCGGGCGGGCGCACTGCCAGGCCAGCTGGAAGGTGGCGGGGCCGCCCGCGGCCTCGATCACCCGGTCGGCGCCGCCGTGCGGGCTGTTGGCGCGCACAAAAGCTGCTGCGTGTTCCGGCCCCACCGTGAGGACGTGGGGGTAATGCAGGCGCACGGACCGGCGCCGCGCAGGATCTTTTTCGCACACGATGACCCTTTGGGGCTGCTTTAGCAGCACGCATTCCAGGGTGCAAAGGCCGGTGGGCCCGGCCCCGATCAGCAGCACCGTGTCGGCCGGGGTTATCTCGGAGATGCGGGCCGCCCAAAAGCCGGTGGCCAGCAAATCGCCCACGAACAGGGCCTGCCGGTCGCTCACACCCGCGGGGATGGGGGTCAGGCCCTGGTCCGCGTGGGGCACCCGCACATATTCAGCCAGGCCGCCGTCGATCCGGCAGCCCAGCGCCCACCCGCCGTCCGGGTCGGTGCAGTTGTTCACATAGCCCTGCCGGCAGAAAAAGCACTGGCCGCAAAAGGTTTCCACATTCACGGCGACCCGGTCGCCGGGGGCCACTGCGGTCACAGCGGCGCCCGCCTTCTCCACAACGCCCACCAGTTCGTGGCCCACCGTGACGCCGGGCACCGCCCGGGGCACGCTGCCGTGTTTGATGTGCAGGTCGCTGGTGCAGATGCTGGCCAGGCTTACCCGCACGATCGCATCCCGCGGGTCCAGCAAAACAGGCTTTGACTTTTCCAGCAGGCCGAACCGGCCGGGCCCGGTGTAGGTATAAGCTAACATTGGCATCGCCTCCCGGCTCCCAGTATACGGCACAGGCAAAAAAACCGCAAGTGCCGGCCGCCGGTGTTCTTTTTTTACAAAATGCTGTATACTGGAACAAACGCAAACGAAAGGGCGGGAAGGATATGGCTTTGGAAAACCGGCCCACGGCGGCCCTGATCGGCCTGGGGGCGCTGGGCATTTTATACGGCGAAAAGCTGCTGCAGGGGTTGGGGGCGGACCGGCTGCGGGTGATTGCAGGCGCGGAGCGGGCCGCGCGCTACCGGCAGCAGGGGGTGCTGTGCAACGGCAGGCGGTGCGAATTTTCGTACACCGCGCCCGGAGAGGCCACCGGCCCGGCGGACCTGGTGATCTTTGCAGTGAAAGCCACGGGGCTTGCAGAGGCCATCCGGGACGCCAAAAACCAGGTGGGACCAAACACAGTGCTGCTGTCTGTGCTGAACGGCATCACCAGCGAGCGGGAGCTTGCGGCGACGTTTGGGCCGGAAAAAGTGCTTTACAGCGTGGCCCAAGGCATGGACGCGGTGCGCCGGGGCACGGCCCTTACCTACACCCATGCCGGCACCCTGGCGCTGGGCGAGGCGGACGGCGCCATAACGGCGCGGCTGAAGGCGGTGGCTGCCTTGCTGGAAGGATGCGGCATCGCCTGCCAGCTGCGGGGCGACATCCTGCGCCACCAGTGGAGCAAGCTGATGCTGAACGTGGGGGTGAACCAGGCCACCGCCGTGTACGGAACCGATTACAGCGGGGTGCAGGCGCCCGGCCCGGCGCGCCAGGCGATGCTGGCCGCCATGGAGGAGGCCCGGGCTGTGGCCGCCGCCCAGGGCGTGAGCCTGACGGAGCGGGACGTGGAGGGCTGGCTGGAGCTGCTGGCTACCTTTGACCCCCGGGGTATGCCAAGCATGCGGCAGGATGTGCTGGCCCGGCGGCCCACCGAGGTGGAGCTGTTTGCGGGCACGATCACACGCCTGGGCCGCGAAACCGGGGTGCCCACCCCGGTGAACGACCGTTTTTTGCAGGAAATCCGCGCCATGGAGGCCGGCTGGAGCCGGTAAAAGGGGCCTGCGAGGGCGCGCTTTGGACCGGGGTTTGGGCGCAGCGATAAAAAAGTGTTTTCAGCGGCCGGCAAGGCCGCTGAAAACACTTTTTTACATGGATGCTGCCGCGCTGCGCAAGCGGGCAACCCCCGCCGCGGCCGCTACAACACGCCTTTTTCGGTGATGACGAGGTCCACCGGAACGTCCAGCGGGCCGCAGGGAAGGCTGGGGAACACCGCCAGATCCGGGCAGAACACCGCGGTGGAGCCGCGCACCCGGGTCAGAAACCGGTCGTAATAACCGCCGCCGTGCCCCAGCCGAACGCCGCCGGGCGCGGCGGCAAGGCAGGGCGCCACCACCAGGTCGATCTGCTCCGGCTCGGCCACGGGCAGGCCCTTGGGCGGCTCGAGAATGCCGTGGGGGCCGGGCTGCAGCGCAAACAGCGCGGCCACTTTCAAGGCTTCCATGTGGCCCGGAAGCTCCTGCTGGCGGGGCAGGCACAGGGTGCGCCCGCTGCCCAGCACGGCCTGCAGAAGGGCCGTGGTGTCCGGCTCTTTGGCGCAGCTCATATAGCACATCACGGTGCGGGCGGTGCGCCACACCGGCAGCGCCTGGAGGTGCTGCAGCATGAGCCAGCCCCAGAACTTTGTCTGCTCGGGCGTGACCGGCAAAAGGCGGGCGCGCGCCTCCAGGCGCGCGGTATGTTTTTGTTGCGCAAGGCTTGGCTGCTGCATAAGGCGGCGCCTCCTGATCGGTATGTTCCATTTCATTATAGCATGTTTCCCCCTGGATTTTGAGCAAAATGTGGAAATTTTGTGCGCCCCTTGTGCGCCGGTGTGCTCGTCCTGTATAATAGAAAAAAGAATTTGCCGGGCCCCTTGTGCGCGCCCGTGGGGATACGATAAAGCGAGAGGGAAGAACCAACGTGAAAAAACTGCTCTGTGCACTGTGCGCGGCGGCCCTGGCCGCCGCTGCTTTTGCGCCCGGCGCCCTGGCCGAGAGCGCGCCCCCCGAAACCTTTTGCGAGGCCTATATCGTGGTGGATGCGGACACCGGCCAGGTGCTGCTGGAAAAGAATGCCGACGAGGTGCTTTACCCCGCCTCGATCACCAAGATCATGACCCTGGCGCTGGCCTGTGAAAAGGCCCAGGGCGACTGGGACACCCAGCTCACCATCAGCTACGAGGTGGCCCACAACCTGGAGGCGCGCTCGACCCACATTGCCCTTTTGCCGGGCGAGGTGGTGCGCCTGGAGGACGTTTTGTACGGCACCGAGCTGGAGAGCGCCAACGACGGCGCCAACGCGCTGGCCGAATATTTTGGCGCGGACGGCACCATTCAGGGCGGCGTGGACGCGATGAACGCCAAGGCCGCGGAGCTGGGCCTTACCAATACCCATTATATGAACCCCCACGGCCTGTATGCCGACGAGCACTACACCACCGCCCGGGACATGGCCGCCCTGACCCGCTGGGCGCTCACCGTGCCCGGTTTTGAAACGGTGTTCTGCCGCACCGAGCCTTGGGAGATGGAGCCCACCAACCTGCAGAAGGCCCGCACCTTCCACAACACCGATTGGATGCGCATTTCGGGCGATTACTACCGCACCTATGCCAAGGGCTCCAAAATGGGCTTTCACGATCAGGCCATGACCACCTTTGTGAACTATGCCGAGCAGGAGGGCATGCGCATTATTTCGGTGGAGCTGAAATGCCCCCGCCTGGAAGACAAATACCGCGACGCCTGCGCGCTGCTGGACTATACCTTTGAACATTTCCGCCGGGTGGAGGTGCCCGCCCCGCAGGACTCGTTCCAGGTGCCGCTGGTGGGCGGCGGCGGGGCGCTGGGCGAGGTGACCGTGAAGGCGGTGGGGGCCAGCGTGCTGCTGCACGACGACTTTACCGCGGCCGACGTGGACGCGGATTATTCGGTGCCCGAGCAGTATGTGCTGGGCCGGCCCTTCACGGCCAGGGTGCATTTTTCGCTGCGGGAGAACCCTTTGCAGCCCACCGACCTGGGGGGCGAAACGCTGGAGGTGACCGGCCTGCCCGAGGTGCTGCAGGCCAGCACCTATGTGCCCCAAAAGTCGCTGGCGCCGCGCCAGAGTTACCTTGGGTGGGGCGTGGGGGCTGCCGCGGCCCTGCTGGCGCTGGTGCTGGTGCTGCGGCTGCTGCGCCGCGGCAGCGGGCCCAAGCCCTTTAAGCACGGCAAAACAAAGCCCATTACCGAGGCGGACTGGAGCATCATCACCCGCCAGCCCCTGCCCGCCGAGGATCTGACGCCCCGCGCCAAGGGCAAGCCCAGCCAGGGCTACGGCCAGGGCGCAGGCCAACGCCCCCGCCAGTAAAACCCACAGGCGCAGCCCCGCGCTGCGCACTGTTTGAATGCCCCGCCCCCCGCAGCAAAACGCGGCAGGCGGGGCATTTGTGTGGCGAACAGCCCCTGCAAAATGCGATAAATTACAAAAAAGTTACAACCTTGAACGCGGAATTGGGGATTTTAGGTTGCGAATCGGGGCCCGATAGGGTACAATATACGATGGATCATACCGGGTGGCCGCGGGCCTGCCCGATTGGAAAAAGGGGGCCGAAACGCTTGAACATCCTGCCCAACGACCTGCATCGGCAGTACAGCCTGCACGCGGCGGAATACGAGGAAAAAGCCCTGGAGGTGCTGCGCAGCGGCTGGTACATCCTGGGCAAAGAGGTGGAGGCGTTTGAGGCCGAGTGGGCCGCCTACATCGGCGCGCGGCACTGCGTGGGCCTAGCCAGCGGGCTGGACGCCCTGTGGATCAGCTTCCGGCTGCTGGGCGTGGGCGAGGGCGACGAGGTGATCGTGTGCTCCAACGCCTACATCGCCTGCGTGATGGGGATTTCCATGAACGGCGCGCGCCCGGTGTTTGTGGAGCCGGACGAATACGACAACATCGACGCAGAAAAAATCGAGGCCGCCGTTACCCCCCGCACCAAGGCGATCCTGGCGGTGCATCTGTTCGGCCAGGCCTGTGATATGGACCGCGTGATGGAGATCGCCCGCCGGCACGGCCTGCGGGTGGTGGAGGACTGCGCCCAGAGCCACGGCAACCACTGGCGCGGCAGAACGGTGGGCACCTTTGGGGATGTGGGCTGCTTTTCCTTTTACCCCACCAAGGGCTGCGGCGCTTTTGGCGACGCGGGCTGCATTGTGACAGACGACGCGGACCTGGCCGAGAGGTTCCGAGTGTACCGGAACTACGGCAGCGAGCGGCGCTACCACAACCGGGTGGTGGGCACAAACTCGCGCCTGGACGAATTGCAGGCGGGGCTGCTGCGGGTCAAGCTGCGCCATTTGGACGAGTTCAACGCCGAGCGCCGGGCCATTGCGGCCCGCTATACCGCGGAGCTGGAAAACCCCCGGGTGCGCCTGCCCCGGGTGCGCCCCGGCGCCGACTGCACCTGGCACCAGTATGTGGTGCACGCGGAAGGGCGGGACGAGCTGGCCGCCTTTTTGAAAGGGCGGGGCATCGGCACCATCATCCATTACCCCATCCCGCCGCACCTTTCGCAGGCGTATGCCTACCTTGGCAAAAAGCCGGGCGATTACCCCATTGCCGAGCGGTACGCGGGCGAGGTGCTGAGCCTGCCCATGTACAACGGGATGACCGCCGCCGAGCAGGGCGCGGTGATCGACGCCATCAACAGTTGGGAGCCGTGAGATGTACAATAAAAACTACGACAAGATACGCATGCTGCGCTTTGGCGATCTGGGCGACGAGCGGGGCAGCCTGATCGTGGTGGAGGGCGACGAGGACGTGCCCTTTGAGATCCGGCGGGTGTTCTATATGTACGGCAGCGACGCCGCCATCGTGCGGGGGCAGCACGCCAACCGGCGCAGCGAATTTGTGCTGATCAACGTGGCGGGCCGCAGCAAGGTGCGGGTGGACGACGGCCTGGGCCGGGAACAGGTCTACAGCCTGGACACCCCCAACACCGGCATTTACATCCCCAGCATGGTGTGGAAGGATATGTACGATTTTTCGCCCGACAGTGTGCTGCTGGTGCTGGCCAGCGAGCATTACGACGGGGGCGAATACCTGCGGGATTATGCGCAGTTCAAGGCTGCCGTGACCTGTATGGAGCAAAAGTGAAAAGGGGAGCGTTGGAAGCAATGGCAAAATTCAAGTTTATCGAAACCGAGCTGCCGGGGGTGCTGGTGGTGGAGCCCACCGTGTTCGGCGACGCGCGGGGCTACTTTATGGAAACCTTTCAGAAAGAGGAGTTCGCCGCCGCCGGCATTGCCGATGAGTTCGTGCAGGACAACCAGTCCAAAAGCCGGCGGGGGGTGCTGCGGGGGGTGCATTTTCAAACCCGGCACACCCAGGGCAAGCTGGTGCGTGTGACCAAGGGCGAGGTGTTCGACGTGGCGGTGGACTGCCGCCCCCACAGCCCGGCTTTCGGCAAATGGGTGGGCGTGACCCTGAGCGAGGAGAACAAAAAGCAGTTCTATGTGCCGAAAGGCATCGCCCACGGCTTTTTGGTGCTGAGCGACGAGGCCGAGTTCTGCTACAAGTGCACCGATTATTACGACCCCGCCGCCGAGGGGGGCATCCCTTACGACGACGCCACGGTGGCGATCGACTGGCCGGACTGCGGCTGCGAATACCTTTTGAGCGAAAAGGATACAAAACACCTGCCCTTTGCGCAGCAGACCTTCGATTATTTTGAAAGGTGGTAACGCCGCTTTGACTACGGTACGCCTGTATCTCAAGGACTTTTTCCGCTACCGGTACCTGTTGTACAACCTGATCAGCCGGGATTTCAAGCTCAAGTACCGCCGCAGCGTGCTGGGCGTTGCATGGAGCGTTTTGAACCCGCTGCTCATGTGCGCGGTGATGGTGGTGGTGTTCGGCGGCCTGTTTGGCGGGCGGGGCAGCGGGATCGACAATTTCCCCGTTTACCTGGTGATCGGCCAGCTGATGTTCACCTTTTTCCGCGAGTCCACCACCATGGCCATGGGCAGCGTGATGGCAAACGCCATGCTGCTGCGCAAGGTGTATATCCCCAAATACATTTTTCCGCTGGAAAAGACCTGCTTTGGGCTGGTGAACTACTTTTTCAGCTTTATTGCGCTCATCATCATCATGATCGTTACCGGCACCCCGCTGCACGCCACCGTGCTGCTGGCGGTGTATCCCATCGTGACCCTGTTCTTTTTCAGCCTGGGGGTGGGGCTGGTGCTCTCGACCATGGCGGTGTTCTTCCGGGATGTGATCCACCTGTGGGAGGTGTTCACCACCGTGCTGATGTACTTTTCGGCGATCTTTTACCACCCTTCGCAGTTCGGGGTGGCGGCGCTGGAGACCTTCATTAAATTCAATCCGATCTATTGGTATATCACCGCGTTCCGCGCGGTGGTGCTGGACGGCGAGCTGCTCACCTGGAACATGGTGTGGATCTGCGGGCTGTGCAGCCTTGTGATGCTGGCACTAGGGCTTTTGGTGTTCAAGAAAAAGCAGGACAAGTTCGTCCTGTACATGTGAGGGGGCGGCGGAATGGAACCGATCATCCAGGTAAACAATGTTTCCATGCGCTTCAACCTGGCAAAGGAAAAGAGCGATAGCCTGAAGGAATACTTTTTGCAGCTGGCCCACGGCAAGCTGCACTTCGACGAATTCTACGCCCTGCACGACGTGAACCTGACCGTGCAGCCCGGCGATTTTTACGGGCTGATCGGGCTGAACGGCAGCGGCAAATCCACCCTGCTGAAGGTGATCTCGGGGGTGTACAAGCCCAGCGGCGGCAGTTGCACCGTGCGGGGCACCATTGCGCCGCTGATCGAGCTGGGGGCCGGCTTTGACATGGACCTGACCGCCCGCGAGAACATTTACCTGAACGGCGCGGTGCTGGGTTTTACCCCCAAATACATCGACTCCACCTTCGACGAGATCGTGGAGTTCAGCGAGTTGCGGGAGTTTTTGGATGTGCCGCTGAAAAACTATTCCAGCGGCATGGTGGCCCGCATCGCCTTTGCCATCGCCACCATCACAAAGCCGGATATCCTGATCGCCGATGAGATTTTGAGCGTGGGCGACTTTTTGTTCCAGCAAAAGTGCGAGGAGCGCATGCAGCAGCTCATGAGCGGCGGCACCACGGTGATTTTGGTGAGCCACTCGATTGAGCAGATCGAGCGCATGTGCAACCGGGTGGCCTGGTTGGAGCACGGGCACATTAAGATGAACGGCCCCACCGAAGAGGTGTGCGCGGCCTACAAAAAGACCACCCGCGAAAGCGACGCGCAATAGCCGGGCAAAAGGGAAGAGCAGCAACAAAAAACGAACGGCCAAGGGCATGCACCTTGGCTGTTTTTAAAACCGGCCCGCTGGGCCCGCAAGGGGGAAGGAACGCACGATGCCCGACAAAAAGGAACTGGAAGCGCCGCTGCCCGCGGACGTTGCAAAAAAGGACAGCCTGGCCGGCATGGCCCGCCGCCTGCTGGACCCCGCCCACATCCGGCAGGTGGCCGCATGGTGCGCCAGGGTGGGCCGGGAAGAAGGGGCCCAGGCTCTGTGGCGGGAGATCTCGTTCCGGGTGAACCTTGCCTTTCACCGGGATACCTGGCGCTACCGGGCCGACCTGCCCACCCGCAAAAAGCTGGCCGCCCAGCGCGCCGCGGGGGTGCCGGGCGGGCCGAAGATCAGCGTGGTGGCGCCCCTGTACAACACCCCGCCCCGCTTTTTGCGCCAGATGATCGGCAGCGTGACCGGCCAGAGCTACCAGAACTGGCAGCTGGTGCTGGCCGACGCCTCGGACGCCGCACACAGCGAGGTGGGCCGCATTGCCGGGGCGTACGCAAAAAAGGATGGGCGCATCACCTATGTAAAGCTGGGGGAGAACAAGGGCATTGCGGGCAACACCAACGCGGGCCTGGCGGCGGCGCAGGGCGACTGGCTGACCCTTTTGGACCACGACGACCTGCTGTATAAAAACGCGCTGTTTGAGGTGGCGAAGGCCGCCGCGGGCGGGGCGGACTTTGTGTATTCGGACGAGATCGTGCTGACGGAGAATCTGAAGCACCTGGTGGACTACCATTTCAAGCCGGATTTTGAGCCGGATTACCTGCGGGGCTGCAATTACATCACCCACCTGGCCGCTTTCAGCCGTGCGCTGCTGGACCGGGCGGGCGGCGGGGAGCGCAGCGAGTACGACGGCAGCCAGGACTTTGAGCTGATCCTGCGGCTGACCGAGCGGGCGGAAAAGATCCTGCATCTGCCCTATGTGCTGTACATCTGGCGCAGCCATGCGGGGTCCACGGCCTCGTCCATGGAGGCAAAGCCCTACGCCCTGGCCGCGGGCGAGCGGGCGATCAACAGCCACCTGGCCAGGGTGGGGCTTGCGGGCGAGGCCTTCGCCATTCCCGGCTGCCCCGGCGCCTACCGGGTGCGGTACGCCCTGACGGGCCAGCCGCTTGTGAGCGTGATTATTCCGAACAAGGACCACGCCGGGGACCTGGCCCGCTGCCTGGAAAGCCTCTATGCAAAGGCGGGTTATCCACGGTTTGAGGTGATCGTGGTGGAAAACAACTCCACCGACCCGGCCACCTTTGCCTATTACGAAACCGCCAAACGGCAGTTTGCCGGCCTGCGGGTGGAAACCTACCGGGGCGCCTTCAACTTTTCGGCCATCAACAACTTTGGGCGAAGCGCTGCGAAGGGCGGGCAGCTGCTGCTTTTGAACAACGACATCGAGTGCCTGAGCGAGGGCTTTTTGGCCGAGCTGCTCATGTACAGCCAGCGGCCGGACGTGGGCTGCGTGGGGGCAAAGCTTTACTACCCGGACGACCGCATCCAGCACGCGGGGGTGTTCATCGGCCTGGGAGGCACGGCGGGGCACAGCCACAAAAGCCACCCCCGGGCCTCGGCAGGGGATCTGTACCGGCTGGCCACCCCCCAGAACCTGCTGGCGGTGACCGGCGCCTGCCTGATGGTAAAGACCGCCCTGTATGACGCCATGGGGGGGCTGGATGAGGCGCTGTTCGCCGTGGCCTACAACGACATCGACCTGTGCCTGAAGCTGCACGCGGCGGGCCGCACCAACGTGTTCACCCCCTTTGCCGAGGCCTACCACTACGAGAGCAAGAGCCGGGGCCTGGACACCCAGAGCGAAAACGCCGCCCGCTACGAGCGGGAAAAGGCGAACTTCATAAACAAGTACGGCGCGCTTATCGCGGCGGGCGACCCCTATTACAACCGGCATTTTAATTTGCTGTTCGAGAATTACGGCCTCAAGTGAGCCGGGCCGGGCAGCGCCCCACAAAAGAGGGAAAAGAATGAAATTGAAACTCAAGCGCATCAAAGAGCTGCTGGGCTATGCCCTCACGGTTCTGAGGGACGAGGGCCCCGGCCCTATGCTCAGGCGGGCGGCGGGCTTTGCAAGGCGCCGCCTTTTGGGCAAGCGGGCGAGGTACCTGCCCAAAAAGGCGGTGCTGGAGGCGCAGCGGCAGGCGGCGGCGGGCGGCGAGGGGCTGCCTTTGGTGAGCGTGTGCGTGCCGCTTTACAATACCCCCCAGCAATATCTGCGCCAGCTGCTGGAAAGCCTGGCCGGGCAGACCAGCCCCGCCTGGCAGCTCTGCCTTGCCGACGCCTCCGACCCCGGGCACCCGGAGGTGGGGCGGCTGGTGGAGGAGGCCCAGAAAGCCGACGGCAGGGGGCGCATTTTGTACACCAGGGTGGAAAACAAGGGCATCAGCGCCAACACCAACGCGGCGGCCCAGCTGGCCACAGGGGAATACCTTGCGCTGGCCGACCACGACGATGTGCTGGCGCCCCACGCCGTTTACACGGTGCAGCAGGCCGTTCTGGACACCGGCGCGGCCTTTTTGTACAGCGACGAGGCACTGTTCACCAAAAGCATCCGCCGGCCCATGGTGGGGCATTTTAAGCCGGACTTTGCGCCCGAGTATCTGCTGTGCTGCAACTACATCTGCCATTTGTCGGCCTTCCGGCGGGAGCTGTTTTTTGAGGTGGGCGGCGAGCGGACCGCGTGCGACGGCAGCCAGGACCACGATCTGTTCCTGCGGCTGACCGAGCGCCTGGAGGAGGACCAGATTGTGCATATCCCCCAGGTGCTGTATTACTGGCGGGTGCACGGCGGCTCCACCAGCGGCGGGGTGGAGGCAAAGCCCTATGTGGCAAAGGCCGCAAAAAAGGCCATCGCCGATCACCTGGAGCGCACCGGCCAGCGGGGCACGGTGCGGGACGGCCTGTTCCCCAGCACCTACAAGGTGGATTTTGAGATCGAGGGCGAGCCGCTGGTGAGCATCCTGATCCCCAGCAAGGACCACGCCGGGGATCTGGACAAATGCCTGCGGTCGATCTATGAAAAGACCGAGTGGCGTAATTTTGAAGTGATCGTGATCGAGAACAACTCCACCGAGGCGGAAACCTTTGCATATTACGAGGCGATCACCGGGGGCGGCCGCTACCCCCGCTGCCAGGTGGCGCGCTACCAGGGGCCGTTCAATTTTTCGGCCATCAACAATTTTGGCCGGACGTATGCAAAGGGCGATTACCTGCTGCTGCTGAACAACGATGTGGAGGTGATCAACGGCGGGTGGCTCACCGAGCTGCTGATGCAGGCCTCGCGGCCGGGGGTGGCCATGTGCGGGGCCATGCTCTACTACCCGGACGACACCATTCAGCACGCGGGCATCATCACCGGCCTGGGGGGCTACGCGGGGCACAGCCATAAGTATAAGCCGCGGGGCGGCAGCGGCTACATGTTCCGGGCGGCCACGGTGCAGGACCTCTCGGCCGTGACGGCGGCCTGCCTGCTGGTGCGCGCCGAGGTGTACGACAAGCTGGAGGGCCTGGACGAGGACTTTACCGTGGCCTTTAACGACGTGGACTTCTGCCTGCGGGCCCGGCGGGCCGGCTGGCGGGTGGTGTGGACCCCTTACGCCCAGCTTTACCACCACGAGAGCAAAAGCCGCGGCATCGACGAGCGGGACAAGGCGAAAAAGGAGCGGTTCAGCGGCGAGCAGCGGCGGCTCACCGAGCGGTTCGGGCGGCAGGCGCTCACCCGCGACCCCTACTATAACCCCAGCCTGACGCTGGATCGGGAGGACTTTTCCGAGAGCGGGGATCTGCGCGGCCTGCAGCGGCCGCAGCGGTAAAAGGCCTGATTGTATACTTTTTGTATAGAATGGATGCCCCAAAAGAAAGAAGCAAAACATCCCGCCCGGGGCATTGACTTTCCGGCCGCGGCCGGGTATACTAAATCTTGTTCCTGGCACAAGCGGGGAACGACACACAACAGAACACCGCCCCCACGACTGACGGGAAATGTGGGCCAACCACAGGGGAATGGGGCGCGGAAGCTATGCCGACCGTCTGGGCAACATCGCGTTTTTGCGGTGCTGCCCTTTTTTATTTGTTCGGGGCGGCGCCGGGCGCGGTGGCAGGCAATATATGCAGGAGGGAAAGCGATATGAACAGCGAGTGGAACGGCTTTGCGGCCGGGGCGTGGCAGCAGGCCATTGACGTGCGGGACTTCATCCAGAAAAATTACACCCCCTATGAGGGCGGGGACGAATTTTTGGCGGGCCCCACCGCCCGCACCGGGCGGCTGATGGAAAAGCTGGACGCGCTTTTGCGGGCCGAGCGGGAAAAGGGCGGCGTGTTGGACGTGGACACCGAGAACGTGTCGTCGCTTTTGAGCTACGAGCCCGGGTACCTGGACAAACAGGATGAATTGATCGTGGGGCTGCAGACCGGCGCGCCGCTGCGGCGGGGGGTGAACCCCTTTGGGGGCATCCGGATGGCCCGGCAGGCCTGCGGGGCGTACGGGTACAAGCTCTCGGAAAAGATCGAGGAGGAGTTCCGCTACCGCACCACCCACAACGACGGGGTGTTCCGGGTGTACGGGCCCGAGACCCGGGCCGCGCGGCACTGCGGGCTGATCACCGGCCTGCCGGACGCCTACGGCCGGGGGCGCATTATCGGCGATTACCGCCGGGTGGCCCTGTACGGCGTGGACCGGCTGGCGCAGCAGAAAAAGCAGGATCTGGCCGCGCTGCAAAAGGGCGCGATGAGCGAGGAAACCATCCGCCTGATCGAGGAGGTCTGGCGGCAGATCGACTTTTTAAACAAGCTGGCCCAGATGGCGGACGCCTACGGCTGCGACATCCGCCGCCCCGCGGCAAACGCCCGCGAGGCCGTGCAGTGGCTGTATTTTGGATATCTGGGCGCCATTAAGGAGCAGAACGGCGCAGCCATGAGTTTGGGCCGCACCAGCACCTTTTTGGACATTTATTTTGAGCGGGATCTGCGGGCGGGCACACTGAGCGAGAGCGAAGCCCAGGAGCTGATGGATCACTTTGTGATGAAGCTGCGCATGGCCCGGCACCTGCGCACCCCGGATTACAACGAGCTGTTCGGCGGCGACCCCATGTGGATCACCGAGGCGGTGGGCGGCATGGGGCAGGACGGCCGCACCCTGGTAACGAAAAATTCCTTCCGGGTGCTGCACACCCTTTACAACCTGGGGAGCGCGCCCGAGCCGAACCTGACCGTGCTGTGGGCGGAGGGCCTGCCCGAGGGGTTCAAGCGCTTCTGCGCGAAAACGTCCTGCGACACCGACGCGATCCAGTACGAGAACGACGATGTGATGCGCCCGGTTTACGGCGACGATTACGCCATCGCCTGCTGTGTTTCCGCCATGCGGGTGGGCAAGGACATGCAGTTCTTCGGCGCGCGGGCAAACCTGCCCAAGCTGTTGCTGATGGCCCTGAACGGCGGCCGGGACGAGATGAAGAACGAGCAGGTGGGCCCCGCCGCCGCCCCCTACGAGGGCGAGTACCTGGAATACGGCGAGGTGTGCCGCCGGCTGGATTTTTACCGGCAGTGGCTGGCGGGCGTGTACGCCAACACTATGAACGTGATCCACTACATGCACGACAAATACGCCTATGAAAAATTGCAGATGGCCCTGCACGACACCGACGTGCACCGCTACATGGCCTTTGGCATTGCGGGGCTGTCGGTGCTGGCGGACTCGCTCTCGGCCATTCGGTACGCGCGGGTGCGCTGCGTGCGGGACGAGGCCACCGGCCTGATCCGGGACTACCAGGTGGAGGGGGAGTACCCCGCCTACGGCAACGACGACGACCGGGTGGACGGCATTGCCGCCGAGCAGGCGCGGCTGTTCTTTGAAGAGCTGAAAAAGCACGCGCTGTACCGGGGGGCGGAGCCCACCCTGTCGGTGCTCACCATCACCTCTAATGTGGTATACGGCAAAAAGACCGGCTCCACCCCGGATGGGCGCAAGGCCGGCGAGCCCTTTGCGCCGGGCGCAAACCCCATGCACGGCCGGGAAAAAAGCGGCGCGCTGGCCAGCCTGAACTCGGTGGCCAAGGTGCGCTATGACTACTGCAAGGACGGCGTGTCCAACACCTTTTCCATCCTGCCCGCGGCGCTGGGCCGCACCGCGCCGGAGCGCACGGACAACCTGGTGCGCCTGCTGGACGGCTATTTTGCCCAGGGTGCGCACCACCTGAATGTGAACGTGATGAACCGGGAGATGCTGCTGGAGGCCTACGAGGACCCGGCAAAGTATCCGAACCTGACCATCCGGGTGTCCGGCTACGCGGTGAACTTCCACAAGCTCAGCCGGGAGCAGCAGCGGGAGGTCATTGCCCGCACCTTCCACAGCGGAATGTGAGGGGAGCGCCGGCCCCCGCGCCGCGCAACTGAAAGGAGGCCCCGCCATGACCGAACAAAACACCGCCGCGCCGCCGGGGCGGGTGCACTCCTGCCAGTCGATGGGCGCGGTGGACGGCCCGGGGCTGCGGTACGTGGTTTTTTTGCAGGGCTGCCCCCTGCGCTGCGCCTACTGCCACAACCCGGACACCTGGGCCTTTGAGGGCGGCAGGGAGGCCACGGTGGAGGAGCTTTTGCAGAGGATACGCCGCTGCGCGCCCTACATCAAAAAAGGGGGCGGCGTGACCGTGACCGGCGGCGAGCCGCTGGCGCAGAGCGAGTTTGTGGCGGCGCTGTTCGCCGCGCTGCGGGCCGAGGGCTTTCACACCGCGCTGGACACCGCGGGCGCGGGGGACGCGGCGGGCGCGCGGCGGGTGCTGGCCCACACCAGCCTTGTGCTGGCCGACCTGAAATTCACCACCGAAGAGGAGTACCGGCGCTGCGCGGGCGGCAGCCTTGCGCACACGCTGGCATTTTTGGAGCTTGCCCGGGAAATGGGGGTGCCGCTGTGGCTGCGGCACGTGGTGGTGCCGGGCCTGACCGACGGCGCGCAGCACGCTGCACGGTTTGCAGCGCTCTGCCGGCGGTACGAAAACCTGCAGAGGGTGGAGCTGCTGCCCTTCCGCAAGCTCTGCCTGGAAAAATACCGGGCAATGGGCCTGCCCTTCCCGCTGGAAGGAACGCCCGAGGCCGGCCCGGAGCACCTGCGCCGGCTGCAGGAGGCGCTGGGGGAATTGGCCGCACCCACAAGCTGAAAAGGGAAAAAGAAAATGCGCCGCATTCTCTGCGGCGCATTTTTGCGGTTTTCTCAAATCCGTCAGCCCTTGTAGCCGTCCGGGTTGCTGCTCTGCCATTTCCAGCTGGAGGCGCACATCTCCTCGATGCCGTACTGGGCCTGCCAGCCGAGCTCCTGCTTTGCTTTGGCGGGGTCCGCGTAGCAGGCGGCGATGTCGCCGGGGCGGCGGGGGTCGATGACGTAGGGCAGGGTTTTGCCGCAGGCCTTTTCGTAGGCGTGGATCACGTCCAACACGCTGTAGCCGTGGCCGGTGCCCAGGTTGCAGATGAACAGGCCGGGCTTCTGCTCCAGCTTTTTGATGGCCGCCACATGGCCCCGGGCCAGGTCCACCACATGGATGTAGTCCCGCACGCCGGTGCCGTCCGGGGTGGGGTAATCGTTGCCGTACACATGCACCTTTTCCAGCGCGCCCACCGCCACCTTGGCAATGTAGGGCACCAGGTTGTTAGGAATGCCGTTGGGGTCCTCGCCGATCAGGCCGCTCTCGTGCGCGCCGATGGGGTTGAAGTAGCGCAGCAGGGCCACATTCAGCTCGGGGTAAGCCTTGCAGCAGTCGGTGAGCATCATTTCGTTCATCAGCTTGCTGGTGCCGTAGGGGTTGGTGGTGCCGCCCACCTTGCTGTCCTCCCGGATGGGCACGGTTTCGGGATCGCCGTAAACGGTGGCCGAGGAGGAGAACACGATGTTGTTCACCCCATGGCGGCGCATGGCGGCCAGGATGGTAAGGGTGGTGGAGAGGTTGTTGGAGTAATACTCGATGGGCTTGGAAACGCTCTCGCCCACGGCCTTGTAAGCCGCGAACTGGATCACGGCGTCGATGTCCGGGTTTTCGGCGAACAGGGTTTCCACCTGGGCCGCGTCGGTCAGGTCCACCTCGTAAAAGCGGAACTCGCGCCCGGTGATCAGCTTGACCCGGCGCACCGCCTCGGGGCAGGAGTTATAAAAGTTATCGGCCACCACAATGTCGTAACCCGCCGCGAGCAGCTCCACGCAGGTGTGGCTGCCGATGTAGCCGGCGCCGCCGCATACCAAAATTGCCATAATAAAGCACCCTCCTTAATTGCATCTCAACTTGCCCGGCGGCGGGGGACGGAGCGAGCGGGAAAGCGGACGTTTTGCCGCGCGGCGCCCTTTTTTAAAAGGGGCCTTTCCGTTTGCACCCGCCCGGCGGGGCTGGGCCGTTCTATACGTTAGTATGGGGGATAAGCGGCGTTTCGTCAAGAGCGGAGGGCGCACCCTCGGCAATTTTTGAACAAAAAAAAGCAATCTATCACAATCAAACTGAAAGAGCCGGGGCCGCCGGTTCGTTTATATAGCACAGGGCCCGCAGGGCGAAAAAAAGCATATCCCGCCGCGAACCGGCGATACTAAGCAGCAGGGGCCAACTTTTTTGCCCCCCGGCTTGCGCCCCGGCACGGGCTGGGGTATAATGATACACATGTAAGATTTGCATGCGAGCCGGGGGCGTGTTTGGCCCCTGCAATGGAGAAAACAGGCGCCCGGTGCGCCTGGGGAGAGAGGGAAGAATGGCAACCTATCGGGAATTTCGTGAACAGGCAAAGCGCCGCCGCCGCAAGCGGGTGCTGCGCCGCGCGCTGGTGTTTTTGCTGGCGGTGCTGGTCATTCTTGGGCTGGCCTTCCTGATCACCCGGCTGATGAAGGGCGGGGCGCCCGGCGGCGCCTCCGGCAGCTCTGCGCCGCAGAGCGTTTCGCAGCCGCAGAGCGCGGCCAGTGCGCCCGAGAGCGGCGGCGCGGCCAGCCAGGCGCCGGCACCGGCGCAGGACCCGGGCGACACCAGCTGGAACCAGATGGGCCCGGTGGAGCAGACCCTGAACTATTCGGTGAACAACCCGGATTACCGGCTGATCGCCCTGCCCGAGAACGGTGTGGTGGACTACACCTACTTCGACCGGGCCGTGCTGATCGGCGACAGCGTGAGCCAGGGCTGGAACATCTACGAGTCGCCCATGAAGGCCCATGCCTTTGTGTGCGCGTATAAGAGCATTGGCCCCAGCGCGATTGTGAACAAGCAGACGCTGGATCCCGGCCAGGGCAGCGGCCGCGGCCAGGAGGTGGGCTTTGACACCATTGTGAACTCCCAGCCCAAGCGGATGTATATCCTGCTGGGGGCAAACGCCCTGGTGCGGGACGGCGAGGCCGTGGAACAGAGCTTTTTGGCCTATTATGGCCAGATGCTGGACATGTTCCGCGAGGCCGTGGGCAGCGAGGTGAAGATCTATGTGGAATCGGTCACGCCGGTGCGGCCCGGGGTTTCGCAGCCGGGCCTTTACAAAGAGCGCATCGAGCGGGTGAACAACCAGCTTGCCGCCCTGGCGCAGGAAAAGGGCTGCTATTTTGTGAACCTGTACGAAGCCCTGGCGGACGAGAACGGCGATTTGCGGGCGGAGCTTGCCGCCGCCGACGGGGTGCACCTGAAGGCCGAGGCGTATACCGTGATGGCCGAGTACCTGGCAAAGCACACCGCTTACGCGGCGGATAACCCGTACCTGCCCGGCAGCCCTTATTACAAGGGCGAGTAAGGCCCTTATATGGATGTAAAAGGCAGGCGACCCGGTTTTGTGTGGGCCGCCTGCCTTTTAAAAACAAACCCGCCGGGCACGCCCGGCAAAAAAGGAGGAAAGAGTATGCAGTACGAGATTCAGGGCGATACTTTACCCGTGGTCATTTGCAGCCTGGAGCAGGGAGAAGCCATGATTACCGAGCGGGGCTCGATGGCGTGGATGAGCCCCAACATGAAAATGGACACCACCTCCGGCGGGGGGCTGGGCAAGGCGTTTGGGAGGATGCTCTCGGGGGACTCGATCTTCCAGAATACATACACCGCCCAGAACGGCCCAGGGCTCATTGCGTTTGCATCCAGCTTTCCCGGCAGCATTCAGGCCTTCACTGTGGCCCGGGGGCAGGAGTATATTTTGCAGAAAAAGGCGTTTTTGGCCGCGGAGACCGGGGTGGAGCTGTCGGTCCATTTTCAGAAGAAGGCGGGCGCGGGCCTGTTTGGCGGCGAGGGCTTTATTTTGCAGAGAGTGGCCGGGCAGGGCGTGGTGTTTGCCGAGTTCGACGGCCACGTGGTGGAATATGAGCTGGCGGCCGGCCAGCAGATGGTGATCGACAGCGGATACCTGGCGGCTATGAGCGCAAGCTGCCAGATCGATATCCAGGCGGTGCCGGGGCTGAAAAACATGATGCTGGGCGGCGAAGGGATCTTTAATACCGTGCTCACCGGCCCGGGGCATATCTGGCTGCAGACCATGCCGATCAGCAGCGTGGCAGGCGCGCTGCGGCCCTATTTCCCCAGCACAAATTCCTGACGGGGCAGGGGCGCGGGCAATACAGCACAGGGCGCGGGAAGGCCGCGCCGGGGAGAGGAAAGAATGGGCAACTATCGTGAATTCCGGCAGCAGACCAGGCAAAAGCGCCGCAAAAGGGCGCTGCGCCGCCTGCTGGCGTTTTTGCTGGCGGCGCTGGCTGTTTTGGGGCTTGCCTGGGTGATCACCTGGGCTATTGAGCGGGTCGGGGGCGGCGGATCGGGCGCGCCCTCGGGCCCGGCCGCCAGCGAGGGCCAGACCGGCCTTGTGGGCAGCGTGCTGGCGCCCCTGCCCATGCAGGTGGAGCAGGGCGGCACGGCCTGGCAGAGCGTGGGCCCGGTGCGGCAGACCGGAGGGTATACCGTGGTGAGCCCCGGGGCCGCCGCCCTGACACTGCCCGAGCGGGGCCTTGTGGACAACAGCTATTTTGCCGACGCCGTGTTTTTGGGCGACAGCGTGACCGAGGGGCTGGACACCTATGCAAACCCGGTGAAAGGGGTCGCGGCGGTGTACGGCTACCGCAGCGCCGGGCCCAGCGCCATTCTGAACCGCACCAGCCTGCACAATTTTGCCACCGAGACGGACGAGATCGCCCTGGACAAGATCGCCGAGCGCGCGCCCAAGCGGCTGTATATCCTGTTGGGGGCCAACGCCCTGGCGCGGGACGGCGAGGCCGAGGAGAACGCCTTTTTGGCCTACTACGGCCAGATGCTGGATCTGATCCGCGAGACGCTGGGCGAAGGCGTGACGATTTATGTGCAGGCTATGACGCCGGTGCGGCCCGAATACACCCAAAAGGCCGCGGGCCTTTATAAAGAGCGTATTTTGCGGGTGAACGACCAGCTGGCAAGGCTGGCGGACGAAAAAAACTGCCCCTTTGTGGACTTGTACAGCGTGCTGGCGGACGAAAACGGCGATCTGCGGGAGGACTATTCGGCCGACGGGCTGCACATGAACGCCGCGGGCTACAGCGCCTGGGTGAACTACCTGGCCGCCCACACGGTCTACAGCGCCTCGAACCCGTACCTTGCGGGCAGCCCCTATTATAAAAGCTGAGAAAAAGCCCCCGTGCACACTGCACGGGGGCTTTGGCGTGTGGAAAAGGCGCTCAGAACAGGCCGGTGATGCGGCCGGTTTCGTCCACATCAATGGATTCGGCCGCCGGCTTTTTGGGCAGGCCGGGCATGGTCATGATGCTGCCCATGATGACCACCACAAAGCCCGCGCCCGCCGAGAGGCGGACGTCCCGCACGGTCATGGTAAAGCCCTCGGGCGCGGCCAGCAGCTTGGGGTCGTCGCTGAAGGAATACTGGGTCTTGGCGATGCACACCGGCAGCCCGCCGTAGCCCATGGCCTCGATCTCGGCCAGGGCCTTTTGGGCGGGGGCGCTGAAGGTCACGCCCGCCGCGCGGTAGACCTTTTTGCACACCGCTTCCACCTTGGCCTTTAAGGGCGCATCGTCCGGGTAAGCAAAATTTACCTGGGCGCCGGGCTGCAGCACGCTGAGTACCGCCCGGGCCAGGGCAAGGCCGCCCTGGCCGCCCTTGGCGAACACCTCGGTGAGGGCGCAGGGAACGCCCAGATCGGCGCAGATTTCGCGCAGGCACTCGTGTTCTTCGGGGGTATCGGTGGGGAAGGCGTTGATGGCCACGCACACGGGCAGGCCGTAGTTCTGCATGTTCTCCACGTGGCGGCGCAGGTTGCCCGCGCCCTCTTTTAAGTACTCCACGCTGGGAACGCCCAGCTGGTCCTTGGGGCAGCCGCCGTGATGCTTGAGCGCCCGCACGGTGGCTACCACCACCACGGCGCTGGGGGAAAGGCCCGCCTTGCGGCACTTGATGTCGAGGAATTTTTCGGCGCCGAGGTCCGCGCCGAAGCCCGCCTCGGTGACCACGTAATCCGCCAGGGAAAGGCTCAGCTTGGTGGCCATGACGCTGTTGCAGCCGTGGGCGATGTTGGCAAAGGGGCCGCCGTGGATGATGGCGGGGTTGTTTTCCAGCGTCTGCACCAGGTTGGGATCGAACGCATCCTTGAGCAGGGCGGTCATGGCGCCGGCCGCGCCAAGCTGCCCGGCGGTGACCGGCTCGCCTGCGTAGGTGTAGGCCACCACGATGCGGGAGAGGCGGGCTTTCAGGTCGGCAAGGTCGGTGGCAAGGCAGAAGATAGCCATGACCTCGCTGGCCACGGTAATGTCGAAGCCGTCTTCGCGGGGGGTGCCGTTCACCTTGCCGCCCAGGCCGTCGGTCACAAAGCGGAGCTGGCGGTCGTTCATGTCCACACAGCGCTTCCAGGTGACCCGGCGGGGGTCGATGTTCAACGGGTTGCCCTGGTAGATGCTGTTGTCCACCAGGGCGGCCAGCAGGTTGTTGGCCGCGCCGATGGCGTGCAGATCGCCGGTGAAGTGGAGGTTGATGTCTTCCATGGGGACCACCTGGGCATAGCCGCCGCCCGCGGCGCCGCCCTTGATGCCGAATACGGGGCCAAGGCTCGGCTCCCGCAGGCAGAGCATGGTTTTTTTGCCCAGGGCGTTCAGCGCGTCGGCAAGGCCGGTGCTGACGGTGGTCTTGCCCTCGCCCGCCGGGGTGGGGCTGATGGCGGTGACCAGGATCAGCTTGCCCTGCCCGGCCGAGCGTTTTGCCAGCCGGTGGTCGATCTTGGCCTTGTAGCGGCCGTACAGGCTGATTTCATCCTCCGCGAGGCCCAGCTGGGCCGCGATTTCAGCAATGGGCTTGAGCGAGGCTTCCTGTGCGATCTGGATATCCGTTTTCATGTGTGGAGATCCCATCCTTTCGTGGCGGTTTTCGGGGCGCGGCGGCCCGCCGCACAGGGCTGTGCGGCACAGAACCCGGCGCCCCGCTGCGCTTTTGCGTATACCATAATCCTAACAGAAGCGGCGGCAGGTTACAAGCGCAAAACCACAAGTCATACTTTGAAACGCCCCGCCCCCGGCCCGGCGCCGCTTTGCGGCGGAAAAGCACAGAGGGCAGGCGTCCGGCCCACCCTGCCAAAACAAAGGAGGGCGGGTTTTGCAGGGCAATTACAGGCCGGCGAGCTTTCTGACCGTGTTTGCCGTTCGGATGGTGAGCAAGCGGCCGCTCTTTGCGCTTGCCGTTTTGGACCACCAATTCGTTTTTTGATACTCCTTGCGGCTGAAAGACCAGAAGACCGCTTTTTGATAGGGCTCAATTTTTTCCAGTTCCTGCTTCGGCTCGCCTATTTCGCGGAACAGCTCCCCAAAGGTCATGGGCGGCATGATGAAAATCAGGTTATGGTACAGCTGCCTATCTTCCGTCCCCCACCAGGCGGGCGCGTGCCGCAGAAGGTCTTGCAGCTCTTGCATTTCCATGACAAAAACAGGGATCTCCAAATCAAATTTGCTTTTCAGCATTGTTTCGAGCCGCGCGGGAAAATCGGCTTCGCCCTTTTGCTCCGCCGAAAAAACGACGTTGCCGCTGTTGAGGCAGGTTTTGACCTGTGCAAACCCCAGTTCTTCAAACCCCGCTTTTAATGCGGCCATTGGAACCTTATTCCGGCCGCTGATATTGACGCCCCGCAGAAATGCAGCATATCTTTTCATAGTGTGAATTTACCTTTTTGAATTGATTTTTGTTGGTTTTATCTTATCACAGCGTGGGATTGCGCGCAACGGGACCGGGGATGGAACCGGGGCAGGCGCCTGCCCGCAGCGGGAAAGCCAGCGCTTTCCGGTTGTGCTTCGGGGGTGGTTGGTGTATAATATATTCTGTATTTTTGCCGCTTTTCGGCCGGAACCGGGGCGCGGAACGGCACAATCTGTAATAACGGAATACGATATTACAAAAGGTAAACATGAGGTACGCCATGCGACAGAACGAGAGCCTGCACTATCTCGACAACGCGGCCACCACACTTGTGGCGCCGCAGGTGGCCGACGCCATTTACAAAACCATGACCGAGCACTGGGGCAACCCCTCGAGCCTGTACGGCCCGGGGCAGGCCAGCCGCCGCCTGCTGGACCGGGCGAGGGCGGCGGTGGCCGCCACCCTGGGGGCCGGGGCGGGCGAGGTGTTTTTTACCGGCTGCGGCTCTGAGAGCAACAACATTGCCATTCTGGGGGCGGTGGAGCCCCGCAGCGCCTGGGGCAAAAAGATCGTGGTGAGCGGGTTCGAGCACCCCAGCGTTGCGCTGCCCATGCAGCGGCTGGCGGAAAAGGGCTTTGAGGTGGCGTTCATCGCCCCCGGGCCGGACGGCAGCCTGGATGGGGAGGCCTTTTTGGCCGCGGTGGACCGGCACACCATTCTGGCGGCCTTTATGCAGGTGAACAACGAGACCGGCGCGCAGGTGGACGCCGCGGCCCTGGCCCAAAGGATCAAGGCGAAAAACCCCCGCACCGCAGTGCATGTGGACGGGGTGCAGGCCTGGATGCGGGTGCCGGTGAGCCTTGCGGGCATCGACAGCTACACCGTGAGCGGGCACAAGATCCACGCGCCCAAGGGCGTGGGGGCGCTGTACCTGCGGCGGGGGCACAACATCCAGCCGCCCTACCTTGGCGGGGGCCAGGAGAAGGGCGTGGGCGGCGGGCAGGAGCTGGGGGTGCGCCCCGGCACCGAAAACCTGCCCTACGCGGTGGGGCTTGCCACGGCGGCCAGCCTGATGCACGAAAACGCCGCCCGGCGCACGCCCCATGTGGCGGCGCTGAACGCCCGGCTGCGGGCGGGCCTGGAAAGGCTGCCCGAAATCACCCTGAACAGCCCCGCCGACGCGGTGAACGAGGTGCTGAACCTGAGCACGAACTGCGTCAGGAGCGAAACCATGCTGCACTTTTTGGAAACCAAGGGCGTGTATGTGTCCAGCGGGTCGGCCTGTTCACGCGGGGCGGCCAGCCACACGCTGGGCGCCATGGGCCTGCCGCCGCGCGCCATTGACACCGCGCTGCGGGTGAGCTTTTGCGGCGACAACACCGAGGCGGACGTGGACGCTTTGCTGGCCGGCCTGGAAGAAGGCCTTGCCACCCTGGCGCGCCTCCAGTAAAAAAGGCCCGCCGGGCTTTGGCCGGGCGGGGGAAGGAACGAGATTGATGAAAGAGATCATTCTGTGCTACCAGGGCGAGATGGCCCTGAAGGGCCTGAACAGGGCCACCTTTGAGGCTGTTCTCAGCAAGGCGCTGCGCTACCGGGTGCGGGAGCTGGGCAGGTTCCAGGTGTACAAGGCCCAGAGCACCATGTACGTGGAACCGCGGGACCAGGAGGCCGAGGCCAATGTGGGCGAGGCGTACGAGCGGGTGCGCAAGGTGTTCGGCCTGGCGGCCCTGAGCCGCGCCGCCGTGTGCGAAAAAAACTTTGAGGCCATTCAGGCCGCCGCCGAGGAGTACCTGGGCGGGGCGCTGCAAAAGGCCAGGACCTTTAAGGTGGAGGCCAAGCGCTCGGACAAATCCTTCCCCATGAAAAGCCCGGAGCTGTGCCGGGAGTTGGGGGGCTTTTTGCTGGCGAAGCACCCGCACCTGCGGGTGGACGTGAAGCACCCGGAGCTCACCGTGATGGTGGAGGTGCGGGATTACGGCGCCTACATCCACGGGCCCAAAACGCCGGGGGCGGGCGGCCTGCCGGTGGGCACCAGCGGCAGGGCGATCAACATGCTGTCCGGCGGGATCGACAGCCCGGTGGCGGCCTGGTTCATGGCCCGGCGCGGCCTGGCGCTGCACCACATCCACTTTGCAAGCCCGCCCTACACCAGCGAGGCGGCCAAGCAGAAGGTGGCCGACCTGGCCCGGATCGTGAGCGGCTACACGGGCAACTGCGTGCTGTACGTGGTGCCCTATACAAAACCCCAGGAATACATCCGCGACAACGCGCCGGACGTGCTGTTCACGGTGCTGATGCGCCGCAGCATGATGCGGATTGCAAACCGGGTGGCAAAGGAGATCGACGCCAAGGCCCTGGTGACCGGCGAGAGCCTGGCCCAGGTGGCAAGCCAGACCCTGATGGCCCTGGCCTGCACCGACGCGGCCCAGGACCTGCCGATCCTGCGGCCCCTGATTGGGCTGGACAAGACCGAGATCGTGGAGGCGGCGCGGCGCATCGGCACCTTTGAGACCAGCATCCTGCCCTACGAGGACTGCTGCACCATTTTCACCCCGCCCCACCCCAAAACAAAGCCCACCCTGGCCGAGATCGAGGCCGCCGAGGCTGCCATGCCGGGCCTGGCCGGGCTGGAAGAAACCGCCGCGCGTGAGGTGGAGCGCATTCGCATCGAGATGGAGCCCCCCCGCCGGGGCGGGGCGCTGTTCGAGCTGTAAAGACCGGAAAGGGGCGAAGAAGGATGACTGCCGAGATCATTTGTGTGGGCACCGAGCTGCTGCTGGGAGATATTTTGAACACCAACGCCCGGTTTTTGGCCCGGGAGCTGGCCGAGCTGGGCATCGACCTTCTGCACCAGCAGGTGGTGGGCGACAATGCGGCCCGCCTGGAAAAGCTGGTGCGGGAGGCAAAGGGCCGCAGCGACCTG
The DNA here is from genome assembly GCA_022835495.1 of Oscillospiraceae bacterium. Classification (NCBI taxonomy): domain Bacteria; kingdom Bacillati; phylum Bacillota; class Clostridia; order Eubacteriales; family Oscillospiraceae; species Oscillospiraceae bacterium. The sequence continues at coordinate 501,282 of BQOK01000001.1, forward strand.
CTGATCTTCTCCGGGGGGCTGGGCCCCACGGCGGACGATTTGACCAAGGAAACGGTGGCCCGCTGCTTTAATGACGAGCTGGTGTTCGAGCCCAGCGTAATGCAGAGCATCAACGCCTATTTTTTGGCCACCGGCCGCTCCACCCCGAAAAACAACGAAAAGCAGGCCATGGTGCCCCAAAAGGGCGGCTGGTTTGCAAACCCCAACGGAACCGCCCCGGCGGTGTGGTTCCGGGAGGGCGCAAAGTACGCGGTGCTGCTGCCCGGCCCGCCCCGGGAGCTGGAGCCGCTGTGGAGCGGTGCGGTGCGCCCCATGCTGCAGCGGGATCAGCAAAGGGTGCTGCACAGCCTGGTGCTGCGGGTGGCGGGCGTTGGCGAGAGCCACGCCGAGGAGCTGGTAGGGCATTTGTTCCAAAGTGAAAACCCCACCGCGGCCATTTACGCAAAGACCGGCGAGGTGCACATCCGCATTACCGCCGCCGCCCCCACCAACATGGAGGCAAAGGCCATGTGCCGCGCCTACGCCCAAAAATTTTATGCGCTTTTGGGCGACGCGGTGTACGGCGAGGGGGAAGACGGCCTGGAAAACGTGCTGGTAAAAACCCTGGCAAAAAAGAACCTGACCGTGGCCACGGCCGAGAGCTGCACGGGCGGGCTGGTGGCCCAGCGGATCACCGCGGTGCCCGGCTCCAGCGAGGTGTTCGGCTTTGGGTTTGTGACCTATGCCAACGCGGCCAAACGCCAGCTGCTGGGGGTGGACCCCATGACCCTGGCCGAGTGCGGCGCGGTGAGCCCGCAGGTGGCGGCCCAGATGGCGGCCGGCGCCCAAAAAGCGGCCGGCGCTTCGCTTGCGGTGGCGCTGACCGGCGTGGCGGGCCCGGGGGGCGGCACCGAGGAAAAGCCGGTGGGATTGGTCTGGCTGGGCGCGGCAAAAGGCGAGACGGTTTTTGTGAAGGAACTTCGGTTCGGCCCGCGCAGCCGGGAGTCCATCCGCTGGATGACCGCCAGCGCGGCCCTGGACGCCGCCCGGCGGCTGGCCGCGGGCCTGCCCATTCCCGGGGCCGAGGCGTGGGGCAAAACGGAAAAGGGCAAGCCATAAACGAACGACCTGACGGAGGGAAAGCGAGATGTCACAAGTGACCCGCAGCACGGTGCTGCGCCTGTTCGGCCCGGGCGAGGCCCGCGTGACCGGCGTGCTGAAAGCGGCCGCGGCCGGGGGCTGCCCCGGCCTGAACCTGCTGATGAGGGACGGCGAGTACGCGGTGTGCGTGAACGCCCGCGCGGAGACCGGCGCGGCGGCGCAGGTGCTGTGCAACACCTGGGAGGAGCACTTTAAAAAGGAGTTTGGCCCGGCGGTGTTCGGCACCGGCGAGACCGGCCTTGCCGAGGCCGCCCTGGAGGCCCTGGCCGGGGCGGACAAGCTGTTCGTGGCGGCGGACGCGGCCACCGGCGCGCTGCTGGAAGAAAAGCTGGCCGGGCAGGAGCTGGCCGGCACGGTATACGATTTCGGCAGCCAGAGCTACGCCCACCCCAAAAAGGCGGCCAGGGTGCGGCCGGACGCAAAGCTGGAGAAAAAATACCCGGGCGACCCGGTGCAGCAGGCTGCGGGCCAGGCGCGCGCGGCGCTGGAAACGGCGGGGGCGGACTGGGCGGTGCTGTGGCGGCCCGCCGAGGGCTGCGACCCGGCCTTTGTGCTGGTGTGCAGCAAAAAGAACGTGTGGTTCAAGGCGCTGCCCGCCTGCGGGCAGCCCGGGCCGCTGGCGGCCGGCTGGCTGCTGGACATGCTGCGGCGCATGGCGCTGAACCTTTCCATGGAGGAAGGGGTGGAGCGGTTTGCCTATGGCAGGCCCGCCCCGGAGCTGGCCGCGCCGATCCTGGAGCCGATGGGCCCGGTGCAGCCCGCGGCGGCCCCGCGCCCCGCGCCCGGCCCGGCCCCGCAGGCCGAAAAGAACGCCCCGCTGGCGCCGGATGAGGCGCTGAACAGCAAGGCGCAGCTCTTGTTCAGCGACGAGGCCCCCCTGCCCCAGGAAACGCCCGGCAAAACAAAACAGCGCACCCACTGGGGCCGGGTGTTCGGCTTTGCGGTGCTGGCGGCGGCCGTGGCGGCCGGGGTCTGGCTGTGGCTGTGGCTGGGCGGCCGGCCCGCCGAGAGCGACCTTGGCAACGTGGGCTACGGCACCGCCGACTACGACACCGCCGCCCGCGATTACTTATTGCAGGCCCAGGCCAAAAACAGCGGCGTGGCCGGGTACCTTGCCCTGCCCAAGCTGCCGGGCGCACTGGTATACGGCGCGGCGGCCCCTGCGGCCACCGCGCCCCAGAGCGGCGGCACGGTGAGCGCCGCCGAGGACGCCGCCGTGCGCCTTTCGAGCGCGGTGCGGCCCGGGCAGCCGCAGGCAAACCTGCTGCTCACCTGCCCGGCCGCCGCCATGAAGGCGCTGAGCGGCCTGGATCAGCAGGATACCCTTGCCGCCAACAGCGGGTTTACCCTTTATACGGCGGACGGCGCCTACCGCTACAAGATCGCCGGGGTGTTTTACTGGGACCCGGCGGAAACGGGCGAGGCGGCCTTTGATGTGTATGGGCTGCAGGACCTGACAAACTACCAGGATTATCTGAATTTTGTGCTGGGGATGAAAGCCCGCAGCATTTACGCCATGCCCGCCAATGTGCAGGACGGCGACAGCTTTGCCACCCTGGTGGCGGACACGGCCGCCGCGGACGGCCGCAAGCTGGTGATCACCGGCCGCATGGTGCGTGAAAACGAGGCGGCGATCCTGTTCGGCAAGCAGATCGAGCCGGCGGACGCGCCGCTGATGCCGCTGGCGGTCTACCAGGGCAAGGGGGAGAGCCTGCCCTCGCTGGAAATACTGGATCAGTATTGGATGAACTGGTACGTCACCGGCGGAGCCACCAGCAACGAGGTGCAGGAGGAGGCCGGCATGCCGGATGAGGACCGCCCGCTGGACGAGCTGCCCGCAGGCGGGGGCGGCGGCGAAGAAGGCGAGCCCACCGCCGACCCTTCGGCCACGCCGAACCCCAGCGAAACGCCGGGGCCCAGCCCCACCCCGAAGCCGAGCCCCACCCCCACGGGCAGCGGCGCCCCGGCTGCCACCGCCACGCCGCAGCCCACGCCTGAACCCACGCCGGAGCCCACGCAGGCCCCTTCCAGCGGCACCATTACCGTGACGATGAACGGCGTGCGGCAGGAGATGGACCTGGTGGAATGCCTGGCCATGGTGGCACGCAACGAGCTGGGCCCGAACGCCCCCTACGAGGCCTACAAGGCGCAGATCGTGGCCACCCACAGCTGGATCCTGAACCAGGGCGGCGCGCCCAGCGTGGCCGGCCGGGAGCCGAATGAAAACATCCGGAACGCCGCGCGCGAGGTGGCGAACCAGGTTCTGACCTATGGCGGCAGCGTGGCGTTTACCCCCTACTTTGCCAGCGCGGCGTTCGGCACCAACTCCAGCCAGGAGGTGTGGGGCGGCGCCCGGCCCTACCTTGTAAACGTGGACAGCCCCTATGACAAGGACTACGCAAGCAACTGGCAGAACACCCGCACCTATTACAAGGCGGAGGTGGTGGCCCGCGCCCAGGACCGGCTGGGGGTGGATCTGAACGCCTACAGCGATAACCCCGAGGACTGGTTCGGCGACATTCAGAAAAACAGCAGCGGCTATGTGACCAGCATGCGGCTGGGAACGGCCACCATTTCGGGGCGCGATCTGCGGGAGAAGGTGCTGAACAACGTGAACGGCAAGACCCTGCGCAGCGCCGCGTTCGACATCAGCTACGACCCCGGGGCCGAGGCGTTCAACATTACCACCTACGGTTACGGCCACGGCTGCGGCCTGTCGCAGTATGGGGCGTGGGGCTATGCGGCCAACGGCTGGGGCTACGCCGATATTCTGGCCCACTACTTCCCCGGGACCACCCTGGAAAGCAGGTAACGGCCCCTGAGGATTCAAGGTTTTCAGCGCACCGCACCGCCGCAGTTCTGCGCGGCGGTGCGGTGCGTTTGCCTTTTGCGCCGGCCGGACCGGAAAATCGATAAAAAAATAACAATTTTGCGCGGTGGGAAATCCCCTTGTTTTTTATGGGACCTGTAAAAAATATGGCAAAAAGTTCCCCATGAATTGTGGTTTTGAGCGAAAATGGCAAAAAAAGCTCCCATTCGCGGGCAAAATAGGCTATAATAGGCCCTGTAACTATTTTGAAACTTTTTGGGGGAGCTTTGCCCCCAGTTTAACAAAGAAAGCGAGGAGCCTTTTTTGGAACACTCCCATAAAAAATGGTCCGCCGCAAAGATTGCGCTGGTGGTGGTACTGGTGCTGGTGCTGGCGGGCTGCGCTTACGTGTGGCATTTGTACAGCCAGGTGGCCCCCGCCCTGAACGAGGGCGACGCGGGCAAGCTGGACCAGCAGAAGGACCCGGACATCGAGGAAAACGGCGAGCGGTTTTACAATCTTTTGCTGCTGGGGATCGACTACGACGCGGACGACGAGGGCCGCGACTACGCCGAGGGTAAGGGCATGACCGACGTGATCCTGTATGTGCAGATCAACCGGGATTCCGGCCAGGTGAACGCGTTCCAGATCCCCCGCGATACCTATGCGGGCGAGGACCTGGGCGGCGGGCTTGCGACCCACACCGGCAAGATCAACGAGCTGTACGCCAACGGCCCGGACCAGAAGAACCGCATCAACAACCTGGCCAACAAGATCTCGGAGCTGTTTAAGCTGCCGGTGGACGAGTATGTGACCATTGACATGCAGGCGTTCAAGACCATGCTGAACAACATGGGCGGCATTGAGATGTATGTGCCCTGGGATATCACCGACAAGGGAACCGGCGAGCTGCTGGTGCCCCAGGGCACCCACAGGGTGAGCGGCGACACGGCCGAGGTGATCCTGCGCAACCGCAATTACACCACAGCGGATTACAAGCGGCTGGAGACCCAGCAGTATTTTTACGCCGCCTTGGTAAAAAGCCTGCTGAACGACTACACCCTGGCCGACTATTACAGCACCTGCAAGGTGATCGCCCACTACATCAACACCAGCCTGGATATCACCGAGATCTGGGGGCTGTACGCCACCATGCTGAAGGTGAAGCCCGAGAACATTTACATTGTGCGGGCGCCCGGCGGGGCCGCCAACATTGAGGGGCACAGCCAGGTGTACTATGTGGACCGGGAGAGCTGCGCGCGCATTTTGAACGAGCACTTCCGCAGCGAGACCGGGCAGGTGCCTGCCGAAAAGCTGGGGCTTGCCACCGGCTACGAGTACCTGTACGGCATGAACGTGGACGAGGGAAAGACCATGGGCGGCGTTCTGGGCGACGCGGAGGGCGCGGCCAGCGCCCCGGAAATGGGAGCCGGCGCAAGCCAGCCCGCGGCATAAAAGGATTCGAACCAGACAAACGTAAACAGGAGGGGGCGCCCGGCCGGGCGCCCCCTCCTGTTATTTACGCGGGCAGAAATTCCAGCGTGATACACAGCCGGTCCCCCTGCAGGCAGGCGCCGGCGGACCCGCCCATCCTTTCCATCAGCTGCCGCACAATCGCCAGGCCCAGCCCGGCCCCGGCGCCCTGGCGGGCGTTGTCGGAGCGGTAAAAGCGGTCGAACAGATGTTCGGGCCGCAGGGCGGCGGGGTCCGGCACACGGTTTGCGAAGGCCAGGCTGCAGCCGGCCTGGGTGACGGACAGATCGCCGCAGCCGTGCTGCAGGGCGTTGGAAACCAGATTGCGCAGCACCCGCCGCAGCGCCTCGGGCGCGGCCTGGACCCGCAGCCCCTCCTGGGGGAAGGCGATGACCGGCTGAACACCTTTTTCCTGGAAGGTTTCAAAAAAGCCGGCCAGGGCGTCGCACAGGGCGGGGTATACCTCGGTGGGAACGCAGGAGAGGGGGAGCTCGCCGCCGGCGAGACGGGTGTAAAGGAACAATTCGTCCAAAAGGCCTTCCAGGTCGTGCAGGCGGCCGCGCACCACACCCAGGTACTCCCCCCGCTTTTCAGGGTCGGGGCAGGCTTGGGCCAATTGCAGGTAACCCGCCGCACCCGTGAGGGGGGTGCGGATGTCGTGCGAAACGGCGGCGATGGCGTATTGCAGCTCGCGCTGGGCGCGCCGGGCGTCGGCCGCGCTTTGGCGGGCGGCCCAGAGGTGATCCTCCAGGGCGCTGCACAGGGCGAGGAAGGGCTTTGCGCGCACCGAGCAGTGAAGCTCCTGGTTGCTGTTTTCCGGCAGGTCGGTGAGCTGGCGGGCAAGGCGAAGAAGCTCGGCGCGCCAGCGCGCCAGCTGGAAGGCCAGCGCCAGAACGGCCGCCGCCAGCACAAGGACCAGAATGACCATGGGATCCACTCTCCTTTATAAAAGGCTCAGATATCCCTGCGGCGCAGCGCCCAGGTGCCCAGGAACAGGTAGACGCCGATCCAGCAAAGGCATACCACGGCGGAGAAAACGTTCAGGCCATCGCCCGCACAGGCCCCGGCGAGCGTAAAGCGGACAAGGTCCAGCCGGAACAGCTTGCCCACAGAGCCGAGCACGATGCCGAACACGCCCCCCGCGCAGCAGAAGGAGAGGATCATACTGACGGCGATGCTGCGGGTCCAGACCACGAAGAACACGTTCTGCACCGCCAGGGCCACCACCGTGAGCCAGGCCTGGAAGAAGTAGCGGGCAAAATCGCTTAAAGTGCCGGCGGCCAGCGGCATGCGGAACAAAGTGACGAGCAGCTGGGTGAAAAGGGTGCCGAAAACCAAAAAGCCGGTGACGGCGCACAGCATGGCGGCACTTTTGGAAAGAAGATACGAAACGCCGCGGCGGTGCACGGAAAAAATGTTTTTGGCAAAGCCGGAGCTGAAGTCCTCGTACACGAACAGGGTGGACAGGATCACGATGAACACCGACAGCCCGCCGCCGGAACAGAAAACCGTGTAAAAGAAGTTTGCCCGGGTGGTTTGGGCCAGCAGCAGCTGGGCGTCGGCAGCGTCGCGAAGCATTTCCCCCTGCTCGGAGACCGTGAGGGTGACCTGGCCGCCCAGGGAATACATCTTTTCCATCAGATCGCCGTTGGAGGTGAGCGCCATCATGACGCACACAAACAGCAGAATGACGCCGAACACCGCCAGGATGATATAAAGAGCCCGGTCGCGCACGAGGCGGCGCAGGTCCATATGAAGCAGATCAAACATGTTCCTCGCCTCCCATCAATTCCAAGAAATACCCTTCCAGGTCCTGCCCGTGCAGGTACAGCTCCTGCACCGGGATGCCGGCCCCGGCCAGCACCGCGTTGACCCGGGCGGGATCCGCCTTGTCGTACACGCGCACCTCGCCCTGGGGGCGCACCTCGTATTTGGCAATGCCGAGCTGCTGCTCCAGCGCCACCACCGCGGCCTTGGGGTCGGCTACCCGCAGGTGCAGGTAGTCCTTGCAGCGGGCCGACAGTTCTTCGGCCGAGAGCTGCTGCACCATGCGGCCGTCCTTCAAAATGCCGTAGCGGGTGGCGATTTTGGCCAGCTCGCCCAGAATGTGCGAGCTCACCACCAGGGTGATGCCCTGCTCCTGGTTGAGCTTGACCAGAAGGCTGCGCACCTCTTGGATGCCCTCGGGGTCGAGGCCGTTGATGGGTTCATCCAAGAGAAGCAGGTCCGGCCCGCCCAGCAGCGCCAGCGCAATGCCCAGCCGCTGCTTCATGCCCATGGAAAAGCGGCCCGCGCGCTTTTTGTCGGCGGGGTCGAGCCCCACCAGCTCCAGCAGGCGACGGACGCTCTCCTCCGGGCTTACCAGGCCCATGCAGGCGGCCTTGAGCAGCATGTTTTCACGGGCGGGCAGGCCGGGGTAAAGGCCCGCGCTCTCGACCAGGACCCCCACCCGGCGGCGGGCGGCCTCGTTTGAAACGGGCTGGCCGAACAGGCGGATTTCGCCCCCGGTGGGGCGGGCCAGCCCGCACAGCAGCTTCAGGGTGGTGGATTTGCCCGACCCGTTGCGCCCGATAAAGCCGTAGATATCGCCCTCGTGGACGGTCATGTCCAGCTGGTCCACAGCGCGTTTTTGCCCGTAGACCTTGGTCAGGGCGGATGTAGCGATCACTTCCATTGTGACGGCTCCTTTCCTTGTGATAACTTTATTGTACCGGGGCGGGATTCAGAAAGCGCAAAGAAAGGTTAAAGAAAGGGTAAAGTTTGCCCGGCCCCGGTTCAGGGGGCCAGCTTGAAGCCGATGCCCCACACGGTTTGGATGTAGCTTTCGGTGCCGGTGGGGCGCAGCTTTGCCCGCAGGTTGCTGATGTGCACGTTGATGGTTTTGTCCTCGACAAAATAATCCTGCCGCCAGACCGCCTCGAAAATTTCCTGCTTGGTGAACACCTTGGCGGGGTGGGCGGCCAGCAGCTCCAGAATATCGAACTCGTGGGCGGTGAGTTCCACCGGGCTGCCGGCCGCCGTGAGGGTGCGGGCGGCGGGGTCGATGACCCAGTCCCTGTAAACAAGAAGGCCGCTTTGAGGGGGCGTGCCCGCATGGCGCAGCTGCACCCCGATGCGGGCCCACAGCTCGTCCAGTTCAAAGGGCTTGGTGAGGTAATCGTCGGCTCCGCCGCTTAAAAGCGCCACCTTGGCGCCCAGCTCGTCACGCGCGGTGAGCACGATCACCGGCACGCCGCTTTTCTGCCGCAGCCAGGCCAGCAGCTCCTCGCCGGACAGGCCGGGCAGCATCAGGTCCATCAGCACCAGGTCAAAGCCGCCGGCCCCGAAGCACAGGCGCCCCTCGGTGCCGGAGAAGGCCTGGGTGCACACGGCGCCCTTTTGGCGAAGGTATTCGGCAATGAGGCCGTTGATGGAGGGATCGTCCTCCACGATCAGGATGTTGGGCATATGGCTGCACCCCTTTTTCAGTGTATAGCACAAGTATAACACAAGACCGGGCGCCCCGCACGGGGAGGCCCGGTCTTGTGGCTGTTCTTTACAGGTCGGAATGGTACTGGGCGCAGGTGCACTTTTTCCATTTGAGGCCGCTGCCGCAGGGGCAGGGGTCGTTGCGGCCGATCTTCTGCACCTTGACCGGCCCGTTTTTGCCGGTGGACTTTACGCCCTTGCCCGGCACCGCGGCGTCGCCGCTGGGCTTTGCCACCTGGGTGCGCTGCATGGGCTGCTCGGTGCGGATTTCCACGGTGAGCAGCATGCGCACCGCGTCTTCCTTGATGCTCTCGATCATCTCGTCGAACATCTCGAAGCCCTCGATGCGGTATTCGATCACCGGGTCGCGCTGGCCGTAGCCCCGCAGGTAGATGCCCTGGCGCAGCTGGTCCATGTTGTCGATGTGGTCCATCCACTTGGTATCGACGTTGCGCAGCAGGCAAATGCGCTCGAGCTCACGCATGAGGGGAGAGCCGTACTTTTTCTCCTTGGCTTCCAGAATGGCTTCGCCCCGCTCGATGAGCACCTGGGCGATCTGCTCTTTGGTGAGGTCCTCCAGCTGGGCGGTGGTGTAGTGGAAGTCGGTTTCGCGGGCGAGCCAGCCTAGGTAGTGGCGGCGCAGGGCCGCGAAGTCCCAGTCGTCGGCGATCTCGCCGGCGCAGAAGCTGGCCACGCTGGCCTCGATGTTCTCTTTGAGCATGGTGCGCATGGTGGCGGAGATATCCTCGCCGTTCAGCACCTGGCGGCGCTGGCCGTAAATGATCTCGCGCTGTTTGTTCATCACGTCGTCGAACTGCAGCACGTTTTTGCGGATGCCGAAGTTCTGCGCCTCGAGCTTTTTCTGCGCGCTCTCGATGGTGTTCGAGATCATCTTGTTCTCGATGGGCATATCCTCTTCGAGGCCCAGGGTGTCCATGAGATTCTGCACCCGCTCGCCGCCGAACAGGCGCATGAGGTCGTCTTCCAGGCTGAGGAAAAAGCGGGAGGCGCCGGGGTCGCCCTGGCGGCCGGAACGGCCGCGCAGCTGGTTGTCGATGCGGCGGCTCTCGTGCCGCTCGGTGCCGATGATGTAAAGGCCGCCCGCGGCCTTTACATCATCGGCCTCCTGGGCGATCTGGGCCTTGTGCTCGGCCAGAAGCTCGCTGAAACGGGCGCGCACGGCCAGGATCTCCTCGTTTTCGGTCTCGGCGTGGCCGTCGGCCTCGGCGATGAGCTCCTCGGAGAAATCCTCCTTGCGCAGCTGCACCTTGGCCATGTACTCGGCGTTGCCGCCCAGCATAATGTCGGTGCCGCGGCCCGCCATGTTGGTGGCGATGGTCACCGCGCCCTTTTTGCCGGCCTGGGCCACGATCTCGGCCTCTTTTTCGTGGTTTTTGGCGTTCAGCACGTTGTGCTTGACCCCCCGGCGGCTGAGCAGCTTGGAGAGGATCTCGCTCTTTTCCACGCTGACGGTGCCCACCAGCACGGGCTGGCCCTTTTCGTGGCACTCGACCACCTGCTCGACCACCGCATCGTACTTGCCCTTGACGCTTTTGTACACGCTGTCCGGCTGGTCCTTGCGCTGGCAGGGCTTGTTGGTGGGAACGGTCACGATGGACAGGCCGTAGATCTCGTTGAACTCGTCGGCCTCGGTCTTGGCGGTGCCGGTCATGCCGGCCAGCTTTTCGTACATGCGGAAGTAGTTCTGGAAGGTGATGGTGGCCAGGGTCTTGCTCTCGGCCGCCACCTGCACGCCCTCTTTGGCCTCGATGGCCTGGTGCAGGCCCTCGTTGTAGCGCCGGCCGATCATGAGGCGGCCGGTGAACTCGTCCACAATGATGACCTCGCCCTCGCGCACCACGTAGTCAATGTCGCGCTTCATCACGCCCCGGGCCTTGACGGCCTGGTTGATGTGGTGGGAGAGGGTCATGTTGGCCGCGTCGGACAGGTTTTCCAGGTGGAACCAGGCCTCGGCCTTTTTGATGCCGCTCTCGGTGAGGGTGGCGGTCTTGTGCTTTTCGTCCACCACGTAGTCGCCGTCGACCTGCTCGTCCTGGTCCTCTTTGTCGTCCAGCTCCACGACCTTGCTCATTTTCAGGGTCTTCACAAAATCGTCGGCCTGCTGATACAGAGCGCTGGAATCGTCGCCCTTGCCGCTGATGATCAGGGGGGTGCGGGCTTCGTCGATCAGGATGGAGTCGACCTCGTCGACAATGGCGAAGTAGTGGCCGCGCTGCACCATGTTCTCTTTGTAGACCACCATGTTGTCGCGCAGGTAGTCGAACCCGAACTCGTTGTTGGTGCCATAGGTAATGTCGGCATTATAGGCGGCGTGGCGCTCTTCGTTGGTGATGCCCTGCACGATCAGGCCCACGGAAAGGCCCAGCCAGCGGTAGACCTTGCCCATCCACTCGGAGTCGCGGCGGGCCAGGTAGTCGTTCACGGTGACCACATGCACGCCCTTGCCGGTGAGGGCGTTCAGGTAAACGGGCAGGGTGGCCACCAGGGTTTTGCCCTCGCCGGTGCTCATCTCGGCGATGCAGGCCCGGTGCAGCACAATGCCGCCCAAAATCTGCACGGGGAAATGCTTCATGCCCAGCACCCGCCAGCTGGCTTCGCGGCAGACCGCGAAGGCGGCGGGCAGGATATCGTCCAGGCTTTCGCCATTTGCCAGCCGCTCCTTGAGGGCGGGGGTCATGGCCTGCAGCTCGGCGTCGGTCTTTTGCTGCATCTCGCCTTCCAGCGCCAGAACTTGGTCGGCCAGGGGGCGGATGCGCTTGAGCTCTTTTTCAGAGAAAGAGCCGAACAGTTTTTCCATCAATGACAAACTCGATCACTCTCACATTCCAGAGGGGCCGAAAAACGGCCCGGTAATCAGCCCGCCATGAATAAGCCACAGCACGCTATTTTATAATAATACATCATAGGGGCAAAGCCTGTCAAAGAAACAGCGTGACAAAACTGTTAAATTTTGAAAAAAGCATTGATTTTCACAGGACAACTGGTTATAGTAATGCTATAATATAGTTTTAAAAACTACATCATGCGTTTCGGAGGGATGAATATGAGCCGCTATTTTGCACAATGCCGGGAACCGGTGAGCAGCTACACCCATTTTTGGGGGGCGGTGGCAAGCGCGCTGGGCACTGTTTTTCTGGTGGGGCGCTGCGTGCGCACCGGCGCCAGCGGGGTGGTGCTGGCAGGGGCCGCGCTGTTTGGGCTGTCGCTGGTGGCGCTGTATTCCGCCAGCAGCATCTACCACGCGGCGCTGTGCGCGGCGGGCAGGCTGCGGCGGCTGCGCAAGCTGGACCATGCCATGATCTATGTGCTGATCGCGGGCAGCTACACCCCGCTGTGCATCCGGTTCATGACCCCGGCCAAGCTGCCGCTGTTTTTGGGGGCGCTGTGGGTGCTGGCGGTGCTGGGCATTGTGTTCAAGCTGGCCTGGCTGGACGCGCCCCGGTGGATCGGCACGGTGCTGTATCTGGCGCTGGGATGGGCCATTGTGGTGGATCTGCCCGCGTTCGCGGCCATGCCCGCCGGGTGCCTGGCGCTGGTGGCGGCGGGGGGCGTGTGCTATTCGGTGGGCGCGGTGATGTATATGCTCAAGCGCCCCAATTTGAGCGAGCGGTGGGGGTTCCACGAATTGTTCCACCTGTGCATCCTGGCGGGCAGCGCCTGCCACTTTGCGGCGGTGTATTTTTACGTGGCGTGAAACGCCGCGCTGAATTTACCGGCCCCGGGCGGCCGGAGTGCTGAACGGCTAAAGCAAAACGGAACGGCGGGGGCCATTTGCCCCGCCGTTCCGTTTTGTTTTTTGTGCAGCGCCCCGGAAGGGGCCCCGCCGCCCCTGCGTTCGGCTGCGCGGGCGCGGCAGGCTGCGCCGGGCGGGGCGGGAACAGAGAAGGCGCCGGACAGCCCGTCAGGGCCCGGCTGCGGGCGGGGGCGGCTCTTCGCCCTCCACCACGAACTTTTTTTGCGCGTACTCCAGCGCAAGGGCTATGAGCTTGTTGCGGCTGTGGCCGGTTTTGAGGGCGAGGTCGTCGTAGGCGTTTAAAAGCGCGCGGTCGATGCGGACGCTGAACATAACCGCGTCTGTGTGTTTAGAGATTTTGAGATTGTCCATAAGTTTTCCCATCCTTTGAATTGTATTACATATATGTATTATATAATTGTGATATATGAATGTCAATGGGCTTGTATTATAATAAAAGTAACAAAAAGTTTATGGGGGTAAAAATATGGAGGATGCGTTTATTATAACGCCCAAAAAAGTGGGGGGACAAAAAGAAAGCAAATCAGTGCTATTGTCTTTGCGTATAGACCGAGAGTTAAAAGATCAGTTTGATGTGCTTGCAGATAAAAGCAAGCGCTCTCGGAACGAGGTCATATGCATGGCGCTAAAATACGCGCTGGAACATTTAGAATTTATTGATTCGGATGAAGAAAATATAGACAGCTGAATCCAGCACAGAAAAACAGCAAACGAAAGGGTGCCTTTTTGCGATTGTATCAATCACAAAAAGGCACCCTTTAAAAAAGGAATATGGCAGGATGGCAAAAAAGGTCGAGCGTTTTGAGGAGTGGGTGCGGTAAACTGAGAGCGTAAGGAGGTGAGGGCGATGGAGGAGCAGATCCTGGCGGTGCAGCGCATGCAGGACTATATCGAGGCCCATCTTGGCGAAGAGCTGGGTTTGGCCGACCTGGCGCGGGTTTCGATGTATTCCCCCTGGTATTCTTACAGATTATTTGTACGTTGGGTAAATATGACGCCGGCCGAGTACATCCGCAGGCTGCGGCTTTCGCGCTCGGCGCTGCGGCTGCGCGACGGGCAGGTGAAGGTAGCGGAGCTGGCGTTTGAGCTGGGCTTCGGCAGCGTGGACGGATACCAGCGGGCGTTTTACCGGGCGTTCGGGTGCAACCCCGGCGAGTATGCGCGCGCGCCGGTGCCCTTGTGGCTGTTCACCCCTTACGGCGTGAAATACCGTGAACTGCGAAAGGAGAACGAAATGGAAAACGCGAAGACTGTGTTTGTGCAGCTGGTGGAAAAACCGGCGCGCAGGGTGCTGATCCGGCGCGGGGTGGCCGCGCGGGATTATTTTGCCTACTGTGAAGAGGTGGGGTGCGAGGTGTGGGGCCTGCTGACCAGCCTGGGAAGCGAGCCGGTGAGCCTGTGGCTGCCGGAACACCTGATCGCGCCCGGAACCTCGGAATATGTGCAGGGGGCGGAGCTGGCGCCGGGCTGGGACGGCCCGGTGCCGGAGGGCTTTGAGATTTTGGAGCTGCCCGCGGCAAGCTATCTGCGCTTTCAGGGCGAGCCCTTTGCCGAGGAGGACTACTGCGCCGCCATTGAGCAGGTGCAGGGGGCGATCGGGCGGTACGACCCGGCGGCGCTGGGCTATGTGTGGGACGACAAAAACCCCCGCATCCAGCTGGAGCCGGTGGGCGAGCGCGGCTACATTGAGCTTGCGGCTGTGAAAAAGAAACCGTAAAAAGCAGCACCCCGGCCCAAAACGGGCCGGGGTGCTGTGTTTTTTGCGGGGTCAGTAGGGCATTTCGTCCTCGTCGGTGTCGTACACCGAGATGTAACGGGGGCCGGCCTCCTGCTGCAGCGCAGCCAGGCCGAACAGGGCGGCACCCACCGCCAATAGGAACAACAGGATCTTGCCGAGCAGTTTCAAGAGAACGACCTCCTCTATCGATGCGGTGCGCAGCCGGCGGCTTGCCGGCACGGCGCACAGTGCATTCTGTTTTATTTAGTATACCACACGGCGGCCCTTTTGTGCAAACCCTTTTTGGCGACCCGAACCGCACGGGAAAACGCCTTAAATACCAAAAAAATACTCGGTTCGAGTTGCGGGTTTTCTGTTGACTTGTGCGATCGAGATGGTAAAATAAAATGGAGTGGGCGCGGGCGCACTCTGATTTTGCATGCCCGGTGCCCTGGAGTAAGTTTTGAGAAATGGGGGAACGTTCAATCCATGTTGAAACAGCTCAAACGCGCGGCGCGTGGCGCCGGCGTGCCGCATGAGAAAGGAACGGCTGCCCTGGCCACGGAAAAAATGCCCGTGCCCAGCAAGGTCGTTCTGCCCATGCGTCAGCACATCGGCGCGCCCTGTGCGCCGGTGGTCAAAAAGGGCGACACCGTGATGGTGGGCACCCTGGTGGGCGAGGCCCAGGGCTTCGTGAGCGCCAACATCTATTCCAGCGTGTCCGGCACCGTGACTGCGGTGGACAGCGTGCGGCTCTCGAGCGGCGCGGATTGCCCGGCGGTGGTCATTCAGCCGGACGGTGAGCAGACCGTGGACCCGGCCGTGAAGGCGCCCGTGGTGACCGACAAGGCCAGCTTTATTGCGGCGGTGCAGGCCTGCGGCCTGGTGGGCCTGGGCGGCGCGGGCTTTCCCACTGCGGTAAAGCTGAGCCCCAAAACCCCGGTGGATACCCTGGTGATCAACGGGGCCGAGTGCGAGCCCTACCTGACCGCCGACGCCCGCGAGTTTTTGGAGAACAGCGAAACCGTGATGAGCGGCATCCAGGCGGTGATGAAGTACCTGGAGATCAAGAGCTGCATCATTGCCATTGAGCGCAACAAGCCCGAGTGCATCGACCTGATGTGCAGCCTGGCCAAAGGCGTGGAGGGCGTTTCGGTGAAGCCCCTCAAGACCCGCTACCCCCAGGGTGCAGAAAAGATTTTGATCGAGAGCGCCACCGGCCGCGAGGTGCCCCAGGGCGGCCTGCCCTGCGACGCGGGCGTGATCGTGCTGAACGTGACCACCGTGTCGACCATTGGCAAATACCTGGCTACCGGCATGCCGCTGGTGACCAAGCGCCTGACTGTGGACGGCGACGCCGTTGCCGCCCCCAAGAACGTGGAGGTGCTGATCGGCACCCCCATTCAGGAGGTGTTTGCGTTCTGCGGCCTGAAGGAGGGCGTGGAGCTGGGCAAGGTGATCATGGGCGGGCCCATGATGGGCGTGGCGGTGGCCACGATGGACGAGCCTGTGCTCAAGCAGAACAACGGCCTGCTGGCCTTTACCGCCCAGAAGGCGGCCATGCCGGCCCCCCAGCCCTGCATCCGCTGCGGGCGCTGCATTGAGGGCTGCCCCATGGGCCTGGCCCCCGTGCAGATCGCAGGGGCGTTTACCCGCAAGGATACCGAGGAGCTGGACAAGCTGTGCGTGGACCTGTGCATGCTGTGCGGCACCTGCAGCTATGTTTGCCCGGCCAAGCGCCCGGTTACCCAGACCATGAGCCTGGCCAAGGATTTTGCAGCAAAGGAGGCAAAGAAATAACATGGAAAACCGTTTGACCGTAACTGCCTCCCCGCACATTCAGGACCGCTCGTCGACCCGGGGCCTGATGGGCAGCGTGGTGGTGGCCCTGCTGCCCTGCGTGGCGGCCAGCGCCCTGATCTTCGGCTGGCGCGCTTTGCTGGTGGTGGGCATCACCACCGCTGCCAGCGTGGGTTTTGAGTATCTGTACTGCCTGCTGATGAAAAAGCCGATCCCGGTGGGGGACCTCTCCGCCGTGGTGACCGGCATCATCCTGGGCCTGAACATGCCCGTGGGCATTCCCTTGTGGATCGCCATCATTGGGGCGTTCATCGCCATTGTGATCGCAAAGCAACTGTTCGGCGGCATCGGCTTTAACTTTGCCAACCCCGCGCTGGTGGGCCGCATTGTGCTGTTCACCGGGTTTGCCGGCAGCATGACCAAATGGGTGTACCCCACCAAGGCGGTGCTGGCGTTCCGCAAACTGGGCATCGACGCGGCGGCCGGCGCCACCCCCCTGCAGGTGGCCGACGGCAGCGGCGCTTCGCTGCTGGGCAAATACCCCCTGACCGACCTGTTTTTGGGCGTGCATGGCGGCGTGCTGGGCGAGACCTGCGCTTTGGCCATTCTGCTGGGCTTTGCCTGGCTGGTGGCGAGCCGCACCATCAGCCCCTCCATCCCCCTTACTTATGTGGGCAGCTACGCGGTGTTCTCGCTGCTGTATCACCTGTTTGCGGACGGCGGCATGGCCGCCGGCGACGCCGCCATGCTGGTGCTGCACGAGGTGCTGGCCGGCGGGCTTTTGTTCGGCGCCGTGTTCATGGCCACCGACTATGTGACCAGCCCCTTCACCCTGAAGGGCAAGCTCATTTTTGGCGTGGGGCTGGGCCTGATGACCTTCGGCATCCGCACCTTTGCCAACATGCCGGAGGGCGTTTCGTACGCCATCCTGTTCATGAACCTGCTGGTGCCGTACCTGAACGATCTGACCCGGCAAAAACCCCTGGGCGCCGGTAAGAAAAAGAAGGGGGCGCACGCAGCATGAAAAAGAATACCTGGAACGATATGTTGAAGCCTGTGGTGGTGCTGGTCGTGATCTGTGTGATCGCCAGCGCGGGCCTGGCGGTGACCAACCAGTTCACCGCCCCCATCATTGCAGAGCAGCAGGCTGCCGCGGCCAACCAGGCCTATCTGGTGGTGGTGCCGGGCGCCGACAATTTTGAAGAAGTGACCGATTTTGCCACCACCAACGTGCAGGCCGTGATGAAGGCCACCAACGGCGCGGGGTGGGCCATCAAGGCCAGCGCAAAGGGCTTTGGCGGCGATGTGCCGGTGGTCGTTGGCTTTGACGCCGAGGGCAACATTGTGGGCATCCAGTTCATGGAGAACAGCGAGACCGCAGGCTATGGCCAGAAGCTGGTGGACGGCAGCGCCGAGGGCACCGCCTTTGCCCAGCAGTTCATCGGCCTTGCGGGCACCCAGGAGATCGGCAAGGGCGTGGACGCGCTGAGCGGCGCGACCGTGTCCTCCAAGGCGGCGGTGGCCGCCATCAACACCGCGGTGAACTGTTTCAACGAGGTGGCCCTGGGCCAGGCGGCTGTAATTGAGGAAGAAACCCCGCAGATGACCCTGGAGGAGGCCCTGGCCGAGCTGGCCGGCGGCGCCCCCACCGCCATCGACACGCCCGAGGGCCTGGACGCCGCTTATCAGAACGGCGGCGTGACCGTGCTTGTGGGCAGCGGCACCGGCTACACCCACGACGGCTACGGAACCCCGGAACCCCTGACCGTGGCGGTGGCCTTTGACGAAACCGGCGCCATTACCGGCATGTGGGTGGATGTTTCCCACCAGACCCCGGGCATCGGCGACCAGGCCGGAAGCGAGGACTTCCTGGGCCAGTTCACCGGCGTTGCCGATGAGGCGGGCCTGGACGGCGTGGACACCATTGCCGGCGCCACCGAGACCACCGTGGGCGTGAAAAAGGTTGTGCGCAAGTGCCTGCAGGCCATGGCGGCCATGAACCCCGCCGCGGGCGGCGAGGGCGGGCCTGTGCCCGGCGGCGACACTTCCGCACCGGCCAGCGCGCCCGAAAACGGCCAAGAAACCAGCCAGCCGGCTGATACCAGCGGGGCCAGCAGCGCCCCGGCTGCGTCCTGAGAAAGGGGGCTGTTCGAGTTATGAAAAAGAGTGAAATCTTTACCAACGGCCTCATCAAGGAGAACCCGGTGCTTCGCCTGGTTCTGGGCACCTGCCCCACCCTGGCCGTTACCACCCTGGCGTTCAACGGCCTGGGCATGGGCATTGCGGCGACCTTCGTGCTGTTTTGCTCCAACATCGTGATCAGCGCGCTGCGCAAGGTGATTCCCGACAAGGTGCGCCTGCCGGCCTACATCACGGTCATCGCCACCTTTGTGTCGATCGTGCAGATGCTGGTAAAGGCCTACGTGCCCGCGCTGGACAAGGCGCTGGGCGTGTTCCTGCCGCTGATCGTGGTGAACTGCATCATTCTGGGCCGGGCGGAGATGTTCGCCTCGAAAAACAAGGTGCTGGACTCCGCCATCGACGGCCTGGGCATGGGCCTGGGCTTTACCCTGACCCTGGTGGTGATGGGCTCGATCCGCGAGATCATCGGCGCGGGCAGCTGGTTCGGCATGACCATCATCCCCGAGAGCGTGGAGCGCTTTACCTTTATGACCACCCCCGCCGGCGGCTTTTTCACCTTTGGTATCCTGATGGCGCTGGTGATCTTTATTGAGAACAAGACCGGCAACAAGAAAAAGCGCAGCGTCGGCTGCGAGGGCTGCCCCTCCCAGGGCGCCTGCGGCGCGAAAGGAGGCTGTGAATAATGGCAGTGAAGCTCGCTTCCATTTTCTTCACCATGATCCTGGTGGACAACTACGTTCTGGTGAAGTTCCTCGGCATCTGCCCCTTCCTGGGCGTTTCCAAAAAGCTGAACTCCGCCTTTGGCATGAGCTGCGCGGTGGTGTTTGTTATGACCCTGGCCACCGCCGTGACCTGGCCCATCCAGACCTACCTGCTCACCCCGGCGGACGGCAACGGCGGCCTGAAATGGGACCTTGGGTACCTGCAGACCATCGTGTTCATCCTGGTCATCGCCGTGCTGGTGCAGCTGGTGGAGATCATTATGAAAAAGTATATGCCCCCGCTGCACAAGGCGCTGGGCGTGTATCTGCCCCTGATCACCACCAACTGCGCGGTGCTGGGCGTGACCGTGCTGAAC
This sequence comes from Oscillospiraceae bacterium, assembly GCA_022835495.1. Lineage (NCBI taxonomy): Bacteria > Bacillati > Bacillota > Clostridia > Eubacteriales > Oscillospiraceae > Oscillospiraceae bacterium. The sequence continues at coordinate 520,684 of BQOK01000001.1, forward strand.
ATCGACAACGGCTACAGCTTCCTGGAGAGCATCGTGTGCGCCCTGGGCGCCGGCTTTGGCTTTATGCTGGCCATGGTCATCTTTTCCGGCGTGCGCAAGCGCCTGGAGGAGGCCCAGCCCCCCAAATGCTTTGAGGGCCTGCCCATCACCCTGGTGGCCGCGGCTGCTACCGCGCTTTCCTTCGGCGGCTTCGGCGGCCTGATCGAAGGCATCTTCGGAACTGTGTAAGGGAGGCTGGAACATGACTATTGGATTAGCAATTGCGATCGTTACCGTCGTGGGCCTTCTGGGTGCGGTAATCCTGGTGCTGGCCGCCAAGTTCATGCACGTGGAGGAAGACCCCCGCATCGGTGAGGTGAACGGCTGCCTGCCCGGCGCCAACTGCGGCGCCTGCGGCTACGCGGGCTGCGCCGATTACGCCAAGGCCATTGTGGAGGCCGGCGCGGCGGTGAATAAGTGCGTGCCCGGCGGCGCCAAAACGGCCGACGCCGTGGCCGCTGTGATGGGCGTGGACGCCGGCGCCACCGCCGTGGTCAAGGCTGTGGCGGCCTGCCAGGGCAAGCCCGGCGTGTGCGGCCAGCGGTTTGACTACAGCGGCATCCAGAGCTGCGCCGCGGCCGCGGCGCTGCACGGCGGCCCTAAGGCCTGCGTGTTCAGCTGCATTGGCCTGGGCGACTGCGTAAAGGCCTGCAAGTTCGACGCCATCCACATTGTGGAGGGCATTGCCCAGGTGGACACCGCAAAGTGCACCGGCTGCGGCGCCTGCGCCGCCGTGTGCCCCCACGATGTGATCGACATCCTGGGCGGCACCGAGGCAAAGCCCCTGGTGCTGTGCCACAACACCGAAAAGGGCGCTGTGACCAACAAGGAGTGCCAGACCGGCTGCATCGGCTGCATGAAGTGCCAGAAGGCCTGCCCCACCGAGGCGATCAAGGTGGAGAACTTTTTGGCCCGCATCAACTATGAAACCTGCATCGGCTGCGGCCAGTGCGTGGAGGTCTGCCCCAAGGGCGTGATCGTGAAACAGTAACGATCCGCCGGTTTTCAAGCCAAAAAAGCCCGCCCCCGTGAAAAACGGGGGCGGGCTTTTTTGCGCAATGGGGCTGTTACGGCAGGGGCGAGGCGCCGCGCTGCTCGTGAAAATACAGCTTGACCAGCTCCAGCAGGTACGCGCTGGCCGCGCTGTGGACAAAGTGGCTGCGGTAGGCCACCCCGATCTTCCAGCTCCAGGGGCGCGGCGGAAAGAAGTAGCGGACCTGGGGGGAGGGCCGGGCGCAGGAGAGCGGCACGATGGACACGCCCAGCCCCTCGGCTACAAGGCGCAGGGCGGCGTCGAAGTTGTTGATCTCGCACAGGATGCTGGGCTCGATGCCGTTTGCGGCGAACATTTCGTCCTGGATCTCGCGGATGGCGGTGCCCCTGCGGGAGAGGATGAACCGGCGGGAGGAGAACTGCCCCAGGCCCGCCACGGGGAACCCGGGGCCGCCCCCCTCGGCGCCGCCGGGAAGGCGGCCGCAAAAGGCCGCGGGCGCCGCCAGCACGAACCGCTCCTCGCAGATGGCCTCGCAGCGCAGGGGGATGCCGTCCATCCGGTTGAAGGCCAGAATGGCGAGATCCAGCTCTTTTTGCCGGACCATAGCCATCAGGGGAAAGGTGGTGTCTTCAAAGAGCTTGAGGGTGTAATTGGGGTAATCCCGCTGGAAGATGGGGTAGATGCAGGAGAACATCTCGCAGCCCCACTGGGGCGTGATGCCCACCGCCATGCTGCCCACCTTGCAGGTCTCCAGGCTTGCCAGCTCCTGATACAGGCAATTTTTGCGGTCCAGGATGTCCTGGCAGGCCTCGAAGTAGCGCTGGCCCGCCGGGGTGAGCAACAGGGTGTTGTGGCGGCGCAGAAACAGCTTTACCCCGAGCTCCGCCTCTTCCCGGGCGAGAAACTGGCTCAGCGCGGACTGGGAAACATACAGCCGTTCCGCCGCCCGCGAAAGGTTTTTGGCCCGCGCGATCTCCAAAAAATAGAGAAAGTATTTCATATCCATCCGTGCGTTACACCCCCCTTGCAGTGGGACAGAGGTATAAGAAAAACTTATAATTTGTCCAAAATATCCGAAATTCCGTTTAAAACTTACTCATGTTATAATCAATATACCACAGAAGCTGTTTGCAAGCAAGCGAGGGAATTTGAAACAAGAGGAGCGACCCATGAAGATCATTGAAATAAAAGCCATCCCCCTGCGGTGGGAGAGCCCGCGCATGGGGGATGCGCTGATCGACGTGAAGGCGCGCCAGGCGCTGCTGGTGCGCGTTGTGACGGACAAAGGGCTCGAGGGCATCGGCGAGGCGTTTTTGTACGGCTGCTCGCTGCGGGCGGGCAAGGCGCTGCTGGAAGATCACCTGGCCCCCGCGCTGATCGGCGAGGACCCCACCCGCATTGAGTGGATCTGGCAAAAGCTGTTCTGGCGCACCGTGGCACACGGCCGCCGCGGGCTCATTATGGGGCTTATGAGCGGGGTGGATATCGCGCTGTGGGACATTTTGGGCAAAGCGGCGGGCATGCCCGTTTACAAGCTGCTGGGCGGCTATGCCGACCGGGTGCCCTCGTACGCGAGCTGCGGGTTTTACGCCCCGGGAAAAGGGCTGGACGGGCTGCGCCGGGAGGTGGAACGCAACCTGCAAAAGGGGTACCGCCACGTAAAGATCAAGGCGGGCCGCACCCCAAAGATGCCCGGCCACCCGCTGCGCTGCATGCCCTGCACGGAGTATGGGGTGAGCGTGGAGGAGGACCTGGAGCGCATGGCCGCAGCCCGCGCCCTGGTGAAGGAGGGCCGGCTGCTGGTGGATCTGAACGCGGCCTGGAGCAGCGGCACCATTGTACACTACGGCAGGGACCTTGCGCGGTGCGGGGTGGACTGGCTGGAGGAACCCACCCTGTTTGAGGACCTGGAGGGCTGTGCCCGGCTGCGCCGGCAGCTGCGTGGGATTCTGGTAATGGGGTTTGAGACCGAACAGGGGGTGATGAACTACGGCCGCCTGCTGGAACAGGGCGCGGTGGATATTTTACAGCCGGATATCGGGTGGGGCGGCGGCATTACCGAGTGCCGCAAGATCGCGGCGCTGGGCGCCGCACAAAACAAGCCGGTTTCCATGCACTCGTTTGGCTCGGCGGTGCACTTTGCGGCCAGCCTGCACCTGGCCGCAAGCCTGCCGAACACCGAGATCATTGAATCGGAAACCAACGAAAACGGCCTGCGCAGCGAGCTGCTTGCCCGCCCCCTGGAAGCGGACGGGGAGATGAGCTTTTTCGTGCCCGAGGGGCCGGGCCTGGGGATCACGCTGAGCGAGGCCGCGCTGGAACGAATGTACACGGCGCTGTAAAGGAGGGAGAATGGCGTGAAGGTTTTAAAGTGGCTTGACGAACATCTGGAAGAGGCGCTGCTTGTTGTATTTTTGGTCGTTATGTGCCTGCTGACGGGCTTTCAGGTGTTTATGCGCAAGGTGCTGAACTCCTCGCTCACCTGGAGCGAGGAGCTGAACCGCTTCTGTTACATCTGGTCGGGCTTTTTGAGCATTGGGTACTGCATCAAAAAGGGCACCGAGATCCGCATCGACATGGCGGTGAACGCCCTGCCGCGGCGCCTGCGCGCAGCGGTGGATCTGCTGGCGAGCCTGGTGGTGGTGCTGCTGTTCGCCCTGTTCGCCAGGGGCAGCGTGACGATCCTGCAGGAGGTAGTGGCCAGCGGCCAGACCAGCTCGGCCATGGGCCTGCCCATGAAATATGTGTACTCCGCCCCGCTGGCGGGCTTTGGGCTGGGCATTCTGCGCATGGTGCAGCACATGCTGCAAACCGCCCGGGCGCTGCTGCGGCCGGCACAGGAGAAAGGGGGCGCGGTGTAATGTCGCTCACGGTGTTTTTTGCGGCGCTGCTGGTCATGATCGCAATCGCCATTCCCATTGGGGTGGTGTTCGGCGGTATTTCGATCCTGCCCGTGCTGGCAAACCCGGCCTTCCCCTTTACGGTGGACGCGGCGGTGCGCAGCATGCTGAACGGGCTGAACAGCTTTCCGATCCTGGCGATCCCGCTGTTCATGCTGTCTGGCGTGATCATGGCGAAGGGCGGCATTTCCAAGCGGCTGTTCAACTTTTTTGCCTACTTTATCGGCAACAAGACCGCGGGCTTCCCCTGCGCGGCCATTATCACCTGCCTGTTCTACGGGGCCATTTCCGGCTCGGGGCCGGCCACCACCGCGGCGGTGGGGGCGATGGCCATCCCCTTTCTGACAGGGATGGGGTACGACCTGGTGTTCGCCTCGGCCATCGTGGCGGTGGCCGGCGGGCTGGGGGTCATCATCCCGCCCAGCATCCCCTTTATTGTGTACAGCTCCATGTCCAACACCTCCACCTCGGCGCTGTTCATCGCGGGCATTCTGCCGGGCGCGCTGATCGCCCTGGGGCTGATGGTGGTGGCGTGGGTCTATTGCAAACGGCACGGGGAGGATAAGGCCCGCCTGCAGGAAAACTACGAGACCATCCGCGCGCAGGGCTTTGGCAGGCTGCTGCGCGAGAGCAGCTGGGCGCTGCTGACCCCGGTGATCATTCTGGGCAGCATTTACGGGGGCATCGCCTCGCCCACCGAGGCGGCGGGCATCTCAATCTTTTACGCGCTGTTCGTGAGCCTGTTTGTTTATAAGAGCATGACCTGGCGCGACCTTCTGCCCATGCTGCGGGAAGGGGTTAAAACCTACGCGGCCATCATCTTTATCATTGCCACCGCGACCACCTTTGGGCGGGTGGTGTCGCTTCTGCAGGTGTCCGGCGCCATCAGCGAGGGGGTACTCTCGCTGGTGAGCGGCAGGGTGGGCGTGCTGCTGATCATCAATGTGATCCTGCTGGCGGCGGGCATGCTGATGGACCCGCTGGTGTCCATTATGATCCTGACGCCGATCCTGCTGCCGCTGGCGCAGACGGTGGGGATCAACCCTATCCACCTGGGCATCCTGATGGTCTGCAACCTGGCCGTGGGCTTTGTGACCCCGCCCATGGGCATGAACCTGTTTGTGACCAGCAATATGACCGGCGTACCCGCCATGAGCATTGCAAAAAAGGCGGCGCCGTTTATCGCGGCCTTCCTGGTGTGCCTGCTGCTCATCAACTTTGTACCGCAGATCAGCCTGCTGCTGGTCGGAACATAAATGAAGGAGGGACTTTGAAATGAAAAAAACATTCTGGAACAAGCTCCTGGCCGGGGGCCTGGCGGCCTGCCTGCCCGTGCTGCTGGCGGGCTGCGGCGGCACACCGGCGCCCGCCGGCTCTGCGGCGGGCAGCGCTGCGGGCCAAAGCCAGCCTGCGGCCCCGCAGAGCGGGGCGCAGTACAATTTCAACATCGGCATTTCCACCAGCGAAAACAGCGTGAACTATGTGCTGGCCTCCACCGCCGCCGAGCTGATGAAGGAAAAGAGCGGCGGCGCGATCCAGGCCACCGTGTATACCGACAGCGCCCTGGGCAAGGACGCCGAGATGATCGAGGGAACCAAGGCGGGAAACATTGACTTTGTGGTTTTAGTGACCAGCAGTTTTGTGAATTATGTGCCGGAGGCCGCTGTGTTCGACCTGCCCAACCTTTTCCCGGACCTGGCGTCGGCCCGCAGGGCGCTGGACTCAAACGAGGTGCTGCAGCCCATGCAGCAGGCCTTTGCCAAAGGGGGGCTGCACCTGTTCGCTTTCGCGGACGCGGGGTTCCGGGTGATGTCCACAAGCACGCCGGTGCGCACCCTGGCAGACTTCGGCGGCCAGAAAATCCGCGTGATGGACAACAAAAACCACATTGCTTACTGGAAGGACCTGGGGGCAAACCCCACCCCCATGGACTTCAGCGAGGTGTACATCGGGCTGCAGCAAAAGACCATCGACGCGCAGGAGAACCCCTATGACCTGATTGTGTCGCAAAAATTCTACGAGGTGCAGAAGGCGGTGGTGGAAACGAACCACCTGCTGCACAACCTGGTCATGGTGATGAACGAGGAAAAGTTCCAGGCGCTGCCGGCGGAGCTGCAGGCGGCGGTGCAGCAGGCGCTGATTGAGGCGCACCAGGCCACCCGCGCCGAGGCGGACAAGCGCATCGAGGGCTACAAAAAGACCATTACCGACGCGGGCGTGGAGATCGTGCCCATTGAGGACGAGCTGCGCGGCCAAATGCTGGAAAAGGTGAGCGGTGTGTACGATTCCATCCGGGAACAGGTGGGGGAGGAGCTGGTGGCAGCCTTTGAAAAAGCGGTGAAGGGCTGACCGGAAAAACAGGAAAAGGGGGGCGGAGCCGTTGCTCCGCCCCCCTTTGGGTGACGTTTGAGGTGTTTAATCGCGCTGGCTCATGGGCAGGTAATCCCGGTGGGGCATGACCGCCTTGTAGGCCGGGCGGATGATTTTGCCCATGTTGATGAGCTCTTCCATGCGGTGGGCGCTCCAGCCGGCCACCCGGGCAATGGCGAACAGGGGGGTGAACAGCTCGGTGGGCAGATCCAGCATTTTGTACACAAAGCCGCTGTAGAAGTCCACATTGGCGGAAACGCCCTTGTAGATCTTGCGCTTTGCGCCGATGACCTCGGGCGCCAGGCGCTCCACCGCAGAATACAGGGCGTATTCCTCGTGCAGGCCCTTTTCCTGGGAAAGGCGGTCCACAAAGCTCTTGAGAATGGTGGCCCGGGGGTCGCTGATGGAATACACCGCGTGGCCCATGCCGTAGATCAGGCCGCTGTGGTCGAAGTGCTCGCCGTTCAAAAGGCCCTGCAGGTAGGCACGCACCTCGTCTTCGTCGTGCCAGTCCTTGATGTTGGCCTTCATGTCCTCGAACATTTCCACCACCTTGATGTTCGCGCCGCCGTGGCGGGGGCCTTTCAGGCTGGCCAGGGCGGCCGCCATGCAGCTGTAAGTATCGGTGCCGGAGCTGGTGACCACATGGGTGGTGAAGGTGGAGTTGTTGCCGCCGCCGTGCTCGGCATGAAGCACCAGGCACAGGTCCAGAATGTGGGCTTCCAGCGGGGTGTAAGAACCGTCCGGCCGCAGCAGGGTGAGGATGTTTTCGGCGGTGGAGAGGTCCGGCCGGGGGGCGTGGATGTACAGGCTGCTGCCGTTTTTGTAGTAGTTGTAGGCCTGGTAGCCGTACACCGAGATCAGGGGGAAGATGGCGATCAGGTCGACGCACTGGCGCACCACGTTGGCCAGGGAGATATCGTCGGGCCGGTCGTCGTAGCTGGCCATGGTGAGCACACACCGGGCCAGGGTATTCATCATGTCTTTGCTGGGGGCCTTCAAAATGACGTCCCGCACAAAGTTGGTGGGCAGGCTGCGGTAAAACGCCAGCTGCTCGTTGAATTCCTGCAGCTGCCGGTTCGTGGGCAGCTGGCCGAACATCAGAAGATATGCGGTCTCTTCAAAGCCAAAGCGTTTGTCCCGCGCAATATCGCGGGTGAGATCCTCGATGCGGTAGCCGCGGTAGTACAATTCGCCTTCGCAGGGCTGCTTTTCGCCGTTTACCGTTTTGCTGCTCACGATCTCGCTGATCTCGGTGAGACCGGCCAGCACGCCGGTGCCGTTCAGATCGCGCAGGCCGCGCTTTACATCGTAGCGCACGTAGTCGTTCTTGTCGATCTGGCTGTTGGCCAGGCAGGCAGCCGCCATTGCTTCCAGCTCGGGGGTGATGCGGGAGTATCCGGAAATTTCCGCCATAAGATTGCCTCCTCTTCCTGGCCCGGCGGCGGGGCCGCCGGGCGTTCTAGACTGTTAAAAATATTTATGTATGTTAAACATTATAGCACAAAACCCGGTGAAAAATATGACGAATTTTTTAATTTGTGGGCCCGCGCGGCGAAAAGGAAAAAAAACGAAAAAGGGCTTGCAATTTTTTCGCCGGTTTGCTATAATACACTAGCACTCACTGAACGAGCGCGGAACATGTGGGAGTGTTCCCGAGTGGCCAATGGGGGCAGACTGTAAATCTGTTGCATTTTTGCTTCGGTGGTTCGAATCCACCCGCTCCCACCACGTTGAGTCCAAATGCAGTTTGCATTTGGACTCTTTTTTATCAAGGAAATGCGCTCGCGTTGAAGGCGAGTCTGACCATCCACTTGCTCCAAATCAAAAGCCGATTTAGATACAACAAACATCATGTAAGTCAGCGAAAGGAGCATCTATGAAGATATTTATTGAATATGATGATACCGAGCCGTGCCCATGCGGAAGTCAAAAAACATACGACACATGCTGCAAGTTAAAGTCGATTAGATGGGGCTACGATGAAAGTGGCGCATTAGTCAAACAGCTTCCCATGTCTTATGAAGCTGAAGAGGAACTGAAAGCAGCAGAACAGATGTTTGGACAGTATTACGGAAGAAAACCTGGTAAAAATGATTTTGTTTTTTCGTTTACTCCAATCTATCAGGATGAATTGCTTTTTAAAGCTATGAAAGCAATGAAATTGTCCGGTATACCACCTGAAGACATTTACGCTTATTATAAAACAGATGGTTTAATTCCGTGCGGCCTCAACAATGAGTTTATATCCGAGAAAGACAAAAAAGAATATCTAGACTATCGTGACGAATATTGTAATGTTATCAATGAACCACTTACTAATACAATTAACACCATACAACTTACAGCATATGGCAATGAACTTTTAAGTTCTACTTTTGATAATGTGCAGGAGAAGTTGATAGGTTCTTTAAATGATTTTATTCATCGTCATAGCAGTGAACCCAATGGGATTTATAATTATGAAATGAAAAGTGAGACAGACTACCTTTTATTTTCTGCTATAAAGACCATAAAAACTATGAGGGGCATCGCGTTACTTATCGAAGAGCAAATCCCAGAATGTATACACTCTTTAGGTAGAAGCCTTTTTGAAAATTATATGTACCTGAATAAAATAAACTGCGACTCAAGATTTTTTAAGATGAAATTGCTTCCTAAGGTTGATAAGGAGCATTTTCAGTTTGTAATTAAAAAAGATAAAACTATAGACCGTAATAAGGTTTTCCATATTGAGACAGGCGTCATATATAATATTTCTGTAATCATAGCTGACTTAAAAAAATCATTTTCAAATTTAGAAGATATTGTTTTGTATGATTTGTATTACAGTAATGCCTGCCAATATATTCATGTTGATGTACAGAGCGCGACAAATTATTTTTTTACCTATGACCCATATGACGAATTGAACCCCTCCCTCCAAGCGGCAATTATTACAGCATCCATTGCGGTCTTGCTGTATAACGCACTTATTCATAATCGACTTGTCGGTTCTCAGTTTTATCAAGATGGTTCCTATCTCATTAGGCAATTGACAAAAGATCTCCTTGCGGCAATAGAAATATTAAACTGCGATACCGAACATACGCAACCGATTTTTCCTACATTACTTAAAAGATTACAAACTTTATACGGTGAACTGTCTGACTGTTCTTTTGGAGAGGAAATGGGCATCTAAAGTGTCCACCCCTTCCAGAAAACGCCCTGAACCTGTAAGGTTCCAGGGCGCTTTTATTTTATGCTGACCGGATTTTTGAAAAGGGGTACCCATAATACCGGTGAAGCGATAGAAGGCTTTTTGTGCTCATAAAGAAATATGGGCCGAGCGAAGGAAACGCCGAAAATTCGTAGAAGTGCCCAATTGTTTCCCATGGTCTGGCGGGGTATAATAGCAACACATGGAAGGTGGAGCCAATGAGGAGAGAAGATTTGCGGCAGATCGCGGAATTATTGAAACCCATCCATGAAGAGCTCGCGGATCTGAAGGACGGGCAGAAGCAATTGGAAGCTGGGCAGGAACAATTGAAAGCCGGGCAGAAGCAATTGGAAGCAGATGTTTCTCAGCTTAAAACCGACGCGCGTCACACCCGCATTTTGATCGAAAACCAGGAACACAATATTCGGCTTATTGCAGAGCAGTACGGCGACATTGCCGAAAAGCTGGACAAGGCCAACGACCGCGCCGCCCAACTGGATGATATGCGTGAGCGGCTGCGCACGCTGGAGACTGTGGTGATGAACCACACGGCAGCGCTTAAAGAATTGCGCAAGGCCGAGTAAACGCACGATAACCCATACAATAAACCACCCGCTGCCGGCTGCAAAGCTGGGGCGGGTGTTCTTGTTGGTGTGGGCCTGCCTGCCGCAAAAAGCGCATCCAGGCATAAGGCTTGGGGGCGCTTTCTGCTTTTGCAGGCGGAAAAGGAAGAAGGATATTGTTTTAACATTCTAAAATGGTATAATCAAGGCAGAGCCTTTGTGCCAGGAAAAGCCCTGGCGAGATTTCCGGCGCGGCAAAGAAACAGATACGGAGGAACAGCGCAAATGCAAAAACGAGTGATCCCGGTGCTCTTGGCGGCGGCGCTGCTCATTCTGGGCTTTATTTCGGTGGTTTCCATCCACGATCTGCAGGGCGGCGCCCGGGTGATCAATTACGCGGGCGTGGTGCGCGGGGCGACCCAGCGCCTTGTAAAGCAGGAACTGAACGGAGAGGCCGACGACGCGCTTGCGGCAAAGCTGGACGGAATATTGGAGGAGCTGGCCACCGGCAGGGGAGAAAACGGTCTCATCCGGTTGGAGGACGCCGAATTTCAAGAATTGATCGGGCAGATGAAGGACCAGTGGGCCGCCATCAAGGCCGAGATCCCCGCGGTGCGCGGAGGAGCGGATGGGACCGGGCTGTACCGCCTGAGCGAAGAATATTTCGTGCTGGCGGATCAGGCGGTCTGCGCCGCGGAAAATTATTCGGCGGCCCAGGTGCGGCGGGCCGAGCAGGGGCTTGTGATCCTGAGCGGGGTGTTTTTGCTGCTGGCAGCCCTGCTGGCCTGGTATGGGGCGGTGCAGGCGCGGGGGCAGCGGGCCCTGGCCGAGGCCGAGGAGGCAAACCGCCGCAGGCGGGAGCATTTGATGCAGCTGTCGGCTGACCTGCGCGCGCCGATGGACGAGATCTCGGAGGTCATGTACGTGGTGGATCCCGAGAGCTACGAGCTGCTGTTTATCAATGAAAAGGGCCGGAAAGCCTTTGGAATTACCGACCTGGAGGGGAAAAAGTGCTACCAGCTTTTGCAGGGAAAAGACGCACCCTGCGAATTTTGCACCACCCCGCTTTTGGTCCCCGGCGAAAATTATACCTGGGAATACACCAATCCCCTGACCAAACGGCACTATCTGCTCAAGGACCGGCTTCTGCAGTGGGAAGGGAAGCCCGCCCGCATGGAGATCGCGTTCGACATTACCGAGGCAGAGGCGGAAAAGCAGAGGCTCAAGGAAACCCTGGACGCCCAGCAGATGATCATGGAATGTGTGCGCACCCTATACCGGGAGCACGATCTGGGGCAGTCGGTTCCCGCGGTTCTGGAGCGCCTGGGCCGCTTCCTTTCGGCGGGGCGGGCCTATTTGGGGCTGGTGCGGGAAGAACTGGTTTACAACGATTTTGAGTGGTGCGCCGAACAAATGGAGCCGCAAAAGGATGCGCTGCAGGGGGTGCCCCTGCAGCTGATCGGCCGCTGGCTGCCCATTTTTGCCCGGCAGGAATGCGTGATTCTGGAAGATATAGAACCCTTGAAGGAGCTGTGCCCCGGGGAGTACGAGCTGCTGCACGCACAGGACATCCACAGCCTGGTGGCCGCGTCGCTGGAACAGGATGGAAAGCTGCGGGGCCTTTTGGGGGTGGATAACCCGCCGCCGGAGCGGATCCGGCTGATCGCCTCGCTGCTGCAGACGCTGTGCTATTTTGTGATGCTTGCCTACCGCCGCACGGAAAACGAGCAGCAGCTCTCGCAGCTGAGCTACCACGACACCCTGACCTCTTTTTACAATCGCAACCGCTATACCGAGGACTGCGCCGCGTTTTCAAAAAAAGCGGGGCCCATCGGCGCGGTGTATCTGGATGTGAACGGCCTGAAGGACACCAACGACCAGTACGGCCATGCCGCGGGCGACGAGCTGCTGGTCCAATGCGCCCGCCAGATGAAAGAGGCGTTTCAGGAGGCGGAATATTACCGGATCGGCGGCGACGAGTTTGTGATTTTGTGCCCGGGGATCGAAAGGGCTGTTTTTGGGCAGCGGCTCGCGGCCCTGCGGCGCAATTTTGAGCGGGGCCCAGGCTGCAAGGCGGCGATCGGAGCCCAGTGGGATCAACAGTGCAGCGATCTGAAAAAGATCACCGACAGCGCGGACGCAAAAATGTACGAGGACAAAAAAGAGTTCTACCGGCAGAACCCCAATTCCCACCGCTACCGGCATCACAGCGACGAGATGCTGCCCCTGGCAGACCCCGAGGTGCTGCAGGAGGAGCTGCGGCGGGAGCGGTTCGTGGTGTATCTGCAGCCCAAGGTTTCGGTTTCGGACGGCTCTGCGGTGGGGGCCGAGGCGCTGATCCGTTACCGGCCCCAGTCGGGTTCGCTGGTGCTGCCGGGCAATTTTCTGCCGCTGCTGGAAGAGAGCCAGACGGTCAGCCAGATCGATTTTTATGTGTTCGAGTATGCCTGCTCGCGGATCAAGGAATGGGCGCGGCAGGGAAAGCAAACCCTTCCGGTGTCGGTGAATTTTTCCCGCAGTTCGCTTGCGCAGCCTGATTTTGCCGCCCGGCTCACCGGGCTGTGCCAAAAGTACGGCGTGGACAAAAAATACCTGCAGATCGAGTTGACCGAGACCATGCGCGAGGCGGATGGGGTGGATATGAAAGCGCTGATCCGCGAGGTGCGGCAGGCGGGGTTTGCTATTTCCATTGACGACTTCGGCACGGAATATGCGAACCTGGCAATGCTTTCGGCAGTGGAGTTTGACGTGCTGAAGCTGGATAAAAGCCTGGTGGACGACGTGGCCACGAACCCCAAAGCGCGCACGGTGGTGGAGACCATTGTGGACATCTGCAAAAAAATGAAGATCGAGGTGGTGGCCGAGGGCATTGAAACCGAGGAGCAGCTCGCCGTGCTGCGCGCCTGCGGGGTGGAGCTGGTGCAGGGCTTTTTGTTCAGCCGGCCCATCCCCATTGAGGAGTACGAAGCAAAATACCTGTGAGAAGGAACATGAGGTAAAAGGCGCGCCTGGGAATGAGGGCGCGCCTTTTGCCTTGCAGGGCGCCGGGGAAGAGGGCCTTTTGCAACGGCGCTGGCGGAGCCTGCAGAGATGGGGATTTTTAAATCCTGTATATTCGGCGCTTTTTTTGCAACACTAGGGGCAAATTACGCAAAAAGGAGTGCCAACCCTATGACCCTGACAAAAAAAGAGCAGAGCCTGTTAAAGGATCTGCAGCACGAGGAAAAGCTTTGCGCAGAAAAATACCACCGGGCGGCCGAAGCAGCCTGTGACCCGCATTTGAAAAGCCTGTTCCAGCAGATCGAAAAAGCCGAGGAAGGCCACTACAACACCGTGACCGGGATGCTGGCGGGGGAGGTGCCTGCCCCGCAAAAGGGCGGGCAGGCCAAGAACGCAAAGCAGCCCAGCGCGGAGCAGCTTAAGAGCAAGGCCGGCCGCGCGGGCAAAAAGAAGGACGAATACCTGCTGGCGGACCTGCTGGCCACCGAAAAGCACGTATCGGCGGTGTACAACACCTCGGTGTTCGAGTTTGGCGACGAAAAAGCCCGCCAGGTGCTCAGCGGCATCCAGCAGCAGGAGCAGCATCACGGCAAGCAGATCTCGGACTATATGCAGGCCAACGGCATGTATTGCTGAGCTGCACAAAAAACAAGCAGTGCCGGGGGAACGGACATGGCCGCTCCCCCGGCACTGCTTTGTTTCAGCTCCCCGGCAGGGGATCCGGCTGGAGGTAAAAGGAAAAGGCAATGTCGCCCTCGGCGCTCAGCTGATAGGCGGGCTCCACGTCTGCGCCCCAGCTGTCGATGCCGCCGACCCCGCGCATTGCGCCCAGCACCGTGACCACCGTGCGGCCGGCAGCGCCCAGTTCCTCCTGATGAAGGGCTGCCTCCAGTTCGTGGGGGGTGTGGGGCAGGGCCGAAAAGGCAAAGGACGAGTCGTCCATCACCACGCCCAGCGCTGCTGTGCCCCGGCCCCGCAGGTCGTTTTGCCGGAGGGTGAGGCGCAGAGTGTCCATATGGCAGCCGTTCTCCTGGGGAACGAGGTAGGGGGTGGCATGGGGCGCTTCGGCGTGCAGGCCGAACCGGGCGCCCTTTCTGCGGTCGGGATAGGTTTCGCCTGAAAGGCCGAGCCACTGGGTTTCGGCCACCGGCGCAGGGGTAAAAAAGCGCAGCCCGAACAGCGGCAGCTGGGGCAGGCCTTTTTGGCCGTGATAGGTCAGCGATACCCGCAGCCGGCCCAGCGGGTCCACCGTGTAGAGCAGGTCCACGGCGGCCTCGGGGGTGGTGGGGGCGGCGAAATGGTAGAGGATGGACACCTCATCCCAACTTGTTTGGGGGCGCTCCCACCCGGTGCAGCGGGCCCACAAATCCGCGCTCATCCACACCGCGCTGCGGGCGGCAAAGCCGTTGCCCTTGTCGTTCTCGGTGGCGGCACGCCAGAAGGCGGGCCGGGGCGCGCGGTACAGCCACTCGGCGCCGCCGTACCGCAGGGATACGGGGCCGCCTTCCACGTAGGAAAACAACACCTCAAAGCCCTGCCCCCGCACGCCCAGGGTCACGTCGCCCTCGATCACCTGCAGAGGCGGCGCGGCGGCGGCGCGTAGGGCTGCCGCCTGCTGTTCGGCGGCGAGCTGCCGCAGTGCGGCGGCCTTCTGCCGCTGGTTTTCCCAGTCGAACTGGGCGCGGCGGGCGGGGGAAGCGTACCAGTAGCGCACCTCCTGCAGGGCGGGCTTTTCTGAGCCGTCGGCAAACAAAAGGCCGTTGCCGCTGAAGGCGTAATCGGTGGGGCGATCGCCAAAGTCGCCGCCGTAGCCCAGCGCCCTGCGGCCCAGCGGGTCGGTGCGCCACAGCGCCTGATCCATGTAGTCCCAGATAAAGCCGCCCTGGTATTGAGGGAATTCGTCCAACAGGCGGATATAGCTCTCCATACCGCCCAGCGAATTGCCCATGCAGTGCATGTACTCGCACAGAAGGTACGGCTTTTCGGGTTGCGATTCCAGGTATTCCCGCACCTGGGCGGGGGAGGCGTACATCCGGCTCTCCACATCGCTTGCCTCGTTGAAGGCCCGGTTCCAGAAGACCCCCTCGTAGTGCACCAGGCGGCTGGGGTCCTGCCGGCGGAAATAACGGCTCATGGCCAGGATGCACTCGCCCGCGTAGGACTCGTTGCCGCAGGACCAGAACAGGATGGAGGGGTGGTTTTTGTCCCGCTCGAACATGGAGCGGGCGCGGTCCAGCACGCATTCCCGCCACTGGGGCAGGCTGCCCGGCACGTTCCAGGAGGGCTCGCAGGCGCCCATCTTCTGCCAGGAGCCATGGCTTTCCAGATTGGCTTCGTCCATGACGTAGATGCCGTTTTCGTCGCACAGGGCGTACCAGGCGCTCTGGTTGGGGTAATGGCAGGTGCGCACGGCGTTGATATTGCTGCGCCGGAACACCTCGATGGCCTGCTCCATGTCTGCCCGGCCGATGCTGCGGCCCCGGCGGGCGTTCCACTCGTGCCGGTTCACCCCGTTCAGCACCAACCGCTCGCCGTTGAGCAGCATCAGGCCGCCCTTGAGCTCGAACCGGCGGAAGCCGATGGGATAGGGCACCAGCTGCTGCAGCCGGCCCGCGGCGTCGTATACGGCCAGGGTGACGGTGTAAAGGCAGGGGTCGCTGTGGCTCCAGGGGCGCACGCCCTCAAAGCGCAGCGGTCCGGCGGTAAGAAAGCCGCCCTCGGCGGCCGAGAGGGCCAGCGGGCCCTGCCGCAGCACCCCACCGCCCGGCGCCGCAACGCGGCATTCCACCCGCAGGGCCGCGGGGCCGCAGGGTTCGGCGCTGCTTTCCCGGGAAAAGCGCAGGCGCAGGCCCAGGGTGCCGGTGCAGAGGTCCGGCTCCAGCCCGGCCTGGAGCCACAGATCCTCCAGGTGGAGAGAGGGCTTTGCATAGAGATATACCTCCCGGAAGATGCCGGAAAAACGGAAGAAGTCCTGATCCTCCAGCCAAGCGGCGCTGCTGCGCTTGTATACCTCCACGCACAGGCGGTTGCCCGTGGGCCGCACATAGGGGGTGAGGTCGAAGTCCGAGGGGGTGAAGCTGTCTTCACTGTAGCCCACGAACTGCCCGTTCAGCCAGACGTAAAAGGCCTGTTCGACCCCCTGGAAGGAGATGCACACCCGCTTGCCCTGAAGGGCTTGCTCCAGATCAAAGAAGGTGACATAGCTGCCCACCGGGTCGTCGTTCCAGTCGATCTGGGGCGGGCGCAGAAAGGAGCGGCCGTCCCAGGGGTACATGGTGTTGATGTATTGGAGCTGCCCGAAGCCCTGGAGCTCGATGTGCCCGGGCACCTGGATGCCGCCGAACGCCGAGAGGTCAAAATCCTCACGGTAAAAATCAGCCGGCCGGGCGGCGGGCGCCGGGCTCCAGGCAAAGAGCCAGTGCCCGTTCAGGGATTGGCGCAGCGCCTGGCAGCCGGCGGCCAGCTCCTGTTCGCTGCGGTACCAGGTGTGATCGGAGTGGGCGGGCAGCCGGTTTACCTGAAATACGGCCGGGTCTTCCAGCCAGTTGAGTTCTGCCTGCATGAGGGGCCTCCTTGTTCTGTGAAATTGTTTTTTACCGCGCCGGCGGCAACGCCGGCCAGAATGTATGTTTGGAAGAACACGCAGATCAGGATGGTGGGCAGCATGACGATGATGCCCGCCGCCGGCTTTTGCCACCCGGTTTTGGCAGGCAAAAGCGGGGTGAATGGATTTGCGGGCGGGGGAAAACCTAAAAGAGAATGCGGGCCGGGGCACAGAGCTTTGGCCCCCAACAGGAGGAGGGAGCGCAATGGCCGGAAAGTGGATCTCGGTGCTGGGGGTGGTGCTTGCCACAGGGGGCACGGTGTGGTCGCTGTGGGATATCATTGTAAAGACCGACCGGGAGCTTTTCAGGGAGATAAGCCAGCGCTTCAGCACTGGCAAAAAGCTGCGCTCGGCAAAGCGGCAGCGCCTGCACACGATCTGCGGCATGGTGTGCATCGTTTTGGGGGCGGCGCTGCAGACGGTAGGGCTGTTCCTTTTATAAAAGGGAAGGCTGCAGGCACCGCCACACAGAAAAGCACAATGGAAGCGCAGATAAAAGCGCTTCAACAGGCAGACCAAAAAGACCGACGCGCCCGCAGGAACGGCTGATTCCTGCGGGCGCGTTGATAAAAGGCGCTGTGTGTTTGCCGCCGCTCACACCGGCGCGGTCTCGCCGCCCAAAAGAAAGCGGCGCTCAAATTCATCGGCGGGCATAGGGCGGTAAAAAACAAAGCCCTGGATGTACTCGCAGCCGAGCCGCTTGAGATATTCTACATAATCGCGGGTTTCGACGCCTTCGGCCACAGTGGCGATGCCCAATTCATGAGCCATCTGCACGATGTGGCGCACCAGCACCCGCTCGCGGAAGTTGCATTCATCCTGAAAGAGGGAGCGGTCGATTTTAAGGGCGGAAAAGCGGGTGTTGGTGAGCACGCTGAAAGAGGAATAGCCGCTGCCGAAATCGTCCAGCGAGTAGGAAAAACCGTATTCCTCCAGCTCCTGCGTGACCTCGCGCACCCGGTCCACCTGGTTCAGCACGATGCTTTCCAGCAATTCGAACTCGATGCACTCTTTCGGCGCGGGGTACTGCCCGTGAATCCGTTTATAATCTTTAAAATAATACCGATAGTTGAACATCTCGCCCGAGAGGTTCACGCTGATCTTCAGGGTTTTTCCGTAGGTGCGTTGCCAATGGCACAGCCGTTTACAGACCTGCTCGAACATATAGAGATCGAGGGTTTCGATCAGACCGTTTTTTTCCAGCTGGGGCATAAATTCGGCCAGGGGGATCATGCCGCGCTGCGGGTCGAGCCAGCGCACCAGGGCTTCGGCCCCGGCGATCCGGCCGGTGGCCAGTTCCACCTTGGGCTGCAGATACAGCTGGATGTGCCCGGCGTCCAGCGCGGGCTGGAGCGTTTGCAGAAGATCGAACGAGCGCAGGCCGTCGTCGTGCAGGGTGACGCCGTAGATCTCGAAATGGGAATTGCGGAACTTGCTTTCAGGGCATTCAAAACGCGCCACATCCGCCCGGTACTGGGCAGTGTAAAAATCCACGGGTTCGGCAGGCAGGGGATAAATGCCGAAACCGGTAAAAATGTTTCCGAAAAAGCGCTCGTCCGGCATATCCCGGATGGCGGTGTTGATCTGGATGATGCGGTGGAACAGATCGTCGTAATCGGAGGGAAGGCGGGCCAACAGGTTGAAGCAGGCCAGGTGGATCTGGGCCAGGTACTCGCCGGGGCCAAGCTGTGCGGCCAGGATCTGGTAGACGCTGCGGATGAGTTCGTCGCCCACAGCCCAGCCGAACCGCTGGTTGATGGTGCGGAACCGCTTGAGCTTGACGCTGATAAGCGAATAATGAGGCCGCTCGGCGGGGGTGAGGGCTTCGTAGCGCTCTTTGAGCCAGGCTTCGTTTTTCATTTGCGGACCCTCCACCGGCGCACCCCCTTTCATTTCCAGTTCAGTATATCGGAAATAAGCGGCAAAAACAAGCGGGAACGGCGGTTTGGGTAAAAAAGTCGGAGCTTTTTGGGGTATAAGGCCCTTTTCAAGCGGCGCGGCGTCTGGTATACTAAAAAGCAGAACGACCGGTGCGGCGGTGTGAAAGGAACGACAGGCATGGAAACTATTTTGCACGAGGTGCTCGTTGAGGTGGTCAATTTGGCCATCATCATTTTTGAGTTTATGGGAGTAGCGGTTATTATTGTGGCCGGCCTGCAGGGGATCTTCAACTATGTGCGGCGCGACCCCATGACCCGGCTGAAGCTGGCAAAGGGCATGGCGATGGGCCTGGAATTCAAGCTGGGCAGCGAGATTCTGCGCACGGTGGTGGTGCGTGAGCTCAGCGAGATCGCCATTGTGGGCGCCATCATTCTTCTGCGGGCGGCGCTGACCTTCCTGATCCACTGGGAAATCAAGAACGAGGAGGCCCAGGTGGAGCAGGAGCTGGAGGAAAAGCGCGCCGAGATGGACCGCGCCGACGAAAAGCAGCCCGGCGTCTGATGGAAAAAACACGGCCCCCCGCATTGACGCGGGGGGCCGAATCGGGTATAATAATCTGGCGCTTGAAGCCGGGGAAAGTGCCCAAAGGGGTGAAAAGCTGCGGAACCCGCCCGCCGGGGCGAGCGCAGGAAAAGGCAAGAGGATCGTGTAATATTGATACCGGGATGTAGCGCAGTTCGGTAGCGCGCCTGCTTTGGGAGCAGGATGCCGCAGGTTCGAATCCTGTCATCCCGACCAATCCCCTTCTGAAATCATTGATTTCAGAAGGGGATTTTTTGTCTTGAACGGTGCAGAATTTGATAATAAAGATCCTTCATTTAGGCTAATAACAGGTTGTAAACGTTCTAATTTTTTATGCCTGCGTGCCCGGATATAACGATTGGCAACTCATTATGGTGTGCGGGTGCTGTTGTGTGAGCATTTACTCATACAGCTTTTTCTGTCATTTACCCCACTACCAATTTGTTTGTTTTCTTCAAAAACTTCGCCGGGATGGGCCGATCCAGCTTCCAGGTGATATTCATGGGGCGGCTGCCCTCATGCTTCACATAGCTGGCCGTACCCAGGAAGGTATACGCCGCCGCACCGCCGGTGATCCGGTCCGCCCTAAACTCCCGTACAAATAGGAGTACTTTGCACCCTCGTTCTCGATGATGAATATATCGCTGCCCGGTGGGAGAATCGGCTGCGGTGGTACTTTGGCTCTGCCAGTGGAACAGGCTCTCGTTGATGGAATAGTCGTTGTACATGGTGGTGGGCGAATAGTCTTTATCTGCCTTGTTCAGTGTTACAAAGAACACGTCCAACTGTTTCTCCGGCAGCCACTTCACACCCTCGCGCACGGTTGCAAGTTTTGTAAAGTCCATCGCTACCAGCAACTGGTCGCGGGTGTAAGTGCAATGGAGATCCAGAGGACAGTCGAAACCCAATTCCACTGGTTCGTCAATAAAGTCAATCTGCTTATACCGGTAGCGCAGCAGAGCAAGAAGCTCTTCCAGTAACACCGGGCTATTGGAGAGAGCATAGAGGTTGTCCAGCACTTCATCAGACGTCCAGTCCTGCGTCGCCTTTCCCCACACGGTCACATAGAACATCTCTAGCATCCGATGCTCCAGCTTTCCCAACGCTGCAAAGTTTACCTCGACCAAACGAGGCAGCAGCTCTAACAAAAAGCGAAGCCAGCGCCTGGAATCGATGACAGCCAGTCGCCCAAAAGCTTTGGTGAGGATCTCCTCCAGCGGCTCGTTGAAATCCTCGATCACGCCTGCGCGGGCGCAGATACGAGAGAAAGAAGAGAACTTATAAATGGCTCGGGCATCCAAATGGTAGTAGTCCAGAAAGTTGGACAGCGTGAGTTCCCGCCCGTTGTCCTCTGTAAAGCTGGCCACCCGAGATACTAGCCCGGCGGTATTGCCGTAGGAGGCCCGGATATTATCCAGAATATACTTGGCAGCTTTTTTCTCCAATTGAATATAGCAACCCTTGGGTGCGGAGATGAAACCGTCTTTGATCTCCCGCACCACACTGCAGGTGGTATTTGACAGCAAGGCGGCAAATTTATCCTCGAAGTTGTAGCGCTTGTTGGCCTGACCGATGAAGTCCAGCACGGTCAAGCATTCCTTGCCCTCTGCAAGACGCAGGCCACGGCCCAGCTGCTGGAGGAAGATGGTCAGGGACTCGGTAGGGCGCAGGAATAACACCGTGTTGACCTCAGGGATATCCACGCCCTCGTTGTAGATATCCACCACAAAGATGAAGCGAATATCGCCGCCCACCAGCCGCCTCTTGGCCGCTTTTCTCTCCTCGTCGGGGGATTTACCGGTTAGGAAGATGGACGGGATCCCGCGCTCGTTGAAATAGCAGCACATGAACTGTGCATGCTCGATGGAGACGCAGAACCCCAGCCCCTTGACCTCGTCGATATCGGTTACATATTTCACAAGCGAGGACACCACCAGGTCTGCCCGACGATTTGCCACGGTGCCACTGAGGGTGTAGAGATTGGAGAGCGCACCTTTGTCGTATCCACCGGCGCTCCATTTCAAAGTGCTTAGGTCCGCCGTGTCGGTGATGCCGAAATATTGGAAGGGACACAGCAGCTTGCGGTCAATGGCTTCCGGCAGGCGAATTTCCGCAGCGATTTGATGATTGAAGTAGGGCAACACGCTTTTGCCGTCCATGCGCTCCGGGGTGGCGGTCAGGCCTAGCAGAATCTGAGGTTGGTAGAAAGAGAGCAGCTTTTGGTAGGTAGGAGCTGCCGTATGGTGAAATTCGTCTACGACGATGTAAGCGTAAAAATCCGGGGCGGTTTTGGCGGTGAAAGCCCAGGAGTTGAAGGTTTGGATGGAGAGAAATAGATGGTCGATGCTCTCCGGCTGGTAGTTGCCCACAAACAGTTCCCCGAAGTTTGCGTCCTTTAAAATAGCCCGAAAAGTATACAGGCTTTGCCGCAGGATTTCTTCCCGGTGAGCCACAAAGAGTAGCCGGCAGGGCTTACCGGGATTTTGCTTGCAAAACCGCTTATAGTCTAAGGCGGAAATCACTGTTTTACCGGTGCCGGTGGCGGCCACCACAAGATTGCGGGTATAGCCCCGAATGGTGCGCTCGGCCTCCAGCTTGTCCAAAATCTCTTGCTGGTAAGAGTAGGGAACAATATCCAAGGTATAGAGTTCGGCATCGTTGGTGTCGAAATATTTTTCTGCCTTGAGTGCCCGGGCCAGCCGTTCTTTCTGGCCCTCCGAGTAGTACTCAAACTCGTTGCAGTTCCAGTAGCTCTCAAAAGTGGCAGCGATCTTAGCTATGGTCTCGGGTAGGTCCTTGCGGGTGACCTTCACATTCCACTCTAAGCCGCTGGAAATGGCGGCATTGGACAGATTGGAGGAGCCCACATAGGCAGTGGTAAAGCCAGTGTTTCGGTAAAATATATAGGTTTTGGCATGGAGCCGGGTTCGCTTGGTGTCGTAGCTGACCTTGATCTTGGTATTCAACAGCGCTCGCAGCTCTTCAATGGCCTTTACGTCGGTGGCTCCCATATAGGAGGTAGTGATGACCCTTAACTCACCGCCCTTTTGAGTAAACTCCCTTAGCTCGTCCATTAAAAGACGCAGGCCGCTCCATTTGATGAAGGAAACCAGCATATCAATACGGTCAGCGGATACAATTTCCTTTTTCAGTTCGGTGTACATCTGGGGCTCGTGGGTGGCCCCAGTAAATAGGTTGCTCTGCGCAATGGAGGTCTCCGGCCGGCCAAGGGCTGCAGCTGTTTTACCCACTGCCAGAAGGGGATCTTGTTCTTGCAAAAGCGCAAGAAGCTCCTCCGCCCGTTGGTTAATGGCGAGCGCGGCAAAATCAGTTTCCTGCGTTGTATTTTGAATGAGCTCTACGATTTGGTTGGCAAGGCCAATTTGTGCGGAAAGGCCCCCACCGTTGTCTGACACATTCTCCAGGCCCTTTTGAACCACATCCGCCAGATATTGTGCCAGCACCTTGGAGGCCTCTGCCTTGTCGAGGGGCGCAACGGACTTGCGGGCGGCGGGAATTTCTGAAAGCTCGCTGTTTAAGGCATTATTGATGATTTGTTCATAGAGGCCAGGCTGCAGCATATTCTGAAACACTTCCTGTTAGGTTATAAAAAGTAGAAACTTTTACTTGCTAATATTAAGTATACCTAGGTTTCCAGTATCTGACAAGCGCCAAAGGCTTTTCACCACATGTTGGACTACAATTAGGGCCGGACACCCGGAAATAGGGGATATAAGAGTGATGAAAAGTGCATGAAATTGAGCAGAAAAGGCCCCAAGGCCGACAAATTTTGTCGGCGTGCTTAGCTGTATCGCCCTTTGTCTTGTTACCATCGCATCAAGGTGACCTTCTCTTTTCGGGCAGGGAGGTGCCGCATGCGTTCTAGATACTGATCTTCCTGCCCTGGCAGAACGAAAATGTTCCACTGCACGTCTTTGGGGCACAGGCGCTTGATGCGGCGGAAGTAGGGCATATCGACCTCATTGAGCGAATGCCCCAGAACAAAAATTTGCGAAACCTCCCCCAAATCGCCGGACCCGAACACCTGGGGCAACTGTTTCATAATCTTTTTGCAATTTTTTCTGCTTGCCCTGAAGCTGCTTTCCACGAACTTTTCGTTCACCACGTTGATGCCATATTCTCTGGGATCCATTTGGACTCTGCCCAAGATCTGGCCGTGCCCCATGACAAGCGTTTCCCCCACGCGGCCGTGAAGATGGTATACCGGCTCCAGCCCATAAACTGATTCCAACGTAGTGGTGTAGTTGAAATTCAGATAGAGGCTGCCCGGCGCGCTGAATAGCGCCTGAAAGCGCGGCTTTGGGGGCAAGGTTTTTAAGGTTGGTTCCACGCCGGCCAACCATTCGTTCAAATAGTCGCTGATGTGGTTGGGCAAACGAAGAATATCCCGCAGCTGCTTTGCAGCGGGCCCGCGGTAATCCGGGCTGGAATCCCAGTCCCGGTGCTCCTCGGCCATCTCTATGGTTTCGTAAGAGCCGAAAATACGCTCCATATCATTCCACAAAATGTCTTCTGTGATCTGATCCATCCGGTTCCAGTAGTGCAGCGAATACAGCCCTACCCCCTTGATAAAGTCCCTCGCCACCTTGGGGTGCCGCTGTTTCATAAAGGCCATGAAATCGGTATACCGGGTAGGCAGGCCATGGTGGAGATCGAACCCATTGCCCAGAATGAATAAAGAATGCATTTGTATCCTGCCGCCAATCTTTTTATTTATGGAAGCCCGATGACGTGCCAAACATGCTATAATAATGTATATATTTTGTGAGAGCTGGGGGCCCATGGTCCCCGTTTATTCCGTCACCAGTATAACATTTTTCAGGCGTGCGGCAAACCACAAAACAGGAATCATTTGGGAAGGAGAAATACCATCCATGCGCATTTTAATCGACGCCGACGGCTGCCCGGTGGTGGAGCTTGCCGTGGCCGCTGCCCGGGAGCATTCGCTGGAATGCGTGATCCTTTGCGATACCGCACATCAGTTTGACAAGCCGGGGGCCACAACTTTGACTTTTTCCAAAGGGGCCGACAGTGTGGATTTTGCCCTGGTGAACCTGCTGCGCGCCGGGGATATTGTGATCACCCAGGACTACGGTCTGGCTGCCATGTGCCTGGCACGGCGGGCCCGGGTGCTGAGCCAGGACGGGATGGAGTATGGGGAGGAAAATATTGATGGACTGCTGCTGGCACGCCATACTGCGAAAAAGATCCGCAAGGCCGGGGGGCGCTTAAAGGGGCCCTGCCGGCGCACGCCAGGCCAGGATGCGGCGTTTGAGCGCGCACTGCGCGGTATGCTTGTAAAAATCGGGCGGGGGGAGGAAACGCGATGAAACGTGAGATCATGAAGGACGTGGGATTTTTGGCACAAAAGGCGGAGCCGGCCGCGGCGGCCGATCGATCCGTGGCGGAGGACTTGCTGGAAACGCTGGCGGCCCACAAAGATGGGTGCGTGGGTATGGCGGCCAATATGATCGGCGTGAACAAGCGGATCATTGCCTTTGACAACGAGGGAACCTACATGGTGATGTTCAACCCTGAGATCGTTAAACGCTCGGGACCCTATGAAACGGAGGAGGGGTGCCTGTCCCTTGAGGGTACCCGCAAGACCAGGCGCTGGAAGTCTGTGAAAGTGCGATATCAGAACGAGAAGTTCGAGATCCGCATTAAGACCTTTACCGGCTGGACGGCCCAGATTATCCAGCACGAAATTGACCATTGCGAGGGGCGGATCATTTAGGATGCTCTTTTTTGCGGCGGGCAGCCGCCGCAAAAAAGAGCGATTTGTTTGGGCGGCGCGGAGCGTTTTTACAAGGGAGGGACCCGGTAAAAACGCTCCGCTTTTTTGAACCGGCCGGCCTGCAGGGCAGCGGGGGCGGGCGCTCTGCGTAATAAAGTGACAGAATATATTGCATTGCTTCGCATGTGCAGCTCTTTTATAATTGTAATGACAGGGGGTGGTGGGCGTGCGCCTGACGCTGCGGCAAAAATTGGTGATCGGATTTTCCCTTGCCTTCTGCGGGATTATTGCGGGCTTCGGTGTGCTGGTGCTGCACAACAACGGTGAGCGGTACCAGCAGCAGAGCTACGCGTACTGCCGGAGGATCGTGCAGGCCAACATTGACCTGACCGACAATTATTTTGAACAGCTGCGCAATGTGGTGCGCATTGTGGTTTCGGATCAGGATATTATCAACGCTGTGAATTACCGCGTGCACAACCCGGACATCGACTATTCCATTGAGCTGTACAATCAGCGGAAGGTTGCGGCAAAGATCAAACAGTTCGATGTGCTGGGGGACGTGAAAAACGCGATCATTGTGGGCCCCGGCGGGGAGTATCTGTATTATTACGGGACCTCTTTGGCACGGGGCTACGCTTTTGGCGAGCAGGCATGGTTTTCCGGTGCGGTCGGCACGAACCGGATGGAATTTATCAATTACCACCCCACCGACTACCTGCTGGGCAGCACGGGAGAGCAAACGGTGTCGCTGGTGGCGCCGATCTTGAATTCCAGCCAGTATTTTTTGGCCGATCCCGCTTATTTGCTGTGCGATTTCAGCCTGGAGCCGATTCTGGGGGATCCCGGGCGGGATGGGGAGGTGCAGATTGCGGTATACAGCGGCAGCGACCCGGTGTATATTCCGGCGCAGCTGGGGCTTGCCGGCGCCCAGCAGGCTCAGCTGGCGGAGTATATTGAGGCGGGGGAACGCTCGTTTTTGCTGGACGCCTGCCCGGAGAACGCATCCGGTTACCTGGTGGTGAGCGAAACCTCGGAGGTGTCGGGCTGGCTGATCCTGGGCGTTATGCCGCTGGACAGCATTCAGGAGCTGCGCAGCACCAACCGAACCTTTGTGGCCGTGCTGATGCTGGTGGCCTTTGCTGTGATCCTGGCTGTTTCCAGCCTGTTGGCCCGGTCGGTGCTGGTGCCCATGAACACCCTGATCCAAAAGTTCAACGCCATTGGCCGGGGCGAAAAGGACGTGCGTTTTGAAAAGACGGCCAGCGTGGAGGTAGACCGCATTGCCGAGACCGCCATGCAGATGCTGGAGAAAAACGACCGCCTGACAGCGGAGGTGGTGGAGGAGGGGCGGCAGAGGGCGCAGGCGCAGATGCGGGCGCTGCAGCACCAGATCAACCCGCATTTTCTCAACAACGTGCTGCAGTCGATGAAGGCGCTGGCCGTGTGCGGAGACACCGAGGCCATCTCGAAAATGGCCACGCTGCTGGGCAGGCTGCTGGCCTATTCGGTCTACGACCCCTACGACATGGTACCGCTGGCCAGCGAATTTGAATACACCGAAACCTACATTGCACTGCAGAACGTGCGGTTTCAGAATAAGATCCTGTGCACGGTGGACCTGCCGGAAGAAGCAAAACGTTTTATGGTGCCGAAGCTTATCATACAGCCCCTGGCCGAGAACGCCATTGAACATGGCTTTTTGCCCTCGGAAGGGGGGCACATTGCCCTGAGCGCGGACCTGGACGAAAAGGATCTGTACATTGCGGTGACCAACACCGGCCGCGCCATTGAGCCCGGGCAGGTGGAAAAGCTGAACCGGATGCTTCACGAAAAAAAAGCGGAGACCCAGAGCGCCAGCATTGGGATGCTGAACGTGCTGGCACGCCTGCAGAGCCGCTTTGGCGGAGGGGCGGACCTGCGGGTTATGTCCAGAGATGGCATGAATACAAGCATCGTGCTGACACTGCCCTATACAAAGGAGGAATGAGAATGCTGCGCGCATTGCTGGTGGACGACGAGGAGCTCTCGGTGCGGATGCTGGAAAGCATTGTGGACTGGGGGCGCTGCGGGGTGGAGATTGCCGGCACCGCCCGCAGCGGGGAGGAGGCGCTGCGCCTGTTTGCCGGGCTGCGGCCCGAGATTGTGCTCACCGACATCCGCATGCCGGGCATGGATGGCCTTGAGCTGCTGCGGCAGATCAAGGAGAGCGCGCCGGAAACAGAGTTTATCCTGGTGAGCGCCTACGCGGATTTTGAGTACGCAAAGGAGGCCATTGCCCTGGGCGGGGCGAATTATCTGCTCAAGCCGGTGGATGAATTTGAGCTGGAAAAAACGCTGAGAAAGATCGCGGATAAAATTGGGGCCCAGCAGGTGGCGCATCGCCTGGTGGAAAACACCCGCCGGCAAAAAGAACGGCTGGCGCTGTATGGCTATATGCGCACCGGCACCGGGAAAACGAACGCGCAGAAAAGCGCGGGCCGGCTGGGCCTGGATCTTGAGAATTACGCCCTGATGGGGTTTATGCTGAACGAGAGTTCCATGAACGATTATATTGAGAACAGCCTGCAGCTGGACACACAGCTGCCCTACCTGCAGACCCGCCTGGAAGAACGGCTGCGCGGCTGGTGCGACTGCCTGCTGTTTGATTTCTTCGACGCCTCGTGGTGCGCCGTGATCCTGCGCGCGAAAGCCCCGCTGGCGGACGGCGCAAAGGAAATGGCGGGCTTTTTTGACCGGGAGCTGCACATGGAGATCCATGTGTGCTTTACCGAATTTGACCGGGGGCTTGAGACGCTGCCAGCCGCTTTCAGGACCCTGCAGCAGCTGCATCAGTACAGCTTTTTTCTGGGGGAAGAGAGCGTTCTGGGGTACGGCTACAACTGCGAAAAGGGAGAGTTCGACCAGGTGGCGCTGGCCGCGGCCCGCAAAAGCCTGGAGGCGGCGATCCGGGGGAGCGATGCGGCCAAGGCCCACAAGGTGCTGGAAGAAACCCTGGGCAGCCTGGATCACAAGGATCCGTCGTCGCTGGCGTTTGTTTACGATTTTTGTTATGCGGGCGTGAAAGCGGTGCGGGAATGCCTGCCGGCGACAGCCGCTCCCGAGCTGCGGGAAAAGCTGATGCGGATTACCTCGCAGAGTGTGCAGGGCTGCGCCACGCTGGAAGAACTGCGGGGATTCATGGAGGGGATTTTGGGAGCGCTGAGGGGGGAAAGCGCAGCCGCGCACACCTACAGCCAGCTGGTGCAGGAGGGTATGGCCTACCTGCAAAAGAATTACGACCGCAACCTTTCGCTGGAGGAGATCTGCGGCGTGCTGGGGGTGAGCCGGAATTATTTTTGCTATTTGTTCAAAAAGGAAACCGGGCAGAATTTGTGGGCCTGCCTGACGGATATCCGGCTGGCAAAGGCAAAGGAGCTGCTGTGCGCCACAGAGGACAAAAGCTATGCCATTGCCTATCAGGTGGGATATGACAACCCCAGCTACTTTTCCAAGCTGTTCAAAAAAAGCACCGGCATGACCCCGAACGAGTACCGCAAAGCGGGCGTGACAGAGTAATAAAATGCAAGCATACAGGAAAAATGTGGCTTGTTTGGGAAGTAAACCGCCCGTATGATAGGGGAGGACTTCCCTTTCAACAGGGAAACAACCGTGTATTGGGGGCAAAAATGCCCGGCAGAGGAGGAACGCAGGGTGGAAATTGCGATATTAAGGGGAGAATGCTGGTACGGCGGCTGCACGATGTGGGGGGTGCAAATGCCACTGCACGCCGGGAGCGAGGTGCGGTTGCAGCTGGAACCGAACCTTACACCAAACCAGGCCATGCCGCTGCTGGTTTCCAGCCGGGGGCGCTATTTGTGGCTGGAAGGGGCAAACGAGGTGATGTTCAGCGGCGGTAAAATTTACTGCCCGGAAAATACTGAGCTGGGGAGCCATGAACAGGCCTGGACCGATGAAGCGGAAAGAGCAGGGCGCGGGGAGACCGAAGCGGCGGGATGCAAAAAAGCTGAAAAAGCGCGGGACGAAGCCTGGGAAAAGGGACGCGGCGCAGACGGCCAGACACTGCGCTGCGCCTACCGGAGGGCGATGGAACGGCATTTCCCCTTTTCGGGGAAGATGCCTGCACAAGAGCTGTTCAGGGCCCCTGTTTTTAATACCTGGATCGAGCTGACCTTTGATCAGAATCAGCGGGATGTGCTGCGCTATGCCCACGGCATTTTGGAGAGCGGCTTTGCACCCGGAGTGCTGATGATCGACGACGGCTGGGCCGAGTGCTACGGGGACTGGCGGTTCCACACGGGGCGGTTCCCCGACCCGGCGGGCATGCTGCGGGAGCTGCACGGGCTGGGGTTCAGGGTGATGCTGTGGGTCTGCCCCTATGTGACGCCGGACAGCAGGGCCTGCCGGGAGGCGGCGGAACAGGGGCTTTTGCTGCGGAATAAAGCGGGGGAGCTGTTTATCGCCGCCTGGTGGAATGGGTTTTCCGCGGCGCTGGATCTTGGCAAGCCGGCTGCCCGCGACTGGCTGCGGGCCCAGCTGGAGGCGCTGTGCGCTTTGGGGGTGGACGGCTTTAAATTTGACGGGGGCGACCCGGCCCACTATGTGGGCGCCGCGGGGGCGGCCACGCCCAACGGGATGGCGCGCCTTTGGGCTGAATTTGGGGAGCGCTGGCCCTTCAATGAATACCGCGCGGGCTGGAAAGCGGGCGGCAGGCCGCTTTTGCAGAGGCTGTGCGACAAGGACCACAGCTGGGGCGAGGCCGGCCTTGCGGCCCTGGTGCCGGATCTGCTGGCACAGGGGATCACGGGCCACCCGTTCGGCTGCGCAGACCTGGTAGGCGGCGGGGAATACCGGAACTTTTGGCAGAACGCGGACCGGTTGGACGGAGAGCTGGTTGTAAAACATTCGGCAGTGAGCTGCCTGACACCGACCATCCAGTTTTCGGCCGCTCCCTGGCGGGTACTGGACCCGGGGCAGCTTGGCTGCATCCACGCCCAGCTGGCGCTGCGCAGCAGCTGGCAGGCGTATCTGGAGGAAACCCTGAAGGAGTGCGCCCGCACCGGCGAGCCGGCGGTGCGGTATATGGAGTATGAATTCCCGCATCAGGGGATGGAAAGGGTGCGCGACCAGTTCATGCTGGGCGGCAGGCTGCTGGTGGCGCCGATCCTGGAAAAGGGACAGGACGCGCGAAATGTGTATCTGCCCCGCGGGGAGTGGCGCTGGGAGGGCCGGACCCTGCACAGTGAGGGCGAGATGCGAAGGTTAGCCGCGCCGGGCACTTTTCTGGTGGTGCTGGAACGGCTGCGGGCGTAATTTTTTTGTGTTTGGGGGCAGAGCGGCGGAATATCGTTGCATCGGCTGAAAAAATGCACAAAAAAGGGGGCTTTTTTTAGGCAGACGCCCGCAATTTTTTGCTATGGGTGCGAAATGGAGTTGATTTTGTTTTCCCCGGCGGGGCGGTATACTGAAACCATCGGATCAAACGGCGATACCGCCGACACCAAGCAAGGAGGAAATACAATGAAAAAGAAATTGCCGGCACTTACCCTGGCAGCCGTGATGGCAGCCACCATGCTTGCAGGCTGCGGGGGCACGCCTGCCTCCGGCAGCGCCGCGGGCAGCTCTGCGCCCGCCTCTGCGCCGGCCGCGCAGCCGGTGGAGATCCGGCTGATGGCCTACAACGCCGAAACCTCGCGCGCTACTTATCTTGCACTGCTGAAGGAGAAGTTCCCCAACATCAAGATCACCTATGAGTTCGTTGCGCTGGACAACTTCAACAACGTGCTGAATTCGCAGCTGCAGGCCGGGCAGGGGCCGGACATCATTGAGGTGGGCGGCGAAACCCGCCTGCTGGCAAACGCCGGGTATCTGATGGACCTGACGGGCGAAGCGTTTACCGGCAAATACGCCCAGGCCGGCCTGTCGCCCTACACTGTGGACGGCAAGGTCTACGCGAACCCGCTGCAGAGCTGGTACGAGGGCATTTTTTATAACAAGGCGCTGTTCCGCGAGGCGGGGGCCTCCATTCCCAAAACGCTGGACGAGTTTATTCAGGTGCACAAGGATCTGGCCGCCAAGGGCATCAAGCCCCAGACCATGGGCGCGCAGTCCTGGGAGCCGATGATGAAGCAGAGCATCGGCGTGGTGAACAACGAGTTCTATTCCGACCCGGCCAACAAAGGCTTTGACGAGAAGTTCAACAAGGGCGAGGCCAAGCTGGCGGACGCCTGGGCCCCCTATGTGAAGGAGTGGAGCAAGGTGATTGCCGAGGGCTGCCTTACCCCCGACATGCTGGGCCTGAGCTACGACCAGGCGCTGGACGAGTTCGCCACAGGCAAGGCGGCCATGTGGGAGAGCGGCCCCTGGGCGGTAAACACCATTTTGGAAAAGAACCCTGAGATCGAATTGGGCATGTTCCCCATTCCCGGCATCCAGGAAGGGCCGGGCTGGCTGGTGGGCGGCCCGGGCAGCGCGCTGGCGGTGAACGCCAAGACCACGCACCCCGAGGAAGTGAAGCAGATCCTGGAGTTCACGGCTACCCCCGAAGCGCAGCAGGCCCTGATCAAGGACAACGCGGGCAGCTCTTTTTTGACCGGCGTGGAGGTGGACCTGGGCGAGATCTATGACGGTTGCGCCGAGGCATTCAAGGCGGGCAATGTGTATGCGCCCTGGACGGCGGCGTGGATCTCCGGCAACCCGATCGTGGAGGGGTACGGCAAGTCGCTGCAGGAGGTGCTGGCAGGCACCAAGACCGTTGAACAGGCGCTGGCCGACGCAGACGCCATCAACGACACCATGCGCGAGAGCCTGGGATAACCCATAGCGGCGGGGCCGGAGCAAATGCTCCGGCCCCGCTTTTGCTATTTCACGTGGTAAGGAGATACAAGATGAATACACAACATCGTGACAGGGTGTTCCTGGGAATGATCCTGCCTGCCTTTTTGGGGTTTATGCTGCTGTTTATCGTGCCCACGCTGATGAGCTTTGCATACAGCGTGACCAACTGGTCGGTGTATAACCCGGAGATCCGGTTTGTGGGCTTTACGAACTTTGCAAAGCTGTTTGCCGATGAGAAGACCATGGCGGCCATTGGGCATTCGGTGAAATATGCAGTGCTGATTACCCTGATCCAGAATGCGCTGGCAATTTTGTTTGCGGTGCTGCTGGCCCGCAAGCTGGTGATGTCGAACATTTTGAAATCCATCTTTTTTCTGCCTGCGGTGCTGAGCATCCTGGTGGTGGGATACCTGTTCCAGTACATTATGACCAGCGCCGATTACGGCCTGCTGAACAACATTTTGCGCTTTTTCAAGCTTGCGCCGGTGAACTGGCTGGGCGACAGCAAGATTGCCCTGTATTCGGTGCTGGCCACCCAGGTGTGGCAGTGGACGGGCTGGAGCATGGTGATCTATGTGGCAAACCTGAAAAGCATTGACGGCAGCCTGTACGAGGCAGCGCAGATCGACGGGGCGGGCACAGGCCAGTGCTTTTGGCGGCTTACCCTGCCGCTGCTCTACCCGGCAACCTCGTTTAATGTGCTGATGAGCCTGATCGGCGGGCTGAAGGTGTTCGACGCCGTGTTTGCCATGACTAAAGGCGGGCCGGGGTACGCCACCGAAACCATTATGACCACCATGATCCGGGAGGGTTTCAACAGCGGGCGCAACGCCTATGCCTGCGCCTTTGCAGTGGTGTTCTTTGTGATCGTGTTCTGTATGACCAAGGTGATCACGTGGCTGCTGGGCCGCTGGGAGGCAAAGATCTCATGAAACACGGAAACTACAGAAAACGGGCGGCCGCGATGCTGCGGAACCTGGTGTACGGGCTTGTTGGCGCGGTGATGCTGCTGCCCATTTATTACCTGGTGGTGACAACCTTTAAAACCCCCGCCGAGGCGGCGGCGCGCCCGCTGGGCCTGCCGGCGCATTTTACGCTGGAAAATTATAAAAACGCCCTTGCGGCAATGGAATACGGCCGGGCGCTGCGCAACAACCTGATCATTGCCGGCTGCGCGGTGGCGCTGCTGCTGGTTTTTGCCTCGATGGCGGCCTACGTGATTGCCCGCAGCCCCAAAAAGATCTTTCGGAGGATGTATTCGGTGTTTATGGTGGGGCTGATCGTGCCGTTTCAGATTGCCATTATCCCGCTGTACAAGATTGTTTCCGGGCTGCACCTGATGAATACCCTGCCGGGTGTGGTGCTGATCGATGTGTTCTGCATCAATCTGCCGCTTTCGATCTTTTTGTTCCGGGGGTTTATCAACACCGTGCCGAAGGAACTGGAGGAGGCCGCGTATATGGACGGCTGCGGCGTTTTGCGCACTTTCTGGCAGATCATTTTTCCGCTGCTCAAACCCATCGTTTCCACGGTGGCCATTCTGGACGCACTGGCCGTGTGGAACGACTTTATGACCCCGCTGCTGTTTTTACAGAGCCCTCAAAAAGGGGTGCTGCTGCAGGAGGTATACAAAAATGTGGGGCCCTTTTCCACAAACTGGACCTCGTTCTTTCCCATGCTGGTGCTGGCGACCCTGCCGTTGGTGGTGTTTTACCTGATTATGCAAAAGAGCATCATTGAAGGGGTGGTGGCGGGCTCTGTAAAGGGGTAAAAGGGCGGGCGCCGTGAAAAGAAGAAGGACGTTTTTCAGAAAGAAGGGAGAAAAAGATGAAAACAGGATTCTGCCGGTTCCTGGGCGCGGTGCTGGCGGCGGCGATGCTGGCCGGCCTGTGTTCCGCCCCGGCTGCTGCGGCGGGCTGGAGCCAGCGCGTGGAGGCCGAAACAGGCGATATGACCGGCACGGTAAGAACGGAAAATATCCTGGGCGGCTCGGGCAGGACGGTGAGCTTTATTGACAATGGGCCCGCGAACGCGCTGGAGATTCGGGTGACCCCCCAGGGCGGCGCAGACTATGTGATGAAACTGCGCTATCGCTCAGGAGAAGTGCGAAACCTGATGTACCAGGTCAACGGCGGCCCGGCGCGCCGCATCTCGGGCTTCAGCAGCGGGAGCTGGAGCGCGTTTGCCAACCTTTCGATCCCGGTCACGCTGGAACCGGGCCAGGCGAATACCCTGCGCTTTTTTGCGCCGGACGGAGAGAACGGCCCGGGCCTGGATTATATTGATTTTTCCGCCGCCGCGCTGCCCGCGCGGGAAAAGCCGGGATACCGCCTGGTCTTTGAGGACGAATTTGACGGCGAGGCGCTGGACACCGCGCGCTGGGTGCCACGGTATCTTTCGTCCTGGACCAAGGACCCGGGGCTGGCGGAGCCCACCTACGCCATGGAGAATGGGCTGATGCGGCTCAGGATTTTTGCCGAAACCCAGCCCTGGTGCCCGGAATACGACGGCAAGACCGTGGTTTCGGGGTTTACCACCGGCGACCGGAACGCGCTGCACAACTGGAACGGAACCAACGTGGTGCGAAACCCCGTGGACATGCAGGCGACCCACCTGAACCAGTATGGGTATTATGAGATCCGGGCAAAGGGGCAGCCGGGCTCGGCCCGGCACGTGGCCTGGTGGCTGCTGGGGTTTGAGGATGTGCCGGAGGAATCGGCGGAGATTGATATATTTGAATTGCTGGGGAACAATGCCCACAAGGTGCCGGTAAACTTCCACGCCTGGAACGACCCGGACGCGCCGGACGGGGGAGGCTTTTCCTACACCAACAACAAGATGGATTTTCATGATGAGTTCCACATTTACGGGTTTGACTGGATCGAGGGCGGCGGCCAGGGCGCAAACCCGGACCGGATGGAGTTTTATGTGGACGGGGTGAAGACCGGCGGGCGGGACGTGAACATCGACTACCCCATGATCCAGCTGTTCTCGCTGTACGAAAAGCGGGGCGGCGGCTGGACGGGCGTCTGGCTGCCCAAGCCTTACCCCAACACGTTTGACATTGATTACGTCCGGGTATATAAGCCGGTTGCCGGCGGCCAGGCGCTGCCGGCGGACCAGCTTGCCATTGCCGCGGTGGAGGAGCAAAAGGCCGAGGTGCTGCCCTCGGCCCGGCCTGCGCGATATGTTTCGGCGGTGGCGGGCCATGAGGGGGAGGAATACACCGAGGCACATCTGCCGGGGGTGCGCTCTTATGTGAACGTGCTGTACAACGACGGGGTGAAAACGCAGGAGTTTGTGCGCTGGCCCGCCCTGAGCCAGGAACAATACGCACTGCTGGAGCGAGGGGAGGCCGTGACCCTGACCGGAACGACCCCGAACCTGGCGGAGAACACGCCCGGTTACCGGGCGCCGGTGCTGACCCTGCGCCCCACCCCATGGGATACGAACCTGAACCCCCAGGGGATCGCGAAGCTGTTCGACGGCGACCCCACCAGCACCGCCTCCTGCTGGAGTGAAAAAATGAACCCCCTGCCACAGGGGGGATATATCTCGTACCGCTTTGAGGAACCGCGGGCGGTGGAGAGCATTCTGTTTTCGGCCAATTACGGCGCGGGGCAGGGCATCCGCAGTTACACCCTGGCCTTTTGGGATGAGCAAACCCAAAGCTGGGCCGATGAGGGCGTGGAATACACCATCCCCTGGACCGCAGCGGGCGATGTGGAGGCGGGCGAAACGGTGCAGGTGCCGCTGGCCGCGCCCGTTGTTACCGGGGCCGTGCGCATTAACATCACGGGGGCCAACACGCGCTGGGAGAACAAGATCGTGATGCGGGAGATCGCGTTTGCATAAAACGGTGCAAAACCGTGAAAAAGAGCCCGGGCCATAAGGCCCAGGCCCGGCAGCCTTACCCGGCGCTGCCGGAGGTTACGACCGGGTTGAAGATAAAACAGCGCCCTTGCGGAATGCCTGAATTCCGCAAGGGCGCTGTTTATTGGATTTTATGCCGAAAAATTTGTTGTGATACGCCCCGAACGACCTGAAACAAAAAACCATTACATAATCTGTATTATGTAATGGTTAATATGCCAGTGATATACTGCTACATTATAAACTTTTATGTCGAAAAAATCAAGAAGATTTCAGGATATAAAGAAACAAATCGAACCAACTGTTAAAATCTGAACATTTTTGGGGGAGTATATTTCTTTATTCGCCGGTTCAGTGTGTGTATCTCATGAAAAAGCAGGCGGGTTTTATTACATAATACAGATTATGTAATAAAAGCCGCTGTCAGCGCCCCCGCGGCATATGATTTGCCGGAATAAAAACCATTTTCCGGGGCTTGTTTGGGCGCTGAAAAGCGCCGGACACGGCAGGGCCGCCGACGCGCGGGGCGCCTGGAAAGGAAGGCGACGTGAAGCGAAGGATGCGCAAAGAGAGGGAAAAATTAGCCCGCCCTGTTTATTTCAAGCGCTCTTTCCGGGGATACAACGAGGCGCAGGTATTGGCGTATCTGGAGGAAGTGCGGGACGCGTTTGAAAAAGAATGCAAAAGCTATGAGCAGATCATCCAAGCGCAGGCGTTCGAGCTGGAATTGCTGCGGGGCGCCCGGCAGGCTGATGGGCCCGCGGACTTGATGGTGAACAGGATATTAAGCGAAACCAGGGCGGCAAGGTAAGGATGGAACGACATGGAAGCGGGGGCCATTCAGGAACTGAACAGGAAACTTGCAGACGAGATGCAGCGGTTGAAAACGCGGCGGCGGCGCAACCGGCGGCTGGCGCTGGCGGCCACTGCACTTTCGGTTACGGCCATTGTTCTGCTGGCCCGGTTTGTGGTGGGGGCAAAGGTGGTATCCAGCGACTGCATGTATCCATCGATCCAGCCGGGGGACCTGGTCGTTTATTCAAAGCTGGACCTGGCCGCAGACCGGGGAGACATCGTGGTGTTTTCGCGGCAGGGCGGCGATACGGTCAAGCGGGTCATCGGCGTGGCCGGGGATGAGATCCGGATCGATGTGGCCAGCGGCGAGGTCTGCCGCAATGGCCAGCCGCTGGAGGAACCCTATGTGACCCTGCGCGGGGAAACAGGGGAAAGCCAGGCGGCGAAGGTTCCGGCGGGCTGCCTGCTTGCAATGGGGGATAACCGCCCCGCCCCGGCGGACGGCCGCATGGTGGAGATGGTTTTTCAGGCTCAGCTGCGGGGAAAGGTGATCCTGGTGCTGCACAGGGAAGGATATTAAAAAACGACGTAACGGGTCGGAGAGGAGATCGGGCACAATGCATAGGGCGCATCAAATTGCGGCGCAGAGAAAAAAGCGGCTTACGGTGGCGGCAGGGGCGTTGGCCGCGCTGCTGGCCGCCGTGTTGGTTATACATGTGGGAGCGGTAAACGCGCAGGGCAGCGCCCCGATCCCCCTTGCCACCACGGAGGACCTGCTGCGGTGCCTTTTTTACCCGGACAGCCCGGATTATGACCTGGGCGGCGACTATGTGCTGACGGAGGATCTGGAGCTTTCGGGTTTGCCGGAGGCGATTGGAAACAACAGCAGGCCGTTTACCGGCCGGTTTGACGGCGGCGGCCACACCATCAGCGGCCTGCCGCGGCCGCTGTTTGGCGTGACGAAGGGCGCAGTGGTGGAAAACCTGCTGCTGGACAAAAGCTGCATTCAATTTCCGCATACATATTTTGACGGCCAGGATTATGTGGACGGATATGCCCCGCTGATCGCTTATGCTGTGGACACGGAGGTGCGGAATTGCGGCGGGGCAGGGGATATCTATGCCTACCGGCCGGAAACCGCCATGTTTGAGGAGCCCGCAGGGCAGGAGAATGCGGAGGCGCCCGCGGCCCCCACGCCCGGACGGACCCCCGGGCCATCGCCGCTTCCAGCGGCATCGCCCTCTGAGGCGCCCCCACCTTCCCCCACGGCGGGGCAGGAGGCAGAAGGAGAAAACGGACAGGGAACACAAAGCCCGCCGCCCACCACCGGGCAGCCGGGGCCGACCGCCACGCCTGCTTTGGAACAACCGCAGGCAACGGCAGAACCCGGCGGCGCGGAAAACGGGCAGGGGGGGCAGACCGGCCAGCCCCAGGAAGAGGCCCCTGCCGCGGAAAACAGTGCGCCTGAGGAAAGCGCCGCGCGGGCCGCAGAGATTCCGGCCCAGCCGCCGACGCCCCTTTTGCAGAAAAACGCGGCGGCCGGCCTGCGCGCGGTTTTGGATACAGGCTTTGCGGAAACCGGCGAGGTTGGCGGTGAAACGGGAGAGCCGCCCGCGCCCACAGAACCGCAGCCGGAGGCCCCCGCGCCCACGGCGGAGCCTGTTCCCAGCGCTTTGCCCGCGCCCACGGCGGCCCCGGCCGAAACACCCGCGCCCACGGCGGAGCCTGTTTCCAGCGCTTCGCCCGCGCCCACGGCAGACCCGACCGAAACGCCCGCACCCACGGCGGAGCCGGTTCCCAGCGCTTCGCCCGTGCCCACGGCGGCCCCCACTGAAACGCCGGCCCCCAGCCTGACGCCCAGCCCGACCCCGGGCGGGGGGGAGGAGGCCGGCCAGCCTGCGCCGCCGGAGCAGAGCTATATCGCCGTGGTGGCAAGCCGGGTGTGCGCAGGCGGCCTGGTGGCGCAGGCCGAGGGCTCGACCCTGATCTTGAATTGTTTTTCGTTGGCTGGGGTTTCATCGCAGCTGGAGGCTGAGGGCAGTGAGTATGTGCCGGTGATGGCCGGCTGCTTTGCGGCCCTGGTGGGCGGCAAGGCCCGGGTGGAAAATTGCTTTGCCACCGGCCAGATGGACTGCACCGACGTAAGCGCCGGGTTTGTGGCAGAAAACCGGGGCCTTATTCAGAACAGCTTTACCACGGCCACTTTGGCCGAAAACGGAAACTTCCGGGCGGCCTTTGCGGCCCGCAGCGTGCGGCCGGAGGGAGAAGAAAGCGAATGGGGCGAGCCCCAGAGCGACGAGCCGCTCCGGGGTATTTTGGGCTGCGTTTACGACCGCCAGATGGCCTGCGCGGAAGACGTGTATGCAGCGGGGCTGCCCAGCGCACAGATGGCCGGCGCGGCCGCCCAGCGGCCAGAGGGCAGCTGGTACCGCACCGAAAACGCCTACCCCCAGATCGGTTATTTTGCACAGCACGAGAACGAGCGGTTTGCGCTGTGCTCTAAGGCGGCGGCTGTGGCGGCTTTTTTACCGGAGGACACGGCACTGAGCGACGCTTTGGCCGCCGGACCCGCCCTGGAGATTGTGCTGCCGCAGGCGATCGACGAGGTGGCCCTTACCTGGAGCGTGAGCGGTGGACTGACCCTGACACCGGCGGGGAACGCGGTGCCGGACCCCGCCGCCTGCCTGCCGGGAAGCATCCTCTCGGGCTCGGTTACTTGTGTGGTAGGGGAAACAGCACGCACCCGAACCCTGGCCTCCACGCCGGCGCAGCCGCCTGCCGTGCTGTATGAGGATTGGGCCGCTGTGGGCGCGGCCGTGGCGAACGGCAGCTTGCTGCGAACGGACGGCGCGGCGCTGACGCCCGCAGGCGAGGGCACCGCCGACGACCCCTGGCAGATCGGCACGCCCGAAGCGCTTGCCTGGTTTATGAGCCAGGTGAACGCGGGGGTATTGGGCACCGGCAGCCAAAATGTTTTGCTCACCGCCGACATTGACCTGTTCGGCGGAAATTATACCGGCGAAACGGATGCGGACGACGTTACAAAGGCACTGCCCTGGACGCCTGTGGGCAGGGCGGGCGCGCCGCATTTTACAGGGACGCTGGACGGGGCCGGCCACACGGTGAAGCATCTCTTTATCCAGGATGCCTCGCTGGAGGGGGGCGGGCTGATCGGATTTGCGCAGGAAGCGGTGATCCGGGGCGTGACGGTGGGTGCGGATTCCAGCATCACCGCCCGGACGGCGGGCGGCGTGGTGGGGCGCTTGAACGGCGGCACCCTTGAGGACTGCGTGAACCAGGCCGCGATCACCGTGAGCGGCGGCTTTGGGGGCGGCCTTGCCGGCGAGTGCGCCAGCGACGCAGCCCCCGCCGTGATCCGGCGCTGCGCCAACGAGGGCAGGATCGCCGGAGAAGGCGGCGACGCCCGGTTGGGCGGCATTGCGGGACAAGCCGGCGGCGCGAGCGGCCCGCCGGAGATCACGGATTGCTGCAATACCGGGAACGTGGAGAAAAAAGACGCAGGGACCGGCGGCGCG
The DNA here is from genome assembly GCA_022835495.1 of Oscillospiraceae bacterium. Taxonomy (NCBI): domain Bacteria; kingdom Bacillati; phylum Bacillota; class Clostridia; order Eubacteriales; family Oscillospiraceae; species Oscillospiraceae bacterium. The sequence continues at coordinate 560,615 of BQOK01000001.1, forward strand.
GCGGGCATAGCCACCGGCAGCGCAGCAATTATGAACAGCTACAACGCAGGCAGCGTGACCGCGGCGACCCCGGGCTTTGCCAGCGCACTGGCGGAGGCCGGAAACCCACTGGCGAACTGCTACTGCCTGGAGGGCGGCACGGCGCAGGAGAACGGCGCGGTGCCGGTTACGCTGGGGCAGCTGCGCTCGTGGGGGATGGTATACGCCTTGAACGGAAACAGCCGCAGCGGCCATTGGCAGCTGGGCAAAGGCGGAGGCCCCGCCCCGGCCGCGGCGCCGGGCGAATTGCGCGCCGCGGCCGATTGGGCCGAGGTGGGCGAGTGGGTGCAGATCAGCGGCAGGGCGCCCCTGACGGCCACCGACCTGACGGCTGGAATTGAGATAAAGTATTGCCCGGTGAGCAGCGCCGAGGACCTGGCCTGGTATGCCTATATGCAGAATGGCGGCGGGGCCCTGCCCTGCCGGGAGCTGCGGATCTTCAGCGATATCGACCTGTTTGGCGGGGAGTATACGGGCAAGCGCAACGATGGGGATGCAGAAGAAGCGCTGCCCTGGAAGCCCATCGGCGCGGAGCCGCAGCACGGGTATGTGGGCTTTTTGAGCGGGCGCGGCAAACAGATCACAAACCTGTATGTGAAAAATGAAAACTATGCGGGGCTTTTGGGGTATGTGAAAGGCGGCGCGGTGCAGGATCTGACCGTGCAGGGCCGGGTGAAGGGCGTGAACGCCGGAGGGATTGCCGGGGCCTGTGCCGGAAACATTTCCCGGTGCCGCAATGAGGCCGCGATCGCAGGTACCGGCAGCGCCGGGGGCATTGCCGGCACAGGGAGCAGCGCGATCACGCAGTGCGTCAATGCGGGCAGCGTGAGCGGCAGCGGCCTGACGGGCGGCCTGGTGGGCGAGCACACGGCCGGCGCGATTACAGATTGCTACAATACCGGCAGCGTACACGCCGATTCTGCGCCGGCGGCCGGCGGCCTGGTGGGACGGAGCGACGGCAGGGTGGCCAACAGCTACGTTGCCGCGGCAATGACCGGAACCGCGGCTTCTTTGGGAGCGTTTGCGGGGGAGGCAGGTACGGCCGGTTACGAAAATTGCCATTACCGCGAGAGCGGCAGCCCGGCCACCGGTGCGGGAGAAGCGCCCGGCATTACCGCGCAGACCGAGGCATTTATGCAGAGCCGCGCGTTTGCAGAAACGCTGAACACCGCCGCGCGGGTTGGCCCGGACTCTGTGTGGACGGTGGACACCCCAGCCGCGCAGGCCGGGCAGCCCGCGCAGGTGCAAAGCCGGAGCCGCGTGCCGGCGGCCCGCGGGGCTGAAAACCTGGTTCAGCCCATGGCGGCGGCAGGTGACAACGGGGGATACCCCGTGTTCGGCACGCTGGCCGTGACGATCCGGGTCGTGATGCCCAGCTCGTTTTCCTTCTGCGTGGCGCCGGATGTGACGGTGAGCGGGCCGGAGGACCTGCAGCGCTCGACAGTAAATGCCAGCGGGGAATACCGCACCGTGCAGAATTTGAGCGACAGCGCCATCCGGCTTTCGGTCGACAAGGTGACGGCAAGTTCGGCCAACCCGGCGTTCCGGCTGGTTTCGAGCGTGGCCGAGCTAACCAACGAGGGCTCGGTGGTCATGGCGCTGCTGCCGGCAGGCACCAAGCTGAACAGCCTGGAGGAGTATGCGGCAAAGACCCTGACCGCGGCCAGCACCGGCGTGGTGGTGCTGGACCGGCTGGCCGCCGGGGGCTCGGCAGAGCTGGCCGTTTACGCGGCGGCGAAGGTGACCGGCAAGGAAAACTATTTTGATTTTACCGTGACCCCCACGATCAAGATCGAATTGGCGGCGGGCGGCTGAGGCTGCGCGGGCGGAAAAAGGAGACCTTTTATTTGAAACGGATGCGAAGATGCTTCCCGGTGCTGCTGGCGGTATTTTTGCTGCTGTGCACCGGGGCTTACGCGGAGGCGCCGCCCATCAGCACAGCGCCGGCCCAGGCCGACGTGGACTGGAAGGGAACCGTGTGGCCGGAGGTGGATCTGACTATTTTGGTAACGGTGGCCCCGCAGGATTCCGCAGGGGCGGCAGCGGCCGACGCCGGCGCGCCCATTCCGGGGGCGGTGGTTACCGCCGCCTGCCTTCCGCCGGGGGGCGGGCAGACGGGGAACGACGGCAGGCTCACCATCACCGGGCTGGCGGCAAACACAGGCCAGGATTTTGCGGTGAGCGTGGCCGGTTACCAGGCGGGCGGGGCACAGGGCGTTTTGCCCGGGCAATACACCGGCCGGGAGCTTGTGATATCGCTGGTGCGCCTTGCGGCGGCGCCCCCCACCGCCCAGCCCAGCGCGGCCCCGGAGCCGGGCGGCGCGGATGCGGCTGCAACGCCGGCCACCGCGGCCCCGCTTAGAACGGCGGGGCCGGCGGCCACCCCGCCTTCGCGGCCGCCGGGGGGCGCAGACACGGAGCCCACGCCAACGGCCCCCGGCACGGAGCCCCTGCCAACCGGAACCCCCGCCCCGCAGCCCCCACAGCAGGAGGATCGGCCCGCCGGGCCGGCCGGCCGGTTGGGGGGGCCAGCCCTGGCCGGCGCGCTGCTGCTTTTACTGTTTTTGCTGTTCATCGCGCTGCTGCTGTGCCGCGGCCGGTGGCTGATCGTGGAGGACGAGACCGGGAAAAGGCTGCCGCAGGCGGCTGTGACCGGCCCAGAGCTGAAGCGGGCGCAGGCCCAGCGGGGTAAATTTTGCCTTGGCTTTGCACAGCCTACCGGGGCACAAGCAAGCGAACAGAGCGGCTATGCCGTGCTGGTGAGCTGCCCCGGATATGAAACCCAACGGGCGGAGTTTCGGCGCAGAGGCTGGCGCCAGGTGGAAAAGATTGTTTTACGGCAGCTCACCGAACGGGACAGCGGGGCTGAAATTTAAATAAAAGTGAGGAACATCATTATGGCACAAACCGTTTATCATGCCCCGGCGCCGGAGCAGGCCCAGGGCACACCCCCGAAAAAAGGCAAAAAAAAGAAATGGCTCATTCTTTTGCTGGCGCTGCTGCTTTTGGCGCTGCTGGCAGCGGGAGGCTTTTTTGTGTGGCAGTATTTCAACCGGGGCGAGCTGATGGAGCCCAACGCGACCATCGGCGTGATGCCCGGCAAAACCGACCAGGAGATCATTGACGAGCTGAACCGCAAGGTGGACGAGCGCAGCATCGCGCTTACCATCAACCCCGCCCCGGTGGCAGAGGACGGCGGCAGCCCGGTGAACTGGATGTACGAAAACCCCCAGAGCAACGACAAGTACACCAAGTTGGAGGTATACCTGGACGACACCGAGGAGCTGATCTACGAGACGGCCTTAATGATAAACGGAAGCTACATTGAGAGCGCCCCCCTGAAGGTGGAGCTGCCCGCGGGCACCTACAGCTGCACCGCTTATGTTCACGGCTACCGCCTGGCGGACAAGAGCTACCTGGGGCAGGTGGCCGCAGGGCTGACTTTGACCATTAAGAACTGACACGCCGCCGGCATGGCGCACTGTTTCAAAACGGGGGCAGCCCCGCAGCTATATAAAGAAATAAAAAAGAAAAAGGAGACCATGAACATGAAGAAAAAGCTCACAGCACTGGCATTGGCGCTTGCGCTTGCCACAAGCCTGGGCAGCGTGGCATTTGCGGCGCCCGCCACCGGCAGCGTGACCGACAACCGGGACGGCACCCAGAACGTGACCGGCCTGAACGACGACGTGAATGGGTTTGAGCAGGGCGGCGATGTGGAGTGGAAAGCCGAGATCGTGACCGGCGATGTGATCAGCGTGGTGATGCCCACAAGCGTTGATTTTTACCTGAAGCTGAAAGGCGGGGTATATACCCCCGCTTCCGGGGGCACCCAAATGGGATTTGACCGGATCCTTTCGGCCGAGGCCAAGGTGGTGAACAATTCCACCTGCGCCATTGAGCTGAGCTGTGTGGCCATCACCGACAGCGGCGTTGCTTCCAGCGCGAACCCCTCTGCGGGCGCAACGCTGCCCAGCGGGGTGCTGAGCCTGGTGGAGCTGGCGCTGGCGCCCAAAAACAGCGACGCCAGCCTGACCGACCAGGAATTTACGGAGGGCAAGCTGGACCCCACCGCGGTGGGGAGCAGCCCACTGGCGTTCGGCACCATAGCCACGGCCGACGCGGCAGACCCCAACGCCAACATTTACAGCCTGTGGATGCACGGCCGGAAGCTGGCGGGCGAAACCGAAGACACCTGGAAGAACGTTATGCTGGCCATAAACGCGAATGAAACGGTTACGGCCACGGTTACCACCACCTTTAAGGTAGCGGTGACCCCGTAAGCGCATGAAGAAGCGTTTGACCGGGCCGGGCCGGGCGGCCGGGCGCCCAGGAACCCACAGAAAGCACCGCGCGGCCCTGGGCGCCCTTGTGCTGCTTGCGTTTTTGCTTGCCGCGGCGCTGCTTTGGGGCAGGCTGCGGCCCCCAAAACCGGCGGAGCCGGCGTTTGCCGCCAACGCCACCATTGGGGCCCTGCCGGATAAGACCGACAGGGAGATCGAGGCCATGCTGCAGCAGGCGGTGGACGAAAAGTCGGTGGCATTTTCCATCAAGTACGACCCTACCTTTGCCAGCGGCTCGGCCGAGGGCGAGCTGAAGCTGGAAAGCCCGGGCAACAACATCAACTACATCTTTTTTACCATCGCCCTGGACGAAACGGGCGAATTGATCTACGAATCGGGGCTGCTGAAGCCGAACTCGTATATTTACAGCGACAGGCTGCAGACCAAAGAGCCGCTGCCAAAGGGAACCTACCCCTGCACAGCCACCGTACACCTTGTGGACCGGGAGACGCTGGGCGAGATCGGCACGGTGCAGGCGGCGCTGACGCTGACGGTTCAAAGTTAAGAAGGGAGAGTGCCATGGGGCAGAAAAAGGTTCACAGGCGCGCCCTGCTTTTGGCGCTGGCGGCATTGCTGCTGGGGCAGCCCGCGCTGCCCGCGGCGGGCAGCGATGCCACGGCGCCGCCCGGCGGCCAGCTGGTGGAGCAAAGCACCGTGGACCTGCCCATCCAGGGCAGCATGGCGCAGCGGGCGGATGTGATTTCGGTTATTGTGCCCGCCACGATCCCCTTTTTGCTGGATGTGGACGAGGCCGGCGCGCTGCTGCGGGTGCTTTCGGCCACCGGCACTTTTACCAACAACTCGCTGTTCGGGGTGGAACTTACCCTTGACAGCGTGACCGACGGCCAGGCGCTGATGAACAAGGTGGATCTGTATCTGGCAGTGGGGAGCGAAAGCAGGCTGCTGGCGGAGGGAACGCTGCTGAACATTCCGCTGGCGACGCTTCCGGGGGCCACACAAAGCGCGGCGCACGCCGTTTCCCTTGCAGTGGAGGGAGAGGCGAAGCCCGGGGTGACGGGCATTGGGACCGCGGGGGAGACATTTGAAGTGGGCGTTACCCTGAAAGTGACCAAAACGCCATAAAAATTGGTTTAAAAGCGCCTGCCGCGCGGCGGGCGCGGCAAAGAAAAGGAAGAAAAACATGGAAAAAATGAAAAAACGGTTTGACCGTGCAGGTCAAACCCGCAAGGGCCCCGCCCTTGCGGAATGGGCCTTAAAGGGGCGGCTGCAGGGCCTTGCGGCGCTGGCGGTGAGCCTGTGCCTGGCGCTGGCGGTGCTGCCCATGCCGCAGGCGGCGGCCGAAACCGCGGCCGACAAATGGGACGGCACGACCAAGGACACCAGCTGGTACGACGACAGCAAAAGCAGCTTTACCCTGACCACGGCCGCCCAGCTGGCGGGCATGCGGGAACTCATGAAAAGCAATACGGATTTTGCCGGCAAGGCCGTTACCCTGGCAGCGGATCTTGACCTGGATAACAAGGAGTGGGGCGATGTGGACTGGCGCCTCTTTAAAGGGGAATTTGACGGGGGCGGCCACACCGTAAGCAACATTGCGGGCGGAAGCATTTTTGGTATGGTCGAAAACGGAAGCGTGCACTCGCTGCGGCTGAAAAATGTGAATATTTCCAAAACGGAAAACTCAAGCGGAGAAAACGGAATCGGCGGGTTGGTAAGGTATCTGAACGGCGGTGCGATCTACGACTGTGTTGTGGAAAGCGGCACACTGACCTTGAGCGAGGTGAGTGACAGCGGCAACAATGATTATGTGGGCGGCCTGGTGGGCTGGGTTAAATCGGGCAGCGTGAAGAACTGCGCTTCTTTTGCCAGTGTAAGCGGAGCAACCACGTCGCAGTACGCGACCAACCTTGGCGTGGGCGGCCTGGTGGGCCGCATGGATGGCGGTACGGTGGAAAACTGCTACAGCACGGGTACGGTGACGGCCGCCGGCCCCGGCGGTTTTGCTTCCGGCGGGATTGTGGGGAAGCTGGCCAGCGGCTCGCTGGCCCACTGTTACTGGAACAGCGGCGCTGCGGATGCAGCGGGCGCGGGCAGCCCCACCGAGTGCTACAAGGTCACAGCGGAGCAGGCGGCGGGCACGGGCAGCGCGGTGATCGGCGTGGGCAGCACCTACGCCAACACCCCCTCGCTGACCACGGCGCTGAACAACTGGGTGGCCGCGCAGGGCGCGGGGACCTGCAGCGCCTGGAGGGCAAAGGGCGGCCAGCCGGCAATGGAAGCGTTCCTGCCCGAGTACCTGGACGTGGCGGGGCCGCTGGAGGAAACAACGCACCAGAGCGCGGGGGGCAGCGTGAACGCAGGGATGGATCTGGAGGGCCAGGTACAGGAGAATGTGGAGCTTTTGGCGGTTACGATCCCGGCGGGGATCCCGTTCATCCTGGACGTGGACGGCACGGGCGCGCTGACGCGTGTGCTCTCGGCCACGGGGCGGGTGACGAACCGGTCGGATATGGCGATTGACGTGACGCTGGCCAGCGTGAGCGACGACACGCAGAACCCGCTGCTGGGCAAGGCGGACCTTTACCTGGTGCCGGACCCGGCGCCGGCGGGCTACACACGCACAAAGCTTGCGGCGGGCAGCCCGGACACGGCGCTGGCGGCGGGGCTTGCAAAGGACGCGGCGGTGGCGCTTACGGTGGAGGGCGACCCGAAAGCGAACGCGGGCCTTGGCATGGACGGCGACACCTTTACCATTGCCACGGTTTTGAAGGTGACAAAGGCAGCTTAAACCACCGCACCTGCCGCACCGGCGGGCGCGGCAGAGGAAAGGAAGAACAACATGGAAAAAATGAAAAACCGGTTTGACCGTGCAGGTCAAACCCGCAAGGGCGAGGCCCTTGCGGAATGGGGCTTAAAGGGGCGGCTGCGGGGCCTTGCGGCGCTGGCGGTGAGCCTGTGCCTGGCGCTGGCGATCCTGCCCATGCCGCAGGCGGCGGCCGCCAACGCGTGGGACGGCACCACGCAGGATACCACCTGGTATACCAATCACACCGGCGCCAGCGAATACACCATCAGCACCCCGGCGGAGCTGGCGGGCCTGGCGAAGCTTGTGAATGACGACACACAGACCTTCAGCGGAAAAACCATCACGCTGGCCGCCGACCTGAACCTGGGCGGGCAGGCCTGGACGCCCATTGGAAGCGGAGTTCAGGCGTCCGGGAATTCTAAAAAATTCCAGGGCACATTTGACGGGGGCGGCCACAGCATTTCCGGCTTAAAGACGCCGGCGCGGCAGGACAGCGGGAACTTTGCCTGGGGGCTGTTTGGGAGTGCGAAGGACGCTGTGATCCGGGATGTTGCTGTGATAAACCCTGCAATCATGGTGACGGTCAACCAAGCGCCAATCAGCAGCGGCACCAAAAGCTCGATCGGCGGCATTGTTGGAAGGCCGGAGGGCAGCACGAAGATAGTGGGCTGCACGGTGCGCGGCGGTACGGTGGGCGTAAACCTGGAGGGGCGCAGCAGCCAGGATCCGCTCTATATCGGCGGACTGGCCGGCGGCGACTATGGTGACAACAACGTGACATTTCAGGACTGCGCCGTTACGGACGTTCAGATCGTTGGAAAAGGGGTGCCCTTTAGTGAGGAGTCAGGTGGTGGTATCGTGGGCGGTTCCGTGAAGGCGACAATCTCGAACTGTGCGGTGTCCGGTTCCACGTCCATCACACTGCTGAGCGGAGGACCAAGAATCTATGGAATAGCAGGGGACCTGGGGGGCTATGGGAACGCAGGCACCGTTGAAAACTGCTACAGCGGCATAAAGGGGCTGCCCATCGCGGACAGATACACCACAATAAAATATTGTTACCAACTGGCCGATGCCGGGGGCGCAATTGCGAGCTCTACCGAGAGCTATACAGTTACCGCCGGGCAGGCGGCGGGCACGGACAGCACGGTGATCGGCGCGGGCAGCACCTACGCCAACACCCCCTCGCTTGTGGAGGCGCTGAACGGCTGGACCGGCGCGCAAGGGGCGGGGATATATGATTCGTGGGTGCTGAGCCGCGGCACGCCTTTCCCGGCCAGGGTGGCGCCGCCCGAGTACCTGGACGTGGCGGGGCCGCTAAAGGAAACAACGCACCAGAGCGCGGGGGGCAGCGTGAACGCAGGGATGGACCTGGAGGGCCAGGTGCAGGAGAATGTGGAGCTTTTGGCGGTTACGATCCCGGCGGGGATCCCGTTCATCCTGGACGTGGACGGCACCGGCGCGCTGACGCGCGTGCTCTCGGCCACGGGGCGGGTGACAAACCGGTCGGACATGGCGATCGACGTGGCGCTGGCCAGCGTGAGCGACGACGGGGCGAACCCGCTGCTGGGCAAGGCGGACCTTTACCTGGTGCCGGACCCGGCGCCGGCGGGCTACACGCGCGCAAAGCTTGCGGCGGGCAGCCCGAACACGGCGCTGGCGGAGGGGCTTGCAAAGGACGCGGCGGTGGCGCTTACGGTGGAGGGTGACCCGAAAGAGAACGCAGGCCTTGGCGTGGACGGCGACACCTTTACCATTGCCACGGTTTTGAAGGTGACAAAGGCAGCTTAAACACAAGCCCCTGCCGGGCGCAGGAGCGCCCGGCAGACCGAAGGGCACCGGAGGAGCCGGCGCCTTTCGGCCTGCCAAGGGGAACCCGGCGGCAGAAAAAGGAGCATTTATGGAGAAAAAAACGAGCAGGCGGCTGGCCTGGTGCCTGGCCGCGGTGCTGGCCACGGCGGCCGTTGCAGGCCTTGCCTGGCTGCGCCTGCGGGAGCCGGCGCTGGAGCCCGGCGCACAGCCCTCGCCAGAGGGGGGCCTTGCAGGGGGAAGCACCACCACGGCCGGCGCGGGCGGCGGCGAAACCCAGGCGCTGGTAAAGGCGTGCATGGAAAAAATTGAGCGCCAGGCCAAGGTGGACGAGCAGCTTTTGGCCGAACAGGAAAACGGGATATACCGCCTGCAGGCGCCCTTTATCCTGCTGGACCCCTATTCCATCGCACCGCTCAGCGCGGTGGCCATGTTCGATACCGACGAGGAAACGAGGATCACGGTGCGGGTGCCGGGGGATACGCCCAAGGCCGAGGTGAGCTACACCCTGCAGGAATACGGCACGAGGCACCAGGTGCCCATCTGCGGGCTGTACCCCGGCCGGGTGAACCGGGTGGAGCTTACGGCCGAGGACCGGCTGGGCGGGCGCAGCACGGCCACGGTGGAGATTGAGACGGAACCGCTGGCCGCAGAACTGCAGAAGATCGTGCTGCTGGCCACCACCTTTGACGAAGCGGCATACCAGCCGGGGCTGAACTTTTCGTTCTCGAACCTGGACGAAAAGCCCTATCGCTTTGCATTTGACTGCAACGGCTGCATCCGCTGGTGCCTGACCGATGAGATGGGCTCGGGCAATGTGGGGAACGGAGCCGTGTACCAAAGCCGGGAGCGGGGGATTTTTCTGCCCCGGGGCAGCCAGGAGCAGGGCACGGTGCTGTTTGAAGAGACCGACCTGCTGGGCAAGGTGCTGGGGGTTTATTACGCGCCCTACGGCTCGCACCACGACACGGTGCTCACCGAGGGCGGCACCCTGCTGGCGAACGGCTCGAACAACGACATTTCCAACACGACCATTGACGATTTTGTGTACGAGCTGGATCTTGACAGCGGCGAAATACTGCACACGCTGGACTACAAAACGGTGCTGCAGCGCACCCGCATTTTCGGCGGCCGCTACAGCGATGCCGATTGGATGCACATGAACGCCGCCGTTTACTGCGGAGAGAACATCGTGGCTTCGTCGAATTTTCAGTCGCTGGTGGTGTGCACCGATTGGGACGGGAACATCCAGTGGATGCTGGGCGACCCCACAGGCTATTTGGAGCGGTATCAAAGGTATCTGCTCACCCCGGTGGGCGAGGGCTTTGAGTGGCCCTATAACCAGCACGCCGTGCAGGTGCTGCCCGACCAGGACGGCGACGCGGACACGGTGGACCTGCTGCTGTTCGACAACGGCCTGAGCCGCTTTTTGGTGGACAAGGAGCTGCAGCGCCAGATCACTGCGGGGGAAACCGCAAAGCCCAGCGACTACAGCCGCATGGTGCAGTACCGGGTGAACCAGCGGGACATGACGGTGGAGCAGGTCTGGCAGTACGGCAAGGAACACCCGGAGCTGTATGGCGACAAGCGAGGCGATGCAAACCTGCTGCCCAACGGCAATGTTTTGGGGCTGTTCTCGGTGGCGAACAACAGCTCCGCCACCAGCCACGCGGTCTACCAGGAGGTGGACCGGGCGGGCAATACCGTTTGGCAGTGCCTGGGGCAAAGCCGCACGGCCAGCAACGTTTACTGCGAGTATAAAACAGAGCGGCTGGAGCTTTATGGAGAAAATGCCGGCGAGCTTGCGCTGGGCCGGGAGGCCGCCGTTCTGATCCCGGAGGAGATCATGAGCCAATGCGGATATTAAAGGCAGCGGCATGCCTGGCGGCGGCGGTATGCCTGGCGGCCTGCGCCGGCGCACCGGCCAGGGCACCCGACCAAAGCGCTTTTACCTGGAAGCTGGAGATCTTGGGGGCACAGCGGTGCGAAGGGCTGCACGCGGTGCAGCAAACGACCCAATACGACGGCACGGTGATTGAGACAGAATACGAAAAGCAGCCGCAGGAGGGGCAGGTATACCTGCTGGTGAACCTGCGGGTCTACAAGGAAAACGCGGGCGGCCCCGCCTTTTGCTGGGCGGACACGGCCCTGCAGGCGCCGGACGGCAGCCGCTACGCCCGCCTGGCCGACAATTTTTTGCAGGACTACGGCTACAGCCGCATGCCGGCGGCCGACCTGCAGCTGAAGGAGAACGAGGGCTGGGTGTGCTTTGAGGCGCCCGCGCAGTTGCAGAATGGGAGCTGGGCCCTGGTGAACACCAGCAGCGAAGGCGAAAACAGCGTTCCATTTTTGGCGGAGGAGTAAGGGGGAAACGGGTTTGAAAAGCAGATGTATGCGCGCGCTGGCACTGGCGCTGGCGGCGGCCGCCCTGGCGGGCTGCAGCGCCGCCGGGCCAGCGCCAGCCGCGGCACCGAAAGCCGCCAAAAGCGAGGTTTTGGCCTGCGAGGACTGGCTGGTGCGCCAAAGCGCGCGCAGCGCCGCTTTGCTGGAGGAACTGGCCGGGGGCTACACGCCGCAGGCGCCGCTGGTGGTGCCGGACCCCTACGGCGCGGCGCCCCTGACCGCGCTGGTGCTGTTTGACACGCAGAAGCCCTGCACCGTGGAGATCGCCATTCCGGGCGACACCGAGAGCGCGAGTTTCCGGCACGCATTCGGGCAGGAGGGCACGCGGCACCAGATCCCGGTCTACGGGCTGTACCCCGGGCGGGTGAACCCGGTCCAGCTTACCCTGGCATATCAGGACGGCAGCGTGGAAACGGTGACGGTGCCGATTGCGACCGACCCGCTGCCGGATTACCTTGTGCCCTATGAAGCAACGGTGACGCAGCACGAGAGCGCCGACGGCGAGCTTTTGTACATGGCCATGGCCACCGACACGGTGTACCCCTTTGCGGTGGACGCCAACGGCGATGTGCGGTGGTATGCATCGGACAACGCTTTTTCGGGGGGGATCTTCCGCCGGCTGGAGAACGGGCGGTATCTGGGTTTTTCCAGCCCGCTGTACGCGCCCGCCTTTTTGCGGCCGGGTGTGGTGGAGCTGGACCGCATGGGCCGGGTGTACAGGGAATACCTGCACGATTTGATCCATCACGACGCGATCGAGCTACCGGGGGGCAACCTGCTGGCGCTGACGGTGAAAAGCGATTCGCAGCTCACGACGGGCGGCATGACCGTGGGGCTGGACCGCATTGTGGAACTGGACCGGGCCACCGGCGCGGAGGTGCGCGGGTGGGACCTGAACGAGCTGTGCGGCTACACCGCCGGGGATGTGGCAGAGGGGCGGTACCTGCACTGCAACGCGCTGTGGTACAGCGAAGCGGACGACGCGATCTTGGTTTCGGCGGCCAGCGCCTGCTGTGTGATCAAGCTGGACGCGGCCACCGGCGAGGTGGTGTGGGCCCTGGCAGACCCACGGCGGGGCTACCCCGAGCCGATCCAAAGCAAAATCCTGACCCCCGCGGGCGAGGGGTTTGAGTGGCAGGCACTGCAGCACGCGGTGATGCTGGCCGGGAACGGCGACGTGCTGATGCTGGACAACGGCACCGGGCGGCTGGGGGAAAACGGCGAGCCGGTGCCGGATCTGGAAAATTACAGCCGGCTGCTGCGCCTGCGGGTAAACGAGGGGCAGGGCACGGTGGAGCAGATCTACCAATACGGCAAAGAGCGGGGCAACGAGCTGTTCGCCGCTTATCTGGGCGATGTGGACGAGCTTGGGCCCGGGCATTACCTGCTTACCGCCGGAGGGCGCATTTTAAACGAGGACGGCACCGCCAGCGGCACGGTGCTGGACGCCTATATGGGCATAAAGGCCACCGAGGCCAAGATCGTGGAGATCCGGGACGGGCAGGTGGTGTTTGAGGTGCATGTGGGCGGCGGCGGCCGGTTTGCAAACATTTACCGGGCCGAATGGGCCAGCGTGTATGCCCCGGGCGAAGGCGAATACGACCTGCAGGCCGCCGGCAAACGGAGCGGCACCCTGCTGCCCTCGGCCAGGGTGGAGTTCCGCCTGCCCGAAAACCCCCTGAAGCTGGAAAACTTCAGCGCGCAGCCCACCGACCAGGGCTACCAGCTCAGCGTGCCCGTGCAGGCGGAGCTGGGGCAGGGCGACACCCTGCTTTTGGAGCTGCGGCGGGGCGATACGACCCTGTATTACAGCGCGGCCGGGGCCACCGGCGCACAGGCGCTGGTGCGGGCCGCCGGGCTGGAGGCGGGGGAATACGAGCTGGCGCTGGCGCTGGCCCGGGCCGATGGAAGGGTATATTACGCGCCACTGGGCTGCCGGTGGAACTGCGGCGGATAAAAAGCGCGGAGCGAAAGGCAGGAACAGATGGAAAAAGCAAAGAAAGAGTTTGCCCGTGCAGGGCAAACCCGCAAGGGCCCCGCCCTTGCGGAAGGGGGCTTAAAGAGGCGGCTGCGGGGCCTTGCGGCGCTGGCGGTGAGCCTGTGCCTGGCGCTGGCGCTGCTGCCCGCGCCCGCCGCCGCGGCGACCGCCGCATGGGACGGCAGCACCCGGGACACAAGCTGGTACGACGCGGGCAAAAGCAGCTTCAGCCTTACCACCCCTGCGCAGCTGGCCGGCCTGGCGGACCTTGTGAACGGCGGCAAGGACTTCAGCGGGGTCACGATCGCTTTGGGGCGGGACCTGGATCTTGCGGGCAAAAGCTGGACGCCCATCAACAATTTTGCGGGCACCTTTGACGGGGGCGGGCACACCATCCGGGGCCTGTACGTCAACGATAAAGACATAGAGAAGATGGGCCTGTTCGGCGCGGTGAAGGGCGGCACGGTGCACTCGCTGCGGCTGCAGGACGCGGATGTGAATTGTGACGCCGCCAGCCACGGAGCCAATTTTGATCGGCTTGCACGCACCGGCAGCCTGGCGGGCAGCCTGGAGGGCGGCGCAGTGTACGACTGCTGGGCGGACGGCGGCGCGGTGCGTGCAAACCGGGGCGCCTCCTGCGGCCAAGGGGATTACGTCGGCGGCCTGGTGGGGCAGATCACGGGCGGCACGGTGTACAACTGTGCCTCGTCGGCGGCTGTGAGCAACGGCGAGTCCATCTCGGACGCACCGAACCTGAAGGCGGGCGGCATTGTTGGGCAGGTAGCCGGGGGCAGTGTGGAAAACTGCTATGCGGCCGGCGCAATGAATATCACAAAAGGACAATCCCCCATCGTGGGCGGCGTGGCGGGCGAGATCACGGGCGGCGCGGTGGCCTACTGTTACTGGAACAACGGGCAGGGCGCGGCGGCGGGCAGCGGGACGGCCAGCGAGTGCTACCCGGTTACGGCGGAACAGGAGGGAAGGAGCACCGCGCTGATCGGCGATGCATCCAGCCGCTACGCGGGCACCCCTTCCCTTATGACGGCGCTGAACAACTGGGTGGACGACCAGGCCGGGGGCGGCTACAGCAGCTGGGAGCAGCGGAACAACAAGCCGTTGCTGGCGGTTTTTGCGGCGGCATACCTGGACGTGGCGGGCCCGCTGGACGAGGTGCAGTACGAGAGCGCCTCCGGCCAGGTGAAAACCGACATCCGCCTGGCGGGGCAGGTGCAAAAGCAGGTGACGCTGCTGTCGGTCACAGTGCCGGCCACCATTCCCTTTATTATGGATGTGGACGGGGAAGGCGCGCTGACCCGGGTCCTTTCGGCCACAGGCAGGCTGACCAATTTTTCGGACTGCCCCATTGACGTGACCCTGACCTCGGTGACCGACGACGCGGCATCGCCCCTGCTGGCCAGCGCGCCCCTGTACCTGACGCCGGGGCCGGAGCCCGCGGGCTATGCCCGGACCCGCCTGGCGGAGGGTAGCCCGAACCTGCTTTTGGCGCGGGCGCTGGCGAAGGGCACGGCGGTGACCCTGAAAATGGAGGGGGACGCCGGCGGGACCGGCCTTGGCGCGGACGGCGACAACTACAGCATTGCCATTACCTTAAAGGTGACGAAAGCAGCCTGAAAAAACCGATTTTTTAAAGGCACAGGAGGCCGGGAATGAACATCAAACAGATCCCCTGGAAACGGCTTGCGGGGTACGGCGGCCTTTTGCTTGCGCTGTGGGCGGCTTTTTCGCTGCTGCTGGGGGGCAGCGCCGCGCTGATCCCCCGTGCGGCCATTGAACCGAATATGCGCGCCTGCGCCGAATACTATGCCGGGCAGCCGGGGTTTGAAAACCTGGGGGGCGACAAGAGCGCGGTGATCCACAACTACGCCGATGCGGTGAGCCTGAACCTGATCTGGTCGGTGGATGAGAGCAGGCCGTTCCGCTCGGCGTTCGAGGCGCCTTATTACGACCCCGGGGACGAGCAGACCTCGGGCGTGGAGCTGGCAGAGACGGTGCTGCACGGCGCGGCGCCCGACAGCACCTACGGCCGCTATTGGCACGGCTCTACCGTGCTGCTGCGGGCGCTGCTTACGGTGACGGATATCCAGGGAGTGCGGGTGGTGAACGGTGCGGCGCTGGGCCTTTTGACCCTGCTGTTCTTTGCCCTGCTGGCCCGGCGGCGGCTGTGGGCGCTGCTGGCGGCGGGGGTGTTCGCGGCGTTGTACTGCAAGTGCTGGGTGGTGCCGCTGTGCGTGGAATACATGGCCTGCTTTGTGCTGATGCTGGCGTTCGGCTGCCTGATCCTGGCGCTGGAGGGCCGGGTGCAGCGCTGGACCGGCTGCTTTTTGGCGGTGGGCGCGCTGACCTGCTATTTCGACTTTTTGACCTGCGAGATATTGACCCTGTTCGTGCCGGTGCTGCTGCTGCTGGGCATGCGGTACGCCGGCCGGGAAAACTGCCGCGCGGGGGCCCTGCGGGCCACGGCAGGCTGGGGGGCCGCCTGGGGGGCGGGCTATGCGCTGAGCTGGGCGGCCAAATGGATGCTCACCGCACTTTTTACGGGGCAAAGCGTTGTGGACATTGCCCTGAAGGCGGGCGTGAGCCGGGCGGTGGGCGACACCCATGTGGCGGGCGTGGGCCTGCAGGCGGTGGATGCGCTGCTGGTGAATGTGGGGCGGGTGTGGCCCATGAACGGCTCGATGCAGGCGGGATACATTGCGGTGTGCGCGGCAGCGGTCTGTTTTGGGCTGTTTGCGGTGTGGTACCTGTTCCGCGGCAGGCCCCGGCCCGGCGGCCTTGCGCCGGTGCTGCTGGCGGTGGGGGCAATGCCTTTTGCGCGCTGGATGGCGCTGAGCAACCATTCGGCGCTGCACCCGTTCATGACCTACCGCGACCTGATTATCACCCTGTTGGCGCTGGCGCTTTTTTATGGCGAAACGCTGAGCCTGCCGGGTAAAAAAAAGAGGGCCGGCGGGCGGAAAAGGAAAAAATCATGGAGCTGACCATTTTAATGCCCTGCCTGAACGAGGCACGTACCCTGCCGGGCTGCATTTCTGAGGCAACGGGGTTTTTGCGGGCGGCCGGAGTGGAGGGCGAGGTGCTGATTGCGGACAACGGCAGCACCGACGGGTCGCAGGCGCTGGCCCGGGGAATGGGCGCGCGGGTGGTGGAGGTGGCAGAGCGGGGCTACGGGGCGGCCCTGCGCGGCGGCATTGAGGCCGCCGCGGGGGAGTACGTGATTATGGGCGACAGCGATGGCAGCTATGACTTTTTTAATTTGGGGGCTTTTTTGAGCCTGCTGCGGGCAGGGGCGGAGCTGGTGGTGGGCGACCGCTACGCCCTGCCCTGTGAGCCGGGGGCGGCGCCCTGGCTGAACCGCTGGGTGGGGGTGCCCCTGCTCTCGTGGCTGGGGCGCACCCTGGGCCGGTGCCAGGTGCACGATTTTCACTGCGGGCTGCGGGCCGTGCGGCGGCAGGCGTTTTTGAGCCTGGGCGCGCGGGCGACCGGCATGGAATTTGCCAGCGAAATGATTTTGCTGGCGGCCGCAGCGAACCAAACAATTGCCGAAACGCCGGTATGGCTGCGCCGGGATGGGCGCGGCAAGCGGCCCCACCTGCGCCCGGTGCGGGACGGCCTGCGGCACGTAAAAAGCATTGTGAAGCTGCGGCGCAGCAAGGGCGGCCAAGGCCGGAACGCCTTAAAAGGAAATTTTGCAAAAATGAAAGGGGAAACAGAATGAAAAAACTGAAAAACAGGTTTGACCGTGCAGGTCAAACCCGCAAGGGCGGGGCCCTTGCGGAATGGGGCTTAAAGGGGCGGCTGCGGGGCTTTGCGGCACTGGCGGTGAGCCTGTGCCTGGCGCTGGCGGTGCTGCCCATGCCGCAGGCGGCGGCTGCCAACGCGTGGGACGGCACCACGCAGGATACCACCTGGTATACCAATAACACCACCGCCAGCGAATACACCATCAGCACCCCGGCGGAGCTGGCGGGCCTGGCGGCGCTTGTGAATGCGGGCACACAGACCTTCAGCAACAAAACCATCACGCTGGCCGCCGACCTGAACCTGGGCGGGCAGGCCTGGACGCCCATTGGAGACGGCTTTGATGAACAGAAAATGTTCCAGGGCACATTTGACGGGGCCGGCCACAGGATTTTGGGCTTAAAGGCGCCGCAGCAGCAAGCGGGCGGGAACTTTGCCTGGGGGCTGTTTGGGGGTGTGAAGGACGCTGTGATCCGGGATGCTGCTGTGATAAACCCTGCAATCATGGTGACGGTCGACCAAAGCGGAGCGAGCGGCGGCACCTACAGTTTGATCGGCGGCATTGCTGCAAATCCGCAGGGCAGCACGAAGATAGTGGGCTGCACGGTGCGCGGCGGTACGTTGGGCGTAAACCTGGAGGGGGTAAACAGCGGCGATTACCTCTATATCGGCGGGCTGGCCGGCGGCTATTATAACGGCAGCAGCGTAACATTTCAGGACTGCGCCGTTACGGACGTCCAGATCGTTGGAAAAGGAGTGGGATTTGCTCTGGTGTATAGCGGCGGTATCCTGGGTGCTTCCCGAGGGGCGACGGTGTTGAACTGTGCGGTATCCGGTTCCACGTCCATCTCGCTGGCGGCCGGAAACGGAACGGGATACGGAATAACAGCGAGCCCAGATAGCAGCACCACCATTGAAAACTGCTACAGCGGCATAAAGGGGCTGCCCATCGCGGGCAGCGGCGCCACAATAAAATATTGTTACCAGCTGGGCGACGCCGGGAGCGCAGTTGCGAGCGCCACCGAAAGCTATACAGTTACCGCCGGGCAGGCGGCGGGCACGGACAGCGCGGTGATCGGCGCGGGCAGCACCTACGCCAACACCCCCTCGCTTGTGGAGGCGCTGAACGGCTGGACCGGCGCGCAAGGAGCGGGGACGTATGAGCCCTGGGTGATGAGCGGCGGCACGCCTTTCCCGGCCAAGGTGGCGCCGCCCGAGTACCTGGACGTGGCGGGGCCGCTGGAGGAAACAACGCACCAGAGCGCGGGGGGCAGCGTGAACGCGGGGATGGACCTGGAGGGCCAGGTGCAGGAGAATGTGGAGCTTTTGGCGGTTACGATCCCGGCGGGGATCCCGTTCATCCTGGACGTGGACGGCACGGGCGCGCTGACGCGTGTGCTCTCGGCCACGGGGCGGGTGACGAACCGGTCGGATATGGCGATTGACGTGACGCTGGCCAGCGTGAGCGACGACACGCAGAACCCGCTGCTGGGCAAGGCGGACCTTTACCTGGTGCCGGACCCGGCGCCGGCGGGCTACACACGCGCAAAGCTTGCGGCGGGCAGCCCGAACACGGCGCTGGCAGCGGGGCTTGCAAAGGACGCGGCGGTGGCGCTTATGGTGGAGGGCGACCCGAAAGCGAACGCGGGCCTTGGCGTGGACGGCGACACCTTTACCATTGCCACGGTTTTGAAGGTGACAAAGGCAGCTTAAACACAAGCCCCTGCCGGGCGCAGGAGCGCCCGGCAGACCGAAGGGCACCGGAGGAGCCGGCGCCTTTCGGCCTGCCAAGGGGAACCCGGCGGCAAAAAAAGGAGCATTTATGGAGAAAAAAACGAGCATGAGCCCGGCCGCGCGGGACGATCATGGGGAAAGAGGGTGAGCCGATTGGGAAAAAAGGCCGCGGCGCTGCTGCTGGCGCTGCTGCTGGCACTGCCGGCCCATGCGGCGGCCCCCGCCGCGAGTTATAACTATACGACCGTGCGGGAGGAGCTGCGGGCGCCTGTTCCCCTGGAAGGGGAGCTGGTGCAGAACGCCGAGCTGATTTCGGTGGTGATGCCGGCCATGGTGGACCTGATTGTGCGCGTTAACGCCGACGGCACGTTCCGCCGGCTTTACGCCCCCGACAACCTGTATGTGACCAACCGCTCCGACTGCCCGGTGGATTTTTCCCTGGTAAACGTGGCCGACAGCGCAGGCAAACTGAGCAATGTGGCTGTTTTTTTGAGCGCCTATTCCACCGATGGAAAGCACCTGCTGCTTTATACCTCGCCGCGCCTTGCCGCCGGGGCGTGCAATATGGCGATCACCCGCCTGCCGGGCCTGCCCCAGGCGAGCGCCAAGGCGGAAAACCAGATAAAGCTGGCGCTGACGGGGGAGGCGGACGCCGCAAACCCACCGCTGGGGGCCGACCGGGAGACGTTTTCGTTTGTGACTACCTTTAAGGTGACCGCCGCCGCAGGCGGCTGAAAAACGCGCGGCCAAAAATAAAAGACAGCCACCGGCGGGAAGGAGGCGGAAAAAGAAATGGATGAACTGGAACAGCTTGCGGCAGACATTGCCGAGTGTGCCCTTCCCGGTTTCGTGGACAGTAAAAATGAAGAAAAAACAGAAAGAAACGCAGGATATCTTGTCGTATCACACTCAGGCGGCGGGATGCTCAGACAAGGCACGCGCAAAGGCATCCGGAGGACGCCAGCCAATAGAGGAATGCGGGCGCACTGGGTTGTAAAAGGTCTCGATATAAGCGAAGACGTCTGCCATGGCTTGTGCCCTTGAGGCGAAATGGCGCAGATGGACGCACTCGCACTTGAGGCAGCTGAAGAAGTTTTCGGCCACGGCGTTGTCATAGGGATCGCCCTTGCGGGACATGCTTTGCCGGATGCCGAGGCTGGCGAGACGCTGACGGTAAGCGTAGGCGGCGTATTGGACGCCGCGGTCGGAGTGGAAGATGAGGCCGGGCAGAGGCTTGCGGCGCCGGACGGCCATGCCGAGGGCGGCGAGAGTGAGATTTGTGTCGATGCGGTCGGAGAAGGCGTAGCCGACGATCTGCTTTGTGCAAAGGTCTTTCACAACAGCGCAGTAGAGCCAGCCCTCGCCGGTGGGGATATAGGTAATATCGCCGACCCATGCGGTGTCTGGCTTGTCAAAGGAGAAGCGGCGCGCAAGGAGATTGGGCGCGATGGGGTGCGCGTGTCTTGAGTTGGTCGTGGCTTTGTAGGCACGCCTGCGCGTGGAGGAGATGTTCATCTCGTTCATCAGGCGGTGGATGCGCTTGCGCGAGCAGGAAAGCTGCGGGCGGATCAGGTGATACAGGCTGTCCAGCCCAAGGGCGGGATAACGCTGGTGCAGGCTCAGCAGCCGGCGTTTCAGTTCCTGATCCTTCTGCCGGCGCAAAGAGGGTTTGCGGCCCAGCCATTCGTAGTACCCGCTGCGGGAGACCTCCAGCAGTCGGCATACAAGTTCCACAGAGGCCCCCGCGCGGGCCGTACGGATGTACCGGTACTTGTCCTCTATGGTTTGGAAAGTATGCCGACGGATTTTTTTAGGATGTCAATGACCCCGTCTTTCTCTTCAAGCTTCTTGCGCAGTGCTCGAATCTCCGTCTCCAGTTCGCGCAGGCGTCTGGCGTCGCGGTTTTGGCGGTCAGCTTGCCCCGGCGATGGTGCGCCCGCCGCTTTCAGCCAGCTGCGCAGCGTGTCGATGCAGATGCCGAGTTCCGCGGCCACCTCCCGGCTGGGCCGCCCCTGCTCGGTGACCATCCGCACTGCCCCCGCCTTGAAGGCCTCATCGTAACGCGGCGGCGCTGGGTGCTTTCGTTCTTTGGTTGACATTTTTCATTACCCCTTTCCATTATACAGATTGTTTTTCTGTCCGGCAAATCGGGTATGGGGGCAGAGCTCTATTTTGTGAAACGCGATTTTGCGGCCATCCTGCCCTGCTTTGACCCGGAAATCACCTGGGTTGGCACAGGAAAAAATGAATGCGGCTGCGGAATGGAAGAGATCATCGCCCTTTTTGAGAAGGAGAAAACCGTTTACCCGGGCGCGTTCCGGTTGAGCCAGGAGAGGTATCGAACGCTGTTCAACGATGGAAAAACAGCCTGTGTGTATGCGGAACTGACCGCCGCGCTGGACCCCCGCTGGGAAATGTTCGATGCATTCAGCCTGCGGTTCACCCTGCTGCTGGTCCACCGGGACGGGGACTGGCGCATCCTGCACGTGCACAACTCGATCCCCAGCCGCCGCCAGCAGGACGATTTTTTGTTCAACCAGCAGGCCGCCCGGGAACAGTATGAGGCCATTTGCCAGAACCTTGCCCAGCGCAACAGCCAGGAGATGGAACGGCTGCGTTTTACGGACACGCTGACCGGCATCCCCAACATGGAGGGGTTTATATGCCAGGTGAAAGACACGCTGGCGCAGCACCCCGGCAAAAAATACGTTGTGGTGAAGTTTGGGATCAAGCGGTTCCGCTATATCAACCAGGCCTTCAGCTATGAATTCGGTGATCAGATCATGCAAAACGTGGCGCAGAATTTGCAAAGGATCTGCAGGAAGGGCGAGGTGTGCGGGCGGATCGAGCGGGACAATTTTGCCATTTTGATGAATTTTACCAACGACAAAGCACTGGAAGAACGAATGGAACAGCTGCGCCTTGGGCTGCTGGACGAGAAATATCAAAAACAGCTGCAGTATCAGGTGGCTTTTTGCGCGGGTGTTTACAGGGTGAAGCCGGGCGGCCGCGAGGAAGTAAAGGATATGCTGGACAAAGCTTTGCTGGCCCAGCAGGCAGCGGCGCGGCTGGGGTGGGGCAGCCACTACGACTACTTTGACGAAGGAATGGAACAGGCGTTTTTTTACCAGCAGTCGCTGCTGGAACAAGCGCGGGCCGCGCTGGAAAAAGGCGAGTTCCAGCTTTACATCCAGCCCCAGGTGGACACCCTTACCGGCCAGCCAAAAGCGGGCGAGGCGCTGGTGCGCTGGCGCACCGCAGACGGAAGGCTGATCCAGCCGGACCAGTTTATCCCCCTGTTCGAACAGAACGATTTAATTGTGGAGCTGGATTTCTACATGCTGGAAAAGCTGTGCCAGCAGCTGCAGAACTGGATGAAAAAGGGCATGGCCGTGGCCCCGATCTCGATCAACCAGTCGCGCAAGCATTTGCAGAGCAAGGATTACCTGGAGCGTTTTTGCGGGGTGGTGGACCGGTATGACATCCCGCATTGCAGCCTGGCGTTTGAGCTTACGGAAACGGCGTTCATAGAATATAACCAGCAGATGCTGGATCTGGCCCGCAGCCTGCACCAGCGCGGGTTTCAGCTTGCTGTGGATGATTTTGGAACGGGCTATTCCTCGCTGAACTTTTTGAGCCTTGCCTCGGCGGATATTCTTAAAATAGACCGAAGCCTGATTGCAGACTGCGGCAGCCCCCGGGGCGAGGTGATCCTGCGCAAGGTGATCGAGATGGCAAAGGAGACCAGGATGATGTCGATCTGCGAGGGCGTGGAGAAAAAGGAGCAATGGGACTGCCTGAAAAGGCTGGGCTGTGATATGATCCAGGGGTTCTATTTTTATAAGCCCATGCCCGCCGCGGAGTTTGAAGCGAAGGTGCTTCGGGGGCCGGCGGGGGGCGCCGCGCGCAGGGCCGAGTGAACCAGGCGCGGCGGCAAACCGAACAAACTGAAGAGAAAGCAAAAAAGCCCGGGCGCTTGGCGCCGGGGCTTTTTTGTAAACCAAAACCGCATGTTGGAGGTGCGGCACAGCGCCGCACAAGGGCCAAAGCTGTTTTACAACGAACGATTGGTGAAGAAAAGCGAGTGTTTGGTTCCGAACGGCTTGAAGAACCGCAGTTCGTTTTTTAAACTATCCTTGAGCGGGACGAAAAAAGTCGAAAAATGGGGCCTGCCCGCAAAAAGGTGGAAAAATGATGGAAACACGAATTTTAAGCGCGGCGGCACTGGAAGAATTTCGGGGCTGCTTGCTGCGCCAGGAGCGCGGCACACGCACCGTTGAAAAATACCTGAGGGATGCGCAGGCCTTTTATTCCTTTTTGCCGGAGGGAAAGCAGGTGGACAAGGAGGCGGTGATCCGTTATAAAGCGTATCTGACGGAAACATACAAAGCGGCAAGCACAAATTCGATGCTGGTGGCGATCAACCGCCTTTTGGGCTTTTTGGGGTGGCAGGACTGCCAGGTAAAGCTGCTGCGCATACAGCGCGCCAATTTCCGCGAAGCGAAAAAGGAACTTACCAAAACGGAATATCAACAGCTGCTTTCGGCGGCCTGCCGCAAAAAAAATGAAAGGCTGTGTTTGCTGATGCAGACCCTGTGCAGCACGGGCCTGCGGGTGAGCGAACACCGGTTTGTAACGGCGGAGGCACTGCGCTGCGGCACAGCACGGGTGCGCAACAAGGGCAAGGAACGGATCGTGCTTTTGCCCCCGGAGCTGGTAACGCGGCTGCTGGCTTACTGCAAAAGCAAAGGAGTGGATTCAGGGGCGGTGTTCGTAACCCGGAGCGGCCGGCCGATGGAACGCACCAACATTTGGGCGGACATGAAGCGGCTGTGTGCGGAGGCGGGTGTGGAACCCGGGAAAGTATACCCCCACAACCTGCGCCACCTGTTTGCGCTTACGTATTATAGACAGCAGGGGGATGTGATCGGGCTTGCCGATGTTCTGGGCCATTCCAGCGTTGAGACCACCCGCATTTACACCACCACGAGCGGCGAGGAACAAAAACGCCGCGTTGCAGGGTTGGGGCTGGTGGGCCACAGCATTTGACAGGGTTTTGTTTAAAGGCATGAAGGAACAGGAAGATGCCCCGGGCTGTATAGCCCGGGGCATCTTTTTTGCAGGTTGGAGGAACCCCCGCCGGCGCGGCTTATTGCACAAACAGGGGGAGCGGTTCCAGAAAAAGGATGTCGGCCCGGTGGGCGGCATCGCCCTCGGCCAGGATCGCGGCTTTGGCCACGACCTGCGCGCCGGCCTTTTCGGCCAGGCGCTCGATGGCGCCCAGGCTTTCGCCGGTGCTGATCACGTCGTCCACAATGGCCACGCGCTTGCCGCGGATGGCCAGCGCGTCCTTGCCGTCCAGGCAGAGGGTCTGGGGCTTCTGGGTGGTGATGGAGGTCACCTCGTCGACCAGGGGCTGGGCCATGTAGGGCTTTACGCTCTTGCGGGCCACAATGTAATAGGGCAGGCCCAAAAGGCGGCTGAGCTCGTGCACCAGAGGGATACCCTTTGCCTCGGCGGTGAGGAGATAATCCACCGGCGGCAGCTTGGGGGCGAGGGCCTGGGCGGCGGCCGTTACCAGTTCCTGGTCGCCCAGGATCACAAAGCTTGCAATGGCCAGCTCCGGCGTGAGCTGGATGATGGGAAGCTGGCGCACGACGCCGGCCACGTGAAGTTCATAGCATTCAGACATAAAAAACGCTCCTTTTACTGAATCGAATGGATGTACAGGGCGGTCACAGGCCGAGCCCGAAGCCGAACAGGACCTTGAGCAGGATGCCGGCCAGCATGCCCACAAAGGGGTCCACAAAGGCGGTGACGCCCATGGTGACCCCGGCCACGAGGGGATCGCCGGGGTTCGCGCCCGAGAAGGCGATTGCAGCGTCGCCGGGGATGGTGACCACCGCGCCCAGGATCAAAAGGAAACCGGCAATGCTTTGGCTGGGAACGAATTTGCCGATCTTCGGCAGGAGGCCGAAGAAAAGGATCGCGGCCATGATGATCATCATGAGCACGCCCGCGCCCACCGGGTGGGGGGCCGAGCCGGTGGCCGAGATGATCGCCTCCACAGGGGCGCCGCCGAACAGGGCGCTGACCGCGTCGGCCAGGCCGGAATAGATGGTGAGATGGTCCACGTTCTGGGCCGCGCCCGCCATGCTGCCGGTGATGTTGCCGAAGGCGATGTTGGCGCCGATGGTCAGGCAGGCCAGCGCCAGCGCGCCGCGCAGCACGGTGAGATTGAAGACGGGCTTTTGCAGGACCAGCCTGGCCATCTTTTCGCCGTGGCCCACGCCGCCGCCAATGTCCTGCTTTGCCAGCTTTGCCGCAACGCTGGCCGCCACCAGGCTGAGAACGATGGTGTACACCAGATTGTGCCCCAGGAAAAAGTACACCAAAAACGCGACCGCAATGGAGACCCCGCCCACCAGGGCGTTTTCCTTCAGCATGCCCAGGCTCAGCTTGGTGAGCACCAGGCCGACGCCGGCCATCATGGCGTGCAGAACCACGTCGCCGGCGAAGTTTGTGATGACGGTCAACAGGCCGCAGGCACCCAGCACCGCCATGGTGATGCCGGCAAAGAGCACCATGGACAGCCGCTCGCGCATGTTCTTGCCCATGGTGCCCGCCATGACCACGGTTTCGGCCTGGAACGAGATGGGCGCCACGCTGCCCAGGGCGGCGCACCCGGCGGCGCCCACCAAAAAGCCCAGCGCTGTGGGCACCGACGCAAAGCCCAGGCTCATTGCCAAAAGGCCCTGGGGGATGCCGTTCAGCACAACACCGATGGCCGCCAGAAGATCCTGCAAAAATTCCATACAAAGCTACCCCTTTTCTTCTTCTGTGATTTTTGATCGCTCCTCAGAACAAACAAGATGATTGTACCATACGCCGGCCGCCTTTTCAAACCCTAGCGCGGGGGCACAGGGCGCCGGAAGGATCGCGCAAAAGCGGGCCTGTTGGGGGAAAAAGAGGGAAAAAGGTAAAAGTGCCACGCGCATGCGGCCGGAAGTGACATACTTTTGTGCGTTTGCACGGTTGCAAAGCATTGTGGTTTTGTGGTACAATAACTGTCGTTCCGTGCGGCTTTAGCTCATCTGGTAGAGCGCCACCTTGCCAAGGTGGAGGTAGCGAGTTCGAGCCTCGTAAGCCGCTCCATGCGCCTCTGTAGCTCAGTTGGTAGAGCAGGGGACTGAAAATCCCCGTGTCATTGGTTCGATTCCGATCGGAGGCACCACGGCAAAAACGCCCGGGCTTATTGCAGGCCCGGGCGTTTTTGCAACGTTTTAAAAGGCTCAAAACGATTGTTTGCGGGGGGCGCGCGTATGCTTTGTTATCGGAGTTTAAAGGAAGAGGAGATCTGCGGGGAACTGTTTAAAGAGTTCGTGCGCCGCCAGGTCGTGACAAAATGCCGGCGCAGGGAGAACGGCGAATGGGTCATCCGGGACGCCCCCTTTGTGGACGACTGGAGCGAGGCGGACTACCGGATCCTGCTCTCCTGCCTGAAAAATACCGCCCGCACGGGTGGGCTTGTGTACGCCGCCTTTTATAAGGAAGCGCTGAAGGGCTTTGTTTCGGTGGAGCCTGGCTTGTTTGGCGGGGAACAAAAATATCTGGATCTGACCAGCCTGCATGTGTCTGAGGAGCTGCGGGGCAGGGGGATCGGGGCTTCGCTGTTTCTGGCGGCAAAAGAATGGGCCCGAAAGAACGGAGCGGGGAAATTGTATATTTCTGCCCATTCCGCCGTTGAAAGCCAGGCGTTTTACAAAAAAATGGGATGCGTGGAGGCACAGGTGTATTCCCGGCGCCATGTGGATGCAGAACCGTATGACTGCCAGCTGGAATGTAAATTGTGAGCGCGGGGCGAAAAATGCGGTGAATCACCCGTTGATGCTTGACGAACCGGGCGCGGGGCCGTAAGATAGGAAAAGACCAAATAACTGCGGGGCAGCCAGCGTCGCAGAAAAAGGAGAAGGAAACATGAACAATCGAGAAAAAAGCTTTGACACCATCGTGGCACTGTGCAAGAACCGGGGGTTCGTATACCCGGGCAGCGAGATCTACGGCGGCCTTGCCAACAGCTGGGACTACGGGCCGCTGGGCGTGGAGTTCAAGAACAACGTGAAAAAGGCGTGGCTGAAAAAGTTTGTGCAGGAGAGCCCCACCAACGTTGGGCTGGACGCCGCCATCATCATGAACCCGGAGACCTGGATCACCACCGGCCATGTGGCGGGCTTTTCGGACCCGCTGCTGGACTGCAAGGCCTGCAAGGCGCGGCACCGGGCGGACAAGCTGATCGGCGACGCGCACCCGGATGTGAACGCCGACGCCATGAGCTTTGAAGAGATGGACGCCTTTATTGCCGGGCATGAGGACGTGGTGTGCCCGGTGTGCGGCAAACACGACTTTACCCCCATCCGCAAGTTTAACCTGATGTTCAAGACCGCCATCGGCGTGACCGAGGATTCCTCCTCCACCTGCTACCTGCGGCCCGAGACCGCGCAGGGTATTTTTGTGAATTTTGCCAACATCCAGCGCACTACCCGCCGCAAGCTGCCCTTCGGCGTGTGCCAGGTGGGCAAGGCCTTCCGCAATGAGATCACCCCGGGCAACTTTACCTTCCGCACCCGCGAGTTCGAGCAGATGGAGTGCGAGTTCTTCTGCAAGCCCGGCACGGATCTGGAGTGGTTCGCCTACTGGAAGGACTACTGCAAAAACTGGCTGCTGAGCCTGGGCATTCGGCAGGAGAACCTGCGCCTGCGGGACCACGACCCCGCCGAGCTGGCCTTTTACTCCCGCGCCACCACCGACATCGAGTATGCCTTCCCGTTCACCGAGTGGGGCGAATTGTGGGGCATTGCCGACCGCACCGATTACGACCTGGGCCGCCACCAGGAGGCCAGCGGCAAGAGCCTGGAATACTTTGACCCGGAAACGAACGAGCACTACATCCCCTACGTGATCGAGCCCAGCCTCGGCGCCGACCGGGTGGCCCTGGCGTTTTTGTGCGAGGCCTACGACGAGGAGATCGTGGACGAGGCCAAGAACGACAAGCGGGTGGTGCTGCGGCTGCACCCGGCGCTGGCGCCCTACAAGGCGGCGGTGCTGCCCCTTTCGAAAAAATTGGGCGAGGCGGCCCGGCCCATCTGGCAGGAGCTGGCCAAATACTTTATGGTGGATTACGACGAGGCGGGCTCCATCGGCAAGCGCTACCGCCGGCAGGACGAGATCGGCACCCCGCTGTGCATCACCGTGGACTTCGACACCTTTGGCGACGGCGAGAAGGCGGGCGACGGCTGCGTGACCATCCGCGACCGCGACACCATGGAACAGGTGCGCCTGCCCATCGGCGAGGTGAAGGCCTACATCGAAAAGAAGATCGAGTTTTAAACCTTTGAAAGAGCCCGCCGTGCAGCCTGTGCGCCCGGCGGGCCTTTTGATTGCGCTTTTCAGGGAGGATAGGAGAGCATGTTCATCATCCGCGAGATCTTGATCCTGTTCGGCGTGTGCCTGGCGGCCACAGCGGTGAGCGCGGCGCTGCCGGTGGCGGTGCCGGCCAGTGTGCTGGCCATGGTGCTGCTTTTGGCCCTGCTGGGGCTGAAGCTGCTGCGCGAGGAATCGGTGAAGGGCCTTTGCGACGGCCTGCAGAAAAACATGGCGTTTTTGTTTTTGCCCGCGGGGGTGGGCATGCTGGAAGAGCTGGAGGTGTTCCGCGCCAGCGGCCTTGCCCTGCTGGCCGTGTGCGCGGCGGGCACCCTTTTGACCTTTGCGGCCGCCGCGCTGACCGTGAAGGCCGTGCTGGCGCTGCAGAGGAGGGCAAAGCGATGAAGGAAACCCTGTGCAGCAACGCGCTGTTCGGCATTGTGCTGTGCGCCGCCGCGTGGCAGGCGGGCGTGTGGGTGAACAAAAAGCTCAGGACCCCGCTGGCGCACCCGCTGCTGGTGGGAATCGTGCTGGCGGCGGGCTTTTTAACGGTGTTTGACATTCCGCTGGCCTGGTTCCAGCAGGGCGGGCAGATCATCAACCTGCTGCTGGCGCCCGCGACGGCGGCGCTGGGGCTTTCGGTCTGGCGGCAGCGGGCGGTGCTGCGGCAGAACTTTTGGCCGGTGGTGCTGGGCTGCGCCGCGGGCAGCGCGGTGAACGCGCTTGCGGTGAACGGGCTGTGCCGCCTGCTGGCGCTGGACGCGGCGCTGACCAAAAGCCTTTTGCCCCGCAGCGTGACCACCCCCATTGCGGTGGCGCTGAGCGAACAGGGGGGCGGGCTGCCCCCGGTGACCACGATCTGTGTGCTGTTCACCGGCATTCTGGGCGCGGTGGCCGCGCCCTTTCTGGTGCGGCTGTTCCGGCTGGAAACCGAGCCGGTGGCGGCGGGGGTGGCCATTGGCACGTCCAGCCACGCGATCGGTACCACCGCGGCCCTGCAGCTGGGCGAGGTGCAGGGCGCAATGAGCAGCGTTTCCATTGGGGTGGCGGGGCTGCTGACCGCGCTGCTGGCGCTGGTTTGGTAGCGGGGCTTTGGGGGCCGCGGCCCGGCCGGAAACAAAAAATGAAACTCAACTGCGCCTGAACTGCTGGTTTCCCTGGCTCGACTTGCGGTCGGTTGAGCCGACCGATGCGGGAATGCTACGATGGAGCCATCAAAACCAGAGGAGGAACAATAACATGACCATGGGAACGATGATCGCATCCCTGCGCAGGGAGCACGGTATGACACAGGCCGAGCTGGCCCGGCAGATGGGCGTGACCGACAAGGCAGTGTCCAAATGGGAGCGGGATCTCTCCTGCCCGGATATCGCCTCGGTGCCAAAGCTGGCCGGGGTGCTGGAGGTTTCGGTAGAGGAGCTTTTGCAGGCCAAAGCCCCGCCGGCCGGCAGCGGGCAGACGCTGCGGGAAAGGATCGACCGGATCGTGGGGCTGGTGCTGAAGGCGATCACGGTGGCCATGGGCGTGGCGGTGATCGTGCTGTCGGTGCTGAAAAAGGTCGATCTGTACTCGGTTTCAACCATGCTGGGCCTAGGGCTTGCCTGCGCGGGGGTGAGCTTGTTCGGAAAAGAAAAAGAAGAGCTGTGAATTTCGCGCCTATTTCCAAAAGGGTGGTTTGCAAGCAGCGCAAAATAACCGCAGGCGGAGCTTTTAAAGCTCCGCCTTTTCCGCTATAATAAAAGAAACCCTGATTTTGTGATAGTTAAAGGAGATTTTGCAGGATGGATCAGACGCTGATGCAGAAATACGCCGATTTTATTGTGCGGGTGGGGGTGAACGTGCGCCCCGGCCAGACCTTTATCATCCACTGCCCGGTGGAGGCCGCCTTTTTTGCCCGGGCCTGCGCAAAGGCCGGCTTTGAGGCAGGCGCGGCGGACGTGGTGGTGAAATACGGTGACGAACAGCTGGCGCGCATCCGCATGGAGCTGGGCGACGAGGCCGCTTTGAGCGACGTGAAGCCCCACCTGCTGCGCAGCTACCTGGACTATGCCGAGAGCGAGGGCGGCGTGTGCACCCTGAACATCCACGCCGACGACCCGGAGGCATTCAAGGGGCTGGATGCGGGCAAGCTGAACCGGGTGAACCTGGCCCGCCGGGCCGCGCTGGAGCCCTGGCGCGCCTATACCATGAACGACCGGGTGCAGTGGTGCGTGGTGGCGATCCCCACCCCGGCCTGGGCGCACACCGTATTCCCGGAGCTGCCCGAGGCCGAGGCCGTGGAAACGCTGTGGAAGCTGATTTTTGAGGTGTGCCGGGTGAACGGGACAAACGACCCGGTGGCCGAGTGGAAGGCCCACACCGCAAAAATGACCGCGTACCGGGACAAGCTGAACGCCCTGGAGCTTGCGAGCGTGCGGTTTGAAAGTGCCAACGGCACAGACCTGACTGTAGGTTTGGCCGACGGCCACACCTGGGAGGGCGCGGCCAGCGTGGCCGAAAACGGGGCCGCGTTCATTCCGAACATCCCCACCGAGGAGGTGTTCACCGCGCCCCACCGCGAGCGGGTGAACGGCGTTGTGAAGGGCACGCGGCCCTATGTGTACAACGGCCAGCTGATCGAGGGCTTTTCGGTGACCTTTGAGGCTGGCCGGGTGGTGGCCCATTCGGCTGAAAAAAACGACGCGCTGCTGGGCGAGCTGCTTGCCAGCGACCAGGGGGCCTGCCGCATCGGCGAGGTTGCCCTGGTGCCTGCCTCGAGCCCCATCAACCGCAGCGGCGTGCTGTTTTACAACACCCTGTTTGATGAGAACGCCGCCTGCCACATTGCTTTCGGCGCGGGCTACCCCGGCACGGTGAAGGGCGGGAACACAATGAGCAAGGAAGAGCTGCTGGCCTGCGGCGTGAACGACTCGGCCATCCATGAGGACGTGATGGTGGGCGCGGCGGACATGCGCATCACCGGCCTGACCCGGGCCGGGGCCACCGTGACTATTTTTGAGAAAGGCGAGTGGGCCCTGTGAACACCGACCCAAAAGGCGGGGCAAGCGCGCTGACGGAAAAGCAGCGCTGGCTGGCGGCGGCGGGCCTGGCCTGGCTGTGCAGCCTGGCGCAGGCCCTGGACGTGCTGGACCCGGTGGTGCGGGCGCAGGCCCAGGGCATTGAGGACATGGCGTTCGCGGTGCTGCTGGCGGTCTTTTTCCACTGGGCGCTGGGGCTGCCCGCCCGCCGGAAAGATGGCTGGCTGGCGGCGGCGCTGGGGGGCTTTTTGGGCCTGTGCGCCCTGGCGGGCGACAGCCTGGCCGCCAGCGACAGCCTGGCGTTTTTGTACAGCGGCCCGGTGTGCTTTTTAAAAGCGCTTGTGCGCTGGCTGGGCTGGGCGGTGCTGCTGTATTTCGGGCTGCGCGCTGTGTTTGCGGGGCTGGACTGGCTTGCCCTGCCGCATCTGGGCGCGGCAGGGGGACCAGGCTGGCTGCGCCGGGCCGGGCCCAAAACCGTGCTGTGCAGCCTGGGGCTGCTCCTGGCCTGCTGGCTGCCGTATTACATCGGCCTGTTTCCGGGGGCTTCCAACACGGATACCTGGTGGCAGCTGGAACAAGCCGTTGGCCTGCGGGCGCTGAACGCCGGGCATCCGCCTGCACACACCTATCTGCAAAGCGGGCTGCTGCTGGCGGGCAAAAACCTGCTGGGCAGCTGGAACGCCGGGGTGTTTTTGGCGGTGCTGGCGCAAAGCCTTGCGATGGCCCTGATCCTGGCCTACAGCGTTCATGTGCTGATCCGGCTGGAGGCGCCGCCCCTTGCGGCGGGCGGGGCGCTGGCCCTTTACGCGCTGGTTCCCACCTTTCCGCGGGCCGCGACCCTGCTGATGAAGGACGGGCTTTACGCCGCCGGGGTGCTGCTGCTGACCCTTTTGGTGCTGGAAGCGCTGCTGCTGCCGGCCGATTTTAAGGCCCACCGGTATAAAAAGGCCCTCTTGTGCATGGGGGTGCTGCTGACGGCGGCCATGCGCTACAACGGCCCGGCGCTCGTTTTGGGGGTGCTGGTGTTCGGCGGGGCCGGCCTGTGGCGCGCCATGGGCGAACGGCGGGCCCGGCTGGGGCTGGCGGCCTGCCTGGTGCTGCCGCTGGCGGTGGGGTACGGCCTGAATGCAGGGCTGCGGGCGCTGCCGGGTGTGGAACCGGCAAACCCAAACGAAACCCTGTCGATCCCCTTGCAGCAGACCGCGCGCTATGTGCGGGACTTTGGGGACGAGGTGACCGACGCTGAGCGGGAGGCCATTGACCGGGTGGTGCAGTACGGCGCGCTGGCGGATACCTATGACCCGAACCTGGCGGATCCTGTGAAATCTTACATCAACCGGGCGGAAGCGACCGGCGCGGACCGGCAGGCATACTTGAAGGTGTGGGCGGCCCAGACCCTTCGCCGGCCGGTGAGCGCCCTGGAGGCGTTCGTGAACCTGAATTACGGCTGGCTTTACCCGGGGGTGCAAAACCCCTGCTGGAGCTACAGCCCGGTGGGGGACAACGCCTATGTGACCCGCCCGGCAGCGCTGGACACGCTGGAACATCTGCTGGACAAGCTGGATTATGCCTTTTTGCTGCCGGTGCTGAGCTGGCCGGAAAACCTGGGCCTTGCCGCCTGGGGGCTGCTGGCGCTGGGGGCGTGGCTTGCCGCCCGGGGTGTGAAGCAGCTGGGGGGCGCGCTGGCGGTGCAGTACCTCACCCTGCTGATGTGCCTGTTTGGCCCGGTGTTCTACGGCCACGGGCGCTACGGCTGGCCGCTTTTGTTCTGCTGGCCGGCACTGCTGGCGGCCGCCGTGTGCGCGGTGCGGCGCAAAACCCGGGAAATATAAGGCTTTTGCGGGCAAACGCTTGCATATCCCGGCAAAGCATGGTATACTAACATAACGTAAGATGATTTTTGATTGGAGAGTGGGCCGAAAGGCCCGCTCTTCTTGCGTGTTTGGGAGGTTTTTGAATGGGGAAGGCGAGCGGCGGCCAGACCACGGTGCAAACGGTGGAGCAGCTGGTCCGCCCGGTGCTGGAAGGCATGGGGCTGCGGCTGTGGGATGTGCGCTTTGAAAAGGAAGGGCCGGACTGGTACCTGCGGGTCCTGATCGACCGGGACGAGCCGCTGGATCTGGATACCTGCGAGGCGGCCAGCCGCGCGGTGGATCCGGTCATCGACGCGGCGGACCCCATTGCCGAGAGCTATTTTTTGGAGGTGGGCAGCCCGGGGCTTGGGCGCAGGCTGACCCGGCCCGAGCACTTTGCGCAGTATCAGGGGCAGAAGGTGGCCGCGCGGCTGATCCGGCCGGACGAGGCGGGCAGGCGGGAGTACGCGGGCCCGCTGGCGGCCTTTGAGGGCGGCCGGGTGACCATTGCCGCGCCTGAGGGCGAAAAAACGTTTGAGCTGGCCAGCGCCAGTTATGTAAAGCTGTGTGACGACGAAGACCTGTTTTAACAGCCTGTGACATAAAGATAGTGACAAAGGAGTAATCAGAAAAAATGAACGCAGAGTTTTTCGAAGCGCTTTCCATGCTGGAAAAAGAGCGCGGCCTGACCGCCGATTACCTGATCGAAAAGATCGAGGCGGCCATTGTGATCGCCGTGAAAAAGGATTACGAGGTGGAGGACGACAACGTGCTGGTGGAGATCGACCCCGAGCACGGCAAATTCAGTGTGAGCCTGGTGCGCGACGTGGTGGAAGAGGTGGAAAACCCCAAGATCCAGCTTTCGGTGGAAGAGGCCCAGGCCATCCGCAAGAGCTACAAGCTGGGCGACCGGGTGGTCACCCCCCTGAAAACCAAGGACTTTGGGCGCATTGCCGCCCAGACGGCAAAGCACGTGATCCGGCAGGGCATCCGCGAGGCCGAGCGCAACCAGCTGTACAGCGAGATGCAGTCCAAGGCGCACGAGATCGTGACCGCCCGGGTGCTTCGCATCGACCCGGAGCGGGGCATCGTGGCGCTGGAGATGGGCAAGGGCGAGGCGGTCCTGCCCCGCTCGGAGCAGGTGCCCGGCGAGGAGTTTTACGAGGGCCAGCACGTGCAGGTGTATGTGAAGGATGTGCTGGTGACCGAGCGCGGCCCCAAGATCATCATCAGCCGCACCAGCGAACAGCTGGTCAAGCGCATGTTCGAGATGGAGGTGCCCGAGATCTTTGACGGCACCGTGGAAATCCGGGCCATCAGCCGCGAGGCGGGCGTGCGCACCAAGATGGCGGTGTGGAGCAAGGATGAAAACGTGGATCCGGTGGGCGCGTGCATCGGCGCCCACGGCGCCCGCGTGAACAAGATCGTGGAGGAGCTGGGCGGCGAAAAGATCGACATTGTGCGCTGGAGCGAGGACGTGGCCGAGTTCATCAGCGCCGCGCTGAGCCCCGCAAAAGTGGTGAAGGTGGAGATTTTGGAGGGCGAGCGCAAGGCCTGCCGTGTGACCGTGCCGGACCACCAGCTGAGCCTGGCCATTGGCAACAAGGGCCAGAATGCCCGCCTGTGCGCCCGCCTGACCGGCTATAATATAGACATCCGGCCCGAGAGCGGCTACTACGGCGAGGACGAGGAAGAGGAAAAGCCGGCGCAGGAATAAAGCCCTGCCGCCGAACAGACGGAATGGAAAGGAGCGACCCCGCGTGCAACAGAAAAAGATCCCGCTGCGGCGCTGCACCGGCTGCAATGAGCAAAAACCGAAAAAAGAGCTGGTGCGCGTGGTGCGCAGCCCCCAGGGCGAAGTGAGCCTGGATCTTGTGGGCAAAAAGCCCGGCCGGGGAGCTTACCTTTGCCCCAGCGCCCAGTGCCTGGCAAAGGCCCGCAAGGCAAAGCGCCTGGAACGGGCGCTGGAGACCCAAATACCGCCCGAGGTGTACGAGAGCATCGAGCGTGAACTGGAAGGAGCACAGGGTGGAGCAGAGTGAACAAAAATTGTTTTCGGCCCTGTCGCTGTGCCGCAAGGCAGGCAAGCTGGTGCTGGGCTTTGACGCGGTGACCGACAGCGTGTACGGCGGCAAGGCGGCCCTGGTGCTGCTGGCGGCCGACGCCAGCGACGGCACCGCCAAGCGCATGGGCCGCAGCTGCGAGGGGCTTGTGCCCTGCAGGCGCATGCCGCTGACCCAGCAGGCGCTGTGCGCCATCACCTACAAAAAGGTGGGCGTATACGCGGTGACCGACGACAATCTGGCGATTTTATGCATAAACAGCCTCGAGCATGAGAAGGAGGAGAACGCATGACCATTAAATATAAAGTCAGCGAAGTGGCGAAGGACCTGAACAAACCCGCAAAGCAGATCATTGATCTGCTTGCCGCCCGGGGGGGCGAGCCCAAAAAGGTGGGCTCCAACCTGGAAGAAGGGGAGCTGAACTACATTTTTGAACATTTTACCCGGGAGACCGAGGAGAAAAGCCTGGACGCCTACCTGGACAGCGCCCCGAAGCCCAAGCCCAAGGAGAGCGAGATCCTGAAAAAGGCGGACGGCACCGTGGTGGAGATGCCCCAGCCCAAACACCGCCCGGAGAAAAAGAAGGTGGAACAGCCTGCCCCCGCGCCCAAGCGCGAGGTGGTGACCAAGGTGGTGGACACCCGCACCGTGGATGTGAACCTGGACAAATTCAACGAGAAGTATACCGAGCTGGCCTCCACCAAAAATGTGGAGAACCGCCGCAAGCCCACCCCGGCGGGCAACAAGCAAAAGTTCGGCAACGCCAACAAAAACCGGGGCCGCCAGCCCTTCCGCCAGCCGTTCCAGAAAAAGCGCGAGACCGAGGCCGAGCGCCTGCAGCGCATCCAGCTGGAGAAGGCCCGCAAGGCCCAGCTCAAGGTGCAGATCCCGGACGAGATCACCGTGGGCGAACTGGCCAGCCGTTTGAAGCAGACCGCCTCGAACGTGATCAAAAAGCTCATGGGCCTTGGGGTCATGGCGGGCATGAGCGAAGCGGTGGACTACGACACCGCCGCCCTGGTGGCCGAGGAATTTGGCGCCAAGGTGGAAAAAGAGGTGCACGTTACCATTGAGCAGCGCCTGTTCGAGGTGGACGAGGATCCGGCCGAGAGCCTGAGCGAGCGCCCCCCCGTGGTGGTGGTCATGGGCCACGTGGACCACGGCAAGACCAGCATCCTGGACAAGATCCGGGCCGCCCACGTGACCGCGGGCGAGGCCGGCGGCATTACCCAGCACATCGGCGCCTACCAGGTGACCGCGAACGGCAAGACCATCACCTTTTTGGACACCCCGGGCCACGAGGCCTTCACCAGCATGCGCGCCCGCGGCGCGAACCTGACCGACATCGCGGTGCTGGTGGTGGCCGCGGACGACGGCATTATGCCCCAGACCGTGGAGTCCATCAACCATGCCAAGGCCGCGGGCGTTTCCATTATTGTGGCCATCAACAAGATGGATAAGCCCACCGCCAACCCCGACCGGGTCAAGGAGCAGCTCACCCAGTACGAGCTGGTGCCCGAGGACTGGGGCGGCGACGTGATCTGCGTGCCTGTGTCGGCTTTGACCGGCGAGGGCATTGACGACCTGCTGGAAAACATCACCCTGGTGGCCGAGGTGAAGGAGCTGAAGGCCAACGCCGACCGCCGCGCCAAGGGCGCTGTGATCGAGGCCCGCCTGGACAAGGGCCAGGGCCCCGTGGCCACCATCCTGATCCAGAAGGGCACCCTGCACAAGGGCGACTGCGTGATCGCGGGCACTGCGGTGGGCCGCGTGCGCACCATGAAAAACGACAAGGGCCAGTACCTGGAAGCGGCCGGCCCCTCCACCCCTGTGGAGATCACCGGCCTGACCGAGGTGCCCGCGGCGGGCGACCTGTTCGACGCGGTGGCCGACGAGAAGCTGGCCCGCGAGCTGGCCGACCAGCGCGCGGCGGATCAGAAGGAGAAGCAGTTCTCGAGCTACCAGAAGGTGACCCTGGATAACCTGTTCAGCCAGATCGAGGAGGGCGAGCGCAAGCAGCTTGACATCATTGTGAAGGCGGACGTGCAGGGCAGCGCCGAGGCGGTAAAGCAGAGCCTGGAAAAGATCTCCAACGACGAGGTGCGGGTGAAGGTGATCCACGCGGGCGTGGGCGCCATCAACAAATCGGACGTGATGCTGGCCAACGCCGGCGGCGCCATCATCATCGGCTTCAACGTGCGGCCGGACCCCATTGCCAAGGACGAGGCGGCCCAGTGCGAGGTGGAGCTGCGGATGTACCGCGTGATCTACGACGCCATCAACGACGTGACCGACGCCATGAAGGGCATGCTGGCCCCCAAGATCCGCGAGGTGGAGCAGGGCCGCCTGGAGGTGCGCCAGGTGTACAAGATCTCCAGCGTGGGCCTTGTGGCCGGCAGCTACGTGCTGGAGGGCAAGATCACCCGCTCCAGCAAGATCCGCGTGGTGCGCGACGGCATTGTGATCACCGAGGACGAGATCTCCTCGCTGCGCCGCTTCAAGGACGACGTGAAGGAAGTGGCCCAGGGCTACGAGTGCGGCGTGACACTGGAGAAATTCAGCGACATCAAGGAAGGCGATATCTTTGAGGCGTATATCCTGGAAGAATATCGCGACTGAGCCCGGCTTTGGGGCGGCGCCCGCGGATCGCCGCGGCGCGCCCCGGCCCGGCAGAATATGAGGTAAACCCATGCCTAATGCAAAAAATCAAGGACGTTTGGCCCAGGACATGAAGCGGGAACTCATTGGCATCATCGGCCAGATGAAGGACCCCCGCCTTGGCGGCGGGCTGCTGACCGTGACCCGGCTGGACGTGACGCCGGATCTGGATCAGGCAAAGGTATTCGTGAGCCTGATGGGCAGCGAGGAGGCGGCCGCAGAGGCGGTGAAGGCCCTGAACCGGGCCGCCGGCCATGTGCGCACCGAGATCTCCCGGCGCATGCACATCCGCAAGGCGCCCCGCTTTGTGTTCGTGCGGGATGACGGCGCGGCCTATGCCGCCCACATCAACGAACTGCTGGCGGACCTGCACAAGGGCGAGCTTTGAGCGCCTGCGGTCCCCGCCTTTGAGAGGAGGAGAACGTCATGAGCGAAATCCTGGAACTTTTAGAGCTGATCAGCCGGCTGCTGCACGCCGAGGATGTGCTGCTGCTGTGCCATAAAAACCCGGACGGCGACACCATCGGCAGCGCCGCCGCGCTGCAGCACGCGCTGAAAAACCTGGGCAAAAACGCGGCGGTGCTGTGTGCAGACCCCATTCCCGCGCGGTATGGCTACATGCAGCTGGAGCCCTATACCGGCCAGTTTACCCCCGGCTATGTGGTGGCGGTGGACATTGCCGGCATCCAGCTGTTCGGCGACGCGCTGCAGCCCTATGTGGAGAGGGTGGATCTGTGCATCGACCACCATTCCTCCAACGCGGGCTATGCCGACGCCATGTATCTGGACGGCGGCGCGGCGGCCACGGCCGAGATCATTTACGAGCTGCTGCGGGCCATGAACGCGGAGATCACCCCCCTGATCGCGGACTGCCTGTACACCGGCCTTTCCACCGACACCGGCTGCTTTTTGTACTCCAACACCACCGCCCACACCCACACGGTGGCGGCGGCTTTGATGGAGGCGGGCGCCCGGGTGGAAGACCTGAACGCCATCCTGTTCGAGAGCAAGACCCGGGAGCGCATGGCCATTGAAAAGGTGGCGCTGGACAATCTGGAATATCATTTTGACGGCCGGTGCGCCCTGATGTATATGACCCGGGAGGAGATCGCCGCCAGCGGCGTGAACATGTCGGATCTGGAGGATCTGACCGGGCTGCCCCGGAAGATCGAAGGGGTGCAGGTGGGCGTGACCCTGCGCCAGCTGCCCGGCGCCAGCTATAAGATCAGCGTGCGCACGGTAAAGGGCGTGGACGCCTGCGCCATTGCAAAGCGCCTGGGCGGCGGCGGCCACGCCAGGGCCGCCGGCTGCGAGCTGGAGGGCAACCTGGACAACGCCAAGGCCGCTGTGCTGGCCGAGGTGGAAAAAGAGCTGAAAAAGCTGGAGGAGGCCGCTGAGGCCGCCGAGAGCTGATGAACGGCATTTTAGTGGTGGATAAGCCGGCGGGCTGGACCAGCTTTGACGTGATTGCCAAGCTGCGGGGCGTGCTGGCCACCCGGAAGCTGGGGCACTCGGGCACGCTGGACCCCATGGCCACCGGCGTTCTGCCGGTCTTTGTGGGGGCGGCCGCCAAGGCGGTGGACCTGCAGCCGGACCATGACAAGGCCTACCGGGCGCTGGTGCGCTTTGGCCTGGCCACCGACACGGGCGACGTGACCGGCGAAACGCTGGAAACGAGCGGCGCGCCGGTGAGCGCCCAACAGGTGCTGGCGGCGCTGCCCGCGCTGACCGGGCCCCAGATGCAGACCCCGCCCATGTATTCGGCGGTGAAGGTGGACGGCGTGCCCCTTTACAAGCTGGCGCGCCAGGGGAAAACGGTGGAGCGCAAAGCGCGCCCGGTGACCATTTACCGCCTGGAGCTTTGCGGGGAGGCCGGCGAGCGGGAATTCTGGCTGGACGTGGAGTGCAGCAAGGGCACCTATGTGCGCACGCTGGTGGAGGAGCTGGGCCGCGCCGTGGGCTGCCCGGCCTGCCTTGCGGCGCTGCGGCGCACCCGGGCGGGCGCCTTTGGGTTGGAAGCCAGCCACGGCATGGAGAGCATCCAGGCCGCAAAGGACGAGGGCGGCCTGGAACGGCTGCTGCTGCCTGTGGACACGGTGTTTCGGCACCTGCCGAAGGCGGCGGTGGACGAGGCCGCCGCCGCGCGCCTTTTGAACGGGGCGCCCACCTATCGCTTCGGCCGGCCGGAAGGGGTGTACCGCCTGTATGGCCCGGAGGGCTTTCTGGGCCTGGGCCGGGTGCGGGAAGATACCCTGACAGTGGAAAAATTGTTTGTGGAAAGGGCGTGAAAAGCCCATGGAAGTATATTCCGAGCTGGCGCCCCTGGGCGCCACCCGGGGCACTGCGGTGGCCCTGGGCTTTTTTGACGGGGTGCACATCGGCCACCAGGCGGTCATCCAGGCCGCCGCGCGCCACGCCGGGGCCCGCGGCCTTGCCCCGGCGGTGTTTACCTTCAGCCTGCCGCTTAAAAATGCGATGAAGGGGGGGCGCATCTGCCCGGAGAGCGAAAAGCACCGGCAGATGGAGGCCCTGGGGGCAGCTTTTTATATGGAGCCGCCCTTTGAACAGTTCCGTGCCCTGAGCCCCGAGCGGTTCGTGCGGGACGTGCTGGCCGGCCTTTGCCGCGCCAAGGCCGTGTTCTGCGGGGATAACTTTACC
This sequence comes from Oscillospiraceae bacterium, assembly GCA_022835495.1. Lineage (NCBI taxonomy): Bacteria > Bacillati > Bacillota > Clostridia > Eubacteriales > Oscillospiraceae > Oscillospiraceae bacterium. The sequence goes on from BQOK01000001.1 coordinate 601,116, forward strand.
TTCGGCGCACGGGCCGCCGGCAATGTGGATACCCTGAAAGAGCTGTGCGCGCCGCTGGGGATCGAGGTACATATTGTGCCCATGGCCCTGTATGAGGGGGCGCCGGTGAGCTCCAGCCGCATCCGCGCGGCGCTGGAGGCGGGGGACATGCCCGCGGTGAACGCCATGCTGGGCAGGCCCTACCGGATCGACTTCCCGGTGCGGCACGGCCAGGGCCTGGGGCGCACGCTGGGGTTTCCCACCATCAACCAGGTTTACCCGGAGGGGTTCGTGATGCCCCGCTTCGGCATTTACATCACCCGGGTGGGCATTGGGGGGGAATGGTATGCGGGGGCCACCGGCCTTGGCACCCGGCCCACCGTGAACCTGACCGGCGGGGGCCCCACCTGCGAGACCTTTATCCCGGGGTTCGAGGGCCAGCTGTACGACGAGAGCCCGGCGGTGGAGTTTTACCAGTACATCGCGCCCAGCCGGAGGTTCGCGGACCTTGCGGAGCTTACCGCCTGCGTACAGGACGCGGCGGCAAGGGCGCTGGCCTATTTTGAGGGGCCGGAGGATGCAAAAGAGGGGAAAAAGCCCTTGTAATCCGCCCGGGCGTGTGCTATACTATTTAGGCTACCGTGGCCCGGTATGGGGTGTATGCGCCGCAACGGCGTGCCTCGATTGCCCCGCACTGAGCCATTGGCAAATAAAAAAACGAGGTATCAAGCAATGGAAGACAAGAAGGTCATCATCGAATCCAACCGCGTGCATGAGAACGACACCGGCTCCCCCGAAGTGCAGGTGGCCCTGCTCACCGCGCGCATCAACCATTTGAACGAGCATCTGAAGGCCAACCCCCACGATTATCACAGCAACCGCGGCCTGCTGAAGATGGTCGGTCAGCGCCGCAACCTGCTGGCCTACCTTCAGAAGAAGGACATCGGGCGTTACCGCGCCCTGATCGCCAAGCTCGGTCTGCGTAAGTAACCCAGCCAAAAAGGCAGGCGGTCGTTGCACCGCCTGCCTTTTGCCTGTTTTTGCAGGCGAGCCCTTTTTGGTCCGACAGGGGGGCCAGCCGTGTATTTAGCGGTAAATCGGGCGCTTTGCCGGAAAGGGAAAAGCGCGGAACGCCGGATTTATTGCTAAAGCCATGGTGCCCCGCTGAGTAAATAGAACACCGATTCAGGAGGTAAAACAATGGCATTGGAATTTGCATCCCGTCATGAGACGTTCCCCAACTACAAGACCTTCCAGATGGAGCTGGCAGGCCGCCCGCTGGTGGTGGAGACCGGCAAGATGTGCGGGCTTTCGAACGGCAGCTGCCTGGTGCGCTACGGGGAGACCGTGGTGCTGTGCAACGTGACCATGAGCGACAAGCCCCGCGACGGCATCGACTTTTTCCCCTTGAGCGTGGATTTTGAGGAGAAGCTGTACTCGGTGGGCCGCATTCCCGGCAGCTTTATGCGCCGCGAGGGCCGCCCCGGCGAGAAGGCCGTGCTCACCAGCCGGGTGATCGACCGGCCCATCCGCCCCCTGTTCCCCAAGACCATGCGCAACGACGTGTGCGTTACCATGACCGTGATGAGCGTGGATCAGGATTGCAGCCCCGAGATCACCGGCATGATCGGCACCTCCATTGCGCTTTCCATCTCGGACATTCCCTGGGCCGGGCCCATCGGCGGCGTGTTCATGGGCCTGGTGGACGGCGAGCTGGTGGTGAACCCCACCCTGGAGCAGCGCGAGAAGAGCGATCTGCAGCTGACCGTGGCCGCCACCGAACAAAAGATCGTGATGATCGAGGCCGGCGCCAACGAGGTGGACGAGACCACCATGCTGGAGGGCATCAAGACCGCCCATGCCGAGATCAAAAAGGTCATTGCGTTCATCCAGGGCATCGTGGCCGAGATCGGCAAGCCCAAGCGCGAGTTCCAGGACATGGAGCTGGACCACGACCTGTTTGAGGCCGTGAAGGCGGAGTTTTTGGACCAGTTCCGGGCCGCCATGGACACCGACGACAAAAACGTGCGCGACGCGCGCCTTTTGCCCATCCGCGAAAAGCTGGCTGAAACGTACGCCGAGCAGTGGGGCGAGGGCACCATTGAAGAGCTGATGTACAAGATGCAGAAGTTCGTGGTGCGCCGCTGGCTGCTGGACGACGGCAAGCGGGTGGATGGCCGCGGCATCAACGAGATCCGGCCCCTGGGCGCCGAGGTGGGCATTCTGCCCCGGGTGCACGGCAGCGGCATGTTCACCCGCGGCCAGACCCAGGTGCTGACTGTGACCACCCTGGGCAACACCAAGGACAACCAGCTGATGGACGATCTGGGCACCGAGCCCTACAAGCGGTACATCCACCACTACAACTTCCCGCCCTACTCGGTGGGCGAGGCCCGCGCGCCCCGCAGCCCCGGCCGCCGCGAGATCGGCCACGGTGCTTTGGCCGAGCGCGCCCTGGTGCCCGTGCTGCCGAGCCTGGAGGAGTTCCCCTATACCATCCGCCTGGTGAGCGAGGTGCTCTCGTCCAACGGGTCCACCAGCCAGGCCTCCATCTGCGGCTCCACCCTGAGCCTGATGGACGCGGGCGTGCCCATCAAGGCCCCTGTGGCCGGCATCTCCTGCGGCCTGATCACCGAGGGCGACCGCTGGATGACCATGCTGGACATCCAGGGCGTGGAGGATTTCCACGGCGATATGGACTTCAAGGTGGGCGGCACCCACAACGGCATCACCGCCATCCAGATGGACATCAAGATCGACGGCCTGACCTACGAGATCATTGAAGAGGCCTTTGAGAAGTGCCGCAAGGGCCGCCTGTTCATCCTGGACGAGATCATGCTGCCGGTGATCGCGGAGCCGCGGCACGAGCTCTCCAAGTACGCGCCCAAGATGCTGTCGATGGTGATCCCCGTGGACAAGATCAAGGACGTGATCGGCAAGGGCGGCAAGGTGATCCAGGAGATCTGCGCCAACTGCAACTGCAAGATCGACGTGGAGGAGGACGGCCACGTGTTCGTGTCCGCCATCGACGTGGAGGACGCCAACCGCGCCATTCACACCATCAAGACCATTGTGGAGGACCCCGAGGTGGGCGCCATCTACAAGGGCCGGGTGACCAGGCTGATGAACTTCGGCGCCTTTGTGGAGATCGCCCCGGGCAAAGAGGGCCTGGTGCACATCTCCAAGCTGGACGCAAAGCGCGTGGAGCGCGTGGAGGACGTGGTCGCGGTGGGCGACGAGCTGATCGTGATGGTGACCGAGATCGACCAGCAGGGCCGCATCAACCTGAGCCGTAAGGACGCGCTGGCTGCCATTGAGGCCAAAAAGGCCCAGGGCTGAGCCGGAAAGCAAATCCCGTTTCGGTCGCCGCAGTGCGGCTGAAAACAAAAAGCAAAAGGGCGCTGTTTGAAAAAACAGCGCCCTTTTTTGCGGGAAAAGCGGCCAGCGCAAATAGTGCCGCAGCATTGCTTTTGCGGTGGGAAATTGATATAATATAAATAATTATGGCTGCCCGGGAGGCTCGAGGCCCGCGGAGTATCGAATGGAAGAAAGGGCTGGAAAGATGGAGCGCGAATATCACGACGGACAGCCCGGGGATCGCCCCGGACCCGAGGCGGCATATTTTGCGGCAATGGATGCGCTGAGCGCCGGTGCAATCCGCTGCGGGGCAGACGAAGAACTGACTTTTTTGTGGGGGAATGCCCGCTTTTTCAGCGATACGGGCTATTCGCGGGAAGAATTTGAGGAGCGTTTTAAGAGCCTGCGGCAGTATTATGCGGGGAGGCCGGAGGCGTTTGGGGCGCTGCAGGCCGGGGTGGCCCGCGCCCTGGCGGATCGAAAGAGCCTGGAGCTGACCCTGCCGCTGCCCCAAAAGGCGGGCGGGCAGGCCTGGGTGCGCCTTTCGGGCAGCGTTCTGGGAGGCGGGGCACAGCCGGTGTTCCAGGCCGTGCTCACCGACGTGAGCGCGCTGGTGCAGGAAAAAGAGGAGCAGGCCCGCCTGCACGAGCAAAAACGGCAGTATTTCCGCTGGATGATGGATTCCTATGGCGGCAACGTATACATCAGCGATATGGACACCTACGAGCTGCTGTATCTGAACCAGGCGTCCTGCGATACGCTGGGCTTTCCCGCGGCCCAGCTGCTGGGGCGAAAGTGCTATGAGGTGATCCAGGGGCGCACGTCCCCCTGCCCCTTCTGCACCAACGCAAAGCTGCGGGCGGACCGCTTTTACGAGTGGGAGTTTTACAACCCCACGCTGGAGCGCACCTTCATGATCAAGAACCGGATCGTGGAATGGCGGGGGCGGCGGGCGCGGATCGAGCTGTCGCACGATATGTACAGCGCCGAATACAAGCTGGCCAAAAAGGACCGGGAGCGCGAGGCGCTGGTGCGCTCGATCCCCGGGGGCTTTGCCCGGCTGGACGCCCGGGATTTCAGGACCGTGCTTTGGTACGGGGCGGACTTTTTGGACCTGATCGGTTACACAAAGGAACAGTTCGAGGAGGAGCTGCACTCCCAGTGTACTTACCTTCACCCGGATGATCTGGAACGACTTGAGCGGATGCTGAGGGAACTGATGGCCACCGGCAACAGCGTGGTGACCGAAGCCAGGGCCATTACCCGAAGCGGTGAAACCAAGATCCTGACCATTACCCTGGCCTATGCCAGCGGCGAGGAGAGCTGGGACGGAATCCCCTCGTTTTATACCATTGGGATCGATGTGACCAGGGAGCGCCGGGAGCAGGAGCGGCAGCGCAGGGCGCTGGAGGAAGCCTACGAGCTGGCCCGCGTGGCCAACGACGCCAAGACGAACTTTTTGTCGTCCATGTCGCACGACATCCGCACGCCCATGAACGCGATCATGGGCATGTCGGTGATTGCGCAGGCGAACCTGAACGCGCCCGAAAAGGTGCACGACTGCCTGGATAAGATCAATGTTTCCAGCCGCCACCTGCTGAGCCTGATCAATGAGATCCTGGATATGTCCAAGATCGAGAGCGGCAAGATCGACCTGGTGGAAGAGGTGGTGGAGCTGCCGGAGCTGCTGCAGAACGTGATGGATATCTGCCACCCGCTGATGGCAAAGAAAAACCAGGAATTCCACATCAGCGCCGCGGGGATCGGGCATGAGAAGATTGTGACCGACGGCGGCCGCCTGCAGCAGGTTTTTATGAACATGCTCTCGAACGCCATCAAATACACCCCGGAGGGGGGGACGATCAGCCTGCGGCTGCGGGAACTGCCCTCGATCATAGAAAATAAGGGGCAGTTCGAGTTTGTATTTGCCGACAATGGGATCGGTATGCCGCAGGAGTTCCTGCCGCACATTTTTGAGCCCTTTACCCGGGCCGAGGATTCCCGGATCAGCAAGATCCAGGGCACGGGCCTTGGCATGGCCATCACCGAGAATATCGTGCGCATGATGAACGGCACCATCGAGGTGAAGAGCGAGCTGGGGCAGGGCACCCAGTTTATCGTTTCGGTGCCGCTGGAATTGTATCGGGAAGAGCAGGTGCAGGACGCGGAACTGGCCGGCCTGCCGGTGCTGGTGGTGGACGATGACCAGATGGTATGCGAGAGCGCAACCGCCCTGCTGAACGAACTGGGAATGCGGGGCTGCTGGGTGCTCACCGGCCGGGAGGCGGTGGATCGGGTGGCGGCGGCCCACCAGGAGGCGGACGACTTTTTTGCCGTGATCCTGGACTGGAAGATGCCCGGCATGAACGGGCTGGAAACGGTGCGGGCGATTCGCGGGGAGCTGGGCGGGGACGTGCCCATTATTGTGATTTCCGCCTATGACTACTCGGACATCGAGGAGGAATTCCGGCGTGCCGGAGCGGACGCGTTCATTACGAAACCGCTTTTCAAGTCTAAAATGCTGCATGTGTTCCAGCTGTTCTGCCACAGCAGGCACCCGGAGCCGGTGTGCCTGCCCCAGAGAAAGATCACCCCGCCGCTGAAAGGGAAAAAGGTCCTTTTGGTGGAGGACAACGACCTGAACCGGGAGATCGCGGTGGAGCTGCTGCAGATGCAGGGGCTGCAGGTGGACGAGGCGGAAAACGGCCGGTGCGCGGTGGAGCGGTTTGCGGCCTCCGCGCCCGGGGAATACGGCTGCATTTTGATGGACATTCAGATGCCGGTGATGAACGGATATGAGGCGACACGGGGCATCCGCGCCCTGAAACGCAGGGACGCCCGGACCATCCCAATTCTGGCGCTCACGGCCAACGCCTTTTCGGCGGATTTGGGGAAGGCGCACAGCGCCGGAATGAACGACCATGTGGCAAAGCCCATCGATATCGATTACTTGGTGGAAGTGCTGCAGCGGTGGATGAAATAACGCCGGGCTTTGCCGGACGCGATAAAAGCAGGGAGCCTTTTCCCGGGTGGGAAAGGTTCCCTGCTTTTTGCGGTTTGCGGGCAAAGGGAGGGCGGGGAGCGCCTTCAGGCGATTTTTTTGGCCACCACCACAAAGCGGCCGTTTTCGGTGTGGCTGGAGCAGGTGGAAAGGGTGAGCAGGGTATCGCCCCAGGCGGCGGTCACGCCCGTATCGTATTCAGCCAGGGCCTTTACGCTGGATACATAGCCGCTGAACTCGGCCTCGGTTGCGGCGTCGAAGAACTGGTAATATTTGAAGCAGAGGTCGGTGCTGTAATATACCTGGCTGTAAAAGGCGGCCAGCAGCCGGTATTGGCCGGGCTGGGTGAGGGTATCGAAGCAGATGGTGGGGTGCGCGGCCCCGTAGGCCGCGCTGGCGTAGGCCTCCAATTCCCCGAACATGCTGCCGTCGCTCATGTCGTGGCCATAGATCATGAGGTTGGCTGTGGGTTTTGCGGGGTCGCAGCGCTCGTCGAGAAACAGGGTGCCGCCCTCGCTGTAGGCCCCGTCGAAGCCTTTGCGCAGGTATTTTTCGTTGTTGCCGGGGGTACGCACCACCGGGTAATCGATCCCCGTGCCCTCGATGCGCAGCCAGCCCACGAGGTCCGGGTTTTGCTGGTAATAGGGGGCGTAGAGGTTCAGCACGCCCTGTTCGTTCAGGGCCCAGGGGTCCGGCGTGGGCAGAGGCGCGCTTGCCGGGGCGGACGCGGCGGGCGGGGGAGGGGCCGGCTGGCCGCCGCCGAAAGCGCGGCGGACCAGCAGGCCGCCAAACAGCAAAAAGCAGGCGAACGACAGCGCAAAACAGAGCAGGGGCAGGTGGCGGCGCAGCCGGGAACGGAGCATGGGCACAACTCTCCTTTCAAAAAAGGGGCCGCCTGCGGGCGGCCCCTTTTCTTTGAAACACGGAAGGCGGAATAAAGCCTTTATTGCTTTTTGCGGCGCAGGGAAACCGAGCCGAGGCCCGCGAGGCCGCAGGCGGCGAACAGGAGCACAGGCAGCGCGAAGCTGCTGCCGGTTTTGGGGGTGGAGTCCAGCACGCGCACCGCCGCTGCGGAAGCGCCGGAATTGCTGGAGCCGCCCGAACCCTGTGAGCCGCCCTCGGGCTTGGGGGCGGGGGTCAGCGCCGCCAGGGGAGAAACCTCGAAGGGGCTGAAGGTGCTGGTGCTGAGTTCGATGTATTTGCCGCCGCCCTCGCCTGTTTTTACAGTGTGTTCACTGGCGGTCACCACGGCGCCATGGGTGTGCCTTACGGCGGCGTAAGCGGTGGCCCAGTCGTTGGGCAGGGGGAGCTTAAAGGTGAGGGGCGCGGGCAGGCTTTCCAGGCGGGAGGCGCTGCCGCCGGAAACCTGGACGGGAGCCACGTCGAACACCAGGGAGGTGAGCGCGCCCTGTTCATCGGTGTTCACTGCGGAGATGTTTTTGCTGAGCACCAGGGTGACATCCTGAACGCCGACGCCGGCCATGCCCTTTACGAGTTCGGCAAAGCCTTCTTCGGGGGCGCTCATAACAGGGCTGCTGAGCAGGGCGCTGGCGACGGGGTTGCTGTTCAGCGTGGTGGTGATGACCGTGCTGCCGGATTTAGGGGGCTCGGAGCCGCCCACGGCGGTTTTGATGGCCTCGTCCACTGCGGCCTGCTTGTCGGCATCGGGAGCAGTGGGCGACACGGTACCGGGGGCCGCGGTGTTGGTCTTGACCTCGGTGACCCTGGCGCTTGGGTGGATGCCGTTGGTCTTGTCGATGGGGCCGGTCACGGCGGCCCCCTTGTAGGAAACGGTGAGGGAGCTGCGCAGGCCGCCGCCGGCTTCGAGGTTGGTTGCGCTGCTGTTCTGGTCGCCGTCGTTCCAGCCGTAATACAGCTTTGCGATGGTGCCGCCGTTCAGGTTCAGCACGGCCTCGCCCACGGCGCCCCGGTTGATGGTGTGCAGGTAGCCGGTCACGCTGCCGCCGTTTACGGTGACGGTGCTCTTGGCGGTGTAGCCGTTGGAGCCGCCGGCCACCAGTTCGGAGCAGGAGCCGCCATTCAGCTCCACACTGGCCTCGCCCACATAGGAGTAGTTCTGGCCGCCCCCCATGGGATATGTTACGCTGCCGCCGTTCACCACAACGCTTGTTTTGAGGGTTCGGTTGACGGCGGTGCCGGCCAGAGCCGAGGCAAAGTCGGGTTTTTGGTCCTGCTGGGAGCCGAATTTGTTGTCCATGGCGCCGCCGCCCAGGGCATACTGCGCAATGGTGCCATCGTTCACAAGGATGGAAGCGCTTTTTACAACCGAGCGGTTCAGGCCGCCGCCGTACACGCAGTTGGTCACGGTGCCGCCGTTCACGGTGATGGCGGCCTCGTTCACATCGGCCGAGAAATCCTGGCCGTGGCCGCCGCCGTAGATGGTGCTCACGGTGCCGCTGTTCAGGGTGATGGAGGCGCGGTCGAAATGTTCTTCATCCTTGCCGCCGCCAAAGATTACCGCATCGCTGCCCGCATAGGTGATGGTTTCGGGCTGGTCTTCGGTGCGCATATACGTTACGTCGATGCCGCCGTTCTGGTTCGCGGTGATGGTGACCGGGGCGCCCTTGGTATACAGGACGTTGCCCTCGAATTTGAGAATGGGTTCTTCTGGAAGCCCGCTGCCGCCGTTCTGCGGGGCCGCGGCTTCATCCTTCCCGTCCTGCGGGGTGGGAAGCCCGGTTTCGGCCTTGTTTTCTTCCGGGGCGGCGGGCGGCGCCTGCAGCTCCGGTTCCACAGGGGCAGCGGGCGTTTGCTCTGCCTGCTGCCCGGCAGCGGCGGGCGTTTGCCCGGTGGGCTGGCCTTCCTCCGCCCAGGCGGCGGCGGGGAGCAGCGCGAACAGCATGGCCAGGGCCAGCGCCGCAGCCAAAAGTTTTTGCTTCATTTTTTGTTCCTCCTTGCATTTGTTGGACAATGCATGCCGGGGCGGCATGTTTACCATCAGTGTAATCTTTTCCAACAGAGTTGTCAATATATTTATACATATAAAGCATGAAAAACTATGCATATGACATGATAGAATTGAACCGACCTGCAACAGGGGAACAAGCTGGAAAGAAAGGCAAAGGACATGACGATAGGGGAGCGGATCCGCCAATTGCGCGAACAACGAAATATGTCACAGGCGGAGTTTGCGCGCCGGCTGAACGTGACTCGGGCGACCGCCAGCGCCTGGGAACAGGGGGTCAACCTGCCCACCGCCGGCTACCTGATCGACATGGCGCGCCTGTTTCGGGTGAGCAGCGATTACCTGCTGGGGCTTTCCAGCGCGAACACCCTTTCGCTGGGGGGGCTGACCCCGCAGGAGCTGAATCTTGTTTACGAACTTGTCAATTATATTGAACAAAACCACGCGGCAAACCCCTGAGGGGGCAGGGGGATGCCGCAAGGGGCGGCCGCGGCCCTTTGCAGGCAACCATGCAAATAAAGCTCCAGCGCCCCTTATGGCCAGTGAAGCCATAAGGGGCGCTGGAGCTTTTTGATAAACTATTTTACAGGCGGACCGATGAAACGGCGTTATGCTTTGGGCTGCTGCTGGGTGATGCAGTGGATGTTGCCGCCGCCCAGGATGATCTCGCGGGTGTACACCCCCACCACCTTGCGCTCGGGGTGGATCCTGCGCAGGGCTTCCAGCGCCGCCTCGTCGTTCTCATCGCCGAACTGGGGCACGATGACGCCGCCGTTTACCAGCAGATAGTTCAGGTAGGAGGCCGCCGCCATCTCGCCCGCCACGCGGGGGGCGGAGCCGGGCATGGGGTCGATGCCCTCGGCTTCCTCTTGGGTGATGAACACCTGCTCCTTGAGCAGGGGGATCTTGTGGATGGTCAGGGTGCGGCCCTTGGCGTCGGTCTGGCCGGCCAGGTCCTCGTAGACCATGTGGCAGACGCGGTAGAAGGGATTTTCCTGATCGTCGGTCCAGGGGATGACCACCTCGCCCGGGCGGGCAAAGCAGCACACGTCGTCCACATGGCCGTTGGTTTCGTCCGGGTCCATGCCCTCGCGCAGCCAAAGGATCTTATCCACGTTCAGGTACTGGCGCAGGTATTCCTCGATCTGCTCCTTGGTGAGTTCCGGGTTGCGGCCCGGGCTCAGCAGGCACTGCTCGGTGACCACCAGGGTGCCCTCGCCGTCCACATGGATGGAGCCGCCCTCCAGCACAAAGTGATCGGGCTTGTACATATCCACATTTTCGATGTTGCAGATCTTGGCAGGGACCCGGTCGTCCTTGTCCCAGGGGAAATACAGGCCGTCGAACAGGCCGCCCCAAGCATTGAAGTCCCAATTGACGGCGCGCACCTCGCCCTTGTCGTTCTTCACGAAGGTGGGGCCGCAATCCCGCACCCAGCTGTCGTTGCTGGAAATTTCGACCACGCGCACGTTCTCGCCCAGAAGGCGGCGGGCGTTTTCGAACTGGGCGTCGCTCACGCCCACGGTGATGGGCTCGAACTGTGCGATGGCATTGGCCACGTTGGCGAACACCTGCTGGGCGGGCTTTGCGCCGTTGCGCCAGTTGTCGGGCCGCTCGGGCCAGAGCATCCAGGCCTGCTTGTGCTCCTCAAATTCGCCGGGCATGCGGAAGCCGTCCTTGCGGGGGGTGGAGTCGGTGATGGTACGCATGATGAATATTCTCCTTTTTAAAGTGTTTTAAGCGTTTTTGCCGCCCGGGGCGGGCGGCGTTTCGTTACCCTTAGCATAGCCCGCAGGGCACAGCAAAGCAATGACCCGGCTTTGTGAACTTGCGCGGTTAGAACTTTTGGGCCAGCGGGTACCAGGCCGGCGGACCGGCTGGTACCTTTGCCCCGGGGGCGGGTTTATGGTATAATAACCGCAAAGCGAAACGAAGGGAGGGGCCGCCGTGACCGAACTGACCCATGCCCAATGGCAGGCCATCCACCGGCTTTTGCTGGCTGTTTATGCCAGTGAAGATCTGGACGAGGTGCGCCGCCTGGCGCTGGAGGGGGCGGCCGGCCTTGTGCCGCACACAAAATCCTTTTTTGACCTGGGCGCCAGCCGGGGCGACCGGATGCAGTTTTTCAGCCCGATCTCGCTGAACATGACCGAGGAGGAGCTGCGCCGGTATTACAGCTGCTACCAGGCCTCGGATTACACCGGCTGGCTGTTCCGGCCGGGTGAAACGCTGGTGTACCGGGACAGCCAGGTGGTGAGCGACGCGCTGCGGGAGGATACCCTGATCTACCGCAACTGGATGGAGCCCATGGGCATTTACTACGGGCTGGGGTGCAGCCTGTGCTGGGGCGGGCGGCTGTACGGTTCGCTGACCCTGTTCCGGGGGCGCGCCGCAGGCGATTTTACCGACGCGGAGTTCGCTGTGCTGGAGGTGCTGGCCGCCCATTTATCGCTCCACTTCGGCAAGCTTTGGCCCGGCGGGCTGCGGCCGCGGGCGGAAAAAGAGGCGGGCGAAAACCTGCTGATAGAGCGCTACAGCCTGACCGCGCGGGAGTATGAGGTGCTGCAGAAGGTCTGCGGAGGCGCGGCCAACAAGGAGATCGCCGCGGCGCTGTTTATCAGCGAGAACACGGTGAAAAAGCATGTGAACAGCGTGTTCCGCAAGTTGGGCGTGGCCAGCCGGGCGCAGCTGCTGAGCCGGGTGTACGAGGAGCGCTGAGCTGGGTGCGCCGATGATACGAATAAGAGCAAAGGCCGCCCCGGGGGGCGGCCTTTGCTCTTATTCGTTCAGGGCCGCCAGGTCGGCGGCTTCGTAGCGGTTGTGGCCGGCAAGCGCCTTTTTGCGTTTCCAGCACAGGATGGCCTGCGGCAGGGTTTTGCCGGGGTTTGCGGCAAAAAAGTCCCGGATATAGGTGTTGTATTCGAACTGTTTGTCGATGGGGGGCTTGCCGGCCTTTTTTTCTTCCAGAAGCAAGCGGTAGGCCTCGGCGGCCTGCCGGTAGGTCTTGCCGGCGTTTGCCTTGAGCCATTTTTGAAAGGGGACGTTGAAGGAAAAACCGGGGCCGAGCTGCTCGCGAAAAAAGGCCCGGTGCCGCTCGGAACACACAAAGCCCGGCTCGATGGGCGTTTCGGGGGTGATCGGCCCCGCCGGGGCCTTGGCACGGGCGGGAGCCGGGGCGGGGGCGGGCGGCGCCTCGCCGGTGGAGAGATAGCAGGCAATGCGCTCGGTCAGCTCCAGCTTGCCGCCGCCGGCGGGAAGCCCCTGCTTTTTGCAAAAAGCAACCAGCTCTTCTTTGAGGTAATAAAAATTCCGGAAGGTATTTGGGTCCAGGTTTTTTCTGAGCTGCGGTCGGTCCGCCATGTTGACTCCCCCTTCTGCCGTGGCTTTATGGTACCATATCCCAAGGGCTTTTTCAATGGCGGCCATGGGCCGCCCGGGGCGCTTTTATTGCGTGCGGGGGGCAAACGTGGTATACTATATCTGATTCTTTTTATCTTGGGGAGGGCCGCCATGCGCAAGATCAGTGCCTGTATCGTGTGCTATACCGGGGCCGATGAGGTGCTGCGGGCCGTGGAGTCGGTGCTGCGGCACACCGGGGGCTGCGGGCTGCAGGTGTATCTGGTGGACAACGCCAGCCCGGACGGCGCGGGCGAGGCGCTGGAGCAAGCGGCGAAGGACCCCCGGGTCCAGGTGCTGCGCCTGCCCGGGAACCTGGGCTTCGGCCGGGGGCACAACCAGGTGCTGCCCCTGCTGGACAGCGAGTATCACTTTGTGCTGAACCCGGATATTTTGGTGGACAGCGACGTGCTGAACGCCATGTGCGACTGGATGGACGGCCACCCCGAAGCGGTGATGGCCACCCCGCGGCTGCTGTTCCCGGACGGGCGCGAGCAGGTGCTGCCCAAGCGCAGGCCCAACCTCTTGGGCCTGGCCGCGCGGCAGGGGGTGCCGGGCCTTGCAAGGTTCGGCGCGCACTATGCCATGCTGGACGAGGATCTGACAAAGCCCACCCCCATCGAGTTCTGCACCGGCAGCTTTTTTTGCATGCGCACCGAGGTGTTCCGCCAGATCGGCGGCTTCGACGAGGGGTACTTCATGTATGTGGAGGACGCCGACATCACCCAGAAGGCGCGGCAGAGGGGGCTGGTGTATTACCTGCCCCAGTGCACCGCCTACCACGCCTGGCACCGCGCCCCGAACAAGAGCCTGAAGCCCTTTTGGATGCAGCTGAAAAGCATGGGCCGGTATTTTTGCAAATGGGGGTTCCGGCTGAAATAAGGCCGGGGCGCCCCCAGCGTTTTACATTGTATACAGCGGGTGTGGCTTCCGCTTTGTGTCAAGCCCACAAAATCGTTTTGCCCGGCGCTGCCCGGGCGCAAAAGGAGCGAATTTGATGAAAGGCATCATCCTTGCGGGGGGAGCCGGCACCCGGCTGTACCCCCTGACCATGGTCACCAGCAAGCAGCTGCTGCCGGTGTATGACAAGCCCATGATCTACTACCCCCTTTCGACCCTGATGCTGGCGGGCATTCAGGATATCCTGATCATCTCGACCCCGGAGGACACCCCCCGCTTTGAACACCTGCTGGGCGACGGCAGCCAGTACGGGCTGCACCTGTCGTATAAGGTGCAGCCCAGCCCGGACGGGCTGGCCCAGGCCTTTTTGCTGGGGGAGGAGTTCATCGGCGGCGAGTGCTGCGCCATGATTTTGGGGGACAATATCTTTTACGGCAACGGTTTTTCCCGCATTTTAAAGGCGGCGGTGCGCGGCGCTGAGCAGGAGGGCCGGGCCACGGTGTTCGGCTATTACGTGAACGACCCCGAGCGGTTTGGCATTGTGGAGTTCGACGGGGAGGGCCACGTGATCAGCGTGGAGGAAAAGCCCGCCTGCCCCAAGTCGAACTACGCCATTACCGGGCTGTATTTTTACCCGGGCGGGGTGAGCGGGCAGGCAAAACAGGTGAAGCCCAGCGCCCGGGGGGAGCTGGAGATCACCACCCTGAACGCCATGTATTTGCAGGAAAAAAAGCTGGATGTGCAGCTGCTGGGCCGCGGGTTTGCCTGGCTGGACACCGGCACCATGGACAGCCTGGTGGACGCGGCGGACTTTGTGCGCATGGTGGAACAGCGCCAGGGCATCAAGATTTCGGCCCCGGAGGAGATCGCCTACAAAAACGGCTGGATCAGCAAGGAAAAGCTGCTGGAAAGCGCCGCCCGGTATGGCAAAAGCCCCTACGGCGAGCATTTGAAGCGGGTGGCCGACGCGAAGATCAAGTATTGACCCCTTGGGCCAGGAGGACGAAAGCATGAAAATACTCATTACCGGCGCGCAGGGGCAGCTGGGCACCGAGCTGCAGCGCCAGCTGCGCCGGGGCGGCAGCGCCCTGGGGCCCATGCCCGAGCGGCTGAAAAACGCCAGCGTGATCGCCACCGACCTGGGCGAGCTGGACATTACCAACCGGCTGGAAACCATCGCCTTTGTGCGGCGCCACCAGCCGGACACCATCATCAGCTGCGCGGCCTTTACCAATGTGGACGGCTGCGAAGAACAGCCGGAGGCGGCTTTTAAGGTGAACGCGGTGGGAGCGGCAAATCTGGCGCAGGCGGCCGAGAAGATCGGCGCGCGGCTGATCCACGTTTCCACCGACTATGTGTTCAGCGGGGCCGCGAACGGCGGCCGCCCGCTGGACGAGAGCGAGCGGCCCGCGCCCATCAGCGTGTACGGCAAGACCAAGGCCCTGGGCGAGGAATACGTGCGGGATTTCTGCCGCCGCTATTTTATCGTGCGCACCGCCTGGCTGTACGGCGCGGCGGGCAAAAACTTTGTAAAGACCATGGTGGCGGCGGGCAAAAAGTTCGGAAAGCTGGAGGTGGTGAACGACCAGCTGGGCAACCCCACCAACGCGGAGGATCTGGCCCACCACCTGCTCAAGCTGGCGGTGAGCCACGACTACGGCGTGTACCACTGCACCGGCGAGGGCGTTTGCAGCTGGTACGATTTTGCCGCCGAGATCATTCGGCTGGCCGGGGTAGACGCCCAGGTGACCCCCTGCTCCAGCGAGGAATACGCGGCAAAGCACCCGGCGGCGGCCTGCCGCCCGGCCTGGTCGGCGCTGGAAAACCGGATGCTGGCCTGCACCGTGGGCAACGGGATGCGCCCCTGGCGCGAGGCCCTGGCCGATTACTTTGCCCACTGGCAGCCGGAGGAATGAGCGGGGCGGCCCCGCGTTCACAAAAAGATCGGGAGGTATAAAACACCCATGAAACGTTATCTCATTACCGGCTGCGCCGGTTTTATCGGCTCCAATTTTGTTTACCATATGTTGAACAAATACAAGGATATCCAGCTTGTAAATCTGGATAAGCTGACCTATGCGGGCAACCTGGAAAACCTGAAGGGGATCCTGGACGACCCGCGCCACATCTTTGTGCAGGGGGATATCTGCGACCGGGAGCTGGTGAGCGGCCTGTTTGAAAAATACAGGTTTGACTGCGTGATCAACTTTGCGGCCGAGAGCCATGTGGACCGCAGCATCACGAACCCCGAGATCTTTGTGGAGACCAATGTGCTGGGCACTGTGAACCTGCTGCAGTGCGCCAAGAACGCCTGGTACGAGGGCGGCAGGTGGGCCGTGGGCAAAAAGTTTTTGCAGGTCTCCACCGACGAGGTGTATGGCAGCCTGGGCGAGGACGGCTACTTTATGGAGACCACCCCGCTGTGCCCGCACAGCCCGTACTCGGCTTCCAAGACCAGCGCGGATCTGTTCGTGATGGCCTTTCACGACACCTACGGCATGCCGGTGAACATTACCCGCTGCTCCAACAACTACGGGCCCTACCAGTTCCCGGAAAAGCTCATTCCGCTGATGATCAACAACTGCAAGACCAAAAAGGGCCTGCCGGTATACGGCGACGGCATGAACGTGCGGGACTGGCTGTATGTGGAGGATCACTGCAAGGCCATTGATATGGTGGCGCAGGGCGGCCGGGACGGCGAGGTGTACAATGTGGGCGGCCACAACGAAAAGCCCAATATTTTTATTGTGAAGACCATTATCAAGGAGCTGCACGACAAGTACGACGACACCATTGACGAGAGCCTGATCCAGTATGTGGCCGACCGGCTGGGCCACGACCGGCGCTACGGCATCGACCCCACCAAGATCCACAGCGAGCTGGGCTGGTACCCGGAGACCCCCTTTGAGGAGGGCATTGTGAAGACCATCGACTGGTACCTGGCAAACGAGGAATGGATGCAGCACGTGACCAGCGGCGATTACCAGAAGTATTACGAAGAGATGTACAAAAATAAATAAACCCGAAAAAACAGAATAAAAGCTGTGCGTTCGGCGGTGAAACCGCCGAACGCACAGCTTTTTTGATCTGCCGCCTTGCCCCGCCGAAAAAACCGTTACAAAAAGTTGCCGGGGGCAAAGCTTTCGCTGCCGGAAGAAACCTCCCGCAGCAAGCGAAAAGCCAGCTTAAAGCCCAGCTCAAAGTATTCCGCCACCTCCAGGGCGGAGGCAGAGCCGGCAGCTCTGGAATACTGTTCAAAGGCCTCCAAAGATTCTCCCTCCAGCATAGAACGAAGCGCTTTTTCGGAGCTGGCTGCCAGTGTGGAAGCCTGGTGGTAGGGGCCGCCGGACCGGACCGTTTGGCTTTCCCAGACCGGCGAGCAGAGATTATAGAGCCACAATTTTAAAAACACCTCCTTAATAACAGGGATAAAAGTCCCTGTTATTGATTTACAATTATTTTCTTCTAAAAAGATTAAAAATACTAGAATCATAGTGTTAGTAAGGTGTTATCAAAACGAAAAAAATTGAAATTGAGGTTCCCTGATAAAAGAAAACGCCTGCTGCAAATCCATGCAGTGAACCTGGTAAGATAAAAGTAGACACTCACAAAAGGTGTGGGTGTCTACTTTTATATGATATGATAAAAAAGGGAGGAAGTGGAAGGATGGAAAAGAAGGGGAAGGCGCATCGGAAATTTAGTAAGGAAGAAAAGATGAAGTATATAAGTTTGCATTTGGACAAGCATATGTCGCTTCGCCAAATAGAAGAAGAATATGGCATAGGTAACAGCTTGGTGTCGGCGTGGGTGAAACGGTATCTGGAAGAGGGGGAAGAAGCCTTAGCGCCCCACAACGGCAACCGATACGCAGCGCTGCACACCAGCAAAGCGCTTAGCGAGGTAGAACGGCTGCGGCTCATTGTAGCAAAACAGGAAGTGGAGATCGCCCGATTAAAAAAAGGGTACTGGGTAGAAGGAGTTGGTGCAAGCAAGGAGTACGTTACTGGCAGCGAAAAGACTACGAAATTATCGAAGAAATGAAGACAAAGTATCCAGTGGACTTTCTGTGCCGTATTATGGACCTCAACCGCTCCGGCTACTACAAGTGGAAGAAACGGCAGGGACAGTTAAATCGGTATGAAAAAGACCGGATCTGTCTCACAGAACTGCTCAAAGCGGCCCACGCAAAGCATCCCTCCTATGGGTATCACCGTTTGGCGGAGGCTGTCTTTCAGGAAACCGGCTGGGCTTTCTCTCATCATCTGGCACACCAGCGCTGTAAAACAGCAGGGATCGCGTCCAAAGCACGAAAATACTGCTATCATCCACCCGGCGAAGAGAGCGTGAAGTTTCCAAATGAAGTAAAGGGACATTGGAACGCAAAAGAGCCATTAGAGATCGTTGTTTCCGACATGACTATGTTTAAAGTCGGAACTACCTATTGGGAGTGGACAATTCTTCTGGATACATTCAACAACGAGATCCTTGCTCATAGCGTGACCGCTCATGCCGGGAGCAACAAGCCTTATTATCACTGCCTTGATGCACTGAAGGCCCTTATGGACAAAAGAGAAGAGCAGACGCCCCAGGTAGTCTTCCACACCGACCAGGGAGCTGTCTACTCTTCACAGGCTTTTTGCCAGGCCCATCATGATTATAACATACTTCGTTCCATGTCGCGAGGGGGAACTCCTACTGATAATCCCATCATCGAAGCCTTGAACGGATGGATCAAGGACGAATTATATCTTGACTTCCATTTAGCATCCGCTAAAAATGTCCCCGCACTGCTCGACTCCTACGTCCATTTCTTCAATCATCGCCGCCCGGCTGCCGCTTTGGGTTACAAAACCCCTGTGCAATTTAAGACCGATCTCGGATTTTGACCTATCCCTTTTCCTCTGTCTACTTTTTCTTGACAGGTTCACTGCAAATCCATGCAGCAGGCGTTTTCTTTTATAAAATCAGCAAGGCGGGGTCACAGGCAGGCCGGGCAGCCGTCCAGGGCGCGCTCCACCGCCAGCAAAAAGGCCGATACCGCCTCCTCGCGGGTGGCCCAGCTGGTGACCAGCCGGATGCAGGTGTGGCCGGCGTCCGGCGTGCCCTGCTGCTCCCAGTGAAAATCCGGGCGAAGGCGGTCCAGCACGGCGTTTGGCAGGATGGGGAACTGCTGGTTGGAATCGCTCGGGGCGGCAAAGGGCACACCCAGCGCGGCCAGGCCCGCCCGCAGGCGCAGGGCCATGGCGTTGGCGTGGGCGCCCAGCTGGGCATACAGGCCGCCGGTGAACAGCTCTTCAAACTGCACCCCCAGCAGCCAGCCTTTGGCAAGCATGCCGCCGCGCTGCTTGACGATGTAGCGGAAATCCGGTTTTAAGGCGTCGTTCAGGATGCACACCGCCTCGCCGAAGAGCGCGCCGTTTTTGGTGCCGCCGATGTAAAAGGCGTCGCACAGGCGGCCCAGGTCGGCCAGGGCCGCCCCGCCGGCGGCCAGGGCGCTGGAAAGGCGCGCGCCGTCGAGATACAAAAGCAGCCCCAGCTCATCGCAGGCCGCGCGCAGGGCTTCCAGCTCTTCCAGCGAGTACACGCCCCCGGTCTCGGTGGTGTTGCTGATGTACACCAGGCGGGGTTTTACCATGTGCTCGTCTGGGTGGGCGGCGGCCGCTTCCCGCACGGCGGCCGGGGTGAGCTTGCCCCCCGGTGCGGCGGGCAGCGCGATGCACTTGTGGCCGCTGGCCTCGATGGCGCCGGTTTCGTGCACGCACACGTGGCCGCTGGCGGCTGCGATCACCGCCTCGTGGGGGCGCAGAAAGGCGCTGATGCACACGGTGTTGGCCTGGGTGCCGCCCACCAGAAAGTGAACGTCCGCGTCCGGGCGGCCAATGGCCGCGCAGATGAGCCGGCGGGCGTTGGCGCAGTGGGGGTCGGTGGAATAGCCGAAGTTGCCCTCGAGATTGGTGCGGGCCAAAGCCTCGAGAATGCGGGGGTGGGCGCCCTCGCTGTAATCGTTGGTGAAACGGTACATTGCAAAAACCTCACTTTTTGCGGCGCGGGGCCGGGCGGCATTTTGCGGGGTGAAACGCCGCCCGGTTCCGCGCCGGATCTGTTACCATCATATCATTTTTTCACAAAAAGTCCACCGCCTTGGGTTTGTGTTGCGGGGCGGTTTATGGTATACTCTAAATTGTATTACTATCGAAACGCGGGCCCTGCGGCCCCCTGGAGGCAGGATATTCCATGAAAGTTGTTGTGAAGGTGGGCACCTCGACCCTGGCCCACCCCACCGGGCGGCTGAACATCCGCCATATCGAAGCGCTGTGCAAGGTGCTGAGCGATCTGAAAAACGCGGGGCACCAGATCATCCTGGTGTCGTCGGGCGCGATCGGCATGGGCGCGGGCAAGCTGTGCCTGCCCGGCCGCCCGGCGGACATGCCCACCAAGCAGGCCGCCGCGGCCGTGGGCCAGTGCGAGCTGATGTACACCTACGACAAGCTGTTCACCGAGTACAACCACACGGTGGCCCAGATCCTGATCACCAGCGAGGACGTGGAGGACGGCGCGCGCAGCGAAAACCTGCACAGCACCCTGACACGCCTGCTGGAGTTGGGGGCGCTGCCCATTGTAAACGAGAACGACACGGTGAGCACCGCCGAGATCGCGGTGGGCGACAACGACACCCTGGCCGCGCTGCTGGCGCGCAGCCTGGGCGCGGACCTGCTGGTGCTTTTGAGCGACATCGACGGCCTGTTCACCGCGGACCCGCACACCGACCCCGCGGCCCGGCTGATCCACCGGGTGGAGGAGCTGACCCCGGAGATTGAGGCGGCGGCGGGGGGAAGGGGCTCGGCCCTGGGCACCGGCGGCATGGCCACCAAGCTGCGGGCGGCCCGCATTGTGACCGAGGCCGGGGCGGACATGGTGATCGCCAACGGCCAGGCCCCGGAGGTGCTGTACGACATTTTGGCGGGCGCGCCCGCGGGCACCCGCTTTGCCGGAAAAAGGAGCCCTGCATGACAACGACGAACGAACTGCTGAAAACCGCGCGGGCGGCCCGCGGCGCGCTGGCGCTTGCCGGGGGCGAAACCCGCGCCGGGGCGCTGCGCCGCATGGCGGCGCGCCTGGCGGAGCGCACGGCGGAGATCCTGGCCGCCAACCGCCGGGACCTGGAAGCCGCCCAGGGCCGGGCGCCGGAGGTAATGCTGGACCGCCTGCGCCTGGACGAGGGGCGCATTGCGGCCATGGCCGAAGGGATGCTGGCGGTGGCCGCCCTGCCCGACCCGGTGGGCCGGGTGCTGGAAACAAGCGAGCGCCCGAACGGGCTTTTGCTGCAAAAGGTCACGGTGCCCATGGGCGTGATCGCCATTATCTACGAGAGCCGGCCCAACGTGACCAGCGACGCCGCGGCCCTTGCCATTAAGAGCGGCAGCGCCTGCGTGCTGCGGGGCGGCAAGGAGGCCTTTGGCTCGAACAACGCCATTGTGGAGGCCCTGAAGGAAGGGCTTGCGGATGCGGGCCTGCCTGCCGGGGCGGTGGCCCTGGTGCAGGATACCAGCCGCGCCTCGGCCAATGAGCTGATGCGGGCCTCGGGCCTGGTGGACCTGCTGATCCCGCGGGGCGGCGCGGGGCTGATCCGCGCCTGCGTGGAGAACGCCTGCGTGCCGGTGATCCAGACCGGCACCGGCATCTGCCACATCTATGTGGACAAGGGCGCCGACCTTTCCATGGCGCTGCGCATTCTGGAAAACGCCAAGACCAGCCGCCCCTCGGTGTGCAACGCCGCCGAGGTGTGCCTGGTGCACAAAGCTGTGGCCGCGGAGTTTTTGCCCCGGGTGCGCCAGCGCCTCACCGAAGGGCGCGCGGCCCAGGGCCTGCCCCCGGTGGAACTGCGCCTGGGCCGGGGGGCGGCGGCGCTGATTGAGGGCCGCCCGGCGGGCCCGGCAGACTTTGACACTGAGTTTTTGGATTACATCCTGGCGGTGGAGGTGGTGGACAGCCTGGAGGCCGCCGCGGCCCACATCGCCGCCCATTCCACCGGCCACAGCGAGGCCATCGTGACCGGGGACGAGGCGGCGGCCGCCGCCTTTGCCGCCGCGGTGGACTCGGCCGCGGTGTATGTGAACGCCTCGACCCGCTTTACCGACGGGGGCGAGTTCGGCCTGGGCTGCGAGATGGGCATCTCGACCCAGAAGCTGCACGCCCGCGGCCCCATGGGCCTGGAGCAGCTTGTGAGCTACAAATACATCATCCGGGGCAGCGGGCAGATCCGCTGACCGCGGGGGAGGGAGCTTTTTATGGCAAACAGCACTTCACAACAGGAGCACGAGCGCAACCGGCGCCGGCGGGTCCGCCAGGCGTTGGGGCTGGTGCTTTGCCTGCTGATCCTGATCGGGGTGATCAACGTGGTGGCCGCCTGCGTGCACGGCGTGGCCGCGCTGTTCGACGACACCGACAAAAAACTGGCCTACGAGCAAAAGCTGCAGGCGCTGGTGATGATGGACCCGCTGCCCTTTGCGGATCTTTCGCAGGCCGACCCCACCCAGATCAAGGAGTATGCCATCTGGACGGTGGTGTTTAACGCCCAGCGCACCCCCGGCGGCCTGGACACCTATGAGCGCGACCCGGACACCGGCAGCGCCATTCTGCCCGCGGTGGAGGTGGACGCCGCCCTGACCGCCCTGCTGGGGCCGGATTACAATTCGCTTTTGGACCCCACCGGCAAGGACGAGAGCCGCCGGATCACCCACGGCAGCTTTGAGGCGGAGATGAACTTTTTCTACGACGAGGAAAAGCAGGGCTATCTGGTGCCGGTGACCGGGCAGATGGGGCAGTATACCCCCCAGGTGGCAAAGCTGCAGAAAAAGGACGGCAAGCTGCGGGTGACCGTGGGCTACATCCCCACCCCCGCACTGACGGGCGATTACAGCATGAGCTCGTCCACCACGCCCACCAAATACATGGATTATGTGTTTGAAAAGGTGGGCAAGGAGTGGTACCTGCGGGCGCTGGAGGCCAGCGAGATGAAGGCGGATACCAGCGCCGCGGTCAGCCAGCCCGAATACGATCTGGATTACGACTACACCGACCCCGCCAGCATTATTGCGGGCAACGCGGGCGGCAATTCGGATACACAGCCCGACAGCGCCCAGGAACCCCAGGACGACGGGAACAGCGGTGAAGGCGGCGAGGGTGGAAGCTCCGCCCCGGAGGGCGGCAGCGCGCCCCAAGAGTGAGCGCGGCCCTTTTAAAAAGGCGCGGCGGGCCTTTCAGGCCCGCCGCTTTTTTGCGGCCCGCAGAAGGCGGCCGGTGAGCGGCTGTGTAAAAAGTTTGCAAAAGCCACGCCGCAAGGCGGGAAAGCGTGGTACAATATAAAACAGTTTAAGCCAAAAGGAGGCCCTGCCCCATGCTGCCCGTGACCTATGAGATGGTTCGCAAGAGCGAAGAGATCAACACCTACATCCGCCAGGCCGACGCCTCGCTGATCGCGCTGGGATATACCGAGCATTCCTTTGCCCACGTGGTGCGCTGCGCCGAAACAGCAAGCCGGCTGCTGAGCGAGCTGGGCGCCAGCGAGCGGGAGGTGGAACTGGCCCGCATCGCCGCCTATATGCACGACATCGGCAACCTGGTGAACCGGGTGGACCACGCCCAGAGCGGGGCGGTGATGGCCTTTCGCATTCTGGACAAGATGGGGATGCCCCCCGAGGACACGGCCTTGGTGGTGACCGCCATCGGCAACCACGACGAGGGCACCGCCTACCCGGTGAACGGGGTGGCCGCCGCGCTGATCCTGGCCGACAAGACCGACGTGCGCCGCAGCCGGGTGCGCAACCAGGCCACCATCACCTTTGACATCCACGACCGGGTGAACTGGGCGGCGGAGAAAAGCGAGGTGCGGCTGGACAAGGCCGCCCGCACCGTGACCCTGCAGATCGAGCTGGATACCGCCGTGTGCCCGGTGATGGATTACTTCGAGATCTTTTTGACCCGCATGCTGCTGTGCCGCAAGGCCGCCGAGTTTTTTGGCCTGACCTTCCGGCTGGAGGTGAACGGCCAGCTGCTGCTGTGAGCCGCGGGTTGTTTTGCAAAAGAGGGCCCCGCCTGTTAAAACAGGCGGGGCCCTCTTTTGTGCAAAGGCCGCCCTGCGGGGCGGCGTCAGCGGGAGGCCGGCGCGGGGGCGCAGCTCTCGCGGATCACAAGCTCGGGGGTAAAGGTGAGCACCACGTTTTCCTGCACGCCGCGCATGGCTCCCAGCAGGGCGTTGATGATAAAGCGCCCAAACTGCTCGTTGTGCTGGTCCACGCTGGTGAGGCGGGGCACCAGATACTCGGCCGAATAGAACTGGTCGCAGCTGATCACCGAGACATCCTGCGGCACCCGAAGGCCCGCGTCGGCCAGGGC
The DNA here is from genome assembly GCA_022835495.1 of Oscillospiraceae bacterium. NCBI lineage: Bacteria > Bacillati > Bacillota > Clostridia > Eubacteriales > Oscillospiraceae > Oscillospiraceae bacterium. The sequence continues at coordinate 625,070 of BQOK01000001.1, forward strand.
GCGGAACGCGCCCAGGGCGATGTTGTCGTTCATGGCCAGCAGCGCGGTAAAGGGGGCGCCGCTTTTCAGCAGATCGTTCATGGCCTTGTAGCCGTCCGGCGTGTAGTAATTGGAGAGCGCCACCAGCGCACGCTCGCGGGGCAGGCCCAGCGCATGGAGCGCGTCCATATAGGCGTTCAGGCGCGCCTCGGTGATGCCAACGCCGTCCTCGCCGCCCACAAAGGCGATGCGCCGGTGCCCCAGCGAGGCCAGGTAGCTCACCGCCGAAAACACGCCCCGGCCGGTTTCGCGCTGGATGAACAGGCACTCCACCCCGGGGATGCGGCTGCCCAGCACCACCACGGGCACCGCGGCCGACAGGTGCTGCAGCGCCGACCGATAGGCCTCGCTTACCTCCAAAAGGTCCGCCTGGCCGCCCACGATCAGCACCCCGTCGACCTTTTTGTCCAGCATCATTTGAAAATATTCCAATTCCCGGGGGGTCTTGTCGGCCATGCGGGCGGCGCTGAAGGAGGTGTTGCACAGAAAGACCGAATAGTTGGCCTCGTGGGCGGCGGCCTCGAACTCGCTGAACATGGCCGAGAAATAGGGGTTGGAAATGTCTGGCATGATGATGCCGATGGTCATGCTTTGCCGGTTGATCAGGCTGCGGGCAAAGGCGTTTGGGGTGTAGCGGTGCCGCTGGATGACCTCGTTTACCCGCCGGCGGGTCTGTTCCGACACCGGCGCGGTGCCGTTCATGACCCGCGAAACGGTGGCGATGGAAACGCCGCTCTCTTTGGCGATCTGCACGATCGTGACAGGCTGCTCCATGGTGTTGCCTCCCGAAGGCGGAACAATGCTCCGCTTGTTTGAGCTCAATATACCATAAAAAGTAAACGTTTTCAACAATAGGTGTTCACAAGGCGGAAAAACTGTGTTTTTACCTGAAATGCTGAAAGGAATCTTGTGTAAAATCCACCATTGCAATGAAAAGGTTTTCATAATATACTCAAATCAGACAAAACGAGAGAGCAAATGACCGCAAAATGATACATTTCATACAGGAGCTGAGGGAATGGACCGGAGTTTTTTGCAGGAGCTTGAAAACAGCCTTTACATTCACCGCCCGCTGCCGCTGCACACGGAGCGCTCGCTGGAAGCGGGCTTTGCCGCAAAGGCGGTGACGGACCGGAGGGTACTGTACGGCCCGGGCACGGCGGTGGCCGCGCCTGCGGCGGCGAATGAGGGAGAGGTGAGCGAGCGGGAGGGTGTGATCACCATCACCGCGCCCCTGCGCAGCGACCACTGGCCCGAGGGCGCGCCCGCCGACGGGGATTACTCGAACTTCGGCACGGCCAGCGTGCGGCTGCGCTTTGAGCCGCAGAGCTGGCAGGCGTTCCACCGCCTGCGCTTTTGGGCACGGCCGCGCATGCAGGGCGGGCGCATTGCGCACCTGAACGTATCGGTGAAGAACGTGGGGAAGATCCCGCTGCCGGACCCCTATTTCCGCGAGGGGGCCACTGTGTTTGACTTAAAGAACAACCAGTGGAACGAGTGCATCTGGGAGTTTGCCGCCATGCCCCGGGACGCGGTGTGCGAAGTGACCTTTTATGTGTTCCTGAGCGGGCGGGACCTGGCTGCGGGGCCGCAGCTGGTCTACGATTACCGGGACATTGCGCTGGAGGCCATTGAAAGCCCGGAGCACGAGCACGGCTGGCAGCCGCGAACCGGCGACATCACCCTTTCCACCGTGGGCTACTGGCCCCGGGGCAGAAAAACGGCGGTGGCCAGCCTTGCCGCCGACCGCTTTGAGCTGGTGGACGCCGCCACCGGGCGCGCGGTGTTCTGCGGGCCGGTGCGGCAGGAGCAAAACCCGCGGGGCAGCTTTGCGGTGCTTGATTTTTCGGCCTGCGAGACCCCGGGCCGCTATTACCTGCGGGCGGGCGGGGCGCGCAGCGCAGAATTTGCCATTGAGGAGCAGCTGTGCAAAGAGAGCCTGTGGAAGGTGCTGAACTTCTTTTACTGCGAGCGCTGCGGCACCCCGGTGCAGGGCAGGCACGGCACCTGCCACCTGGACGTGACGGCCCGGCACGGCGGGGTGAGCCTGCCCTTTGCGGGCGGCTGGCACGACGCGGGCGATGTGTCGCAGCAGGCGGCGCAGACCGGCGAGGTGGTGCACGCCCTGTTTGAAAACGCCCAGCGCTGTAAGAACGACCGGCTTTTGTATCTGCGGCTGATGGAGGAGGCCCAGTGGGGGCTGGACTTTATCCTGCGCACCCGTTTTGGGGACGGCTTCCGGGCCACCAGCGCCGGCGCCACCCGTTTTACCAACGGCCTCGCGGGCGATTTTGACGACATTGAGGCCCGGGTGCACGACCACTCGTTTGAAAACTTTTTGTTTGCCGGGGTGGAGGCCTACGCCGCCTTCTGCCTGGCGGAATACGATCCGGGCCTGGCGGAGGGCAGCCTGGAGGCCGCCCGGCAGGATTTTGGGTTCGCGATGGAAAAGTTCAAAAGGACCGGCGTGGACCCGGCGCACATGTTCGAGCACACCTATAACAGCGGCCTGTCGCAGTATTACGCGGTGATCGTGTGGGCGGCCAGCTGCCTTTACCAGGCCGGCGGGGCCGCAGAGCACGCCGCTGCGGCCCGCAAATATGCCCGAAAGCTGCTGGATTGCCAGGAGCAGGGGGCGGCGGGCATGGGGCTGACCGGCTTTTTTTACCGGGACGAGAGCCACAGGGTGATCGTGCACTTTAACCATCAATCCCGCGAACAGCAGTTCATGCAGGCGCTGGAGGCGCTGTGCCGCACCCAGCCGGAGGCAGCGGAGCGGCCGGCGTGGGAGCGGGCCATGCGGCTGTACGGCGGATACCTGAAGGCCATCGCCCCCGGCACCGCGCCCTACGGCATGCTGCCCGCCGGGGTGCACAGGACCGACGAAGCGCAGGACGCGGAAACCTTCCGCTGGCTGCACGTGGCAGCGGATTACGAGGCCGAGAGGCGGAACTACGAAGAGCAGCTGGCACAGGGCAGCCCGGTGGCGCCGGGCTACGTGCTGCGCAATTTCCCGGTGTGGTTCTCGTTCCGGGGCAACACCGCGGTGATGCTGGCCATGGGCAAGGCGGCCTCGCTGCTGGGGCGCTACTTCGGCGACGAGGAGCTGCTGCAGCTGGGGCGGGAGCAGCTGTACTGGATGTGGGGCAAAAACCCCTTCGGCCAGTCGCTGATTTACGGCGCGGGCAGCAACTACTGCCGCCAGTACGCGGTGCTGTGCGGCGAGTGCGCGGGCGAGGTGCCCGTGGGGGTGGAAACGCTGGGCAACGAGGATGTGCCCTACTGGCCCCAAAACAACAACGCCACCTTCCGCGAGGTGTGGGTGGGGGCCGCCTGCCGGTGGCTGTGGCTCTGCGCCGATTACCTGGGCGAATAGGCCCGCCTGAACAAATCGCTCTGCCGCGTGTGCGGCTGACAAAATTTTTGGAGGATTGAAAACCATGAAAAAAGTACTTGCAATCGTTCTGGTCCTGGCACTGGCACTGTCCATGGCCGCCTGCGGCGGCAAGGGCGGCGCCGGGACCCCCAGCACCGCCGGACCCAATTCCGCCGGGGGAGCCTCGGGCGAACAGGTGACACTGTCTTTCTGGACGCTGGCCCTGACCCCCACCTTTACCGACTTCATCCAGGGCCTGATCGACAAATATGAGGCTGAGAACCCCAACGTGAAGATCGACTGGCAGGACCTGCCCTGGGACGGCATCCAGGACAAATTCCTGACCCAGACCGCCGGCGGCAACCCGCCCGACGTGGTGAACATCTGGTCGCAGCTGGCGCTGACCTACGCCGGCAAGGGCGCGCTGCTGGACCTGGAGGCCAACGCCACCGAGGAGCAGAAGAGCATCTACCTGGAGGCCGCCTATGACTCCGCGCGCCTGGGCGACAGCGTTTACGCCTTCCCCTGGTACGCCACCCCCAACATCTGCGTTTACAACAAGGACCTGCTGGCCGCGGGCGGCATTACCCAGGTGCCCGGCACCTTTGACGAGCTGTTTGACGCCGCCATCCCCTTTAAAAAGGCCACCGGCGCGAACCTGTTCACCCCGGCCACCATGTTCCACATGTTCTACGCCTACGGCATCGAGATGGTGAACGAGGACGCCACCAAGGCCACCTTCAACACCCCAGAGGCCTTGGCCCTGGTCACCCGGCTGAAGGAACTGGGCGACGCCGGCGCCATCAACACCGCCCCCGGCGACTGGGACAACTGGGACGGCGACCGCCAGCTGTACGCCAACGAGATGCTGGCCATGGTGCTGGGCGGCCCGCAGACCGTGTCCCGCCTGCGGGATGAATCCCCCGCCATCCTGGACAAATCCGGCGTGGCCTCCATGATCCTGGGCCCCGCAAACGTGTGCGGCGAGGCCATTATGAACCTGGTGGTTTCCAAAGCTTCCAAGCACCCCCAGGAGGCCATTGATTTTGCAAACTTTATCACCAACGATGAGAACCAGCTGGCCTTCTGCCACGAGGTCTCGATCTTCCCCACCACCAAGGTGGCCTCGGCCGACCCCTTCTTCCAGAGCGACATGGAGAGCCTGGAGGGCCAGGCCAACTACTATGCTTCCCAGTCCGCCCAGAACGCCGTGGATATGACCCTGGGCATTGAAAAGGACGACGACGTGAAGCGCATCGTGGATAACATCATGGACAAGATCTTTGCCAGCGGCATGACCCCGCAGGAGGCCCTTGACGCCGCCGAACAGGAGGTCAACACCCTGCTGGCCAGCTGACACGCGCCATTTGGCGTTCGGATCACATCGGTGCGGGAAGCGGCCGGGAAACCGGCTGCTTCCCGCGCATGCCGGAACCGCATACGGCGGCCTGCTGGGGCCGCGGCGTACAAAAAAGAGGTGCACCGATGAAACATATTCACAACGTGAAGCTGCGCAACACCCTGATCGCCTGGTGCTTTATGGCGCCGGCCATGGCGATTTTGCTGGTGTTCGTTTTTTACCCCATCGTGTATTCCATCCCCCTGGCCTTTACCGACTACTCGGTGTTCGGCGAGACCGCCTTTACCGGCCTGACCAACTTCAAGCGCCTGATCGCGGACCCGGATTTCTGGCTTGCGGTGAAAAACTCCTGCGTGTTCGTGCTGATGGTGCCCATTTTGCAGGTGCTGTCGATCGCGCTGGCGCTGCTGGTGAACCGCAAGCTGCGGGGCACCGCGGTCTTCCGGGTGCTGATCTACCTGCCGGTGGTTACCTCGATGGTGGCCGTGGCCATCATCTGGAAATTCATCTTTGACCCGAACGGCCTTGTGAATGGCCTGCTGATGGAGTGGGGCTGGATTGAGGCGCCCATCCGCTTTTTGTCCAGCCGGGCGCTGGCGCTGCCCACCATGATGGCGATCACCATCTGGCAGGGGCTGGGCTATTACATGATGATCTATCTCTCGGCGCTGCAGCACTTCCCGGAGGAATTGATCGAGGCCTCGGTGCTGGACGGGGCCTCCGGCTGGCAGACCTTCTGGAAGGTGCGCATCCCGCTTTTGCAGCCCCAGATCTGGTTCTGCTCGATGGTTTCGACCATTGCGGCGCTGGGGATCTTCGACGTGGTGTTCACCATCACAAACGGCACAGGCGGGCCGGATAAATCGACCTATGTGATCAATTTCTATTCGTATTTCCAGGCCTTTAACAAATTCGACTTCGGCTATTCCGCCGCCATCGGCATTGTGCTGGCCCTGATCACCCTGGTGTTCAACCTGGCGCTGAATGTGTACCAGAAGAAAGGGGGAGACGTTTATGATTAACAGCCAAATGCGCTGTAAGCGCCTGCTGAAAAAGGGCACCAGCACCGCGTCCACCTACATTTTGCTGACCGTGACCGCGCTGATCTGCGCCGGGCCTTTTTTGTGGCTGCTGTCGACCTCGTTCAAATCGAACGAGAACGTTTACGCCCTGAACTTCTGGCCCCAGAATTTTTCGCTGGAAAGCTACATCGGCGTGTTCCAGCTGCTGGATGTGGGCCGTATGCTGGTTAACTCCTGCATCATTGCCGGGGGCGGCGTGCTGCTGAACGTACTTATGGCGGCGCTGTGCGCCTACCCGCTGGCCAAAATTGATTTTTACGGCAAAAAAATTGTGAACGGCGCGCTGATGGCCACCATGATCATTCCGGCCACGGTGGGGCTGGTGGTGAACTATATCACCATTCAGAACCTGCACCTGAACGGCAATTTCTGGGGGGTGATCCTGCCGAACTCGGTGAACGTGTTCAGCATCATCCTGCTGCGCCAAGCTTACCTGGCGGTGCCCAAAGAGCTGCTGGAGGCCGCCCGGATCGACGGCGCGGGCGAGCTGCGCACCTGGTGGAGCATCCTTGTGCCGCAGATCGTGCCGTCGGTGGTGACCGTGGTCATTATGGACTTTATCAACAAGTGGAACATGTTCCTGTGGCCGCTGCTGATTTTGGATGTGGACCAGTATCCGGTGGCCACCGGCATGAAGCACATCAGCAACTCGTTCAATTACAAGTTCACAAATGTGGCGGCGGGTACCGTGCTGTCGGTGCTGCCGGTCATCATTCTGTTCCTGTGTTTCCAGAAAGAGTATGTGAACAACACGATCGGCGGCGTGAAGGGCTGAGGCAAAGGAGGCTTTTATGGGATATATCAATGGGATCGACCATGTGGACCTGCGGGTGCCGGACGTGGACGCGGCCGTGCGCTTTTACTGCGAGGGCCTGGGCCTTGCGCTGAAGCGCAGGGACGATTACAACGGCATTGCCGTGACGCCGGACGGGGTGATCCTGGAGCTTTCGCCGGAGGGAAGCGACCAGGGCGACTCGAGCGGCATCACCCATGTTTGCTACAACACCTGGGATGTGGACAAAGCCTTTGCCCGCGCGCTGGAGTACGGCGCCGTGCCCTCCCGCGGGAGCGACCCGGAGCCCTATACCTACAAGGACCTGCGCATGGCTTTTGTGCGCGCGCCCAGCGGCGAGGAGATCGAATTCTGGTCGGTCATGCGGCCGGACGGCAGCTTTGGCGAGCCGGTGCGGGACCACAAATACATCAAGCATTTCGTGCATGTGGCGCTCACCGTGCCGGACATGCACGCCTGCGTGAAATTTTACGAGGGTTTGGGCGCAAGGCTGAAGATCGACTGGGAGTGGGGCTGCTCCATGACCCTGCCCGACGGGCGGGAATTTGAGCTGTTCACCGGCGGCGGGCGGGCCGAAAACGCCCAGGGCTACACCCACATGTGCCTGCTCACCGACGATGTGGACGCCGCGCTGCGGCGGGTGGTGGAGCTGGGGGGCCGGGTGGCCCACGAGGCTTACGACTGGTCGAACCTGCGCATCGCCTTTGCGGAGGGGCTGGCGGGCGAGGTGATCGAGTTTTTCTCGATGTACGAGGACGGCAGGCAGCCGGACGTGTTTGACGCGCCCCCCCAGCCGCTGCCGGACCTGTTTGCGCCGGCCGGGGAGGGGAACGCATGAACCGGCTGGATTACGCGCTGCTTTTGGAAGAGGTGGAAAAGGAGCTCGCCATGCCGGGGGGCAACTTTGAAGCGCTGTACGGCGGCGACCCCAAGACGCTGGAGCAGGCCCGGTATGTGGCGGCGGTGGCGCTGGTGGCGGCCGACCGGCTGTATTCACGGATCACAAAACAAGAATTCGAGCTGCGGGAAAAGGATGAACATTTTTGACCCGGGAGCGACACAAACGAGGTGAATTGCTTGGAAAAGCAGACCAGAAAGACCTCTTTCCTCGGCGTTGACCTGGGCGGCACAAAGCTGCTGGTGGGGGAGATGGATGCGGGCGGCAGCCTGCTGGGCTATAAAAAATATCCGTCCGGGCCGCTCTCGCAGGCCGAGGCGATGAAGCTGATCACCGCCTGCGTGGACGATTACCTGGCCACGGCCCGGCCGGCCGGCGCCGGGGCCCCGGCGGCCCTGGGCCTGGGGCTGGTGGGCCGGATCGACGCGCGGCAGGGCGTGTGGCTGGGCATTGACCCCGCCCGGAACGAGGAGATCCCCGTGGCCCGGCTGCTGGGCGGGCGCTACGGGCTGCCCTGCTTTGCGGACAACGACGTGCGCAGCGCCACCAAGGCGGAAATGCTGTTCGGCCGCGGGCGCGGCACCCGGCACATGGTGTATATCAACGTGGGCACCGGCATTGCGGCGGGCACCGTGAGCGACGGCAGGCTTATCTTCGGCAGCCATTTCAACGCGGGCGAGGTGGGGCACACGGCCTCGGGCATCGACCTGCGGGCCGACTGCGTGTGCGGCCGGCCGGACTGTGTGGAGAGTGTGGCCTCCGGCCTGGGGCTGGACAAATGCGCCCGCCTGCTGGCGCCGCGCTTTCCCGGCACGGCGCTGCACATCCCGCAAAACGGCGCCCGGGTGAGCGCAGCCGAGATTTTTGAGCGGTACGACGCCGACCCGCTGTGCAAAACCCTTGCCGACAACGCCGCCGAGGGGCTTGCAAACCTGATTATGAACCTGGTGCGCATGAGCGACCCGGACACCATTGTGCTGGGCGGGGGGGTCATGACCGACGGTTTTTTGTACCGCAAGGTGCTGGAACGGCTGAACCCCTATACCATCCGCTTTGTGACGGGGGGCGTGGTGCTGACCGGGCTGGACCCGGCCTTTGTGGGGCTGATGGGCGCGTGCAGCAACGCCATCAAAGGAATGGAGGAGACGACATGAAACTGACCATTGCCAAAAACGAGCGGGAATTCGACGTGGCCGCCGCCTGGCGGATCATTGGGCAGATGCTGGCCGACCCGCGCTCGGTGATCGGCCTGTCGACCGGGGCGACCACCAAAAACATGCACGCCATTGTGAGCGATATCTACACCCGCTACCCTTTTGACACCAGCAAAGTGACCCTGTTCAATGTGGATGAGCTCACCAACCTGCCCCGCAGCTATGCGGGCTGCTGCTATACCATGATCGCAGAGCAGATCGCCCGGCCGCTGCAGATCCCGGAAGAGAACTTTATCATGCCCCCCACCATGGCGGAGGATTTTGAGGCCGAGTGCCGCAGCTTCCAAAAGGCGCTGGAGGCGCGGGGCGGCATTGATCTGCAGATGCTGGGCCTTGGCATGAACGGCCATGTGGGCATCAACCAGCCCGGCACCCCCTTTGGCAGCGAGACCTGGGTCTCGCCCATGGACCCCATCTTTGAAGCCCGGGTGCGCCGCGAGACCGGGGTGCCGCCGGAGCACGCGCTGGGCGGGCTGACCCTGGGCATCCGCACCATCATGCACGCAAAGCGCATTGTGCTGATCGCCAAGGGGGCGCACAAGGCCGGGATGGTGCGGGAGATGCTGAAGGGCCCGGTGACCGAGGCGATTCCCGCCTCGGTGCTGCAGCTGCACCCCAACTGTGAATTCCTGCTGGACGCCGACGCGGCGAAGTATGTGACCGACCTGGCGCAATAAGCGTTCAAAGGAGGAAAGCCCCGTGCTGAAAATAGGATTTGCGGATTATTACCTGGACAACTGGCACGCCAACAACTACCCGCAGTTTTTGCGGGATGTGATTGCCCGGGATGGGCTGGACGCCCGGATCACCCACGCCTACGGCATCTGCGACGCGCCCGGCGGCCTGACCACACAGGAATGGTGCCGCCAGCGGGAGATCGCCCCCGCCGGGAGCATGCGGCAGCTGGTGGACAGTGTGGACGCCATTCTGGTGATCGCGGCCGACAATTCGGCCTGGCACGAGCAGGTGTGCCGGCTGCCGCTTGAAAGCGGCAAGCCGGTGTTTGTGGATAAAACCTTTGCGCCGGACCTGGCGGCGGCAAAGCGGATGTTCGCGCTGGCGCACGCCCACGGCACGCCGGTGTTTTCATCCTCGGCACAGCGGTACTGCCAGAGCATCCTGGACTACCAGGCCGCCCACCCGGAGCGGCCGAAATTTGTTTCGACCGTGGGGCCGCACACGCTGGAAAGCTATGCGGTGCATCAGCTGGAACCCATTGTGGCGCTGATGGGGCCGGGCATCCGGCGGCTCAAGGCCTTTGCGGTGGGTAGCGCCGTGACCCAGCTTATCCTGGATTACGGCGACGGCCGGCTGGCGAGCTTCATGCAGTCGCCCCAGCCCTACGCCGAGTTTAATTTCATGGTGTCGGACGGGGAAACGGGGCAGCGCCTTTTGAGCGACGACCGGAATTTTTACCACAACCTGGCGCGGGTGATCCTGGACTTTTTGTTCACCGGAAAGCCCCCGGTGCCCGAGCGGGAAACACTGGAGATCGTGGCGGTGATCGAGACCGCGCTGACCGCCCGGCGGCACCCGGACGAGTGGTTCGATGTGAAGGGATAGGGAGGGCGCAATGGAAAAGATCAGGCTGCACTACCTGGTGGGCGACGTGCACATGGGCGGGCACGATGTGCACCGGGTGGCAAAAAACAACATGCGGCTGCTGGAGGCCGCCGGCGCTTTTAAGGTGACGGTGGTGTGCGACGGGCCGGGCCTGGGGGATATGGGCTTTGACGAATATTTTGACCGGGGGCTGCTGAACGGGTGCGACGTGATCGTGTTCAACTGCGGCAACTACCGGTTCAACACGCCCGGCGAGCAGCGCCTGTTGGAAGAGGCGGTGGCGGGCGGCGCGGGCTTTGTGTTTTTGCACGGCGACCACCCCTGCTACTGGGTGGAGGCGGGCATGCAGCCCTGGCCGGAGCTGGAAAAGATGGCCATGCTGATGTGGCGCGAGCCCACCACCCACGGCGATTACGGCGACCATCACGTTTCCATTGAGCTGCCGGACCACCCCATCACCCGGGGCCTTGCCGACTTTGACACCCGCGACGAGGTGTTTTGCACCATGCAGAACATCCACGGCGTGCCCTTTACCGTGCTGGCCAGCGCCTATTCCGACCCGGCGGTGGTCTCGCGGCATGGGCTGCCCGGCACCGGCTGCCGGGAGCCGGTGGCGCTGGTGGGCAGCTATGGTAAGGGCCGCACCTACAACCAGGTGCTGGGGCATGTGTGGCCCTATTACACCGGCCACGGCCTGGGCGAAAACACCATGGCCAGCTTTGCGCCGCGCCCGTTCCGGCAGATGTTCGTGCGGGGCTGCGAGTGGGCGGCCACCGGCGGTGTGGAGCGCACCCTGGGGTTTGACGGCGAGGCCGTATTGCTTTAAAAACAAGGAGAAACCGATGACGGATTACAGAGTTACGTTTATGGAAAAGGGCCGCGCCGCGCTGGTGCGCCACCCCTTTGACGGCGGGGCCGCGGCGGGGGAGATCGTGGGAAAAAACCTTTTGTCGCTTATCTCCACAGGGTCGGAGCGGGGCGGCTTTACGCAGGATTTTCCGGCGGACAGCTACCCCATGGAAACCGGCTCGTCCTCGATCGCGCAGGTGCTGGAGGTGGGCGAGGGGGTGACCGGGTTTGCCCCCGGCGATCTGTTTTACCACAACGGGCACCACACCCGGTACGTTCGGCTGCCGCAGGGCGACGCCATCGCCGTGCCCGGCGGCGCAGAGCCGGAAAAGGTCCTGTTTGGGCGCTATGCCGCGGTGTCGATGACCTCGATCTACCACATGAAGGCCCGGGCGGTGGACAATATCATTGTGACCGGCCAGGGCATGGTGGGCGTGATGTGCGCCGCGGTGCTGCAGGCCTTTGGCTTTGAGGTGTACGCGGTGGACCCCTCGCCCGAGCGGCGCGCGGCCGCCCGCGAGGCGGGCATCCGGCGGGTGGGCGAGAGCCTGGCGGCGCTGGGCGCGGCCGAAAAGAGCTGCGGCGCGCACATGGAGTGCAGCGGCAACGAGAATGCACTGCGCGCCGCGCTGCCCTACCTGCGCCGCGGCGGCGAGATCTTTCAGATCGGGGTGCCCTGGCACAAAAACAGCGATTGGGACGCGCACTCGCTGCTGTATGAAATGTTTTACGCCTATGTGAGCATCCAGGGCGGCTGGGAGTGGTCGATCCCGCTGAAATCCGACGAGTTCCACGCCCACAGCTCGTTTGAGCACATCCGCACGGCCATGCAGCTGATCGCGGACGGGAGGATCGTGATCCCCGAGGCGATGTTTGAACTGCGCGACCCGCGGGAATGCAACGCGGTGTACACCGAGATCACCGTGCCCAGGATGCGCCCCACCAGCATGATCCTGGACTGGCGAAAATTTGCGGAGGGAGAACAATGAGCGCACAGGGCATCCATCACGTGGCCATCACCACGGCCCATTTGCAGGATACGCTGCGGCTGTACCGGCAGGGGCTGGGGTTTGAGGTGAAGCATATCTGGGGCCATGAGCAAAAGGTGTATATGCTGGATGCGGGCGGCGGGGCCTGTGTGGAGCTGTTCGAGGGATACACCGGGGAGCTGGACGCGCCCGGCGCGCCCAGGCAAAGCGGGGAGTGGATGCATCTTGCCCTGCGCACGGGCGACATTGCCGCCAGCTGGCAAAGGGCGCTGGACGCGGGCGCAAAGCCCAAGCTGCCGCCCACCTATGCCAACATCATGGAGGCGCAGCCCCGGCCGGTGTATATGTATTTTGCCTACCTGACCGGCTATGACGGCGAGGAGATTGAATTCATTCAGGAATTGGACGGACCGGTGGAAGAATGAAAAAATTGGCTGAACTGTTTTACCCCGCGGCGCCGCCCACCGGGCGGCAGCAGCGGGCCAGCCAAAGGATATTGCTCGTGCAAGGCGCGCTTGCCAGTGTTTTGTTTGCGCTTGGCACGGGCAATTTTTTGGCGGGGTACCTGACCACCCTGGGGGCGACGCCGGCCCAGATCGCACAGATCACGGCGATCCCCCAGCTGGGGTGCGTGCTGCAGCTGGCCGCGCCGCTGTTTTTTGAGCGCAGGGCCTACCGCAAGCTCTCGATTGTGAGCATGTGCTTTATCTTTCGGTTTTCGGTGGGGTTCACGGTGTTCGCGCCCTTTTTGTTCACGGCCCGGAACAGCCGGCTGCGGTTTGTGTTCGCACTGTATTTTGTGTCGTTTTTGGTGGCGGGCTTTGTGACCCCCGCGCTGAACCAATGGGTCATGCAGATCGCCCCCCAAAAGGGCCGGGGCCGGTACTTTGCCCTGAAGGACATCCTGTCGGTCACGGCCAATGCCCTGGTGGCGTTTTTGATGGGCCGCCAGCTGGACGCCCAGACCGCAAAGGGCACCCCGCTGACCGGCTACCTGGTGATCTACGGCTTCTGCATTGCGGCGGCGCTGGTGGACCTTTTGCTGATGAGCCTGATGCGCGAGCCCAAAAGCCCGGCCATGCCCAATATCCGCCCGGCCGACCTGCTGGCCCCGGTGCAGGACAGGCGCTTTCGGCCCCTTTTGGTGTTCGACCTGCTGGGGTACAGCGCCTCGATGTTCTCCTCCGGGTTTTCGTCGGTCTATCAGCTGGAGGTGCTGCACCTGAGCCACACCTTTATCACCTCGGTGGGCATGGTGAGCGCGGTGGTGGGCATGGCAAGCATCTGGCTGTGGGGCAAGGTGGCTGACCGGACCTACTGGACCAGCGTGATCCTGTGCACCCGGGGCATCAACGCGCTGTGCTTTTTTGGCTGGTGGCTGCTGCCGGTGGGGGCGGCGCCGGCGCTTGCGCCGGTGATTATGGCGCTGACCGCCGCGGGCGGCAGCGCGGCCGGCATGGCTGGGGTCAACCTGCAGTATGCCAGCTGCCCGCCCGCCGGCAAGACCACCTATCTGGGGGTCACGGCGGCCCTGGCCAGCCTTGTGGGCTATGGGGCGGTGCTGCTGGGCAGCGGGCTGCAGCAGCGCCTGGCCCCCGCCCTGGGCGGGCGCAGCATGGCGCTGCTGTTCGGGGTGAGCGGCGCGCTTTCGCTGGCGACCCTGTTGTACGGCGCGGCGCGGCTGCCGCGCGCCCCCATTTTATACGAGGAGGCAAAAGAGGATGAAACGCAGCATTGAGCGGCTTGTGGCACAGATGACACTGGAAGAAAAGGCGGGCGTGTGCTCGGGCGGGGACTTTTGGCACCTGAAAGGGGTTGAGCGGCTGGGCATCCCGGCGGTCATGGTCTCGGACGGGCCGCACGGCCTGCGCAAGCAGGAACAGGAGGGGGACCACCTGGGCGTCAACGACAGCATCCGGGCGGTGTGCTTCCCCACGGCCTGCGCCACGGCGGCCTCGTTTGACACCGGGCTGCTGGAAACGCTGGGCCGGGTGCTGGGCGCGGAGTGCCGGGCACAGGGGGTGGGGGTGCTGCTGGGGCCCGCCCTGAACATCAAACGCAGCCCGCTGTGCGGGCGCAACTTTGAGTATTTTTCCGAGGACCCGTACCTTGCCGGCCAGTTGGCGGCAGCCCAGATCAAGGGGATACAGAGCCAGGGGGTGGGCGCTTCGCCCAAGCATTTTGCGGCCAACAACCAGGAATACCACCGCCTGACCTGCAGCGCCCAGATTGACCCCCGGACCCTGCGGGAGATCTATCTGGCGCCCTTTGAGGCGGCGGTAAAGGCTGCCCGCCCCTGGACGGTGATGTGCAGCTATAACAAGATTAACGGCGAACAGGTGAGCGAGAGCAAGGCCCTGCTCACCGACATTCTGCGCGGGGAGTGGGGCTTTGACGGATACGTGATGAGCGATTGGGGCGCGGTGAACGACCGGGTGAAGGGGCTCTGCGCGGGGCTGGACCTGGAGATGCCCGCCAGCGGCGGCAGCACCGACCGGCAGATCGCCGCCGCCGTGCGGGAGGGCCGGCTGCCCGAGGCCGTGCTGGACCGGGCGGTGGAGCGCATTCTGGACGTGATCTTCCGCTATGCGGACGGGCAGGGGGCGGCGGAATTTGACCTGCAGGCCCACCACGAGCTGGCGGTGCGCATGGCGCGGGAGTGCGCGGTGCTGCTGAAAAACGAGGGCGGCGTGCTGCCGCTGGGCCAAAGGACCCGGGTGGCGTTCGTGGGGGAATTTGCGCAAAAACCGCGCTTTCAGGGGGGCGGGTCCTCGCACATCAACGCATTCCGGGCCGAGAGCGCCTGGGAGGCAGCCCGGGGGCGGTACGAGGTGCAATACGCCAAGGGCTTTTCGGCCGGGGGCGACGAGGCGGACGAGGCGCTGATGCGCGAGGCGGTGGAGCTTGCCGCTGGCTGCGGGGCGGCGGTGGTGTTTGCCGGCCTGCCCGACAGCTTTGAGTGCGAGGGCTACGACCGCAGCCACATGCGCCTGCCCGGGTGCCAGAACGAATTGATCCGGCGCGTGGCGGCCGTGCAGCCCAACACGGTGGTGGTGCTGCATAACGGCAGCCCGGTGGAACTGCCCTGGGCGGACGAAGTGCC
The DNA here is from genome assembly GCA_022835495.1 of Oscillospiraceae bacterium. Taxonomy (NCBI): domain Bacteria; kingdom Bacillati; phylum Bacillota; class Clostridia; order Eubacteriales; family Oscillospiraceae; species Oscillospiraceae bacterium. Next base: position 640,336 of record BQOK01000001.1, read on the forward strand.
GGCCATTCTGGAGCTGTATCTGGCGGGGCAGGGGGCGGGGCGGGCCGCGGTGGAGCTGCTGTTCGGCGAGGCGAACCCCTGCGGCAAGCTGGCCGAGACCTTTCCGCTGCGGGTGCAGGACAACCCCTCGTACCTGAACTTCCCCGGCAACGGGGACACGGTGGAATACCGCGAAGGGATGTTTGTGGGCTACCGGTATTACGATAAAAAAGAGGCGCCGGTGCGCTTTGCCTTTGGGCACGGCCTCTCTTACACCAGCTTTGCCTACAGCGGCCTGCGGGCCGACAAAACCGCCGTGCGGGACGACGAGCCTGTTACCGTGCGGCTGGAGGTAACCAACACCGGCGCCCGGGCGGGCAAGGAGATCGTGCAGCTTTATGTGGCGGACTGCACCGGCGCTGAGGTGAGGCCGGAAAAGGAATTAAAGGGGTTTGTTAAGCTGGAACTGGAGCCCGGCGAGACAAAGACCGCGGAATTTGTGCTGGACCGGCGCAGCTTTGCCTGGTACGACCCGCAGCGGGGCAGCTGGACCTGCGCTTCGGGCCGGTATGGGCTGCTGGCGGGGGCTTCGTCGCGGGATATCCGCCAACGCGTGGAGATCGAGCTGACCTGCACCGACCCAAAGCCTTATGTGGTGGACGCCAACAGCCGGTACGACGACCTGCTGGCCCAACCCGCGCTGCGCGAATTTATGCTGCGGCTGCTGGAAAAGGAGTACCCGCCCGCGCCGCCGGCCGAAAGCGGCGCTGCGCGGGCGGCCATTACCCCCGAGATGCAGCAGCGAATGGACCGGGAGGCGCCGCTGCGGAGCCTGCGCAGCTTCAAGGGCTACACCCAGGAGCAGCTGGACGGGCTGATCGCCCGGCTGAACGCCATGCTGCGCTGAAAAAGCGGAACGCAAAAAGGGCCCCGCCTGTTTTAAACAGGCGGGGCCCTTTCCGGTGGAAAACCTGCCGCCCCCCCAAAAAGCTGCGGCAGCGGGGCCGGGCGCTCAGCGCATCCGCTTTTGCACGGCGCGGGCCAAAAGGAGGGCGGCAAGGCCCTTTAAAAAGTCCGGCAGGATGAAGGGGAACACGCAGGCGGCAAGGCTTGCCCAAAGCCCGGCGCCCCGCACGTACATGAACCAGGCGGTGCCGAGGGTATAGCAGACCAGCTGCCCGCCCAGCACCCCCAAGACGCGCAGGGGCAGCCGGGAGGTTCTGGCGCAGGCCAGCGCCAGCAGGGCCGCCATGAGCGGGTAGGCCCAGAGGTACCCGCCGGTCATGCCCACCAGCGCCTGCAGGCCCCCGTTGGCATTGGAAAAGATGGGCAGGCCCACCGCGCCCAGCGCCAGGTATACCCCCATGCTGGCGGCGGCCCAGCCGGGGGTGAGCATCGCGCCCGCAAAGAACACCCCGAAAACGCCCAGGGTGAGGCTGACCGGGCCGATGACGATGCTCCAGGGGGCGATCACCGCGGTGAGGGCGGCGCACAGGCTGGCCAAGGCCATGCTCCGGGTTTTGGTCTGCTGCATACTGCAAATCTCCTTTGATGTGACAAATTTGTTTGGCCCGCGCTGAACGCGAAAGGGAGCTACCGGCTAGCGGGGGCGGGGCGGACGCTCACCTCGCCGCTGCGCAATGTGCGCCGCCCGCCGCCCGCAAGCTCCACCAGCAGCCTGCCCTCGCCGTCGATGGCAAGGGCGCGGGCGGTATAGGGGTCGCGGCCCGGTTCCAGCACGGTGAGCCAGTGCCCCAGCACCAGGCTGCGGGCGCGATATTCCTCCAGGCAGTCGAAGGCCGGGGCGAGGGCCAGCAGCTCGGCGCAGATGGCGCCCGCCAGCGCGGCCCGGCCGCAGGGGGAGGGCCCGCCGGGAAAAAGCGAAGCGGCGGCGCCGGCAAGCTCCGGCCCCAAGTCTTCGGGGGTGGCGGTGAGGTTGAGCCCCACGCCCACGGCAGCCCAGTCCAGCGCGCCGCTTTCCAGGCCCATGCCCGCCTCGGTGAGGATGCCGCACACCTTGCGCCCGCCGCAGAACAGATCGTTCACCCATTTGATGGAGAGCCGGCGGCCGCAAAGCGCCTGCACCGCCCGGCACACGGCCACGGCCGCCGCGCAGGTGAGCGCCAGCGCGCCGGCGCCCGGCAGCGGGCCCCGCAGAACAAGGGTCATGTAGACCCCTTTGCCGGCGGGGCTCACAAAGCTGCGGCCCAGCCGCCCCCGGCCCCCGGTCTGCCGGTGGGCCAGAACCAGGGTGCCCGAGGGACAGCCTGCCAGCGCCAGCTCCTTGGCGCGCAGGTTGGTGCTGCAAAGGCTCTGGTGCAGCTCCACCGCGGCAAGGGCCGGGCAGGCGGCACGCACCGCCTGCTCGCTGAGCAGGTCGGCCCCGGCGGCAAGCCGGTAGCCCAGGCCTGCCTGGGCGCAGATGGGCCAGCCCTCGGCGCGCAGGGCCGCCGCCGCTTTGTGCACCGCGGCGCGGCTGACCCCCAGCGACCCCGCCAGCTCCTGGCCGGACAGCGAGGTATCCCCGGCCTGTGCCAGCCGGCGCAAAAGTTCCTGTTTCGTGCTCATAAAAGGCCTCCTGCATGCCAGTATACAAGTGCCGCGCCCAGGCCGTCAACCTGAAAATTAAAATAGGTTTACAGCGCCGCGCGCAAAAAACAGCCGCAGCGCGGCGCAAAGAAAAAAGCCGCGCAAAAAATGCGCGGCCTGTTTTGGGGGAGCTCAGCGCTCCTCGATGGTATAGTTGAAGCCGTACTCGGCCTGGAGGGCCTTGACCTGCGGTTCAAGATCCGCGATGAAGGTGGGCTCGAACACGCTGTTGCCGTTGTGGGCCTTTTTGTAGGCTTCCAGCAGCTCGTTCAGCTTGTCCCACGCCTGCTGGTTGCGGGCTTCGTCGGTGCCTTCGGGGAAGGTGATGATGAATTCGCGGTGTTTGGGGATGCGTGCTTTCATAAAATGTTCCTCCTTACAGCCCGAACAGGCGGCGCGCGTTCTGCGCGGCGGTTTCGAGCAGGGTTTGTTCCGAGATGCCCTTGCGGGCGGCGATGAAGGCGGCGGTGTGGGCGATCATGCCCGAGTGGCACCGGCGGCCCCGGCAGGGCACGGGGGCCATGTAGGGGCAGTCGGTTTCCAGCAGCAGGCATTCGGGGGGCAGCGCGTCGATGACCTTTAAGGCGCGCTTTGCGCCCGGAAAGGTCACCGCGCCCCCAAGGCCGATGAAAAGGCCCTGGCGGGCGAGGGCCAGCGCGTCCTCGGCGCTGCCGGAAAAGCAGTGCACCACGCCCTTTGGCCGGTACTTTTTGAGCAGGGCGTAGGTGTCGGCGTGGGCCTCGCGGTCGTGCACGATGATGGGCTTTTCCAGCTCGAGGGCGGTTTTGAGCTGCGCCTCGAACAGGGCGAGCTGGGCGTCTTTGGGTACGGGCCAGTGATAATCGAGCCCCGCCTCGCCCACGGCCACAGCCTTTGGGTGTTCGTATAGGGGGCGGATGGCGGCCAGTTCGGTCGCCCAGTCGCCCCCAAAGCGGGTGCGGGTGGAGGCGTTTTCCTGGATCAGGCTTTCCGGGTGAACACCCAGCGCCGCCCACACAAATTCATATTGATCGGCCAGGGCCAGCGCACCCTGGCTGGTGGCATGATCGGTGGCGCACTCGACCACGCCCGCCACGCCCGCGCCGGGCAGGGCGGCCAGGACCCCGGCCCGGTCGGGATCGAACTGGCCGCTCTGGTAATGGGCGTGGGAGTCGAAAATAAGGCCGCTCATTTCAGTGGATGGCGCTGCCGGGCAGCACATCATCCGGGAAGAAGGCAACCGAGGCGCCGCCGTCCGGCAGATCGGCGGCCATGACCATGCCCTCGCTCACATACTTGCCCTTCATCATGGGGCGGGGGGCCAGGTTTGCCACAATGCCCACGTTGCGGCCGATCAGGTCGGCGGGGGCGTACCACCTGGCGATGCCGGAGAGGATGGTGCGCTCGCGCTCGCCGTCGAACAGGGTCATTTTGAGCAGCTTTTTGCTCTCGGGCAGGGTTTCGCAGGTGAGCACCCGGGCCACCCGAAGCTCGCATTTGCAGAAATCGTCGATGGTAATTTCGGGCAGGTGCTCGATGGCCGGGGCCTCGGCGGGCTGGGGTTTAGGGGCGGGGGCGGCAGGCGCTGCGGCCTTGCTGCGGGCCTCGGCCCCGGCGGCCAGTTCGGCCAGCTCCCTGGCGGCGTCGATGCGGGGGAAGAGGGCCTCGCCCTTGTGCACGGTGTAATCGGCCTTGCCGCCGAAGCCCAGGGAAGTATATTGCCGGTCGGCAGCGGTAAGGCCCAGCTGCGCGGCCATTTTATCGGCGGTGGAGGGGAGGAAGGGCGCCAGCATCACGCAGGCATAGCGCAGGGCCTCGCACAGGTTATACAGCACCATGGCAAGGCGGGGCTTGTTCGCCTCGTCCTTCGCCAGGGCCCAGGGGGCGGTTTCGTCGATGTATTTGTTGGCGCGCTGGATGGCCTTGAAGATCTCCTGCGTGGCCTGGGGAATGAGCAGGTCGTCCATGCAGGCGGCCACCTTGGCGGGCATGGCGGCTACGGTGCTGATAAGATCGGCGTCGAATTCGCCCGCCTGCCGCGCGGCGGGCAGGGCGCCGCCGAAGTACTTTTCCACCATGGCCACCGTGCGGCTGAGCAGATTGCCCAGGTCGTTGGCAAGATCCGAGTTGATGCGGTTGATGAGCGCCTCGTTGGAGAAGATGCCGTCGTTGCCGAAGGGGATGTCGCGCAGGAGGAAATAGCGGATGGCGTCGACCCCGTAGCGGCCGCACAGGATCACGGGGTCTACCACGTTGCCCTTGGATTTGGACATTTTGCCCCCGTCCAGCAGCACCCAGCCGTGGCCGAACACCCGCTTTGGCAGGGGCAGGCCCAGCGCCATGAGCATGGCGGGCCACAAAATGGTGTGGAAGCGCAGGATTTCCTTGCCCACGATGTGGATGTCGGCCGGCCAGAAGGTTTCGTAGTCCTGGTAGGCGGAGTTGCCGTAGCCCAGGGCGCTGATGTAGTTGGAAAGCGCGTCCACCCACACGTACATGGTGTGGGCCGGGTCGAAGGGAACGGGGATGCCCCACTTGACCGAGGTGCGGGAAACGCAGGTGTCCTGCAGGCCCTGGTTGATGAAGGCGATCATCTCGTTCTTGCGGGTCTCGGGCTGGATGAACTGGGGGTTCTGCTGGTAGTAATCCAGCAGGCGGGCGGCGTATTTGCCGGTGCGGAAGAAGTAGGCTTCCTCCTCGGCCTCGTACACCTCGCGGCCGCAGTCCGGGCATTTGCCGTCCTTGAGCTGGCTGTCGGTCCAGAAGCTCTCGCAGGGCTTGCAGTAGTGGCCCTTGTACACGCCCTTGTAGATGTCGCCCTGCTCGTAGAGCTGGGTAAAGATTTTTTGGCAGCTCTCCACGTGATAATCGTCGGTGGTGCGGATGAACCGGTCGTGGGAGATATCCAGCAGCTTCCACAGCTCCTTGATGCCCGCCACGATCTCGTCCACATACGCCTTGGGGGTCACGCCCTTGGTGGCGGCTTTGTCCTCGATCTTCTGGCCGTGCTCGTCGGTGCCGGTGAGGTACATCACCTCATAGCCCTGCATCCGCTTGAAGCGGGCCAGCGCGTCGCAGGCTACGGTGGTGTAGCTGTGGCCGATGTGCAGCTTGTCGCTGGGGTAGTAGATGGGGGTGGTGATGTAGTAGGTCTTTTTTTCGCTCATCGTGTTTTTTATTCCTTTCCTCGGGGCCGCAAATGAAACGGACCCGGTGTTTACAGATTGAAGCCCACCGGCGTTTTGCCGCAGGCGAGGATGGTCTCCCTGGCCAGCACCTCGGTGCTGTCGATGAAGAAATCGTCGAGGCCGCAGTTGCGCTTGATGAGGCTGAGCTCGGTGCAGCCCAGCACCGCCCGCTGGCAGCCGGCGGCCTTTAAGGCATCGGCAATGCGCAGAAATTCCGGCAGGTCCACCGGCTTGCCGCCCTTGATCTCGTCGTAGATGATGTGCTGCATCAGCACGGCCTGGTCCGCCTCGCAGGGCACGGCCCAGCCAAGGCCCTCGGCCGCGCACATGCGCTGGTAGGAACAGCTTGCCACCGTGCCGCTGGTGGCAAGGATCCCCAGCTTGGTGCAGCCCTGCGCCTTGGCGGCCCGCACCGTGAGCTGGATCATGTTAAGCACCGGCACCGGCAGGCTGCGCTGCAGCCGGTCGTAAAAGTAGTGGGCGGTGTTGCAGGGGATCGCCAGCACGGTGGCGCCGTATTCCACCAGCATCTCGGCGTCCCGCTCCATGACCGAAAAGGGGTCTTCCTTGCTTTGCCCCAGCACATAGGCGCTGCGGTCCGGCGTGGTGGCGCGGCTGGAGATTACGATATCCAGATGGTCCTGGTCTTTTTCCGCCTGGGTGTGGGCGGTGATCATCTCGTAAAAATAGACGGTGCTCATGGGGCCGATGCCCCCCAATACGCCCAGCACGGGGTGGGGCGCGCCGCCCGGCCCGGTCTGCGAAAATGCCACGCAAAACCGCCTCCCTTGAATTGTTGGAATGATACATACTTTATTATAAAGGCGGCGGGCGCAAAGTCAAGAAAAAGCCCCCGAAGACCGCCGAAAGCGGGCCGGGGGAGAGAGCGGAAGGAGGGGCGGGCTTTGCGCGGCAGGGCCCGCACGGCAAAAAGCCGGGGCGCCGAACAAGGCGCCCCGGCTGCTTATTTAGTACATTGGTCTGCCCTCGCATCAAGTGGATTTGCGGAAACCGGACGATCATTGATTCATCGGTCTTTCACGCCTTTCCAAGCAACCGGCGGACGTTGTAGCTTCACATTGCCCGCCAACCTGGTGGTTTGAAGGGCAACCCTTTCAGCACATTGGTATTAACCCCTTTTTGCTTTGATCAAAAAATTCAAAACAGTGAAAGAAGCATGTGCCAAGCGCAAATCAGTACATCGGACCCAAAGCCTCTTTTAAATGCGGGCCCCTGGCAACCGGGGCCCTGGATTTTTGGCGGGCCCTCACAACGGGGCCCTTTCGGTTTTTACAGGGCCGTAACAACGGGGCCCTGGATTAAAACGGATGTTTGCTCTTACAAAAGAAAAGCATTTTGTTTTTTGTTCAGGCCATTCATCCTGCGGGCCTGTTCCATGCACTTTTTAAATGGACAAAAAGTTGAAACCTCGAACTCCCTTTTTTCGCTTTTTTTAAAACGCTGGGGAATTATTTGTTTTTTGGTTCTCCTTCTGATCTATCTAAAAAATCCATTGAGGCAGGCAGTGGGCCCTGTTCGCTATTTGTACCGCCGGGAACTCGATCGCTCACAGTTTGGTCATAAAAAGAAGTCATCTTTTGGTGTTTAAGCGGTTCCCGTGGTCAGCGGCAGGACCCACCCTGCCGAAAGTGCTTGGGTTCTTCTTTTACCATGATGGTTCCTGCGCTCCTTTCCTGCCCAGGCGAGCCGCGTTTCTTCGTTTCCCTCTCGCTGGTTTCTAGACCTTGGTTTTCTTCCCTTGGTGTGCTTTTATTATACCCGGGAAAAACGGATTTGTATATTGGCAAACTAAATAGATTTATGGTGAGCGATTTGTATATTTGTTGCCTTGAAAGGCGGCGCTTCAAGTGATATACTAAAAATGTTGGAGTGCATAAAGCGGGGGCCCTTCCATGCAGGAAGGGCCCCCGCTTTATCATTGCTCCGGGCCCGCAAGCCCCACCTGGCGCAGCATGTCCTGCAGGCTGGCGCAGCAGGCTTCGAGCTGGGCGTGCTCGGCGGGGGCAAGGCCCACCTCGATGATCCGCTCGCGGCCGTTTTTGCCGATGATGCAGGGCACGCTCATGGCGACCCGGGTGAGGCCGTATTCGCCCGCCAGCACCGTGGACACGGGAAGGATGCACCGCTCGTTGAGCACGAGGGCCTTGACCAGGCGGGCCACGCTTTGGGAGATGCCGCTGGAGGTATAACCCTTGAGCTTCAGGACCCGCAGGCCGGCGTTTTTGGTTTCATCCAGCACCTCGGCCTTGTCGATGGCGGCGGGCAGGCCGAAGACACGGGGCGCTTCGTCCAGCGGAACGCCGGCCACGCTGACCATGCTCCAGGGGATAAAGGCGCTGGCGCCGTGTTCGCCGAACAGGTAGCCGTGCACATTTTTGGAATCGACCCCGCACTGGGAGGCGATGATCTGGCGCATGCGGGCGGTGTCCAGCAGGGTGCCGGTGCCGAAGATCTTTTCGGCCGGGTAGGAAAAATGGGTCTGGCCGTAGTAGGTGACCAGGTCCACAGGGTTGGTGACCACGATGATGACCGCGCTGCGGGTGTAGCGGGTCACCTGGCGCATGACGCCGTCCATGACGGCCAGGTTCTTTTCGGCCAGGCTGCGCCGGTCGGTGTCGCCCGGCTGGATGCTGGGGCCGGCGGTCATCACGATGATGGCCGCGTCCGCGCAGTCGGCATAGCTGCCGGCGCGGATGGTCACGTTGGTGGAATAGGCAAAGGCGGTGGTGTGAAGCGCGTCCATCACCTCGCCCTTTGCCTTGTCGGTGTTTTGGTCGATCACCACCACCTCGCTGAGAAGGTTCAGCGCGATGAGCGCGTTCAGGGTGGCGCTGCCCACCATGCCCGCGCCGATGAGCACCAGCTTGCCGTCTTTTGCCTGCATAAAAAGCTCCTCCTTATCAGATCAAATCACGTTCCCGAAGACCGGCCGCGCCCCCTCCGGCGGCGGCCGGAAAACCAAAAAACGGGGCCGGATGCCCTGCACCCAGCCCCGTTGCTGTTTGGTCGGCTTTATTATACTGCCCCGCAGCCGTGCCCGTCAACCGTTTTTTGCGGCGGAAAGCCCTGGGCAGCGGAGCATATCACCGCGGTCACCAGCGTATGAGCCCCCAGAGCACCACCGCAGCCAGCACTGCGGCCATAAACAGGAAAAGGCGGAACATGAAGTGCAGGTCCTGCGGGGGATCCGACTCGTCGGCCTGGGGCTGATCTGCGGCGTTGAGGTATTCGTGGTAAGCGCCGTAGTCGAAGGGCTTGCCGGGCGCGGGGTCGGGCGGGCAGGCGGGCCCCTCCGCTTCGCCTTCCGTGGCAGGCGCCGGGGCAGGCTCCGGCTGCGGGGAGGAGGCCAGCAGGTAAGCGGCCAAAAATTCCTGCGCCGCGCCCAGGTGGGCCCGCTCCACGTACACCTCGCACACGCAGGCGCAGGAGCCCAGGTAGAGCGCCGTGGCCCGGCCGCCGGTGCGGGCGGTCTCCAGGATATAGCTGGGCAGGCCGTTTTCCTCCAGCAGGCCGGCCAGCAGCCCGGCCTGCACCGGGTCCGGCAGGGTGGTGAGCGGCGTGGGGTCGGACAAAGGCCGCCGGCCCGGGCGGTCCAGCAGGGAGGGGTCGGCTTCGGCGGGGAGAGGCGGCGGTGTTTCCACCAGGAGCGCGCCGCAGTCGGCGCAGTGGGTAAAACCGGGGCGGTATTCCACGCGGCAATAAGGGCACCAGGGCATGGCAGAGCACTTCCTTTCCCAGCAGGGCGGGCGCGGGCGCGCCCGCAGTCGTTTTTTATTGATTTGATAGATGAAGCCCGATAAATTCGGGTTTATCATTTTTGTAGACATATCGGATTTCTTTTAAATCTTTGCCCCCGATATTATCATTTAAATTGTCATCCGCCAGAGAGAATCCAAACCTTTCATAAAAATGTTTTGCTCTAATATTATCTTCAAGAACCCATAGAAAGACATCTCTATATCCCAGCTTCATTAATTCCTTTATAACTGCCTCTAAAAGAAGCTTCCCATATCCTTTACCCATGTAATCTGGAAGCAGATAGATCGAAATAACTTCACCCCAATCACCAAACTGTTCAAACCGTGATTTGCAAAAACTGCTTGTTCCTACGATTCTGCCGTGATCAATACAAATCAATGTTTTTATATCAGGATTATCCAAATTTGACACCCAGCGCCCCTTGGGAATGGCATCAAGATAGTCTTGTGGTATAATTCCTTTATATGCATATTTCCAGCTATCTTCATATATCTTGCTTATTGCCATTCTGTCATCTTCAGGTCTTATATATCGAATTTCCATTATACTCCCCTCAACAACTTCCGATTTGCCGCTCTGTAGAAATTTATGCGTTTTTTCAGCATTTTGCACTTCTAAACAACTTAAATTCAAATACTGTTTTTTATTACCTGTATAGCTGTCAAAAGGTGGCAAATTGTTCCATAGGTAGACCCCGCAAACCCGCATGAAATGGGCGTTTTCTCGAATCCTACGAATAAAGCGGCATAACCTGTAACAGCATGGTTTTGTAAAGTTGGGCACCACGAAATACAAAATCAGCAAGCCCTTGTCCGGTCTGCTGATGTGCATAGCATACTATACCTATCCTGAAACCGCAAGAGGCGGGACGGCCTTTGCGGGTGCGAAACCGTGGGGGCCTGTATGATTGATCTTGAACCCTCGAAAACGTGCTTCTATCGTTCCGCATGACCTCCCCGACGTTAGATTGGCGCCGTCGCATGCCGGGGCTATTTCCATGCGTGGCTGGTGTACCAATCCGATACAAAACAATCGTGGCAAGCAGGGCAGGAGTATATACACTCCTGCCCTGCTTGCCATTATTGAAAACAACTATAGCGTAGGATGCCTTAATCCAAGAAGATGTATATACTTTAATTTCTAAAGCCACAGTAGTATTTGCTTTGAGTGTGTCATAGGAACATAAACAAACATCCGGTGTATAATCAAGACCGTTTGTTTTGTCTGTAATTTCATAAAGGTCAAAAATGATAGTTTTTGACTAATCGAGGGTCTACATGATATTTCATGCAGTTTGCATCTATCTCAGGGATCAATTTGTCTCGGGTAAAGTCAGGAGAAAATCTTGCCATAAGTATAAATTTGCGATCTGCGATTTTAGAACTTTCTATAGATAACATTTTTTCTCCTTTCAAACAGGTGCATCCTCAACAAACAAATTGTTTCGAATTCTCATAGTACGCCTTCTCCGCCGAAGGCACTCTTACCCAATAAGACGCACATCATCTATAGTGCCCTGCTAAAACAGCTTGCTGCAAAATGTGCCCTTGCATAGCTTCCATTAAATCCTTTTTCTTGGAGGTACTAGGCAAATCAAGAAAACAGTCTAGCACAAACACATTGAAGTGATACATATGTGACCACCGAAATGGCGGCTTTGGCCCTCGATATCGGTGTTTTCCATAGCCAAGTCCTTGCACGGCACCACCTAAAGAGTTCACTTGTTCCCCATGAGGGATATTCCCTGGGATTACAGATATGGCGGGGATATTCCAGATGACCCAATGATTATAGGCTGGTATTGGATGGTCCATATCATTCATAATAATTGCGATAGATACAGCATCTTTGCTTAAACCAGTCAACACCAATTCGGGTGAGCCGTCCGCTCCATATCCGGTATACTCTTTTGAAATCAGCCCCCCGTGTTCAAAACAGGGAGATGTAATCATTAAATGATCCATTCGCTTTCCCTCCCTAATGCTATACACCTTATTTGCCATTTGCCAAAGGCGACCAAACCTTACTTAACTTTTCCATTCTAATATTTGCGTGTGGAAATGTCAAACAACTCATTTTGTGTCATAACTTCATGTTACTGTCCATAACTCTTTTTGTCCGTTTGGGCACTATTCGGGCACCATTTTGTTGCTTTACACATATGCTCATTTTACAAGAAACCCAGTAACCATGCGGTTTTCAGCTTATAGAGAAGACGCAATCGGCTGAAAAAATAACTATTTTTTAAAAAGGAGATCGCTGCTTTTATGATACCACAGGCGGCGGTGCAATGAAAGCGCCCGCGCGGCATTTGCCGCGCGGGCGAAAAAGCATTTGGGGGTTACATGCTCTCGGGAACGGTGATCTTGAACATGGTGAGCACGTTGGCAATGACCTGCTTGACCGCCAGGCACAGGGCCATGCGGGCCTGGCGCACCGCGGGCTCGGCCTCCTTGATGCGGCAGGTGTTATAGAACTTGTGGAACGCGCCCGCCAGGTCGATGACATACCGGGTGATGCGGGCGGGGTCGTATTTTTGGGCGGCCAGCACGATCTCGGCGGGGAAGGCGCTCACGGCGCGGATGAGATCCAGCTCGGCGGGCTCGGCGAACTGCACCCCGGCCCAGGCCACAGGCCCCTCGTACTGCACGCCCTCGGCGGCCAGCTTTTTGAGGATGGAGCAGATGCGGGCGTGGGCGTACTGCACATAATACACCGGGTTCTCGCTGTCCTCCCGGACGGCCAGGTCCAAATCGAAATCCATGGCGCTGCCCGCCTCGCGCATGTTGAAGAAAAAGCGGGTGGAATCGATGGGGGCCTCGTCCAGCAGGTCGCTGAGGGTGATGGCCTTGCCGGTGCGCTTGCTCATGCGCACGGGCTTGCCGTCCTTCATCAGGTTGACCAGCTGCATGAGCACGATGTCCAGCTTTTCGCCATCCAGGCCCACCGCGTCCATGGCGCCCTTCATGCGGGCCACGTGGCCGTGGTGGTCGGCGCCCCAGATGTCGATGGCGCGGGAGAAGCCCCGCACCGCCAGTTTATTATAATGGTAGGCAATGTCGGCCGCGAAGTAGGTGGGGATGCCGTTGGCCCGCACCAGAACCTCGTCCTTGACCTCGTCCTCGTCGCGCTTTTTGTTGGCCGCGCCGTACTTTTCGGTGAACTGGGCGCTTTTGTACATCACGGCGCCGTCCGCGGCTTTGTAGCAGGCGCCGCTGGCCAGCAGCCTGTCCACCACGGCCTGCACCGCGCCCGAGTCGTGCAGGGCGCTCTCGCGGAACCACACGTCGTAATGGATACGGTATTTGGCCAGGTCCCGCTCAAGCCCCGCGATGTTTTTGGGCAGCGCGTAGCCGATCAGCGCGGCGCGGCGGGCTTCCTCGGCGGCCTCCACCAGGGCGTCGCCGTGCAGGGCGGCAAATTCTTTGGCGAGGGCCTTGATGTCCTCGCCCTGGTAGCCGTCTTCGGGGAAGGGCACGGCCTGCTCGCCCTGGTAGAGCTGGAGGTAGCGGGCCGAGAGGCTCTTGCCGAACTTCTGGATCTGGTTGCCCGCGTCGTTCACATAGAATTCGCGGGTCACATTGTAGCCGGCCCAGTCCAGCACGGCGGCCAGGCAATCGCCCAAAGCCCCGCCCCGGGCGTTGCCCAGGTGCATGGGGCCGGTGGGGTTGGCGGAAACGAATTCCACGTTGACCGCTTCGCCGCCGCCGTAGCCGGTGCGGCCGTACTGCCCGTTCAGGGTGGCGCCGTACACCACGCTGGAGAACCAGGCGGGGGACAAAAACAGGTTGATGAAGCCGGGGCCGGCGATCTCGGCCTTTGAGAAAATGCTGTTTTCCAGGGCCGGCAGATGGGCCAGAAGGGCCTCGGCGATCTGGCGGGGGGCCTTTTTAAAGGCGCGGGCCCCGGCCATGGCGAGGTTCGAGGCCACATCGCCGTTCTTTACGTCCGCCGGGATCTCCACGATGAAGGCGGGCAGCTCGGCGGCGGGCAGCGCGCCGGCGGCCATGGCCTTTTCGGCGGCCAGGGTCAGCAGGGCGCGGGCCTCGGCCAAAGCGTCCCGGCGGGGGTTATAGTTCTGATAAGCCTGCCGCATTTCTTCGGTCAGGGCGCCGTACTCGTTTGCGTCCATGTTCAATTCTCCTTGTTCCTTCCTTTTTTACGTCTGCCGCCCGGAGCCGGGCGATTTGGGGGCGGGAGGCGCGCCGTCAGGCCGGGGGCCCGGCCCGGCGCACCGTGATTTTTACGAGGTTTTTGCTGAGAATGGAATTCTGGTCGGCGTCCAGGGTGTAGCTGAACTCGACCTCGCCCCCCTCGTCGGTGAGGCGGTTTGAAATGGCGTCGGCCGCGACGCCCAGGGTGAGCGCGCCCTCGCCGGTGTCGTAATGGCACAGGTGGCGCACGCCCTTTTCAATGATGAGCTGGCTTGCGGCGGGGCCGAAGCGCAGCATGGCAACCCGCCGGCCGTCCTGCGCGACCTTTACGGTGGTGGTGCAGCCTGCGTAGCCGGTGGTTTCGCTTTCCTGATAGCTGATAAAAAAGCTGCCGTTCTTTTTTAAAAAGCTGCCCCGGGTCATCAGCTGGACCTGGTCGTCGCCGCCGTCCTGTTCCATGCGGCCGTCGATCCGGATGAGATAATCCTCGTTCATGGCACGTCCCTTCGCTTTAAAAACTTTCAATGGCGACCCGCTCCACAGGGCCCGCGCCCTGCGGGCCAATGAAGAGCCTCAGCGAGGCCTCGAACCCCTCGGGAAGGTCGCTGACGTAATAATCGGTGCCGCCCGCGGCGCCGGGGGGCGCCAGCAGCCCGGCCTGCGCCAGGCTGCGGCTGGCCACCAGGGCGGTCTCGCGCCCCGGGTCGATCAGGGTGACGTCCGGCCCCATGACCTGCCCGATGATGTGGGCGATGAGGGGGTAGTGGGTGCAGCCCAGGATGAGGGTGTCCACATGGGCGGCCCTGACCGGGGCCAGATACTCCCGCGCAATGGTGGTGGTGACCGCGTCGCCCGGCTCCACATAGCCGTTTTCCACCAGGGGCACGAACATGGGGCAGCTGCGGGCCACCACCTGCACGCCGGGCAACAGCGCGCGCAGGCGCTGGGCATAGCTGCCGCTGCGGATGGTGGCCGCCGTGCCGATGACCCCGATGCGGCCGGTGCGGGTGGCCTGGGCTGCGGCCCGGGCCGCAGCGTCCAGCACGCCGGCATAGGGCACGGGCAGAGTGGCGGCGTAGGCAGGGGGCAGCACGCTGCTGATGGTGCCGCAGGCGGCCAGCAAAAACTTTACGTTTTTGGAGAGCAGAAAGCGGATGTCCTGCCGGGCGTACTGCAAAATGGTTTCGGGGCTGCGGCTGCCGTAGGGCACGCGGCCTGTGTCGCCGAAATAGACCAGACGCTCGCGGGGAAGAAGTGCCTGGAGCTCCCGCACGGCGGTGAGCCCCCCCACGCCCGAGTCGAATACCCCGATGGGCCGCTCATCCATGGCGCACCCCCGCGCGCTGCAGCGCCAGCTGCACCAGCCGGTCTGCGAGCTTGGGCAGGGGCAGGCCCGCCGCCTCCATGAGCTTTGGATACATGCTGATGGCGGTGAAGCCGGGCATGGTGTTGATCTCGTTCACCAGCACCGTGCCGTCCGTTTCGACAAAAAAGTCGCACCGGGCAAGGCCCTGGCAGCCCAGGGCGGCATAGGCCTTTTCGGCAAGGGCCTTTACTTCCTGCAGTTTTTCCGGGGTGAGATCTGCCGGGATCAGGGTGCGGCTGGTGCCCAGCAGGTATTTGTCGCTGTAGGTATAGAATTCCTCGCTGGCGAGGATCTCGCCCGGGCGGGTGGATTCCGCGGGGCCGTTGCCCAGCACCGCACACTCGACCTCCTGCCCCTTTACAAAGCGCTCGAAGACCACCTTGTCGTCCTCGGCCAGGGCGGTGGCCACCGCCTTTTGGAAGCCCGCTTGATCGGCCGCTTTGCTGATGCCCACGCTGCTGCCCGCGTTGGCGGGCTTTACAAAGATGGGGTAGCCCAGCGTTTGGCTGACCCGCGCTTCCAGCGCGTCAAGGTCCGCGCACTCGGCGCGGCCGGCCCAGGTCCAGGCGCAGCGGGGCACGCCCGCGGCGTCCAGCAGGGTGTTGGCCACCGCCTTGTCCATGCAGACGGCGCTTGCCAGCACGCCGCAGCCCACGTAAGGGATGCCCGCCAGCTCCAAAAGGCCCTGGACGGTGCCATCCTCGCCGTTTTTGCCGTGGAGCACCGGAATGACCACGTCCACCGGCAGCACGATGGCCTGGCCGCTGAGCCCGCGCAGCAAAAGGCCGTGGTCGGCGCGGTCGGGGCTGACCACGCAGGGCTGGCAGTCGCCGCACAGCTCCCAGCTGCCGTCCGGCATGCGGTCGGCGGGGCCGGGGTAGTAGAGCCAGCGGCCGTCTTTGGTGATGCCGATCTTATATACATGGTACTTTTCTTCACACAGCGCGTCGGCAAAGGTCTTGGCCGACACCCGGCTCACGTCGTGCTCGCTGGAAACGCCGCCGAACAGCAGCGCCACGTTCAGTTTGTTCATACGCTTTGAAACCCTTCTCTCCACAGGGGCCGCGCCCCGCAAAATGCCCTTCCATGGGCCCACAGCCCATAAGTATTCTTAATATACCATAAAAATACGCAGGTGACTAGTGGAACAATGGCATAAGGAAGCGGGGCGCAGGCGCGAAAATTCTGTGGATTTGCTCTTGACGGGGCGGGGGGCGTGTGATATGATTGTATCACCTCTTTTGCAGGTTTATTTTTTTGTGCCCATTTTCGGGCGCGGCCTGCAACTTTCGAGGGAGGCTGAACAAACCGTTAAATGGAGGTGCCGAAGACAAATGAGAGTGAAGATCACCCTGGCCTGCACGGAGTGCAAACAGCGCAACTACAACACCAAGAAGAACAAGAAGAACAGCCCTGACCGGCTCGAGATGAAAAAGTATTGCCGCTTCTGCAAAAAGCATACTGTGCATCGCGAGACCAAGTAAGAAAGGCGGGAGAACATGGCTGAAACAAGCAGCAAAAAGCCCGGCTTCTTCACCAAGGTCAAGAATTGGTTCAAGGGCATCGGCAAGTATTTCCGCGATACCAGGAGCGAGCTCAAAAAGGTGGTGTGGCCCAGCAAAAAGCAGGTCATCAACAACACCATCGTGGTGATCGTGGTTGTGCTGATCGCATCCGTGTTCATTCTGTTGCTGGACATGCTGTTCGGCAGCGGCATGAGCCTGATCTTGGATCTGGCCGCCAAGCTGTAAGGCCCGCGATCCGCGGCGCCGATATCCTGAAAGCGGGAGGGAGCACAGTATGGAAGATCAGGCAATGTGGTATGTGGTGCATACCTATTCCGGTTACGAGAACAAGGTGGCCACCAATCTTGAAACCATTGTGGAGAACCGCCGCCTGCAGGAACTGATCCACGAGGTGAAGGTTCCGGTGGAGATGGTGCCCGAGCTGAAGGACGGCAAGGAGCGCATTGTGGAGCGCAAGCTCTTCCCCGGCTACGTGCTGGTGAAGATGGTCATGACCGACGAGAGCTGGTACGTGGTGCGCAACTGCCGCGGCGTGACCGGCTTTGTGGGGTCCACTTCCAAGCCCATCCCCCTTTCGGAAGAAGAGGTGGCAAAGCTTGGGGTGGAGGCCGAGCACGAGCTCACGGTGGACTATGCCGAGGGCGACAATGTGGAGATCACCGGCGGACCCCTGGAGGGCTTTGTGGGCCTGGTGGAGAGCATCGACCTGCAAAAGCAGAAGGTCAGGGTCAAGGTTTCCATGTTCGGGCGCGAGACCAGCGCCGAATTGGACCTGAACCAGGCCAAACCCCTGTAACAAGACCCCTGGACGTGCCCGCACGGCGGGCGAAACACTGGTAAGAGCCGCGCGCTGCGCGGTTTTTATAGGGCTCCGGCGCGCCGGTGCCCGTGGGAGGGCCGCTTTTGCGGCCCGCTAGCTTACCACAAATTTTGGAGGTGCAATTGAAATGGCGCAGAAAGTAACTGGTTACATCAAGCTGCAGATCCCGGCCGGCAAAGCGACCCCGGCCCCCCCTGTTGGCCCGGCGCTTGGCCAGCACGGCGTGAACATCATGGCGTTCACCAAAGAGTTCAACGAGCGTACCCAGAAGGATATGGGCTACATCATCCCGGTGGTCATTACCGTGTATGCAGACCGTTCCTTCAGCTTCATCACCAAAACTCCTCCGGCCCCTGTGCTGATTAAAAAGGCCTGCGGCATCGAGAGCGGTTCCGGCGTGCCCAACAAGACCAAGGTGGCAAGCATCACCAAGGCCCAGCTGGAAGAGATCGCCAAGACCAAGATGCCCGACCTGAACGCTGCCGACCTGGACAGCGCCGTCCGCATGATCGCCGGCACCTGCCGCAGCATGGGCGTCACCGTTACCGAGTGAACCCCTTGCCGCAAGACGTGGGAGGAAATAATCCGATATACCACACAGGAGGAAAAGAGTAATGAAACACGGGAAACACTATGTCGACAGCGCCAAGCTGGTCGACCGCAGCAAGCTTTACGATACCGATGAGGCTCTGGCCCTGTGCTGCCAGACCGCGAAGGCCAAATTTGACGAAACCGTGGAGCTGCACGTTCGCCTGGGCGTTGACAGCCGCCATGCCGACCAGCAGGTGCGCGGCGCTGTTGTGCTGCCGCACGGCACCGGCAAAAATGTGCGCGTGATCGCTATCTGCAAGGGCGACGCCGCCAAGGCCGCCGAAGAGGCGGGCGCGATGATGGTGGGCGACGCCGACCTGATCGCCAAGATCCAGAACGAAGGCTTTGTGGACTTTGACGTGCTGGTCACCACCCCCGACATGATGGGCCAGGTTGGCCGTTTGGGCAAGGTGCTGGGCCCCCGCGGCCTGATGCCCAACCCCAAGGCGGGCACCGTGACCCCGGACATCGGCAAGGCCGTAACCGAGGCCAAGGCCGGTAAGATCGAGTACCGCCTGGACAAGCAGAACATCATCCATGTGCCCGTGGGCAAGGCCAGCTTCGGCACCGAGAAGCTGAGCGACAACCTGCGCACCGTGATGGAGGCCATTGTAAAGGCCAAGCCCGCGGCTGCCAAGGGCCAGTATATCAAGAGCGCGACCGTTGCCACCACCATGGGCCCCGGCATTAAGCTGAACGGCGCCAAGTTCGGCGGCTGAGCACAGCGCTTTTGAAAAAAGCGCTGTGCGCCGCGTGCGGAGCGCTTGACAAATCCGTTTTGGAACGGTATACTATGAATTGCTGTTTTTAAGACAGCAGGTGCTCATACCAGCGTAAAGGGCTTTGCCCGCCTGCCGAGAAACGCATAGACTACGAACCTTTTGTAGCTTTATGCCCCTTTCCCGGCTTGCCGGGAAAGGGGCTTTTTATGCGCTCTTAAAACGCGAGAGAACAAACATCAGTCGAAACGAGGTGAAACCAAAATGCCCAGTGCAAAGATTCTGACCGCAAAGCAGGCCTATGTGGCCGAGCTGAAAGAAAAGATTGCGAACTCCGTGGCGGGCGTGGTGGTCGATTACAAAGGCATCAATGTGGCCGACGACACCAAGCTGCGCAAGGAGCTGCGCGAAGCCGGGGTGGAGTACTTCGTTGTGAAGAACACCATGCTGCGGCTGGCCATTGGCGGCACCGAGCTGGAAGGCATGCAGGAAGTGCTGGAAGGCACCACCGCCATTGCCATTTCCACCGAGGACCGCATTGCCGCGGCCCGCACCCTGTGCAAATACGCTGACGCCTCCAAGGGCAAGTTCAGCGTGAAGACCGGTTACATGGACGGCGCTGTGATGGACAAGACGGAAGTGGAGTCGATCGCCAAGCTGCCCGGCCTGGAAGGCATGCTCTCCATGTTTGCCGGCGCCCTTACCAGCACCCTCAGCGGCCTGGCCGTGGCCATGCAGGCCTATGTGGACAAGACCGAGGAGCCCGCTGCGTAACAAAACCGTTATCCACGGCCGGTGCGCTTAAAGCGCGCGGCCCCCACAAAAAACAATACTATTGGAGGTAAATACAATGGCTTCTGAGAAAATCACCAAGATCATTGACGCTGTGAAAGAGCTGAGCGTTCTGGAGCTGAAAGAGCTGATCGATACCTACTGCGAGGAGTTCGGCGTGTCCGCCGTGGCCGCTGCCGCTCCCGCTGCCGGCGGCGCTGCCGCTCCCGCTGCGGAAGAGAAGACCGAGTTCGACGTGGTGCTGGCCGAGGTTGGCGCCAACAAGATGGCTGTGATCAAGACCGTGAAGGAAGTGACCGGCCTGGGCCTGAAGGAAGCGAAGGACCTGGTGGACAACGCCCCCAAGACCCTGAAGGAGGCTGCCTCCAAGGCCGACGCCGAAGAGATGAAGAAGAAGCTGGAAGAAGCCGGCGCCAAGATCGAGCTGAAATAAGTTTTTTCGCACCCTTGAGCATCTGCAAGGCCGCCGCCCATTTTGGGCGGCGGCCTTTTTGCGCAGCACAAGAGGCGGGAGCAGAGGGGGCGGAGGTTTGACATTCACGGCGTTCGGGGCTAGAATTTAGAAAGCAGGGCGCCCCGGGGCCAAAGGCGGGGAACGGCCGGGCCGGAACAAACCGACGGAGAAAAACGGGGACAAAACAGCGAAAGGAAAGCGGGCGACACGATGGAATACAGGCAGATCGGCAAAACGGGAGAAAAGAGCAGCATTATAGGGCTGGGGTGCGAACACCTGGACGGAAAGCCCTTTGAGCAGGTACAGGAAACGGTGGACGCCGCCCTGGAAAACGGGGTCAACCTGCTGGATGTTTTTATGCCGGGCGACGAGGTGCGGCAAAATATTGCCAGGGCGCTGGGCGGCCGCCGCAGCCAGGTGATGATCCAGGGGCACATCGGCTCCACCGACGTGAACGAGCAGTACGACATCAGCCGGGACCTGCCCACGGCAAAGCGGTACTTTGAAAGGCTGCTGCAGATTTTTGGCTACATTGACTTTGGCATGATGTTTTTTATTGATTCCGAGGAGGATTATAAGGGCGTTTTTGAGACCGGCTTTGCGGATTATGTGAGCAGCCTGAAACAGCAGGGCTACATCCGGCACATCGGCTTCAGCTCGCACAACCCCCGCACGGCGGCACGGGTGATCGGGACGGGGCTGCCGGAGATGATGATGTTCAGCATCAACCCGGCGTTTGACCTGTACCCGGCCGAGACGAACGCCCTGAACGCGCTGGATGAGGGGCTGGACCGGGCGGCCTTCCGGGGCTTTGACCCGGAGCGGGCGGCGCTTTATGCGCTGTGCGAACAAAAGGGCGTGGGCATTACCGTGATGAAAACGCTGGGGGCGGGCAAGCTGATCTCGGCGGAGCACACTCCCTTTGACCGGCCGCTGACGGTGGGCCAGTGCATCCATTACGCGCTGACCCGGCCCGCGGTGGCCAGCGTGATGCTGGGCTGCCAGAGCCGCGCCCAGGTGCTGGACGCGGTGCGTTACCTGGACCTGAGCGATGCGGAGCGGGACTACACCTCGGTGATGGGCACGCTGCGCAGCGATTTTGCGGGCAACTGCGTGTATTGCAGCCACTGCCAGCCCTGCCCGGCGGGCATTGACATTGCGGCGGTGAACAAATATCTGGACATCGCCCGGCTGGACCCCGCGCAGGTGCCGCCCTCGATCCGCTCGCACTACGCGGGGCTTGCCCACGGCGGCGGCGAGTGCATCGGCTGCGGAAGCTGCGAAAAGCGCTGCCCGTTCGGGGTGCCGGTGGTGAAGAACATGGCCGCTGCCGCGGAGATCTTTGGCTGAAAAAGAGGCCGCGGCAGATCTGCCGGTTCCGAAAACAAGACGCAGAAAACGCGCCCCCACAGCCCGGAAAGGCTGCTTTGGGGGCGCATTTTTCGTTTGTTTGCTAGCCCAGCTCCTGCGCGGTAAAGGAAGCCTCCACCAGGGTTTCCAGGGCGTGCTGATACTCCACCGTTTTGTCCCGCAGGGTGATTTCGTAGCGGGCGAAGGAAAGCCCCGCCGCTTCCAGGGCGGCTTTTGCGTCCTGGGCGGCCGCGCGGGCCTGGACTGTGTGGGGCGGGCCGCTTGTGGCGAGCTGCAGCGAAAGCGCCGCCTGCTGCGCCAGCACCGGGTCGTAGGGCATATCCAATTCCATGCCCTGCGGCAGGGCGCTTTGGCCGCCGGGCGCACGCAGCGACACATACACCTGGGGCTGGTATGTTGCAGAGAAGGCTGCCTGTTCGAGGCAGGACGCCGCGGCGCTTGCCAGGGCCTGTTCCAGCCGGGCACAGGTGTTATAACCCTGCTCTACCTGGAACTCATAGTCGGTGGTATAGCGCCACAGACCCAGCACTGAGCCCACGTTGAACCAGGTGTCGGCGCTGACCGAGGACTGCAGCCGCACATCGTAGGTGAACGCCGCGCCGCCGAACTCCTCCGCAATGTAAAAATCGTGGCCCGGCCATTGCCCGTTGGCCCAGGCCAGCATGCGGCGGTTCGCAAAGGCGCGGCTGACGGGGTCGCCGCTGAAGCAATCCACCAAGAGCGCGAGGCCCAGGATCAAAAGAAGGGCCAGGGCGCCCGCCAAGGTACGGGCGGCGCGGGTACGTTTGAATCGTTTCATTTTTCTTCCTTTCTGGCAAATGCGAACCGGAGCAGGGCGGCAATGGCGGCGCCCAGCAGCAGCAGCAGCCCGCAGAATAAAAATTGGGTGCAAAACTCGCGGAGGGCCCGGTGCAGCCGCCACCCGGCGGCCGCGCTGAAATAGCCCCACGCCCCGCCGATGCCGGCCAGCGCAAGATCCAGCGCCAGAAGGTCTTGTTTCCAGCGGCTGTTCCAATAAGTGAACAGCAGGCCGCCCAAAAGGGGGAGCAGCCAAAAAATGAGCGCGCTGGATTCGCCCCCGTTGAGCAGCGCCAGGCACAGCACGGCGGCCGCCAGCACCAGGCCCGCGGCCCAGCCGTGCACCCCCTGGCGGAGCCGGCGCGCCATGCGCTGCTCGTTGGGAGCGGGGGGCGGCGCCTGCCCGGCGCCGCCGAAGATGGCGCGGCACCGGGGGCAATGCTCCAGGTGCTGCTCTACCAGAGCTTCGCTGGCCGCGCTGGCTACGCCGTCCTGCACCAGGGGCATCAGGTCCAGGCATACGTCGCAGGGAATGCCGTTCATAGTTCTCCCTCCTTGATCTGTTCGTTCAGCCACCGGCGCAGCCGGTGGTCCACCACCCGGGCCGCGCTTTCGCTGAGGCCCAGCGCCCGCCCGATCTCGCTGAACGCATAGCCCTGAAGCCGCAGCCGGAACACGGCCTGGTCCCGGGGCGTTTTTTGCTGCAAAAGCTGCTCCACCCGGGCCAGCAGCGCCCGGCTTTCGGCCCTTGTGGGGGCTTCGTCGGCCAGATACAGGCCCAAAAGATCGCTCAGCTCCACGGTCTCGCGCCTGGCGCGCAGCCAGTCCAGCCAGGCATGGCGCGCCACAGAGAAAAGCCAGGCTTTGAGCGATTCTTCTCTTTTCAGGGTGTGAAGGTTTTGCAGGGCTTTTAAAAAGGTCTCGCTCACCAGGTCCTCGGCCTGCGCGGCGCTGCCGGTGAGGCGCAGAAGATAGCGGAACAGCTCGCCCCTGTATTGCTCGTAGATCTCGTCCAGCCCCGGCATACGCGGCCCCGCCCCCTTTCCACCGTTCACCTTACAAGACGCGCGCGCCGGGAAAACGTTACACGCGCAAAAAATATTTGTTCGCTTTTCAAAAAGATCCGGCCCCGGGGCCGGTGGGAAACAAAAGGCGGCGCGGCGGGGGAAAGGCCCCCTGCCGCGCCGCCTGTGCTATTTGAGCTTTTTGGGCCTGCCCCCGTTTATTCCTCCAGAGGCACCACCTGGCGGAACACGGCCTGCGCCTTGCTGGAAAGGGCCATGTCCCTGTGATAGCGGCCGAACAGCCACTTTTTGTATTCGGTGTTCTTCATCACGTTGTCGAAAAAGGTGTGCAGCCAGTTGGGCTGCCCGCGCATGTACTGCGTGAATTCGAGAATTTGCAGCGGCGCGTCGTGGGTGAGGATGTAATCCACCCGGCGGCCCGCCCGGTTCAGGTTTTCGGCGCACCATTCCAATTCGTCGGTGGTGGGCATTTCGGCCCGCCACCAGTTCACGCCCTCGTCCCGGTCTTCCTTGTCCCAGCTTTCGGCGCCGCCGAAGCACAGCAGCTTTTTGCCCTCCAGCTCCAGAATGCTGCCCCGCAGGATGTAATACACGCCGCCGCCGATGTGCCGGGCCCGGCCGCCCTCGAACTCTTGCACCGGGTATTCCCGCAGGAGGTCGAAGTTTTCGTGGCAGCCGTCGATGAAGAGGATGCGGTAACGGCGCTTTTCGAGCCATTTCAGATTTTTTTGTTCGGCCTTATCGCCGTTCCACAGGAAACCGAAATCCCCCAGAACGATCAGGGTGTCGCGCTTTTTCAGTTTTTTCAGGGCCTTTTCTTCAAAGCGCGCAAGGTCGCCGTGGATATCACCCGTTACATAGATCAAAGCCTCACACCTCTTTCGCCCAAAAGTCTTTATAAACGCAAAAAAAGCTGATATAATAAAAGCTACACCAGCCGCCGGGCACAGCGCCCGGCAGGTGATTGGAAACCACCCCGGCAGCCAACACTGCCTTTATCATTTTATCGCGTTTAAAGGGAAATGTCCACATGAAAAAATTCGCTGCACTTGTGTTGGGCCTGGCGCTCGCCTGCGGCGTGCTGGCCCTGCCCGCCGGGGCGGTGGGGTTTGCGCCGCCGTTTGAGATCGCGGCCCCCGCCGCCTACATTGTGAATACCGACAGCAACATCATTGTATACGAAAAAAACAGCGAGCAGCAGCTGCCCGCCGCCAGCCTGACCAAGCTGATGACGGCCATCCTGCTGCTGGAAAATTACCAGGATCAGCTGGACACGGTGACCGCTGCGCCGGATCAGTCCATTCAGGACTACGTGTACATCCACGGGGGCTCCCACGCGGACATCCGCCCGGGCGAGGAGCACACCATGCGCCAGCTGCTCTATGCCATGCTGCTGCCCAGCGCCAACGAGGCGGCCCTGGCCGTGGGCAAAAAGATCGCCGGCGGCAGCCTGGATAATTTTGTTTATATGATGAATGCCCGCGCCAAGGAGATCGGCTGCACCGCCACCACCTTTACCGACGCCTGCGGCCTGGACGAGGGCAACCTGAGCACCGCGCGGGATATGTATCTTTTGCTGCGCTACGCCATGAGCTTTGACGCCTTTAAGGAGGCCTGCAAAGCCACCCGCTACAACATGGGCGAAAACCCCCGCTACGCCTCGGGCGCTTACAACGTGATCACCACCAACAAAATGGCAGATTCGGCCCTGGGGGGCAGCTACTACCGCAGCTACAACCAGGGCGGCAAGACCGGCAGCCTGGGCGACTGGCAGAACTTTGCCTCGTGGCACACCGGGGGCGACGGGGGCGAAACGTATATCTGCGTGGTGCTGAACAGCCCCAACAGCTGCGACCCCTACGAGTACGCCACCAAGCGCCCCGCCCTGTACGAAACCGGTGTTTTGATGGACTGGGTGTTCGAGAATTTTGCCATACAGCCCGCGCTGAAGGCGGACGAGGCCATCACCGAGGTGGCGGTGAAATACTCCACCGACGGCGACACCCTGATGCTGTGGCCCAAAGAGGACCTTTACAGCATTTTGCCCCTGGGCACCGACGAGACCGTGACCCAAAAGACCTTTGAGCTGCCGGAATTTGTGGCCGCGCCGGTGAAGCGGGGCGACGTGGTGGGCACCGTTTCGGTGTCGCTTTCGGGCGAGGTGATCGGCGTGGTGGAGCTGGTGGCCGGGCGGGATATGGCCCGCAACCCGCTGCTGTACACCCTTTCCAAGGTGGGTGAGTTTTTCGGCAGCCTGTACTTCAAGGTGGTGCTGGTGCTCTCGGCCCTGGCCGTGGTGATCTACCTGATTTTGTATGTTTATTGGCTGACCAAGCGGCGCGGCAGCAAAAAGAAGGTGCGCCGCCGCCAGTTCTGACAAAAGACCGGCGGCGCCGGCCAAAAAGAGAAAGTGGGGAAAACCGTATGTTGGACGGTACACGGAATTTGACCACCATCATGGACTTTTACGAGCTCACCATGGCGGCCGGCTACCTGGAAGAGGGCTATGAGGACAAGGTCAGCGTGTTCGACATGTTCTTCCGCAAAATCCCGGACGGGGGCGGCTTTGCCATTATGGCCGGGCTAGATACCTTTATCGACGCGGTGGAGCACCTTTCGTTTACCGGGGCCGACATCGACTACCTGCGCGGCACCGGGGTGTTCAACGAAAAATTCCTGGAATACCTGAAAAACTTCAAGCTGCACTGCAACATCTGGGCTATCCCGGAGGGCACGCCCATTTTCCCACGGGAGCCCATCGTGACGGTGGAGGGCCCCTCGATGGAGT
Organism: Oscillospiraceae bacterium; assembly: GCA_022835495.1. Classification (NCBI taxonomy): domain Bacteria; kingdom Bacillati; phylum Bacillota; class Clostridia; order Eubacteriales; family Oscillospiraceae; species Oscillospiraceae bacterium. The sequence continues at coordinate 666,255 of BQOK01000001.1, forward strand.
GCCAGCTGCTGGAAACCCTGCTGCTGGTCACCTTTAACCACCAGTGCCTGGTGGCCACCAAGGCAAACCGCATTGTGCGCAGCGCCCAGGGCCGCCCGGTGATGGAGTTCGGCGCCCGCCGCGCCCAGGGGTACGATGCCGCGGTGTACGGCGCCCGGGCGGCTTACATTGCCGGGTGCAGCTCCACCAGCTGCGTGATGGCCGCGCGGGATTTCGGCATTCCCGCCAGCGGCACCATGGCCCACAGCTGGGTGCAGATGTTCCCCACGGAATACGACGCCTTTAAAAAGTATGCCGAGCTGTACCCGGACGGGTGTGTGCTGCTGGTGGATACTTACAATGTGACCAAGAGCGGCGTGCCCAATGCCATCCGGGTGTTCGACGAGGTGCTGGCGCCCCTGGGCAAGCGCCCAAAGGGCATCCGCATCGACTCGGGGGATATCGCCTATCTTTCGAAAAAAGCCCGCAGGCAGCTGGACGAGGCCGGCTACGGGGACTGCCCCATCTGCGCCTCCAACAGCCTGGACGAATACATTGTGCGGGACCTGATCCTGCAGGGCGCCCAGGTGGACAGCTTCGGCATCGGCGAAAACCTGATTACCGCCAAGAGCGACCCGGTGTTCGGCGGCGTGTACAAGCTGGCCGCGATCAAGGAGGACGGACGCTATATCCCCAAGATCAAGGTGAGCGAGAGCATTGAAAAGCTCACCACCCCCCATTTGAAAAAGGTCTGGCGCATCTGCGACAATTACACCGGCAAGGCCATGGCGGACTATGTGACCATTTTTGACGAGGAGGTGGACGCCAGCCGCGGCCTGACCCTGTTTGACCCCCTGCAGACCTGGAAGCAGCGCACCTATGAGAACTGCACCGCCCGCTGCCTGACCACCCCCATTTACCAGGAGGGCAGGCTGGTGTATGAACGGCCGGGCGTGCAGGCCATTCGGGAATACTGCAAGGCCCAGATCGACGGCCTGTGGGAGGAGAGCCTGCGCTTTGAATACCCGCACAGGTACTATGTGGATCTTTCGCAGCGCCTGTGGGACTGCCGGCAGGAGCTGCTGGAAACAATTTCAAAGCTGGGCAACGCCTGACCCGCCACATAAACACGATCACCCGGGGAACAATGTTCCCCGGGTGATTTTTTTATGATTGGGAAAATAGCGCTGTTCTGCTTTGGCGCGCTGGGCTACGGCGCCATTGAGGTGACCTTTCGCGGCCACACGCATTGGACCATGCTGGTTGCGGGCGGGCTGTGCCTGCTGCTGCTTGAGCAGGTGAACCTGCACCTTGCTGCATGGCCTCTTTTGGTGCGCTGCGGCATCGGCGCGCTCACCATTACCGGCGTGGAGCTGGCCTTTGGCCTGGTGTGCAACCGGGCCCTGCACTGGGGCGTATGGGACTATTCGGACCAGTGGGGCAACCTGCTGGGGCAGGTGTGCCCGCTTTACACCTTCCTGTGGTTTTTGCTGTGCATCCCGATTTTGGGGTGCTTCAGCCTGGCGGGCCGCTGGCTTGCGGGCACAGGCGGGCTGTGAGCGCCCAAAACGGCAGGGCGGGCAGGCAGCCCGCCGCCTTACTTATTCCATTTCCAACACCAGCGCCTGCCAGGGGGCCAGGATCAGGGCTTGCTGCTCCAGCTCGGGGGGGAGCTGGCGGCTGTTCAGCACCACCGCGCGCACGGGGCCGGGCAGCGGCAAAAGCATTGCCTCGTCTGACAAATTGGACAGCACCAGCAGCTTTTTATCTGCCCTGCGCCAGAAGGCGGCCAACCCTTCGCGCTCGGTGTACAGGGGCTCAAAATCGCCCCAAACCAGGGTTTCTTTATACGCAGGGTCTTTTCGCAAAGAGATCAACTTTTTGTAGAAATTCAGCGCCGAGGCGGGGTCGGCCTGCTGGGCTTCGGCGTTGACCGACCGGTACCGCGGGTTGACCGGCATCCAGGGGGTGCCGGCGGTAAAGCCCGCGTTCGCCTGGGCGGACCACTGCACGGGGGTGCGGGCGTTGTCGCGGCTGTAGTGGGCGATTACCTCCAGCGCGTCGTCGGCCCGCAGGCCCGCGGCCAGGCAGGCGGCGTATTCGCCCTTGGTGTTCACATCGTCGACCTCGTGAATGCTGGCGAAGGGCTTGTTGGTCATGCCCAGCTCCTGCCCCTGGTAGAGAAAGGGCAGCCCGCGCAGCAGCAGGGTGACGGCGGCCAGGGCTTTTTGCGCCCGGGGCTGCTCCTCAAAGCCCAGGGGCAGGTAATGGCTGGCGCCCCGGGGTTCGTCGTGATTTTCGATCACGTTGGACAAAAAGCCCACGCCCTGCGCTGCTTTTTGGCTGGAAAAGCAGCAGTCCCGGTAGTCGGTTGGGCTGGGGCGGCGGGCGGCCCACCAGCCTTTGGGGCTTTTGCCGCAGCAGGTGGCCGCAAAGTCGAACATGCTGGAAAAATAGCCGTCCGGGCCGATAAAGGCCGCCAGTTCGGCGGGATCGGTGTCGAACACCTCGCCCACGGTGAACGCGCCGTGGGGGCGGAAGGTGTTATCCCGCAGCTCGGTCAGGTATTCGGCCAGGTGGGCTTTGGCGCTGGGCTCGGCCAGCATATTGCAGCAATCGGCCAGGCCGTCCGGCCGGTCGGCGGGATAGTCGCGGAAGGAGTCCGGCTTACCGATGTTCACGATGGCGTCGACCCGGAAGCCCGCAATGCCCTTGTCCAGCCACCAGTTCACCATCTGGTAGATTTCGCGGCGCAGGGCGGGGTTGGACCAATTCAGGTCCGGCTGCTTTTCGTGAAATAGGTGCAGGTAATAGAGATCGGCACGGCCGGGCACCGGGCTCCAAACGCCGGCGCCGAAATACCCCCGCCAGTTGCAGGGCGGCGCGCCGTTTTTCCCCCGGCGGAAATAGAAATACTGCCCATACGGCCCCTCGGGGTCGGCCAGGGCTTTTTGGAACCAGGGGTGTTCGTCGGAACAGTGGTTCACCACCAGGTCCAGCAGCAGGCGCATGCCCCGGCGCTTTGTTTCGGCAATGAGCCGTTCCAGGTCGGCCATGGTGCCGAAGCGCGGGTCCACGCCGCAATAATCGGAAATATCGTAGCCTTCGTCGGCCAAAGGGCTGGGATAGATGGGGGAGAGCCACAGCAGGTCCACCCCAAGCTGCTGCAAATAATCGAGTTTTTCCAGGATGCCGGGGATGTCCCCCATGCCGTCGCCGTTTGAGTCGTTAAAGCTTTTGGGCCAGATCTGATAGCCCACACTTGCCTGCCACCATTGCCGCTGCATCTGCGCCGCCCCTTTCTGTTGGAAACGTTTCCAGCCCTATTATAGCAGGTTTTGCCCGGTTTGCAAGGGGGAAAAGAGGGGTGGGAAGATGCGGCTGTTTTTTATGTACTTAGCAAGGCCAGGCTGGCATGTAAAAATAATAGTTTTGGGATTACAGACCATTTTCCCGAAGTCAGGAAAATGGTTCATCTGGGTAATAGCAGTCAGCGCAAATTAGCAGTAAACATTTACAGAAGATTGGTACACTCTTCTGTAAACGCTCATTTGTTGCCCCAGCCTCAAAACTTATTTATCTGCCGGACCCGAGCGGGGCCTGCCCTTTCCGCGGGCTTCGGTCGATAAAGGGGTATCCTCCGGGAAGATGTTCCGGTTTTTGCACTCGGCGGCCAAAAGGCGCAGGATCAATTTTTCTGCCGCGATATAGTCGATATCCTCCAACAATTCCCCGAACCAATCCAGGGTGGGAGAGGTCGTTTTTCGCATCCAGGTCTGGTAGTGGGCCAGCATCCGCTGCAGCACGGCCAGCTCGCCCAAAGAAAATTCCACCGAAACGACGCGACTGTTTTCCTGGCGGAAAAATTCTTTTTTGCGCTCTTCCCGGCGGCTGCGCAGCACTTCCCGGTACAAAAGCGCCGCTTCTGGCTGGGATACGCCCAGAATGCCGCCGATTTTTTGAAAGGTGAGCCCCTGGCACTCGCGCAGCTCGGCCGCTTTTAAATGCCTTTCCGTCAGTTCCATGTTACACCCTTCCTCTCGGTTGCTTTTTCTTCTTTTTGCCCAGCGGCCTGTTCTTGCAAATGCACTACATATTATTGCATTTTTTGCCGAATTGAAAAGCGGTTGCTCAAAATATTGGGCAAACGCTCAACAGGGCAGGCAGAAAGAATCCCCCGAAAATCCTATAATTATGAGGGGCAAGGCAGGAAAGGGGATGGTGGGGCATGAGCAAGGAGGTGGAATTCTGCAACAGAGACCGCTTTATTGAGCTGGGCCTTACCATCGCCGCTTTGCGGAAAATGAGGGGAATGTCGCAGGAAGAACTGGCACGGCGGGCAAACATCAGCCGCTCACACCTGAGCTCCATTGAAGCGCCTAATATCGTGAGGTCGTTTTCGGTGGAGGTGCTTTACAATCTGGCAGACGCTTTGAGTGTGCAGCCGGGCGATCTGTTGAACGCCACCTACGACTGCTTCAAAGTGGGGGTTTAAAGAGCGGCGTGAAGGATAAAAAGGAGAAGCGGAGGGGAAACGGCAATGGTTGAAGAACTGTCCATCCTTACGGAAAAGCAAAAGCGCGCGTATTCTTTGCGGCAAAAGGGAATGGCCTACAAAAAGATCGGCGAGGCGATGGGCATTTCCACCAATGCGGCCACGGCGCACGTGAAGGCCGCGGAGCGCAGGTTCCGGGAATACCAGCTCTACCACGACAAGCAAAAAAGCAACGACCGCCCTGTAGAACTTCCCCTTACTTATGGGGAATTGGAGCTCGTTATGGAGGGGCTGGGGCTTTTGCAGAAAGACATGCTCAACAGGATAGGCAGCAGGAACGTGCGCAGCGATTGGAAGGGCCGCCTGCCCTATGAAGCCCAGATCCTGAGCGATGTATACAGGAAGGCGCAGGCCGCACTGTACGGGAAGGTAATCATAAGCGGGATTACCGAATAAAGAGCCCTTTCGCCCAAGGGGATCAGAAACGGCGCGAAAAAGCAAAAGCAAAAGGTAAAGGAGCAGCCCCTGGGGCTGCTCCTTTACCTTTTGTATTTTATTGTAGAAATATACAAAAATCAGTTGAAGGTGGTGCGCCGGAACAGGCGCTCGACCTGGGCGGCGAGGACCTGGTGCCCGGGCGCAGCCAGCTTGGGGTCCTGCCCGAGCAATTCGCGGGCGCTTTTTTGCGCGGCCTCCAGGGCGCGGGTGTCGGCCGTGAGGTCCGCCAGCTGCAGGGTGGGCAGGCCGTGCTGCCGGTCGCCGAAAAAGTCGCCGGGGCCCCGGTGCTCCAGGTCGTATTTGGCGATCTCGAACCCATCCTGGGTATGGCAGAGGAACTGCAGCCGCTCCCGCACGCTTTCGCCGCCGTGGTCGCTCACCAGAAAGCACCAGGATTCCTGCGCGCCGCGGCCCACGCGGCCCCGCAGCTGGTGCAGCGCAGAAAGGCCGTACCGCTCGGCGTTTTCGATGACCATGACGGCGGCGTTGGGCACGTCCACCCCCACCTCGATCACGGTGGTGGACACCAGCGCGTCCAGCTCGCCCGCCTTGAAGGCCTCCATCACGGCGGCCTTTTCCCTGGGCTTGAGCTTGCCGTGCATCAGGCCCACCCGGCGGCCGGGCAGCAGCGCCTGCGCCACCTCTTTATAATAGGTCTTGACCGCGTTCAGCGCGTCCGGGCCGTCGGCCTCGCCCTCCTCCACCCGGGGGCACACGATGTAGACCTGGCGGCCGGCCTCGATCTGGGCGTTCAAAAAGCCGTACATGGCGCGGCGCTTTTCGCCCCGCACCGCCCGGGTTTTGACCGGCTTGCGGCCGGGGGGCAGTTCGTCCAGGATGGAGATATCCAGATCGCCGTAAAGCAAAAGGCCCAGGGTGCGGGGGATGGGGGTGGCGCTCATGACCAGCACGTGGGGGCTTTGGGCCTTGCCCGCCAGCAGGCCCCGCTGGCGCACCCCGAACCGGTGCTGCTCGTCGACCACGGCAAAGCCCAGGCGGGCAAACTCCACCCCGGTGCTGAGCACCGCGTGGGTGCCCACCACAAGGTCCGCCTCGCCCGCTGCAACGGCGGCCAGGGCGGCGCGCTTTGCGGCGGCCTTCATGCCGCCGGTGAGCAGCGCCACCCGCACCCCAAAGGGGCCAAGCAGCTTTTCCAGGGTGTCGGCATGCTGGGCGGCCAGGATCTCGGTGGGGGCCATCAGGGCGCTCTGGTAGCCGTTTTGGTGGGCCATATACACCCCGGCGGCGGCCACCAGGGTTTTGCCGCTGCCCACATCGCCCTGCAAAAGGCGGTTCAGGGGGGCGGCGCCGGCCATGTCGGCACAGATCTCGGCGGCGGCCCGGCGCTGGGCGGCGGTGGGGGCGAAGGGCAGGCTGGCCCAGAAGGGGGCCAGGTCCACCCCGCGCATGGGCGCGCCCGCCTTGGCGGCCCCCCGGCTGCGCAGCAGGATGAGGCCCAGCTGCAGGGTGAGCAGCTCCTCAAAGGTGAGCCGCCTGCGGGCCGCGGCTGCGGCTTCGGGGGCTTCGGGGCAGTGGATGGCCCGGACGGCCTCCCACTTGCCGGGCAGCTTGTATTTTGCCAGCAGGGCGGGGGGCAGGGGCTCGGGCAGCGGGTCGGCCCCCTCCAGGGCGCTTGCCACACAGCGGGCGATCTGGCCGCTGCCCAGGCCTTCGGTTTGGGGATACACCGCCACCAGGGGGGTGCGGGCCACCTGGGCGGCGGTGCGCACGGTGGGGTTTGCGATCTCGCGCCGGGTCAGGGTGCCCCGCACCCGGCCCTCGAAGTAATATTCCTCGCCCACCGCCAGCTTGTCGGCCATGAAGTGGGTGTTGAACCAGGTGAGCGAGAGGGAGGCGCTGTCGTCGCCCGCCAGCACCTGCACCATGGTGCGCCCGCCCGGCAGCCGCACCGCGGCTTTTTTGGAGTAGACCGCGGCTTTTACCACGGCGTCGGCGTCGAAGGGGGCCTGGGCCACGGGGAAGGGGCGCGTGTAGTCGATGTAGCGGCGGGGGTAGAGCTGCAAAAGGTCGGCCAGGGTTTCGACCCCCAGGCGCAGAAATTTTTCGGCGGTTTTGGGGCCCACGCCCTTTACATATTGCACGGGGGTATCCGGTTTCATGGGGAGGGCCTCCTTTTTCAGTGTGGGTTCGGCTACTTTTATTATAGCATAAAACGCCCCGAACAAAGCAAAAAGGCGGGGAACGGACCGCTCCGTTCCCCGCCTGTGGAGGCCGCCCCGGGCGGGGCGGTCACTCCACGCTGATCATATAGTAGTATACGGGCTGGCCGCCGTTGATGAGGGTGACCTCGATGGAGTCGCCCACCTTGGCCTGCACCAGCTCGGTGGTGCGCTGGGCTTCCTCTTCGCTCACGTCGCAGCCGGAGATCAGGGTGATAAAACTGGTGTCTTTTTTGACCATGCTGCGGGCCAGGCGGTAGGTGGTTTTGGCCACGTCGACGCCGATGTTCACGATCTTGCCGTTTTCCAGCGCCATGATCTCGCCCTTTTTGATCTTGTGGCCGTCGAACTCGCTGTTGCGGGCGGCAAAGGTGACAAGGCCGGTGCTGACCTTGTCGGCCGCGGCCATCATGTTGATGGTGTTGGCGTCCACCGCGGCGTCCGGGTCAAAGTTCAGCATGGCGGTGATGCCCTGGGGGATGGTGCGGGTGGGCAGCACCACGATGCGCCGGTCGGCGATCTTTTGGGCCATCTCGGCGGCCATGATGATGTTTTTGTTGTTGGGCAGCACGAACACGGTTTTGGCGGGCACGCTTTGCACCGCGGCCACAATGTCCTCGGTGGCGGGGTTCATGGTCTGGCCGCCGCTTACCACCGCGTCCACCCCCAGGTCCGCGAATACGGCGGCCAGGCCCTCGCCCGCGGCCACCGAAACAAAGCCGTATTCCCGCTCGGGGTCCACGGCGGCGTATACGAACTGGCCGGAGGGAGCCTTCTGCTCGGCTTCTTTCTGCTTTTCCAGGCCCTTGCCCTGCTTTTGGCGGGCCAGGAACTGCTCGTGCATGTTCTCGATCTTGAAAGAGGTGAGGTAGCCGTATTGGATGGCGTGGCTCAGGATCTTGCCCGGGTCGGCGGTGTGCACGTGGCAGTTGGCCACGTCGTCGTCCTCGATGACCACCACGCTGTCGCCGTTGGACTCCAGAAAGGCGCGGAGCTTGGTGATGGAAGCGCCGGGCTCTTTGTTTACCAGGAACTGGGTGCAGTAACCGTTGGTGATGTCTTCCACTTTCATGAGGTCGTCGGTAAAAACGCCCTTGCCCGCGCCGGAGGTGGAGAGCTTGGCCTTGTTCTGGGTGAGCTCCTCGCTCTTGATGGGCTGGCCCCCGCGGAACACGGCCTGCATGCCCTCGAAAATAACCACCAGGCCCTGGCCGCCCGCGTCCACCACGCCGGCCTTTTTGAGCACGGGAAGCTGCTCGGGGGTGTGCTCCAGCGCGCGCTGGGCGGCAGCCAGAACCAGATCCCACAATTCGTTCACATCGGCAATGCCGGAGGCGCCCGCATCCTCGCTGGCAACGCGGGCCACGGTGAGCATGGTGCCCTCGGTGGGCTTCATGACGGCCTTGTACGCGCCCTCGACGCCCTTTTCCAGCGCGGCGACCAGATCGTCGGCGCCCGCCTCGCGCTTGCCCTCCAGGGCTTTGGCGAAGCCGCGGAACAGCAGGCTGGTGATCACGCCCGAGTTGCCGCGCGCGCCCCGCAGCATGGCGCTGGCGGCCACCTTGGCGGCCTCGGCCACGGTGCAGTCGTCGCCCAGGGCTTCCAGCTCGCGGCAGGCCGCGCCCACGGTCATGCTCATGTTGGTGCCGGTGTCGCCGTCCGGCACGGGGAAGACGTTCAGCTCGTCCACGCGGGAGCGCTGGTTGGAAATGTTGTTGGCGCCGGAGATGATGGCGTCGCGCAGGGTTTTACCGTTTATCATAAAAATTACACCTCAACATCAAAGATAGGATTGGGGCGGGGGCGTTTAGTCGTCCGCCACGATATCGTCCACCGAAACCTCGATGCGCTGGACCTTCAGGCCGGTGGCGTTTTCGACCTCGTGCTTTACCTTGTGGGTGATGCTTTGCACAATGGTGGCAATGTTCAGCCCGTAGCCTACCTTGATGTGCAGCTCGATGGTGAGGCGGCCGCCCGCCTGGGTGACCCGCACGCCCTTTTCGGGGAAATCGCTGCCGAACACCAGGCTTTTCAGGTCTTCGGCGGTGCCCGCCGTGGCCATGCCGGCCACGCCATAGCAGCTGCGGGCCGCCTGGCTGACCAGCTCGGCGAAGTAGTCCTCGGTCATGCTCACGGCGCCCAGGGGGTTTTTGAGTGTGATCATAAAAAGGGTACCTCCTCGTATCAGGAATTTTGGGCCGCGCCGAAGCGCAGGTCCGCCAACGAATAGAAAACATTGCTCAAAGAGGGCGACAGGCCGCCTATATCGCGGCTGTGAACCACGACGCCGTTGCGCCAGAGCAGCGGCACAAAGGGCATTTCGGCTGCAAAGGCGGCCTCGAACGCGCCCGCCGCGCTCTGGTTGTGCTTGAACGCGGCGTAGGCCGCGGCGAGAGCCTCGCTGGGAAGGATGCCCGCGCTGGCCCCGCCCCCCTCAAAAAAGGGGCTCATATCCATATTATTATACAACTTGACCTCGCCGATGTACAGATCAAAATCCCCCAGGGCAACTTTTTCGGACCATGCGTCAAAATTGTCGGTTTCTTCCACCTGCAAATACAGACCCCTGGCCCCCAGCTGCTGCTGCAGAAGCGTGGCCGCGTATTTTTTGTAGGTGCTGCCGCTGTAGACCAGAAGCCGCAGGGTAAGCCGCTCGCCGTCCGCATTCTGGTAATAGCCGGTCAGGGGATCCTTTTGGAAGCCCAGCGCCGTGAAAGCGGCCTCGGCGCCCGCGGCGTCCAGCTCCGCCTCGGCCAGAATGCTCTGCTGGGCCATCACACAGGGGTAAAAGCTGTTGATGGCGCCGGTGGCGGGGTAGGCGCGGGAATAATAGCTTTTTTCGGCCAGCTGCCGCCGGTCGATGAGCCGGCTTAAAAGCGCCCGGCCGCCCGGGGAGGCCAGCAGGGGGTTGGGGGCGGCAGCGCCCTGCTGCCCGGCGGCGTTGACCCCCAGGAACACCAGATTGTTGGTGCGGTAGTAGGTCTGCTTGCTGGCCACGCTGGCCGAGGACTCCAGCGTTTCGCTGGCGGCGTACAGGTTCAGGGTGCCCACCGCAAGGCCGCTGACCATCTCGTCGTAGCTGCCCACCTCGGCCAGGCGGACGGTTTCGGGCCCGGCTTCCGGAAAGGCACAGCGGCTGTTGCGCACCAGTTCGCCCGCGGCGCCGTAAGTGTAGCGGCCGCTTGCCGTGGGGCTGGCGAGCGCGGTTTCGGAAGCCTTGAACACCGGGATATCGCACAGATAGGCGAACAGGGAATCGGGCTGGGCCAGGGTGAGCACCACCGCGCCGTCCTGCACTTCCAGCCCGGTCACGCCGGCAAAGCGGCTGCCGTACAGGCCGCTGGCCTGGGCCGCGCGCAGGCTGGCGGCCGCGTCTTCGGCGGTGATAGGGGCGCCGTCGGCAAAGGTGCAGCCGCTGCGGATGTGAAGGATGACCTGATTTTCCACACAGTCGACGCCGGAGGCCAGCCGGTAGGAGAGGGCCATGTCGGGCCCGATCTCCACCAGCTTTTCAAACAAAAGGCCCGCGTTCTGGGCCACCAGGGTGGAGGGGGTGAGATAGGGGTTGAAGCCGTCGGCCGGGACATACCCCAGCACCAGCCCCGTGGCTGCGGGCGCGGAGCTGGGCGCGGGGGTGGCGCCGGGCTCTGCGCTGCCGGACCCCGTGGAGGTGGGCGCCGTGCAGCCGGTGAACGCCAGCGCGCAGCAGCACAGGGCGGCCGCCAGGCGGGTGAGGGGACGGGCCATTGCATCCACATCCTTTGAACATCAAAATAAGTATGCTATATTGTAGCATAAAAATATGGCGATTTAAAGGGGCAGATAAAATTTTGTGGCCAGGCATTATTATTCATAAGTTTTTCATATCCCTTTCACAGAGGGTGTGATATAATAAAAATGACAAAAGTATTACTAAAGCGCTGGAACCCCGGCGCTTCGAAAAGAGGTAAAACGAGTGAACATCCTGTTTTTCCTTACCCCAAAGCAGGACGTGGCGTATATCTACGACGATTTCACCCTGCGGCAGGCCCTGGAAAAGATGGAGCACCACCGCTATTCCTCCATCCCGGTACTGAACCGAAAGGGCGAATATGTGGGCACCATGACCGAGGGCGACCTGCTGTGGGGCATCAAAAACCAGAACCTGAAGCTGGAAAACGCCGAGGATATCCCCATCCGAAGCATCCCGCGCAAACGGGATTATAAGCCGGTGTCGGTGAACACGCAGATGGACGAACTGGTGGCGGCGGCCATGACCCAGAATTTTGTGCCGGTGCTGGACGACAAAAAGAGCTTTATCGGCCTGGTAAAGCGCAACGCGATCATTCAATATTGCTACGACCGGTACCGGGCGGTGGCGCCCATGCTGAACAAGAAAACTCAGATGGAAAGGCAAGTGTTGTAAAAGATGGCATATCGCAGGATCAGCCCGGAGCAGATGCAGGGCAACCCCTTTGAGATGATCGGAAAGCAGTGGATGCTGGTGACCGCTGAAAAGGGCGGGGCCGTGAACACCATGACCGCCAGCTGGGGCGGCCTGGGCGTTTTATGGCGCAAAAACGTGGCCTACATCTTTATCCGGCCCCAGCGCTACACCAAGGAGTTCATTGACGCGGGCGAGCGCTTTACCCTGAGCTTTTACGGTGAGGAGCACCGCAAGGCCCTGGCGTATCTGGGCAAGGCAAGCGGCCGGGACGGCGACAAGATCGCCGCGGTGGGCTTTGAGGAGGAGCGGTTCGACGGCGCGCCCGCCTTTAAGCAGGCCCAGCGGGTGCTGGTGTGCAGAAAGCTGTATGCCCAGCCGCTGGACCCCGACTGCTTTATGCCGGGCACCGACTGCGACGAGGCCTGCTACCCGGAAAAGGACTATCACACCCTGTATGTGGGGGAGATTGAAGCGGTGTACGAACGGGAATAACCAAAAAACGCCCCCTGCGCAAGGAACGCTTGCGCAGGGGGCGTTTTGCTGCCCGGAACAGAGGCCCCCGGAGGGCACCGGGGTGGGCTTAAAGCGGCGTTTGAGGCGTGGAAAAGGGTCAGGGTTTGGGGCAGGAGGAACAGGCGGAGCAGCCGCCCGGGGCGGGGGCATGGCCAAAGACCTGCTGGTGCAGGGCGCGGGCGGTGGGGGTGGCGGCAAGGCCGCCCTCCGCCGTTTCCTTTAAGGCCGCGGGCATACCTTCACCCACCTTTTTCATCGCCCAGATCACCTCGTCGGCCGGGATGGCGCTGCCCATGCCCGCAAGCGCCAGCTCCGCCGCCACAAACGCACCCGCCACGCCCGAGGCGTTGCGCTTGATGCACGGGATCTCCACCAGGCCCGCCACCGGGTCGCACACAAGCCCCAGCACGTTCTTGAGCGCGATCGCCACTGCATCGGCCAGCTGCGCCGGGCTGCCGCCCGCAAGCTCCACCAGCGCTCCCGCAGCCATGGCCGCTGCGCTGCCGCACTCGGCCTGGCAGCCCCCTCGGCGCCCGCCAGCGTGGCGGTGCTGGCGATCACCATGCCCACCGCGCTGGCCGTGAACAGGCTCAGCACGCACGCGCGCTCGGTGCAGCCCTTTTCCGCCTGCATGGTCAGCACCGCCGCCGGCAGGATGCCGCAGCTGCCCGCCGTGGGCGCGGCCACCACCCGGCCCATGGCCGCGTTCAGCTCGCTCACCGCCAGCGCGCGGTACAGCGCACCGCCCAGCACGCCGCCCGTGAGCGAGCGCCCGGCCTCCACCGCCCGGCGCACCTTGAACGCCCCGCCCCCGGTCAGCCCGCTGGTGGATTTCAGGTCCGGCGCGCAGCCCGGCCCGATGCACCCGGCCATGACCCGGTAGCGGGCCAGCATTTCCTGGTACACCTGTTCTTCGCTTTGCGAAAGCTCCGCCGCCTGCTGGCGCAGCACCACGGCCGAAACAGCTTCGCCCGCCGCCTGGGCCGCATCCACCAGCCCGGCGATGCTCTTGTAATCCAACTGCTGCATAAAGCCCCCTGCCTTTCTCACATGCGGGGCAGCAGGGTGGAGCTGAGCACATTGGGCAGCCGCCCGATGGCCCGATTGAGCTCTGCGCCGAAGCTGCCGTCCGTTTCGATGGTCATGACGGCCGCGCCGCCCTTTTGCCGCCGCGCCAGGCGGAAATTGCAGATGTTGACGCCCGCGGCCGCCAGCAGCTCGGTGACGGCGGCGATGGTGCCGGGGGCGTCTTTGTGGAGGACGATGAGGGTGGTATACTGGCCGGAGAATTGGACCTCCATGCCGTTCACCCGGCTGACGAGGATGCTGCCGCCGCCCACGCTGGCGGCCTGCACGCTGACGGGCCCGGCCGCGGCGCCCCAGAGGGTGAGGAGGGCAGTGTTGGGGTGGGCGCCGTCCAGCTCGATTTCCCGCAGCTGCACGGCGAGGCCCGCCTGGCGGGCGAGGGCGGGGGAGAAGCGGATGCGCTCGTCGTCCGGCGCGAGGCCGAGGATGCCTGCGATGAGGGCTTTGTCGGTGCCGTGGCCCCTGTAGGTGCGGGCAAAGCTGCCGTGCAGCCCGATCTCGGCCCGCACCGGCTCTGCGCCCAGCAGCGCCCGCGCCGCCCTGCCGATGCGCACCGCGCCCGCCGTGTGGCTCGATGACGGCCCGATCATTACCGGGCCGATGATATCAAATGCGTTCATGGGATCCCTGCCCTTTCCGTGAAAGCGGCGGCCCGGGCGCCTGCCCGGACCGCCGCCTGTTTTAAACCTGCTCTTTGGCCGGGGAGGCCGGCTCCGCCTGTTTGACCGGGATCATTTTGATCTGGCCGGTTTTGTACAGCACCCAAGCTGACAGAACGATCAGCGGCATGGCGATGAGCATGAGGATGCCCTCCATGCCGGCGGTGGACATGAAGCAGTTCGCCGCCAGGACCAGCGCCATGGGCAGGATCACACATTTCAGCTTGCCCTTTGCCACATACTCGCTGCCGCACTTATTGTCGAACATGCCCAGGAACAGCGAGCCGAACAGCGCGGGCAGCATGTAGGTGGTGGCGGTCTGCACCGCGGGCAGGGTGAGGATGGGCTGCAGCGGCACCAGGAGCAGCACGCCCACGGCAATGATCACCGTGGTGATGACCGAGGAGGCGGCCACCGCCAGGCTGGCCACGGTGTCGCCCTCCTCGGTGCCCTGAGAGGTTTCGGTGAGGGCCATGGCGTTGATGGCGCAGGGCAGCTTGAGATTCATCACGTTGCCGGTGAGGAAGGTGATGTAGGCCGAGGAGCCCAGGATGGGGGTGTAGCTGAGGACCTCGGAGATATTGGCGGGCAGGAACACCGCCAGCAGGCCGCCGCCCACCGCGAACACGGTGCCCAGGCTTTGCGGCCACACGTGGTAGACCGCCGAGATGACGGCGGGGATGCCCAGCATGAACGCCAGGCCGATGACCACGCCCACGCGGCCGAACCGGTGTGTGCGGTCAAAATAAGTGTTTTTCATTCTGCGTTTCCTCCTTATCCATCAAAACAGCCTGGTCCATGCCAGCGAGGACAGCATGCCCAGAATGAGAGAGTCGGCCATAACAAAGTTGCCCAGCCATTTCCAACCGGTCTTTTTGATGACGAGCTGGTGCAGGATTGCCACCACCGCCGAGGTGAGCAGCACCGCGATGTACACCGCGCCGCTGGTGACCATGGAGGGAAGGAACACGGCCATGAGGGCCAGCTGCAGAACGCTGATGGCCAACACCCCGAAGGGGCCCTTGCCGCGCACCTTGGCCATGTTTTTTTGAATGCCTTTTCCGAACAGCAGCACCCCCACGATGCCGCCCAGGATGCTGATGCTCATAACGAACATGACGGTGCCCACGATGTTGGGGTCGCCCGCGGCGCCCAGGGCCGCCACGGATTCATAGCCCGCGCCGGTGGCCACCATGTCGGCCGCCATGAGCTCGTACATGAGCGAGCCCACCACCGAAAGGCGGAACCAGGACCAGGGCACCCCCAGCACGGCGGCCAGGCTGAACAGCCCCACCACAATGGAGAGCGAGGGCACCACCGAGTAGACCATGGCGGAGGTGATGACGCCCCGCACCTTGCCCTTTTCCATGCCCAGCTTCAGGGCGTGCTTGTAAGAGCGGCGAAGGGTGAGGACCGAAAAAATGAGAACGTAGCCGATGCCCGCCGCCACAAGGATGTACAAAAGCGGGCTGTTCATGATACTGCTGAAGGTCATAATGCTCCTCCTTTTATGCCTGGCCGGGCGTTTTTGGGTTTACGTCGGTATAGGAAATGCCGCTGGGGATGGGGCTTTGGTACCGGCCGCCGGTCTCGGCCAAAAGTTCCTGCTTTGCGGTTTCCAGCAGGGCCGGTTGCTCGAACAGGCGGGCGGCCGCCAGGGCGATGGCCCGCGCGGCGGCCTGGCTGCCCTTGTCGCCGATGGAGGTGCCCACCTGGCCGGTAAACTGCCAGGTGTGGGGCCCGGTGCCGGGAATGGCGGTGGCGGCGGTGAGCTGTGCGGTGGGAACAAGATAGCTCACGTCGCCCACGTCGCTGGAGCCGGTGGTGACCACGGCCATCATCTGGGGCTGGAAGGGGATCACGGCGGTGTTCAGGGGCCGGAGGGCGAACTCGTCTTCGGTGACGCCGTTGAGCTTTGCGCCCTGGGCCAGCACGGCGGCGCGCGCTTCGGGGGCCAGCGCGGCCAGATAGCGCCGGGCAATGGCGTATTCCTCTTCGCCGAAGTCCGGCCCGCCCAAGGCGGTGAAGGAATCGGACAGGAGCTTGGAGAGGGTGGGGTTCGGCACGGTGTCGCTCAAACCGCCCAGCACGGTGGCCGTGACCTCGGTCTCGGTCATCAGGGCCGCGCCTTGGGCGATCTTTTTGATGCGCTCGAGAATGGCCGCGCTGTCGGTGAGTTTGGGGGCGCGGACGAAGTACAGCAGCGAGGCGCACTCCTGCACCACGTTGGGGGCGTCGCCGCCGCAATCCAGATACGCATAGTGCACCCGCGCCTGGCTGATGATGTGTTCGCGCAGGTAGTTGACCCCTACGTTCATGAGCTCGCAGGCGTCCAGCGCGCTGCGGCCCTGCTCCGGGCAGGCCCCCGCGTGGGCGGTGCGGCCCTTGAAGTCGAACCTGACCTTATAGTAGGCCACCGTGCGCACGGCCATGGCGGCGTTCATGTCCATGGGGTGCCAGGTAAGGGCGGCGTCCAGCCCCGCAAAGCAGCCGGCCTTAGCCATGAAAGCCTTGCCAAAGCCGGTCTCCTCGGCCGGGCAGCCGAAAAATTTTACCGTGCCGGCCGTGCCGGTGGCCTGGAGCCATTCTTTCAGGATCAGCGCCGCGCCCGCCGCCCCGGCGCCCAGGGCGCTGTGGCCGCAGCCGTGCCCGCATTTTTGGCCCGGGATGGGCCGGGGCTCGGCCACGCCGGCCTCCTGGCTGAGGTTCGGCAGGGCGTCGTACTCGCCCAGAATGCCGATGACCGGGGCGCCCTGGCCCCAGGTTGCCTCGAGCGCGGTGGGCAGGCCGCCCGTGCCGGTCTGGACCGCAAAGCCCTCGCCGCGCAGCACCTGCGCGATCAGGGCGCTGCTCTCGGTTTCGCTGTAGCCGAATTCGGCGCTCTGCCACACCCCGCGGTTGACCTGCGAGATGAGGGCCGCTTTTTCGGCGGCTGTTTGCCGGATGAACTGTAAAGTATCCATTGTTTCCTCCTTGCTTTGTGTAGCGCCGCATTTCCCGGGATGCGCTGGCCGACAAACAAAGAATAGCACCGGGGAAAATTTTTGGGAAATATGGATTCCCGATAGGGGGTATTTTTTGTGAGTATATCCACAAAATTTGGCCGGGAATTTTGCAAATTCAGCCAAAGGAAGGTATACTGGAAAAAAGCGCTTTGAGGGGGAGAACGCGGTGACCATTCAGCAGCTGCAGTACGTTTTGGAGATCGCCCGCACGGGGTCGGTGTCGCAGACCGCCCGCAACCTGTTTTTATCGCAGCCAAACATCAGCAACGCGGTGAAAAACCTGGAGGCCGAGCTGGGTGTGGCTGTGTTCCAGCGCACCGCCACCGGTATGGCGCTGACCCCCGAGGGCAGGCGCCTGGTGCGCCGGGCAGGGGGGATCATTCAGGAGCTGAACGCGCTGCTGGAGGACGTGAAGGGCCAGCCGGACTGTTGTTTCAGGCTGAACAGCTCGCGCTATATCCCGGCCTTTGAGGCCTTTGCCGACCTGTGCCAGAAATACCAGCACCAGCCGCAGCTGCATTTTTCCTGCTTTTCGGACCAGGCGAGCGACCCCGTGCGCGCGGCGGCGGAGGGCCAATACGACGTGTTTGTGTTTGTGCTGCCGGCGGCGTATGATTTAACCGAGCGCTGCGGTGCAGCCCGGCTGCGGTGCGAGGTGCTGCTGGAGGCGCCCATGTTCGTGCAGCTTGCAAAGGATCACCCGCTGGCAAAGCCGGGGGCGTTTTCGTTTGAGGCGCTGCACAATTACCCCTATGTGGACTTTACCGTGGCGGAGGGCGAGGGCACTTACAGCATGCCGTTTTTGAAATTTTTGGACCCAGACCGGTTGATCCGGGTGCAATCGATCACCAGCCGGCGGGACATTGTGGCCCACACCCTTGCCTTCAGCGCGGTGCTGCCCCATTCGCAGGAATACAACGACCGGTACGGCCTGGTGAATATCCCCATTCCGGGCACCCAGCTGAACATCGGTTACCTGTGCCCGGCAGAGCGGCCCCTTTCGCCCATTGCGCAGGAATATACGGACTTTTTTCGGCGGCGGCTCGCCCAGGCGGCGGAGTAAAACGGCCCCGAGCGGAACAAATTCTGGAAAATTTTTGAAGAAAGTTTAAGAGTCCGATTTATGGTACCTGAAACCGCCTATAATAAAGGCATAGGGCAGGGGCGCAGGGCCCCGCCGGAATGCAAACAAGGAAAGGCGGTTTTGGAAGATGGAAATGGATTACGTGATCAAATACGTCGGCTCCCATGTGGAGGTATACACCCAAAGCGGCAGCTTTCTGTTTTCTGCCGATACCACCCGCGAGGCCATGGAGGAGCTGGCGGGCTGACCGCGCGGGGAAGAACGCCGCGCGCATAAAAAACAGATCTTTGTATATTCTTTTAAGGCCATTTTGCAGGGCAAAAAGGCACAGCGGCGGGCAAGCCTGCCCGCCGCTGTGCCTTTTGTGCAAAAGTGGCAGAAAATTGTGGATTAATCGTGAAAAGCGACTGGATGCCTTTCGCACGCTACTGTGCTATAATAATTACAATTGGTTCCAGGCTGTTTTCGGGGCCATGCGTTTTGCACGCCCCGCCGCGGTGAAAAAGCCGCGCAGGCGCGCAGGCGGCGAAAACAAAGACTTTTCCCCGGAATGAGGAGTGCGGAATGAAGGAAGAGAACAGGCACCGGCCCATCCGGCGGAGAATCCGGCGGGTGGACATACAGGTGTCGCTTTTTATGGCTGTGATGGTGCTTGTGACCACACTTTTTACCTTTGGCCTGAGCTATGAAATCACCTATGCGGACATGATCACCTCGCTGCGGGAGCGGGTGCAGGCGATCTACACGCTGCTGGACGGCAGGCTGGACGAAAGCACCTTCCGGGGCATCGACGCGCCGGAGGACATGGCCAGCACCACCTACCGCCAGACCCAGCAGCTGCTGCGCTTTGTGCGGGAATCCACAGGCGTGCTGTACCTGTACACGGCCAAGCAGAACGAGCGGGGCGAACTGGTGTATGTGGTGGACGGGCTGAGCGAGGAAGAGGACTTCCGCTACCCCGGCGACCGGCTGGAGCCGGAGATCGAGCCGGCCATGCGGCGCGCGCTGGCGGGCGAAAACGTTCTGCCCGACCACATTCAAAAGACCGACTGGGGCAAGATTTTTATCACCTACCTGCCCATCCACGGCGAGGGAGACAGCGTGCTGGGGGTGGTGGGCATTGAATTTGACGCCGAGCACCAGTACAACACCTATCTGGTGTTGCGCCGGGCGGCGCCCGGCTGCATCGTGCTGCTGTGCCTGGTTTCGGTGGCGTTTGCCGTGCTGTTTTTCCGCCGGGTGTCCAACCCCACCTACCAGGATATGGCCAACACCGATCAGCTGACTGGCCTGAAAAGCCGAAACGCATTTGAGGTGGATCTGAAAAATGCGATCTCGGGCGGCGCGGGCCGGGGCAGCGGGCTGCTGGTGGCGGACCTGGACCACCTGAAGCAGGTGAACGACACCCTGGGCCACGCGGTAGGGGACCGGTACATCCAGCGGGCCGCCGAGGCGCTGCGCCAGGCGCTGGGGAGCCGGGCGATCCTGTACCGGGTGGGGGGCGACGAATTCGTCGCTTTTTACGCACAGGCCTCTGCGGAGCAGCTGGAACGGGACGAAGAGGCTATCAAGTGGTATTTTGAAGAACTGCGGGAGGACTGGCCGGTGGAGACTTCGCTCTCGATCGGCGGGGCGATGTTCGACCCGGAGCAGGAGGATGATCTGCACGGCACCTACCGGCGGGCAGACGCCGGCATGTACGAGCAAAAACGCGAGAGCCACCGCCGGGAGGAGCGCCGGGCGCAGGCGTGAAGAATAAAAAAGCAGGGCCGCCGGGATGAATTTCCCGGCGGCCCTGCCGCGCAAAGAGTGGGCTCAGGGCTGCTGCTGTGGTTTTGGCTGCTGCGGGCGATGCCGCAGGAGCAGGGCGCGGAATTCGGCGTTCTGCCGCAAAAAATCGTAGCGGGGGTTGGTTTCCAGTTCGGCCAAAAGGCCGGGCAGAAGCGAGGCGGCGGCCTTCGCCGGGGTGAGAGTTTCGAAACGGGCCTGGTATTCGGGCGAGAGATGGTAATACAAAGGGCCCGCCGGGGGCTGGAAGAGCGAGGGGATGGAGGCGAACAGCTTTTTCAGCAGATCAAGGCTTGCAGGCTGGTCCTGCCGCTTGACCGCGAGCTCGAACCGGGGAAGCAGGGCGGAAAATTCGGCCTGGCCCAGCAGCCCGGCCAGCTGGCCGGAGAGCGCCGCCAGAGAGGCGGCGTGCCCGGTGCGGCCTTCGTCCAGCGCGATGCCCAGCAGGTTCAGCAGGACCCCCTGCAGCTCGCCGGTGAGGGCCAGCAGCTTGCGCTCATAGATACCGGCGGCCCCGGCGGTGTTGCCCTGCTGCAGCAGCAGCTGCGCCTCGAGTTGGCGCTTATCGGGCTGATCGTGCTCGGGCAGGGAGGCCAAAAGTTCCTGGGCTTTGCCGAACTCGCCGCGGTTAAGGTATTTGCCGGCCAGCAAAAAGCGCGAGCGGTCGCGCAGCGTGCCGCCGCCGCAGCGCACGGCCTGCTCGTACAGGGCGATGACCTGATCGGAATATTCCTGTTTTTGGGAAGCGCTTGCCCCAAGCATCAGCAGCGCGCCGTCCAGCGTCATGGCCACGGTGTGCAGCAGCGGCGCGCAGTTGGGGTATTTCCGCGTTTCGGCCAGGGCTTTGGCAAACCCCGCCTCCAGGCCGCCCTTGTGGAAGGTATCGCCTAGGGCGGCCGCGAACCGGTCGATCTCCTGCTTTGAGGGCCCTTCGAAAAAGCAGAACAGCGCGTTCAGGTCTACCCCCAGCAGGCGCGCCAGCGGGGGCAAAAGCGCGATGTCGGGCGCGGTGGCGCCCTTTTCCCATTTGTTTACGGCGGGCGCGGTGACCCCCAGAGCGTCGGCAACTTCTTCCTGGGTGAGGCCCAGCGCCTTGCGCTTTTCCCGGATGATGGCATTCATGGGCATGGTATCAACTCCAAGTCTGTTTTTTGAGAAGGCCCTTCCCTTGCTTTTATTGTACCAGAGCGGGGCGGCAGGCACAATTGAACGGTTCTTTCATAAAAGGCAAAAAACATGAGCGCGGTTCATGTTTTTGCACCGGAACGCAAAAACGCCGGCGGGCCCCCAGGCACGAGGGGGCCGCTGGCGTTTTTTCAGTACTTTTTCAGGCCGCGTCCTTTTTGCTGTGGCGGGCGGGCGCGGCCACCGAAGGGCGGGTGCGGCGTTCCCGCGCGGCGAGCCGCCGTTTGACGAGGAAGGCTGTGCCCTGGCAAAGGGCCATCACCGCCGGCAGGGCCACGGCAAAGAGAAGCAGCAGCCGCCCGGCAGCGGGGGTGAGGGCCTCAAGGCGGAACAGGGGCGCCAGAAGGAACGCGGCGCCGTAGTAGCCGAAGCCCATCAGGGCCACCAGGGTGGCGCGCCAGCCGGTGAGGGGCCAGCACACCACCAGCAGCTGGCCCAGGCCCACCACGCCGAGAAGCAGGCAGCACAGGGTGGATACCTGCCCCGAAGCCAGGCCCAGCGCCCCGCCGGCCCAGCTTACCCCCACGAGGCAGACCGCGCCGGTGATGCCGCCGGGCAAAGCGTTCAACAGGGCGGTGCGCATAAAATGACCGCCCGCTTTTTTAAAGGAGGGCTCGAAGGTGAGCAGGAACGAGGGCGCGCCGATCATCAGGCCCCCGAACAGGCTGATCTGGATGGGGGTAAGGGGGTAGGCAAAGGGCAGCCAGAGCAAAAACAGCACGGCCAAAAAGGAGAAGATGTTTTTCACCAGGAACAGCGAGGCGGCGCGCTGGATGTTGCCCATCACACGCCTGCCCTCGGCCACGATGTGGGGCATGGCGGAGAAATCGGAATCCAGCAGAACGATCTGAGCCACCTGCTGGGCGGTTTCGCTGCCCGCAGCCATGGCCACGCTGCAGTCCGCATCCTTGAGGGCCAGCACGTCGTTCACGCCGTCGCCGATCATGGCGACCGTGTGCCCCTTGGCTTTGAGGCCCTGAATGAGCTGCCGTTTCTGCTGGGGGCTCACCCGGCCAAAGCAGGTGTGGCTCTCGGCGATCTGGCCCCAATCGGCATCTTCGGGGAGGGCGCGGGTATCGGCCCAGAGGTCCGCGCCCTCCACCCCGGCCTGCTGGGCGATGCGCGCCACGGCCACCGGGTTGTCGCCGCTGATGACCTTTACGGTCACGCCCTGCTGGCGGAAATAGCGCAGGGTTTCGGCCGCGCCGGGGCGCAGCTCATCCTGCAGAAACACCAGCCCCAGGGGGCGCAGGCCGCCCGGCAGCGCGGCTGTGGCGGGCAGCGCGCCGCCTGCGGCCAAAAGCAGGGCGCGGCGGCCCTGCCGGAGTTCAGCATCCAGCTGGGCCTGGCAGAACAGCGGCCCGGGCAGAACCATTTCAGGCGCGCCCAGCACTAGGCTTTGACCGGCGCCGCTCTCCAGCGCGGCCCACTTGCGCTCGGAGGAGAAGGGGATTTCCCGCACTTGGCCCAGGGGCGCGCCGGGCGCTGCAAAGCGGGCCTGCAGAGCCAGGGAGGTGGGGTTCTGGCTGGAGGCGGCGTGGGCGAAAAGGCCCAGGGCCGCTTCCAGCGCGGCGGCGCCCACCCCGGGGGCGGCGCACAGGCCGGTGACAGCCAGGGTGCCCGCGGTGATGGTGCCGGTTTTATCAAGACACAGGGTATCGACCCGGGCCAGGTTTTCGATGCAGGCCAGTTCGTGCACCAGCACCCGGCGGCGGGCAAGGCCCATGAGGCTGACCGCCAGCGCCACGCTGACCAGAAGGTACAGCCCCTCGGGGATCATGCCCACCACCGCACCGATGGTGGTGCTGACCGCCGCGGGAAGAGCGGCGCCGGGCAGGGCGAGCTGGCGGGTGAGCAAAAACATGCCCAGGGGCACGATGATAAAGCTTAAAAGGCGCAGCCAGCGGTCCAGCGCGCGCATCATCTCGGAGCGGTGGCGCTTGTGCTTGCGGGCGGCCTGGGCAATGCGGGCGGCCCAGCAGCTTTCGCCCACCTGCTCCAGCCGGGCGCGGCCGGCGCCCGCCACCACAAAGCTGCCGGAGAGCAGCTTTGCGCCGGGCAGCTTTTCGATGATCCGGCTCTCGCCGGTGAGCAGGGCCTCGTTCACTTCCAGCCGGCCGGAGGCCAGGATGGCATCGGCACAGATCTGGCTGCCGGGACCAAACTCGACGATATCGTCCAGCACCAGCTGATCCGGGGGCAAAAGCACGGATTCGCCCTGGCGGATCACCGTGACCGGCCGCTGGGCCAGAAGGCTGACCCGGTCCAGCACCTTTTTGACCCGAAGCTCCTGCACGATGCCCACCAGCAGGTTGCAGGCCACCACCGCGAGAAAGGTGACGTCGGTCCAGTCGCCCACTGCAATGAGGCAGGCGGCCAGGGCCAGGAACAAAAAGTTGAAAAAGGTGAACAGGTTGTCCCACAGAATTTGGCCGGTGGTTTTGGACAGGGGCTTTGCCGCGGTGTTGGCAAGGCCCTCGGCCGCGCGCTGCGCGGCCTGGGCGTGGGTGAGGCCGGCGTTGGGGGAGGGGTCCCACCGCTGGCAGGGCGTTGGGGGCTGGGGCTGTTTTGCGTGCTTCATGGCATTATCCCTTGAGCGCCGCAGGGCAGGGTCCCGGGCGCATTCCTTTCGTTCAGAGCGTTTGGCTTTGTATATAGAGTGAACGAGAAAGGACAAATTATTTCTTCAAAACGCGAAATTTATAGAAAAAGGGCGGGCCCGGTCCGGCCCGCCCACACGGCGTTATACATAATAAAGCATGGAACTGTAGCTGGGCAGGGGCCAATACTCCTGCCCGCAGATGGCCTCGGCCGCGTCGGCCGCGGCGCGCAGGGCGTTCATGGCGGGCAGCACCTGGTCGTGATAAGCGCGGGCGCGGCCCTGGGCCTGGGCCGTGGGCACGGCCTCGGCGGCCTCCACCTGGGCCTCCAAACGGTCGGCGGCGTCGCTCATGGCGTCGGTGTAGTTGGTGAGCTGGCGCAGGGCCTTTTCCTCGGCCTTGCAGGAGATGCCCGGGCAGGCCGCCTGCTTTGCGGCGATGCCGTTTGCCAGGGCGGTCATGTAAGCCAGGGTGGCGGGCACCAGCTGGCGGCGGGTGATCTCCATCATGGTGACGGCCTCGATGTGGCGGAGCTTTGCGTAATGCTCCAGCTTGACCTCGTAGCGGCTGCGGGCCTCGGTTTCGCTGAGCACGCCCATTTTGGCGAACAGTTCCAGGTTTTTGGGGGCGATCATGGCGGCCAGCGCGTCCGACGCGGCGGGCTCGCAGGCCAGGCCCCGGCGGGCGGCCTCGGCCTCCCACTCTTTGGTGTAGCCGTTGCCGTTGAAGATGACCCGCTTGTGGTCCCGGATGGTGCGCTTGACCAGCGCGATGACCGCGCTGTCGAAATCCTGCGCCCGCTCCAGCTCGTCGGCATAGCCCATGAGCTCTTTGGCTACGGCGGTGTTCAGCACGGTGTTCGCGTCTGAGATGTTGGAGGAGGAGCCGGGCATGCGGAACTCGAACTTGTTGCCGGTGAAGGCAAAGGGGCTGGTGCGGTTGCGGTCGGTGTTGTCCTTGGCGAACTTGGGCAGCACGTCCACCCCTAGGTCGATCTTGACCGCCTGGGGGGCCACATACTCGCTGTCGGAGGCGATGGCGTCCAGGATGGCGTTCAGCTCGTCGCCCACGAACACGCTCACGATGGCCGGGGGCGCCTCGTTGCCGCCCAGGCGGTGCTCGTTGCCCGCCGAGGCGATGCTCATGCGCAGAAGGTCCTGGTATTCGTCCACCGCTTTGATGACGGCGGCGAAAAAGATGAGGAACTGGAGGTTGTCGCGCGGGGTGTCGCCGGGGTCCAGTAGGTTGAGCCCGGGGGCCGAGAGGGACCAGTTGTCGTGCTTGCCGCTGCCGTTCACCCCCTCGAAGGGCTTTTCATGCAAAAGGCAGACCAGGCCGTGCTGGGGGGCCAGCTTTTTCATGAGCTCCATGGTGAGCAGGTTGTGATCCACCGCCACATTGCAGCGGTCGAAGATGGGGGCCAGCTCGTGCTGGCAGGGAGCGACCTCGTTGTGTTTGGTCTTGGCGGCCACGCCCAGCTTCCACAGCTCCTCGTCCAGGTGCTTCATAAAGGCCGACACCTCGGGCCGCAGGGCGCCGAAATAGTGTTCCTCCAGCTCCTGGCCCTTGGCGGGCATGGCGCCGAACAGGGTGCGCCCGGTGAGGATCAGGTCCTCGCGGCGCTCATAATCCTCTTTTTTAATGAGAAAGTATTCCTGCTCGGGGCCCACGGTTACGTCCACATGGGCGATGTCCTTGCCGAACAGGCGCAGGATGCGGCAGGCCTGGTCGCTGACCACCTTCATGCTGCGCAGAAGCGGGGTCTTTTTGTCCAGCGCCTCGCCGTTCCAGCTGCAGAAGGCGGTAGGCACACAGAGCGTGCCGTCCTTTACAAAGGCGTAGCTGCTGGGGTCCCAGGTGGTGTAGCCCCGGGCCTCGGCCACGGCGCGCAGGCCGCCGGAGGGGAAGCTGGAGGCGTCCGGCTCGCCCCGCACCAGCTCTTTGCCGGAAAACTCCATGATGGCGGTGCCGTCCTTCATGGGGCTCACAAAGCTGTCGTGCTTTTCGCTGGTGATGCCGGTGAGGGGCTGGAACCAGTGGGTATAGTGGGTGGCGCCCTTTTCCATGGCCCAGTCACGCATGACGCTGGCCACCACGTTGGCCAGCTCGATGTCCAGCGGCTGGCCCTTCTGCACGGTGGCCTTGAGGCTGCGGTAGGTGGCTGCGGGCAGGCGCTCTTTCATCACGTGCTCGTTGAACACCAGCGAGCCATAGATCTCTTTTGTGTTGGCAGGTGCCATTGGTTCTCTTCCTCCCTTAGATGCGCGGCCTTAGGGGGCCGTGGAGCCGGCGTTTGTCCATAAGCAGATTATACGGTTGCACGGTGGGCGGTGTCAACAAAATTTGGAGTGCTTGTTTGTAAAAAACGCCGTTTTTTGCGCGCGCCCGGGCTTCAAGGACCCGGGGCAGGGCAAACGCGGCGTTTTGCGGCGGTCAAATGACCTGAAACAGGAAAAATTTGAGATAATTTGTTTCGTCCACGCCCCACAGGATGGGGTGATCCGGCGCCTGCTGGCGCACCTCGATCTGGCGCAGCTGGCGGTGCGCGTCCGCCGCGGCGCTTTGGAGCATCTTCACAAACATGGCCTCGGTGGCAAAATGGCTGCAGCTGGCGGTGGCCAGATACCCGCCCCGGGGCAGCAGCTTCATGGCCCGGTAATTGATCTCTTTATAGCCGCGCATGGCGTTTTCGGCGGTGCGGCGGGCCTTGGTGAAGGCGGGAGGGTCCAGGATGATGAAATCGTAGCCGCTTTTGCCCTCGAGTGAGGGCAGAAGGTCGAACACATCGGCGCAGACAAAGTCCATAACCCCCGCAAGGCCGTTGCGCACCGCGTTGGCCCGGGCCAGCTCCACCGCCGCTTCGCTCACGTCCACCGCGGTCACATGGGCGGCGCCGCCCATGGCGGCGTTCAGCGCAAAGCTGCCGGTGTGGGTGAAGCAGTCCAGCACGTGCTTGCCCCGGGCGAGCTTTGCCACCTGGCGGCGGTTGTATTTTTGGTCCAGGAAAAAACCGGTCTTCTGGCCGTTCTCAAAGTCCACTTCGTATTGCACGCCGTTCTCGGTGATGAGGGTGCGGGTGCAGGCGGGCGCGGCCTCGCCGGCGAGGGCGAACCAGCCCTTGCCCTGGGCAAGGCCCTCGCGCTCGCGCAGGGGCGCGTCGTTGCGCTCGTAAATGCCGCGGATGGCCTGCCCGTCGGCCCGAAGCACCTCGGCCAGCAGGGGGAAGATGAGGCCCTTGCGCTGTTCCATGCCGTAGGAGAGGGTCTGGGTGACCAGGATATCGCCGAAGCGGTCCACCGTGAGGCCGGGGAACTGGTCGGCCTCGCCGAAGATCACCCGGCAGGCACAGAGGTCCTCGGGGGCCAGCACGGTTTTGCGGTAGGCCCAGGCGTACTCTGCCCGGCGGCGCCAGAAGGCCGCGTCGAACCGGTCGTTGGGGCTGCGGGACAAAAGCCGCACCCGGATCTTGCTGGCCTCGCTTAAAAAGCCGGTGCCGAGGTAACGGCCCTTGGCGCTGAGTACATCCACCAGGGCGCCGTTGGCGGGCGCGGGGAGCGGGGGAGCGGTGATCTCGTCGGCATAGACCCAGGGGTGGCCGCCGAGGATGGCGGCCTCGGCCTTTTTGGTGACGGTGCAGGCGGGGTAGGGGCGGACGGTCTTCATGGGCAAAGCTCCCTTTTCGTTTTTTAAGGTCTGTTACAGCGCGCTGTAAAAAGAACAATGATGAACACAATGTGGTTATTATAGCACGGGGCGGCGGGGCATGCTATAATGGATTTTACAGAAAGGTGTGTTTTGTATGGAGATCGAGCGCAAATGGCTGGTGCACGGCTGGCCCGAGCGGCTGGGCGCGGCGCGGGTGCTGCACATGCGGCAGGGGTACATCAGCCTGCGGCCGACCGTGCGCATCCGGGAGGAAAAGCAGGAGAGCGGCACCGCGTGGGTGCTGTGTTTCAAGGGCCCGGCGGGAAAAGACGGGCTTTCCCGGGAGGAAATTGAGACCGAAATCGACCCCCGGCTGTTCGGGCGGCTGGAGGCGCTGATCGGAAAGCCCCTGATTGAAAAGGAGCAGCGGCGGTACGCCCTGCCGGACAGGCTGGAGCTGGAAGTGAACCATGTGGATCCGGGGGGAACGGAAGAATTCTGGTACGCGGAGGTGGAATTTGCCACCGAGGCGGCGGCCCGCGCCTGGAAGCCGGGCGAGCTGGCGGCCTATCTGTTTGACGAGGTGACCGCGAAGCCGGGCCAGAGCATGGCGGCCTACTGGGCCCGCACCCGGGGCGGGGAATGAGCGCTGAGAGATAACGGGCTGCTGCAAAATGAATTTGCGATGGCAAATTGCGCAAAGAACCAGTTCCAGAACGCCGAAACGCAAAGAAAACGCCTTAACAAGCTTTCTCAGCTGTGTTAAGGCGCTTTTTTATGTGCTGTTTTTTGCCGGGTGATGTTGCGGCAGCCGCTTTTATCCGGCCCGCCGCAAGGCCTTTTTTGCGCGCTTGAGGCTTTGGTAGAGCGGCTGGGGCAGGATGCCGATCACATCCAGGCAGAGGGCGAGCGCCGAGGCCGCGCCCAGGACCAGCTCGGGCAGCGGCACAAAGCAGTTGAGGCCGAAGGCCGCCGCGTATACCAACAGGCCGAGCTTAAGTTCTGTTCTCATCGTTTTCCTCCGGTTTTGGCTGGCTGCGCATTCTGGCGGTGGTGAAGGCCAGAACAAACATAGCCGCCAGGGTAAGCACCCCCGCGGTGCGGACCGCCCAATCCGCCATGGGGACGGCCAGCCAGCGGGAGAGCAGCACGACGGCCCCGAAGGCCCCGATCACGGCACTGATGCGCCTCGTCAATTTCATTTTGATCCACCTCTTATAAATTGTTGCAGGGCTTGCGCTGCGGGGGGCTTACATGCTGCGGGAGCAGATCGCGCGGAAAATGGCCAGCAGCACGAACGCGCTCACCGCACAGTAGAACAGGGTGTAGAACACGGTCATGTTGAAAAAGCTGGACACCAGCATGGCGACATACAGCCCGAACAGCAGGGTGAAGGCCGTGAGGTTCAGCGCCCGGGCAAACACAGCCTGGTTGCGCTCGTCCTGCTCTTCCAGGCGGGTGCGGCGCAGCTTTTCCTCGTTGTTCAAAAGGGCGCGGGTGCGCGCGGCCAGCACCGCCCCCGCCAGCGTGAGCCCGACGCCGATGCCGCACCAGATCCCCTCCAGGTGGGCGGTATCGTGAGCCTCGGCGATCCGGCCGCCCATCAGCAGCAGGGTGACGGCCAGGGTGAGCACACCCAGGACCGAGAGGCCGCAGAACAGCCGGACACGGCGGCGCAGGGCGGCTTTGTATTCCTCCAAAGTGGCGTTCTTTGCAGGGCAGCTGAACAATTTGATCAACATAAGTTATTCCTCCACTTCACTGAAATCGAATACCTGTTCGATGGGAAGCCCGAAATACCGGGCGAGCTTGTAGGCCAGCACCAGGCTGGCGGTGTATTTTCCAACCTCGAGGCTGGTGATGGTCTGCCGCGTTACGCCCACCGCGTCGGCCAGCTCCTGCTGGCTGAGCCTGCGGGCCTTGCGCAGCTCCGGGATTCTTGTATCCAAACCGCATCACAACTCCTGTCTTGTTATTCTGCGCAGATGATGCAAAGCGTCCTTTGCAAAATTAGTATAGCTTGCTTTGCAATAAATGTCAAGCGCGCTTTGCAAAAAAATTAAAACAAGATTTTGCCAGGTCAAAACCGCACCCTTTTTGCCCCGCGTGGATAAAGTGATGAAAAGGGGGTAGAGGGAATTGAACCAGGTGATCGCAGCGATATCCATGGACCTGTTTCCCACCATCTGCACGGCTGTGGGGGCAGGGTTCGTTTTTTTTGTGGGCAACAAGGACACGCCGGAGGCGCGGCGCAGCATGCTGGGGCTGGCCGCGGGGGTGATGCTGGCCGCCAGCGTGTTCAGCCTGCTGCAGCCGGCTATTGAGCAGGCCAGCGCCCAGGGCAAAAGCGGCTGGCTGGCGGCCAGCGCCGGGCTGGTGCTGGGCGCGGCGGGGCTTTTGCTGATGGAACAGTGGGCCGGCCGGCTGCTGGCGGGCGGCAAAGGGCACAGCGGGCGGGTGATCTTTGCCATTGCGCTGCACAACCTGCCCCAGGGCATGGCGGTGGGCCTGACCGGGGCGCTGGCCCTGACGGGGGATCCCAACACGGTGGCGGGCGCTGTGGCGCTGAGTTTAGGCATTGGGCTGCAGAACATCCCGGAGGGGGTGGCTGTGGCCTTTCCGGTGCGCCAGGCCGGGGCCAGCAAGGCCAAGGCGTTTGCGGTGGGCACGGCCAGCGGCCTGGTGGAGCCCTTGGGGGCGGCGCTGGGCGGCGCGCTGGCGGGCAGCCTTTTGGGAGCGATGCCCTGGCTGCTGAGCCTGGCGGCGGGCACCATGGTGTGCGTGACCGCGCAGGAGCTGATCCCCCAGGCGGCGGAGGACGGCAAAGCCGGCATCTTTTGTGTGGTGCTGGGGTTCGCCATTATGATGGCGCTGGACGTGGCGCTGGGATAAGAGGGCGCTTGTGCAAGGGGGCGCTCCATGGTAAAATAGCCGCAGGAATGGAAGAAAACGCGGCCCCCAGGGGCCGCAGAAAAGGACGGGAAACGAAATGGAACACACCGCGCTTTTGATCGTGGACGTGCAGGAGGGGCTGGTGCGGCAGGGCCCGTACCGTTGGGAAGAGATGTGCGCCGGGCTGCGGCGCCTTTTGGCCTGCGCGCGCCGGGCCGGGCTGCCGGTGGCCTATGTGCAGCACGACGGCGGCCCCGGCGACGCGCTGGAACACGGCGGCACGGGCTGGCAGATCGCCGCGGCGGTTGCGCCGCGGGAGGGCGAGCCCGTGTTTGAAAAGCGCCGCAACAGCGCGTTTTACGAGACCGGGCTGGACGGCTACCTGAAAAAGGAGGGGGTGAAAACCCTGATCCTGGCGGGAATGCAGAGCGAATTCTGCATCGACGCCACCTGTAAGGCGGCCTTTGAGCGGGGCTATTCGGTGCTGGTGCCCGAGGGCTGCACTACCACGCTGGAGGGCGGGCGCTTTGCGGCGGCTGAGACGGCGGCCTACTTTGAGCGGGATATCTGGAACGGGCGCTATGCCCGGGTGCTGCCGCTGGCCGAGGTGCTGGAGCAGATCGGCGGGGCGGGCCTGGAAAGAGCGCAGGTGCCGGCCGCCTGCCTGGAAGATTATAACAAGATGCTCAGCGGCGAGCTGTACGACTGCAACAACCCCGCGCTGGTGGAGTTTCAGCTTTCCTGCCTGGAAAAGCTGTACGATTACAACGCCACCCGCCCTTCCGAGGTGGAAAAGCGGGCGGCGATGCTGAAAGAAATGTTTGCCGAGGTGGGCGAAAACTGCTTTGTGCTGGCGCCCTTCCAGGCGAACTGGGGCGGCCGGCATGTGCACTTTGGGAAGGGCGTGTACGCAAACTACAACCTGACCCTGGTGGACGACGCGGACATTTACGTGGGCGACTGCACCATGATCGGCCCCAACGTGACGATTGTGACCGCAGGGCACCCCATCCAGCCCGGGCTGCGGGAGAAGGTGTACGAGTTCAACATCCCGGTGCGCATCGGCCGCAATGTGTGGGTGGGCGCGGGGGCCGTGCTGCTGCCCGGCGTGAGCGTGGGCGACAACAGCGTGATCGGCGCGGGCAGCGTGGTGACCAAGGACATCCCGGCGAACGTGGTGGCGGCGGGCGTGCCGTGCAGGGTGCTGCGCCCCATCGGCGAGCGGGACGACGAGTATTATTACAAGGATCGCAGGATCGAGCTGTGAGCGCGGGTATTCAGGGCTGCCGCGGATATACTGTACAAGGCCCCGGGCGGCTGAGAGCCGCCCGGGGCCTTGCTCTTTTTTGGATCAGGGCGCGCTGTGCGCGGCCTCCAGGGCCAAGAGCTGCTCCTTGACGGGTAGCCCGCCGGCAAAACCGGTGAGGGACCCGGTGGAGCCAACCACCCGGTGACAGGGCAGAAGGATGGCGATGGGGTTTGCGTGGCAGGCCCCGCCCACGGCCCGGGCCGCGCGGGGGCTGCCCACGGCGGCGGCAAGCTGGCCGTAGGTGGCGGTCTGCCCATAGGGGATGCGGGCCATGGCCGCCCACACCGCCCGGCGGAAGGGCGTGCCGGCCGGGGCGAGGGGCAGATCAAATTCAGTGCGCTTGCCCTCGAAATATTCCCACAGCTGCCGGCGCGCGCGGCTGAGCAGCGGGGTTTCGGCCGCGCGGCAGCCCGCGGGCAGCGGGGCGCGGCCAAACTGCACCCCGGTGAGGGCGCCGTTTTCCTCGATCAGCGTGAGGGGGCCGACGGGGCTCTGGTAATACACTGCGTTCATGGCGTTACCTCCCATATTCCGCAAACAGACGGCCAAGATCGCCGAAAAGATCGTGGGGCAGCATGCCCAGCTGCCCCAGCCGGGCCGCGCACCGGTCGGCTGCCGCGCCGTGCAGCCAGACCGCGCACACCGCGGCCATGAGGGGCGGAAGGCCCTGGGCCAGCAGCGCGGCGGTCATGCCGGCCAGGATATCGCCGCTGCCGCCCCGGGCAAGGCCGGGGTTGCCGGTGGTGTTCTGGTATACCTCGCCCTCCGGACCCGCCACGATGGTGCGGTGGCCCTTGAGCACAACCACGCAGGCCTGCGCCCGGGCATAGCTGGCGGCAATGCCCTCGCGGGAGGCCTGGATCTCGGCAATGGCAAGGCCGCACAGGCGCGCCATTTCGCCCGGGTGGGGGGTGAGGATCAGGGGCAGCCCGGCGGCGGGGCGGGGCAGCTCGGGCAGGGCGGCGGCCGCGTTCAGGCCGTCGGCGTCCAGCACCAGAGGGCAGCCGCCCCCCGGGCCCAATAATTCCAGCAGGGCGGCGGTGTCGGCTGTGCTGCCGAGGCCCGGCCCGAACAGCAGAGCGCCCGCGCCCCGCGCCTGCTCCAGGATCGCCCGGCCGCTCTGGGCGCTCACCCCGCCCTCGGTGCTCTGGCGGCAGGGCAGGAAGGTGCACTCGGGGCAGCGGGCGCTCACTGCGGCGATCACCGGCTCGGTGGAGGCGAGGGTCACAAGGCCCGCCCCCGCGCGCAGCGCGCCCTCCACCGCCAGCGCGGCGGCGCCCCGGAAACGGGTGCTGCCGCACACGCACAGCAGCCTGCCGTAGCTGCCCTTGTGGCTGTCCGGCCTGCGGGGGACCAGCTGGTCGAACACCAGCCGGGCGTCGATCTCTTTTGCCATTGTGCCTGCCGCCCTTTCTCTTTGGAATGGTTCGTAGTATCATTATACTATACAGGACCGGCACAAAAAAGGGGGAAGCGAAAAATGGACCAGCGGCTGGAACGGCTGATTGCACAGAGCAAAAGCATGGTGTTTTTTGGGGGCGCGGGGGTGAGCACCGAGAGCGGCATCCCGGATTTCCGCAGCCAGGACGGGCTGTACCGCCAGCAGTGGAGCTGCCCGCCGGAGCAGATCATCAGCCGCAGCTTTTTTGAGCGGGACCCGGAGGAGTTTTTCCGGTTTTACCGGGCAAAGCTGATTGTGAAGGGAGCCGCGCCCAACGCGGCGCACCGGCGGCTGGCCGCGCTGGAGGCTGAAGGAAAGCTGCGGGCGGTGGTGACCCAGAACATCGACGGGCTGCACCAGGCAGCGGGCAGCAAAGCGGTGTGGGAGCTGCACGGCAGCGTGCTGCGCAATTACTGCATGGGGTGCGGCCGGTTTTACCCGGCGGAGTATATAGAGCACAGCGCGGGCGTGCCCCGGTGCGAAGCGTGCGGCGGGATCGTGAAGCCGGACGTGGTGCTGTATGAGGAGGCGCTGGACGAGCGGGTGCTGGAGGGGGCAGTGCGGGCCATTGCGGCGGCCGACCTTTTGATCGTGGGAGGGACCAGCCTTGCGGTATACCCGGCGGCGGGGCTGCTGCGGTATTTTGGGGGCAGCGAGCTGGTGGTCATCAACGCCACGCCCACCCCTGCGGACGCCGGGGCAAGCCTGGTGCTGCAAGGAAAAATCGGTCGTATTTTGGGCGAATGACCAAAGCTTGGAGTGGGAGAACAAAAAAACCATAAAAATAGCACAAAAAACAGTTGCCTTTTACCCCCAAAAGCTGGTATGCTGTAGATAGTCGAAAAAGGCCGGGCCGGCGGCGAGCCGCAGGCGCCCGGAATTTTGTGATGCCAGCTTGCAAGCGGAAGGGGGCGGCCCAATGGAAGGGGCGCAGCAGATCGAGAAAAGGAAAGGGTTCCTTATCTGCCTTTCCGGGCCGGGGTGCGCCCTGGACCAGAGCCGGGGCCGCGCCTTTGCAGGGGTGCGGGAATGCCTGGAGCAGCTGTGCCGCGTGGCCGATGTGGTGGAGCTGACCGCAACCAGCACCCGGGCGGCCCACAGCGAGTGGAGCTGCCACGGCCTGCCGCCCTGCGGGGCGCTGGCCACCAAAAAGCGGGACGGCGCGGCCTGCCTGGCCGAGCTGCTGGCCCGGGGATACGACCGGCGAAAAACCCTGTATGTGGGCTGCGGCCCGCGGGACCTTGCGGCGGCACAGACCATGGGGGTGCTGTTTTACCCCATTCTGCCCGGGCGCGAGGCGGCCTGCTGGCAGGAGCTGGGCGAAGAGGCGCTGCCGAAATTATTGCATGGGATTTTTGCGGGGCCCTACCAGCAAAGGCTGCTGGCCCGGCACAATTCCCTTGTAAAACAATGGGCGGAGAGTGAATATGAAGAAATTTAAAAGGGCGTATCTGCGCCAGTGGCTGGGGTACACCGATTTTATGGGCGAGACCGGCCGGGGGGATTTTTGGCGGGCGATTGCGGTGAATGCCGTGATCCTTGCGGCGCTGGCGCTGCTGGTGCGGCTGTGGCCCACCCAGTTTTTGAACTTTTTGGGCTGGGGTTACTCGGTGATCATGCTGCTGCCCACCGTGGCTATGCTGGCGCGGCGCCTGCATGCGGCGGGCCGCGGGACCATCTGGCTGTTTTTGCTGCTGGTGCCGGCGGTGGGGCCGGCGGTGCTGCTGGGAATGGCCTGCATGAAGGACAAATGCTATGTGGAGTGAATTTTAAAGCCGCAAAAAGCGCGCCGCCCGGGTCACAGCCTGACCCGGGCGGCGCGCTTTTTGTGATTTTTAAAGACCGGCGTTCTGAATTTGCACCGTGAAGAAGTAGATGATGGAACCGCGCCAGCCAAAATCCGCCTCGACCCGGTACATGTAAAGACCGGTGGCGGCCGGGGTGATGATGGGGCCGCTGCCAACGTCGATCAGTTCCATGAACGCTTCGAGCTTTTCGTCGTCGGCCCGGCTGATGACCACGCTTTTGGGCTTGATGGAGAAATCCAGGTCAAGGTAGGTGCGGGAGGGCATGGGCACCGGAGGGGTGACCTGCCGCAGGTCGGCGGAGCTGTAGACCGGGGTGCTTTTTTCGGTGGTGGTCAAAAAATTCCATTCGTACCCCGCCCGGAACACGCTTCCGGGCGCCATGGCCGCAGAACCGTTCATGGTGACGGTGAGGGTGGGCAGGGCGCTTTCGGGATCCTTTACATCCATGTTCTCGCGGATGAAAATGGTGATGCAGATCGCCACGGCCAGCGCAACGGCGCCGATGACGAGCTTGCGCACGATCTGCCTGGTGGTATACATGGGCAGCGCCCCCCTTGCGGTTTAAAATGGATAACCTCATTATATACGAAACCGGGGCAAAAATCCAGACGGGGAGGGGCCGGAACTGAAAAAAGGGAGCGCCTGTGACCCGGGCGCTCCTTTTTGCGTGGAAACTGCCGGTCACTGGGCCTGAAAATGCAGCAGGGTGGTGACGCAGTCGCCGGGGTGAGGGGGGAGCGCGATACCCGCATACCGCAGGGTCGTGCCCTGGAAACAGCAGCCGCTGGAGGTTTCGCGGTAGCGCAGCCCGGGGGCGGCAAAGGGCAGCTTGAGCAGCCGCACGGGGGCGTTTGCCTGGGCTGCCGGGGCCATGTGGAACACAAAGATCTGGCGCTGGTCGGCCGAGAGCACGCCCCAGGCGAGTTGCCCCGGCGCGCCGGGAAGGGGCAGGCGGTAAAAGGCGCCTGCGTGGAGCACGGGGGCGAAGCGCTTGTAGAATTCGCACTGGCGGCGCACCTGCGCCTTTTCCTCTTCGGTGAGAAGGGCCAGATCCATCTCGTACCCAAGCTGCCCCCACAGGGCGGTATCGCCCCGGGCCTTGAGGGAGGTGACGCGCCCGGTCTGGTGGTTGGGAACGGCGGATACATGGCAGCCCATGCAGCTGAGGGGGTAACAGTAGGAGGTGCCGTACTGGATCTTTGCGCGCTCCAAAGCGTCGGTGTCGTCGCTGGCCCAGATCTGGGGGGAATAGTGCAGCATGCCGAGATCGAAGCGGCCGCCCCCGCCCGAGCAGTTTTCCACAAGGACCTGCGGGTAATGTTTGAAAAGCCGCTCCATCAATTCGTATACGCCCAGCATATAGCGGTGGGCTGCCTCGCCCTGGCGCTCCGGCGGCAGCAGGGCGGAGCCCACCTCGGTGAGGTGGCGGTTCATATCCCACTTCAGGTAGGAGATGGGCGCCTTTTGGAGCAGCGAGTCGATTTGCTGCCAGACATGGTCCCGCACATCCTTCCGCGAAAGGTCCAGCACCAGCTGGTCGCGGCCGGTGGTGGCGGGGCGGCCGGGCTGATGCAGGCACCAGTCCGGGTGCCTGCGGTACAGTTCGCTGGCGGGCGAAACCATTTCCGGCTCGATCCACAGGCCCAGGGCAAGGCCGGTCTCCGCCAGCGCTTCGGCAAGGCCCGCCAGCCCCCGGGGCAGCTTTGCGGGATCCTCGGACCAGTCGCCCAGGGAGGAGGTATCGCTGCTGCGGCCCACGAACCAGCCGTCGTCCACCACCAGCAGTTCCACCCCGAGCTCCGCGGCCCGGCGGGCGAGGGCGAGCAGCTTTTGTTCATCGAAATCAAAATAGGTGGCCTCCCAGTTGTTCACCAGGATCGGGCGGCGGCGGTGCGCCCACGGCCCGCGGCAGAGATGGGTGCGCACGGCGCGGTGGAAGATCTGGCTCATGCCGTTCAGCCCCTGCCGGGAAAAAGCAAGCACGGCCTCGGGGGTGTAAAAGGCCTCGCCGGGGCCGAGAGACCAGGAAAAGCCCTCGGGCTGGATGCCCATGACGCAGCGGACGGTATCGAACTGATCCTGCTCCACCAGGCAGGCGTAGCTGCCGCTGTAGACCAGGCCAAAGCCGTAAGCCGGGCCCGAATGCTCGGTGGTGTGGGGGGCGCACAGCGCAAAAAAGGGGTTGTGCTGGTGGCTGGAAGCCCCCCGCTTGCTGCCAAAGCCCTGAACACCGTGGCGTAAGGGCTGGCGCTCGGGCTGGCGCTCGCGGGCCCAGGCGCCCGGCAGCCCCAGCAGCTGCCAGGGTTCTGCCGGAAGATCCAGACAAAAGCTCATGGCCCGGTGCAGGGTGAGGGGGGCGGCGCCTCGGTTTACGATCACCGCGCTGCGGGTGAAAAAATCGTCCGCCTCGTACACGCCGTACAGCAGCCTGACGCACAGCCCGGACACCGGGTCTTCCAGCTCGAGCTCCAGAGTTTCCACCCCCCCGGGGGCCGCGCAGCAGGAGGGCAGGCCCGCAAGCGCCGGCTTGCCCCCGACAATGCGGTGCCGGACATAGTGCAGATCCACCGCGCCGTGCCCGGCGGCCAGGCTGGAAAGGCGAAAATCGCCCGCGCCGCTGCCCGAATACTCCTGCGGGAGGGTATCCAGCGAAAAATCCCGCCCGGGGTACCCCGCGGGGTTGGGCGAAAAAGAGCGCTCGGCGCGGGGGAAAAGGCAGCTCACGTCCGCATCGCCGATTTTGGCGCCATAATACAGATGCATGAGGTACGCCTGGTCGGTGATCTTGATGTGGTAGGAGGTGGAGCGCGTTTCCAGCTTGAACACGCCCCCCTGGAATTGGATGGACATAGCGGCACCGTTCCTTTCTGGCACTGTTTTCTCTATCGTATAGAAACAGGGGCGCGCCGTCAATACGGCAGGGAAAAAACAAAAAATAATTCGCCCCGAACCAAAAAAGTTCGAGTTGCCGGCGCACCGCGGCGCTTTTACAATGGGAACAGGAGGGACCAGATATGAAAAAGAGGCCGAATATTTTATTGATCATGACCGACGAGCAGCGGTTTGACGCGGTGGGATACCGCAACCCGGAGGTGCACACCCCGAACCTGGACCGCCTGGCGCAGGAAAGCGTGCGGTTTACAAACGCCTACGCCACCAACCCCTCCTGCATCCCGGCCCGGGCCGCCATTTTTACGGGACGATACCCCTCGCAGTGCGGCGCGCCCACCTATATGACCCCCCTGCCGAAAAACGAGGTGACCTTTATGAGCCTTTTGCGGGCCGGGGGCTACCACACGGCGGTGGTGGGCAAGCAGCACTTCTGGAGGTACGAGGGGGACAAGGGCTACGACTGGGCAGACATCATCGACGAGCATTTCCCGCCCGAGGTGATCAGCAAAGAGCTGGACGAGAGCGAGTTCGGCCTGCCGCAGAACCTGACGGTCTCGGACCGGGTGTCGAGCTATGTGGAATTTTTGGCGGACAGCGGCTTTACAAGGGGCGACCAGCTGTACCGCAGGCTCAGCGACAAGGGAATCTACGAGTTTTTTGCAGACGAACGATATTATGTGGACGGTTATGTGGGGGACCGGGGGCTGCAGTGGCTGCGGCAGGACTGCCCGAAGAACACCCCCTGGTTTTTGACCCTTTCCTTCCCGGGGCCGCACATGCCCTTCGACGGCATCGGCCTGCCCGACGCCGCGCAGTACCGCGGGGAGGAGTTGGCGCTGCCGGACAGCAGCGCCGCGGACCTTTTGGGAAAACCGCCCCATTACCTGGACATCCTGAAAAAATTCGGGCAGGTGAAGCTTGGCGACCCGCGCCGGCCCGGAGGGCTTGCCCCGCAGGAGATCCGCAGTATGAAGCTTGCTTACTATGCGGATATCACCCTGATCGACCGCAAGATCGGCGCAGTGCTGGAGCTGCTGAAGGAAAAGGGCCTGTACGACGACACCCTGATCCTTTTTACCTCGGACCACGGGGATTTTATGGGGGATTTTGGGGTGGCCACCAAGGCGCAGTACCTTGCGGAGGCGCTGGTGCGCATCCCGTTTTTGCTGAAACCGCCGGTGGCGGGCTACCCGGGCCGCACCGAGGCTTCCTTTGTGAGCTCGGTGGAGATCGCGGCCACCTGCCTGACCGCGGCGGGGCTGGCCGTGCCCGCGAACATGCAGCAGCGCAGCCTGACGGATTTTTATACCCACCCCCGCCCGGAGCGGTGGAGCGAGGTGTATTTTGAGGCGCGGGATCTGCGGGGCCTGCGGGGAGAGCGCTACAAGCTGGTATATTACGCGGGGCGGCAGTACGGGGAGTTTTACGATCTGCAGGCGGATCCCGGGGAAAGGTACAACCTGTGGGAGGCCCCGCAGGTACAGGCGGAAAAGCGGCGGCTGCTGGACCGGCTGCTGGACAGGATGATCTCGCTGGGGGAATATGTGCAGACCGAGTGGCACCCCACAGCCCCCCCGATCTGAGGTGAAAAACAAAAATTATCCCCCCGTTTGCAAAAATCCTTGCGTTTTTAGGGGCGGCATGGGCTGCTATACTTGAGGTAAAGAAGGTGCACAGATGAAGAAGAGCAAGCTTACTTACAACAACTTTTACTATTACCTGCTGCTCGTGCTGCCGCTTTTGGTCATTTATGTGATGTTTTTTGTGATCCCAGTGCTTCAGAGCATGTTTTACAGCTTTACAAACTTTAACGGGCTGAACCCCAGCGTGAAATTTGTGGGGCTGAATAATTACAGCGTGGCGTTCACCGACAAATCGTTTTTGAAAGCGACGGTCAACACCGTGGCATTTGCCCTGGGCGTGACCGTGTTCCAGAACCTGTTCGCCATTTTGCTGGCCCTGGGGCTGAACCGGCGGTTCAGGGGCCGGGATATCATGCGCACGCTGGTGTTCGCACCCTGCATGCTCTCGCCCATTGTGGTGGCCTTTTTGTGGGAGTTCATCTACAAACCGGATGGGCTGATCAACACACTGTTCGGCAGTTCGGTGATCTGGCTGGGCAACCAGGCCACGGCGCTTTGGGCGGTGATGTTCGCCCATGTGTGGATGTGGATGGGATATTCGGCCACGATCTACCTGTCGAACCTGCAGAACATTTCGGAGGACGTGCTGGAGGCGGCCGCAATGGATGGGTGCGGCGGCTGGAAACGGTTTTGGAGGATCATCTTTCCCATGCTGGCCCCCTCGACCACCATTAATGTGAGCCTGGCTTTTACCCAGAGCCTGAAAATTTTTGATATTGTTTACGCCATGACGAACGGCGGGCCGCAGGGCGCCACCGAGACCATGGGTACCTATGTGATGAAGCAGATGAACAACAATCTGCACGGGTACGCTTCGGCCCTGACCGTTGTGATGATGGTGCTGATTGTTGTTTCAGGGCAGTTTTTGATCCGAAACCTGAAACGCAGGGAGGAGGCGCTTTACTGATGGGGCAAAGACATGCGCGCCGCTGGAAAGGGCGGCTGCTGGCCGCGGCGGTGATCCTGGTCGCCCTGCTGGTGTTCTACCCCCTGGTGATGATGGCGATGGTTTCGCTGAAAACCAACCTGGAATTGACCACCGCGCCCTTTGGGCTGCCCCGGGAATTCCAGTGGCAGAACTACGCAGACGCCTTTTGGGGCATGGATTACCCCACGGCGTTCCGCAACTCGGCAGTGCTCACCGCGATCTCGGCGGCGGGGTGCACGCTGCTGGCGGCGGTGGGGGCGTACGCCATTGTGCGGGTGACCCACGGCAGGAAGCTGTTCGTGTTTTTCAACGCGTTTTTTCTGCTGGGCCTGGCGCTGCCCCAGCAGGTAGCCATGGTACCCATGGTGCTGTGGCTGCAGAAGCTGGGGCTGGGAGGCAGCCTTTTGGGGGTGTGCCTGGTGTACATTGCCGCAAACGCCGCGTACGGCGTGTTCTTTTTCAGCGGTTTTGTGGCCACCGTGCCCATTACCCTGGAGGAGGCGGCCATGATCGACGGCGCCTCGCCTTTTACCGCCTTCCGGCGGATCGTGTTCCCGCTGCTCAAGCCCCCCATGGTGACCCTCCTGATCATTATGATCCTGCGGGTGTGGAACGATTTTATGTACCCGCTGATCCTTTTGCAGGGCAAGACTTCGCGCACCCTGCCGCTCACGATCTACCTGTTTAAGGGCGATTATTCGACCCAATGGAATGTGATGTTCGCCGCCACCACCCTGGCCATCCTGCCGCTGATGATTGTGTATTTCATCTTTCAGAAACAGATCATTTCCGGCATGCTGAGCGGGTCGGTAAAACAATAGGCGCTTCATGGAACGACCATGACGGAATAAAAGGCACCTACATAAAGGAGGAACTACTGATGAAAAAGACACTTGGCATTCTGCTGGCCGCCGCGATGCTGGCCGCCGCACTGGCGGGCTGCGGGGGCGGCGCGGCCTCCGCTTCCGTGCCGGCAGGCAACCCCGGCCCGGCCCCGGCCTCCACGCCCGCCGCGGACCCGGTGCAGCTTTCGTTCTTCGGGTTCAAGACCGGCGGGGAGATCGGCGCGCTGGAAGAGCTGATCGCAAAATTCAACGCGGAGAACCCGGATATCGTGGTGAGCTATGAGGGGCTTTCCAACGGCGGCGGCTACCAGGACGTGCTCACCACCCGCCTGGCGTCGGGCCAGGGCGACGACGTGTTTTTGGCAAACCCCAACTACCTGGGCAAGCTGCAGGAGGCCGGGTATGTGGAGGATCTGGCCGGCATGGCCGTGGTATCCAATTACAGCGATCTGGTGAAGGACCTGATGACCATTGACGGCAAGGTGCCGGGTCTGGCGATGGAGCTGGCCGTTTTTGGCATGTACACCAACAATGACGTGCTGAAGGCCCATGGCATCGGCGCCCCCACCAATTATGCCGAGTTCATGGCCGCCTGTGAAACGCTGAAGGCGGCCGGCGTGACGCCGGTGGTGGCCAGCGCCAAGGACGGCACGGGCATTGGGGTGTTCAGCTCCACCAAAGGGCTGGACGGCCTGTATTCCGCCCCCGACAAGGCAGCGCAGATCGCGGCCATCAACGAGGGCACCCAGTCTTTGGCGGAAACCATGATCGACGGCCTGGAGCTGGTCAGCGAGCTGAAGGCCAAGGGATACATCAACGCCGAGCAGGCGATGGTCATGGCCCCCGCACAGGACGACATCACCGAGTTTGTGAAGGGCAACACCGCCTTTATGACCGGCGGCGGCTGGAGCCTGGCCGCCATTCAGGAGGCCGCGCCCGGCGCGGACATCACCCTGGGCGGCGTGCCCGTGCAGGAAAAGGACGCCCTTGTGATGGTGAACGCCGGCGTGCGGGTATGCATCAACAAGAGCTGCGAGAACAAAGAGGCGGCACAGCGCTTTGTGGAGTTTTTGACCAAGACCGAAAACCTGGATGAGTATGTTGCCAGCCAGAATGCGTTCACCCCGCTGAAGGACGGCACCAGCACCTCGAACCCCGCCATGGCGGCCGCGGCCGAGCGCATCAGCGCCGGGCGCATGATCACCTGGGTGGACCCTGCGTTCAGCAAGCTGGACCCGTGGGCCCTCTCGAAGGAATATGCGGCCAACATCCTGGGCGGCTCCTCGGTGGAGACGGCCGTGAAGGACATGAACACCGCCGTTGCAAACGCGATTAAGCTGGCCTGACCGGCACGGCAGGTCCGCACACCGCCCGCAGCATTGCCGCTGCGGGCGGCTTTTGGTTGATTGCATTCGGGGAGAGAGTTCGGTACAATGGTAAAAAGCAAGGCCGCGAGGGGGGCAAGCATGTATAAGGTATTGGCGGCGGACGACGAGGTGTGGATCCGCAGGTGGCTGGAAAAAACCATTCCCGAGGTCATGCCGGACTGCCGGGTGGCGGCGGTGGCGGAGGACGGCGAGGCGGCGCTGCGCGCCCTGCGGGAAGAGGAAATCGACATTGTGGTGTCGGACATCCGCATGCCCATGGCCACCGGCCTGGAGATCGCCCTGGCCGCCGGGAAAGGCGAAAAGCGGCCCAAGGTGATCCTGGTGAGCGGCTACGACGAGTTTGGGTATGCAAAGCAGGCGATCGACCTGAACGTGGTGAGCTACCTGCTGAAGCCCATCGACAAGCAGGAGCTGCAGCAGGCGCTGCAAAGGGCGGCGGCCGAGATCCGGCAGGAGGAGGCCCAGGCAGGCAGCGCGGAGCTGGTACAGGCGGCGATCCTGAAATATCTGCAGAACTATTTGCAGCAGCCGGAGGAATATACCTTTCAGGAGCTGGCGCGGGCGGTGAAGAGTGCGGGCAAGCGGTACGAGGCCGTTTACGCGGGCGTGTTCCAGTGTGACATATCGCTGGAAAAGGGGGCCACCCCGGCCCAGGTGATCGACCGGCTGCTGGAGCGCCATTTTGCGGCCTGCGACCGCTTTGTGGTGCTGGAAGACAACATGAACTACGTGTTTTTTGCCCTGGGCGAGGAGGGCAAAAAGGTGGTGGGCCCGGACCCCAGGCTGCTGCGGGCGGAGGCGCAGCAGGCTTCGCCCAAATGCCGGCTGGAGCTGAGCGGGCGGTACGGGCGGCTGGCGGACCTGCCCGCCGCCGTTGCCCAGGCGCGGGGCCGGCTGATCG
Source organism: Oscillospiraceae bacterium (assembly GCA_022835495.1). NCBI lineage: Bacteria > Bacillati > Bacillota > Clostridia > Eubacteriales > Oscillospiraceae > Oscillospiraceae bacterium. Next base: position 709,445 of record BQOK01000001.1, read on the forward strand.
AGAGCTATGCCGGCGAAAAGTCGGCCGCGGTGGTGGACACCAGCCGGGGGCGGATCCTGGCGATCCGTTCCAGTATCCTGCTGGCGGTGAAGGCCCACAACCCCGGGGAGGCGGAGCACGGCGTGCAGCTGCTGCGGGAGATGTTTTCGGGCCGGAACAGCCATTTTGACGACTGCCGCTACATCCTGTTCAGCCTGATCAGCGAGATGATCCGACTGATCGCGGATGCGGACGGCTCGTTTATGAACCAGTACATCGGGCGGGGGTACGAGTTTTGTGTGAAGATCAATCACTACCACAATGTGCCCGCCATGCTGGACTGGTTTGCGGGCTATGTGCGCCAGGTGGCGGAATATCTGGAAAAAAACCAGAGCTTTAATGTGTCGCACATTGCGGTGCGGGTGCGCAATTACATGCTGGAGCATTACGCCGAGGACATCAGCCTGGCTGATATCTGCGATAAGTTCGGCATCAACGCGAGTTACTTCAGCAAAAAATTCAAGGAAGAGATCGGCATGAATTTTGTGGACCTGCTCACCAGCATCCGCCTGGACGCCGCCGCGCAGCTGCTCTTGAACACCAGAAATTCCGTGGCGCAGATCAGCAAAAGCGTGGGCATCAACGACGCAAAATATTTCAGCAAGCTGTTCCACAACAGCTATGGGATGAACCCCACACAGTACCGGGAACGGGGCGCGGGGTAAAAAAAGGAGGAGGGACCGTGAAACAGAAGATCAGCACCCGCATCCTGCTGTCCATGCTGGCGGTGGCGCTGGTGCCGCTTGTGACCATCTTTTTTTACATCACGTCCCGTTATTCGCAGGACCTGAAGCGCAGCACGCTTGAGCAAAAGGAGGCGGCGCAGCAGAGCAGCGTGAACGAACTGGTGGACTACCTGACCAAGATCGAGTTTATCTCGAACATCTGCTTTGACCCCAATGTGCAGCAGATCATACGGCAGGAGGCGAACGACACGCTGCAGCGCTACAACAACCAAAACCAGATCGAGCGCAACATCCGGGTGAGCCTGGATTTGTTTGATATTCTGGAAACGGTGGATCTTGTTTCCATCTCGAACACCAAGGGCATCACATATAACATAGGGCAGGCCCAGTGGGCCCCTTATGCCCAGCAGGTGATACAGCAGCAGAAGGATACCCTGGCAGCCGCATACAAGCTGCAGGAGCTGGCGGCAATGGAGTGGTACCTGCCGGGGCAGGCGCCTGTGAGGGACAAGCTGATCTACACCCGCAGCATCAACGACATCTCGGTGACAGAGAAAAACATCGGCACAATCTGGATCGTGTTCGACAAAGCGCAGTTCGGGCGGCTACTGGCCAAATACAGCGAGGCGGAAGGATCGGCGGTGGCGGTGCGCGACAAAACAGGGCGGCTGCTGTACACAAATTTTGAGGGCGCCGCCGGCGAGCTGGCGCAGCTGGAGGCCGGGGCGGAGGAACTGCGGGGGACAAAAGGGAGCGTGGGGACCATCAAGGCGGCGTATCCGGCAAGCTCGCTGGGGCTGACCGTGACCTTTTACGACGATCTGGCGGTGGTGCTTGCGCCGCTGACCGCTTTGCGGCGCATTACCCTGTGCGTGATCGGGGGCACGGTTGTGCTGATCTTCGCGCTGGCGATGTTCCTTTCGCGCGGGCTGGTGCGCCCGATCCGCCAGCTGCAGAAGGGGGTGGACAAGGTGCGCGAGGGGGATTTTGCGATCCATCTGCCGGTGCAGAGCAGGGACGAGTTGGGGGCGCTTTGCAATACGTTCAACCTGATGGCGGAGAAGATTGACTTTTTGGTGAATGAGGTGTACGCCACACAGCTGAGTGAAAAGGAGGCGGTGATCGCCTCGCTCACCTCGCAGATCAACCCGCACTTTTTGTATAATACCCTGGACATGGTCAAGAGCATGGCGGAGCTGGAGGACGTGGAGGAGATCGGGGAAATTGCAAAGGCGCTTTCGGGCCTGTTCCGCTACAGCACCAGAAATGACAGGCTGCTGGTGCCGGTGCGGGAGGAGCTGGAAAACCTGAACAACTACACCCGCATTTTGCAGGCCCGGTTCGGCGGCAAGATCTGGTTTGAGATCGACGCCGCGCCGGACACTCTTTCCTGCGAGATTATTAAGGTTTGCCTGCAGCCCCTGATTGAAAACTCGGTGAGCCACGGGCTGGTGCAAAAGGGCGGCCGGGGCCGCATTTCCATTCGCATCCGGCGCGGGGAGGGGCTGCTGGAGATCGTGGAGGAGGACGACGGCGCCGGGATGGACGGCGCTACCCTGGCCCGGGTGCAGGCGCTTTTGCGGCAGGAAGCCGGGCTGCAGGCAGGCGCGGCGCGCCCGCCCGCCGATAGGCCGCACGGCGGGGTGGGGCTGCAGAACATCAACCAGCGCATCCGCCTGTATTACGGCCCGGAATACGGCATTCTTTTGAGCAGCGAGCCGGGCAAAGGTACCCGCGTGACCATTACGGTGCCGGCGATTGAGGTGTGAAAAGCGCGGCGGCGCCGAACAAGCGCGAAAAACAAAAAATATCGCCCCTGAAACAAAGAACCTTGCCTTGAGGCAGAGGAAAAAATCTCCTATCTTTAGGTTGTACCTTCCCCGTACGACAACAAGACAGGAGGTTTTTTTGTGAAACGAAAATGGAACGTTTGCGGCCGGGCTGTGCTGGCGCTGGCCATTGCGGCTGTGGTGGCAGTGCAGACAGCGCCCCGGGGCTTTGCGCTGGCGGGACGGCAGGAGGAGAGCGGGGCGCCGCTGCCGCTCTCGGACCCGGAGAACAGCAAGCACTGGAAATTCGACGAAACCCTTTCGGATGAATTTGACGGCGAAGCGCTGGACGAGCAAAAATGGCAGCCCATCCCCTTTACCTGGGCCGGCAAGTGGCGCTGGGAGGACGACCAGGTGGCGGTGGGCGGGGGCAGCCTGCACCTGACGGCCCGGCATGCCAGAAATTCTACCCTGGACCAGAGCCCCAACGGGTGGAACACGCATATCATGTACGACGGTGATTCGGAGAATGGGGAGTTTGTGTCCACACAGTACGGCTCCCGCTCGGGGGAGGCCGCGCTGGTATACGCGAACTTTTTCCCCATTTGGGTGCGCACCGACGCCACCATCGCCGGCCTGGACCCGGCGAAGAGCTACACCTTTTCGGTGTGGGTAAAGCGCGCCGGGCACAGCAGCATTGCCCAGATGTACGCCTGTGACCCGGCGGTGAAAAGCATTCCGCTGGCGCCCGCAGAGATCCGGGAATTTGGGCAGAGCGAGGATTTTGTACAGTATTCGATCACCGGCATCACCCCCAACGCGGCGGGCCAGTGCAAGATCGGCTTTGAGATAAAGGCAGACCCTTACGCGGTGACCGTGCTGGACGACGTGAGCTTTGCCGCGGAGGGGGAAGGGGGCGTGAACCTGGCCCCCAACCCCGGCTTTGAAGATATCACACCCATGAACTATGCCTCGGGCGGGATCATAAGCCGGAACACCATGAAATACGGCTACATGGAAACCCGGGCCAAGGGGGCCCCGGCGCTGCCCGGCGCGTGCAGCGCGATCTGGCTGCTGGGACGCACAGACGACTGGGGCACCGAGATCGACGTGCTGGAGATCGGGCAGACCTCCACTGTGAACGAGCTGGATTTTGCGGTGCACACCTTCAAGACCCGGGATTCGGTGAAAACGCCCCGGCAGGACGTGAACCCCCACGGGAGCGCCGGTATTTGGGGAAACCGCAATTCCTTTAACCCCAGCGAAGCCTACCATGTGTACGGGCTGGAATGGGGCCCGGGCTACCAAAAATTTTATGTGGACGGGACCCTGATGGGGGAATTTTACGGCTCCACCAAGGCGCCGGAAAGCGGCGGGCCCGCGGCGCAGTGGCAGACCAGCAGCACCGGCCACGCGAACAATATGAACGCGATCCCCCAGAGCCTGCTGCTGTCTTTGGGGCTGCGGCCGCCGTACCGGGACGGCAACGACCCCAGCCTGAACACCACCTTTGACGTGGATTACATCCGCGTGTGGCGGGCCGATAACCAGGAGGCCAAAGGCGACATCCGCGAGGTGGTGACGAACGAGGGCAACCTGGTGGTGCCCTATGGCACAAGCGAGGCCGAGCTGCTGGCCCGGCTGCCCGCCACGGTGCCGGTGCTGGTGGGCACGCCCGCACAAAAGCTGAGCCTGCTGAACCAGCGGGATGTGCCGGTGAACTGGGAGGTGAGCGGCTTTTCCGGCGAGGCGGCCGGGGTGACCACGGTGCTTCGGGGCACCCTGGGGGAGCTGCCGCAGGGGGTGGCAAACCCTGCAGGGCTGGCGGCCAGCCTGAACATTTACGTGCAGAATGGAGAACGCGGGGTGGACAAGACCGCGCTGCAGGCCCTGGCGGACCGGCCGTACACCGAGGCCGAGTATACCGCCACATCCTGGAACAGCTACCTCGCAGCGAGAGCGGCTGCCCGGGCCGTGCTGGCAGACGAGGAAGCCACGGCCGGGGAGGTTCTGGCGGCGTACGAAGCGCTGAACGAGGCGATCAAGGCCCTGAAGCCCGCGCCCAATCTGGATGCGCTGCTGGCAAGGCGGCTGGACGCGGGGAAATACACCGCGCCGACCTGGTGGGAATACACGACGGCCCGCAGCGCCGCGCAGGCGGTGCAGGCAGGCGGCAGCGCCGCCGGGGAGACCGAAGCCGCATATGAACGCCTTTGGACGGCCATTCAGCAGCTGGAGGAGCTGCCGGAGGGCGAAAATGTTTTGCAGGGGAAAATGCCTGCGGCGGACGTGAGCGTGCAGAACGCTGCTGCCGCCACGGATGGGGTCATTCCCGATACGGGCTGGGGCCCGGATACCGACAAGACGGTTTACACCACCCTTTTGGCAGGGGCCGAAGGGGGAGCGGACAACGGCTACGCCGGGTGGCCCGGCGCTTACCTGGAATACGACCTGGGCGAGGAACAGCCGATCCAGCGGCTGGAAATTTACCGCTCGTGGTACGCCACGGATCTGCGGTCGGTCACCTGGAAGGACTGCCGGGTGGAGCTGTGCGCCACGCCAGACTTTGCGCCGGAGGCTACGGTGAGCGCAGGCCCCGCGGACTATGTGCTGAATTCCGACACGGACGTTTCGCAGCTGGGACGCAGACAGCCGCAGATCGTGGAGCTGGAACAGCCCGCCCGCGCCCGATACATCCGGGTATACGGCAGGGGGCATCTTGGCGGCTGGGGGAACTACAGCGCCCGGATGAGCTACGGAGAGATCCGGGCCCTGAAAGCGCCCGCCCCCCAGTGGGACAAGCTGAACGGCCTGGTTGCGCAGGCGAGGCAGGCCGCCGGGGGCGAGCTTGACCCGGAGCCGGCCGGGCGGCTGCAGGCGGCGCTGGACGCCGCGCAGGCACTGCCCGCGGATGCGGATGCGGCGGCGGTGAATGAAGCGTACGCTCTGCTGAAAACGGCGCTGAAAGCCGCCGGGCCGGCCCCGGAAACGCTGGAAAGCCTTGTGGCCCGCGCGGAAGCACTGCAGGGGGGCGAATACCTGCCCAGCAGCTGGGCGGTGTTTGCCCAGGCGCTGGACACGGCCCAGGCGGCGCTGGAGAGGCCGGAGGAGCGGGACGCGGCGCGGGCGGCCCTGCGCGCGGCAATGGATGCGCTGGTACCGGCAGAAAACGTTCTGCTGGGCTTGCTTCCCGATTCGGACGCGGAGATCGAAAACCCCGCGGCCACCACGGACGGCAGCGCCGCGGCGGCCGGATGGAGTGCCGACTCGGACAAGAGCGGCTACACCACGATTTTTGCCGGGCAGGAGGGCGGCGAGGAAAATGGCTATGGAAGCTGGCCCGGGGCGTATCTGCAATACGACCTAGGGCGGGAGAGAAGTATTGCGGAGCTGGTGATCCATCGCTCGTGGTATGCGGCGGATCTGCGGCCGGTCACCTGGAAGGACTGCATGATCCAGCTTTCGACCGAGGCGGACTTTGCACCGGAGCACACCGTTACCGCCGGCCCCGGGGACCTGGCCTAGCCGGGCGATACCGAGGCGGCGGGTACGGCCCGCGCCGGAGCGCAGCTGGTGCGCCTGGATGCCCCGGCGGCGGCCCGCTATATACGGGTGTACGGCAGGGGGCACCTGGGCGGCTGGGGAAATTACAGCGCCCGCATGAGCTATGCCGAGATCCTGGCCTTTTCAACGGATTGAGGCGGTGAATGCGGGAACGGCGGCGCCCTTGAAAGCGCGGGGAAACGCCCCCTGAAACACAGCAAAGACCCCGGGCGGGCCGTGCGCAGCGGCCAGCCCGGGGATTTTTGCAAAAAAGAGGGGGCGGCGGGTTTGCCCTGGGGAGCAAAAATGGCTATAATAGTAAAAGTATGAAACAAGAGAGGGGCCGGGCCGTGGAGATCGTTGTGCTGGACAGTTATTGCGTGCGGGAGGGGGACCTGGACTGGTCGCCGCTTTACGCGCTTGCCGACCGTGTGACGCTGTGGCCCCGCACGCCGCGGGGGGAGCTGGCGCGGCGCATCGGCGGGGCCGAGTGCGTGATCTCGAACCACTGCCGCATCGACGGGGAGGTGCTGGACGCCTGCCCCGGGCTGCGGTGGATCGGCCTGACCTCCACCGGGACCGACAGCCTGGACCTGGCCGCCTGTGCGCGCCGTGGGGTGAAGGTGGCGAACGTGCCCGGATATTCCACCGAGAGCGTGGCCCAGCACACCTTTGCGCTGCTGCTGGAAGCAGCAAACGGCGTGGCCCGGCGGGCCTGGAGCCTGCGGGAGGGCTGGTGGCAGGCGGGTGTGCCCGAACGCTACGGCCTGCGGCCCCCGTTTGAACTGGCGGGCAGGACCTTTGGCGCGGTGGGCTACGGGGCCATTGGGGCGGCGGCGGTGCGCATTGCCCGGGGCTTTGGCATGCGGGCGGCCGCCTGCACGCGCACGCCGCGCGCGGCCGAGCCGGGGGTGGAGTTTATGAGCCTGGACGAACTGCTGGCCGCCAGCGACGTGGTGAGCCTGCACTGCCCGGCCACCCCCGCCACAAGGGGGATGATCGGCCCGGCACAGCTGGAGCGGATGAAGCCGGGCACTGTTTTGATCAACACGGCGCGCGGCAGCCTGATCGACGAGGCCGCGGTGGCCGCCGCAGCGCAGGCTGGCCGCATTTTTTACGCGGCGGACGTGGCGGCCCGGGAACCCATCCGGCCCGAGAACCCGCTGCTGGCGGCGGACAACGTGCTGCTGACGCCCCACGTGGCCTGGGCCACCGGCGAGGCGCTGGAACGCCTTGCCGCCGAGGTGTGCGAGAACCTGCGGGCGTATCTTGCGGGGCGGCCCCACAACCTTGTGAATTAAACGGCCCGGCGGCGCGCCGGGCAGAGGAGGAGCCATGACCGGCGGAAAACCCATCACCGGGCAATTCTGGCGCTATGCGCTGCCCAGCATGTTCAGCCAGCTGCTGAACAGCTTTTTTATCATTGTGGACGGCTTTTTTGTGGGCCAGAACCTGGGAGACGCGGGGCTGGCGGCCATCAACGTGGCCTGGCCCCTGGTGGCGGTGATCCAGGCGGCGAGCCTGGCCATCGGCACCGGCGGCGCAGTGCGCCTTGCCACGGCCCTTGGCCGGGGCGAGGAGGAGGAAGCCCTGCGGGTGCGGGGCAACACCCTGGTGCTGCTGGGCCTGGCGGCGGCCCTGCTGGGAGGCGGGCTGTACCTGGGCTACCCCTACCTGCTGCCCCTGATGGGGGCCAATGCGGAATTGTACCCGCTGGCGGCGGAATACTGCCGGGTGGTGTGCGTTCTGGCGGCCTGCCAGGTGGCCACCACCGGCATGCTGCCCCTGGTGCGGGGTTCGGGGCGGGCGGTGGCGGCCATGTGGGTGATGGTGCTGGGCCTTTTGGGGAACATCGGCCTGGACTGGCTGTTCATCCATCAGTTCCAATGGGGGCTGGCAGGCGCGGCGTTTGCCACGGCGCTGGCCCAGGGCCTGTGCGCGGCTGCTGCGGCGCCGGTGCTGCTGTGCCACAGGGGGCGGCCGGTGCGGGCCGCACAGTTCCGCATACAGTGGGGGCGGGTGCGGGGAATCCTGCACTATGGGATTTCCCCCTTTGGGCTCTCGCTCTCCACCAGCGTGATCCTGCTGATCACCAACCTGCGGGCGCTGCGCTACGGCGGCACCCGGGGCGTGGCGGTGTATGCGGTGCTGAGCTATGTGCTGGGCAGCGTGATCCCGCTGGTGTCGGGCGTGGGGGACGGGATCCAGCCGCTTTTGAGCTATGCCCGGGGCGCCGGGGACCAGCATGCGCTGGCCGGGCTGCGCCGCAAAGGGCTGGGCCTGGCGCTGGGGGCGGCGGCGGTGTGCAGCGCGGTGTGCTTTGCGCTGCGCGCTACCTTGCCCCTGGTCTTCGGGGCGAGCCCTGCGGCGACGGCCGAGGGGGCGGCGGCCATGTGGACCCTGGCCGCGGCCTACCCGTTTATGGCGGTGCTGCGGTTTTATTGCAGCTATTTTTGCGCGGTGGGCGAGCCCAAGGCCAGCAGCATTCTGGCGTACGGCGAGCCGCTGGCCGCGCAGCCGGTTTTTTTGTTCACCCTGCCCCTTTTGTGGGGGCTGGAGGGCGTTTGGATCGCCTACCCGGCGGCGGTGGCAGTGATGGCGGCGACGGCCCTGTGGCTGCTGCGCCGCCACCTGGCGCTGCGGCCACAGGCGGGCGGCGAGGGCGCAGCATAAAGGAAAGGAACCAGGATCATGCAGAAATTTGTTTACAAAAGCCAGCGCAACAAGTTTGAGCTGTGCGACGGTTTTGCCGCGCACAAGGAGGCGCAGCTGCCGGGGGGCTGGCGGGTGAGGTGCGACACCGAGCCCTACCACAAAAAAGAGCGCCCGGTGCTGCTGACCCTGCAAAAGGGGGCGGGCCCGCTGGCCTATAAGCCGTGCTTTACCGTGCTGTGCGAGGACGGCAAGGTGCACCTGGGCTTTCAGGAATGCTGGCCCGCGCGGGCGGCGGCCTGGGCGGCGGCGGTGCTGGCGCTGGCGCTGATGCTGGCGAGCGCGCTGCTGCCGGCACCCTGGAACCGGGCGCTGTATGCGGTGCTGGGGGCGGCGGCGCTGGCGATTTTGTTTGTGGATTTTACCCGCGCGAACCGGGCGGTCAAAAGGATCGGCCAGTACTTAAAAGAGAACGTGCTGTAAAAAGGGCCCGGCTTCGGGGCCTTTTGGGCGCGGCGCGCTGCGGCCTGCGGGGCGGCGCGCACGGCCTGTTTTAAAGTGCACCTTTAAAAGAAGGGGGGCGCGAAGCGTGAAGCGCAATTTGATCCGGGCGGGGCTGTTCCTGACAATGCTGGGGCTGGCGGCGCTGCTGGTGTACGGCTGCTTTGTGACCGTGCTGCCGGACCTGTGGCCGGTGGTGAAAAGCGGCGACGAGGCGGCCATTGAGGAATACCTGCGCTCGGCCAGCCAGGTGAAGGGCCTTGTTTGCCTGGGGCTTTTGCAGTTTGTGCAGGTGGTGAGCGTGGTACTGCCCGGCGCGCCCATTCAGATCGCGGGGGGCGTGGTGTTCGGCACCCTGCGCAGCTTTGCGGTGTGCCATTTGTGCTTTGTGGCGGCCAACGCCTTTGTGTTTTGGCTGGCGCGCCGCCTGGGCTCCCGGCTGGAACAGCTGCTGGGGCTGGAGGAGGCGGGCGGGGGCAAAGCCGCAGAATTTTTAAACTCCAACGACCCGGGGTTTATGGCGGCCCTGGCCTGCCTGATGCCGGGCATTCCCAACGGGATCGTGCCCTACGCGGCCGCCCGCACGGCCCTGACCCTGCGGCGCTTTGCGGGCGCGGTATACCTGGCGAGCCTTGCGCCCATTCTGGTGATGTGCGCGGTGGGGCGGCGGCTGCTCTCGGGCGATTACCTGCCCGCGGCCGCCATGATCGCGGTGCTGCTGGCGGCCATTTTTTTGCTGTGGCGGTACCGGGTGAAGGTGTGGCGGCTGGAGCAAAAGCTGCGCGCCGGGCTGCGGGGCCGCAAAAGAGGCTGACCCGGCGCGGCGCCGGGGGGCAAGAACCGACCGGCCTGCGGGCCGCCGGTATGCTATAATGAAGCATGAAAAACAAAACAGCGGGCGCCGGCCCGCGGGGGAGGGGTGCAGACCATGGACACCGTGCTGAGCCGCGAACTGTTGGAGGAACTGGAAGCGCTGGGGGACCAGGGGCTTTTTTACAAAATGCTGGACGTTCTGCAGGACTATGTGGAGGACGGCGAGGACCAGGGGCGCTTTACCCGCGAGGCGGCCGAGGGCGATTTGGAGCTGGCGCTGTGGGTGGCCTATGCCGACCTGAACATTGACGAATACGAGAGCTACTACCAGGCCATCCGCTGGCTGGAACGGGTGCGGGGCGCGGCGTTCGGCAGCGGGGTGTGGTATTACCGGCTGGCCTCGGCCTACATTTACACCGGCCAGCTGCAAAAGGCGCGGGAGACCGCGGAGCAGGGCGCGCAGGTGGCGCCGGATTATGCCTGGGGGTGGCTGAACACCGCCAAGCTGCGGGCGCACTTCGGCGACCGGGAGGGGGCGCTGGCCGCCGTGGAGCGGGGCCTTGCGCTGGAACCCGGGGATTACGAGTTCACCCGCACCCGCGCCGAGATCGAGGCGGGCGCGGCGCTGGACGAGATGGAGTGCCACTACATTGACCCGGAGGCGGACCGGCAGCTGCAGACCGACCCGGAGCTGCTGGCGGAAAAGCGCCAGTCGGTGCGGTGCATCCTGTGCGACGAGGAGAACCTGGCGGCGGTGAAGGCCGCCCTGGGCGCGCAAACGTGGGAGTTTGAAGCCCCGTATTGCTACTGCACCCTGCCGTACCAGGGCGGGGAACTGAGCGCCCGGTTCGATATGAACGAGGCGGGAGTTTCAAAATTTACCGCGGCCTGGGCCGCGCAGCTGGCGGCGCGCCTGGCGGAGCTGGACGGCATGGCCGCGGCGCTGGTGGCCGAAAAGCACCCGGGCGCGCGGCTGGAGCTGGGGCATGTGGTGTTCCAGCGCTCGGGCGGGGTGCTGCTGGGCTACCATGTGGGCAAGAGCCGGGAGGAACGGCTGTATGCCTATGCGGGGTTTGGGGCAGACCTTGCCCCCGTGGGAGGCGTTACTTACCGGGACTACACCGGCGATGAGAACGAGGAAGAGGGCGATTGGGCCGACGGCAGCGGCCAGGGGGACGAGTGGCAGCCGCCCGAGGTGTACGGCGAGCGGGAGCTCGGCCTGCTGGAGGCGCACATTGAAAAATATTTCGGCAGGTTCGACGAGGTGTTCCACGAGCTGGTCAGCCCGGACATCCACGTGGATGTGTATGTGATCGCGCCCACCCCCCAGCGGAATTACTACACGCTTGTGACCGGGGGCATGGGCGCCCACCGCATGAACATCCCCCCCGAGCTTGCGCGGTACAATGTGGACCGGGCCGAGATGCTGCTGCGCCTGCCGCCGGACTGGCAATTCCGGGAGAAGGACGAAAAGTGGTACTGGCCCATCCGCTGGCTGAAATTGCTGGCGCGCCTGCCCCTGGAGCAGGATACCTGGCTTGGCTGGGGGCACACGGTGCCGAACGGCCGGCCCTTTGCGGCCAACACCCTGCTTTCGGGGGTGCTGCTCACCGCGCCGGAGGGGGTGCCCAAGGAGGGCTCGGCCTGCCCCATGCCGGACGGCAGCGAGGTGAACTTTTACCAGGTGCTGCCCCTTTACGACGAGGAGATGGACTACAAGCTGGACCACGACGCGGCCGCCCTGCTGGAACGCATGGAGGCAAAGGGCGCGCTGGCCTGCCCGTATATCCGGCTGGAACGGCCCAACGCCTGTGCCGACGAGCAGCCGGACCCGCCGGTGGACCCCGCTTTTTTGGAGCAGCTGGCCGCCTGGCACGAGGACTGCGAGTACGAAAAGATTGTGGAGGCCATTGAGGCGGTCCCCCCGCAGGAGCGCGGGTATGTGCCGACCGGGCAGCTGGCCCGGGCGCTGAACAACCTGGAGCGCTATGCGGAGGCGGCGGAGCTGCTGCTGGCCACTAAAAAGCGCGGCCGCTCGGACCCGCTGTGGCATTTCCGGCTGGGCTACGCCTATTATTACATGGATCAGGAGGTAAAGGCGCTGCCTGAATTTGAGCGGGCGGATGAGCTTTCGCCCGGGGACGAGGACACCGAGACCTTTCTGCGGTGGTGCCGCTCGGCCATTGCGCTGCCGGTGAGCGTGAAGCCGTTCAAGGCGCGGGTGGAACAGTTCTGGACGGCCTTTGCAAAAAAAGAGGCGGCGCTGCGGGAGCTGTGGCGGGCGGAGGGCCCGGACGCTGCGGCAAAGGAGCTGGCGGGGCTGCTGAAGATCGCCTTTTCGGCCATGCCGTTTTCGCTGGCCGCGCTTTCGGACGGGCGGCAATGCGTGCTGCTCTCGGCCGAGGGGCGGGCGAACCGGCTGTTCCGGCTGCTGTTCTGGCGGGACGCGGCCCCGGCGGAGCTGGCGGAGCACTGGGAATTCAAGGTGGAATGCCCGCCCTGCGAGGGGGACGGCGAGGAAGCGCCCCAGGAGGCGGACGAGCGGGCGATCTTTTACACCAACTACCGCTGCACCCCCGCCGAGGGTGAGGACTGGCTGCTGCGCCAGGACGTGATCGCCGGCAACAGCTGCTGCCAGAGCCTGGTGCGGGCCTACTACCAGGGCGACGACTCCATTATGGACGAGGAGCTGGCCGACGGGGCGGTGTGCGGCTTTTTGTTCTACGCAAGCGGCAGCCTGCCCGAGGCGGAGCTGGTGGAGTTCCGGGGGCGCATCGAGGAGGAGCTGGCCGGGCGCGGCGCGGCGTTTTTGCAGGTGCTGGGCGGCGCCGTGGGCTTTCAGTATTCCTACATCGACTGCATTGCCTTTGACCTGAAGGAGTTTTTGGATCTGGCGGGAGAGATCCTGAACCGGTTCGAGCTGCCGGAGATCGGTTTTCACGTGTTCCGGGTGGAGTGCGGGGGCGTGAATATGAAGGCGGAGCCGGAGGACGGGGAGCCGGAGGAGGACTGAGCCCTTTGGGGCTTTGCAGGGCGCAGAGAAAAGACAAAAGCCGGGAGGCGGAGCCAACAGGGGCCGCCCCCGGCTTTGTTCATTGTGCGGCGTGACCGGCCAATTTAACACTCTGCACAAAAAACAGCTGAAAACAGCGCGAAAAACAGTGGCCTTTTTGACCGCCCGGCGCTATAATGGAAAAAGTATGATCAAAAATACCGCGCTTTTCCGCGCTGCGGAGAAAAAACGGGGGCGGAGTCGTTTTTCATGAGAAAAAAGCATGAACTATTGGGCTATACCAGCATGTGGCTTGTGGCGGTGCTGGTGCTGATCGCGCTGCTGGCGCAGAGCGTGGGCGACGCCCGGATCGTGAACTACAGCGGCATTGTGCGGGGGGCGACCCAGAAGCTGGTGAAGGAAGAACTGAACGGCCAGCGGGACGACGCGCTTATTTTGAGGCTGGACGGCATCATTGACAATTTGCAGACCGGGCGGGGGGAATACCAGCTCAACAAGAGTTACAGCGGCGCGTTTCAGACCGAGCTGGCCGAGCTGAAAAGCCTGTGGAGCGACATGAAGACCGAGATCGACCGGGTGCGGGTGGGGGAAGCCGGTGGGCAGGTGCTGTTTGAGATGAGCCAGCGGCACTTTGAACTGGCCGACCGGATGGTGATGAGCGCGGAGGAATACGCGGACACAAAACTGATCGTGTCGATTTCTTTTTACCTGGCGGTGCTGCTGTTCTCGGTGGTGATCTACCTGACGGTGGGCCGCCGGGGCCGCGCCGCGGTGGAAAAGAGCCTTTACAGCGACCATCTGACCGGCATTTTGAACCGGGCCGGGTTTGAGGCCGCCGCGGACGAGCTGCTGCGCCGGCAGCCGGGCGGGGAATACTGCCTGCTGGAATTCGACGTGGACGACTTTAAGTTTTTGAACAGCACCTATGGCTACGAGCTGGGCAACGAGCTGCTGTGCGCGCTGGCCGGGGCGCTGAGCGCGGCGTATCACGGCGCCGAGCTGTGCGCGAGGCTGGACGCGGATGATTTTGTGGTGCTGGCAAAGCGCACCGGCCGCGAACAGAAAACGCTGCTGGAGCTGCTGGCCCAGGCCCTGCGCACGCCGCAGCTTGCTGGCGTGGGGGAATTTGTGAGCTTTACCACGGGCGGCTACGAGGCGCCCGCCGGCGAGCGGGTGCAGACCATGATGGACAAGGTGAGCCTGGCCCACACCAGCGCCAAGGCGGCGGGCCGGGGCTGCACGGCCTGGTACGACGCGCGGCTTTTGGAGCGCATCCAGCAGGAGAGCCAGATGAACAACCGGATGGCCCGCGCGCTGGAGGGGGGCGAATTCCGGCTGTATCTGCAGCCCAAGTACCGGCTGGACAACCTGGAAATGTATGGCGCGGAGGCGCTGGTGCGATGGGATTATCCGGGCCGGGGCCTGGTGTATCCGGACGAATTTATCCCCCTGTTCGAGGGCAGCGGTTCGATTGTGAAGCTGGATTTTTACATGCTGGAACAGGCCTGCATTTACCTGCGCCAGCACATTGACAGCGGCGGCGCGGATTTTGTGGTCTCGGTGAATTTTTCCAGGGTGACCCTTTACACGCAGGGCTTTTTTGCCGCGGTGCTGGACATTGTGGACAAATACCGCCTGCCCCACCGGTGCGTGGAGCTGGAGGTGACCGAGAGCGCGTTCAACGGCATTGTGGAGCCGGTGGTGGACAAGCTGACCGCCTTGCAGCAAAAGGGGTTCAGCGTGTCGATGGACGACTTCGGCGCGGGGTATTCCAGCCTGAACCTGCTGGATAAGCTGCCCATCCAGGTACTGAAGCTGGACAAGGAGTTTTTGAGGGAAAACAGCCGGGAGGAGCGGGTGAAGCACGTGATCGCCCATGTGGTGGAGCTGGCCCACGATTTGGGAATCGCGGTGGTGTGCGAGGGCGTGGAGACCCGGGAACAGATGGAGTTTTTGCGCGCCGCGGGCTGCGACCGGGCCCAGGGGTATTATTTTTCACGCCCCGTGCCCAGCGAAGCGCTGCAGGTGCCCAAAAAGCAGGCGGAGAAGGTGTGACAGCAAAATGCAAAGAGAGGGCCGCCCGAAAGGGCGGCCTTTTTGCATTTCAGGCGGGGGCGTAGAGGATGGTGAGGGCGCGCGGGCGGGCGGCATAGGAAAATTGGTAATCGCCCCGGGCAAGGCCCGGGCCGGGGCGCAGGGCCAGCAGCTCGCGGGAGGCGGCGTCGAACAGAAGGGCCGCGCCCGGGCCGCTTTTGGGCAGCAGGGCCGCCATGGCGGCGGCGCAGGCCGGGCAGAAACGGGGGCTTTGCCCGGCGTTTGCCGGGGCGGCCGGGGAAAAATGCCAGCGGGCGGAGCCCGCGTTATAATCGACCACGCAATCGGCCAGATCCCCCGTTTCGGCGCTGCCCGCCGTGTGGAACATGGAATAGCTGTAATGGCGGCCGGGCGGCAGGTCCGGGCCGTAAATGTCCAGCGAGCAGACCTGGCCGGAACAGGGCAGCACCAAGTAAAACCGGCCCGGCGTTTCGGCCGCGGGCCGCCCCAGCAGGCAATCGCCGGTGTGGACGGCGACCGGCCGCGAGGGCCAGGGGAGAAAGGCAAACAGGCAAACTGCGCCGAGAGCGGCGCTTAACAGGCAGAAACACAAGAAAAACACCCGGCATTTTGAGGAAGTACGTATTTTCGCTTTCATGGTGAGTTCCCTTTCCGAAAATCAAATATAAGAATAAGTTTCTGAATTGAGTACAATGACTATTATAGAGTACTCGGTTTGGAAACGTCAATCGCCTAAAATATATACAAAATGAAAACTTTGGGCGAAAGAAGGGAAATAATGTTTGATTTCGGACTGCGCTTACGGGAATTGAGAAATCAGCGCGGATATTCTCAGGAAGCGCTGGGAAAGAAGATAAACAAAAGCAAATCCGTGGTGAGCAGTTACGAAAACAATCTGAAAACGCCGCCCCTGGACGTGCTTTTGTCTTTCGCGGCGATCTTTAACGTGTCGCTTGATTATCTGGTGGGGATCGAGAAAAGCGAGATGGTTTCCATTGAAGCGCTCGGCCCAAAGCAGCGGGAGCTGATCCGCTCGATTGTGACGGAGCTGAAGCACAAATCGACCCCCGCCCGGGGCGGGCTTTCGCCCCGGCAGAGCGAGATCCTGAGCGGGCTGATGCAGGAATTTGCCAAAAAGTAACGCCCCATCGCCTGAAAAACACATTGCGCAGAAAAACGGCGCTTTCCCGAGGCCATGCAGGCCGGGAAAGCGCCGTTTTGTGATGAAGAAAGTTTGGCGGAGCCGCCGCGCCGGGTTATTGCGGCGGCTGCAGCAACTGGAACCGCTCCACATCGAACAGGCCCCGGTCGGTAAGCCGCAGCGAGGGGATCACCGGCAGCGCTATAAAGGACAGGGTGATGAAGGGGTCCACCTGGGGCGGGATGCCCATGGAGCGGGCTTTGGCCAGGATCGCCGCGGTCTGCTGCTGCACTTCGCGCCAGGGCGCGGGGGAGAGCAACCCCGCCACGGGCAGCGGCACGGCGCCCAGAAGCCTGCCGCCGCCGGCCAGCGCGTAGCCGCCGCCGGTCTGCCGCAGATGCTCAACAGCCAGCAGGATGTCGCGGTCGTTGTCGCCGGCGGCGATGATGTTGTGGCTGTCGTGCGCAACGGTGGTGGCCACGGCGCCGCCCCGGATGCCGTAGCCCTTGAGGGGGCAAACGGCCACGTTGCCGTTCCTGCCGTGCCGCTCGATGACGCAGAGCTTGCTGTACACGGCATCGGGAACAAACCAGCCGCCCCGGCTGGGCACCGGCTCGCAGATGTGTTTGGTTTCGATCTGGCCGGGCACCAGCCCGATGCAGTGCAGGGGCCCGGGGGCGGGCAGGGCCAGCCGCGCGGGGGAGAGGGGGGCGAACCGGACGGTATGCAGCAATTCCTTGGGCACCGGGGCCGCCGTGCGGCCGGCAAAGCACTCGCCGGCCGGAACACCGGCTTTGTATACCTCGCGGATGTGCACATCGGCCAGGTCGTCCAGCAGGACCAGGTCGGCCAGGCGGCCGGGGGCCACAGCCCCCAGCTCGGCGCCCAGGCCGTACAGGCAGGCCGCGTTCCAGCTGGCCATGCACAGCGCTTCTTCGGGGGGCATGCCCAGCCCGATGGCAAGGCGCACGTTCCAGCGAATGCTGCCCTCGCGGGCGATGTCGTCGAGGTGCTTGTCGTCGGTGCAGAAGGCGCAGCGCCCGGTGGGCAGGCCGCTTTGCAGCAGGCCGGTGACCAGGGCGGGCAGGTTGTGGGCGGCGCTGCCCTCGCGGATGAGAAGGGCGAGCCCGGCCTCGAGCTTTTCACGCGCCTCGGCAAAGCCGGTGCACTCGTGCTCGGTGGAAATGCCCGCCGCGGCGTAGGCCTGAAGGGCGGCCCCACTGAGCTGGGGCGCGTGGCCGTCGGCCATTTTGCCCGCGGCGCGGGCGGCGGCCAGCTTTTCAAGAATGGCGCTTTCGCCCGCCACCACCGCGGGGTAGCACATCACCTCGCCCAGGCCCAGCACCCGGGGATGGCCCAGGAAGGGGGCCATGTCGGCCGCGGTAAAGGCCGCGCCGCTCGTTTCGAAGGGGGTGGCGGGCACGCTGGAGGGGAGCATGACGTACACGTTCAGGGGCAGGTCCCCGGTGGCGCGCAGCAGCCAGGACACGCCCGCCGCGCCGCACACGTTCACGATCTCGTGAGGGTCGGCCACAAGGGTGGTGGTGCCCCAGGGCAGCACGGCCTTGGCAAGCTCGAAGGGGGTGGCCATGCTGGACTCGATGTGCAGGTGTGCGTCCACAAAGCCGGGGCACACATACAGGCCGGTACAGTCCCGCTCGGCGGGGCCGCTGTAATGCCCCACGCCCGCAATGCGGCCGTGGGCGAGGGCGACGTCGGCCGGGATAAAGCGCCGGGTGAACACGTTCAGCACCTGCGCGTTTTTTAAAACAAGGTCCGCCGCCGCCCGGCCGGCCGCCACGTCCAACAAATATCCGTCCATTTTGCTCCCCGCTTTCTTTTGCGTTTTTTTCATTATAATCCCCCGCGGCCTTTGGCGGAGCGATTGACGAAAATTTGATTTTTACCGGCGGAAGGGAAGGCCAGGCCGGCGCAGGCCCCGGCGGGGGCGGGCTTTGCGGAACAAGGCGGCCGCGGCGCGGGAAAACCGCCGCCGCGGGGGTTTTGGACCCGGAAAAAGAGGCCGCCAGACCCCGGAAAGGGTTTGGCGGCCTGTGGCTTTTTTGCTTTGCGGCCGGGCTTTCGGCGCGGGAAAGAGGGTCAGTCGATGACTGTTTTGGTGCGGCCGATGCCCACCACGGCGGCGGTGATCTTTTTCCAGGTATTGCAGCCGCAGATGCCGTCGGCCGTGAGGCCGACCCGGCGCTGGTAGGCGCGCAGGGCGCTTTCGGTGTTGGCGCCGAACTTGCCGTCCAGGGTTTTGGTGCTGTAGCCCAGGGCGTTCAGGGCGTCCTGCAGGATCAGCACGTAGGTGTTCACGCAGCCGCGGCGCACGGTGGGGTAGCCGGCGGTGGTGCCGCTGCAGGCGGGCTTGCCATAGCGGCGGTCGAAGTGCACCCAGGTGGGGGTCATGCTCTGGGGCTCCACATAGCCCCAGGCGCCGGTGGCCTTGGCCGCGTTCCAGATGGCGTTGCGGGCCGCAGAGCCCTGGCCCTGGCCCACATCGAAGGAAACGCCCGCGTAGTGCTGGCTGCGGGTGCCGTGGCCGCCCTCCCAGATGCGCTTGAAGGCGTAGCCCACATGGATGCCGCTGCCGTAGCGCCGCCGGGTGAGGTTCCAGGCCTCCATGGCGGCGGTGGTGGTCCACAGGGTGGGGCTGGCGCTGCTGCCCCGGAACTCTTTCACACGCAGGGTGCTGCCATAACTGTAGGGCATGGGGTCGTTCTCGGTGCGGTTATAAACCATCATTTTGTTTGTGTACGCATCGTACACGAAAATCTTCGCCATACTAGCTTCTCTCCTCTCAATTATTGGGTGATGATGCTGAACGCTTCCGGAAGGGGGTTGTCGAGCAGGGCCCAGATGCTGTCCCACGTGTCTTTATCCACGATGCCGGTGACGGGAAGGCCCAGGCCCTCCTGGAAGAGTTTGACCGCCTGCTCGGTGGAGGCGCCGAACACGCCGTCCACGGGCACGAAGTCGGCCACACAGTACAGCACCGCGATGGCGTTCATGGCCTGCTGCAGCTGCATGACCGCGCCGCCCGCGGAGCCCAGGGCCATCACGTAGCCGGGGTACTCCTCGGTGCCGGCCTGGGCGGAGGTTTCGCTGCCGCCCGCCGCCAGGCTGATGAAGGTGGAGGTGAGCGCGTTCCAGGTGAACTCGTCGGCCACGCCGGTCACGGGGAGGTTAAACTCCCGCTGGTAACTCTCCAGCGAGGCCTTGGTGAGCGGGCCGAACACGCCGTCGACCCCGCCGGGGTCCTGGACGGTGTCGTAGAAATAGCCGATGTATTGCAGCAGATACTGCACGTAGGCCACGTCGGTGCTTTGGTCGCCCTGCTGCACGTCCTTGCCGGGCCAGGGCAGCAGGTTGTAGGCAAGAAGAAGGCCGTCCTGGCTGCGGAGCTTCTGGCTCTGCTCGTACAGGGCCGCCCAGGTGGCCGGGCCGATCACGCCGTCGGCCGTGAGGCCGAACAGCTGCTGGAACGCCCGCACCGCGGCGGTGGTGGCGGGGCCGTACTCGCCGTCGATGTTGATGCGGGGAATGGAGGAGTAGTAGGCCGAGGCGAGCACCAGGTAATACTGGGCCTCGCGCACCGCGCGGCCGGTGCTGCCCTGCCGCAGCGGGCTGCCGGGGTAGACCCCCGGGCGCTGGTTCGGGGCAAGCAGCTGGTTGGTCACGTCGCCGTAGATCTCGTACATCTTCTGCCAGGTGGCGGGGCCCACCACGCCGTCGGCCGTGAGGCCGAACTCCCGCTGGAAGGCGCGGACCGCGGCCTCGGTGCCGCTGCCGAATACGCCGTCCACCGTGGGGGCGGTGATGGAGGAGTAGTTGGAGGCGATGATGCGCAGCCAGAACTGCACCTTGCGCACACTGTCGCCCCGGCTGCCGCTGCGCAGCGGGCTGCCCGGGTAGCCGTTGGTGGACTGGTTGATGTCGCTTTCCAGGCTTTGGTACTGGGCGTAAATGGCGTCCCAGGTGAGGCGGCCCACCACGCCGTCTTCCATGAGGCCGTACTTTCGCTGGAAGGCGCGGACCGCGGCCTCGGTGCCGCTGCCGAAGGTGCCGTCGACCGAGAGGTCGGGCAGGTCGGGATTGAACTCCGAGAGCTGCTGAAGCCAGAACTGAAGCTGCTGCACGCTGTTGCCGGTGGAGCCCCGGCGCAGGGGGCTGCCGGGATAGCCCGAGCCGGTGATGGAATCCTGGCTGCCGTCCGGCTTGATGCCCTCGCTGGTGAGCTGGGCAAGCTTTGTGACGCTGATGTAGATGTAGCTGATCTTATACCAGGTGGAGCGGCCCACCACGCCGTCCTGAGAAAGGCTGAACTGCTTTTGGAAGGCTTTGACCGCCTTTTCCGTGGCCTCGCCGAACACGCCGTCTGTGCCGGGGTTGCCGAAGAACGGGTAGTTTTTGGCGATGCGGGTGAGCTGGCGCTGGATGATGCGCACGTACTTGCCGGTGGAACCCCTGCGCAGCGGGGTGCCCGGATAGCTTTGGGGCACGGCCTGGATGTTGTTGGTGCGCACGATCTCGATGTTGTTGCCGTAGTAGTAGCGCAGGATCTGCAGGGCATTCATGCCCGCGTTGGCCCGGTCCACCGTGCCCCACTGCTTCATGCCCTTGCAGGTCACGGTCTTGCCGTCGCAATACTCGGTGTAATAGGGGTCGATGGTGCCCACCCGGCGCACGTAAGTATTGAAGATATCGTCGGTAATGCGCTCCATCACCTCGAACACGTTGCGCTTGTGCACATAGTACTGGTCGAAGCTGGTGGAATTGGTGATGTCGAAGTTGTAGCCGCGGCTGGGGTACCACTCGGTGAAGATGCGGTTGAGGGCCAGGCTGATCTGGGCGTGGATGTTGGCCCGCAGCGCCTGCTCGGGCCAGGTGGGATACACCTCGCTGGAGGCGACATTTGCGATGTAGTGGCGGAAGGACACGGTGACGTTCTGGGCGCTGGAGGTGGGCCTGCCCAGGTGCACCGTGACGTTGGTGGGGATGATGGGGACCTCCAGCACCTGGGGCACGGGGCAGCGCTGCACCGGCGCCTGGCTGGAAGGGCCCTCGGGCCGGTAGAGCGAGTGGGGAGGGACATCGAAGGTTTCGGGCAGGGGATTGGGCGCGCCCAGCCGCTGCATGGGCAGCATTTCCAGCTCGACCAGGGCGACCTCGCAGGCGAAGGCCTGGATGCCCTCGAGGTTTACGGTCTGGTAGCCCTCTTTTTCGGCGGTGAGGTTCCACACGCTGTAGGGGCGCTGGGTGTTGTTTTCGTCCAGGGAGAGGTCTTCGTCCGGTGTGGGCAGGCAGACGTCCTCGGCCATGCCCTCGTCGTCGGTGTAAAAGGTGTAGGGCCTGGGGGCAACGGCGTCGGCGTTCGTGAGGGTCACGAACACGCCGGGCACCGGCGCGCTCTGGCGCGCGGAGAAACTCTGCACCCGCAGTGTTCCAGTCATCATTGGGCAAAACTCCTTTGCTTCAGATATGGGTAGAAAGGTGTGCTGCCCCACCTTATTCTGCGGCGTGCAAAGCTGTGCCCCTTGGCTTTTGGGGCAAATTGTACTATACTGAAAATAACGATTTTTTTGTGCGGGAAAGGGGATACTTTTATGAGATATACGCTGGAAAATGAATTTTTGACCGTTCAGGCCGAGAGCCTGGGCGCAGAGCTGGTGAGCGTTGTGGACAAGGCCACCGGCGCCGAGATGCTGTGGCACGGCGACCCGAAGGTCTGGCCCCGGCAGGCGCCCATTCTGTTCCCCTATTGCGGCAAGCTGCGCGGCGGGCGCTACACCCTGGACGGCGCGGAATACCAGTGCCCCCAGCACGGCATTGCGCGGGATTACGAGCACGAATTTTTGGGCGTGTTCGGCAGCGAGATGCGCTTTTGCCTGCGCTCCAGCGCCGGCACGCTGGAGCGCTTCCCCCGCGAATTTGAGCTGACCAGCAGCTTTGGTTTGTGCGGGCGCACCCTGCGCCACACCCTAACGGTAAAGAACACGGGCGAAAAGGAGCTGCGCTTTGGCATTGGGTACCACCCGGGATTTGCCCTTCCCTTTGACGGGGCGCACACCACACAGGATTATGAGCTGCGGTTCGACACGCCCCAGGCCCCGGCGGTGATTGAGACCGGCGCCGGCGAGGACGCGGGGCTTGTGACCGGCGAAACCCGCCTTTTGATGGAAAAGAGCGCGGTGATCCCGCTGGAGGACCGGATGTTCGACAGCGATTCCATCTGCATGGGCGCGCTCTCGGCCAAGACCCTGAGCATTGTGGAAAAGGACAGCGGCCGCGCGGTGCGGGTGGGCATTGAGGGGTACCCCTATGTGCTGATCTGGAGCATGCCCGGAGACCCGGCGCTGCAATTTATCTGCGTGGAGCCCTGGCACAGCCTGCCCGACCGGGTGGACGCCGCCGGAGACTGGAACGAAAAGCCCTGCGCCGCGGCCCTTGCGCCCGGCGGGGAATGGCACACCGACCTGAATATGACCTTTGACCGATAAAACCCGGCGCGGGGCCCGGCGGCCCCGCCCCCAATGAGGAGGAACCGCCCATGCCCACCCCGTTTGAGAGCCGCACCGCCCTGGTTTTGGGGCAGGAGGGCGTGGAAAAGCTGCACGCCGCCCATGTGATCGTGTTCGGCCTGGGGGGCGTGGGCGGCTATGCGGCCGAGGCCCTGGCCCGGGCGGGGGTGGGCCGCCTGACCCTGGTGGACGACGACCGGGTGGCCGAGAGCAACCTGAACCGGCAGATCCTTGCTTTGACGGGCACGGTGGGGCGGCCCAAGGCGGAGGTGGCGGCCGAGCGCATCCGGCAGATCAACCCCGCCTGCACGGTAAGGGCGGCGGCGCTGTTTTACACCCCGGAAACGGCGGACGCACTGCCCTTTGAGGGGGCGGATTACGTGGTGGACGCGGTGGACACCGTGACCGCAAAGCTGGAGATCATCGGCCGGGCCCGGGCGGCGGGGGTGCCGGTGATCAGCTGCATGGGCACCGGCAACAAGCTGCACCCGGAGCTGCTGCGCCTTTCGGTGCTGGAAAAGACCGAGGGCTGCCCCCTGGCGCGGGTGATGCGCCGGGAGTGCAGGGCGCGGGGCTACAAAAACGTGCCGGTGGTCTTTTCGCCCGAGGAGCCGGTGAGGGCCAAAACCGCGGCGGACGAGGCGCTGGCGGGCGAAGCGCAGCCGGGCAGGCCCGGAAGCCCCAAACGGCAGACGCCGGGCAGCGTGAGCTTTGTGCCGGGCGCGGCGGGCCTTTTGCTTGCGGGCAAGGTGGTGCGGGATATCGCCGGTGTGGAATAAAGGGGAGAACGTGAAAAAAGCGCGGAAGCTGAATGCTTCCGCGCTTTTTGCCGCTGTTTTTTACAGGTCACAGGAGGTCAGCCCCCGGGGCCGGGAAGCTCACACAGATGCTGAGGGTGTGCTCCTGGCAGCGGGCGGTGATGGAACCGCCCAGCCGCTCGGTGAGGGCCCTTGCGATGGAGAGGCCGAGGCCGGTGGAGCTGTGGGCTGTTTCGACGGTGAAGAAGCGGTCGAACAGCCTGCCCACCTGGACTTCGTCCAAGCCGGGGGCGGTGTTGGAAAAGGTGACCTCGCCGGTGGCGGAGAGGGTGATTTCCAGATCGCCGCCGCTGTATTTGAGGGCGTTTGAGAGCAGGTTGCCGAAAATGCGGGCCACCGCCGCGGCGTTGAGGCGGCGGACCACCGGCTGCGCAGGCATGTGGATGACCGGCGCGACGCCCCGCGCTTTGAGGGGGGCGTAAAAGCCGGCGACGCTTTGCTCCAGCGCGCGGTTCAGGTCCACCGGTTCCAGGGGCAGGGGCTGCGCGGGCGAGGCGGCCACCGAGTAGCGCAGAAGCTCCTCGGTGAGCTGCTTCATGGCCTGCGCCCGCTCCTGAATGCAGGCGAGATACCGCGCGGCCGCGGGGCTTTGGGGCTCTTGCTCCAGCAGCTCCAGGTAGCCGCAGATGGCGGTGAGCGGGGTGCGCAGGTCGTGGGAGATGTTGGTGACGGCCTCCTTGAGCTCCCGGTCGCCGCCCTGGTACTGCCGGCGCTGGCGGCGCAGCAGGCGCAGCTGTTCATTGAGGCGTGCGGCCAGGCGGCGGGCGTGGCGGTCGCGGGAGGAGAGGGAGAGCAGGGTGTTGGTGTCGCAGGAGAGGCGGTCCTGCAGCTGGGCGGAGATTTCCCCCATGCTTTTGTGCAAAAGCCGAAGCTTTAAAAGGAGCAGCAGCACCGCGGCGGCCAGCGCGCCGCACAAAAGCCAGGGCACAAGCATGGGTTCGCCCGCCTTTCTTTTATTTCAGATCTTTTTTGCGGA
Source organism: Oscillospiraceae bacterium (assembly GCA_022835495.1). Lineage (NCBI taxonomy): Bacteria > Bacillati > Bacillota > Clostridia > Eubacteriales > Oscillospiraceae > Oscillospiraceae bacterium. The sequence goes on from BQOK01000001.1 coordinate 733,975, forward strand.
AGGCCCACAGGCCGCCCAAAACGGCCGCGGCGGTGACAAAGACCGAGCACAGGGCCTCGCGCACCGGGTGCGCAAGCTCCAGGTTGGCCATGAGGATGCTCTGGCCGCTGGGGAGCAGATCTACCAGAAATTCATAGGCGCTGCGCAGGCCGCCGCTGATATAATCCGGGTTGGGGGTGGGCTCGCCCATGGTCATGCCCTCGGCGGTGATGACCACGCCGCTGAGCATTTCGGGCTCGCTGAGGCGGTTGTAAAGCATGCTGGCGCACACCAGCAGCCCCAAAAACAGCAGGAGGGAAACCACAGCCCCGGCCGCCTTGCTGGTGAACGCGGTGCCCACCCAGGTGAAGATGGCGGTGAAGGCGGCCAGAAACAAAATTGCGAGCAGCAGATAGAGCGCAAGCGCGGCGGCCCCGAGCTTCCAGCCGCCCAGGGCGGGAATGCCCACCAGCCCCCCGGCGAGCCAGGCTGCCATGAACAAAAGCGCGGCGGCAAAGCAGACCAGCAGGTCCGCCAGATAGACCGCGGCGCGGCTGTGGCCCACCACCAGCTTGTTGCGCACCGTGCCGTCGCTGTATTCGGTGCCGAGGAACAGGCTGGCGAAGACCGCGCAGAAAAGGCCCAGCAGGGGCGCAAGGTTGAAATAGAAGTGGTCGAGATAGTACGCAAAGCCGGAGCCCGCGTTCACGGCGGCCTGGCGGCAGCCGCCCAGCATGGAGCCGGCTGAACAGGCCAGCAGGGCGGCCAGGCACAGCCAAAAGACTTTGTCTTTCCACAGGCGGGCAAAATTGGCGCTTAAAAGGTTATTCATGCCGGCCACCCCCCACCAGGTTCATATAGTAGCTCTCGAGGCTCTCGTCCCGCTCGTGCAGGGAGAGCAGCTCGCACTGCTGCGCGGCCAGAGCCAGGGTGAGCCGGGAAACGTTCACCCGGGCGAACACGTCCGCCGTGTGGTCCGAGAGCAGGGTGTACTCCACGCCCATCTCGTCCAGCACGCGGGTCAGGGCTTTGGCGTCCGTGACCTCCACGCGGGCGCATTTGCGGCAGGCGGCCTCCAGTTCGGGGGCGCTGATCTCTTTTACAATGCGGCCGCCGTCGATAAAGCCGTAATGGGTGGCCAGCTTTGCCAGCTCGTCGAGAATGTGGCTGGAAATAAACACGGTGATCTGCTGCTCGCGGTTGAGCTTTAAAATGAGCTCCCGCATTTCCACGATGCCCTGGGGGTCAAGGCCGTTTACCGGCTCGTCCAGCACCAGAAGGTCCGGGTCGCCGGCCAGCGCCACGGCGATGCCCAGCCGCTGCTTCATGCCCAGGGAGAAGTTGCGCACCTTTTTGCGGCCGGCGCTTTGCAGCCCCACCAGGCCCAGCAGCTGGGGGATGCCATCAAAAGAGGGCAGGCCCAGGATGCGGTATTGCTGCTTTAGATTTTCCTCGGCGGTGAGGTCGAGATAGATGGAGGGGGTTTCCACCACGGCCCCCATGCGGCGGCGGGCCGCCCGGATGCCGGGCTGCCGGTGGGATGAGCCGTACAGGGCGTATTCGCCCGAGGTGGGGCTTTGCAGCCCGCAGATGACGCGGATCAGGGTGGTTTTGCCCGCGCCGTTTTTGCCCACAAACCCGTAGATGGCCCCCTTGGGCACATGCAGGGTGAGCTGGTCCAGCGCTTTGAAATGGCCGTACTGCTTGCTTAAAGCGTCGGTCGTGAGAACGTATTCCAAGTGTTCAGCCTCCTTTTGTTTTCTGCGGCCATTCTACCGCGAAACAGTAAAGGAAGCGGTAAAGAAAAGGGTAAAGAAATGGTATGGATCAGGCCTCGATGAGCTTGAAGCCGATGCCCCACACCGCTTCGATATACTCCCTGCCGCCCGCCTGCCGCAGCTTTTTGCGCAGGTTGCTGACGTGCATTTTGAGGGAGGACTCGGTGCAGTCCGGCGTGTCTTCGGCAATGCGGTCCAGCAGCAGCGACTTTGTGACGACCTGGGAGGGGTTGTGCAGCAGCAGCTTTAAAATGGCGTACTCGGTGCGGGTGAGGCGGACCGAGACGCCGCCGGCCGAGACCTGGTGAGAGGCGGGGTCCAGCCGCAGATCGGAAAAGGCGAGGGGCGCGTTTTGAGGGGCCGCGGCGCCGCGCAGGGCGACCGCGACGCGGGCCAGAAGCTCCCGCAGCTCGAAGGGCTTGGTGACATAGTCCGCCGCGCCGCCCAGCAGCAGCTCCACCTTGCTGCTCACCGCGGCCTTGGCGCTGACCACGATCACGGGGATGCCCCGGAGCCGGGGCAGAAGCTCTTCGCCCGAAAGGCCGGGCAGCATGAGGTCCAGCAGAACAAGGTCCGGCCGGGCGGCGCCTACCAGCAGCAGCGCCTCGGTGCCGGAATAGGCCCGGGATACGCGGTAGCCCTGTTTTGTGAGCGCCTCCTGCAGCAGGTCGCCGATGTGCTGGTCGTCGTCGATGACCAAAATATGTTTCATGGTTTTTTGCCTCGCAATGCTGTTTTATTGTTCCGCGGGGAAGGAGGGAACAAAAGGCACCTGCGCCCCGCCCTTTGCGGGCGCGCGCCGTGCTTTCTTTAGCTTAGCCCAAGGGGGGAGGGGCTGTCAAGAGCCGTGCGGTGGCGCGGGGGCGGCAAAAAATACCTGCATGGGATTTGAAACAGGACATGCAGCTGGCCTGTTTTGCGTGTTACAATGAAAAAAACAAGGGGAGGAACACAGTATGGCCGCAGCGCTGGATTACAAAAAGACGCTCAGGGAATTGTATGGGCCGGGGACGACCCCCTCGATCCTGACCGTGCCGCCCGCGAATTACGCGGCAGTGCGGGGCAGGGGGGACCCAAACCGGGAGGATGGGGAGTATAAGCAGGCGGTGGGGCTTTTGTTCGCGGTGAGCTACACCATTAAAACAAGCCGCCTGGGCGCAGAGGTGCCGCCTGGATATTTTAATTATGTGGTGCCCCCGCTGGAAGGGCTTTGGTGGATGGAGGGCGGGCGCGCCGGGGTGGACTATGCCAACAAGGAAGGGTTCTGCTTTATCTCGATGATCCGGCTGCCGGAGTTTGCGACGCCCGGGGTACTGGAATGGGCCAAGGCGCGGGCGGCCGCCAAAAAGGGGCTGGACACCGGGAAGGTGGAGTTTTTGAGGCTGGAGGAGGGGGAGTGCTGCCAGTGCATGCACCTTGGCCCCTTTGACGACGAGCCCGCCACCATGGCGCGGATGGAGGCCTACGCGGCGGAACACGGCCGCCGCCCCGACCACAGCGAAGCGCGCCGCCACCATGAGATCTATCTGAGCGACCCGCGCAAATGCGCGCCGGAAAAGCTGCGCACGGTGCTGCGAGTGCCGGTGGCACCGCTGTAAAGACAAAGAATACGGGCCGGGAACGCCCGGCCGGACACGCTGACAAGCGAAAAAACAAAGGGAGGAACTGAAAAATGAAGTTTGAAAGCCCGATGCTGGTGGTAAAGGATATTGAGGTCTCGAAGGCGTTTTACCGCCGGGTGCTGGGCCTGCACGTGACGGGGGACCTGGGTGCGAACGTGGAGCTGACCGGCGGCCTTTCGCTGCAGACGCTGGAGAGCTGGGCAGGGTTTATTGAGAAAGACCCCGCGGAGATCCGCTTTGGCGGCAACGCGGAGGAACAGTATTTTGAGGAAGAGAATTTTGACGCCTTTTTGGAAAAGCTGGCGGGCATGCCGGAGATCCGGTATGTGCACGCGGTGAAGGAATTCCCCTGGGGCCAGCGCGTGGTGCGCTTTTACGACCCGGACGGGCACATCATTGAGGTGGGCGAGAGCATGAAGACCGTGTGCCGCCGCTTTTTGGACAGCGGCATGACCCTGGAACAGATCGCACAGCGCATGGACGTGCCGCTGCGCATGGTAAAGAACCTTGCGCGGTGAGCGGCAAACGATGCGGGGGCGCGAAGAGAAAATGACGAACGAAACAGAGGAGGAAGAAACCATGGGAACATTTGAGAGAGCCGAGGCGTTTGTGTACCGCTTTGCCCGCCCGCTGGACCTTGCGCGATGGCAATACCACTTTGAAGGGGGGAGCAGCGAGGCGGTGCTGAAAGCGCTTGCCTGCTACCAAAACGGGGACGGGGGCTTTGGGCACGGGCTGGAGGCGGACTGCTGGAACCCGGCTTCCGCGCCGATTCAGACCTGGGCGGCGGCCGAGACCCTGCGGGAGGTGGGCATCGCCGACCCCGCCCACCCTATGATCCGGGGCATCCTGCGGTATCTGGCCGCGGGCACGGATTTTGACGGGCAGGTGTGGGGCAACACCGTGCCCGGAAACAACGAGCACCCCCATGCCCCCTGGTGGAGCTGGAACGCAGCGGCGGACGGCCCCCCGAACTACAACCCCACCGCTTATCTGGCAGGGTTCATTTTGCGGTTTGCGGACCCGCACAGCGAGCTTTACGAGCGGGGATGCCGCGCTGCACAGGAAGCCGTTGACGCTTATATGAAGGGCGGGCAGCCCATTGGCATGCACACTGCGCACTGTTATATCCGGCTGCTGGAATACTGCCGGGAGGCGGGTGTGCGGGACCTGCTGGACCTGCCCGCGCTGGAAGCGCGGCTGCAGGAGCAGGTGGAGGGGGACATCAGCCGGGATACCGGCTCGTGGGAGACTGAATATGTGTGCCGCCCCTCGCAGTACATCGACTCGCCGGCCAGCATTTTTTACCCGAGGAACCGTGAAACGGCGGAGTATGAGTGCGATTTTATTGTGAGGACACAGGAGGAAGACGGGGCGTGGAGCCTTGCCTGGGAGTGGGGCGGTTACCCCGAAGAATGGGCGGTGAGCAAACACTGGTGGAGGGCGAGCCGCGCCCTTGCAAACCTGCTGTACCTGAAAGGGTTTTCCAGGCTGTGACGCCGCGCGCCGGCCAGCTGAAAGCAAAAGAGCGATAAAGCCGAAAGCGGGGGGCTGTGGAATCATTCCACAGCCCCCCGCCGGCGTGTGCGCGGTTTAGCCCTTTTGCAGGAACAATCCGTGGCCGGTACAGTAAAAGTACCAGTCGGCCCGGCGCACGGCGGGCAGGCGCGCCTCGGCCGCCTGCTCGGGCCAAAGGCGCACGAGTGTGACCCGGTCGTACTGCACACAGGCCAAAAACGAGATGAAATGCCCCTTTTCCATGGGATGGGCCAGCTGGGCGAACAATTCGCCGTCCATCCCGGCCAGCTGCAGGGTATGCGCGCCCCCGGCCGGCGCTGGATCCAGCGGCGCCAGCGGCCTGCCGCAGCAGCTCACGGAGGCGTTGCCGGTGGAGTACACCACCTCGCCGCAGACGGGGCACACGTAAAATTTGATGCGTTTCATGTTTCCTCCTTCGCGGGGGCTTCGGCCCAGTTCGCCCGCCAGCAGGCAGCCGGGGTCGACCCCCAGCTCCCGCGCGAGGGCCCCCAGCAGCGACACGTCCGGGCAGCCGGCGCCCCGCTCCCATTTGGACACGGTGCGGTCGCTCAGATGCAGCCGGTCGGCCAGCTGTTTTTGGGTCAGGCCCTGCTCGGTGCGCAGCGCGCGGATCAGCGCGCCGGTTTTTTCGGCGTTCATGGCGGCGCCCCCTTTCTTTGAGTATCATACCCCGCGGGACGGGGTTTTTCAACCAACGCTGCGTGGAGTGGTGGAAAACAGGGGGCGTTACGGGGTGCGTGCGCCGGCCAGCTGCCGGGCGATGCCGATGAGATCGGTGGGGTATGGACGGCAGGTGGCGGCTAGATAGGTAAGCAGCGCGGGGGAAAGAGGGGCAGCGGACGGCAGCTTTGCCAGCAGTTTCCCGGCGGCGGGCCCGCCGCCTAAAGCGCGACAGAGGGGGCCCGCCGCCCTGGGCCGCAGACAGAAGGCCGACCCGCCCGGGCGCGTACTTTTGATTCTTTTCTTTGCGTAGGGCGGCCTTTTACTCAGCCTTTAACTGCTCCGGCCAGGCCTTCCACAAAGTTTTTCTGGAACAGGAGATACAGCACCAGCATGGGTACCGCCGTGATGATGAGAGCTGCGAATAAAAGGTTATATTGTACGCTGAAAATACCTTTGAACGCCATCAGGCTGAGGGGAATGGTATTCAGCTTCTGGTCGGTCAGCAGCAGCAGGGGAAGGAGAAAATTATTCCAGCTTGTGACCAGGTTCAGAATAACAATGGTGGTGATGATGGGCTTGGAAAGCGGCACAAAAATGTATACGAGCGCCTTGAGATCGGTGCAGCCATCGATGATGGCCGCATCGGTCAGATCAGGGGGGAGGCTGCGAAAGTGCCCTACCATTAAAAAAGTGGAAAAGGGGATGGAATTGGAGGCCACGCACAGGATAACGCCCAGGAGAGTGTTGTAAAGGTGCAGGCTTTTATAGTGGAGGATCAGATTGATATACCCCACCGGTGCAATGACCAGGCCCAGCATAATAATGGTGTAAAAAACAAACCCTGCCCGCGTGTTGAACAGCTTGTAAAGGCCATAGGAAAGAAGAAGGGTCAGGACAAGAGAAACTGCGATGGTACAGGAGGTCACCAGGACGCTGTTGGAAAAGGCCGAAACCAAGCTGCCCTGAACGATTGCGTCATAAAAATTGCGGAACTGCGGCGCTGAAGGGAGACCGAGTGGGTTGAGAGATACCTCCCAGCCTTCTTTCAGCGAGGTGGAAATGACAAAATAAATGGGCATCAAAAGAAAAATGCTGTAAAGCGCCACCAGCAGCTTTCCGGCAATGCCGTGCAGGGTAATTCTTTTTTTCATAGTGTGTTACTCCTCCAAAGGTCTTGAAATGGCGGCTACTGGATCCGGTCTTCCACGCGCCTTGTTACAAAGTACTGCACAAAGTAAACAAAGAACAAAACCACCGAGAGCAGAACACCCAGGGCCGCCGGCTTGCCAATGTTGGACGTGGCCGTGAGATTTCGGTAAATATAAACGGAGAGCGTGTCGATGGGAGAACTGCCGGAATAACTGCCGCCCTGGCTGGTCAGTACGAAGATGTAATCGAAGGCCAGGGCACCCGTGGTAATGGTCAGCAGCATAATGCGCAGCAGCGTGGGCATGAGCAGCGGCAACGTGACGTGGCGGAAGGTTTGAAAGGGACCTGCCCCCTCTACCTGGGCCACTTCGTACAGGTTCTGGGGAATATTGTTAATCCCGGCGAGCATCATGGTCAGCGGGTAGCCAAGGTTTTGCCAAATGTGTACCAGGACCACACAAAGCACCGACACACCAGCGAGACCCAGCCAATTTTGCTGAAAGTTTTGCAGCCCCATGGCGCCGAGCAGGCTATTGATCATGCCCAGGTTCGTGTCGTACATGTAGCCCCAAGTGAGGCCAACTACCGCGCCCGACAGCACCAATGGCGAAAAGAACAGGGTACGGAAAAAATTGTTTGTCCGAGTGTTCTTGTGAAGCACCAGGGTAAGGCCCAGGGCTATTACTGTTTGAAGAACCAGGAGGGCAAAAATATAAATAAAAGTATTCAGGATTACCATTTTCAAATGAGGATCCAAGAAGGCATCCCTGAAATTTTGCAGCCCCACGAAGGTCTTTTGGGGAGAGATCCCATTCCATTTGAAAAAACCAGTGATGAACATCAGAATATTTGGCCAAAGGCTGAACAGTACCCAAATCAGGGTGACCGGTATAACGTAGAGAAGGTATTTTACTTTCTTTTTGTCCCAACGCATTTTCGCTGAGACCCCCTTTCCCGGTATGGGGGCCACGGCAAAGCCCAAAGTTGAAAAAACGGTTTTCGGGTTTTAGCTTTGCCGCGGCCCTGGAACCTTACTTGCTTTTCAGGTCTGCTTTGATCAAAAAGCTCTCGAAGCCTGCCAGTTCTTTGTCCACGTCCGCACCGCTGAACAAAATGTTGGACAGGGCGTCGACCCAAGCGTTGTTCCAGATATCGGTCTTGCTGATCTGCGGGATGCCCATCATCTCCACCGCGCCGTTTTCAATATAGGGCGCCAGAGAGTCTGCGCCATCAAAGGCGACCTCCACGTTGTTGACACTGGGGCAGAATTTTACGCTGTTGATGTAGTCAGAACAATGATTGCTCAGGAAGTTGAGCCAGACCTTTGCGGCCTCGATGTTTTTGGAGCTTTTGGGAATACAGGTGATCTGGGCGGGTTCCCCGTACACGACCCCCGGATTCGAAACCGCGGGAATGGGCACAAAACCATAATTGACGCCAGGCATGTCCTTATCCGCGGTGCCAAAGCACCAGGTGCCCATGCAGACCATCGGCGCACGGCCTTGGGCAAACAGGGTGAGGGACTCGGCAAAGCCGATCGCCTCAGAATAATCGAACAGGACCTGATTGTGGTACATATCACTGAGCTGCTGAACCACCGCGTAGGCGGCCGCGTTATCCTTCACATTGGTGAGGGTACCGTTGTCGATGCTCTCCATAAAAGCATTGTATCCCTCCATGCCGGCGGATTGCAGCAACAGGCCCTTGAAAAGCCAGTCGGTGCGGACCTCTTTGCCGCAATAGGAAACGCCGTTCAGTCCGTTGGCACGGAAAGCGGCGATCGCAGTTTTAAGTTCGTCATAGGTTTCGGGTACCTTTACCGAGTATTGTTCGAACAAATCCTTATTGTAGACCAGACCGATCATATTATAGGCGTAGCTGAAGCCATAGGGCTTGCCCTGATAAGAAACGAGCTCTTTTGCACCTGAGGTCATGCTCTGCGCGCACGCGGTGTCTGACAGGTCAACCAGCATGCCCTCGGAGGCATATTTTAAGAATTTGTCGGCAAAGGGGTGTGAGTCGAACAGGTCCATCCCTTCGCCCACCAGGAGGTTTGACTCCACCGTCATGTAATGGCTGCTGTTGTCCTTGGAATAGATGAACTCGATGTTGAGATCAGGATTCTCCTGATGGAATTCTTCGGCGAGCCGTTCCCAGACCTCTTTGTCTTCCAAGCGCCAGGTGACATATTTTATGGTGACAGGTTCCACGCCCGCCCCGGAAGGGGGAGCCGACGGAGAATCTGCGGGAGCGCTGCCCGCACCACCGCAGCCGCCCAGCAACAGGGAAACTACAAGGGAGGTCGACAGCAGGATACTGACAGCTTTGATGCGTTTGTGCCAAGTTTTCATTTTTTCTCCTCTTTTCTTTGTTTTATGGCGTTGCTTAATGCAAAACAATTCAAGCGTTGCTTCCTGGATGGGGAGGGCCGCCGGCTTTTTTGGCGCTTTTTGCCAGAGGACCGGTTTCGCGGATGAAGAGGCAGGCCACAAGGCCTATGAGGCACGGGATGATGCAGATAAAGATTGCAAAACCATAGCTTGTGTGGGCGCTGAGGGTACCGGCAAGGACGGGAGCGGCCAGCCCGCCGGCAAATCCGGAGGAAGTAATCAGCGAAAAGGCGGCGCCTACGCGCGCGGGAGTCATGCCCTCCAGTTCCATGGGAACAACGAACATGGGCGGGATCCAGATACAGTTGCCGACCCCTATAAGCACCATGCCCGTAAAGCCAAGGGGGCCCACTCCGCCTTGATAGATCAGCGCGATTCCGACCGCCTTCAGGGCTTGACCGCTCCAGAGAAGGGGTTTTCGCCTGCCAGTGCGTGACATGATTCGGTACGCTGCAAGACCGCCTGCCACGCCTGCGATGGGGAACAGGGTGGTGAGCTGATTGGCGGTCTCGATCGCCAGGCCACAGTCCCGTTGAAAATAAGTGGGCAGCAGAGAGGTGATGACGGAAAAGCTTACAAAATCGCAGACAAATGCGATCAACAGCAACAGAATTTCCCTGCGCCGGAGCAGATCCCGGTAAAGGCGTTTTTCCGGCCTGTGCAGAGAGGGGCCTGCATACGGGGCATCGCCCGGTACCAGCAACAGCCAGAAAAGCAGGACCGCGAAACTAAAAAAGCCCCAAACAGCAAGAGCCATTTTCCAGGAGCCGGCAAAAACGGCGGTCAGGGGAAGAGTGAGTGCAAATACAAGAATGTTGCCCAGATATGGCAGCAGCGCATTAACCGTATCCATTCTGACCTGCTGCAAAGGGGTGTACCAGCGCATGATCGCCGCACCGATGAAGGGCGTGCTCAGCCCAAAGCCGGCCCCGTATACAACACGGCCCAGACAAAACATAAGAAAGCTGTTGGCAAACACATTGAAAGCGACGCCAAGCCCACCCAGCAGCAGCGCGAGTGCATACGTCCTTTTAAGGCCGATCCGGGCCTGCAGATAAGGGCCAGCCATGGAAAACAGGATTACGGGAAGAAAAATGACCGAGATCCCAAAGCTGCTTACAGTGGAATTGATCTGGTATTCCTGTTCAATCAAGGTTAAAACAGCAGAGGGGTTCATCTGAGCCACATAGAGGGAAAAGACACCCGAAATGATGAGTGCGGTAACAAGATTCAAGTGGGTCTTTTTGGAGAGCATTCTGTAATTTCGTGTCCTTTCTGGCCGCGGATTTTTTGCCCGTTGAAGGGCGGCAGGCTATTCAAACGCCCTTTGCAGCGTTCATTCCCGCAATACGGCCGAAGGTGAGCGCCAGCGAGTGGCTGAATCCGGGAACGGTAAGGGGGTAGCCGACGGCGACACGGTTGCCCTGTACGTTGCCAGCTGCATAAAGGCCGGGGATGACCTTGCCGGCGGTGTCGTAAACGCGGGTTTCTTCGTCGCACTGGAGCCCGAACAACACGGCGAGAAGATTGGCCGGGGTAAATTTGGCTGCATAAAAAGGGCCTTTTTCCACAGGAAACATGCGTGTGGGATCTTTGCCGAAGTCTTGGTCGTTTTTGTTGCGGCAAAGGGCATTGTAGCGCTCGATGGAGGCCAGAGCGGTTTCCTGGGGCAGGCCGGTGCGCTCGATCAGGTCTTCCAGGGTGTTTGCCCGCAGCAGGCGACCACTTTCCCTCGCCGCTTCGATCAGGCGGGGAGATACGATATTGTCGGTGGTGTTCAGGCCCGCGAATACCTCGCCGGAATCGAATTTTTCGTCTTCAATGACGTAAGAAACAGTGCCGTGGCTCAGGTAGACATGGGGGATTTGCTGGCGCCAGTTGCTGTCTACAAACTGCCAGGCTGTTTTGTCCGGCAGGGTTTCGAGTTGCTCGTGAATCTGAAGCCCGGGAATATCCTCGTTTACAAAGCGCAGACCCCTGGAATCCAGCATCAAAAAATCCGAGCAGCCGAACACGCTGCCCATGTGGTGTGCCAGAGGCGCAGGCGGTTGATCCTGCAGTTTGGCGCCGGCCCACAGACCCATTTTATGTCCGTCCCCCGTGTTGGAGGGATTGTCGTTTTTGTCGTAGCTGTTCCAGTATTGAGGCGTGTTTGCGGAATAGGGCAAAAACCTCTGGAGCATTTTCTTATCGTTCATGAAATCGCCCGTGGCAAGGATCACGCCGCTTTTGGCAAGCGCCCGAATGTAACCGCCATCTTCGGCTTGGGCGATGATGCCCTGTACACGGCCCCCGTCCCGCCGGAGCAGTTTGAGCACGCGGGTGGAGTAGAACGCCTGCACGTTGCCTGTGCTTTCCGCAGCCGCCAAGTTTGCCTTTAAGACCGGAACATGCGTGGGGCGGATGAAAACGTTGTATTGATAACATTTGAACCGCTCGGGTTTATTTTCGTCGAAGGAATCCGGCACAGGGTACCGTTTGGGCTGCACCCAGCACTTACAACCCTGGGGCGGCGGCTCGGTGGAGCTCTGAAGGACCACAAGATCCGGGTAGGCGCCCACATACCAGTCGAATGCCTCACCCGCGTGCTGGGCCCATTTTTTCAGAACGGTTTGGCTGGCCTTATAGCCCATCTCCCGCATGAGGTCGTTGACCAAGCTTACCTTGTCGACCTGGCTTCTGCCCCAGGTTTGGGCGAGCTGGCTGTCGAAGGTCGTAAAGTCGCCGGTTCTGCCCTGTACGGTTTCGCATTTTTCAAACAGCAGTACGCTTGCACCGAGTTCTGCGGCCTGGCGTACGGCAGACACCCCGGCAAGTCCACCGCCTACCACGATTACGTCGGCTTCCAACGTGGCCGTTATGGCCGTTTCTGGAATTTCGGGTTCCCTGCCAAGCCAGGATTCCGTTTTGTAGACATTCACCATACGATGCCCTCCTGATTTTTTTGCGGCTTGAAGATGGAATTTACTTTTGAGGCGGCCTGGGTGCCGCCTTGCCCCCATTATAAGGGCGTTCACTGGTTTGGATAACTATCACTTGTGACGGTTGTTCGGCCGTGAACCGCTTTTTGCCTGGCGCCGGGCACAGGAGTGAAGCCCAGTGATGCTTTGTGGCTGGGGTGTTGGACAGGGTTTGGCGAGAGGAAAGTTTTGCCTGAAAAATATGCTGTAAATATGCTGCAAAATATGGTATATATAAAACAATCCTCCCTGTTTCGAGCTTTTTCGCGGCGGCGAAAGGCTGGAGCCCGCCCGGTTCGAACGGATGGAAGGTGCAAAAGGAGGGAGCTCTGCGTGGAAACAAAGGACGCCAGGATTTTAAACCGCAGGCGGATCAACAAAAGTTTGAATAAGATATATTCTTATCCCTTGTTTGTTCTTCAGGCGCCCATCGGCTATGGGAAGACCGTTGCCATCAAGAGCTTTTTAAGATCCAAAAGCTCCGATGTGATTCAGATTTCGCTCTCGGGTACAAGCGGTTCAGCAGACTACGTGTGGGAGAGACTGTGCCGCAGGATGGAAAAGATCTTTCCGCAGCTTGGCAGGCGGCTAAAAAAGGTGGGGCGCCCCGGCACGGCGGGAAAGACTGCCTGCGCCGTTGAGCTTTTGAGCGGATGGACATTCGAAAAACCACTGCTGGTTGCGATTGACGATTTTCAGCTGATGGAAAACGGTGATTTTTTGCAGTTCATTGAGCTTGTGGCGAAAGAGAGAATCGGCAATCTGCATTTTATCCTTTTAACACGGGAGACCGCAGATTCCACCCTGTTGGAATACGCCCAAAAACAATTGTGCTATATCTTTACAGAGAAGGAATTGAAATTTACCCGCGAGGAGATCGAGGCATATTTCAACCTGATGGAAGTACCGGTCACGAGCGAGGATATGGACAAGATCTGCAGGTACACCGACGGTTGGATCGCCATGGTGCGCCTGGCACTGCAGAGTGTCGGGCAGGGGCTGCCCCTGGACAAGACAAGCGCGCTGGAAGAATTTATTGAAACAAATGTTTATGGGAAGTTGAACGACACCCAGAAAAAGGTTTTGCTCAAGCTCTCGCTGCTGGGTGAGTTTTCGGCGGGGATGGCGATGTGGGCCCTTGAGGAAAAAGAAGAACAGCAATGTTTGAAAAAGCTGATAGGAGGTAAAACATTTCTCTCGCTGGACGAGCGCTCAGGCAGATATAGGGTGGGGAGCCCGCTGGAGGCTTTTCTGGTAAACAAGGGGCAATGGGAGGCCATTCAGCGCAGCGCGTTGTTTAACCGGGCGGGCGATTGGTATATCCGCAGCGGAAGGTACAAAAGCGCGTTCGAATATTACTATCGTTCGGGGAACAGAGAGGCGATCCTGAAAATCCTCGACCCGGACAATGCGCCGGAGATCCCCTATGATCAGTTTGATCAGATCCAAAGGGTGTTTGAAAACCTGCCCAAGGATCTTTGTATGAAATATCCGGTGGCTTATCTAAAATACATCCGTATTTTTGCACTGCGGGGTGAGCCGAATCAATGCAAAAGCCGCCTGATCGTAATGAGGGAGGACGTGAAAGGATCCGGGTTCAGCGAAGGCATCAAAACACTGCTGCTGGCCGAGATCGAGGTGCTATGGACCTACCTGTACTTCAACGACATGGAAAAAATGTTGGAAGCCAGTTTAAAAGCGCTGCGCCTTTTTGACGGCGGGCGCTCGAGCATTGTAACCAAAAGCGCGGATTTTTCGTTTGGTTCGCCACAGCTGCTGTTTTCTTATTTCAGGGAAAAAGGCAAGATGTTCCACACGATGCAGTTCATTGCCAATAATTTTGACGTTCTTCAGTTGGTGTTCGGCGGCTGCGGAACGGGGTGCGACTCACTGGTGAAAGCGGAATACGCTTTGGAAACCGGACGGTTCGAGGAGGTGGAGCTCAACGCGCGCAAGGCGATTTATAAGGCCAGGGATGCAGAGCAGAACTCCATTGTTTTATGTGCACAGTTTGCATTGGCCCGGCTTTTTATCAATGCAGACCGAATGAGCGAGCTGGAAGCTGTGCTGAAAAGCATGCGGCAGGAAGCGGCGGGGGGAACGAACCCGGTGCTTTCCACCACCCGAGAACTGATAGAGGCTTATCTTGCGGCCTGCCTGCGAAAACCCGAAAAGATAGCGCCCTGGATCCTGCAAGGGGATGCGGCGAATGCAAGTTTTCTGTCGCAAGGCAAGCCATATTACTACATCGTTTACGGAAAGGTGTTGCTGCTGGGCGGTGAGTATCTGAAGTTGGCCTCTCTGTGCGAGTTGATGCTGATGCTTTACGGCGAGAGCGGCAACCAGTTGGGCATTTTGTATACCTGCGTTTATCAATCCATCGCACAGTTTCACCTGCATGGGGCCGGCGCGGCGGGAAAGGCGCTGGCGGAGGCCCTTTTGCTGGGCCAGGCCGACAATATTATTTTGCCGTTTGCAGAGAACGCCTGTTATATTGCGGGCTTTCTTGAAGAGGGCGCAAAGGAGGCCGGATGCAGCAGGTCTTACACCGATCGGCTGCTGGCCTGCTGTGACGGTTACGAGCGGTCGGTCAAACGCGTTCAGGCCGGGCATATTGATCTTACCGAGCGGGAAAAAGAGGTACTGCGGCTGCTGGAAAGAGGATGGAAACACTCGGACATTGGCAAGGAGCTGTTTGTTTCGGTAACGACCATTCGGTATCATGTGCGAAACATTTACACAAAGCTTGAGGTCAATGACAAGGTTTTGGCGATCAAAAAGGCACGAAAACTAAAGCTGATTTAGAACTGTATTAACACAGCAAAAGCGCCTTTTAAGACGGGGGATCCCGCCTTAAAAGGCGCTTTTACCGTTCTGTCCGCCGTGGGGGGCGCCCAGGTGCGAAGAGGGCAGATTGCCGGTTTTGAAGGCCCTACTGTCAGTATTGATAGTTAGAAAATAAGGCGGGTTACTCTATAATAACTGCAGATGGCTCCTTTGCAGACAGGCAGCGCGCAGCAAAAGGGCAAGAAATCAAACTGAAAGGGGATTGGCTGGGATGAGCGGCAATCTGGAGCTTATAAAGCGATCGTACGCCAGCAGTGCTTCGGGTGACCGGCCCGGGATCGTGCGGGATTTCAGCGAAAAAGGCGTTTGGATCGAGATGGCGGGAGCTCCGCACAGCGGAATGTTTACGGGCCCCCAGGAGGTGCTGGAGCATGTTTTTGCTGGCAGCGTGGATGAATGGGAGCGGTTTGCATGCATTCCGGAAGATTACTTTGAGGACACCGAGCGGGGTGTGGTTGTAATGGTGGGCCACTACGAAGGAGTCCACAAAATAAGCCGCAAAAGTATGTGGGTCAGAACGGCCCATGTGTGGCGCGTTGAAAAAGGCAAAATTGTGCGCTATGAACAATTTGCAGATACAAAGCTGCTTTGGGACGCCGTGGTACCCGCGCCGGACGGTGCTTACCCACACCTTGTAAAAAGCAGCATGCTACAGGCCGAAAAATAAGTGGAAAAGGCGGTGCATTAATAAAATATGTCTGTGGAAAAAATGTATCCATACTGGACCAAACAGCCAAAGGTGCTGACCGCTGTGATACAGGAACGGGCGGCGCTTACGAAAGAATTTGTCCGGCTGTTCTTGGATACAGCGCCGGACCGGCTGTATTTGATTGGAAGCGGTTCGTCGTTTAACGCGGCGAAGGCGGCCGCTCCATTTATGGAAGAAATATTGGGGATTGAAGCCGGTGCATTTACCCCTACAAGACTTCCGGGGATTTTCAGCAAAAAGCCTCTGGTCGTTTTTCTGTCGCAGGGGGGCTCGTCAACCAACATGCTGGCCGCAGCTGACACCCTGGCGCATAAACCTTCCATCGCCGTTACCGGCGAAAGGGAGTGTGAGCTGGCAAAGCATGTGAAAAAACATATGCTCATCGGCTGCGGGGAGGAGTTGGCAGGGCCTAAAACCATGGGATATACCGCCTCGGTAATGTGCCTGTATCTATGTGCGCTGGAAGCCGGCCGCGCGGCGGGCCGGACGGCCAACAAAAAATACAGCACGGTCCTTGACACCCTGCTGCAAGCGTGTGAGAACATGCCCTGCAACTTAATGCGCACGGAGGAGTGGTTCCAAGAGAAGCTGGAGCAGTTAAAGGGAATAAAGAAGTACGTTTTGGTGGGAACAGGTTATGCCGCGGCGGCGGCGGCCGAGGGAGCGCTCAAAATCCTGGAAACCGTGCGTGTTCCTGCACTGGCCTATGAATTTGAGGAATACCTGCACGGCCCCATTTTCGCCACCGATGCCGGGCTTGGCGGAATCTTTTTTGTTTCAAAAGAGGAAAGGAAACGCCTTTTCACCCTTGCAAAGTGCCATGCGGCTTATTCGGGTTACACCTTTGTGATCACTTCGGAGGAGGCCGCGCTGGACGCTCGCTGCCTTGCACTGAGGATGACCGGAGCGCCGTACACCGAGGTTTTTGAGTTCCTGCCAGCGCCGCAGCTTATGGCCGCGCGGCTGCCGGAGATCCTGGAGATTCCAGACGGACTGGCTGTATTCCGGGAATTTTCAAAGCAGTGGCCTACAAAATTTGGCCACGGCAGATAAAGGAGGGAGGATTTACATGCAGTATGTGCTGGGGATCGACAGCGGGGGCACTAAATATCTGGTCAAGGCCCTGGATCTTGCGGGAAACACCCTTGCCGAATTTGTGGGGGAGCCCGCCAGCCACTACCGGGTTTCGGAAGAAGAAGCATTCCGAAGGATTGAACACAACATTGACCGCTGCATTGCACAGTTTGGCGGAAAACGGCAGAATTGTGCCTACATCGTTTGTGGTACGACGGGACTTGATTCTGACCGTGACCGGCGAACGATTGAGTCGCTTTACCGCGCGCTGCAAGGATTCTGCTGCCCCGAACTTTGTGTGAACGATGCGGAGGTTGCGCACTTTGCAGCGACAGGCGGCGTGGGTGTGCTTGTGATCTCGGGTACGGGTTCGATTGCGTACGGCCGGAATTACAGAGGGGAAACGGCCCGAAGCGGGGGATGGCCGCTCTGCATTTTTGGGGACGAGGGTTCTGGAGCCTGGATCGGCGGCCAAGCGCTGCATCACCTGTCGCTTTGGTTCGACGGCGATGTGCCGGGCTCCTGCCTGACCCGGGACCTTTGCGAAATCCTGCACATACAGGACAGAAAAGACCTGCTGGAGGTCTGCCGGGGGATCGGTGGCAGTGAATGGAAGGACCCCGGCCTGGCGGCCTTGGTGGATCGCGCTGCCGATGAGGGCGACCCGGCCGCCGCCGGGATCATTGAAGCCGCGGGACGGCAGACCTGCCAGCTGGCGTATAGGGTTATTGCACGGCTCCGACTGGACCAGGAGGGCCCCTTTAAAGCAGGGGCATGGGGCAGCGCCATTACAAAAAGCCGCCTGCATTTTACAGCGTTTCGGCGGGAACTGCAGGTCAAATATCCCGATGCAGAGGTGTTTATTTCTGATTGCGACGCGGCCACGGGCGCGGGCCGGCTTGCGCTGCACAGGCTGAAGGCGGGGCTGTAAAACAGGAGAGATGAAGATGAGAGCTGTACTTGTTACCGGGGCCGCGTCGGGCTTGGGGCGGCACCTGGCGCTTGCGTATGCCCAGGAAGGCTGCCGGGTGTATGCGGTCGACCGGGACCGAACCAAGTTGAAAACATTGGAAAGTGAACAGATCCGCCCTGTTCCGATGGATATCACCCAACCGGAGGCCTGGGAGGAAGAGGCGCTGCCGCGGATTGAACAGGGCGGAGGCCTGGACGCCGTTGTGGCCTGCGCGGCCGTGATGCGGCTGGGAAGCGCCGAAAGCTGTTCCCTGGAGGACTGGCAGTTTGTGAACGGCGTTAATTTGACAGCGCAGTTCATTACCGCGAAAAAAACATTAAAATACTTAAAGGCCAGCCGGGGCAGTATCCTTTTTATAGGCTCGCCCGCCGCCAGGCTGGCCGTTCGGGACGAGGTGTGCTATGTTACCTTCAAACACGCTTTATGTGGACTGAGTAAGTCGATTGCGTTTGACTTCGGGGGCGAGGGGGTGCGCTCGAACGTGCTGCACCCCGGCTGGATGCGCACGGCGATGTCAGACCAGGAGATGCAGGAGATTATGGAACGGCGGAACCTTTCGTTGGACGAGGCCTATGAGTATGTGACACGTTTTGTGCCGCTGAAGCGCCCCGGCAGCCTGCAAGAGATCGCCCGCGCCGCGCTGTTTTTGACCTCTGAGCAAGCTTCGTACATTTCCGGCGCCGAACTTATGGCGGACGGCGGGCTAACAGTTGTAGACCCCGGAATGATCGGCTTTTTGTAAGAAAGCGGTTTTGGAAGCCGCCCTATGAGGGAACAAGAAACGGAAGCGGCGGGCCTTATGGCCCGCCGCTTCCGTTTCTTGTTATTTGAATCAGTACGCCTTGCCCCAGTAGACCATGAGGTTTGCGGGCTTGCCGCAGCAGGGGCAGGTGTCGGCCAGGGGCTCCTGCTCAAAGGGCATGCAGCGGCTGGAGAGGCCCGCCTCCTCCTTCATTTTTTCTTCGCAGGCAAGGCTGCCGCACCACATGGTCTTGATGTAACCGTTGTTTTCTTCGGCCAGGCGCTTGATTTCTTCCATGCTGGCGGCGGCCCAGGTGCGCTTTTCGCGGTTTTCCAGCGCACGCTGGTAGAGGTTCTGCGCCAGCTCGTTCAGAAGGCGCGGGATCTCGGTTTCCAGCTCGTCCAGGCTGACGAAATATTTTTCGCGGGTGTCGCGGCGGACCAGGACGCACTGGTTTTTCTCGATGTCCTTGGGGCCGAGCTCGAGGCGCAGGGGCACGCCCTTCATCTCCCACTGGCTGAACTTCCAGCCGGGGCTGTTGTCGCTGTCGTCCAGCTTGACCCGGGCGAACTTTGCCACCCGGGCGGCGAGCTCCTGCGCTTTTTCGGTGACGCCGGGCTTGTGGGCGGCGATGGGCAGCACCACCACCTGGTAGGGGGCCACGGCCGGGGGCAGGATCAGGCCCTCGTCGTCGCCGTGGGTCATGATGATGGCGCCCACCAGGCGGGTGGAAACGCCCCAGCTGGTCTGATAGGGGTATTGCAGCTGGTTGTCGCGGCCGGTGAACTGCACCCCGAAGGCGCGGGAGAAACCGTCGCCAAAATAGTGGCTGGTGCCGCTTTGCAGGGCCTTGCCGTCGTGCATCATGGCCTCGATGGAATAGGTGGCCTCGGCGCCGGCAAACTTTTCCTTATCGGTCTTTTTGCCCTTGACCACCGGGATCATGAGGCTTTTTTCGCAGAACTCGGCATAAGTATTGAGCTGCTGCTCGGTCTCGGCAATGGCCTCGGCGGCGGTTTCGTGGATGGTGTGGCCCTCCTGCCACCAGAACTCGCGGCTGCGCAGGAAGGGGCGGGTGGTCTTTTCCCACCGGACCACGCTGCACCACTGGTTGTACTTCATGGGCAGATCGCGCCAGGAGTGCAGCACGTGGGCAAAGTGATCGCAGAACAGGGTCTCGCTGGTGGGGCGCACGCACATGCGCTCTTCCAGCTGCTCGCCGCCGCCGTGGGTGACCCAGGCGACCTCGGGCGCGAAGCCCTCCACGTGGTCCTTTTCCTTTTGAAGCAGGCTTTCGGGGATGAACAGGGGCATGGCCACGTTTTCGTGGCCGGTGGCCTTGAACATGCCGTCCAGAATGTGCTGGATGTTCTCCCAGATGGCGTAGCCGTAGGGGCGCAGGATCATGCAGCCCTTCACGGTGGAATAATCCACCAGCTCGGCCTTGAGGCACACGTCGGTGTACCACTGGGCAAAGTCTTCGTTGATGGGGGTGATGGCCTCCACCAGTTTTTTCTTCTGTTCGCTCATTCGTTTTTACTCCTTCGCCAAAAAACAAGCCCCCGCGTGGAACGGGGGCAATTTTAAAATGCGCGGCTCAGCTGTTTTCCTCGATATAGCGGACCACGTCCCCCACGGTCTTGAGGCCTTCCACCGCCTCGTCGGGGACCTCCACGCCGAATTCGTCTTCCAGGCTCATGACCATATCTACCACGTCCAGGCTGTCGGCCTCGAAGTCCTCCAGGATGTCGCTTTCCATGGTGATCTTCTCTTCCTCGATGTCGAGCTGTTCCGCCAAAAGCTCACGGATGCGTTCGAAAGTGTCCATATCCTTAAAACTCTCCTTAATTCGCATTGGCCCTGTGGGGCCGCGATTTATACTACTACATTTTATAGCCTATCCGCCGGGGGTTGTCAAGGCCCCGCGCAAAGTTTTTTCTTGTACAATCGGGCCTTAGAATGTATAATAAAATACAGAATGGGTTGGGCGCGGACCGCGCCCCCATGGGGAGGGAAGGGGCATGACCCTGGAATTTACAAAAATGCAGGGCTGCGGCAACGATTACATTTATGTGGACTGCTTTTCCGGAATGCCGGAAAACGCGCCCGAGCTGGCCAGAAAGCTGAGCCCGCGCCACTTTGCGGTGGGGGCCGACGGGCTGATCTGCATCTGCAAAAGCGAGGTGGCCGACGCCCAGATGCGCATGTTCAACGCCGACGGCAGCGAGAGCAAGATGTGCGGCAACGGCATCCGCTGTGTGGCCCAGTGGCTGTATGAGCACGGCCGCGCGGGCGAAACGATGACCGTGGACACCCTGGCCGGGCGCAAGACCATACGCCGCGTGGCCGAGGGCCAGTGGCAGGTGGACATGGGCTTTGCGGAATTTTTGCCCGAGCGGGTGCCGGTGCAGGGGCTCGGCGCCGGGCCCGTGGTGGGTGCGGAGCTGATGGTGCGGGGCCGCGCCTGGCCCGTGACCTGCATTTCCATGGGCAACCCCCACTGCGTGAGCGTGGTGGAGGATGTGGCCGGGGTGGACCTGCCCGCCCTGGGGCCCTGCTTTGAGCATCACTCGGCTTTCCCCGAGGGGGTGAACGCCGAGTTTATCCAGCTGCTGGGGCCCGGGCATTTGAAAATGCGGGTGTGGGAGCGGGGCACGGGCGAGACCTTTGCCTGCGGCACCGGCGCCTGCGCCAGCGCGGCGGCAAGCGTGGCGCTGGGGCTGTGCCCGCCCGACACGGACATCCGGGTGGAGCTGACCGGCGGTACCCTGGTGATCCGGGTGGGCGGCGACCGCCGCGTGCTCATGACCGGCCCGGCGGTGACCGCGTTCACCGGGAGCGCCGAGGTATAAAGGCATTCTGCCCCGGCCGGGGCAATAAGATACAAAAGGCAAGGAGAGGGTTTGAGATGGAAGAATTGAAGAAGCTGCTGGAGAGCAGGCCCACCCTGTATCTGGCCACCGTGGAGGGGTATCTGCCCCGGGTGCGGCCCATCAACCATTATATGATCTACAACGGATACTTTTATATTGCCATGGGCAAGCACAAGGAGGCCTACAAACAGCTGCTGGACAACACCAACCTGGAGCTGTGCGCCGACCTGGGCGAACAGCGGCTGCTGCGCATTCAGGGCACGGTGAACTTTGACCGCAGCCCCGAGGCCTACGCCGCGGTGTATGAGGCCATGCCCGACCTGAACGAGAGCTTCAGCGCAGACACCGGCAAACGCCTGGCCCTGATTTACCTGGACCACATCAGCGCCATCCTGTTTGACCGGCAGGACGACGCAAAGCAGTTGGTAAAGTTTTGAAAACCTGCCCCCAATAGACCCGGCCGCGCCGCTGTTCTGTGAGAGAACGGCGGCGCGGCTGTTTGTTTTTGAAGGGTTATTCCCCCCGCGGGGCGGCCGGCACGCTTTCGGGGATGCGCAGCATACGGTAACCCACGCCCACGTGGGTCTGGATGTATTTGGGCTGGGCGGGCGCAGGCTCGATCTTTTTGCGCAGGGTGGCCATGAACACCCGCAGGGAGGGGGTGTCGCCCGGAAGGGCGCTGCCCCACACCTGGCGCAGGATGTAATTGTGGGTGAGCACCTTGCCCACGTTTTTGGCCAGCAGGCACAGCAATTTATATTCGATGGGGGTCAGGTGGATCTCGCTGCCAGCCAGGTAGGTACAGCCGGCGGCATAATCAATTGTGAGTTCGCCGTTGGTGAAAACGGCCTCCGGGCTGCCCGCGGGACCGGCGTCCTGCCGGGCCCGCCGAAGGGCCACCCGCAGCCGGGCCAGGAGCTCATCCACGCTGAAGGGCTTGGTGAGATAATCGTCGGCGCCCGCGTCCAGCGCGTCGATCTTGTCGCGGTCCTCGCTGCGGGCGCTGACGACGATGATGGGCAGGGCCGACCAGCCGCGCACCTTTTCGATGATGGAGACGCCGTCCATATCCGGCAGGCCAAGATCCAGCAGCATGACGTCCGGCTGGAACGAAACCGCTTCGAGCAGGGCTTCGCTGCCCTTTGCCGCCGTGTGATACTGATAGTCCTGGGTTTCGAGGGTGGTGGTGATAAGGTTGCGGATGGCGCGGTCGTCTTCGACCACAAGAATTTTTGCTTTATTCATAGTGTTCCACGTCCTCTGCCTGTAAAGTGAAGAAGAAAACCGAGCCGTGCGGCTGGTTGGGGCGAACCCCGATGGATCCGCCGTGGGCCTCCACGATGGAGCGGCACAGCGCAAGGCCGAGGCCGAGCCCGCGGCGGGCGTCGCCGCCGGCGCTGCCCGCCGTAAAAAACATGTCGAACAGCTTTGCCCGCGCCTGTTCGGGGATGCCGGGGCCTGTGTCGGCGATCTCCACCCGCACCATGCCGCCCTCCCTCCGGGCGCTGATGGCGATGCTGGCGCCGGGGGGAGTGTACTTGACGGCGTTGTTTACGATGTTGATAAAAACCTGGGTGATGAGCCGCGAATCCATCTTTGCCATGAGCAGATCACCCTCCACCTGCACCGAGAGCGGATGCTCGGAACAACGGCGGTTCAGGTGCTGCAGCGCCTCGCCGATCACCTCCTCCAAGAGCTCGGGCTGCAGGCGCAGGTCCAGCGCCCCGTTTTCCAGCCGGGTGATGGAGAGCAGGTTTTCCACAAGCTGGATGAGCCAGAGCGAGTCGTCGGAAATATCCATATAAAGGCGCCGCTTTTGGGTTTCGTCCAGCACGCTGGAATTTTGAAGGAGCACCCCCGCGTTGCCCGAAATGCTGGTGAGGGGGGTGCGAAGGTCGTGGGAGATGGTGCGTAGCAGGTTCGAGCGCAGCTGCTCCTGCTGTGCCCTGAGTTCGATCCCGGCTTTTTCACGGCCGATGCGCTCCTTTTCCAGCGCCAGTGCGCACTCGTTCAGCAGAGCTTCCATGAGGTTGCGGTCGAAGGCGTCCGGAGAATGGCCGGGCGGCACCGCCACCCCCGCCACCGCGCGGGGGGGCGCCCCCGCACCCACCGCCATGTACAGGCACCCGGCGCCGGGGCAGACGTTCGTGAAGGCGCCCGCCTGCCCGCCGTGTTCCAGCACGGCGGCCGCGGCGCGCTGGTCGGCCGGGGAGGCGAAGCGCGGCCGGCCATCGGCGCCGAAGGGGCAGAACAGGGGCTCCTGCAATGCGCCGCCCGCAACGGGGTAGAGCAGCACGCTGGCCCGCAGCAGCTTGGAGAGATGCTCTGCGGCCACACAGAGGATCTGCGCTTCGCCTTCGGCACGCTGCAGCGCCTGGCTGGTTTTGAGCAGCAGCTCGCTGCGGTACGCCTTGCGGGTGGCCTGCCGGGCCTGCGCCTTGACCCGCATGGTGAGGGTGCTGGTGATGCAGGCGGCAATGAACATGACCAGAAAGGTGACGGAATAGCGGCTCACATCGTTGAATTTGAAGGTGAAGCGGGGGACCGTGAACAGATAGTTGAACACCAGAACACTTGCCACCGAGGCCAGAATGCCGTACAGGCGGCCGTTGGTGGCAAGCGCCGTGCACAGCACTGCCAGCAGATACATGGTGACGATGTTCGCCTCGGTGATGCCCGCGTGGTAGAAAAGCAGCCCGATCAGCGAGGCCGCCAACAGGATGCCGACGGTCTTTGCAAGATCCCGACAGGAAAGGGGGAGAACCTCTCTCAGACGCCCGTTCCCCGGCATCGGGCCGGGCCGCTGCCACCAATTGCCCATGTTTCCCTCCTGTGTCTGCCATGTCCGCGCCGCAGCGCTGCCCGGCAAGTTTCCTTATTATTATAAACGCATTCGGCGCAAATGTCAGCAGGGGAGGATTTGCATGGCATAAAGAATTGCCGTGAGGTGTTAAGACAGCGTTAAGAAAAGGAGCCGGGTTTTTGGCCGCAACAGAAATTCCCGGGGCGGACCTTGACACATGGAAGCTGCCCCCGGGACCGCGCGGCCCTGAAACGGCAAAGCCAAAAAAGAGCGCCTTTTGAAAAAATGCAGTCGTCCGGCGGCCCCGGCCTGCCGGACGAGGGGTCATTGCAGGATGCCGTCCAGCGCAAGGTTGACTTCCAGAACATTTACGGTAGGCTCGCCGAACAGGCCCAAAAAGCGGCCTTGGGTGTAACGTTCCACCACGGCCCGCACCTCGCTTTCCGGGATGCCGCGGTGGGCGGCAACGCGGCCCACCTGGTACTCGGCCGCGGCCGGTGAAATGTGGGGGTCGAGCCCCGAGCCGGAGCTGGTGACCAGATCCACCGGGATGGGCTGGCCCGATTTGTCCGGGTGGGCGGCCTGGATTTTGGCCACGCGCGCGGCCACGAGCTGCTCCAGTTCTTCGCCCGCAGGGGTCTTGTTGGAGGGGCCGGAGTAGAGCAGGGGGACGCCCTCGTTGCTGTAAAAGGCGGAGGTGTTCAGGTTCATAATGCGCCCCCACATGTATTCATCGCCGGTGAACTGCTGTGCCAGCAGGGTGCTGCCGTATTTTTTGCCGCCTACCTCGATGATGCTGCCGTTCGCTTTTTGGGGGAAGGCGAGTTGGGCGATGCCGGTGATGAGCAGCGGGTAGACCAGGCCGCACAGCAGGGTGAGGACCACACAGAGCAGCAGCGCCCGCAGGGTATATTTTTTAAAGGTCTTCATGGTTCGGAATTCTCCTTTCGCCTTATACCAGGCCGAAGCCCACAAGGAACATGTCGATGAGTTTGATGGCCGCGAAGGGCGCCGCGATGCCGCCCAAGCCATAGATGAGCAGGTTGCGTGAGAGCAGCTTGCCGGCCGGGACCTCGCGGTATTTGACGCCCCGCAGCGCAAGGGGGATGAGGGCCACGATGATGAGCGCGTTGTAGATGATGGCGGACAGGATGGCGCTCTCGGCGCTGGCCAGATGCATGATGTTGAGCGCCGCAAGGCCCGGATACAGCCCCATGAACAGCGCGGGAAGAATGGCGAAATACTTTGCCACGTCGTTCGCAATGCTGAAGGTGGTGAGCGAGCCTCGGGTCATGAGCAGCTGCTTGCCGATGCGCACGATGTCGATCAGTTTGGTGGGCGAGGAGTCCAGGTCCACCATGTTGCCCGCCTCCTTGGCGGCCTGGGTGCCGGTGTTCATGGCAACGGCCACGTCGGCCTGGGCCAGGGCGGGAGCGTCGTTGGTGCCGTCGCCGGTCATGGCCACCAGGTGGCCCTTGGCCTGCAGCTGGCGGATCATATGCAGCTTGCCCTCGGGGGTCGCCTCGGCCAAAAAGTCGTCCACGCCCGCCTCCGCAGCAATGGCGCTGGCGGTGAGGGGGTTGTCGCCGGTGATCATCACGGTCCGGATGCCCATTTTGCGCAGGTCCGCAAATTTTTCCTTCACGCCCTGCTTGACGATGTCTTTCAGGTGGATGACGCCCAGCACGCGGCCGTTTTTGGCCACCACCAGCGGGGTGCCGCCCTCGCGGGCGATGCGCTCCACCGCGGCTTCGCACTCCTGGGAAAAAGCGCCGCCCTTCGACTGCACGTAAGCCTTTACCGCATCCGCCGCGCCCTTGCGCACCTCGCCCTCCTCACAGTCCACGCCGCTCATGCGGGTTTTGGCCGAAAAGGGGATAAAGCTGGTGTGCAATTCGCTCATGCTGCGGCCCCGCAGGCCGAACTGTTCCTTTGCAAGGACCACCACGCTGCGGCCCTCGGGCGTTTCGTCCGCAAGGGAGGAGAGCTGCGCCGCGTCGGCCAGCGCGGCGGCGGGGGCGCCGTCCACCGGGATGAACTCGCAGGCCTGCCGGTTGCCCAGGGTGATGGTGCCGGTTTTATCCAGCAGAAGGGTGTCCACATCGCCCGCGGCCTCGATGGCGCGGCCGCTCATAGCCAGCACGTTCGCCTGGTTCAGGCGGCTCATGCCCGCGATGCCGATGGCCGACAGCAGCGCGCCGATGGTGGTGGGGGCCAGGCACACCAGCAGCGCCACCAGCGCGGTGATGGAGGTGGGGTTCGCCATGCCGGCCTGGCCGGCCGAGAACTGGGAGAAGGGAAAGAGCGACACGGTTACCAAAAGGAAGATGATGGTGAGGGCCACCAGCAGGATCTCCAGCGCGATCTCGTTGGGAGTCTTTTTGCGGGCCGCACCCTCCACCATGGCGATCATTTTATCCAGAAAGCTCTCGCCCGGCCCGCTGGTGACGCGCACCACCAGCCAGTCGGAAATGACGGTGGTGCCGCCGGTCACGGCGCTGCGGTCGCCGCCGGACTCGCGGATTACGGGCGCGGATTCGCCGGTGATGGCGCTCTCGTCCACCGAGGCGGCGCCCTCGATCACCTCGCCGTCGGCCGGGATCTGCTCGCCCGCGTTCACCAGAACGCAATCGCCCTTCACAAGGCTGGCGCCGGGTACGCGCTGCACGGCATCCCGCGCCGCGGGGGAGGAAAGCTTGTTTGCCGTTACGTCCTGCCTGGCGGCGCGCAGCGCGTCGGCCTGGGCCTTGCCGCGGCCCTCGGCAATGGCCTCGGCAAAGTTTGCGAAGAGCACCGTGAGCCATAAAATCAGCGCCACGGCCAGGATAAAGGCCGGCCGGGCGTCCGCCGTGCCAAAGAGCGAGCAGACATACAGCCCGGTGGTGAGGAAGGCGGAGACGTATACCAGGAACATGACCGGGTTTTTCAGCTGTGTTTTGGGCGCAAGCTTTGCAAATGCGTCCCGCACGGCGCGGCCTGCCAGTTCCCGCGTTACAAAGGGGCTTTTGGTCTTGGAAGGCATAGTATCAACTCCTTTATGCGATCATCTGGAAGAACTCGGCGATGGGCCCGAGGGCCAGCGCCGGGAAGAAGCTCAGCGCGCCCACCAGCAGCACAATGAGGATGAGCAGGAACACAAAGCGCGCGTCGTGGGTGGGCAGGGTGCCCGCGCTTACGGCCACGGCCTTTTTTTCTGCCAGAGAGCCCGCAATGGCCAGGGTGGCGAACAGGGGCACAAAGCGAACGAACAGCATCACCAGGCCGATGGACACGTTTAAGAAGGGCGTGTTGGCGTTAAAGCCCGCAAAGGCCGAGCCGTTGTTGCCGCCCGCCGAGGAGTAGGCGTACAGAATTTCTGAGAAGCCGTGGGCGCCCGGGTTGTTCAGCGAGGCCGCCGTTTCGGGCAGCGCCGAGGCGAGCCCCGCGCCCACCAGGATCGCAACCGGCGTTGCCAGGCACACCAGCACCGCCATGCGCATCTCGCGCGGCTCGATCTTTTTGCCCAGGTATTCGGGGGTGCGGCCCACCATGAGCCCGGCGATGAACACGGTCAGGATTGCGAAGCCGATCATGCCGTACAGCCCGCAGCCCACGCCGCCGAACACCACCTCGCCCAGCTCCATCTGGAGCATCTGCACAAAGCCGCCGAAGGGGGTGTAGCTGTCGTGCATGGAATTGACCGAGCCGTTCGAGGCCGCCGTGGTGAACACGCTCCAGGTGGTGGAGGCGGCAATGCCGAAGCGGGTTTCTTTGCCCTCCATGTTGCCGCCGGCCTGCTGGCTGCCGGCCGAGAGGTCGACCCGGCCGCCCTGTGCGAGCTGCGGGGTGCCTGCCGCCTCGGAAAAGGCGGCGATGGCCAAAAATACCGCCAGCAGAATGAGCATGGCCGCAAACAGTGCGCGGCCCTGGCGCTTATCCTTTACGCCGCGGCCGAAGGTGAAGCAGCAGGCCACCGGGATGAGCAGCAGCGAGATCATCTGGAACAGATTGGAAAGGGCGTTCGGGTTTTCGAACGGATGCGCCGAGTTCACCCCGAAAAAGCCGCCGCCGTTGGTGCCCAGCTGCTTGATGGCGATCTGGCTGGCGGCCGGGCCCAGAGGGATAACCTGCTGGGTGACGAGGGTGCCGTCCTCCAACGTTACAGGCTCCAGAAGATCTACCGCGTCGTAGGCGGAGAGGGTTTGGGGCACGCCCTGGGAGGCGATGACCACGGCCACCACAATGGACAGGGGGATCAGGATGTAAAGGGTGATGCGCACAAGATCAGACCAAAAATTCCCAAGGCCTTTTTGTTTGACCTTTACAAAGCCCCGGATCAGTGCGAACAGCACCGCGATGCCGCTGGCCGCCGACACGAAGTTCTGCACCGTGAGGCCCAGCATTTGGGTGAGATAGGACAATTGCATCTCGCCGGAATAGGCCTGCCAGTTGGTATTGGTGACAAAGCTGGCCGTGGTGTTAAAGGAAAGATGCCACGAACAGCCGGGAATCCCCTCGGGGTTCAGGGGCAAAAAGCCTTGCAGAAGATTTAAAAGGAACAGGAACAGAAAGCCGAACGCGCTGAACAGCCCCACCGCCAGTGCGTATTTTTTCCAGGTCATCTGTTCGCCGGGGTCGATGCGGCAGATGCGGCAGACGCCGCTTTCCACCGGCTGCAGCACGCGGGAAAGGAAGGTCTTTTCGCCCACCATCACCTTGTACATGTACCGCCCCAGGGGGATGGCAAGCCCCACCAGGATGACAATGTACAGGGCATATTGAAGAATTTGATTTGTCATGTGTTATCACCTCTGAATAGGACATAGATCAGATATCCCAGCATGGCCAGGGCCGCAGCGCCGATGACCGCAATCACAACACTCATACTTCCGGTTCACCTCTTTCTCAATCGTTGGGGGGCTCCGCCCCGGGCGGAGCAGGCGCTTGCCATGGAACCAGTTATAGCACGGCTTTGGTTAAGATGCCGATAAAGGTAGGGCCAAAATCGTTAAGATTGCACAAAGCTTGGGGGATAAGGGACGAGATGCTAACACAGGCCGGCTTTCGGCTTTTTAAAAGCAGCCTCAAGCCGGTTTAAGGGGGCGTGAGGAATCATGCCGCAGGGATTAAGGTTTTGTGAATGCGGAAGGCATTAACAAAATCTTAATGCGGGGCAAAAAAGTATAACGGTGCGCTAACCTTTGCAGAGGTATACTGGGCTGTGTAACAAGATCGCCGCGCAAAGGGCGGGAGGCATTGGAATGAAGAAAACAAATCAGATCCTGGTGGCGGGCTGCGGCCGGCTGGGATCGAACCTGGCGGGCATGCTGTGCAAGTGCGGGCACCGGGTGACCGTGGTGGACCGGGACGCGGCGGCCTTCCGCCGGCTGGCCGCCGATTTCAGCGGCTTTGAGGTGCAGGGGGACGCCACGGACCCGGACGTACTGGAAGCCGCGGGGATCGGCCGGGCGGCGCTGCTGGCGGCCGTGACCGAAAACGACAATGTGAACTGCATGATCGCCCAGATCGCCGCCCGGCTGTACGGGCTGGGGCAGGTGCACGCGCGCTTTGAGGACCCGGAGCTGGAATACCTGGTGGAGGGGCTGGGGGTGCACGTGATCTGCCCGGCAGAGCTTTCGCTGCAGGAATTTTACCGGAGCGGCCTTTTGACCCGCGAGGGCGCAGAGGGGCCCTTGGCCCGATGGGGGGAGGAAAGGGCATGAGGATCGCGATTGCGGGGGGCAAGACCAAGGCGGATTTTTTAATTCGCTCACTGCTGGGCAAAAAGCACCGGCTGGTGGTGATCAACGACGACCCGGCCTACTGCGGGTACCTCTCGCGAACCCACGGCATCCCGGTGGTGCAGGGGGACGCCTGCAAGCGCTATGTGCTGGACGACGCCGAGATCGACGGCTTTGACATCCTGATTGCGCTGCGGCCCCTGGACGCGGACAATCTGGTGATCTGCCAGACCGCGAAGCGCCTGTACCATGTGCGCAAGACGGTGGCGGTGGTGGCAAACCCCAAGAATGTGGCGGTATTCCAAAAGCTGGGGGTAAACACGGCCATCAGCGCCACCTGGATGGTGGCGGAGATGATCGAGCAGGCGTCGACGGTGGAGAGCCTGGTGAGCAGCCTCTCGGTGGAGCACGGCCGCCTGGTGCTCACCGAATTGCTGGTGGAGCCGGGCGCCCCGGCGGCGGGCAGGCGCATTATGGAGCTGCCCCTGGGGGAAAACATTGTGATCAGCTGCATCCTGCGGGGGGTGGACATGTTGGCGCCCCAGGGGAAAACCGTGATCCAGCCCCGCGACAAGCTGCTGGTGCTGTGTGCGCCGGAGCGGCAGGAGCATGTGATCCGGGTGGTCACAGGAGAGGGGAAGGGGCATGAAAAATGAGCGCGCGGGCGCGGGTGAAAGCCCGCTGGAGGGCTGGCCGCTCATCCTGGGATATCTGGGCGTGATCCTGATGCTGATCGGCGGGGTGATCCTGCTGCCGCTGGTGGTGCTGGCGGCCTATCCGGAGGAGGCCGGAGAGGCAAAATATTTTGTTTTGCCGGGCACGGCAGCCATTCTGATGGGGTATATACTTGGGCTGCACCTGCGCGGGCGGGAGCATGGCCGGCTGCACAAGCACCAGGACACGGTGATCGTGGTGGGCGCATGGGCGCTGGCCATTTTGTTGTGCGCGGCGCCCTTTGTGCTGACGGGACGGTACAATTTTACCCAGGCGGTGTTCGAGTGCACCAGCGGCTGGAGCACGACCGGACTGTCGGTGGTGGACGTGACCCAAACGCCCCATATTTTTCTTTTATATCGCAGCGTCATGCTGTTTTTCGGAGGCGTGGGGCTGGTACTGGTGATGCTGTGCGTTTTGTCGGACAGCTGCGGCATGCGGCTTTACAGCGCCGAGGGCCACCCGGACCGGCTGCTGCCGAACCTGGCGGCCTCGGCGCGCACGATCCTGGCGATCTACGCGGGCTATATCCTGGCGGGCACGGCGCTGTACATGGTGTTCGGCATGGATTGGTTCGACGCGCTCAACCACTCGATCGCCGCGCTGAGCACGGGCGGGTTCTCCACCCGCGCCGAGAGCATCGGGTATTACGACAGCCCCGCCATCGAGCTGGTGACCGTGCTGCTGATGCTGCTGGGGAGCACAAATTTTTTGGCGCACCTGTACCTTTTGCGGGGCAGGCTGAAAAACTTTTTTGGATATTGCGAGGTGCGCTTTTCGCTGTTTGCCACAGCGCTTTTTACGCCGCTGCTGGCAGGGCTGCTGCTGGCGGGAGGGCTGGCGGACGCCTTGCCCCGCGCTGTGCGCGACGGGCTGTTCCAGACGGTGAGCTGCCTGACCACCACGGGCTTCCAGTCGGTGCCCGGCTTTGGGGGCTGGCCCGCGCCGCTGCTGCTGAGCATGATCCTGCTGATGCTGGCGGGCGGGGGCACCGGCTCGACGGCGGGCGGAATCAAACAGTTCCGTGTGTGCATTATGCTGAAGGACGCGCTGTGGACCCTGCGGGAGAAGCTGGACCACCGGCGGGTGGTGCGCACCCACGCCGTGCGGCGGCCGGACGGTGTGGAAACGCTGGACTGGCGGGGCCGCAGCGAGGTGAGCAGCTTTATTCTGCTGTACCTGATGGTGTTTGCGCTGGGCAGCTTTGTGCTGAGCTGCTTTGGCTACCCGCTGGCAGACTGCATGTTTGAGTTTTCGTCCGCCCTGGGAACGGTGGGCCTGTCCACCGGGATCACGGCCTACGACGCGCCCGCGGCGGTGCTTTGGACTGAAACCGCCGGCATGCTGCTGGGGCGGCTGGAAATCTACGTGGTATTTCTTGCGGTGATCCGCACGGCCGGGGACGCGAAGAGCGGGCTTTTGGGCGCCCTGGCAAGGGTGAGGAAAAGAGGATGGAAATGAAGGGCAGAAAGGGCGCAGGGGTAAAAAACCTTGCAAAATCCGCGCTGATCGTGGGGTTGTGCACCCTGCTGGCACTGGCGCTGCGGGAGCTGGGGGCAAGGCCGGAGAACTGCCTGATGGTCTACCTGACGGGGGTCATTATTCTCACAATCGAAACACAGGGGTATCTGCTGAGCCTGGCGGCCTCGCTGCTGAGCGTGGCGCTGTTCAACTTTTTGTTTACCGAACCGCTGTACACCCTGCGGGTGAGCGACCCCAACCAGCTGCTCACCATGGGCGTTTTTTTGGTGATCGCGCTGCTCACCTCCATGCTGGTAACCCGCCTGCAGGCGCAGATCGTGCTGGCCGACCGGCTGGTGCGGCGGACCCAGGCCCTGTTTGAGATCAGCAGCGGGTATCTGAACCTTTCCGGGCTGGAGAATATCCTGTACTACGGGGTGCGCAGCATGTACGGGCTGCGGGGCGAACCCTGCGTGGTGTATGTGGCGGAAGGGCCGGGCGCCCTTTCGCGGCCCTACTACGTGGCCGCCCAATATGAGGACACGGGGGTGATCGGTGCGGACACCCTTGCAAAATGGTGTTATGTAAACAACACGCCCTGCGGCGCGGGCACCGCTTTTTACAGCGAGGACGCCTGGAGCTACCTGCCCATCAAGGGCACGGGCAGAGTGCTGGGGGTGATGGGCATCCTGTGCCAAAACAAAGGGATCGAAGAGGACCAGAGGGTGTACATCGGCACCATTCTTTCGCAGATGGGGCTGGCCCTGGAGCGGGAG
The DNA here is from genome assembly GCA_022835495.1 of Oscillospiraceae bacterium. Taxonomy (NCBI): domain Bacteria; kingdom Bacillati; phylum Bacillota; class Clostridia; order Eubacteriales; family Oscillospiraceae; species Oscillospiraceae bacterium. The sequence goes on from BQOK01000001.1 coordinate 766,747, forward strand.
CTGGGGGCGGAAAGCGAACCCGGGAACAGAGCTTAACAGCGCCTTAACGCTGTTTTTATAAAATCTTAGCGCGGTTAAAAACACCTTAACGGCACATTCACGGCATCCGTGGTACACTGAAACTGCAAAAGGGAAAGAACCTTTTGCAGGAGGCGTTTTATCATGATGACCACACAGGCTGCCCTTCAGATTGCATACGCAGGCAAAGCAAAACGGCGCCTGCCGTTCAAAAAATTGCGGCGCGGTGCGCCCGCCCGGCTGTTTGGCGCGGCGTTTGGCCGGTTGGGTAACTACCTGGACGCACACCCGGCGGCGTTTTGGTTTGCCGGCTTTGTTGTGTGCCCGCTGCTGGTGGTGCTTGCCGTGACGGCGGCCGCGTTTGTTTTTTCGCTGCCCTTGCTGCTGTGAGGTACAAGCGGCAGATCGGTTTCAATTTGTACAGCGCCCCGCCGGAAAGGATGTTCCGCGGGGCGCTGCTTGTAAGGTGCGGTGCGGCTGGTTTTGGCGCGGCGGGCGGCACAGCCGGCATTCAAATAAGGCACGGCGGCAAGCGCGGCGCCAAACGGACGGGGAAAGGGGGAGCTTTGGATGCAGGACGCGAGGCCGGATCCGGACCTGCTGCTGCAGAAGGTGAACCGGCAGGAGCGCGATGAGGCGCGGCGCACCGGGAAGCTGAAAATCTTTTTCGGTTACGCCGCGGGCGTGGGCAAGACCTACGCCATGCTGGAGGCGGCACATGCCGCCCGGGCCGCCGGGACCGACGTGGTGGCGGGCTACATTGAGCCCCACACCCGGCCCGACACCCTGGCGCTGCTGGACGGGCTGGAGCAGCTGCCGCCGCGGGAGCTGCTCCACAAGGAAGTTGCGCTGCGGGAGTTTGACCTGGACGGGGCCATTGCACGGCGGCCGGTGCTGATCCTGGTGGACGAGCTGGCCCACACCAATGCGGAGGGCTGCCGCCACCGCAAACGGTATCAGGACATTGAGGAACTGCTGGCGGCGGGCATCGACGTGTATACCACGGTAAATGTGCAGCACATTGAGAGCCTGAACGATATCGTGGCCTCCATTACCGGCGTGATCGTGCGGGAGAGGGTGCCGGACAGTGTGTTCGACCGGGCCGACCAGGTGGAGCTGGTGGACATTGAGCCGGACGAATTGCTGGCGCGGCTGGAACAGGGGAAAATCTACCGGGCAAACCAGGCGCGCCGGGCTCTTGGACACTTTTTTACCAGGGAAAACCTGGTGGCCCTGCGGGAGATCGCGCTGCGGCGCACGGCCGACCGGGTGAACCGCAGCGCGGAAAAAGGCAGGGAGGCGGGGGCCGGCTATTATACCGATGAGCACGTTTTGATCTGCCTGTCCTCCTCGCCCTCCAACGCGAAGGTCATCCGCACCGCCGCGCGGCTTTCGAATGCGTTTCACGGCCGCTTTACCGCGCTGTTTGTGGAAACGCCGGACACCCGGGAGCTGGATGGAAAAAACCGGGACCGCCTGCGGGGGAACCTGCGGCTGGCCGAACAGCTGGGCGCGCAGATCGCAACCGTGTACGGCAGCGAGGTGGCCGCCCAGATCGCCGAGTATGCCCGGGTGAGCGGGGTTTCGAAGATCGTGCTGGGCCGCTCGGGCGCAAAACGCGGCCGCCTGCTGCCCAGACCCACGTTGGTGGAACAGCTGACGGCGCTTGCGCCCAATCTGGACATCTACATCATTCCGGACACGCTGCCGCCCTGCCGCGGGCGCCGCGCGCCGCGCAGGGCATGGGAAAAGCTTACCTGGAAGGACACCCTGAAGACGGCGGGCATTCTGGCGGGGACTGTTTTGGGCGCCTTGGGCTTTGCCGCCGCCGGCCTGGGCGAAGCGAACATTATAACGGTGTTCATTTTGGGCGTGCTGTTCGTTTCGGCCTGCACCGCGAGCCGTGTGTACGGGGCGGCGGCCTCGCTTTTGAGCGTGGCGCTGTTCAATTTCTTTTTTACCGCGCCCTATTTTACCCTGGAGTTTACGGACCCGGGCTATGCGGTCACGTTCGGCATTATGTTTGCGGCGTCTTTTATTACCAGCACCCTCACGGTACGGGTGCACAGGCAGGCCCGCCAGTCGGCGCTGAAAGCCTACCGCACCGAGGTGCTGCTGGAGACCAGCCAGCAGCTGCAGCAGGGCGACACCCAGGCCGAGCTGGCCCGCAAGATGGGGCGGCAGATCCTGCGCCTGCTGGACCGCACCGTCTGCGTTTATCTGGCCGGGAAGGAAGGGCTGGGGCCGCCGGCCGTGTTTACCGTGCAGGGCGCAGCCCCGGACGTTTCGCCCTACACCGCGGCCGACGAGCAGGCGGTGGCCGCGTGGGTGTACAGGAACAACAAGCACGCGGGCGCCACCACCGACACGCTGCCCGGGGCGAAATGCCTGTACCTGGCGGTGCGCAGCCAGGCCAGCGTGTTTGCGGTGGTGGGCGTTGCGCTGAGCGCCGGGGAGGCGCTGGAGGTGTATGACCGGAACCTGCTGCTGGCCATGCTGAACGAATTCGCGCTGGCGCTGGAGCACAGGCAGGCGGCCGCAGCGCGCAGCGAAATGCTTGCCCAGGCGCGGCAGGAACAGCTGCGGGCAAACCTTCTGCGCGCCATCTCGCATGACCTGCGCACCCCGCTGACCGGTATTTCGGGCAACGCGAACATTCTGATGCGCGGGGCCCCGGGCCTGAAGGAGGAGAAAAAGCAGCGGCTGTATACCGACATATACGACGATTCCATGTGGCTGATGCGGCTGGTGGAGAATGTGCTTGCGGTCACCCGCATTGAGAACGGCAGCGTGCAGCTCTCGCTGGAGGCGGAGCTGGTGGAGGAGGTGGCCCAGGAAGCGCTGCGCCACCTGAGCCGGCACAGCGGCGAACATGCCGTTAAGCTTTCGGTGCAGGGGGAAATGCTGATGGCAAGGATGGACCCCCAGCTCATCGCGCAGGTGCTGGTAAACCTGGCGGACAACGCCGTGAAATATACCCCGCCCGGAAGCCGGATCGAGATCAGCGCCCGGCGCGACGGGGCCATGGTGCGGCTGGAAGTGGCCGACGACGGGCCGGGCATTCCGCCCGGGGCCAGGGAGAAGCTGTTTGAGATGTTTTACACCGCCGAGGCCAAGCACGGCGACGGGCGCAGGGGGCTGGGGATCGGCCTGTCGCTGTGCCGCTCGATTGTGGAGGCGCACGGGGGCAGCATCGGCGTGCGGGACAACCTGCCCCATGGCACGGTGTTCTTTTTCACCCTGCCCGCCGTGGACCCGCCGCCCGCCGGGCGCGAAAGCGGCGGGCAGAAGGGCGCATGAAACCGACAAAGCAAAAGGGAGGGCGGAACCGCTGATCGCGGTTCCGCCCTCCCTTGGTGTAATGGGGCGAAGGCTTATTCGATGATGCTGGAGCCGGTCATTTCCGGGGGCTGGGGCAGGCCCAGGAGCTTTAACATGGTAGGGGCGATATCGGCCAGAACGCCGCCCTGGCGCAGGGCCACATCGCCCGCGCCGGCCACCAGGAAGGGCACGGGGTTGGTGGTGTGGGCGGTGAAGGGCGCGCCGTCCGGCTCGCGCATTTGGTCGGCGTTGCCGTGGTCGGCGGTGAGCAGCACCTTGCCGCCCGCGGCCAGCACCGCGCCGATGACCCGGCCCGCGCACTCGTCCACGGCTTCGACGGCCTTGACCGCCGCCTCGAACACGCCGGTGTGGCCCACCATGTCGCAGTTGGCAAAGTTCAGGATGATGACGTCGTATTTGCCGCTCTCGATGCGCCTCACGCACTCGTCGGCCACGAGGTAGGCGCTCATTTCGGGCTGCAGGTCGTAGGTTGCCACCTTGGGGCTGGGGATGAGGGCCCGGTCTTCGCCCTGGAAGGGTGCCTCGACGCCGCCGTTGAAGAAGAAGGTCACGTGGGCGTACTTTTCGGTCTCGGCGATGCGCAGCTGGGTGAGGCCCTTTTCGGCCAGATACTCGCCCATGACATGGGTGAGGGACTGGGGCTTGAAGGCCACCTGCACGTTGGGCATGGTGACGTCGTATTGGGTGAAGCAGACGTAGTTCACCGGCAGGCGGCCCAGGCGGCGCTCAAAGCCGGTGAAGGCGTCGTCGACAAAGGTGCGGGTGATCTCCCGCGCGCGGTCGGGGCGGAAGTTGAAGAAGATCACGGTGTCGCCCGCCGAAACCCGGCCGCCCTCGCAGGTGACGGCGGGGATCACGAACTCGTCGGTCACGCCGGCGGCATAGCTTTTTTCCATGACCTCCACCGGGCTGCCCTGGTCGCCCTGGCCGTATACGAAGGCGGCGTAGGCCTTTTCCACCCGGTCCCAGCGGTTGTCGCGGTCCATGGCGTAGTAGCGGCCGGTGATGGTGGCGATTTTGCCCACGCCCAGCCCGGCCAGCTTTTGCTGGAGCTGCTCGATGTAGCCCTTGCCGGAATCGGGCGGGACGTCACGGCCGTCCATGATGGCGTGCACGTACAGCTGGGTGGCGCCCAGGTCCTTTGCCAGATCCAGCAGGCCGAACAGGTGCTGGATGTGGCTGTGCACCCCGCCCGCGGAGAGAAGGCCCATCAGATGGATGGCTTTGCCGCCCTGGACGGCGGCCTTCATGGCCCCCACAATGGCCTCGTTTTCGCGGATGGAGCCATCCTGAATGGCTTTGGTGATGCGGGTGAGCTCCTGGTACACGATGCGGCCCGCGCCGATGTTGGTGTGGCCCACCTCGCTGTTGCCCATCTGGCCGTCGGGCAGGCCAACGTCCATGCCGGAGGCGCCGATGGTGGTGTAGGGGCAGGTGGCGAACAGACGGTCCAGGTTGGGGGTGCGGGCGGCCACAATGGCGTTGCCGTCGGCCTTTTCGGGCACCCAGCCGAAGCCGTCGAGGATGCAGAGCATGAGAGGTTGTTTGGACATGAAAGTCACTCCTTCGTTGAAAATAGAACGCGCCGCCCGCCGCAAAGGGCCGGCGGCGCGCTGAAAAGCCGGAACGGGCGCGGAAAGCTTATTTGCCGGCCGCAGCCCGCAGATGAGAGCAGCCAAAAACAGCGGCCGCCCGCCAGCATTTTGCGCGCAGGCGCAAAACGCAAGGGCGGCCCCGCCGTTTGAAAGCGGTACCCGATGTGCCGCTTTGAAAAGAAAGGCCTGCGGGGAAGTTATTTGCCGGCCGCAGCCACAATGGCTGCAAAGGCGTCAGCTTTAAGAGAAGCGCCGCCGATCAGGCCGCCGTCCACGTCGGGCTTTGCCAGCAGCTCGTCGGCGTTGGCCGCGTTCATGCTGCCGCCGTACTGCACGGTGGTGGCGGTGGCCACCGCCTGGCCGTACAGCTCGGCCAGGACCTTGCGGATGGCGGCGCAGACCTCCTGCGCCTGCTCGCTGGTGGCGGTGCGGCCGGTGCCGATGGCCCACACGGGCTCGTAGGCGATGACCACGTTTTTCATCTCTTCGGCCGAAACGCCGCCCAAAGCGATCTTGGTCTGCAGGCGCACCAGTTCCTCGGTGACGCCCTGCTCGCGCTGGGCCAGGTTTTCGCCCACGCACACAATGACCTTCAGGCCCGCGGCCAGGGCGGCCCTGGTGCGCTTGTTCACGGTTTCGTCGGTTTCGGCAAAGTACTGCCGGCGCTCGGAGTGGCCGGTGATGACGTATTCCACGCCCAGGTCGACCAGCATGTCGGCGCTGATCTCGCCGGTGTAGGCGCCGCTCTTTTCAAAGTGCACGTTCTCGGCGCCCACATGCAGGTTGGTGCCCCGGGTCTTTTCCACGGCGGCGGCAAGGCTGGTGAAGGGGGTGCAGATGACAACCTCGCACCCCGCGCCCTTTACGGCGGGAATGAGCGCGTCGATGAGCTCGGCGGCCTCGGTGGCGGTCTTGTTCATTTTCCAGTTGCCGGCGATGATCGCCTTGCGGTTCTGTTTATCCATGATCGGTTTCCTCTCTTTATATAAAATGGCCGCCTTTGGGCGGAAAATGCCCCAGCCGCGCGGCGCGGCTGAGGCGTTTTGGATCAGGCGTTCTGGATGCAGGCGATGCCGGGCAGCTCTTTGCCCTCCAGATACTCGAGGCTCGCGCCGCCGCCGGTGGAGATATGGGTCATCTTGTCGCCGAAGCCAAGCTGCATGACAGCCGCGGCGGAGTCGCCGCCGCCGATCACGGTGGTGGCGTCGGCCTCGGCCATGGCCTTGGCGACGGCCAGGGTGCCGGCCGCCAGAATCGGGTTTTCAAACACGCCCATGGGGCCGTTCCACACCACGGTCTTGCTGGCCTTTACGGCGTCGGCAAACAGGGTCTGGGTCTTTTCGCCGATGTCGAGGCCCATCTTGCCGGCCGGGATGGCGCTGGAGGCCACGGTCTCCACGGCCACGGGGCCGTCGATGGGGTCGGGGAAGGAGGCGGTCACGACGGTATCGACCGGCAGCAGCAGCTGGACGCCCTTCTCTTCGGCCTTTTTCATCATGTCCCTGCAGTAGTCGATCTTTTCACTGTCGACCAGGCTGGTGCCCACTTCGTAGCCCTTGGCGGCCAGGAAGGTGTAGGCCATGCCGCCGCCGATGATCAGGGTGTCGACCTTGTTCAGCAGGTTGTCGATCACGTTCAGCTTGTCGGCCACCTTGGCGCCGCCCAGGATGGCGGTGAAGGGGCGCACGGGGTCGTTCACGGCGTTGCCCAGATAGCGGATCTCCTTTTCCATCAGGTAGCCCACGGCGGTGTCCTTGATGTAATCGGTCACGCCGGCGGTGGAGCAATGGGCGCGGTGCGCGCTGCCAAAGGCATCGTTTACATAGCAGTCGGCAAGCGAGGCCAGGTCCTGGCTGAATTCGGGCAGGTTTTTGGTCTCCTCTTTGCGGAAACGGGTGTTCTGCAGCAGCACCACGTCGCCGGGCTGCATGGCGGCCACGGCGGCCTTTGCATTTTCGCCCACCACGGCATCGTCGCCGGCAAAGGTGACGGGCTTGCCCAGAAGCTCTGCCAGCCGCACCGCCACGGGGGCCAGGCTGAATTTTTCCTCGGGGCCGTTCTTGGGCTTGCCCAGGTGGCTGCACAGGATCACCTTGCCGCCGTTTTCGATCAGTTTTTTGATGGTGGGCAGCGCCGCAACGATGCGGTTATCGTTGGTGATGACGCCCTCCTTCATGGGCACGTTGAAATCGCAGCGCACCAGTACGCGCTTGCCGCGAACATCCAGTTCCTCAACGGTCTTTTTGCCTAAACCCATTTTTTCTTTCTCCTCTCGCATTCTAAAAACTCTCCCGCCCGCGCGCGGGGCGCGGGGGGATGGAAACGCCTGCCCTTATTATAATCAATCGGCAGCTGTTTCGCAAGGTTTTTGCTGTGAAGCTTTTAACGAGAAAGCCCCGAAACTTGCACAAAAACAGAGGGCGCGGCGCGCGGCCATAAAATATTTACAAAGTTTTTATGATTTTTTTTACCGGGAGGTGGTATGGTTAGAATAAGACGGAAAGGGGGGAAGGGCGATGCCGGGCTTTGTGACCCACTGTGTGTTCGGCGCGCGGGTGCTGCGGGCGCTGCCCGAGGGGCAGGTGCGCGCCGCGGCCCGCAAATACCCCCGGGCTTTTTACCTGGGGTGCCAGGGGCCGGATCTGTTCAGCTACAACTTTTTCAGGATGGCGCTGTGGAGCCACCACAACCTGGGGGCCTACCTGCACAACAACCGGGTCAAGCGCTTTTTTGAACAGGGCTTTGCCCAGCTGCCCGAGGGACCGGAAAAACCGCTTTGCCTTGCGTATCTGGCCGGGGCTTACTGCCATTACGTGTGCGACAGCGTGTGCCACACCTTTGTGTATGCCCGCACCGATTACGACCCCCAAAGCCCCAGCGCCGCCTATTACGGCCGCCACGCCGCGCTGGAGGGAGCGATTGACGCCTGGTACCTGCGGCAGGAGTGGGACCTCTCCCACAGCGAGCTGCCGCAGGATGTGGTGTTCCGGCTGCCCCTGCCCGAGCGCGGCCCCCTGGCGGCCTACCTGGCCCGCGTTTTAGACGGCACGCTGGGGGATTTGTTCCACCGGGCGCCGTTTCACCCGCTGTTTGTGCGGCGGGCGCTGTATCTGGCGGCGGTGGAGAGCCGCCTTTTGCGGGACCCGGAGGCCACCCGCAGGGGCAAGGTGGAGCGGTTTGAAAACCGCACCTTCAAGTTCCCGCTGCTTTCGACCAAGTTCATCACCGACGAGCCGGCAGGGTTTGGGGACCCGCTCAACTTTGCCCACCGGACCTGGAGCGACCCCTGGCACCGGCACAGGGTGTTTACCGCCAGCTTTGACGAGCTGTTTCAAAAAGGGCTGCGCCTGGCGGTGTGGCTGCTGCCGCAGATGAGCGACACGGCGCGGTTTTTGGCCATGACCGGCGACACGAATTACCACGACGACCGGGTGCTGGGGCCGGCGTTTCAGCGGCTGGAGCGGGCGGTGGCGGCGGGCGAGGCGCTGCCGGTGCAGGAAAAAGGGCCATGAAAAGCGGAGCGGGCGGAGCAAAGCCCTGCCCGCCCGCTTTGCCCTGATTTGATTTTTTTGTGCAAAGTGTTTAAAATGGGTGCATCTTACTGGAAAGAAGGCGCGCGGTATGGAGTTTCTTTCGCGCATTGCGAGCGGCCCCTCGCAGGTTATTTTGAGCCTGGCGGTGATGCTGTTCGGGGGCTTTGGCATGACCCGCATCACCAAGCGGCTGCATTTGCCGGACGTGACCGGCTACATTCTTGCAGGCATTTTGCTGGGGCCCTATGTGCTGAACCTTGTGCCTGCCGCCGTGACCCAGGGCATGGAGTTTGTGACCGACATTGCCCTGGCCTATATCGCCTTTGGGGTGGGCAAATATTTTAAGCTGAGCCTGCTGCGCGCCAGCGCGCGCCGCATTTTTGTGATTACGCTGGCGGAGGCACTTTTGGCGGCGGCGGCCGTGGCGCTGACCATGATCTTTGTGTTCCGGCTGCCGGTGCCCTTTGCGCTGCTGCTGGGGGCCATTGGCTCGGCCACCGCGCCGGCATCCACCATTATGACCATTCGCCAGTACCACGCCAAGGGCGAATTTGTGGACACCCTGCTGCAGGTGGCCGCGCTGGACGACGCGGTGTCGCTGGTGGCGTTCAGCGTGTGCGCGGCGGTGGCGGGCGGCCTTGCGGGCGGCGGCCCGGCGCTGGACTGGAAGACCCTGGCGCTGCCGCTGGCGGCAAACGCGGCGGCGCTGGCGCTGGGGGCGGGCTGCGGCGCGCTGCTGAAAAGGATTATCACCGACGGGCGCTCCAAGGATCACCGGCTGATTTTGGTGAACGCGGTGATTTTTGCACTGGCGGGGGTGTGCGATCTTTTGGATGTGTCGCCCCTGCTGGCCTGCATGATGATGGGCGCGGTGTATGTGAACCTGATCGACAATAAGCAATTGTTCAAGCAGGTGAACCATTTTTCACCGCCCATTCTGCTGCTGTTCTTTGTGCTGTCGGGCATGAGGCTGGACCTTGGAATGCTGCGCACGGCGGGGCTGATTGGCATTGGGTACTTTTTTGTGCGCATTGCCGGCAAGTACCTGGGGGCCTGGCTGGGGGCCCGGGTTACCGGCGCCTCCAAGGGGGTGCGGCGGTTTTTGGGGCTGGCGCTGGTGCCCCAGGCAGGGGTGGCAATCGGCCTGGCGGCGCTGGGGCAGCGCATCCTGCCCGCCGAGTCCGGGGCGATGCTGGCGGCGATTATTTTGTCGTCCAGCGTGCTGTACGAGATGATCGGCCCGGCCTGCGCCAAGGGGGCGCTGCGGCTGGTGGGGGCCATTGAGCCGGGCAAGCCGCCGGAGGCGCCGGCACAGGAGGAAACGGCCGGCGACGGGCCGGAAACGACCGGGCAGGAAAGCCGGGAGACAGACCCGGAAGAAAACGAAAACAGATGACAAACCAAAAAGGCGGGGCCCACCGGGCCCCGCCTTTTTGCCGTGCGTTTTTTGCGTTTACACGCTTTGTTTGTTCTGGTAAGCGCCCCAGGTGTAGAGCGCGGGCAGCACCAGGCCCAGCGCTGCGCTCCACACGCCGCTGCCGCCGCTGATGGCGCTGATGAGGCTCCACACCGCCAGGACCACCAGCACGGCCCCCAGGATGAACAGGGTCTGCGCCTTGTCGGCCCGGGCGCACCATTTGACGCCCAGGATGCCGGTGACCAGGCCCAGCACATTGCTGAGGATCAGCACGATGCTGCCGAGGATAGCCGCAAAGCCCAGGCCCGCGCCGATGTATGCCTCGGCCCCAAGGCCGCCCACCGCCAGCAGGCCGCCGCCCAAAAGCCCCAGCAGGCCCACCAGGATGCTGAGCGCCGCAAACACGATGTACAGGATGCCGACCACCTTGAGAATGCCCTTGCCTTTCAGTTCCGTACCGTTCATGTTGATTCCCTCCTTCATTTCGACCGGGCCCTGCCCGCCTGCCTTTATTATAAAAAAGAACAAACTTGCTGTCAAACTTTTGCGAAACGACAAAAATGCCCGGCCCTTTGGGGGGCCGGGCAAAAATGGGATTTACTTTTTGGCGCTGTCGTCGGTGACCATTTCCTTGATGGAGGCCACCATGCCGGCCAGGTTCTGCATATCGCTGGGGATGATGAGCTTGGTGGCCTTGCCGTCGGCCACTTTGGCCAGGGCTTCCAGGCTCTTGATGGCCAGCACCTTGTCGGTGGGGGCGGCCTCGTTCAGCAGCTTGATGGAGTCGGCCAGGGCGGTCTGCACCTCCATGATGGCCTGGGCCTCGCCCTGGGCCTCGCGGATGCGCTGCTCGCGCACGGCGTCGGCCCGCAGGATGGCGCTCTCCTTTTCGCCCTCGGCCACCAGGATGGCGCTGCGCTTTTCGCCCTCGGCCCGCAGGATGCTCTCGCGGCGCTGGCGCTCGGCCTTCATCTGCTTTTCCATGGCGTCCTGGATTTCGGCGGGGGGAATGATGTTTTTGACCTCGACCCGGTTCACCTTGATGCCCCATTTATCGGTGGCCTGGTCCAGGATGGCGGTGATCTTGGTGTTGATGATGTCGCGGCTGGTGAGGGTGTGGTCCAGCTCCATATCGCCGATGATGTTGCGCAGGGTGGTGGCGGTGAGGTTTTCGATGGCGGCCATGGGGCGCTCGACGCCGTAGGTAAAGAGCTTGGCGTCGGTGACCTGGAAGAACACCACCGTGTCGATCTGCATGGTCACGTTGTCGCGGGTGATGACCGGCTGGGGCTTAAAGTCCACCACCTGCTCCTTCAGGCTCACCTTTTTGGCGACCCGCATCAGGAACGGGACCTTGAACTTGAGGCCGGCGGGCCAGGTGGCCTGGTAAACGCCCAGCCACTCCACCACGTAAGCGGTGGCCTGGGGCACGATGCAGATGCAGCTGATGAGAAGGATGAGCAAGATGACGAGAACGGGAATAAGAATGAACCAGAGCATAATTACCTCCTATTGTGTTTTTATTTTGAATGTTACGCTTCGACGGAATGCGCGGGCTGCCGCATTGGCTCGACCCGCAGGGTGGTGCCGCTGATGCCGGTGACGATGCACAGCTCGCCCTGGGCAAGCTCACACTCGCACACGGCGGTCCAGTCCACACCGTCGAGCTGCACGCGGCCGGGAAGCTGCGGGCGCACGGGCTGCACAACCGTGGCCTGGCGGCCCAGGTTGCGCTCCAGCCCCACGGGGGCGGCCGGGCGCATATGGCGGGCTTTGTCCATAAAGGGCTTGCTGACGGCCAGGGCGACGGCGCTTACCACCAGAAATACGATCACCTGCGCCAGAAGGCTGCGGGTAAACGCACTGGAGATGAGGGCCGCCAAGGCGCCCACGGCGAACCATACGGTCACCAGGTTCACGGTGGCCGCTTCCACCACCACGAACACCGCCAACAGAATGCTCCACAGAATGACCGAGCCCAGGGAAGACATGATAAAGAATGGCATGGCGTTCTCCTCTCCGGCGGCGCGCGCCGCCTGTTTTGAAGGTAAAGGAAGTTCCTTTATTGATATTCTATCAGATATTAAAACGGAACACAAAGGCCTAAATCTGTCAAAAAAGTCGAATTTTCGCCTTTTTGGGGTTTTTGCGGGCAGGGGGCGGCCCGGGCATAGCCAGGGGAGCCGGGGCGAAGCAGGGCGCGCCCGGGGAGATCACAGAGCGCCCTGAACCCGGGGAACGGGCGCCGGGGTGGGTTTAAAGCGGCGTTTGAGGCGTGGAAAAGGGTCAGGGTTTGGGGCAGGAGGAACAGGCGGCGCAGCCGCCCGGGGCGGGGGCATGGCCGAAGACCTGCTGGTGCAGGGCGCGGGCGGTGGGGGTGGCGGCAAGGCCGCCCTCCGCCGTTTCTTTTAAGGCCGCGGGCATGCCTTCGCCCACCTTTTTCATCGCCCAGATCACCTCGTCGGCCGGGATGGCGCTGCCCATGCCCGCAAGCGCCAGCTCCGCCGCCACAAACGCACCCGCCACGCCCGAGGCGTTGCGCTTGATGCACGGGATCTCCACCAGGCCCGCCACCGGGTCACACACAAGCCCCAGCACGTTCTTGAGCGCGATCGCCACCGCATCGGCCAGCTGCGCCGGGCTGCCGCCCGCAAGCTCCACCAGAGCCGCAGCCGCCATGGCCGCCGCGCTGCCGCACTCGGCCTGGCAGCCCCCCTCGGCGCCCGCCAGCGTGGCGGTGCTGGCGATCACCATGCCCACCGCGCTGGCCGTGAACAGGCTCAGCACGCACGCGCGCTCGGTGCAGCCCTTTTCCGCCTGCATGGTCAGCACCGCCGCCGGCAGGATGCCGCAACTGCCCGCCGTGGGCGCGGCCACCACCCGGCCCATGGCCGCGTTCAGCTCGCTCACCGCCAGCGCGCGGTACAGCGCACCGCCCAGCACACTGCCCGTGAGCGAGCGCCCGGCCTCCACCGCGCGGCGCACCTTGAACGCCCCGCCCCCGGTCAGCCCGCTGGTGGATTTCAGGTCCGGCGCGCAGCCCGGCCCGATACACCCGGCCATGACCCGGTAGCGGGCCAGCATTTCCTGGTACACCTGTTCTTCGCTTTGCGAAAGCTCCGCCGCCTGCTGGCGCAGCACCACGGCCGAAACAGCTTCGCCCGCCGCCTGGGCCGCATCCACCAGCCCGGCGATGCTCTTGTAATCCAACTGCTGCATAAAGCCCCCTGCCTTTCTCACATGCGGGGCAGCAGGGTGGAGCTGAGCACATTGGGCAGCCGCCCGATGGCCCGATTGAGCTCTGCGCCGAAGCTGCCGTCCGTTTCGATGGTCATGACGGCCGCGCCGCCCTTTTGCCGCCGCGCCAGGCGGAAATTGCAGATGTTGACGCCCGCGGCCGCCAGCAGCTCGGTGACGGCGGCGATGGTGCCGGGGGCGTCTTTGTGGAGGACGATGAGGGTGGTGTATTGGCCGGAGAACTGAACCTCCATGCCGTTCACCCGGCTGACGAGGATGCTGCCGCCGCCCACACTGGCGGCCTGCACGCTGACGGGCCCGGCCGCGGCGCCCCAGAGGGTGAGGAGGGCAGTGTTGGGGTGGGCGCCGTCCAGCTCGATTTCCCGCAGCTGCACGGCGAGGCCCGCCTGACGGGCGAGGGCGGGGGAAAAGCGGATGCGCTCGTCGTCTGGCGCAAGGCCGAGAATGCCGGCGATGAGGGCTTTGTCGGTGCCGTGGCCCTTGTAAGTGTGGGCAAAGCTGCCGTGCAGCCCGATCTCGGCCCGCACCGGCTCTGCGCCCAGCAGCGCCCGCGCCGCCCTGCCGATGCGCACCGCGCCCGCCGTGTGGCTCGATGACGGCCCGATCATTACCGGACCGATGATATCAAATGCGTTCATGGCGTTGATCCTTTCTTTGCGGCCGCCCTGCCGGGCGGCCTATTGCTATTATAACAAAAAGAGCGAACGGATACAGCAGGATACAGCCGGACGCTTTTCTTTTTTTGCCGTAATATGCGCAGGAGGGACGAAAAGCAAAACAAAGCGGCGGGAAAAGGGGGCGCAAAAAACTCCCCCGGCTGTGTGACGGGGGAGCAAAGGCGGGATAAAACGGCGCGCCTTGCGGCGGGTTTTAGCCGCCGATCCAGTTGGGGAAAGAGCCAGCCAGGTCCTGGGCGACGCCATCCTGGTAAAAGCTCAGGCGCAGGGGCCGGCCCTCGCCCGCCAGGTAACCCAGCAGCTGCCCCCGCGTGACGCGGCTGCCGCTGGTGACGGTGAGCCCGCCGAGATCGGCGTATAAAAAGCAGGAGGGGCCGTGGTTCACCACGATAAACCTGCCCATTGCTGGCGAGGAGGCGGCCAGCACCACCAGCCCATCGGTCATGGAGAAGAGCGGCGCGCCCTGGGCCGCCTGGATCAGCACGGGGGGATAAGCCCCGTCTTCCTCCGCGCCGGCTTGGCGATCGCTGTGGGTTTGGTTTGGCACCGGGTAAAGCAGCGTGCCGGCGGGGGAGAGCCCGGTTTGAAAATCCAGCGCGGCCTGCGCCTGTTCGTCGGTTACGTCGGTTACGAGCCCCAGTTGAACGCCGTTTTGCACCGCCCAGGCCTCGTGGTCGGCAAGCGCCTGTTCCCAAAGTTCCGGGTCGTCGGTGTGGTCCATCTGCAGGCTTTCGGAAGAGGAGGGTCGGGTGGGATCGCCCGCGGCGAAGGAGTCGATCAGCCGCTGCCAGGAGCCGGCGCTATAGGCCGCGTGCCGCTCGTCGTAAGCTTGCAGCTCGGCCACGCGCTGCTCGTAGGCCGCGTCCAGCTCCGCCTTGAAAGCGCTGGGAACCAGTGCCGAAGCGCCGGCCGTTTGGCGGGCCTGCTCCAGCTGGGCAACGGCGCGGGTGAGCTGGTCGCGGTAGCTGGTGTCGGCGGGTTGCGGGGTGGGGGGAGCGGCGGCCGGGTCGGCCAATACCGCGCAGGCGGCGAGCAGGGCCGCCGCAGCGGCCAGAGCGGTGAGCGCCGCGCGGGGCTTTTTGTAGCGGAGCACCTGCTTTACACGGGCCTTGACGGCGGTTTCGCCGAAGGCGAGGGGGGTGGCGAGGCCCGCCGGACCGCCCCCTGCGAATTGGAGCAGGCTTTGGCTGTAATCGGCCTTTACCCCGCTGCCCAGCGCGCCCAGCACCGCCTGGTCGCAGGCGGCCTCGATGTCGGACAAAAGGCATTTATAACCCATCCAGACCCAGGGGTTCCACCAGTGCAGGCACACGGCCAGGCTGAACGCCAGCTTGAACCAGGGGTCGCCGCGGCGCAGGTGCGTGCGCTCGTGCAGCAGGATGTATTCCCGCTCCGGGCCGGAGAGCCCGGCGGGCAGGTAGATGCGGGGCCGCAAAAAGCCCAGCACAAAGGGCGCGGCGACACAGGCGCCGGTGTAAACGCCGGCTTCGGCCTTGTAGGCAAAGCGCACCCGGCGGCGCAGCAGCCCATAGCGGGCCAGGCCGACCGCAAGGCAAAAAGCCGCGCCGCCCAGCCACAGCCTGACCAAAAGGGGCGCGTAGGTCCCGCCCAGGGTGCGGGCGGGGTAAAGCTTGCCGTCCTGCCGGACGACCGCCGCGTATTCAAGGTCCAGCCCGCGGATCCTGCGCGGCTGCGCCCCGGCCGCAACGGCGTATTCAAATTCCGGTGTGCCGCTCACGATTGCCTCGTAGTCGCCCACCAGGCTGTCGGTAACGCGGGACTCGGTAAAATACTGCCGCACCGGCTGCAGGGCGTAGAGGCTGAAGGGCGAGGTGAAACCGAACGGGATCAAAAAACGCAGCAGCACCACCGACCAGAGCAGCGCGCACACCCGGCGGGGCGCCTTGAAAAGGCCCAGGATAAAGTTCAGCAGCGCCACCAGCACCAGCGCCACCGAGCCCTGAAGGGTGAGGGTCATGAGGACCCGGAAGATCGAAGCCCAGTTCATTTTTGCCCCTCCCGGTATTGGTCGATCATTGCCTGGAGCTGGTCCGCCTCCTGCGGGCTGATGCCCTTCTGGTTCAAAAAGGCCGCCACAAAGCCCGGCAGGCTGCCCCCGAAGGCCCGGTCCACCACCGAGGCGCTCTCCTGCTTTTGCACCTCGCTCTCCTTGACCAGCGCGGTTACCAGGGCGTTTTCGTTTTGCAGCACCCCCTTGTTGCACAGGTTTTTCAGCACGGTGTAGGTGGTGCTTTTTTTCCAGCCCAGTTCGGCGGCGGCCAGCTTGACCAGCCGGCCGCTGGCAACCGGTTCGTGCCGCCACACCAGCTGGGCAAACCGATACTCACTGTCGCCCAGACGCAGCTCCATGCAAAACGCCTCCTTTGTGATCGGTCTAATAACATAGACCATCCTTGCTTTAAGTCTAACAGGTTAGACCAGAACTGTCAAGGCCGACGGCGCAAAAATGCTTTGCAATGGGGCGGGCGGTGATATATCATTCAGGTAAGAACACAAAAGGGAGTGGACAAGGGATGGATATGCTGCTCGGCGGCCCGGGCCGCTATGTGCAGGGGCCCGGCCTGCTGAAACGATTGGGGCAATACACCGCGCCGCTGGGGCAGGGGCTTTTTGTGGTGACCGACCCGGCGGGGCGGCAGCGGATGGAGCGGGATGTGCGCGAGGGAATGGCGGGCGCCGGGCCCTTGGTGTGGGCCGAGACCGGCGCGGCCTGCTGCGAACAGGAGGCGCGGCGGCTGGCCGCGGCGTTTGCGGCCAGCGGGTGCGGGGTGCTGGCGGGCGCGGGCGGGGGCAGGCACCTGGACCTGGCAAAGGCGGCGGCGCACTTTGCCGGTGCGCCCGCGGTGATGCTGCCCACCGCGGCCTCCACCGACGCGCCCTGCAGCGCCGCCGCCGTGCTGTATACGCCCGAAGGGCTGTTCCAGCGCTATCTGCAGCTGGCGCAGAGCCCGGCGCTGGTGCTGGCCGACACCGCCCAGATCGCGGCCGCCCCGCCGCGGCTGCTGGCGGCGGGCATGGGGGACGCGCTGGCGACCTGGTTCGAGGCGCGGGCCTGCGCCGAGGCGGGCGGAAGGAACGGGCTGGGGGGCGCGCCCGGCACAGCGGCGCTGGCCCTGGCCCGCGCCTGCTGGGACACCCTGCGGGAATACGGCACGGCGGCCCTGGCCGAGGCGCAGGAGAAGCGGCCCGGCCCGGCGCTGGAACGGATCGTGGAGGCGAACATCTGTTTGAGCGGGATCGGGTTTGAGAGCGGGGGCCTTGCCGCGGCCCACGCAGTGAACAACGGCCTGGCGGCGCTGCCCGCGGGAAGGGCCAGCAGCCACGGCGAGAAGGTGGCCTTTGGCACGCTGGTGCAGCTGGTGCTGGAACAGCGGCTGGGCGCACAGCCCGGGCGGGCGGCGGCGGACCTGGCCGCCGCGCTGGCGTTCTGCCGCGCGGTGGGCCTGCCCACCACGCTGGAAGCGCTGGGCTGCGGGCGGCTGACCCCGCAGGAGCTGGCCCGGGCGGCGGCCCTGGCCTGCGCCCCCGCGGACAACATGGGGAACATGCCCTTTGCGGTGAGCGAGCGGGACGCGGCGGCGGCAGTGCTGGAGGCGGACCGGCTGGGGCGGCGATGAAACCCCGGATGGGGCTTGTTGAACGCAGAACCCTATCATGCTATACTGGCCGTATGGTTTTTGTTTGCCAAAACGTGCCGACGCTGCGAGGAAGGAACAAAAAATGATTCCTGTGAGAAGTTATTCCAGAATGCTTTCTGTGCTGGAAGAAAAGGAAAAGCACACCGATTTCCCGGTCACGGTGGGAATTCTGCTGGCCGATGCAAGGCGGGAATTTTGTGAGAAGCATATCCTGAATTATATTGAAGAATACAATTTCCGCCTGGGCAGGCTTTTGGATTTGTATCTTCCGGGGTATTACCCCGGGTGCCGCCCGGAAGAACCCCTGTTCAAGCTGAACGCCAGCGGCCATAACTTTTCCCCCATGGATTACAGCGAGGCGCGCATCGAGCTTCAAAAAGAGGGGCTGGTGCTGCCGGAGCGCACGCTTTTGATCCTTGCGGAATACCGGAACGGCAGGCTGCGGCTGAAGGAAAAGAAAACGATTGTGATCGACCTGGAAAGAGAGTACAGCGAGAAAAAGATCGACTCGGTGAACGGGCTGATCAGCCAGCTTGCCGAAATTTCCAGAAAGACGACGGAATACGAGGCGTTTCGAAAAAAGTATTACGCCCAGAAAAAAGGGGCTTCGGTGCTGCATTTCATCAAGGCGAAGCTGCCGGGAGCCCTTTGGAACATGGCGACGAAAAAAATATAACAACACCTGTAAATCCCGGTGCATGAAGTATGCACCGGGATTTACAGAACGGGACAATTACAGCACCCGCGAAAGTTATTTGGAAGCGCAAGTAAAGATAAGGGACAAATCCATAGAGGCCTCATTGCGCTGTGAAGCGGCAGACAGACAAAAATAGAAAAGCGGCACAAAAAGATTATGGATGGGATTCCACGATCATAAATTTGTCTTTAGCATAGTCCAGCGCAAGGCTGAGCAGTTCGTTGCGGCTGCGGCCAGTCTGCCCTGCAAGTTTTTCATAAAACTCTAAAATAGAACGGTCTGCCCGAATCGTGAACATTACGGGCTCCGTCTTTTTTAAAATTTTCAGCTTATCCATATTCCTCACCACGTTCAGAATCCTGTTGATGCTTTTTAGTATAATCTGTTTTTAAAGCACAGAGAGGCCTTATATGGCCTTTTTTATATGGTTTTTATTATAATTCAGCACGAGGAGGAAAAACATGGCCATGGATTGGCCATAGGGGGAAAAATAAATCGAACAGCCTGCCGGGGATTTCCGGCAGGCTGTTTTTAAAACTGATTTTCTGTGATTTTTTAAAAAATTAATATTTTTAAGCCTTTTTCCCAAAGGCGCGTTCCTGCTTTTTCGGTGTGCCGGTGGAAAAAAGGCGCTGTGCTGTGCGCACAGGATGCCCCTTTGTGTGCGGGGCCGCGCTCCGACGCGGGAGGGGTTCGGTTGAGGGGATAAAAAGAGAACCCGGGCGGCATTTGCCGCCCGGGTTCTCTTGCCTGTGGGCTTATGCGTTGTTTTGGGTGAGCACGGCGAAGCCGAAGGGCTCGATCTCGGCGGGCTGGCCGAACATCTGCACGGTGAGCAGGCGCGGGGTGCGGTTCAGCGCGATTTCGGCGGTTTGGGTGCGGCCGCGGCGGCGGTAGTGCAGCAGGCCGCCCTGGGCCGCCAGCAGCTCGAACGAGCCGTCCTTAAAAGCGTCGCACTCGCGGCGGTATTGGGCCAGGCGGCGCAGCACCGGGCGCACCCGGTACTCGCGGGAGTCCCACTCGAAATAGGCGCGGTTGAAGGGGTCGCGGTAGCCCTGCATGGCCACTTCGTCGCCGTAATAGATGCTGGGCACGCCCGGCAGGGTAAAGATCATGGCGTAGGCCAGGCGCAGCAGGCGCACCCCCTGGTCGTACTGGCCCCGGGGCAGCCGCCGGCCGCTCTGCCAGTAGCGGTCGCGCCCGTTTGAGGGTTCGTCGGCGATGGCGGTGAGCGCGCGCTCGGTGTCGTGGGTGCTCATGAAGTTCATAACCGCGTGCAGCGCGGGCGGGGGATAATGCTCGCAGATGGCAAGCAGGTCCTCGGCCACCTGCTCGGCGGGGCGGCCCTTGACAAAAGCCAGGGCCGCGTTGCGGAAGGGATAGTTCATGACCCCGTCCAGCCCTTTGCCCAAAAGGTAGGTGCGACGCACGCCGTAGGACTCTTTGGTGGTGGCGTCCTCCCACACTTCGCCCAGGAGGTATTTGTCCGGCCCGTGGGCCTTGACCGCCCGGCGGATGGCGCGGATAAAATCGTCGGGCAGCTCGTCGGCCACATCCAGCCGGAAACCGCTGGCCCCCAGCGAGAGCCAGGTGTCGATCACGCCGCCCTTGCCGCACACGAACTCGCGGTAGGCGTCGTCGTTTTCGTTCACCTCGGGCAGGGTGTCGAAACCCCACCAGCTGCGGTAGCCGCAGGGGTAATTGGGGCTGAAATCGTACCAGGAGCGGTAGGGGCTTTGGGGGTCGTGGTAGGCGCCGCCCCAGCCGTAGCGGCCCTCTTTGTTGAAATACACGCTGTCGGACCCGGTGTGGCTGAACACCCCGTCCAGAATGATGCGGATGCCCTGCCGCTTTGCCTCGGCGCACAGGTCCGCAAAGTCCTCGTTGGTGCCCAGCAGGGGGTCGGCCTTGAGGTAATCGGCCGTGTTGTAGCGGTGGTTGGCGTGGGCCTCGAAGATGGGGTTCAGGTAGAGCCAGGTCACGCCCAGGTCGGCAAGGTAGGGCAGCTTTTGTTTGATGCCCGCGAAATCGCCGCCGAAATAGTCCATGTTGAGCTGGCCGCCGTTTTCGTTGGGCCAGAAGTAGGGCTCGCCCCGCTTGTTTTCGCGGTAGACCCGGTCGGCAAAGGGCAGGGGCTTGCCCGGCACGCCCTCGCAGAAGCGGTCGGGGAAGATCTGGTACAGCACGCCGCCCTTGAGCTCGGCCGGGGTCTCGAACTCCGGCTCGTATACCGTGAGCTGCCAGGGGGCGGCGGGCACCCAGCTGACCACCGCCTCGCCCAAGGGGCCGCGGTAGAGCTTGCGGAAGTCGGAATAAAGATCAAAGTAATAAAAGTACAGCCCGGGCGCGGGGGCGCGCAGCGAGAGGGAAAAATGGTTCACATCCTCCACACAGCCCTCGAACTGCATGCGGTGCTCGGCGGGCTGGCCGCCGGCCGGCGTGAGCACCAGCCGGGGCTCCACAAAGCCGTAATGGCTGGGGATGGTGAGCGAAAAGCGCACCCGCCGCCCGGCGCGCACAGCGCCAAAGGGGCTTTTACAGGCGGGGTCCAGGCTGTTGTACAGATGATCCAAGCGAAGTCGCTCCTTGCTAAAGTGATTTTGAAAAAGCGGAAAAACCCCCGGGCAGGCAGCCTGCCGCCCGGGGGCACAAAGCGCCGTGGGTCACTTGACGGGGTGGGTGCCCCAGATGTTGTTGGCGTAATCGGTCACCGAGCGGTCGGCGCTGAACACGCCGCTGCCCGCGATGTTGGCAAGGCTCATGCGGTTCCAGCGCTCGCGGTCGGCGTAGAGCTTCTGCACGTCCTCCTGGGCGCGGCGGTAGTCCACAAAATCGGCCATGACCATGTAGGGGTCGCTGGTGCGCAGGTTGTTCACGATCTCGTGGAAATCCTCGCCGTTCCAGCCCTTTTCCAAAAAGCTGAGCACCCGCAGGGCGGTTTCGTCGCGGTTGGCGAACATGCTGGGGTGGTAGCCCATGGCCTTGAGCGCGTCGACCTCGTGGGTGAGCATGCCGAAGATGATCTCGTTTTCCTTGCCCGCGGCGTCGGCGATCTCCACGTTGGCGCCGTCCAGCGTGCCCAGGGTGATGGCGCCGTTGAGCATGAACTTCATGTTGCCGGTGCCGCTGGCCTCGGTGCCCGCAAGGCTGATCTGCTCGCTCACCTCGCTGGCGGGCATGAGCCGCTCGCTGGTGGTGACGTTGTAGTCTTCCAGATACACCACCTGCAGCTTTTCGCGCACGGCGGGGTCGGCGTCGATCAGTTCGCCCAGCTTGCAGATCAGGCGGATCATCTGCTTTGCCATGTAGTAGCCGGGGGCCGCCTTGGCGCCGAAGATGTAGGTCTTGGGGGTGAAGGCGGCGTTCGGGTTCTCTTTCAGGTACAGGTACTGGGCGGCGATGTTCAGCGCGTTCAGGTGCTGGCGCTTGTACTCGTGCATGCGCTTGACCTGGCAGTCGAAGATGCTGTCCGGGTCGATGATCTGGCCGGTGACGCGGTGCAGGTGGCTTGCAAACTCGATCTTGTTGTCGCGCTTGACCTGCTCGAGGGCCTGCAGCACGCCCTTGTCGGCGCTGAATTTGTTCAGCCGGGCGAGCTGCGAGGCGTCGTGCTTGAAGCCGTCGCCGATGGTTTCGCACAAAAGGTTTGTGAGGCGGGGGTTCGAGGCCAGCAGCCAGCGCCGGTAGGCGATGCCGTTGGTCACGTTTTTGAAGGCCTGGGGCTTGTAAAGGTAGTAGTCGTGGAAGACGCTGTCTTTGATGATCTCGCTGTGCAGCTTGGACACGCCGTTGATGGAGTGGCACACATAGCAGCAGATGTTGGCCATGCGGACCTGGTTGTCGCCCAGGATGGCCATGTAGTCGATCTTGCCCT
This sequence comes from Oscillospiraceae bacterium, assembly GCA_022835495.1. Classification (NCBI taxonomy): domain Bacteria; kingdom Bacillati; phylum Bacillota; class Clostridia; order Eubacteriales; family Oscillospiraceae; species Oscillospiraceae bacterium. The sequence goes on from BQOK01000001.1 coordinate 788,817, forward strand.
TGTCGCCGGGGAAGGCCTTTTCAAAGTCGGCCCGGCAGCAGCGGTCCAGCTCTTCCAGGATGGAGTAGATGCGGGGCAGGGTGGTGCGGAAGATATCCACATTCCACTTTTCCAGCGCCTCGCTCATGACGGTGTGGTTGGTGTAGGCAAAGGTGCGGCGGCAGATATCGAACGCTTTGGCCCAGCCGTAGCCGCATTCGTCCAGCAGGACGCGCAGCAGTTCGGGGATGGCCAGGGTGGGGTGGGTGTCGTTCAGCTGGATGGCCGCCTTTTCGGGCAGGGTGTCGAGGCTGCCGTACTGGGCCAGGTGGTTCTGGCAAATGTCGCCAATGGAGGCGGCGGACAGGAAATACTGCTGGCGCAGCCGCAGGATCTTGCCCTCCATGTGGTTGTCGTTGGGGTACAGGATCTTGCTGATGAGCTCGGCCGAGGCGTTTTTGGTGATGGCGCTGCCGTACTCGCCCGCGTTGAAGCTCTTCATATCGAAATCCGGCGCTTTGGCCTGCCACAGGCGCAGCTTGGCCACGCCCTGCCCGTCGTACCCGGCCACGTACATGTCGCTGGGAACGGCGATGACGCTGTTGTAGTTTTTGTGGGTGACGTGGTGGAAGGTGCCCTCCCAGGCTTCCTCGATCTCGCCGTCGAACTTGATCTCGATGCTCTGGTCCGGGTGGCTTTTGAGCCAGACCTGGCCGCCGGGCAGCCAGTTGTCGGCCTTTTCCTGCTGCCAGCCGTCCACGATTTTCTGTTTGAAGATGCCGTACTCGTACAGGATGGAATAGCCGGTGCCCGCGATGCCGGTGGTGGCCATGCCGTCCAGATAGCAGGCGGCCAGGCGGCCGAGGCCGCCGTTGCCAAGGCCCGCGTCCGGCTCTTCCTCGTAGATGCTGTCGAGCTTGATGTCGGCGTCGGCCAAAACGGCGGAGGCGACCTCGGCAAGGCCCAGGTTGAACAGACTGCTTTTCAGGCTGCGGCCCATGAGGAATTCCATGCAGAGGTAATAGACCTGCTTGGTGCCGGTGCCGTAGGCCCGGCTTTGGAAGCGCTTGTGCTGGTCGCTCATCATGCGGCGGGTGAGCAGGGCAAGCACCCGGTAGATCTGCTGGTTCGAGGCCAGCTCCAGGGTGATGCCGTATTCGCTGTTCAGTTTTTCTTTGAGCAGCTTTTCAAATTCCTTTTTGGTGTATTTGGTCAAAACTGTGTTCTCTCCCTCTCAAGTCAAGATTTATCCGGCTTCACCCGCCGCCCCTGGGGCCGCGGGTGCGCAAAAATCGGGGCAGGGCGCACCGTGCGCCGACATACAAAGCTATTGTAACAAGTTTTACCATGCGTTTCAAGGAAAAAACGGGTTTCCGGGAAGCGGTTCGGGGGCAAACAACAGAAAAAGCAACGAAATTTCAAAAAATGGGGTTTTCTGTATCAACCGTTTATACTATAATGGAGTAGACAGCAGTAACGAGGGCGCCCCCGGGGGCCTTCTGCCGATAGAATTTTGAAATGGAGAGAAAAACGTCATGCCTGCCAACAAAATAAAGCTGACCGTATGCGGGTCCAGTTACATTGTTTCCACCACCGACCGGGAGGAGTATGTGCAGGGGCTGGCCGAGCGGCTGGACCACGATATGAACGAGCTGATGATCCAGAACCCGTCGGCCAGCGTGGCCGCCAGCGCCATTATCACGGCGCTGGGGTACCTGGACGAGCTGAAAAAGAACGCCGAGGGCGCCGACAACATGCGCTCGCAGATCAAGGATTACCTGGAGGACGCCGCGAAGGCAAAGCTGGCCGCCGAGGAGGCCCGCCGCGAGGTGGACCGGCTGCAGCGCGAGGTGCAGCGCCTGCGGGGGAGCCGCGCATGACGGCAGGCCCGAAGAAAATGGAGATCCTGGCCCCCGCGGGGGACGGGGAGGCTTTGCGCGCCGCTGTTTTCAGCGGCGCACATGCTGTTTATCTGGGTTTAAAGCAATTCAGCGCCCGCCGCACGGCGGGCAATTTTACGCCCGAAGAGCTGGCAGGGGCCACGGCCTTTTGCCACGCCCGGAACGTGAAGGTGTATGTGGCGGTGAACACCACCCTGTGGCCCGGGGAGCTGGCCGCCGCAGCGGACTGCGTGCGCGCCGCCGCCGAGGCCGGGGCGGACGCGCTGATTGTGCAGGACCTGGCGGCGGCGGCCCTGGCGCGCCGGATGGCGCCGGGGCTTTTGCTGCACGGCTCGACCCAGATGAGCGTGCACAGCCCCGCAGGCGTGCGGCAGCTGGCGGCCATGGGCTTTTCGCGGGTGGTGCTGGCGCGGGAGCTGAGCCTTGCCGAGGTGCGGGCCATTGCGCAGGACAGCCCCATTGAGCTGGAGGTGTTCGTGCACGGCGCGCTGTGCATGTCGGTTTCCGGGCAGTGCTACATGAGCGCCTTTTTGGGCGGGCGCAGCGGCAACCGGGGCGGCTGCGCCGGGCCCTGCCGCCTGCCCTTTGCCGCCGACGGCTCGGGGGCGGCGCACCTGTCGCTGAAGGACCTGTGCGCGGCGGCGAGCCTGCCCCAGCTTGCGGGGGCGGGGGTGGCCAGCGCCAAGATCGAGGGGCGACTGCGGGGCCCCGAATACGTGGCCGCGGCGGTGCACGCCTGCGGCGAGAGCCTGGCGGGCCGCCCCTGGGACGAGGCGCTGCTGCGGGATGTGTTCTCCCGCTCGGGCTTTACAAACGGATATCTGGCCGGGCGGATGGACGGCAGCATGTTTGGGGTGCGCACACCGGAGGACACGGCGGCCAGCCGCGCGGCCCTGCCCGCGGTGCGCGGGCTGTACCGGCGCGAGCGCCAGGCGGTGCCGGTGCATTTTACGGCGGTGTGCGAGGCCGAGGGGGTCAAGCTGACCGCGCGGGACGAGGCGGGCAACGCTGCCATTGTATACGGGGAGGAAACGCCCCTGCCCGCCGAGCGGGACCAGCGCCCCGCCATTCAAAAGGCGCTGGAAAAGACCGGCGGCACCCCTTTTTACGCTGCCGGGCTGCAGGTGGAGGGGGAGCCGGGCTACCTGCCGGGAGCCGTGTGGAACGAGCTGCGCCGCGCCGCGCTGGAAAAGCTGCTGCAAAAGCGCGAGGCGCCCCGGCCGCTGCCCTGCGCCGCGCCAAGGCTGCCGGCCGCCGCGCACCACCCGTGCCGGGCGGCGCTGCCGCTGTGGGCGCGGTTTGAAGCCTGGGAGCAGGCCTCCGCCGAGTGGCTGCCGCGGCTGGAGGGGTTCATCCTGCCCATTGCCGAGGCGGAAAGGGTGCCCGCCGCGCTGCGGCAAAAGGCAGTGCTGGAATTGCCCCGCGCGGAGTTCGGCGCCATGGAGGCGGCGGTGCAAAAGCAGATCGGGGCCACCCGCGAAGGGGGCTTTCGGGGCTATCTTGCCCAGAACCTTGCGCACTTTGAGCTGGCGAAGGGCCTGCCGCTCTACGGCGGCTTTGGGCTGAACATCACAAACCCCCTGGCCGCGGAGGAATACCGCAGGCTGGGCCTGAAAGCGCTGACCGTGCTGCCCGAGGTGCCCCTTGCCGAGATGGAGGCGCTGGAGCCGGGCATTCCCACCTGGGCGCTGGTGTACGGCCATATGCCCCTGATGATGACCCGGGCCTGCCCGCTGCACAATGTGACCGACTGCGCCCGGTGCGAAAAGCAGGGCGTTCTGACCGACCGCAAGCGCCGGAAATTCCCGGTGCGGTGCGGCGGCGGGGTGCGCCAGATTTACAACCCGGTGCCCCTTTACATGGGCGAGCGGCTGGGCGAGGTGCCGGCGGACGCAGGCCTTGCCCTGTTCACGCTGGAAACCAGGGCCGAGGCGGCCAAAGCGCTGGAGCTGCTGGCGGCCCGCGCCCCCTGGCCGGGCGAATTTACCCGGGGCCTTTATTACAAGCCCGCCCCCTGAGCGGGCCGCGAAAGAAAGGAAACACAAGATGCAGGTGAAATTCAAACTGACCCGGCCGGGCGCCAAGGCCCCGGCCTACGCAACCCCCGGCTCGGCCGCGGCGGACCTGTGCGCGGTGCTGGACGAGCCCCTGGACCTTGCGCCCATGGGCCGGGCCATGGTGCCCACGGGCGTTGCCATTCAGCTGCCGGGGCCGGAATACGTGGCACTGGTGTGCGCCCGCAGCGGCCTTGCCATCAAGCGGGGGCTGACCCTGTCGAACGGGGTGGGGGTGGTGGACTCGGACTACCGGGGCGAGATGCAGGTGGGCCTTGTGAACCTGGGCCCCGAGACCTACACCATCCAGCCGGGCGAGCGGATCGCGCAGCTGATGATCCTGCCGGTGGCGCAGGCGGCGTTCCGGCAGGCAGAAACACTGGACGGGACGGAACGGGGCGAGGGGGGCTTTGGCTCCACCGGCCGGCTGTGAAGGATGTTCAACAAAACTTATAAATCGGAAGGGAACATAGTACCATGAAACGCACCTTGCTTCTCTGCTTTTTTATTTTGTCCGGCATTATTCTGGGAGCCATGATCGCCAGCCTGTGCGCCGGGGTGCCGGCGCTGGCCTGGCTGGCGTTTTCCAAGAGCATCAGCTTTCACCCGGTGCTGGATCTGAGCGTGGTGAGCCTGGACCTGGCGTGCACGATGGGCATCAGCGTGGCGCAGATCATCACCATCAGCCTGGCGATCTTTTTGTACGGCCGCACCCGCATTTAAAGGGGCGGCGCGCCCCGCGGGGCGGATTTTGAAATAAACCAAAGGAGCGTTTCGTTATGTCATTGATCCTGGCTTCCGGCAGCCCGCGGCGCAAGGAGCTGCTGGCGCTTATCACGCCCGAGTACACGGTGCTGCCCAGCGATTTTGACGAGAGCACCCTCACGGCGCCCACCCCCCGGGAGCTGGCCCTGGCCCTGGCCCGCGGCAAGTGCGGGGCGGCGGCCGCCCTGCGCCCGGGCGATACGGTGCTGGGGTGCGACACGGTGGTGGAATTTGGCGGCCGGGTGTTCGGCAAGCCAAAGGATAAAGAGGACGCGCGGCGCATGCTGACCGCGCTTTCCGGCGCGGACCACTGGGTGCACACCGGCGTGTGCCTGCGCCGGGGGGAGCGGGAGCTGTGCGAGACCGCCAGCACGCGGGTGCGGTTTTACCCCATCCCGGCGGCGGAGCTGGAGGCGTATCTTAACACCGACGAGCCCTACGACAAGGCGGGCGGCTACGGTATCCAGGGCCGCGCGGCCCTGTTTTGCGAAGAGATCGAGGGCTGTTACTACAATGTGATGGGCCTGCCGGTCTCGCGGGTGGCGCGAATGCTGAAAAATTTTGAATAAATTGAGAAAAATAGCGCGGGGCCGTTGAGAAACCCGCGCGGCGCGGTTATAATAATAGGGTATAATTTTGCCAAAACGCCAATTGAATATAGAGAGTGGATAAAAGGAGAGAATCGGATATGTTCAGCAAAGACATCGGGATCGACCTGGGCACCGCCAATACGCTGGTCTACCTGCGGGGCAAGGGGATCATCATGCGGGAGCCCAGCGTGGTGGCCGTGGATACAAAGACCGACGACGTGCGCAGCGTGGGCCACGAGGCCAAAGCCGTGATCGGCCGCACCCCGGGCAGCATCGTGGCGGTGCGCCCGCTCAAGGACGGCGTGATCGCCGACTTTGACATTACCGCCAACATGCTGAGCCGGTTTATCAAGAAGGTGTGCGGCAACAGCATGTTCTTCCGCCCCCGGGTGGTCATCTGCATCCCGTCCGGCGTGACCGAGGTGGAGCGCCGCGCCGTGAAGGAAGCCAGCCTGAAGGCGGGCGCGCGGCAGGTGAGCGTGATCGAGGAGCCGATGGCCGCGGCCATTGGGGCCGGACTGCCCATCAGCGAGCCCTCGGGCAGCATGGTGGTGGACATTGGCGGCGGCACCAGCGAGGTGGCGGTGATCAGCCTGGGGGGCATTGTGGCCAGCCGCAGCGTGCGGGTGGGCGGCGACGAGTTCGACCAGAGCATCATCGCTTACATCAAGCGCAAGTACAACCTGCTGATCGGCGAGCGCACCGCGGAGCAGATCAAGATCGAGATCGGCTCGGCCTACGAGCTGGATCAGGAGACCAGCATGGAGATTAAGGGCCGCAACCTGGTGGACGGCCTGCCCAAGAACATCACCATCCACTCGGAAGAGGTGCGCGAGGCGCTGGACGAGAGCCTGCAAAAAATTGTGGACGCCATTAAGGAAACCCTGGAGCGCACCCCGCCCGAGCTCTCGGCCGACATCATTGACCACGGCATTATGCTGACCGGCGGCGGCGCGCTGCTGCGCGGGCTGAACCAGCTGGTGCAGCGGGAGACCGGCATCGACGTGCATGTGGCCGAAAGCCCGCTGGACTGCGTGGCCATCGGCACCGGGTCGGTGCTGGATCACCTGGACCTTTTGGGCGACGTGCTGGACGACGATTCGTCGCATTTTTGAAAAGCAGCGGGGGAAGAGCGGCTGCGCCGGCTGCCGTGAGGGCGGCGCGCGGCGCGCCCGGGCCCCGTTCCCGTTACCCCGGCGCGGGCGGCAGCTTCGCCGCCCGCGCTTTTTTCGCCGCAGGACCACAACGTTTGCAAGCGAGGTGAGCGCAGCGCAGTGAAAGACTTTTTTTACACCAAAAAATTCAAGATCATGGTGGCGGTGGCGGTGCTGCTGGCCGGCATGATGGCCTGGGCCGGCGCCAACGGGCGGCTCACCAGCGCGCCGCAGGAGATATTGAGCGCCGTTGCCATGCCCTTTCAAAAGGCGGCGCAGCTGCTGGGCGGGGGGATCGACGGGCTGATGGACAAATACGCCCGCATTGACGAGATCCTGGCCGAAAACGAGCGCCTGGCCCAGGAGAACCGCCAGCTGCGGGAGCAGATGGTGGATTACGACCGCGTTAAGACCGAGAACCAGGCCTTTCGGGACCTGCACAAGATCGAGGCCGACAACCCCCAGTTCGTTTATGCCTCGGCCAATGTGATCGGCCGCGACCCGCTGGAACAGTTCGGGGGCTTTACCATTGACCAGGGCACCGTGAACGGGGTGGAAACCGGGGACGTGGTGATCAGCGACGACGGATACCTGGTGGGCCGGGTGCTGGACGCCGGCACGGTTTCCAGCAAGGTGATGACCATTTTGCAGCCGGGCTCGTATGTGGCGTGCCTTGTGAGCCGCACCCGTGACAGCGGCAACCTGAACGGCGACGCGGCCTATGCGGCCGCGGGCCGGTGCGTGCTGGAAAACCTCTCGCGCGATACGCTGGCCGTGGTGGGCGACGAGATCATCACCACCGGCCTGGGGGGCGAGTTCCCGCCCAACATCCGGGTGGGCACCGTGGCCGAGCTGGTGCCCGAGGAGAGCGGAAAATCCGCCATTGCGGTGATTGAGCCGGGGGCGAATGTGAACAGCATCAAGCATGTGTTTGTGATTACCGATTACCAGAGCTGAAAGGGGGACGGGGGCCCGTGACCTCGCGCACAAAGCGGAATTTACGCCTGACAGCCAAGTGGGCCCTGTACCTTGTGATCCTGCTGGTGGCCCTGACCGGCCAGACCACGCCCGGCTTTTTGACCATTGGGCAGGTGCGGCCGATCTTTATTTTGCCGGTGTGCCTGGCGGTGGCGGTGTATGAGGGCGAGTACGCCGGGGCCTTTTTCGGCGCGGTGGGCGGCCTGTTGTGGGATTATGCCGCCGGCCGGGTGGCCGGGCTGCTGGCCCTGGGGCTGATGGCGGTGTGCTTTGCGGCCGCCATTCTGGTGCAGCTGTACCTGCGCACCAACGCCATGAACTTTATTTTGGTGAGCGGCTGCGCCTGCCTGCTGATCACCGGCGTGGATTTTTTGTTCTATTACCTGATGCCCGGCTATGCGGGCGCCGCGCAGCGGTATTTTGGCGTGGTGCTGCCCATGACCGTGTTTACCGCGGCCCTTTCGCCCCTGGCGCTGGCGGCGGTGCGCGGGGTGTGGCGCCGCATGAACCCGGAGGACTAAGCCCATGGATCAAAAAAGTGTGTTCCGCCGCGTGGGCGGCCTGATCGTCATCACCGTTCTGGTGCTGGTGGGCTTTGTGCTGCGCCTGGTGCAGTTTCAGCTGGTGCAGGGCGAAGACCTGCTGGCCCAGGCGCAGGCGGTGACCAATTACAAGTTCCGCATCACCGCCGCCCGGGGCGACATTGTGGATCAGTATGGGCGCAGCCTTGCCACCAACGCCTCGGGCTATAACCTGGCGCTGAACAAGCTTATGCTCACGGGCGAAGTGAACGACATGCTGCGGGAGCTCATTGAAATATTGCAGGCCAGCGGCGACGGCTGGAACGACACCGTGCCCATCAGCGCGCCGGAAAATGGCGGCTACAGCTTTACGGACGGGGAGGACGCGGCGGCGCACAAGCGGCTGGAAAACCTGAAAAAGAACCTGGGCCTGCAGCAGTACGCCACCGCCGACCAGGTGATGGCCGCGATGGTGAAGCGCTACGCGCTGGAGGAATGCGAGCCCGGGTGGCAGCGCATTTTGGGGGGCGTGCGCTACCAGATGGAGCTGGAGGAATTCAGCGAGAGCAACAACTTTGTGCTGGCCAAGGACGTGAGCGACCGCACGGTGGCCGTGGTGAAGGAGCGGGGGCTGACCTCGCGCGGGGCCGACATCACCGAGACCAGCTACCGGGTGTACGAGGACGGCACCATTGCCCCGCACCTGCTGGGGGATTTGGGGCAGATTTTTGCCGAGGACTGGCGTGTGGTGGGCGAGGACGGCAGCGTGAGCTACCCCCTGCGGGACGCGGGCTACAAGATGAACGACCTGATCGGCCGCAGCGGCCTGGAAAAGGCGTGCGAGAGCCGCCTGCGCGGGGTGGACGGCACAAAGCAGGTGAGCCGCGACAAAAACGGCGTGATCGTTTCCAGCTCGGTGATCAAGGCGCCCCAGCCGGGCGACACGGTGGTTACAACGGTAAACAAGGATTTACAGAATACCTGCAACGAGGCGCTGGAAGCGCTGATCAAAAACCTGCAGGCCACCGCCGAGGAACACAAGGGCAAGGAGGCCACCAGCGGCGCGGTGGTGGTGATTGACGTGAAGACCGGGGGAATTTTGGCCATGGCCAATTACCCCAGCTACGACCTGAACCTGTACAGCACCCACTACACCCAGTACAGCCAGGACCCGAACCTGCCGCTGATCAACCGGGCGCTGCAGGGCCTTTATGAGCCGGGCTCGACCTTTAAGCCGGTGGTGGCGATTTCGGGCCTGGTGAACGGGCTGATTACCCCCGAGGACAAACCCGTGCGCTGCGGCGGGGCCCAGGCCTCCTATAATTTTTACGTGACCAGCAACGGCCCCCGGTGCGAGGGCATCGGCCACCGGGGCGGCGCGAGCCTGAACCTGTACGACGCGCTGATGTACAGCTGCAACACGTATTTTTACGATTTGGGCCGCCGCCTGGGCGTGGACACCATGGACGAGACCGCCCGGCAGCTGGGTCTTGCCACCCTTACCGGCGTGGAGCTGCCCGAGGCCGCCGGCCGCCTGACCAGCACCGAGGACCAGAACTTCACCAAGGGCCTGGAGCTGATGGCGGCCATTGGCCAGGGCAACGCGGCGGTGACCCCGGTGCAGCTGGCCACCTATGCGGGCACGCTGGCAAACAAGGGCGTGCGCTACCAGACCCATTTGATCGCCGGTTACCAGGACACCAACACCGGCGAGATGCTGGAGAGCTTTGAACCGGTGGTGGAAAGCCGGATCGAGGACGGCACCGGCATGTTTGACGCGGTGGAGCAGGGCATGGTGATGGCCGCAAGGAGCTATTCGGCCCTGCGGGATTACCCGCTGACCCTGGCAGCCAAGACCGGCAGCCCGCAGCGCGCCGAGGTATACGACCCGGTGCGGGGCTACCACTACCTGAACAGCGCCGCCATTGCTTACGGCCCGGTGGAGGATCCGCAGATCGCCATTGGCGCGATCATTGAGTACGGCGGCGGCGGCGCGAACCTGCTGCCGCTGGTGAAGGATATCTTCAACGCCTATTACTTTGAAAAGACGGGCGGGCTGCAGGCGGCCCAGGAGGGCGTGCTGCTGCCTTAACAGGATGTTGTTTCCAAGTAAGGGAAAAACGCCCAAATGCACGGCAAACGGGCAATTTTTGGCCTTTCTACACAAAATATGCCTTGCCTTATGATTTTGCTTGTGATATTATGATAACACGGGGGGAGTGTATGCCACTCCCCACCGTGTTGTTATATGGCATTCCAGCCGCGGGAGGAAGAAGAGTTTTGAGCGCAAGGATCCTGATGGTCGCCTCGGGGAAGGGCGGCACGGGCAAGAGCACCGTTTCGGTGCTGCTGGGCGGCAGGCTTGCCGCCGCGGGCAAAAAGGTGCTGCTCATTGAGCTGGATTCCGGCCTGCGCAGTGTGGACATTATCTCGGGCGTATACGGCAAGACGGTATACGACATCTCGGACGTGCTCTCGGGCCGGTGCGAGGGGGATAAGGCCGTGGTGGAGAGCCCGGTGTACAAAGGGCTCTCGGTGATCAGCGCCCCTTACGAGGGGGGCGAGGTGCAGCCCGAGGCGCTGCGCCGCCTGATCGGCAGGATGGCCCCGTATTTTGATTTTATCCTGGTGGATACCGCCGCCGGGCTGGGCGCGCCGTTCCAGGCGGCCCGCACGGTGAGCGATATGGCGCTGCTGGTACTTACGCCCGACCCCGTGACCCTGCGCGACGGCCGCATTGCCGCCGACGAGCTGGTGAACGGCGGCTGCAAAAACGTGCGCCTGGTGGTGAACCGGGTGGGCCCGGCCAGCTTTGGGGGCGCCGTGCGCGATCTGGACGAGTGCATCGACACGGTGGCGGCCCAGCTGATCGCCGTGATCCCCGAGAGCGCTGAGATACAGCACAGCGCGGCCCAGGGCATGGCGCTGCCCGCCGGGTGCCTGGCGTTCAAAGCGCTGGATCACCTGGCGCGCCGCCTGCTGGGCGAGCAGCTCACCCTGGCGGTGCGCTGGTAAACCGACCGAACACACAGAATGTCTGTTTTATTTTTGTACAGAGGGGGCTTTTCGTTAAAATGAACATTGCTTTGATCGCCCATGACGCAAAGAAGGAATTGATGGTGCAGTTCTGCATTGCGTATTGCGGGGTGTTGAACCAGCACACACTGATTGCCACCGGGACCACCGGCAAGCTGGTGAGCGAGGCCACGGGCCTGCCCATCCAGTGCTTTTTGTCCGGCGTGCACGGGGGCGACCAGCAGATCGCGGCCCGCATTGCCTGCAACGAGATCGATCTGCTGCTGTTTTTCCGCGACCCCATCAGCGCCAAGCCCCACGAGCCCAACGAGATGAATCTGCTGCGGCTGTGCGACGTGCGCAACATCCCCATCGCCACCAACATTGCCACCGCCGAGGTGCTGATCCACGGCCTGGAGCGGGGCGACCTGGAATGGCGCAACATTGTGAACCCGCAGAATTGACCGGGCCGCAGAGGTTAAAAGCATCCCCCCTTTTGTGCCTGCGCGAGCGGCCGCAAGGGGGGCTTTTTGCTGGCAGGCGCCTGCGGCGATGCATGCCGCGGGCCCGGGGCATGCATACTGATAAGGACACGGTGCGTTGGGCCGCCGCAGGCGCGGGGCCCGGGAGGGGAAGAAGGATATGAAGCAACAATTGGTCCGGGTGGCGCTGGCCGCGCCCAGGGTGCACATTGCCGCGCCCGAAAAGAATGTGGACGAGATGCTGCGCCTCCTGCGCGGCTGCCTGGACGCCCAGGTGCTGCTGCTGCCGGAACTGGCGGTGACGGGGTATACCTGCGGGGACCTGTTCCACCAGACCGCGCTGATCGACGCTGCCTGGCGCGAAACGCTGCGGCTGGCGCAGGGCGCCGCAGAGCTGGGCTTTGCGGGCCTTGTGGCGGTGGGGGTGCCCGTGCGGGCGCACGGGCGTTTGTTCAACTGCGCGGCGTACCTGTACGGCGGCGAGCCGGTGGCCCTTGTGCCCAAGACCTGCCTGCCCAACTACGCGGAATTTTACGAAAAGCGGTGGTTCGCCCCGGCCGGGGCCCGGCGGGCCGATACGCTTTTGCTGCCCGGGCCGCAGGGCAAACTGCTGGAGGTGCCCTTTGGCGAGGATCTGCTGCTGGCGGACCGGGAGGGCGCGGTGGTGATCGGGACCGACGTGTGCGAGGACCTGTGGGTGCCGGTGCCCCCCAGCAGCTACGCCTGCCTTGCGGGCGCGAACCTGGTTTTGAACCCCTCGGCCAGCAACGAAACGGTGACCAAGGAGGAATACCGCCGCCAGCTGGTGACCGCCCAGGCGGCCCGGTGCTGCTGCGCCTATGCCTATGCCTCGGCGGGCCGCACCGAGAGCACCACCGACCTGGTGTTTTCGGGGCACGGCATGATCTGCGAGAACGGCACCATGCTGGCCGAGACCCTGTGGCCCGAGCCGGGCCAGGTGCTGCAGGCCGTGGTGGACCTGGAAAAAACCGGCGCGGAGCGGGTGCTGCACAACTCGTTTTTGGAGCAGACGGGCGGCCCCGCCTGGCGCACCGTGCGGCTGGCGGGCAGCCTTGTGTGCCCGGCCCCGCAGGCGGCGCTGGCCCAGCGGCCGCTGGAACGGCTGCCCTTTGTGCCCGCCACCGAGGAGGGCCTGCGAACCCGGTGCGCGGCGATTGCGCGCATCCAGGCCACGGGCCTTGCGCAGCGCATGGAAAAGGCGGGCTTCCGGCGGCTGGTGATCGGCGTTTCGGGCGGGCTGGACAGCACCCTCGCGCTGCTGGCGGCCCGGGACGCGATGGAGCAGCTGGGGCTGCCGGCGGCGGGCATTCTGGGGGTTTCGATGCCCTGCGTGGGCACCACAAAGCGCACCCGGGGCAACGCGCAGGCCCTGGCGGAGCTGCTGGGCGCGGAGTACCGCGAGATCGACATCCGCGCCGCGGTGGAGCAGCATCTGCGGGACCTGGGCCACGCCCCGGAGGTGTACGACGTGACCTTTGAGAACGCCCAGGCGCGGGAGCGCACCCAGCTGCTGATGGACCTGGCAAACCAGGAGAACGCACTGGTGGTGGGCACGGGCGACCTTTCAGAGCTGGCGCTGGGCTGGTGCACCTACAACGGCGACCACATGAGCATGTATGGGGTGAACGCCTCGGTGCCGAAGACCCTGGTAAAGGCCCTGGTGGGCTGGCACGCAAAGCGCCTGGGGGAACAGAACCCCCGGATACAGGCGGTGCTGCTGGACATTCTGGATACCCCCATCAGCCCCGAGCTTTTGCCGGTGGGCGCGGACGGAGAGCTGGTGCAGCGGACCGAGGAGACCCTGGGCAAATACGACCTGCACGATTTTGCCCTGTATCACATGCTGCGGGGCGGCTATGGCCCCGAGCGCATTTTTGAGATGGCGCGCCTTGCCTGGCCTGAGCTGGAGCCGGATTATATCAGGACCACCCTGACCACCTTTTACCGGCGCTTTTTCAGCCAGCAGTTCAAGCGCAGCTGCCTGCCGGACGGCCCCAAGGTGGGCTCGGTTTCGCTTTCGCCCCGGGGGGACTGGCGCATGCCCAGCGACGCGGACCCAGCGGAGTTTTTAAAGTTTTGACCCCGGCGGCGGGCTGTGCCGCGCCGCCGCCCGAAACAGCCAAAAAAGGCCGGCCCCCGCCGTATGGCGGGGGCCGGCCTTTTTTAATGGGTTAAAACAGTCAGAACAGGGGAAGGCGGATCAGCAGCATGTACACCGCCGTGCCGCCGAAGATGCTGAGCAGGGTGTTGTGCCGCCACAGGTGCAGCGCGGCCACCACCGCCAGGGCCGCAAACTGGAACAGGCACTCGGCGCTGCCTGCGGCGGGCAGGCCCTTGAGGCAATATACCACCAGGATGGCGATGATGCCCGCGGGCAGCACCCCGCCGAGATATTTGACCGGCGCGGGCATGCCCCGCCTGCCGCCGAACACCGCAAAGGGCAGCGCGCGGGTGAACAGGGTGACCCCCGCCGCAATGGCGACCACCAGCCAGGGATAAGATGGGTTCATTGGGCTCCCTCCTTTGCCTTTTGATTTTGTGCTTCCCGGCGCAGCACCACCGGCTTTGCCAGCAGCAGCACGGCCACTGCCACCGCCAGCGCCGGCAGCAAAAAGGCGTCCGGCCCGAGCCACAGCAGGAACACCGCACCGCTGGCAAGGCCCACCAGCGCCGGCAGATGGCTTTTGGAGCCGCGCCACTGTTCCAGAAAGATCACCAGGAACAGGGCCGTCATGGAGAAGTCGATGCCGGTAAAATCCAGCGGCAGGTTGCCGGCCAGCGCGCCCAGCAGGCTGCCCGCCACCCAGTAAAGCTGATCCAGCAGCGCCACAAGGAACATGGCGTCCTGCTCGTTCACGCCGGCGGGGGGCTGCATGCCGCAGAGCACGGAATAGGTTTCGTCGGTGAGGGAAAAAACCATGTAGGGCTTGCGGCGGCCCATGGCCTTGAACTTATCAATAAAGGAGAGGCCGTAGAACAGATGGCGGCTGTTGATAAACAGGCTCATGAGCGCCACCGTGGGCAGCGCCGCGCCCTGGGCGAGAAAGCCCACCAGCACGAATTGCAGGCTTCCCGCGTACACAAAGCCGCTGATGAGCAGCGCCCAAAGCGCGCCGAAGCCTGCCTGCTGCAGCAAAATGCCGAACGCGACCCCCAAAAAGATATACCCGAACATGACCGGCAGCGATTGCCGAAAAGCGTATTTCAGTGCCGGCCCAAAGCGTTTTTGCAATGGTATCACCTCAACATGGCAATTATTATAACATGGATTTCACCCCTTTAAAAGGGTAAAATTTCACCCGGGCCCCCGCCGCTGCATACCCATGGGATAGGGGCCCGGGCGGCGCGTGCGCGCGGGGCCCCGGAAAGGGAGGGAAGCACCATGAAAAAATGGAACACTGCGCCCCCGGCGGGGACCCGCTGGGCAATGGGCCGGGCGGGAGCCTATTTGTATGCGGCCGCACAGCCGCTGGTAAACCGGTTTACCGCGGCCCGGCTGGAGATACAGCTGGAAGAGCCGCTGTGGCAGCCGGGCTCGAAGCTTGTGCCGGGCCTGTTTGTGCGCAAGGATCCCACCGTGACGGTGGGGGCCGGCAGCGAGGAGTGCTATGTGATTGTGCAGATCAGCCAGAGCGACCCGGCGGCATGGCAGGCGGCCGGGGTGGAGTACGGCTATTCCGACGGCACCCGGTTTGCGGCGGGCGTGCACCCGGGGTGGCAGCCGGTGCCCGGCGCGGCGGGCATGTGGTACCGCAGGGTGCCCACGGCCGGGACGAACCAGGTGTTCGGGATATTCGACCTGATCGGCGTGCCGGCCACCGCCACGGGGGAGGAGCTGGCCGCGGCCGCCGCCAACGAGATCACCATCTCGGCCTGGGCGGTGCAGGCGGACGGGGTGGCCGACCCCCGCCAGGCCGCGGAGCAGCTGGGCCTGCTGAGCGCAAAAGCAAACTGAACGCACGGCGCCGGGCACAGCCCGGCCAGGAGCCCCGGGGGAACACCGCCCCCGGGGCCCCTGCTTTTTGCACCGAGGGCGCCGGTGTGTTATACTGAGAAAAATGCGAAAAGGGGGGTAAGCGATGGGGGGAACGGCGATTGACCGGCGGCGCCTGCGCACCGCCGCATTGGCGGCGCTGGCGGGCCTTTGCTATTACATTGAAACCCAAACCCTGGGCTTTACCCTGCAGTGCCCCTTTCACCAGCTTACCGGCCTTTTCTGCCCGGGCTGCGGGATCACCACCGCCTGCATCGCCCTTTTGCGGGGCGACTGGGCGGGCGCCGCCGCGGCAAATTGGGGGCTCACCCTTGCGCTGCCGCTGCTGGCGCCTTTTCTTGCATGGTGCCTGTGGCGCTGGCTGTGCCGAAAGCCGGTGGCGGGGCGCTGGGCAAACGGGACCGCGCTGGCGCTGGCAGGTTGGTTTTTGTTGTGGGGTGTGGCGCGGAATTTGTTGCATCTGTAACAAAGATATGGTAAAATTACGACAAATACCGGATTTTGTCCAAAAAGCAAGGGGGAGAAACCATGAACAAAAACATTGTGGTGTGCATTCTTTTGTCCATTGTGACCTGCGGCATTTACGGGATCTATTGGTTCTGGTGCATTACCGAGACCGCCCGCACCGTGAACCCGGCCGAGTGGCAGGTGACCGGAGGGATGGCGATCCTGTTCTCCATTATCACCTGCGGGATTTACGGGATCTACTGGAATTACAAGATGGGCAAGGCGTTCACCGCCATCAACGGCGGGGCGGACAACAGCGTTCTGTACCTGATCCTGAGCCTGTTCGGCTTTTCCATTGTGAATTACTGCCTGATCCAGAACGACATCAACAACGCGTTCCCCGTTGGCGCGTGAGCCGCAGCAGAATTTTAAGCCGCCCTGTACAGGGCGGCTTTTTCAGCGCCTGCCTTGTATTCAGGGGCGAAAGTTGCTATAATATGAGAGCTTATTGAAAAGGAAACGGCCCCTGCCCGGCGGGAAAAAGCGCCTGGGGAAACGCGGGGCGAATACGCAAAGAGGAAGGATATAGCATGGAAAGCATGGGCAACCTGCGCCGCACCCATTATTGCGGCGAAGTGCGCCTGGCCGATGCGGGCCAGGAGATGGTGGTGGCGGGGTCCATCGCCAAATGCCGCGACAAGGGCGGTATCATTTTTGCCGATCTGCGCGATACCACCGGCATTCTGCAGCTGGTGTTCGACGACTCCACCGACCCGGAGGTGTTCCGGAAGGCGGGGGCGCTGAAAAGCGAATACGTGGCCATTGCCAGGGGCCTGCTGCGCGAGCGCGACGCCAAGACCGACAAGATCGCCACCGGCGCGGTGGAGCTGTATGTGACCGAGCTTCGGGTGCTGTCGGGCGCGGAGACCACGCCCTTTGAAATTCGGGACGAGGTAAAGGTGAAGGACGAGCTGCGCCTGAAATACCGCTACCTGGACCTGCGCCGCCCCTGCATGCACGAGCCCCTGGTGGTGCGCAGCAAAATCTGCCAGCTTGTGCGCAACTATTTCTGCGAAAATCACTTCTGCGAGATCGAGACCCCCATGCTGATGAAGAGCACCCCCGAGGGCGCGCGGGATTACCTGGTGCCCAGCCGGGTGCAGCCGGGGCATTTTTATGCGCTGCCCCAGTCGCCCCAGCTGTATAAGCAGATCCTGATGCTGTCTGGCTTTGACCGGTATTTCCAGATTGCCCGGTGCTTCCGCGACGAGGATCTGCGGGCCGACCGCCAGCCCGAGTTCACCCAGATTGACGTGGAGATGAGCTTTGTTACCGAGGACGACGTGATCGGCATGAACGAGGGGCTGATCAAGACCCTGTGGAAGGAAGTGCTGGGCATTGAGCTGGCCACCCCCTTCACGCGGCTTTCCTGGGACGAGGCCATGGCCCGCTTTGGGTCGGACAAGCCCGACACCCGCTTTGGCCTGGAGCTGATGGACGTGACCGACGCGGTGCGGGGATGCGAGTTCGCGCCCTTTAAAAACGCCGCTGCGGCGGGGGGCAGCGTGCGCCTTGTAAACTGCAAGGGCCTGGCCGCCCAGCTGACCCGCAAAACCATCGACAAGCTGGTGGAGGTGGCAAAAACCTACGGGGCCAAGGGCCTTGCCTACACCCGCCTGACCGAGGAGGGCGAAACCTCCAGCTTTGAAAAGTTTTTGACCGGGGACGAAAAGGCCGCCCTGCGCGCGGCCGCCGGCGCCCAGACCGGCGATGTGCTGCTGGTGGTGTGCGATGAAAACAGCACCCGCGCCTGCACCGCACTGGGCCAGGTGCGCCTGGAGGTGGGCCGCCGCTGCGGCCTGATCGACCCCGATCAATTCAACTTCCTGTGGGTGACGCGCTTCCCGCTGTTTGAGTACAGCGAGGAGGAGGGCCGCTACATGGCCATGCACCACCCCTTCACCATGCCCACGGACGACAGCCTGGACAAGGTGGAAAGCGACCAGGGCGCCTGCTACGCCAACGCCTACGACATTGTGCTGAACGGCGTGGAGCTGGGCGGCGGGTCCATCCGCATCAACGACCCGGAGCTGCAGGGCCGCATGTTCAAGGCGCTGGGCTTTACCGAGGAAAAGGCCCGCGAGAGCTTTGGCTTTTTGATGGACGCCTACCGCTACGGCGCGCCGCCCCACGGCGGCATGGCCTATGGCCTGGACCGGCTGGTGATGCTGATGATGAAAAAGGATTCCATCCGGGATGTGATCGCGTTCCCGAAGGTGCAGAACGCCAGCGAGCTGATGAGCGGCGCGCCCGACGTGGTGGACGCAAAGCAGCTGAACGAGCTGCGCATCCGGTGCACCGGCGAAACTGAGTAAAAAGGGCGGGTGCAAGACCCGCTTGGGGCGGCGCCCACCAGCCCCGCTGACCCGGCCTGTAATAAAACGGCGCCCCGGAATTCCGGGGCGCCGTTATTTGTGGGCTCATTCCTTGTGGATCGGCAGATCGTTTTCACGAATATATTTGCGAAGGATAAGATTGATCGTGGAAGAAAGAGAGCGGTCGTCTTCCGCAGACAAACGATGAAGGATTTCGATAACATCTCCATCCAGCGTGATGCTGACTTTTTCTTTCAGTGGTTTTTCTTGAGCGGGGTTCACAGCCTATCACATCCTTCCAACGTACAATAGCACATACTACTTATTTATATTGGAAAATCGCCTATAATCGCCTAAAGGGATATCAGAGAGAAGCAGAGAAAATGGGATGCTGTGATACGTGCGGTCTGCCCAAGAAAAAAACTTTGAACCGGGACAGAGGGCGCGGGATGCGATTGAAATAGGAAAAGGCACAAAAACGAACTGGGAAACTGGGTTTGGAATAGCCCTTTGCCAGCTTGCAACCTGTATCTTTTGCAAAATTTGACGGGCTTCATAGTTACTTTTGCTGCCTGATTTATGCGCTTTGTTAACAATCTGCGGCGCCCCGGAATTCCGGGGCGCCGTTATTTGTGAGCTCATTTCTTGTGAATCGGCAGATCGTTTTCGCGCATGTATTTGCGAAGCATGATATTGATAGTAGAAGAGATGGAGCGGTCGTCTTCTTCTGCAAGTTTACGAATTGCGGTCAGCAGGTCACTATCCAGAGTAATGGTGATTTGGTTTTTTAGAGGTTTCATAGATACACCACCCTTATTTCTAAATAGAGAATAACATTTTTACTTTTACCATATTGAATTCAAGTATAAACAATTATAAAATAATGGCAAAAGGGGGCGCGGAAATGCGGTGCTATAATATGCTTTGTATTTTCAATCAAAGAAATACCTGCCAGAAGGCGGAGATCCAGATCGGCGAGTTTGGGGAGTGCATGCAAAAGGTCCCGTTGGGGAACGAAGAACAGGAAACGCTTTTAATGGTGCGGCGGGAAATGAACAGATACCCAAAAGGGCAGGAAACGGCCATTGATCAGGCCGATCTTGAGGATTGGCAGGCGGAGCTGCTGGAGGAATGGAGGGAACGGAACCTTTATTGAGAGATGCGCCGCTCAGCGCTTTTAAAAGAATTTAAAACCGGCGCCCTGGCGTTGAAAAGCCGCGGCGCCGGTTTTGGTGGGGTGCAGGGATAGGGCTTACTTTTTGCAGGCAGAGCGGGTTTTGGTTCCGGCACGGTGCGGCTGTAAGGCAGGCTTGGGTCCCGGCATGGCGGGGAGGCCACCGCTGAAACCGGCCCCTCCCCATCTTCGATGGGGCCCCGCCGGACGTTTCAGCCGCGGCCTCCCCGCCCCGCCGCGGCCGGTTTCTTTTTAAGGCAAACGCGCTCACAAAGGGCCTTGCTTTTGAGGAGAGCGCTCTTGCCGACCGCGTGCCCTTGCTTCAAAACAGGTGTTCAAAATCGCTTTATACGCCTGCGGCGTACAAGATATTTTGTACACCTGTTTTTTGCTGCGGTGCACGCTGGAATGATGCGGCGGCAGGGCGGCAGGCTGCCACGGATAGAATGCCATCCCTCTTGCACAGGCCCCCAGGCCCGCTTTTCTTATGCTTTGCCGGCAAACGCGCCCCCGGTTCCGCCAAGCAGTGCAGAAAAAGCAATACAAAAAGACGCGTATATTTTAATAAATGTAAAATATACTTGACTTTTTTAAAAATAAAGGTATACTTGAAAGCAAGAGAGGAGGGGATGCCGTGAGCCGCAATTTGGCGCTTAAAAGCGCCCGTGCCGCGCAGGACATGACCCAAAAGGATCTGGCCGAGGCGGTGGGGGTGAGCCGCCAGACCATCAACGCCATTGAGAAGGGCGAGTATAACCCCACCATCAACCTGTGCCGGGCCATCTGCCGGGCGCTGGGAAAAACCCTGGACGAGCTGTTTTGGGAGGAGGAAACGACGAATGAAAAAACGGAAAAATAACCTGGACGAACGGCAGGAGCAGGCCCTGCTGCACATCGAGAGCCAGGGGTTCTGGCTGGCCTGGGGCGGCCTGCTGCTGGCGATGCTGGCACAGCTTGCGCTGCGCCGCGCCGATCTGTGGGGGCTTTTGCCCGAGTGGGCGATCTTTATGGCAATGAACCTTTATATGCTGGTGCAGTGCCTGCGCCATAATATCTGGGACCGCCGCCTGGAGCCGAACCCGCGCACCAACGCCATAGCCAGCGCTGTTTTGGGGGCGGTGCTGCTGCCGGTGACCGCAGTCACATTTGTGCGCAACGCAGGGCGGGCGGACGCCGGGATCCTGCTGCTGGCCGTATGTTTTGCGGCGCTGCCCGCCGCGCTGTGCTTTGCGGTGCTGCAGCTGATGGCGTACACGTACCGCCGCAAAAGAGAACGGGCCGAGAACGCCCCTGACGAGGAGTGAGAAGAAACGCGCCCCACTGCCCCAAAACGCCTGCCCGGCGGCTGCAAGTGCCCGCCGCGGCGGGCGCTTTTTATGTGCTGCCCGAGCGGAGAAAACAGGAAGCGGCAGGGGGAAGGTAATTTGGAAAAAGAAGGATAAAAACGTTAATTTTATAACACATTTGCACAAAAAAGTGTCGAAGGATTTGGTTGGTTTATCAGTAATTTAACATAGATTTTATATAGATTTAACAAAGTTTTAATATTTCGTTGACAATTTATTTCCATATCGCTACAATGTGTTTATCCCAAAGAGTTGAGAGATGGGTCACAGGGCATAGGATGTGCTTTGTGGCCCATCTTTGCTTTTTTAGGCTGGCCGGCACAGCCTGCAAAAGGGAAAGGCTCTCGCTCTTATCTGTGCGGAATCCCATAAGTAAAGGAGAGAATCGGAGTATGAGTAAAAACAAGAGTTCTGCCTGGGTCAAGTGGATGACCCTGATCATTGTGGCCATTGCGGGCGGCCTGATTACCAAGCTGCCCTACCTGCGCGAAACCTACATGGCCCCGCTGCAGCAGGCCACCGGCGCCACCAAGACCCAGCTTGGCATGCTGATGAGCGCCTACGGCATCGTGAACTTTATCTGTTACTTCCCTGGCGGCATTTTGGCCGACAAATTCAGCTCCAAGAAACTGATCATTGTGTCCTGCATCGGCACCGCGCTGGCGGGCTTCTGGTACTGGACCCTGCCGGGCTTTACCGCCCTGATGATCATTCACGCCATCTTTGCCATTACCACGGTGTTCACCTTCTGGGCGGCCATGGTGAAGAGCATCAACAACCTGGGCGGGCCCGAGGAACAGGGCAAGCTGTTCGGCTTTTTGGAGGGCGGCCGCGGCCTGATGGGCACGGTGGTGGCCTTTGGTTCGGTGGCGGTGTTCGGCATGGCGGCCGATGAGGTGGGCGGCATGCGCAACGCCATCCTCTACTATTCGATCCTGCTGGTGGCGGCCGGCGTGCTGGCAGCCATTTTTATGAAGGACGACAAGCCTGTTGCCAAAACCGAAAAGCAGGCCAATCCCCTGAACCGGAAGGACTTCATCGAGGTGGCAAAAATGCCCCGCGTGTGGCTGTGCGGCATGCTGGGCATCTGCAACTACTCGGCGCTGATCTTCCACGGCTACATCACCGCGTATCTGTCGGAGGGCTTTGGCATCAGCAACGAGGTGGTGGCAAACCTTTCGGTTATCCGCACCTATTTTATGATGATGGTGGGCGCTTTTATTGCGGGCATCATCTCCGACAAGGTGGGCAGCCGCATCCGCTTTATTCAGTATGCCTTTGTGGGCATGGCGGCTTTTGCCAGCCTGTATGTGCTGATCCCGGCGGGGCCCTCGGCCATTCCGCTGATTGTGGCGAACTTTATCTGCTACGGCCTGTGCCTTTACAGCATCAAGGCGCTGTACTTCTCCACCATCGACGAGGTTCTGGTGCCCAAGCGCCTGGCGGGCACGGCCTCCGGCGTGATTTCGCTGGTTACCTACGCCCCTGAGATCTTTTTGTACACCCTTTCGGGCAACATGGTGGACAAATATGTGGGCACCGCCACCCCGCTGAAGGGGTATCAGCAGTGCTGGATTGCCATGGCGGTGCTGTCGCTTGTGGGGTTTGCGTGCGGCCTGGTGCTGCGCAGGATGAACGCGAAGGCCATTGCCGCGGCCCAGGCCGCGGGCGCAGAGGCCTGATTTTGAACGAAAGGTCGAAAAAGACATGCAAGAGTTGCTTAGTTCGGTAAACAGCGATTACAACAATGACCGGCACAGCTGGGCCGAGATCGAGCGCCAGGTGACCAACATTGCAAAGGCGGGCTTCACCCACACCCAGTGGATCCACGACTGGGAGGGGGAATATTTGTACAGCCCCAGCGAGATGTTCCAGGCGCGGGACCTGCTGCGGGGGCTGGGGGTGAAGGCCCACAGCATCCATGCCTCGGAGGGCGGCGTGCGCACCATTGTGCAGGACGGGAAAAAGGTGTTCCGCAACCGCTACCGCCTGACCGACATCCGCAAGGACTACACCTCCACCAACGAGTACTGCCGGCTGGCCGGTGTGGAGCTTTTGAAAAACCGGGTGGACCTTTGCAGCCACATCGGCGCGGGGGTGATGGTGCTGCACATGCAGCAGCCCTGGAAGCTGTTTGAGGAGAGTCCGCAGGACAAGGAGGATTACTTCCGGCAGGTCTACCGCTCGTTCGACGAGTTGGAACCTTATGCCCGCGCGGCGGGCGTGCGGGTGGCGCTGGAAAATTTGATCGTTACCCCCTGGCAGCTGCAGGACGAAACCTTTGAGCGCATGTTCGACCGTTACCCGGAAGATTTTTTGGGCTTTACCTTTGACTCGGGCCACGCGACCCTGCAATGCCGGCAGGACCACAACTACTTCCTGCGCAAATATTACCAGAGGCTGTACGCCACACATTTGCAGGAGAACGCGTCCATTCCCGAGGAATTGGCGGGGGACGACAACGAGATCCTGGCCCACGACAGCCACTGGGTGCCCATGGACCCGCGCGGGCACGGCACCATGGACTGGGAGGAGATTGCAGTGTGGGTGGCCAAGGCGCCGCTGGACCTGCCCGCCGATTTTGAGGTGGGGATTTACGGGGCGGACGAGCAGGACGAGATGGAACAGCTGATCGCCTGCCGCAAGGTGGCTCAGCGCTTTTACCAGATGGTGCTGGCCCACAAGCAGGAACAGGCGTGACAAAAGCCGCGCAAAGAGGAGGCTGCTTTTGGCACAGGCGCGCCGGCCGCCCCCAAAGGCCGCGGCACGGGCACTTTTGAATCGGCCGTTGTGAGCGATAAGATTTTTTGGCGCCCCCTGGGAAAAGCCGCCCAGGGGGCGCTTGCGCAAAACAGGAGGTGGCGCATATGCAGGCGCTGGAATGGCTGGCCCTGGCCGTGGCGATCCAATATCACGGCGCGGGACCGGCGCTTGTGAGCAAAATTACCGGCTGCGGCGGGCAGCAGGCCCGGGACGCAATGGCCGCGCTGGAGGCGCGGGGGTTGCTGAAGCCAGGCGCGGGGAGCTTTTGCGGGCGGGTGCAGCCCCTGGCAAAGGGCATGACCAACCATTTGGTGCGCTTTGCCCTGAATGGGAGCGAATGCCTGCTGCGCATCCCCGGCGAGGGCACCGCCTCGCTGCTGGACCGCAGGCAGGAGTATGAGGTATACCAGGCGCTGGCGGGGCGCGGCATCTCGGACGAGGTGCTGTTTTTCAGCCCGGAGCTGGGGTACAAGATCACCCGCTACGTTGAGAGCGCGCACAACTGCGACCCCGGCTGCGCCGCCGACGTGCAGGCTGCGATGGAGCTGCTGCGGCGCATGCACGGTATGGAGCTGAGGGTGGGCCACCACTTTGACGTGTATCAAAAGCTGGAGGATTATGTGGCGCTGACCGGCACCCGGGAACTGCCCTTTCCGGATTGGCGGCACACCTTTGCGGCCGTGCAGGGGCTGCGGGAGCTGCTGGAGCGCTGCCCGCAGAGGCGGACGCTGTGCCACATTGACCCGGTACAGGACAATTTTTTGATCGGCCCGGGGGGCGCGACCCTGATCGACTGGGAGTATGCCGCCATGTGCGACGCCGACATTGACCCAGCCATGTTCTGCATTTATGCCGGTTACGACCAGGCGGGTGTGGAGCGCACGCTGCGCCTGTATCACCAGGGAACGGCGGACCGGGTGACCCGCTTTAAAACCTATGCGTACATGGCGGCCAGCGGCCTGCTGTGGAGCTATTGGTGCGAGTACAAAAAGCAGATGGGCGTGGACTACGACGCCTACGAGGCGCAGCAGTACGGCTATGCCCGCGCGTTCAGCGCGCTGGCGGCCCAGCAGGCGCAGCTTTTGGGGGGCGTGGGCGAGAGGGAGGAGGCGCTTTTGTGAAGAAGAAAAAGCTTTTTCAGGACCTGGACCTGTTCTCCATGCTGATCCCGCTGGGGATCGTGAGCGTTCTGTGCGTGCTGTTCATTGCCCTGCCGCAGCGCACCACCGCCCTGGTGGACGGCGTGCGCGGCTTTTTGGGCGAGAACCTGGGGGTGTATTACCTGCTGTTCGGCGTGGCAAGCTTGGGGGTATCGCTGTTTTTTGCGTTTTCCAGGATCGGGCGCATCCGGCTGGGGCAGGCGGAAAAACCGGAATACACGAACTTCCAGTGGGGCGCGATGATTTTTACCAGCACCATGGCGGCCGACATCCTGTATTATTCGTTCATTGAATGGGCGCTTTATGCCCAGGAGGACCGGGTGGCCCAGCTGGGCTCCATGCAGGACTGGGCATCGACCTACCCGATTTTTCACTGGGGGCCGATCCCCTGGAGCTTTTATGTGGTGCTGGCGGTGTGCTTTGCCTTTATGCTGCAGGTGCGCGGGCGGGAAAAGCAAAAATTCAGCGAAGCCTGCCGGCCGCTGCTGGGCCGCCGGGTGGACGGCGCCTGGGGGCGGGTGATCGACCTGATTGCCGTGTTTGCCCTACTGGCGGGCACCGCCACCACCTTTTCGCTGGCCACGCCCCTGCTGGGCCAGGCCATCAGCCATATCACCGGCCTGCCTGCCACGACCTGGCTGACGGTGGCGGTGCTGGTGTTTATTGCGGTGCTGTACACGGTGGCGGTGCTGTTCTCCTTTAAGGGCATCGTGTTTGCGGCAAAGCTGTGCATCTGGCTGTTCGGGGCGCTGCTGGTATGGTTTTTGGCGGGCGGCCAGGCGCGCTATATTTTGGAGACCGGCGTGGCGGCGCTGGGCAACCTGGCCCAGAACTTTATCGGGCTGGCCACCTATACCGACCCGCTGCGCCAGACCGGGTTTGTGCAGAACTGGACCGTGTTCTATTGGGCCTACTGGATGGTGTGGTGCGTGGCGACCCCGTTTTTTATCGGCACCATCAGCAAGGGGCGGACCATCCGCAATGTGGTGCTGGGGGCGTATTTGAGCGGGCTGGCGGGCACCTACACCTCGTTCATCGTGTTTGGGAATTACGGGCTGGGGCTGCAGACCCACGGCCGGCTGGACGTTTTGGGGCAGCTGGCGGGGGGCGCCGCGATGCCCCAGGTCATCATTGATATTTTTGGCACCCTGCCCCTGCCCGCGGTGGCGCTGGTGCTTTTGATCCTTACGATGTGCGCGTTCTATTCCACCACCTTTGACTCGCTGACCATGGTGATCTCGATGTATTCCTGCCGCATGCTGAAGCCCGGCGCGGTGCCCCCCAAAGGGGTGCGGGCGTTCTGGGCGGTGGTGTTTATCATTTTTCCCATCGGGCTGATCTTTGCCCAAAATTCGCTGAACAGCCTGCAATCCGTTTCGATCATTGCGGCGCTGCCGATCTCGGTGGTGATGGTGCTGATCGTGGCCGCGTTTTTGAAGGACGTGCGGGCCTACCTGAAGCAGGGCGGGCGCGAAGAGGGCGGCGGGCCGGGGCAAAGCGGATAAAGCGCTTTTGCCGGCCGCCGCGAAGGGCGGGGCTGCGGCCCCAAAACCACACAAAAAAGCCGTGCCGCGGATTTTTCGTTCCGCGGCACGGCTTTTTTGGTATTCAAGGGTTCACAGCTCCCACACGGCGCGGTCGGTGCTGGAAATGGCGGCGGCGCCCGCTGAGAGGGCGGCGATTACGTCCTCTTTGTCGGCCAGAAGGCCGCTGGCGATCAGCGGCTTTTCCAGCGCCGCGGCAAGCCGGCCGATGAGCTTTGGCATGACCCCCGGCAGGATCTCCACAAAATCCGCCCCGCTTTGCACGGCCGTTTTTTGCAGGCTGCGCAGGGCCATGCTGTCCAGCAAAAAGGTGCGGTACACGGTGGCGAGGCCCAGCGCGGCCGCCCGGCGCACCAGAGGCGCTTTGGTGCTGACGATCCCGTCCGCCGCGGTGCTGCGGGCCAGGTAGTCCACCGCAGCCTCGCGGGCCGAAAGGCCGTCCAGCAGGTCGATGTCCACAAAAACAGCTTTGTCGGCCTCTTTTAAGCGGGCCACGATGGCGGGGATGGTGATGACCGAGCCGTATAAAACGAACACGACCTTTTTGTCGCAGGAAAGGCAGGCAGAAAGGTCGTCGTCGTTTTTGATGGCGATGATGATGGGGGAGCTTTCAAAAGCAGATATTATTTCATTTTGCAATTTTGGTATTCCTTTCATAGTTGAAACCCGAAAGAGTTTTTTAAAGATTATTTTGCGATTAATTATAACAAAAAATAGAAAAATGTAAAGAAAAAGCGAAAAGTAAAAATGTTAATTTTTACACAAATACGCATGTTTCACAAGAAAAAATATGAAACTTATACAATTCTGTCGATTGACATCGTGGGGGGGGGGTATAATGAAAAACATAGTTAGCATGGTTGAGGCAAAGAAATACATATTTATATAATTTTTGACCGAGGGTTCACGGCCAGACTCTGCCAGAGATAAGAGTGCGCAGGGAAGCGAAGGAATTCAGCTTCCCTGTGCTTTTTTATGCCCTGAATTAGGAAAAATAGATGAATTTTTTTCACATAAAATTTTGAATCTGGAGAAAGGATGAAATGGACCCCCCTGAAACCAAATTTATAAAAGGAGGCGTTAAAAGGCGTGGAGGACTCTTATGACGTGTTAGTAATCGGAGGATGTACGGCGGGACTTTATTTTGCGGAGCGTATGGCAAAGCAGGGCTATCGGGTGTTGGTGGCTGAAAAAGATTCGGAAAATGCCTGGGGCACCCGACTGGATATTTTTCACCTGGATATGGATTGCTTTGAAAGATTTGGGGTTCCCCGGCCTGCCGCGGATGACGAGGCATTCGTGCAAAATTTTACCTACAGCGTATCCCGCTCGGCGCTGGATCGACATCCCAAAAAGCTTCATACCCCGGTTAGTGTGATGCATTTGCCGCAGTATGTTCGGAAATTACGGGCCTGGGCAGAGCGCCAGGGGGTAAAAATACAGTTTGAAACGAAGTTTCAGGAACTGTTGTTTGATGGGCAAGGACGCATACAGGGCGCGGTGCTGTGTAATAACGGTGAGCGCTTTGCCGTAAAGGCGCGCTTGGTGGCCGATTGTTCCGGCATTAATGCAGTTGTGCGAACCAGACTGCCTGAAAGTTATGGTGTGGAAACTTTTGCGGTGGAACCAGCGGATCAATATCATGTGGTGCTGCACTATATAAAGCTAGCTGATCCAGAGCGGGACAGGGTTACACTAAGCACCAGTTGGCCGTACTACAAAACATGGGCCGCCCCGTCTACCGACCCGGAGGGCGCCATTTTTGGCGTGGGCGCCGGCGGCTCGTTTGAAACAGCGGAAGAAAATTATCAAGGCTTTTTAAGGATGGTATCCATGCCGCCCCACAGCCTGCACCACATTGAAAAAGGCCTTGTGCCAGCTCATAGGGCGCCTTATTCTTTTGTGGCAGACGGGTTTGTGGCATTAGGCGACGCGGCCTGTGTTACCAAGCCATGGAATGGCGAAGGGATTACCGCCCACTGGCTTCAGTGCGAGATTGCAGCGCAGGAATTTGGCAGGGCAATGCAAAATGAAGCCTATCCGACAGCGGAATCAGTGTGGCAGGTAAACACACGCTACATGCAGCAGCAGGGCGCTTATTTTGCGCAGAGGTTTGCAGCGCAGTCGGGAGCGCTGGACACCACCCCGGAGGAAAATGATTACGAATTTGCCAACAGTATTGTTTTTAAAGGGGACGATGAAACAACCCCTGTGGACATACAGGAGAGCCTAAAAAAGGGAATACAGAGCGGGGCGCTTTCGATGGGGGCGGTACAGCGTTTGATGGATGGCTTTATGGCGGGCGAAAAATTATATCAGCATTATCTGGCGTTTCCGCGGACCATGGACGGTTTTGACACCTGGGCAAAGCAGACTGACGACCTGTGGCAAAAGGTAGACAGCCTGCGGCAGGCGGCCAGGTGAGATAACAAAGAGAAACTTAAACAGGAGGAGAAAGAAATGAAAAAACGAATTGCGATGCTGTTGGCGTTATGTATGGTACTTACGTTTGTAAGCTGCGGCAGCCAAACGTCTGCACCGGTTTCCGAGGGCGGCGGGCAGAATGGTGCGGCACAGGATCCGGCGGAGCTGCCCCCCTTCAAAATTTCCATGATCACGACACTTACCGGCACAGAAACGTTTGGCGGCGCAGAGTACAAAAATGGCGCAGAGCTGGCAATTCAGCATTTGGGCGGTGAAATCAATGGCCGCAAGATTGAAATGCAGGTAGCGGACGGCCCCAATCAGGATGCTACCATTTCTGAATTTGAACGGCTGTATAACGAAGGCGCCAGGGTATTTTTAAGCGGTTATGGCAGTTTGGCGGACCGCACCTTTGCCACCATGTGCGACAGCATGGAAGTGTTGTATATGAGCCTTTGCTGGGACTATGACCTGATTCAGGGCCCCAGTGAGTATTTCTTCCGCACCGGCGCCCGGGTGGACGGCTTCTCGGGCGGCACGTTGGATCAATGTGTGGGCATTGGTGAAACCTACCTGGGAAAATCGGCCGAGGAACTGAAAATTGCCGTGGTGACCAGCACATCGGTGGAAGCTATTGCAACCCCGTTTATCAATCGAGCGGAGGAATTGGGAGTTCAGATCGTTTTAAAAGAATCTTATCCCATTGACACAAAGGACTTTGTGCCTATTATTACGAAGCTGCAAAATACGGAATACGATATTTTGGTCCCGTTCCAGCTGCCCATTGACGGCACTCCTTTCCAAAAAAAGATGTATGAGATGGGGTATCACCCCCCTGTGACGGTTGGCGCAGGCATTTATTATGATACGCCTGTGTTTGCCGACCTGGGAAATGAAATAACAAATGGGGTGCTTACACAATCGTATGTAACTTCTGCCATTCCTGATGATATGGCAAAGGGCATTAAAGAGTTCCGTGAAGACTATACGGAGATCTACGGCTGGACGCCGCTGGCTCATGCGCTGCAGGCTTATGGAGGCGTGATGCTGTATGCCAAGGTGTTGGAGAAGGTAGATCCTGCTCAATGGGAGGATACCGCCTTGCTGGCACAGACCTTAAAAGAGATGGACCTGGATTATGGCGAGTTACCCTGGTATTGGGGTGTGAAGTTTGACGAGTTGAATAACAACATCCGCGCGGACAAGTTCCAGATCAACCAGTGGGTCGACGGCGAGCTGTACTGCGTGTTCCCGGAAGAATTGCAGACCAGTACGCCGAAAATTCCCTGGACCGAGTAATTTTTGCGCTTTCTGCTTGAGGGGGCGGCCGCAGATAAACGCGGCCGCCCCGTAAGTGGAATTACAGATTGACAAACTTTGCCGGTGCAGCGTTGGCTGTTTTCCGGCACCTTTTGGAGGAGAAGTTCATGACCGCATCGGCTTATATTGCCGTTATCCTAAACGGTATTCTGGTGGGCGGCGTATACGGTTTGTTTTCCAGTGCGTTTACCTTTCAGTCGGGGGCATTGAAATTTGCCAACTTTTCGTACGGCGCCTGCCTGATGGTTTCGATGTATCTTACATATGCATCCACCCAGGAGTGGGGGTTCCCGGTTCCTGTGGCAGTGATATTTGTGCTGCTGTGCAATGTCCTTATGGGGTTTGTACTGCGGAAGACGGTGCTTCGCAGCAATAATTTCGGTACGCAGATCCTGTGCACCATGGGCGTTTCGATGATCCTTGTTAATGTTGTTACATTTTTCTTTACCAGTTACCCCCGCGATCTTGCCATTTTTGAACACCGCATTCAAATTACCGACCGCATCAGCCTGGGCTCCATTCAGCTTGTATGCTTTGTTCTGGCGGGGGTTGTGCTGCTGGGGTTCCACGTTTTCCTTAACCGCACCTGGCCGGGCAAGGCGATCCGTGCGGTGGTACAAAACAGTGACATTGCAGCTACGATGGGAATTAATACCCGCCGCACAATGGATATGGCTTTTTCGCTGAGTTATATGTTGATCGGCGTTTCCGGCATGATGCTTATGGTTATGAACTCCGCACGGCCGGACATAGGGAATTATTTCCAAACATTGGCTTTTATTATTTGTGTGTCCGCAGGAATTGGCAACATGGGGGGAGCGTTCTTTTCCGGTATTTTTGTAGGGGTACTCAGTGCGCTTATCACCACCGTGCTGGGGGCACAGTTTCCTGATCCTCTTTTATTTGGTCTGTTTGTAGTGCTGCTTTTGATCCGCCCGTATGGGATTTTCAGCAGCAGAAAAAAAGTGGCGTCCAGTATTTAACGAGGAGAACATAAGTTATGGTTGAAAAAATTAAGGGAATGATGGCGACAAGAGGCAAAGCAAAAGTTCTGGGCACAGGGCTTTTGATGCTGATGGCAGCTGTGCTTATTGTGTGTGTTCCCTTTTCAGGCGACCGGCGCCTTATGAATATCGGCCTGATGGCCCTGATGTATATTGCCTTGGGCCAATCGTGGAATATTGGCGCAATGGCGGGCTTGTTTTCAGTGTCCCACTCGGTATTTTTCGGCTTAGGGGTATATGGAATAAGCATCATGCTAAACCGCTTTAGCGGAAATGTGGTTACCGGTGTTTTAATGGGATTGGCTGCCAATGTTTTGGTGGCAACCCTGGTGGGGGTAATTGCTTCCAAACTATCAGACCTTTACTTTATTATGGCGCTGATCGGCTTGTCGCAGACCATTTATACGTTAGCGCTGCAATGGTCTTCCCTTACCGGCGGATCTTCGGGGATCTCGCTTCCCCGCGAATATTTACTGCCGAAGCCCGCGCTTTATTGTATCGCGCTGGGCCTGGCGGCACTGTCGATGATTTTTTATGTTTTTTTACGGCGCAGCCGGCTTGGAACAAGCTTTATTACCACACGGGAAAACCCCCAGTTGGCCAGCGCGCTGGGGTCCAATATCGGCGGCTGGCGCATTGTGGCTACAATTCTCAGCGCGGTAATTGCCTCCCTCTGCGGCGCTTTTTATGCATTTCATCTGATGAGCAACAACGCCACTGTGTTTTCAGGCGATTATTCGCTCAAGATTATGATGGTAGCGATTGTGGGGGGAATTGGAAGTGTGTGGGGGCCTTGCCTTGGGGTTACCATGATTGTTCTGGACGAATTTGTGCGTGGAGCAATGCCCAGTAAGTTCGCGCCTTTCTCGGTAATTATTTATGCACTGGTGTTGATTGTTGTGGCATTGGTACGTCCAGGGGGCCTTGTTTCTTTCTTTACGGGCGGAAAAAACAAAAATGTGCTGGCAAGCGCGACCAACGCATCGGCCGCTAAATAGGAGAAAGGAGCTTTGCAACATGTTGCTGAAGGTTGATAACGCAACCAAACGCTTTGGCGGGCTGGTGGCAAACGACCATTTGAACATTGAGATTGAAAAG
Organism: Oscillospiraceae bacterium; assembly: GCA_022835495.1. Classification (NCBI taxonomy): domain Bacteria; kingdom Bacillati; phylum Bacillota; class Clostridia; order Eubacteriales; family Oscillospiraceae; species Oscillospiraceae bacterium. The sequence goes on from BQOK01000001.1 coordinate 820,926, forward strand.
GGCAGTATTGTGGGTTTGATTGGCCCGAACGGCGCGGGAAAATCGACAATTTTCAAATCCATTTGCGGTTTTAACCGCATTGATGAGGGAAATATTTTTTTCAATGATCAGCGGATCACCCATAAGGAAACATATAAAATTGCACGATTGGGGATAGCCTGCACGTTCCAGCAAGCCCAGCTGTTTGCCAATATCACATTGGAAGAGTCGGTATTGATGGGGGCATATTGCCACCAGCACAGCAAGAAAAAAGCGCTGGAAATTGCGCGCGAAAAGATTGCTTTTGTTGGCCTTGCAGGACATGAAAACCAGCAGGTCAGCCGTTTGAATATGTTTGAACGCAAACGGGCCGAGCTTGCCGCCGCGTTGGCTACACAGCCGGAACTGCTTTTGCTGGATGAGCTGTTTGCAGGCCTGGTACCCACTGAGGTGGAAGAAATGCGTTTGCTGGTCAAACGGGTCAATGAAGAGTTGGGCGTGACGCTGTTTATTGTGGAGCATGTGCTGCGTGTGATCATGAGCCTGTGTACAAAAATTTATGTATTGGAATACGGCAAGATGATCGCGGCAGGCACGCCGAACGAGATCACCTCCAACCCGGAAGTGATAAAAGCGTATTTGGGGGAGGACTATGATGGTACTTCAGATAAGCGATCTTGACGTTGTTTTAGGCGGGTTCCACATTTTAGATCATGTGAACCTGCATGTGGATGAAGGGGAACTTGTGGTTGTGGTGGGGGCAAACGGCGCGGGTAAATCCACCCTGCTGCGCACCGTGAGCGGCCTGAACAAAGCAAGCAACGGCAGAATAGAGTTTATGGGCAAAAATCTGGTAAATCAACAACCCCATCTCATTGCACAACAGGCACTTTGCATGGTGCCTGAAGGCCGTCAACTTTTTCCGGAGATGACGGCGCGGGAAAACCTGTTGCTGGGAGCTTATCATTATCACAGGGATCAAAAGCGGGTGCAGCGCAATCTGGAGCGGGTGTTTGAACTGTTTCCCGTGGTTGAAAAAAATCAAAACCGGATTGCCAGCACATTTTCAGGCGGTGAACAGCAGATGATCAGCATTGGGCGGGGCCTGATGAGCGAGCCAAAGCTGATGATGATTGACGAACTCTCCCTGGGCCTGGCGCCTCTCGTAATTGAGCAGCTCTTTAAAACGATCAAGCAGCTGAACACCATCGGCATTAGTATTTTGCTGATTGAACAAAACGCAAGGCAAGCGCTGAAAATTGCGGACAGAGCCTATGTGCTGGAAAATGGCAGGATCATGCTGGAAGGAACCGGAGAAGAGATGCTGAACAACGAGCAGGTGAAACAGGCCTACCTGGGGCTTTAACCGCTTGGCAAGGAGAGGCGGCAGCGGTTGAATGGGCGAAAAATCAATGCCGCTGGAAATCTGCTGGTTGTGAAATGAAGAAAGGTGGGGGCATTGTGCAGCATAAGCTGGAAATCAATCATCCTTTATTAAATGGTAAAGGCTATTTGATCGAGGGTGGATGGGCCAACCAAATGATACTGGACTATAACCCGGACACAGTAACCGCGAAAGGTACGGCCTTAAAGGAATGGGAGTATTATTTAATTTGCAATGAACGGTACGGTATAGCGACCACGGTGGTGGGGGCGGGCCAGGCACGGATCATTACGATCCATTTTATGGATTATAAAAATAAGCGTGCCATATGCGCGGATTTGCCTTTTTTGAGCCAAGCCCCGGATCTGCCACGAACGGCATTCGGGGATATAGCGCTGGAGCATGAAAAGGGAAGCTTGCGCTATACATACCAAAACGGGATATGCCACATTGAAGGCGCCATGAGTGATTTTGGGGGAAGCGGCCCGGTACGGCTGGAGCTGGCCCTTACCCTGCCCACAAAAGATCTTACGGTGGTGGCGGTGCCGTATAATGACCCGTTTTATTTTTATTACAATTGCAAAGCGTGCTGTATGCCGGCCCGTGGCTGGATAGAGTTTGCGGGGCAGCGATACGAGCTTTCAGAACACGATACGTTCGGCACGTATGATTGGGGGCGCGGCATTTGGGAACCGGTGAACCAGTGGTATTGGGGAAGCGCCGGCACCCGGTTGAATGGAATCCCCTTTGGCTTCAACATAGGCCACGGTTTTGGCAGCGATGCATATGCCACCGAAAATATGATTTTTTATGATGGGGTGTGCCACAAATTTGATAAGATGGAATTCCATATTCCCGGCGACAAAATTGGTGATTTAAAGCACAGGGTACCGGCAGAATGTTATTCGCAACCGTGGGAATTTGTTGCGAACGATGGAAGATTGAATATGACCTTTACCCCGGTATTGGACCGCAATTCCGGGGTGAAAGAGGAGGATGGCTACCCTGCCGGGCAGCACCAGGTGTTCGGGTATTTCAGCGGAGTGGCCGTGTTGGATGATGGAACTGCCTTGCCTTTTGAAAATGTGTTCGGGTTTGCCGAAAAAGTGGTAAATGTATGGCCTTTATAAAAGCTTGCAAACAGGGAGGCCGCCCAAACTGCTGAGCCGGGGTGAAAGGGATTACAGCGGCTTTTCATAAAAAGCACCATGCAATATAAAAAGGACCGATGTTTTCGGTTAAAACAAAGAGCAACCTAAAACGCCAGCAACGGCGTGTTTCGGTTGCTCTTTGTTTTGGGTTAAACGGTTTCCCAAAAGGACCTGAACGCAGCGAACGTTCATTCGGCCCTCTCTTTTCGTTTTAAATGGGTGCGCGGGGAAACGGTTTTGCGGTAGCCGGCGCTGACGCCGGCCATGCCCTGCAGCGCCTCGGCAAACAGCGTTTGGTATTTTGCGGGGATGCGGGAGAGCTTGTCCAGCACCGGGGCCTGCCACAGCTCGCAGAGCTGGCGGGCGTATTCGCCGTAAATGAAGCGGCCCTGCGCGGTGACCAGCACGATCAGGTTTTTGCGGTTGCCCTCGTGATAATATTTTTCCACAAGGCCCATTTTTTCCAGCTTTGCAGCCATGGCGGTGAACGCGCTGGGCGAGATGCCCAGCCGCCGGGCCACCCCGGCCATGTTGAGCTGAAGCTCCTCGTTTTCCAGAAGGTATTCCACCACCTGGATCTCGCTGGCCGACAGCCACACCTCGTTGGTGATGCGGAAGGGCTTTTTGTAGCGCGGGGCATAATGGTTGCTCCACAGAAAAATTGCTTCGATGGTGCTGCGCTCATCGCCGAGCCATTCCAGTTTCAAGGCCATCCACCCTTTCTGGTTTTTAGTATAACATAGCCCCATTATAACACAATATTTGTTAAAATATAGTCAATATCCAGCGAAAATATTGTGTGATTTTAGGAAATGTTGCTAAAAAACGACAAGGTATACAAAGCTTCGCGCCCAAATTGTGTACATTTGGTGAATTGACGGGCACCGGGCCGGACGGCTATAATAAAGTTGCAAAATCGTTTTGGAATAGAATGATTTCGTTTTGAATAAGAATAATTTTAGCTGCCGGCCCATTTGTTCAAAGGCTGGCCCTGCCAGAGAAAAGAGAGCGCGGGGAAGCAAAGGAATGTTGCTTCCATGCGCTTTTTTTGTACGCATTATATCAACAAAAGGAGGAAAACATGAAAAAGATCAAAAAGTCGGCAAAGTTTTGGCTGTGTATCGCCCTGGCGCTGTGCCTGATCAGCGCACTGGGGGCGTCGCTTATCCAAAGCGATTTCGGCCGGGTGACCGTGAAGGACCTGCGGTTTGAAACGGCTTCCGGGCACCAGATGAGCGCGCTGCTCTTTGTGCCGGACACCGCCACAGCGGAAAACCCGGCGCCCACCATTATTTGCAGCCACGGCTGGTACAACAACCGCGAGATGCAGGATCTGAACTATGTGGAATACGCCCGCCGCGGTTTTGTGGTGCTTTCCATCGACATGTACGGCCACGGCAATTCTGACGATCTGCCTGCCGGCGACTGGTGGAAGCCGGAGAACAACGCCAACGGCATGTACGACGCGGTGCAGATGATGGCGGGCCTGCCCTTTGTGGACGCCAGCCGCATCGGCGTGACCGGGCATTCCAACGGCGCGCTGGCCAGCCGCACCGCCGTTCTGCTGGACAACGAGGCCGAAACGCCGCTGATTGCCGCGGCGCTGCTGGTTTCCAACGACGCAGTGTACAAGAACGACGAGGACCAGTATTACAACATGTTCGGCAGCCGGGACGCCGGCATCGTGGCCTGCCAGTACGACGAGTTCTTCCACCGGGTCAAGCAGGCGGACGGCAGCCGCAGCGCCCCCCGCGACTATATCCACCAGGCGACGGCCCAGTCTTTCCTGCATTTCGGGCAGGATCCCACGGGCCTGGAGGCCCGCAGCAGCTACACCCTTTACAAAGAAAATGTGGACGGCCAGGAGGCCATCCGCGTGATCTACAACCCGGAGCAGATTCACCCCTGGGCCCACTTCTCCGGCACCGTGGTCGCTTCCAGCTTGGAATTCTTTGACAACGCGCTGGGGGCCCCCAAGGCCATTCCCTACACCAGCCAGGTGTGGCAGTGGAAAGCGGCCTTCAACTTCCTGGGCCTGGTGGGTATTGCGATCCTTCTGGTCAGCCTGACCAAGGTCCTGGTGGGCACAAAGGCATTTGCGGGCCTGAAGGCCGACAAGGAAGTGCTGCCCGCCCCCGCCCTGAGCGGCAAGGCGAAGATGTGGTTCTGGGCCAGCAGCGCGCTGGCAACCATCTTCAGCTTCTGTGTGTACATGTTCGGCTACGGCCCCATTGGCAAAATGCTGCCCTCGTTCATGCATCAGTCCCCGCCCTGGTTCATCGGTGTGTGGGCGGCCCTGTGCGGCCTGTTCGGGCTGCTGCTGGTCTGGATCGGCAGCAAGGTTACCGGCGTGAAGGCGGACTGCCAGGCCAACGGCGTGAAGATCGGCGGCAAAAAGCTGGGGCTGACCGTTCTGCTGGCGCTCATTGTGGTGGCGGCCGCTTATGGGCTGGTGTTCGCGGCGGACTTCTTCTTCAAGACGGATTTCCGGCTGTGGGTGCTGACCCTGAAAGCCTTCACCGTGAGCAAGCTGCCCATCATTCTGTGCTACCTGCCGCTGTTCCTTTTGTACTACGTGCCCAACAGCATTGTGATCAACAGCTACAACTACTTTGAGATGGGCAAAAAGCCCTGGGTGAACACGGCGGTGAACGCCCTGTTCAACGCCCTGGCCAGTGCCATTATGATCGTGGTCATGTACAGCTGCTTCCGCATTACCGGGCACCTGCCCAATGAGTTCTTCCCCAATTTCGGCGGCAGCATCATTGGCATCTGGCTGTTCCCCGTGGTCGTTATCCTGCCGCTGGCGGCTGTGGTTTCGCGCAAGATCTTCAAGGAAACCCGCAACCCCTACCTGGCGGGCATTATCATGGCGGTGATGGTTACCATTATGAGCTGCACCAATACCCTGACGCAGCTGTGAGCTGCCACGGCGCGGGCGGGGCCTGGCCCCGCCCGTGCCGCTTGCCCGGAATAGCGTGAAACAATTAACAAATTGCCCGCGCGGGTTTTGGCGAATTTGCACAAAGATTTGCCCCGAAATTGGGGCGCTTTACGGCTTGCTTTTTCCGGCTCCACGGCATAAAATAACAATAGAAAAAGTGCGGGCTACCGGCCCGTTCATGAAAACGGTTCGGTTTTACCGGCATTTCTGTTAGAGCAAAGAGCAACGGAAAGGCGCCAGCGACGGCGTGTTTCGGTTGCTCTTTTTTTGCCTCTGGCCGGGCCGCAACAGGAGGAAAAAGCATGAAAAAACACAGGGGAGCAAGGCGTGTGCTCATTGCGCTGGGCATTTTGCTGCTGGCGCTGGTGCTGGCGGTGGGCGGCTATGTGGGCTATATGCAGTGGCAGTATTACCGCATCCCCGACCACACGGCCCTGGAGGTGCAGGACCCGGCGGCGGGCGCGCTTTCGGCGGGCACGGAATACACCGCGCTGACCTACAACATCGGGTTCGGGGCCTACGGGCCGGACTACAGCTTTTTTATGGATACCGGCGTGATGGCGGACGGCACCCCCGTGCAGGGCAAATACGGCAAGGCCATCAGCAAAGAGGCCGTGCTGGCACACACAAACGGCGCGCTGGAGGTGCTGCAGAAGCAGCAGGCGGATTTTATGCTGCTGCAGGAGGTGGACGTGAAGGCCGACCGCAGCTACAAGGTGGACCAGACGGAGCTTTTGCGCCGGGGCCTGGCGGGCTACGGCTCGGTGTTTGCGAACAACTTCCACTCGGCGTATCTGTTTTACCCCTTCAACGACCCGCACGGCGCGGTGGACGCGGGGCTTTTGACCTTCAGCCGCCACGAGGTGGCGGGGGCAGAGCGGCGCAGCTACCCGGTGGACGACAGCTTTATTGTGAAATTCACAGACCTGGACCGCTGCTTTGCGGTGCTGCGCGTGCCGGTGGAAAACGGCAGGGAGCTGGTGCTGATCAACAGCCATATGTCCGCCTACGACGCGGGGGGGACCATCCGCGCCCGGCAGCTGGAGCTTTTGAACAGCGTGCTGAGCGAGGAATACGCAAAGGGCAATTATGTGATCGTGGGGGGCGACTTCAACCACGCGCTGGGCGAAACGGCGCCCACCGCCTTTGAGAGCCAGCAGCGGTTCCCGGCCTGGGTGTTCCAGCTTACGGACAGCGATCTGGCCGAGGGCTTTTCGATTGTGACGGCGCAGAACGAGACCGAGGTGCCCACCTGCCGCACGGCGGACATCCCCTGGCAGAAGGGCGTGAACTATACCACGGTGCTGGACGGGTTCATTGTTTCGGCGAACGTGAAGGCCACGGCCGAGAACCTGGACACCGACTTTGCATACAGCGACCACAACCCGGTGCGGCTGCGCTTTGCGCTGGAGCCCTGACGGGAAAGAGGATAAGGAGGCAGACAAAAAAGATGGTAGATGTTGCGATCATCGGCTGCGGCGTGATTGGCGCGGCCACCGCATACCACCTGGCCCGGCGGCAGGCGTCGGTGCTGATTCTGGAGGCGGAAAACGACGTGGCCATGGGGACCACCAAGGCCAACAGCGCCATTCTGCACGCGGGATACGACCCCGAGCCGGGCACCCTGATGGCACAGCTGAACGTGCGGGGCAGCGCCATGGCGAAAAGAATCTGCGCGGAGCTGGACGTGCCCTACAAGCAGATCGGCAGCCTGGTGCTTGCGTTCTCGGACGAGGAGCTGGGCCACCTGCAAAAGCTGTTTGAAAACGGCACGGCGAATGGGGTGCCCGGCCTTGCGCTGCTGGGCAGAGAAGAGACCCTGGCGCTGGAGCCGAACCTTTCGCCGGAGGTGAAGGGGGCGCTGCATGCGCCCAGCGCGGCCATTGTGAGCCCCTGGGAATACGCCCTTGCCATGGCCGAGAACGCGGTGCAGAACGGCGCGGAGCTGCGCCTGGAAACCCGGGTGACCGGCCTTGCCCCCGCGGGGGAGGGCTGGCGCATTGAAACCACGGGGGGCGTTTTTGAGGCGCGCTATGTGGTGAACGCGGCGGGCGTGCAGGCGGGCGAGGTGCACGGGATGGCGGCCCCCGCGGCATTTGCCTCGGCCCCCAGCCGGGGCGAATATTACCTGCTGGACAAGGCCGAGGGCGGGCGCGTGGGCCATGTGATTTTCCAGTGCCCCACAAAAGCGGGCAAGGGCGTGCTGGTGGCCCCCACCGTGCACGGCAACCTGATCGTGGGCCCCAACGCCGAGGACGTTCCCGACGGGGGCGACACGGCCAACACCGCCGCGGGCCTGCGCTTTGTGGCACAGGCGGCCAAAAAGAGCGTGCCGGGGGTGGACCTGCGGGCCTCGATCCGCAACTTTGCGGGGGTGCGGGCGGTGACCGACCAGAGCGATTTCATCATCGGATGGGCGGCGCCCCATATGCTGGATTTGGCAGGCATGAAGAGCCCCGGGCTTTCGGCCGCAGCCGCGGTGGGCGAGACCGCCGTGACCCTGCTGGAAGCGGACGGCCTGCCCCTGCCCGAAAAGCGGCAGGTGGTGAGCAGCCGCAAGAAATTCCGCTTTAAAGAGCTGACCGGCCCGGAAAAAGCGGCGCTGATCGCCGAGCAGCCGGCTTACGGGCGGGTGATCTGCCGGTGTGAGACAGTGACCGAGGGGGAGATCACGGCGGCCTGCCGCACGCCCATCCCGCCCCGCAGCATCGACGCGGTGAAACGGCGCACCAACGCCGGCATGGGCCGGTGCCAGGGCGGCTTTTGCGGCCCGCGGGTGATGGAGATTTTGTGCCGCGAGCTGGGCTACGACCCGCTGCAGGTGCCCCAGGACCAGGCGGGCGCCGCGGTGCTGGTGGGCAGGACGAAACAAGGAGGGCGCGAGGCATGAGCGAAAACCTGTACGACGTGATCGTGGTGGGCGGCGGCCCGGCGGGCCTGGCTGCCGCGCTGAAGGCCCGGGAAGAGGGCGCGCAGCGCGTGCTGATTTTGGAGCGCGACAAGGAACTGGGCGGCATTTTGAACCAGTGCATCCACAACGGGTTCGGGCTGCACTATTTTAAAGAGGAGCTGACCGGCCCCGAATACGCGGGGCGGTTCATTGAGCAGCTGCAGGGCAGCGGCATTGAGGTGAGCGCCGACACCATGGTGCTGGAGATCACCCAGGGGCGCCAGGTGCACGCGGTGAGCAAGGCGGGCGGCTACCGGGTGTACGAGGCGGGGGCCATTGTGCTGGCCATGGGCTGCCGGGAGCGCACGCGGGGGGCCATCGGCATTCCGGGAACGCGGCCGGCGGGCGTGTTTACCGCCGGCACGGCGCAGCGGTATGTGAACATGGAGGGCTATATGGTGGGCCGCAGGGTGCTGATCCTGGGCTCGGGCGACATTGGGCTGATTATGGCCCGCCGCATGACCCTGGAGGGGGCGAAGGTGCTGGCCTGCGTGGAGGTGATGCCCTATTCCGGCGGGCTGAACCGAAACATTGTGCAGTGCCTGCACGACTATGACATCCCGCTGTACCTTTCGCACACCATTGTGGACATCCAGGGCAAGGACCGGGTGGAAAAGGCCGTGGTGGCACAGGTGGACGAAAACCGCCGGCCCATCCCGGGCACCGAGATGGAGTTCGAATGCGACACCATTCTGCTGAGCGTGGGGCTGATCCCGGAGAACGAGCTGACCCGCACGGCGGGCATTCAGATGGACGGGCGCACGAGCGGCGCGGTGGTGTATGAGAACATGGAGACCAGCGCCCCCGGTATTTTTGCCTGCGGCAATGTGGTGCATGTGCACGACCTGGTGGACTATGTGACCGCTGAGAGCCAGAGGGCCGGCGCGGCCGCGGCGCGGTTTGCCCTGGGGCAGAAAAACGGGGACGAGGCGCTGGAACTGGTGAACGGCGAGGGCGTTTCGTACACGGTGCCCCAAAGGGTGCGGCTTTCCGGCGTGGAAAAGGCCGTGGAGGTGTTCTTCCGGGTGCGGCGGGTGTACGAGGGCGATTTGAAGATCGTGGCCGAGAGCGGCGGCGAACCGCTGGCGGCCTATAAGCGGGAGCACCTGGCCCCTGGCGAGATGGAGCACATCGCCCTGCCCAAGGTGCTTTTGCAGCGGGCCAAAGGCCCGGTGACCATTTCCATCCAGGAGGCGGCAAAATGAAAGAATTGATCTGCATCGTGTGCCCCAAGGGCTGCCACCTGAAGGTGGACGAGGAGCACGGCTGGGCCGTGAGCGGAAACAGCTGTGAAAAGGGCGCGGAATATGGTAAAATCGAATTGACGAACCCCACCCGGGTGATCACCAGCACGGTGGAGGTGGCGGGCGGGGCGCACCCCCGCTGCCCGGTGAAAACCGACCGGCCCATCCCGAAAGGGCTGATCTTTGAGGCCATGAAGACCCTGGACGGCCTTGTGCTGGAAGCGCCGGTGGCGCTGGGCCAGGTGGTGGTAAAAAACGTGTGCGGCACCGGGGCCGATTTTGTGGCCACCCGCAGCCTGTAAGGAGGAGCGAATGAGTACGAAATACATTCTGGCGCTGGACCAGGGAACCACCAGCAGCAGGGCGATTTTGTTTGACCAGGATCAGAACATTGTGGAGATGACCCAGCGGGAATTCACCCAGATCTACCCCAAGGAGGGCTGGGTGGAGCACGACCCCATGGAGATCTGGTCCAGCCAGTACGGCGTGATGATGGAGGTGGTGGCCCGCAGCGGCGTGGACGCCAGGGACATTGCGGCCATTGGCATTACCAACCAGCGCGAGACCACCATTGTGTGGGACAAGGAGACCGGGCGGCCCATTTACAACGCCATTGTGTGGCAATGCCGCCGCACCGCGCCCATTATTGACGAACTGCTGGAAAAGGGCTGCGGCGAGACCATCCGCAAAAAGACCGGGCTTGTGCCGGACGCCTACTTTTCCGGCAGCAAGATCAAATGGATTTTGGACCAGGTGCCCGGCAGCCGCGAGCGGGCGGCCAGGGGCGAGCTTTTGTTCGGCACGGTGGACACCTGGCTGGTGTGGAAGCTGACCGGCGGCACGGCCCATGTGACCGACCGCACCAACGCCTCGCGCACCATGATCTACAACATCGACACCCTGGACTGGGACGACGAGCTGCTGGCCATGCTGGACATCCCCCGGGCCATGCTGCCCCAGGTGCGCTCTTCCAGCGAGGTGTACGGCTATGCCAGCGTGGGCGGCGTGGACGTGCCGGTGGCGGGCATTGCGGGCGACCAGCAGGCGGCTTTGTTCGGCCAGGGCTGCTTTGAGGCGGGCCAGGCGAAGAACACCTACGGCACCGGCTGCTTTTTGCTGATGAACACCGGCGAAAAGCGCCACCAGAGCGAGAACGGCCTGCTGACCACCATTGCCGCCACCCTGAAGGACGAGCCGGTGCAGTATGCCCTGGAGGGCAGCGTGTTTGTGGGGGGCGCGGTGATCCAGTGGCTGCGGGACGAGATGCGCTTTTTCACCGAGAGCCGGGACGCCGAGTACTACGCGCAGAAGGTGCCCGACACGGGCGGCGTGTACCTGGTGCCCGCGTTCACGGGGCTGGGCGCGCCCCACTGGGACATGTATGCCCGCGGCTGCATTGTGGGGCTGACCCGCGGCACCCGGCGCGAGCACATCATCCGTGCCGCACAGGAATCCATCGCGTACCAGTCGGCCGACCTTGTGGAGGCAATGGAAAAGGACACGGGCCTGCCCATCACCGAGCTGCGGGTGGACGGCGGCGCCTCGCGCGACCGCTTTTTGATGCAGTTCCAGGCCGATATCCTGCATAAGGAGGCCCGGCGGCCCATGATCCGCGAGACCACGGCCCTGGGCGCGGCGTACTTAGCGGGCCTTGCCACCGGTGTGTGGCAGAGCACCAGCGAGATCAGCCGTTTATGGAGCTGCGACGTGACCTTTGCCCCCAAAATGGAGGATGAAAAGCGCCGCGCCCTGCTGGGCAAATGGCACAAGGCTGTGGGCCGCAGCCTGGACTGGGAAGAGCACGAATGACCTGCCCTGGATGAAACACAAACACGCGCCGCCCGGATCGAAAGATCCGGGCGGCGCGTGTTTGTGTTGGGCACAGGCGTTACAGATCGTCCACCAGGGCGGTGCTTTTGGCGTAGGCGGTACTTTTGGCCTCGAAAAAATCGGTCTTGACCAGGTTTGCGTTGGAATACTGGCTGACCCAGGCCATGCTGGCGGGCTCCTGGCGATTGTCTTCATAGAGAGCGCCGTAGCCCAGGCCCGACCAGCGCAGGTTGCCCAGATACCGGATGTAGTCGGTGAGCATGCGGCGGTTCAGGCCGGGAACCTCGTCGCCGATGACATAGTGGCCCCAGGCGATCTCCTGCCGCACGCCCTCTTCCAGCATTTCCCGCAGAAGCTGCACGTTTTCGGGGCAGAACAGCTCGGGCTGCTCTTTCTGCAGCTCCAGCAGGATGTTGCGGAACAGCCACAGATGGGTGTTTTCGTCCCGGTTGATGTAGCGGATCTCCTGGGCGGAGCCGGGCATTTTGCCGCCCCGGAAGAGGTTGTAAAAGAAGGCGAAGCCGCTGTAGAAGTAGACGCCCTCCAGGATATAGTTGGCCATCATGACCTTTAAAAGGGTGAGGGGATCCTTTTTTTGCTGGAACTGGTTGTACAGATCGCCGATGAAGGTGTTGCGGCGCAGCAGGTGCTCGTCGGTCTTCCACTGGTAGAGGATCTCGTCCCGCCGGGTGGGGGCGCAGATGGTGTCGAGCATGTAGCTGTAGCTTTGGCTGTGCACACACTCCTGAAAGGTCTGGATGGACAGGCAGAGGTTCACCTCGTTGGCGGTGATGTACTCGCCGATGCAGGGCAGGTTTGCGGTCTGGATGGAATCGAGAAACACGAGAAAGCTGAGGATCTTGTCGTAGGCGGTGCGCTCGGCGGGCGAGAGGCGGGGATAGTCCTTCACGTCCTGGGAGAGGTTGATCTCTTCCGGGATCCAGAAATTGTTCATGGCCTGCCGGTACCAGCCGCTCACCCAGGGGTAGCGCAGGTTGTTGAAGTCGTTCAGGTTGGTGGTGTTGCCGCCGATCATGCGGCGCAGGCGGACGTCTGTGTCGCCGCCGGGGTTGAACAGGGGCTTTTTTACAAGCTGTGCCATAGCGCGGGGTCCCTTCCTTTCAAGACGAGCAGCTCTCGCATTCTTCCACTTCCAGCGATTTGCTGCGGATGTAATAGATGGTCTTAACCCCCTGCTCCCAGGCGAGCAGGTACAATTCCAGCACCTGGCGCAGGGTGTAGTCGTTGGTGATGTAGAGGTTCATGCTTTGGGCCTGGTCGATGTGGCGCTGGCGCACGGCGGCGGCGCGCACGCTCCAGGCCTGGTCGATCTGATGGGCGTTTTTGTAGTACCAGTAGGTGGCGGGCGAGAGCTCGGGCGCCACCCGGGGCAGCATGCTGCCCTTTTTTTCTTCCAGGAAGAACTTGTTCATCACCGGGTCGATGCCGGCGGTGGTGCCGGCCAGGATGCTGGTGCTGCTGGTGGGGGCCACCGCCAGCAGGTAAGCGTTGCGCATGCCGTTTTGGCGCACCTGCGCGGCTAGGGCCTGCCATTCCGGGCTTTGATAGCCCCGCTTTTCAAAGTAGGCGCCGGTGGCCCAGTCGCTGCCCGCAAACAGGCTGTAGGGGCCCTTTTCGGCGGCCAGTTCGCAGCTGGCGGCAATGGCGGCCCGGTTGATGGACTCGAACACCCGGTCGGCCAGGGCGAGGTGTTCTTCGCTCTCCCACCGCACGCCGCGCTTTGCCAGCAGGTGGTGGTACCCGCTGACGCCCAGGCCGATGCTGCGGTACCGCTGGTTTGTGAGCTGCGCGTAGGGCAGGGGGTAAAAGTTCAGGTCGATCACATTGTCGAGCGCGCGCACCGCCGTGCGCACGACTTCGGCCAGGGCGGGGCCGTCGTCCACCGGCAGGCGCCCCAGCGAAAGGCTGGCCAGGTTGCACACCACAAAATCGCCGGGGCGGGTGGTGGCGACCACCACCGTGTCGCCCTCGTGGGTTTTGAGCTCGGTGCTCACGGTTTCGATGGGGGCCATGTTCTGCGCGATCTCGGTGCAGAGGTTGGAGCAGTAGATCACGCCCGCGTGGCCGTTGGGGTTCAGGCGGTTCACGGTGTCGCGGTTGAAGGCGAAGGGGGTGCCGGTTTCCACCGCGCTTTTGAGCACCAGGCGGATCACCTCTTTTACGGTGACGGTGCGCTTTTGGATGCGGGGGTCGGCCGCGCAGTCCAGGTAGCGGCGCTCCCATTCCTCGCCCCAGTAATCCTCGAGGGCGTAGCCCTTTACGGTGAGGATGTCGTGAGGGCACATCAGGTGCCAGGGGGAATCCAGGTCCCGGCGGGCCAGCTTCCAGAACAGGTCGGGCCAGCACACCGCGGGGAATACGTCGTGGGCCTTCATGCGGTCGTCGCCGTTGTTGGTGCGCAGCTGCAAAAATTCCGGCAGGTCCTTGTGCCAGGCGTCCAGGTAAACGGCCACGGCGCCCTGCCGCATGCCCAGCTGGTCCACCGCCACGGCGGTGCCGTTTACCAGCTTGATCCAGCGGATCACGCCGCCGGCCGCGCCCTCGAACCCGCGGATGCTGCCCCCGGAGGCACGCACCTTGCCGAAGTAAAGCCCCATGCCGCCGCCGAATTTGCTGACCCGGGCGAAGTTGTCCAGGCTGCGGTAGATGCCCTCCAGGCTGTCGGGCACGGTGTCGATAAAGCAGCTGGAAAGCTGGTGGTAGGGCTTGCGGGCGTTGGAGAGGGTGGGGGTGGCCATGGTGACCTGCAAAAGGCTGAGCATATCGTAGAATTTTTTGACCCAGGCCAGCCGGTCCCTCGTTTCGTGCAGGGCCAGGTGCAGCGCGATGCCCAAAAACATCTCCTGCGGCGTTTCCAGCGGCAGGTGCTGCCGGGTGTGGATCACATAGCGGCCCAGCAGAAGGTCCAGCCCGGACCAGGTGAACAGTTCGTCCCGCTCGTCGCAGAGGAAGGCCGCGGCCTGTTCCAGCTCGGATTTTGTATAATTTTGAAGAATATACTCGCCGTATAGGCTTTCCTGGGTCAGGTAGACCACCTTTTCGTAAAAGCTGCCGATCCCCCGGCGGGCGAGCTCGGGGGCCAGGCGCAGGCGGAAATCAAGATTCAAAAACCGCGCGGCGATGTGCTCCCACTGGGGAGCGTCCGGGGTGGTGAGCTCCACCGCGGCCTTTGCCAGCGCCCCCAGCAGTTCGCCCGGGGTCATGCCGGGCTTTGCAAAGCCGGCAAACTGGGCGGCCAGCGCGGTGAGGGGATACAAAGCGGGGTCAAAGGCGGACTGGATGCGGCGCAGGCATTCTTCCAGCCCCGGGACGCCCACCTGGGCGGCAAGGGCGCTGCGGGCCGCGCGCAGCTCGGACCGCTTTTGCCGGTACAGGATGTAGCTTTTCGCCGCCTCGAAATGGCCGCCCTCCATGAGGGCGCGCTCCACCAGGTCCTGCACCGTTTCCACGGTGGCCCCCTGCCCGGGGAGCCGGCGCTCCACCGAGGCCAGCAGCTCCGCCAGCACCTGGCTGCCGGGGGCGCCCCCCACGCTGGCAAAGGCCTTTTGCATGGCCGCCGTGATCTTGCCCGGGTCGTAGGGCTCGTATGCGCCGCAACGCTTTTTTATGTTCATGCCGCATGCCTCCATAAATAGGAAATCGTATTGATTATACACTGTATGTTGTGGTTATACAAGACTAGTATGCATAAATAGTGTGTCTGTTTTATCACAAACAAAGAGCGGGAGCGCGCCGGGAGAAAAAAACGGCCGCCCTGAAAGGCGGCGGGGGAGAAAAAGCGGCAGGGACGGCGGCCATTGCGGGGGATATGCCGGTCTGGTATAATAAAAATGGCCGTTTTAACACGGCAGCGGCTTGTTTATAAGAGGAAAAGCGCGCGGCGGCCGGAATTGAGGCAATATATGAGCCTGTGTGCAGCGCAGAAAAGCAGAAGGAAATGAAGTTGGGCTTGGCTGCCCTGGGCGGATCAGGCACGCCTGGCAAACCGGACGTTATAGGGGGGGAATGAGGATGTATGACAGAATGCTGGACAAGCAGAGAAAACCAACATTTGATGAGATGTGCGAGTATTGCGGCAAAGGGAAAGAGCTGTTTATCCGAATAAACGAGTGGCTGTTGGAGGTGTGCCAGACCACACAGGAGATCTGCTTCCCCTATGGAAATAACTATGGCTGGGCAGCTGCCCACAGAAAAAAGAAAAAGCTGGTCTGCAATGTGTTTGCGGAGAGGGACGCGTTTACCGTTATGCTCCGATTGTCAAACCAGCAATTTCATTTGGCGTATGGCCAGGTGGAAAAAGAAACGCAGGAATGCATCGACAACAAGTACCCCTGCGGCGACGGCGGCTGGCTCCATTACCGGGTGACCGGCGAAGCCCATTTTTGCGACATACAAAAGCTGCTGGAAATGAAGTGCGCGTTATGAACTGCAGCTTCTGGTTTTCTGGGGCTGCTTTATTTGGGACAGGCCGCGCCCGGCAAACCGGGCTTTGAGGGAGGGGATGACATGGGGCATTTCGGCTTTTCATACATTGGACTTATATTTTTGCTTATGCTGTTTATACCGAACATTATTTGGACCAAGAAAATGCCCGAGGGTTATACTGCAGAGGGAGAGAATCGGATTTTAGCTTTATGTGAGCGTATGGGCGAAGTGTTGGTATGCTGCTGTGCTTTGATGTTTTCGGACTTTAATTTGCAGGGATGGACGGCCTGGACAGGGTGGCTGGCGGCGGCGATTGCTCTCATGATTTTGTATGAGATTTGGTGGATAAGATATTTTTGCAGCGAGCGGAAACTGAAAGATTTTTACAGCGGGATTCTGCACATTCCACTTGCAGGGGCCACATTGCCTGTAATGGCGTTCTTTTTACTGGGAATATACGGAAGGGTTATTTGGATGTTGATTGCCGTACTTATTTTAGGAATCGGACACATTGGAATACACCTGCAGCATTATAGGAACCTGAACCAAAGCATGAGGTAAATACAAATCCCTTGGGCTGCTGCAGCTTTGCCCGGCGGATAAAAGAAAGCGCCGCTTATCACCCTGGTTTTAATGGCGGCAGGGAGGGCATAGCGGCACTTGCGCTGCGCTTTTGCAGCCGGGGGCCCTGGAACGGGGGCCTTTGGGAGCAGAATGGCCGGAACGGAATGGGAGAAAACGATGAAAATTCTTGAAATCGGGGAAAGGCCCCCCGCCTTGATACAGCAGCTGGTGGAGCTGTGGGAAAGCTCGGTGAGGGCCACCCACCACTTTTTGACGGACGGCGAGATAGAAGCGATCAAGACCTATGTGCCGCAGGCGCTGGAACAGGTGCCCAAGCTGGTTGTTGCGGAGGGCGAAAATGGGTCCCCGGCCGCTTTTATGGGGATCGACGGGCGAACGCTGGAGATGCTGTTCGTTGCGGAGGAGGAGAGAGGAAAAGGGCTGGGGAAAAAACTGATCGAATATGGGATCAGCGCCTGTTCGGTCCGGAAGCTGGCGGTGAATGAGCAGAACCCGCTTGCCAAAGGATTTTATGAACACATGGGCTTTCGGGCCTATAAAAGGACCGAGCGGGACGGGCAGGGAAACCCGTACCCGCTGTTATACATGAAACTGGACGGACGGGCCGCAAAAATCTGAGGCACGCCGGCACAAAGGAGGCCGCTGAAACGATGGATTTTCAATACTATACCCCCACCCGGGTGGTGTTTGGCAGGAAGAGCGAAGAGCAGGTGGGCGCTTTGGCGAGGGCCCAGGGCTGCAAAAAGGCGCTGGTGCACTTTGGCGGGGGCAGCGCCCGGCGCTCGGGGCTGCTGGAAACAGTGGAGCGCTCGCTTGCCGCCGCCGGGGTGGAATTTACCGAGCTGGGGGGCGCCCAGCCGAACCCGCGCCTGGGCCTTGTGCGCCAGGGGGTGGAGCTGTGCCGCGCCGAGGGGGTGGACTTTATCCTGGCGGTGGGCGGCGGCAGCGTGATCGACTCGGCCAAGGCGATTGGGTACGGGGCGGCGAACGAGGGCGACGTGTGGGATTTTTACAATTTTGTGCGCGCCCCGAAGGCCTGCCTGCCGGTGGGCGCGGTGCTGACCATTGCCGCGGCGGGCAGCGAGATGAGCGATTCCTCGGTGATTACGAACGAGGACGGCTGGGTGAAGCGCGGCTACAGCAACGATCTGTGCCGCCCCAAGTTTGCGGTGATGGACCCGGAGCTCACCATGACCCTGCCGGAATACCAGACCATGTGCGGCTGCGCCGACATTTTGATGCACACCATGGAGCGGTACTTTGGCCGCGAGGCGCCCATGGGGCTGACGATTTGCATGGCGGAGGCGCTGATGCGCAGCGTGATGGAAAACGCCAGGGTGCTGCTGGCCGCGCCGGACGATTATGAGGCCCGGGCCCAGGTGATGTGGGCGGGCAGCCTTTCCCACAATGGGCTGACCGGCTGCGGGGGCGACGGGGGCGATTGGGCTACCCACAAGCTGGAGCACGAGCTGGGCGGGCTGTTTGATGTGGCCCACGGCGCGGGGCTGACCGCCCTGTGGGGCAGCTGGGCGCGGTATGTGTATCGGGAAGAGCCGGCCCGGTTTGCCCGGTTTGCCGAAAAGGTGCTGGGGGTGGCGCCGCAGGAAAGCGAGGAGGTTACGGCCCTGGCGGGCATTGAGGCGATGGAGGCCTTTTACCGCGCCATTCGCATGCCCACCACGCTGGCCGAACTGGGCGTGCAGCCCACCGACGCCCAGATTGAGGAGATGGCCGAAAAGTGCAGCGTGACCGCCCGCGGCGCGCTGGGCAAGTTCCGGCCGCTGGGCAAGGCGGACATGGCGGCCATTTACCGGGCGGCGCGGTGAACACGGGCGGGCTGCACCCGGCCTTTACGCCGCCGGGCGGCCGTGCCCGCCGGGGGAGAAAGGCCGGAGCCGGCCGCGCAGCACCCGCTTGGCGCGGTGCTCCAAAAACCACAGAAGCAGCACGATCAGGACGCCGCCCGCAAAACAGAGCAGCCGGTTTGCAATGGCGGACGAAGGGTCCAGCAGCACAAGCGAGGCGTTGATGGCGCTGATGGCGTTCACCACCTGCTTGTGCTTGTATTCCGGTGTGAAAAAGCTGAGATAGCCCAACGCCAGTATGGCGAGAGAGGCATAGCGTGGGGGCACCAGCAGCTGCATGAGAACCACAAAGCCTGCGATGCCGGCCAATGTGCCGAAAAAGCGATAGCGGATGCGCTGGAAGGTTTCGCGGATCTCGATCTGGGTGAGGGACATGACCACGATGCTGATCCAGAGCGGCTTTTTGAGATGCAGCGCCATGCCCACGCCCATGGCCGCGGCAATGCCAAGCCCCATGCGCAGAATGTAGCCGCGGCGGCGCGCGCAACAGGCCAGCTGGCCGCGCAGGCTCCGCCCGCCCTGGACGCCGCGCTTTTTCCAGCTCAGCAGGCAGGCCGCCGCCACCAGGCCCCCGGCCGCCAGGGTATCGGCCAGGCGGCCGGGGTACTGCCGCCAGGGGACCGGCGTTGCCTGGCAGAATACAAAGCACAGCATAAAGCTGATGGAAGGCTTGAGACCGGCGGGTTCGCCGCTGAGCAGCAGAAGAAGGACCACAAAGAGAAAGTTGAGCGGCAGCGCCGCCCACACAGGCAGAAGAGCGGTCTGCCCGGCCAGGCCCGCGCCCACATACACAAGCAGGACGATGGCCGCCATCACACCGGGGCGCACCCCCAGATCCATTTTGGGCAGGGTGGTGAACCCGACCCCAATGGCTACCCCGACCAGAACATTGGGCATGCCGAACAAAAATTGGAACAGGAACATGAACCCCAGGCTGACGGCGAAGCGGCCCAGATTTACCACGGCAAGCTCCCCCGCGCGAAGGAGGCTTTCTTTTGTACAGTGCAAGTAATGCCCTCCTTTTAAGGCAAAGGATCGGCGGCGGAGCGGGGCTTTGGCCCGCTCCGCCGCCGGTGTATAAAATACCCTTGCCATGCGGTTGATAAATATTAAAGGTTAACAAAAGTGTACTATTTATTTTACACCAGGCATCCTGCGCTGTCAATGCAGAAAAGCAGGGGAAAGGAACCGGGAAATTTATGCAATTGATCGAAACCCTGCTGGCCGTGCTGCCTTATTGGCATTATAAGATTGACCGGCCTTTCAAACAGCGGCATAAAAATGCCATGAGCCTGGAAACCTATTATTGCCTGCAGATGCTGCGCTGCAGCGGGCCGCTGACCATGACGGAGCTGGCACAGCGGCTTCGGGTGAAAAAGGCCCAGGCCACCCGGACCATTGAACAGCTTTACAAGTATGGGTTTGTGACCCGCTCGGCGGCGGATGGGGACCGGCGGTGCGTGCGCATTGAGATCACCCAGCCGGCGCTGGACTACATTGAAGAAAATTTTTATACCGACCAGGAGCTTGCGCGCCGGCTGGAGCAGAGCCTTTCGGACACCGAGCGCCAGGCGCTGCAAAAGGCGCTGGAAACCCTTTTGCAGGTGCTGCCCAAGCTTCCATGAGCCCTTTTATCCCTTTACAGTGGGAAAAAGCAGCAAAAGAGAGCCGCGCCGCGGCTCTCTTTTGCTGTGCGGGGGGATCACGCCTCGCCGTAATGGGCGGCGACCGTGCGGTAGGTGCTGGAAACCAGGGGCACGAAGGAAGAGGAGGAATTGTATTGCGCCTGCTGGAGATAAGCTGCGAGGGCTTCGGGGCTGGGGTTGGGATCGGCGCGAAGCTGCTCGAGCATGCTGCGGTAGGTCTGGGAAACGGCGGAATCGGGCTTTGCGCGGTCGGTGAAAAAGGAAACAAAACCGTTGGTGAAGCCGCTTGCGCCCTGGAAGGTGCAGTACCGGCTGCGGCCCGAGAAGTAGTAGCCTGTGTTGCCGGCGGGGTGGGCGGGATCGGTGTAAGAGATGTTGGCCCAGTTTTGGGCGGCGGCCTGGGCCTCGTTGCGGCCCCAGCCGGATTCCTCGGCCCAGAGGGCCAGGATGAACTTGATGGGAAGGCCGCTCAGGCGGCGGGACGCGGTGGCCGCATAGGGCCGGAAGGCTGCGATAAAGGCCTTGACGTGGGCGTAATCGTTGGCGGCGTTGGGGTTTTGGCCGATGCGGATGTCGCCGCCGGAGGGGAACGACGGAATGGGTGTGTAGCTCATGGGGATCTCTCCTGTTGTGATAGGCCGGGCGCGCGGCCCGGCGGGTGAAAATGGGGTGGGCCAGTGACCCATTCTATGAACCGGCCGCGCAAAAGGTCCTGCCCTGCCGCCGCGGCCGGACAGGGGCGCGGGCGGCTGCGAGGCCGGAACATGAAAAAGAGGGGACCGCGGCCACCAAAAGCCGCGATCCCCCCGCAGGGAATAATTTTCAGGTTTGGCCGAACCGCTTGATCTCGCCCGTTTCAAAAAAGGCGGCGGCGGCGAAGCCCTGGCTTTCCAGCGCGGCAAGCTGCTTGCCGGCTTTTTTGCCCTGGGGCAGCACGGTGACCAGATATGCCTGCCGCAATTCGGCGGCCTTTTTCAGCACCGCCGCAAAGTCGGCGCCGGGGGCGTAGAGCAGCGCCAGCTTTTGCTTTTCGGCGGGGATGGCAAAGCCCTGGTCCAGCAGGACCGAGCAGATGCGCTCGAACCCGATGGAAAAGCCCACAGCCGGCACCGGCTGGCCCAAAAACTTGCCCACCATATTGTCGTAGCGGCCGCCGCCCGCCACCGCGCCGGAAAAAGCGGGGCAGACAACCTCGAACACCATGCCGGTGTAATAGCCCTGCCCGCGCACAAGGCTGGGGCAGTAGGCCACCTTGTAGGCGCCGCCGGCGAGGGCGGTTACCGCATCCATGACCTGCCGCAGGGCGGCGGCGGGGGCTTTGTCTGCGCAGAGGGCGGCCACGGCGGAAAGGTCTGCCGCGCCCTGCCCGAGGAAGGCGCGCAGGGCGGCCACCGCGGGGGCGGGGCAGCCCTTTTCGGCCAGCTCGGCGGCCACGCCGTCGGGGCCGACTTTATCCAGCTTATCGAAGGTGATGCACACGCTGTCGAGGGTTTCGGGCGCAAAGCCCATGCCTTCGAGCATGCCGCGCAGAAGCCGCCGGTCGTTCAAATTCACGGTGAAATCGGCAAAGCCGATGGCCAGCAGGGCGCGGGCGGTCACGTCGATCAGTTCGATCTCGGCATTGGGCGAGGCGTCGCCCACAATGTCGATATCGCACTGCACGAACTCGCGCAGGCGGCCTTTTTGCGGGCGCTCGGCCCGGAACACCCGGTCGGTCTGGATGACCTTGAAGGGGGTGGGCAGCTTGTCCCGGTTGGCGGCATAGTAGCGGGAGAGGGGCAGGGTGAGGTCATAGCGCAGGCCCATGTCGCTCAAGGCCTTTTCGCTGCCCGCGGCCAAGGCGGCATCCAGCTTTTCGCCCCGCTTGAGCACCTTGAAGATGAGGTTCAGGTTCTCGCCGCCCTCGCTTTTGTCCAGGTTTTCCATGTCTTCCAGGAGGGGGGTGGCGATGCGCTCGAAGCCGCTGGCGCGGTAGGTTTCCAGGATGCGGCCCTGCACGTAGTCGCGCAGGCGCTGTTCGGCGGGCAGATAGTCCTTCATGCCCTTGAGGGGATTGATCTTCATGGGAAAACTCCTTTGCATGTACGAAGTTCAGCAAACGCTGAGCCGCATTTTATCTTTATAATGAAGTTATCATAGCCCGGCGGGACCGCATTTGTCAACCGAAACCGGCCATAATAACAGCCAAAGGGTAAGAACGGGAGAAATGCGGTATGGAACAGTTTTTGCAGAAAAACAAGTGGAGCATTCTGGCGGCGGGCGCGGCCATTCAGATCCTGACCGGCATCCCTGCGGCCTGGGGCGTGTTTCAGGGCCCGGTGCGGCAGGAATACGGCTTTGACGAGGGCGCGGCCAGCTTTATTTTCAGCTTTACCATCGGCGCATTCGGGCTGGGGTGCGTGATCGGCGGCTATTTGCAGGATAAGGCGGGCCCGCGGATCGCCGGCTTTGCGGGCACGGCCCTGCTGACCGGGGGCTTTACAGCCGCGGGCTTTCTGCCCGCGGAAAAGGCGTGGATCTTTTATCTGTGCTTCAGCCTGCCGGTGGGGCTGGGATGCGCCTTTTTATACCCGGCAGTGATGAGCTGCGCCCAAAAGTGGTTTGCGGACAAAAAGGGGCTTGCCACCGGCATCGTGGGCGGCGCGGTGGGCTTTTCGGGCGCGGCGCTGACCTTTTTGGTGCGCTGGCTGGCCGGCGGCTGGGGCATCCGGGTGTGTTTTTGGGTGCTGGCCGCGCTGATGCTGCTGGTGTGCGGCGGGGGCAGCATCCTGCTGCAAAACCCGAAAAGCGCGGGCCAGAAAAAGCAGCAGACGAAAAAAGCGCCCCCCAAGGATTACACCCCCCGGGAGATGTTCAAGACAAAGCAGTATTGGCTGGGCTTTTTGGTGGTGGGCCTCGCCACCCCGGCGGTGCTGCTGTTCAGCCCCATCATCGTGCAGCTGGGGCAGGACCGGGGGCTTTCGGAAGAGGCGGCCCACTGGGCCATCATCATTGGGGCGGTGGGCTCGGCTGCGGGGCGGCTTGCCATGCCGGCTTTGAGCGACAAGATTGGCCGCCGGGCCACCGACCTGATTTTGTTCACCGGCCTTGCGGGGCTTTCGGCGGCGTTTATTTTTGCCCAGAGCTGGTGGGTGATCGCGGCGTACACCGCCCTGACCTTTTGCTACTCGGGCGAGGCGGCGGTGATCCCCAGCATGTGCACCGACCTGTTCGGCATGAAAAACACGGGGGTAAACTACGGCTTTTTGGCGCTGGGCATGAGCGCGGGAAGCATCGGCTTCCCGCTGCTGGCCAAGGCGCTGAATTTGGAGCTGGGGCGGCACTTCATCGCCATCGGCGCGGCGCTGGCGGGGCTTTTGTGCCTGTGGGCGCTCAAGCCCACCCAGGAGGAAAAGCTGTAAGCCACACAAAAGAAACGGCGCCGCGGCCCCGGTATTGGGGCGCGGCGCCGTTTTGATGCGCGCGGGGAGAGCTTACTTCTTTTCCACCTGGGGATACTTCTCGCCGAAGAGGTTGAAGCGGAACAGGCGGGCTTCATCCTCGGGGTTCGAGCACTCGAACTGGGCCTCGGCGATCTGGCCGCCCTCGATCAGGGCGGTGAAGCCCAGCATCTGGCACAGCTTGCTCTTCAGGTTCAGGCGGTCGCCCTCCGGGGTGACCAGGAATACGTCGCCCTTGCAGGCGCTCAGCATTTCGGAAAACTCGCTCACGTCGAAATCATGCAGTTGAATACGATCCATTCTTATTACCTCTCTTCCAATTCTCTCTATACCACGGGTCCGGTCATACTTATTATACTTCCCTGAAAGGCGCTCCTGCAAGCAGTACCCCTTTCATCACCCTTACTATAGCACGACGTTTGTGTAAATGCAACAATAATCGAGTGAAAACATTGTAAAAATCGCCGAATAAATTGTACCGATTTTCCACCAGCCCCAGATCCAGGGCCAAAGCGGCAAATTTTGTGGACGATGAAGCCGAAATATCCTTGCAAAAAGGCGGCGGGCTTTTTATAATGGTAAGAGCGGATCATTGTGGAATCAATCACAATCTAAGCCGAGAGAACGAAGAGCAAAGGAGAGTAACAGATCATGACCTATTCTCATGAAGTAGAGCGCATGTGCCCCCTGACCAAGGGCCCGCATCACGGCCCCGCCCCCATCCCAGAAGAGGGCAACTGGGTCAAGGCGTATGAGATCAAGGATATTTCCGGCCTGACCCACGGCGTGGGCTGGTGCGCCCCCCAGCAGGGCACCTGCAAGCTGACCCTGAACATCAAGAACGGCATCATTGAGGAAGCGCTGGTGGAGACCATCGGCTGCTCCGGCATGACCCACTCGGCCGCCATGGCGGGCGAGATCCTGCCCGGCAAGACCATTTTGGAGGCGCTGAACACCGACCTGGTGTGCGACGCCATCAACGTGGCAATGCGCGAGCTGTTTTTGCAGATCGTGTACGGCCGCAGCCAGACCGCGTTCAGCGAGGACGGCCTGCCCGTGGGCGCCGGCCTGGAGGACCTGGGCAAGGGCCTGCGCAGCATGACCGGCACCATTTTTTCCACCCAGGCCAAGGGTGTGCGCTACCTGGAGCTGACCGAGGGCTACATTACCAAAATGGCCCTGGACGAGAACAACGAGGTCATCGGCTACCAGTTCGTGCGGCTGGGCAAAATGCTGGAGGCGATCCGCCACGGTGAGGAGCCGGGCGCCGCCTACGAGAAGAATATCGGCACCTACGGCCGGTTCGATGGCGCTGTGAAGTACATCGACCCGCGCGAGGAATAAGAGGGAGAGGAGATATACAATGGCTACTTTTGAATCTATGGACCGCCGCATGCCCAAGATCGAGGCGTGCCTCAAGGCCAACGGCCTGGAGTCCCTGGACGCCTGCCGCGAAATGCTCCTCGCCAAGGGCATTGACTGCGAGACCATCGTGAAGGGCGTGCAGCCCATCTGCTTTGACAACGCGGTGTGGGCGTACACCCTGGGCACCGCCATTGCCGTGAAGCGCGGCCTGAAGGACGCCGCCGACTGCGCCGCCGCCATTGGCGAGGGGCTGGAGGCCTTTACCATTCCCGGCAGCGTGGCCGAGCAGCGCAAGGTGGGCCTGGGACACGGCAACCTGGGCGCCATGCTCCTGAACGACGACACCAAGTGCTTCGCGTTCCTGGCGGGCCACGAGAGCTTTGCCGCCGCGGAGGGCGCCATCGGCATTGCCCGCACCGCCAACAAGGCCCGCAAGACCCCGCTGCGGGTCATTCTGAACGGCCTGGGCAAGGACGCCGCCTATATCATCAGCCGCATCAACGGCTTCACCTATGTGGAGACGGATTATGACTTCAAGACCGGCGAGCTGAAGGTGGTGCGCGAGAAGGCGTTCTCGGACGGCGAGCGCGCCGCCGTGAAGTGCTACGGCGCCAACGATGTGCTGGAGGGCGTTGCCATTATGAAGAAGGAGGCCGTGGAGGTCTCGATCACCGGTAACTCCACCAACCCCACCCGGTTCCAGCACCTGGTGGCCGGCACCTACAAAAAGTGGACGATGGAGAACGGCAAAAAGTATTTCTCGGTGGCTTCGGGCGGCGGCACCGGCCGCACCCTGCACCCGGACAATGTGGCAGCCGGCCCGGCCAGCTACGGCCTGACCGACTCGATGGGCCGCATGCACGGCGACGCCCAGTTCGCGGGCTCCAGCTCGGTGCCCGCCCACGTGGAGATGATGGGCCTGATCGGCGCCGGCAACAACCCTATGGTGGGTATGACTGTGGCCTGCGCCGTGGCCGCAAGCCAGGCGTAAAGCCGCCGGCCATTCACAAAAAACGCAAAAAAGACCGCCACCGTGAGGGGCGGCCTTTTTTGCGTTTGAAGGGCGGCCGGCGCAAAAAATGCCGAAGGGAGGGGAGGCCGCGGGCGAAGAGAGCAAGCGCCCCCAGGTGCAGCGGGGCACGGGTGCAGCGCCGGGCCCTTTTGGGGAATATGCTGTAAATCGGAGACTGGGGGAAATAATAACTTCTGCGTTCTTGATTTGAAGCAAAGAAGGAGTGTGATGGCAATGCAGTGCACACAGCACAGTTTGAGCGGCGGGATGCTTACGGAATACGAGAACCACCTGTGGGAACGGGAGTGCCGCCCCGCCACGGTGGAAAAATACCTGCGGGATGTAAAACACTTTTTGGAGTTCCTGCCCTGGGGAAAAGAGGTCACCAAGCAGGACGTGCTGGCCTACAAGCAAGCGCTGAGCGCCCGCTATGCGCCGGCCAGCACAAACTCCATGCTCACCGCCCTGAACGATTTTTTGGACTGGGTGGGCTGGAGCGAATGCAGGGTGAAGCTGCTGAAAATCCAAAGGAGCCTGTTTTGCAGCGGGAACAGAGAACTCACCCGCGCCGAATACAACCGCCTGGTAAGCGCGGCCAGGCACAAGGGCAATGTGCGGCTGGACCTGCTGATGCAGACCATCTGCAGCACCGGCATCCGCATTGGGGAGCTGCGCTTCATCACGGCGGAAGCGGTGAACAGCGGGGTGGCCGAGGTGTGCTGCAAGGGCAAAACGCGGCCGGTGCTGCTGTGCCGGGAGCTGCAAAAGAAGCTTTTGAAATACTGCGCCCGGCAGGGCATCGCCCAGGGGCCGGTATTCGTGACCAAAAACGGCACGCCGCTGGACCGCGCCAACATCTGGCGCGACATGAAGCGGCTGTGCGCCGAGGCGGGGGTGGACAAAAAGAAGGTGTTCCCGCACAACCTGCGCCACCTGTTCGCGCGGACCTTTTATAACCTGGAAAAGGACATTGTGCGGCTGGCGGATATTTTGGGGCACAGCAGCGTGGAGACCAGCCGCATTTACACCATGAGCAGCGGGCAGGAGCATCAGCGCCAGCTGGCCGCACTGCATCTGATTTTATAAAAAGGGAAAAAACGCCCCGCGCGGGGGCGAGCACATAAAAAAGGACGACATAATTAACATTATGTCGTCGTGAGTGCAGATCGGATACATTTATTGGAATTCATTTTACCACAAAAAAATACAAAAAACAACAAGATTTACAAAGGCCGGCGTGAACGATGCGGCGTTTCATACGGGTAGTGTTTGCCGTGCGGCAATCTTGGCTTGTTTTGGGATTTTTTACTGGAATCGACCACAAAATTGCAAAAAAAATTGCAGCGGCCCGCCTTCGGGCCGCCGCAGCGGGGCTTTTTTCGCCCCATGGATATGACAAAACAGGGCCGCCGCTTTTTTTCGGCCCTGAAGATTGAGCCGAAAGCGGGCGCACAGCCCCGGATGGAATATGGCCGACGACATAATGTTAATTATGTCGTCGGCCATATTTGTTGTGCGGCGGAGCAGGATGTGGAGGGATCGAAGATGGGCTTTCACAAAAGAAGGCTTCAAAAACTGCTGTGCACGGTGATCGGCGCAGCCTTTTTGATGCAGGGCGCGGGCGCCCCGGTGCTGGCGGCCGGCGCGGGCCCGCTGCTGCCGCAGGCGTCTGTTTCCCGCGGGAGCGCGGGCCCCGAGGCGCCCACCGTGGACGCCGCCCCCGGTGAGGCGCCCCAGGCCACCCCCGGGACGGAGCCGGGCGCCACGCCGGAGCCAGGCGCCACGCCGGAGCCGGGCACTACGCCGGAGCCAAGCGCCACGCCGGAGCCAGGCACCACGCCGGAGCCGGGTGCCACGCCGGAGCCGGGCGCTACGCCGGAGCCAGGTGCCACGCTGGAGCCGGGCCCCGACCCGGATGGGCAGGAGGAGAACAGCCTGCAGGAGCCCCGGGCCGCGCTGGCCGCCGCCGTGGACGCGCTGGCCAGCGCCCGGGCCGCCACCGATACCAACCGCCTAGGGGACCTGTTTCAGGCGGAGCCCTATACCGACCGCACTTATCTGCACAAAAACGGGCAGGTCCTGGACGGCAACAACCCGCTCCTGACAGCGGCCACATCGCTGGGCCCCGGGAAGGTGGGGTTTCAGGGGGTGAACGGGTATGCCTCGATCCTGGCGGTGCCCATGTCGATCGAGGGCAACACCATCACCCTGACCAGCCCGGAATACACGTATAACCCGTTTTATCTGCGCGGGGGCGCCCAGCCCACCGACAAGGTGGCGATCACCTCCGAGATCACGCGCACCGTGGGAGCGTTCGACAACCGGCCGGTGGCGCTGAACCTGGGCGGCCGTGAGGTGCCGGTGGACACCCAGGGCCAGCCCGAATACGGCTTTTTGGTGGAATTGAACGCAAAGAGCATTACAGACGGCTTTATTACCCAGGTGGGCACGGTGCTGCACGAGACGGAGGGCAGGCTGGAGCCGGTGGAGCGCGGCGGCCCGCAGGAACTGCAGGCGGGCGACTGGATTTATGTGGACGGCAGTTACGCCAACATGCAGGCGGGCGTGCTTACCAGCACCACCAGGATCAACTTGAAACGCTCGTGGGAGCTGGACCAGAACATGCAGCTTGCGGCCGCGCCGGACGGGAACGCCATTGTGCTGCACAACGACCCCCGCCCCTCGGATCAGGTGCACGGCGCCCAGGAGGGGCAGTATCTGGGCATCTACCCGGGCGGCACCGAGGCGGGCATCCGGAACGGCCTGGCGCTGGAACTGGACAACTCCAACAACAAGGGCATCGACCCCAAATTCGCAGGGCCGGACAACGATTATTACAACAACAACGTGCATGCGGCGCTGCACCCCACCGGGCGGCTGGACGCGCAGAATAAAAACATCCTGCTGAGCTCGGAGAACACCGCCCAGGAGGATACATACTGGGCCCTGGGCACCCTGCCCGCTGCACTGGTGGGGGGCAGCGTTGCGAACCCCGCTTATGCGCGGGTGAAAATGACCTGGTATGCGGCGGGCGACCAGTCCCAGCCGGCGTGGCTGTGGTCCTACACCTCGGCCAGCGG
This sequence comes from Oscillospiraceae bacterium, assembly GCA_022835495.1. Classification (NCBI taxonomy): domain Bacteria; kingdom Bacillati; phylum Bacillota; class Clostridia; order Eubacteriales; family Oscillospiraceae; species Oscillospiraceae bacterium. The sequence goes on from BQOK01000001.1 coordinate 849,847, forward strand.
AGAGACGCACGCCTGGAGCCAGCAATGGGAGGACGGGCAGCGGGCGGCGGGCAGCCTGGAAAGCTTTGCCTGGCCGGAGGACGCTGAGGATCTGCAGCCCAGCGGCCTGTACCACCTGGTGGTGGAGCTGTACGCCGCCGAGAACCGAAACAGCATTTCGGACATCAGCGACGCCGTGTGGAAGGGGCAGCCGACCAAGGTGATGCGCCTCACCCTCACCGAGGGCGAGGTGGTGGATCTGTTCACCAACGACTACCGGGTGGGCGCGGGCGCGGCTTCCACAGCCACAGACTGGGACTGGACGGCGCGCCTGTCTTACGCCTGCGCCACCAACTACACGGCGGCGGTCCCCGGCACCGAGAGGGGCGGCGGTCACATTGACACCCTCACCATCACCACACCCAAGTACCCGGCGTATCGCCTTAACGCGGGCGCCACCACCACCACCTTTACCAGCTTTGCCTACATGGGCTTCAAGCCGCAGGCGGGCATCCAGACGGCGCAGGTGGAGGGCAGCGAGCAGATGCGGCCGGTGAGCCAGGGAGAGACCGTGACCTTTACCTACACGGTGCGCAACCGGCGGCTCACCAAGGCGACCAACGAGGTATCCGTGACCTCGCTGCTCACGCTGCCGGAGGAGTTTTTTCAGAACTTTGACCGCGGCAGCGTGCGTGTGACCAGCATACGCCAGCACGACCCGGCAAAGCCCACGGAGGACGGCGACGACGAGATCCTGGCGCAGGTGAACGCCCTGAACGGCGGAGACGCTTCGGCCGCCCTGCGCAGCAGCCAGGGGCTGGTGTTTGAACTGGTGGGCAACCCCATGACCTTTACCATCACCGCACAGGCAAAGGACACCCTGGGCCAGCCCTGGGGCCCCGACAGCGACCCGGCGGTGCTGGCGGTCAAGGTGGAGGAAAAGGACAAGATGCTGGGCGACGACAGCGGCTCGGTGACCGTGCACGCGGGCGTGGATACGGTGGACATCACCGTGGATCCCTGGGACTACCTGAAAACGGAAAAATACATCAGCCGGATCAGCGGCGAGGGCCGCACCTTTGACTGCACCATCCGCGCCAAGCTGCCGGAATTTTTGCCGGACGAGGTGGTGCAAAAGGCTTTTGGAAAGGTGCGGGCGGAGCATTACGACGCGGTGCTGGTGATCGACAACCGCAGCCCCTCGGAGATGGAGCGGAGCGCGGCGGGCGCAAAGGAGTACCTGCGGGCGCTGCAGGAGAGAATCCACTCTTACGAGGACAACCCGGAGGTGTTCCAAAAGATCAGCCAGACCCGGGTGGGCATTGTGACCTACGGCGGCGACGTGGCGGTGCCGCTCACGCCTTTCCACAACCCCGACGGCGGGTGCGCCGAACCGTTTATCGACGCGCTGAACGACATCCTGCAGGGCAGCTACCCCAGCATGCTGGGCTCGGATGCCCAGGATGCGGACTACCGGGCCGAGTTTTCGATCCCCGCAAACCCCGAGCGGTACAGAAACCCGGTGGACACCAGCGCCTGCGGCGGTTTTGCGGTGGGCAACCACCTGCTGGCCATGCAGATGGGGCTGGACAGCCCGCTGGAGAGGCAGACCACCGGCGCCGGCAAGCCGGACGGGCTGACCTACAGCACGGCGAACCAGGGCAACTATTATTACAGCAAGGTGCTGCTGTTCCACCCGGACGGCAAGGCCAGCGCGTTCCAGAAGGAGCATATGGCCCCGCAGGACATGGCGCAGGATATGGTGGCGGCCCTGAGCAAGGTGCGGGTGCCCATGCCGGCGATCCGGGATTTTACGGTGTATGACGAGATCGACGGGCACTTTTACCCCACCCACGAGTTTTCGCAGGAGCCCAGTTCCTTCAACGAGAGCTTTGTGCGGTGGGACGGCCAGAACATCACGGGCGGGCAGACCCGTTTGTGGACCGCCACGGTGCGCGCCCGGTCCTCGTTCCCCGGGGGGAACATGGTGCCCACCAACACGGCGGATTCCTGCCTGATGAAGGAGGGGAAGAACAGCATCTGGCTGCCCATCCCCACGGCAAACGTGCAACTGCGCCCGCTCAAAAGCTACTGTGAGGAACAGTTTTTGTTTTACGGGCAGACCCTGGAGGCCGCGGGCGACCTGCGGGCGTTTTTGCTGGAAAAGCATTACAAGCTGAACGATTACGGGGTGGACGACGCCTATGGCTACCTGGACTGCCGGCTGGAGGGGGACGAAACGCTGGTGAGCGCCATGCCCGCTGAAAACACCAACTACGTTTATCACATTGATTACCAGCCTTATACCCTGGGCGACCGCATGCTGATGCTGGGGATCGCCAGGATTGAGGGGGCGGACACGCTGGTGCGCACGGGCAACGGCCGCTACCTGGACCCGGTGGGGAATGTGCTGCCGGGCTACGCCCGCGCCAGAACGGACAATGTGTTGTCGGTGCGGGTGGCAAAGGGGCAGATCGACCTTGCGGTGGAGAGCGGCGACGGGGCTGCCATTCCGCCGAACCAGAGCTTTTTGTTCCGCATCACCCGCCAGGCGGGAAGCCGGCGGGAGGTGTTTTACGAGGCGGTGCAGGGCGAGGGGAGCAAAACCGTGAGCGGCCTTAAGTGGGGCACGTATACGGTGGAGCAGCTGGAGAACTGGAGCTGGCGCTATGGGGCCGCGGGCTATCTGGATGAAAACCCCGGAAGCGCCCGCAACGACCCGGAGGACGCCACGGTGGTGCTGGGTGAAAGATGCACCTGGGCGCCGGAAAAGATCACCGCGGCGCGCCAGTACACTGGCGCGGCGGGCACCGACACGGCCGCCCGGGTGAGCGTTTCGGTGGAGCTGCAGAATGAGCAGTGGCTCAGCGACCCGACCTTTGCCGTGAATATGGGCGGCGGGCAGGAGGGATAAGGGATGGAAAAAGCGAATTTGACGGCGGGGCGGCTTGTTTTAGGGCTGGCGGCCACCCTGGCAGTGCTGGCGGTGCTGCTGACTGCGGCGCTGTTTTTCTGGCGGCCGTATATCGTGACCAGCGGCGGAATGCGCGGCGCCTACACGGCGGGCAGCCTTTTGTTTGTGCGCGGCGCGCAGGCCGGGGAGCTGGCGCCGGGCGACAAGGTGACCTACCGGCTGGAGGATGGGCAGGTGCTGACCGCGCGGGTGACGGAGATAGACCCGGAAAGGCAGCAGCTGCGGGTACTGGGCGATGACAACGCCCAGTTTGACGGAACGGTGATCCCTTATGGGAGCGTGCTGGGGCGGGGCGGCTGGGCGGTGCCCTGGCTGGGCTGGGCAGCGGCCTGCCTGCACACCTGGCCCGGCATTGCGGCGGGAGCCGCCCTGACCGCAATGCTGGCGCTGTGGCTGGCGCTGCCCCACTGGCTGAAAAAGGCAGACGAACAGCAGGACGGCCCCGGCGAGGCAGAGGCAGAGGAGAGGAGGCAGGTGCATGTTTAAGCAGGCTGTACGGCCCGGCGAGGCGCCGCCCGCCCCGGAGTGGCAGGAGGACCGGCAGGGGCCGGCCCAGCCCCACCCCTGGGCCCGGGCGCTGTTCTGCGCGGCGGTGGTGTTATTGCTGCTGCTTGTCCTGCTGGCGGTGAGCCGGCGGCGGGCGCTGCCCTATCTTGCGCTGCAGAGCGGCGGCGCGGCACCCCTGCAGTTTGGCGCCTCGGTGGATATTGCGGTGAAGCAGGGGGACTGGCTGCGCGAGGATCTGTATCTTGCGGGCGGCACCGGCGGCGACGCGCTGGCGGCGGCGGTTTACAACAAGAGCCCGCAGGAAAACCCGGGTGCGGCCCCCGCCTTTGTGCGGGCCGCGCTGGTGCCGGTCTGGCGGGACGGCAGGGGCGCCGGAAACGGCGAGCCTGTGGGAGACTGGCCGGCCGGTGTTGCGGACGGCGAGTACCGCATGGGCGGGGTCACCTTTACCCTGGCCGCCGGCTGGGATGTGCCGGACGGGGGCGGAAGGTATTGGAGCTACGAGCCGACGGACGGGTATTTTTATTATCACGGCGTGCTTCAGCCGGGCGAAACCACGGCGCCGCTGCTGCAGAGCGTGAGCGGTGAGGGAAAGGGCCGGCTGGAGGTGCAGGTGCTGGCGGAAGGAATTGAGGCGGCGGGCGACGGGCTGCCCGGCTGGGCGGCGATCTGCCGCCGGAGCGCAGAGGAGGTGCAGCAGGGATGAACGAAACCGCAGAGCGCCGCCAGGGCGCAGAGAACGCCTGCCAAAGGCTGCGGCGAAAGGTGCTGACGGCCACCGCCGCTTTGGCGGCGGCCGCCCTGGTGTTCGGCTGGCTGGCGGCCGGCGCGGTGCGCCGCAGCGAGGTGTTTACCTGGGGCAGCCTGGAGGTGAGCTTTACCGGCGAGGGCTTTACCGGCAGCCCGGCGGTGGGGGAGGGCGTGAGCGAGTGCGCCCCCGCCGTGAACGTGCAGCCCGGCAGCGAGGCCTGCTACCTGTTTTTGGCGCTGGGGAAAACCGGCGGCCAGCAATGGGGCCACTGGGCGGGCGGGGCCTTTGCCCCGGGCCCGCTGGAGGGCTGGTCCCCGCTTGAGGGCACGGACGGCGCGGTGTACTACTGCCAGGTGGAGGCCGTGGGCAAAAAGGAAAAAAGGAAGCCGCGGTGCGCATCCAGCTGTTTGACCGGGTGCAGGGCGGCGCGCCGGGCGAGGGAGCGCCGTTCCAGGTATACGCCATTCAGAGCCGCGGCCTGGCCACGCCCGGCCAGGCCTGGCAGGCGCTGACAGGGTAAGGGGGAAATGCCCCCGTGTTGATCAGAAAGGGAGGTGCAGAAAATGCCGTTTAAAAAAGGGCGGACAGCGATTCTGGAGGAGGATGTGCAGCGGCGCGGCGGCGAGCTGCCGGCGACGGCGGAGCAGGCGGAGAGGGCCGAGCCTCAGGCGCCGCTGGTCATGGCCCCGCAGCGGACCGTTTTGGGGGCGGCCGCCCAGGTGAAAGGGGATATTGCCTCGGAGGAGCCGATCGTAATCGAGGGACGGGTGCAGGGGAATATCGTGTGCTCGAAACAGGTTTCCGTGACAGGCGTGGTGGTGGGAAACATCACCTGCCAGAGCTTTTCGCTGAACAGCGGGAAGGTCAAGGGCGACCTTGTTTGCAGCGGCAGCGCCCGGGTGGCGGAAAGCGGTGAGATAGAGGGCGCGGTGACGGCGCAGGAGCTTGCGCTGGGCGGCACGCTGAAGGGCAACGCGCGGATCGAGGCGCTGACCCACCTGTTCAGCGCCAAGGCGTACATGCAGGGCGACCTTACCGCCGGGCGGCTGGGCGTGGCGGAGGGCGCGAGGATAAACGGCAAGGTGGAGATCGTGCAGCCGGAGGGCGCCCGCCCGGAGATACGGCTGGCCGAACCTGCGGCGCAGGAGCCGGGGGAGGAGCCGGCAGTGCAGGAGGAAGCCGCCGGGGCGGCCAAGTGACCGGAAGCGGGGACGCGCTTTATGTGGGATACAGCGCCGCACCCGCCTTTTATCACCAAAGGGAGGACGGCCAAATGCCGATGCAGCAAGGGGAAGTGCTTAAAAATTTTCCGCAGGCGATGGAGCAGCGCCAGTTCCAGGTGTATTTCCAGCCCCAGGTGGACTTTGCCCGGCGGGAGTTTGTGGGGGCGGAGGCGCTGGTGCGCTGGGTCCGCCCCCGGGCGGGCATGCTGCAGCCCTCGGCCTTTGTGCCCTGTTTGGAGAGCGGGGGCCTGATCACCCAGCTCGATTTTTACGTATGGGAAGAGGTCTGCCGCTTTATGCAGGCCTGGAGAGCGGACCCCCAAATGCCTGCGCTGCAAAGCGTTTCGGTGAATGTGTCCCGCTGCGACATCCGCGGCGAAAATTTTTGCGCCCGGCTGGCCGCCATTCTGGAGCGCTATGGGCTGCCGGCCGGGGCCCTGCACCTGGAGGTGACCGAGAGCGCCTGCGCGCAGGAGGGGCCCAAGCTTTTAGAGACCTGCAGGCAGCTGCGGGAGATGGGCTTTGTGCTGGAAATGGACGATTTTGGAAGCGGCTATTCCTCGCTGAACATGCTGGGGGAGCTGCCTTTTGACGTGGTGAAGCTGGACAAGGGCTTTGTGGACCGCTGCACCTGCGGCGAGCGGGGCAGGCTGCTGCTGGGCGCGGTGATCGACATGCTGCGGCAGCTGGAGCTGGGCATGGTGGCGGAGGGGGTCGAGACCCGCGGGCAGGCCGAGTTTTTGGCCGCGCATGGGTGCCCGGTGCAGCAGGGATACTATTTTTCACGCCCGGTGCCGGCGGCCGCATTTTGCGAGATGCTGCGCCGCCCGGCCACGGGCTGAGAGGCGCTGCGCGGGGCTTCACACCCGCCCCGGCAGGGGGAATTTGGGTGCGGGCCAAACATTCTGGCTGCGGGAGGTGCGCTATGGCAGAACTGAACGATGTTCTCAGCCGGCTGTTTTCCAGCCCGGCTGCCTTGTTCTTGTCTTCCCTGAGCTTTACCGTGGCCAGCTTCCACTGGGTGCACAAGCTGGTGGCGGATTTCCATGTGAAGGCCTGGCACATGCTGGCGGCCGGCGTGTGCAACGGGAGCATTGCGGTGGTGACGGAGTTTTTGGTGGACCGGCCCGCCCCCTTTGCCATGATGGCCTTTGTGCCGCTGGTGACCGTGCTGGAGCTGCGCCTTGTTTCGCGGGACCGGGCGTGGGTGTACCTGTTCGTGTTCGCGGCCTTTTTGCTGAATTTCAGCGCCATCCACGACCTGATGGTGGCGGTGATGGGCCTGTGGCCCGCCCATGTGCCCTGGGACCCGAGCGCGCTGGAATACCGGATCAGCATTTTTACCCTGGCCCTGCTCACGGCCACCGGCATGCTGGCGCTGCTGAAACGGTTTATGCTGGCGGAGGAGCTGTTCTCGCTGATCCATTCGCGGCAGAAAAGCACGATCCTGCTGGTGTATATGCTCGCCAGCGGGGGAGTGATGATCCTTGCCTCTTGGGTGACCGTGCCGGTGCTGTTCCGGGGGGATATCCCGGCGGAGATCAGCGTGCCGGTGCACCTGGACCTGGTGCTGAAGGACTCGCTCCTGCTTGCCTGCGGCTATATGATTACCCTATTCCAGTGCCGCGCGGAACGCTTTTTGAAAAAAAGCGACGTTTTGAACGGAGAGCTGCGAAAGGAAAAGAACTTTCGCACCGCGCTGCAAAAGCGGGCGGTGCTGAACTATATCGCAAACCTGGATCAAAACCGCATTGTGGAAGGGCTGGAAAAATTTTCGCCCCGGCTCAGCCAGGGGTTGCAGGGCGGCCACCGCGAGATTCTGGAACGGTTCATCCAGGCATGCGTTCACCCCCAGGACCAGGAAGCCCTGCGGGCACAGCTGCTTTTTCCGGCCCCGGAGCGCCAGGGCGAGGGCAGCGAGGTGCAGACGGTGCGGGCGCGGATTTCGGCGCCGCTGTTTCAGGAAAACATCCGGCTGCCCGAGGGCGCTGAACCGGAGCAGGGGACAAACGGGCCCTGGCGGTGGTTGGAGGCACAGGTGACCCTGGTGGCCGGCGCGGAGGGGCGGCTGGCCTATGTGAGCCTTGTGGATGTGGACGCGGAGGTGGCCCAGGACATTCAGCTGCAGCGCGCCGCCCAGACGGATCCGTTGACCGGCCTGCTCAACCGCGGCGCGCTGGAACAGGGCGTGCGCCGCTACCTGGCCGGAGAGCGCGCCTGCGGCGCGCTGTTTATGGTGGATATGGACGACTTTAAAAAGGTGAACGACCGGTTCGGCCACGCGGCGGGAGACGCGCTTCTGCGGGAGGTGGCCCGGGCGATCCGCGGCGTGTTCCGCGCGGAAGATCTGCTGGGGCGGATCGGCGGCGACGAATTCTGCCTGTTCGCCGCCGGCCTGCAGGAGCGGGTTGCCCTTGCGCAGCGTGCGGAGCAGCTGCTTGAGGCAGTGCATCGCGTGCGCATTCCCGAAGCAAAGGATGCGTTCCAGGTTACCCTGAGCGTGGGGGCGGCGGCCTGCCCGGAGTTTGGCCGGGAGTATGAAACGCTGTATGAGCGGGCGGACATTGCGCTGTACCAGGCAAAGTGCCAGGGCAAAAACACGATCTGCTTTTACACGGGCCAAAAAAGGAGCGAGTATCACGGCGAGCGCGCCGCACTGCCGGGGAAGCGCCGCCCTTGAACCGCAGGCGGGGCGCGGCAGGAGCGGCCGCGCAAAGGCGGGCGGCTGCCGGAATGGGGGAAGATAATGTTTCGGTGGGAGTATGGCGTCGATCTGGGCACAAGCAGGATTTCGATCGCATGCCCTGAGAAAAAGCTGTTCTGCCGGCAGGCAAACCTGCTGGCGATGGACGGGCGCAGCGGCAGGGTGTGCGCGATGGGGGACGAGGCTTTGGCGATGCTGGGCCGCACACCCCCCTGGATTGAGGTATATCAGCCGGTGGAAAAGGGGCTGGTCAGCCGGCCCGAGCTGGCGGCGCTGCTGCTGAAAAGCCAGTTCCGGGCGGTGCGCCCCAATAACCCGGTGGCGAGCTCCCGCCTGTGCCTGTGCACGCCGGTAAGCGCTACCGGCGTGGAGCGGGACACCCTGGTGGACGTGGCGATGAAGGCGGGCATAAAGCATGTGATGCTGATGGAACGGCCGATGGCCGCGGCCCTGGGCGCGGGGCTGGATATTTTTGCGCCCCAGGGAAAAATGGTGATCGAGATTGGGGCGGGCACGACGGACATCGCCCTGTTCAGCCTGGGAGGCATTGTGGAGGCGGAGAGCATTAAAATAGGAGGGGACGATTTCGACCAGGCTATCCGCCGGTTCTTAAAAGAGAAGTTTTCGCTGCTGGTGGGCCAGCGGACGGCGGAGGCCATTAAGATCCGGGCTGCAGGCTGCCTGCGGGAGGACTTTGACGAAACCCTGCGCATCAAGGGCAAGAACCTGCACACCGGCCTGCCCGAGGTGCACGAGGCGGACACGCTGGAGCTGTATCGGGCGGTGGAGGCGGTTGTGCGGCGCATTGTGCGGAGCGCAAACCAGGTGATGGAGCGGGCCGCGCCCGAGCTGGCGGGGGATCTTCACACCCAGGGGATCGTGCTCACCGGCGGCGGCGCGCGCCTGCGCGGGCTGCCGGACTACTTGGCCGGTGCGCTGCGCGTGCCGGTGAGGCTGGCGGAGCACGCTTCGGGCTGCGCGGCGCGGGGCGCTGCACGGGGCGCGGCGCTGGAAAAACGGCTGGAAAACGGCGTGCTCGTGTTCTGACAAAAAAGCGCCCGCCCCAAAACGGGCGGGGCGAAAAAACGAAAAAGGCCTGCCGTGTGAGCGGCGGGCCTTTTTGGGGGGCGGCACCGGCGGCGCGCCGGGGTTACAGCCCCAGGTAGGCGCCCAGAGCGGGCAGGCAGGCTTCGGCTTCGGCGCGGCCCTGGTCGTACAGGGAGCGGAGCTTTGCCTTGTCGCGCTCGGTGCGGCCCACCGTGACCGGGGTGGAGGGGCGGATCACGAAAACGCGGCCCTCTGCCTCGAGGCGGTCGATGCGCTCCATCTGGGCGTTGTACACTTCGGGCTGCGCCAGGCAGGCAGCCAGCAGCGCGGGGTAGGCGCCGTAGCGCCGGTGATACAGCCGCTGGACCGGCCGGGACTGGGGCGGCTTGCGGAAGCCCTGCTGGCGGGTGAGCACCAGGACCGTTTTGCCCGCGGGAAAGGGAAGGTCCGCGGGGATGGGGATGCAGTTGGCCACCCCGCCGTCCAGGCAGACGTCGCGCCCCACCTTGACCATGCTGCCCAGCAGCGGCATGCTGGCGCTGGCGCGCACGGCGGTGAAAAAATCCGGTCCGAGGGCGTGCTTTTCGTAAAAGAGGGCCCTGCCGGTGCGGCAGTCGGCCGCCACAGCCCACAGCCGCTGCCCGGAGGCCCAAAAGGTATCGAAATCAAAGGGCAGCAGGCTCTCGGCCATTTCGCCCAGGAGAAAATCAAAATTGAAAAAACTGAATTCCTTTAAGAGATGGGCGGGGCCCATATAGCGGGGGTCATCGAGGAAATCAAGGTTTGCACGCAGCGAGCGCCCGGGCTGCCGGGCCACGTAGTTCACCCCGTTGAGCGCGCCCGCGCTGACCCCCACCACATTGGGCAGATACAGCCCGTGCTCCATAAAAACGTCCAGCACGCCGGAGGTATAAAGCCCCCGCATGGCGCCGCCCTCCAATAAAAGAGTGGTATCCTGTTCCAAACCGGCCACTTCCTTTCCCCTTCTATTATAGGCAAAAAAGGCCGCCCTGTCACCCGACAGAGCGGCCTTTTTGTGTAAAGCATTGTAAAAACGGCTGCGCCGGGGGCGGGGGATGGCTGCGGCAGGCGGCGACACGAAACGAGCGGTTTGACATTTCCGCGCGCGGACCCTAAAATGAAGCTGTGGCTGCCTGCCCTGGGCGACCAGGCGCGCCCGGTAACCGCCGTTTGGCGCCTCACCGTGTTTTTTATCTGAAAGGAGGAACCCGCGTATGCAGGATTTTATAAACGCGCTGACAAGCGAGCGGAAGCATGCGGCGCTGCCCGAAGAATTTGATTATTTTGGAAAACTGATCGGCAGCTGGCAAATCAACTACCTGGAGCGCGACAGTTGCCGCGCGATCAAGGGTGAATGGCATTTTTCACGGGTGCTGGAGGGAATGGCGGTCCAGGACGTTATTATCCTGCCGGATTATGAATACGGAACCTCCCTGCGCATTTTTAACCCCGCTACGCACGCATGGGATGTGGCGTATGGGTACACGGGAAAAATAATACGGCTTGAAGCGAGAAAGCAGGGGGAAATGATCGTTCTCACATACACTGAAGATGAGAACCGAAAGTGGGTGTTTGTGGAGATCGGGGAGAACAAATTCCATTGGCAAAACGTTACGGTAAAAGAGAATGGCGAATGGCGTGTAAACGCAGAAATATACGCGGAACGATAAAAAGCAGGAGGCCGGGCGGCCTCCTGCTTTTTATCAGTGGTAATAGCGGCTGACGGCCTTGTCCAGGTCCAGCACGGCGCGCTCGGCGCCATGGGCGACCTTTTTGGCGACCTTTTTCATCTTGCGGCTGTTTTTGCTGGCGGCCAGGCCCACCGCTGCCACGGCGGCGGTGGCGGCGGTGACGCCTGCGGCCACCATCATGGGATGACTGTTTTTGTGCATGGTTTTTCCCCCCTGCTTGTGATTTCGGCGGGGCAGAAATTTGCCCCTCGGTAGTTATAGTTTTAACCCAAAATCTTGCATTATACGTCTTTTTTTAACAGAGCCGTTGTGATAGAATGATACAGTTAGCCAAAAAGGGACGGCACGCCTGGAAAGAGGAGCCACGGCCTGCCGCGCGTTTTGGGGTTTAAAAGGAGTGAGAACATTTTGAAATACATAGCGCCAAAAACGGTTCTGTGCATCCACGATCTTTCCGGCGCCGGGCGCTGCAGCATGGGGGCGGCGGCGCCGGTGCTTGCCGCCATGGGCCACCAGCCGATCATGCTGCCCACGGCACTGTTTTCCACCCACACGGGGGGGCTGGGGCAGCCCGCCGCCCAGATGTGCGGGGGTTACGGGCCCGCGGCGCTGCAGCATTACCGGGAGCTGGGGCTGCAGATCGACTGCATTTATTCGGGCTACCTTGCCGGCACGGGCGACCAGGAGCTGGTGCGCCGCGCGTTTGAGTTCTGGCCCGAAGCGTTAAAGATTGTGGACCCGGTGCTGGGGGATGGAGGCCGGTTTTACACCGGTATGGAGGACAAGCTGCCCGGCGTGCGGGAGCTGTGCCGTGGGGCGGACGTGATTCTGCCAAACCTCACCGAGGCCTGCCTTTTGCTGGGCCTCCCCCAGCCGCAGCAGGAGCTGGACCAGGCCGGGGCCGGGGCCCTGGCCGAAGAGCTTGCCGGCCTGTGCGGCCAGACGGTGGTCACCGGCCTGCCCCAGGGCAGGCACCTGGCCTGCGCAGGCGGCGGCAAGGAACGCTTTGTGGTGCAGCGGCTGCGCATCGACCGCAGCTACCCCGGCACGGGCGATCTGTTTGCCAGCGTGCTGGTGGGGGCGCTTTTGCGGGGCAACGCCGTGAGCGCAGCGGCCGACGCGGCAGCGGGCTTTGTGGCGGAGGCCATTGAGAACACCGACCCTGCCGCAAACCCCGCGCTGGGCGTGTGGTTTGAGCCTTTGCTGGGGCGGCTGGCCGGGCGGGGTGTGTGAGATGGGCCGGTTGAACATTGTGCTGGTGGAGCCGCAGATCCCCGAGAATACCGGCAACATTGCCCGCACCTGCGCGGTGACCGGCGCCAGCCTGCATTTGGTAAAGCCCTTGGGCTTTGAGGTGACGGACAAGCATTTAAAACGCGCCGGGCTTGACTATTGGTACCTGCTTGATATAACATATTACGAGAGCCTTGCCGACTTTTTTGACAAAAATGCGGGCCCGTTCTACTTTTTTACCAGCAAGGGGCCGCACCGCCACACCGATGTGAACTACCCGGACGGCTCGTACCTTGTGTTTGGACGCGAGGATGCGGGCCTGCCGGAAAAGCTGCTTTACGACAACCAGGGGCAGTGCGTGCGCATCCCCATGCGGAAGGGCGCGCGATGCCTGAACCTTTCGAACTCGGTGGCGGTGGGCGTGTACGAGGCTTTGCGGCAGTGGGGCTTTCCGGAGCTGGAAGACCGGGGCCAGCTGCGCGACTATGAATGGAAATGAGGGAACCCCATGCGCAAGATCGCCGTTCTGACCGATTCGACCTGCGATATCCCCCCCGAGCTGCAGCAGAAATACGGCATTGACATTCTGCCGTTTGTGATCACGCTGGACGGCGTGAGCTACACCGAGCGCCAGGATTTTGATTTTGACGAGTATTACGGGATGCTGCGCGCGGCCGAAGGCGTGCCCAGCACCGCGCACATTACCGCCATGCAGTTCTGCGAGCAGTATGCGGGCTATGTGGACGCGGGCTATACCGACGTGCTGCATGTGACCATTAATTCCACCGGCAGCGCCACCTACGACGCGGCGGTGATGGCCCAGGGCCTTTTGCGCGAAGAGCGCCCGGAGCACAAGCTGCGCATCCACCTGGTGGACAGCCACACCTATTCGTTTGTGTACGGCAAGCCGGTGTGCGAGGCGGCGCGCAAGCTGAAAAACGGCGCCGAGGTGGAATATGTGGTGGCCGAGCTGGAAAAGGAGTTCGCCTGCCAGGAGATCGTATTGTCGGCATTCAGCCTGAAACAGATGAAAAAGAGCGGGCGCATCAGCGCGGCCGCGGCTTTTGCGGGCGAACTGCTGGGCCTGCGGCCGGTTATTACCCTGATCGACGGCGTGACTAAGGTGGAGAGCAAGGTGCGGGGCGACGCGGCGGTGCCCGCCGCCATGATCCGCCTGGTGCGCCAGCGCATGGCGGGGCCGGACGAGGATTTTGAGTACATGCTGGGCACCACCGACATTGAAAACGTGAAAGACCTGGAAAAACTTTGCCGCAAGGAATTTGGGCACGGCCCCGCCGAGGTGTTTAAGCTGGGCGCGGCGGTGGCCAGCAATACCGGCCCCGACGCCATGGCCATTACCTACCGAGGCGCCGCCCGGCGCTGACCGGAACAGAGAACGAGCTTTCCCCGGCCTGCAAAGGCCGGGTTTTTTTGTGTTTGTACAAAGTACAGCCTTTTTAAAAAGGGCTTTTGTGAGAAAAAAGACGATAAAAAGGAAAAAACAGCCCGATATTTGGAAAAACGGCATTTTAGGGGGTGGAAATTAAACGGCATTTTATGTACAATAGAAAGGCAACCCCCTGGAGGATGGGAAATATTGCTGAAAATGGAAGGATACGAACAAAAGTTCGTTCTCCGTTCAAATACACTTTTGAACGGCGTTTACAGAAAAACCGGAGATGCAGGGAAAGGGAGGCACAGGATTTGTTCCGTATCGTTTTGGTGGACGACTGTGAGTGCAGCCGCGAGCTGCTGCGGCAGTATTGCGGCGAGGTGGCTGGTCTGGAACTGACCGCCAGTTTTGCGGACCCGATGGAGGCGCTTTATTACGCCCAGGATAACCCTTTTGAGGTGGCCGCCCTGGATGTGATGATGCCGGGTATGAACGGGGTGGAGCTGGGCAAAAGGCTGCGCGAGCTTTACCCGGGGCTGGTGCTTATTTTTGTGACCGCCAGCAAGGAATTTGCATTTGACGCCTATGAACTGGAAGCGGCCGGCTACCTGCTGAAGCCCTACGACGCAGAAAAGGCGCATGCCGCCCTGGAGCGGGCGACGCGCCTGTGCACCGGGCCGGCCAAACGGGTATATCTGCGCACGTTCGGCCATTTTGACGTGTTTGTGGACGGCAAGCCCCTTTGTTTTTCGCGGCAGAAGTCCAAAGAGATCCTGGCGTATCTGGTGGACCGGCGGGGCGGGATTGCCACGGTGGATCAGATTGTGGCCGCTTTGTGGGAGGACCGGGCCGGGGAGGCATGCGTGCGGGCGTGCTACCAGACCGCGTTCAAGGACCTGCGCAAGGATCTGGAGCGGGCCGGCGTGGGGGAGATCCTGATGTCGAACCGGAACCAGAAGGCCATCGACACCGGCGCGGTGGAATGCGATTACTACGACCTTTTGGCGGGGGACCGGCAGGCGCTGGAGGCGTTCCCCGGCCAGTACATGGCGGATTACAGCTGGGCCGAGCCCACCACAGCGCACTGTGCCCAGGTAAAGGCCAGCCATATTTACGAATGAAGCGGGCGTTGTTTGCAGATTCCAGAAGTGTAATTGCGCGTTCGGAACAGCTTTTGTGAAATTTTTTTAAATTTTTCTGAAATTTGTCCCTTTCTTGTCCCACATCTGTCTCAGATTTGTAGCCGGACCACTGTATAATGTGGCCTAGACACACAAAACACCAGATGTAGAAAGGAAGATGTACCAATGAAGCAGGGAAAGATCGCCCTGCCCGGGCAGATGTGGGAGTATGAGGCGGTGGAGGAACGCGTCACACGGCCGGACCTGGGCGAGTATGCGAGCTGGGGGCTGCGGGTGCGCACCGCAGAGGGGGCTGTGACCCTGCACGACGTTTCGGTGGAGCGCCGTTTTGTGGAACAGCTGGCCGGGCTGCTGAACGACCGGCAGCTGGAGCCGGTTCACCTGCAGGAGGTGGTGGAGGGATTTGTGTCTTACCCCGAGGAACTGGAAAAGGCCGCTGCGAACGGAGAAAAGGCTTGAGCCGCAGGGGTTGAAGCCGTGAACAATACAATCGAGGAAGAGCGCTTTCCGGCACAGGCTGCCGGGGCGCTTTTTTGGTTTGTGCGGGCAGAGCAAACGCCCGGCGGAGCGCAAACAGGGCGGAAGGGGCGCCGAAAAGCCAGGCGGGCGGTTTTGAGCGCGGGCGCGCCGGGGAAACAATGGGCACAGGGAGAACCGTATGAAATATCAACAGGTGACCCTGGCAAAAATTGTGCAGGTTGCGCTCTTGAATCCACAAAATATTGTGAGATAATAATTATTGTACACAACATTTAGGGCCGCGCGCCCCAAAACCACAAGATAGGAGGGGCGGCCCGTGGCCTTGCAGGGGTTACAAAAGCTCACCTTGCTGGATTACCCCGGCAGGGTGGCCTGCACCGTGTTTTTCGGCGGGTGCAATTTTCGCTGCCCGTTCTGCCACAACGCCGGGCTTGTGAGGGGAAGCCTTGCGCCGGAGCTGGGCGAAGAAGAGCTGCTGGCGTATCTTAAAAAGCGGCGGGGCGTTCTGGAGGGAGTGTGCGTGAGCGGCGGCGAGCCGCTGCTGGAGCCGGGCCTTGCGGACTTGCTGGAGCGGGTCAAGGCGCTGGGGTACGCGGTGAAGCTGGACACAAACGGCAGTTTTCCACACAGGCTGCGGCAGCTTGTGGAAAAGGGCCTGGTGGACACGGTGGCCATGGACATTAAAAATTCGCCCGAAGGCTACGCGCGCACGGCGGGGGTGCCGGGGCTGGACCTTGCGCCCATCCGCGAGAGCGCGGCGTTTTTGCTGGGCGGCGGGGCCGATTACGAGCTGCGCACCACGGTGGCGGCGGGGCTGCACACCGAGGCCGATTTTGAGGCCATTGGGGAGTGGCTGGCCGGGGCCAGGCGGTATTTTTTGCAGCGCTTTGTGGATTCCGGCGACGTGCTGGAGCCGGGCCTTTCGGCACCCGGCGAAGAGGAGATGCGGCGGTATTTGGCCGCGCTGCAAAAAAACATCCCGGCGGCGCGCATCCGGGGCGGATGAGGCGGCGGGCAGCCGGGAAGGCTGCGGAAATGAAGTTTTGGCGCAAACGATTTTAATTTTGAAACGCGGCGCGCCGTGCGGCGCACGGCAAAGAAGGAGCGAGGAACGTATGTACAGTGTAACCAAGCGGGACGGGCAGGTCGTGGAGTTCGACATCCAGAAGATCTGCAAGGCCATCACCAAGGCGTTTGACGCGGTGGAAAAGCAGTATCACCCCAGCACCATCGACCTGCTGGCGCTCAAGGTCACGGCGGACTTTGAGCCCAAGATCCGGGACGGCAGGGTGCCGGTGGAGGACATTCAGGACAGCGTGGAAAACGTGCTGAGCGAGGCGGGCTACGCCGACGTGGCCAAGTGCTACATTTTGTACCGCAAGCAGCGGGAGAAGATGCGCAGCATGAAGTCCACCATTCTGGACTACAAGGAGCTGGTGGACAACTACCTGCACGTGAACGACTGGCGCGTGAAGGAGAACAGCACCGTGACCTATTCGGTGGGCGGGCTGATTTTGAGCAACAGCGGCGCCATTACCGCCAACTACTGGCTGAGCGAGGTGTACGACGAGGAGATCGGCGCGGCCCACCGCAATGCCGACCTTCACATCCACGATCTCTCGATGCTGACCGGCTACTGCGCGGGGTGGAGCTTAAAGCAGCTGATCCAGGAGGGGCTGGGCGGCATTCCGGGCAAGATCACCAGCGCCCCGGCAAAGCACCTGGCCACCCTGTGCAACCAGATGGTGAACTTTTTGGGCATCATGCAGAACGAGTGGGCGGGCGCGCAGGCATTTTCGTCCTTCGACACCTACCTCGCCCCCTTTGTGAAAGCCGACAACCTGCCTTACGGGCAGGTGAAAAAGTGCGTGGAGTCGTTTATTTACGGCGTGAACACCCCCAGCCGCTGGGGCACCCAGGCGCCCTTCTCCAACATCACGCTGGACTGGGTGGTGCCGGGGGATCTGGCCGAGCTGCCCGCCATTGTGGGCGGCAAAGAGCAGGATTTCTGCTACAAGGACTGCCAGAAAGAGATGGACATGGTGAACAAGGCCTTCATCGAGGTGATGATCGAGGGCGATGCAAACGGCCGCGGGTTCCAGTACCCCATTCCCACCTATTCCATCACCCGGGACTTTGACTGGTCGGACACCGAGAACAACCGCCTTTTGTTCGAGATGACCGCCAAGTACGGCACCCCCTATTTTTCCAACTACATCAACAGCGACATGCAGCCCAGCGACGTGCGCAGCATGTGCTGCCGGCTGCGGCTGGACCTGCGGGAGCTGCGCAAAAAAAGCGGCGGCTTTTTTGGCTCGGGCGAGTCCACCGGCAGCGTGGGCGTGGTGACCATCAACCTGCCCCGCATTGCGTACCAGGCAAAGGACGAGGCCGACTTTTACAGGCGGCTGGACCACATGATGGACCTGGCGGCCCGGTCGCTGAAAATGAAGCGGGAGACCATTACCAAATTTTTGAACGAGGGGCTTTACCCCTATACCCGGCGGTACCTGGGCACCTTTGAAAACCACTTTTCCACCATTGGGCTGCTGGGCATGAACGAGGCGGGGCTGAACGCGGCCTGGCTGCGGCGCGACATGACCTGGCCCGAGACCCAGCGCTTTGCAAGGGACGTGCTGAACCACATGCGCACCCGCCTGGCGGATTACCAGGAGGAGTACGGCGATCTGTACAACCTGGAGGCCACCCCCGCCGAGAGCACCAGCTACCGGCTGGCAAAGCACGACGTGGCCCGCTGGCCGGACATCCGCACCGCCAACGACGGCGGCACCCCCTACTACACCAATTCCTCCAACCTGCCGGTGGGCTACACCGAGGATGTGTTCAGCGCGCTGGACGTGCAGGATGAATTGCAGACCCTGTATACCTCGGGCACGGTGTTCCACACCTTTTTGGGCGAAAAGCTGCCGGACTGGAGGGCGGCTGCGGCCCTGGTGCGCAAGATCGCCGAAAACTACCGGCTGCCCTATTACACCCTGTCGCCCACCTACTCGGTGTGCCGCGAGCACGGATACCTGGCGGGCGAGGAGTATACCTGCCCCATCTGCGGCCAGAAGACCGAGGTCTACAGCCGCATTACCGGCTATTACCGGCCGGTGCAGAACTGGAACGACGGAAAGGCCCAGGAATTCAAGGACCGCAAGACCTACGACATCGGCGCCAGCCGCCTGACCCACGGCCGCCCGGCGGCGGGCCAGGAGCCGCCCGCCGCGGCCGCGGCCCCGGCAGAGCACCGGGCGCTGCTGTTCACCACCAAGACCTGCCCGAACTGCCGCGTGGCGGCGGGCATGCTGGAACGGGCGGGCCTGCCCTTTGAGCGCACCGACGCCGAGGAAAACGCCGCGCTGGTGGCCCGCTACGGGGTGTGCCAGGCGCCCACCCTGGTGGTGGTGGAGGGCGAGAGCGTGCGCCGCTTTGCAAACCTTTCGGAGATTAAAAAATACACCCAGACGACCAGCCTGTAAGGGCGCGGAAAGGGGCCTTTGCAGTTGGAATACGATGTGATCGTGGTGGGCGGCGGCCCGGCGGGCATGACCGCCGCCCTGTATGCCGCGCGGGCGGCGAAACGCGTGCTGCTGGCGGAGGGCGCGGGCTTTGGCGGGCAGATCAGCCACTCGCCCCGGGTGGAAAATTACCCCGGCGTGGAACCCCAGAGCGGCAGCGCGCTGGCCGCCGCCATGGCGGACCAGCTGGCCGCGCAGGAGGTGGAGTTCGGCTTTGCCGCCGCCACCGGCGCGCGGGCTGTGCCCGGCGGCTTTGAGGTGCTGGCCGAGGGGGAAGCCTGGCGGGGCAAAAGCCTGGTGCTGGCGCCGGGCATGGAGCACCGCTGCCTGGGCCTTGCGGGCGAGGACGGGATTGCCGGTATTTCGTACTGCGCGGTGTGCGACGGCGCGTTTTACAAGGGCCGGAAGGTGGCCGTGGTGGGCGGCGGCGACACCGCGCTGCAGGATGCCCTGCTGCTGGCGGAGCTGTGCGGGCATGTGACCCTGATCCACCGGCGGGGCGAGCTGCGCGGGGCGGCTGCCCTGGCAAAAAGGCTGCGCAGCCGCCCGAACGTGGAATTTTTGCTGAACACGGCCGTGACCGCGTTTGAGAGCGAGGCGGGCCGCCTGACCGGCCTTGCCGTGAAAAACACGGCGGACGCAAGCACCGGCAGGCTGGCGGTGGACGGCGTGTTTTTGGCGGTGGGGCAGACCCCCGGCACGGCGCCCTTTGCCGGCTTTGTGGTGCTGGATGAACAGGGCTTTGTGCTGGCGGGCGAGGACTGCCGCACCAGCCGGCCCGGGGTGTTTGCGGCGGGCGACTGCCGCACAAAGCAGGTGCGCCAGCTGGCCACAGCGGTGGGCGACGGGGCCGTTGCGGGCCTGGCCGCCAGCGAATGGGCCGCCGGGGCACAAGACTGAATAAAAAGGGCCGTTCCCCGGGGAACGGCCCTTTTTTGACGTGCAAAACCACACGTTAGACGTGTGGTTCAAAAGAGCTTAAGCGATGAAGAAGAAATAAAAACTCCTTTTGCTATAATGAAACTGCGGTCTGCCAACTGCAGTAAGAAAGCAAAAGGAGGACATTCAGAATGAGCCTGAATGACATAAATAGTTTATCCCATACAAAAGTACAGTTTACAAGGGACTACACAGGGTAGGTATCTGACGGGAAGGGTTCCGCCCGTCAGATTTTCCATGTGATATTCAAACTATCGCTTGTGGCGGCTATGGTGGTAATCATCAAATCCACCACCCGCCGCTTGTCGTCAAAGGATACATTGTCCCATGTGTCGAGGTAGCCGGAAATCTGATTGACCTGTTCCGGGCTGATGGCTTCCACCGTCAACTCGGCTATCTGCTTCACAAGTTCCTGTTTGCGCCCGTCCAGTTCCGCTATCTTCACGTTCACATAGGAGAGCAGCACATTGTTTGCGCCCGTCAGACTGTCCACCAGCTTTTCAATCTCGCTGTCCACATGGAGAAGTTCCACTTGCAGGGCGGCGATTTTCGGGTTTGCCTTTGCCGCTTTCTTCCTGCCCGTCAGCGTCTTGTGCTTTTCCAGCTTTTTCACCATCTGCTGGTAAACCACCGCTTCCAGTTCCGAAGTGATGATTTTCCCGCACCCGGCACAGCTTTTATTGTCCAGCCGTTTTGTGCAGCGGAGATATTGCTTTCCCACAGGATTGTTAATGCTCATAAGAGCATACCCGCAATTCCCGCATTTGATTTTTCCCGCCAGCCATGTGTGGGTGGCTTTCCGGGCAGACTGAATTTTCATGTTGTTCATCAGCTTCTTGCGGCAGGTCAGCCAGATGTCAGAGGGGACAATGCCCTCATGGGGAGCCAGCACCAGCATTTGGTCTTTCAAGTCGTTCTTTTTGCTGGGCTTCACATCCCGCCCTTGATACAGATAGCAGCCATTCATGCCGGTAAAATCGGCAGCGTCATTGACAATGACCGTCCCTTGACTTTTGAAAAACTCGTACACATCAAGGTCTGCCTGCACATAGACGGGATTGCGTAACATCTGCGCCAGCGTGGGGCGTATTAGTTCCTTGCCGTTGAATAAAATTCCCTGTTCGGCAAAGTACCGGGTAATGTCCCCGTAGGAGGTTGTGGGCTGGGCGTACATCTCGAACATCAGCCGGATATTTGCCGCTTCATCTGGATTTACCACCAGCTTCTTTGTGTTGATACCATCCATCTTGATTGGTTCGGTGTGGAAGCCGTAAGGGGCTGTTCCACCCATCTTAAACCCTCGCTGGCTACGGGAATAGTAAGCGTCCGTTACCCGCTTCTGTATGGTTTCTCTCTCAAGCTGGGCGAACACGATACAGATATTCAGCATCGCCCGCCCCATCGGGGTGGAGGTATCAAACTTTTCCGTAGAGGACACAAACTCCACATTGTACTGCTGGAACAGCTCCATCATGTTGGCAAAGTCCAGAATGGAACGGCTGATACGGTCGAGTTTGTAAACCACGACTTTTGCAATCAGCCCCCGCTTGATGTCCCGCACCAGTTCTTGAAACTTCGGACGGTCTGTGTTCTTGCCGCTGTACCCTTTGTCTGTGTATTCCTTGCAGTTACCGCCTTTCAACTCGTATTTGCAAAATTCAATCTGGCTTTCAATGGAAATGCTGTCCTTTTTGTCTACCGATTGTCTTGCATAGATTGCGTCTATTCGATTGTTCATATTGTCGCTCCTTTTCTTAAAAAAGAAACGGAGCTGCTGACAGTTTTATTATACCGCCAGCAGCCCCGCAAATCAACGATGGCTTCGGAAAACCTTATGCCCCGGCTTCCTCACTCTGCCGCTTGTCGGCATACTTGCGGAACACCTCATAAAGCTGCTGTTCCAGCTCCCGGCGTTTTGCCGCTTCCTGCTCCGGCGTGAACACCGGGGAGAGATTTTCCAGCGTGATTTCCTTTCCCTGAAAAGTCACGACTTCGGTTTCTTTCTTGTATCTGATATGCTCCATAGTACCTCCATATTTAATTTTCAAAGTGCAGTGCCGCCATGCTGCGGCGTGAAATGTTTTCTGCCATCAATCACCGTTCCCTTGTGTGCCGCTGTTGCCGTTTCAGTTCTGCCAGCACCTCCGGCGGGATACGGTCTACCAGCCGCTGAATGTCTTTCAGCTCGCTTTCCAGCTTTGCCCGTTCCATCGTATCTTTCATCTTGCCTTTTTCGCTGGCTTTGGCTCTAGCTTCCAACTGTTCATTTTCTACCAAAAGGTCGTTTATCGTGACCTTGTATTTTTTGAGCTGCCCGGAGAAATTCTCCATCTGCGGAAACCACTTTTTCAGCAGGGAGAGGGCTTCCTCTTTCTTCTTTCCGGCATTGAACGGGGTAATATCGCCCAGCGTGGCTTCAATGGCTCTTGCCTGTTTGGAGAGATTGACCGCCTGTTTGAACAGACGGGTGGGGATATGCTTCCTGCCTGTCTTGCTGGCGCTTTCCCCACGCTCCAAGTCGGGATATTTCTCCACCATATAAGCGTGAAAATCGTCCTGCCATTTTGTCAAGTTCGCCCGGTTGCCGATGATTTCTTTAGCGCACAGACGGTTGTCCTCTGTCAGCGGGACAAAGACCAAATGCAGGTGGGGCGTTTTCTCGTCCATGTGTACCACCGCCGACACGATATTTTCTTTCCCTACCCGCCCGATTAAGAAATCAGCCGCCCTCTGGAAAAATTCCTGTATCTCCTTTGGGGACTTCTTCTTGAAAAATTCCGGGCTGGCGGTAATCAGCGTATCCACAAACCGGGTACTGTCCTTACGGGTATGGCAGCCTGCCTGTTCAATACGGTTCTGTATAAAGTGGTAGTACCTGCCCTCTGGCTTGACGATATGGAAGTTGTATTTGCTCCGGCTGGTGTCAATGTCGGGGTTGCTGGCATATTGCTCTTTCTGCCGTTCGTGATGGGCTTCCAGCGGTCTTGCTGGGTTGCCCTTGTGTTTTTCAAACCGCAAAATTGCGTGTTGTGCCATGAAACTCCTTTCCCCATTCCATTCCTTTCCGGGACTTTTCCACAGGAAAATCCCGCAGAAAATATCTCGGATAGGAAGGGAATGGATAGAATATAAATCAATATTTTTATTTCTGTATTTCTATATACCGTCCGGTTTTCGTACTTCAAGAGGATTGATTATCGTACTCATCGAGTGCGGTTTTCAGCCCTCCGGCGTACCAGAACGGGATTTCTTGAAGTCGGTGTTTGGAACCGCTTCATAGGATTTTGGGTAAATGCGGTTGGGTTTTCCACAGCCCTGCTTCTGGATCTCCACAAGCCCTACATACTGCAATTCCCGCAGGGTGTTGACCGCTTTCTGCCGTCCGCAGTGGAGCAGCTCTACCACCTCGTTGATGGGATAGTAGAGGTAAATGCGCCCGTATTCATCTGCCCAGCCGTTTTTCCGGGACAGGTCTGTCCGGCGCAGGATAAAGGCATACAGTACCTTTGCTTCGTTGGACAGTGGCGTGAATGTGGGGGCTTCAAAAAGGAAATTGGGAAGCCGGGTAAAGCTGACCGTCTTTTCCGGCTGATGGATATAAATGGTGTTTGTCATATCGTGTTTTGTGGACGGTTAGAAGCCCATTTTCTGGGGCAGACGGTAGTTTCTATTGCCTGCCCCTGTTCTGTGCTTGCAAAGCCTTGAAAATCAAGGACCTTTCAGCCCCTAACTGTCCACACAAGACCTCCTTTTCCGTTCACTTTCTGTTTTCTGCCGCCTGTGAACTCTGGCGGCACAGTTGGGACAGTATTTCGCCCGGTTGGACTTTGGGACGAACACGCTGCCGCAGACCGCACAGTGTTTTAGCTCCTTATCCCGGAAAATCTCTGTTTCCAGCGTCCCGATTTGCGGCAAGACCGAACAGCGGAACCACTTACAGCAGACTGAGAAAGAAATGGTCTGGGGGCAGGTGTGGGTGTCCCCATCGTCAAGGAGCATACAGTTCCCGTCCTCATAGTTGCAGCACTCCCGGCGGATCAGGGCGTTTGCCTGTTTCCTCTGTGCCGGTGTCATGCGGTAAAGGGGACCGTCCTGCTTGCGCTCTATGGGCGGCAGTCGTTTATATGGGTTCTCTCTCATGTGTTCCCTCCATTTTTCCTTTGCCGTTCTCCCCGAAAAGGCTTCCTGCCCCATTCCTGCGGCGTGTTCCAGCGTTGGCACGCTCCCCGGACTTCGGGACATTTTGTCCCGAAGTGGCTCGTTGCAGTGCTTCCCCTGCCTAGGTATTCCTTTTCGGACGGTCATTCATTTTTCAAGGTGCAGCTCATCGATGAACTACCTTAAGTCTACACCTAAAAGACCACCCGCCCCGTATATCCATAAGGTCGGAAATCAGCCCGGAAAACTGCCTATTTCCACGCTCTCGGAATTGTGGTAAAATAAAAATACATTAAGTGTCCATTCATAGTTGTAGAGGTAAAAAATGAGAAATAGGGAACAGGAGATTAAATGGCAAAGAATAATAGAAATTTGCATGGAAGATGTTAAAAATTACTTTGCGGATATAGAACAGAGTATTGAATTTGGAACATATATTCAGCCAGCAAACTATTTTGTATCGTACATCTTTTCTACAAATGCGCGATTAAAAGCGGCACAGCAAAGCGGACTAACCGAAAAAATCAATTTATATCACAGAGCACAGTTGAAAAAACATAATTATCCAATTCAAGGAATTAAAGATTGTACGTTTGCTTCACAAGAAGAATGTGATAAAGAATATAACGGAAATTGGTATTATTACTACAAATAATATGATGCTTAGTTCATCTGGCATCTGAATAGAGCACAAAAGCTATAACTTTTCATCTATCAAGCAGACAAGGAGGGGGAGCATGGAACTATCCATACAAGAACGATTGAAAGACCTGCGTGTGGAGCGTGGGCTGACGCTGGAACAGCTTGCAGAGCAAACACATCTCTCCAAGTCGGCGCTGGGCAGTTATGAGGGGGATAATTTCAAGGACATCAGCCATTATGCCCTTATTGAGTTAGCAAAGTTTTATGAAGTGACTGTTGATTATCTGCTGGGGCGTTCTCAAACAAAAAGTCACCCAAACGCCGATCTTGCAGACCTGCGTTTGAGTGATGATATGATTGAACTCTTGAAAAGTGGGCTGGTGGATAATTCACTCTTGTGCGAGCTGGCAGTACACCCGGATTTTCCCCGGCTGATGGCTGACCTTGAAATCTATGTGAACGGCGTAGCGATAAAGCAGGTGCAGAGTGCAAACGCCA
Source organism: Oscillospiraceae bacterium (assembly GCA_022835495.1). Taxonomy (NCBI): domain Bacteria; kingdom Bacillati; phylum Bacillota; class Clostridia; order Eubacteriales; family Oscillospiraceae; species Oscillospiraceae bacterium. The sequence continues at coordinate 874,753 of BQOK01000001.1, forward strand.
TTGTAGACGCTGTGAGCGCAACCATTGTGAAGCAGCACAATCCCGGCTTGTCCGACCCGCAGCTAAGACAGCTTATCGCCGCCCATATTGATGACGACAGTTTTTGCCGCTATGTGATACAGCAGGACATAAACAAGATAGCTCTTGACCTGCGGGAAGCACATAAGGACGATTTTTTCAGCGTCCCGGAGGACAACCCGCTGGAAGATTTCTTGCAGACTGTTGATGAAGCTGCCAACCCAGATAGCGACCCGGAGCAAGCGGCTTTGGCGTTTATCTGTAAGCGGCTCAAATTGAATTTGAAGAAGCTGTCCGAAGAAGAAAAGAAGTGGCTGAAAAAGATTGCACAGAAGTCGGACTTGCTGAAAAATCCAAACCCACAACGGGGGCGGAAGTAGGAGAACAGCAAATCGGAATTTGATAAAGGAATGTGATTGTATGAAAAAAATGATTTTAGGAATTGTGTGGCAGCTAATGGGTTTTCTTGGTTCAATAATTATTCTATGCTCTGCGGCACCTTACCAGTGGGATTATAACGGAATTACTGGTATTTTAGGTAGTTTGTTGGGATTAGACTTAATAATCCCACTCATTATTTGCATTATATTTTTTATTTGCGGTGCAGTGGTCTGTTTCAAGGCAATAGGTGAAAAGTAAAATTCAGTTGATAGAACTAATAAAGAAATATAAAAATATGAATTTTAGGAGGTATTTTGATGTTAAAAATTGAAGATATTTTAAGAGAAGATTTTGATTGGGAAAATGTAGAGATTGACGAAAATGAATTTGATGAGTTAGAAAACCAGTTAATTATAAATTATTTAAAGAAAAACTCTCCAAAAGAAAGACAACTTTTAGCAATAGATTGGAACTTTGATAATTCTAAGGAAGTTATCAAATGGATAGCAGAACAGCCTGATACTGACAAGGGAACAGCTCTATTCCTATATTGGTATATGAATCCTCAATTTTTTAAGAAATATGAAAATAGAAAAGAATGTGAAGAAGAGGACAGCTGGGCTTTAGAAGATTTTGATATTGTTGAAACTCTTGAAAAAAATTATATTTCAGGATATTATAAAAATCAAAAATATGCTTTTGACCCTAAAAATGATCCATATAATTCAGATTATGACTGGACAGAAGAAGTTGACGAAGAGGAAATGAAAAGAGAGATACCTAAAGAGATGTATATGGCTTTAGATGGAGAAGTTTTAGAAAGTCCAAACTGGGAAGAAGGAATTCCAACTGCTCTTTCTGAAATTATGGACAAGCTTTGTGACGCTTTGGACGAATAAAAAAGAAAAATTCCCATTTATCGAGGAGATAGCAAAGCTAGCCGAGCCAGTCAACGGTCAAGATGAACGGCGCATTTCATGCGCCGCCGTTGACAGTCCCGCCCGTCTTTGCTGATGGGCAATCAAGGCGGGAAAGCCCTAAAATGGCTTCCCGCCCATTTCAATTTTTACGGGAGTGTGTCCACAAGTTCGGGACATTTTGGCGCTGTTGCGAGACTTTGTCAACAGCGCCATTTTGTCCCGAAGTGGCTCGTTGCGGTGCTTCCCCTGCCTGGGTATTCCTTTTCGGACGGTCATTCATTTTTCAAGGTGCAGCTCATCGATGAACTACCCTAAGTCTACACCTAAAAGACCGCCCGCCCCGTATATCCATAAGGTCGGAAATCAGCTCGGAAAACTCTCTATTTCCACGCTCTCGGAATTGTGGTAAAATGAAAGTACTTGGATGGCAATTAAAGTTTGAAAGGAGTGGCGATATGATTTCAACGAAAAATTTGTCTGGATTACCTGATGTAAATCGCCTAAAGGCTTTCTGCAAAGGGCTTGCAGCTTTGGACATCATCATGTTAGAGAAGGAATGGAGTTTCATCCGTCACTATACATACAATCCCATATGGAGAAAGGGAAAAGAAACATTTTGGGCTACCGATGGCAGTGAGCAAAGCATGATTATCATGTTCACATCTGAAGGCTGTGTTATCAATGGTGTAGATTCTGAACTTTACGATTGGGAAGAAAAACTCCCTCGGATAGAGGATTTGACAAATGGGATGCCTTCCGCTTTGCAAAAGCTCATGAATAGCAGAGAAGTCAAAAAGATGAAAAGCACTTTTTGCGTCTGGACGGAAGATGGCGTTGTTTGGCACTGTAATCCTATGGCTGGTGAGGACGCTTCCAAGGATTTACTCTCTATGATTGATGGTAATCCGCAGACCTATGTGGAATACGGGAAGTGGTTTTATCCCGCCGACCTGCCTTTGGAAGTTGTGCGCCAGCTTGCAGACGGGGTGCCGGTGACAAAAGAGATGATTGTTGCATTAAACCCCAAGCGTAGTGAATGGGACGAGATTAAGGCAGAATTAGATGAAATCGGGTATCTGAACAAACTTTGATATAACAGGTAACATAAACAGACAAGGAGGGGGAGTGCATGGAACTATCCATACAAGAACGATTGAAAGACCTGCGTGTGGAGCGTGGGTTGACGCTGGAACAGCTTGCGGAGCAGACGCACCTCTCCAAGTCTGCGTTGGGCAGTTATGAGGGGGATAATTTCAAGGACATCAGCCATTATGCCCTTATTGAGTTGGCAAAGTTTTATGAAGTGACTGTTGATTATCTGCTGGGGCGTTCTCAAACAAAAAATCACCCAAACGCCGATCTTGCAGACCTGCGTTTGAGCGATGATATGATTGAACTATTGAAAAGTGGGCGGGTGGATAATTCCCTCTTGTGTGAGCTGGCGGCACACCCGGATTTCCCCCGGCTCATGGCTGACCTTGAAATCTATGTAAACGGTATCGCTGGCAAACAGGTGCAGAGTGCAAACGCCATTGTAGACGCTGTGAGTACAACCATTATGAAGCAGCACAATCCCGGCTTGACCGACCCGCAGTTAAGACAGCTTATCGCCGCCCATATTGATGATGATAGTTTTTGCCGCTATGTGATACAGCAGGACATAAACAAGATAGCTCTTGACCTGCGGGAAGCGCATAAGGACGATTTTTTCAGCGTCCCGGAGGACAACCCACTGGAAGATTTCTTGCAGACCGTTGACGAAGCTGCCAGCCCAGACAGCGACCCGGAGCAAGCTGCTTTGGCGTTCATTTGCAAGCGGCTCAAATTGAATTTGAAGAAGCTATCTGAAGAAGAAAAGAAGTGGCTGAAAAAGATTGCACAGAAGTCGGACTTGCTGAAAAATCCAAAGCCACAGCGGGGGAGAAAGTAAGGGAACTAAGAGCCCAAAATTAGGGAAAAATGTTTATGGATAAGAAAAGCAAAAAAATTCTAATGCGCTATATGGATGATACGAAGCGAAAACTGTTATCATTTGAAGAAATTGCGTATGCAAAAGAACATGGTGCCATTTTAGAGGATTTATCTATTTCGCACGAAGAAGCTATACGCATTTTGACACAAAGTCTTAAATGTATTTCTCTTAGTGATGCTGCCAATTCTTTTTTGTATAGTTTATCTACTCGTGATATGGAGTATCGGTATATTTTAGCATCGTATATATATGCTGTAAGTTGGCTAATGTTTGATAGAGGTAAGACAGACAAAGTTCCATCTCGGCTGGATAGAACATTTTATAATTATGTCAAGTATCGAGGTGGTGGAATTTGGGGTGGGATTGGAAAACCCATTTTTTATCTCAATGAATTTGCTCATATGGATAAACAACTCCCTACGAATATCGACAAAAATATTTTGAAAGAAATAATATCAATATCATCTGCGATGAGCGACCAATCCACTGGTATTATGTTATGTAAAAAAATTCATGAGAGTAAACTTTTGCCCTGCAATATAAGTGAGATTATCGGAATCCTTGAAACACTTGCTATTTGTGGGATTTTGGAGACACCAGAGCATAAAGGATACATACATTCCTTTACCCCACCGTTGATGAGAGATACCGGAGATTTAAGGCAAAGCCTATCTTATCCACTCAACTGGTGGCATGGAGAAGATAAAGTAAATTATGATAACTGTTACAGAATTTTTAACATTGATTTTTCCTATTTATCGGGAAAATAGCAAAGCCAGCCGAGCCAGTCAACGGTCAAGATGAACGGCGCATAAATACGCCGCCGTTGACAGTCCTGCCTGTCTTTGCTAAAGGGTAATCAAGGCGGGAAAGCCCTAAAATGGCTTCCCGCCCATTTCAATTTTTACGGGAATGTATCCACAAGTTCGGGACACTTTGTCCCGAAGTTCGGCGTTGTACGAGGGACGGGGGCTTTCATATACGCCCTATCTGCTGATGAAACCAGCCCTGCGTTTGCGGCTCCACGCCACGCAATCACAGCCCTGTTTTCCTGCTGCTTCAAATGCCCTTGCCCTCCCTGGCGGCAACCTCATTTTCGCAGCAACGCCGACAGAGCGTATAACACACTACACTTTGCAAGCAAAGTCGTGTGCCAAAGGGTGCCCCTTTGGAAACCCCGGACAACAAAACAGGCTGAATATCTCGCACTTCCCCGGTGCTTGATACTCAGCCTTTATTTGTTGTCAGCAGCCCCCGTTTCGTGGTCTGCGTGTAGTTCCTTGTAAACTGACCTAAATGGAATTGCAAATACCATATAGTATTTGCTCCGAAATATCGCAGGAAAGTATTCTATGGAGAAAAGCGGGCAGCAATCGGCAAGATTCTGCGACAATTATGTGAGTGGAAGAGCGTAAAAATCATAGAGGCAGAAGTATGCCCGGACCATGTGCACATGCTGGTGGAAATTCCACCGAAAATGTCGGTGTCAAGCTTCATGGGATACTTGAAAGGGAAGAGCAGCACAATGCTGTATGAGCAATTCGGCGAATTGAAATACAAGTATCGGAGCAGAGAGTTCTGGTGCAAAGGATACTACGTGGATACAACGGGGAAAAACACGAGCCGAATTGCAGAGTACATCAGGAACCAACTAAAAGAAGATGAGATGGGCGAGCAGCTTACGATGAGTGAATGCGGCCCGTTTACGGGCGGCAAGTAACAGTCCCCGCGCGGCTGGCAGACCGTACTTACGCGTTTGACGCGTGAGCGAGGAACAAAGGGCTTTGCCCGCATCTGAAATACCACGCGTTTTACGCGTGGATGTTTATTGGCGGGCAATTTTATGGTACAATAGAAAAAAGCGCCGAAAGGGGCGGAGGTGCCATGTATGCCATGGCGGAGACGCAGATGACCGTGTACGACTTTGTGCACCCCTTTGGGGGCGCGCTGAACGAGGCAAACCGCTGGGTAAAGCTGGCGGCGGCCACGGACTGGGTGGGGCTGGAACGGCAATACGCCGCCCACTTTCACAAGGGCGGGGCCCAGGCCCTGCCGGTGCGCATGGCTTTCGGCAGCCTGGTGATCCGGGCGGCGCTGGGGCTTTCGGACCGGCAGACGGTGGAGTTGATCCGCGAGGACCCCTATCTGCAATATTTCATTGGGCTGGCCGCGTTCCAGCACGAGGCGCCTTTTTCGGCCCACAGCATGGCGGCCTTCCGCAAGCGGGTGCCGGAGCGGCAGGTGACCAGGGCCGTGCGGCAGTTCAAAAAGCTATCCCGGGGCTGAAAGGCGCCGGGCTGAAAAACGAAAGGGGGCGGGACCAATGCCGCAGCCACCGGAAGAAAAGCATGTGTTCCGCGCGCAAGGCCCAGGGCAGCGCGGCGATGCGGCGCCCAGCGGGCGGCAGGTGTACCGCGCGGGCGGGGCAAAGGCCCCCCAGCCCATCCGCCGGGCGGGCGGGGCGGCCCCCAAAACGCCGCCCCGGAGCGGGCAGGGCCAGCCGCCGGCGGGCGGCAGCCCCCGGCGCGCCGAAACGCAGGGGCGGACCCCCGCGCCGCCCCGGGCAGCCCGGCAGCGCGCTGCGCTGCCCGGGGGCGTTGCCACAAAGCAGCGCGGCGCCCCCAAGCTGCCGCTCTATTTGCTGGGGGGGGCTGTTTGCCCTGCTGCTGGTGAGCCTGGCGGTGTGGGGATTTGCGGGCGGCAGGCTGAAGGAACTGTTTGACGGCGGCCAGGCGGCGCCCGGCGCTGTTTCGGGGGCTGTTTCGGGCGCAGCGCCCGCGGAGGATGCACAGCTTGCGGTAAAGGCCGGGCAGGACTGGCCCGCCCAGGTGGGCGACCGGCTGGTGGGGCAAAAGCCCCAGCGGGTGGTGAGCCTTTCGCCCATGGTGACCGAGGCGCTGCTGAGCCTGCCGGGGCACGGGGCGCTGTGCGGCGTGACCGAATACTGCGACGACCGGGGCCGGGGGCTGGCCACGGTGGGCACCCCGCTTTTGCCCCGGCCCGAGGCCATTCTGGAGCTTGCGCCCGAGTATGTGCTGTGCCAGACCCCCCTTGCCGACGGGGTGAAAGAGCAGCTGGAACAGGGCGGGGCGCGGGTGATCCAGCTTTTGAGCCCCACCGACCTGGAAAGCCTGCGCCGCTTTTACGGCGAGCTGGGCGCGCTTTTAAACGGCAACGAGACCGGCCGGGCCCAGGGGCAGGGAGTGATCGACCGGCTGGCCGACACGCTTGCCAGCTACGACCGGGCGGCCGGGCAAAAGGCCACGGCGCTGCTGCTGCCGGATCTTTCGGGGCTGGCGGCCACGGCCGAGACCGCCGAGTGGGCCCTGCTGGGGCAGGTGTTCCGCCACCCGCTGGAAAGCGAGACCGGCTGGCTGGCCGGGGCCGGGTGCCTGGCGGACGACGACCCGGACAACGACCTGGCCGAGGTGCAGGCGGCCGAACCGGACATTCTGCTGGTGCCGGACACCATTGCGCCCGAGCAGCTGGCAGAGGCCCTGGGGGGCCTGCGGGCGGTGGAGAGCGGCGCAGTGGTGTACATTGACTACGGGCTGGTGGAAGCCTTTTCGCCCCGGCTGATCTTTGCGGTGGCCGAGGCGGCAAACCTTGCCTACCCGGAGCTTCAGCCCGCGGCCCTGCCCGCCGGCGAAAGCGGAAAAAAACCTTGACTTACCCACAGTTTGGTGTATACTGGATACATAAGAAATATTCCTATTTAATGGGAAGAGAAAATGAACAGTTGGAGGTTTTTACAATGGATTTGAAGGGTTCCAAGACCGAAGCCAACCTGATGGCCGCGTTTGCCGGCGAAAGCCAGGCCCGCAACAAGTATACCTACTACGCTTCCAAGGCCAAAAAGGACGGCTACAACGAGATCGCCTCGGTGTTCGAGGAGACCGCGAACAATGAAAAAGAGCACGCCAAGATCTGGTTCAAGCTGCTGCACGACGGCGCTGTGCCCGACACCCTGACCAACCTGGCCGACGCCGCCGCGGGCGAAAATTACGAGTGGACCGACATGTACGCCGGGTTTGCGGCAACCGCCAAGGAAGAAGGCTTTGACAAGATCGCCAGCCTGTTTACCATGGTGGGCGCCATTGAGAAGGAGCACGAGGCCCGTTACAAGGAAGTGGCGGAGCTGCTGAAGGAGGGCAAGCTGTTTGCCCGCGAGACCGAGCAGGTGTGGATCTGCACCAACTGCGGCCACATCCACATTGGCAAGCACGCCCCCGAAAAGTGCCCGGTGTGCGACCACCCGCAGGCCTATTTTGTGCTGCGCGCCGAGAATCACTGAAACGCCGCAGCGCCGGCGGTTTAAACTGCATTTTGCCGCAAAGGGCCGCCCCGGGAGGGGCGGCCCTTTGCGCTGCCCGGCGGCCTGCCGCCGCGAAAGGGGCGGCGGACAAAACAGGAAATGCTCTTGCGAATGGCCCCCTGGGGCATTGCGCCGGGGCCGTTTTGCGGGTATACTAAAGCGTACCGGTAAATTTTAAAAGGCGAGAGGAAAGGGAACCCGAGCTTGTTCATGGATGTTTTGCTGGACGCGCTGATCGACAGCCTGAAAATGCTGCCGTTCCTGTTTGCGGCCTATTTGATGATTGAATACATTGAGCGCCGCCAGGGCGAGCGGATCGAGGCCGCGCTGGCGGGCGGCGGGCACTGGGGCTTTGTGCCCGGCGCGCTGCTGGGCTGCGTGCCCCAGTGCGGTTTTTCGGCCATGGCCGCGAACTTTTACGGCAGCCGGGTGATCACCCTGGGCACGCTGATGGCGGTGTTCCTGGCCACCAGCGACGAGGCGGTGCCCCTTTTGCTGGCCGTGCCCGAGCAGTGGCCCCGGCTGGCGGCGCTGCTGGGCATTAAGGTGGTGCTGGCGCTGGCGGCGGGCTTTTGCCTGGACCTTGCGCTGCGGCGCTTTTTGCCCAAAGGGGTGCGGGGCGGCTACACCGGCCACGCGGGCGAGGTGGACTGCCACGAGCAGCATGAGGCGCAGCAGGGTATTTTGCGGGCGGCTTTGGCCCACACCCTGAACATTTTTTTGTGGGTGTTCGGGTTCAGCCTTGCCATCGGCTTTGTGATGGAGTGGGTGGGCGCCGAGGCGTTCACCGGCTTTTTGGCGGCCATGGGGCCTTTGCAGCCCGTGTTTGCGGCGCTGATCGGCCTGGTGCCCAACTGCGCGGCCAGCATTTTGCTGACCCAGCTGTACCTTTCGGGCTCGATCACCTTCAGCGCGGCGGTGGCGGGGCTTGCCAGCGGCGCGGGCGTGGGGCTGGTGGTGCTGTTCAAGGCAAACCCCAGCGTGAAGCAGAACCTGTTCATCACCGGCCTTTTGTGGGCCATCGGCGCGGCGGCAGGGCTTTTGCTGCAGCTGCTGGGGCTTTAAGAACCGGCGGCCGTTTTAGGGCGGAGCGATTCAAAAACGGGCGGAAGCATGGAAATGCTTCCGCCCGTTTTCAGGTTTGCCCGGCCCGGCAGGTGTGCCGCGCCGGCACGCGCTTACAGCTTTTCAGCGGTGAGCAGGTAGGAAAGGGGAAAGCCCTTTCCATCGTAGGCGTCGGAAAGGCCGACGTCGTAATCGAATTCTTCCAGCTTGCGGATGCGCATTCCGGCGCTGCTGACGGCGGTGACGATGCGCCCCATGGTGTGGGAAAAGCTGGTGAAGGTTTTGGAATGGTACTGCTCGGACATATAGCCCATGCCCTCGTTTTCGACCCAGGGTTCGTTCCGGAAATAGGAGTAAACGACCTGGTTCGGGTGCGCGGGGTCAAATTCGGGCTCGCCCGGCATGGGCAGCATGTTCATGACAGGGTGAAAATCGTGGATGAACAAAACGCCGCCGGGCTTTAAGCAGGCCGAGACCTTTTGAAAGAGCGGGTCCAGGTCCCTGAACCAGGTGATCGCGCCGATGGTGAACAGGATGAGATCGAACTGCCCGTGGTACTGGGCGCCAATGTCCAGAATATTGCAGGCGACAAAGCTGCAATTTTGGATGTTGGCCTTCTGCGCGGTGGCGCGGGCCTGCTGCAGAATGTTTTCGGCGATATCGAACCCCACGCCCCCGGCGGCGCCGAGCTGCATGAGGGACAGCAGCTCCCGCCCGTTGTTGCAGCAGAACTGCGCCACGCGCTTGCCCTTAAGATCCAGGGCGCGAAGCTCCGCCGCCGCATCGCTGCAGAAAAAGGGAAGGGTTTCGTGCAGCAGCCGGAGGTGGTTTTCGTCGCCCCAGCCCTCGCGTTTGTGGTCAAAAGCCTCTTCCCAGGCCGCTTTGTTGTTCAGAATATAGTCCATTTTATGCTCCTTTTGGAGAGCTAGCTGAAAAGCGCCCTCCGCTTGTTGTTGGTTTGTTTCATATCCGTTTCCTCCTTTCAGGTTTATTATGTTAATACCATGCGGTATGTAACCAAATGGATGGTTTGCCGTTTCGGCACAAAAAAACGCCCTTCCCGTTTCCAGGAAGGGCACAAAAACCTTACGTTCAGGCCAGGCAGACGTTCACTGCGCGCAGCTTGTTGGGGTTCTTGGGATCGGTCTCGGTGTCGAACGTCACCTTCTGGCCGTCTTCCAGGGTCTTGTGGCCGGGCATCATGATGGCGGAGAAGTGCACAAACACGTCGTCGCCGCCGTTGTCGTTGGAGATGAAGCCGAAGCCCTTTTCGTTGTTAAACCATTTCACAGTACCGTTATTCATTCTGGTACCTCCTAAAAAATATTATATTCTTACGTTCAGAACATCGATCGACTGACAGTAAAAGGAAGCCAGGGCCGCCTTTTACGCACGCCGCCCGCTTGCCGGAAGGGCTTTGGCCGGGGTGCTTTTAGAGCAGTTTCTATTGCAGAGCAATAAAAAACTCACATGCTTTTGTAATTCATTCAACGGGCAAATGACTTACAAAAACATGTGAGTTCAAATGTACATTTGGTAGAATACTTGCTTAGTATAGCACGCGGAAGGAGAAATAGCAAGGCTTTTTTGAAAAAAGGAAAATCTTTCTTGCGGCGGGCCGAAAAAGCGGCTCAAAAGGCATGGGAGAAGCCACAAAATTTGCACGATTATCTTTTTCGCTATTTAACAATTGTTCTTGCGAAGCCGCCGCGCTATAATGAAATCAACGAAAGTTTCCCTTTCTGAAAGGAGAGTTTTATTTATGATTCTAAAAAATGGACAGGTTTTCACCGCTTTGGGCCGCTTTTTGACCGCCGACGTGGAGCTTGAGGGCGACCGCATCAAGCAGGTGGCCCCCGCGGGCACCCTGCACGGCGCCGAGGAGATCGACGCCGCCGGCAAATACGTGACCCCCGGCTTTGTGGACATTCACATCCACGGCGCGGCCGGCGCCGACTTCTGCGACAGCGTGGACGGCAGCCAGGAATACGTGAAGACCATGCAGAAATACCTGGGCAGCCAGGGCGTGACCAGCTTTATGGGCACCACCATGGCGTTCAGCGAGGAGATTCTGAACGACATTTTTGCCGCGGTAAAGCCCCTGTTCAACCAGGAGGCCCAGGGGGCGGTGCTGCGGGGCGTGAACATGGAGGGCCCCTTCTTCAACAAGGCCAAAAAGGGCGCCCAGGCTGAAAAATACATCATTGACCCCGACTGGGAGATGTTCCAGCGCCTTTGGCAGACCAGCGGCGGGAACATCCGGCTGGTGGACGTTGCGCCCGAGCTGCCCGGCGCGGTGGAGTTCATCCGCAAGGCCAGCGAGCTGTGCACCGTTTCCATCGCCCACACCTCGGCCACCTACGAGGAGGCCAAGGCGGCGTATGCAAACGGCGCGAGCCACACCACCCATCTGTTCAACGCCATGCCCGCCTTCACCCACCGTGCCCCCGGCGTTGTGGGCGCGGCGGCCGACGACGCGGCCCATGTGGAAATGATCTCGGACGGCATCCACCTGCACCCGGCGGTGGTGCGCGCGGTGTTCGCCCTGTTCGGGGCCGAGCGGGTGTGCCTGATCAGCGATTCCATGCGGGCCTGCGGCATGCCCAACGGCGAGTACAGCCTGGGCGGCCAGAAGGTGTTCATGAACGACGGCCTGGCCACCCTGGAGGACGGCACCATTGCGGGCAGCGCCACCTGCCTGGCCGAGTGCTTCCGCCGCGCCGTGAAGTTCGGCGTGCCCCTGGAAAGCGCGCTGCGCGCCGCCACCATCAACCCGGCGCAGGCGGTGGGCCTGTTTGACGAGCTGGGCAGCGTGACCGCCGGCAAGCGCGCCGACGTGCTGGTGCTGAACAAGGACCTGCAGCCCGAGCACATCTTCATCGGCGGCAAAGAGCTGTAAAGTATAAAAGCAAAAAGATCCCCTGCCTTTTGGGCAGGGGATCTTTTTATTGAGAACCCGCTGTGCAGAGCGATTTTACTATCGAGCGATAGTAAAATGAACAAGTGCCCTTGAAAAGATGATACTTTATGGGTAAAATCGTTTGTAGAAAGGGCATAGCATGGGCGAGCTGAAAATTTCCAAAAAAACGGAGCCAGTGACATTCAGTGTGCGGATAGACCGTTCGGTCTTGGCATTCTATGACAGGCTGGCCGGCCAGACCAATCACAGCCGAAACGAGCTTTTGGGGCTGGCGCTGGACTATGCAAAGGATAAGTTTATGATAGAGAACAACGAACAGGAGGCTTTTTAATGAACACCTTTATCTGTTACGCAAAATGCACCACCTGCCAGAAGGCGCAGAAATGGCTGGACGAGCGGGGCGCGGCGTACCAGGCGCGGCCCATCAAGGAGCAGAACCCCACCGCCGCCGAGCTGGCCGCCTGGGCCGCGGCCAGCGGCCTGCCGGTGAAGCGCTTTGTGAACACCAGCGGCCTGCTGTATAAGGCCATGAATTTGAAGGACAAGCTGCCCGGCATGACCGACGCCGAGGTCTTTGCGCTGCTTGCCACCGACGGGATGCTGGTGAAGCGGCCCATCCTGGTGACGGAAAAGGGCGTGTGCCCGGGCTTTAAGCCGGAGGTTTGGGAAACGCTGCTGTAAAAAGGAAAGGAGCCGCCCCCGGAGAACGGCCAGCTTTACCTGCTGTTCCCGGCGGAACGGCTTTGACCGCAAAAGAGAGAGGTGGTGCGCGCCCACAGGGCTGGGCGCGCACCACCTCTCTCTTTGTGTGAAGTTTTATAAGGGCAGCAGGGGCAGCAGCTTTTCCACCAGAAACACGGTGCAGCAGGCGCAGGCCGCCACCGTGACAAGGCCCTTGCCCCACAGGCCCACCAGCACCGCCACCACCAGCGCCGCCGCGGCGCTGACCGGGCTTTCGGTGGCCGACAGGATGGCCGGAAAGGTCATGGCCGCAAGGCAGGCGTAGGGCACATAGTACAAAAACGACCGCAGCCACACGTTCTCGATCTTTTTCTGCAGCAGGGTGAGGGGCAGCATGCGGATGAGGTAGGTCACGCCCGCCATGACCACAAGATACCAGAAAAGGCTCACAGGGCGCTCACCTCGCTTTCGGTTTGCGGCGCGGGCCCGCCGCTTTTAAGATGCAGGGGGAACAGCCAGGCCCCCACCCCCGCCGCGGCCAGGGTGCTTACGATGATGGCGAACCCGCTGGAGATAAAGCGGGAAAGGGGCGACCAGGCCAGCACACAGCTGACGACCACCGCCGCGGCCACCACGTACCGCACGCTTTTGAGCCCGCGCATGGGCGGCACGATGATGGCGATGAACATGCTGTAAAGCGCCACGCCCAGCGCGCTGCGCACCGCCGCGCTTAAAACGCCGCTGGCCACCGCGCCGGTGAGGGTGCCGCCGGTCCAGCCCAGGATGGGCAGGGTGGCAAGGCCGTACATGTAGGCCGGGGTAAGGGCGGCGCTGCGCCCCATGGCCACGGCAAAGATCTCGTCGGTATTGGCAAAGGCCACCACCATGCGCCGCCGGGTGGTGAAGGCCGGGCCCAGGCGCTGACTGAGCGAGAGGCTCATGAGCGCGTAGCGCAGGTTGATGACCAGCTGGGTGAGGGCCAGCTCAAACAGCGAGCCGTGGGCCAGAATGACCGTGAGGCCCGCAAACTGGCCCGCGCTGGTGAGGTTGGTGAGGCTGATGAGCCCGGCGGTGAGGGCCGAAAGGCCGCCGTTCACGGCCAGGATGCCAAAGGTGAAGCTGACCGAAAAATAGCCCACGCCGATGGCGAGCCCATCCTTTAAGCCCGCCCGGTATTCCGATGCCATTGGGGGTCCCCCTTCTTTTCAGGATACTGCACCACAGTATACCACCAAAGCGGCGGGCAAGTAAAGCGGCGGTTTTTCCAAAGTTTTTGCTTGTAGCGGCGGGGGAAACCGTCTATAATACTAGGCGGGAAAGTGCGCGCGGGCCGCCCGGCCGCCCCGGGGGCAAGGGGCCCGGCCCGCGCCGGAAAAGGAGAGGGATGGGCATGGAGTATAAAGCGCTGGTCCTGGATGTGGACGGAACGCTGGTGGCGCACGGCGAACGCTGCGCGCGGCCGGAGGTGGCCGCGGCGGTGCAGGAGGTGCAGAGGCGGGGGGTAAAAATTGTGATCGCCACGGGGCGCACCTATTTTGCCATGGCGCCCGAGATCCTGGGCGGCATCCGGCCGGATTACGCGGTGTGCGCCAACGGCGCCCAGGTGCTGGACGGGCGGGGCCGCCTGCTGGCCAGCAAGGACTTTACCCCCGAGGAGATGTACGCCCTGGTGGATTATTTTGAGGACTACAGCCACCCCCTGGCTTTTTGCTTTGCCGACGACTACTACGTGTATGTGGAGTACGAGCGCATGAAGGCCTTTTACAAGCAGGCCACCGGGCACGATGAGTATGTGCGGGACGGCGAGGACCAGACCCGCCACCTGCAAAGCATGCCCTTTGGGGCGTTCGGCATCCTGCCGCCGGCGGCGCTGGACGGGTTTGAGGCGCGGTACGGCCATTTGGGCTTACAGTTCGTGCCCTACCGCCCGGGCTACTACGACATCAACCAGCACGGCATGAACAAGGCCGTGGGCATGGCGCGCCTGGCGGAACTGGCGGGCTGGCGGCCCGGGGAGCTGGTGAGCGTGGGCGACAACGACAACGACGTAGCCCTGATGGGCTTTGCCGGCCTTTCGTACTGCATGGCCAGCGGCTCGGCCAAAGCGCTGGCCGCGGCAAAGCGGGTGGCCCCGGGCGTTTTGGAAAACGGCGTGGCCGCCGTGGCGCGGGAGGTGTTTTTGCAGCCGTGAGTTTTGAACCTGTGTGGGGCCCGAACAGCCGGGCGATCATTCTGGGCAGCTGGCCCAGCCCCAAAAGCTGGGAGCAGGGCTTTTATTACAGCCACCCCCAAAACCGGTTCTGGCCGCTGCTGGCGGCGCTGGCCGGGGAAAAAACGCCGGGGAGCATCCCCGAGAAAAAGGCGCTGGTGCTGCGGCACGGCCTTGCCCTGTGGGACGTGCTGGAAGCCTGCGACATTGAGGGCGCTTCGGATGCAAGCATTAAAAACCCCGTGGCGGTGGATCTGCCCGGGCTGCTGGAAAAAGCGCCGGTGCGCGCGGTGTTCTGCAACGGCGCGGCCTCCCATAAATTGTACGGGAAGCTGCTGGAGCCCGCGACGGGCATCCCGGCGGTGAAGCTGCCCAGCACCAGCCCGGCCAACGCCTCGTTTTCGATGGAACGGCTGCGGCAGGAGTGGGGCCGGGCGCTGGGGCCCTGGCTGGATGCGGGAAACAATGGATAAATCGGCGTTTTTGGCCCGGTTTCATTGCTTTTTATCCTTTACTCTGCTAAAATGGTTCTAAGACGCCGCCCGTGCCAAAGGCGGGGCGGCGGTCGCCTGAATTTTACCGTGAAAAGGTGGTGTTGGCCACGAGCAAGTGGATCGAGATCAAGCACAAACCCGTGATGCCCTGGTATTTCGCGGGGGCCGTGTGGCTGGTGGGGGCCCTGGCGCTGCCCATTTATCAGCTTTGGGCCCTGGGCCTGACGGCGGCTGCGTCGGCAGCGGTGTATTTTGTGATGGCGCGCGTGTGCCCGCCGGTGGTAGAGCGCCGGGCGGTGCCGTTTTTGACCGGCCGCGAGGACGCGGACGAGATGCTGAACCTGATCGACCAAAAGCGGGCCGCGCTGCACGTTTTAAACGGGCGCATCCCGGACGACGCGCTGAGCGCCGCCATCCTGCGCATGGAAAAGGCCTGCGAGGGGATCTTGACCGAGGTGGAAAAGGACCCGGAAAAGGCCCCCCAGATCCGGCGGTTTGCGAACCATTACCTGCCGGACGCGGTGAAGCTGCTGGAATTGTATGCCGATCTGGAGGAAAAGGGCGTTAAGGGCGAGAACGCAAACGAGGTGCGCGGCGAGGTGGAAAAGAACGCGGCCACCATCGCCACCGCCTTTGAAAACCAGCTGGACAGCCTGTACGCGGCCGCCGCGCTGGAAATGGATACCGACCTGGAGGTATTGAAAGGCATGCTCAAAGGGCAGGGCCTTGTGGAATAACACCTGAATTGAAAGGAACGAGAACCGATGGAAGAAAATAAAACCATGCCCGAGCTGACCCTTGAAATGGACGCAGTGCCCACCCTGACCCTGGACCCCGCAGCGGAGACGGCTGAGCAGCCCGCCCTGGCGGAAGAAAAAAAGGTGGAGCCACTGATGATCGAGGAGACCCGCCTTTCGCCCGAGGAGCAGAAGGCCGTGGATGACTTTGCCGAAAAGATCGACGTGACCAACAGCCAGATGATTTTGCAGTACGGCGCGGCCACACAGAAAAAGATCGGCGATTTCAGCGAGGCCGCGCTGGACAAGGTGCGCACCAAGGACCTGGGCGCCACCGGCGATATGATCGCCAGCCTGGTGACCGAGCTCAAGGGCTTTGACGCACAGGAGGAATCCAAGGGGATCTTCGGCTTTTTCAAAAAGACCAGCAACAGCCTGGAAGCGCTGAAGGCAAAGTACGCCAAGGCCGAGACCAATGTGGAAAAAATCGAGGGCATGCTGGAGGGCCACCAGGTGCAGCTGCTGAAGGACATTGCCATGCTGGACAAAATGTACCAGATGAACATGGTGTACTTCAAGGAGCTGACCATGTATATCCTGGCGGGCAAGAAAAAACTGAAAAAGACCCGCGAGGTGGACCTGAAGGCCGCCATGGAAAAGGCAAAGGCCAGCGGCCTGCCCGAGGACGCGCAGGCGGCCCGCGACCTGGCGGATATGTGCGACCGCTTTGAGAAGAAGCTGTACGACCTGGAGCTGACCCGCAATGTGTCGATTCAGATGGGGCCGCAGATCCGGCTGATCCAGAACAACGACACCATGATGGCCGAGAAGATCCAGACCAGCATTGTGAACACCATCCCCCTGTGGAAGAGCCAGATGGTGCTGGCTTTGGGCCTGGCGCACAGCCAGCAGGCCATTGAGGCGCAGCGCGCCGTGACCGACATGACCAACGAGCTGCTGAAAAAGAATGCCGCCGCACTGAAGACCGGCACCATTGAGGCCGCCAAGGAATCCGAGCGGGGCATTGTGGACATTGAAACGCTGCAGGCGACCAACAAGAGCCTGATCGAGACCCTGGACGAGCTGTCCAAGATCCAGAGCGAGGGCCGCGCCAAGCGCGCCGCCGCCGAGGTGGAGCTGGGCCGCATTGAGGGCGAATTGAAACAAAAACTGATGGAGCTGCATAACTGATATGAAAGGGCCTTGTAAACTGGAACAAAAACTGCCCGCCGCCCTGCGCCGCAAAGCGGTTGCGCCCGCGCTGGCCGCCGTGATGGCGCTGGCGGGGGTGTTCGGCATCGGCGGGGCGAAGCTGGCGGGGTATGCACAGCGCACAGCCGCCAGCTTTGACAGCGGGATGTACAGCATCTCGGCCGACCTGGACGCCCGGCTGAACGCGGCGGCGAACCTGGCGACGGTGGCCGGCAAGGTGGACGGCGTGGACGAGGGCGTGATCGCCGCGGTGGACGGGGCCATTGCCGCCGTGCAGGCGGCCGACAGCCCGGCCGCCAAGGCGGGCGCGGACCGGACCCTGAGCGAGGCGGTGAACGCGCTGTACGACGCGGCGGCAGGCGCGGCAAACGCCAACCAGGCGGACCTGATGGCGGGGGAATTGGCCGAGTTCAACAGCCGGGGCAACACCATTTACAACAACGACTACAATTCCAATGCCCGCAGGTTCAACCAGGACCTCGGCGGCCAGCCGGCCCGGCTGATCGGCGCGCTGTGGGGCATTGAACCAGCGGAGTATTACGAATGAAGCAGATGAAAAAGCGCCTGCTGGCGCTGGCCGCCCTGGCCTGCCTGCTGGCCGTGACGGCATTTGCGGCGGGGATCCCCGCCGCGCCCCAGGGCAGCTGTGTGCTGGACCAGGCAAACGTGCTGAGCGCGGCCACCGAGCAGAAGGTGAACGATCTGACCGTGGCGCTGGGCCAGGCATGCGGCGCGCAGATCGCCGTGGTTACGGTGGACTTTACGGGCACCCTTTCCATGGAGGAGTACGCCTACCAGGTGTTCGACGCCTGGGGCGTGGGCGACAAAAAGAAGAACAACGGCGTGCTGCTGCTGCTGGTGATCGGCGACGAGAACTACTACTGCACGGTGGGCACGGGCCTGGAAAAAGAGCTGAGCCCCAGCAAGATCGACGACCTTTTGTACGACAACCTGGAGGAGGGCTTTGCCGCGGGCGACTACGACAGGGGCGTGACCGCCTTTGCCGGGGCCATGTACGACGAGCTGTGCAGGATCTACAACGTGCAGCCCGGCGTGGGCGGCGGGACCCAGGGGTATGAGCCGCCCCGCCGCTCGGGCCTCGGCATAGGCACGACGCTGCTTGTGCTGATTGTTTCAGCGGTGCTGGTGCTGCTAGTCGTGGTTTCCACCGCGCTGCACCCGGTGCGGTATGTGCGCACCCGGTATTTCGGCTATGTGTACCCGCCCCGGCCCCCGCGCCGGTGGCACCGGCATTATCACCGGCCCCCGCCCCACTATGGGCCCGGGCCTCACGGCGGGCCGCATGGGCCCGGCCCGCAGCCCCCGCGCCCGCCCCAGGGCGGCGGGTTCGGCGGTTTTGGCGGCGGCTCCAGTTCTTCCCGGCCCTCGGGCGGGGCGAGCTTTAAGGGCTTTGGGGGAGGTTCCAGCCGGGGCGCCGGTGCAGGCCGCCGCAGCGGCGGCTCTTCCGGCGGGTCCCGGCCCTCGGGGGGCGGCAGGTCCTCCGGCGGGGCCGGGCGGCGCAAGTGAATCGCGGACGGAAGGCATTTTGCAAGAAAGGACCGGCCTGGTTTTGGGCCGGTCCTTTTTTGACGTGCAAAACCACACGTTAGACGTGTGGTTCAAAAGAGCTTAAGCGATGAAGAAGAAATAAAAACTCCTTTTGCTATAATGAAACTGCGGTCTGCCAACTGCAGTAAGAAAGCAAAAGGAGGACATTCAGAATGAGCCTGAATGACATAAATAGTTTATCCCATACAAAATGGAATTGCAAATACCATATAGTATTTGCTCCGAAATATCGCAGGAAAGTATTCTATGGAGAAAAGCGGGCAGTAATCGGCAAGATTCTGCGACAATTATGTGAGTGGAAGAGCGTAAAAATCATAGAGGCAGAAGTATGCCCGGACCATGTGCACATGCTGGTGGAAATTCCACCGAAAATGTCGGTGTCAAGCTTCATGGGATACTTGAAAGGGAAGAGCAGCACAATGCTGTATGAGCAATTCGGCGAATTGAAATACAAGTATCGGAGCAGAGAGTTCTGGTGCAAAGGATACTACGTGGATACAACGGGGAAAAACACGAGCCGAATTGCAGAGTACATCAGGAACCAACTAAAAGAAGATGAGATGGGCGAGCAGCTTACGATGAGTGAATGCGGCCCGTTTACGGGCGGCAAGTAACAGTCCCCGCGCGGCTGGCAGACCGTACTTACGCGTTTGACGCGTGAGCGAGGAACAAAGGGCTTTGCCCGCATCTGAAATACCACGCGTTTTACGCGTGGATGTTTATTTGTGAAAAATAAGGTTGACAAACGTATACCTTTGTGCGATACTTTTGGTAGACGAATGATTACCTTTTATGGGGAGGGCAGAACAATGGGCGTGGAACTTTCGGCGGGGGAATGGAAGCTGATGAACCAGCTGTGGCAGGCGGCCCCGCGCACCATCACCCAGCTGGTGGCGGCACTGAAGCCGGACACGGGCTGGACCAAGCACACGGTGATCACCATGCTGAACCGGCTGGAGGCCAAGGGCGCGGTGCGGCACCAGGACGGCGGCAGGGCAAAGCTGTATTCGCCCGCCGTGGAGAAGGCAGGGGTGGCCCTGCGGGAGACCGAAAATTTGCTGGAGCGGGTGTACGGGGGCAGCCTGGGCCTTATGGTGAACGCGCTGGTGCAGCAAAAGGGCATCAGCGAGGCCGAGCGGCGGGAGCTGTTTGAAATTTTGGAGGGGGCGCAGCCCAAACAGGAGGACGAGCCATGACCGAGCTTTTGGTGAGCTCTTCGGTGCTGATCCTGGCGGTGCTGGCGGTGCGGCGGCTGCTGGCAGACCGGCTGAGCAAACGGCTGCAATACGCGCTGTGGGCGCTGGTGCTGCTGCGCCTGGCGCTGCCGTTCCAGCTGCCCCAAAGCCGGGCCAGCGTGATGAACTACCTGCCCGCACCGGCGGCCGCGGCCTTTGCGGAACCCGGGCCCGGGCCGGGCCAGCCGGCCCAGGCCATGCCCGAAGCGCCCGCGCAGGGCGGCGCGGAGCGGCCGGCGGGGCGCACGGGGCCTGGGGCGGGGCAGCTGCTGGTATGGGGGTGGGCGCTGGGGGCCCTGGTGTGCGGCGGCTGGCTGGCGGCGGCAAACCTGCGGTTCGGCCGCATGCTGAAACGCAGCCGGCAGCCCTTTGCGGCGCCGGGCTGCCGGCTGCCGGTGTATGTGTGCGGCGAGGGGCTTTCGACCCCCTGCCTGCATGGGCTTTTCCGCCCGGCGATCTATTTGACCCCCGAAGCCGCGGCGGACGGCGCGACCCTGTTTTGGGTGCTGCGGCACGAGGAGGCCCACTGGCGCCACGGCGACCAGGTGTGGGGCGCTTTGCGGTGCGCATGCCTGGCGGCGTATTGGTTTGACCCGCTGGTGTGGGCGGCGGCCTTTGCCTCGAAAAAAGACTGCGAGCTTGCCTGCGACGAGGCGGTGACGAGGGGGCTTGAGGAAGCCGAGCGCCTGGCGTACGGGCGCGCCCTGGTGGCCCTGGTGCCCGCCCGCGCCCCGGCGGGCCAGCGGCTGGTGGCAGCAACCACCCAGAGCTTCAACGCGGGGCAGATGAAGCGGCGCATTGAGGCGATTGCAAGGCATAAAAAACCGATGGCATGGGCGCTGGCCGCCGCGCTGGTGCTGGCCGCCCTTGCCGCGGCGTGCACCTTTACCGGCGCGCAAAGGACGCCGGATGCACACGCGGGAAATTCAGTTCCCCCGCTTGGCGATGAACAGGACCCGGCCCCCGGGGACGACGCGCAGACGGCGGTCAACAGCCTGCTGACCAGCCTGGAAGAGCGGGACGGCGCGGTGTGGTTCACCATACCGGAGAGCTACGGGGGCCCCGCCGCGGACTGGAATATCCAGATCAGCGGGCGGCGGGAAGCGGACGGCATGGGCATGAGCGTGCACTACCTTGAACAGGAGAACGCGGAGCATGCCTGGGCTGCGGGGAAACGCTATTCCATCCCGGCCGACGAGGCGCGCGCCTGCGGGGAGCTGAACCTGCAGGTGAACCTGCCCGGCGTGCCCGGCAGCGGGGATTACAGCACCGGCGCATGGGCCGAGGTTGACCTGGCGGCGGCCTTGGCCCAGGAGGGCGGCCTTGCGGCGCCCAGGCACTTCGTCTTTTCCAAGGCGGGCGAACTGGTTCAGGTGGGGGTGGTGTATGGCCGGTTTGACTTTTTGCAGGAAAACGAGGCCCCGGTGCAGCGGATCGACGCGGACCTGAACGGGGATGGAAAGAGCGAAACCCTGCTGCTCACCCGGGAAACGGGCGACGAGCTGCCCTATGGAAGGCTTTATTACATTGCCGCAGACGGCGAGGAATCGATGCTGTTTGAGGGCAATTACACCGGGGGGAGCCTGCAGACCGCGGCCATGGAGGACGGCGTGACCCTGTTCTGGCTGGAAGAAACGGCCGGCACGGCCGCCAGCGCCCGGGTGCAGCTTTGGGGCGGTGTGAACCAGACCGGCACCTGGGGCGACCTTGTGAATTACGGCATGCCGGCGGGCTGGGGGCTGACCCACCTGGGCGGGGGCCAGTTCCGCCTGTATCAGCACAGCTACGATATGGTGGAGATGGACGGCAGCACGAGCGGAGCCAGCGACAAGCCGTACTATTTCCAGTGGGCCCAGTGGGGGGGAAAAGGCGTGGGGCTGTTGGAGTACGTGGGGCTGCCCCTTACCGAGGAAGAGCTTCTGCGCCTGGAAACCGCGCCCTCGAACCCCGATGTAAAAGGACTGCTGGAACAGGTAAAGGAAAAAGGCGAGCTGACGGATATTTTGTATCGCGCCAACGGCATTGTGAACATCAACTACAAGGTGGCCGAGGGGGGCGCCGTGAGCTACCACAACCTGAACCTGCAGCTGCGGGACGGGGCGTTTGGGCTGGTGATGGGCAACCAGCACCCTGAATCCTCGATTGCGCTGGAAACCAGCGACTTCGGAGGTACCTATCTGCCCCGGATCAGCGCAGAGGACAGGGATGTGGTGTATCCATCGCCTCCGGCGTAAAATGAAAAAGCAGAAAGACCGCCCGCGCGGCAAAAGCAGCAGTGCTTTGCCGCGCGGGCGGTCTTGGAGTAATGGAGGGGGGCCATGCGCAAAGCTCCGGAAAGCGACTGGACCGGAGCGCTTTAGTTTTCCGGAGCGTTTTGCCGGCCGCGGGCGCTGAATTCGCACCCGCAGTAATCCTGCCGGTACAGGCCGTACTGGGCCGAGAGCTCCAGGCTGCGCTTATAGCCGTTCTGCTTTTTAAAGTCATTCGGCAGGTGGCGCACCCCGTATTTTTCTTCCAGCTCCCGGCCGATGGCGTTGATGCGCGCCGCGTCCTTGTGGGGGCTGATGGAAAGGGTGGTGCAAAACCACCCGCAGCCGTTGGCCGCGGCCCAGGCCGCCGCCCGCTCCATGCGCAGGCGGTAGCACACCGTGCAGCGGCCGCCCCGCTCGGGCTCGGCCTCGAGGCCTTTTACCGCGGCGTAGAACCGGGCGGGGTCGTATTCATCCTCCACCAGGCGCACGCCGGGCAGGGCCAGCTGGGCGAGCAGGCGGGCCAATTCGTCCGCCCGGCGGCGGTACTCGGCCCCGGGCCAGATGTTGGGGTTATAATAAAGGATCGTGATCTCAAAATGGGCCGCCAGCTGCTCCAGCACGGCGCTGGAACAGGGGCCGCAGCAGGCGTGCAGCGCAAGGCGCGGGCGTGTGCCGGAAAGGCCGGCCAGCACGGCGCTGAGCTGCTTTGCATAGTTCGGGCGCGGTTCCATGAAGCTTCCCTTCTTTCTGTGCCGCCATTATAGCATATTTCCGCAAAAGAAAAAAGTTGTACGACAAGTTGTAAAGTCGTATAATGGGAGCAGGTGAAAAAAGGGGGAAGAACGTTGGAGAATTTGGTGTTCAGCGTGAACGCGGTGCTGCCCGTGTTTTTGGTGATGCTGCTGGGGTATATCCTGCGCCGCAGGGAGGTGCTCACCCAAAGCTTTATTGATGTGGCGGTGACACTGGTTTTTTATGTGTCGCTGCCCGCAAAGATGTTTTTGGATGTGGCCGAGAGTGACTTTTTTGCCATTCTGGACGGGCGCTACGTGCTGTTTTTGGTGTGCGCCACCGCCGCCAGCTTTGCGGCAGCCTGGGCTTTGGGCGTGGCGCTGGTGCGGGACAAGGGCAAGATCGGCGCGTTTGCCCACTGCGCGTTCCGGGGCAATTTTGTGTACATCGGCCTGCCGCTGGTGCAGAACCTTCTGCAGGCGGAGGCGGTGCCCTCCACCGTGCTGGTGGTCACCTTTGTGGTGCCGCTTTACAATGTGCTTTCGGTGCTTCTTCTGAGCTGGTACGACCCCAGCGGCACCCGGCCCAGCCCGCGGGCCCTGGCCTGGCAGGTGCTGAAAAACCCCATGATCCTGGCGGTGCTGGCGGCGCTTCCCTTTTCGTTTTTGCGCCTGCATATCCCCTATGCGGCGGAAAAGGCGGTGGGATACCTGGGCTCGCTGGCAACGCCGCTGGCGCTGCTGTTTGTGGGGGCGAGCATCAACCTGCACGGCTTTGGCAGGGATAAGCTGGGCATTTTGGCGGCGGCGCTGTTTAAAACAGCGGCCCAGCCGCTGGTGTGCGTGGCGGCCGCGGTGTGGCTGGGCTTTAACACCGAGCAGATCGCCACGGTGTTTGTGACCATGGCGGTGCCCACGGCCCTGAACGCCTACATCATGACCAAAAAGATGGGCGGCGACGGCGAGATGTGCGCGGGGGTGATCCTGGCGTCGATGCTGCTGTCGGTGATCACACTGCCGGGGGGGATCTGGCTGCTGCGGACCCTGGCGGTCCTGTGAGGGAAAAGGTTCACAAAGCTTTTGTAACTTTTTTGCAATTTGTTTATAGGCTTATCACGCTTTTTCCACAATTGGCCGGTATGATATAACTGTAGCCCGGGGGAGGCCGCAAAGCTTCCCAAAACGGTGCGTCTACCACGGCGGCGGGAAAAGCCACCTGCCGCTGTGTATATACTGGCTGCCGCCCATGCGAGGCGCCGCAAGGCGCTGGGCGGCCCAGACAACCCATCGCCCTTCCCCTTTGCGAGAAGGTTTACATAAATCGTTTTTTCATGATTCCTCCTCAAACGTATTTGCTGAGCAAAGCCGGTCCACCCCAAAAGGGCGGGCCGGTTTTGCGTTTGGAGGCGGGTGTGGTATAATAACCGCAGAACGGCTATGATATGTTTCTCTGCACAAAGGGGGCTGACCGAATGAAAAGAAAGGTGCTCAGGGCGGCAGGCTTTTTGACGATTCTGCTTTGGGCCGCCGCGCTGGCGGCGGATCGGTTCTGGAGGCCCCTGCTCGACCGGACGCTGCGCATGGCGGGGATTCTGATGTTGGCGGCGGTGTTTGTGCTGGTGTTCACCACGGTGCGCGGCGACTCGCCAAAATAGCGGAGCGCCCCCGGGGAAGTGCGAAAAGCAACCAATAAAAATTGCAGGAGGACCCTATGGAGCAGGCAAAGATCGACCGCATCAACCAGCTGGCCCGCAAGAGCCGCACGCCGGAGGGGCTGAGCGAACAGGAAAAGACCGAGCAGGCGGCGCTGCGGCGCGAGTACATCGACGCTTTCAAGAGCAGCCTGCGCGCGCAGCTGGACCATACCCAGGTGATCGGCCCGGACGGCGTGCGCCGCCCGCTGGAAAAAAAGCAGCCGTAATGCGCAAAGCCGCCCTTTTCAGTGGAAAACGGGCGGCTTTTATGATATAATTTTATCCGTTCAAACCTTTGAAATATCACCCGGGGAGGCGCCTGCCGTGACTGAGGCACTCATTCGACTTTTTATAAAAAACCCAGAAAAAACCCACGACCCGGCGGTGCGCGCCGCATACGGCAACCTGGCAAGCTGGGTGGGCATTTTGTGCAACCTGGCGCTGTGCGCGGGCAAGTTTATGGTGGGCACGCTGTCCGGCAGCATCTCGGTGGCGGCGGACGCGGTGAACAACCTGTCGGACGCCTCGTCCAGCGTGGTGAGCCTTTTGGGGTTCAGGCTGGGCTCGCGCCCGGCGGACGAGGAGCACCCCTATGGGCACGCCCGGTTTGAGTATCTGTCCGGCCTGGCGGTGGCGGTGATGGTGCTGGTGATCGGGCTGGAATTGGGAAAAACGAGCCTGGGCAAGATCCTGGCCCCCACGCCGGTGACCTTCAGCTGGGTGACGGTGGGGGTGCTGGCGGCCTCGATCCTGGTAAAGCTTTGGATGGCCCTGTTCAACAGAAAGGTGGGCGGGCGCATCCACTCGGGCGCGCTGATCGCCACAGCGGCCGACAGCCGCAACGATGTGCTGACCACCGGCGCGGTGCTGACCGCCGCCCTGATCAGCCACTTTGCGCGGGTGGAGCTGGACGGCTGGATGGGCCTTGCCGTGGCGCTGTTCATTCTGTACAGCGGCGTGGGGCTGGTGAAAAGCACCATCGACCCCCTGCTGGGCCTTGCGCCCGACCCGGAGCTGGTGAAGTACATCCACGAGCGGGTGATGAGTTACCCGAACGTGCTGGGCACCCACGACCTGATGGTGCACGACTACGGCCCCGGCCGCCAGTTCGCCAGCGTGCATGTGGAGATGGCGGCCGAGGGCGATGTGATGGCCAGCCACGACGTGATCGACAACATCGAGCGGGATTTTTTGGAGAACGACGGCCTGCATGTGGTCATCCACTTTGACCCCATTGTGACCAGCGACGAGCGGGTGGGGGATATGCGGCGCTGGCTGAGCGAAGCGGTAAAAGAGATCGACGGGGCGCTCACCATCCACGACCTGCGCATGGTGCCCGGCCCCACCCACACAAACCTGATCTTCGACTGCGTGGTGCCGGCCGGGTTTGCCATGAGCGAACTGGACGTAAAGCAGGCCATCAAGCACCTGGTACGGCAAAAGGATCCCCGGTACTTCTGCGTGATCACGGTGGAGTGCGGCTATGCGGCCCTGCCCCACGGGGGCAAGGCGCACAGCTGAGCAAAAACGGAGAGGAAGAGATAAAATGCAGCTGGAATATTCCGACAAGGTAAAGGGGATGCGGCCCAGCATCATCCGCGAGCTGCTCAAGCAGATGAGCGACCCGCAGCTGATCAGCTTTGCGGGGGGCAACCCGGCGGCCGACAGCTTTCCGGTGGAGGCGATCCGCCGGTTCAGCGCCGAGCTGCTGGAGCAGGACCCGGTGGGGGCGCTGCAATATTCGGTGACCGAGGGATACGGCCCGTTGCGCGAGGCCTGCCGCAGCTTTGCCAACCGGCGCTGGCCGGTGGTAAAGGCGGGGGACGAAACCCTGATTACCAGCGGCAGCCAGCAGATCATTGAGTTTATGGCAAAGCTTTTGTGCAACGAGGGCGACACGGCGGCGGTGGAGGAGCCGGCCTTTTTGGGGGCTTACAACTCCATCCGCAGCTTTGGCGTGCGGCTGGCGGGCGTGCCCCTGCAGGCGGACGGGCCGGACCTGGAGGCGCTGGAGCGGGTGTTTGCGGCGCCCCAAAAGCCGCGCTTTTTTTACTGTATCCCGAATTTCCAGAACCCCACCGGCTACACCACAAGCCTTGCAAAACGCAGGGCGATTTACGAGCTGGCGGTGCGGTACGGGGTGCCGGTGCTGGAGGACGACCCCTACGGAGAGCTGCGCATTGCGGGGGAGGACCTGCCCCCCATCAAGCACTTTGACACCGAGGGCGCGGTGGTGTATGCGGGCTCGTTCAGCAAGATCCTGTGCCCGGGGCTGCGGCTGGCCTACTGCGCCGCGCAGAGGGGACTGATCGACAAGATGGTGGTGGCAAAGCAGGGCAGCGACGTGCACACCAACATCTGGGCCCAGCGGGTGTGCCACAAGCTCCTCACCGAGACCGACATGGACGCGCACATCCGGGCGCTGCGGGCGCTTTACAAAGAAAAAGCGGAATTTATGATGGCCCGGCTGGACGAAACGCTGGGGGGCAGGGCAAGCTACGTGCGGCCCGAGGGGGGCATGTTTTTGTGGCTGACCCTGCCGGAAAAGGTGGACGTGCCCCGGTTTGTGAGCCGGTGCCTTGAGCGCAGGCTGGCCATTGTGCCGGGCAGCGCGTTCATGACGGACGACGCACCCTGCCGCAGCGTGCGGCTGAATTTTTCGACCCCGACCCGCGCCCAGATCGAGGAGGGCACGGCGATTTTGGCCGGGGTGCTGACGGAGCTGGGCGGCTGAGGGCCGCCCGCACAAAAAGGCAAGGGCCCGCGCCCCGGCGCGGAGTGATAAAAACGAGCAGAAAGGCGAGGGATACCCATGGAAAAGATCAGGATGACGACCCCCCTGGTGGAGATGGACGGCGACGAGATGACCCGCATTTTGTGGCGGATGATCAAGGAGGAGCTGCTGGAGCCCTTTGTGGAGCTGAAATGCGAATATTACGACCTGGGCCTGGAGCACCGGGACTCCACCCGCGACCAGGTGACCATGGATGCGGCGCTGGCAAATAAGAAATACGGCGTGTCGGTCAAATGCGCCACCATTACCCCCAACGCGCAGCGCATGACCGAGTACAGCCTGCACGAGATGTGGAAGAGCCCCAACGGCACCATCCGCGCCGTGCTGGACGGCACCGTGTTCCGGGCGCCCATCTTGATCGACTGCATCAAGCCGGTGGTGAAGAACTGGAAAAAGCCCATCACCATTGCCCGCCACGCCTATGGCGACGTGTACCGGGGCACCGAGTTCCGCATTCCCGGGCCCGGCAAGGCGGAGCTGCTGTTCACCGGCGCGGACGGCGCCGAGCTGCGCGAAACGGTGTATGAGTTTGAGTGCCCGGGCATTTTGCAGGGCACCTACAACAAGGACACCTCGATCGCAAGCTTTGCCCGCAGCTGCTTTAACTACGCGCTGGCCACAAAGCAGGACCTGTGGTTTTCCACCAAGGACACCATCAGCAAAAAGTACGACCACACGTTCAAGGATATTTTTGCCGACATTTTTGAGACAGAGTATAAAGAAGCATTTGCCGCGGCGGGCATCGAGTATTTCTACACCCTGATCGACGATGCGGTGGCGCGGGTGATCCGCAGCGAGGGCGGGTTTATCTGGGCCTGCAAAAACTACGACGGCGACGTGATGAGCGATATGGTATCGACCGCGTTCGGCAGCCTTGCCATGATGACCAGCGTGCTGGTGAGCCCGGACGGCTGCTATGAATACGAGGCGGCCCACGGCACCGTGACCCGCCACTATTACCGCTATTTGAAGGGCGAGGCCACCAGCACGAACCCCATGGCAACCATTTTTGCCTGGACCGGCGCGCTGGCAAAGCGGGGCGAGATGGACGGCAACGCCGAATTGCAGGATTTTGCCAAAACCCTGGAGGCCGCCTGCCTGGAAACGCTGGAGAGCGGCGTGATGACCAAGGACCTGTGCGGCCTGGCCGAGGGCATCACACCGACCCCGGTGACCAGCGAGGAGTTCATTAAGGCCATCCGCAGGAACCTGGAAGCAAAGCTGGGGGCCTGAGAGCGGAAACAGGGAAAGAAAAAGGAGAGACCCCACCGGGCAAGGCCCCGCAGCATGATAAAACCAGAGCATAGACGCAGCCCCCTCCCGGTTTTGCCGGGAGGGGGCTGCACTGTATCGGAAGGCCTTATATAAAAAGGAATAGACAAAATGCACAAACCAGGAGGTGCATTCAGCCGAAATGGATCGACGGCAAGCCGCCTGAATAGGGCTTGCAAAAAAAGCGGATCCCTGCTAAGATTTTAATTAAACCGCAGGTTTAATTAATGAAAGGGGGAAACCGCATGGGACGGAGAAAAAAGGAGCCGGAAAGTACCCACCGTGAAAATATTGCAATGGCCGCCGAACGCCTTTTTATGCGCGGGGGAATTGAAGCGACGACCATGAATGACATCGCAAAAGAGGCGGGATACAGCAAGGCTACATTATACGTTTATTTTGCGGACAAAGAAGAAATTGTAAGTTTCCTTGTGCTGAAAAGCATGAAAATGCTTTATTCCCACATTTCGGAAGCAGTGGAGGGGAAAGCGACGGCAAAAGAGAAATACCGGAAAATCTGCAGAGCGCTGGTGAACTATCAGGAACAGTACCCTCTCTATTTTGCGCTTGCCCTGGGAGAGATCAATGTGGAGCTTAACAGGGAAAATGAGCTGCCCTTGGAAAAGGAAACATTTGAAACCGGGGAGCAAATCAACCACAAGCTGGAAGAATTTATGTGCGCGGGAATTAAAGCGGGTGAAATACAGCCGGATATCCCGGTGCTGCAAACAGCTTTTTTGTTTTGGGCCGCATTGGCGGGATTGATCCAAATGTCGGTGAATAAACAGGCGTATTTGGAAAAAGCGATGAACGTATCGAGACAACAATTTTTAGAAGATGGGTTTGAAAGGCTTTACCGGCTAATATCGACGGAGGAGAACAAATGAAGAAAAAGCTGCTTGCAATTTTGGGAAGCCCGCACGAAAACGGCTCAACGGCGGCCATGCTTGATCACGCCGTAAGGATCGCGGCTTCGGAGGGCTGGGAGATCACTGTGATCCCGCTTTATGAAAAGCGTATTGCATTTTGTAAAGGCTGCCGGACCTGCATCAAAACAGGACAGTGCGTTTTGAAGGACGATTTGGGGGAGATAGCCGAACACATTAAAACGTGTGACAGGATTATTCTGGCGGCTCCGACTTATTGGGCGAACGTGCCGGCGGCCGTTAAAAATCTGTTTGACCGCCTGTTGGGGACAGCGATGGAGGAAACCGCAACGTTTCCCCGCCCGCGCTTATCTGGGGAACAGGAGTATCTGCTTTTAACGGCGTGTAATACCCCTTTCCCCTTTTCGCTGCTTTGCGGACAAAGCAGCGGGGCACTTCGCGCAATGAATGAATTTTTTAAGACGTCCGGAATGAAACGTTTGGGGGCGGTGACCTTCCCCAATGCGAAGGGGGGCGCTGAATTGCCGCTGAGGATCACGAAGAAGATCGGGCGGCTGCTAAAATGACGGACAAGAAAGCCTGGCAAATGTCCCGCAGCGCAACAGATCGGGTTTCAAAGAACCAGCCGCAGAGCAGATGACCTGCGGGCTGGCAGATCATGGTTGCAGGCCCCGCTGCGCCTCGAGGATACAGCGGTCCAGCAGGCCGGGAAGCCAGCTTTGCAGGGGCGAAAAGGAGAAGCCTGCGCCCTGGGCCCGGCGGGTATCGAGGCTGTGGGCCGGGGTGCCGTTGTAAGGCGCCGGCGCACCGCCGGAACAAAGCAGGGGGCTGCCGCCGGTGCGGCTGCGCACATAACCCAGAAGATCGGCCACGCTTGCCGTGCCGGGACAGCAGGCGTTCACCGGGCCGGTGAGGGGGCTTTCGGCGGCGAGCCAGGCCAGGAAACGGCCGGCGTCCGCCTGGTGGATAAAGCTCAGCTGCGCTTCGGGGGCATCCACATACAGGGGGAGCCGGCGCACCGCGTGCTCCACATAAAAATACAGCCGCCGGGTATAGTCGCCCGGGCCCAGCACAAAGGGGAAGCGCACGGCTGCCGCCTGCTGCAGCGGGTATTCGCCGAAGAGCGCCCGCTCGGCCTGGCGCTTGCCCTCGGCGTAATCAAAATCGGCGCGGCAGCCCCAGCGCAGGGGATGAGCCAGGGGATCGAAGCTCTGCTCGCAGACACCGGGCCGCAAAGAGTACACTGCCGCCGAGGAGACCATCACATACCGGCTGCAATGCAGCGAGTCCAGCGCGGTTTTTACATCGTTTGAGCAATAGGCCAGATCGTCGCACACCGTGTGAAAGCTGCGATGGGAAAAGGCGGCCTTCATGGCGGAGGGGTCGGTGCGGTCGACAATGACCCGCTCCACAGCCGGGCCAAAGGGGTCACGGGTGAGGCCGCGGGTGGCGATGGTTACCCTGTGGCCTTTTTCCAGCAGGGCCCATACCAGCTGGATGCCGAAAAAGCGGGTGCCTCCCAGTACGAGAATTTTCATTCGCTGCCCTTTCGCGCGGCGCGCAGCTCGGCCCGGCGCGCCAGGATGCGCGCGAGGTTTTCTTTGGCGCGGGCCTCGCTGCCCTGGTCGGTGGGTTCGTAGTAGCGGCGGCCCAGAAGGCTTTCGGGCAGGCAGTCCATATCCGCCAGCTTTTCTTCGGTGTCGTGGGCGTAAACGTAGCCCTTGCCGTAGTCCAGCTCTTTCATCAGGCGGGTGGGCGCGTTGCGGATCACCAGGGGCACCGGCTCGTCGAGCATTTTCAGGGCGTCCTCTTTGGCGCGCTCGTAGGCCAGGTACAGGGCGTTGGAGCGGGGCGCCAGCGAGAGATAGACCACCGCGTGGGTGAGGTGGACGCAGCATTCCGGCATGCCTAAAAAGTGGCAGGCCTGGTAGGCGGCCACCGTGATCTCCAAAGCGCGGCTGTCGGCCAGGCCGATGTCTTCGCTGGCGAAGCGCACCAGGCGCCGGGCCACGTACAGCGGGTCCTCCCCGGCCTCCAGCATGCGGGCCAGCCAGTACACCGCAGCGTCGGGGTCGGAGTTGCGCATGGATTTGTGCAGCGCACTGATGAGGTTGTAGTGCTCCTCGCCCTTTTTGTCGTACAAAAGGCTTTTTTTGCTGATGCACTGTTCCAAAAGCGCGCGCTCGACATAAATTTTATCCTGTTCGCGCCGGCCGTTCAGCACCGCCATTTCCAGGGTGCCCAGGGCGGTGCGGGCGTCGCCGTTTGCAAAGTTGGCGATCATATACAGCTCGTCGTCCCCAATCTCGACGTTCTGCCCCCCGAAGCCGCGCCGGTCGGCGAGGGCGCGGCGCAGAAGGGCGGTGAGATCGTCTGGGGTGAGGGCGTTCAGCACGAAGACCTTGCAGCGGGAGAGCAAGGCGGAGTTGATCTCGAAGCTGGGGTTTTCGGTGGTGGCGCCGATCAGCACGATGCTGCCCCGCTCCACATAGGGCAGGAACGCATCCTGCTGGGCCTTGTTGAAGCGGTGGATCTCGTCTACAAACAGGATGGTCTTTTGGCCGAACCGCAGGGATTCCTCGGCGGTCTGCATGACCGCTTTGATCTCTTTGATGCCGCTGGTTACGGCGCTGAAATCCACAAATTCGGCCTTGGTGCGGCGGGCGATGATGCGGGCTAGGGTGGTTTTGCCCACGCCCGGCGGCCCCCAAAAGATCATGCTGCTGACCCGGTCGGCCTCGATGAGCTGGCGCAGGATCTTGCCGGGCCCCAAAAGGTGCTGCTGACCGGCAAATTCGTCCAGGTCGCGGGGGCGCATGCGGCTGGCCAGCGGCCGCTCCTGGGTCGATTCAAACAGGGTGGTCTGCTGCATGGTGGACCTCCTTTGCTTTTGCTGAGTCGCTGCCTTTAGTATACCCCCGCGGCGGCCGGGGCGCAACGGGGAAAGGGGATTTTCAGGCTCCCAGGACGTGACGAAATCATCCTTTAAAATAATTAGCACTCATTTAAAGCGAGTGCTAATTATTTACAATTTGTTCATAAAAAATAAGAAAATAGATCACAATCCGGGGGTATAGTAATACTTGTCAGGAGGGCGGGGAGCCCGGGGCAGCCGCCCTGGGGAGCCACCCCCGAACCCTTTTGACAGGCCCGACGCAGCGCCCGCGCTGAAAGCGCGCCGGCCGACAAAATATTTTAAAGCGCGGAGAATAGGAGTTTTGTATGTTTGGTATGATCCCGTTCGGCCGTGAAGAGAATAGCTTGTGGAACTATCTGGACAATATGGAGCGCAGCCTGTTCACCGGCTTTGGCGACATGAGCCAGTTCCGGTGCGACATCCAGGATAAAGGCGACCATTACCTGCTGGAGGCGGAGCTGCCCGGCTTCCAGAAAGAGGACATCAGCCTGGACCTTGCCGGCGACAGCCTGGTGATCACCGCGCGCCACAGCAGCGAGACCGAGGACAAGCAGAAGGACTATGTGCGCAGGGAGCGCAAGTTTGGTTCGTTCAGCCGCAGCTTTGACATTTCCGGCATCGACGCAGGGGCCATCCGCGCCGCATACAACAACGGCATTTTGGAAGTGACCCTGCCCAAGCGCGCCGAAACAGCCCCTGCGGCCCGCAGCATCGCCATTGAGTAAGCCTGGGGCAAGTTTTTCTTTCACAACAGCAAGGGCGGGGCCCGCACGAATGTTTCGTGCGGGCCCCGCCCTTGCTGCTTATTCGCAGTCGTAGTCGATGGGGAGGGTGGCAAGGCCGTTCAGGGAGAGATCCGCCGCGCGGCCCGCCTGCAATTCGTAATAGCCCTGGGCGGCGATCATGGCGCCGTTGTCGCCGCAAAAGCGCTGCTCGGGCAGGCACAGGCGCACGCCCAGCTTTTGCGCGCCCTCGTTCAGCAGGCTGCGCAAAAGGCCGTTGGCGGCCACGCCCCCCGCAAGGCACAGGGTGGAGGCGCCGGTATCCCGCGCGGCGGTAAGCAGCTTTTCGGCCAGGATCTCGTCGATGCGGCGCTCAAAGCTGGCGGCCATGCTGGAAATGTCCAGCGGCTCGCCCTTCATGGCGGCCTGGTTCACCGCGTTCAGCACGGCGGTTTTCAGGCCGGAAAAGCTGACGTTGTAAGGGCCCTCGACCTTGGGCACCGGCAGGCGGTACTTTTTGGGGTCGCCCCCGCGGGCGGCTTTGCTGACGGCCGGGCCGCCGGGATACCCAAGCCCCAGGGTGCGGGCCACCTTGTCGAACGCCTCGCCGGCCGCGTCGTCGACCGTGCGGCCCAGCACCTTATAACGAGTGTAGCTTTGCACCTGCACGATGTGGCTGTGGCCGCCGCTGGCCACCAGGCACAAAAACGGCGGTTCCAGGTCCGGGTGGGTGAGGTAGAGCGCGGCGATGTGCCCCCGCAGATGGTGCACCGGGATGAGGGGCTTTTGCGCCGCATAGGCAAGGCCCTTTGCGAAGTTGACCCCCACCAGCACCGCGCCGATCAGCCCGGGGGCGAAGGTGACGGCCACACCGGCCAGGTCGGCGGGGGTGAGGCGCGCGTCGGCCAGGGCCTGCTGCACGGCGCCGCTGATGGATTCCACATGGCGGCGGCTGGCGATCTCGGGCACGACGCCGCCATACAGCGCCTGCTCGGCCACGCTGGTGGCCACCACATTGCTGAGCAGCTCGCGGCCGTTTTTTACCACGGCGGCGGCGGTCTCGTCGCAGCTGGATTCAATGCCTAAAATATACATTATGTAAAATCACCACGTTTGTTAACGAATTAGGGAGAAAGGCGGGTCACAGGGGCATTGCCATGAGGACCGCGTCCTCGGCAGGGGCGCGGTAAAAGCCCCTGCGCAGGCCCACACGGGCAAAGCCCAGCCGCCCGTACAGCGCCAGGGCCGGGGCGTTGGAGGCGCGCGCCTCCAAAAAGCAGCTGCAGGCGCCCTCGGCTTTCAGCGCCGCGAGGCTCTGTTCCAGCAGGGCCCGGCCCACCCCCTGCCGGCGGGCGGCGGGGGCCACGGTGAGGGTGCAGAGATTCGCTTCGCCCGCCGCCAGCTGGTACACAGCCAGGCCCAGCAGGCCGGCCTCGCCCGCGGCGACGAACAGGCGCGGCGCGCCGCCGGCCTGCTGGGCGGCCAGCTCTTCGGTGAGCTGGCCGGCGGTCCAGGCCTCGGGGGCGCAGGCCTCGATGGCCGCGGCGGCGGCAAGGTCGGCGGGGAGCATGGGGCGCACGATGAGGGCCTGCATATCAGTGGGCCTCCAGCCAGGTCTTGCCGGTGTTCACGTCGGCAGTGAGGGGCACGGCAAACTCCACCACATTCTGCATTTCCTCCTGCAAAATGCGGCACACGGCTTTTGCCTCGGCCTTTGGGGCTTCCACGATCAGCTCGTCGTGCACCTGCAGAATGAGCTTCGCTTCCAGCTTTTCGGCGCGCAGGCGCTGCCAGACCTTTACCATGGCCAGCTTGATCACATCCGCCGCGGTGCCCTGGATGGGGGTGTTCATGGCCATGCGCTCGCCCAGGGCCCGCAGGTTGAAGTTTTTGCTGGCGAGCTCGGGCAGGGCGCGGCGGCGGCCGAACAGGGTGGTCACATAGCCCTGCTCGCGGCCCTGGGCGATGGTGCCGTCCATATACTGCTTGACCCCGGGGAAGGTGGCCAGATAGTTTTTGATGAAGGCGTCGGCCTCTTTTACGCTGACCCCAATGTCCTTGGAAAGGCTGAAGGCGCCGATGCCGTACACGATGCCGAAGTTCACCGCCTTGGCCGAGGAGCGCAGGGCGGGGGTGATCATTTCGGGGGGCATGTCGTAAATTTTGGCCGCGGTGCTGCGGTGGATGTCCTGCCCGGTCAAAAAGGCCTCCTGCATGGTTTTGTCGCCCGAGATGTGGGCCAGGATGCGCAGCTCGATCTGGCTGTAGTCCGCGTCGGCCAGGACGCAGCCGGGCTTTGCCAGGAAAAACTGGCGCAGGCGGCTGCCCAGCTCGGTGCGGATGGGGATGTTCTGCAGATTGGGCTCGCTGGACGACAGCCGCCCGGTGCGGGCCTCGGTCTGGTTGAAGGTGGAGTGCATGCGCCCGTCCGGCCCGATGACCTTGAGCAGGCCCTCCACGTAGGTGCTGTTGAGCTTTTGGTAGGTGCGGTATTGCAGGATGTCCTCCACCGCCGGGCTGTAGGCCCGCAGGCTTTCGAGGGTTTCGGCGTCGGTGGAGTAGCCGCTCTTGGTCTTTTTGCGGGGCGGCAGGCCCATTTTTACAAACAGGGCCTCGCCCAGCTGCTTGGGGCTGTTCAGGTTGAACTCGTAGCCCACTTGTGCGTAAATGCGGGCAAGGCACTGCTCCAGCACGGCCTTGAGCTCTTCGCCGAAGGCCACGAGGCCCTCCCGGTCCACCAGCATGCCGGTACGCTCCATATCCGCCAGCACCAGGGCCAGGGGGAGCTCAATGTCGTTTAAAAGGTGGGTCATGCCCTCGGCCGCGACCTTTTCGGCCAGGGCTTCGCACAGGGGCCCCAGCGCCCCGGCCTGGGGCAGAGCCTCGCAGGAAAAGGCGGGGGAGACCGCATACTCGGCTTCCAGCTGCTCCACGGTATACCCGGAGGCGGCGGGGTTGAGCAGATACGCCGCGAGCTTTGCGTCAAAACGGATGGCCTTGCCCACGCCCCCGGCCTCGAGGGCCAGGCGGTACAGGGGTTTTGCGTCGAACACATACAGCTCGGCCCCGCCCTCCAGCAGGTCGGGCAGGCGGGCGGCGGGCACGGGCCAGACGCTTTGCGCCTGCACGGCGTACCATTCGTCCCCTTGGCAGGCCAGGTACACCCGGCCCTCCACCAGCAGGGGCAGAGCCTCCGGCTGCACGGCGGCAAGGGGGGCGGCGTCCGCTTTTTTGGCGGGGGCGGGGGCCGCGGAAAGCCCCAGGCGGCCCACCAGAGAGTGAATTTCCAGCTCGGCCAGCAGGGCCGCGGCGGCGGCCGGGTCGCCCTGATTGCGCTTGTAGGAGCCGGGGGCGGTTTCCACGGGGGCCGCGCAGTCGATCTCGGCCAAGGTGCGGGACAGCTCGGCCTCGGCCTTGTGGGCTTCCAGCTTTGCCCGCACGCCGGGCTTGATGGCCGGGTCGGTCAGGTGCTCGTACACGCCGGCCAGGCTGCCGAACTGCTGGATCAGAGCGAGGGCAGTCTTTTCGCCCACGCCCGCCACGCCGGGGATATTATCGGACGCGTCGCCCATGAGGCTTTTCACCTCGATGAGCTGCCGGGGGGCAACACCGTATTTTTCGGCGATGGCTTCGGTGTCCATGCGGACGGTCTCGCTGCGGCCCATGCGGGTGGCGGCCAACAGCACGGTGACCTGTTCGCTCACCAGCTGCAGGCTGTCCCGGTCGCCGGTGGCGATAAAGCACTCGTCGCCCCGCTTTGCCGCGGCGGCGGACAGGGTGCCCAGGATATCGTCGGCTTCATAGCCCTCTTTGGCGACCATGACAAAGCCCAGGTCGGCCAGAAGCTCTTTGAGCACGGGCATCTGCTGGGCCAGCTCTTCCGGCATGCCCTTGCGGGTGGCTTTGTAGCCGCTGTACATTTTATGGCGGAAGGTGGGGGCCTTCAGGTCAAAGGCGATGGCCACCTCGTCCGGCTCGGTTTCCTTGAGCAGATTCAGCAGGATGTTCATAAAGCCGTATATGGCGTTGGTGTAGCGCCCATCCTTGGTGGTGAGCAGCTTGATGCCGTAAAAGGCGCGGTTTACGATGCTGTTGCCGTCCAGTACCAGCAATTTCATGGTGTGTTATCCTCCATCCGGGGTCATTCCAAACTTTTAAAAGTATACCACAAACCGGCGGTTTATGATACAATAATAAGGTTCACAAATTCAGTTGGCAAGGAGACAATATGCAGATCGGCAGCATCCAGCTTGCGCCCGGCGCGGCGCTTGCGCCCATGGCGGGCTTTACCGACGCGGCCTGCCGCCGCATGGCCGCACGGCACGGCGCGGCGTACACCGTAAGCGAGATGGTGAGCGCGAAGGCGCTGACCTTCGGCGATAAAAAAAGCGCCCAGCTCATTGCAAACGGGGAGACCCTGGCCCCCTATGGGGTGCAGTTGTTCGGGGCCGAGCCCGAGACCATGGAGCGGGCGGCCGCCCTGATCGGGGGTTATGCCTTTGACTTTATTGATATCAATATGGGCTGCCCGGCGCCCAAGATCACGGCCGGCGGGGCGGGCAGCCGCCTTTTGCTGGAGCCGGAGCGGTGCGGCGCGATTGTGGCCGCCGTGGTGAAGGAGAGCGGCGGCCGGCCGGTGACCGTGAAAATGCGCACCGGCTGGGACGCGCAGCACATCACCGCGGCAGAGGCGGCAAAGGCCTGCGAGGCGGCGGGCGCCGCGGCCATTGCGGTGCACGGCCGCACCCGGGAGCAGATGTACACCCCCGGCACGGTGGACCCCGCAGCCATTGCCGCGGTGAAGGCTGCGGTAAAGGTGCCGGTGGTGGCGAACGGGGATATTGAGAGCGCGCAGGACGCGCTGGACCTGCTGGCAGCCACCGGCTGCGACGGGGTGATGGTGGGCCGGGCCGCCCTGGGCGACCCATGGCTGTTCGGCGAGATCCGGGCGGCGCTGGCCGGCCAGCCCCTGCCGCCCCGCCCCACCCTGCGCCAGAAGATGGAGGCGCTGCGCACACAAATTTATGAGATGTGCGAGGAAAAAGGGGAGTGGACGGCCATGCCCCAGGCCCGCAGCCAGGCGCTTTATTATATGAAGGGCCTGAAGGGGGCAGCGGCGCTGCGCCGTGCCTGCTGCGAATTGCAGCACTTTGAGGACGTGGACCGGCTGATCGAAAAGGTATACGCGGCGGGCAACCGGTGAAACGCACGTTTGGCCGGGCGCCGCGGGGAAAGGGCCGCCGGGAGGGCGGCTAGCCTTCGCCGCGGGTGAGCTCGTCCAGGTTTTGGCTGTAGCAGGGCAGCATGCGCTCGAGAAAATAATCGGCCTCGGGGCAGTGCATGGCGGCCAGGGCGCCCTTTTGCTGTTCCAGCGCGGCGGCGAACTCCCGGTTGCCGGCCTGCACCTCCTCGATGCACTTGATGAGGGCGGAGAGCCGGTCGGCGGCTTTTAAAAGGCGGGACTCGGCCTCGGTGAGGGTGCGGCCGGTCACATAGCCGGCCATGGGCTGGCGCAGGGCGGGCGGCAGAAGGCCCAGCATGGCCACCGCGCTCTCGGTCTCCAAAGCCTTGTAGGCGGTGTGGATGCGCTCGTTTTTGTATTTTACCGGGGTGGGCATGTCGCCGGTGAGGATCTCGGGCGCGTCGTGATACAGCGCGGCCACGGCCACGGTCTCGGGGCGCACCGGGGTGCCGGTGACCTGCTGCGCGATCAGGCACAGGGTGTGGGCCAGAATGGCCGTTTCGGCGGTGTGCTCGCTGAGGGTCTCGGGGCGGGCGGCGTGCATCAGGCTCCAGCGGCGGATGTATTTCATGCGGCTGACCAGCGCGTTGAAGGGATAGGTCTTCATGGGAAAGGTACCTCCTTGCAGGGGTTGGGAACAATTACCACAAACCCAACACATTTTTTGGCTATCCTTATGATAGCATATTTGCGGGCCGTTAAGCAGGGCTTTTGAATTTTGCGGATTTTTTTGCCCTGCCGGCGATAAAACGGCCTGCCGGTTCGTTTTAAATAGGAACAGAGTTTT
Organism: Oscillospiraceae bacterium; assembly: GCA_022835495.1. Taxonomy (NCBI): domain Bacteria; kingdom Bacillati; phylum Bacillota; class Clostridia; order Eubacteriales; family Oscillospiraceae; species Oscillospiraceae bacterium. The sequence goes on from BQOK01000001.1 coordinate 913,779, forward strand.
TGCGAAAGGCGGAAAAGCGCACCATGCAGCCACTGAACAGACCGCAGAACAAATACTGGTTGGCCTTTGGGCTTTGCGCCCTGGGGGCGGCAATGGTGTTTTTGCCGTTCTATATCGTGGATGGAGGGATCTTTCTTTACGCGGGCGATTTCAACAGCCAGCAGATCCCGTTTTATTACTACGCCAATGAATTTGTGAAAAGCGGCGGGGGCTCGTTCAGCTGGGCCACCGACCTGGGAAGCGGCTTTATCAACAGCTATTCCTTTTATCTGGTGGGCAGCCCGTTCTGGTGGCTGAGCCTTTTGTTCCCGGCGGCCTGGCTGCCGTTTTTAATGGCCCCGCTGCTGGTGCTGAAATTTGCCGTGGCGGGGGGCGGCGCTTACCTGTGGCTGCGCCGCTATACAAAGGATCCCAACATGGCGGTGCTGGGCGCCTGCCTTTACGCCTTTTCCGGGTTTACCGTGTACAACGTGTTCTTCAACCACTTTGTGGACGTGGTGGCGCTGTTCCCATATCTGCTGTGGGCGCTGGACGAGGCCGTGCACGAAAAGCGCCGGGGCCCCTTTGCGCTGCTGGTGGCGCTGAACCTGCTGAACAACTACTTCTTTTTTGCCGGGCAGATCGTGTTCCTGCTGATCTATTTTATCTGCATGACCGCAAGCGGCACCTACAGGTTCAAAGGGCGGGACTTTGCGGCCCTTGCTTTTGAGAGTGCGGTGGGCTGCGGCATGGGGTGCGTGCTGGCCTGGCCGGCGCTGCTGAGCCTTGCCCAAAACCCGCGCACGGTGGATCTTTCCAGCGGGTTTGGGTTTTTGCTGTACGGCAAGACCCAGCAATATGCGGCCATTGTGTACAGCCTGTTCTTCCCGCCGGACAGCCCCTACATGCCGGTGATCTTTAACGAAGGGGTCATCAAGTGGACCAGCATGACCGCCTACCTGCCGCTGCTGGGCATGGCGGGGGTGATCGCCTACTGCCGCTGCAAAAACGGCACCGCCTTCAAGCGCATTTTGTGCACCTGCCTGGTGATGGCGTTCGTGCCGGTGCTGAACTCGAGCTTTTACGCGCTGAATTCCAGCTTTTACGCCCGGTGGTATTACATGCCGGTGCTGGTGATGTGCGCCGCCACGGTGCACGCCCTGGAGGACGGGAGCGTGGACATCCAAAAGGGCATCCGGCCCACCCTGGCGGTGCTTTTTGCGTTCTGCGCCTTTGCCCTTGTGCCCGTGAAGGACGAGGAGACGGGCTGGGGCATCGGGGTGATTGAATACCCGGAAAAGTTCTGGCTGAATTTGGGCCTTGCGCTGCTGGGGCTTGCGATCTTCTGGCTTTTGTGGCTGCAGTGCAGGCGCAGGCCGGCGTTGGCAAGGCGGCTGACCGCCGCGGTGCTGGCATTCGGCTGCCTGTACAGCATCACCCATATCGCCATCGGCAAGTTTGCCCAGTGGGACAACGACAAAAACTGGCGCGCCCAGCAGTATCAGGACGCCCGCGCCCTGGCGGAAAAGCTGCCCGCAGGGGCGTACCGGGTGGACGATTACGAGTGCTACGACAACGTGGGGCTGTGGATGGGCAAAAGCTGCCTGCAATTTTTCAATTCTACGGTGGCGCCCTCGATCCTGGAATTTTACCCCCAGGTGGACGTGAAACGGGACGTGCGCAGCGAGCCCAGCCTGGATCAGTATGCCCTGCGGGGGCTTTTGGGAGTCCGGTACACCGTGTGCCCGGTGAACAAGGTCCTGGAGTTTGAAGAAAAGGCGGGCGAGGGCTGGGTGCGGTGGGGCACCGAGGGCCAGCTGGCGGTGTATGAGAACCAGAACGCCCTGCCCATGGCCTATGCCTACGACAGCTATGTGACCCAGGAGGAGTTTGAGGCGGTGGGCAAGAGCCAGCGCGCGAACCTGCTGCTGCGGGCGCTGGTGCTGGACGAGGAACAGCTCGCCGCGTATGGGGGCCGGGTGGAACACCTGCCCGAAGAGGAGCGCACCGCGCTGACCCGGGAGAACTACAACCGGGACCTGGAGGCGCGGCGGGGAATGGCCGCCAGCGACGTGCAGCTGGACAGCCGCGGCCTGACCGCCCGCATCACCCTGGAAGAGGAAAAGCTGGTGTTCTTTGCCGTGCCCTGGGACGAGGGCTTTTCCGCCGTGGTGAATGGGCAAAAAGCGCCGGTGCTGAAGGTGAGCGGCGGCCTGATGGCGGTTCCCGCACCAGCGGGAGAAAATATCATCCGGCTGGAATACCACACCGCGGGCCTGGGGACCAGCCTGACAGTGGCGGTGTGCAGCCTGGCGGCATGGCTGGCCTATATGGCGCTGCAAATCCATTCCAAACGCAAGAAGCAACAAAAAGCGTAATAAGGAGTTTTATCACCCATGGAGTATGCAAAAATTCTTTCCACCGAACTGAACGTGCCCGAACAGTATGCGGCGGCGGCCATCGCGCTGATCGACGAGGGCAACACCATTCCCTTTATCGCCCGCTACCGCAAGGAAGCGACCAACGCCATGGACGACCAGGTGCTGCGCACCCTGGCCGAGCGGCTGGACTACCTGCGGGGGCTGGAAAAGCGCAAGGGCGAGGTGGCGGCGGTTATCACCGAGCAGGGCGCCATGACCGAAGAGCTGGAAAGGGCGCTGGCGGCGGCCAAAACCCTGGCCGAGGTGGAGGACCTTTACCGCCCCTACAAGCCCAAGCGCAAGACCCGGGCCAGCGTGGCCAAGGCCCGGGGGCTGGAGCCCTTGGCCCAGGCGCTGCGGGCCCAGGACGCCCGGCTGGACGTGCAGGCGGAGGCCGAAAAGTACATAACCGAGGAAGTGCCGGACGCCGAGACCGCCCTGGCGGGCGCGCGGGATATCCTGGCCGAGCAGGTGAGCGACGACGCGGCCCTGCGGGCCGAGCTGCGCAAGTTCTACCGGGCCTTCGGCCTGGTGAAGAGCAAGGCCGCCAAGGAGGAGGACAGCGTTTACGCCCAGTACTATGACTTTTTGGAACCGGTGAACCGCATTGCCGGGCACCGGGTGCTGGCCCTGGACCGGGGCGAACGGGAAGAATTTTTAAAGGTGAGCGTGGAGGTGGACCCCGAGCGCGCCTGCGGCATCGCCCGGCGGATGTTTGTGAAGAAAAGCGGGGGCGCCAGCGCCGCGCAGGTGGACGAGGCCGTGCAGGACGCGTATGCCCGCCTTGTGCAGCCCAGCCTGGAGCGGGAGGTGCGCGCGGCCCTGACCGAGCAGGCCGCCGAGGGGGCGATCCAGGTATTCGGTGAGAACCTGCGGCAGCTGCTGCTGGCCCCGCCCATCAAGGGTAAGGTGGCCATGGCGCTGGATCCCGGTTACCGCATGGGCTGCAAGGTGGCGGTGGTGGACCCCACCGGCAAGGTGCTGGACACGGCGGTGGTTTACCCGGTGCCGGAATTCAAGCGGGTGGAGCAGGCCAAGAGTACCATCAAGGCGCTGATTAAACAGCACGGGGTGGAGATCATTGCCATCGGCAACGGCACCGCCGGGCGCGAGACCGAGATCTTTGCGGCCGAGGTGATCCGCGAATTGGGCGGCGGAGTGCAGTATATGGTGGTAAGCGAGGCGGGCGCGAGCGTGTATTCCGCCAGCAAGCTGGCCGCCGAGGAGTTTCCACAGTACGACGTGAACCTGCGCAGCGCGGTGAGCATTGCCCGCCGGCTGCAGGACCCGCTGGCCGAGCTGGTGAAGATCGACCCCAAGGCCGTGGGGGTGGGCCAATACCAGCACGACATGCCCCAAAAGCGCCTGGCCGACACGCTGGACGGCGTGGTGGAGGACTGCGTGAACACGGTGGGCGTGGATCTGAACACCGCCAGCGCGCCGCTGCTGGCCCGGGTGGCGGGGCTTTCGGCCTCCACGGCCAAAAACGTGGTGGCCTGGCGGGAGGAGAACGGGGCCTTTGCCAGCCGCACCCAGCTGAAAAAGGTGAAGGGCCTGGGGCCCAAGGCCTTTGAGCAGTGCGCGGGCTTTTTGCGGCTGCCGGGCGCGAAGAACGCGCTGGACGGCACCGCCGTGCACCCCGAGAGTTACCCGGCGGCGGAAAAGCTGCTGGAGCTCTGCGGCTTTGCGGCAAAGGACATTGGCACCGACGCCATTGCCGCGCTGCCGCAAAAGGCAAAGGAGATGGGCTTTGCGCGGCTGTGCGCCGAGACCGGAGCGGGTGAACCCACCCTGAAGGACATCATTGCCGAGCTGCTGCGCCCCGGGCGGGATATGCGCGACGAGCTGCCCCCGCCGCTGCTGCGCACCGACGTGATGGGTATGGAGGACCTGAAGCCCGGCATGGAGCTGACGGGTACGGTGCGCAACGTGATCGACTTCGGCGCGTTTGTGGACATCGGCGTGCACCAGGACGGGCTGGTGCACGTGAGCCAGCTTTCGGACCGGTTCATCAAGCACCCCAGCCAGGCCGTGAAGGTGGGGGACGTGGTGAAGGTAAAGGTGCTGGACGTGGACCTGAAGAAAAAGCGCATCGCCCTGACCATGAAGGGGCTGAACCAATAAACAAAAGAGCACCGGCCCGGAACGCTGTGAATGCGTTCCGGGCCGGTACTTTTTATGGAGTCAGCGGCGGTTAAGGGGGGGGGCTGTGCACAGCGCACGGATCGTTTTGCCAGCGGCTTGCATGAGCTCCCCCTCTTTTTTAAAAGGCTCTTTTATGTTTGACTTTATACTAAAACGGATCGCGCGGCAGGTCGCGCAAAGAAACTTTGCGCCGAAAAACCGCGTGGAAAACCAGGCCAAATTATGGAAATAAAGTTGAAAGGAAAAAAGAACCAAATACAATAGAAGGAAGGTTTAAAGCAATGTAAAGCAAATCAAAAGAAAAGGAGTGGCATCCATGGAACAGACACTGGAAGAGTATATGGAGCATCTGCGCGGGCAGGAGCGGAGCAGGGCAACGATCGCAAAATACCGGCACGATGTGGGGATGTTTTTGAACTGGCAGGGCGGGGAAGCAGCGGTCACAAAAGAGCGGGTGATCGCCTATAAGCAGTGGCTGGTGCAGCGGTACGCGCCGGCAAGCGTGAACAGTATGCTGGCGGCCCTGAACGGATTTTTGCAGTTTTCGGGCTTGGAAGGGTGCCGGGTAAAGGCGCTGAAGATCCAGCGGCCGCTGTTCCGCCCCACGGAACGGGAGCTGAGCCGGGCGGAATATCTGCGGCTGCTGGATGCGGCAAAAGAAAAAAGCACCGCCCTTTGGCTGGTGCTTCAAACCCTGTGCGGCGCGGGGCTGCGGGTGAGCGAGCTGCGCTTTGTGACGGCGGAGTGCATGCGCACCGGCCGGGTGCAGATCGCCTGCAAGGGCAAGCGCCGCGTGGCGCTTTTGCCCAAAGCGCTGTGCCGCAAATTACAGCGGTACGCCCAGGCCAAGCGGCGGTACACCGGCCCGCTGTTTGTTACGGCGGGCGGCGCGCCGCTGGACCGCAGCCACATCTGGGCCGCTATGAAGCGGCTGTGCAGCCGGGCCCGGGTGGCCCCTGAAAAGGTGTTCCCTCACAACCTGCGCCACCTGTTTGCCCGCACGTATTACAATTCCTCCAAGGATCTGCTGCGCCTGGCGGACCTGCTGGGACACAGCAGCATCGACACGACGCGCATTTATACCCTGTCGGATGGGAAACGGGAATTCCGGCAGATCGAACGGCTGTGTTTGGTGCAGTAGAAAATGGCAGGGAAGATTGTCGAAATATGTCACATAATTACTGTTATGTGGCTTTGAACGATCTATAAGTACATTTATTATAGCATAAAACACGAAAAACTCTACCCTTTGTGTTTTAATTAGCATGATTTAACAAGAAAACAGCACGCCAAACAAGCGCATATTCTCAATATGCGCTTGTTTGGCGTATCACTTTTTCCATTAGAACTTTTCAGAGCCCTTGCAGATACAGCAAGGGCTCTTTTTTGTGGTAGCAAAGCCACATAACAGTAATTATGTGGCTGGCATTGCCATGGCGAAGGAGGTGGAAGCGGTGGCGCTTGAACTGTATCCACATAACCAGAAAGCATATGCGGCGGCGATGGACAGCCTGCGGCAGAGCGGCAAGGCGGCCATCGTGCACCCCACCGGCACCGGCAAATCCTTTATCGGCTTTTGCCTGGCCGAGCAGCACCCGGCCGACCGGGTGCTGTGGCTCACCCCCAGCGAGTATATCGTGCGAACCCAGCTGGAAAATTTGCAGCGCGCCAGCGGCTGGCAGCCTGGAAATATTCAATTCCTCACCTATGCAAAGCTCATGACACTGGTGGAGGAGGAGCTGGATGCGCTGGTTCCCAAGTGGATCGTGCTGGACGAGTTTCACCGGTGCGGCGCGGAGAAGTGGGGCGAAGGAGTGCGGCGCCTGCTGCTGCAGCATTCGCGCACACCGCTCTTGGGGCTTTCGGCCACCAATGTGCGGTATCTGGACAACCAGCGGGACATGGCCGAAGAACTGTTTGACGGCCGGATTGCCAGCTATATGACCCTGGGCGAGGCGGTGGTGCGGGGCATTTTGCCGGCGCCGGTGTATGTGACCTCGGTGTATGCCTATCAAAAGGAGCTTGCGCGGCTGGAGGAGAGGGTGCGCGGCGCCCGGGGCGCAGGACTGGAACGGCAGAATGAAAAATATTTGGAGGCGCTGCGGCGCGCCCTGGAAAAAGCGGACGGCCTGAGCGAGGTGTTCCGCAGGCACATCCCCCGCAGGGACGGCAGATACATTTGTTTTTGCGCCAGCCACGAGCACCTGGAAGAGATGGCGCAGGCGGCCCCCGGGTGGTTCGCGGGTGTGGACGAGGCGCCGCATCTGTACCGGGTATATTCCGACGACCCGGACGCCAGCACGGATTTTCAGAACTTCAAGCAGGATGACAGCGATCATTTGAAGCTGTTGTTCTGCATCGACATGCTGAACGAGGGCATCCATGTGGAAGGGATCGACGGCGTGGTGATGTTCCGGCCCACCGTTTCGCCCATTGTGTACAAGCAGCAGTTGGGGCGCGCGCTGGCAGCCGGCGGGCGGCAGCCCGTGGTGTTCGACGTGGTAAACAACTTTGAGAACCTGTACAGCATCAGCACCATGCAGGAGGAGATGCGCACGGCGGTGCAGCTGCTGTATGGCCAGGGCCTGGGGGGCGAGGTAGTCACCGAGCGATTCCGGATAATCGATGAGGTGCAGGAATGCCGGGCACTGTTCCAAAAGCTGGGCGAGAGCCTTGCTTCCAGTTGGGAGATCTATTACGCGGCGGCCGCGGAATACCGGCGGCAGCACGGCGACCTGCTGGCGCCCAAGCGCTATAAGACCGGGGACGGCCTTTCGCTGGGCAGCTGGCTGGGCACACAGCGGGCGGTGCGCAGCGGACGGGCGCCGGGCGTGCTTACAGAAGAGCAGATCGCGCGCCTGGACGCCATTGGCATGCAGTGGGAGAACCGGCTGGAATTGGCCTGGGAGCGGGGCTATGCCCACGCGCAGGCCTATTTTGAAGAGTTCGGAGATCTGGACGTGCCGGCGCGGTACGTGGCGGCGGACGGTTTTGCACTGGGCAAATGGATCATCAACTGCCGGCAGCGGCGGGCGGGCAACACGGCGGCCAGTGTGCTGACACAAGAGCGGGTCGCCCGGCTGGACGCCATCGGCATGATCTGGCGGCCCTTCAGCCTGCGGTGGGAACAGAACTATCTGGCCGCGGCGGAGTATTACGCCGAGCACGGCGATCTGGAAATGCCGCTGGACTACTGTACGCCCGGCGGCCTTGCCTTGGGCAAATGGATCTTCAAGCAGCGCGCCCTGCGGGCCGGCACCACGCCCGGCGCGGGGCTGACAGAAGAACAGATCGACCGGCTAAACGCTCTTGGTATGCGGTGGGAGACCAACGCGGAGCGGCAATGGAGCCGGGGATACCAGGCGGCGCGCCGGTATTACGAACAGCACGGCAACCTGAAGCTGCCGGTGGCCTACACCACCCCGGACGGCGTGGCCCTGGGCAAATGGGTTCGCCGCCAGCAATACGCACTGGAAAACCCGGACAAGAGCAACTGCAAGCTGACACCCGGGCGGGTACGGGGGCTGGCGGAGCTTGGGCTGGGGTAGCGAAAAAATAGCAGGGCAAATTCACGAAAGGATGTGAAAAAGGTGATACGGAAAAATCAGAGGCTGATTAATCTATTCAACATCCTTTCAGACGCGGTGTTGATTTTTGCCGCTTACTTTGCCGCCCTGGCGATGCGCTTTGAGGTGCTGAACGGGCAGGAAAGCATCCTGCCCGTTCACAGCGGGGCGTATGCGGCGGTCGCGCTGGTTTACAGCGGGCTGCTAGTGGTGGCGTACTGTAGCTTTCGGATGTATGGCTCCTACCGGTTCAAGGACCCGACAAGCGAGATCATCACGATTCTGCTGCTCAATGGAATCGGGGTTCTGGCCCTGATGGCGCTGCTTTATTTCACCCGGATCGTGGATTTTTCGCGGCTGGCGATCTTCTTTTTCTGGCTGTTTTCAAGCCTTTTCATCATCGCGAAGAGGACGGCGGTGCGGGCAGTGCTGCGGTATTACCGGGAGCTTGGGTACAACCAAAAGCATGTGATCCTGGTGGGCAGCGGGCACTTTGCGCAGCAGTATTTACAGGACATTCAGGCGAACCCGCAGATGGGCTTTACAGTGGACGGCTATGTGAGCGGGGAGGCGCGGCCGGGGCTTGGGAAACGCCTGGGAAACTATGAAGAACTGGAAGAGATTTTGGAACACAGCGACCCGGACGAGCTGATCGTGGCGCTGGACCCCCAGGAGATCGGGTATATGCGGCCGGTATTGGCGGCGGCGGATAAAGAGGGGGTACGCATCAGCATTATCCCGTTTTACAACGACTATTTTCCCAGCCACCCCACGATCGACGTGGTGGGGCGGACCCGGCTTGTGAATATGCGTGCCACCCCGCTGGACAACCTGGGCTGGGCGATGGCAAAGCGGGGGATGGACATAGTTGGATCGCTGCTTTTGATCGTGGTGAGCAGCCCGATCATGCTGGGTGCGGCGATTGGGGTGAAGCTGAGCAGCCCGGGCCCCATTCTGTTCAAGCAGGAACGGGTGGGCAAGGGTAAAAAGGTTTTTAAGATGTGGAAGTTCCGCAGTATGCGGATCACCGGCACGGAGGATACGGGCTGGAGCACCGAAAACGACCCGCGCAAAACAAAATTCGGGAGCTTTATCCGGAAGTTCAGCATTGATGAGCTGCCACAATTTTTTAATGTGTTGGCGGGCCAAATGAGCCTGATTGGGCCGCGGCCAGAGGTGCCGTTCCATGTGAACCATTTTAAGGAAGAGATCCCTCTGTATCTGGTGCGCCAGCAGGTGCGGCCGGGAATCACCGGCTGGGCACAGGTGCACGGCCTGCGGGGAGATACCAGCATTGAGGCGCGGGTGAAGTATGACATCTGGTATATCGAAAACTGGAGCTTGGGGCTGGATTTGAAGATTTTGTTTCGCACGATGTTTGGCGGAATGGTGAATCAGGAGAAGCTGACAGCAAGTGATACATAAAAACCAAGGAAGAAACGGTGTATAAAGGATGAGCGAGGCAATGCGGGTGGCCCAGGTGGTGGGCAGGATGGAAAGCGGCGGCGTGGAAGCGGTGGTAATGAACTATTACCGGGCGATGGAAAAAGAGAAGGTACAATTTGACTTTTTTGTGGATGAAACCAGCAGCTTTCCCCAACGAAAAGAATTGGAGCAGCTGGGCGCGGGAATTTATCTCGTGCCGCCCTATACAAAGCCAGTGCAGTTCCACAAGGCGCTTTACAAGCAGTTCAAGGCGAGCGGTTACAAAATTGTGCATGCACATATCAATACCATGAACGTGTTCCCGTTGTTTACCGCATGGCGGGCAAAGGTGCCAGTACGCATCTGCCATAACCATTCCACCGCCCATTGGGGCGAGAGAAAAAAGACGTTGCTCAAGTACCTCCTGCGGCCATTTGCAAAGGTATTTGCTACGGATTACTTTGCCTGCGGGGAGCAGGCGGGGCGGTGGATGTATGGCAACCAATGTTTTGACGAGGGCAAGGTGAGCGTGATCCCCAATGCAATTGATACAAAACGATTTGAGTACGATCCGGAAGCCCGCATTCGCCTGCGCATGGAGTTGGGGATTCCACAGGATGCCTTTGTGATAGGGCATGTGGGGCGATTTACTTATGCGAAAAACCAGTCTTTTTTATTGGAGGTTTTTCACCAGTTTCTACGGCAATGGCCCGGCAGCTATTTGCTGTTGGTGGGCGAAGGAGAACTGAAACATCTCTTAAAAGAAAAAGCAAAGCAGCTGAGTATTACAGAGCACACGTTATTCACAGGAGTACGCCGCGATGTAGATAAACTCTATTCTGCGATGGATGTGTTTTGTCTTCCCAGTTTTTATGAAGGCGGCCCCGTGGTGGCGCTGGAAGCACAGGCAAGTGGATTGAACTGTGTCTGCTCAGATAAGGTGCCTCATGAGATCGATCTTTCACGAAAAGTTTGTCATCTGCCGCTTCAGCCGCAGGATACAGCGCGGTGGTGCGAACAACTTCGGATTGAAGACGGAGAAAATTCGCGAAAGGTTCCTGAACTTCCTGAACTTGTAGAAAAATTCGATATTTTTTGTGTGGCAAGAAAAATTCAACAATTCTATTTAAATAGGGGAGCTTATGAAAACAATTTACAGCAGCCCTAAAGTCCTCACGGCTTTATTAGCAATATGGTACATCCTGTTGTATCTTCCACATTTGAAGCTTGCAGAGATCCCCACTTCAAACGGTGGAATCCCTATAAGCCTATGTTATATATTTTCACTCGTGTTTATTCCATTTTTGCTTCTTCAGTTACCCAAGCTGCGGATCCCGCCGTGGTACATCACAGGCTTATATGCCTTCGTAATTCTTTATGGTTTTTGGATGATGCCCGCCTACGGTTTAAAAAAAGGGATGTTGCATTGGTTGTTTGGTTCGTTTTTGCTGTTGGTGCTGGTAAACGCAGCCGAGTTTCTTAAAGAAGAGGACTGGTTTAGGATTGTCCAAATTGGAGTGCTGACGTTTTTTGTCCTGCATTTGGCCTTTAATATTTTTCATTGGAAGGCAGTGAATGCTGTAGTATTTGGCGGAGAAACGGCCGCGTCACTTCCGTCGCTCACACGGGGTGGAAGAAACCTGGATGCAAGTTGGTTAGGCCTGGGCTGTTTTTTGCTGCGGGATAGAAAAGTCCGCTTTGGATGTTTGCTGTATAGCCTTGGATATAGCGTTTTAGGGGTCAGCCGCGCGGGCCTGTTGGCCAGCGGTCTTTGCCTGGTTTGGGTATGGATCTACGATGACCAGTTTGGGTTAAGAAAAAGGACTGCTTTGCTATGGGCGGGCGTAGCCACAGTTGGAGCGGTCACCGCCACCGCCACCGGGATGGCACAGCGGATGCTGAGCCGGATTTTTGGAAGCATGGGTGAGGGGGCAATTTCGTTTCTATCTGGGCGTGAAGCAATGTGGAAAAATGTGTGGCCGATGTTCCAGGTACATCCTTTTGGAGTGGGGGTAGGAAATGCGATCCCGGTAATGCGTGACGAATTTGGGTTCGCCAGTTACGAGGATGTGGTCCATAACGTTCTATTTCAATGGCTGCTAGATGAAGGCTTTATCGGAGCACTGTGGTTTGTGGGGTTGGTGCTGTTGCTTTTATACAGCCAGCGGAATAAGCGGTTTAAAGCTCCATTTCCCGCGTATCTTGGGGCCTATCTGATACTAAGCATGGTACAGTTTCATGGCGGGGAAGCACTGATGATTTTTGTGCTGGGGGTTTATCTGGCCAGCCAAAATCAATATGTAAGGCTTGAATTACCCCGAAATCTAAAATTCCACCGGGGAAAACAGCGCATATAAAATCCACCGAATAAAAACAGAGGCGGGGGTGATCGGGTGCAAAAGTTGAAGGTGTTGCTAATTACGCGGGAATGCTTGCGAACGGATTCCAACGAGGGAAATGTACTGTTGAATTTGTTCGAGGGCTTACCAGTGGAATTGGCGAATATATACTGTAAACCCGGCATACCAAACAGTGTCCAGTGCAGCCGTTATTTTCAACTTACAGACCGTATGGCGCTTGAAAATGTTTTACGCCATACACCCATGGGACGTGAAGTACAGCTGTGGAAAGAGCGGCCAGAAAAGGGCGGGGAGATAGAGGCAGAGAACAAAAAGTTCTATGATTTTTTTCGCAATTACAACCTGGAGATATTTCATTTGGCACGGGAGTGCCTATGGCAGCTGGCAGATTTTAAAAGTACACAATTGGAAGAGTTTATAACAAAATTTTCCCCAGATGTAGTTTTTGCGCCGTTGTGTTACAGCCGGTTTGTGCTTAGAATACATCGTTATGTCATTCGCTTGGTGGAGGCGCCCGCGGTTACTTATATCTATGACGATTTATATTCTCTTCGGCAATTGCGATTTTCTCCAATTTATTGGCTGAACCGTTTTTTGCTTCGAGCGGCAATTCGCAAAAATCTGCCGTTGTATCGCTTTGCCTACACCATGACAGAGCAACAAGCCGAGGAATACCAAAAGATGCTGGGGATCCGTATGGAGGTGTTACGCAAATGTGCACCGACAGAACCCAACGTACCTGTGCTGCATAAGGGGATTCGCATCCTATATGCGGGTGGGCTTTACTACGGGCGGGATAGAACTTTAGTGAGGGTAGCGGCTGCGGTACGCCGTTTGCGCGCGGAAAATTATGACGTGGAATTAAATATTTATACATCCTCTCCACTAAAAAAACGGATCGCTACCAAATTGAATGATGGAGCGGCCAGCAAGATCCACGGAGCAGTGACGACTGAAGAGCTTATGCGGCTTTATGCCCAAAGCGATATTGCACTGCATGTGGAATCCTTTAGAAAGAAAGATGCACTTTTAACGCGCCTTTCTTTTTCCACCAAAATCGTGGATTGCCTGGCCAGCGGATGTGCCGTTTTGGCAATTTGCCCTTCAATGAATGCGGGGGGACAATACTTGAAAAACCATGATGCGGCTGCATATGTTGATTGCAAAAAAAACATTAAAAAAGCAGTTCGAAAGCTTTGTTTGGATAAAGATGAACGAACCATTTGGAAAAATGCCGCGCAGCTATGTTTAATGCAGCAGCATGAGGCTGTTATGGTGCATCGGAAATTACAAGCGGAATTGATGCAATTGACCAATTAAACTGCGGAGAGTGGAGCAAGACACGATGAAAGCACTGTTCATTATTCACTGTCAGGACCCGATTTATGGAGCAAGCCGGAGCATTGGGAATTTGATCCGCAATTTAGATGTAGATGTAGATATTATTTTTCCTATTAAAGCCAAAAAAGAAGGAAGAATTACAGCGGAGCAAATTGAAAAATTTTATGGCAATAATGTGAAAAATGTATGGTATTTACCCCAGCCTGCTCGATTAGGGATTCAGCCAGAAAAACTGAAGTGGAAGCATCACGTAAAGTGCTTTGTTAAAGAGTTTTTATATATTTTAGCAAAACCTTTATATTCTGTGATTTACCACAAAGGTGCATACGACTTTATTCATTTAAACAGTATTACCCTGTTTCCCATTTTAAACAAAAGATGGCCGATGTTTTTACATGTAAGAGAATCTGTTCGGGAAAAACAGAGTTTTTGGAATAGACGTCTTGGCAAGTGCATGGAACAAGCGCACGGTATTATTTATATTTCTGAAGAAGACCGAGCACGATGCCCAAATAATTTCGTCCCAGGGATTACACTTGTTAATCCTTACGACCAAACAGCAGTATCGCAGGTAAACTATGATGCGGCAATGCAGCGTTTTGGATTGAGAAAAGCTGACACAATTTATGCAATCATAGGTAACATTTTTCCATGTAAAGGAGTCGACTTTGTAATTAAAGCCTACCAAAAGGCAAAACTTGAAAATAGTGTATTGTTGATTGTTGGTCGCGATACAAACCATGATGGATATGAAGAGCAAGCAAAAGCACTTGCCGAAGGGAATCCAACCATTCGTTTTTTGGGAGAAATTCAAGATGTGGAAACCATATACAGGGTAACTGATTATGTCATTCGTGGAGATGCTGTTACCGGGGCGGGGAGGACCACGTTTGAAAGTTTATATTCCGGCGGTGGTGCAATTTTGACAGGAAATCCTCAAGAAAATCTGACCAGTTTAAATCTCCCGCCACAAATGGAAGAACGAGTATTTTTTTATCCGGTTCGAAGTGAGGAAGGTCTGATTTTGGCGCTTAGAGAAACCCAAAGTAGGAAGTATATAAATCGGGAGTATAAAACAAACGTGCCTGATTATGTAACAACATTTATGGATTTTATAAATGAAAATTCAAAATAAACAAGGCGAGGAAAATGAGTATGAAAGAATTGTTAATGCAAAGGATTGCAGAAAAATCCATTATTGTGGGCGTGGTGGGTCTTGGCTACGTGGGGCTGCCGTTGGCGGTGGAAAAAGCGAAAGCCGGGTTTAAAACCATCGGCTTTGATGTGCAGGCAGAGAAGGTAGAAATGGTCAACGCTGGGCACAACTATATCGGAGACGTGGTGGACAGCGACTTGAAAGAACTGGTGGAGGAAAAAATGCTCAGCGCCACCACTGATTTCGCACAGATTGCGCAGGCTGATTTTGTGGCGATCTGTGTGCCTACCCCTTTGGATGAGCATCAGGAGCCGGACATTCGCTTTGTGCGCGATTCTGCCATGCAGGTGGCTAAATATCTTAAAAAGGGCAGCATGGTGGTGCTGGAATCCACGACATATCCGGGCACAACGGAAGAGCTGCTCAAGCCCCTTTTGGAAAACGGCAGCGGCTTGAAATGCGGCGAAGATTTTTATTTGGGCTTCAGCCCGGAACGGGTCGACCCAGGCAATTTGATTTATAAAACCAAGAATACCCCGAAGGTGGTGGGCGCGATCGGCAAAGACGCCACAGAAGTGATTGCCGCGATGTATCGCGCGGTGTTGGAGGGGGACGTGAAAGAGGTTTCCAGCCCGGCGGTGGCGGAGATGGAGAAGATCCTGGAAAATACATACCGCAACATCAATATTGGTTTGGTGAACGAGCTGGCCCGGCTGTGCAACAAAATGGGGATCTCCATTTGGGAAGTGGTGGATGCCGCCAAGACCAAGCCCTATGGCTTTCAGGCTTTTTACCCGGGCCCTGGCTTGGGTGGGCACTGCATTCCCTTGGACCCGTATTACCTTACCTGGAAGGCGCGGGAGTATGGTTTTCACACCACTTTGATCGAAAACAGCATGGTGATCAACGACAGCCAGCCGGAATATTGCATGCAGCGTGCCATGCACATTTTGAACCAGCATAAAAAGGCAATCAACGGCGCTAAGATTTTGGCGCTTGGCGTTTCTTATAAACAGGATATTGATGATTATCGAGAAAGCCCGGCGATCCGGGTGATCAAAGAGCTTAAAAAAGTAGGGGCCGAGGTGGATTATTACGATCCCTGGGTGCCGGAATTCAAAAACATGTACGGCGAAAGCGGCAAGAGCATTCCGGCCCTCACCGCAGAGGTGGTGCGCCAATACGACCTGGTGGTGGTGACCTGCGCGCATACCAATGTGGATTATGGGATGGTTCAGGCGAATGCACAGGCCATTTTCGATACCAAAAATGCGATGAGCAATATTGAACCGCGGAATAACATCGAGGTGTTATAACAATGAAATATGCCCTGATCGGTTGTGGCCGCATAGCAGCCAACCATATAAAAGCGGTTATGAATAACCAGTTGGAGTTGGTGGCGGCCTGTGACATTGTGCCGGAGAAGATTGAAGCGTTACTTGCAAAGTATGGGCTGGAAAAAGACACAAGTATTGCACGCTATACGGACTATAAAGTGATGCTTGCTGAACACGCGGAGCTTGAGCTGATAGCGATTGCAACAGAAAGCGGCCTGCACGCGCAGATTGCACTGGAATGTATTGACGCCGGCATCCATGTGATCATTGAAAAACCCATGGCCATGAGTATGGCGGATGCAGATGAAATTGTGCGGCGCAGCAAGGAAAAGGGCGTGGAGGTTTGCGCCTGCCACCAAAACCGCTTTAATGTTGCGGTGCAAAAAACCCGGCAGGCGTTGGAGGCCGGGCGGTTTGGCCGCCTGAGCCACGGCAGCGTGCATGTGCGGTGGAACCGAAACCGCGCTTATTATGAGCAGGCGCCCTGGCGCGGCACCTGGGCGCAGGACGGCGGCTGCCTGATGAACCAGTGCATTCACGGAATCGACCTGCTGCGCTGGATGATGGGGGACGAGGTGGAGGAAGTATACGGCGTGACGCGCCAACAGTTCCACGGTTATTTGGAGGCGGAAGATGTTGGCATGGCGGTGGTGAAGTTTAGAAACGGCGCCATTGGCACCATTGAGGGCACCACCAATGTTTACCCGAAAAACCTGGAAGAAACGCTGTATCTGTTTGGCGAAACGGGCACGGTTAAAGTGGGAGGGACTTCCACCAACAACCTGGATGTGTGGGAGTTTGCGGACGAAACAGAGGCGGACAAAGCCAATAAGGGGCTGGAGGAACAGACCAGCAATGTGTATGGCAACGGGCACACCAGCCTTTATGCCGATATGATTGAGGCCATTAATACCGGCCGCAAGCCGTATGTGGATGCGGTGGCCGGGCGGAATGCGCTGGAAATGGTCCTGGCTGTTTATAAAAGTGTAAAAACAGGCCAGCCGGTGAAGCTGCCTTTGAAAGACTTTGCAAGTATAGACATGCGGGGAGAGTTTTGATGGAAAAAGCATTTGTGCATGAGAGCAGCTATATTGATGAAGACGTCCAAATAGGAGAGAAAACAAAAATATGGTATTTTTGCCATATACAAAACGGGGCAAAAGTCGGAAAGAGTTGCGTACTGGGGCAAAATGTAAACATAGGAACCAACGTTACGGTGGGAAATGGAGTGAAGATACAAAACAATGTATCAGTGTATGAGGGCGTAGAATTGGAAGACAATGTGTTTTGTGGTCCATCTATGGTATTTACAAATGACCTGACGCCACGTGCGCGCTACCCGAAAAGCGCTGCGAAGTATAAGAAGACTTTGGTCAAGCATGATGCCACACTAGGCGCTAATTGCACGATTGTTTGCGGGCACACGATTGGGGAATATGCTACGATCGCCGCAGGGGCGGTAGTCACAAAAGATGTGCTTCCTTATGCATTGGTAGCTGGCGTTCCAGCCCATCAGATTGGATGGGTATGTAAATGTGGGCAAGTTTTGGATAAGCATCTTATCTGCAGAGATTGTGGGAAAGCATTCGAGCCAATGGGCAAGACTATAAGGGAAAAACAAAGGGAGAAAGAATAATGAAAGAGATACATCGCTGTAAAAGATGCATCATGGATGACCGTTCAGATCCATATATTATGTTTGACAAAAATGGCTATTGTAACTATTGCACTACTGCATTACAAAAAAAGAATACTTGGTATTACCCCAATGAAGAAGGAAAAAGAAAACTGGAAAGTTTGATAGCAAAGATCAAGGCGGCCGCACAGGGGAGAAAATATGATTGTTTAATGGGGCTTTCCGGGGGGTTGGATAGCTCATATTTGGCCTATTTGGGTGCATACAAATGGGGATTACGCATTGCTGCAGTACATATTGATGATGGATATGATACTGAAATTTCTAAATGTAATATTAAAAAACTTTGCGAAAAAGCTAATATTCAACTAATTGTAATTAAACCCGATGCTGAACAATACAATGCCTTGACGAAAGCCTATATGAAAGCGGGCGTTCCCAATTTAGCAGTACCGCAAGACAATATTCTTTTTGCTTATTTATATAATTTTGCAAAGAAAATCAAATCAAATATTTTTTGTCTGGACAAAATTTTGCATTGGAAAGTATTTTACAGAAGGGAAATACATGGTCGGCTTATGATCTAACGAATCTCCGGGATATTCAAAAAAAATTTGATGAAAAGCCAGTTGATAAGCTGAGATTTATTTCATCTGTCCAAAAACTAGCCGACAACTATTTACTGGGAATGAAAACCGTTTCGCCTTTGGATTATGTGGATTATAACCGAGCCAACGCGTTCCGAGAACTTAAGGAGTTTTGCGGCTTTGAGTATTATGGCCGCAAGCACTTGGAAAATTACTTAACAGCCTTTATCCAACTCTACTGGTTTCCCAAAAAGTTCAACGTGGATAAGCGCACTTCGCACCTTTCCAGCATGGTCGTGTCGGGACAAATGACCCGAGAACAAGCGCTGGAAGAATATTCGCTTCCGCTATATGAAGAAGAATATATCGATAAAGTAAAGAAATTGATCTGTGAGAAGGTAGAAATTAGTGAAGAAGAATTGAAAGCTTTTGTAGAAGCACCTGGAAAGCAGCACGATGAGTATAAAACGGAAAAGCTTTTCCCATTTCTTCGAGCTATATATCAGCCAATTAAAAAAGTACGACGATTTATAAAAGAATAAAATAGCAAGGTATCGACATCTGATTTTTAATAGATTTGGAAAAAGCGAGCTAATCCATACAGAACCAGCAAAAAATAGGCACTTATAAAAAGTTAGGACGCAAAGGAATTGGATAAAAATGGAGTTTCGAGGTATAAAAAAGCAATATGAAGTGCTGAAACTGCAGATTGACAATGCAATCGCTAATGTGCTGGCCGAGGGATGCTTTATTTCTGGCCCGCGGATACAGGAGCTTGAACGAAGGTTGGCTGATTATGTGGGTGTAAAAAACTGCATCACTTGTGCGAACGGCACAGATGCCTTAACACTTGCATTAATGACTTGGCAGGTGGGGCCGGGGGATGTGGTCTTCGTGCCGGATTTCACCTTTTTTGCAAGCGGCGAAACCATTGCTTATGCAGGAGCAACGCCCATTTTTGTGGATGTAGACGCAAGTACTTATAACATGGACCCAGACAAGCTTGAGCGAGTGATCTGCCAAACGGAACAAGAAGGAAAGTATTGCCCTAAAGTAGTTATTACTGTGGATTTATTTGGCCTTCCGGCGAATTACCTGCGTATTCGAGAAATTTGTGAACGGCATCATTTATTGCTGTTAGAAGATGGAGCCCAAGGCTTTGGCGGAAGCATTCAGGGGAAGCGTGCCTGCAGCTTCGGAGATATTTCCACAACCAGCTTTTTCCCCGCAAAACCTTTGGGATGTTATGGTGATGGCGGAGCTGTTTTTACCGACAACGATGAGTGGGCCGCCTTGATTCGGAGCTATGCGGTTCATGGGAAAGGTGATATGAAGTACGATAATGTACGTGTTGGGATGAACAGTAGGCTAGACACCCTACAGGCTGCCATTTTAGATGTAAAACTAAAGGCATTTAGAGAATATGAGTTTGAGGCGGCAGGCCAAGTTTCGCGTTGGTATGATAGGTTATTAGTAAACAGTGATTTAATTTTACCGGCCCGGCCAAATGGCTTTGTAAGTAGTTGGGCGCAATATACCCTGCAGCTGCCGGAAACTATTGATCGGGACGCCTTGCAAGCAAAACTCAAAGAGCAGGGGATTCCTACAATAGTATATTATCCGAAACCTATGCATGCACAACTTGCTTTTGCGGGTACTGGCAGTGCAAAAGCGGACTGCCCTGTTACAGAACGACTTTGCCGAACGGTTCTTAGCTTACCAATTCATCCTTATCTCGAAAATGAAGAGTGCAGCCAAATCGCGGAGAGCATGGTGAAAATCCTACAAGTTCTATCACATAATTGATATTAGAAAACAACGCGAAAGGCCGCAATGTTACGGGATATAAAAACAATTGATGTATAAATTAGAATACTGAACAAACGCAGTAAAATTTTTGTGGGAATCAAACGTAGGGCATTGAGTTGTCGAGATTACATTCCAGGAAGAGGCTTTGATGGCAAAAGAAAAAAGTTCGAGCCAAGTAATTTCAATTAATGTATTATGTACCCTTTGTATCAATATGGTATCCATGATAACAATGCCTATTCTTTCACGCTTACTGGGAACAGAAGGCTATGGGCTGATATCAATTTATACGACTTGGGCGACGATTTTTACCGTTATTTCAGGATTGCAGGTCAATGTATCAATTGCAAATGCGAACATTGATTTCTCCAGAGAAGAGCAAAAAAAATATCAAAGCAGTATTTTCGTGTTAAGTGCTTTGTGGACGGGTATTCTTTTGATGGCAGCCGTTGTGGGGAATAAAGCAATTTCTTCCTTACTGCAGATGCCAAGATGGATGCCCCCTCTTATGATATTGCATTCTTTTGGAATGTTTTCTGTAAATTTTTGGAATAGCAAGTTCACCTATGAGCTAAAACCGGAAAAGAATTTTATTGTTTCAGTAGGAGCTTCGGTATCTGTTGCTGCACTGTCCATTGCAATCACCGCCTTATTACCACAGGAACAGCGATATTACGGAAAGATATTGGGAACAGGGGTGCCCTATGTGGCGATAGGATGCATTTCAGTTTTGGTTTTGCTGAAACATGGAAAAACCGGATACAATAAAAAATATTGGAAATATTGCTTTTCTCTTTGCTTACCTATGGTGGCCAGCGGGTTATGCAGTAATATTTTTGGGCAAAGCGACCGGTTGATGTTGCAGCGTATGGCTACAAATTCGGCGGTAGGGATTTATAGCTTATCTTTCAACTTTTCCAATATTATAGGGAGTATATGGATGGCTTTAAATACTGCCTGGTGTCCTTATTACTATCGCATGGAAGAACATGGGGATTATGAAGAGCTTTTCAGACGGTTGAAAAAATATACTCGGTTATTCACAGTTTTAACAATTGGGTTTATTCTGCTTTCCAAAGAAATATTTGTAGTTTATGCCGGTGAAGAATTTGTGAGTGGAGCGATGCTAATTCCTATTTTTGCAGCTGGATTTTATGCACAGTTTATTTATAGTATAGCTGTAAATTATGAATACTATCAAAAACAAATGCGCTATATTTCGGTATTGACCATTCTCTCTTCTTTAGTCAATGTAGGGTTGAATGGACTATTGATTCCAGAGTTAGGGGCAGAGGGGGCCGCCCTTGCTACCTTAGCCGCATATATAATAAATGCGCTTTTACATTGGTATGTTGCAAAGCATTGTGTAAAAACAGATCATAAATTTCGGATTCAACTATGCTTTTTTATCCCCTATATTTTGGCAGTATTAATGGCGGTGACGTTATTCTATTTAATTCCGTCATCTTTTTGGGGAATCCGTTGGGGGATTGGCGCGTTAATCGGGGTGTGGCAACTTCGCTATTTATATAAAAGCAAAACAATTTTTTAAAGGGAAAAGAAAGAGAGAATATAATGTGTGGAATTGCAGGAATGATAGGGAAAGCTGTGCCGGCAAGCAGTAAAAATGTGCAGCAGATGCTGAACCTAGTCCGACATCGGGGCCCTGATGGAGAGGGCATTTTTTGCAATGGGAAAATTGCACTGGGCCATCGACGACTTGCAATTTTGGATTTGAGTCCGGACGGAAATCAGCCGATGCAGTACGATGATTCTCGCTATCTTATTACCTATAATGGTGAGGTCTATAACTATTTGGAATTACGCAAAGAATTGGAAAATAAAGGGCATTGTTTTGTTACACAAACGGATACTGAGGTGATTTTGGCAGCGTATGCAGAGTGGGGTGAACAATGTGTTGAACGTTTTAATGGAATGTGGGCTTTTGCAATTTATGATTCCATGGAAAACACAGTATTTTGCAGTAGGGATAGATTTGGCGTAAAGCCGTTCTATTATTGGGATGGGCCAGATGCATTTTACTTTGGAAGTGAGATAAAGGAGCTGTGGCTCCATATGGTCAAACCGGTAAAAGCTAATTTAGGAGTGCTTTTAGCCTTTTTAACAACAGGGGAACGGGATTATAGCGAACAGACGTTTTTTGACCAAGTGTTTCAGTTGCGGGGCGGGCACAATATACTCTACGATTTAAAGGCTAATACGTATGTAGTTAAAAAATGGTATGACGTGGATGAAACGAAGGGGAAGCTAAAATACTCATACGAAGATGCGGTTATGTGCTTCAGAAAAACATTTCAAGCGGCAGTAAAAGTGCGGTTGCGAAGCGATGTTCCTGTAGGGTGCACACTCTCCGGAGGTCTTGATAGCAGCGCCATTACTTGTACGGTAGATAAGATAAAAGGCACAAGTGATTCGTTGCACACAATTTCTTCCTGCTTTAAAGAAAAAGCGTTTGACGAACAAGAATATATTGACGAAGTGCTTCGGGCGACGAAAACGATTGGTCATAAAGTTTGGCCCGCAAAAGAATTGAACCTAAAAGAACTGGACGAAGCCATTTGGATTGAGGATGAACCAGGAGTAGCAAGCGCCGGCAGAACAGTATACCAAACAGCGCACGAGTTGGATTTGCCAGTGATGTTGGTAGGTGAAGGAGCTGATGAACAGCTAGCGGGCTACACGAATTTTTTTGAACCGCTTTTCTTATACCTGTTCGGTACCGGTCAATGGGGGTGTTTGGTCAAACAGTTAAAGGCTTATAAAAATGTGAGGGAACCGCTGGATCATGTAACGCTCAAGCATATTTTGCAGGTGGCAGTATGTCGCTTTTTCCTTCCAATAAAAATGATGGACTACTTGCGGGTGCACCGTAAAGGGTACGCCGCAAACCGATTTTATGCGCGCAGGGTGCTTGATCACAAAGAAACTTACCGTGCCCGCAATTTATATGCAGGAATCTCATCGAAAAAAATAACGAAAGCCTATATGTTTTCAGAAATGTCGAACATTTTGCATGGGTTGGACCGAAGCAGCATGGCCTTTTCGATTGAAACCCGGGCACCTTTTCTGGATAAAAATTTGGTTGAGCAGTTGTATCATATGCCTTTGAATTATAAATTGTGGAATGGCGTGACAAAACGTGTAATGCGCGATGCGTTAAAAGAAGATATGCCAGAGAAAATAACATATCGTTATGGGAAAATGGGCTTTATGACTCCAGAATTTCAATGGTTTTATCAGGAACCGGAAAAAGTAACACAACTGCTTTTGGATGCCTGCAATATTTTAAAAGACTATATCAACACTGAAGCAGTCTTGCAATGGTGTGAAGAACAAAAAGGAAAAGATGCCAAGGCAACGAATGAAGCATGGCTAATGGCAAATTTGCTGCAGGTAGGGCGATGGATGAAAATTTACCAAGTAACGATATAAGGAGCGAGAATATGAAAGGGGAATTGTTACAGAGTGATTTTTTTTCGCCGTTTGATCAAGGCTTTCAGAAACTGAAGCGGCCAAATTTCATTGCATTTGCAAACGGATCATTTCAGGTACAAGGAATTAATGCCTTCATTTTATCGCGGCAAGAACACGGCGAAAGAATGTGCGGAATTGTTGTTTCTTATGAAGGAAGAATGCAGGACAAAAATGAGATTTCGGCGCTTTCAAGGAACGAAGTAGAGTTTGTTGGCGAATATAATCAGCATCCGATAAGATGCCATAACTCTTGGCAGGAATGGAAAAAAGAAAAGGGGAAGACGGCAGAACCTTTTTATGTAATGTTTATGATGAAAGAGCATATGGACCTTAGGGTGTTGAAATGGCTCAGGGCGAAATATCCCGAGCGGCCAATTGTGGTTGTAATTACAACAGAAGGGCTTGCTTCTTATGTGGATAACGCTTTCGGGCAAGGCTTATTTAGTATGAGGGAAGAGAAAGGAAATATTCTATGTAAATTGGCAGCTTTTTTGCATGGGACCGCCAATAGTCTTTATAAAGGGGCATTTGCATGGTGGTTAAAGAGGCAGGGGCGGTTATGTGAATTCCAATTGCTTTCACTTTTATCCGATGGAGGACTGCGGCCCAACAGGGAAACCAGCCAATATTTCAGAAAAGCCTTTGAAAAAAGTGCACGGAAGAGAGAAATAAAAATAGCAGCTGATCATTATAAAAACGTGATTTTGTTCAACACCCAGCCAACTTTTGAAAGACAAGAGTGCTTAGATGCAGATACAGCAGTATTGCAAAAAGCGTGCAAAATGGTAAAAGATTTGGGGCTTCGCGCGGTTTTAAAACCGCATCCGGCAGAAAAAAATTTTTCGCGATATGAAAAGTTAGGATACGAAATAGATACCACAGCGAATATTGCCCAAGAGTATTTATTAGCAGCAGCAGATTGTAAGCCAATCGCAGTGGTGGGGTTTTCCAGCACTACTTTACTCACTGCAAATTTGTTTTGGCGTATCCCAGCGATTTCGTTGGTAAACTGTATCGATTTATATAAAATTGATGCTCATGCTAGACGCGCAGCCAAAAAATTTATTATTCGATATAAAGAACTGCAGGCGCCAAAAGACATGCAGGAATTTGCAGCATTATTGAAGAAAAAAATGGAAGAAGGAAAATGCTATGGCAACCATCAGGATTAATGGACGCGAAATTGGAGAGAATAGCCGCCCGTATGTTATCGCAGAAGGCTGTGATAATCACATGGGCGATTTAGTTACGGCAAAGGAAATGGCATTACAGGCAAAATTAGCTGGGGCCGACTGCATTAAATTTCAGCATCACATTCCAGACGAAGAGATGTTAAGAGACGTGCCTATGTCAGAAAATTTCGATATTCCGCTATATGAATTTTTACAATTGCATGCTTTGAGTTTAGAAGACCATTGTAACCTGAAAAAGTATTGCGACAGCATTGGTATTACCTACTTGTGCACACCTTTCAGTTATAAAGCGGCCTGCGAACTTATGGAAAACAATCTTGCCTATGCATTTAAGATTGGAAGCGGCGAAATGACTGATATCCCTACCCTGAAAAAAATCGCAGAATTTGGAAAACCAATGATTATTTCCAGCGGGATGTGTACATTAGAAGAGCTTGACCGAACTTATGAGGCACTTAAACCATATGGCATTCCGTTGGCATTTACCAATTGCCTATCAGAATACCCTCCAATTTATGAAGATGTGAATCTTGGGGTCATCAAAGAGATGCAAAAAAGGTACCCAGGTGTTGTAATTGGACACTCTGATCATACACCGGATCTGTATACTTGCTATGCGGCAGTGGCGTTAGGCGCTTCAATTCTGGAAAAACATGTGATTTTGAATAAAATGACCCCAGGCCCGGATCAAAAGGTGTCGATTGATTTTCAAGAGTTACATCAATTGGTGGAAGGAAGCCGAAAAGTATTTCTAGCGCTAGGAAACGAAAAACGAGTGAGGGAAAAAGAAGAAAAAATCCGCAGTTGGGCGTTCAGAAGTATCGTAAGCACCCAAAAAATCACTAAAGGAACGGTAATTACAGAAAAAATGTTGTGGTCTAAACGCCCAGGCACCGGAATTCCGTCTTGGAAGATGGATAAAGTGATTGGTAAAGTGGCACAAAATGATATTGAAAAAAATGTTTTAATTAAAGAGGACGACTTTGCCTAAGATGGAGTACGAAAGAATGTTAAACAAAAAAAAATTAATGTTTATAACAGGTTCAAGGGGAGAATGGGGATACATTCGCCCTATTTTAAACTTAATCGATGCGAGAGAAGATATAGAATATTGTTTGGTTGTAACCAATATGCACCTTGTAGCTGCCTATGGGAACTCTTATCAACAAATTGAAAATGAGGGGTATCATATTGATTATAAAGTAAATATGTGCCTAGATGGTTATAATCATTACACTATGGTAAAAAGCCTTGGGATATTTTTGATATCGTTACCAGATATCGTCGAAAAAGAAAAGCCTGATTGGATTATTTTGGCTGGGGACCGGGGGGAGCAGTTGATAGGGGCAATGGTCGGAGCACATACTTATACGCCGGTAGCCCATATCCAAGCAGGTGAGCTTTCAGGAAATATTGATGGAATGACTCGTCACGCAATCGGAAAGTATGCACATCTGCATTTGGCCGCCAACCAAGATGCTGCTGAGCGACTGATTAGGCTTGGGGAAGA
This sequence comes from Oscillospiraceae bacterium, assembly GCA_022835495.1. Classification (NCBI taxonomy): domain Bacteria; kingdom Bacillati; phylum Bacillota; class Clostridia; order Eubacteriales; family Oscillospiraceae; species Oscillospiraceae bacterium. The sequence continues at coordinate 939,738 of BQOK01000001.1, forward strand.
ACCTTTTCGGGTGCATAATGTTGGTGCACCACAGTTGGATGAACTGGTCAACGCACAATATACTTCACTAGCGGAATTGGAAGAAAAATTTTGCCTTGATCTTTCACAGGGCTTTTTCCTGACAATTATGCATCCGGTAACAGAAGAGTGCATTTATGCGGAAGAGCAAGCAGAGATTTTAATAAAGGCAATGAATAGCTTTGAGCAGCCTAAAATTGTAATCATGCCGAATAACGATGCGGGCTCTGCGGGAATTAAATATGCATTACAAAATTATAAAAAGGGACGATATTACACATTTGCGAATCTTAAAAGACAAGACTATCTAGGGCTTATGAAAAATTGTTTATGTATGGTGGGGAATTCCAGCAGTGGCTTACTGGAAGCGCCCACGTTTAAAAAAGCAGCCGTAAACATTGGTAGACGGCAGAATATGCGATTCCGCGGAATAAACGTAATTGATGTGCCCGAATTTGAATATGAAGCAATTATAGAAGCCATCCACAAGGCGCTATCGCCAGAATTTCAACAGCAACTGCGGGAGAGTTGTGTTAATCCTTACGGAGATGGACACTCGGCGGAGCGCATTTTAAAACTTTTGATAAATACACCTCTGGATAACCATTTAGTAGTAAAGAACCTTACTTATTGAGGAGGCTAAAGATGGATTACATCTGTATTTCCCCCAAAGAAACCCTTCTTACAGCAATGAGCTTTATAAAAAGAAACAAACAGCGCTGTGTTTTACTGAAGAATGAAAAAGAAAAGATCATAGGGGTGCTAAGCCAAGGAGATATTGCTACGGCCTTACTAACCGGTACCGACCCTTATGCGCACGTAGAAACAATCGCAAACTCTGAATTTTCATATTTGTATGAACGGGATATGGAAAAAGCTTATACAATTTTCAAGAAAAAAACACTTACACTTCTTCCTGTTCTGGACAAAGATTACCATCTTGTTGATACGATTACATTGCAGGACATTTATCAATATTTGGAAGAAGGAAGAAATACATAATGAACATTTTAATTGTAGTGCCTGCAAGAGGTGGATCAAAGGGAATTCCACACAAAAATATCTATCCACTTAAAGGCAAACCTTTGTTGGAATACACTTTGGAATGTGCGCTGAAAGCAGGAATTGAAAATGCTGATATTGTTGTGAGTACAGACGACGGTGAAATTGAAAGAGTGGCTAATAAATATCCAGAGATTATAACGATACGTCGCCCTAAAGAAATAAGCGGAGATAAAGCCAGCACCGAAAGCGCATTGCTCCATGCGCTTGATCAAATGGAACACAGCAAAGGAAAAACATATGATATTGTTATTACGATGCAGCCAACCAGTCCATTGAGAAAACCCGAAACAGTCCGTATGTTTATTGAAGCCTTTCAAAAAGACAAAGAACATGATGCACTTCTTACGCTCCATGAAACAAGAAGTGATCACTGGGTCAAAATAACGGACAGGTTTCAGCGTTTATATCCGGAAGCGCCCCGGCGACGGCAAGAACGCCAGCCTCTTTATATCGAAAATAGTATGTTATATGCAACATGCGCGCAAGCATTACGAGATACAAAGTCTGTGCTGGGGACATGCGCTACAGGATTTGTAATTGATGAGATTGAAGGGCTAGATATCAACGTTCCTTTGGATTTAAAAATTGCAGCGGCTTATTTATAGTAAATTATTTTCTTATCTGGCACGCCATTCCATCGTTTTTTAAATAGGATAATGCTTTGGTAAGGAATGATGATGAAAAATTGTAGTTTGCCAACCCAGCAGTACCTAGTGAATAAATAAGGGGCTTATGAATGAAAACAGTATTAGTGATTACAAAAGCGATTTCAAATGCAGGTGATTATCTCGTCACAAAGTGCCTGCAAGATATGGTGAAATACCTTTTTGCAAAGGATAATATTAAGATTTCTTATAAAAACGGACTGTCTTATGAAGGCAATTTCAACAGGCCAGATTTGATTGTTTTAGGTGGAGGGCCTTTATATGATAATAAGCTGTTGGAGAGATCAGCTTTTCCATTAAGAGATTATTTGATTAATGCGAATTGTCCAATTTGTATATTTGGATCTGGTTGGTATGGAAAAAGTGCATCTGATCAGTCAGTTTACTCATATCAATTTACACCGGAAGTATTTGAATTTTTAAATACTATAAGTAATAAAGATAGGGGCTTCTTGGGGTGCCGCGATGCAGTTACACAGCGTGTGCTAAAAAATAACGGACTTTGTAAAGTATTAATGACAGGATGTCCCGCATGGTATAACTTTGAATTTTTGGATCACACAGATTTCGCCCCGCATGTTAAATCTGACCCGCAAATAATCTTTATTTCAGATCCAGGTATTACAAAGGTTCCGGAAGAACAGATAATTCGAGCAACTCAGGCTATTGAATTAATAAAAATGGTGAAACGGAAATTCCCCTTGGCTAAACTATGCTTTACCTTTAACAATGGTATCGAAACAAAGTATTCAACTATTTGTAATAATTACATCAAATGTTTTCTTGAAGAAAAAGGAATTGAATACTTGGATATTAGAGGAACGTGGGAAGGATTCAAAAACTATGACGTGGCAGATTTGCATATTGGATTTCGTGTACATTCGCATATTTATTGCTTAAGTCATAGAATTCCCAGCGTGTTGATCGAAGAGGATGCCCGCGGGTTTGGAGTAAATGAAACATTAGGGTTGCCGGGAATCCCAGGGTATGATATTACTGGTAAAGAGGTTCTGAACCCGTATGCCAGCCTACACGCAGCGGAGATATTGGATGAATTGATAGGTGGGGGGGGGGGGTATCGGTGGAAGAATGCTTTTTCCATCATGAAAAATACTTATTATCAACAAGTGGCTCCCAGCTTATTAAAATTGAAAGATGGATACTTTTAAGCCTGTTAATTTACAGTGCAAAAGAGATATGAAAACATTAAGAGACTCTGGCACAATAAACGAAGTCTCTACCCGACCTCTTTGTGCCATACCAAGGAAAGCCCTGCGCGGTATAAACCTGAGATACTCCTGAATTGAAAACGTCGCCGGTGACCAGACGGCCGAAAAAGTATTGTCCGTTCGGCCCACACGCGGGCTGTTAAGAAATTTAATAGAGAAAAAGGCCTTCTGATTTTGTCGTTGCGGTTAGCCAACTGCAACGACAAAATCAGAAGGCCTTTTCAGATGAAAGAAAAGAATGTAATGAAGATCGCTTCCTCAACGCTTTTCCGGTGACGATACAGCTCAATGATGGCAACCGAAAGGAATCTCCACTCGAACTGTGGGGAACCTTCTGGGCTGCTTGGGCAGTCAGAAAAAGCAACGCGTTTTTTACAGCAGGGGCACCCCGGCGGCCGCGCAGGCCAGGCGGGTGGCCTCGTCCCACAGGCTTACCTGTACCTCGCCCACATGGATTTTGGAGAGCAGCAGCATGCACAGGCGGCTTTGGCCGATGCCGCCGCCGATGGTGAGGGGCAATTCGCCCGCCAGCAGCATTTTGTGAAAGGGCAGGACCCGCCGCTCGTCGTGGCCGGAGAGGGTGAGCTGCCGGTCCAGCGCGGCGGGGTCCACCCGGATGCCCATGCTGCTGAGCTCCATGGCGCATTCCAGCGGCGCGTGCCAGAACAAAAGATCGCCGTTGAGCGACCAGTCGTCGTAGTCCGGCGCGCGGCCGTCGTGGGGGGCGCCGGCGCGCAGGGGAGCGCCGATGCCGCCGATAAACACGGTGCCAGCCTCGCGGGCGATGGCGTTCTCGCGCTGCTTGGGCGAGAGGGCGGGCCAGCGGTCCTCCAGCTGCTGGCTGGTCACGAAGGTGACCTCGCGCCGCAGGGTGGTGGAAAGGTCCGGAAACTGCCATTTCAGCTCGTCGAGGGTGGCGCTGATGGCATATACAATGTTCTGCACCACACCGTGCAGGAACGCCTCGGTGCGCTGGGCGGGGGTGATGACCTTCTCCCAGTCCCACTGGTCCACGTAGATGGAGTGCAGATTGTCCAGTTCTTCGTCCCGGCGGATGGCGTTCATGTCGGTCACGAGGCCGTTGCCCGGGCGGAAGCCGTATTGATGCAGGGCCAGCCGCTTCCATTTGGCGAGGCTGTGCACCACCTGGGCGGTGCCGCCGGTGGCCGGAACCTCGAAGCTGACCGGGCGCTCCACGCCGCTGAGATCGTCGTTCAGGCCCATGGCGGGGTCCACGAACAGGGGGGCGGTGACCCGCTTCAGGTGCAGCGCCGCGCACAGCTTTACCTCAAAGATCTGTTTGATCAGGCCGATGGCCTTCTGGGTGTCGTACAGCCCAAGCACGGGCCGGTAGCCCTGGGGCAGGCGGGTCTCGCTCATGGCGTTTCTCCTTATTCTTCCTCCGGCTCGGGCAGCACCCGCACCAAGAGGCTTAAAATGCGCTTGTCTTCCACCTGTTCCACCGTGACGTGCAGGTTTTTGAAATCGAAGCTCTCGCCCGGCTCGGGAATGTGTTCTAGGCATTCCAACGCCCAGCCGGCGGCGCTGGAAAAATCGCTGTCGAAGCCCTTTACCCGGATCTCCAGTTCGTCGAACAGATCGTCGATGTTCACCTCGCCCGCCACCCGGAACAGATGCTCTTCCAGCTGCCGCACCGGCAGCTCCTCCACCTCGTCGGTCTCGTCGAAGATCTCGCCCACCAGCTCTTCCAGCACGTCCTCCATGGTCACAAGGCCCAGGGTGCCGCCATAGTCGTCGGTCACGATGGCCATGTGCTGCTTGCGGCGCCGGAATTCGGCCAGCAGATCGTTGATGTGCTTGGTGCGGTATACGAAGGGGATTTCGCGGCAGAGGGCACGGACCTGGATGGCCTGGCCCTTTGCCAGGCATTCGAACAGATCGCGGGTGTGCAGCATACCAATGATATGGTCGATGTCGCCCTCGTACACCGGCAGGCGGGTGTAGGCGTTTTCCACAGCGGTGGCGATGATCTCGTCTACCGGGGCCTTCACATCCACCGCAACCATATCCACCCGGGGGATCAGAATCTCCTGCACGGTGATATCGTCGAATTCAATGGCGGACTGGATGATCTCGGTCTCCTGGCTGTCCAGCACGCCCTCCTCCTCCACCGTGTCGATGATGGTCTTGAGCTCGTCCTCAGTGACGCTGGGCTGCACCAGGCCGGTGCTGCGGCGGCCGGTGAGCAGCTGCTTGAGCTTTACGAAAAACCACACGACGGGGCTGAATGCGGCGCGCAGAAATGCCAGCACGCCCGCCACCTGCATGGAAAAGCCCTCGGCGTGCTCCTTGGCAAAGCTCTTGGGCAGGATCTCGCCGAAGATCAGCACCAGCACGGTCATGCCGAAGGTGGCAATGGCCGGGCCGCTGGCGGGGCCCCAAAGCGCGGTGGCCATGACGGTGGCCAGCGAGGCGCTGGCCATGTTCACGATGTTGTTGCCGATCAGGATGGTGGAGAGGGTTTTGTCGTAGTCCTCGGCGACCTTCAGCGCGGTTTTGGCCCGCTTGTCGCCATCCTCGGCCTTGTTGCGCATGCGGATTTTATTGAACGAGGAGATCGCGGTTTCGCTGGCGGAAAAAAACGCCGAGCAGGCAATGAGCAGAACAAGCGCCAGATAAATACTAGGGCCAGGGGTATCCAAAAATCATCAACCTTTCATTTTAAAAGAAGATTTCCATACCATATTTTATGGCATTCTCTTTTATATATAGCAGAACTTGCGCCGCAATGCAATAAAAATGTGGACCGGAAGGGATTGAAAGGCATGGAATTGGCAAATAATTCATAAGGAATAAAATGGATTTTTGTTGCTGAAAAATTGTGCAAAACGATTAAAATTGTAAAAATCGACAAAAACTAAACCTCAGAAAGGGCGGTTTTGTATAGCTGGGAGAATTGCGGGGAAACAATGGGACAAATGGATTATTCTGTGCTATAATACGGGCAACCGGCCACCGGGGGAAAGCGGGCGGCCGGGCCTTATAAGCAGATAAAGAGGGAGTGAAAGCCAAATGGTCAAGGAAATCAAGGTTTCCTGCTTCAAGCAGGTGAAAAGCATCGTGGACGCCGCCGCGCGCTGCGAGCGCGAGGTGAACATCCAGGACCTGAAGGGCTCGATTGCGGATGCCAAGAGCATCCTGGGCTTGATGAACCTGGACTACAGCAGCCCCGTGCAGCTGATGGGGGAGGACCCCGCCGAAGTGGAACAGGTGTACAACGCCCTGGTCCAGTGAGCTGAAGGAAAGGAACGCCCGGAGCCGCAAGGCTCCGGGCGTTTGCTGTTGAATTACAGGTAATTCACGCCGATCATGACTACGCCCAGCACAGCCAGAACCACGCCGGTGGCCCGGTTTAGAACCACAGGGCTTGCCTTGTTGGCAAACCTGGCGGCCAGTTGGGCGAACAGCAGGGTGCTCAGAACACATAGGGCCAGAATGCCCCAGTCCGGCGCGCCGCCGATGGCAAAGTGGCTGGCGGCCCCGGTAAAGGCGGTAAAGGTCATAATGAACACACTGGTGCCAACGGCGGTCTTGAGCTCGTAGCCCAGCACGCTGGTGAGGATGAGCAGCATCATCATGCCGCCGCCGGCGCCGATAAAGCCGCAGATGAAACCCACCATCGCCCCGCACGCCACGGACTGGAGGAAGCGCTTTTTGGCGCTCACCGCACCCATGGATTCCTTGGTGGCCATGACCGGCTTTACGATGAACTTAACGCCGAGAAGCAAGGTCATAAAGGTGGAAAAGCCGCCCATGGCGGTGTTGGGCACCAGGCTGGAAACATAGCTGCCGACCAGGGTGAAGGCCAGCACGCTGGCCATCATGACCACGCCGTTTTTGACGTCCAGATTTTTGTTTTTGCCGTAGGTCCAGGCGCTCACCGCGCTGGCGAGAACGTCTGAGGCGAGGGCGATGCCCACGGCCTGGTATGCCGGCATGCCCAAAAAGGTGATGAGCATGGGGCTGATGACGGCGGCGGCGCTCATGCCGGCAAAGCCGGTGCCAAGGCCGGCCCCCAGCCCGGCGAACAGGCAGACGAGCAGGGTTTTGAGCATAGGGAAGACTTCCTTTCGGAGAGGTTTCGCGCCGCGGGGCGTATAAAGTTAATTTAACGACTTTTTGCGCTTTTTTTCAAGGGGACGGGCGCAAAATTTTCAGAATGTTCACACCAGGCGCTTCCGCGGCTGCCAGCCCTTTCCGCTTTACACCGGCGGGGGCGTGTGCTACAATAAAAACTGTGCAAATTACGGCGGAATGCAGCGGAAAGCGGAGAACCGAAACGAGCGGAAGGCGGGGAGATGCGGCATGAAAAAAAGGTTGCGCGCGCTGCTTTTCGCGCTGAGCCTAGGGGTACTGGCGCTTGTGCTTGCCGTGCGCCTGAGCCAGAGGGGCACCACCTTTTTGGGAGCCCGCCTGGCAGACGCGGAGCAGCTGGCGGTTTTGCAGGCCGGCCCGCAGGTGAGCGGCGAGGATTGCATCCTGCACTGGAACGGCGCGGTGCTGCCCTATGATTCGGCCCAGGGGGCCTATTGCGTGCCCCAACCGGCCGGGGGCGAAACGCGGGGGAACCTGTCTTCCAGCTGGGGGGATATCTATCTGCCTGCCGAGCATTGGGGGGGCGACATGACCGCCGCCATGCGGGAGGGCACCCTGCTGCCGGTGTATGTGAGCGACGGCAGCCGCTGGTGCGAGCTGTTTGCCTATGTGTCCGGCATGCCGGCGCTGGTGGTCAGAACCCAGGAGAGCGTGCCGTACCGCCTGGATCCGAACATTGTGAGCGGCACCATGGCGAAGCTGGAACTGGCCTACAATTATTCGGACTACACCCTGTTCTGGCCCGAGGGAAACGCCCGCGGGCAGCTTACCAAAGGGAGCCTTGAGTGGCACTGGCGGGGAAACACGAGCCTGCTGGCCAACAAAAAGACCTATCGGCTGAACTTGCTGGACCTGAAAAAGAAGCCCAAGCGGGAGGATCTTCTGGGGCTTGGAGACGACGCGGACTGGATCCTGATGAATTTCGCCACCGACTGCACCCGCGCCCGGGACAAGGTAACCTGGCAGGTCTGGCAGCAGCTGGTGCAGCAGACCGAATATAACCCCGCAGGGCTGCGGGTGGAGTATGTGGAGCTGTATCTGGACGACCAGTACATGGGCGTTTATGGCCTGTGCAGGCCCATCAGCCGGGATTCGCTGGGGCTTTCGGCCAGGGATACGCTTTATAAGTGGCGGACCATGCCGATGGACCGGCGCATGCCCACCACCGCAGATTTTGAGCAGTTGGAAGCCGACGAGAGCCTTGCATGGGGCATGTGGCTGGAGGTGGCCTGGCCCAAGAGCTGGAGCGAAGGGCTGTGGCGGCCCATGCAGCAGTATGTGGAGCAGTTTTACACCCCCGCACAGCCGCCGGAGTGGCAGCGGCTGGAAGAGACCACAAACCTGGCGAACCTGATCGATGTGGCGCTGTTCAAGCAGTATATCTGCGCCATGGATAATTTTTGCTACAACCAGTATTTTTGGGTGAACAGCGCCGACGGCCTGTATTACCGTATCCCGTGGGATCTGGACTATTCGCTGGGGGACCGGTACGACGAATTCTATGAACTGGATCTGACAAAGACCGTGATCCCGGATATGGAGCTGGACGCCCTGTATGAGGCCGACCCGGCGCGGGCGCAAAGCCTGATCGCAGGGCGGTGGGCAGAGCTGCGGCAGACCGTGTTCACGGTGGAGAACATGGCGGCGATTTTACAGGAGGCAACGAACGCGCTGGAGAGCACCGGCGCGATGCGCCGGGACTTTGCCCTTTGGGGCAAGGATGCCACCTACCCGAACGCCCCGCATTTCCGCACGCTGGAAGTAAATGAAACCCTGGAGCTGCTGGAGGACCGGCTGGCGTATCTGGATGAGTATATGGCGAACTACACCCCGCCGGATCGGAGCGCGTTTAATGTATTACCGCAATGAGTGGAAATATCTTGTGACCGGCGGCGAGCTGGCGGTGCTGGGCGCCCGGCTGAAGGTGCTGCTGCCGCTGGATAAGCACCAGACCGGGGCGGCCTATGCGATCCGCAGCCTGTACTTCGATGATTTTCAGAACAGCTGCCTGCGGGAGAACGAGGCCGGGGTGGACGACCGGCGCAAGTTCCGGCTGCGGCTGTACAATGCAGATCCCGGCCGCGTTCAGCTGGAAGTGAAGGAAAAGCTGCACGGCCGCACACACAAAGCCTCCTGCCTGCTGACGCGGGAGGAATGTGAGGAGATTTTGAGCGGGCGGCCGCCCGCGGTGGGCGCCGATACCCCGGCGCCCAAAAACCTTTTGAGCCTGGGTATGCGCACCGCGGGCCTCGCGCCCAAGGTGATCGTGGAATACGAGCGCACCGCCTTTGTGGGCAGGGTGGGCAACGTGCGCGTCACCTTTGACCGGAACATTGCCGCCAGCAACGCGGTGAGCGCGTTTTTACAGCCCCGTGCGCCCCTGACGCCGGTGCTGCCCGCGGGGCAGCATGTGCTGGAAGTGAAGTTCGACGAGCTGCTGCCCGACCCGGTGGCCCAGGTGCTGGAACTGGGAAGTTTGCAGCAGACGGCGTTTTCCAAATACTATCTCAGCCGGCTGGCCCTGCCCGGGCCCCTGGCGGAAAGGGCAAAGGAATATGAGTTTTAGAGATGTGATTAAAAAGAGCGTGCTGGAGGGCTTTGTGCAGAGCGATATCGGCACCGTGGCGGTGCTGGTGACCCTGGGCATCACCACCCTGCTGGCGCTGTATATCTATTATATCTACCGGCTTTCCAGCCGCAGCGCATTTTACAGCCGGGATTTCAATAAGACCCTGGCCCTGATGCCGGTGGTTACGGCGGCGATTGTGCTGGCCATGCAGAGCAGCATTGTGATCAGCCTGGGCATGGTGGGCGCTTTGTCGATTGTGCGCTTCCGCAACGCGGTGAAGGACCCCATGGACTTGTTGTTCCTGTTCTGGAGCATCAGCGTGGGCATTGTGTGCGGCGCGCGCCTGTACGAAATCGCGATCATTGCCAGCGCGGTGGTGACGGCCCTGCTGTTCCTGCTGGACCTTGTGCCCGCGGCAAAGCCGCCGTACTTACTGGTGCTGAACAGCACCGACAAGGAGCTTGAACCGGCGTTGGCCGAGTTGCTGCGCGCCCATGCCAAGGCCAGCCGGGTGAAGAGCCGCAACCTGACGGCCCAGGGGCTGGACCTGATCGTGGAGCTGCGCACCGACAACGGCGCGGCTTTGGTGAGCGCCTGCGCTGCGCTGCCGGGGGTGGAGAGCGTGAACCTGCTGGCCCACGACGGCGAGGTGCGGTACTGACCGGTTTTGCGAAAAAGAAATTGCAGCGCAGGCCCCGGCGGAAAGCCGGGGCCTGCGTTTTTGGGTATACTGGATCAAAAGAAAGGAGGGCTGGAACAATGCCGTTTGAGATGAAAGAAAACCGTGCGGAATACTGGCAGGAGAGGGCGCTGCTGGGCGAGGTGAGCTTTCCGGCTTTGAGGCCGGGCGTGGTGAACATCGACCATGTGTTTGTGGACCCGGTGCTGCGGGGCAAGGGGGTGGCGGGGCAGCTGCTGGAGCAGGTGTGCGCCGCGCTGCGCCGCACCGGCCGCAGTGCGGTGGTGACCTGCAGCTATGCCCGCCGCTGGTTTGGCCAGCACCCCGAGGCGCAGGACGTGCTGGCAAAAAACCAGCGGTGACAGGCCGGGCGTGAAGGCGCCGCGGCCGGCCCCGCGGAACCGCGAAGGCATGGGCACGTTCAGGAAAAGGGGAGAAAAAGGCAGCGGAAAAAGGCGGGGAGAGAGGGAGGAAAGGGGAGGAAAAAAGAAGGAAAGAGGGAGGAGAAAAATAAGGGAGTAAAATGTTTTAAAACAGGACATGCCTCTGTCTGGTTTGGGGTGGTATGATAAGGGCAGACAGACCAAACGGAAGGGGAACGAACAAATGGGGATCATTGCGATCGGGCCGGAAAACCTGGAGCGAGAGCATATCTGCTGCGCCATCACGGAAAAGAAGGGCGAGAACTGCGCCGCGCTGAAAAAGGCGTGGATGCGGGAGCGCTTTGCCGAGGGGCTGGTGTTTAAAAGGCTGGACGCCCGGGGGAAGGTGTTCATTGAGTACCTGCCCGCCGAATGCGCCTGGTGCCCCATCGACGCGCCGGGCTATATGCACATCGACTGCTTTTGGGTGTCGGGCCAGTTCAAGGGCCAGGGCTGGGCCAACCGGCTGCTGGAGGAGTGCATTGCGGACGCAAAGGCAAAGGGGAAACAGGGGCTGACCGTGCTTTCGGCGGATAAAAAGCGGCCCTTCCTCTCGGAGCCGGGCTATCTGCGGCACAAGGGATTCCTGCTTGCGGACACGGCCGCGCCCTTTTACGAGCTGCTCTACCTGCCGTTTGAAAAGGACGCGCCGATCCCGCGGTTTAAGGACTGCGCCCGGCGGGGCGAGACCGCAGAACAGGGGCTGGTGCTGTTCTATTCCAATCAGTGCCCCCACGCGGAAAAGTATGCGCTGGCGGCCCGCGAGACGGCCAGGGCCAAAGGGCTGGAACTGACCCTGCGCCGGTTTGAGCGCACCGAAGAGGCCCAAAAGGCGCCGTGCCCGTTTACGAGCTACAGCCTGTTTTGGAACGGCGCGTTTGTGACAAATGAAATCCTTTCGGAAAAAAAGTGTGCGGCCCTGTTCGATGAGCTCAAAGGATAAACCGCGCCAAAAAGCGCCCCCGGCTGCTGCCGGGGGCGCCGCTGCTTTTTAGGGAAAGGTTACCTGCCGGTGACCAGGCCCAGGGTGTCGCGGGCGATCATGAGCTCCTCGTTGGTGCAGACCATGAGCACCTTTACCCGGCCGCCCTCGGCGGTGAGGTCCAGGATGTCGGCGCCGCGCTGCCGGTTCTTTTCCTCGTCCAGCCGGATGCCCAAAAACTCCATGTTCCGGCACACCTCGCTGCGCACAAGGGCGTCGTTCTCGCCGATGCCGCCGGTGAACACCACGCAGTCCAGGCCGCCCATGGCCGCCGCATAGGCGCCCACGAACTTTTTGATCTGGTAGTTCAGCATGTCGCTGGCGAGCTTGGCGCGCTCGTTGCCGGCGGCGGCCGCAGCCTCCACGTCCCGCTTGTCGCTGGAGACGCCGGAGACGCCCAGCAGGCCGCACTGCTTATTCAGGTAGTCGGCCATCTCCTGGCCGTGGATGCCCATTTTCTGCTCCATGTAGGTGACCACGCTGGGGTCCACATCGCCGCAGCGGGTGCCCATCAGCACGCCGGCCAGCGGGGTCAGGCCCATGCTGGTATCCACGCATCTGCCGCCGTCGACAGCGGTGATGCTGCTGCCGTTGCCCAGGTGGCAGGTGACCATTTTCAGCTCGGAGGGGTCCTTGCCCAGGTACTCGGCGGCGGCCATGCTCACGTACCGGTGGCTGGTGCCGTGGGCGCCGTAGCGGCGGATGGCATATTTTTCGTACATCTCGTAGGGCACGCCGTACATGTAAGCTTTGGGGGGCATGGTCTGGTGGAAGGTGGTGTCGAACACGACCACGTTGGGCAGGTCGCCAAATACCTTTTTGGCGCTGCGCAGGCCCTGCACGTGGGCGAGGTTGTGCACCGGGGCCAGGGGGGCGATCTCCTCGATCTTGTCGATGATGGCGTCGGTCACGATCTCGCTTTTGGTAAAGAACTCGGCGCCCTGCACGATGCGGTGGCCGATGGCGCCGATCTCGCTTTTGTCGCTGACCACGGCGCCCTCGCCGGTGGTCATCATGTCCACGACCTTCATGAAGGCTTCGGTGTGGGTGGGGAAGGGGGTCTCCTCGCTCCACTCGCTGCCCTTTGCCTTGTGGGTGATTTTGCTGCCCTCGATGCCGATGCGCTCGCACAGGCCCTTGCACAGCACGCTCTCGTCGGTCATGTCGATGAGCTGGTACTTCAGCGAAGAAGAACCGCAATTGATGACCAGGATTTTCATGTGTTTTTTCCTCCCAAAACTGTTTTAAAGGCGCGGTGGACGGCTCCGCACCATGAGTTTTACAATGTCCAACGATTATTATATAATGGAACCACTTGGTTTTCAAGGCAAAAGGGGGCAAAAAAGCATGAAAGCTGCCGGTATCGTGGCAGAATACGACCCGTTCCACGCAGGGCATGCCTGGCAGATCGCCCGCGCCAGGGAATTGGGCGCGCAGGCCGTGGCGGTGTGCATGAGCGCGGATGTGACACAGCGGGGCGGCGCGGCCCTGCTGCCCCCGGCGGTGCGCGCCCGGGCGGCGCTGGCCGCGGGGGCGGATCTGGTGCTGGCGCTGCCAAACCCCTATGCCTGCCTTTCGGCGGAGGGCTTTGCCGCGGCGGGGGTGGCGCTGCTGAGCGCTGTGCCGGAGCTGGATACCCTGGTGTTCGGCACGGAGACGCCGGACGCAGGCGCGCTGCTGGCCGCGGCCCGGGCGCTGCTGCGCCCCGGGTTCAGCGAGGCGCTGGCCGCCCGCCTGGGCGGTGGACGGCCCTTTGCGGCGGCCCGCGCCGAGGCGGCCGAGGCGCTTTGCCCCGGCGCGGGGGCGCTGCTGGAGGGCCCCAACAATAACCTGGGGGTGGAATACTGCAAGGCGCTGCTGCGCCAGGGCAGCCGCCTTGCGCCGCTGCCGCTGGCCCGCGTGGGGGCGGCCCACGGGCAGCCGGGGCCGGGGAAGGGCGGCTTTGCCAGCGCCAGCCACCTGCGGGCGCTCTGGGAGGAGCGCGGCCCGGAGGCGCTGGCGCCCTATGTGCCCGCCGCCGCGCTGGCGCTTTACAAAGAGGCGGCCGATGCGGGGCTGGACCTGGACCGCCGGGCGTTTGAGGCGGCGGTGCTGAGCCGCCTGCGCGCCATGACACCCGCCGGGCTTGCCAAAACAAGGGGGACCGGCGAAGGGCTGGAACACCTGCTGGCGGGCGCGGTGCGGCGCAGCGGCAGCCTGGAGGGGCTGTATGCGGCGATGAAGAGCAAGCGCTACGCCCACGCCCGGCTGCGGCGGTATGTGCTGGACGCGGCGCTGGGCTATACATCGGAGCTGCCACCCCTGCCCCCCTACCTGCAGGTGCTGGGGGCCAGCGGGCGGGGGCTGGAGCTGCTGCGGGGGGCCGCCCTGCCTGCCGACGCCTCGCTGGCGCGGCTGGAAAAAAAGAGCGCGGCCTGCGCTGCTGCTGCTGCTGCCCACGCGGCGGCGGCGGATCTGGCGGCGCTGTGCCGCCGCGTGCCGCAGCCGTGCGGGCAGAGCTACACCCAAAAGCCTGCCCTGCCCTGAAGCGCGAGGCTGCCGCAAAGCAGATGGACAAAACGTGTGCCGCGCCGGGTAAAACAGACTGTGCAATTTTGGGCCTGCGGGCAAATTGCACAAGAGCGAAAGCCTGGATTTGACAGAATGAACAAGGGATTGGTAAAAAATAAACGATCCTGTGAACGAAACGTAAAACTTTTGCACTTTTGCCTTTTTTGGAGGCAAACAGATTGCTGTTTTTTAGGCAAAGAATTATAATGAGAGCAAATGGCAAACTTGAATGCCGCCTGCCGAGGGGTGGGCAACGAAGGGTTTTGCCCTTGGAATTTTGCGAGAGGAAAGGTGAAAGACATGACAAACAACAAGCATGTGTTGACCTGGCTGGACGAGATGGTCGCCCTGGTCAAACCCGACAAGGTGGTTTGGATCGACGGCAGCGAGGAGCAGCTGAAGGCCCTGCGGGACGAGGCGCTCTCGACCGGCGAGATGGAAGCGCTGAACCAGGAGGAACTGCCCGGCTGCCTGCTGCACCGCACCAAGAAAAACGACGTGGCCCGCGTGGAGGGCCGCACCTACATCTGCACCAAGAACCGGGACGACGCGGCGCCCGTGAACAACTGGATGGAAACGAGCGAGATGAAGGCCAAGCTCACCCCCATGTACGACGGCGTGATGAAGGGCCGCACCATGTATGTGATCCCCTACTGCATGGGCCCCATCGGCAGCCCGTTCAGCAAGGTGGGCGTTGAGCTGACCGACAGCATCTATGTGGTGCTGAATATGGACATTATGACCCGCATGGGCCAGAAGGCCCTGGATCAGCTGGGCGATTCCAACGACTTTGTGCGCGGCCTGCACTCCAAGGCCGACGTGGACGAGGAGAACCGCTACATCGTGCAGTTCCCCGAAGAGAACACCATCTGGTCCATCAACTCGGCCTACGGCGGCAACGTGCTGCTGGGCAAAAAGTGCTTTGCGCTGCGCATTGCCAGCTACCAGGGCTTCAAGGAAGGCTGGATGGCCGAGCACATGCTGATTCTGGGCATTGAAGCCCCGAATGGCGAGACCAGCTACATCACCGCGGCGTTCCCCTCGGCCTGCGGCAAGACCAACCTGGCCATGCTCATCCCGCCGGAAGTGTATGCCCAGCAGGGCTACAAGGTGTGGACCGTGGGCGACGACATCGCCTGGATGCACATTGGCGAGGACGGCCGCCTGTACGCCATCAACCCGGAGGCCGGTTTCTTCGGCGTGGCCCCCGGCACCAACGCCAAGAGCAACTACAACGCCCTGGCTTCCACCAAAAAGAACACCATCTTCACCAACGTGGCCCACAACCTGGACAACAACACCGTGTGGTGGGAGGGCCTGGACAAAAACCCGCCCGTGAACGCGGTGGAGTGGACCGGCAACAAGGTGAACGGGCCCGAGTATGCGGCCCAGGGCGGCAAGCTGGCGCATCCCAACAGCCGCTTCACCGCGCCTGCCATCAACTGCCCCTGCCTGTCCAAGGAGTTCGATAACCCCAATGGTGTGCCCGTGACCGCCATGGTCTTCGGCGGCCGCCGTGCCAAGACCGCGCCGCTGGTGTACCAGAGCTTTGACTGGAACCACGGCGTGTACGTGGGCAGCGCGATGGCCAGCGAGACCACCGCCGCCGCCACCGGCGCCGTGGGCGTGGTGCGCCGTGACCCCATGGCCATGCGGCCCTTCTGCGGCTACAACATGGGCGATTACTTCAGCCACTGGCTGGACATGGGTAAAAAGCTAGGCGACAAGGCCCCCAAGATCTTCAACGTGAACTGGTTCCGCACCGACGACGAAGGCCACTTTATCTGGCCGGGCTTCGGCGACAACATGCGCGTGCTGATGTGGATCCTGAACCGCTGCGAGGGCAAGGTGGATGCGGTGGAGACCGCCATCGGCTACCTGCCCAAGGCCGAGGACATTGACGTGACCGGCCTGGAGGGCGAGGGCGTGACCGTGGACACCGTGAAGGACCTGCTCACGGTGGACAGCGCTTTGTGGCTGGAAGACTGCAAGGGCGTGCACGAGCTGTACGACCAGATCGGCGAGCGCGTTCCCGCCGAGCTGCGCAAACAGCTGGCCGACCTGGAAGCCCGCCTGGCAAAATAAGCAAATTTTCAGAAACATCCATCGAAAGCTCCCGGAAGGATCCTTCCGGGAGCTTTTCTTTGCCTGCCGGGGCAAAGGCCCGGGCAGGGGCCGGAGAGAAAACGTTTGCGGCACGGACGGGGCGCCGGGCAGGCGCAGCCCGGCCCGCAGGAGCGGCCCGTGGGCGGGCGGAGGGACCTGCAGCGGCGCCTTTGGGCAAGGGTCCGACGAAGGGAGGGAGCTGCGGCGGCCATGGAAAATGCAGGAAGTTTTTTTGCGCCGCGATTGACAAACCGCTTGGCCGTTATATAATTTTATACAAAGTGCACCATTGGCGTGAGCGCCATGGAGCACAGCATCGAAAGAGATGGGAACGGGGTTCGTGATGGCGGATTTTTTGTACAACAACATTGCGCAGCAGCTGGAAAAAGAAATTCAGGGCCTGCCGGAGGGCACACGCCTGCCCTCCGAGCGGGATATGGCGCAGAAATATGGGGTGAGCCGCAACGTGCTGCGGGAGGCGGTGCGCCTGCTGAGTGAAAAGGGCTTGCTGAACAGCCAGCCCGGCCGCGGCATTTATGTTGCGAACGACAGCAAGGGTAAATTTGCTGACCGGTTGGAGGAATTGCTGCTGCACAGCGATTCGGGCCTGGCCGAGATGGTGGAGGTGCGCGAGAGCCTGGAAATGGCGATCGTGGAAAAGGCGGTGCTCAAGGCCAGCGACGCGGACGTGCGGGACCTGATGCGCCTGTATCAGGCCATGGAGGCCGCCCGGGACGATGTGGAGGGCTTTAACCGCCTGGACCGGGAGTTCCATGTGCAGCTGGCAAAGTGCACCCACAACACGATTTTTCCCATTTTGATCAACGCCTTTTTTCAGATCACCGATGAGAAGCTGTTTTTGCTGACCGAGCTGTTTCCGGGGCGGATCGATTCGGCCCAGCGGGAGCACCGGCGCTTTGTGGAGGCGATCCTGAACCGGGACGTGGAGGAGGGGCGCGCGGTGGCCCGCAAGCACTTCAGCATCAGCGACCTGCTTGCGCACATGCAGCAGCAGGAAAAAATCGACAAAAATCGCGGCACAAACATGTGAACAATATCAATAGAATTTTTGCGGATTTTGATTGACAACTGTGCATTGCGTGCTATTATTGTGTTAAGCGGTACTACCAGTTGAACCGCAAAACAAACTGGGTGCCATTCTTGCAGACCGATTGTTTAAGGAGGATTGAAATGAAACTGTTCAGAAAGCTCACATCCATCGCCCTGGCATTGGCGCTGGCCGCCGCGGGCCTGACCGGCTGCGGCGGGGGCGCAGGGCCGGCCCCCGCGGGCGGCGGCAGCCAGCCGGCGGGCCAGACCGGCGCGGCGCAGGCGGAGATTGAGGTGTTCACCCGCTTTGCCGACGGCGCGGGCAAGGCCTACTTCGACGAGGCGGCCGCGGGCTTTATGGCCGAGAATCCGGGCGTAAAGGTGACCGTGACCAGCGCGGACAACCAGAACTACAAGCAGGAGATCAATGTGCGCCTGGCCAGCAACGAAACGCCGGATATCTATTTTGCATGGAGCGGCGTGTACGCTGAAAACTTTGCGGACGGCGGCCGCGCCCTGGACCTGACCCCCTACCTGGAAGCGGATAAGGCCTGGGCCGACAGCGTGATCGCCTCGCAGTGGGGGCCGTTTACCTACGGCGGCAAGGTGTACGGCGTGCCCATTATTATGGACGGCAAGACTTTTTATTACAACAAGGAGATCTTTGCCGAGCTGGGGCTGGAAGCGCCCCAAAACTGGACCGAGTTTATGAGCGTGCTGGACACGCTGGCAGCCAGCAAATACATTCCCATCTCGCTGGGCAACAGCGAGGACTGGGCCACCGGCCACTACATGACCACCCTGAACCAGCGGGTGGTGCCCGCCGGGGTACTTGCGGCGGACTACGCGCTGACCAGTGACAACAGCTTTGCCGACCCCGCCTATGTGACCGCGCTGGAGTATCTGCAGCAGCTGGTGCCCTATTTTACCCCGGGCTGCAATGCGGTGGGCTACGACGAGGGGATCAACGATTTCACCAGCGGCAGGGCGGCCATCTATTATGAGCAGTTCAACCAGGTGCAGTACATTGAGCCCGCGGAATTTGAGTGGTCCTGGTTCGATTTCCCGGATATTGAGGGCGCCGCGGGCGACCAGAACGCGCTGACCGGCGCGCCCCAGGGCTTTATGGTGGCGGCAAACACCCAATACCCGGACGAGTGCGTGGCCTTTTTGAAGTACCTGACCCGGGTGGACGTGGCCGGCAGGATGGTGAAGGACACCATGATGTTCAGCACGGTGGACGGGGCCATCAACGCCGACACCGCTTCGGACACCTTCATCCGGATTGCCGAGACCATCAAGGAGGCCAGCAGCATCAACCTGTGGCTGGACAACGCCACGGACAGCGAGGTGGTGACCACCTATCTTTCCGGCATTCAGGCCATGGTGGGCGGCGACAGGAGCGCGGCCCAGGTGATGGCCGAGGTGCAGCAAAAGGCCGCACAGGTGAAGGCCGAACAATAAATCGATCCGGGCGGCGGGCTGCATGGCCCGCCGCCCCCACTGGGGAGGCAAGCCAATGTCCAAAAGCAAGATAAAACCGTATTTCTACCTGCTTCCCGGGCTGGCACTGCTGCTGGTGTTCGTGTACTGGCCCATCGCGCAGAACATTGGGTACAGCTTTTTGAAATGGGACCTGTTCTCGGGAAAAAAGACCTGGATCGGCCTGGCGAACTACGCCAACCTGCTGCGATCGGCGGAATTTTGGGTGGCGCTGAAAAACAACCTCTGGTATGTTGCCGTTTCGCTGGTGTGCCAGGTGGGGATCGCGCTGTGCTTTGCGGCCTTTTTGGAAAACATGCGCAGCCGGAAGCTGGCGGCGGTGTTCCGCACCACCTACTTTTTGCCCTCGCTGATCTCGCTTACGGTCATTGGGCTGCTGTTCTCGTTTATCTACCGCAACGATGGGCTGCTGAACAGCTTTTTGCAGCTGGCCGGCTTTGGACGGCTGGCCACCGGCTGGCTGGGCAACCCGAAAACGGCCATTTTTGCCTGTATTGCGGTGTCGCAGTGGAAGAGCATCGGCTATACCATGATGCTGCTGATCGTGGCCATTCAAAAAATACCCGCCGAGATCAACGAGGCGGCGCGCATGGACGGGGCGTCCAGGCTGCAGACCTTCTGGCATGTGACCGTGCCCAACATCAAGGGCATGCTGCGCATCTCGATGATGATCAACATTGCGGGGGGGCTTTTGGTGTTCAACGAGGTCTACATTATGACCGGGGGCGGGCCCCACGGCTCCAGCGAGGTGCTGAGCACCCTGATGTATCAGAATGCCTTTGTGCACGGCAAGGTGGGCTATGCGGCGGCGATCGCCAACATTATTTTAGTGCTGTCGGTGCTTTTTTCGGCGCTTCAGTTTGCCGGCGGCGACGGGGAAAAACCTGCAAAGAAACCGCGCAGGGCAAGGAAAGGGCGGTGAGCGGCATGGAACGAAAGCACAGAGCGCGCCGCCCGGGCACCCTTGCCGGGCGGGCGGGGGGCTGGGCCGGCCTTGCGGCCGCATGGCTGTATTTTTTCATTATCGCCGTGCCCCTTTTGTGGATGGCGGTGAGCTCGTTCAAAACAACGAACGAGATCTTCAACAACATTTGGGGCCTGCCGGAGCAGTGGCAGTTCCAAAATTATGTGCAGGCCTGGAACAGCGGCATTTCGCGCTATTTTGTGAACAGCGTGTTCACCACGGTGTGCACCGTGCTGCTCACCCTGCTGGTGTGCGCGCTGTATGCCTACAGCATTGCGGTGTACGATTTTAAGGGCAAGCGGGCCTTTTTCCTGCTGGCGCTGGCGGGCATGCTGTTTTCGCCCATTGTGAGCATCATCCCCCTGTACCAGGAGGTACAGACCCTGCATTTGTACAACACCCTGTGGGCGCTGATCCTGATCTACGCGGCCTACCAGATGGCCATGTCGTTTTTGGTGATCCATAACTTTTTTGCGGACATCGACAAGGCCTACCTGGACGCCGCCCGGATCGACGGCTGCACCGACGGCCGGGCCCTGTGGAACATTTATATCCCCATGAGCCGGCCGGTGTTTTTGACCAGCGCGGTGCTGACCGGGTTTTATGCCTGGAACGAGTTCACCTTTGCGCTGGTGTTTGTGAAAAAGGATGCGCTCAAGACCATCCCGGTGGGACTGCTCGCTTTCCAGGGGGAGATGCACGCCGAGTGGGCGGTGCTGCTGGCGGGGCTTACCATCTCGGCCATTCCCATTATTTTGTTTTATATCTTTTGCCAGAAATATTTTATCGCCGGGCTGAGCTCGGGCGGTGTGAAGGGCTGAGGCCCGGAAGGAGGCAAACGGCATGATCGTTTCCACACTGGGGCTGGAGGAGCCCTGGCGCAGCCGGCTGGACCGCACGGCCGGCGGCCGGCCGGTGCGCCACTGCGCGTTGGCGGAGCTGACCGCAGAGGAGCTGGAGCAGACCGAGATCCTGTTCACCTACGGCTATGACGTGACGGAGAAGGCGCTGGCCGCCATGCCCGCGCTGCGGTGGGTGCACATCGGCCAGTCGGGCATGGATAAGCTGCCCATGGCCGAACTGGCCCGGCGGGGCATCCGGCTGACCAATTCCCGCGGGATCAATGCGGTGGCCATTGCCGAATACGCCATGGGCATGATGCTGAACGTGGTGCGCAGGAGCTTTGTGTTTTACGAACAGGCCCGCGCGGGCGTGTGGGATCTGGAGACCCGCCTGGACGAGGTGTGCGGCAAGACCCTGGGCATTTTTGGCCTGGGGCGGGTGGGCCGGGAGCTGGCGGCGCGGGCGCACGCCTTTGGAATGCAGGTGCTGGGGGTGGACCTTGCCCCCGGAACGGCGCCGGGCGTGCAGGCGGTGTATGCGCCCGCCCAGCGGCTGGAGGTGCTGGCCCGCTGTGATTTTGTGGTGATCTGCATGCCGCTGACGGGCGAAACCCGGCACCTTTTTGGCGAAAAGGAACTGGCGGCCATGAAACCCACGGCCTGGCTGATGAATGTGGGGCGGGGCCCCATTGTGGACGAGGCGGCCCTGACAAGGGCGCTGGAGGCGGGGCAGCTTGGGGGAGCGGCGCTGGATGTGTTCGAGACCGAGCCCCTGCCCGCCGGCAGCCCCTTGTGGGGGATGAAGAACGTGTACATCACCCCGCACATCGCGGGGGATCACCAGGCGTCTTATATGCCCCGCATGATGGGGGTGCTGTGCGAAAACCTGGCCCTTTACCCGGCGTTTGAGCGCATGGAAAACCCTGTGGACCCGGGCCGGGGCTTTTAAAGCCCCGGCGCAGGGCATGATACGGAAAAAAGTTATTTTGAAAATTAATTGGTAGTACCAGTAATACCAAAAAGGAGGAAAAGAATGGAACAGACAAATTACAGCGAGCGGGGGGTCCGGCGGGTGCTGGAGCAGCTGGGGGAAAGGCGCTTTGACCGGATCTTCTTTGTGGCCTGCGGCGGCTCCTCGGCCCTGATGTACCCCAGCGCCTACCTGGTGGACACCAGAAGCAGGACCCTGGCCGCGGAATATCTGAATTCCAACGAATTTATTTATCGCGCGCCCGCCCGGCTGGACGAGCGGGCGGTGGTGATCCTGTGTTCCCAGGAGGGCAAGACCCCCGAAACGGTGGAGGCGGCGCGTTTTGCCCGGGCAAAAGGGGCGGCGGTGCTGACCATCGCCATGCGGGAGGGCACGCCCCTGGAGGCGGCGGGGGAAGGCTTTGTGCTGTATGGGCACTACGAGACCTGCCCTATGAAGGACACCAGCTACGGCGTGATGTATATGCTCACGGCGGGGCTGATCGACCGGCAGGAGGGCGCCGGGCTGCTGGAGGGCATGGTGCGCGCCCTGGAGGCCCTGGACCCGGTGGTGCAGAGGGCCAAACAGGACTGGCAGCCCAGGGCGATGGAGTTTGCGCAGGGCTGCAGGGACGCCAGGGTGCTTTATTCGCTGGCCAGCGGGTGCGATTATTCGCAGGCGTATGTGCTGTGCAACTGCTACATGATGGAGATGCAATGGATCAACGCGATCCCCATCCACGCGGGCGAGTTTTTTCACGGGCCGTTTGAGATCATTGAGGAGGACAGCCCGGTGATATTGCTGCTGGGGCGGGACGAGACCCGCTTTTTGGAGGAGCGGGCCCTGGCGTTCTGCAAAAAGTTCACCCAGAAGCTGTTCGTGATTGACGCGGCGGAGATCGACTTCGGCGCGGTGGAACCCGCCTATGAGGGATTCATGGCGGTGCTGGCGCTGAACAACATCTGCCGCCTGTATTCCAAGGCCATTGCCGGGGTGCGCGGGCATTCGCTGGACCTGCGGCGCTATATGCACCTGATGGATTATTGAGAACGCCCCGCGGCGCGCGATGGGCCGAGGCCGCGCGCCGCAGGGCGGCGGAGAGGGGGAGAGGGACACATGCCCCTTGGAACGGTGCTGGAGCTGCTGGCACAGGTGGCGCTGCTGATGGCGCTGGGCTTTTTTTTAAAAAAGCGGGGGCTTGTGACCCCCGGGTTCCAGCAGGGACTTTCGGACTTTTTGATGTATGCGGTGATGCCGTTCAGTGTGCTGGCCTCGGCGGGCAGTGAATATTCCCCGGACCTGGCCGGGCGCCTGGGGCAGGCGGGGCTGATCGCCTGCGGGTATTACCTGGCGGCCCTTGCCCTGTGCGGGCTGCTGGCAAAAAAGGCCCTGTGCAAAAAAGCGCCGGCGCGGCAGGGCATTTTTGTGACCATGGCGGTGTTCGCCAACACCGGGTTCATCGGCCTGCCGGTGATGAAAGCGCTGTATGGCAGCGAGGGCTTTTTGTATGGTATCATATACAATATGGCCTACCAGGTGTTCCTGTTCACCCTGGGGGTGATGCTGCTGGGCGGCAGCCGGAAATTCCGGTGGCGCGCGCTGTACGGCGACCCGGTGACCGTTTTGTCGGTGGCGGCGCTGCTGATCTACCTGTCGCCCTTTCGGTTCCCCGCATTGCTGGACGGATTGTTCAACCAGATCGGCGACATGTGCGTGCCTATCTCGATGATCGTGACCGGCTGCTGTGTGGCGGATGTGAAGTTCCGGAACATCCTGCGGGAGAAAAGCGCTTACCTGATCTCGCTGCTGCGGCTGCTGGCGCTGCCGCTGGCCATGCTGGCGGTGCTGGCGGCACTGAAGCTGGACCCGGTGCTGACGGCCGCCTGCGTGGTGCTGACCGGGCTGCCGGTGGGCTCGCTGAACGTGATCCTGGCCCAGCGCTATGGGGCCGACACAGGGTTTGCCACCACCGCCGTGGTGCAGAGCATGCTGCTGTTTTTGGCGTCGCTGCCGCTGGTGCTGCTGTGCCTGGAATGGTGGGTGTTTTAAAAGGGGGCATTTTTATGAGGATCGCCGCCGTGGGCGATAACTGCATTGACGATTATTTTGGCACCGGGGAGGCGTACCCCGGCGGAAACCCCGTGAACGTGAGCGTTTACGCGGTGCGGCTGGGGCTTGCGGCCTCGTACACCGGCGCGGTGGGCAGCGACCAAAACGGCCGGCTGCTGCGCCGGGCCCTGGCGGGGAAGGGGGTGGACGTGAGCCACCTGCACACGCTGCCCGGGCGCACCGCCGTGACGCGGGTGGAGCTGTGCAAGGGCGAGCGGGTGTTCCGTGAGTACGATGAGGGGGTGCTGGCGGATTTTCGGCTGAGCGACGGCGACCTGGATTTTTTGTGCGGCCACGACCTGGTGGCAACCGGCCTTTGGGGCAGGATCGAGGGCGAGCTGCCCAGGATAAAGGCGCGGGGCGTGCCGGTGGCCTTTGACTTTGCCGACCGCGAACAGGGCCCTGTGCTGGACGCCGCGGCCCCCTATGTGGATTACGCGTTCTTTTCCCGCAGGGAGGACAGCGGGGAGCTGCGCGATTTTTTGCGGGCTTTCCGGCAGAGGGGGCCCAAGGTGGTGGTGGCCACCCTGGGGGAGCATGGCAGCCTTGCCTGGAATGGGGAGGCGTTTATTCCCTGCGGCGCCGTGCGCTGCCCTGTGGTGGACACCATGGGCGCGGGGGACAGCTTTATTGCCGGGTTCCTGGCCGGGGTGCTGCAAAAAAAGCCGCTGGCCGCCTGCATGGAGCAGGGCGCCCGGAGCAGCAGCGTGACCCTGCAGTACCGGGGGGCCTGGTAGGGCCCGATTTTATAAACCATGCGGCAGAACCGCGCGCCCAAGGCTCTTGGGCGCGCGGTTCTGCTTTGCGCGTTCCGGCCCTGCGCCGGGCAGGGCCGGAAGGGACTTTTTGGAAAGGTGAAAAAACAGGTTGACAATTATATCGGCTGCCGTTATAATAAATATATCGGAAGACGTTATAACGTTAAAAGATATAAACCGAACGAAAGAGAGGCGGACAAATGGAAGGGTTTGCGCTCACCGAGGCGGTGTATTACATTTTGCTCTCGCTGGAAAAGCCCCTGCACGGTTACGGGATCATGCAGAACACCGAAAAGCTGAGCGGCGGCAGGCTGCACCTGGCGGCGGGAACGCTGTACGGCGCGCTTACCACCCTGCTGGAGCGGCACTGGATTGAGGCGCTGGGCAGCGAGGCGAGCAGCCGCAAAAAGGAGTACAAGATCACGCCGCTGGGGCGGCAGGCGGTGCGCGCCGAGATGGACCGGCTGCGGGAGCTGCTGCAAAACGGGGAAACGATCACAAAGGAGTGGGAAAAATGATAAGAACGACTCGAAAATGGTTTTGGGTGTGGGATTACGACAAGGAGGAGGAATGGCTGAACAAGATGGCGGCCATGGGCCTTGCGATGACCGGGGTGGGCTTTGCGCGCTACACCTTTAAGGAGGGGGCCCCCGGCGAATACATCTACCGGCTGCAGCTGCTGGAGAATCTGCCCGGTCACACCGAGAGCGTGCAGTATCTGCGCTTTCTGGAGGAGACGGGGGTGGAGCATGTTGCGAGCATGAACCGCTGGGTCTACCTGCGCAAAAAAGCGGCGGACGGCCCGTTTGAGGTATTTTCGGACCTGGAATCCCAGATCAAACTGCTGCGGCCGATTCAGACGCTGCTGCTTGTGCTCACACTGACCAGCCTGTTCTGGAGCGGCTATAACTTTTGGTTTGGCTTTACCAGGCACATGGGCCTGAATGTGGGCTGCGGGGCGTTTATGCTGGTGTTTGCCGCCCTGCTGGGATACGGCTTTGGGCAGGTGACGAAAAAAATGAGGCGGCTCAAAAAGGAAAAGCGCATTCGGGAATAACCCCCGGCCTTGAAAATGGCCGCCGGACCGTGTACACTAGGAAGCGGAAAACAGTGAGCGGGCGGACCGCTGAGAGTGGGGGAAGGCGGAACATGGAAACAAGGCGGCGGGCCAGGGTGCAGACCAGCGAGGCGCTGCGGGCAGGTCTGGTGCTGGCGGTGACCGGCGGCTACCTGGACGCCTACACCTATTTGTGCCGGGGACATGTGTTTGCAAACGCAGAGACGGGCAATATGGTGCTGCTGGGGATCAACCTGGTGACCGGCCAGTGGTCGGCGGCGGTGAAGTATATCCCGCCCATCTTTGCCTTTTTTGCCGGGGTGCTGGTGGCCGAGTGGATGCGCGGCCGGGGCAAGGCCCGGCCGGAAAGGGGCAGGCTGCACTGGCGCCAGCGGGTGCTGCTTTTGGAACTGGCGGTGCTGCTGGCGGCGGCCCTTGCGCCGCTGGGCGGCGGCTGGGACATGGCGGTGAACGTGGGAGTGTCGTTTGTGTGCGCTTTGCAGGTGGAGAGCTTTCGCCGGGTGCACGGCCAGGCCTACGCCACCACCATGTGCACCGGCAACCTGCGCAGCGGCACCGAGCTGCTCTACCGCTGCCTGCGGGAAAAGGATCCCGCGCTGCTGCGCCACTGCCTGCGCTATTACGCGGTGATCCTGGCGTTTATTGCCGGCGCGGCGGCCAGCGCGCTGCTGGCGGCGCCCCTGGGCCGGTGGTCGGTGCTGGTGGCCTGCGGCGGCCTTGTGCTGGTGCTGGGCATGCTGTTTTGGGAAGAAGTGGAAACGCGCTGAGGCGGGCGCGGCAAAGCAAAGGGGCCGGTGCAGCCTGCACCGGCCCCTTTGCTTTATTCGGCCCTGACCCAGTGATGCACGGCCCGGTTTAAAAATTCGGCGCAGCCGGGGCACCCGCCGTTATAATAGGCGGCAAAGCGCTCGTCGGCCAGATACAGATCCACAAGCCCCAGGTGCATGGCGGGCTGGTATTTGTGCCAGCTCATGCGCAGCCACTCGGCGTGCAGGGCCGCCACGGCCCGGCCCGCCTCGCCGGCGGGGTCCGCCCCTGCGGCGACGGCCTGCCGGAGCGCTTGCAGGATGTTCTCTTCCAGCTCTTTAAAATGGCGGTATTCCGCCTCGGTCATGTTCAAAAGCGCTTGATTGGCGGAATCCGCCGCCGGCTCGCCGTATTTGGCCCGGACCTCGGCGCCGTATTGGGCCTCGTTTTGCGCCACCAGGTTCTGCTTAAAGGCCGCAAATTTTTGTTCGTCGCTCATTTCGATCTCCCCTTTCATGGATGCGATGGTGTTGTTCACGGTGCGGATGAGAGCGTCCAGCCCGTCCCGCTGGGCGGTGAGGCGGGCCAGATGTTCCTGCAGGGCGGCCAGCCGGTCGAAACCGGGCTGGTAGACCAGCGCCCGGACGGCCTCCAGCTCAAAGCCCCGCTGCCGGTAAAAAAGGATCTGCTGCAGCAGGTCCACCTGCGCGGGACCGTAATAGCGATAGCCGTTTTCCCCCACCCGGGCGGGGGGCAGCAGGCCGATCTGGTGGTAATAGCGCAGGGTGCGCGCGCTCACCCCCGCCAGGGCCGCCAATTGCCGGATGCCGTATTCCACAGTGCCTGCCTCCTTTCCGCAAGATCTATGATACAGGTTGACGCAGCGTCAATGTCAAGCCCTTTTTGAACTATTTTTTGATCCGCCAAAAAAGTTTTGAAAAAGCACTAATTTTTTAAAACCGCCTCATTGCATGAAGGCCCCGGGAAGGGTATGCTGTTAAGAGGAGGTGACCGATATGGCCGGCGAGGAAAAAAAGGATTTTAATGCGATGCTTCACAGGGATGCAGGAATGCCCAAAATACAGATCGTGACCGACCGGGCCACGATTGAGAAGTACGGCGGGGAGAGGATGTTCTTCGCGCCGCCCCTGGCCTACGATGAGATCATGAAAAAGGTGCCGCGCGGGAAGGTTTTGACGGTGGGGGCGATCCGGGCTTTTTTGGCCGAACGCGGCGGCGCGGATTTTACCGACCCGATCACGGCGGGGATCTTTGTGTCGATCGCGGCCTGGGCGAGCGAGCAGCGGGCCGCGGACCGAACGCCCTATTGGCGAACGCTGAAGGCGGGCGGCGAGCTGAACCCCAAATACCCGGGCGGGGCGGAAGCCCAAAAAGAAAAGCTGGAGGCCGAGGGGCACACCGTTGTGCAAAGGGGCAGAAAAAACCTGAGGTATTATGTGCAGGACTATGAAAAAGCCCTCTTCGAGCTGGGCTGAAAGCCGGGCAAAGGCGGCAAAAAGAGCCGATCACCATGCGTGTGATTCTCATGGAGGATCGGCTCTGCGCCTTTGCGCCTGGCCCTTGTGCTGCGTTTATCCCGCCCCCTTTCGCGGGATTGGCGGTTTGCCCTATTGCTTTTTCATCTGCCGTAAAAACAGAAAAACAGCACCCATAACGGCAGCAGCCGTGTAACCGAGCACCCACCAAAGGTGGGGCAGGATATTTGAATAATCCCCATTAAAGACAGCCCGTTCCAATTCGACAGCATGAATGTAAGGCAAAGCATTTGCAATTTTTTCAAAAGGACCGCCTACAAGGTCTACATCAAACCAAATGCCCGACAGCCAGGCAGACAAATTGGTAAGCAACGCGCCGCAGATGCCGCCTACCTGTTTGGAATTTAAAACACTTCCAAAGACAAGCCCCAAAGCAATGTAAAATAATGCCACGGGAATGATAACCAGCACGGCATACAACGCGGTGATTTTTAGTTCCAAACCAAGCAGAGCCGCGGCAATATAGCAAATGATTCCCTGTGCTGCCGCCATTGGCAAAAGCGGGAGGGTGTAACCGAAAATGAAATCTGCCGCAGTAAGCGGGGTGGTATAGAGCCTTTGCAGCAATGCACTTTCTCTGTCTTTTGAAATGAGAACAGCGGCAAACAAAGTTATAAAAGATAAGCCAAATATCGTTACGCCGGGCGTCAGATGGGCAAGCTCGAAGATCGGCACAGGGATATTGGACTGAATGGCAGTGAGCAGCCCAATCAGAACAAGAGGAAACCCCAAACCAAAAAACAGATTCAGCGGGTCGCGCAGGATCTCTTTCGCTGTTCTGGCTGAAAATGTAAGCAATCTCATTCTTCTTTGCCCCCCTTTACGATTGCGACAAAAGCGTCCTCGAATTTTTCTTTTCCCGCTTTTGCTTTTATTTCGTCTGCCGTGCCCAGCGCAAGGAGCCTGCCGGCTTTCATAATGCCGATACGGCCGGCAAGGGCTTCGGCTTCTTCCATATAATGCGTTGTCAAAACAATGGTTATCTTTCCCTTTAACGCACGAATGGTATCCCACAGATCGCTTCTTGCGAGCACGTCGAGCCCTAAGGTGGGCTCGTCGAGAAAAAGTACCTGCGGCTCACTGATCAGGGCCATTGCAATGCTTAATCTGCGCTGCCAGCCGCCCGATAACTTTCCCGCTTTTTTGCTTAAAATATCGGTTAAATCAAATTGTTCCGAGAGCTCTTTGATTTTAGATTGCCTTTTCTCCTTTGAAAAATCGTGGACGCCGCACATCAGCTCAAGATTTTCCTTTACACTTAAATTGGGGGCGACGGCGGTTTCCTGCGGAGATACGCCAATGATATTTTTCACCGCACTGACCTCAGAAAGGATGCTGTTCCCGTTCACAAAAGCATTGCCGCCATCAGGCTTTGTGAGGCAGGTGAGCATTTTTATCGCAGTTGTTTTTCCTGCCCCGTTTACGCCAAGCAGGGCAAACAATTCGCCCTGTGAAATGCAAAGGTCAAGTTTGTTTACGGCTGTGAGGCCTTTGTATTTTTTTGTGAGCCCTTCTGTTTTAATTGCATACATTTTTATTTCCCCCCTGTATAACGGTGCTTCAACCCCAAATAAGCGTCGGTAAGGGCTTTGTCGATAAATTCAATGTCCCATTCAAGGTAATTTGTTGCGATCATTGTTGCAATGCCGTGAACATAAAGCCATGATTCCATGTGAAAAAGAAACGCTTCATCTTCACGAATGCCCAGTTTTTTCATGATAATGTTTAAGATCGGACGAATTTCTTCACGGTTTTCTTCTATCTTTTCGCCGGTCCTGTCACGCATAAAAAGCAGCTTGAACAGTTCCTTTTCTTCCATTGCAAACTGAATATACGCTATGCCGCTTGCTTTATAGGGCGGGTATTTGCTGCTTGCCATGCCTTTTTGGAGATAGGACTGGTACAGCCTGTTTGCGGCGGCTATAACCTCGTTTTGTACTTCCTCCATATTTTTGAACAAGCCAAAAATAGGTTTTGCGGAGGAGCCGAGCTCTGCCGCCAGCCCTCTTGCGGTTAATTCCGCAATGCCATTCTTTCTTGTAACATCCAAGGCGGCAGTTATGATTTGTTCCCTTGTGAACTTGAATTTAGGCGGCATTTTTCTCTCTCCGTTCTTTAAAAAACTATCGTTGCGCAACTTATGTTTCTTATTGTACCGAGAAAATCCTTGTTTGTCAAGGGGCTTTAAAGAAATCTCAATTTCCTTTTGTGTTCCCGGCGTATAGTTAGCCGAACCAAATGTAGATTTACTCATCAACAAGAAAAGAGAGTGTAACCCTTTTGAGTTACACTCTCTTTCTTATTGCCGATTGTCCTGTTTTAATTCTTTAATGCAGGCATCGCAAAGATAGCAGCCTGGCTTAAGTTCTTTCAAATCCTCTGTTGCTCCGCATTTCAGGCACATCTTAGTCGCTTTCTTCAAGATAATGTGCCCGTTATCCCTGTCGACCAGGATTTCAAGGCTGTCTTTTTCGTCTATATCAAAAGCTCGCCTTGTCCCAATCGGAAGTACCACACGCCCCAGCTCGTCCACTTTTCTGATGATGCCGGTTGATTTGACCATTGTTTATCTCTCCCATTCCCATACTGTATTTTATCCACCTAAAATGGACAAAATTTTTATGATTCTGATCTTTAACATAATCATACATTTTTTCTGTGCTAAAGTCAAGAAAAATGAGCGCCTTTAACACATGGGATGGGTGATGCAGTGAAGATCTATAGCTATAATGGCCGCAAAAATATATCTGGCGACCGTATCAGAGAAGCCAGACAAAAATTGAAAATGTCTCAAGCCGACCTTGCGGCTCAAATGCAAGTTGAGGGGATCATTATTGAACGTGATAGCATTAGCAGAATTGAGATAGGCACAAGGTTTATTCCAGATTATGAATTGCCTGTGTTTTCCAAAGTATTAAAAGTTTCAGTTGAATGGATTTTAGGGATGAAAAACTAAAGAGTGTCTATGTTTTATGCAACATAGACACTCTTTTATATTACTGATTTATGAAACACTGTGGAACGGATTAAAAACAGAGAAACGGCCTAGCCAAAGCTACGCCGTTTCCCGAAAGCATTCCTGTGCTGTTTTATGAGTGCCGCCGCTCTGCGGCCCCCTTTTGTGCGGGTGTCAAGTTTTGCCGTCCGGCTTCCAGCCGGGTTTTGCGGGCGGCTTTTTTGCCGCGGCCGCGGCCTTTAATTCGTCCAGTTTTTGCTGCTGGCGGGCCTGCTCCTGGGCCAGCTTGCGGGCCCGCTCGGCCAGCTTTTGCTGGGCGGCCGCCTGCAGCTGCCGCAGCTTTTCCTCCTGGGCCTTTTGCTGCTGGGCGGCCCGCTGGGCGGCAGTGAGACGCTGGGGCCGGGGCCGCTCGGGCTCGGCGGGCGGCGCTTGCCCGGCGGTTTTGGGAGGGATATCCGGCCCGGATTTTACCCAGGGCGACGGCTCGGGGGAGGCGGCGCCGGAGGGGGCCGGGGACTTTGGCGGGGCGCTGGGCTGCGCGGGCTTGGGGCCGGCGGCCGGAGCTGCCGCAGCGCCGGGTTCACAGGCGGGCACCGGCTGCGGGCTGTGGCCTGCCCGGGCGCGCTTTGGGGCCGCCTGTTTTTCCGGCGGCCCGGCGTGGCTGCCGGCGGCCTTGTTGGGGGCCGGCACTGCCGCGGGCCGGGATTCGGGTTCGGGGATGGCCCCGGGCGCGCTTGCCGGCCCGGCCTGTGGAGCGCTTGCGGGCTCTGCCGGCTGCGGCGCCGCTTCGCCCGCGGGAGCCGCGGGCCCGGAGGGGCTGGCTGCAGCCGGCCCGGCGGGCTCTGGGGCAGGCACGGCCGCCGGGGCGGGCTGTGCGGCGGGCTCGGCAAAGGCTGCCTGCTGCTCGGGGAGCGGCCCGGTTTCCTGGTCCAGCGCGGCGGCCCCTGCCAGGGCCTCGAGCGCCGCGCCGGAGGGCTCGCCGCTTTTCTTTTTGGGCTTTGCCGGCCGCTGCTGACGGGGCCGGGCTTTTTTGGGCGGCCTTGCGGCCGGGCGCAGGGTTTCAAACGCCTCGGCCAGAAAAGCGAGCCAGATGGCCGCGAACAGAGCGACGATGCACCAGAAGGTGATCTGATTGATTTTGTCGTCAAAGAAGGAGTAGCGCTGGAATACCATCAGCGCAAAACCGGCGCCCGCTGTGAGCACCAGGCTGATGAACAGGCTTTTGGCGAGATGCCGCACGGGTCGTGCCCCCTTTCGCTGCCAGTGAGGCGGATTTTTACTTGGTGCCGAAGATGCGGTCGCCCGCGTCGCCGAGGCCCGGCACGATATAGCCGTTCTCGTTCAGGTGATCGTCCAGCGCGGCCACGTAGATGTCCACGTCGGGATGCTGCTCGTGGAGCTTTGCCAGGCCTTCCGGCGCGGCGATGATGCCCAGGAATTTGATGCTGCGGGCGCCGCGCTTTTTGATCTGAGTGATGGCGTCGCAGGCGCTGCCGCCGGTGGCCAGCATGGGATCCAGCACCAGCACGTCGCGCTCGGCAATGTCGGCGGGGAGCTTGCAGTAATATTCTACAGGGTCAAGAGTGGTTTCGTCCCGGTAAAGGCCGATGTGGCCCACCTTGGCGGCGGGAAGCAGGGTGAGCATGCCGTCGACCATGCCAAGGCCAGCGCGCAGGATGGGCACCAGGGCAAGCTTG
This sequence comes from Oscillospiraceae bacterium, assembly GCA_022835495.1. Classification (NCBI taxonomy): domain Bacteria; kingdom Bacillati; phylum Bacillota; class Clostridia; order Eubacteriales; family Oscillospiraceae; species Oscillospiraceae bacterium. The sequence continues at coordinate 972,369 of BQOK01000001.1, forward strand.
CGGCCCGCCAGCTTGCGGGTCTTGGCAACGGCGATGGGGGTTTCCACTTCCACTTCCTCGGTGGGAAGGTCACGGGTGGCCTCGTAGCAAAGCAGCATTGCGATCTCGCTTACCAGCTCTTTGAATTCCTTGGTGCCGGTATTTTTGTCGCGCAGGTGGCTGACCTTGTGCTGTACCAGTGGGTGATCCAGGATCATGGGATTCTTGCTCATTCTAACCGCTCCTAACTCTTCAACTTTTTTGCAGGGGTCCTAAAAAACGCACGGGGGTGCGTCCGTCGGCAGAAATTCAGGTGCCCTCCAGGGCCATGAGTTTATCCACTCGGCGCTGGTGCCGCCCGCCCTCGAAGGGGGTGTTCAGAAACAGATCGGCCAGGTAGACGCCGAGGCCGGGGCCCACCACGCGCCCGCCCATGCACAGGGCGTTTGCGTCGTTGTGGCGGCGGGTGTATTCGGCGCTGAAGGCGTCGGAGCAGCAGCAGGCACGGATGCCCCGGATCTTGTTGGCGCTCATGGAGATGCCCACGCCGGTGCCGCAGAACAGCAGCGCCTTGCCGCATTCGCCGGCCACCACGGCGCGGCAGGCGGCCTGGGCCATGTCCGGGTAATCGCAGGGCTCGCCGGTGTAGCTGCCGAAGTCCCGGTAGGGGACGCCGGTTTCTTCCAGGTGCAGGCGCACCGCTTCTTTGAGTTCAAAACCGCCGTGGTCGGCGGCCAGGGCAACGGGGGTTGTCATAGAGGGCCTCCTTTTGATTTTTCACGCTCGGCGCGCTCGCGCTCGGCCTGGCTGAGCCGGTGGTAGCTGGGCACAAGGGCCGCGGGCAAAACGCACTGGCCGGCGGCGTGCATGCGCGCGGCGGCAAGGCACACGCCGAGCCCCCGCACATGGCCCAGCGCCGGGGGCGGGGCCTGCACGCCGGGAATTTGACCGTATTCATTATAGCATAGCTTGGCCCCGTCACCAACAAAAAACAGAGGCTTTTTGCAATTTTTGATAAACGCCGCAAGGCTTGTTACGGGGGCCGCGGCGTCTGGCGCAAGGCGCGCGTGGCCGGGGGCCAGATCGAACGCCGCCCAGTAGACCTGGCCGCGGCGCGCGTCCAGGGCCGTGAGGACCGTGCCCTCGCCGCCCGGGCAGCCCTGGGCCAGCGCCTCCAGGGTGGAGACCGGCGCGCACAGCGCGCCGGTGGGGAACGCCATGCCCTTTACCGCCGCCAGGCCGATGCGCAGCCCGGTAAAGCTGCCCGGACCGCTGCACACCCCCCACACGTCCACATCAGCCGGACCGAGACCTGCCGAGCGGAAGGCACCGTCCACCAGGCCCATCAGGGTTTCGCTGTGGGTGAGGCCGGTGTTGAGAAAGGATTCGCAGACGAGCTGCCCATCCTGCAGGAGGGCGGCCGACACGGTGCGGCCCGCGGTGTCGAGACCGAAGAACGTCATAGCTGCACCCCCTCGATGGTGATTTGGCGCGTTTGCCCGGACAAGGGCCGGAGATCCACGGTGACCGGGTGCTCCGCCGCCAAAAGGGCGGCAAAATTTTCGCTCCACTCGGCGGCGACCACCGCGCCTTCGTCCAGATAGTCGTAAAGGCCGGCGGCCAGAAGGTCCTCCTCGCTGGAGAGGCGGTACAGATCGAAATGGGCCAGGGGGCGGGGGCCCCTGTAGTAGTTTACAATGGCAAAGGTGGGGCTGGACACCGGGTCGGCGCAGCCAAGGCCCGCGGCCAGGCCCTCGGTGAAAGCGGTTTTGCCCGCGCCGAGGCCCCCGGTGAAGCACACCAGCGTGCCGGGCGGCAGCGCGGCCGCGAGCCTGCGGCCCAGGGCCACCGTTTCGGCCCGGCTGTGGGTGATGAAAACCGCCATGGACACGGCACCTCCTTTTTTATTTGAAATGCAAGGGAAAAAGGCTGGGGCGGGCCCCGGCGCGCCGAGCGGGCGGACCGCCTGCGCAATTATTACAATTATACCCCCGCTGCGACAAAAGTTCAACCGCACCGGGGCCAGGCGCGCAAAACGGGAAGCAGAGAAAACAGAGGAGATTTGCGCAAAAAAGTTGCCAGCGGGAGGCAACTGGGATATAATAAGTAAAATCTGAACGGGAAAGGGGGGCGCGCTGTGTTCAAGATCATCCGGCAGTACATCAAGGCAACCGACAAGCTGTATCTGTGCCTGTGTGTGTGCTGCTCGGTGCTGAGCGTTGTGACTCTCGTTTCGCTGGGCATGGAGAACGGCGGGTTTGCGGTGGACGCCTTTGACGGAAGCGTTACCGGCCTGGGCGCTTACCGGAACGCGTTCGTGCAGGCCGCGGCCAGCCTGCTGGGACTGGTGTGCGCCATTGTTCTTTCCTGCATCGACTACCGCGCCCTGGTAAAGATCTGGCCGGTGCACGTGATCCTCTCGTGGGGGATGGTGCTTGTGACCCTGACCCATTTGAAGCTGGGGCCGGTGACCCTGGGGTATGCCCCCAGCAACACCGACAACTTCAGCTGGATCCGGATGGGCCCGTTGAGTTTGCAGCCCACCGAGCTTGCAAAGATCAGTTTTATTTTGACCTTTGCCATGCACCTTGACAATGTGCGGGAGCGCATCAACGAGCCCAAAACGCTGGCAAAGCTGCTGCTGCACATCCTGGCGGCGGTGGCGGTGGTGCACGTGCAGGGCGACGACGGCACCGCCATTGTGTTCGCCACCATCGGCTGCATGATGCTGTTTGCGGCGGGGCTTGCGTGGAAGTATATTTTGTCGGCCATTGCGCTGGGGGTGACGGGCCTTTCGGTGATCCTGACGTTTTTCCCGGACAAGGTGTTCAAGGGCTACCAATTCGACCGCATCATGGTGCTGTTCGACCCCAGCTACGATCTGGACCTTGCACGCCAGCAGCTGGGGGGAAAAACGGCCATTGGGTCGGGGCAGATCTTTGGCCGGGGATTTTTTACCGGCGACCATTACACCGTGATCAACGCCCAGGACGATTTTATTTTCAGCTACCTGGCCGAGTGCGTGGGCTTTGTGGGATGTGTGATCGTGCTGGCGATCCTGTTCACGATTGCGATACGCACCCTGACCACCGGGCTGCGCAGCGAGGACCACATTGGGACCTACATCTGCGTGGGCGTGTTTGCGGCCATCAGCTGGCAGATCATCATCAACCTGGGCATGAACCTCTCGGTGCTGCCGGTGATCGGCGTGACCCTGCCCTTTTTCTCGGCGGGCGGGACCAGCGCGCTGATGATGTATTTGAGCGTGGGCATTGTGACCAGCGTGTTTATGCACAACAAGAAAAAGCTGTTCAGCGATTGAGCGCACAGGGCACATAAAAGCGCCCGGCAGGGAAAGGATCCCCGCCGGGCGCTTGCTGTTTGCAGCCGCAAAACCAGGCGCCGCTTACCGGTGGTAGCGCAGCGCGCAGATCTCGTCGCCCCGGGCGATGGCCTTGGGCAGGTCGAGGGTGCAGCCATAGCTCTCGCCGATGCCGCGGTCGCCGCACATGGCAATGTCGCACAGCTTTGCGATCTGCTCGTCGGTACAGCCGGCCTTCTGCCAGGCCTTGACCAGCGGGCAGTAATGAAAGTCGATGTCGAGATGGTCGTCGTCGCAGCGCTTGATATCCATTTCGAACACCAGCTGGGCCGCCTTGCTGAACAGGGTCTTACGCAGCCCGATGAGGCTGGGGGTGCCGCCCTTTTTTACCAGGCCGGCACCCTGGGAGAGCCCGCAGCGCTTGATGGCGGCCGGGGCGAACTGCTCGGCGGGAAGGCCCGCCTTTTCGGCTTCGTCGCACAGAAGATACAGCCAGAGCGCCCGGTGCTCCAGCAGCTCGCGGATGGAGGCGAGCAGCGCGGCCTTGTGCCGGGGTTCGTTGTGGATGCTCATGGGGAAAACCTCCTTTTGGCCCGCGGAAGGCGGGCGCTTTTTATGCTTTGTGCTTTCATTGTAGCATGTTTTGGCAAAACGGGGCGGAAAAAAGAAAAAAGTTTTTTTGGTTTTTTTTGCAGGTTTGTGAAATAATTCTATGGCGGCAATCGTCTAATAAGTACAAACGCCGATTCAAAAGAGGAGGGGAAATAAATGCGGTGGATGTGGATCATGATGGGATTGTTGGCGGGCGCCGCTGCGCTCACTCTGCTGGGGGCGTGGAGCCGGAAGGTTCGCCGCACCTCCAAGGGAGAGGTGAGCCTGATGGCCGCCGTGAAGCGGGTGAGCCTGACGGGCGAGGCCGGCCCGGCGGTGTGTTTTGTTTCCCGCGGGCAGGAGCTGAGCTTTGCCGTGCCCCGCGAGATCGCGCGGCAGCTGCGGCCCGGACAGCGCGGTGTGCTGACCTTCAGCGGGCGCGAGTTCGTATATTTTGTGCCCAAGGAAGAGCTGTTCCCCCAGGAAGAGGGCGGCCTGCCGCAGGTATCCTGAAATTAACCCATAACAAAGGGGCCGCGCCGAAAGGCGCGGCCCCTTTGTTATGGGCGGCCTGGCGGGAGCCGCCCGGAGCAGACGGGGTGAGGGGGGAGGCGCGCCGGAAAAGACTATCAGCAATGATAGGTTGCATTGCGTGCGCGCCGTTTTATAATGGAGCATAAGAGTTGAGACCGGATTGCTGCGGCAGAGCAGAAAAAGGCGGCCCGGCCCCCGCGGCGGCCGCAGGGAGGTTTATGATGAACAAAACGATCTACGAGGGAGAGGCATGGCTGGGCGCGCCGCCCGAAATCGGCGAGAGCCAAATTGAGAAAACGCTGGAAGCCGACGTGGTGGTGGTGGGCGCGGGCCTTGCGGGCGTGGCCGCGGCGCGGGCCGCGGCCGAGCTGGGCAGCACGGTGATCCTGCTGGAAAAATGCGGGACGCCCCAGGCCCGCTCGGGCGATTTTGCGGTGATGGACAGCCGCGTGGCCGAGGTGTGGGGCCGGCGCGAGGTGGACAAGGTGCAGATCGTGAACGATCTGATGCGGGACATGGCGTACAAGGCGAGCCAGAGCATTCTGCGGCGCTGGGCGGACGAGGCGGGAGAGGCCTTTGACTGGTACCTGGAGGGGTACCCCGGCATTCCGGTGATGAGGACCACGGCCTCGGCGCCGCCCCAGGGCGCGGAGTGCTGGCTGCAGCCCCGCCGCTGCCCGAGCCCCGAAACCTTTGAAAACAGCACCGAGCGGTTCCGGTGCTACCAGACCACCGCCTGGGTGCGCCCCACCCATATCCCGGTGTTCCGGGGGAACCTGCGCTTGGCAATGGAGACGGGGCGGGTGCAGTGCCTGTGCGACGCGCCGGTGGTAAAGCTGCTGCGCGGCGCGGACGGCCGCGTGCAGGGCGCTGTGGCCGAGACCGGACCGGGGCGCTACCTGCGGGCGGCCGCGAAGAAAGGCGTGGTGCTGAGCACCGGCGATTACATGAGCAACGCCGCGATGCTGCGGCGGTTTTGCCCCGGCATGGCGGATACCCCCCAGCTGTGGCTGGGGCGGGATAAAAACCGCGTGCCCTGCAACACCGGCGACGGCCACCGCATGGGCATGTGGGTGGGCGCAAAATTGCAGGACAGCCCGCACGCCCCCTGCGCCCACCACATGGGAAGCGTGTTCGGCGCTTCGGGCTTTGTGCTGCTGAACACCCGCGGCCTGCGCTTTGTGAACGAGGACGCCCCCGGCCAGCAGATCGGCAGCCAGATCGAGAGCCTGCCGGACAAAACGGCCTGGCAGTTCGTGGACAGCGGCTGGCCCCGCCAGGTGAAGCGGGTGCACCCCAACCACGGTTCCGTCTGTTTTTCGGTGACCGACGAGGAACTGGAGGACGGCACGCTGTTCAGCAAGCTTTCCACCATTGACAATTATATCTCGCCGGGGCTGGTGGAAAAGGCCGTGGCGGCGGGCAAGCTGCTGCGCGCCGACACGCTGGAGGAGCTGGTGGAGCGCACCGGGCTGCCCAGTGAGCAGGCGCTGGACAGCCTTGCGCGCTACAACGCGCTGTGCCGCGCCGGGCGCGACCTGGACTACGGCAAGCGGGCGCTGCGCCTGTTCCCGGTGGAGCAGGGCCCGTTTTACGCGGCAAAATTTGTGCCCGCCACCATGATCGCGGTGATGGGAGGGCTGGAGAGCGACGAGGAGGCCCGCTGCTACGACACGGAGGGCAGGGCGATCCCCGGCCTGTACGTGGCGGGCAACGTGCAGGGCAACCGCTTTTCGGTGGACTACCCGCTGACCGTGCCCGGGCTGAGCCATTCCATCGCGCTGACCTTTGGGCGCATTGCGGGGCGCAGCGCGGCGCTGCAGAAGTAGCCGCGGCGCCGCGGGCCGGGCGGGCGCAAAGGGGCCTGCGGGCCGGATTGGAAACACCACAGGACGGTGCGCTTTTTACAGGCCGCCGGGATGGGGCAGGAGCCCCGCCCCGGCGGCCTGTTTGCGCGAAGGGGCAAAGATTGCCAAAAGGTGAAAACTTGAATAATGATTTGTGGAGCGGTATAATGAATTAACATGAAAAAAACCGCGTTTACAGCACGAAAATAGCGAAATTGCTGCAAAGGAGGGGCGCTTTTTGCCGGCGAAAATGAAACTGCTCAGCCGAAAACGGATCAATCAAAAGCTGGAAAACGTTTTTTCCTACCCGCTTTCCATCGTGCACGCGCCCATCGGTTATGGGAAAACAACGGCCGTGAGCCAATTTTTGAGCCAGTACCGGCAGCAGATCGACCTGGTGTGGGTTTCGCTGGCGGGCAGCGGCGGCTCGGTGGATTATTTGTGGGGCCATCTGCTGGAAAACATCAGGAGCGGCGAGCTGCGCCACACCCTGAAAAAGGCGGGCTACCCCTACGACGGGCTCAAGCGCGCCGAGCTGGTGGACCTTTTGATCGATTACGAATATAAGCGCCCCACCGTGCTGGTGCTGGACGACTTTCACGCCATCAACGACCCCAGCGTGTTCGCGCTGGTGAAGCTGGTGGTGCAGGAGCACATCCGGAACCTGCATATCCTGCTGATCACGCGCGATTTGTCCAAGCTGGACGCGGCGGGCCTGTACCAAAAGCAGCTCTGCTTTACCCTGACCGAAAAATCGCTGAAATTCAGCCGCGACGAGATACAGCGCTATTTCAGCGCGGCGGGCTGCGAGCTGGCCGACGACGACGTGGAGAAGATATACGGCTACACGGAAGGATGGGTGTCGATGGTGTATGTGCTGCTGAAGGGGATGCAGCGCGGGCTGCCCCCCGGCAAAAGCGACACCATCAACGATATCATTGAGCAGAACCTTTACAACACGCTGAGCGAAAAAGCCCGGGAGATCCTGTGCAGGCTTTCGTTTTTGGAGACCTTTACCGTTTCCATGGCGCTGTATGTGCTGGACGACCCGGAGGCGGCCCATGTGCTGCAGGAGCTGATACGGCAGAACACCTTTGTGGTGTACAATGAATTTGATAAAAGCTATAAGATCCGCAATCTGCTGCAGGAGTTTTTTACCCTGCGGGCCAAGTTTTTGAACATTGAATTCAAGCGGCTTTATAAGCGCGCCGGCGAGTGGCTGCTGCGCGAGCGCCAGTACGGCAGCGCGTTTGAGTACCTGTATCAGGCGGGCGAGGCGGAGGCCATTCTGGCGGAATTCAACCGGGAGAATACGCCGGACATCCAGTTTACCCAGTTCCGGCAGATCCACCGCATTTTTGACGGGCTCACCCAGGAGCAATGCCTGAAATACCCCATCGCGTATTTGCAGTACCTGCGCATCCGGGCCATGGGGGCCGAGCCGGGCGCGCCGGGCCGCTGCCGGGACGAGCTGGACCGGATGGAGCAGTATGTGCAGAGCTCGCGGCTGAACGAGGGCTATAAGAACTTTTTGCTGGGCGAGATCAACGTGGTGCGCACCTTCACCGCCTACAACGACCTGGAGGAGATGGTGCGCTACAACGAAAGGGCGGTGGAGCATTTTTCCGGCGGCTGCTCCTGCATTGTGACCAGGCGCAAGGAATTCACCTTTGGCTCGCCCCACCTGCTGTACAGCTATTACAGGGAAAAAGGGGAGCTGCGCCGCACCGCGGAGTATCTGGCCGGGCACAGCGAAAGCCTGACCGCGTCCATCGACGGCTGCGGCACGGGCTGCGATTCGGTGGCGTTGGCGGAATATGCGCTGGAGACCGGCGATTTTGACAGTGTGGAGCTGTATGCCTACAAGGCGATGTACAAGGCGAAGGCGGCGGGGCAGACCTGCCTGATGATCTGCGCAAAGTTTGCGCTGGCCCGCCTGGAGATCCTGCGCGGGGCCGGCGAGCGGAGCCCGCAGCTGATGGAACCGCTGCGCCAGGAAGTGCTGCGGGAAAACAACCCCGTGCTGAACACGACCTTTGCGCTGTGCGACGCCTACCTGAACGCCTGCCTGGAACGGGGCGCGGAGATCCCGGAATGGGTGCGCAGCGGCGAGACAAGCACGGCGAGCTTTCTGCGCCAGGGCAAGCCCTTCTACCACACGGTGCACGCGAAGGCGGTGATGCTGGGCGGCGACGCCATCCGGCTGGAGGCGGTGTGCGAGATGGCGCTGCGGGGGTTTGCGCCCTACCGCAACCAGTTGGGGCTTTTGCACAACGCGATCTACATGGCGGCGGCGCAAAAACAGCTGCAGGGGCCGGAGGCGGGCTGCAGCGCGCTGGCCGGGGCGCTGGAGATCGGCCAGGCGGACGGCATTGTGCTGCCCTTTGCCGAAAACGGGCGGTATATTTTGGACCTGCTGGAGCAGATCGCCGGCCAGGGCAGGTTTGACCCCGCCTATATGGAGCGCCTGCTGGATTGCGCAAGAGCCTACCGCAGGCGGGTGGAGAGCCTGAATTTCAGCAAGATCGTGCTCACGGCCCGGGAGAAGGAGATATTGGATCTGCTGGAACGCGGCTGCAAGCACGAGGAGATCGGGGAGCGGCTGTTTATCTCGGTGACGACGGTGCGCTACCACATTAAAAACATTTATCAAAAACTGGAAGTGAACAACAAGATGCTTGCCATCAAAAAAGCGAGGGAGCTGAATTTGCTGTGACCGCCCCGCCGCTTTTGAGGGGGCGGCCGCCGCTTGTGTTCCGAACCCCGCGCGGGGGCGCTGTGAAGGCCTTTCACAGCGCCCCCTGTTTTTTGCCCGCGGGGAGGGCCCCCTGATTGAGGGGCGGCGCTGAAAAATAATGAGGGGCGGCACCGAAAAATACTATTAAAAATGATAGTGCCGAAGTTTTTTGCCCTTGGCTATAATGGGGGTGTAAAGCAAAACGCGCAGTTTTTGTGCACGTGGACGGCAAAAAAACGTGCACAATGCCCTGAAAACAGCCCCTGGGAAAGGGCGCGGGGCCAAAGACGCGGAAAACCGTAATTTTATTGCACAAGCAATAGAAAATAAAAAATGAGGTGAAAAGGATGAAACGTTTTTTGAGTCTGATCCTTGCAGTGGCAATGGCGCTGGGCCTTGCGGCCTGCGGCGGCAAGGGGGGCAGCAGCCAGGGCGCGGCGCCCGCCGGAAGCGGGGGCGGCAGCAGCGGGGGCTATGAGCTCACGATGTGGCTGTTCCAGGACTGGACCGTGGGCACGGCGGCGGAGATTTTTAACAGCTGGGCCGACGAGTACATTGCCCAGCACCCGGAGGTGAAGAGCATCACCTTTGTGGGCAAGCCCGACACCGAGATCGTTTCCGGCTTTATGGCGGGCGGCTCGCTGCCCGATATGTTTGCCATTCAGTTTTTGAACGGCAAGCGCATTGTGGAGAGCGCCAATATCCTGAACCTGCAGCCCTATTACGACGCGGCGGACGAGAGCTATAAAAACGCGCTGAACGCAGACGCCATGAAGGACCTGATGACCAACCCCGAGGGCACCTGCTGGGGACTGCCCTTCACCGCGAACTGCGAGCTTTTGTACCGCAACCTGACCGTGCTGGAGGCCTGCGGCGTGGATACCTCGAAGCGGCCCGCCACCATGGACGAGCTGCTGGAACAGTTTGCCAAGGTGAAGGAGAACGGCTACGACGTGCTGCCGAACCTGACCGCGAACGACTGGGTGACCAGCGCGTTCGTGTGCGGGAACCCGGACCTTAAGGTGGGCTGGGAGAACGGCGCAACCACCATTACCGCCGCGGCGCTGGAGCCCGGCTACGAGATTTTGAAAAAGGTGGGCCAGTACTCGGCCGCGTACACCTTCCTGGACCAGGCCGCCACCGACGCCTTTACGCAGGATAAGCTGGCGTTTACCATTCACGGCCCCTTCCTGAACCCGAACCTGGAGGCGGCGGCCGCAGAGAACAGCGCCTTCAAATATGACGCGATCCCCGTGCCCTCGCAGGTGGCGGACGGGCCCTACAGCTCCTCCTACGGAAACGAATGGCTGGGCGTGGTGGACAGCGGCGACGCGGGCCGCAACGAAGCGGCCGCGGGATTTTTGATGTACATTACCGACACCGAGCAGATGAAGACCTTCTGCCGCGAGATGGGGCGCCCCGTGATGAACAACGAGGCCATGGACGAGATCGCGGGCGACCCGGAATCCCCCTGGATGCTGGGCGTGTGCAACGAGATCGTGAACAACTGCGTGAACCAGGCGGTGCCGTTCCGCTGTGACATGATGTGGGAGACCGGCTGCGCCGATTCGATGTTCGGCCTGTGGGACGGCAGCATTACCGACGTGAAGGCCGCCGCCGAGGATTCCATTGCGATGATCAACGAGAACGCTTAACGGCGGTATGCGGGGGCGCGGCCCGCGTTTTGGGCCGCACCCCCGCCTTTTATGGCCAGGCCGCCAGGCGCGCCTGGCGGCCTGGCCATAGCCCCGCGCACCGGCAGGGCGGGGCGGGAACAACAGAACGGATGAAAAGGAGAGAGCGCCATGGCGAACACAGCCACAGCCCGCGCACCCCGGCGGGGGGCGCAGCCAGCGAAAAAGAGAAGCAAAACCCGGTCCTTTTGGCGCAGATACGGAAAGCACTATCTCGGGCTTGCGCCGTTCGTGATCTTTTTTGCGGTGTTTATTTTGTGGCCCATGCTCTATGGGCTGGTGATGAGCTTTTTTGACTGGTCCACCCGCACGGGCGACGCCCTGACGTTTGTGGGGCTGGAGAATTTTAAAACGGTGCTCAGCGAGGGCACGCAGCAGGGAAAGCGCTTTTTGACCTCGCTGAAAAACCTTTCGGTCTTTGTGGCGCTGGTGGTGCCCCTGAACCTGCTTTTCGCCACCCTGATCTCGCTGGTGATCAACCAGTTCCGGGGGCGCATGCACAACTTTTTGCGGGGCGCGTTTTTTATGCCCTATGTGGCCCCCTTCTTTTTGGCCACGGGCGTGTGGCTGTGGCTGATGAGCGCCGACACCGGCCTTGTGGCCGTGCTGCTGGCGAAGATCGGCATTGGCGAGGGGGTGACCTGGCGCCTGACGCCGGGGTATTTTACCGCCTTTTTGATCATCATCGACCTGTGGCGCGCCATTGGATTCAACATGATCATCCTGACCGCTGGCATGAAAAACATCCCGGGGGATCTGTATGAGGCGTCCACCATCGACGGGGCGAGCACGTTCCAGCAATGGGTGCACATCACCATCCCCATGCTGGAGCCGGTGCTGTTCTTTGTGATCGTGAACTGCTTCATCGGCGCGATCCAGACCTACGATATCCCGTGGGTGCTTTCGAACTCCAGCGCGGTGGGCGTGATCGGCGGCAAGGGCGCGTTTGCAAGCTACCCGGTGATGGAGATCGTGGGCAACGTGTACTCGGGCAAGGCGGGAAACCTGGGCCGCGCCTGCGCGGAAGGCTTTGTGCTGATGCTCATTATCTTTGCCATCACCCTGGTGCAGATCGTGTACCGCGGCCGCAAAAACAAGGACAACTGAAGGAGGCGCGGCGTTATGATGAAACAGACTTCCACCTTTGCAAAGGTGTTCAGCTGGGGGTTCGCCCTGCTCTGGCTGGTGGTGTGCCTGCTGCCCTTTACCCAGCTGATCAGCGTGACCTTTTCCACCGCCGACCGGGGCATCGTTTCCACCTTTTACCCGAACTCCCTGGCCAGCGGCATTGAAAACATCAAGCAGGCGCTGATCCAGACCAACATGATCCCCTCCACCGTTCAGACCCTGCTTTATGTGAGCGCGACCATTGTGGGCATGCTGCTGGTTTCGTCGCTGGCGGCATATGAGCTGGCGTGCTTTAAATTTCCGGGCCGCGACGTGATTTTTATGCTGATCCTGTCCAGCATGATGCTGCCCATGATCACCTACATCATCCCGTTGTACCGGTTTGTGTATAACCTGGGGTGGAGCGACACGCTGATCGGGCTGGCGATCCCCTCGATCCCGTCGGCCTTTGCCGTGTTCATCATCAAGCAGTTTTTGGAGAGCATGCCCCACGAGCTGATCGAGGCGGGCGAGATCGACGGGGCCGGGCACCTGACCGTGTTCCTGCGGGTGGTGCTGCCCCTGATGGCCACGCCGCTGCTCACGGTGACCGTGATCCAGTTCATGCAGGTGTGGGGCTCGTTTTTGTGGCCCACCCTGGTGGCCGGCACCAAATGGAAGCCGGTGAGCGTGCTGGTGGCGGGCCTGTTGGGCGACGGTTCGTGGATCGAGGGCCGCGTGAAGATCGCGGCGATGCTGCTGAGCGGCATCCCGCCGGTGGTGGTGTATCTTTTGTTCCAAAAGCATATCGTGGAGGGCATTGCCACCTCCGGCCTGAAGGGCTGAGCGGGCGGCAGGCTGAAAATCGGAATCGAAAAAGGAGAAAGGGTTCATGGGAAACACAATGTACGACTACTGGAAGCGGCAGCCCGAGGTGCTTCGCCGCATTCTGGACGGGCGCAAAACGCAGACGGCCGAGTTTGTAAAGCTGTTTTGTGAGGTGAGGCCCGATAAGCTTTACCTGGTGGGCAGCGGAACCTCGCTGAATGCGGAGAACGCGGCCATGGCCTATATGGAAGAGATTTTGGACACGGACGTGCGGGCGGTGCCGTCGTCGAACCTTCCGCCGCTGCGGGGTAAGCGGCCCATGGTGGTGTTTATCTCGCAGGGGGGCTCGTCCACCAACACGCTGGAGGCGATGGAAGCGCTGAAAGAACACCCCGCCATCAGCATTACGGGCGAGGCGCAGTGCGAGATCCAGCGCCGCAGCCGCCACCACATGCTGATCGGCTGCGGGGAGGAGCTGGCCGGCCCCAAGACCGTGGGGTATACCGCGTCGGTGCTGTGCATGTATGTGTGCGCGCTGGAGGCCGCGCTGGCCTGCGGGGCGATCGGGCAGGAAAAGTATGAGGCGGAGATCGGGCTGCTGTATCTGGCCGCACAGCAGATGGAAGAGAACGTCCGGCGCACCGAGAGCTGGTTTGAGCGCAACCGGGAGGACCTGGTAAAGATCCACAAATACGTGCTGGTGGGCTGCGGCAGCGCCTTTGCCGCGGCCACCGAGGGGTGCCTGAAGATCCTGGAAACCATCAAGGTGCCCTCCATGAGCTTTGAATTTGAGGAATACCTGCACGGGCCCATCATTTTGACCGACAGGGAGCTGGGCGGCATTTTTTACATCTGCGACGCGCCCGGCGAGCGGGAGCGCATGCTGGAGCTGGCCCGCTGCCACGCGCAGTTTTCGCCCTATGCCTATACCGTGACCACGGACGAGGCCATTCAGGGCGGCAGGGTGCTGCACCTGCTGCGCACGGGCCGCGACCACACGCAGGTTTTTGAGGCCGTGCTGCCCCCGCAGCTGCTGGCGGCAAGGGTGCCGGAGCTGCTGGGGCTGAGCGAGGGCTCGCCCATGTATGACCTGTACACAAAAAGCTGCCCTACAAAGTACAACAACGGCAGATAAAACACCGGGGGGATGAGGGGATGAAATACGTCCTGGGAATAGACAGCGGGGGCACAAAGTACCTGGTGCGCGCCTGCACGCCCGCGGGGGAGCCCCTGGCGGAATATGTGGGGCCGCCGGCCGGGCATTACCGGTTTGAGCGGGACGAGGTGCTGCGGCGGGTGAACGGGAATATCGACGCCTGCCTGGCAAGGTTCGGCGGCCACCGCCGGGACTGCGCGTTCCTGGTGTGCGGCACCACCGGCATTGATTCCGACCGGGACAGCCGGGTGGTGCAGGAGATCTACGAGGGGCTCAGCGGGTTCCGATGCCCGGTGCTCTGCGTAAACGACGCGCAGGTGGCCCAGTTTGCTGTGACCGGCGGGGTGGGGGCCGTGGTGATCGCGGGCACGGGCTCGATCGCGTTCGGCTGCAACGAAAAGGGAGAGACCGCCCGCTGCGGCGGCTGGCCGCCCTGCATTTTTGGGGACGAGGGCTCCGGCAGCTGGGTGAGCACCCGGGCGCTGAACCATTTGAGCCTGCTGATGGACGGGCGGGTGGAGCCCTCGCTGCTGAGCGGGATGCTGAGCGAGGCGCTGCACCTGGAAAAGAGGGAGGACCTGATCGGCGTGTGCATCGACATTGAGCACATGTGCTGGAAGAACCCCGGCCTGACCGCGCTGGTGGACCGCGCGGCCGCGCAGGGCGACGCCTACGCGGTGGGCATTCTGCGGGAGGCCGCGCAGCACACCTTTGCGCTGGCCGACACCATTGTGCGGCGGCTGAAGCTGGCCGAAATGCCGGTGTTCCGGGTGGGGGCCTGGGGCAGCGCGATTGTGAAAAGCCCGCTGCACTTTGGCTTTTTTAAGGAACAGTTCGAGGCGAAGTACGGCAATGTGGAGGTGCGCATTGCCACGGAGGACGCGGCCATGGGCGCCTGCCGCATGGCGGCGGCCCGGCTGGCCGCCGGCGGACGGTAGGGAACAGGAATTGCAGGGCACCCCGGCCCCAGGGCGGATATGCGCTTTGCGGCCGGGGCGCTTTTTTGAGCAGGACCGCCCGCCGAAAAAGCGGGCAAACAGGAAAGAGAGGCGCAAGGCGCGATGAAACGAAGGATCATTGATTTTCATACCCATTTGGGGGATATTTTTCACGACAGCAGGAACATCGTGTTCCACCCGCCGCTGCACTTTGCGCCCTACCCGGACCCGTTCGAGCAGCTGGCGCAGGAGCATTACGGCCGGGCGCTGGTGACGGAAAACCAGGAGGAGCAGAATGTGCTGATCGACGCGGGGCAGCTGCGCACCTGGGAGTACGGCAGCCTGGAGGCGACCCAGGCCGCGCTGGACGAAAACAGGATCGACTACGCGGTGTCGCTGCCGGTGATGCCCAATTCCAGCTTTGAGGAAGCGCTTGCGGCCTCCAAGCTGGAGCCGCGGCTCCTTCCGTTCACCAGCGCGGATTTTCGCCTGCCCATCCCCGAGATGACGGCCAAGCTGCGGCGGGACATTGCCCGGGGGGCAAAGGGCCTGAAGCTGCACCCGATTTTGCAGAACGTGCCCCTGACCGACGAGCGCACCTACGCGGCGGTGGAGGTGTTCGGCGAGCTGGGGCTGCCGGTGACCTCGCACTGCGGCATCAACGATTATTACAAGCCGGGCAGCAAATACCAGCCCTTGGCGCCCAAGGAGTACGGAGAGCTGCACTACATGCTGGCGCTGATCGAGCGCTACCCGGACTATATCCTGGTGCCCGCCCACGCGGGGGGCGACTGCGGCTGGGAGTATGAGGAGCTGGCGCAGGAGGTGCACCGGCACGGCTGGAAAAACGTGTATACCGACACCTCCTTCAAAAACGCGGCCGTGATGCGGGAGCTGGCGGAGCTGTTCGGCGAGGACAAGCTGCTGTTCGCCACCGATTACCCCTTTGACGGGATCACCCAGTCTGTGGCGGCCTGCGAGGAGGCCTTTGCAGACGACCCCGTTCTGGCGGACAAGGTGTTTTACCGGAATGCGGCAAGGCTGCTGCATTTGTGAGAAAGGCGGCAAAGGAGGAATAAAAAATGGATTTTACCCTGATGCAGGACGCCCGGATTTTATACGGCGAGGGCAGGACGGGCGAGGTGGGCGCGCTGCTGCGGCAGCTGGGCGTTCAAAAAGCGCTGGTGGTGTGCGACGAGGGGGTAAAGCGCGCGGGCATTGCCGACCAGGTGACCGCAAGCCTGCAAACGGCCGGGGTGGAATTTGCGGTGTTTGACCGGGTGCAGGCCGACCCGCCCAGCGCCCTGGTGGACGAGGGCGCGGCCTTTTGCAGGCGCGGGGGATACGGCGCCGTGGTGGCGGTGGGCGGAGGGAGCAGCATCGACACGGCCAAAGGCATCAACCTGCTGCGCTGCAACGAGGGGGGCATTATGGAATATGCCGACCCGGCCCGGCCCATGAACCGGGCGGAGAATCTGGTGGTGATCCCCACGACCTCGGGCACCGGGAGCGAACTGTCGGACGGGCTGGTGATCACCAGCCCGGAGCATGTGAAATGCCCGATCCTGGCGGTGAACGCCATGGCAAACTACATTATTCTGGACCCGCTGCTCACGGTGGGGCTGCCCGCCGGGCTTACCGCCTCCACCGGCATGGACGCGCTGGCCCACTCGGTGGAATCGTACACCTCCACGCTGGCAAACCTGCTGACCGACCAGATCAGCGAGGCGAACATCCGCTGCGTGGTGCAGTGGCTGCCCCGGGCGGTGGAACATCCCGGGGAGGTGGAGCCGCGGGCCCATATGGCGGTGGCCAGCATGCTGGGCGGCTGGATGCTGCGGTACGGCCACACCCACGCGGGCCACTCGGCGGCCCATGTGCTGGGAGCCAGGTGCGGCATCCCCCACGGCTACGCCTGCGCCTATGCGCTGCCCTGGGTGCTGGAATTCAATGCGCCGGCGATCCCCGAAAAAACAAAAAAGCTGGGGCTGTTGCTGGGCTGTGCGTTCACCGGCGGCGAGACACCGCAGCAGATCGGCGCACAGGTGCGCCGGGCGCTCATCCGTTTCCGGGACGAGGCGCTGCGGCTGCGCCCCATTACCGACTTTACCCCACGGCCGGCCGGGCTGGACGCGCTGGCGGCGGAGATCGAAACGGAGCTGTTCCAGGCGTTCAACCCCCGCAAAATGAGCCGGGAGGATGCGCGGGAGCTGCTGGAGAAAATATTTGCGTGACCGGGGCCCAAAGCGGCAGCCGGGCCGCACGCGGCGCTTGCCCCTGCCCGCCAGGCCCTGCCGGCCTGCAGAATAAGGCTGTACACAAAGCCCCGCCTTTGGCCCTGCCAAAGACGGGGCTTCCTTTTTTGCCCGGCGCAGGTTACAATGAAAAAGCGGGCGCGGCGAAGAGCGCGGCGGCCGGAAAGGGAAAACGGCGCTTCAAAGGCAGAGATCATGGGAAGCGGCGGGAGCCGCTGCGCTGCCGCCTTGCACGCCGGTGCATCGGCGCGCAGGACCCGGAGCGGTTTGAAATAAAAAAGGAACGCCTGGCCCGGCAGGGCGCTGCGATCCTGGAGTAGGGGAACAAAAAATGGCGCACATTCTTTTGATCGAGGACGATCCGCTTTTGGCGGCAGGCCTTGCTTACAACCTGGAAAAGCAGGGCCACACCACCGCCCAGGCGGCCAGCGGGGCAGAGGGGCTGGCGGCGCTGGCCGGGGCGGAGCTGGTGCTGCTGGATGTGAACCTGCCGGACACGGACGGGTTTGCGCTGGCGGGGCAGATCCGCCAAAAAAGCGGAGCGCCGCTGATTTTTATCACGGCGCACGACCTGGACGAGGAGATGGTGAGGGCGTTTGAGCTGGGCGCCGACGACTACATCACGAAGCCCTTTAATCTGCAGGTGGCGCTGGGGCGCATCGGCGCGGTGCTGCGGCGGGCGGGCGCGGGCGCGGAGGCCGGGGTGCTGCGGATAGGGGCGCTGGAGGTGGACCCGGCCCGGGGCAGGGCCGGGTTTGCGGGCACGCCGCTGGAGCTCACCCCCACCGAGTACCGGCTGCTGCTGGCCCTGGTGGAAAACCGGGGGCGGGTGGTGACCCGGCAGCAGCTTTTGGAGCGCCTGTGGGACAGCGATGCGGATTTTGTGGACGAGCACACCCTGACCCTGAATGTGAGCCGCCTGCGGGCAAAGCTGGGCGCGGAATACATCCACACCGTGCGGGGCCTTGGCTACCGGCTGGCAGAGGAGGGCGGGGCATGAGCCGGGCGGAAAAGGCGCTGACCGCCCTGGCGGTTTTTCTGGCGGTGCTGGTGCTGGCGGGGGGCGGGGCGGCCGCAGCGCTGCTGCCGGACCCCCGGGCGAAGCTGGCCTGCGCGGGCCTGGCCCTTGCAGGTTTTACGGCGGGCTGCGCCGGCTGGGGCGCCAGCCGCGCCCAGGTGCGCGCCATGGCCCGCAAGCTGGAAAAGGTGCTGCAGCAGGCGTGGGCGGGCAAAGCGCCGGACCCCACGGCGTTTACGGGCGAAACCATCACCGACCGGCTGGGGGCGCAGGCCGCGCGGCTTGCCGACGCGGTGCAGAGCGAGGCGCAGCGCAGCGAGGCGGCCCGGGAGCAGCTGCAGGCTACGGTGAGCGATCTGGCCCATCAGCTGCGGGCGCCGGTGGCGAACCTGGCCCTTTACACGGACACCCTGGCGGCGGGCGGTATGCCCCCGGAAAAACAGGCGGAATTTTTAAAGGTGCTGCAGGGGCAGACGGAAAAACTGGAGTTTTTGATGGACGCGCTGGTGAAAACAGGGCGGCTGGAAACAGGCGCCATCCGGATGCAGCCCCGGCTGCTGGAGCTGGCGCCCACGCTGGAACGGGCGGCCGCCCTGGCCCGCCCGCTGGCTGCGGCCAAGGGGCTGGAGCTGGCGGTGGAGTGCCCGGAGGGGCTGGCGGTGTGCCACGACCCCAAGTGGACCGCCGAGGCGGTGTTCAACCTGCTGGACAACGCGGTCAAATATACCCGGGCGGGCAGCGTGCGCCTTGCGGCCGAGCGGTGGGAATTGTTCACCCGCATTTCGGTGCAGGACACAGGGCCCGGGTTTGACGCCCGCCATGCGGCCCAGCTGTTTGGGCGCTTTTACCGGGAGCCCGCGGCCCAGAGCACCGAGGGGATGGGGCTGGGCCTTTATATTGTGCGGCAGATCGCCCAGCAGCAGGGGGGCTACACCCAGGCGCGCACCCGGCCGGGCGGCGCGATGTTCAGCATCTTTTTGCCGAGCGGGGAGCCCGGAGCAGGGGAAAGGTATCAAAACTGATACCTTTCCCCCTTGTTTTTGATACCTGCCCGATACCCTGGCCTGTTATACTGGTGCCATTCCAAGAAAGAAGGAGCGTTTTCCATGGAGATATTGAAAACCGAAGGCCTGAAAAAGTATTACGGCGAGGGGGAAGGACTGGTAAAGGCGCTGGACGGCGTGGATCTTTCCATTGAGGCGGGCAGCTTTACCGCCATTGTGGGGACCTCCGGCAGCGGCAAGAGCACCCTTTTGCATATGCTGGGCGGGCTGGATGTTCCCACCGGGGGCACCGTGACCGTGGGGGAAAAGACCATCTCCACCATGAACGATGAGGAGCTCACCGTGTTCCGCCGCCGCCAGATCGGGTTTGTGTTCCAGAATTACAACCTGGTGCCCATGCTGACCGTGCACGAAAACATCCTGCTGCCGGTGCAGCTGGACGGCGCGCAGCCGGACCTTGGGTATGTTGCGCAGATCGAACAGCTTTTGGGACTTGCTGAAAAGCGGGAGCGCATGCCCTCGAGCCTTTCGGGCGGGCAGCAGCAGCGGGTGGCCATTGCCCGCGCGCTGGCCGCAAAGCCCGCCATCCTGCTGGCCGACGAGCCCACCGGGAACCTGGACTCCAAGACGAGCCTGGAGGTGCTGGGGCTGCTGAAGCGGAGCGGCCGGCAGTTCCACCAGACCATCGTGATGATCACCCACAACGAGGAGATCGCCCAGATGGCGGACCGCATCCTGCGCATTGAGGACGGCCGCCTTGTGGGGGGTGAGGGCAGGTGAAAAACATGGCGCTGGATCGAAACAACAACCGGAACATTGTGGGCCGGCTGGCCCGGCGCGGTGTGCGTGCCGGCCGCCGCACCAGCCTGCTTACCACCCTGACCATTGCCCTGACGGCGGCGCTGGTAACGGCGGCCATTCTGCAGCTCACCGGCACGGTAAACAGCCAGAAGAAGCTGCTGGAGCGCGCCCAGCACGTTATTTATATGAACCTGGACGCGGCGCAGGTACAGGAGCTGGGCGCCGACGGGCGGGTGAGCGAAGCCCTGCGCTACAAATCGGGCGGCGGGGTGGAAGAAAACGGCGTGTTCGTTCAGCCCTGCTATCTTGAGCCGGGCGGCGCGGAGATGGACACCTACAAGCTGGCGGAGGGCCGCGCGCCCGCCGCAATGAACGAGGCGGCGGCGGACAAAGCCATGCTGCGGGCTTACGGGCTGCCGGAGCAGATCGGCACGGAGATCACCGTTCATTTTTTGAACAGCGAGCCGGAGACCTTTACGGTGGTGGGGCTGACCGACCTGGAGGCGGGCGGCGGAAAGCAGAGTCGCTATTCCCTGATCCTTTCGGAGGAGTATGCCGAAAACGGGCCGCAGCTTGCGGGCGAGCCCTGGATGCTGATGGCCCGCATGCGGGGAGGGGCGAATATGCAGGGCCCCGCGCTGGAGGAGCTGGTCTACAGGGTGGGCGAGGAACACGGCCTGAAGCACCAGAACGTGAACCCCAACAACTATTACATCGACCTGCGCACCATCAAGGCGAACATGGTGATGGGCGGCGTGGGGTTTGCGGCGCTGCTGGCGGCGGTGAGCCTGCTGGTGATCTACAGCGTTTTTTATCTCTCGGTGGGCGGCCGGGTGCGGCAGTTCGGCCAGCTGCGCACCATCGGCATGACCCAAAAGCAGCTGCGCCGCATGGTGAAGACCGAGGGCTGGCTGCTGTGGGCCCTGGGCGCGCCGGCCGGCTGCCTGATCGGCACGGCGGCCATGCTGGCGTTCGGGCCCCCGAACGGGTGGACCCCGGCCAGCGGGGCGGTAGCCGTTGCCGCCGGCCTTGCGGCCTGCGCGGCGGCGGTGCGCCTGGGCATCCAGAAGCCCGCGGCGCTTGCGGCGGCGGCCAGCCCCATTGAGGCGGCGCGCTACCAGGCGTTTCGGCCAAAGGGGAAGGGCAAAAAGGAAAAAACGCGGGCGGCGCTTGCCTCAAGGCCTTTGACCCCCTGGGGATTGGCCCGGGTCAGCTTTGCCCGCAACCTGAAAAAGAACCTGCTCACCATCCTTTCCCTGGCGGTGGGGGGCACCCTGTTCATGACCGCCGCCATCTATCTGGAGGGCTGGAACCTGGAAGAGTACAGCCGGCAGGCGGAGTTTGAAAAGGGCGAATATGTTGTTTACTTTGACTACAACCAGCAAAACAGCCTGGAAAACGGCGCCGCGGAGCTGCAGCTCAAGGGGTTGATGGGCCCGGAATTTCAGCAGGCCCTGCGGCAGGTGCCCGGGGTGGAGGCGGTGACCGCCTCTCACGGGGTGACGGCAAAGCTGCGCTGGGGGGATGTGGACGACCGGGATGCCCTGATGCCCATTGGGCCGGAAGCGGAACCCACCCTGCTGAAAAACCTGGAGGACGGCACGGGGGCTTATGCCGAGCTGGAGCGCACCGGCGGCCTGTATGTGGGTATGAGCGGCATGTGGAGAGAGCTGTTTGGAAAAGCCCCCCAGGCGGGGGACGAGATTGAGGTCACCTACTACAACGGCGAGCTGCGCACGGTCACCCTGCCTGTGGTGGGGGTCGGCGGCAACGGGGTGCGGGACGACGACCCGTCGATGAGCGGCCTGTTCATCAGCCAGGGCACCGCCCAGAAGCTGTTCGGGGATATGGACACCACCGACAGCCTGACGGTGACCATGGCGGGCCACAGCCACACCGCCGAGGACGACGCGAACATGCAGGCCTTTATGAGCGCCTACCCGCAGCTGCGGCTCTCGTGCTTTAACGAGCACATGGAGGCGAGCGTTTCGATTTACGCCACACTGCGGGGCACATGCATGGGGCTTGCGGGCTTTATCATCCTGTTCAGCATGATCAACCTGCTGAACACCCTGCTCTCGACCCTGATGACCCGGCGGCAGGAGCTGGCGATGCTGGCCGCCCTGGGCATGACCCGCCGCCAGCAGCAGGCCATGCTGCAATGGGAAAACCTGTGGATGACCGTGATCAACCTGGCGGCCACCGCCGCTTTGGGCACGCTGAGCGGCTGGGGGCTGTGCAGGCTGATGGATCGCCTGGGCGCGCACTATATCACCTTCAGCTTCCCGGCGCTGTGGTTTGCCGCCTATGCGGTGATCTCGCTGGCGGCGCCGGCGCTCATCAGCGCATTGTGCCTGCGCAGCTTTACAAAAGAAAGCCTTACCGAGCGGCTGCGCGCGGCGGAGGACTGACCGCACTTGAAAAAGAGACCGCCCCCGCACCGGCTTTTGCGCCGGTGCGGGGGCGGCTCTGTTAAAAAAGGCGGGTGCGGGAAAAGTGCTTTTACATTACAATTCGTATATTTTTGAGTATTTTTCCACCAGATAATCGGTGTAATAGTGGGGGTCAAAGGGAGCGCCGCAGGCGTTCTGCAAAAGCCAGGCGGGGCTTTTTTCCTTGCCGTACTGCCAGATGCGGTCTTCGAGCCATGCATTGATGGTGGCGAACTGACCGGCTTCCAGCAGGGCGTCC
Organism: Oscillospiraceae bacterium; assembly: GCA_022835495.1. Taxonomy (NCBI): domain Bacteria; kingdom Bacillati; phylum Bacillota; class Clostridia; order Eubacteriales; family Oscillospiraceae; species Oscillospiraceae bacterium. The sequence goes on from BQOK01000001.1 coordinate 994,871, forward strand.
ACATCCAGCTCGGAGCGCATTTTTGCCATGATCTGGGCGCCGTAGGCCGTGCCCAGGGCATAGCTGGGGAAGTAGCCGAGATCGCCGCAGGCCCAGTGAATGTCCTGCAGAACGCCCTGGGCGTCGCAGGGGACCTCCACGCCCAAAAGCTCCTTCATCTGATCGTTCCAGGCGGCGGGCAGATCGGCCACCGCCAGGCTGCCGCTCAGAAGGCGCTTTTCCAGCTCGTAGCGCACCATCACGTGCAGGCAATAGGTCACCTCGTCGGCCTCGGTGCGGATGAGGCTGGGGCGGCACTGGTTGACGGCCTTGTAGAACTGCTCGGCGCTCACGCCGGCCAGCTGGGCGGGGAACAGCCTTGTGAGCTCGGGCCAGATGCAGCGGATGAAGGGCAGGCTGCGGCCGAGATAGTTTTCGTACAGGCGGCTCTGGCTCTCGTGCAGGCCCATGGTGGCCCCGCCGGAAAGGCAGGTGTAGGCCAGGCGGTCGGCAATGTGCAGTTCGTACAAGGCGTGGCCGCCCTCGTGGATGACCGAGTACATGCTGCTGGCGAGGTCGTTTTCATGGTAGTGGGTGGTGATGCGCACATCGCCTTTGTAGAGCTCGTTGGTAAAGGGGTGCTCGCTCTCGCCCAACTGGCAGTGGCCGGGATCAAGCCCCAGCAGCCCCATCAGGTAGGCGGAGAGGCGGCGCTGCGCCTCCAGCGGCCAGGTGTTCTGCAAAAAGGCGGCCGCGGGGGCTTTGCCCTCGGTGACGATGCGCCGCACCAGCGGCTGGATGGTGCGCTTGAGCTGGGCGAAAAATTCGTCGCACTGGGCCATGGACAGGCCCTTTTCAAACTGGTCGAGCCAGACGTCGTAAGGCGCTTTTTGCGGGTCGAAGTAAGCGGCAAAGCGGCGGCGGGCCGCAACGATCTGCCCGAGCCAGGGCGCGAAGAGCGAGAAGTCGCTGGCGGCCTTGGCCTTTTCCCAGGCATTCTGCGCCTGGTTCGTGAGCTTGGCAAAGGCCGCGTACTCGGCCGCGGGGATACGGCTGAGCTGGTCGTACTGCTTTTGCAGCTCGGCGAGTTCGGCGGCCTGCTGGGGGGTGAGCTCCCCCTGGCGGGCGCTTTCCAGCAGGGCGGGAAGGGCGGGGTCGGCGATCAGGGCGTACTGCGAGGCGCTGAGCACCTCGAGCGCTTCGCCCCGGCCGGCGTACCCCTCGCTGGGGGCAACGGTCTGGGCGTCGTAATCGATCAGGTTCAGGGCATATTGCAGCGCGTACATCTGCTTTTGCAGCGCCTGCAGCCGGTTCATGGCATCGTTCATAAAAACCTCCGAAAAATGATAAAATATCTCGTTCCCGCTTTTAAGCTTCAAAGAAACGGTGATAACTGCGTTAATGATTATTATACCCCTTTTGTACCGATCTGCCAACCTGGCCACAGCGGGTCAGGGCGTTTTGCAGAACTGGGCGCCGAGCAGGCCCAGCGGGAGGGACACAGCGCCGATCAGGGAAATAAAGCGCTTGTACTGCACACCGGGAAGATGCCCAGGGCACCGGCAAAGGCAAGGATCGGCGAAGCCGGATGCTTTGGAAGATGGCAGTTTCGTTTGCTTTTTAAACGAAAATGTACTATATTTGAATCAGGAAACAGCAGGAGGGAAAACGAATGGAGCAGCCGCTTGTAAGTGTGATCGTGCCGGTGTACAACGCCAGCAGCCACGTGGCCCGGTGCCTGGAGAGCATCCGCAAGCAGACCTATAAAAACCTGGAGATCATTGTGGTGAACGACGGCAGCCAGGACGCCAGCCTGCCGGTGTGCCAGATGTTTGCGCGGGTGGACGAGCGCATTGTGCTGATCGACCAGGCCAACAGCGGGGTTTCGGCCACCCGCAACCTGGCGATCGGGATGGCCAAGGGCAAGTATTTGCAGTTTGTGGACAGCGACGATTATCTGGACCCCAACGCCACCCAGCTGATGGTGGACAAAGCCGAGGGGAACCAGGCGGATATGGTGATCGCCCATTACTTCCGGGTAGAACGGGTGCTTGTGCCCCCCGCCAAGGAGGGCGCGGAGCCGCAGGAGCGGGAGGTGATCGACCGGTACGGGTTTTTGAGCGAGGGCTTTTACAGCAAGGTGGATTTTGCCAAAAACCTGATGCAGGAGCCCGCGAGCTTTTATTACGGCGTGATGTGGAACAAGCTTTACCGGCGCGATATTGTGCATATCCACGCCATCCGGTGCAGTGAGGAGCTGACCTGGAGCGAGGATTTGCTGTTCAATTTGGAATACATCCGCTACGCGGCGCGGTTTTACGCGCTGGAAACGCCGATCTATTATTACGTGCAGAACCCGCAGAGCATCACGGCCACCAAATTGAACCTGCGAAACACCATTACCACCAAGGCGAGCCTTTTTGCCTATTACAAGGAACTATACGAGGATATGGGCCTGTATGAGCAGAACAAGCTGCAGATTTTTAAATACCTGGTTTCCACCGCGGAGGCGTAAAGAAGCAAAACAAGGGGCGGGGCCCGGCATTGCCGGGCCCCGCCCCTTGCTGTATTGCTGTGACGCCTTTGGGAACAAAGGCCTATTCCATGCCCAGGATGGCGATGCCCGCCACGGCAAGGCCGATGACCGCGTAATACTTCCAGCTGAGCTTTTCTTTGAGGAAAATGCGGCTCCACAGCACGCTGAACACGCAGTAGCTGCTGATGAGCGGCGCCGCCACCACGGCGTTGCCCCCGATGGCGAAGATGTAGGTGAACTGGCCCGCGGTTTCTACCAGGGCGGCGGCGAACTTGGGCTTTTCGTCCCACAGGCGGAAGCGCTGCTTTTTGACGACGACCACATAAATGAACGCGCACACCGCCATGAACAGGAAGGTGAACTCGTAGGCGATGTTGGCCTGCTCCTCGGCGATGCGGGTGTCCAGCAGAAGGGCGTCGGCAAAGGTGCCCAGGCCGTCGATGATGCAGTAGAGGATGGGGAACAGGATGGCCCACACGCTTTTTTGGTATTTTATCAGATTCTTTTCCTGGCGCTCGGCCCGCTCGGCGTCGCCCTGCCGCTTTTCCAGCAGCGAGAGCAGCAGAACGGCCAGGCAGATCAGCGCCACGGCGGCCAGCTGCAGGCCGGTCATGGCCTGCTTTAAAAATACGAAGCACAGCACCGCGGCCACGGCGCCGGAGGAGTTGCAGATGGGGCTGGAAACCGACAGTTCAATGTACCGCAGCCCCGCATACCCCAGGATCATGGCCAGGATGTACAGCAGCGAGGCGGGCAGGTAGGTGAGAATATCGCCAAAGGCGAAAGGGGTGCCCGTGGCGACCATGTAAATGCCGTGCAGGCCCATCACGGCACCCACGGCGATGATCATTTTCCAGTGGCTGTAAGTATCGCTGGGTTTGGAACCCATTTTCGAGAACAGGTCCGAGCCGCTCCAGAATAAAATTGAAAACAGGGAAAAAACAAACCAGGTCATGCTTCAAACTTCCTTTTCTTTAATTTTTAAACAGGGTTTGAAGCGGCGCCGGGGGCGGCCTGCGGGGAAAACGATGGGCCACACTGCTCCAGCAGTGGGCGGACATATGCGCGTGTACCGTGGGAATACGGTGCGCGTTCGGCATAAAGCAGACCTTCCTTTCCGGCCCAAGGGCGCTGGTTTTGCCCTGCGCGGGCGGGTGTGCCGCGCAAAGAACGATTCATTCTAGCACAAAAGGCCGCCCTGCGCAAGGCCGGAGGGGAAATGGCCCTTTTATGGACTTTGAAAGCAAATGCAAGTATAGAAAATCATTTGAAGGAATGGGCATGAAGAAAAAGTATCATTCTAAAAATATTTAAAATAAAAGCCTTTGAGTTCTGATACTCAAAGGCTTTTATTTTAGAGAAGAAATGACACTTTCAAAGATATCCACTGCTTGTTTTCTTTTGGTAACATCAAGGGCTTGTAGTTTTCGAATAATATCATTGCTCTTGGCTTCGTAACCTACAATCAAGCTATCTTGAAGAACGTCATCAGCCGATGCAGTTAAAGTATTGAGTATCAGAATGAACGTTTCCAACTTCGGTACTTTATCACCACGTTCAATATCGGCCAGATACCGTGTGCTGATGCCAATTTGTTCTGCACAATCTTTAAGGCTCCAACCACACTTGGCTCTATATGACCTTAGTTTCTTACCAAGGCTTTTGGCATCCATAAAGATCACCGCCTATCCAGGGATATTTTCTACTTATAGCATACAGTTTATTCGAATCCTACAAAATGATCTATTAATAGAAAAGTCCCTTAATAGGGGTTGAACTCGACAAAAATATGTGCTAACATAGGAACGGGAAATTGGGAGTTCCAATAATTAAAGAGGGCGGGAGAGAGAAACATGGTCAAATCAACCGGCATCATCAGAAAAGTGGACGAGTTGGGGCGTGTAGTACTTCCGATTGGGACAAGGCGAGCTTTTGATATAGACGAAAAAGACAGCCTTGAAATCCTGGTCGACAGGGATAACGGGCACATTATCTTGAAGAAAGCGACTAAGATGTGCCTGAAATGCGGAGCAACAGAGGATTTGAAAGAACTTAAGCCAGGCTGCTATCTTTGCGATGCCTGCATTAAAGAATTAAAACAGGACAATCGGCAATAAGAAAGAGAGCGCAACTTAAATCAGCTGCGCTCTCTTTTTGTGCGTTTCGACAAAGGGTTTGGGGAATAGGACGAAAACAACAACAATCTAAAAAGGATGGAATAAGGCCCGCTTCAAGAATCCCCGCCCAGGGGGCCTGGGATCAGGCGAGGGCTTTTGTTTTTTCGGCCAGCCAGGCGCGCTCGGGCGCGGTGAGGCGGGGGGCCAGGGTATCGTATACGGTTTGATGGAAGGCGTTCAGCCAGGCCTTTTCGCTCTCGTCCAGCAGTTCGGCGCGCACGGGGGCGAGATCGATGGGGCAATAGGTCACCGCCTCAAAGCCGAGGAACTGGCCGTACTGGTTCTTTTCGCGCTCCACGCAGACCAGCTCGTTCTCGATGCGGATGCCCACCTCGCCCTCTTCGTAAATGCCGGGCTCGTCGGTGACCAGCATGCCGGGCTTGAACACAACATTGTTGGTGATGCGCAGATTGTGGGGCCCCTCGTGCACGCCGCCGAAAAAGCCCACCCCGTGGCCGGTGCCGCACCGGTAGTCGATGCCATGGGCCCACACTGGGGCGCGGGCGATGATATCCAGGTTGCCGCCCGTGCAGCCCGCCAGGAACTGGAGCTTTGCCATATCGATGTGGCTTTTTAAGACGTAGGTGTAATAGGTGCGCTCGTTTTCAGTGAGCTCGCCCAGGGCGTAGGTGCGGGTGATGTCGGTGGTGCCGTCCAGGTACTGGCCGCCGCAGTCCACCAGCAAAAAGCCCTTGGGCTGGAGGGCGGAGCAGCTGCCCGGGGTGGCGTGGTAGTGCATCATGGCGGCGTTGGCACCATAGGCGGCAATGGTGTCGAAGCTGGCGCCCTGGTTCAGCTCCTGGGCGGCCCGCAGCTTCAAAAGGATCTGCTCCACGTCCACCTCGGTCACGGTGCGACCGGCGGCCAGCTCGGCCTCCAGCCAGATGGCAAAGCGGACCATGGCCACGCCGTCCTTGGCGTGGGCGGCCTTGAGATTTTCGATCTCGGTGGGGTTCTTGACGGCTTTGAGCGCCTGGACGGGGTCGCAGCCCTCCGCCAGGGTGAAGCAGGGGTTGGACTGCAGGGCGGTGTAGATGGCCCAGTTGGTGCCCGCGGTGTCGACCAGGACGGTGTGGTCGTGGTGGTAACCGGTCAGGGTGCCCAGCAGCTTTTCATAATCCATCACGCGGACCCCCTGGGCGCCCAGGGCGGCCGCGGCCTCGGCGGGCAGGCGGCCGGCGTCCATGAAGAGCATGGCGTCGTCCGGCGTGACAAAGCAGAAGGCCAGGGCGAAGGGGGTACAGTCGATGTCTGAAGCGCGGAGGTTGAGCAGCCAGGCCACGCTGTCGAGCCGGGTGACCACCATGGCGCCGGCCTTTTGTTCGGCCAGCGCGGCGCGCAGGCGGGCCAGCTTTTCGCCGGCGGAGAGGCCCGCATATTTTACGTCCAGCAAAAAGGCCGGGGTGGCGGGCACGGGGGGGCGGCCCTCCCAGTTGCCCTCTACCAGATCGACGCTTTTGATGACCGCGCCCTTTTCGGCCAGCGCTTTTTGCAGGCTCTGCACGGTGGCGGTGGGGGTGACCATGCCGTCCAGCGCGAGCACCTGCCCCTCGCTGAGGGCCGCGGCCAGGTATTCCTCCACAGTGGGCACGCCCTCCACGCCGATGCGCTGGAGCTGCACCTCGCTGCCGGCCAGCTGCCGCCCGGCCTGGATGAAGTAGCGCCCGTCGGCCCAGAGGGCGCTGGCGCTCTCGGTCACCACCAGGGTGCCCACGCTGCCGGTAAAACCGGAAAAGTAGCTGCGGGCGGCCCAGTGGTCGGGCAGGTACTCGCTGGCATGGGGATCGGAGGAGGGGATCAGGCACGCATTTGCCCCGGCGGCCTGCATGGCCTGCCGCAGCAGGGCAATTTTTTCGTTGGTGGTCTTCATGCTAAAAACCTCTTTTCGTTTGCTTGTTGGGCGACAGGAACACGCAGGGGCCCCGCCCGCCCGGTCACTGCTACCATTCTAGCACCCGGCGGCAGATTTTGAAAGGCTTTTTTCGCGCCCGTTCCCCTGCGGGGGTGTTGACAAATTGGGTATAATAGTAAGTAGAAGAAACAAAGGGGCGGCCGGGTGGATGCACCGGGCCGCCGCTTGCGTAAAAAGGAGCGGGAGCGACATGACGAAAATTGATATTTTTTCCGGTTTTTTGGGCGCTGGAAAGACGACCCTGATCAAAAAGTTGATCGCGGAAGCCTATGCGGGCGAAAAGCTGGTGCTGATTGAAAACGAGTTCGGCGAGATCGGCATCGACGGCGGCTTTTTAAAGGAAGCCGGCATCGAGATCACCGAGATGAATTCGGGCTGCATCTGCTGCAGCCTGGTGGGCGACTTCCGGGAGGCGCTGAAAAAGGTGATCGACCAGTATACGCCGGACCGCATTCTGATTGAGCCCTCGGGCGTGGGCAAGCTGAGCGACGTGACCAGGGCGGTGGCCTCCGTGGCGGAGGAGCGGGAGGTAAAGCTGAACTGCTTTGCCACCGTGGCGGATGTGAACAAGGTCAAGCTGTATATGAAAAACTTCGGCGAGTTTTACAACGACCAGATCAGCCACGCCAACGCCGTTATCCTGAGCCGCACCGGGGCTGCCAGCGAGGAAAAGGTGGCGGCCGCCGTGGCGCTGATCCGCGAAAAGAACCCGGAGGCCACGGTTGTGACCACCGACTGGGCGGCGCTTTCGGGCGGGCAGATCCTGGCTGCGATGGAGCAAAAGCAGGACTTTGTGGCCCAGCTGCTGGCCGAGACCGAGGCGGAGCAGCACGGGCATCACCACGAGCATGGGGAGGAGTGCTGCCACGAGGGACACCACCACCATGAGCACGGGGAGGAGTGCTGCCACGAGGGACACCACCACCATGAGCACGGGGAGGGGTGCTGCCACGAGGGGCACCATCACCATGAGCACGGAGAGGAGTGCTGCCACGAGGGGCATCACCACCACGAGCATGGGGAAGAGTGTTGCCATGAAGGGCATCACCACCACGAGCATGGGGAAGAGTGCTGCCATGAAGGGCATCATCACGACCACCACGCCGACGAAGTGTTCACCAGCTTTGGCCGCGAAACAGCGCGCCAATTCACCGAAGCCGAGGTGCGCGGCGCCCTGGCAGCGCTGGACACTGGGAAGTACGGCACGGTGCTGCGGGCCAAAGGCATGCTGCCCGGCGAAGGCGGCTGGATCTATTTCGACTATGTGCCCGGAGAGGCGGATGTGCGCGCCGGCAGCCCCGACGTGACCGGCCGGCTGTGTGTGATCGGCGCCAAGCTGGACGAAGAGGCCCTGGCCGGGCTGTTTCAGCTGGCCTGAGATAGAGGGAAAGTACAATGGCGGAAAAAGAGATACCGGTATACCTGTTTTTGGGCTTTTTGGAGAGCGGTAAGACCAGCTTTATCCAGGAAACCATGAACGACCCCGCGTTCGATTCCGGCGACAAAACGCTGCTGCTGGTGTGCGAGGAGGGGGAGGTGGAGTACGAACCGGACAAATTCGCCTTCGGCGGCACCACGGTGGAGGTGCTGGAGGACAAGGCGGAGCTGAACCCGGAACACCTGGCCGCGCTGGAAAGGGCGAGCGGCGCCGGGCGGGTGATTGTGGAATACAACGGCATGTGGCCGGTGCAGGACCTGGCGGAGGCGCTGCCGGGGAACTGGGTCGTTTACCAGGCGATCTGCACGGCGGACGGCACCACCTTCCGCACCTATTTTGACAACATGCGCCAGCTGATGCTGGACAAGTTCGCCGCCGCGGAGCTGCTGGTGGTGAACCGGGCCGAGGCGGTGAGCGCCAGCCCCGACCGGGAGTTTATCCACAAGGCGGTGCGGCAGGCCACCCGCCGCTGCGACATCGCGTATGAATCCGCCGACGGCAGCGTGGAGTACGACGAGCTGCCGGACGAGCTGCCCTTTGACATCAACGCCGACGTGATCGACATTGCCGACGAGGATTTTGGCATTTGGTATATGGACGCCAGCGAGGACCCGGAGAAGTACGCGGGCAAGACGGTGCGGTTTACCGCGCAGGTGTGCCAGACCCCGCGGGTGGGGCAGGGCCAGTTCGTGCCGGGGCGCTTTGCCATGACCTGCTGTGTGCAGGATATACAGTTCGTGGGCTTTCCCTGCAAGTACGACGGGGTGAAAACGCTTGCCCAGCGCAGCTGGATCAAACTCACGGCCAGGGTGCGGGTGCAGTTCCACCCGCTGTTTGGGGGCAAGGGCCCGGTGCTGACCGCGCTGGAGCTGGAAGCGGCGCAGCCTTTAAAGAATGACGTGGTGACCTTTAGCTGAAAATGAGCCTCCAAACGTTTGAAAATGTTTGGAGGCTCTCTTTTTGTGCATATTTACCACTTTTTGGGGAGAAATATACTATATAACTGGTCTGCTAGTGTCATAGTAAAGAATCAAAAAGTGAATGGTATGTGGCAAAGTTACAAAAATCTGCGAAAGAAAGAATTATTTGTCGTAAAAACAAAGTATTTATGCTATATTCTAGAGTATAGTGTAAAATGCAGAAAAGTGCCCGGAGGGCAAGTGGAAAGGACGGATAGAGAGGTGGAGACCAATAAATTGTTCGAGGCCGAGTGGAACCTGATGGACATTGTGTGGGAGAACGCGCCGGTCACCGCGAGCAGGGTATCGGCCATTGCCGGCCAGCGGTTTGGCTGGGCGAAAAATACCACCTACACCGTGCTCAAGCGGCTCATTGCAAAGGGCGTGATCCAGCGCGGGGGAAATGATTTTACCGTGACGCCGCTGGTGAGCCGGCAGCAGATACGGCGCGGCGAAGCCTGCGCCCTGCTGGAAAAGCGCTTCCAGGGGGACGCCGCCGGCCTGTTGGAGACCCTGCTGGAAGCGGGCAGCGTGCCACCCGAGCAGCTGCCCCGGCTGCGCAAGCTGCTGGATCAGAAGCAGGGCTGAAGGCCGCCCCGGCAGGGCGGGAATGGATAAAAGGCAGATCCGGGGATAAGAGCGGGCCTGTGCCGGGAGCGGCGCGGGCCTGTTTGCCGTTTTTGGGGCTGTGCGCCGCATTGCGCCAAAAGCCCCGCTGTGTTATACTTATAATAACTACCGACATTGAGAGGAGAATGGAAAAATGGGATTCTTCCGGCGTTTTTTATCCGTTGGCCTGGGGATTGCCGCGGGCGCTTTTGCTTATAAGCTGCTGAAGGATTACAACGACGACGGCCACATCGACGGCGAATATGTGGAGCTGCCGCAGGAACCGGACAAGGGCGGCGAGCAGGCGGCGCCTTTGGCACAGCCGGAGGCGGGCCCGAACCCGAACCCTGTGGAGCTGGGCGCGGCGGAAAAGCCGCTGGCCGAGGACGGCCGCCTGGACCCCACCCGCATCGCGTCCGCCGAGGATTTTGGCGATTGGGATGATCTGGGCTGCCAGGGCTGAAAATGCGTGAAAGGGGGCAAAGCCTATGGAGGGAGCGATCCCCAGAGTACCGGCAAAGCACATTTTGTCCCCCTATCAGAAGAACGGGTGGTTTGGTTCCGGCTACACGATGAACCTGTACCGGGGCTGCTGCCACGGCTGCATTTACTGCGACAGCCGCAGCGCCTGCTACGGTGTGCAGGACTTTGACACGGTGCACGCCAAGGAGAATGCCTTGGCCCTTTTGGAAGCCGATCTGCGCTCGGCCCGCAGGCACGGCGTGGTGCTGACCGGCTCCATGGGCGACCCCTATAATCCGTTTGAACCCGCCGAGCGGCTGACCCACGGCGCGCTGAACCTGTTCTGCCGCTATGGGTTCGGCGCAGTGGTGCTGACCAAAAGCGACCTGGTTTTAAACGATCTGGGTTTGCTTTTGCGCCTGGGGGAGCGGGAACCGGTGGCGGTGATGTTCAGTATTACCGCCCTGGACGACGAACTCTGCCGCCAGGTGGAGCCGCACGCGCCCCCCACCTCGGCCCGGCTGGCCGCCCTGCGCGAGCTGTGCGCGGCCGGGGTGCTGTGCGGCGTGGTGCTGACGCCGATCCTGCCCTTTTTGGAGGACACCCCCGGGAATGTGACCGGCATCGTGCGCGCCGCGGCCCGCGCGGGCGCGGCGTACTGCTATGTGGGCGGCCCGGGCGATTTTGGGGTGACCCAGCGGACCGGCCAGCGGGAGTATTTTCACGCGGAGCTTGCGCGGCGCTTTCCCGGGATGGAAACACGGTACAAAAGGGCCTTTGGATCCAAATATTTTTGCGCCAGCCCGCGCGCGCTGGAATTGCAGGCCGCGTTTGAGGCGGCCTGCCGGGAAGAGGGGCTGGAGTGGCGGCTGCCCCGGATCGAAGGGCTTATCAAGGGCGCCGAGCCCAGCCAGATGACGTTTTTATAACGAACTGTGATGTGAGAAGCCGACAGATGGAATTTCAAAAAGACGATTTGACCGAAGCAAAAAGGCAGATTGACTCAACCCTGCACAAGTTGAGAGAAACGGTTAAAACTTTGGAAGCAAAGGAAAATGCAGGGAGATATAAGCCGCAGATTACATTGGCAAAAAGGCGGATCAGGGCGTTTGAAATTGCAAATTGCCTGATCGAAAAGGAACTGACCGATCAGGACACACGTTCCGGTTTGCCGGGCTGACGGCGTTTTGCCTTGGAAGGATAAGGCGTGCGGGGCCACCCGCATGCAATAAGGGAAAGGCCCGGCGCTCTTTCGAGCGCCGGGCCTTTCCCGCACACAAAACCCTTAGGGGAACGCAAAATAAGATTCAGGCCGCCCGCAGACCGCGGCCTTTTTGGGGGCGGGCGACGCGCAGCCGGGGCGCCCGGCCCGGACGGGGCGCAGGGCGGCTGCCGGCACGGCGCAGCACGGCAATGGCAAGCCCCAGCCCCGCCAAAGCCAGAGCGGCGGCAGGCAGGGCAAGACTGCCCTCGATGGCGGCGCCCGCCACCATGAGCATGCCCAAAGCCGCCAGGATGCAACCCATATCACACACGAATTTTTTCATGATGCCGCCCCTCACTGTAGGTTTGTACCGCATGGATGCGGTGTGGTTTCTGAATCTATCTTACAACAACTATTAGTTGTTGTCAAGCGAAAATTAACAACTTTTTTTATTAATGCGCCTTTACATAAACACTTTGCGGTTGTATAATAACAATAGAGATGAAAGGAGTGGATCGCCTATGTTTCAGGAGCGCTTAAAAGAACTGCGCAAGGAAAAGGGCTACAGCCAAAAGGTGCTTGCCGCAAGGCTGGGGGTAAGCCAGCAGGCTGTGGGAAAATGGGAGACCGGGCGCTCCTCGCCGGATCCGGCCACGCTGGCGCGGCTGGCCGCGCTGCTGGAAAGCTCGGTCGATTCGCTGCTGGGCATTGGCGCGGTGGAACAGCCCAGTGCGGTGCAGCGCTTTTTTGGCGGCTACGAGGAGAGCCCCATCCCGGTGGTGGGCACCGTGCGGGCCGGCTACGGCGCGCTGGCCTTTGAAGAGGACTACGGGGTGGAATACGCGCGGGTAAAGGACCCCTCGAACTACTTTTACCTGGTGGTAAAGGGCGACAGCATGGAGCCCCGCATTCAGGACGGCGACCTGGCTTTGGTGCACCGGCAGCCCACCCTGGAGAACGGGGATCTGGGTGTGATGGTGTTCGGAGAGGGCGAGGGAACGCTGAAAAAATTTATCCAGCGGGGCAACGCGGTGATCCTGCAGCCCTTCAACCCCCGCTATGAGGCAAAGGTGATCCGGGGGGAAGAGCTGGACCAGCTGTTCATTGCCGGCAAGGTGGTTGAAACGAAAGCGAAGTGGTGAGAGGGGCCGGCCCTTGGCCACAATGCCATCTTACCATAGGATGAATCCCATAAACCGTACTTCAAAAGGAAAGAAGCGTGTTTTTTGATGCCCCTTACCCGGCTGTATCTGATCCGCCACGGCCAAACCGACTGGAACGTGCGCGCGGCGCTGCAGGGCCGCACCGACATTGCACTGAACGACACCGGCCGGGCACAGGCCCGGGAGGCCCGCGCTTTATTGCAGGGCGTGCGCTTTGACGCGGTATACTCCAGCCCTTTGAGCCGGGCGGTGGAAACGGCGGCGCTGGTGAGCGGCTGGGAACGGGGCGCAATCCAAACGGACGAGCGGCTGACCGAGATTGCGTTCGGCCCCTGGGAGGGGCGCGAGAGCCGAGGGCTCGGCCCGGCCTTTGCCCCCTTTTTTGCGGATCCGGCAAACTACCGCCCGCCCCAGGGGGGCGAAAGCCTGCAAAGCCTGATGGCGCGCACAGGCGCGTTTGCGGCCGAGATGCTGGCGCGGCATGCGGGGCAAACGGTGCTGGCGGCCAGCCACGGCGCTGCGCTGCACGCGCTGCTGACCTGCGCGCTCAGGCGGCCCATGAGCGAGTTCTGGGCTGTGAACCTGGACAACTGCTGCGTGGCGGTGCTGGAGAGCAGCGGCGGGCCCTTCCATTTAAAAGAGGTGCTCGGCAAGGCGGACGCCGGGTATGCGGAAAAGTATTTGAAATGAGCGGCGCAAAATTTTTTAAGCTGTGACAGATGCAGCTGGGCTTTGCGGCCCTGCCCCCAAAAGAAAATGGGAAAAAGAGAGCCTGTGCCCGGCCGATGGCCTTGAAAGGCCCGGCGGCGGGCAGGAAATTTGGGTTGAAAGGCCCCCGCGGCGCGGCGGGCCCGGTTTTGTGCACCCTTTTGGGAGGGCAGCCCAGCGGACGGAGGAGGCGCGAGCCCGTGGATATGATGCAAAAACTCACGATTTTGGCCGACAGCGCCAAATACGACGTTGCCTGCACCTCCAGCGGGGTGGACCGGCAGGGCAAGGCGGGGAGCATTGGAAGCGCCAGCGCGCCGGGCATCTGCCATGCCTTTTCGGCGGACGGGCGCTGTGTGAGCCTTTTGAAGGTGCTGATGACCAATGTGTGCGCCTATGACTGCGCATATTGCGTGAACCGGAGCTCAAACGATGTGCCCCGCGCGGTTTTTACACCGGGGGAACTGGCGGAGCTGACCATCCAGTTTTACCGGCGCAATTATATTGAGGGGCTGTTTTTGTCCAGCGCGGTGCTGGTGAACCCGGATTATACCACCGAGCGCATGATCCAGACCCTGGAACTGCTGCGGGGGCACTACCGCTTCCGGGGGTATATCCATGCCAAGGCGATCCCCGGGGCGGACCCGCTGCTGATCCAGCGGCTGGGCCTTCTGGCCGACCGGATGAGCGTGAACATTGAACTGCCCAGCGCCCAGAGCCTGGGGCTTTTGGCGCCGGACAAGGGCAAACAGGCGATCCTGGCGCCCATGAAGCAGATCGCGCTGGGCCAAAAACAGAACAAGCAGGAGCTTGCCCTTTACAAAAGCACCCCCAGGTTTGCGCCCGCGGGGCAGAGCACCCAGATGATCGTGGGCGCGAGCCCGGAGAGCGACCGCCAGATTTTAAAGCTCACCGAAGGGCTGTACCGCAAATATGAATTGCGGCGGGTGTTTTTTTCGGCCTATATTCCGGTGGCGGCGGACGCGCGCCTGCCTGCGCTGAACACCGAGCCGCCGCTTTTGCGGGAGCACCGGCTGTATCAGGCGGATTGGCTGCTTCGCTATTATCATTTTCAGGCGGACGAGATTTTGGATGAGGAAAACCCGAACTTCGACCCCTGCCTCGACCCCAAATGCAACTGGGCCATCCACCATTTGGATCAGTTCCCGGTGGACGTGAACCGGGCGGAGCCCGAGCGGCTGCTGCGGGTGCCGGGCATCGGCCCGCGCAGCGCAAAACGGATCGCGACCGCGCGGCGGGCCGGGGCGCTGGGGCTTGCGGAGCTCAAGCGCATAGGGGTGGTGCTGAAGCGCGCGCAGTACTTTATCACCTGCAAGGGGTTCACCGGCGCTTCCGGCGGGGGCAGCCGGCACCGCATTGCGGCGGCGCTGCTGGACCCACGGGTGTTCAGCGCCCAGGGCGAACAGCTGAGCCTGTTTGCCGCGCCGCTGGCAAAGCAGCTTGCCGGGGCGGGGGCGGCGCCGGAGCTTGCGGCGGCCGCGGCGAGGGAGGAGGCGGTGAAATGTATTGCGAGCAGGATGTAGTGTACCGGTATGACGGGAGCTGGCAGGGATTTTTGTGCTGCATCCATGAGAGTGTGTACCACAAGACCATCCCCTTTGCGATCCTTCCCTGGGACGAGCCCTGCATGACCCTGTTCCCCGAGCAGCCGATTGAGACCAAGCCTGAAAAGGCGCGCCGGGTGAGCGCCAGCTTTTCAAGAAAAATGGGGTTCGGCGCCCGGGAACTGGTGATGCAGGCGTTTTTGTGCGATGAGGCGAACAAGGAGCTGGCGCTGCTGCGGTTTTTGCTGCTGGGCTACCAGGTGGGACCGCGGGTTATGGCCATGCTGGGGCACGCGGACGTGGCGCCGGTGCGCCGGATGGAGCAGCAGGTCACCCATGAAGCGCATCAGTTCACCGGCTTTTTGCGTTTTGTGGATTACGGGAGCTTTTTGGGGGCCTGCATCACGCCCAAAAGCTATGTGCTGCCCCTGCTGCGGGCGCACTTTTGCCAGCGCTACCCGGAAGAAAATTTTGTGATTTACGACCGGACCCACCGGGCCGCCCTGATTTACCAGGACCATGCGGCGGGCTACGCGCAGCTTGCCGAGCCGCCGGCGTTTCCCCAGGTGAGCGAGGAGGAAGCGGGGTTCCAGGCCTTGTGGAAGCAGTTTTACAAGACCATTGCCATTCAGGCGCGCAAAAACCCCAGGGTGCGCAGCACCCACTGCCCCAAGCGGTATTGGGTGGATATGCTGGAATTGCAGGGAGAGCGCTGAACGCCGCCGCGTTTCGTGCTATAATAACAGCAGGGATACGATGCGTGCGGGAAAGGCGCGCCCCGGCCTTGCCGGGGGCGGAAAAGGGTTTGCACGCTGATGGATCGGAGAGCGGAAAAGGGGGTAGTGAGAATGTTTGTAAAGGTAAACGGCCTGAAACTGTTTTATCAAAGGACCGGCAGCGGGCGGCCGTTTGTGCTGCTGCATGGAAATATGGAGGACCATACCATTTTTGACGTGCTGGTAAGGGAGCTGAGCCGGGAGTACACGGTCTATGCGCTGGACAGCCGCAACCACGGCAAGAGCGACAGCGTGCCCTTTTTGGATTATGGCGAGATGGCGGAGGATGTGGCCGGGTTTATTGCGGCCCTGGAGCTGGAAAGGCCGCTGCTCTACGGGTTTTCGGACGGGGGAATCATCGGCCTGCTGGTGGCCGGCCGGTACCCGGAGCTTTTGGGGAAACTGGTGGTGAGCGGCGCCAACCTGACGCCGCAGGGGATACAACCGCTGCTGCGGGCGGGGTTTAAGCTGGCGTATTGTTTCAGCCGCAGCGAAAAGCTGGAGCTGATGCTCACCCAGCCCCACATCACACAGGCCATGCTGAAACGCATCAAGACGCCCACCCTGGTGCTGGCGGGCGAGAAAGACCTGGTGACCGAGCGCGAAACCCGCGCCCTTGCCGCCCATATTTCGGGGGCAAAGCTGATGATCCTGCCGGGCGAGGGGCACGGCAGCTACGTGGTGCACAGCGACAAGCTGTATGCGGCCATGGAGCCTTTTTTGCGCGGGGAGTGAAGGGACAAAAGGAGGGCGGGGCGCCGGCGCTCCGCCCATTACGGAACAAAACGTGCATTGCCAGCAAAAAGGCGCGAACCCCAGGTTCGCGCCTTTTTGTGTAAAACGAGGCGGACGGCGAAAAGAAGGAGGCTGCCGCCGCGGGGCTCCCTTACAGGGCGGCGCACTTTTGGAGGGTACGGCGGCAGGCAGGCCCCCGGGCCGTGCAGCTGGGCCATCAGCCAGCACGGCCGGCAGGCTTTGCCAAAAAAATAGAAAAAACGGGAACCTTTGCCCCTGACGCGACGATTACAGTGCAGAGGGCAGCCCCCACATCACAAACGAAGGAGTGAGAAACGCATGCAGGCATCCGACGTATCCGGCCTGGTGGACCGCTACGGACCCGAAATCTACCGCTACTGCCGCCGGCTCGCAGGGTTTGCTCCGGACGCGGAGGACCTGTACCAGCAGACCTTTTTGCGGCTGCTGGAGCTGCCCCAGCAATTGGACGAGGAGCAAAACCCCCGGGCGCTGCTTTACAGCGTGGCGGGCGGCATCTGGAAGAACGAGGCGCGCAAGCGCGGCCGGCGGGCGGCCATTGCACAGCCCCTGGAGCTGGATGCGCAGGACGCGCCGGAGCCGGCGGCGGGGGACGACACCGAAACCGCGGCCCTGGGCCGCGCGGAACATGCCGCCCTGCGGGCGGCGGTGGATCGGTTGCCGCTGAAATACCGGGTTCCGGCGCTGCTGGCCTACGGGGCGGAGCTCCCGCTGGAGGCCATTGCAGCCATTGAAAAGCTGCCCGTTGGCACGGTGAAAAGCCGGCTGCACCGGGCAAAACAGATGCTGAGGCAGGAAATGGAGGCGCAGGGCTATGAACGACAAAAAATTTGACGTGGCGCTGAACGCGGCGCTGCAAAACAGCGAAACCCCGCCCCCCGAGCTGGACGCGGTGCTGAAAGCAAAGCTTTACCAGCGCCAGGAGCAGCTACAGGGCGAGGGCGCCCAGCGGAAGGTGCACCTGTGGTGGCTGCCCATGGTGGCGAACCTGATCGTGTGCGGGGTGCCGGCGGCGATCTTTGCGCTGCCGGTCATGCCCCTGGCCGCACACCTGGCGGCGTTTGCCCTGGGCTGGCTGGCCGTGGGGGGCGTGGTGCTGACCCTGGTGGGGCTCAAGTGCTCCGACCTGAAAGAACAACTTACCCTGGTGCTGCCGGCAAGAGGCAGAAAGGAGATACACGGATCATGATGATGGCGACGTTTGTTTTGGGATTTGTGCTTGTGGCAATGGTGCTGATGCTGGTTTTTTGGGTGACGAGCTGCGTGTGGCTTTACCAGGACTCGCGGCTGCACGGCCAGGAGCCGGTGCTGTGGGTGCTGATGGCGGTGTTTGCCAGCCCCATTGTGGCGCTGCTGCTCTACTTTATCTTCGGGCGAAAAAACACCGTGGACCCCTGCCCGGCCTGCCAATACCCGGTGGCGCGCTCGGCCCGGTACTGCCCCAACTGCGGCACCGGGAACCCGGCCTTCGGCGAGCGGCCCCCCCGGCGCAGGCTGAGCGGCGTGGGCAAGGCGGCCCTTGTGACCGGGGCCGCGGGCATGGTGCTGCTGCTGTGCACCTTTGTGGGGCTGATCGTGTTCAGCATTTCCGAGACAAGGGGCGCTGTGGGCGCGGTGCAGGTGGCGGGAGGCTCGGTGGGCCTGCCCATCACCAGCACCTGGAAGCCCGAAGTGAACACCGGCTGGGTGATCATCAACAGCGAGAACCGGCACAATGGCGTGTGGAATTTTTATATGAGCAAAACCAGCGAGGGCTACCACTCGAGAAGCGAGTTTGACCTGGACGACGGGCAGAGCCGGACCCTGATGGCGGCGGTGGAGTGCGAGGGCGAACGGCTGGACCTGGAGCTAATCCAGGACGGGGCCGTGGTGGAAACCTACACCCTGAGCGGGGCCGAGGGCACACAGGAGCTCTCGCTGGCGCAATGCGAGCCGGGCACCGTGGTGCTGCGGCTGGTGAACCACGGCGCCGAACAGATCCACGGCACCCTGTGGGTGGAATAAAGAGAGAAACGAGAGCGCCCCCGGCGCGGCAGGCCTGCCGCGCCGGGGGCGCTTTTGCACGGTTACATCAGATGCCGGATCAGCGGGGCCACGAGGCGCATGAGGCTGTGGAGCACCCGCTTGCCCGCCGGGTACTCGGGATAGGGGAAGGCCGGGCCGTATTCAAGGCCCCCTGCCGCCAGCGGGACGCGGCTTTGCGCCATCTGGCCTTCGGCGCCCGCGCGGAGCTGCGCGTTGAGTTCTTTGCAGTCCACCGCGAGCATGAGCTCGGTGTCCAGGTAGGTGCTGCGCATGTCCATGTTATACGAGCCCACAAGGGAGAGCCGGTCGCCCACCAGCACGGTTTTGGTGTGCATGGAGTGGGCGCCGCTGAACTCGTACACCTGCGCGCCGGTGGCCAGGATGTTCGCCTTTTGGTTCAGGTAGTCGGTGCAGCCGAACAGGTTTGCCCCGCTCTCCACCGCGTTCGTTACAATGCGCACCTGCCCCGCGCCGGCGCACAGCGCGGCCAGCTCGCCGTACATTTCGGAGCTGCAGATGACATAGGGCGTTTGGATGACCACATCGCCCGCCCCGGCGGCAAGGCGGGTGATGGTGTGCCAGACCCAGGGCTCCTTGTTCACCGGCCCGGCCGGGTTTGCAACCAGGGTGACCTTGTTGGCGGCCAGGGTGAGGGGGACAAGGTCGGGCAGCGCAAGGCTTTGACCCAGCTTTTCTTCCAGGCCGCCGTAGCGCTGCGCCAGGTCGGCGGCGGCCTGGCGCACCGTTTTGCCCGCGTGTTCGCAGGTGTAAGGCTTTGTGCAGCCCAGCGCCCAGACCCCTTCAAAATAGGCGCGCAGCTGGGCCAGCGAGCTGCCGGGGGCGGGAGCGGTGTTCCACACCAGGAGCTCCCGGTCGATGTTTTGGCCCTGCACATAATCGCCCAAAAACAGATCAAAGGTATTGCGCCCGCCCAGCAGGAAGATCGAGTCGTCGGCAATGAGATACTTGTCGTGCATGCGGGTTTGCAGCTGCCAGGGCAGCGCGGGATTTAAAGGCGCGTATACCTTGACGTCGGCGTTCGGATGTGCGGCCAGGGCCTTGAAAAAAGCGTTCCCCGTCAGGTTTTTGAAACCCGACAGGCCGTCGATGAGTACGCGCACCTTTACCCCCCGGTCCGCCGCCGCCAGCAGGGTGGACAGCACGTCCCGGCCGCTCTCGTCTGCGTGGAACTCGAAGGTGGAAAGGATGATTTCGCGCTGGGCGGCCCCGATGAGCCGCAGCCGCCAGAGCAGGGCGTCGGAGTTGCCGTCCACACAGGCGACCCGCTCGCTGCCGGGGGCGGCGGCATAGAATTCAGTGGAGGCAAGCTGGGCGGCGTATTGTGCGCCCACCGGCTTGTGATGCACAAAGGGCAGCGCGGTGCCCAGAATAAGATAGGCTGCAAGCAGGGCGGCGGCCCATGCAAGCAGGCGCCGGCGGCGGGGTGGGCGGGGTGCGGAAGGTTTCATGACAGGGGCCTCCTTGGGGCGGCGCGCCGCCCGTGATGGGATACAGTTCAGTTATACCGCGCGCGCACAAGAAAGTCAACGCGTGCGGCGCACACCTTGCAGGCGGGGTAGGGATGTGGTATACTTCTGTAGAATGTTCGCCGCCCGGCTACAGGCGGGGCGGCAGTATTTTCGAGGAGGGAACCGCCCATGCAGACCCTGACCCAGGTGGTGAAGGCGTGCAGCGATTTTTTGTGGGGAGTGCCCATGCTGGTGATGCTGTTCGGCACCCACTTGTTTTTGACCGTGCGGCTGCACTTTGTGCAGCGGCACACCTTTAAGGCGATCCGGCTGAGCGTGACGCCGGACAAGGGCAGCGAGGGCGAGGTGAGCCAGTTCGGCGCGCTGGCCACCGCGCTGGCGGCCACCATCGGCACAGGGAATATCATCGGCGTGTCCACCGCCATTGCGCTGGGCGGCCCCGGCGCGGTGCTGTGGTGCTGGCTTACGGGCGTGTTCGGCATTGCCACGAAATACGGCGAGTCGCTGCTGGCGGTGAAATACCGAACCCGCAACGAAAAGGGGGCCATGGTGGGCGGGCCCATGTACACCATTGAGCGGGGGCTGCACTGGAAGTGGATGGCGGTGCTGTTTGCCGCCCTTACGGTGGTGGCCACCTTTGGCATTGGCTGCACGGTGCAGAGCCACGCCATCAGCGATGTGGTGCACACCACCTTTGGCGTGCCCATGGCGGTGAGCGGCGCTGTGGTTACCCTGCTGTCGGCCATTGTGATCCTGGGCGGGGTGAAGGCCATCGCCCAGGTGTGCGAAAAGCTGGTGCCCTTTATGAGCCTGTTTTACATTTTGGGGTGCCTGGCGATCCTGGCAATCAACTGGAACTTTTTGGCGCCGGCGCTGGCGCTGATTGTGCAAAGCGCGTTCAGCGCCAGGGCCCTGGGCGGCGGCTTTGTGGGCGGCGGCGTGATGGCCGCCTGCCGTTACGGCATGGCCCGGGGGCTGTTTTCCAACGAGTCCGGCCTTGGCACCGCGCCCATTGCAGCCGCCACGGCCCAGACCAAAAACCCGGTGCGGCAGGCCCTGGTGTCGATGACCGGCACCTTTTGGGATACGGTGGTGGTGTGCGCCATGACCGGCCTTGTGGTGGTGAGCAGCATGATGCGCGACCCAGCGGCCTTTGCGGGCGCGGGCGACGACGCGATGACCCGCCTTGCCTTTGCAAACCTGCCCGGCGGGCAGTATGTGCTGACCCTGGCGCTTTCGGTGTTTGCCTTCACCACCATTCTGGGCTGGAGCTTTTACGGGGAGAAGTGTGTGGAGTACCTGTTCGGCGCCCGGGCGATCATGGCGTACCGGGTGGTTTATCTGGCGGTGCTGTTTTTGGGCACGGTGACGAGCCTGGATTTGGTGTGGAACTTTTCCGATTTGATGAACGGGCTGATGGCTTTTCCGAACCTGGTGAGCGTGCTGCTGCTGAGCGGGGTGATCGTGAAGGAAACGCGGCACTACCTGTGGGAGGGGCGGCTGGATGAGGCGAGTGAGGAAACGGTGTGACCCCGGCGGGCAAACGTGATATAATAACCGCAAGGCGGTTATTATACCGGCTTATCTTAAGGCATCCGCCTCGCCGCTGCGCGGCAGCCGGCGGAATTGCCAATGATACCATTCACGCTTCGCGTTCATGGTATAATAAAAGCCGGGCGCCGCGGCGCCCGGCTTTTGCAGAAGAGGGGGAAAGAATGCCGTGAACAAACTGTGGGGGCATTTCAGCACCATCACCCACCACAAGTGGCTGGTGATGAAATACTGCTTTAAGCTGGGGCTGTATCGGCAGGGGCTGTGCCATGACCTTTCAAAGTACACGCCCGCCGAGTTCTGGCCGGGGGTGAGATATTACCAGGGCGACCGGAGCCCCAACGATGCCCAGCGCCAGGCCGAGGGGTGCAGCACCGCCTGGCTGCACCACAAGGGGCGCAACCGGCACCACCTGGAATATTGGATCGATTACGACCCGGCGGGCACCGGCAGAATGATCGGCAACGAGATGCCGGTGCGGTATGTGGCCGAGATGTTCTGCGACCGAATTGCCGCCAGCCGCACCTATTTGAAAGGTGCCTATATCGACGCCTCGCCCTGGCAGTATTACGAGCGGGGGCAGGCGCATTATCTGCTGCACCCCGCCACCCGCCGCCTGCTGGAGCGCATGCTGCTGCTTTTGCGGGAGGAGGGCGAGGAAAAGGCGTTTGAGACCATCCGGCGGGAGATCCTGCAAAAATGAACCCGGCCGGGGCCTTGGACCCTACTTTCAACAACAAAGCTGCCGCCCTGTGGAAAACCACAGGGCGGCAGCTTTGTTTGAAAAACAGAGATCACACGGTAGCGGGCTGCTGCTCTGCGGCAGGCGCTTCGCTTTCCGGCTGGGGCTTTTCAGCCGCAGGCTTTTTGGCGGCCGGTTTTTTGGCCGGGGATTTTTTGGCGGGCGCCTTTTTGGCCGCGGCCTTTTCAGCCGCCGGCGCCTTGGGGGCGGCCTTTTTGGCAGCAGCTGCCTTGGCGGCGGGTTTTTTGACAGGAGCCCCGGGGGCTGGCTGCTCTGCGGGCTTTGCCGCGCTTTCCGCTTTGGCGGCGGCCTTTTTGGCCGCGGGCTTTTTTGCCGGGGCCGGGGCGGGAGCGCTCACCGCCGCCGCTGCCTGGGCCCCGGCGGGCGCGGGCTGGGCGGCTGCGTGCTCGGCCTTTTCAGGGGCCGCTTTTTCGGGGGCCGCCTCGGGGGCTTCGACAGGAGCCTTTTCCTGCGGGGGGACCGGATCAACAGGAGCGGACGGCGCCTTTTCGGGGGCCGCGGGGGGAGCGGACGGCGTTACCGGGGCCTGCGGGGCCGGTTCGGCGGGCGCTTCGGCCTTGGGGTCGGCGAGCTTTTTGGCCGCGCGCCGGGGGGCCTTTTTCTCGGGCAGCTTGCCCGCCCAGCCGGTGAGCACCTCTTTGTAAAAGTCCACCGCGGGGGGCAGGGCCATGACCGAGATGTTTTCATCCAGCCCGTGAATGCTGGCATATTGCTGCTTATTGATCTCCAGGGGGGCAAAGCGGAGCGCGTTGTCGGTGACTTCTTTATAAAAGCGCGCGTCGGTGCCGCCGGTCATGATGTAGGGGGTCATGGAATAGCCGGGGTAGATCTTCTGCATGGTGTCTTCCAGCAGGCGGAAGGGCGCGCCCTCGTAGCTGGCCTCCGGCGGCGGGTCGTCCTGATAGATGACCTCGGCTTCCAGGCCGAATTTTTTGGCGAGCCTGCAGATCAGGGGCACGCTTTCCTTGGTGGGCTGGTGGGGCATGCAGCGCATGTTGGCGGTCACAAAAGCCTCCTGCGGCAGCACGTTCAGGCCGTCTGAGCCCTTGGCGGTGGTAAAGGCGCAGGTGGTGCGCATCATGGCGCCCGCCAGGGGGTTCACCTTGGGCAGCAGCACCGTGAGCAGCGGCTCGAACAGCCAGAGGTTGCCCAGCAAAAGGCGCATGCCGAAGTTCATGTTGGGGGCCATGCGGCGGAACATCTCGCGCAGGGTGGGGGTGAAGCGGGCCCGGAAGGGATTGTGCTTTTCGACCCGGCAGATGAATTTTGCAATGCGCACCAGCGCGGTGTTGCGGCCGGGGGCGCTGGCATGGCCGCCGCCGCTTCTGGCGATGAACTTAACGTCGGCATAGCCCTTTTCCACCACGCCGACCACGCCGTAACGGCCTTTTACGCCGGCCATGGGGCTGTCCATGATCATGCCGCCCTCATCCATCAGCATGCCGAGGCGCACGCCGTGCTCTTTGAGCCAGGCGGCGGTGGCGGGGGCGCCGTCGCCGCCCCACTCCTCGGTGCAGCTGGAGGCGAGATATACGTCGCACTCCGGCTTCCAGCCGGCTTTCAGCAATTCCTCCGCGGCCTGCATAAAGCAGTACAGGCTGCCCTTGGTATCCACCGTGCCGCGGCCCCAGACCGAACCCTCGGCGATCTCGCCGGAGAACGGCCCGTGCTGCCATTCGCCCTCTGCGGGAACCACGTCGTGGTGGCTCATGAGCAGGATGGGCTGGGTGGTGCCGGGGTTTGAGCCGGTGATCTTGAACAGCAGGCTGCCGTTCAGGTCGATCAGTTCGGCCCGGCGGTGCAGGGTGGGGAATTCCTTTTTCAGCAGCTTGTGGAACCCGTCGAACTTTTTGCGGTCCGCCTGCTGAAAGTGGGACTCCGTTTCGCACTGCACGAGGCGGGAGAGCCCCTCGGCATAGCCCTGGGCCCGGTCCAGGTCGCAATCGGGGAATTTGGCCCGCACGGCGGGGGTGGGCTTCATTTGAAGCGTGCGCACCACCGCGACCAAAAGCAGCACCACAAGGATCGCCAGCAGCGCAAGCAGGATCCATACAAGGATCATAGAGAAATGCCTCCTTCACATCATGTTGGCCCGCGGGAGCGCCCGCATGGCCTATTGCTCCAGTATAAGACCCAGTATAGCACAAAACGCGAGGTTTCGTACAGCCGTTTGCAGCAACTTTTTGCGCTTTTTTGGCAGATGCGAGGGGGAAAAGTTTGTTTTGATTTTCACAGCCCGATCCCCCTTGACAAAGCGCGCGGCAAGGCGTAATGTGTAGAATTGCCACAGGCCGCAGCGCGCCCCGCAAAAGGGCGTTTTTGGCGCGGCGGGCACAGCCCGGCAGGGGCTTTTGCGGGGAAAGAACAAAGTGAGCGGGGGAGCACCGATGCAGAACAAAATCACCCAGGGCGTGATCTGGAAACAGCTGCTGCTGTTTTTCTTTCCGGTTTGGTTCGGGACCTTTTTCCAGCAGCTTTACAACACCGCCGACGCGGTAATCGTGGGCAACTTTGTGGGCAAGGGCGCGCTGGCTGCGGTGGGTGCCACGGCGGTGGTGCTGAACCTGCTGGTGGGCTTTTTTGTGGGGCTTTCCAGCGGGGCCACAGTGATCATCAGCCAGCGCTACGGTGCGGGCGACGCGGAAGGGGTGAGCCGGGCCGTGCACACCGCGATGGCCCTGGCGCTGGCGGGCGGCGCGGTGATTATGGTGGTGGGCCTTGCGGCCAGCCCCTGGGCGCTGCGCTGGATGAACACCCCCGAGGACATTATGCCCCAGGCGGTGCTGTACCTGCGGGTCTGCTTTTTGGGCATGATCCCGAGCCTTATTTACAATATGGGCACCGGCATCCTGCGGGCGGTGGGCGACTCGCGCAGGCCGCTGTACTTTTTGGTGGCGGCCTCGCTGACCAACATTGCGCTGGACCTTTTGTTCGTGGTGGGGCTGCGCATGGGGGTGCTGGGCGTGGCGCTGGGCACGGTGCTGAGCCAGTGCGCGGCGGCGCTGCTGACGGTGGCCAGCATTACCGGGACCCCGGCCTGTTACCGGTTCGACCCCAAAAAGCTGGGCTTTGACCCGGAGATCCTGGGGCAGGTGGTGCGCATCGGGCTGCCGGCGGGGCTGCAGTCGGTGATGTATTCGGTGTCGAACATTGTGGTGCAGGCCAGTGTGAACGGCTTTGGCACCGATGTGGTGGCCGCCTATACCGCATACGGTAAGATTGACAGCGTGTTCTGGATGACCATGAGCTCCTTTGGCCTTTCCATCACCACCTTTGTGGGGCAGAACTTCGGCGCAAAGCAGTACGGCCGGGTGAAAAAGGGCGTGCTGCAGTGCGCGGGCATGGCCTTTGCCGCCACCGCGCTGCTGATGGCCCTGGTGCTGCCGCTGGGCAGCTGGGTGTACCGCTTTTTTGTGCCGGACCAGACGGTCATCCACGAGGGGCTGCGCATCCTGCACTTTTTGGTGCCGGTGTGGCCCACCTATGTGCTGATCGAGGTGCTGAGCGGTGCGGTGCGCGGCACCGGCGATTCGCTGATCCCCATGCTGATGACCAGCTTTGGGGTGTGCGTGCTGCGCATTGTGTGGATCGTGGCGGTGGCGCTGCCGTTCTGGCCCAGCCTGAACGGGGTGCTGACCTGTTACCCCTTGAGCTGGGCGTTCACCAGCGTGCTGTTCCTGGCCTACTATTTACAGGGGGGCTGGCTGCGGCGGCGCATCCGGGTGCAAGAGGCGGCCGAAACGGCCCCGGCCACGGATTGAATCCGGACTTTTTTTGATAAACCTGTGCGCGGTGACGCGCACAGGTTTGTTTTTTTGCGGAGCTTTTGAGAAAAAGCATTGACAAGCCGCGGCCTTTCGGCTAAACTTAAAAAGCTGAAAGTTAGTTTAGACTAACAATGGGCGCTTCACAACGGCATGCCCTTCCCCCGTGCGGGGGAGGTGTTTTTTTGCCGGAAGGTTAGTTTATACTAACATGCGGCTGAAACAGAACAGAGAAAAGGCGGGAACACAAAACAATGATGATCAACAAGCGGCTGGTGGAAACGGTCGGCGATGCAAAAAAATACATTGGGCGGAACGTGGCGCTGCAGTGGTGCGCCCTGGCGGCAAACATCGTTATAGTGTTTGCTGTGGGGAACCTGCTGGAAAAATTGCTGCTTGGCAGCGCAGGCGCCGCATTGCCCGGCGCCACTGCAGCGGTGCTGCTGGCCGCGGCGGCGGTGCGCTTTGCGTGCGCACGCGGTGCGGCCCGGGCTGGCTTTCTGGCCTCCCGCTCGGTAAAAAAGACGCTGCGGGAAATGATTTACAAAAAGCTGCTGCGGCTGGGCCCGGCTTATGCGCAGAAGGTGCCGACCGCCGAGGCGGTGCAGCTTGCGGCCGAGGGCGTGGAACAGCTGGAAACCTATTTTGGGGCGTATCTGCCGCAGCTTTTTTACAGCATGCTGGCCCCGGTGACCTTGTTTTTGACGCTGAGCATGATAAGCGTCAAAGCGGCGGTGGTGCTGATGATCTGCGTGCCGCTGATTCCGGTTTCCATTGTGGCGGTGCAGAAGTTTGCCAAGCGGCTGCTGGGCCGTTATTGGGGGCAGTACGCCGCCCTGGGCGACAGCTTTTTGGAGAATCTGCAGGGGCTCACCACCTTGAAAATATACCAGGCGGACGAGCAAAAGCAGCAGGAGATGCACAAAGAGGCCGAACATTTCCGCAGGGTCACCATGAAGGTGCTGAGCATGCAGCTGAACTCGATCATTGTGATGGATCTGATCGCCTACGGCGGCGCGGCCCTGGGCATTGTGATTGCGGCGGGGGAGTTTGGGGCCGGGCGCATTGGCTTTTTGGGGTGTTTTGCCATAGTTCTGCTGTCGGCCGAGTTCTTTTTGCCCTTGCGGGCGCTGGGGTCGTTTTTCCACGTGGCGATGAACGGCATGGCGGCAAGCGACAAGATCTTCCGCCTGCTGGACCTGCCCGAGCGGGCACAAAGCCGGCAGGAGGCCCGCGGCGGTGAGATCGCGCTTTGCGGGGTGCGGTTTGCGTATGAGCCGGAGCGGGAAATCCTGCGCGGGGTGGACATGACGTTTGCACCCGGCAGTTTTACCGCCATTGTGGGCGAATCCGGCTGCGGAAAATCCACTGTGGCCGCCCTGCTCACCGGGCGCAATGCCGGATATGGGGGCAGCGTGACGCTGGGCGGGGCCGAGCTTGCGGGCCTGAACGAGGCCTCGCTGATGCGCACCGTCACGCTGGTGAGCCACAACAGCTATCTGTTCAAGGGCACGGTGCGGGAAAGCCTGCAGATGGGCGATGACCGGGCGGGCGATGAAGCGCTTTGGCGGGTGTTGGAGCGGGTGAGGCTGGCGGACTTTTTGCGGGCGGAAAAGGGCCTGGACACACCTCTGACGGAAAATGCGGGCAACCTTTCGGGCGGGCAGCGGCAGCGGCTGGCACTGGCCCGGGCGCTTTTGCACGACAGCCCGGTGTACATTTTTGACGAGGCCACCTCCAACATCGACGTGGAGAGTGAAAACGATATTATGGAGCTGATCCACAGCCTGGCAAAGAGCAAGACCGTGATCCTGATCTCGCACCGGCTGGCAAACGCGGCGCCGGCGGACAAAATCTATGTGATGAAAGCGGGGCGGGTGGTACAGCAGGGCGCCCATGCCGCGCTGCTGGCAGAGGGAGGCCTGTACGAAACCCTGTGGGAGAACCAGCAGGCGCTGGAACAGTATGCATACACAAAGGAGGCGGCGGTATGAAAACACGCGGAAATCTTGCGGTGATGGGCCGCCTTGTGGGCATGGTGCGGCCCCTGCTGCCGGTAATGGTGTGCGCGGTGGCCATGGGCGTGGCAGGCTTTTTGTGCGCGATTTTTATCCCGGTGCTGGGCGGCTACGCTCTGCTGGATGTGCTGCGGATGAGCACGCCGCTGAGCCTGCACGCCATTTTTTGGTGCGTGCTTGTGTTCGCCCTGCTGCGGGGCGTGCTGCACTACGCCGAACAGGCCTGCAACCACTTTATCGCCTTTAAGCTGCTGGCCCTGATCCGGGACAAGGTGTTTTTTGCGCTGCGCCGATTGGCGCCCGCGAAGTTGGAGGGCAGGGACAAAGGGGATCTGATCTCGGTGCTCACGGCAGACATTGAGCTGCTGGAGGTGTTTTATGCCCATACCCTCTCGCCGGTGTGCATTGCGGTGCTGGTGAGCGCGGCGATGACCGTGTTTATCGGAGGCTACCACCCGGTGCTGGGGGCCGTTGCCCTGGCCGGGTACCTGGCGGTAGGCGTGGCCGTGCCCCTGGCGGCGGCACGGCGCGGCCGGGCAAAAGGCGAAGAATTCCGCCGCCGGTTCGGCGAGCTGAACGCCTTTGTGCTGGACTCGCTGCGGGGGCTGAAGGAGAGCATCCAATACGGCCGGGGCGAAGCCCGCCTGGAACAGATGAACGCGCGCACCGACGCGCTCTCCCGCGAGGAGGAGGGCATGAAGGTCGGGGCGGGGACCAACGCCGCCGCCACCGGGGCGCTGATCCTGCTTTTTTCGGCGGCGATGCTGTTTGGCGCAGCGGCGCTTTATGGGCGCGGCGCGGTGGATTTTACGGGGGTGCTGATCCCGACCGTTGCGATGATGAGTTCGTTCGGGCCGGTGGCGGCGCTGGCAAGCCTTGGCAGCAGCCTGCAAAACACGTTTGCAGCGGGCAACCGGGTGCTGGATGTGCTGGACGAGGCCCCGGTGGTGGAAGAGGTAACGGACGGCAGGGACATTGCCTTTTCGGGCGCGGCGTGCGAGGAGGTGCGCTTTTCTTACGGGGAAGAGGAGATCCTGCGCGGGATCACGCTGGAGGTGCGGGAAAACGAGATCGTGGGCGTTGTGGGCAGGAGCGGCTCTGGGAAATCGACCCTGCTCAAGCTGCTGATGCGCTTTTGGGACCCCCAGCGCGGGGCGGTGAAGCTGTCGGGCGAGAAGATACAGGCGGTGAACACGGCCAGCCTGCGCCGGGCCGAGAGCTTTGTGACCCAGGACACACACCTGTTCCACGACAGCATTGAGGCCAATTTGAAGATCGCCGCCCCGGGCGCCACCCGCGAACAGGTGGTGGAGGCCTGCAAGAAGGCGGCCGTGCACGAGTTTATCTGCACCCTGCCCCGGGGATACGACACGCCGGTGGGGGAACTGGGCGAAACGCTTTCAGGCGGCGAGCGGCAGCGGCTGGGCCTGGCGCGGGCTTTTTTGCACGGCGCGCCCCTTATTTTGCTGGACGAACCCACCAGCAACCTGGACAGCCTGAACGAGGCGGTGATCCTGCGCTCGCTGTGCCGGGAGCGTGGCAAACGGACTGTGGTGCTGGTGTCGCACAGGGCTTCGACCATGCGCATTGCGGATCGGGTATACCCGGTGGAGCGGGGAAGGATGAGCTGAAAAAAGGCGGGGTGAAAAACGCGGACGTCTGCCGGAAGATCGGATCACAAAAAGAAAAGAGGTCTTTATGAGGATACTGTATATTGTTTTGGGCTGCCTGAGCCTGGGGCTGGGCGCGGTGGGCGCGGTGCTGCCTATTCTGCCCACCACGCCTTTTTTAATGGCGGCGGCCTTTTGTTTTGCCAGGGGGTCCCAGCGGCTGAACACATGGTTTTTGGGAACAAGGCTCTACAAAAATTATTTGGAGAGCTTTGTAAAAAGCCGCGGGATGACCCTGAAAACCAAGCTCTCGGTGATGGGGTGCGTGACTGCGGTGATGGCGGTGGGCTTTTTATGCATGAAGGCGGCGCCGGTGGGCCGTGTGGTGCTGGCGGCCGTGTGGGTGGGGCATGTGCTGTATTTTGCCCTGCGGGTAAAAACAGTAAAGGAACCGAAGAAAAGTGCGGAACAAAGCCTGCCGCGGCAGGGGGCGGGGGCCCGGCCCGGAGAAGAGGGCGCGGCTTGAGCGCGGGCAGGGGATCGCGATTTTTTACACCGGCAGAAAAAGGGGGGCAAAACCTGTAAAGAAAAAAGTGCTCTTTGCGCGGCCTGCCCGGCCGGTAAAGAGCACTTTTTTTGTGGGTTCAAAGGCGGCAAAGGGCGCCGCTACAGGTTGAGGTAGCCGTGGAATTCGTCTGGGTCGCTGGCGCGCTCGAGCGCGGCGGCGTAGTCCACCCGGCCGGCCTGCACCAGGCGGGCCAGGTGCAGGTTGAGGGTCTGCATGCCGTCTTTTGCGCCGGTCTGCATCAGGCTGGGCAGCTGGTAGGCCTTGGCCTCGCGGATGAGGTTGAGGGCGGCGTCGGTGGCGACCAGGATCTCCAGCGCCGCGGTGCGGCCGCTGCCGTCCGCCAGGGGGAGCAGCTCCTGGGTGATGCAGCCCTTCAAAACGCCCGAGAGCTGGGTGCGGACCTCCTGCTGGATCTCGCCCGGGCAGGCGTTGATGATGCGGTCCACCGTGTTTGCGGCGCCGATGGTGTGCAGGGTGCTGAACACCAGATGGCCGGTTTCGGCCGCGGTGAGCGCGGCCGAAATGGTCTCGAAGTCGCGCATCTCGCCCACCAGGATCACGTCCGGGTCCTCGCGCAGGCTGCTGCGCAGGGCGCTGGCAAAGTTTTTGGTGTCGGAGCCGACCTCGCGCTGGTGGATCACACAGCTCTTGGGGGTGTACATGTATTCCACGGGGTCCTCGATGGTGACGATGTGGCACCGGCGGGTGGCGTTGATGTGCTGGATCATGGCCGCCAGGGTGGTGGATTTGCCGCTGCCGGTGGGGCCGGTGACCAGCACAAGGCCCCGGGGCTGGTTTGCGAACATGCGCACGGCGGGGGGAAGGTCCAGGTCTTCCAGGGTGGGAACCTCGGGCCGCAGAAGGCGGATGGAGGCGCACAGATGTCCCTGCTGGCGGAACACGTTTACGCGCTGGCGGAGGCCGTCCGGGGTCTGCATGGAAAAGTCGGCGTCGTCGCCCGCGTCGATGCGCTGGCGCATGAGGGGGGGCAGGGCGTCGAGGATCATGCGCTCGGCCTCGCCGGGGGCGAGGGGCGAGCCGTAGACCAGCTGCCCCAAATGCCGCATGGCGGGGGGCTGGTCGTGGGTGAGGTGCAGGTCCGAAGCGCTGTGGCTGCGGGCCGCTACAATGAGATCTTCCAGGGTCATGGCGAACGCTCCTTTTTATGATGGGCGGCTCAGTCGTCGGCGCCGTAGGTCAGGCGCACCAGCTCGGCGGCGTCGGTGACGCCGGCGGCCACCAGGCGGGCAAGGCCGCCCCGCAGGGTGGTGGCGTGCTGGTGCTCCCGCACGTACTGGTAAATATCCTCGATGGGGCGCTTTTCGGCGATCATGCGGCGCATGGCTTTGTCGACCACCACCACTTCGTGCACCGCCACCCGGCCCTTATAGCCGGTGCCGCTGCACAGATGGCAGCCCTTGGCGCGGTAAAGCTGGGTGACGCTGGGGCCGAAAAGGCGTTTTTCCCCCTCGGTGGGGGCGACGGCCTGGCGGCAGTGGGGGCAGAGCTTTTTTGCCAGCCGCTGGGCGATGATGCCCACCAGGCTGCTGGCCACCATGTAGGGCTCGACGCCCATATCCTCCATGCGCACGATGGCGCTGACGGCGTCGTTGGTATGGAGGGTGCTGAGCACCAGATGGCCGGTGATGGCGCTGCGCACGCTGATCTGGGCGGTCTGGCTGTCGCGCGTTTCGCCCACCATGATCACGTCCGGGTCCTGGCGGAGGATCGCGCGCAGGCCGGTCTCGAAGGTGAGCCCGGCGAGGTTGTTCACCTGCATCTGGTTGACCCGGTTGATGTTCTTTTCCACCGGGTCCTCGATGGTGACGATGTTCACCGGGCCCTTGACCAGCCGCTCCATCATCAGGTACAGGGTGGTGGTTTTGCCGCTGCCGGTGGGGCCGGTGATGTACACCACGCCGTGGGGGTTCTGCAGGATCGCCAGGCTTTTTTTGTAGTTCTCCTCGTCCATGCCGAAGGTATCGGCCCGGTCGATGGCGGTGCTGGTGTTCAAAAAGCGAAGCACGCCCTTTTCGCCGTGGATGGTGGGGATAACGCTGGCGCGCACGTTCATCTCGAAATTTTCGATGGTGGTTTTGAAGTGGCCGTCCTGCGGCAGGCGCTTTTCGGCGATGTCCATGCCGGCAAGGATCTTGGTGCGGGCGATCAGGGGCTGGTGCAGCTGCAATTGCAGGGTCACATAGTCCACCAGCTGGCCGTCGATGCGCATGCGCACCAGCAGCTTTTCCTCGTAGGGCTCGATGTGGATGTCGGACGCGCCGGTGTTGTAGCCCCGCACCAAAAGGCTGTTGAGCAGCTTTACCACGGGGGTCTGGTCGTTCTCGTCGAGATCAATGTCCCGCGCAAAGTCCTGCATCTCCATGGCGTCGGCATCCACATTGGCCTGGGCCGCGGCATTTTTGGCCTCGACCTCGGCGTAATGGTACTCGATGGCGTGCAGGATGGCCGCTTTGGGGGCCAGGGCAACGTCTACGGGGAGGTTTGCCACCAGCTTTACATCCTCGATGGCGTAGAAGTTCAGCGGGTCGTTCATGACCACCAGCAGATGGCCGCCCTGCACCGCCGCGGGAATGAGGTTGTAGCGCACGGCCAGGGCCTTGGGGACCTTGGCCACCGCCTCCTGCTGCACGGGATAGGTGGCCAGGGGCAGGATTTCCAGGTCGAGCTTTTGCCCCAGGGCGCTGAGCAGCTGGGCCTCGGTGATGGCGCCCATCTCGATGAGCACCTCGCCCAGGCGCTTGCCCTTGTTTTCTTTTTGCAGGGCCAGCGCCTGGGCCACCTGCGCTTCGCTGATGTAGCCGTATTCCACCAGCACTTCGCCAAGACGGATGTTTTTCATAGTGGTCTGCCTTTCTTAAGAAGTGAGGTCAAGCGATTTGGATGGTAACGGTCGCTTTATTATTGTTCCAGTCGGAGAAAGTGACAGTATAGGTGTCGCCGGATTTGGCACTGGGCCTTGCCGTAATCTGATAAGGGGGATTGTATTGACCGCTGTCGGTCGGCTGCTGGCCATTGGGGATTGTAGAAGGATAAGAGAGATGCCAAGTTCCGCCCTGGGCAGAACCGCTCGCGCGGTTAAAGGCAAAAAGGGAAATGGTTTCACCGGCATACATGGTAATGGTATTTCCTGAAATGTCAGGAGCAGAACTGCTGCTTGAGGTGGTAATGATAAATGGAAGCTGCGGAAGTACTTTGACAGAAAGACGTCGGCCGTTAAAATAACTTTCATCTGCGCTAACAAGACCATAATTGTCGGTCATTCGTACCGAGAGGTCGTTTAAATAGGTTGTATTTGTATAAGCCGCGGCGAAGGGGAGTGCAAAGGTACATTGAATCTTATGATCCCGGCCGGCAAGAGTTAAAGGCTGGGAATCTGGCCTGATAAAAGGCAGGTTGGACCAACTCGGCCAAGGATCGTTATCACGGTTGCTGGCGACGGAAGGCTGCACCCTGTAACCGGTGAACATATCATCTGGGACACCTTCCGGCAATGTGAGGGTAAGTTCTGCAAAGAGAGGCTCTCCGCCGGGAAAAGTAAAGCGGGTGACGGCGTTCATGCCGGTTGTGTCCACCGCGGTATCAGCCGCACCATCAGCAGCCAGAAGTTTCCATTCAAACATATCTTCGCTGAAAATGAAAATATCGACCCAGCCATAACTGGAGTCAGTCCCTTTGAAGGCAACTGAAGTGAATCCAGCCACAGAAGGGGTATATGTTACCTCTTGGCGATCATTGAAATTTGGGAAAATAGTTTGGTTGCTACTCGTCCAGTCGCCGAGTGTGGCACCCCCCGAGGAAGTATTCGGCATTAACATGATTTTAGAACCAAATGGCAGGCAAAGTTTATTGGCAACTACATTGTGCCATTGACCATCCGTCGGACTCATATAACGCAGCTGCATGTTAGCGGCCTGGTCCTTCCACACATTTATAAGAGAGGTAGCGGAGGCCGTGAGGGTCTTGCCGTCCACAATGACTGAAAGGGTGACTTTGACCGTGACCGGATCAGTTTTATCGGTGGCTTTTATGCCGAACAGCTGGGCTTCCAGGGCGGGAACTGCGGTGGCAATGCCGGTTACAGTTAAATATTCTGCGGCACCGGAAGGGGAGATCATCTGCCAGCTGGCGTTCATGACGGCCTGTTCTTTTTGGGCGTCCGTAAGGCCCTGCGGCCAGGTGACATAGCCGCGCAGGGGGGCCTGATCGCCCTCCTTTACTTCCATGCGGGCGGGCAGGGTGACGCTGAAGGCCGAGGGGCCGGGCGTGGGGTCGGCGGGGGCGCCGCCGGCGCCGGGGGTGAATTCCGGCAGGGGGCTGCCGCCGCCCTTGAAGTAGATCACCAGGGAGCTCACGCCGGAGACCGCGCCTATGGTCTGCAGCTCGCTGGGAAAGCCGTCGACCCACATCCACGCGCCGGTGAGGCCCTCGAGCTGGCCGAAGCCGTTTTGCTCCAGCCCGGCCAGCCGCACCGAGGACTGCTTGCTGTAAAGGGTGTCGGACGAGCGGTTGTCGCCCAGGGCCACCCCAAGAGTCAGCTGGTCGCGGCTTTCGCCCAACGCGCGCAGGGTGAGGGCGCAGCCCTCCTGGTATTCCAGCGGGTAGACCGCGGCGTCGTTTACCGTGAGCAGGCCGTCTTTGCCGCTTTTACTGACGGAAATGCGGTTCCATTGCTCCCAATCGCCCGGCTTGTGGGCGCCGTCGTCGCCAATGTAGACCCGCTCGGCGTTTTTGAGCAGGTTCATGATATATTCGGAAATGGCGTCGCCCGCCTGGGCGGCGCGGGTGGAGCGCTGGGCGGTGTAGGTGCCGTTTTGGGCCAGGGTGAGCAGGGGGGTGAGCGAGGCCAGCAGGATACAGGCCATCACAATGGCCACCACCAGCTCGATCAGGGTAAAGCCGGCCTTGCGCTTCATGCCGCGCACCTCCTTTGGCTTAAAATAGAGCCTGTTACGGCTGAAAAGTCACGCCCGCCAGCACCAGCCGGGCGTAGGCCTCGTCCAGCCGCTGCACCAGGGCGCTGCGCTCGTCGGCTGTGAGATCGCCGTTGCCCGAGGGGGGATTGCCGCCCTCGCGGGCGATGCCCTGGTAGTCCAGCCGCCAGGTGCGGGCGGTATCGGCGCTGAGGTCGGCGCTGAACAGGTCGGTGCCCGCGGGCACCGCGTACCAGCCGGGCTGCCAGGCCCAGGATAAGACACCTTCGCCCTCCTGGATGCGGTTTACATGAAGCTCTGCCGCCACATAGACAAGCAGCGGCTGCCCGTTGGCGCTGGCCGGCGCGGCAGTGAGGCTGCCGGGAGAACCGCCGGCCTTGTAAACGCTGGAAATATCGCCCTTGCCGCCCCCGCCGCCGGCAAGGTATAAAAATTCCTGCCGCAGCACCACAGAAACGTGCCGGTCCACCTGGATGGAGCCGGCCCCCAGCACCGGGCCGTAGCCTTCGCCTTCGGTGCCGCCGGAAACGCTGAACGAGAGGTCCGCCAGGCCGGCGGGCGCGGTGGGTACCGCCAGTTCCAGCGGGTCGCCCTGCGCGGAAGCCGGGGCGGGCTGCGGGGCCAGCCCGCTCCCGTTCAGGGCGGACCAGTCCATTGTATCGGGATAATAAACCCAGGCGCTGGCAAGACCGTCCAGCGAGCGATAATAGCCGCCCGCCCCCCCGTGGCTGCCGGGCCCGGCGGTCAGGCTGCTGCTGCCGGAGGTGAGGGTGAGCTTGGCAGGGCTGCCGAGCTTTTGCGCCGTGATGCTGTTCAGCTGGGCGCCGCTGGCCTGCCAGGAGGCGGCCTGGGCGCGCAGCTTCCAGGCGGTGCCCATGCAGACCGCAAGGATCAGGGCGGCGAAGGTGAGCACCACCATGGTGGCCACCAGCTCCACGATGGTGAACCCTTTTTTAGCGGATGGTTTCATGGGGGCGCCTCCCTTCAGAAAAATAAGCTCAGGAAAGCCGTTCGTAGCCCACAACGCGCCAGGCATCGGCGCTGTAGCCGGCGCTGGAGGGGGACTGGTATTCGGCCAGATAGGGCTGGACATAGTTTATGGTGAGGGAATTGGGGGAGCCGTGGGGAAGGATCATATCTAGGTCCACCCCCTGGAGCGAACCATAGATCTGGGCGCCGCCCAGCACTTTTACAACGCTGTTTTCACTGGGCCCCGCGCCGTAAACGCACAGATAAAAAGGGCCTGTGCCTGCCAGGGTAAGGGTAGCGTTCTGCGCCAGCACCACAAACACAGCGGGCTTGCCTGTGGCGTCCGGGGCGGCGCTGTTGAGGGTGAGGTGGCCGCCGGAGGCGACCCGGTAAAGGGCCCCCTGGCTGTTCAGCGCACCGCTTGGCGGCGCGGCGCTGGCTGTTAGGCTGGAAGCGACAATGGTGGGCGCCAGCGTTACCGGAAAGTTCGGCACGAACATGCGCAAGGGCGAGCCATCGGCGGAAAAGGGGCTTTTCAGCGAATCGGGGGCCACGGTGACCCATTTGCCCGCCCCGCTGAAGGTGAGGGTACCGGTGCGGGAGAGGGCCTGCTCGGTGGTCAGGTGGCCCGTGCCGCCGGCTTCGAATACCGTGAATTCGTCGAGCTTTCTTTCGGCGGAATAAATGCTGTGATCGCCCGCGGCGCTGGCCAGCAGCTCCACCCCGCCGCGGCTGGAAACCAGGGGGGCGTAGACGTCGCCGTAAATTTTGGTGCCGGTGGCCAGCGCCACAGAGGCGGAGGAGTAAACGTTTGCCAGCCGGTCCTGCGAGGGGGAAGCGCCGGCTGTGCCGCCGCCGACCACCGTGTTTTCCAGGGTGAGGGGCCCATCGCTTACCACCGAGCCGGCCACGCTGGAATCGCGCAGGGTGAGGCCGGCGCCCTGGACCGCCACGTTGCCGCCGGCAGTCAGGCCGGAGAGCTCGGCCGCAGCGCCGCCGCCGTAAAGATACAGGTCGGTGTCGGGGCCCAGGGTGAGCGTGGGCGGCGAGGAAATGCGCCCGGCAAAGCCCGCCCCATACAGGGTGTGGGGGTAGGCCTCGGCCCTGGCTTTTTGCAGGGTGAGCTGCACGGTTTCGGTTTCGCCCGCCACGGTGGCAACGGCGGTGAGGCGCACGCCCTCGAAGGACTCGCCGTTCGAGGTGAGCGTGCCCACCTCGCCCTTCATGGTAATCTGGGCATAGCCCTGCTGCGCCTCGCCCTCGGGGGTCACGTCCAGCGTATACGTGGTTTCGGCTTCATAAGCGGCGGGGTCGGCGCCCCCGGCAATGGCGTTGCCCACCATTTTTAAGGCGGCAACCGCCGCATTGTAAGCGCGGTCGTTCTCGATGCGCTCCACACTGCGGCGGTGCAGGTTGTAGGCGGCGGCCAGCATGGCCGCGCTGAGCAGAAGCATCAGGATCACAAAGACCAGGGCTTCCAGCAGGGCAAAACCGGGTTTTGCCCTGCGCTTTTGGCGCCGCATCAGGACCGCCTCCTTTCCGGGTGAGAGTGGGGAAAAGGTTTAAACCACCGGGTCCAGCATGTAGATGCTGAGGGTCAGGGTGAACTGGTCGTTTTGGCCGGTGGAAAAGCTTTGCAGCCGCACGGGCATGCGCTGGGAGAGATCGGTGAGCAGGCCGCGCAGGCCCTCGGCAGGGCCCTGGGCGGTGATGGAAACCGTGTTGCACAGCACCTGGGCACTGGCGGCCTCGGCGGCCGGAGCGCCCTCGCCCTCGTCGGCGGGGCCGCCGTTCTGGGCGTTTTTCAAAAACTCGCTCCAGGCATAGCTTTCGCCCTCTTCCAGGGTGGGCTGGATGCCCGCCAGATCCTGCACGGTGAGGCCGGAAACGTTCATGCTGAGGCCCGTGAGGCCGTGCACATCCAGAAGGCCGGCCGCGAGGTTGGAGATCTGGGTGTTGCTCATGGGCTCGTAAAATACCCTGCCTGCCTCGGCCGCGGCGGCCTTGGCCTCTTCGCGCTGGGCCTGGGCCGCGGCGGCGCTTGCCAGTTCGGCCTGCATGGAGGCCTGGGCGAGCTGCTCCTGCGCCAGCTGCCCCTGAAGGGCAAGCCGCTGCTCCAGTGCGGGGTTCAGCAGCAGCAAAAAGCCGCCCGCCACAACCGCCACCAGCGCCAGGACGAACAAAAGCACTTTTTCCCGCTTGGAAAACTGGTACATTTACTCCGCCCCCTTTACCGTGCAGGTGATGGTGAACACATAGCCCCCCTCGCCGGGGGCCTGGGTGTAGCCGCCGTAGCCGATGGCCGTGTAGTCGCCGGTGGCGAACATGCGGGAGATAAAATCGGGAATGCTGTGATAATCGGCGGCGGCACAGCTGTAGGTGAGGCGGTCCTCGTCGGCCACATAGTCGTAGCCGGTAAA
This sequence comes from Oscillospiraceae bacterium, assembly GCA_022835495.1. Lineage (NCBI taxonomy): Bacteria > Bacillati > Bacillota > Clostridia > Eubacteriales > Oscillospiraceae > Oscillospiraceae bacterium. The sequence goes on from BQOK01000001.1 coordinate 1,033,263, forward strand.
GCTGATTGCATCGGCCGCCGCGCCGTCCGCCCGGCGGAGCAGGGCTTCATCCGGCTGGAGGGTGGAGTTCAGGATATCCACAGCGCGCCCGGCCTCGGCCGCGGCAGCCTGATAGTTTTCGGCAGCAGTGCGGTCGGCCTGCACCTGGGCCAGGGCGGCCAGATTGGCCGGGTCCTGGGTGTAGGCCTGGACGGCGGCAATCTGCCCGCTCAGCCGGGCGTTGCCGTAAAAGAGCACCCCCCAGGCCGACACGAGAAGAACGGAAAGCACGATGGGGAGGGCCCAGGGCAGGCCGCTGCTCTTTTTTTCCATGCCTGCGGGGGCCGCTTTGCTGCGGCTGGCGGCCAAAAAATCGGCCCGGCGCCGCTTGGACTTGACCAGGCCCCCCACGGCCACAAAGGCGTCGGCCAGGGAAAAGCCGGTCTTGGGGGCGGCGGTGACCGACCGGAAGGCGGGCAGGGGCAGGGCCTGGACACCAAAGGTATCGGCCACCAGCTGGCAGCCCGGCGCCTCGGCGGGCTGCAGGCCGCAGAAATAAACGGTTTTGGCGGGCTCGGCCGCCTTTTGGCTCTGGCTGAACTGCAGCATGCTGCTGACCCGGCCCAGAAGCTCGCCCAGAACGGCGGTGCCGCCCCGCTCGGTGATGAGGCGGCTGCGGGTGTTCATGAGGTAGCGCCCGCCCGCAAACAGGTAGGTGACCACGGTCTGGCCGTCCAGCACGCACAGGATGAAGCTTTGCAGGGCCAGCTCGGGCAGAAATTCCACCATGCGCAGGCAGCTGCCCAGGGCGCTGGAAACGCCCGCCAGCCGGATGCCAGCGGCGCTGAACAGCTCGGTGTATTGTTCGATCATGCCCCGCTCGGCCGCGCCGCACAGAAGCTGGCGCTCGGCACTGCCGGGGACGGGGGGGAGCTCGGTGTAATCGTATACCAGATCGCGGCCCGCGGCGTCGAGCTCGCTGAGTTCGCTGCGCACGATGTTGAGAAGCTGCTTTTCCTTGAGCTGCTTTGGTGCGGCCAGGGGCTTTGCCATGATCTGGCTGGAATCGACCACCAGCCACGCTTTGCCCGCCGCCTTGCCGGCCGCGGCACGCAGGGCCTTGAGGCCGTCGGTAAAGGCGGCGGGGTCGGCCACCACGCCGTTCAGCACCGTGCCCTCGGGCAGCGCCTGCTGGCGGTAACCGGTGATGGCGAGCTTTTTGGCCCCGGGCTTGCCCTGCACCAGGACCAGCCGGTCGCCCGCGAGATAGATGATGCTCTGCTTGCTCATAGCGTTCCTCCCAAGAGATCAGCCGAAGGCGGCCGTGTTGCCGTACATATTCCAGATGGGGACCAGCACGCCCACCATGATCATGCAGACCACGATGGCCATGACCACGATCATGACCGGCTCGATCATGCCGGTGAGGCGGGTGAGGGCGGCGTCGGATTCGTACTCGTAATTTTCGGCGATGTTTTCCAGCATCTGATCCAGCTGGCCGGTCTCTTCGCCCACATAGATGGTGGGGGCGAGCTTTGCGTCGAAGCCGTCGACCTGCTGGATCGCCTTGCTCAGCATATCGCCCGCCCGCACCTGCTTGATCACATCGGCAAACTGGGCGTTGATGTACTGGTTGCCCACGGTGGAGGCCGCGATCTCCAGGCTGCGGATCATGGAAAGGCCGCTGGAATAGAGGCTGGACTGGGTGCGCGCAAAGCGCGCGGTATAGATAATGCGCATCTGCTTGCCCACAAAGGGGGCGCGCACCTTGAGCCGGTCCCAGGAAAAGCGCACGGCGGGCACGCTGAGAAGAAGCTGCACCAAGGCCACCGCGCACAATATGGCGATGATGAGCACATACCACCGGTTCATTAAAAAATGGCTGAAGGCCATGAGCGCCGCGGTGAAAGCCGGCAGGGGCATGCCCTCGAAAAAGGGCTCGATTTTGGGCATGACCGCCAAAAAGATGATGAGCACGGCCGCCAGGCACACAAAGGCCAGGATCTTGGGGTACAGGGTGGCGCTTTTCAGGCGGCTGTTCATGCGGTGTTCCTTCTGGTAATGGGTGGCAAGCTTGCCTGCCACCTGCTCCATCTGGCCGCTGGCCTCGCCCGCGCGGAACATGTTGATCATCATATCCGGGAACACGCCCTGGGCGCTGAGCGCGTCGCTTAAGGGCTGGCCCTGCTGCACCAGCCGCTGCACCTGCCGGTACACGCTGGCGAGCGAGGGCTTTAAACTGCCCATGAGCATGATGTTCATGGCGCGGCTGAGGGTGATGCCCGAGCCGATCATGCTGGCCAGCTGGCGGCAGAATTCGCTGAGCTCCATGGGCTTGAGCTTGCGCACCGCGGCTTTTTCGTTTTCGGCCACCCGGCACTCAGTTAAAAACACGCCGTCGCGCCGGAGCATGGCGTACAGCGCGTCTTCGCTTTCGGCGTTCAGGGCGCCGGCAACCGGTTTGCCCTGCCCGTTCTGGCCCTTGTATTTGTATAAAGGCATGGTTACGCCTCCTTATTCAAAACTGGAAGAACCCCATGTACCAGGCGACCAGCGGCCCGCCCCACAACAGGGATAAAAAGCAGCCCGCGCACAGCGCGGGGCCGAAGGGCATGTGCGCGCCCTGGCCGGCTTTTGCGCGGCCGGAGGCCAGCAAAAAGACCGCCTGCGCCCCGGCGATGAGCAGCGCCAGGAAAAAACCGGCCAGGCACTGCTTCCAGCCCAGCAAAAAGCCGCACACGGCCATGAGCTGGATATCGCCCCCGCCGAAGGCCCCCGGCACCGCAAGGGTGATGAGCAGCAGCGGCAGGCTGACGCACACCGCGCCGATGAGCCGCGCGGCAAGGCCTGTTTCGGGGAAGGCCCAGAGGGCGGCCAGGGCGGGCAGGCAGAGAAGCAGGGAATAGAGGTCCGGGATTTCCATGGTGTAAGCGTCCTGCAGGGCGATGAGGAACAGCACGAAAAACGCCGGCAGGGCCACGGCCAGCCTGCCCCACTGAAAGGGGAAGGCCGCGAAGCAGAGCGCCGCGCCAAGACCGCCGCACAGCTCGGCCAAGGGGTAGGAGGCGGGCACCCGCGCGCCGCAATGGCGGCAGCGCCCGCGCAGCAGCAGCCAGCTGAAAAGGGGAACCAGTTCGGCCGCGCCCAGCGCGTGGCCGCAGGCGTCGCAATGGCTGCGGCCCTTGTAAAAGGGCGGGCTGCCGGGCACGGCGGCCCGCTGGGCCACCACCTGCAAAAAGCTGGCGAGGCAGGCCCCCAGGACAAAACAGTAGGCGGCCCCCAGCGGGACGAGGGGGGCAAGATCGGAAGAAGGCATAAGTACTCCTTATGAAAAGGCGCCCGCGGCCCCCGCCAGGTTCAGCGAGGGATCACCCGAGGCGACCCAGGTACAGTCCGGCCGGTCGGGCCGGGCCAGCCACGCGCTCTCGCTGCGCCAGTAGCACAGGGTAAACACGCCGTTTTGCTGGCTTGCGGTAAAGACCAGGGGAGGAAGGCTGGAATCCGGGGCCTGCACGGCATCGGCCAGCTTGCTGACGGCGGCGCCGGGGTCGGTGCGGCTGACATGGGCGCCGCTGACCCGGGGCATGTTCGGGCCCAGGGCCGCGCGCACCAGCGCGCCGTTTTCGTCGTCGCCCGAGGGGTCGGCGGCCAGCACATAATCGAACGGGCCGGCGGCCTGGCCGGTGCGGCACAGCTCCACCGCGATCTGCACGGCCACCCGGGCGGCGCGGGCGCTTTGCTGGTAGCTCACGGCCCAGGCGGTTTGCACATACCGCACCGCAATACCCGCGAACAGGGCGGCCATGAGCCCCAGGGCCAGCAGCACCACAAGCCACTCGACGCGGCGGGTATCCTTTTGCTGGTTGAGCTCGCGGTCGAAATTCAGCTCGATGCGGCTTTGCGCCGATTCCTGCCCCTTCAAAAAGCCGCACCTCCCATGTGGAACGGTAACAATTTATTATAGCATATCCCGGCTGGAATGGATAGAAAGAATGACCCGAAAAAAAGTGAATGTGGGTTGTAATATTAAATGCGAAAGGACAAGCCCCCTATTTTCGGGGAGCTTCGAGCCTTCCGCATTTATTTTTTTATACCACAAACCACGATAAACCGCAATAGAAACGGGGTGAAGACATGGCGGGAAATTATAGGTATCTGGATTTTGAGGATCGAAAGAAGATCGAGGCGTGGCACGCCCGCGGGGATCGCCCGCTTGAAATCGCCGCGCGACTTGGCGTGCATACCGCGACGATCTACCACGAATTGCAACGAGGCTATACCGGAGAAGTGGACGCGGCGCAACGCGAGGTTTACAGCGCGGAGCGGGCGCAAGCGGTGGTTCGGGAAAACTTCAAGCGCAGAGGCCGCCGTGCGGTGACAGAATAGAGCGAAAGGAAAGGTTGTTCAGTAATGAAAAAATATCAGTTGGGCGCGCTGACCGTAAGCGACAAGGGCTTACAGGACACGAAAGAAGAAATCGTTATCGAGTTAATCGACCGTATGCAAAAGTATGTTGCAGAGGGTAAAGCGGCATACGAAAACGGGGATTACACCGAAGAACAAAACTTGAACACCATTACAAACCTTTGCGGGCGGTTTTGCGGGCTTGCCGAATTCCTGCAAATAACAATGGGCATTGATGTTCGGAGAGCGGACGGGCTTCTTTACACGCAAGAAATGTATAACCATTTCCATTATTGGAAGATGAACCTTGAAATTGAGATAGGGAGAGAACGAGAAACGGCGGGAGGTTTTGGCGGTGACTAATTTTGAAAAGCTGACGCAATCCCCCGCGGAGTTTGGGGCATTCCTTCGGGGATTGCCGATTTTAGAAGGGCCGTGGGACGACGAATTTCACAAACGATATTGCCGTAAGTGCTCTTCTACGGATTGCACATATTGTCCGCATGAGAAGTTCCGGAATAATCCGGAATGGTGGCTAAACCTGAAAGCGTGATAGGCGCGAAAGGAGCTATTCAAACTATGAAAAAGAAACAAAAGACAACCGCCGAAGTGCAAGCGGCGATTTTTAGGCGGGAACACCGAAAAAGCCCGTTGCGCGGTGGCGTGAAGCTGACCTTGAAGAAGGCGCGGGAATTGGCTTTGCAGGAATTCGGAACAGCGAAGGGCATTCAGCAGGAAGAAAACACATTGCCGGACTACTACATAATGCGGCTTGGCAATATGCGCGTGCGGATCGCGCCGGACACCTACGGCGGGACGGGGTGCATTCTGATTGAAGTTCGCTTGAGCGGATACGGGCGCGCCTTTCAGCTTCACGATCCGGAAACCCTGCAAGAAGACTTCGAGGCAGAAGAACAGAGGTTGCGAAAAGAACGGCGCGAAGCCCTGCAAGATTGGGTTGGAACAAACGGGGTTGAAGCGTGCCGCGCAGAGGTCGAAAAGATATGGAACGGGGCGTGAAACACAGGCCGCGCCGCCGTTCGCCTCTTCCCTTCCTACTTCTGGCCGTGGCGGTTGTCGGGTGCGCCTTCGCCGTAGCGGTTGCGGCAGTGGTTCCGATGGAGGCCGACAGCCCCGGCGGGCAGGATCAAGCGTTGCCAACGCCTACGCTTGAAGAGGCCGAGCGGGACAAGCTGGACGCGCCCGCGGCGGCAACGCCGACACCTACGCCCGCCCCATACATACCGGACGAAGCGGAAGTTGAAATGCTGGCGCGCCTGATATGGGGCGAAGCCCGCGGCATTCCTTCGGATATGCACAAAGCGGCGGTTGTGTGGTGCGCCCTGAACCGCGTTGACGCGGAAGGCTGGCCGGACACCGTGGCCGAAGTGGTAACACAGCCGCACCAATTCGCCGGATATTCGCCGGACTATCCGGCAACAGAGGAATTCAAGGCGATTGCCGCCGATGTGCTGATACGGTGGGAGCGGGAAAAACGGGAAGGCGGCGAGGTTGGCCGCGTCCTTCCCGCTGAATATGTCTTCTTCACGGGTGACGGAGAAGTAAACCATTTCCGGACGGAATACGAAGGCGGCATGTTTTGGGATTGGAGCTTGAAAAATCCGTACAGCAGTTAAGTGAAAGGAGCCATTCAAACTATGTCGAAGCAGAAGCAGGACAAGCAGGGCGGCGGCTGGCAGTTCCCCCGCCCGCTCGAAATTATCAAGTGCAAAGAGGGCAACAAAGAATACATGAAGGAACGCCCCGCACGCAAGCCTTACGGAAGGATCGTCAAGGTGTGCGAATTCAGCCTTGAAGTCGTCGCAGAGTTTGGCGACGACGACGCGCGGACAGTGTGGAGGCTGGCAAAGCGGGCGGCGCGCGACTTCTTGCGGGTATCGTGGATAAATACGGCCATTGTAACCGCCGCGAAAACCGATCGCCCTTATATGGCCGTGATTGTTTACGGCAAATATTAAGGGGGCGGCGGGAATGTCAAACAAAGCGGAGCTTTTGAAGAAAATAAAAGCCCTTGCCGATCGGGGCGTTGACGGAGAGCGCGAGAGCGCACAAACCCTTCTTGCCCGCCTGATGGAGCAATACGGGATCAGCGAAACCGATCTTGAAGAGGAACGCCGCGAAACGGCGTGGTTCCGGTACAGTCAAGAAACCGAACGCCGCTTGCTGAACCAGATTATTTACATGGTAACGGGAAGATCGGGCTTCGGTTGCGTAGGATCGTATAGCGGGCGCAAGCGGAAGGAAACGGGCGTGAATTGCACAGCCGCGGAACGGTTGGAGATCGAAGCAAATTACAAATTCTTCAAGGTTGCTATGGAAGCGGAGCTTGAAATATTCTATACGGCATTTTCAAGCAAAAACCACCTTTTCCCCTCCGAAGACAAAGTGAAGCCGAAGAGCATTAAAGACCTTACGCCGGAAGAACGAGAAAAGGTTTTGAAAGCTGGCTTGATGATGGAGGGAATGGAGCGGCACACATTACGCAAGGCCATTGCCGCGGGCGAAACCGAGTAAAGGAGGATCACACATGCAAAGAGCTATTCAAAACACACAGGCGGCCACGCGCCGCCGTTCCCGCCCTCTTCGGGTAGCGGGAAGCACATTGACGGCGAATGTTGCCTTTGCCGTCCTGAAATACGCCGCCCTTACCGCGGCGGGCGTTCTTCTCTTCCGTTGGGGGCAGGGGTACGCCCTTGCCGAACGCGGATACAAGGCGATCGGCGGTGAAGCGTTGCTTTTAGGGTTGCCGCTGTTCTGGTATCTGACGGAAACCACGATCCGCGATACCGTGCGGGACTTCCGGAAGGGAGGCCGCCGCAAATGAAGATAAAGAGCATTGCCGCGATATGCAAGAAAAACAAACAGGTTGTTTTGTTCAACCGATACAGCGATAGCGGCACATTATCGCAGTACATAGGCGACGGAAACGCGGTTTACCCTATTTCCGGCCTTCCGGAGCTGGACGAAGAAAGCATTTTAACGATCTTCGATGTGCCGGAGAAACAGCGCGAAGACTGGCTTGTGCGGTATCGTGACATTCCGGAGGGGATCAGCTTCGAGGACACCGACGCAACCGAAAAGATCATTGAACAAGGCAACCTTTCGATTGTGTATAGCGGAAAGACCTTGAAACCATTGCAGACGCGCCGCGGGCTGGTTTTCATCGAAAGCCGCTATTTGTCGCCCGTTTCAGATGTGCTTGATGTATTGGAGCTTTACGAGCGGGTAACGCCTTTCGGTGCGCCGTATATCGTAGCAAAAGCGGGCTTCCTGCTTCAAGCGGTAATTATGCCGTGTGATGTTATAAGCGCGCAATTCGTCCAACGCCTGCAAGAGCTGACACGGCAATGCGCCGTTTCTCTTGACCTTCGGGAACAGGAGCGGGAGCGGCAGGCCGCCGCAGAGAGCGCGGGGCAATTCAAGGTTGATCCGGAAACGGGGGCAATCATTGAACCGGAAAGCGAGGCGGGCGACGATGATTAGGACGCAGAGGCATTCCCGCTTTGTGCTGATGTCGCTTGATGAAATCCGCGCCACGCGGGACATTGTATTGCAGACGGAGGAAACGAAAAGCAATTTTTCCGGATCGGGCAAAACGGTTTATATTTGCGAAGTTGTGCGCCCTTGCGATTATCAAAAGGAAACGGACACCGCCGCGGACAAGCTGGCCGCAGAGATCGAGCGGGTAAACGCTGACAACCGCGCCTTGCGCCGGAAGATCGAACGCCTTGAACGGGAATTGCAGAAAGCGAGGGCGGGCGAATGAACAAGGCTTTGTTATCCTCTAAAAATATGTGCTGGTGTACGCCGCAAGACTTCTTCGACAAGCTGAACGAAGAATTTTCCTTCACGCTGGACGCGGCGGCCACAGACAAAACGGCAAAATGCCCGCTATATTTCACGCCGGAAACGGACGGGCTTAAATCCTCTTGGAAGGTTGCGGGGGGGGTACGGTATTTTGCAATCCCCCGTATGGGCGCGAAATCGGAAAGTGGGTTCAAAAGGCATACGAAGAGGCGCAGGCCGGAACGCCGATTGTTCTCCTTATTCCAGCGCGTACCGATACAAGCTATTTCCACAATTTTATATACCACAAAGCGGAAATTCGCTTTATTCGTGGGCGGCTTCGGTTTACGGACGACGACGGCAACGCCGCCGATCCCGCGCCCTTCCCCTCTATGCTGGTGATTTATAACGGAAAGGCGGTGAAATCGTGAAATACAAGGTTTGCGATCGGTGCGGAAGTCACCTTGACTATGGCGAAACATGCGAATGCGTGAAAGAGGCCGAACAGGAAGAGAGGGTGCGCAATGCTGAAAATCAGAAGGATCAAAACAGACAAGTTCAAAACCGCGGCGTTTTGGATCGAAAAGCGGGATAACGAATACATAGCGTGCCGAACGCTTGTAAACGCCATTTTGGGTATTGCTTCCCCTTCTATTATGAGCAGAGGGCAAGAGGCGTTGAAAAAGGCGTATGAAACGCGCCGAATTTGAAAGGAGCAGTTCAGACGATGGAAAAACAGGGATTGAACGAGCTTGCCGCGGCGGTACATGAAAATGCCGTTGCGCATGGCTGGTGGGAGCAGGAACGGGAATTGCCTGAAATCCTTATGCTTTGCGTTTCGGAGCTTGCGGAGGCTTTGGAAGAGTACCGCGCCGGAAAGCCGAACATTTATTACAATGTCGAAGGCGAAGAAATACTTTATGCGGACGGGGAGGCGTGCGAAAAGTACGAGCGGCGCAAGCCGGAAGGCGTGGCGGTGGAATTGGCCGATTGCATGATCCGCATTCTGGACTATTGCGGGCGCGCCGGAATTGATATTGAAGAGGCAATACGGATCAAGCACGAATACAACAAAACCCGCCCATATCGTCACGGCGGGAAGAAATGTTAAAGCGGCCGCCCGCCGATGTAAAACCCGTATTGAAATATGCTGGTGCAAAATGGAGAATTGCGGATTGGATCAGCGGGTTTTTCCCACCACATGAAATATACCTTGAACCGTTCTTTGGTTCGGGTGCGGTTTTCTTCCGAAAAGCCCCCGCGCGGCTGGAAACAATAAACGACATTGACGGAAATGTTGTAAATCTCTTCCGCGTATTACGGGAACAGCCGGAACAGCTGGCGGCCTTGATTGAGTTAACACCGTGGGCGCGGGACGAATACTATTCTTCCTATGAAAAAACAGGGGAGCCGGTGGAAGACGCACGACGCTTTCTTGTTCGGTGCTGGCAGGCATTCGGGACAATGACGGCGGCGCGGACGGGTTGGCGGCATAGCGCAACAGGGCGTTCGCCTGTTATGCCGCAACAGTGGAACAGGCTTCCGGATAAACTGGAAGCGGCGGCAACCAGATTAAAGGACGCGCAAATAGAAAACATGGACGCGGTACAGCTGATAAAGAAATATAACGATCCGCGTTGCCTTATTTACGCCGATCCACCATACACGCCGGAAACGCGCCGCAAAAATATATATGCGCAGGAAATGACGACAGAACAACACATACAGCTGTTAGAGGCATTAAGGGCGCATAGTGGTTCGGTGGTATTGAGCGGGTATGCAAACGAGATTTACGACAACATGTTGCACGATTGGAAGCGGATAGAAAAACGCGCGCTTGCGGAGCGTGGGCAAACAAGAACCGAAATTCTATGGATCAAAAACGCGAAAGGCGGCGAAGAACCATGATGAACGAGCAGGAAAAGCCGCATATTCCGGAATTGAAGCCGTGCCGCTATTGCGGCGGCAATGCAGAGATTTTGAAGCGGCGTTTTTCCTATTTTGAGCCGCGCCCCCTTATTCGGTGCGCGTCGTGCGGGATTGCAACAAGGGAGTTTGAAACGGTGGAACAGGCCGTTGAATACTGGAACAAATGAAAGGAGCTATTCAAATGGAAAAGACTTTGAAAACCGGAAAGATCGGACAGTTTGGCGCAGAAAGCCGCGTTACATACGGCGGCGTGAAGTGGGTTGTGCTGGACGCACGCCCGAATATGTCGCTTTGCCTTGCGGAAGATGTATTGAAGGACGAAAACGGCGAAGTTCGGTACATGGCTTTCGACACGGACAACAAGAACGATTTTGCCGCCTCTTCCGTCCGCGCTTTCCTGAACGGTGATTTTCTGGAAGAGCTGGCCGCCGCGGGTGCGGACAAAGAAGCATTTGTGCCGATCGTCCTTGACCTGACTTCCGACGACGGTTTAGACGACTACGGCACAGACAGCGCAAAGATCGGGCTTATCACGGATCAGATGTACCGCGCGTTCCGCAAAATCATTCCGAAAGCGTCGGAAGACTATTGGACTTGTACCCCGTTTTCAACCGAGCGGAACGGCTATAAAAGTTTTGTGCGCCTTGTCGACACTTCGGGGGCGTTGAACTACTACAGCGCGTACTGCGGCCTCCGGGGCGTGCGTCCGCTTTGCGCTCTGAAATCTGATATTTTGGTATCCTATGACGAAGACGAAGTGAACGAGCGCAAGCCGTCGTTCGGTGAAATGATCGGGAAAGCCCTTGCGGAAGGGCTGAACAAGGCCATTTTCGGGGAAGGTGAAGAGCCGAAGGGCATTCTTGCCGAAGTGGAGGCGCAGGCCGCCCGCGAAAAGGAACAGAAAGACGAAGAGCAGAAGCGCGCGGACGCGGTGGACATGATGAAGCACATTGCCGCCGCCTTCGATATTCCGGCCACAATCGGAGAAGGAAAACAGGAAGAGCAGGAAAAAGAAGCAAAACAGCTTTTCGGCTGGTATTCGGAGCTGAAAAAGGCCGGATTTACCGACGCGCAGGCGTTCGAGCTTATCAAGGGATAACAGAAAAGGCCGCCCCGCACGATGGGGCGGCCTATCCCCTATACATTATATATAGAAAGGACGGGTTCAAAATGACGGCGTTTGAATTTATGGTTGCCGCCTTTTATGCGCTTGTCGGCGTGGTTTGCCTTTCCGTGGCGGTTGTGATCGCGTATGCCGTTGTGGTAGGCATTTACAGAGGATTGAAGGGCGGTGGACACCGTGGAAGAAAATAAAACCTTCAACGAAGAAGTCATTATTGAAATGGCGCACACGATGGGTTTTGACCTTGCGCACGCGTGCGCGGCGGCGGCTGACGCATTCGCCCGCGGCGTGGCCGATGGCTTCGCCGCCTATGCGCAAGAGCTGGCCGCCGAAAACGGAGGCGTTGAGCTGGTACACGATGAAGAAGACGAAGAACCGGAGTTGAAAACGGATATTCAGGATTGCCGCCGTTGCTGGTGCGACACATGCGGCAGACTGGAAGAATGCGAAAAGCACCGCGACGGCACACAGCCGGACGGCTTGCGCCCGCTTCCGTGTATCGGGTGCGTGAATGGCCTTCGGTTCAAGCCGAAGGAAGAAGAGCCTTGCGAAGAGTACACGGAGGCCGCGGGCTTCAATAACGGATAGAAAAGAAGAAGGCGGCTTGCGTTGCCTGCAAGCCGCCTTTCCCCCTTCGCGTCGCCGCGAAAAGAGCTATTCAAACTAACGACAGTATAACACCGCGGCGGCAGAATGTCAAGAAACGCCGGAACACGGCGTATTACGGGCTTGTAATGGGTATTAACACATGGACGGAAAAGCAGAATTCCGGAAGTGCTGGTTTGTATTCAATTCCCCGTCGCCTGCTTTATCAGGATCACGGAGGCGGCAAGCTGTCAAGGGTGCGACAGCACCGCGAAAGCGGCTTGCCCTTGATGGGTTGTTGCCGGAGTGATAGAAGCAGGAAAGGCGGCGGGGATAAATACAAACCTTCCGGCCTTGCGTGTTCAATTCCTTTGAGCCTGCTTCCCCCTTTAGGGGGACGGGAGGGGGTGAAACCTTTACCACGAGCAGGGAGGAAACAACATGCCGTACAACAGCGCAAAATATGAATTCCTCTTTGACCTTTCCGGAGAGAACACCGAAAGGGCGTTTGATCGGTTTCGGCACAGGAATGTTTTTCGTTATCGTACCCGCACGATCAAGGCGGGAAATGTGCTTGAAGTTGAGATATTCCCGATATGGAACACGCAAAACGAGGTTCGAGAGGCAAAGAAGCACACAACACGGGAAGCACAAAAGAACCTGAATGATAAAAACGCAAAAAAGAAGTTCATTCGGAAGATCAATGCGAATTTCACGGAAGAAGACCTTTGCGTAACGCTGACATATTCAAACGGCTTTGTTCCGGACGAAGAACAGGCGCGCCGCGATATTCGGAATTACCTTCGCAGGGTGCGGGAGTATCGCCGGAAGAATGGCCTTCCAGAATTGAAATACGCCTATGTGATTGAGTTCGGCGGGAAAGATGGGCGGCGCAAGCGTGTTCACCATCATGTCATAATGTCCGGCATGGATCGGGACAAAGCCGAAGCCCTTTGGAATGGCCGCGGGTACGCAAACGCCCGCCGCCTGCAACCGGACGATTACGGATTAGAAGCCCTTGCGCGCTATATGACGAAGGAGCCAAACGGCGGCAAACGGTGGGCGGCAAGCAAAAACCTTGTTGATCCGAAAATCACGGAGGCCGACACCAAAATAAGCCGCCGCAAGGTGGAACAGATGGCCGAAGACTTCGAGGCGAAACCCGCCGCGATCTTCGCCGCGCTTTTCCCTGAATACAGCTTCAACGAATGCGCCGTGCGGCATTCGGATTTTGTGGCGGGCGCGTACATATACGCAAAATTGCACCGGAAGGCCGCGCCGCCGCAGAAGCAGAAAAAGAAACGGAGGGTACGCAATGAACACAACGGAAATGATGGTAATTTGCCGCGAAGTTGACCGAACAACGGGCGAAATAGCGGTTTACCGGATTGAAACCGAAGTAACCGAAAGTCTGATTTTCAAATTGAGGCTTCGCGCGCGCCTGAACCCCGAATTGCAATACTTTGTCACGACAAAAGCGCATTATGAAGGCTTCGGGAATACGATCACGGCGGTTTTGAAGCGAAGAACCGTAACGCCCGCGGCCATTGCACGCGTTGGCGGGATCGTCCAGCTTTGAGGGGGTGCGCGCGGTGGTAGAAAATCCGGAGATTGGCGGGCAATATTGGTTTGTTACGGACATTTGGGAACGCTTCTGCCCTGTCCCCGTGACAATCGTTGCCGTGAACGAAGAATACGGCGCATTCCTTGTCCGTTGGGATATTGGCGAAAGCGAATACTTCGAGCAATACGAAGGCGTGTGGCCGAACGAGCTATACGAAACACGGGCAGGCGCGGCGGCAGAATGTCGAAGAAGAAACGCCTTGCCGTGTGGATATGTGGAAAAGGCGGTGAATTATCTTGAAGAATAACGCCCCTTCCCTTCCGGTTCCAACGGAGAGCGTGGAACAACAATGCCTTTTCAGGTGGGCGGCATTTCAAAGCGGGCGTTTCCCTGAATTGGCGTTGCTTTACCATGTGCCGAACGGCGGGAGCCGGAAGAAAGCAGAGGCCGGACGCTTCCGCGCCGAAGGCGTGAAGGCGGGTGTGCCGGATTTGTGCTTGCCCGTCGCCCGCGGCGGTTTTCACGGCCTTTACATAGAGCTAAAGCGGCAGAAAGGCAGTAAAACAAGCGACGATCAAAAAGCGTGGTTGTCAAACCTTGAAAAACAAGGCTATTTTGTGGCCTTGTGCAAAGGGTGGGAGGCCGCCGCAAAGGTAATTACAGAGTATTTGACAATGGGAGGCGAAGAAGGTTGAAAAAGAAGCGGTTTTTGAAGCTGGTTATGTCTTACGGTATCCAGCGGGACAAAGCGGCGCGCATGGCCGCCCGCGTTGGCAAATTCGGATTGTATGAAGCCCTGTTTTTGTCTTTGCGCCCGTCGCTGGCATTCTGGCAGATGGGCGCGGCGGTGCGCAAGGCTGGCCGGACGATCCGGCAGGCCGCCCGCGCTTTTGACGATATGTTCGCCGCAATGGGGACAGCCCTTGCCGCCTGCTTCTCCCCTGCTTTGCGCGGGTATGTTGACGACGCGAAGGAGCGGGAACAGAAACAAGCGGATTTTTCGGCGGCGGGAAATATGTTCTTGCCGTCAACGCATGAAATCATAGCGGGCGCACAGCCCGAAGAGGAAAACACCGCGGCGCGCTGGTGGGTAAAGACACCAAACCCGAATTACGGCAAGCCGCAGGCATAAGAAAGGCAGGGTTAAACATGGCGAAAATGTCTATGCGTGTGATTTTGAAGAGCGGCGCGGAATTTACGGTGAAATGCGATAAATTCACGCTGAAAAGGAACGGGCTTGAACAGGTAACGGGATACAATATCAGCGGGATCACCGAAAACAAGCCCGTGTATCTGGATTTTGACGAAGTGGCCGCGATCGTCCGTGTATTTTCGGACGAAGCGGACGCGCCGCCCGAAGATGGCGGCAACGAAGAGTAAACGGAAAGCGAGGGTTCAGACATGGGCAAGAAAAAAACGGGCTTGATTACTGACGAAGTGCGGGAGCTGATAAACGAGGTCGCGCGGGAAACTGCTTCTATGGCCTATATTGACGGCATGGGCGGCGAAGTAAATTATTTCCGCGCAATGGAAAGTTTGCTTTTTAATTATAAAAAGCTGGCCGCGCTGGTGGCCGATTATGAAGCCTATACACATGTGGAGCTTCAAGGCCGAAGCGCGAGTATTTCAAGCTATTCCCCTTCGAGCGGGTACACATACCGCACGGAGGAAGATATACTTGACGAAATGAAGCGGGATAAAATCATATCTTACCACAGGACGCGGGCGCGCTTTGAAGAGATTGACCGCGTTGTAAAGCTGTTTGCAGAGCGAAAAGAATTCCATGTGATCCGCATGTATTACTTCGGAGAGGACGCGCAGGGCAACGAGCGTCCGACAGGCGCGGAGCCGTACACATGGGAAGCCATAGCCGCAGAGCTGGAGGGAATGGGGTTGATCCGTGACGCGAAGAGTGCGCGCAGATGGCGAAACAAAATCGTTAATGACATGGCCGTGTGCATGTTCGGGAAACCCGCGGCGGTTGGCGTGGGTACATACCGGAAGGAGCGGGACAAAGCAACGGATTAAAACAGGCCGAAAAATGCCCGTTTCGCGCCCGTTTCGCGCCCTTGTGTGTACCGTCCATATATGCTATAATTATTACGCTGATTAAATGCAAATAAACAGCACACTTCACAAGCCTTCGCGGGTTCGCCCGTGAGGGCTTTTTTTATTGTCCGAAAGGAGGCGGCAGGCGTGAAGGCATGGGCTGAACAGTTCTATAATTCGGACGCGTGGCGCGCGTGTCGCGAAGGCTTCTTGCAATCGAAAGGTTATCTTTGCGAACGATGTTCCACGCCCGACAATCCGGTTGTTGCGAAGATTGCACACCACAAAATCTATTTGACGAAGGAGAATATAAACAATCCGTACATTGCGCTTTCATGGGATAACTTGGAGGCACTTTGTCAAGATTGCCACAACAAGGAACACCACAGAGGCGAACGGAAGAAGCGTTATTCTTTCGACGCAAACGGAAATCTTGTATATCCCCCCCATTCGCCGCCGAATTAGGGAGGGCGAAACACCGAGGGCGGGAGGTTAAAAAAACTCCGCAGGCGCGCGCATAACGGGTGTACCCGTGGGGGGTGTGGTTGACGGTGCAGAAAGGGGGCGTTTTTTGTGGCGACAAAGAAGGAGCTTACGAAAGAACAGAAGATCAAAAAAGAGATTGCCCGATTAAAGCGGGTGTGCCCTTCCCGGTTTCGTGGACAGTAAAAATGAAGAAAAAACAGAAAGAAACGCAGGATATCTTGTCGTATCACACTCAGGCGGCGGGATGCTCAGACAAGGCACGCGCAAAGGCATCCGGAGGACGCCAGCCAATAGAGGAATGCGGGCGCACTGGGTTGTAAAAGGTCTCGATATAAGCGAAGACGTCTGCCATGGCTTGTGCCCTTGAGGCGAAATGGCGCAGATGGACGCACTCGCACTTGAGGCAGCTGAAGAAGTTTTCGGCCACGGCGTTGTCATAGGGATCGCCCTTGCGGGACATGCTTTGCCGGATGCCGAGGCTGGCGAGACGCTGACGGTAAGCGTAGGCGGCGTATTGGACGCCGCGGTCGGAGTGGAAGATGAGGCCGGGCAGAGGCTTGCGGCGCCGGACGGCCATGCCGAGGGCGGCGAGAGTGAGATTTGTGTCGATGCGGTCGGAGAAGGCGTAGCCGACGATCTGCTTTGTGCAAAGGTCTTTCACAACAGCGCAGTAGAGCCAGCCCTCGCCGGTGGGGATATAGGTAATATCGCCGACCCATGCGGTGTCTGGCTTGTCAAAGGAGAAGCGGCGCGCAAGGAGATTGGGCGCGATGGGGTGCGCGTGTCTTGAGTTGGTCGTGGCTTTGTAGGCACGCCTGCGCGTGGAGGAGATGTTCATCTCGTTCATCAGGCGGTGGATGCGCTTGCGCGAGCAGGAAAGCTGCGGGCGGATCAGGTGATACAGGCTGTCCAGCCCAAGGGCGGGATAACGCTGGTGCAGGCTCAGCAGCCGGCGTTTCAGTTCCTGATCCTTCTGCCGGCGCAAAGAGGGTTTGCGGCCCAGCCATTCGTAGTACCCGCTGCGGGAGACCTCCAGCAGTCGGCATACAAGTTCCACAGAGGCCCCCGCGCGGGCCGTACGGATGTACCGGTACTTGTCCTCTATGGTTTGGAAAGTATGCCGACGGATTTTTTTAGGATGTCAATGACCCCGTCTTTCTCTTCAAGCTTCTTGCGCAGTGCTCGAATCTCCGTCTCCAGTTCGCGCAGGCGTCTGGCGTCGCGGTTTTGGCGGTCAGCTTGCCCCGGCGATGGTGCGCCCGCCGCTTTCAGCCAGCTGCGCAGCGTGTCGATGCAGATGCCGAGTTCCGCGGCCACCTCCCGGCTGGGCCGCCCCTGCTCGGTGACCATCCGCACTGCCCCCGCCTTGAAGGCCTCATCGTAACGCGGCGGCGCTGGGTGCTTTCGTTCTTTGGTTGACATTTTTCATTACCCCTTTCCATTATACAGATTGTTTTTCTGTCCGGCAAATCGGGTATGGGGGCACGCCGGAGATCACAGGGCAGTTTATCAAGCGGCCTGACGGCCTTTGGAAAGCGGAGCATGTGGCACTTCCCACAGAAACCGCGGCGCAAGGCTGGTTTACGAAGGTTCGTGAACAGAACAACACTTCGGGCGGCTAATTCTGGCCGCCTGTCACAAAACAAAATATGAAAAGGAGGCACGGGGAAGCCCTTTGACGGGGCTTCCCCTATTTTGTTATGAGTGCGATTAAAGACGGGCGTTTGCCGATCGTCCTTGATAAAGAACGGCATTTGCTGTTTTCCCTGAATGTCATTGACGAAATGCAAGACAAATTCGGGGGCTTTAACAAGCTGGCCGAAATGCTGAAAGGCAAAGACGGCATTAAAAATCTTCGCTGGCTTCTTACCCTGCTTCTGAATGAGGGCGCAGACGACGGCGAAGAGCAGTTGACCGAAAAACAGGTAGGAAAAATGATCCACACAGGCAACTTCAACGAGGTTAAAACCGCGATTTTCAAGGCGTTTGCAATGGGAAACAGCGGCACAACGGAGCCGCCGCAGGACGATGAAGACGACGAACCGGAATACGCGGAAGAAGAGAGAAAAAACGCACAGGCGGGCAAGGAGTAATAGACCTTGCCCGCCTGCTTTATATCGGCGTTACGCTTCTACACTGGCCGGAACGCGAAGTGTGGCGCATGACACCGTATAAAATCCTTGCTTTGTTCCGAATTCACAGAGAATTCAATCCGGATCGCTTCAAACCGGAGGAAAAAGAAGCGGACATTGACGATGTGTTAGGGGGGTTATAAGTGGCCGGAAAAGAAGACCAGATCAAAACCGAAATTGCCGTTGACGGCGAACAGGAATACAAGAAGGCTTGTAAAGAAATCGACGCTTCTTTGAAGGCCATTGCGTCCGAAATGAAGGTTGTTTCGGCAACTTTCGAGGGGAACGCCGACAGCATAGAGGCAATGACCGCGAAGCAAGATGTTTTGAACAAGCGGCTTGAAGAGCAGAAAAAGAAGGTTGCCGAAGCGGAAGCCGCCTTGAAAAAGTATCAGGACGCGGGGCAAGGGACTTCCGAAGCGGCTAAAAAGATGGAAACAAACCTGAATTACGCCCGCGCCGCAATGATTAAAACGGAAAACGAGATCAGAAACCTTGACGCAGGATTAGAAGAGGCGCGCAACGCTTCAAACGATTTTTCGGACGGCTTGGAGGATATTTCACAGGAAGCCGAAAGCACAGGCGGCGCGCTGGACGGATTGGGCGGCAAAGTTTCTTCCGTAGCTGGCGCGCTTGGAAAAGGTTTGAAAACGATCGGCGTAGGCGTGGCCGCCATTGGAACGGCTATGGTTGCGGGGATCGGGTACGCCGTGGGCTTCGCTGATGAAGTCAAAGGCGCAATGAACGATTTTGAAGCGTCAACAGGCATTGCGGAGGCCGCCGCGAACGGCTTTGAAGACGCAATGTTGCGTATCTACAACAACAACTTCGGGGAGAACATGGACGATATAGCCGCGTCAATGGCAACCGTGGCGCAGACTTCCGGCGAAGTTGATCCGACGAAAATTGAAGAGCTGACACAAAACGCTTTGATGTTGCGCGATACATTCGGCTTTGATATTCAAGAGCAAATGCGCGCCGTCAATATGCTTATGGATCAGTTTGGGCTATCTGGTGAAGAGGCGTTCAATCTGATTGCGCAGGGAGCGCAAAACGGCCTTGATAAAAACGGGGATTTGCTGGACAGTATCAACGAATATTCCGTGCATTTCAAGTCGTTAGGGCTGGACGCGGAAGACATGTTCAACAGCTTTGCAAACGGCGCGGACGCTGGCACCTTTTCCGTTGACAAGCTGGGCGACGCGGTAAAGGAATTCGGGATCAGGGTTAAAGACGGATCAGACGGCACAATGCAGGCGTTCAAGGATATAGGCTTGAACGCCGATGAAACCGCGGCGGCCTTTGCCGCAGGCGGGGAGCAGGCCGCGAAAGCCTTTGACGATGTGACAACCGCCCTTTTCGCAATGGACGATCCTTTAGCGCAGAATACCGCGGGCGTGGCCTTGTTCGGTACGATGTGGGAAGATTTGGGCGTTGAAGGTATGCAGGCGTTGACGAACCTTAACGGGGAGATCAGCACCACAACCGACGCGCTTTCCAAAATCAACGCCGTTAAATATGACGACTTCGGTTCCGCTATGTCGGGGCTTGGCCGCGTGCTGAAAACGAATTTTGTTCTTCCGATTGGCGAAGAAGCGTTGCCCGCCCTTTCTGATTTTGTCAACGAGCTTTCGGCGGGCGCAGCTTCCGCGAACGGCGATATTTCCAAAATGTCCGACACCTTCGGGACAGCCCTTGCGGGGCTGATTGAAGACTTTTCGACAATCCTTCCGCAAGTAACGGACTTTGCAACCGAAATTGTGTTAGGGCTGGTCGATGGGCTTGTAGCAAGCCTACCACAGATCACAACGGCGGCGGTGGACATGATAACCGCGCTTGTGCAAGGGCTGGTTGCCGCGCTTCCGGCGATTGCGCAGGCCGCAACACAAATTCTTCTTGCCCTGATTGACGGGTTGATCGCCGCCCTTCCCCTGCTTGTCGAAGGCGCGTTGCAAATTGTCCTTGCGCTGGCAAACGGGATCGGACAGGCGTTGCCGCAGTTGTTACCGAAAATCGTTGAAGTGGTCGTTGCTATGGTGCAAACGCTGGTTGAAAATATCCCTATGCTGATCGACGCGGCGTTGCAGTTGATAACAGGGCTTGCGCAAGGGCTGATTGCCGCGATCCCCGTTCTAATTGCGGCCATTCCACAGATTATTACAAGCCTTGTCGAAAATCTGCTTGCCTCTATCCCGCAGATCATTCAAGCGGGAATTGACCTATTAACCGCGCTGATCGACGCGTTGCCGCAGATTATCGAAACCATTGTTACAGCTATTCCGCAGATTATCGACGGAATTGTAACGGCAGTGATCGGGAGCATTCCGCAGATCGTGCAAGCCGGAATTGATTTGCTGGTTGCGCTTATTCAGGCGTTGCCGCAGATCATTCAAACCATTGTACCCGCGATCCCGCAGATTGTGGGCGCGTTGGTGAACGCCGTTGTTTCCAATATCCCGCAGATCATTCAAGCGGGCGTTCAACTATTCGTTTCCCTGATCCAAAACCTTCCGACAATTATTGCCGAAATCGTGAAGGCGGTTCCGCAGATTGTAACGGGTATCGTGCAGGCGTTCGGAAGCCTTGCATATCAGATCGTAGAGATCGGCGGCAATATTGTTTCCGGCATTTGGCAGGGTATCCAGAACGCCGCGGGCTGGTTGTGGGATCAGGTAACGGGCTTCTTTGGCGGCATTGTGGACGGTATCAAGAATTTTCTTGGCATTCATTCCCCTTCAACGGTTTTCGCTGACATTGGCGGCAACATGGCCGCGGGCGTTGGCGAGGGCTTCGGCGGCGGTATGGATACCGTTTCCGCGGACATGCAGGGCGCAATGGGAAGCGCGGGCACACTTACAGCACAAGAAGCCGTGCAAGCCGTAAACGATGGCATTATAGCGAATATCGGCGCGCTTGACGGCGCGGTATCGGCCATTGTCGAGCGGGTAACAGCAGGGCTTACAGCGCAGGCGGCGCGCCTTAATCAGATCGGCGTTGACATGACGAAGTATATTGCTTCCGGCATGACAACGGGAACGCCGAATATTACAAACATTATCCCGCAGATCGTCCAGTCGATTATTACCGCCTTCACCGCGCAACAACCGAAGTTCACCGCGGCGGGCGTTGATATTGACAAGGCCATAGCGTCCGGCATGGTGCAGGGCACGCCGCAGATTACGGCAAAAATCCCGCAGATCATACAGTCGATTTTAACGACGATCAACGGGTTTGTATCGCAGTTCACGGCGGCGGGTGAAGAAATGGTGCGCGGTATCTGGCAGGGCTTTCAAAATATGTCGGGGTGGCTGGAAAGCAAAGTGCGTTCTATGATGCGCGAAATTGTCGCCGCCGTAGAAGCGGAAATGCAGATTGCTTCCCCGTCGAAGGTATTTGCAGGGATCGGCGCATACATGGCCGAAGGTTTAGGCGAAGGCTTCGCCCGTGAAATGCAGAATGTTGAAAAGACAATCCGCAGGGCGACGGCTTCAACCGTTCCGGAGCCGCAAAGACCGTCCGGAAGGATCAGCAGGAACGACAACGCCGCCCGCGGCGTGCAAGTGGTTCAAAATATCTATGCGAACGAAACGAGCTATGCACAACAACAGCGCGAGGCGGCAAAGCAATTCCGCTTGATTGCACGGGAGGTTATGGGCTGATGGCCAAGAAAATCGAAAAGCTGATTTATACGAATGAGCGTGGGGAAAGTATCACCTTTTCCCACGCTTCTATTTTTCACACAAACGAGGTTAGCGGCCTTTCTGATGTGCGCAACGAGATTTACAGCATTAACAGCATGGGACAGGACGGCGACACCTATTTAGGCAACCGCATTCAATCCCGCGAAATTGAGATTGTCGGAAGTATCAGGGAGCGGGACAAGGACAGAATGCGGGATTACCGAAGGCAAATGAACCGTGTGTTAAACCCGCAGTATTCCGCGACACTGACATACGAATACGGCGACTTCCGGCGCGTGATTGACTGCAAGATCGACAACGCGCCCGCCTTCACGCGGAAGGCTATTTTTCAGGACTTCACAATACAGCTTCTTTGCCTTAATCCGTTTTGGAGAAAAGAGGCAAAGACGCGGGACGATATAGCGACATGGATCGGCGGCCTTGAATTCCCCGTTGAAATCCCTCTTGCGGAAGGTTGGGAAATCGGGTATAGACAGCCTTCTTTGATCGTGAATGTCTATAACGAAGGTGATGTGCAAGCGGGTATTCGCGTAGAGTTCCGCGCGCTTGGCGTTGTCAAAAATCCTTCCCTTTTGAATGTGGACACACAGGAGTTTATAAAGCTGAATATCACGCTTCAAGCTGGCGACATTTTGAGCGTGTCCACGGGATACGGGGAAAAAGAAGTAACATTACAACGCGACGGCGTGACTTCTGACGCGTTCCGTTATCTTGATGTGGACAGCACATATTTTCAACTTTCGGTCGGTGATAACCTTTACAGGTATTCCGCGGAAGAAAACCTTGAAAATTTGGAAGTATCCATTTATCACGACGATCTTTATTTGGGGGTGTGACGAATGGAGCTATATATTTATGACCGCGACATGATATTGCACGGCGTAATTGATGAAATCAATTCGTTAATCTGGACGCGGCGGTATTGGTCGGCGGGCGAATTCAAGTTGCTTGTGCCTTTCACAAGCAAGCATGTTTCCCTTCTGGTAAAAAACAACCTGATAATGAAGCGCGGGGACACCGAGGCGGCAGAAATCAGGTATGTTCACATTAGCAAGAATTCACAGGGGCTTGAAGAAATCGAAGTGCAAGGAAAGTTTATCACGCAATGGATCGGGAAGCGCATTGTACGCGATCAGATCACCGCAACGAGCGGGACGCAGGATATTTTATACCGGATTGTCCGCGAAACGGTCGTTTCCCCGAAAGTGGCCACCCGCGCGATCCCGAATGTCTTAATTGATCCCACGGACGAAGACACCGGAAGCGGGAAAATAGACTATACTTCCGAAGCCTTCACAAACGCCCTTCTTGCCGTGGAAACCGCGGCGAAGGCGGCAAAATTGGGCTTCCGGTTGCGAACCGATGTGAAGACCGGAAAGCACTATTTCAGTGTGTATAAAGGCCGCGATTTGACCGCAGACCAAACCGAAAACCCGCCGTGCATTTTTTCACAGGAATTCGATAATATCACGGAACAGGAATACACAAACAGCATTGAAAACCTGAAATCAACGGCTTATGTGGGCGGCGAAGAAGCCGAACCGCGCGTTGTGGCCGAAGTTGGCGGCGGCGCGGCTGGCCTTGACCGTGAAGAAGTCTTTGTGAATGCAACGGACATTACGAAGAAATACACCAACGAGAACGACGAAGAGATCACGCGCACCGATGAAGAATATTTAGCCTGTCTTGAAGAGCGCGGCGCGTCGGAGCTGGAACAATACGCCGAAACATTGAGCTTTTCCAGCACGATCAACACGCACGCGAATTTGAAGTACAGGGAAGATTACGACTTGGGCGATCGTGTGACATGCGTTAATAAACGATGGGGTATAAAAATCAATGTCCGGATAACGGAGGTTGCGGAAACCTATCAACAGAACATGGAGGAAATAGACATTACTTTCGGGGAGAGCTTGCCCGCCCTGATTACACAGATCAGGCAGATTACAAAGTAAAGGGGTGCAAATATGGAAAAATCAAGTTTCTTCAACAGTGTTTCCGGCGATCGCGTGTACCGCGCGGAAGAATGGGCTGAATATTTTGCTTCATTCATTGGAAACGGCGTGTTCCCTGTCCCTTCCACAAGCCTTCAAGTGGTGGCGGGTTCAGGAATGGCCGTCGCCGTGAAAACGGGTAAAGCGTGGATCAACGGCTATTTTTATTACAACACAAGCGATTTGCCCGTAACGCTGGCAACCGCGGACGGCGTGTTGAACCGCATTGACCGAATTGTTGTGCGGTGGGATTTGACCGAACGCAAAATTTCCGTTGCGGTGAAGTCTTCCGCGCCTGCAACTTCCCCCGTCGCCCCTGCTTTGCAGAGGGACGCGGACGCATACGAATTGTGTCTTGCCGATGTGCTTGTAGGCGCAGGCGTTACGGCCATTTCACAGGCAAACATAACGGATCGCCGCCTTGATGGTTCCTTGTGCGGCGTGGTTGCGGGCGTGGTGGATCAGATAGACACCGACGCATTCAACGCGCAACTTGAAGCGTGGTTTGCTGACTATAAGGAAATGAGCGTTGACGAATTCAACGATCTTGTTTCCTATATGGAAAGTTTGGAGCTTTTGGGCGATCAGCAGTACGCCGCCCTTGAAGCCTACATGAACGACTTTAAGACCGACGCAGAAAACGACTTCAACGCATGGTTCGCAACCTTGCAAAATGTCCTTGACGAAGACGCCGCGGGGCATTTGCTGAACCTGATCCAGAACAACACCGCGCGAATTGAAATGCTGGAAGCCGTGCTTTTCAATGACATTACAACAAACCCGTTCTTGATCCTCTTTGACGATTTGGACGGCGTGACCGCAACGGGCGTTTGGAACGCGGCGTTGCAACGGATCGAATGTTGACGCGGTGCGCCTGCAAGGGCGCGGAATTGTCGTGCATTATCGGGAATATCTTCACGGAGCTTCGCCCACCGTGCGACATGTGCGGCGGCGAGGCGGTGTCAATCCACGGGATCACGCCCACAGGCCACGAAGCAACAATAACTTTGACGGCGGCGGGCTTTGATTTTGAGGGGTGCGCGGAAGATACCGCGCTTTTGCAGAGGATCAGGAAGGCAAGGTGCATTTATGCAGGGACAAGAGAGGGAACGCAAAGAGCCGTCCGAATTCAATGTGATTGTGAAGGCGAAAGACCTTGTAAAGCATACCTTCACGATCACGAACAGCACGGAGCGTTACCCGAAGAAATACCGCTTTACGCTGGTGAACCGCATACAGGAAAAAGCGGTTGATATTTACGAAATGACGCTTGAAGCGAACGAATTAGATTTGCGGCAAGCGGACGAACACAGACAACGGCAGAGGCTACAAGCAAAGGCGTTGACCTATTGCAAGGAGCTTCTATTTTTTATAGAGCTTTCGCAGGAAATGGGCTTTATTTCTATGAAGAGTTGCGAATATTGGTCGAAACTTGCCCTTGAAGTAAAGTACATGATCGCCGCGTGGAAGAAGCGGGACAAAGCGAGAGTATAAAAACCGTTTGGGGAACGCCTTGTAGGTTTTCTTTTCGCCTTCTGCCCGCCCCGCCGCCGAATTCCGGCAACTCGTACAATGTGCGCAATGTCAACACTTCGGGGGCGTTGAACAACAACAACGCGTACAACGGCAACAGGGGCGTGCGTCCGCTTCGGTGGATCACTCGATCGAGTAGGCCACAGGCCGAAAGCAATGTACCACCATCAAAGGAAGGCGTTTCCCGTCCCCTGCTATCCACAGCGGGGACAAATACAGGATTGCCGATACCGGAGCATTGCCCGCAGGCATGGCCGAGGTTATACACGGCAAGGAGATTTTTTGACATGACCGACTTTGAAAAAGTCTATAATTTTGAAAACCTATACCGCGCGTACCGGAAGGCGCGCCGCGGCAAAAGGTGGAAAGGAGCGGCGGCGAAGTTTGAAGTTAATTTGCTGGAAGCCCTGAACCTGTTAAGCGTGCAGTTACAGAGCCATACATACCGGCTTTCGCCCTACAACACATTCAAGGTTTACGAACCGAAAGAACGGGTTGTAATGTCGAACAGCTACAAAGACAAGGTTGTGCAACATGCGCTTTGTGATAATGTACTTGAACCGAGGGTGCGAAGCACCTTCATAAAAGACAATTACGCTTCACAGGTTGGAAAAGGAACGCACTTCGGCCTTGAACGGCTGGAAGGATTTATGCGGAGGTTTTACCGTGTACGAGGTGTTGACGGTTGGGTATTGAAATGCGACATATCAAAGTATTTCTATAATATCAAGCACGACGCGTTAAAATCCTTAATCCGCAAGTATATTTCCGATCCTGATTGCCTTTGGTTGCTGGATATGATAATAGACAGCACCGAAGGCAATGTAGGAATTCCGATCGGCAACCAGTCTTCACAAATATTCGCCCTTCTCTATCTTTCTTCGCTGGATCACATGGTAAAAGAGAAGTTAGGCATAAAATTTTATGGCCGATACATGGACGATTTTTATTTGATCCACGAAGATAAAGAATATTTGCGCTATTGCTGGAAGGAGATTGAAAGACATGTAAACGAATTAGGGCTTTCGCTGAATGCGAAGACAAATATTTACCCGTTGAAAAACGGAATTGATTTTTTGGGCTTCCATTCGTATTTGACCGAAAGCGGCGCGGTGATCCGCAAGGTGCGCCGGAAGTCAAAGAACAACGCCCGCCGCCGTTTAACCAAAATGCGCGGGTTGCTGGAAGCTGGAAAAATCACGCCGGAAAAGGTGGAACAATCCTATAAAAGCTGGCGCGGCCACGCGTCGAAGGGAAATTGCTATCACCTGATCCGGAACATGGATCAGCATTACAACAAATTATTCGGGCAGTACGCCGCCGCGGGCAACCGTGGCGGCGTTGCTGTTTCCGAAGAAAAGGAGGAAGGCAAAGAATGTCGAAAAAGTTAAGCACGCTTGGCGTGGGAACAACCTTTGAAGTGCCCGTAAAGTCGGCTTATCGGTCGTTCTTGGGTGATTATGTCGTTTTCAAAATGGCAGACAAAAACCATTCGGGCTATCCGTCCGGAGCTATTACCCTGATTACCGACAAGATCATAGCGTTGCTTTGTTCCGACGCAAAAGAGCCAAACAACAGCGACAGCAACCGGAGAAGCTACGGCAACAACAGGCACATTCATTCCAATATCCTTCAATGGCTGAACAGTAACGCCGCGGCGGGAAAATGGTACAGCGCGAAGCACGGGCAGGACGCGCCGCCGTCAAGCGCGAATGTATGGGACAATGTAAACCCCTATGACACATGGGCGGGGTTCCTTGCTATGCTTGACGACGATTTTGTAGCGGCACTTATGACAACCACGCTTACCGTTGCCAAAAACACCGTTACAGACGGCGGGAGCTATGAAACCTTCACCGCAAAAATGTTCCTTGCAAGCACAACGGAAGTCGGGCTTGCAAACGAAAACGGGATTGCAGAGGGTTCAAAGCTGGCCTTGTTCAGCGACAACACAAGCCGCCTTGCCTATTGTACGCAAGCGGCCATTGACAAAAGTAATTACGGGAGCGATCCGACGACTTCGCAGGCGTGGTATTGGTGGCTTCGCACGCCGAATTCCGGCAACTCGTACAATGTGCGCAATGTCAACACTTCGGGGGCGTCGAACGACAGCGGCGCGTACAACGGCAGCAGGGGCGTGCGTCCGCTTTGTAATTTGAAATCTGATATTTTGGTATCTGATAGCACAAACAGCCGCGGAAACTATGAATTCCAGTGGAACGCCGCACCGAGTACGCCGGACGGAATTTCCGTGCCGGAAAGCTGTTACAGCACGCAGAACATAACCGTAACATGGGGAGCTTCCACCGATCCGGACGGCGACGCGATCACCTATGTTCTGGAACGGTCGGTGAATAACGGGAGCTATACGAAAGTAACGGAAACCGCCGCCCGCACCTTTACGGAAGTCGTTTCTACAAGCTGGAACACGATTAAGTACCGCGTGAAGGCGCGGGACACCTACGGAAACGAAAGTGCGTATGTGACTTCTTCCGCGGTTCCCGTAATTCACAATCAACCGCCCGTCATTTCCGGACAAAACGCCGATCTTGGAACGAAAAGCGGCGACTTCTCTTACAAGTACACCGTGACCGATCCGGACGGCGACACGGTGACAGTGGTTGAAAAGGTGGACGAAACCACCTTGCGGAGCTACACGCCCACGCTTGGAGAAGAAAACACGATGAATGTTACGGGGCACGACTTCACCGCCCTTTCCAACGGCGCGCACACAATCACCATTACCGCAACGGACACCGTGGGAAATAAAGCGGTGCGCACGCTGACCTTCACAAAACAGATCAGCGGATTTGTTATCACGCTGGCCGCACCGCTGGAAGCGCAGGCACAGCCCACGCGCGCAAATGTGAAAGTAACGCGGGAAATTCCAGCGGGCGCAACTTTCAAAGTGGAGGCAACGAACAATCCGTTTGATCCTTCCCCCGCGTGGGAGGATTGCACAAATGCCGTAATTCAGGGCGTGGCGCATGTCTTCGAGAACACAATAAACACCGCCGTTAAATTCGGCATGAATATTCGGGTAACGGTGGAGCGCGGCGACGCTATTTCCGCGTGTTGGGTATCTTCGATCGGGGGGAATTTTGAATGAGCGTGACATACAGACCGGACAAGCCAAACGAAACAGAGGAATTGAAGAAGGAAGTTGAAACTGTGAAGGCGGCGGGCGAAAGCACCGCCGCCCTTCTTTCCCTTTCTTTCAAAGCGCAGATTGTCGCAGACCGCGCCGCGGGAACGAACGCGATCGCCGATGAAATGATCCTTGCGTCAACGGATATTGTGGATTATCCGGAGTATCAGGACAACCACGAATACAAGACAAAAGGCGAAATTATCAGGTGCGACGGCCTTTATTATGAGATCGTCGCGCCGCACACTTCCAACGCCGCCGCGTATCCCGTGCAAACCACCTTTGCATATTACCGTCTTGTCGAGCTGGAACACGCGGGGACGCTTGACGATCCGATACCATATCCGGAAACCGCGGGGATCGTCGTAAATGTGGTTGAGGGGCTTTATTACAGCTACAAAGGCGCGCTATATCTGGCGAAGGCCGATATGCCGAATTGCGTTTACCCGCCCGACACGGCGGGTTTGTGGCAATGGGAAAAGGTGTAAAGGTGGTGAAAACATGGAACAGATTTTAACGGTACTTTCGGCGGTTAGTACCGTTTGCGCAATCGCCTTCGGCTATGCCGCCTTCGCCCGCAATAAGAAGAGCGACACAGCGAACGAAGCAAAGAGCGACGCAACGGTATTAACAGAGATCGGATATATCAAAGGCGGCATTGATGATATTAAGGCCGAACAGCGGGAACAGCGGAAGACGAACACGGAGTTTGTAGAACGGCTTGTTGCCGTTGAAGCGTCCGCAAAGCAGGCGCACAAGCGAATTGACACGCTGGAACGCGCACACGAAGAATAATAGCGAAGGAGCGAAAAACAATGGCAGTTATGAAAGCAAGTGAATTTGTTGCGAAACTGAAAGATGTTGCGCAGAATTACAAAACCCTTTATGTCATGGGGTGCTTTGGTGCGCCTCTGACGGGCGGCAATGTATCGCGGTATTGCAATAACCACGCATACAACAAGCAGGCCGCCCGAACGAAGATGATTAAGGCCGCCGCAAACCAGAACCCGCCTGTTTTCGGGTTCGATTGCGTATGCCTGATTAAAGGCATTTTGTGGGGCTGGCGCGGCGACGCGTCCAAAACCTACGGCGGCGCGTCCTATGCCGTGAACGGCGTTCCGGATATTGGCGCAGATACCATGATTACAAAGTGCAAGGGCGTTTCAACCAACTTTTCCAATGTGGAGGTTGGCGAAGCCCTTTGGTGTAGCGGGCATATCGGCGTTTATATCGGCGGCGGGCTGGCCGTGGAGTGTTCCCCCGCCTTTGAAAACGATGTGCAGATCACGGCAGTTAAAAACATGGGGACAAAGAGCGGGTATAACGCCCGCACATGGACGAAGCATGGCAAACTTCCGTATATCGAATACGACAATGCCGCCCCCGTTCAGCCGGACAAACCGGACACCGGAGCGGGCGCAGGCGGCGCAATCAAGGCCGGAAGCGTCGTGCGTGTGAAGCAGGGCGCGAAGACCTACACGGGCGGCGGGCTGGCCTCTTTCGTGTATGAACGCGATCATGTCGTTTCGGAGCTGAACGGCGATCGCGCCGTTATCACCTACGGCGGCGTAACCGTGGCCGCCGTGCGCGTTTCCGATCTTGTTCTTGCAGATGGAAGCGGCGCGGGCGGCACAATCAAGGCCGGAAGCGTCGTGCGCGTAAAGCAGGGCGCGAAGACCTACACAGGCGGCGGGCTGGCCTCTTTCGTGTATAGCCGCGATCATGTCGTTTCGGAGCTGAACGGCGATCGTGCCGTTATCACCTACGGCGGCGTGACCGTGGCCGCCGTGCGCGTTTCCGATCTCACGCTTGTAAAGGAGTAACAAATATAAACACCGACAAAAAAGAAAGCGAGGCTTTGAAAAATGGATAACATGGTAATTGTTCTTGTGGTTGTGGCCGTCGTCGCGGTCGTTTTTGTGGGGCTGATCGTGCTGATCCCCTATCTGATAAAGAAGGGGATCAATGTTTCCGGCGTATTGACCGGAACGACAACCGTTCTTGACACCGCGGATCATGTGGTCGATACCCTGCAAGAGTTCTTCCCCGAAGTTCCCGTAATCACTGTTATTGACAAGGTGATTGGGTGGGCGCAGAAGGCGACAGAAGCCGCCGAACAGCTCTATAAAACAAGCAAAATTGAAGAGGGACAGCGGAAGGAAGAGGCAACAAAACTTGTCTATCAGTTCATCGAAGCGGCGGGAATTGAAATCGACGACGATTTGAAGAAGATTGTTGACGGTGCGATCGAAGCCGCTGTTTTTGCGCTTCCGAAGACGCATACCGACACCGCGGAAGCCCTGAATACTTAATTGCCATTGCGCCGCGCGCGGGTTTACTCCTTTACCGCCCGCGGCTTGATGGAGGCGGCGGCCACATGCCGCCCGCCTGATACACGAAGCCCCCGCTTCCGCTGAATTGCGGCGGCGGGGGCTTATTTCATTACGGGAGGTTTTACGCATGAGCGAACAGAGAAAAACCACAGGCGTACGCAAGCGCGCACC
Organism: Oscillospiraceae bacterium; assembly: GCA_022835495.1. Lineage (NCBI taxonomy): Bacteria > Bacillati > Bacillota > Clostridia > Eubacteriales > Oscillospiraceae > Oscillospiraceae bacterium. The sequence continues at coordinate 1,064,201 of BQOK01000001.1, forward strand.
GAAGAAGGATACAGAAAGCAAAACCACGCGCACGCGGAAAAAGGTTGCCGAAGAACAGGCCGCGCCCGTCCAGCAGAACGAGGAAGCCGCGCCGGATCGCGTGAAGGCCGAAGAGGAACAAACCGCCCGTGCGCCGGAACAGATGGCGGGAAAATCGGAGCATGACAGCGAAAAGCCGGAACAGACACCGCCCGCGGCGGGTTCCTTTGAGGTTGCCCGCGTGCTGAAAGTGACAAAACCCCTTATGCGCGGCGAAGATGTGAAGGCATTGCAAACGGCCTTGATCGAACGGAATTACCATTGCGGCACAAACGGAGCCGATGGGACATACGGAAGGTTGACCGCTTACGCCGTGCGCTGTTTTCAAGCGTCAAAAGGCTTGATTGTAAACGGACGCGCGGACAGGTACACGATCGCCGCACTTGGCGGCACATGGAAAGAGTAACAGAACATAGAAAAGCCCCCGCGCTGGCCGTTTATGGCTGGCGTGGGGGCTTTTTGTCGTTTTGTGGGGTTTACTCATTCCGAAAGCGCAATGTTATTTCCGCGCCGTAATTCTGGCCGTCCTCGCCGCCGTAAACTTCTATGTTCACAATTCCGTCGAGGCGGGAAAAATTGTCGTTCACATAGTCGGCGTGTTCGGCGGGGATATTCCCGATTTGGTCGCCGTTGACATAGACACCGAAAGCGGGCTTGCCTTCCCATTCTTCCCGTTGCAAAGTCAATTCCATTGTTCCATTGTCGAAAGGTTCGTCTTTGAAGTGGATTTTTCGCAAGATGGTTTGACGGCTTTTGCGCCCGTTCTTGAAGGTAACGCCCGCAACCTTCACGGAAAGAAATTCAAAAGCGGGCTTTGTTTCACTTGTAGTCGCAGAGGCAAACAACGGAGCGGCGGGAGCTGGCCGGACAGTCGGCGCGACACCATACGGCGCACATTTCTTGCATGGAGAAAGGCCGCGTTTCTTTGCGACAGAAAGCGGGATATATTGCGGTTTTCTCATTCCGGAACAATGCGCGTTTGTGTGATACCTTGTGCCGCCCTCTTCAAAATAGACCTTTGTTTCCTTTGCCGCGTCCACAGCCGCGCACCTTTCTTCTTTCTTTCCGCGCCCAAACATTGACAAGGCAGAGGATAAAAACGATTGCTTCATAGTTTGAATAGCTCCTTTCGTGTGCTTAAATTATGGCAACAAGGGAAGAATACTTTTTGTATTCTGACCTTTAACACAATTATGCAAGAATTTTGTGTTAAAGTCAAGAAAAGTGCTGATGTTTAGCACAACGAGAGGGGCGCGGGTGATCGTGGGTGAAGATATACGACTATAAAGGCCGGAAGAATATATGCGGCGACAGAGTGCGGGAAGCACGGCAAAAGAAGCGGCTTACGCAAGAGGCGTTAGCCGCGAAACTGCAAATTGAAGGCGTGACGATGGAGCGGGACAGCCTTTCAAGAATTGAGATCGGAACACGGTTTGTTACCGATTATGAATTGAAAGTGCTTGCTAAAGTGTTGGGCGTGTCCCCTCTTTGGTTGCTTGACGATGAAAACGAATGAAGCGGCGGGAATTTCCCGCCGCTTTTGCTATTTTTCGCAATTATTTTTTGAAAAGCTATTGACTTTATACGGCAAATGCCGTATAATAAAATCACAGGCAAGGGGAAGCCGAGTAAAACGAAAGGAGAAGACAACACCACCGGAAAGGGGGTGCGAAGATTGACCGAAGAGCAAATAAAAGAACTGCTTGAACTTCTTAAAAAGGCTTTGGAGAGTGAAACGGTGGAGCGTATCACAATCAGCATAAAGCCAAACAAGAAGAACAAACAGTCCTAACAGATACGGCGGCGGGTATCCCCGCCCGTTGCCTTTATTATAACCGATAAAACACGAAAATGTCAAGGGAGGTTCGGCGCGTGGATATTAGCGTTAAAATAGCATATAGAAACGAGAAATTGCAGGCCGCGCGGCTGGCGGCTGGTATGTCACAATCACAGCTTGCGGCGGCGGCGGGAATTTCCGTGCGTATCCTGCAAGACTACGAAAGAGGCGCGCGGGATATTAACGGGGCAAAGTTGGCGACACTATTAAAAATTTGCAACGCCCTTGAATGTAGCTTGCGGGATATTCTCACCGATCCGGCCACGCTGGAAGGGCTGGACGAATACGACAAAAGAAGGAGTTAATTTCAGGCGCAGGGGGCGGGAAACCGCCCCTTGTTTTTGTTTATAGGGGGCGTGGAGCATGGGGCATTGTTTTAGCCATTTGACAAAGGCAGACCGTTACAAGATCGAAGCGTTATTGAATAACGGCCATTCGGCAAAGGAGATCGCCGCGGAAATTCATGTGCATATCAGCACTATTTACCGCGAAGTAAAACGCGCCCGCATGGTTCACCGTAATTCGGATTGGACGGAGGAAGAAAGGTATAATCCGGACGAAGCACACAGGCGATACCGTGAAAACCTTTCGGCAAAAGGCGCGCCGCTGAAAATTGGCCGTGATTACGCCCTTGCGGAATATCTGGAAAGAAAAGTGCTTGAAGAAGGCCGATCCCCCGCCGCCGCACTTGCCGACATTGCTTTAGAGGGGCTGGAATTCAAAACCACAATTTGCACAAGCACCTTTTACGGCTACATAACAAAGGGTGTGTTTCTTATGCTGACAAACAAGGATTTGCCGGAAAAGGCAAAACGAAAGCGGAAATATCGCAAAGTGAAGACGGCCAAACGCGCCCCACGCGGGAAGAGCATAGAAAAACGCCCCGCCGAAGTGGAGGGGCGCGAAGTCTTCGGACATTGGGAAATGGATACCGTTTACAGCGGGAAGCAGACTTCAAAGAAAGCCCTTCTTGTGCTGACGGAGCGGAAGACGCGACAAGAAATTATAGAGCGTATGCCGGATCGGACGGAGGAAAGCACCATAAAGGCACTTGACCGTATAGAACGGCGGTTCGGCGCGCTATTCCGCAAAGTGTTCAAAACGATCACCGTTGATAATGGCGGGGAATTCTCCAATGTGGAAAGGTTGGAACAATCCGTGATCCGCAAGGGGAAGCGGACACGCTTTTACTATTGTCACCCGTACAGCAGTTTTGAACGGGGATCAAACGAAAATCAAAATAGAATGATACGGCGGCGATACCCGAAAGGAACAGACTTCGGAAAAGTATCAACCGCCGCAATAAAAGACCTTGAACAATGGATCAACAACTATCCGCGTGAAATATTGGGCTGGAAAACTTCTGCAATGTGCTTCCGCGAATGCCTTGACACACTATAAAAATAAATTTTCAATTTTTTTCGCATTTACTATTGACATTTGCGCCGAAAAAAAGTGAAAATGAAGGAAAATGTGTAGGTTGGCGTTCGGCTCGAAATGAAAAGCAGGAGGAAAAACTATGCTGAAAAAACTTTTGAAGCAGCGCAACAAGAAAGGCTTCACCCTGATCGAGCTGATCGTGGTGCTGGTGATCCTGGCCATCCTGGTGGCTGCGGCTGCTCCCGCCATGATGGGGTACGTGAACCAAGCGAAAAAAGCGTCGTATTTGGCAAATTGCCGTGCAGTGTATGTGGCAGGCCAGGCTGATATTACAGCACAACTTGGTACCACTGGTTCCGTAGCAACTACCAATATGGCTACAAACATCAATAAAATGGTTCCTGAAATCGCGGCAGATAAAATCACTGTAACCGGCACTACCCCTGCTACTTATACTCAAGATCAATATACCGTTGTTGTAGATATTACGAATCAAAAAATTACAGAAGTTTCTTTCAAATTCGGTAGCGGCAACAATGATATCGTTACAGTGAAACCCGGCGATAGTACTAATGTGATGGACTAATATATATTTTTTCGCAGCGTGAGCGGTGCGGCCTTTGCGCCGCGCCGCTTTTCTTATGGCCGAAACGCGAAAACGCGGTGCGGCACGAGGCCGCACCGCGTCGGTTGCGAAAAAGGATTTCTGTTAATCCATTACGTTGGTACCGGAGCCGGGGGTCAGGCTTACAAAATCATTAGTGCCGGTGCCAAAAACGTAATAAATTGCGGTGATTTTAAGTGTGGAAAGACTGGTAGCATTTTCAACTTGGATAGTATAACCAGTTGCGCCTCCTGCGGTTACTGCCGTATCAGAAAAAGCGATTGTGACGCCAGCCAATTCAGGTACCAATACGGGGATTTTTGCGGCAACAGTCGTGCCATCCAACGTTTTATATTTGCCTGCATCTGCGGCGTTAGCAACAGTAACGCCTGTTTGATCGGCTGCACGGGCTTCGGTGTAGCCGCTTTGCGCCGCCAGATACAGCGCGCGGCAGTTGGCTAAGTACTGCGCCTTTTTGGCATTGTTGACATACCCCATCATGGTGGGAATGGCCGCCGCGGCCAGGATGGCCAGGATCACCAGCACCACGATCAGCTCGATCAGGGTGAAGCCTTTCTTGTTGCGCTGCTTCAAAAGTTTTTTCAGCATAGTTTTTCCTCCTGCTTTTCATTTCGAGCCGAACGCCAACCTACACCCTTTCGTGCAGAAACACAAGGCAAAAGACTGCCAGAAAACAAAAACCGCTCGCCTGAAAACACCAGACGAAGCGGCAACTGGCTGGCATTCCGCCCCGCGGCGGGGAAGCCCCTTTAGCTTTGCGCCCCACGCTTTCGCGAGGTTTGCCGGTCTCTTAATATGTGTATAGTATAGGCGCTTTGGCTGGAAGTGTCAATGATTATTTGTGTGATTCGTTGTGCGTTTCGGCTTGCTTTTTACCATATAAATATGTAAGATATATAAAAAGATGCCAAGCATTTTGTGCAAGCCGCGAAAGAGCGCCGGGGCTTGCCGGAACAGGAGGGGCGGCCATGAAACTGCGCAGCCGCACAAGGCCCGGCTTTACCCTGGTGGAAATGATCGTGGTAATTGTGATGATGAGCATTCTGGCCGCCGCCGGGCTGATCGGCTTTGGGGCCATGGTGAGCCACTTCCGGGAACAGGCATGCTATGCCAGCCGCAGGGAGGCGGCGCAGGAGTTCGTTTCGGAATGGTTGGCGGGGGAATTGGGGATGAATACAGCAGACCCCAGTACAATCGAAATCAACGATTGGCTGAAAAAATACCTGGCCGAAAACCAGACGGAGGACGGCCAAAACTGGCGGTGCAGGGTAAGAAAGATCCCCGGAGAAGAAAGCGCGGAAATATGGATCTGGTGCGAACGGCACCGGGATCTGGATCTATCTAAGGTAGATGATGAAGGCCATTATAGCGGCGACGTGTGGATGAAGATGCACTACCCGGAGCTGATTGAATAGAATCCAACAGAAAGCGGGGAGGCCGATGGAAGGCCTCCCCGCTTTGTTGACGTGCAAAACCACACGTTAGACGTGTGGTTCAAAAGAGCTTAAGCGATGAAGAAGAAATAAAAACTCCTTTTGCTATAATGAAACTGCGGTCTGCCAACTGCAGTAAGAAAGCAAAAGGAGGACATTCAGAATGAGCCTGAATGACATAAATAGTTTATCCCATACAAAATGGAATTGCAAATACCATATAGTATTTGCTCCGAAATATCGCAGGAAAGTATTCTATGGAGAAAAGCGGGCAGCAATCGGCAAGATTCTGCGACAATTATGTGAGTGGAAGAGCGTAAAAATCATAGAGGCAGAAGTATGCCCGGACCATGTGCACATGCTGGTGGAAATTCCACCGAAAATGTCGGTGTCAAGCTTCATGGGATACTTGAAAGGGAAGAGCAGCACAATGCTGTATGAGCAATTCGGCGAATTGAAATACAAGTATCGGAGCAGAGAGTTCTGGTGCAAAGGATACTACGTGGATACAACGGGGAAAAACACGAGCCGAATTGCAGAGTACATCAGGAACCAACTAAAAGAAGATGAGATGGGCGAGCAGCTTACGATGAGTGAATGCGGCCCGTTTACGGGCGGCAAGTAACAGTCCCCGCGCGGCTGGCAGACCGTACTTACGCGTTTGACGCGTGAGCGAGGAACAAAGGGCTTTGCCCGCATCTGAAATACCACGCGTTTTACGCGTGGATGTTTATTGAATTTATTTTTGTTCCAGGGTTTTGCTGAAGCTGTCTTTCAGGGTGACGATGCGGTTCCACACGCCGGGGTTTTTGGAGTCCGGGGTGAAGTAGCCCATGCGCACGAACTGGAACTTTTCGCCGGGCTTTGCATCCGCCAGGCAGGCTTCCAGCTTGGCGCCGGGCAGGCGGCGCACGCTTTCGGGGTTCAAAAAGTCCTTGTAATCGGCGCCCTCGGGCAGCTCGCCCATGTTTTCCTGGGTGAAGAGCTTATCGTACAAACGCACTTCGGCCTCCACGCAGTGGGCCGCGCTGACCCAGTGGATGGTGCCCTTTACCTTGCGGCCGTCGGCAGGCATGCCGTTGCGGGTTTCGAGATCGGCGGTGCAGCGCAGCTCGGTTACGCTGCCGTCGGCGCCCTTGACCACCTCGTTGCAGCGCACGATATAAGCGCCCATGAGCCGCACCTCGCCGCCCGGGCGCAGCCGCTGGAATTTCGGCGGGGGAACCTCGGCAAAGTCGCTGCGCTCGATGTACAATTCGCCTGTGAACGCCACCGGGCGGGTGGAGGAGTCGGCCACGGCCTTGTTGGGATTGTTGGGCAGGTCGAAGTATTCCACCTGGCCGGCGGGGTAATTGGTGATGGTGAGCTTGATGGGGTCGGTGACCGCCATGCGGCGGGCGGCCTTTGTTTCCAGCTCGGTGCGGATGCAATGCTCCAGCAGGCGGTAATCCACCAGGCTGTAAACCTTGGATACGCCCGCCTTCTGCACAAAATCGAAGATGCTTTCGGGGCTGTAGCCGCGGCGGCGCAGGCCCGAAAGGGTGGGCATGCGGGGGTCGTCCCACCCGTCGACAATGCTTTGCTCCACCAGCTCGCGCAGGTAGCGCTTGCTCATGACCGTGTTGGAGACGTTCAGGCGCGCAAATTCCCGCTGGATGGGGAAGGGGCCCAGGTGCAGGCTGTTGATCACCCACTCGTACAGGGGGCGGTGGTTCTCGAACTCCAGGCTGCACATGGAGTGGGTGATGCCCTCGATGGCGTCTTGAATGGGGTGGGCGAAATCGTACAGGGGGTAGATGCACCAGGCGTCGCCCTGGCGGTGGTGATGGGCCCGCACGATGCGGTAGATGGCCGGGTCGCGCAGGTTCATGTTGGGGCTTGCCATGTCGATTTTGGCGCGCAGGGTGCGGCTGCCGTCGGCAAATTCGCCCGCGCGCATGCGGCGGAAGAGATCCAGGTTTTCTTGCGGGGTGCGCTCGCGCCAGGGGCTGGGGCGGCCGGGCTGGGTGAGGGTGCCGCGGTATTCCTGCAGCTGCTCGCGGGTGAGATCGCACACGTAGGCTTTGCCCTCGGTGATGAGCTGCTCGGCGTACTGGTAGCACTGCTCGAAGTAGTCGCTTCCGTAATAAATGCCGCCGTCCGGGATGGCGCCCAGCCAGCGCAGGTCCTCCTCGATGCTTCTGACGTACTCGTCGTCTTCGCGCACGGGGTTGGTATCGTCGTAACGCAGGTTGAACTTGCCGCCGTAGGCCTTGGCAATGCCCCAGTTGATCCAGATGGCCTTGGCGCTGCCGATGTGCAGGTAACCGTTGGGCTCCGGCGGGAACCGGGTGTGGATCTGCTTTACGCGGCCTTCGGCCAGGTCGGCGTCGATGATTTCGGTGAGAAAGTTGCTCGGCTTTTCCATGCTTGTTCCGCTCCTCTATATACAAAGAATGGCCCATGTGCGGGCCTTCAAAACCTATTTATTTATTTTACAAGATTTTGGGAGCCATTGCAACTGAAAAAATAGCCGCGGTAAAACGCAGGCCGCTTTTGGCCCGCGCGCTGCGGCCGCCCCGCAGGGGCGCGGCCCCCGGGAAGCCGCAAAAACCGCCCGCCGGAAAGGCGGGCGGAAAAGACCGGGCGGCCGGTGCGCGGGAAAAGCGGGTCAGCCCATGGGTACGGCGGGCGGGGAAGCGGCGGCGTAGTCCCGCAGGTCCCCGAGACAGAGGGGGCGCGAAAAATAGAACCCCTGCATCCAGTCGGCGCCCAGGGCGGTGAGGCGGCGGAACTGCAGCTCGTTTTCCACGCCCTCCACCACCACCCCGCGGCCGGAATCGTGCACCAGGCCGATGAGATCACCCATCAGGCGCTCGTCCCGCGCGAGGCAGGCGGCCATGACATGGCGCTCGAGCTTTACGACGCTCGCGAGGGGCATGTCCAGGATGCGGGCGAGGTTGGAATGCCCCTCGCCAAAATCGTCGATCAAGAGCTGGGCCCCGGCTTTATGGAATTGCTGCAGGGTGCGGGAGAGGGTTTCGTCGGGGGTCAGATGGAAGCTCTCGGTGATCTCGAACGCCAGGCGCTCCGGGGCAACGCCGTAAAAAGCGGCAAGCTCCAGGTAACGGGACGCAAGGTCCGGCTGGCCCAGCTGCAGGGGGCTGAGATTGATGGAAACATAGTCCAGCCGCTCGAACAGGTCCCGGTTCTGGGCCATAAAGCGGAGGACCGTTTCGTATACGGTCTGCCCCAGCTTTAAAATGGCGCCGCTGGTTTCGGCCGCGGTGACAAATTCCTCGGGCGAAACCGGGCCCAGCTCCGGGTCTTCGAGGCGCGCCAGGGCCTCGACCGCACACATGCGGCCCGCGGTATCCACAATGGGCTGAAACGCCACCGAGATCTTGTTCAGGCGCACCGCACGCCGCACCGCCAGGTGCACCCGGATCAGCCGGTGCAGCTGTTCCAGCGTGTCGTCGCTGGCCCAGAGCACCCCGCTGGGGGTTTGGGGAAGATCGCCCAGGTAAAAGGCGTTCTCCACCAGGATCCGGGCTTCGTCCAGCGTGGCGGCGCAGGCGCGGCCGTCGAACAGAAGGGCGGTGCATTCCAGCCCGACCTGGTGACCGTCCAGCTGCCAGCCGGCCCGCAGCTCGGCCACGGCCCGCTCGGTGGAGGCGCTGACCGCCTCGGGGGCGGCGGGGCTGACCACCACAAAGCTGCGGGGCCGGGAGAGAAAGAACACGCAGGCGCCCGGCATGGCCTGCCGGATGCGCCGGGCCGCGGTGGAGAATACCATCAGCTCAAAATCTGTGTTGAACACAAAGCGGCTGTCGCCCGGAAGGGCGGTGTGAAGAAACGCCATCATATAGGGCTGGCCCCGGTGATAATATTCCTGCAAAAGCTCGTCCAGCGCGCGGTGGTTGAACACCCCGGTGCCCTCGTGGAGATAGCGGTCGGGGTTTTGACCGCTGACATAGGCCGTTAACAGGGCTAAAACGGCAAACACATAGAACAGCAGCGGGCCGGGGACCGCCAGGACCTGAAGCCCTAGCGCCAGCGCCAGCCAGGCCGCCATGGCGCAGAGGCCGGCCAGGCGGCGGCGCGGCAGCCAGGCGCGGCGCGCCGCCAGAATGGCAAAACAGCCGAGCAGCAGCAGCGCCCCCTGCGCCCCCAGCAGCCAGTACAGCGGCCCGCGGGCATAGCCGCCCGCGGGCAAAAGGGTATAGAGAAAACCGCCGAAAGGGCTGGCAAGCGCCAGAAAGCACACCGGAGCCGTGACGGCCGCTGCGGCCCACCGGGCCCGCCGCAGCCAGGCCATGGGCAGGCGGGCGCACCAGGCGCAGTAGTTCAGCACCAGGGCGAACAACACAGGCTGGCCCATATAATAGGCGGCCAGCAGCGCGTGCCGGGCAGGCAGCGGCAGCCACCCGGGATGGGCGGATAAAAACACCGTGAACACATCCAGCAGATTGAGCGCGAACACCAGAAGGCAGAGCTGGGTGAAACGCCGGTTGGGGCGGGTGGGGAGCAGCGGCTTTTTGTGGCCGGCGAACAGGAACAACGCCAGCAGGCCCAGGCTCACCAATTCAAAATTCAGATCCAGAGGCACGAAACGGCACTCTCCTTTCGCGGCGCGGGCTCACACCGAGGGTTCTACGTTCAGGCCGCGGGTGGCCACCCAGCGGCCGCGCTCGCGCTTGGCGGCATAAAGGGCCACGTCGGCCTCCTGATAAATCGCATCCAGATGAGCGCCCGCGCACTCAAACACATGCACCCCCACGCTGATGCCCACGGGCACCTGGAATTCCAGCGCCTCGGTTAAGAGCGGCATGCGGCGGCAGATCTGGCCGGCAAGCTCTTCGGCCCCCTGCCAGCCGAGGCCCGGGGCCAAAAGCACGAATTCATCGCCGCCGATGCGCGCGCAGGCGCCGCCGTCCGGGCAAAGGCATTCCAGCACGCGGGCGGCCTCGCGCAGAAGGCGGTCGCCTGCGGGGTGGCCCAGGGTGTCGTTTACTTCCTTGAAATGATCCAGGTCCAGCAGCAGGAATGCGCCGGTGGCGGGCCGGTCGGGGCTGCACCGCAGGGCGTTGACCTGGGCGCGCAGCCCCTCGCGGTTGTACAGCCCGGTGAGGGGGTCCTTGTGGGCGCGCTGGGCAAGCTCTTCCTCGCGGCGGCGCTCTTCGGAGATATCCTCGAAGGTGACGATGGCATGGGTGGCGCTGCGGTACTGGTCGAACACGGTGGTGAGGATCACCCGGTTCCAGATATAGTCGGCGCGGCCTACGGCCCGCAGCAGCAGGTCGGCCTGCACGGTGGGGATGCCGCTTTTGATCTGATGGAACAGCCCCAGGAAGGTGCTGGCGTGCTGCGGCGCCACCGCGCCCCGCTGCACCAGCTGCGCGGGGCCGTTTTCCAGCACGATGGGCTGCCCGGTGTCGCTGACGTGATGGGCGGTGAGGGTGCGGGAATAGACATCGTATAAAAACAGGCTGATGGTGGCGTGGGTGAGGGCGATCTCCAGCGACTGGTTGGTGAGCTGGAGGCGGGCCTCGGCCTGCTCGACCCCCTTTTCGCGCTGGCGCTGGTAGCGCGACAGGCAGAACACCAGAAACAAAAAGCACAAAAGAAGCTTTGCAGCAAGCTCCAGCAGCAGGATGAGGGAGTGGAGGCCGCTGCGCATCATAACGCTCTCGGGCACGTCCTGAAACAGATACCAGTCGCCGACGCCGAGGCGGACGTAACAGGAGGCGACCCGGCCGCGGTAGGGGGAACGGTAGTAAAACAGGCCCTCTTCGCCCGCCTCCATGGGGCCGCGCAGGCTGCCCTCGGGGGTGTAGGAATCGGGATCGGAGTACTCCCAGAAATTCTGGTGGCCCGCCAGGCGGGTGCCCAGGGATCTGCTGTAATAGAGGACCAGGCCGTCCGGCTGGGTGGCGGCAATGTAGCCCGTGCCGTCGAAGCTGGAGAGGTTTGCGATGCCGCTCAATTGTTCGGTGGTGAGCACGCCCACGACTGCGCCGGAAACGGGCGCGTTGGGGGCGCGGCGCACGGGGGCGCAGGCGCAGAACATGACCTGGCCGGTGGAGGGCTCCCGCCAGGCGGCGGACCAGCCCGCCTGGCCCAAGAGGGCTTTGTTTACGACCTCGACGCCCGAAAAATCCTGGACATTGCCGGAGGGGTCCTGCCCGAGGCCGTTGCGGTCGGTGACCCACAGGCTCACCAGCTCGCTCTCGCCCAGATAGGAGCGAAGGGTGGTGCGGGCCGTGACCCCCTGCAGGTCGCTGAAGGCGGAAAGGGCGGCGGCCGCCGTCTGCACCGCGTCCATCTGGCGCCCGAGCGCGGTGAGAAGGAGTGCGGCATTGCTTTGCGTCTGCTCATACAGCAGCGACTCGCTTTGGAGACGGGCGGCGCGGTCCTGCTGAAAATACAGATCAAGCGTGGAAAAAATGAGCCCCAGCAGCAGGACAAAAAGGCCGAGCAGCGGGAGCCGCAGTTTGCGCACCTGGGTTTTCAAGCGCTGAAAACGCCGGGGTTGGACCATGGGGAACACCTCGCATATCGTTTAAGGGTTAAAAAACAGGGCGGCTTTTAAAAATGGAACCACCCGCGCGGATGGAACCGACGGGCGGGCAAAACACATTCGATCATGCATTGGAAGGCTTTTCCATGGGCTTTATTATAGCCCGCACCGGAACAAAGCGCAATGTTTTAGACAAAAAGTGCCCCTGTGCGCAGATTATCTTGGCAAAAACGGCAAAAAAGAGCCAAAACTGTCCAACCCTGTTTTGAGTTGACAGAAAACAGAGTTTATGATACTTTATAATGGATTATAAATAGGGGTGGAGGTTTTGGCTGCGGCGGGAAGATCGCCGGAGGCGGAAAGCTCCCGAAAAGTGGGCAGGAGACGGTAGCATGGAGCGGGAACAGATCCTGGTGGTAGACGACGTTGAGGTGAATCGGGCCATCCTGACCGAGATATTCTCAAAGCAGTATGAATGTATCGAGGCGGCCAACGGCCAGGCGGCCCTGGAACAGCTGGAGAAGGCGGACGACTCGCGGCTGGTGGCGATCCTGCTGGACGTGGTGATGCCGGTGATGGACGGCTTTGAATTTTTGAGGCGGCGCGCGCAGCTCGACCTTGCCGCCGATGTGCCGGTGGTGCTGATCAGCGGCGACACCTCCACCGAAAACGCCCTGAAGGCATATGGCTACGATGTGGCCGACGTGATTGGCAAGCCCTTTGACCCGCGGGTGGTGCTGCGGCGGGTGAACAACATCATTGACCTGTACCGCCATAAGTACGAGCTGGAAATGATGGTGGCCGACCAGACCCAGAAGCTGCGCCGGCAGAACGATTTGCTCCGCTCCAACAACCAGCACCTGATCGACCTGCTCAGCAACGTGGTGGAGTTCCGCGATGTGGAGAGCGGCGAGCACATCAAGCGCATGAAAGCGCTGACAACCCTGATCGCCCAGCAGGTGGCAAAGGATTTCCCCGAGTATGGCCTGAACGACGGGGAGATCGAGATTATTACCAGCGCCGCGGCGCTGCACGACATTGGCAAGATCGCCATTCCAGACAGCATCCTGCTCAAGCCCGGCCGCCCGACCGGCGAGGAATTTGAGATCATGAAGACGCATACGGTGCAGGGATGCAGGATCCTGGAATCGGCACAGATTTTTAACGATAAAAAGTATTACGATTACAGCTACGATATTTGCCGCCATCACCACGAGCGGTGGGATGGAAGGGGCTACCCGGACGGCCTGGCGGGGGACGGGATCTCGATTGCGGCCCAGATTGTGAGCCTGGCCGATGTGTACGACGCGCTCACCAGCGTGCGCGTTTACAAGCCCGCGTATACCCCGGAAGAGGCGATGCATATGATCCAGAACGGCGAGTGCGGCAGTTTTAACCCCAAGCTGCTGGCCTGCTTTGAAAAGGTACAGAAAAGGCTGCACAGCGTGTAAGCAAGCCGGAAAGGACCTGGAAAATGAGCGAGAACAATTACGAGGCGCTGCTCGGGTGCGGCTTTGACCCCAAGGAAGCCCTGGAACGCTTTATGAACAACCAAGCCCTGCTGGAAAAGTTTTTGGGCAAGTTTTTGGAGGATCCCACCTACAGCGCGCTGTGCGAGGCCATGGGGCGGAGCGACAGCACCGAGGCGTTCCGGTGTGTGCACACCATCAAGGGGGTGGCGGGCAACCTGGCCCTGCACGGCCTGTATGATGCGGCCTGCCGGCTGACCGAAACGCTGCGCGGGGCCCAAAGCATGGAGCAGGCGAACCTGCGCGGCGCAGGCGCGGCATTCGACGCCCTGTGCAAACAGTATACGGACACCTGCGACGCGATTAAAAGCTGCATTGAACGGTAAACCCATCTGCGCCAAACAAGGCTGCCCGTGCAAAGGACACCCCTTTGCAGGGTAGCCTTTTTTGAGGGGGCGGGGCAAAAAAGAGGCCAAGCCCACATATAAATCGAAAATAGGGAGCATTCCATTATGGAGCAGAATGCGCTGAAGTTCAAAATGACCCGGGCCGAGTTTGCCCGCTGGGCCCTTTTGCTGAACCTGGGGCTTGCGATCAGTGCGGCGGGCATCCACTTTTTTAAAACGCCCAACCGCTTTGCCATGGGCGGTACCAGCGGCATCTCGATTTTGCTGTCGACTTTATTCCCGCGGCTGGACGTGGGCGGCGCCATGTTTATTGTGAACGGCGCGCTGGTGCTGCTGGGCCTTGTGTTTTTGGGGCGGCGGGCCATGGGGGTGACCATCTATTCCTCGTTTGCCATTTCGGCCTTTGTGACGGTGCTGGAAAAGCTGGCGCCCATGCAGCGCCCCTTTACCGACGACACCCTGCTGGAATTGCTGTTTGCGGTGATCCTGCCGGCGGCGGGCAGCGCCATTGTGTTCAATGTGGGCGCCTCGACCGGGGGCACCGACATTGTGGCCATGATCCTGGCGAAGTTCACCAGCCTGGAGATCGGCAAGGCGCTGCTGGCGAGCGATTTTTTGATCGCGCTGGCCGCGGGCGGGCTGTACGGGATCAAGACCGGCCTGTACTGTGTGCTGGGGCTTTTGATGAAAGCCTTTTTGGTGGACAGCGTGATTGAGAGCCTGAACCTGCGCAAGGTGGTGACGGTGGTGAGCGCAGACCCGGAGGCGGTGAAGCAGTTCATTCTGGAAGCGCTGAACCGCAGCGCCACGGTATACACGGCAAAGGGGGCCTATACCGGCAAGGAGGAGCAGGTGCTTACCACCGTTTTGACCCGCCGGCAGACGGTGGCCCTGCGCAACCATTTGCGCCGGGTGGACCCCAAGGCGTTTTTGACCATTGTGAATTCCAGCGAGATCGTGGGCAAGGGGTTTCGGACTTTATAAGTTTGGCGCGAAGTTTTGCCAAATTTATTTATTTGTGGAAAACTTAATGCAAAATTCAAACTTTTAGGTTACAATTAGACCCTGTTTTTTGTTTTTTTGCACGGACAAGAGTAGGAGTGTTTAAACATGCGAGTCGGCTTGGACATTGGTTCCACCACCATTAAATGTGTGGTGCTGGACGACCGGGATCAGGTGGCGTTTGATACATACGAACGGCACGGCAGCCACATTGTGGAAAAAGCCCGCGAGCTGCTGCGCAGGGTCGACAAGGAGCAGCTGGGCGGCAGGCCCGCGTATCTTGCCATTTCCGGTTCGGCGGGCATGGGCCTGGCCGAGAGCTGCGGGGTGCCCTTTGTGCAGGAGGTGTTCGCCACCCGCGTGGCCGCAAAGCGCCTGGCCCCGGCGGCGGACGTGGTGATTGAGCTGGGCGGCGAGGACGCCAAGATCCTGTTTTTGACCGGCGGAACCGAGGTGCGCATGAACGGCAGCTGCGCGGGCGGCACCGGCGCGTTTATTGACCAGATGGCCACCCTGCTGAAAATGACCCCCGAAGAACTGAACGCGGCGGCGGCCGGGGCGCAGAAGACCTATACCATCGCCAGCCGGTGCGGCGTGTTTGCAAAAAGCGACATCCAGCCGCTCATCAACCAGGGCGCGGCCGCGGGCGACATTGCGGCCTCGATTTACGGGGCGGTGGTGAACCAGACCATTGCGGGCCTGGCGCAGGGGCGGCCCATCGCGGGGAATATTTTGTATCTGGGCGGGCCGCTGACCTTCAACAGCGTGCTGCGCCAAAGCTTTGACAAGGCGCTGGGCGCGGAGGGGCTTTGCCCGGAGCACAGCCTGCATTTTGTGGCGCTGGGCGCTGCGTTTTACGCCGACGGCGAGTTCCGGCTTGCCGAGGTGGCGGACCGCATGGCCCATGCGGGCGCGGGCAGTTATGCCAGCCAGCCGCCCCTGTTCCGCGACCGGGCCGAATACGAGGCGTTCCACGCGCGGCATTTGAAAGCGGCGGTGCCCCGGGTGGCCTTTGGGGCCGAGTGCGGCCCGGTGCACATTGGCATCGACGCGGGCTCCACCACGGTAAAGCTGGCGGTGATCGACCAGAACGCGCACCTTTTGTTCACGGATTACCAGCCGAACCTAGGCAACCCCCTGCCGCTGATCCGCGGGGTGCTGCTGGGGCTTTACAATGCGCACCCGGATTTGCAGGTGGCCAGCGTGACCGCCACCGGCTACGGCGAAGAGCTGGTGCGCAGCGCCTTTTGCGCCGATGGGGGCGTGGTGGAAACGGTGGCCCACTTTACCGCGGCGCGCCACTTTTTGCCGGATGTGGATTTTATCATCGACATCGGCGGGCAGGATATGAAGTGCTTCAAGATCGAGGGCGGCGCCATCAGCGACATTTTTTTGAACGAGGCGTGCTCGTCGGGCTGCGGCAGCTTTTTGCAGACCTTTGCCGAGGCGCTGGGGTACGATGTGAAGGAGTTCGCGGCGCTGGGCCTGTTTGCGGATAAGCCGGTGGATCTGGGCAGCCGCTGCACCGTGTTCATGAATTCCAGCGTGAAGCAGGCCCAGAAGGACGGCGCGTCCATTCAGAACATTTCGGCCGGGCTCTCCATCAGCGTGGTGAAAAACGCGCTGTACAAGGTGATCCGCGCTTCCAGCCCCGAGGAACTGGGCCGCCGCATTGTGGTGCAGGGCGGCACCTTTTACAACGAGGCCGTGCTGCGCGCCTTTGAAAAAGAGATGGGCGTGGAGGTGGTGCGGCCGGACATTGCGGGCCTGATGGGCGCGTTCGGCGCCGCCCTGCACGGCATGGCCCTGGCAAAGCCGGGGCAGGTGAGCACCCTGCTGAAAAAGGAGGAGCTGCTGCGCTTTACCCAGGAAACAAAAAGCGTGCAATGCGGCGGCTGCACCAACCACTGCCAGCTCACGGTGAACGCCTTCCCGGGCGGGCGGCGGCTGATCAGCGGCAACCGGTGCGAAAAGCCGGTGACCGGCAAGGGCGGCGACGGGGGCCTGAACCTTTACCGCTTCAAGCAGGAGCTGCTGGCAAGGTATAAGCCCGCCCCGGCAAAGCGGGGGGCCATCGGCATTCCGCTGTGCCTGAACATGTACGAGCTGCTGCCCTTCTGGCACGCCTTTTTTACGAGTTTAGGCTTTGCGGTGGTCACGAGCCCCGTTTCCACCCGGGAGCTGTATACCGCGGGGCAGGCCAGCATTCCCAGCGACACGGTGTGCTTCCCCGCGAAGCTGGCCCACGGGCACATCCGGGCGCTGGCTGAAATGGGTGTGGACGCGATTTTTTACCCCTGCATGAGCTACAACCTGGACGAGCGGCTGGGCGACAACCATTACAACTGCCCGGTGGTGGCCTATTACCCCGAGGTGCTGGAGGTCAACTGCCCGGAGCTTGCGCGGCTGCCCTTTATCAGCGATTTTGTGGGCCTGCACCGCCCCGGCGATTTTAAAAAGAAGATGCCGGACATTTTGGCAAAATACTTCCGCGGCATTTCAAAGCAGGAGGTGGCCCGCGCGGCCGACCTTGCCTATGCCGAGTACGCGGCCCACATGCAGCGCCTGCGGGACAAGGGCGCCGAGATCATTGAAAAGGCCCGGGCGGCGGGCAAACGGATCATTGTGCTGGCGGGCCGGCCCTACCATGTGGATCCGGAGGTGAACCACGGCATCGACGCGCTGATCTGCCGCCACGGCGCCGCGGTGGTGACCGAGGACAGCGTGGCCTGGCACATGGAAAAATTTCCAACCACGGTGCTGAACCAGTGGACCTATCACTCGCGGCTGTACGCCGCGGCGAAATACTGCACCACACAGCCTGATATGGATCTGGTGCAGCTGGTGAGCTTTGGCTGCGGGGTGGACGCGATCACCACCGACGAGACCCGCGAGATCCTGCAGGCGGGGGGCAAATTGTACACGCAGCTCAAGATTGACGAGATCACCAACCTGGGCGCGGTGAACATCCGGCTTCGCAGCCTGTTTGCCGCACTGGACGAAAAACAGCGGGGGGAGGGCTGAAGCAATGGAAGGCGGCTACGTACACTTTACCAAAGAGATGAAAAAGACCCATACCATTTTGATTCCCAACATGGCCCCGCTGCAATTTTCGATTTTGCAGGCGGCGCTGGAACGGGAGGGCTACCATACCGAGGTTTTGGGCAACTGCGGCAGCCAGGTGGCGCAGCTTGGCCTGAAATACGTTCACAACGACACCTGCTACCCGGCGCTACTGGTGATCGGCCAGTTTTTGGACGCGCTGAACAGCGGCAAATACGACCTGGAGCACACCGCCCTGCTGATTACCCAGACGGGCGGCGGCTGCCGGGCCTCGAACTACATCCACCTGCTGCGCAAGGCGCTGGCCAAGGCGGGGTACGGCAGCATCCCGGTGGCCAGCCTGAACTTTTCGGGGCTGGAAAAGGATTCCGGCTTCCAGATGAGCCTGCCCATGCTGAAAATGGCCCTGGCCGCCATTGTTTACGGGGACCTGCTCATGACCCTGCGCAACCAGACCGCCCCCTATGAACTGGAGAAGGGCGCCGCCGAGGCACTGGCCCAAAAGTGGGTGAAAACCATCCGCGGGTGGTTTTTGCAGGGCAGGGGCGGCAGCGCAAAAGAGATGAAGGCCGCCTTCCCCGGCATTGCAAAGGAGTTCGCGGCCATTCCGGTGAAGCGCACGCCCAAGGTGAAGGTGGGGGTTGTGGGCGAAATTTATGTGAAGTACTCGCCTTTGGGAAACAACGGCCTGGAAGCCTTTTTGGCCGGCGAGGGGTGCGAGGTGAACCTGCCGGGCCTGCTGGGATTTGTGCAATATTGCGTGAGCAACATGGGCGACACCGTGCGCCTTTATGGGGGCAGCGGCGCGCTTGTGTGGGGCGCCGAGGCGCTGCTGAAGCACATGGACGGCATTGAGCAGGCCAGCATCAGCGCGCTGCGCGCCGCGGGCTACCACGCCCCGGCCCGCTTTTTGGACCTGCGGAACATGGCGGACGGCATCATCAGCCGGGGCAACAAGATGGGCGAGGGCTGGCTGCTGACCGCCGAGATGGTGGAGCTGGTGACCAGCGGGTATGAAAACATCGTGTGCGCCCAGCCCTTCGGCTGCCTGCCCAACCACATCTGCGGCAAGGGCATGATCAGCCGGATCCGGGCGCTGTATCCGGCGGCAAACATCACCCCCATCGACTACGACCCCAGCGCAACGCCCGTGAACCAGGAGAACCGCATCAAGCTGATGCTGAGCGTGGCGAAGGAGCGGCTGGACGAGGGGGCGCAGGCCCTGCCTGCACGGCCGCTGGACGGGCCGGTGGAGAGCGAGGGGGCCAAGGTGCCCGCCTACCTGTAAACGGGCGCCGGAGAGAGGAAAAAAGCAGGCGCGCGGGCGCCCGCACCGCCCGGGGCACGGCCCGGAGCGGCAGAAAAAAGGAGGACGCATGGCGCAGCTGGTAATTTTTGATATGGAGTGGAACATGGGCTACCAGCCCAAGACATTTCGCTACCAGGGGGTGGAGCAGACCCTGCGGGGCGAGGTGATCCAGATTGGTGCGGTGCGCATGGACGGCCAGCGGATTGCGGACACCTTCCGGGTGACCATGCGGCCGCGCATTTTCCCGAAATTGTACCATCACGTGGCAAAGGTGACCGGGCTGACCCAGGCAGACCTTGCCGCGGGGGTGCCGGTGAAGGAGGGCCTGGCCCGGTTCATGGAATGGTGCGGCCCGGATGCGGCGCTGGGCGAGTGGGGCCTGGACGACGTGCCCGTTTTAAAGCAGAACCTGGTGCTGGCCGGGCTGGACGAGGCCTGGCCGGCAAGGTGGTACGACCTGCAGCGGGTGTTCACGGGGCAGCGGCCCCGGGCCGAGGGCGAGGGCATGACCCTGGAGAGCGTGGTGGAACGCCTGGGGATTGAGAAGGACGAGGCGTTCCACGACGCGCTGGCGGACGCAATTTACACCGCCAAGGTGTGCCAGTTCGTGGATATTGCCAAGGGCCTTGCCGACTACCCCAGCGAGGAGGAACAGCTCAAAGAGCTGCTCTGCCCGCCGGACAAGGCGCGCAGCGGGTTTGCCATGTGGCCGGGCTATGTGGACGGCGAGGCCTGGCTGACCGACCCCGCCCTGCGCGGGGCTGCGTGCCCTGTGTGCGGCGAACCGCTGCAGCCGGATGGCGACGGCGTGTGGCTGCGCCGGGGCAACAACTGCCTTTACAGCCTGGGCCGGTGCCCGAAGCACGGGCCGGCCATGGTGTGGCTGCGGCGCATGCGCACCGACGGGCTGCACTACACCTTTGCCCGCGCGGTGGAGGCGGCCGACGAGACGATGCTGACCAAATGGGGAAAAGAGAAAAAATCGGCCCTGGAGCGCGCGCGCCGCAAAAAAGAGCGGGAGGCGGCCGAGGCGCTGGAGCGGGCGAAAAACGCCGGGAGATAACGCGCCGCACCCCATAGCTCAAACGACAAAGCGCCCCTGCACGGCTTGCAGGGGCGCTTCTTTTTTCTTGACAGGGCGGTTTGGGGCATGCTATCGTTAGAAAAACGCCAAGGGGAGGTGGGGGACATGCGGGAACACCCGGTGCGCGCGCGGCTGCGCCAGTGGATCGCAAACGTGGCCAGCATTATTGAGATCGTGATCTCGGTGATGGTGCTGATCGCCATTGGCATTGCGGGGGTCCGCATTGCCGGCGAGGTGTTGGAGCTGGCCGGCACGGCGGATGTGAGCGGCCGCTTTTCGGACTTTTTGAACCACGCGTTCACCCTGATCATTGGGGTGGAGTTTATTAAAATGCTGGCAAAGCACACCCCGGGCTCGGCCATTGAGGTGCTGCTGGTGGCCATTGCAAGGCAGATGGTGGTGGAGCACTCGACCCCGGTGGAAAACCTGCTGGGGATCTTGGCCATTCTGCTGCTTTTTGTGATTCGCAAATATTTGTTTGTGCCCTCGTTCGGCGAGCACCCGCCCGCCGGTGCGCAGCCGCCGGGAAAAAACGGGGAAGGGTGAAAAGCGGCTGCCGCGCAGGAGCGGGGCATGGATGTGCAAAAAACAGCCTCCGCTTCGCTGCGGATATTTTTTATTGATTGAATAGACGAAAATCGCTTTATAACTTTCCGTAAGTGTTTTTAGGAAATGCTTGAAAACGGCTTGAATACAGGCTTTTCCACATATCTTCTTATTTCTCGTCATAACTTCTTACATCGTGGTGTTGCAAAGCTGGGCACCATTTGGGCACCAGAAACCTATGTTGGACATCGCTTAAAAATCTCTTCCTTACCATTCGATTCCCATATTTTGAAGTAACTTTTGGAAGAGCAAGCATAGGAAGAGGGTACCATCTTCCGAAAAAATTGCTCGTTGGGAATGCCCCGACCCTTTTTGTATTTTAGCAAATGGTTATCAACTATGAGGTTTACAAAATGGAGTGGAAAAACTGGGAAAATGCGGTACGATAGAAGCCAGAAGGCAACGACGCTATTTTTATATTTTGTGAGGTACGATTATGAAATGGACATTTTCTAAGGATAACACAGAGCCAATAATAACTGCTGAAAAACATATTCAAAGTCAACATGGTAGAGCAGGTGTTGGTCCCTTGCCACAAACTTGTGTGATTTTTGAAATCGGCATGGCCTTAAAATTTATAGAGTCAAATTATGAAACAATACCACTATTTGATGAACTCCCTTGTTTTTTGGAAAACTCTAAATGTTTTATGATAAAAGGTAATAATGATGTGTGCTTTACACGAGGTGGGTATGGTGCTCCTGCTGCTGTTGACACATTGGAAACCGTTAGGGCATTAGGCGTTAAGCGTATCGTTATCGTTGGAATGTGCGGCGGATTTGCTGATTCTATCGATGTTTGCAACGTAATAGTGCCCAACAAAGTGCTTTGTGAGGAAGGAACCTCATACCACTATTTTGAGGATATTGAATTTGCGAAACCCGATCCACTCCTTTTCAATAAAGCGAGGTCGTACTTTTCGGGTAGTTTTAATGTATCCACAAATTCCACAGTAACCAGTGACGCATTTTATCGTCAAACATTCTACAAAGAGGCTTTTTGGAGAGAAAAAGGGTGTGTGGGTGTGGATATGGAATCATCTGCACTTTTGTCCGTGAGCAGGTACTATTCGATACCAGCCGTTTCAATTTTATTATGTTCAGATAAACACCCACTTTCCGAAACTGATACAGGATGGGCTTGGGGTAATTCTAACTTTAAGGAAACACGCGAAAGTTTTGTAAGGCAGTCGGTAAAATTCGCATTGCAATTATAGCTACGTCGAATGAGCACATAATCACCTAAGCGATAGCAAAGCCGGACCGCTCTTGTCAATGGTGAATAAAACGGCTAACGCCGCCATTGACAAGCCCGCCTGCCCCTGCTGTGAGGTAATCAAGGGGCGAAAGCAACGAGTGCTTTCGCCCTCTATGATATCATGGAGAAACGTTACGCAGCAGAAGCTGATTAAGTTGCTATCTGCAAGGCTTTACAGACACAGAACAGGGGTAGTAAGGATTTTATACTCGTTCCTCTTAAAATGGCGTTCTACTGCGCAACAAAACCGCACACAGCGATGAAGTGGAGTTTTGGAGAGCATATTTCTTTGCTTCTTCTTACAGCTTTTTATATGCTTGCGCTGACTGTGGGCACCATTTAGGCACCAATCAAGACGTTCTATAACCCAGCGGCAGAGTGTTGATATATCGAAAAACATAGTGTTCATGCGGTTTTTTGGTATTTCACACCCTATCGCCTAAAAACGCTCTTCTAATATTTTTTATTGTGGGCAATCAAAAAGCGCGCGGGGGTTACCCCGCGCGCTTTTCTTACAGGTTTTATTACAGCACCACCAGCTCGGGCGGGGCCAAAAAGCGGAAGGGGACCCCACTCATGCCGATGCCACGGCTGACGAACAACTGGCCCGCGCCGCGCCCCTGGGGCCGGTAGAGGCCGTAGGGGTAAAGCTTGCCGCCCGGCGGCAGGATCATGCGGGTGATGACCGGCAGGCGTACCTGCCCGGCGTGGCTGTGGCCCGCCAGAACCAGGTCGGTGGCTTTTAAGGGCAGGTAACGGCACTTGTCCGGCATGTGGCACAGGGTCACGCGCCAGCACCCGGCCGGCAGCTGCCGCATGACCTCCCCGCCGGAATAAGGGGCAAGGCCGCACACCGCGATTTCCGGGCAGGGGCGCGCGATTTGGTCCCACAAAACGGTAAAGCCCCCCTCGGTGAACAGCAGCTCAAAAAAAGGGCGGGCGCCCTGGCGTACGTCGTGGTTGCCCAACACCGCAAATTTGCCCAGCGGCGCCCGGATGCGCCGCAGCTGGGCCGCGATCCAGGAAAAGGGCAGGGCGTGGACATCCTGCAAAAAGTGGGCAAAAAAGTCGCCCCCGAACAGCACAAGCTCCGGCTGCTCGGCGTTGATGGCGTTTACCACCTGTTCCAGGTGGGCGGGCGGATACATGGGCCCCAGGTGCAGGTCGGTAAAAAACACGGTCTTTACAGGCGGGCGCTTTGCCAGCCGGGGGCGGGTGAGGACCAGGCGCTCCGGCTCGATTTTTGCCGCGTAGTGCGCCAGGCCCAGGGCCGCCGCACAGGCGGCGGCGCCCACCAGCGCGGCGCATTCACCTTGCTTCATGAAAGGCCTCCTTCAAGTTGGGATGTGTATTTCATTATACCAGAAACCCCGGCGTTTTAACACAAAAACGGCGGCGGACAGGGCGTTTTGAAGGAAAAAGGCGGCCCTGCCAGGGCCGCCCGAAAAGTTTTAATACCCTACGATGATGCCGCCGCTCTCGGCATAAAAGCTGGTCAGGCCGCTGCAGGGGAGCACGATTGCCTTGGCGCCCGGCCATTTTTTTTCAATGCCGGTCTTGAGCATCTGCGCGCCCTTTTCGTTTTGGCAATGGCTGATGACGGCGGGCACCTGGCCGTGGTAGCCACGGTGGTCCATCTCTTCCAGGATGAGGGCCAGCATGCGGGTTTCGCCCCGGGTTTTGTGCAGCATTTCCAGCTTGCCGTCGTCGCTGCCGCGGCCCACGGCGCGCATGTTCATCACGCCCGCCACAAAGCCCACCAGCTTGCTGACCCGGCCGTTTTTAACCAGATTGTCGAAGCTGGCCAGGGCAAACAGGATCTGCCGCTGCTGGAACCAGATCTCCCACTCTTTGACCAGTTCTTCAAAGGGCAGGCCGCGGGCGATCAGGTCGTTGGCCTTCCAGATGGCAAGGGTCATTTCACCGCCGGTGGACAGGCTGTCGAGCACGTGGATCTTTTTTTCGGGGTGGTTTTCCAGAACCATGTCCCGCGCGACCATGGCGCTGTTGTAGCTGCCGGACAGATTGCTGCTGATGGTCACGGCGAGGACCTGATCGGCCATGAGAAACTTTTCGGCCCATTCCTCCGGGCTGGGGCAGGCGGTGGTGGAAGCCCCGTTGAAGTTGTGCATGGCCTCGATCATCGAGTCCACATCCAGGGCCGCGTTGTCTACAAATTCACGCTCGCCCACCCGGATTTTCAGGGGAACGGTGGAAAAGGCGACGCCGGGCGCGGCGTTTGATAAGGTGCGCAGCTCACAGGAAGAATCGCTTACAATCATCCAGGACATGACAAAAAACAGCTCCTTTTGCAGTAAGGCGGCGAAAAATGCCGCAACATCTAGTTTTTGAAACTATGTTATTGTTTATTATAGAGGATCGGCGCGGCGGAGTCAAGGCAAAAAGTGTGAACATGCCGTGACAAATGCGTGGCGGCCTGCTACAATAAAGCAAGAAAATGCCGGGAGGAAGGAATACCGCATGAAACAGAAAAATACCGGGCCGGTGCTGGTCTTTTTTGCGGCCGTGCTGATGAGCCTGGGAGGCATTCTGATCAAAACGATCCCGTGGGGGGCCATGGCGATCAACAGCGGGCGGAACCTGTTTGCAGCGCTGGTGACCTTTGCGTATATGAGGGCGACCGGCTATAAGCTGCGGCTGAACAAAACCGTGCTGGGCTGCGCGGCGTGCATTGCCGCCTGCTGCGTTACCTACACGCTGGCCACCCGCCTTACCACGGCGGCGAACGCGGTGGTGCTGCAATATACCAGCCCGGTGTTCATATTATTGTACCTGTGGGTGTTTTTTCATCAAAGGCCCCGGCGGCTGGACCTGGCGGCCTGCGGCGTGGTGTTTGCGGGCATGGCCTGCTGCTTTGCGGGCAGCCTTTCGGGCGGCGGCATGGCGGGCAACCTGCTGGCGCTGGCGGCGGCGTCCACCTACGCGGTGGTGTTCATGGTGAACATGTTCCCGGGGGCCGACAGCTTTTCGAGCTATTTTTGGAGCCAGGTGCTGGGCTTTTTGGCGGGGCTGCCCTGGCTGCTGAGCGAGCCCTCGTTCAGCGCGGGCAGCTGGGGCGCCGTTGCTTTTATGGGGGCGGTGCAGGTGGGCCTTGCCTACCTGCTGATGGCCAAGGGGCTGGCCCACACAAAGCCGGTGGCCGCCAACCTGATCTGCATGACCGAACCGGTGCTGAACCCCATTTGGGTGGCGCTGTTCTACGGCGAAACGGTGGGGGTTTTGAGCCTTGCGGGCATCGGCATCGTGCTGTGCGGGCTGATGGTATACAATGTTGCGGGGGCAAAAAAGCAGACGGAGGCGGATTGAATGGACGCACCGGAACGCCGGCGCCGCCAGTTGGCGCTGAAAGAACAGCTTGCAGTGGAGCGGCAGCGGCAAAAAGCGCCCGGCGCGCTGGCAGCCGCGCTGGCGGGCAGAGTGCCGCCAGGCCTGAAGGATACGCTGGAGCGGGCGTTTTGCGCGGCGTTCCGGCTGGTGTTTCAAAAGGGCGCGGGCGTGATTGAAAAAACGTATTCCAAAGAGGAGCTTCGGGCCGGCGCGGCCCGCCTGGAACAGGCGGTGGAGGCCCGGCCCAGCGCCGTGAACCTGCGCCGGATGGAGAAGGGCGCGGCAAAGGGCGGCGCGGCGGCCAGCATCGGCACGGTGGCCGAGGGCGGCCTTTTGGGGCTTTTGGGCATTGGGCTGCCGGATATCCCGCTGTTTACCGCCGTGCTGCTGCGGGGGGTGTATCAAACCGCGCTGGGGTACGGGTTCGGCTATGAAACAAACGAGGAGCGGGCGTACCTTTTGAGCGTGCTGTGCTGCGCGCTGGCCGAGGGCGAAGCGGCCCCCCGCTGGGCGGCGGAGGCGGACCGCCTGGCACGCCGCATGGACGGGCAGGGCCGCCTTGTGATCAAGCCCCCGGCGCTGGAAAGCTATATCGCCGCCGCGGGCGGCGCGCTGGCAGGGGCCATGCTCACCGCCAAGTTCGTGCAAGGGCTGCCGATCGTGGGGGTGGCGGGGGGCGCCGCCAACCTGGCGGTTTACCGGCAGGTGCTGGAACGCGCGCGGCTGAAATACCAGCTGCGCTGGCTGGAAAAACGCGCGGAGGCCGCCGGGGACCAGGAACAGGACAGAGTGGAAGGAAAAGAGAGATGGTCGTTTTGATCGCGGGCAGCAGCCACACGGGCAAGACCCTGGCGGCCCAAAAGCTGCTGGAACGGTACCATTACCCCTACCTGTGCATCGACCATTTGAAGATGGGCCTGATCCGCAGCGGGGTATGCGGGCTTTCGCCCGAAAGCCCGGACCGGGAGCTGACCCCCTACCTGTGGGGCGTTGTAAAAGAGATTGTGAAAACAGCGGTGGAGAACGGCCAAAACCTGGTGGTGGAGGGCTGCTATATCCCGTTTGACTGGAAAAAAGACTTTGAGCCGACCTACCTTGCGCAGATCCGCTATATTTGCCTGATTTTCAGTGCGCGCTATCTGGAGGAGCGGTTCAGCGAGGTGGAGCGATATGCCAATGTGATTGAAACGCGCAAGGGCGGCGGCGCCTGCGCGCGGCAGGCGCTGCTGCGGGAAAACCTGCGGAACCTGGAGCAGTGCAGAACGCGCGGCCTGGAATACCGGTTGATCGACGGGGAATACAGCGTGGAGATAGAGCTGTGACCCGCTGTTTTTATTTGGATTTATGGGGAACGAAACATTTTTTTTACACATGCGGGCTTAAAGTATGATAAACTAGTAAAGTGAAGAGGCACAGCGCGGCCCCCGGCCCCGGGACACAGGCCCCGGAGGCCGCATTTTAAAGACCGAAGGGAGGGAAAGCATACAGCAGGGCCGGACCGGGTGCTCACACCGCGTGCCGGCGGCCCGAACAAGCCGCAAAACAGAAAGCGAGGTGCATTTGTTGAAGAAAAAGCTCAAGGAAAAAATATCCGAGGCGCTTTCCTCGGTGCTGCCCATCACGGTGATCGTGCTGGCGCTGAGTTTTACGCTGGCGCCCATGCCCAGCGGCACAATGGTGCTGTTTTTGCTGGGCGCAGGCATGCTGATTGTGGGAATGGGCTTTTTTTCGCTGGGAGCGGACATTGCCATGATGCCCATTGGCGACCAGATGGGCCGCAAGCTGGGCGGCGGGTGGAAGCTGGCGGGGGTGGCGGCGATCTGCTTTTTGATCGGCGCGGTGGTGACCATTGCCGAGCCGGACCTGCAGGTGCTGGCGCGGCAGGTGCCCGCCGTGCCGGATATGGTGATTATTTTATCGGTGGCAGCGGGGGTGGGGCTGTTTTTGGTGGTGTCGATGCTGCGCACCCGGTTTAACCTGCCGCTCACCCCCACCCTGATCGGGCTGTACGTGCTGGTGTTCGTGCTGTCGATCTTTGTGCCAAATGAGTTTTTGGCGGTGGCCTTTGACTCGGGCGGCGTGACCACCGGGCCGATCACGGTGCCGTTTTTGATGGCGCTGGGCACCGGCATGGCCTCCATCAAGGGGCGCGACGAGGATAATTTTGGCATGGTGGCCCTGTGCAGCGTGGGGCCGATCCTGGCGGTGATGGTGCTGGGGCTGTGCTTTCAGTCCACCGAGGTGGGGTACACGCCCTTTGCGATCCCCCTGGTGATGGATTCGCAGGAGGCGGGGCGGGAGTTCTGGCAGGGCCTGCCCGCCTACATGAAAGAGGTTGCGTTGGGGCTTTTGCCCATTGTGCTGTTTTTTGCGGTGTTCCAGATCGCCTCGATCCGGCTGAAACGCCGGCCGGTGATCAAGATCCTGGTGGGCATCGTGTACACCTACATCGGCCTGGTGCTTTTTCTCACCGGGGCCAACGTGGGCTTTATGCCCGCCGGGTATTTTTTGGGCACCACGCTGGCCTCGCTGCCCCATTACTGGGTGCTGATCCCCATCGGCGTGGTGGTGGGCTACTTTATTGTGGCGGCGGAGCCTGCGGTGCACGTGCTGAACCGCCAGGTTGAGGAGGTGACCAGCGGCGCGATCCCGCAAAAGGCGATTGGGCTGGCGCTCTCGGTGGGTGTGGCGGTTTCCATTGGGCTGGCCATGCTGCGGGTGTGCCTGGGCATTCCCATTTACTATTTGCTGGTACCCGGCTATGCGGCCGCGCTGATCCTGCCCTTTTTTGTGCCCAGGATTTTCACGGCCATCGCCTTTGACTCGGGCGGCGTGGCCTCCGGCCCCATGACGGCCACCTTTTTGCTGCCCCTGACTATGGGGGCGTGCGAGGCGCTGGGGCGCGATATCCTGACCGACGCGTTCGGCGTGGTGGCCATGGTGGCCATGACGCCGCTGGTTACCATCCAGCTGCTGGGCCTTGTGTACCAGCGCAAGATCCGGCGCACCAAGGAAGTGACCCCGGCCGAGGAAAAAGCCATTGAGCTGGTGGACGATGTGATTGATTACAACGAGGAGGTGGAACTTTGATGCAGCACAAGCACAGGGCGCTTTTGAAGATGCTGGTGACGATTGTGGACCGGGGCAAGGGCGCCGCGGCTGTGAGCCTTTACCGGGGGCAGGGCCTGCATTTTGACTACCTCTGCATGGGGCTTGGCACCGCCAATTCCAAAATACTGGATTACTTTGGCCTTTCGGAAACCGAAAAGGATGTGGTGATTACCCTGGCGCCCGCGCCGCGCATTAAAAGCGTGATAGAAATGGCCGACGCGCGTTTTCATTTCAGCAGCCCGGGGCGGGGGATTTTGTTCACGGTGCCCCTGTCGGGCGTGAGCGGGCAGGTGCCCCAGGTGCTGTGCAAGGAGCAGGAGCCGCCGGAGGGCGGGAAGGAGGAGAGCGGCATGAATACAGCGAGCGGTTACGCGCTGGTGCTGGCGGTGGTGAACCGGGGCAGCCTGGACACCGTGATGGACGCGGCCCGCAGCGAGGGGGCCCGGGGGGGCACAGTGCTGCACGCCCGCCGCGTGGGCATGGACGACACGGAAAACCTGCTGGGCTTTACCCTGCAGCCGGAAAAAGAGGTGGTGGCCATTTTGACGCCGGAGACCCAGAAGCACGCGATCATGGTGGCCATTAACCGGGCGGCGGGGCTTACCACCGAGGCCGGGGGGATCTTGTTCTCGCTGCCGGTGGAGGATCTGACCGGCCTGCAGCCCCCAGTGGCGCAGGAATGAACGGGCTGACGGTCTAAAAACAAAACATGCAGCGCCGAACCCGGCGCTGCATGTTTTGTTTTCAGGACTCGCGTATGGCCCTTAGGCACTGCGCGCAGACGTGCTTGCCGCCGAAGAGGCGAAGGCCGGTTCCGCTTTTGCAGAACACGCAGCGGGGGGCCGCCTGCCTTAAAACCACCTGCTGGTTGGCCGCGTCCTCAAAAATATCCAGCGGGGCGCCGGGGTCCCAGCCAAACGCCTCCCGCGAAACGGAGGGCAGCACGATGCGGCCCAGTTCATCCAGCAGCCTTGTGGAAATGCGTTCCATAGATGTTTTACTCCTCGTTGATAAATAAGTCTTGAACGGTGCAGCCGAGGGCTTTGGTCAGACGTTCCAGCGTGTCGAGGCGGATGGATTTGCTCTCGTTGTCACAGATTTTATTCAAAGTGGCATAATCGGTATGCATCTGTTTGACGAGCCAATACCGGGTTTTTCCCCGCTGTTCCAGCAGGCGTTGAACGTTAAAACGCAGCATGATATCCTCTCAGCTTCACCGGGCCAACCGTTGATAAAGGGGTCCTGGAAAATATTTTATCCTGTACCGCGCCATAAGACTAGTCACGATAGTAATAGAGTATCTTGAAGTAGTGCAGGTATATATTTACTAGTAAGGATTTTTTTGGACCGGATTGCTGCCGGAGGCCCCGCGCGATCAAAGAAAAAAGCCCCCGCTTTTTTCAGCGCGGAGGCTTTCTCTTTTTTATTTACGCCCGCCGGGGCCTTTTTTGCCCGGCTTTTTGTTTTTGCGCACGCTCCAGCCGAAAGAGCCCAGCTGGCGGCCCAGGGCGTAGTAGCCGCCGTGGGCGTAGGCCAGAAGGCCTGCCCGCTCCAGGTGGAGTTTGCCCTCGGCGTCCAGCAGGGCTTCGTCTGCGTTTACAGCCACCACGTCCGCCAAAAACAGGTCGTGGCTGCCCAGGGGGATCACCTGGAAGACCCGGCACTCCAGGTTCACCGGGCTCTCGGCCAGGAGGGGGCAGCCCACCGCGCTGGCGGGGGCGGCGGTGAGGTGCATGGCCGAGAACTTGTTTACGTCGCGGCCGCTTTTGACCCCACACCAGTCCACCGCGCGGGCCAGGGCCTCGGTGGGCAGGTTCAAAACAAACTCGCCGCTCTTTTTGATGAGCCCATAACTGTGGCGGCTGGGCCGCACCGAGATGGACACCCGGGGCGGGCGGGTGCAGATGGTGCCCGCCCAGGCCACGGTGAACAGGTTCGGCGCTTCGGCGCTGCCGCAACTCACCAGCACCGGGGGCACCGGCCCCAGCAGCGCGCTGCCCTTCCAGACCGCCTTTTCGCTCATTCGCCCGTTTCCTCAAAGGTGGTCTCGCCGATGATGTAGCGGGGCCGGGCCTTGGTTTCCATATAAATTTTGCCGATGTATTCGCCGATCACCCCGAGGCACAGCAGCTGGATGCCGCCCATAAAGCACACAATGGCGGTGGTGGAGGCCCAGCCCGCCACGGTGGCCCCCATGATGGCCCGCACGACGGCCCAAAGCACCCCGATAAAGCTCACCACAGACACCAAAAAGCCGAACCCGGTGATCAGCCGGATGGGCTTGACCGACAGGCTGGTGATGCCGTCGAACGCGAGGGCCAGCATCTTTTTCAGGGGATAATGGCTCTCGCCCGCCATGCGCTCGGCGCGCTCGTAGTACACGCTGGTGCTCTTGAAGCCCACCAGCGGCACCATGCCCCGCAGAAAGATGTTTACCTCTTTGAAATTTGCGAACTCGCGCAGCACGCGGCTGCTCAGAAGGCGGTAATCGGCGTGGTTGAACACCACCTGCGCGCCCATCCAGTTCATGACCTTGTAAAAGCCCTCGGCGGTGAAGCGCTTGAAGAAGGTGTCGGTGTCGCGCTTGGAGCGCACGCCATACACGACCTCGCAGCCCTGCCAGTACTGCTCCACCATCT
Source organism: Oscillospiraceae bacterium (assembly GCA_022835495.1). Taxonomy (NCBI): domain Bacteria; kingdom Bacillati; phylum Bacillota; class Clostridia; order Eubacteriales; family Oscillospiraceae; species Oscillospiraceae bacterium. The sequence continues at coordinate 1,095,309 of BQOK01000001.1, forward strand.
TGTCCATGGCGTTGATGTCGTCCTGGCCGTCGCAGTCGATGCTGATGGTGATGTCGCATTTGTCCTTCACGGTCATCAGGCCGCCCAAAAGGGCGTTCTGGTGCCCCCGGTTGCGGGAGAGGCACACCCCCTCGAAGTGTTCGTTCTGCGCGGCGAGGCCCTGAATGATGGCCCAGGTATCGTCTTTGGAGCCGTCGTTCACAAACACCACCCGGCTTTCGGGGGCGACGCGGCCCTTTTCGATCAGGTGTTCCAGCTTTTGCAGGAACAGGGGGCTGGTGACGGGAAGGACCTCCTGCTCGTTGTAGCAGGGGATCACGATGTAAAGAACGGGGGTTTTCATGGGCGAAGTCTCCTTTTTTATTCCGGTCAGCGTTCGTATTGCCGCTGCAGGGCGGCTTTGTCCAGCAGCTTGAAGCTGTTTTTATAGGTTTCGAGCAGGCCCTCGGCCCGCATGCGCGAGAGCTCGCGGCACAGGGCGCTGCGCTCGCAGTTCAGGTATTCCGCCAGCCCCGCGCGGGACAGGGGCACCGAGAAGGTGTCGGCCCCCGCGGCGGCGGCCTGCCCCAGCAAAAAGGCGCAGAGCTTGGCCCGCAGGCTTTTTAAGATCAGCAGGTCCACCCGGCGGCTCAACGCAAAGTATTTTTCCGAGATGGTGCGCACCAGGTTCTGCATTAAAAGCGTGTGCTCCGGGTGAAGGGCGGCGCAGGGGCAGAGCAGCTTCTGGCAGGGGATGAACATGGCCCTGCAGGCCGTGCGGGCCAGAATGGTGACCGGGCTTTTGACCGCGCAGCCCGCCAGGACATCGCCGAACACACTGCCGGGAACAAGGTCGGTGATGGCCACCGAGCCGCCGTCCGGCGTGGTTTTTACAGCGGTGGCGGCACCCTCGAGCAAAACGCCCACCTCGCGGGTTTCAAAGCCCGCCAGCAGCAGCACCTCGCCCTTTTCGAAACAGCGCAGGGCGGGGGCGAAGCAATCCATCAGGCGCGCAAGGCCCGGCGGCGAGAGCCCCGCGAACAGCGAGGTGGCGGCCAGCAGCGGGTAGTATTCCTCCATGGGGGCTCCTTTCCCGGCGGGGCGTGTTGCCCCTGCAACAGCAATCTTTCCCTTATTATAGTAAAATCAAACCAATAAAGCAAATCAAAAGGGGCCGTTTTGACCGGCCGAGGGGGAGTTTTTGTGAAAAAGTATACCACCCAGTTTTTGACCCGGACCGCGCTGCTGCTGGCGCTGTGCATTGTGGTGCAGCAATTCAAGAGCGTGAGCCAGTTCATCACCGGGCCGCTGGTGAACCTGATCCTGCTGATCGCCGCGCTGGCGGTGGGGCTGTACAGCGGGCTTGCCATTGCCGTTTTGAGCCCGATCCTGGCATTTTTGATCTCGCCCAGCCCCATCATGCAGGTCATGCCGCAGCTGATCGTGCTGGTGGCTTTGGGCAACGCGGTGCTGGTGTTCGCAGCCTGGAGTTTCCGCAAAAACAAGCGCTATTATGTGGGCTTTTTGCTGGGCGCGGTGGTAAAGACCGGGGTGCTGGCGCTGGGGCTGCAATATGTGCTGATCCCGCTGTTCGGCGCGGCGCTGAACGAAAAGCAGGTGGCCATGGCCACCGCCATGTTTGGGGGCAACCAGTTTGTGACCGCCGTGATCGCGGGGGCGGTATGCACGTTTTTGTGGCCGCTGCTGAGGCGGGCCGAGGGCTTTGTGCTGGAGAAGGCGTGAGCGCCCGAATGTAAAATTTGTGTGACCCCGGGCCGCGGCCCGGGGTTTTTCTTGTGGTATGGGCGCGGAGGGGATATAATAAGAAACAACAAGGGCGCGCGCACAGCGGCCCGCTACAGGAGGAAAACGATGAGACTTTCGTTCATGGGCGCGGCGCACGAGGTGACCGGCAGCTGTTACCTTTTGCAGGCCGGCGAAAAGAATATCCTGATCGACTGCGGCATGGAGCAGGGCAGGGACATTTACGAGAACCAGCCCCTGCCGGTAGCGCCGGGGCAGATCGACGCGCTGCTGCTGACCCACGCGCACATCGACCATTCGGGCCGCATCCCCCTGCTGGTGAAAAACGGCTACAAGGGCCCGGTGTACGCCACCAACGCCACCACCGAGCTGTGCGGCATTATGCTGCGGGACTCGGGCCACATCCAGGAGTTCGAGGCCGAGTGGCGCAACCGCAAGGCAAAGCGCTCGGGCGGCGAGGAGTACGAGCCCCTGTACACCGTGGCGGACGCGGACGCGGCCCTGGCCCAGTTTGAGGGTATGGACTACAACGCGGAATTTGAGGTGCTGCCGGGTGTGAAGGCCCGCTTTGTGGACGTGGGGCATCTGCTTGGTTCGGCCAGCATTGAGCTGTGGGTGACCGAGGGGGATGTGACCAAAAAGCTGGTCTTTTCGGGGGACATCGGCAATTCAAACCAGCCCCTGCTGCGCGACCCGCACTATTTGAAAGAGGCCGACTATGTGGTGATGGAATCGACCTACGGCGACCGCAGCCACGGCCCCCGGCCGGACTACGTGCCCGCCCTGGCCGCCCTTTTGCAGAGCACCTTCGACAAGGGCGGCAGCCTGGTGATCCCCAGTTTTGCGGTGGGCCGCACCCAGGAGATGCTGTATTTCCTGCGCCAGATCAAGGAGCAGGGCCTGGTGCGCGGGCACGGCGATTTTACCGTGTATGTGGACAGCCCGCTGGCCGTGGAGGCCACCCACATTTTTAAGGACCAGTGGGCCGAATGCTACGACGCCGAGGCCCGCGCCCTGGTGGAACAGGGGGTGAACCCCATCAGCTTTGCGGGGCTGAAGCTGGCCGTGACCACCGAGGATTCCAAGGCCATCAACTTTGACAGGGGGCCGAAGGTCATTCTTTCGGCCAGCGGCATGTGCGAGGCCGGGCGCATCCGCCACCACCTGAAGCACAATTTGTGGCAGCCCGAGAGCACGGTGCTGTTTGTGGGCTACCAGACCCCGGGCACGCTGGGCCGGGCGCTGGTGGAGGGCGCAAAAGAGGTGCGCCTGTTCGGCGAGACCATTGAGGTGCGCTGCCGGGTGGAGGTGCTGGCTGGCGTTTCGGGCCATGCCGACAACGAGGGCCTGATGCGCTGGGCCGGGAGCTTTGAGCCGAAACCCGCCCGGGTGTTCGTGACCCACGGCGAGGACGAGGTGTGCGATATTTTTGCAAACCGCTTGCAGGCGGAGCTGGGGCTTGCGGCCACCGCGCCCTACAACGGGGGCTGCTACGACCTGGTGACCGGCGAATGCCTGGAGCCGGGCAACCGCCAGCGGATCAAGGAGGCGGAAAAGGCCGGGCCGGCCCGCCGCCAGAACCCGGTGTACCGCCGCCTGGCGGACGCGGGCAACCGGCTGGTGAACATCATCAAGGCCAAGGAGGGCCACGCCAACAAGGAGCTGGCCCGGTTTGCAAGCCAGTTGGAGGCCTTGTGCGACAAGTGGCAGGACTGATGCCGTAGCCGCAAAAGGGCGGCGGCCCCGCCGGGGCCAAAAAAAGGCCGGACAAAAAATAGAAGCGGGAAGGGCTTGAAGCCTGCGGTGAGCAGGCGGCAGGCCCTTCTTTTTTGAGAATTTGAAAAAACGCCCGTGACACGCCGCGCCCCGCACTCATAGAATGAGAAAATCAGTTTTTGCACAAAAGCGGGGGGAAAAGAGATGCAGCAAGAGAAAAAAACACAAAACACGGGGCTGAGGCGCTGCCTGGGCCTGCGGGAGGCGCTGACCATCACCACCGGAACGGTGATTGGGGTGGGGCTGTTCACGGTGGGGGGCAACGTGGTGGGAAGCCTGGGGCCGAATGTGATCTTTGCCACGCTGGCGGCGCTGGCGATCAGCGTTTACCCGGCGCTGCTGTATGCGGAGATGGGCGCCGCGCTGCCCTTTTCGGGCGGCACCTACCTGTACGCGGGGCTGGGGCTGGGGCGGCCCTTCGGCATGCTGGCGGGCTGGAACTTTATCATTTCCATGGTGTCGGTGGCGGGGGGCGAGGCGCTGGCGTTCAGCTTTTACCTGCGCACCCTGTTCGGCGCGCTGGGCTGGCCGCTGCCGGTGAGCGACCGGGTGCTGGCCGCGGCGGCGCTGGTTCTGTTTGTGGCGCTGGGCGTGCGCGGGACCGAGCTGACCGGCCGCGCCCAGAACGGGTTTTTGTTCTTTTTCTGGGGCGTGGCGGCGGTGTGGGTGATCTCGATGCTGCCCCACATGCAGCTGGACCGGCTGGCGGCGCCCACGCCCGCGCCGCTGGGCGGCTTTTTGCCCTGCGTGGCGCTGGTGTGGTGGTGCTTTGCGGGGTTTGAAACCTGCTGCGCCATGGGGGGCGAGGTGCGCTACCCGCAGATCGAGCTGCCCCGGGCCATGTTTTTGGCGCCGTTTTTGGTGTTTGCGGTGAACGGGCTGTTTCAGTGGGTGCTGGTGTGCGTGACGCCCAGCGGGGCGCTGGCGGAGCTTGCCGTGGCCGCCGCGCCCTATGCCGAGGGGCTGCGCCTGGCGGGGGTGACCGGCCTGCCGCTGGTGCTATTGTGCCTGGGCATTGCCTTTGGGGGCGATTTTTCCACCCTGAACGCGGGGGTGAGCGCCCCGGCGCGCTATGTGTTCACCATGGCGAGGGACGGCGCGCTGCCCGCCTTTTTTGGAACGGTACACCCCCGCTGGCACACCCCGGCCCGGGCCTGCCTGGCGCTGGGGGCGCTGATGCTGGCGCTGGTGGCCACCGGGTCGATTGCGCTGATCGCCTCGCTGTCGCTGTTTGCAACCCTGGTGTACTATATTTTGGGCATTGCGGCGGCCTGGGCGCTGCGCAGGCGCCGCCCGCAGCTGGCGCGGCCCTACCGGGCGCCCGGCATTGCGGTGGGCGCGCCGGTGAGCATTGCCGCCTACCTGTTTTTGATCGGGCAGCTGGAACCGGCGGCGGTGTGGGCGGGCCTTGCCTGGTGCGCGCTGGGGCTCGCAATCTATTTTTTCTACGGGCGGCGCCATTTTGCGGCGGCGCAGATGGAGTTGGGCGGGCTGCCGCCCACGCCCGGGCCAAAAGAGCGGGAAAGGATGGACCGGGAATACCGGCGGTGGAAATGGGCCGTGACCCTGGGCGCGGCGGCGGTGCCGCTGCTGTTTTTGGCGGGCTTTTTGCGCAGATAAAGGAAAGGACGGGCCGGAATGGAACCCCGGCGCCCGGCATATAGTTACACCAAACGCAGCAGAGCGGGGGGCGTGGCCGGATGCCGAAAAACATGGATCTGACAAAGGGGGACGTGTTCAGCACGCTGCTTCGGTTTTCGATGCCGTTTCTTTTTACCAATTTGCTGCAGGCCTGCTACGGCGCCTCCGACCTGTTTATGGTGGGGCATTTTTCCGACGCGGCGGCGGTGTGCGCGGTGGCGGTGGGGGGCCAGGTGATGCAGACGATCACCGGCCTTGCCATCGGCCTTACGGCGGGCGGCACGGTGCTGGTGGGCCGCTGGCGGGGCGCGCGGCAGGCCCGCGAGCTGGCGGACAGCGTGGCGGCCATTTTGTGGGTGTTCGGCGCGCTTTCGCTGGTGCTGACGGCCGGCGCCGTGCTGCTGGTGGAGCCGGTGTGCCGGGCTATGCAGGTGCCGGCCGAGGCGTGGCGGCAGGCGAAGGAATACCTGCTGATCTGCGCGGCGGGCATTCCGCCCATTGTGGGGTATAACGCGCTGAGCAGCATCCTGCGGGGGCTGGGGGATTCCCGCACGCCGTTCCTTTTTATGGTGGCGGCCTGCGTGACCAACGTGGCCACCGACGTGCTGTTTGTGGCGGTGCTGAAGGGGGGCGCCCAGGGGGCCGCGGTGAGCACCGTGCTGGCGCAGCTTTTGAGCCTGGCGCTGGCCTTCGGCTTCCTTGTGCGCCGGGGCTATGTGCGGCGGTACCGCGCGGCGCAGCCCGCCTTTTGCTGGAGGCACGCCCGCGCGCTGCTGGGCATGGGCCTGCCCATTGCCGCCCAGGAAGGGCTGGTGAACATTTCGTTTTTGATCATTACCGCCATTGTGAACGGCATGGGGCTGGTGGCCTCGGCCGCGGTGGGGGTGGTGGAAAAGCTGATCGTGTTCAGCATGCTGCCCACCACGGCCTTTGCGGCGGCCGTTTCGGCCATGGCGGCCCAGAACTTCGGCGCGCGGCAGCCGGGCAGGGCGCGGGCCTGCATGAACACGGGCATCGGCCTTTCGCTGCTGTTTGGGCTGGCCTGCTTTGCCTCGGCCCAGGTGAACGCGGCGGGGCTGGTGAGCATGTTTACAAAAGACCCGGCGGTGATTGCCGCCGGGGCGGGCTACCTGCGCACCTACAGCGCCGACTGCCTGCTGGTGTGCTTTGTGTTCTGTATGAACGGCTTTTTCAGCGGCGGGGGGCGGGCCGCCTTTCCGCTGGTGCACAGCGCGGTGGCCACCTTTGCGGTGCGGGTGCCCCTTTCCTGGTGTTTGAGCAGGGGGACCGGGGCCACGCTGCGGCGGGTGGGGCTGGCGGCCCCTGCGGCTACATTGGTATCGCTGCTGCTTTGCCAGTGGTACCTGATGCGAAGCGGGGCCTGGCAGGCGGAGAAAACGCCGCCGCGCCGGTGTGAAAGAGCCGGGCCATAAACAAAAAACAGCGCCCGCGCCCGAAGATTCGGGGGCGGGCGCCGGCTTGTGTGAGGGGCGGGGGATCACCCCAGCAGCCCGCAGAGGATGCTGTTCTGGATGATGAGCCCGGCGGGGGTGAGGCGCAGGGTGCGACCGTTGAACCGGGCGTAGCCTGCACTCACACACTTTTCTACGAATTGCAATTGTTTTTGCGTAAATTCCATATTGTATTTTTCTTTCAGGGCAGGCAGGCTGAGGCCCGTTGTAAGGCGGAGCTGCAGGATGATAAAATCCTCGGCGCCGCAGCCGCCGTCCGGCACGGGGGCGGCTGTGCCCGCCAGGAAGGCCCCGGTGCTGGAGGGGAAATAAAAGCGCCTGCCGCCAAGGCAGCTGTGGGCGGCGGGGCCAAGGCCCAGGTAATCGCCGCAGTTCCAGTAAATGAGGTTGTGCCGCCCCTCGAAGCCGGGGCGGGCGAAGTTGCTGATCTCGTATTGGGCATAGCCGGCCTGTTCCAGCTGCTCCACCGCGGCAAGGTAAAATTCGGCGGCCTGATCGTCGGTGGGAAGGCCTTCGGGCGGGGTGCGCCCGAAGGCGGTGCCCGGCTCGAGTTTTAACAGATACGCCGAGATGTGGGCCGCGCCGCCCTGCTGCAAAAGCTCCAGCGTTTCGCGGAACTCGGCCTGGCTGTAGTGGGGCAGGGCCAGCATGATGTCGCCCGAAATGTTGGCAAAGCCCACGGCTTTTGCGGCGGCCAGCGCCGCCCGGCTTTGGGCCGCGGTGTGCGGGCGGCCCAGCCGGAGCAGGCTTTCGTTCCGGGCGGTCTGCACCCCCAGGCTGAGCCGGTTCACCCCGGCGCGCAGAAAGCCCTCGAGCTTTTTTTCGTTCACGGTTTCGGGGTTTGCCTCCAGGGTGACCTCCGCGCCGGGTGCGGGGGCCGCGGCAGCCAGCAGGCGCGCCGCCTGGGCGGGGGAAAGCAGGCTGGGGGTGCCGCCGCCAAAGTACACCGTGTTTGGCGGGGGCAGGCTTTCGCGGGCGTAAAACCCAGCAATGGTGCGCTCGAGCGCGGCTACGTATTCTTCCGGCACGCCGCGGCTGGCCCCGCGGGAATAAAAATCGCAGTAGCGGCACTTTGCCAGGCAGTAGGGAATGTGCAGGTACAACCCAAAGGCCACGCCGACCGCCCCTTTCTTTTACAATAATGTTTCACACAACCATTATAAAAGGTTTTGATTTTATTTACAAACGGCGTTATAATATAGTATATCATTGCTGCAATGAGAAAGGATGGGAGTATTGCCATGAGCAACCGCTACAACGACCCCTTCAGCGAACCGGTGCAGAACACCCTCTATGCAGAGGAAAACCAGCGCACCGGCACGTTTGAATACGAAACCCTGGCCAGCTACACCACCAAGACCTTTTTGTGGATGTTTGCGGGCCTGATGCTGACCTTCGGCATCGCGCTGGTGGGCTACGCCGGGGGGCTGGCCCGTTACCTGCTGGTTTCGCCCATGATGTTTTTTGGCCTGGCCATTGCCGAGGTGGTGGTGGTCGTGGTAATGTCGGCACGCATCCGCACCATCAGCGTGGGCGGCGCCAAGGGGCTGTTCTTTGCCTATGCCGCGCTGAACGGCCTGGTGTTCAGCAGCTATTTTTACCTGTATGATCTGTGGGAGCTGGTGATGGCGTTCGGCGCCACCGCCCTGTATTTCGGCATTATGGCGGGCTACGGCTACCTGACCAAAAAGGACCTTTCCGGCTGGGCGAAGCCCCTGTTCTTCGGGCTGATCGCCATGCTGATCGTGAGCGTGATCGGCATGCTGGCGGGCCTGGGCGGGCTGGACATCCTGCTGTGCTGCGCGGGCATTATCCTGTTCGCCTGCTACACCGCCTACGACACCCAGAAGATCAAGGCAGCCTACTTTGCCTACGCGGGCAACGAGGAGCTGGCGAAGAAGGCCAGCATTTACGCCGCGCTGGAATTGTATCTGGACTTTATCAACCTGTTCCTTTATATCCTGCGCCTGTTCGCCCGGCGCCGCAACTAAGGCGCACAGGCAAGAGCGCTTGTTTTCAAAAGGCCGGGGCCTCGGTTTAAGGCCCCGGCTTTTTGTTTCAGAACGCCCCAAAACGAAAAATTTGTGCCCGCAGCCTCGTTTTGTAGAAAGACAGGCATTACTAAAGGGGGAACGTATATGAACGAGCGCATTCTGGTGGTGGACGACGAGGCCGCCATTGCCGACCTGGTGGAGGTATATCTGAAAAACGAGGGGTTCGAGGTGTGCAAGTGCGGCACCGCGGCCGAGGCGCTGGCAGCGGCCGCCAGCCAGCCGCCGGACCTGGCCATTTTGGATGTGATGCTGCCGGATATGGACGGCTTTACCCTGTGCCAGCGGCTGCGGCAGGAGTACTTCTGGCCCATTTTGATGCTGACCGCCAAGGTGGAGGATATGGACAAGATTATGGGCCTGACCCTGGGGGCGGACGATTACATCACCAAGCCCTTTAACCCGCTGGAGCTGGTGGCGCGGGTAAAGAGACCCAACTGCGGCGCTGCAACCGCTACGACCGGGCCGCCGCGCCCGCACAGGAGCCGGAGGAGCTGGAGGTGAACGGCCTTGTGATCTCGAAGGCGGCCCACCGCTGCACCGTGTACGGCAGGGAGGCGGCGCTGACCCCGCTGGAATTTTCGATCCTGTGGTACCTGTGCAGCATGCGGGGCCGGGTGGTGGCCAGCGAGGAGCTGTTCAGCGCGGTGTGGGGCGAAAAATATTGGGAGAGCAACAACACCGTGATGAGCCACATTGCCCGCCTGCGGGAAAAGCTGGGCGACACCGGCCGCAAGCCGAAATTCATCAAGACCGTGTGGGGGGTGGGGTACACCATTGAATAAGCAAACACCGCGCGGGGCGGGCAAAGGCCGCTACCGCAGCGCGCTTTCCCGGCGGCTGCTGGCGCAGTATCTTGTGGCGCTGGTGCTGTGGGCGGTGGGCCTTACGGCGCTTGGCCTTTTGGGCTGGAGCGTGTGCAACGCCATCATCTGGCAGCCCACGAACCCCATTTACTGGGTGCTGCAGTGGGTGAGGGAATATGTGCTGCTGGTATATGGGGGGCTGCTGGCGGGCGGCTGGGTGGCCGAGAGCTATTATTTTTTGAGCCGCCCCCTGCGCTACCTGGATGAGATCGTGGAGGGCGCAAAGCGGCTGGCCCAGCCGGGCGAGGCGCTGGTGGAGCTGCCCGCCGACCTGAAGGACATCCAGGACGACATGAACCTGGCAAAGCAGCAGGCCCTGCGGGCCGAGGCGGCGGCCAGGGAAGCCGAGCAGCGCAAGAACGACCTGATCGTGTACCTGGCCCACGATTTGAAAACGCCGCTCACCAGCGTGATCGGCTATTTGACCCTTTTGCGGGACGAGCCGGAGATATCGGCCGCGACCCGGGCCCGCTACACCGGCATTGCGCTGGACAAGGCCCTGCGCCTGGAGGACCTGCTGAACGAATTCTTTGAAATTACCCGCTTCAACCTGACCCACCTGGAGCTGGAGACCGCGCCGGTGGACCTGGCGCTGATGCTGCGGCAGGTAGCGGCCGAGTTTGGGCCCATGCTGGCCGAGAAAAAACTGGAGTGCAGCCTGGAATTGCCCGAAACCCTGCCCTACAACTGCGACCCGGACAAGCTGGCCCGCGTGTTCGACAACCTTTTGCGCAACGCGGTGAACTACAGCTTTGAGGGCGGCACCGTGGCGGTGCGCGCCGAGGCGGGGCCCACAGGGGTGACACTGCGCTTTCAAAACCCCGGCCCCACCATCCCGCCCGAAAAGCTGGACCGCATTTTTGAGCGGTTTTTCCGGCTGGACGCTTCGCGCGGGAGCGCCAGCGGCGGCGCGGGGCTTGGCCTTGCCATTGCAAAGCAGATCGTGGAGCTGCACGGCGGGCGGATCACCGCCCAAAGCGGGAACGAGCAGGTGGAATTTGCCGTTACCCTGCCGCCGCAAGAAAATCGCAAGATTTTGGAATGAAAACCGCAAGCATTCCGCAAAATGGCCCGCAAACACCCGGCGCCCCGTTTTGGTACCATGGAGGTATCAAAACGGGGCGCTTTTTTGCGCGGGCAGGCCGCCCGCGCCGCCCCCCTGAAGGAGCGGATCCATGATGGAGAAAAAACGCATTCTGGTGCTGTTCGGCGGCTGTTCCACCGAATACGAAGTGTCGCTGCAATCGGCGTACGCGGTGCTGAGCGCGCTGGACAAAAAGCGCTATGCCGCGCTGACCGTGGGCATTACCCGCGAGGGGGAATGGCTGTATTACACCGGCTCGGTGGAGAACATCTCCGCCGACACCTGGCGGCAGGATGAGGTGAACTGCCTGCCCTGCGCGGTGTGCCCGGGCCGCGGGCGGCATGAGCTGGCGGTGTTCGGCCCCACCGTGCTGCGCTTTGCCTTTGACGCGGCTTTTCCCGTGCTGCACGGCAAAAACGGCGAGGACGGCACCGTGCAGGGGCTGTTTGAGCTGGCGGGGGCGCCGCTGGTGGGCTGCGGCACCCTGGCGGGCGCGCTGTGCATGGACAAGGACCGGGCGCACAAGCTGGCGGCCCTGGCCGGGGTGGAGGTGCCCCCCTCGGCGGTGTTTGGCAAGGGGGCGGGAATGGGCGCCATTGCCGCCGCGGCCGAAACGCTGGGCTGGCCGCTGTTTGTAAAGCCGGTGCGGGCGGGCTCTTCGTTCGGGATCACCCGGGTGGAAGGCCCGGAACAGCTGGCGGCGGCGGTGGCCGGGGCATTTCTGCACGACGGCGAAGTGATTTTGGAACAGGCCGTGCCGGGGTTTGAGGTGGGCTGCGCGGTGCTGGGCAACGATGCGCTGACGGTGGGCGTGGTGGATGAGATCGAGCTTTCGCAGGGGTTTTTCAACTACGAGGAAAAGTACACGTTGAAAACCTCGGCCATCCATTGCCCGGCGCGCATCCCCGAGGAGGCTGCGGCCCGGGTGCAGGAGGCGGCCCGGAAGGTATACCGGGCGCTGGGGTGCAGGGGCTTTGCCAGGGTGGACTTTTTTTACACCCCCGATGGGCGGGTGGTGTTCAACGAGGCGAACACCATCCCGGGCTTTACCGCGCACAGCCGTTACCCCAGCATGATGCGGGGCGTGGGCCTGGAATTCCCCGCGCTGGTGACAAAGCTCATTGAGCTGGGGTTTGAGGCGTGAGGCGGGTGGAGCTGCGCCGGGAGCAGGTGTTCCGGGGCGATGTGCTGCTGGTGAACGCCGCCCACCCGCTGCAGGGTGAAGCACCGCGCCGCCTTGCCCCGCCCAGCGCCGCTTTTCCGGACATCCTGATGGAGAACCGGGCCGCCGCGCTGCTGGCCGCCTGTGTGGCCGCGGCGGGCGGGGCCGGGCGCATCCGGCCTGTGTCGGGCTGGCGCAGCCGGGCCGAGCAGCAGAAGCTGTGGGATGACTCGATGGCCGAGCACGGCGAGGCGTTTACCCGCAGCTATGTGGCCCGCCCCGGATGCAGCGAGCATGAGACCGGCCTTGCCATCGACCTTGGGAAAACGGGCGGCGCGCTGGACTTTATCCGGCCCGCCTTCCCCTACGACGGGGCGTGCGGCGCATTTCGGCGGCTTGCCGCCGGGTACGGGTTTATTGAGCGGTACCAGAAGGGCAAGGAAACGCTCACTGGCATTGCCGCCGAGCCCTGGCATTTCCGGTATGTGGGCGCGCCCCACGCGCTGCTGCTGCTGCAGAACGGCCTGTGCCTGGAGGAGTACGCGGATTTTTTGAGGACCGGCCCCAAAAGCTGCACGCTGCCCGGCGGGCGGGCCGCCCGGGTGTTTTACATCCCCTGTGAGGGGGAGACCGCCCTGGCCGAGCTGCCCGACGGCTGCTGCCAGCTCTCGGGCGACAACGTGGGCGGATTGATCGCGACTGTTTGGGGGGAATGAGATGGAGCGCACAAAAAAAGGCCCGGTGCTGGACCGGGCGCGCCTTGCCGCGGCGCTGCTGGTGGTGGCGATCCACACCGGGCCGTTGGCCAGCTACAGCGCAGAGGGCGATTTTTGGCTGTGCCGGGTGCTGGCCCGGCTTGCGGTGCCGTTCTTCTTTATGCTCACCGGCCATTTTTTGGCCCGGCGGGCCTGGCGGGGCACCGGGGCGCTGTGGCGGCGCACGGCCCTTTTGTACGGGGCGGCGGTGCTCTTGTACCTGCCGCTGAACCTGTATGCGGGGGGCTTTTCGCCCTGGCAGGCAGTGCAGAAGCTGCTGCTCACCGGTACGTTTTACCACCTTTGGTACCTGCCCGCGCTGCTGTTGGGGCTGCCCATTGCCCATGCGCTGGCCAAGCGGGGGCTGCGGCTTGCCCTGCCCACGGCGGCGGCGCTGTATCTTGTGGGGCTTGCAGGCGACAGCTGGTACGGCCTTGCCTGCCGCCTGCCCGGCGCGCAGACCGTGTTGGACGGGCTGCTGGCGGCGCTGGGAGGCTATACCCGGGGCGGGCTGTTTTTTGCGCCGCTGTTTTTGCTGCTGGGCGCGGCGGTAAAGCCGGTGCGCCCCCGGGCGGCGCTGCCGGGCTTTTTGGCGGCGCTGGCCGCTCTTTCGGCCGAGGCGTTCTGGCTGAAAAGCATTGCCAGCCCCCGGCACGACAGCATGTACCTGACCCTGCCCCTGGCGGCCGCGGCTTTGTTCAGCGGGCTGCTGGCGGTGAACGGCGGGCGGGACAGGCGAAGCGCAAAGCTGGCCGAGGCGGTGTACCTTGTGCACCCCTGGTGCATTGTGCTGGTGCGGGGGGCGGCCAAGGCGCTGGGGCTGCAGGCCGTGCTGGTGGAAAACAGCCTGGGGCATTTTGCGGCGGTGGCGGCGCTGAGCGTAGCGGTTTCGGCCCTGGCCTTGGCCGTGCGGCCGGTAAAGCCCGACCCCACGGCCCGCGCCTGGCGGCAGGTGGACCGCACCGCCCTGGCGCACAACGCAAAACTGCTGCGCCGGCAGGCGGGCTGCCCGCTGATGGCGGTGATCAAAGCGGACGGCTACGGCCACGGAGCGGTAAAAACGGCCCGCACCCTGCGCCGGCAGGGCGTGCGGAGCTTTGCCGTTGCCACCCTGCCGGAGGCCATCGCCCTGCGCCGGGCGGGCATTTTGGGCGAGATACTGGTGCTGGGCTACACCGCGCCCGGGGAGGCGGCGCTGCTGGCGCGGTGGCGGGTGAGCCAGGCTTTGGTGAGCGAGGAATACGCCCAGGCCCTGAATGGCCAGGGGCGGAAGGTGCGCGCCCACCTGGCGCTGGACACCGGCATGCACCGGCTGGGAATAAACGCCGCCGACCAGGAGGCGCTGCGGCGGGTGTTTGCCCTGCCGAACCTGAAAATACAGGGTGTGTTCAGCCATTTGTGCGTGGCCGACGGCCTTTCGGCGGAGGCGGTGGCCTACACCCAGGGGCAGGCGCAGCGCTTTTTTGAGGCGGTGGAGGGCCTGCGGGCGGCGAGGATCGACCCGGGGCGCACCCATTTGCAGGCAAGCTACGGCCTGTTGAACCTGCCGCCCCTGGGCTGCGGGCTGGCCCGGCCGGGGCTTGCGCTTTACGGCGTGTACGAGGATGCCGCGCCGGTGCAGCGGCGGCTGGAGCTTTGGCCCGCGCTGACCCTGAAAGCCCGGGTGGCCGCGGTGCGCCGGCTGAAAACCGGCGAGGGGGCGGGCTATGGCCTTGCCTTTACGGCGGCGCGGCCCACCCTGCTGGCGGTAATGAGCATCGGCTATGCCGACGGCCTGCCCCGCGGGCTTGCGGCGCACGGCGGCGAGGTGCTGGTGCGCGGAAAACGCGCCCCGGTGGTGGGGCGGCTGTGTATGGACCAGATGCTGGTGGATGTGACGGATGTGGGGCAGGTGAGCATGGGCGATGCGGTGACCGTGATCGGCCGGGACGGGCCGGAGGAGATCCGGGCCGAGGAGCTGGCGGCGCGGTGCGGCACCATTACCAACGAACTGCTGGCCGGGCTTTCGCCCCGGCTGGGGCTGGTGTACGAGGGGGCGTGAAAAAGCGGGCGGGCCGTTGGGCCCGCCTTTTTTTGACAATATGCCCAGAGCAAGGGGATAAAGCGATTGTAGTTTGCCCTGTTCCCGTTTATAATAAGATAAAAGGCACCCGGGCGGCTGCCCGCCGCTGCGGGTGCAGGAGGAATGGGGAGGAACAAGGAATGAAAGAGAAAAAACAGGGGGGCAAGCCCCCCTCGCGCTACCGCACCATAAAAAAGGCGCTGAGTATGGAGCTGAAAGAGCACAAAAGCTCTGCGATTGTGTATTTTACGCTGCGCGCCCTGGTGATGATTGTGATGGTGCTGCAGATCTTCAACCGCAATTACGAGAACGTGTTCTTGTGCCTGCTCACCCTGCTGCTGCTGGTGGTGCCGAGCCTGGTGCAGGTGACCATGAAGATCGAACTGCCCACCACGCTGGAGATCATTATTCTGGTGTTTATTTTTGCGGCCGAAATTCTGGGCGAGATCCAGGAATTTTATATCCTGTTCCCCTTTTGGGACACGGTGCTGCACACCCTGAACGGCTTTTTGGCGGCGGCGATCGGCTTTTCGATGGTGGATTTGTTGAACCGCAGCGAGCGGATGATGTTTAAATTGTCGCCGCTGTTCATGGCCATTGTGGCGTTCTGCTTTTCCATGACGATCGGCGTGGTGTGGGAATTTTTTGAGTTCGGCATGGATCAGCTGTTCCACACGGACATGCAGAAGGACACCATTGTGCACGCGGTTTATTCGGTGCTGCTGGACCCGGCGGGCGGCAACCGGGCGGCGGGGATCACCGGCATCACCCAGGTGGTGGTGAACGGGCAGGACCTGGGCCTGGGCGGCTATGTGGACATTGGCCTGATCGACACCATGAAGGACCTGATCGTGAATTTTATCGGGGCGGTGGTCTTTTCGGTGATCGGCTTCTTTTATGTGAAGAACCGGGGCGGCGGCGGGGTCGTGGGGCGCTTTGTGCCCCGGGAGAAGGAGCGCAAACAGGATTTTCTGCGCATTGTGCAGGAAGAGGCGGAGCTTGCAGAGCAAAACGCGCCGCCCCAGGCGGACGAGGAATAAAAAGAGCGCAAAAGAGCGGCAGGGGAGCATTCCCCTGCCGCTGTTTGTTTGCTGCGTGATAGAACGGGCCCGTGTCAGTCCTCGTCCAGCTTGAGCACGGCGGTGAAGGCCTCGCTGGGCAGTTCCACGCTGCCCAGTTGGCGCATCTTCTTTTTGCCTTCCTTCTGTTTTTCCAGCAGCTTCTTTTTGCGGGTGATGTCGCCGCCGTAGCACTTGGCCAGAACGTCCTTGCGCATGGCCTTTACGGTTTCGCGGGCGATCACCTTGCCGCCGATGGCCGCCTGGATGGGGATCTCGAACATCTGGCGGGGGATGTTGTCTTTTAAGCGCTCGGCCAGGCGGCGGCCCTTGGCATAGGCTTTGTCGGCGTGCACGATCATGGAGAGCGCGTCCACCATGTCGCCGTTCAGCAGCAGGTCGAGCTTTACCAGCTTGGACTCGCGGAAGCCCTTCATCTCGTAGTCGTAGCTGGCATAGCCCCGGCTGCGGCTCTTGATGGCGTCGAAGAAATCGTACACGATCTCGCCCAGGGGCAGTTCATAGTGCAGGTCCACGCGGGTGGCGTCCAGGTACTTCATGTCCACCATCACGCCCCGCCGGTCCACGCACAGATCCATCAGGCTGCCCACATACTCGGTGGGGGTGTAGATGTGGGCGTCGACAAAGGGCTCCTCCTGGCTGGCGATGCGGCCCGGGTCGGGGTAGTTGGAGGGGTTTTCGATGACCTCCACCGTGCCGTCGGTCAGGGTGATGCGATATTCCACGCTGGGGGCGGTGGTGATGAGGTCCAGGTCGAACTCCCGCTCCAGGCGCTGGGTGATAATGTCCAGATGCAGAAGGCCCAGAAAGCCGCAGCGGAAGCCAAACCCCAGCGCCGCGCTGGTCTCGGGCTCAAAGCTCAGCGAAGCGTCGTTGAGCTGCAGCTTTTCCAGCGCGTCCTTCAGGTCCGGGTAGCGGGCGCCGTCCACAGGGTAGATGCCGCAGAACACCATGGGGGTGACCTTGCGGTAGCCGGGCAGGGGCTCGGGGGTGGGGGCGGCGGCCAGGGTGACGGTGTCGCCCACCCGGGTGTCGCGCACGTTTTTGATGCTGGCGGTGAGGTAACCCACCTCGCCCGCCTGCAGCTGGGCGCAGGGGGAGAGGCTGGTGGCGCCCATGTGGCCCACCTCCACCAGGGTGAACTCGGTGCCGGCGGCCATCATGCGCACCGTGTCGCCGGGCTTGACCGTGCCCTCGAACACCCGCACGTACACGATCACGCCCTTGTAGCTGTCGTACACGCTGTCGAAGATGAGGGCCTTCAGGGGGGCGCTTTCGCTGCCCGTGGGGGCGGGGATATCGGTGATGACCCGTTCCAGCACGTCCTCCACGCCGGTGCCCAGCTTTGCGGAAACGCGGGGCGCGTCGAGGCAGGGCAGGCCGATCACGTCCTCCACCTCCTGGGCGACCCGCTCGGGCTCGGCGCTGGGCAGGTCGATCTTGTTCAGGATGGGCACCAGCTCCAGGTCGTGCTCGAGGGCCATATAGGTGTTGGCCAGGGTCTGCGCCTCGACCCCCTGGCTGGAATCCACCACCAGCACCGCGCCCTCGCAGGCGGCCAGGGAGCGGCTGACCTCGTAGCCGAAGTCCACATGGCCCGGGGTGTCGATCAGGTTGAATTCATAGTCTTTGCCGTTGCGGGAGCGGTAGGAGAGGGTCACGGCGCGGGCCTTGATGGTGATGCCGCGCTCGCGCTCCAAATCCATGTTGTCCAGCAGCTGCTCTTCCATCTGGCGCTCGTCCACCGAGTGGGTCTTTTCCAGAATGCGGTCGGCCAGGGTGGACTTGCCGTGGTCGATGTGGGCGATGATGCAGAAATTGCGAATGTTATCTCTTGCCAAGGGGCGTGACCTCCTGCTCGTTGTTGATATCCTGCCCGGCCCGGCCGCCGGACAAAAAGCCCGCGGCCAGCAAAACAAGGCAGCTGAAAAAACAAAATGCGTAGCGGGCGTTTGCCTCCCACAGGCTCAAAAACGCCAGGTTGCCCAAAAGGCACAGGGCGGCGGCCAGGGCAAAGCCGCCGGGCTTTTTTTGGCGCAGAGCCCGCAATACCAGGCCGAAACCGCACAGCCAGAGCAGCCAGTGGAACGCCTGCCCAAAGCTGCCCGTGACGCCTGCATAGGCGCCGGTGGAGGTGAACCACTCGCTCAGCCAGGTGGCGCGCACCGGGGCAAAGGCCGCGGCGCCGGGCGAGCCGTACAGGCCGTCGGCCCAGTCGGTGCCCGCTTTGGTGTACATGAGCCAGGCCAGGGCCACGGGGTTTTTGGCCAGCGCCTGCAGGTTCGTGCCGATGCGCGCGGCAATGGCGGCCTTTTTTTCGGCCACGGTGGGGTAGCTGCCGGAATACACAAAGCTCTCGCTGTTATAAGCGCCGTCGTGCTCGAGGCCCATCATGATCCAGTGGGTCAGGGGCATGTGCAGCGCGTCGTAGCCGGAAAAGTCGATGAGGCCGCAGCCCCGCACATACGCTTTGAAGCCCCCGATGACCAGCCCGGCGGCCAGCGCCACCGCCAGCACAAGGCCCAGGGCCTGCCGCCCGCGCCCCTTTAAGGGCAGGCTGAAAAGGCACCAGAGCCCCAGCGCGGGCACAAGCACCAGGGCGTTGCCCTTCATTAGAAAGGCCAGGCCCAGCAGCGCGCCGAGGCCCGCCGCGCGCACAAGGCGCCCCTTGGGCGAAAGAAACGCCCAGCGCCGGCGCAGCCGCACAAAACAATAGAGCGAGGCGGCCACCAGCGGCGCGGCCATGGGGTCGGTGTACAAAAACGGGGTGAAGATGTAGAGGGGCAAAAACAGCAGGCAGAGCGCCAGCGCCGCGCCCCCGCCGGCCCGGCCCCAGAGCAGCAGGGCGGCTTTGCAGGTGAACAGCGCGGCCAGCCACAGCAGCGCGGTGTTCAGCAGCATGCCCCACACCGGGCTCAAAGCGCCCCCCAGCAGAAAGACCAGCCGGTACAGCCAGTACAAAACGAACATGCACAGGGTGTTGCTCTCGCAGGAAACAAAATAATCGTTGTACTCGGCGGGCACCTGCCCGGCGGCCAGCTGGGTGGCGGTGCGGTACACGGCCTCGGTGTCGAAAGGGGCGGTGGTATGGTCGTTCAGCAAAAGAAAACCGCTGCCCAGCTGGAGGGCCAGCAAAAGGCCGAGCCCGCCCCAGAACACCGCGGCCCAGGCCCGGGGGGAAAGGCTGGAAAGGCGCGGCAGGCCAAAGCGCGCCAGGCAGAAAAAGCCCCCCGCCAAAAGGACGAACAGCGCCGCGCTGTTTGCCGAAACACCCAGCCTGCCGCGCAGGGCGGCCACGGCGAAAATGCTGCCGAAGGCGGCCAGAAAGATCACCAGGCAGGCCGAGGCCAGAGCCCGCTGCCAGCGGGCGGGCGCGCCGGCCGGGGCAAAGGGGCCCGCCGGTTTTGCGGCGCGGCTCATGGGAGCAGATAGCCCATGCCGGCCAAAAGGCGCAGGGCGTTTTCGTGGTCGGCCGGGTCGGCGGCGGCGCAGAGGTTTTGCAGAACGGCGATCTCGCTGTTCAAAAAACGACTGTGCAGCAGGATGGCGTTGGAGACAACGCAGATGTTTGTGACCACGCCGCACAGCTCGATGCGACCCGGCTCGCCGCCGCACAGGGCTTCGGCAGCGCTGGCAAGCCCGGCGCTGCCGAAGGTGGGCTTGTCTACAAAGGCGACGCGGGGGTCGGACGAGGCTTCGTAAGCCGCGAGGCTGCCGTATAAATGCCAGCCCCCGGAACCCCGCAGGCAGTGGGGGACCGGGAGAAAACGGCCCTCGCGGGTGTTAAGATAATCGGGCCCGTGGGTGTCGCGGGTGAAGATGACCCGCCAATCCCCGGCGAGGGCCTGCTCCACCCGGGCGGCAATGGGGCCTTCCAGCGCCTGGGCCGCCCCAAAGCCCAGCGCGCCGCTCACAAAATCGTTTTGATAATCCACCACGACCAAAAGGTTTGCCATGCTGTGCTCCCTTCCGTTACAAGCTTGATTGTTTGAGATAATCGACCACCGCCGCGCAGCGGCCGCCCTGCAGATAGACCCGCGGCACCCGCAGCGCAAGGCCGCACATGATCTCGTAGGGGATCGTGCCCACCTTGGCCGCCACAGCGGCGGTGGAATCGGCCGCGCCGCCCGCGCCGAAAATGGTGGCCGCATCGCCCGCCTGTACGCCGGGGATGCCGGTCACGTCCACCATGAGCTGGTCCATGCACACCCGCCCCACCACCGGGGCGGGCGCGCCGTGCAGCGCGCAGATGCCCTGGTTGGTCATGGCGCGGGGGTAACCGTCGGCATAGCCCACGCAGAGGGTCGCCACCCGCATGGGCCGGCCGGCGGTGAAACAGAGCCCATAGCTCAGCGCCTGGCCCGGCCCGAGATCCTTTACCTGGCTGACGGCGGCTTTGAGGGTGAGCACCGGCACAAGGCCGGGCAGCGACACCTCGCCGCTGGGCTGCTCGCCATACAAAAGGATGCCCGGCCGCACCAGGTCCATGCCCCACTCGGGATGCTCGGCCAGGGCGGCGGAATTGCAGCAGTGCGCGGTGCGCACCCGGCGGCCCTGGGCCTCCAGCGCGGCCAGCACCGCCAAAAAGAGATCGTGTTGGCGGCGGGTATAGGCCACATCCGCGGGGGCGTGGCTGTCGGCTACGGCAAAGTGCTGGAACAGGCCGGTCACTTCCAGCCCTTTCAGTTCAAAGCAGGCGCTCAGCGCGGCGGCGCAGGGGGCCACGTCGGCCGCGCCGCGGGCCACAAAGCCGATGCGGCCCATGCCGGTATCAACCTTTAGGTGCACCTGGACAGGGCGGTGGGCCTGCCCGGCGCAGGCGGCCAGCTGGCGGGCGTATTCCGGGCTGAACACGGCCTGGGTGAGCCCGCAGCGCACCAGGCTTGCGGCGCAGGAGGGGTCGGTGCGGCCAAGGATCAGGATATCGCCCCCAATGCCGGCCGCGCGCAGGTGCAGCGCCTCGGCCAGGCAGCTCACCGCAAACCATTTGGCGCCGGCGGCCTCCAGCGCGCGGCACACCATGCCGTCGCCGTGGCCGTAGGCACCGGCCTTGACCACCGCGCACACCTGGGCGGGGGCGGCATGGGCCTGGAGAAGCTTGAAATTATGCACCAGCGCGTCCAGATCCACCTCGGCCCAGCAGTGCTGTTCAAAATCCATGGATAACACCTCGCAACAGTTTTTAGCCGCGCCGGCCCGCCCCGGGCAGGGGGGCCCAGCCGTCCAGATCCGCCTGCTGCAGCGCGCCCAGCATTTTTTGGCGGAAGGCCCGGTCGGCGCGGCAGGCGCCGGCCACATATTCCTTCATTTCCTGGCGGCGGGTTGCGCCGTCGGCCGGGCAGGCGCTTTTGACCACCGGCAGGGAGAGGCTTTTTACCGCGCGCCGCACGTCCGCCTCGGTGGCCAGCACCATGGGGCGGATCATGTAAAGGTCCTTGCGGGAGAGGTAGGTGACCGGCGAAAAGCAGCCAAGGCGCCCCTCGCCCCACAGGTTCATGTAAAAGGTTTCGATGGCGTCGTCCAGGTGGTGGCCCAGGGCCACCTTGTTGCAGCCCAATTCCCTGGCTGTGTTGTGCAGAAGGCCGCGGCGCATTTTGGCGCAGAGCGCGCAGGGGTTCGGCTCCTTGCGCAGATCGAACACCACATGGCCGATCCCGCTGCGGCGAACCTCGTATTGCACCCCATAGGCGGCGAACAGCCCGGCCAGGGGGGTATAATCGGTGGGCTTGCCGCCGAATTGCGGATCCAGGCTCACGGCCACCAGCTCAAACGGGATGCCCAGGTATTTTTGCAGCCGGGCCAGGGCGATGGTGAGGGCCACGCTGTCTTTCCCGCCTGAGACGCCCACGCACACCCGGTCGCCGGGGGAGAGCATGCCGTATTCCTGAATTGCCCTGCGTACCAGGCCTTCGAGCCTTTGCATGCCGGATTCACCGCCCTTAAAATGTATTATAAAAGAACAAGACCGATTATACCACAGTTAAAGGGCGACTTGCACAAACTTTGAGAAAATTTTTTGGAAAAATAGAAAATGCGGAATCGGGAGCAAAAACGAGATATCGAGAGATAATGAAAGCTGTGAAAGGGCCAGTTAAAATAATCGAAAAAAGTGCTTGACGCGGGGGCGGGCTTTCGTATATAATGAGCCTTGCGCCAGGATGCGCAAAACAAAAGCGTTCACCGCGCCCGCCGCGGGCGCGCAAGAGAAAATGATGGAGGATACACGATTATGAGCACTACTCTCGCAAAGCCCGCCCAGATCGAGCGCAAGTGGTATGTGATCGACGCCGCCGGCAAGCCCCTGGGCCGCGTCGCCGCCCGCGCCGCCGTTCTGCTGCGCGGCAAAAACAAGGTCACCTTTACCCCCAATGTGGATGGCGGCGACCATGTGATCATCATCAACTGCGACAAGGCTGTTCTGACCGGCAAGAAGCTGGAAAAGAAATACTACCGCACCCACTCCGGCTGGATCGGCGGCCTGAAGGAAGTGCAGTACAAGACCCTGATGGCTGAAAACAGCGACAAGGCCATGTACATTGCCGTGAAGGGCATGATCCCCGCCAACACCCTGGGCGCCAAGGCCATGACCCGCCTGCGCTGCTACAAGGGCGCTGAGCACGATCAGGCTGCCCAGAAGCCCGAAGTTTACGAGTTTTAATAGGAGGCAATAGAATAATGTACGAGACGAAACCTTATTTCTACGGCACCGGTCGTCGTAAGAATTCCGTTGCCCGTGTTCGCGTGTACACCGGTACCGGCAAGATCACCATCAACGGCCGCGACATCGACGATTACTTTGGCCTTGAGACCCTGAAGCTCATCGTGCGCCAGCCCCTGGTGGTGGCCGCCGCCGAGGGCAAGTTCGACCTGGTGGTGCGCGTGGGCGGCGGCGGCGTGTCCGGCCAGGCCGGCGCCATCCGCCACGGCCTTGCCCGCGCCCTGCTGCAGTACGACGAGAACCTGCGCCCGGCGCTGAAAAAGGCCGGCTTCCTGACCCGCGACCCCCGCATGAAGGAGCGCAAGAAATACGGCCTCAAAGCCGCCCGTCGTGCCCCCCAGTTCAGCAAGCGCTGATCGGACGCAAATTTACAACTCAAAAGCTCAAAAACCCCGGAAAATCGGCATTTTCCGGGGTTTTCTTATGCCTTTTTCGTCTGATAGCTTTTGAAGCTTTTCGCTGTTTTTGACCGTATGTGACCTCGGTTAACCCATTTTATAAGGGCTAAAAATGGGTTAACCGGGACAAATGGGTGAGTAAATGGGTTAACTGAAGGGTCAACACAAGGTGAATTTGCGGAGTTTTTCTCATGAACACCCCTAAGTAAAAATGAACTGCATTGACGCTGATGCGGTTTGTACTAATTTCATAAAATATGACTATGGGAAAATGATTTTAAATTCTTTGTCAGGAGGTAAGCCCACATGAAAAAAGGGATGCTTATATATGACTCCTCCACAAATCGCTTTGACGTTTTGTATGAGGAAGGAAACAGTTATGGCGGGCTGCACTGCGGAACTGCAATGGAGGCCTTGATAAATGACGAATGGATACCCACTCGCATCGAGTACGGAAACGACTGGTATCTCGTAGGAGTGCAGAAGGAATCGTTACCCGGACTTCAAGTAAGAATATAGTAACCACATGCTGCAAGGGCAGTCTCTTGATTAAGGGGCTGCCCTGTTTTTATATCCAATCGCAGAAAGGAGGAACCCGTCATGCCGAAATGCCTGTTCAGATACCAATGGGTTAAGCTGCCCAGGACTCATTTGCCGGTCGGCAAGGGAATCATGGGTTATTGGGCGAAGCTGGCCTCGCGGGCGGCATTTCGCAAGGGTCGGGCAAAATACTGCGGATACACAAACGATGTAATGCCGGGGATGTGGTCCGGTGGCGTGGTCGGCTTGAAGATCATTCTGGGCGTCAAAAGCCGCACGGAGGCTCTGGAAATCATGAATACGCTCAGCCGGTTCGGGTATATCCGTTACACGCTTGACGAGAAAACAAAGAAGCTGGAATATGTCGTCACCGATTGGGTTGTAAAATGCTCCGGCGCCGAATGCATGAGTGGGGCAGTCTACGCAACAGACGGCCACGGCTTTCTCTGCCTTCCCCGCAACATCACGCAGCGCCTTGCAGATCAGCATTATACATTCGGCGAATCAGATGCATGGCTGGACCTCTGGTGCCACACGGTTTGGCAGGAGACCGGCAATGCGTTTTCCTGTCTGGCGCCTGCCGTTCAATTCGGGAGACTTGGCGCCGCTTTGACATTGGAAGCCTTGGGACGGCGCTGGGGCTGGGAAAAGACAAAGGTGTGGAGATTTTTTCAGAAGAATGAGGATGCCTTCGCTCTGCACCGTCTGCCGGGCTCCTATGGCTGCCTCATTTTCAATAGACTGTATCCGCTGGATACAGAGGCTTCGCTGCCCACCGGCGCAGAAATTGAACGCATTATTGAGAAAATGCGTATTTGCGCCGGAAATGTGCATATTGGAGGCTCGGACAATGCACGCCTGAACAAGATGATCCTTTGGTATAGCCGCAGGATCATTATCATGAGAACCACTGATTATGCCGAACAGGTATCAAAAAATCGCGTTGCACTTTCGTCCCCTATAATACGCGCGTATATTTCTCTGTGTTGGAATTGTCAGAACTGTATCTATGACTGCAGAGGTGTAAGTAGTAGACTACGCCGCATAGATGCGAACCACATCCGCGGGCTATGTGCTTACGCGGTTTTTTTCTTAAACTCACGAAACCGGAAAGGAGAATCGACATGAGCAAAATCGAAAGCAGTGCCGGAAAGGCGCTTTATGAACAGCAGGAAACCAAGCTGTCGCAGCAGTCCGCCGCATTTATTGAACTTTTAACAAAGCGCGGCATTCTGGGAGATTCGTCTATCGATGATGACAGAGTCCGCCAGGCTAAAAAGGAGAAAAAGAAAAGCATGTATCATAACACGCTTCTCCTGCTGCAGCACTACCGAACCATTCTCTGGACGCTGGAATGCTTCCCGTCCAGCGTAGCAGAGGAGCTGGATCGCCCGCTGAAGGATCTGGATACGCTGCTGGATCGGATCGACCTGGAACTTGGGATGAACAATCGAAAGCTGGAAGGCCGGATGGAGAGTGTACGCCGCTCCCGCCTGCTGGTTGACCGGCTCAACGATGCGGTCAGCATATTGAAATCCAAACCGGTCAACGGGAACAAGATGTACGACATCATCTACATGACCTTTCTCGGGCCGGACAAGCTGATGCACGAGGAGCTTCTGTACCGTTTGGACATCTCTGCCCGGCACTATTACCGGCTCCGCACGCAGGCAATCAATATCATCGCCCTGCGTCTATGGTCTGCCCCTGCCGGCGAGGTGGATTCCTGGCTGGAGGTTCTTTCTATTTTGGAAAACTGGTAAGGTTAAAGGTCTCGATTATTACATTGCTTCTACAGGAGCGGGACAAATGATACCGCGCAGATGCATCGACATAGCAGCCGTTTGATTATGTGCAGATTGTTTGGAGATACTGTAGATAAGGAACGCAAATCCGGTTGAAATTCTGTCCCGAATATTATATAATATTCGGGACATGATGAAGGAGGGAGACAGGATGAAAACTGGATATTCCAAGCAGATACAGGAGCGAATCAACGGTGCGGACGACGGCACAATCTTCGTGAACTCGGATTTCGCGGATATTGCTGATTCGGAAACAACCAGACGCAATCTGAACAGATTGACACAAATCGGTGTGCTTCGCCGGATATTAAAAGGTGTTTACGAAAAGCCGAAGTACAGCAAGCTGCTTGATGAATACGTAGCGGCTGACCCGGACGCAGTTGCAAAAGCATTGGCGCGAAGTTACCATTGGACCATCGTCCCGTGTGGGAATACAGCCCTGAACCTTCTGGGGCTCTCCACACAGGTAACGGCGGTCTGGTCCTATATCAGCGACGGCCCGTATAAGACCTATGAGTGGAACTCCACAAAGCTGGAATTTAAGCATAGAACCAACAAGGAAATCACCGGTCTGTCTTACATGACGAGTTTGGTGATCCAGGCGCTGAAAACTTTGGGAAGGATCAATATGACGGCGGAGATCATACAGACGCTTTCTGAAAAGCTGACCGAGGACGAAAAGCAAGCCTGTCTGAAAGAGGCGACGGAATCTACGGATTGGGTTTACGATACGATAAGGAAAATGTGTGGGGGCGACACACAATGAGAAATGTAGCACGATTGCCGGACAGTGACCGTGGCGAACTGTTCCGAAATACAGCAGATAAGATGGGCTTGAATGATGCCATCGTAGAAAAAGATTTTTGGGTATGCTTTACGCTTGACCATCTGTTCCACCGATGCCTCTGGAAAGATGCTATTACCTTCAAAGGCGGTACCAGCCTTTCCAAAGCATTCAACCTGATCAGCCGCTTTTCCGAGGATATTGATCTGATTTTGGATTGGCGGGTGTTGGGATATGGTAAAGACGAGCCATGGGAAAAGCGCTCCAACACCAAGCAGAATGCATTCAACAAAGAAGCCAATGCGCGGGCAGAAGTTTTCCTCGCAGAACAGTTTTGCCCCACCGTTCAGGCAGAGGTCTCTCGGGAGCTTGGCTGTGAGGCGAACACTTACATAGACGAAACGGACAAACAGACCGTCATCTTTGCCTATCCGCACCTGTTCAAAAACCCTGCCACCTTGCAGGTCATTCGTTTGGAGATCGGGGCGTTGGCTGCTTGGACTCCTGCAAAAATTGCGCAGATCGAGCCCTATGCAGCAACCTACTATCCAAAAGTTTTTACACAAAAGGATACGGCAATTCTGACCGTTGCGCCGGAGCGGACTTTCTGGGAAAAGGCGACGATCCTGCACCATGAAGCCAACAGACCAGAAGGTTCGGAAATGCCGCAGCGTTATTCCCGGCATTACTATGACCTATACCGTATGTCCATGACGCCTTTGAAAGAGGCCGCTTTTGCGCGGGTGGACCTGCTGAAAACGGTAGTAGACTTCAAAATGAAGTTCTATCCGAGATCTTGGGCAAAGTATCAGGAGGCTGTCCCGGGCACCTTGAAGCTGGTTCCCCCGGAGTATCGCTTTTCAGCGCTGGCTGCGGATTACGAAGCAATGAAGGATATGCTCTATGGTGATGTTCCTTCTTTTAACACAGTGATGGATGCACTCAGAAATCTGGAAAGAGGTATCCATTTGCTGTAGCAGCTTCATAATTCACGACGCTGACTGCCTTACCGGTTGTAAAGTCGCCGGTTTCTCCGCAACAGAGTAAACGCCACTTCCCTTTTGGCATAGTGGATGGCACAGAAAAAGGCGGAGAAAATGGCACGGTTCGCGCCGATGACATGTAAATGCAAACATGCTATACTGTTAGCGTCCGATAGTAGGAGCACACCATAAAGGCACCGTTTCTGCGAGGCATTTCAGCCTCCGAGAGCGGTGCCTTTTTATGTGCCGAATTGAAAAACAGGAGGTAAAAGCATGTCAAAGCAACTTGTATCAGGTAAGCATCGGCTCAGAAATACCTACTGGTCGTTAGTGGGTGCCGCGTCGGCAATGATCCTCTCCGTCCAGCCCGTAATGGCTGAAACGATCTGGGATCGCTTTTCCACGATCATGCGGGATATCTACGGACAGCTGGTCGGGATCAGTACCATTGTCGCCGTGACCGTGGCAGCCATTGCGTTGTTGGTGCGGATGGTCAGCCGGAACCAGCGTGCGGTGGACGAGGCCACCAGCTGGCTCAAACGAGTCGTTGTGACCTGGATTATTCTTAACACACTCGGCTTTATCGTAGCATACCTGCAGCCGTTGATTGCCGGCGGGCAATACACAGGGTGATGTACAACAGTTCGGGATCAGACAGGAGGTGAACGACTATCTTAGACTGGATTTTTGAAGGGATCGTGACATGGATCTCCAGTATTGCCTCGCAGATCATGGACGCGGTTTCCGGTCTCTTTCTCAATGCGTTGGGAACAGACATGGTGACCATGGAGGAGTATTTCCCCTTCATCACCAAGGCCTTTGACGTCATGCAGTACACAGCCTGGGCAGTCCTTTTTCTTATTGTGGTCTGGCAGCTGTTCCGGGCGTTCGGAGGACCCATTACCGAAGCCGAAAACCCATGGCAATTAGTTGTGCGTGGCGCGATTTTCGCGCTGCTGATCGGATACGCAAAACCAATTTTCATGCTGGCGCTCGACATTGCCAGAGCGCCGTATACGGCACTGATGGATGTAAGCATGACGGCGGAGGAATTCACCTTTGCCGGTGTGGAGCAGGTACTGAGCAACGGACTGCTGACAATCGTTTCAACCGTGACGGTTGTCGGGCCTATACTGGTTCTGATCCTGCTGATCGCACTCGGATGGAATTACTTCAAGCTGCTGCTGGAGGCGGTCGAACGGTATATCGTGGTCGGTGTGCTGTGCTATACCTCCCCGCTGGCATTCTGCATGGGCGGCTCCAAGGCGACTAATCAGGTCTTTAAAAGCTGGTGCAGGATGGTAGGCTCGCAGCTTCTCCTGCTGGTCATGAACGTGTGGTTTATCCGGGGCTTTAACTCCTCGGCAGGCCAGTATATCGGAAATGGCGGCGCGCTGAGTACAGGGCAGGGATCTATCTTTCTATGGCTGTTCTGCGCACTGGCATTCCTAAAGACCGCACAGAAATTCGACAGCTATATGGCCGCCATGGGACTTAATGTGGCGCAGACCGGTTCCAGTATGGGCATGGAGCTGCTGATGGCCGCAAGGGTGATCAGCGGCGTGGGACACAGCGCAAAGAGCGCAGGCAGCGTGTTCGGCAGGGGCGGTTCGACTGCAACCGGAACCGGGGCCGCGGCCAGCGGCTTTGCATCCGGCTTTGCCAGCAGATTCAAGGGTAACAGCTATGTCCGTGACGCCGTCGTTGATGGCGGCACGCGCATGGGCATGGGCGGCGGCGTCGGCTTTGTCGGGCGCGTTTTTGGCGGTGTCGCTGCCAGAAACGGTGCAATGCTTATGGGAGAATCCATCGCCTCCGTAGCAGCGCGTCCCGCAGAAGCCGCCGGCACTATTGCCGGCGATATCGCCGACCGCAGCCTTGGCAACTATATGCCTCAGCTTGCGGGCCATACACTCAAGGGAACCCAGATCAGCGGCGGACATATCAGCACGACGGCAACCGGCACAGACGGAAAAGTCAGCAGTGTGGAGATGTTCAATACGGCGCAGTTTGAAAAACCCGCCGCTCCGCACTCCGTTGTAACTGCCACTGACGGCAGCACCTGGTATCAGATGGCCAGCGGTGAGGGCCGAAACGCCTTCTACGATGCGCCCGGGTTTACCGGCAGCCCCGCCGAATCCGAACAGGTTGCAGCAGCCTTCCCCGGCGCTGCTGAAGGTACAGTCCTTCGCAACACGGGCGACGGCATCATGGAAGCCGGCAGTGAGAGCGGAAACAGCCTGTGGTACAACAGCGCGTATTACAACGAGCCCGAAGCACCGCACACTGTCATGCAGGCGGCAAACGGCGTAGACTGGTACGCTATGCAGCAGCACGCGGAGGCGCCTGCTTTTGAGCAGGGAGAGGCCGCAGACACATATAATCAGGCGGCCTTCCGCAACTTTATGCCCGGCTTTGAGCAGCAGGTGGCACATGTGGACGGCACGCATCGGGAGGACGGGCACTTCGAGGTTCGCCATGCCGATGGCTCCGGGACGGCCTTTTACGACACCGCCAGATTCGCCGCACCGCGCGGGGATTATCAGGTGTATGAGGACGTCAGAGGGCAGCAGTGGATCGCCATTCATGGAGACCCCGCCGTGGAACGCAAGCCGGTGTTCGAGGACGGAAAGCCCGTCTACGACGGTGAAAACGTCCGCACGGTGTCCGTGGAGTCGGTTCGATACAAGAACATGCCCAGCCGCTTTAAGGAGCCGGAAAAGCGTCCGGACAGCGGCATAAAGGCGCCGAAACGCAGGAAATAAATGCAGCGGGCAACAGCCGGAGCGGATGATATCCCTCCGGCTGTTTTGCCTGACTGCGAATGAAGAAACCAGCCG
This sequence comes from Oscillospiraceae bacterium, assembly GCA_022835495.1. Classification (NCBI taxonomy): domain Bacteria; kingdom Bacillati; phylum Bacillota; class Clostridia; order Eubacteriales; family Oscillospiraceae; species Oscillospiraceae bacterium. The sequence continues at coordinate 1,125,068 of BQOK01000001.1, forward strand.
CCACGCGCGGCTTCGGATACTCACCGGGGAGGTGTAAAAGAAAATGGCTGAGCCGGATAAACGGCAGATAGGCGACGGCAGCGATAATTACGGCGAAGCTGCCAAGCAGATGGCCAAAGCCGCAAAGGAAGCAGGAATAGAGACGGCGAAGCAAGCCGCCGTGAAAGGCGCTGAAGCCGGCGCCAATGCAGCAGCTGCGACGGTGCAGGCAGGTGTGGAGGGCGGCAAGGCGGTTGCCGAGATAGCCGCAGGAACCGCTGCGGGCGGACCGTGGGGCGCAATTTTATCGGCGGCATGGGCCATGCGTCATACACTGTTTAAGATACTTGTCTGCATCTGTCTGTTTTTCCTTGTCATTATCGTCTTGATTGTTTCACTGCCCAGCGTTGTCACAAACAGCGTGTTTGGGCTGGATGGGTCGATGGTGGACATGGAAAACCCCACAACGCTGCTGGAATCCTATAACCACCTTGCCGCAGATATTTCCGCAGTTGTGGAGGAAGGGTATGACGCAGCCCTCGCAAAAGTCGAGCAGATCATTGAGGACGGCGGATACGACTACGATCTGTCTATGGATGCACTTATCAATTATGCACAGGGTTCCGCCGGGTACGATGTAAGCTATATCCTTGCGGCCTACTCCGCATCGCTTCAACAACGCAATACCGGCAAGGAGGATATGCTGGCAAAGCTTCGCAGCGTTGCCGACAGTATGTTTCCGGTAGCTTTCGTGGAGAAGGAATCGGAGCAAATCGTCCCCTTTACCTACGCTACATACAGACCCGTTACCGTGACGGTTGTCACATCGAAGACGCAGACGGGAACCATCAATGGCGTTCCGCAGTACCGTTATACCACAGCCCGGCGCACCTACTATGAGCCGGACGAAACGATAACAACATCGGAGCCGGTCAATGTGGCAGCCTATACGCCTGTGGTAGTTTCCGTTCCCATATACAGCGGAGGCAGAATCACCGGCACACGAAGCGAAACCTATTATGAGCAGGACGGCAACGAGACGCTCACTCCGGAAACGGAGGTCGTAAAGTATGTGGAATGCACCATACAGCCATTTGATAACAGCGTCATCATCCGAGCCTTCGGGATCGATCCCTCTGCCACTTATGACCAATTCAAGATAACCTATGGCGAGGCCATTCAGAAGATGGCCAACGCCTTGAAAATGACGCTGTATGGGACATTAGGCAACGGGCAGATGGTTCCCTTGACCGATGCGGAGCTGATCGCCTTTGTCAACGCGCAGAGCTGCAGCCCCATGCGGAAGCATATCCTCACAACGGCATTGTCGCTGGTGGGCAAGGTCCCATATTTCTGGGGCGGCAAGTCGGCACCCGGCTGGAACGATGCTTGGAACACGCCGCGGCTGGTGACGTCAGCCGGTTCTCCGACGACCGGCACGATTCGGCCCTTTGGTCTTGATTGCAGCGGATTCACCACATGGGTATTCAATACGGCAGTAGGCGTTGAGATCGGCGCCGGCTGCAACGGACAGTACCCGAATACCTACGGCATCTCCGCAGCGGAGCTGCTGCCGGGTGATCTGGGATTCCTTGCGGATGATGACGGCTGGGGCCATGTGCTTATTTTTGCCGGATATGATGCGGAAGGGACTCGTATGTGGGTGCATTCCTCCGGCGGCATCGGCGTTATCCTGAATACGCCAAGCTATGAAGGAAGGCTTTCCTATCGCCGCCTCAGCATCGTGGATTACGATGCGCCGGTGGTAAATTCCCCGAACGGCGAGGCGCTTTATACGCTGGAGGTAGAGGTGACGCATTACTGCGCCTGCGCAAAGTGCTGTGGCAGCAATGCGCAGGGGCTTACCGCCAGCGGCAAGCAGGCAGCGGTCGGTATGGTCGCTATGTCCAGCCATTATCCCTTCGGCACGCAAATCATGATAAACGGTACCATGTACACCGTGGAAGATCGGGGCGGCTCAGGCATAGAGAACAATATCCATCGCGTGGATATCTATGTGCCGGACCATCAGCAGGCGCTGCGGATGGGACGGTATACCACAACCGCAACAATTTACAGATTAGGCAGGTGAAAAACTTGGACGAAAGAGAATACAACAACGTGTACGCAATCCCCGCAAACTATACGGACAGCGGCAAACTGCTGGGAGGGATGATCGACACCCGGAACGCAATTGAAACGGTGATTCTGGTGCTGGCTTTGGGCTATCCGGAGCTGATCCTGATCCCCATGCCCGGCACCATCCGCATCGTGGTCATGACGGTCACGCTGCTGCCGCTGGCGGTGGTATCTGCAATGGGCGTGGATGGCGGGTCGCTGTTTCAGTACATCGGCCATATCATCCATTTCTGGACACACCGCAGGAAATTACACTTCAGGAGGATCGGATATCGCTATGGCCAGAGCAAAAGGAAAAAGAAACCGCAGAAAAGAAAAGCTTGAGTTTGTACAGGATTATTTGCCCATCCGCGACCTGAAAAACGGAATCATTGAAACGACGGACGACCGCTACATAAAAATCCTTGAGATCGAGCCAATCAATTTCACGCTGCGATCCGATGAGGAGCAGTTCAACATCATCTCCAGCTTTGCCAGCTGGCTGAAGATATCCCCCATGCGGCTGCAGTTCAAGTCCATTACACGCCGCGCAGACTCAGATAAGCACATATCCATGATCTGCGAGGAATTGGAACACGAGGAGAATCCGCAATGTAAGGAACTTGGCGAAGATTACATCGGACTCATCAAGGATGTGGGAAATCGGGAAGCGCTGACGAGGCGCTTCTTTCTGATTTTCCAGTACGAGGCGGTAGGGCGCAACGAAAGCGATGACTATGCAAAGATCTACGGCATGCTCCAGACCGCCGAACAGACAGCGCGGGCGTATTTCATGCAATGCGGCAACAGCATCATCCAGTCCAAAGACCCGGATGAAGCGACTGCCGAAATCCTATACATGTTTTACAACCGGCGCTCCTGCACGGACGAGCCGTTTTCCTCCCGTGTAGATCGCATCGTGGTGGACACCATGGCGGCAAAGAAGAAAATCATCGGCATGGACCCGGTGCCGCCGATCCGCATGGCCAACTTTCTGGCGTCCCGCGGCATCGACCTGAGCCATTATAATTATGTCGTTATGGACGGGCTGTACTATTCCTTCCTCTACATCAAGGCAGGCGGGTATCCAAGCCGCGTCCGGGCCGGCTGGATGTCCTCGCTCATCAACGCCGGAGAGGGCGTGGATATCGACGTCCACCTCCGCCGTGAGAACCGCAGCCGCACCATAGATAAGGTCGCCCAGCGGATCAGGCTCAACCGCACCAAGCTCAAGAGCATGCAGGATACCAGCACCGATTATGAGGAGCTGACCAATTCCATACAGGCGGGCTATTTTATCAAGAATGGCATCGCTAACTACAACGAGGACCTCTTTTACATGAGCGTTTTCATCACCGTATCGGCCAAAACCTACGAGGAATTGCTTTGGCGCAAGCAGCAGATGGTGGATATGCTCAAGTCCATGGATATGTACACCAGCGAGTGCAGCTTTCAGCAGGAGGCTGCACTGCAGTCGGTGATGCCGTTCCTGAAAATCTCGCCCAAGCTGGAGAAAAAGGCGCAGCGCAATGTGCTGACCAGCGGCGCCGCATCCAGCTATATCTTCACCAGCTTTGAGCTGTCGGACGACAATGGCGTGCTGTTGGGCATCAACCGATACAACAACTCCCTATGCATCGTGGATCTGTTCAACACAAAGATCAATAAAAATGCCAACCTGAACCTGCTGGGCACATCGGGCGCAGGCAAGACCTTCACCATGCAGCTGCTGGCGCTTCGGATGCGGATGCGCGGCATTCAGTGCTACATTCTGGCGCCCATCAAGGGACACGAATTCCGTAGAGCCTGCAATAAGATCGGCGGCGAGTTTATCAAGATCGCACCGGGATCTCCCCACTGCATCAATGTAATGGAGATACGGCATACCATGTCGCCGGAGATGGAGCTGATTGACGAGATCGATTATGTGGAGATGGGCTCCATGCTGGCTCGAAAAATTCAGCAGCTCATGACCTTCTTCGGCCTGCTGATCCCCGATATGAGCAACGAGGAGGAGCAGATGCTGGATGAAGCACTAATTCGCACATATGCGGATTTCGGCATCACCCATGATAACGACTCCATCTATACGGACATGTCCTCCGTACCGCCCAAAATGAAGCAGATGCCTATCCTGGGCGATCTGCATAAGCATTTGCAGGAGAATCCCATGACCCAGCGGCTGGCGGCCATCATCAGCCGTTTTGTCACCGGCAGTGCCCAAAGCTTCAACAGACAGACCAATGTAGACCTCTCTAATAAGTACATCGTCCTTGACCTGTCGGAGCTGAAGGGCAAACTGCTTCCGGTGGGCATGTTCATCGCACTGGATTATGTGTGGGATCAGATAAAGTCTGACCGCACCAAACGCAAAGCCATCTTTATCGACGAGATCTGGCAGCTGATCGGCGCCAGCTCCAACCGTATGGCCGCAGAGTTTTGCCTTGAGATATTCAAGGTTATCCGCGGCTTCGGCGGAGCGGCCATTTCCGCAACGCAGGATCTGTCGGATTTCTTCGGTCTGGAGGACGGCAAGTACGGCAGGGCGATCATCAACAACTCCAAGAACAAGATCATTCTGAACCTGGAGCCGGACGAGGCCCGGTATGTACAGGAAACGCTGAAGCTCACCCGCACGGAGATACGCGCCATCACCCGCTTCGAGCGCGGCGAGGCGCTCATCAGCTCCAACAACAACAAAGTGCCTGTGGTAGTGAAGGCCTCCAAGCTGGAAAAGGAAATGATCACCACGGATCGCGCCGAGCTGGAGGCAATCCTCAAAGAACGGCAGAGGGAGAAAACGCATTCAGCGTAGAATACGCATTTTGCAAAGAATACGCACACGCAGAAGGAGGTGAACAACATGCTGCTTGATGATGAGCGCCATGTGATCAAATGGCTGTCGCAGTACGGCGCACTGACCAAAACACAGGTGATCCGACTGCTGCGGGACAAAACCCCGGAGACGGCGGAGAAGATTCTTCGCAATCTGAAAAGGGAGCATCAAATCTCGGATGTGGCCGGTGGCTACTATCTGGCTTTGGATGGACTATGCAAGCCGGATCAGCGGACGATCCTTGCCGTATGGGTGCTGCTGCGGTTTATCGACTATGTGGATCCCATGGCGCATTATCCTGCGGTCTACCCGTCCCAAATCTTTTTTCTGAAGGAAAACACCGGCTATGAGATCGTCGTGCTGTATGACGGTGAGCAGCACCTTAGCAAGCTGCTGCAGCCGCAGGATGACGAGATGAAATATATCTTTGTCCTGCCCAATATCGCCATGGCATCCCAGATGATGCGCCCCAAGGCGCCCTGCCTGTTTGCAACCGTCAACTTTGCCGGGCAGGAAGAACCGGACATTACATTTTACACAGAGGAGGCTGCAACCGATGGACTCGATAAACTCGTTCATTCATCTGCTGGATAAAATAGAGACGCAGGATCGACGGCTCGGCATGACCATAAAAAATCTCCGCTGTCTGACCGGAGGGAAAAGCATGGAGCTGGCGTATGCCATGGCGCTGAAGCTGGCTGAGGAAAGTGAAAAATTGACGCTGCTGACCAGAGCGCTTCCCGCCTACACGGGAAATCCGCGGGCACTGCAGGATGTGGATGCGGTTGCAGCAGAGTCGGTTCCAATAGAAGCGGGCTTTACCATCGAAGGTTGGTTCTGCATCCGGCTGCCTCTGCTGCTCCCCAAAAAAGAGAGGGGCTCCGCCTCCTATGTTCGGGGCATCCTGTACCCGGCGCTCAGGAACTTCTTTCAGGGCAAAGCGCCGGTTCGATACCCCGAAAGCATCATGATATTCCGTCATGTATATGAAAAAGGCAGGCCGGAGCGTCGGTACCGGGATCATGACAATATTGAGATCAATATGGTCTCCGATACCGTCGCCATGTATGTGCTTACGGATGACGCGCCGCCGTGCTGCGATCATTTCTACTGCAGCGCGGCCTCCACGCAGGAGCGTACGGAGGTGTATGTGGTCCCGGCACGGGATTTTCCCCAGTGGCTGGTGCTGGAGCCCCTGATCCCGGACGAGGGGGTGATGCTCCATGAAAATGTGCCGGAGCGGCGTCAAAAACATGTGTAAAAACAGGGCAAAAACCTGCCTCCCCAATGACATATCTTTTAACAGCCGGAAAACACCGATGAAACCGATATTTTTCAGGCTTTTTGCGCAGACGGTTTCCGACAAAGAGAGCAGTCATGTTGTCGGAAAACTCCTGCATTCCGGGGCTTGAAACAATGATTACCGTTCGGCCGGGAAGTCATGTGCATCGGCTTATCACAGTGCTTGGGCTCGCCGGCGAATACCCTGTCCGTTCGCTTGGCGTACTGGGAAACGAGCGTACTCTCAGAGCGCTGGTGGGTAAACTTTCCACAACACAGGAGCTTCGTAATCCGGATACCGATGAGCGGATGAGGGTAAAGCTGCTGCAGCTGACCGGCATCGGGAACGCCAAAGCGATTCGTTTCTGTAAGGGCGCTCTCCCCATACTGGAATGGATACATCCGGACGCATACGGCTATTATATGGCCGCGTTTTACAATCATAGATTTCCCGGCGGTATGGCGCATCGGGACCGTAACCTTCGGGTTGCCGAGACGATTGGGATGCACCTGATCGCCGGTGTCGAGACAAGGGCCTATCTGCTCCCCGCCTTGCAATACCGTGCCATCCTTCGGATAACACCGGACGCGCCTGCCTTCTACCTGGCGCGGGACTTCAAGAGGATCACCCCTGCGGAACAGAACAAAACCATGTTCACACGCATCGTCGGCGCAATCTTCTATCCCGGCGGCTGTTACGCCGTTTACAACACGCGGAACGCTGCAATGAAATGGAACGGCATGGGAGAGTTCAAGGCGCTCCACAGCCTGACGGAGCTTGCCCGCATGAATGCCGGGGTTCAGAGCATCGACTCCGCAATCCTGCTGGGCGAGTCCTATGATACGGCGCTGACCACACTGCTGGAGTCGGATAAAAACCGGCGACTGGAACTTCGGTTTGACGGCATCTATCGGCATATCTATTTTGTGCCTATGAATGCCGGCGGCATCCGGCAGCTCAGATTGCTCACCGTCCCAGACTGGAAAGAAAAACTGCTTGAACTGCTGTTCGACCCAGACGTCCGGTCATATAACCGGGGATTCATGGAATACGACGCCAGTATCGGCGGCACCTGTGTTTTCTCGCATCTTGACGGCGACATCGCACGCCTGATCCGTTTTCGTGAGGCAATGCAGACCGGCGCAGGGAGCTTCGAGGTACTCTGCTTCGATGATCAAGCGCCTTTTCTAAGAGACTACCTTGGCCCGCATATCACACTCAAAACCATCGACGCTGCCACAGTGGAAGCAGAACTGGGACTATAAAGGAGGAATGCATTCTGGATAAAAAACGAGCAGCAGCCATCATCGCCGTCTCCATACCGGGACTTATCACCCTGCTTTACCTGGGCGGAGTGCTTGGCCAATTGCTGATAAACTACGAGCTTTGGATGAATTCCGGCGGTCTTACAGGGCAAACGACCATCGGCGCCGTAGACTGGAATCCGATCGTGTGTCTGGGCAGCGCCTTCAGCATCCCGGGGCTAAAAAGCATCGGTATACTGCTGCTGACCGGGGGCGGTATCACGGCCTATGTGCGTTTCCACGATAAATTCAGCTCCAAGGACTACGATGAACGCGGATTTACCCGCAGCAAGTACGGAACCTACGGCACCGCATCATGGATGAAGGACAAGGAGCTGAAAGAGATTCTGGAGATCAAGCCTCCACTGCAGGCCGATGGCATCATTTTGGGCGAAAAAAACGGCAGCGTCGTCTGCTTACCTAAAGACACCAGACTGAACCGTCACATCGCCGTATTCGGCGCATCCGGTACCCGAAAATCCCGCGGCGTGATCCGTCCGGCGCTGTTCACCATACTCAAGCGCGGAGAGTCGGCAGTCATTACGGATCCGAAGGCGGAGCTCTATAACGATACCGCCGAGTTGTTCCGCAAGAACGGGTATGAGGTAAAAGTATTCAATCTGGTAGACCCCCGGCACGGCGACTCATGGAACTGCATGTCAGACCTGAACGGCGATACTCTGCTGGCGCAGGTGTTGACCAATGTCATCATCTCCAACACCAGCGAGGGCAAGGGCGACCATTTCTGGGACAACGGCGAGGCCAATTTGCTCAAAGCGCTGGTGCTCTATATCGATCTGGACAGGAGCCGCAGCCCGGAGACGAAGAACCTGGCGGCCGCCTACCAGCTCCTGACCCAAAACAGCGAACGGCAGCTGACGGCGCTTTTTGAAAAGCTGCCGCTGGATCACCCCGCCCGTGCGCCGTTCAATCTTTTCTCGCAGGCCAGCGACACGGTGCGTTCCGGCATCGTCCTTGGACTCGGCACCCGGTTACAGGTCTTACAGAACGAGGCTGTGCGGGACATCATCAGCCGCAGCGATATCGATCTCACGGCGCCGGGCAAGCGCAAATGCGCCTACTTCGTCATACTCAGCGATCAGGACGCAACGATGGCGTTTCTGTCCTCGCTGTTCTTTTCGTTTCTATTCATCAAGTTGGTGCGCTATGCCGACAGCACGCCGGAGCTGCGCTGCAAAGTCCCGGTCAACCTCATCTTCGATGAGTTCAACAATGTGGGCAAGCTCGGGGGCGCAGCGGACGGTTCGGATTTTGCCCGTACGCTCAGCGTTATCCGCAGCCGTGCGATCTATGTGATGCTGGCCGTACAGAGCCTCGGTCAGCTCCAGAACCGGTATCCCAACAATCTCTGGGCAGAGATCGTCGGCAACCTGGACGTGCAGCTCATGCTGGGCTGTACCGATGAGGTCAGCGCCGAGTACTTCTCCGCGCGGAGCGGTGATATGTCGGTGGAGATCAACTCCACCATGACCGTGCGCAAGACCATTGCCGTAGCGCAGGTCATCCCCCAATACCGTCAGACGGAGGGCCAGGGGCGCAGACGGCTGCTGACTCCGGACGAGGTGCTGCGCATCCCCAACGAGGAACTGCTGGTGGTCATCCGAGGACACAATGTCCTGAAACTGAAAAAGTTTGATTATGCTGACCACCCGCTGGCCAAGGAATTGACTCCCGTCAGCATTCTTGACTACACACCCCCGCACGCGGCAGCGCCTTTTCTCCAGACTGAAACGACTTCGCCACACGCAGCGTCTGAGGAGCGGCCGCACACATCGTCCATACCCTCAAAACGCAGAACTCTGTACAGCTCCGCAAAACCGCCGAGCGAGTTTTGAACTCAATGCTTTAACTAAAAAGTTGACATTTAACTTTAGTGATGTTATAATGCCGAAAGAAAGTTAAATTGGTGGTGAGCAGATGGACTATATCACAAAAACACTGGGCGTCCCGGTAATACGGACAGAGTGGAAGCAGCAGGCAGCCTTGCCGTTTTTTTTGAACGATAGATATACATTTGAACAAGCGGACATTGGCGGAGTAGCGTGCCTTATTGTTCATCCTGTGGGGGAACTCGATACGATCAATACCCTTAAAAAGCATGTGGCGAGGCTGCATGCAGCAAGTGGGCGACAGGTCGTTTTTGAGTTAACGGCCATATCCCGGCAGCGCCGCAACTCCTTCATTGATGCGAAGCTGGCGTTCGTCGTGCCGGAAAAGCAGGTGTATCTTCCCTTTCTCGGGGCTCTGCTTACAGAGCGCTGCGATAGCGAGGGACTCGTGACGGGCGCAGAGAAGCTGCAGCCGTCTGCGCAGATGCTGCTGTTTGCCTATATCCTGAATGGGAACGAGCCTATGCCGATGACACCCTTTGCGGAGCGGTTTGCCTTTTCCGCAATGACGATCACGAGAGCGGCAAATCAATTGGTAGAGCTTGGGCTCCTTAACAAGTCCTGCTCCGTCGGAGCGCAGAAAATGCTCTGCACCGAGCTCGACACGAAGGGACTATATCAAAAAGCCGTCCCCTACCTCATCCAGCCTGTCCGGACAACCGTATTCATCGAAAAGAGCGCTGTGACCCGGGATATGTTTCCCGCAGGGCTGAGTGCGCTTTCGGAAATGAGCATGCTCAACCCGCCGGCGGTCGAAACATGGGGTATGGTTGGCGGTAAAATTAAGGGATCGGCACAGAAATTGATCGATTCTGAAAAGCAATGCGCCCTGCAGCTCTGGCGCTATGATCCGCGCCGTATCAGTCAGACAGGCAGAGTTGATGTACTGTCGCTGGCGGCAAGCTTAGCAGACGATACGGACGAGCGGGTAGAGCAATGTATTGAAGAAATACTGGAAAAGGTGTGGTGACAAAGATGGTAACTGGATTTGAGAGCTTCAAGCGGTGGTTTTCCGAGTACAGCGAGCAGTATACAATTATCGGCGGAACAGCATGCGACCTGCTCATGAGCGAGGAAGGCATGGATTTTCGGGCGACGCGAGATATTGATATGGTGCTGATCGTAGAGAGCCTGACGCCGCAGTTCGGAGAACGATTTTGGTCATATATCAGAGACGCAGGGTACGAACACAGGAATAAGAGTACCGGCGAACCGCAGTTTTACCGATTTACGAATCCGAAGAGCCGGGATTATCCCTACATGATAGAGCTGTTCTCCCGCCGGGCTAATGCAATCGTTCTTTCGGATGATGCGGTACTTACGCCATTGCCACTGGACCATGAAATATCCAGCCTGTCGGCGATTTTGCTGGATGATGCGTATTACCAATTCCTACGCGAGGGGAAAACCACAATAGATGGGATACCGATTCTTGACGCAATGCACCTCATCCCATTCAAGGCCAAGGCGTGGCTGGATCTTCGCCAGCGAAAGGAAGCCGGCGCAAAGGTTGACAGCAAAAATATTCGGAAGCACAAAAATGATGTGATCCGGCTCAGCATGCTGTTGAGAGAAAATGATGCGCTTGACTTGCCGCAAGCGATCCGCAATGATATGAAAGACTTCCTTGCCGCTATGCGCGAAGAACCGATTGACCTCAAGGCACTTGGAATACGAGGAACATCGCAGGAGGAGATAACGGGAAGGCTGCTTACGGCGTATATCCTGAACAAATAAAACACATTACCGGTAGATGAGCGTCTCAGAAATGGGACGCTCTTTTTATATTCAAACAAAAGAAACGGAGGATCAAACAATGGCGACGAAAAAAACGGCGGTGATTCCGGAAGAAGAAATTCTTGCGGCCGCGACGGAGGAAAACATCAATGAACACGCATTACATCTGTGCCCTTCCCGGTTTCGTGGACAGTAAAAATGAAGAAAAAACAGAAAGAAACGCAGGATATCTTGTCGTATCACACTCAGGCGGCGGGATGCTCAGACAAGGCACGCGCAAAGGCATCCGGAGGACGCCAGCCAATAGAGGAATGCGGGCGCACTGGGTTGTAAAAGGTCTCGATATAAGCGAAGACGTCTGCCATGGCTTGTGCCCTTGAGGCGAAATGGCGCAGATGGACGCACTCGCACTTGAGGCAGCTGAAGAAGTTTTCGGCCACGGCGTTGTCATAGGGATCGCCCTTGCGGGACATGCTTTGCCGGATGCCGAGGCTGGCGAGACGCTGACGGTAAGCGTAGGCGGCGTATTGGACGCCGCGGTCGGAGTGGAAGATGAGGCCGGGCAGAGGCTTGCGGCGCCGGACGGCCATGCCGAGGGCGGCGAGAGTGAGATTTGTGTCGATGCGGTCGGAGAAGGCGTAGCCGACGATCTGCTTTGTGCAAAGGTCTTTCACAACAGCGCAGTAGAGCCAGCCCTCGCCGGTGGGGATATAGGTAATATCGCCGACCCATGCGGTGTCTGGCTTGTCAAAGGAGAAGCGGCGCGCAAGGAGATTGGGCGCGATGGGGTGCGCGTGTCTTGAGTTGGTCGTGGCTTTGTAGGCACGCCTGCGCGTGGAGGAGATGTTCATCTCGTTCATCAGGCGGTGGATGCGCTTGCGCGAGCAGGAAAGCTGCGGGCGGATCAGGTGATACAGGCTGTCCAGCCCAAGGGCGGGATAACGCTGGTGCAGGCTCAGCAGCCGGCGTTTCAGTTCCTGATCCTTCTGCCGGCGCAAAGAGGGTTTGCGGCCCAGCCATTCGTAGTACCCGCTGCGGGAGACCTCCAGCAGTCGGCATACAAGTTCCACAGAGGCCCCCGCGCGGGCCGTACGGATGTACCGGTACTTGTCCTCTATGGTTTGGAAAGTATGCCGACGGATTTTTTTAGGATGTCAATGACCCCGTCTTTCTCTTCAAGCTTCTTGCGCAGTGCTCGAATCTCCGTCTCCAGTTCGCGCAGGCGTCTGGCGTCGCGGTTTTGGCGGTCAGCTTGCCCCGGCGATGGTGCGCCCGCCGCTTTCAGCCAGCTGCGCAGCGTGTCGATGCAGATGCCGAGTTCCGCGGCCACCTCCCGGCTGGGCCGCCCCTGCTCGGTGACCATCCGCACTGCCCCCGCCTTGAAGGCCTCATCGTAACGCGGCGGCGCTGGGTGCTTTCGTTCTTTGGTTGACATTTTTCATTACCCCTTTCCATTATACAGATTGTTTTTCTGTCCGGCAAATCGGGTATGGGGGCAATCAGACTGAAACTGAACCTGAGCCGGATAGAGTGCTCAGCGCTGAAGGGGCGCCCGGAGACGCTGATCTCATCGACATTTGCCAGACTGATTCCGAATCTGCGAATCCCGAAGGGATGCCGATCGAAGACGCCGCGCGCAACACCCCGGAAGCACCGGTATCCCAGACCGGATCGGGCACTGAGCTTCCCGGAGAATTTCCGGCCGGATCCGATGAATTAACTGCGCCGGAAGCTCCGGTGTCCCAGACCGATTCCGACTTGGAGGAGAAAAAACCTGAAGAGAGCCCGCCGGCCCGCCGAACCAGAAAACCAAGAGCTAAGAAAAGTGAGTCTGACACAACAGCGGCAGAACCGCCCGGGGATGCATCCGACGGCGTCGAATCTCCGGAGAAGAAGCCTCGCAGGCGCGCCGCTGCCAGACCGGCGTCGCCGGTAGTATCCATCGACGAGCGCCCCAGTGTGGAAACGGAAGCGGACAAAGCCCGCAACGATTTGCTGGACCTGGTAGAATCCTTAAAGACCAAACGGATCCTGACCGGGACCATTCAGGGCATCGAACGCCCCGCTGACCATCCCTCACGTTCTCTTGCAGTCATTTATCATGGCGATATCAAGGTTATTATTCCTGCGGAGGAGGCGGTGGAGCCGCCGGAGGATTTCCGTGGCAGGCTTCCGGAGGATGTGCTGCACTATATGGTCACCAAACGCCTGGGGGCGGAGGTGGATTACATCATCAAGGGCATCGACGCCAAGGCGGGCGTTGCAGTCGGCAGTCGTCTTGAGGCTATGTCCGCTAAGCGCCGCGCGTACTATTTCGGTACAGACCGGGATGGAAACAATCTGCTCTACGAAGGTATCTGTGCGGAAGCTCGCGTCGTATCCGTCATTCGTGCCGGCATCTTCGTGGATCTGTTCGGCCTGGAGGTCTACATCCCGCTTCGTGAGCTGAGCTACCAGCGCATGCTGGATGCGCAGGACAGCTTTCAGCCCGGGCAGCGCATTCTGGTTAAAATCCTGAGCATCGAACGCAGTGACCGAACCCGTATCCGGGTCAGCGCCTCCATCAAGCAGGCCGGAGAGAATCCCTATGAAAAGGCGCTGCGGCGTTATTCTGTGGGCAACCGCTATGTAGGTACTGTCAGTATGGTGGACATGAACGGCGTGTTCGTCTCACTGGACGGCGGCATCGACTGTCTGTGCAGCTATCCTAAGCGCGGACGCCCGCCCAGGGGCTCTCGCGTAACGGTACGGATTCTGGGCATCAACAACGAATCCAATCGGATCTGGGGAGCGATCACACACATCGCTACCCCGAGATGACCGGAGCGAACAGAAAATGACAAGGAGGTTGAACAACTATGCTTGATTACGATCTGACCCGCGCAGAGCAGGTCAGAAGAACGGATCTTGCGCAAAAAGCCCGCAGAATGATCCTGTCCCACATGAAGGTGGAGGCGGAGGACGAAACTTCGCTGACGCTGGATCACCGCGGCTACTATATGCAGATCTCGTTCTCGCCGCTGCACCCGCTGCTGGTCGTCTGCCTGGCTAAGGCGATTCGAAACCCGGATGGCGCACGAAAACAGCAGCTTGCCAACGAACTGAACCTGCACAGCGTGCTGGGCAGCCACGCCATCAACGAGGACGTCGGCTGTTATTCCTATCGCGCTACCCACTGGCTGGATACGGAGCTCACGCCGGAACGGTTCTTTGAAATACTCAGCCGCTGCGTTGACGAAGCGGACCGTGGCTATTTCAATCTGGCAGGATGAGCATATTGCCGTAATGCTCAGTGCGTATCCGCGTACCGGACAACCCCACCGCCTCCCGGCAGTACCCGGGGAAAGCCTCAAGTGAGAGCCTCAAGTGAGAGCCGGGAGCCATACTGCGGCACTCCGGAGTACACCTTACAGCCGTCAAGCCCTCCGGAATCAGAACCAGCCATACTCGAAGAGCCGGCCATGAATGAACTGCATTTGCGTGAAACTGCGGCGTTGGAGTTGGTTTCACCTATGACTCTACCGCAACGGGACGCCGGGATACCCCCATTATCGCCGGAGATATCCATCCATCCGGCGCGGGATATCAAATCGTGGCTGGAACTGTACGCAGCAGACGGCATCATATATTTCTGCGTTTGGGCGCAGCTGAGAACAGAAGCGTGATACGATCTGTATATCGGCTGCACCTGAGCCAAACCACATCACGCAGCGAGAAGCGCATCGGAAACGGTGCGCTTCTTTGCTGCAAAAAACAGGAGGTAAAGGAACGATGAAACGTAAAACGCTCAAGAAAGCCCTTTCGGCATTCTTGTCCCTGCTCATGTGCATGATGACGCTTTTGTCTATCAGCACCCCTGTGTTTGCCGCAACGACGGTAGACGCTTACATGGTGGATTTCCCACGCGACGGTGACAGCAACTACTCTGCGACGGCGTGGGGCCACTCTGCCACGTCTCTGATGGGCGGTTGGCGGTTTCTCAACAGCAAATACACAACGGTGCATAGCATCGGCACCTATAACGGTCAAGTCTCGTACTGCATCGAGCCCGGCATCGGGCAAAATGCCGGCGATACTCTCTCCCACAAGGATGAGACATTTTGGGAAAACTACCCCAGCCACCTCAATCCGACCATTTCCCCGGATACCATCAAGGTCCTGCTTGGCCGGATCATGCAGTATGGCTATCAGGGCAATGTATCCACATCCTGGCGTTCTCAGAACGCCTCGGATGCAGCTGCGCTCAGCTATGCAATCGCTACGCAGCTGCTGGTCTGGGAGACGGTTGTCGGCGAGCGTGACGCAAGCTTCAACAAGGTGTATCCCTCCGGCTATGGGAAGAGCGCGGTTTGGAGTTATATCCGGGACGAGCATCCGCTTCGCAGCCAGATCCGCTCCTATTATAATTCCATGGCCGCCAGCGTGCAGAGTCACGCAGAGATCCCCAGCTTCTGCGCACGAAGCATTGGCAGCGCACGCAGCTATGAACTCAAATACGACGGCACGCGATATACCGTGACACTGACGGATACCAATGGAGTGCTGTCGAACTTCTCGTTCAGCTCCTCGGAACCCGGAATCAGCTTTTCCCGAAGCGGAAACCGCCTGACAATCACCTCCGATACGCCGATTGCAGGCGATATCCGCGTAAGCGCCAGCAAGACCAACGGCGTGCGAAGCGGTGTGGTCGTCTGGACGGACGGCAACAAAGGCGCCGGCATTCAGGACGTTGTCACCTACGGCGAAAACGTGTCAGACCCTGTCAGCGCCTATCTTCGGCTTGAGATGGAGGCGCTCGGCACCATGCACCTGGTCAAGACCAGCGAGGATGGCGTTGTGGCCAACATTTCTTTCACGATCTCCGGCAACGGCATTACCAAGACTGTGACTACCGGCCGCGACGGTACGATTGACGTATCTGAACTCATGGCCGGCACCTATACCGTAACAGAAGCGGACATTGAGCGTTATACGCCCCAGACTTCACAGCAGGTCACCATTGTCGGTGGTCAGACCTCGACCGTGACCTTCAACAACGTGCTCAAGCGCGGTGCATTGGAGGTGACCAAGACTTCAGAAGACGGATTCGTTGAGGGCGTAAAGTTTCGCTTGTACGGCAAATCCCTTTCCGGCCTGAACGTCGATGAGTATGCGGTAACGGACTCCACCGGCGTGGCTAAGTTCCGCAATGTCCTGATTGGCGGCCCATATACCATCGAGGAGGTCGATACGGCCATTCGTTACGTTATCCCTGATCCCCAGTCGGTATCTATCCAGTGGAACCGAGTTGCAGAGCGCAGCTTTGCCAATATCCTCAAAAAGTTTACCGTGACCGTAACCAAGACGGACGCAGAAACCGGAACACCGCAGGGCGACGCCACGCTGTCAGGCGCTAAATACGGGATCTACAAGGGTGGGAAGCTTGTCGATGTGTATTACACAGACGCCAAAGGTCAGTTCACCAGCAAAGAGTATATCTGCGATACCGACTGGACGATCCGTGAAATGGAACCCTCAGAGGGGTACCTCCTCGATACGACGGAACATACCGTTGGTGCAGCGCCTGGTCAGTATACGGTTGAACACAATACAACGGCTAACGCCGTGACCGAAACGGTAATCAAAGGCAGCATCCGCCTGATCAAGCATATTGATGCCGAACTGGAAACCTCCGAGAACGCGCCAACCCCGCAGGCGGAGGCTGAGATCCCCGCAGCAACGGACCCCTCTGCGCCGGAAGGCTCCGCATATTTTGTTAGCCCGGACGCCGCCGCACTGGAGGATGCTCAGGAAACTGCAGCTTCCGATGATGCAAAGGACACAGCCGAACCGGCAGCGGAAGAAACCCCAATGCCCGATCAAGCCGACACGGAAACGCCGGCCGAGTCTGAGCCGGAAGCAGCCGATACGCTGATTCCCGGTCAGAATGAAGCGGAGCCAGAACCCGAAAACGGATCTGTACCGGCGGCGGAGTTCAACCCCTCCGGCAATGCAGGCATTATCGAGCAGCCGGAAGCAGGCGCGATGTTCCAGCTTTATCTCTCCGGTGCCGGAAGCTATGACGCAGCCAAAGATAGCGAGCGCGATCTGCTGGTGACGGATGAAAACGGCGTAGTGCTTTCCAAGGATCTGCCTTACGGCCGCTATACCGTACACCAAATCGAGGGACAGGAAGGACAGGCCTTTGTTCCGGACTTCACCGTATTCATCAGCTCCGACGAACACCTGTACTCCTATATCCTCAACAACCAGACCATCACCAGTTTTATCCGCGTGGAAAAACGCGATGCTGAGACCGGGAAGATCATTCCGGCAGCAGGCATCGGTTTTCAGGTCAGAGACCTGACCTCCGGCGAACTGATTTCACAGACCGTCTATTATCCGGCGCCAGTGACCATCTCCACATTCTATACCGCAGACGACGGCACGCTGATGCTCCCCTGCGAGCTGCCCTACGGCCGCTATGAGCTGATCGAGGTGACAACCTGCCATGGCTATGTGCTGGATACCGCCCCGGTTCCGTTTGCCGTGGATGGGTCAGAGGCTGTCGTGACAGTTACAAAGTCCAACATGGCGCAAAAAGGCGTCATCCGCATCCAAAAGACCGGCGAGGTCTTCAGCAGCGTTGTAAACGAGGGATCCATCTTCCGGCCTGTATATGAGAATGCCGGACTTCCGGGCGCAGTTTTTGATATCGCTGCTGCGGAGGATATTTACACCCCCGACGGAACCTTGCGCGCAAAGGCCGGAGATATTGTAGACACCGTCACCACGCAATCGGACGGCATGGCCGCCAGTAAGGCACTCTACCTTGGCAAGTATGTGATCACTGAGAAGCAAGCTCCGCACGGCATGGCCCTTCAGACCGAACCGCATACGGTTGAGCTGGTATATGCCGGACAGGAGGTTACGGTCACCGAGCTTCGGGCAGATATGTACAATGAACGCCAGCGTGTTGAGATCAGTCTGGTAAAGACCATGGAAACGGATACGCTGTTCGGCATTGGCCAAAGAGACGAGCTCACGCACGTTACATTCGGCCTTTATGCCGCGGAGAAGCTTGTGGCAGCCGACGGCAGCAGCATCCCGCAGGACGGCCTGATCGAGATGGTGTCCTTGAATAAAGACGGAAAAGCGATGTGCAAGACGGATCTCCCCTTTGGACGCTTCTACCTGCAGGAGATATCTACCGACAGCCATTACCAGCTTGGCGATACGAAGTATCCGGTGTCGTTTGACTACGCCGGGCAAGACAAGAAGCTTGTCAAGCTGATTGCCAACGAGGGCGCAGTAATTGAGAATAAGCTGATCTACGGCTCCGTTTCGGGTCTGAAGGTTGATGCAAACGATAAGCCACTCTCCGGTGCGGTCATGGGCCTGTTTGCTGCATCCGAAACGAAATTCACGAAGGATACCGCACTGCTGACAGCCGTATCCGCCGAGGATGGCAGATTCCGCTTCGAAAAGATCCCCGCCGGCAACTGGCTCGTGCGCGAGATCGAGCAGCCCAAGGGCTTCGTTCTGAGCGAAGAGCTGTTCCCGGTAACGGTCAAGGAGCAGGGACAGGTCATTGAGATCAAGATTGCGAACAAACTAATCCGCGGCAGCGTCACGCTGACGAAGTATGACGCAGACTATCCCGAGAATAAACTCAGCGGCGCGGTATTCGAGGTCTACCGTGATGTTAACGGGAACAAGGCGCTGGACAAGGATGATGTATTGCTCGGCACCATGGAGGAGTCCTCTGCCGGCGTTTACTGGATGAAGAATCTGGAGTACGGCGGCGTACTGGTAAGGGAGAAAACCGCACCGGAGGGCTTTATTCCGGACGAGAAAGCCTACTATGTGGAGATCGATACCGACGGAAAAACCTACACCGTTGAGAACGAAGCCGGAAAGGGCTTTATCAACCATGCGCTGAAGGGCTCCCTCAAGATTATTAAGACCACCAGCGACGGAAAGAAAGAGGGCTTTGCGTTCCGCATCACCGGCGCCAACGGCTACGATATGACGTTTACGACCGACGCCAAGGGCGAAATCTTCATTGAGAAACTGCGCATCGGCGAGTATACCGTCACGGAGCTGAAAAACAGCGCCAGCGAAGGGTACAAGATCGCAGACCCCGTCAAAATCACGCTTGTTGCAAACGAAACGCTGACGGTAAAGATCCATAACGACAAGACGAAGGTGGATGTTCCCAAGACCGGAGACGACGCTGATCTTATACTCTGGATCTCACTGCTCGGGCTTGCGGCGGCAGGAGCGGGCTGCACAGCGTTTTTCTACCTGAAAAAGCGCAGAACGAGCAAGCATATTGCCGCGAAAAAGTAAATAACACCTGTCCGGGGATACGCTTGAACGCGCATCCCCGGATTCGTTATGGAGGAACGATATGAAAAACGACAGACGCAGAAGAAATCGGCCGCGGAACCGTGAGAAGAAGGGCGTCAGGCAGTCCCCGGGCCAGGAATGCCGGCATGTATGGTCGGGCGGCGTATGCCTTAAATGCGGGTGCTTGCAGCAACCCCCACGCTCAAGCGGTGAAAAACTGCCCGCAGGACAAATTCCTGCGGGCAGTACAGATGTCAGAGATAGTTGATGGGAATGACCCGATCCGAAGCCTTCAATGAGACCAGCCTGTCATAAAGACAGATCACGCCGCCGGGACCGTGCCTGACACCGGGAATCTTATTGTGCCCTTCCCGGTTTCGTGGACAGTAAAAATGAAGAAAAAACAGAAAGAAACGCAGGATATCTTGTCGTATCACACTCAGGCGGCGGGATGCTCAGACAAGGCACGCGCAAAGGCATCCGGAGGACGCCAGCCAATAGAGGAATGCGGGCGCACTGGGTTGTAAAAGGTCTCGATATAAGCGAAGACGTCTGCCATGGCTTGTGCCCTTGAGGCGAAATGGCGCAGATGGACGCACTCGCACTTGAGGCAGCTGAAGAAGTTTTCGGCCACGGCGTTGTCATAGGGATCGCCCTTGCGGGACATGCTTTGCCGGATGCCGAGGCTGGCGAGACGCTGACGGTAAGCGTAGGCGGCGTATTGGACGCCGCGGTCGGAGTGGAAGATGAGGCCGGGCAGAGGCTTGCGGCGCCGGACGGCCATGCCGAGGGCGGCGAGAGTGAGATTTGTGTCGATGCGGTCGGAGAAGGCGTAGCCGACGATCTGCTTTGTGCAAAGGTCTTTCACAACAGCGCAGTAGAGCCAGCCCTCGCCGGTGGGGATATAGGTAATATCGCCGACCCATGCGGTGTCTGGCTTGTCAAAGGAGAAGCGGCGCGCAAGGAGATTGGGCGCGATGGGGTGCGCGTGTCTTGAGTTGGTCGTGGCTTTGTAGGCACGCCTGCGCGTGGAGGAGATGTTCATCTCGTTCATCAGGCGGTGGATGCGCTTGCGCGAGCAGGAAAGCTGCGGGCGGATCAGGTGATACAGGCTGTCCAGCCCAAGGGCGGGATAACGCTGGTGCAGGCTCAGCAGCCGGCGTTTCAGTTCCTGATCCTTCTGCCGGCGCAAAGAGGGTTTGCGGCCCAGCCATTCGTAGTACCCGCTGCGGGAGACCTCCAGCAGTCGGCATACAAGTTCCACAGAGGCCCCCGCGCGGGCCGTACGGATGTACCGGTACTTGTCCTCTATGGTTTGGAAAGTATGCCGACGGATTTTTTTAGGATGTCAATGACCCCGTCTTTCTCTTCAAGCTTCTTGCGCAGTGCTCGAATCTCCGTCTCCAGTTCGCGCAGGCGTCTGGCGTCGCGGTTTTGGCGGTCAGCTTGCCCCGGCGATGGTGCGCCCGCCGCTTTCAGCCAGCTGCGCAGCGTGTCGATGCAGATGCCGAGTTCCGCGGCCACCTCCCGGCTGGGCCGCCCCTGCTCGGTGACCATCCGCACTGCCCCCGCCTTGAAGGCCTCATCGTAACGCGGCGGCGCTGGGTGCTTTCGTTCTTTGGTTGACATTTTTCATTACCCCTTTCCATTATACAGATTGTTTTTCTGTCCGGCAAATCGGGTATGGGGGCACGGGACTACCTCGCGCTGCTGGATAAGCTGATGGAAAAATACAGCACGGATGAGGCGGCGGTGATCCACGCGGCGCTGCTGAAGAAGTGCCAGGCCGGCGATATGGACGCGATCCGGCTGTGGACGGAGCTGCAGAAAGAGGGCGGCAGCGGTGCGGCGGAGGTGAACATCGTTGACAGCATATAGCCGCCCGGCGGTGACGGTCGATTTAAAGAACGTGATCGGGCCGGGGTTCTATGATTCGCACCGGGCGGTCCGGGAGCAGCGGGCCCATACACTGGTGGAGGAAGGCGGGCGCGGAAGCCTGAAAAGCTCGTTCTGCAGTGTTGAGATCGTGCTGTGGCTGCTGAAGTGGCCGCAAAGCCACGCGCTGGTGATGCGGCAGATGGGAAACACGCTTGAGGACAGCGTATACGCGCAGATGCTGTGGGCCGTCGCAAAGCTGGGGCTGTCGGAGCATTTTCTGGAGAAAAAGAGCCCGCTGCGCCTCATTTACAAGCCCACGGGCCAGACCATCTATTTCCGCGGCCTGGACGATGAGATGAAAATTAAGGGTATCAAACCGAAGTTCGGATACATTGGCTGCCTGTGGTTCGAGGAAGCGGACCAGCTGCGCCGCGGCGAAAACGCGGTGCTGAGCGTGAAGCAGTCCGCGTTCCGCGGCTCGGGGAGCAACCCGACCTTAACGCTCATCAGCTTCAACCCACCCGCCAACGCCCGGAACTGGGCCAACCGGTACGCGCGAGAGCAGCAGCCGGGCAAGCTGGTGCATCATTCATCTTACCTGAAAGCTCCGGCGGACTGGCTGGGCAAGGAGTTCCTGGACGGTGCGGACTGGCTGCGCAAGACAAAACCGCTGAAGTACCGGCACATGTACCTGGGCGAGATGGTGGGCAGCGGAACACAAGTGTTTGACAACATCGTGAGCCGGAAGATCACGGCAAAAGAGATCGCAGGCTTCGACAACATCATCAGCGGCGTGGACTGGGGGTACTACCCCGACCCGTGGGTGTTCATCCGCACGTATTACCACGCGAGCACCCGGACGCTGTACATCTTCGACGAGGCGCGCGGTAACAAAATGTCGAATAAGGTTACGGCCGGAATTGTCAAAAGCAAAGTCACACCCGGTGAATTGATTTTGGCAGATCTTGCAGATGAAAAAGCCTGCGCGGATTACCGCAGTTACGGCCTGCGGTGCTGGTCTGCCCGGAAAGGGCCGGGCAGCCGTGAGCTGGGCGTGCGGTGGCTGCAAGGCCTAAACGCCATTGTGATCGACCCGGTAAAATGCCCGTGTGTGCTGCAGGAGTTCCTGGAATGGGAGTACGAGGTAGCGCCGGACGGCACGGTGCTGGGGACTTTGATGGACGCAAACGACCACGGTATCGACGCGGCGCGGTATGCCTGCAGCCGCATCTGGCAGCGCAAAGGAGCGTGACAAATGAAGCTGAAGGACTGGCTGCTGAAGAAGTACCTGCCCAGCTGGGCGGTGCTGGAATACGGCGACGCGCTGGCGGCGGCGCAGAAGCGTGTGCGGGAGCTGGAGGCGGAAAACCGCACGCTGCGGGCATACATCAACGGCGTGGAGCGCGGGCTGCGGGCAAAGCAGCCGGAAATTCGGATCGAAAGGAGTGACGGCGGATGAACGCAGTCGTAAGGGCGCTTTTTGACGACGCCGCCATCACAGGGGCGCAGGCGGCGGGGCTGAAGGACACCAGCACAGCGGCTATGCGGGCGGCGGTGCGGGAGTGGTTCGAGCTGTTCTTCATGCGTGAAGCGGTGAAGGGCAAGGAAGAAGACCCGGCGCAGCGCATCCCCTACACCATCACCAACAAACTGACAAAGGCTTGTTTTGCGGAGTACGATTCCAGCTTTACGGAAAACGGAACCGGAAAAACGGCGTGGCTGGACGGACAGCGCAGCCTCATCGACGCCGAAAAGCAGGACGTGCTGCAGTGGGTCATGGTGGGCGGCGAAGGCTTTTTGAAACCTGCACCGGACGGCACGGGGCGGCTGGCCTACCATGTGGTAAGGCGGGATTGCTACAACGTACTGGCCCGCGGGCCCCGCGGCATCACGGACGTGCTGATGAGCGAGCGGAGCCGGGCGGGCTCCGACTGCTACACGCTGCTGGAACGCCGGACTGTGGATGGCAGCGGGTATCTGACCATCCGGTACAAGCTGTATGTGTCGGAAAACAGCAGCACACTGGGGCATGAGGTGCGGCTGGACAGCCTGCCGCAGTATGCGGCGCTGGCCCCGGAGCACACCTACAGCGTGCCCTTCGGCGGACTGGGCATGACCTACATCCGTCTGCCGATGGCAAATAACGTGGACGGGAGCCCGGACGGCGTGAGCGTATACGAGGGCGCGGTGCAGCTGATCCACAACATCTACAAAAACGAGTACCAGCTGGGGCGCGAGTTCGAGCTGGGACGCAGCCGGATCGTGGCGGGCTCGGATATGCTTATGACGCCGGGCCCGGAGGGCGGCGTGATGCGGCTGAAGGACGACGTGTTCGTCGGGCTGGACGGCGACGCCAGCGTGGGCATGACCATCTTCTCCCCCACGCTGCGGGATGAGAGCTTCGAGCGGCGCAAGCAGAGCTATTTAAAGGCGTGTGAGAATATCATCGGCCTGAAACGCGGTATATTGTCGGACGTGGAGGCTGTGGAGCGCACGGCAAAGGAGATCAGCAGCAGCGAGGGCGACTATAGCCTGTCGATCATGGACCTGCAGCGGATGTGGTACGATGCACTGATGGAGACGCTGCGCATCACGGACCTGTGGGGCCAGGCGCTGGGGCTGTGCGACGCCCAGGCGGTGGACCTGGAGCAGCTGCTGAGCGTGAGCTGGGGCAACGGCGTTTTGTACGACGCAGACAAGGACTGGGCGGACACGCTTTCGATGGTGGAGGCCGGCCTGCTGAAGCCTGAGCTGGCGCTGGCAAAAAAATACGACCTGCCCAGTGAGACGCCGGAAGACCTTGCGGCCATCCGGGAGAAATATATGCCGGAGATGGTCCAGCTGACCGCCCAGGCCGGGCTGAGGTGACGCCATGGCACTGACGCCGAATGAGATCGACGGGCTGCGGGAATTGCTCCTCGCTGTTTACGGCCCCGTCACGGAGGAGCTGCTGCGCGACCTGTGCCGGTGCATTACCGCCGCCGGACAGATATCGTCCGGTGATGAATACAAGCTTCTGCTGGCAAAAAGCCTTGCGGGCGCGGACGATGTGATCGCGGACACGCTGCGCAGGCAGGCAGACCTCACCGACGATGCAGTGGAGCAGCTGATGCGCTGGGCGGCGGAAAAGACCGCACCACTGGAGGAAAACGAGAGCCTGCGGAATATCGCGGAGGCCTACGTCAAGGTAACGCGCAAGGAGGTGGCCAACGTGCTGGGCCAGCTGGCCGCTGCGGATGTGGACGGCCGTGTGTACCCGATTAAAGATGTATACCGGCGCACGATGGACTATGTATTCCGCCAGGTTTCCAGCGGCGCAAAGACACCGGAGGAAGCAGTGCGGCGGGCGACGCTGCGGCTGTGGCAGCGGGGCATCCGCACCATCGAACGCTCGGACGGGCGCACTTTTTCCGTGGAGTTCATGGCCCAGCGCGCCATTATGGCGAAGATGGGCGAAATGACCACGGCCATCAACGAGAAGCACCACGACGACGGCGGGTGCGACGGTTGGGAGATCAGCGCGCACAGCGCCAGCGCGCCGGACCATGAGCCCTATCAGGGGCGGCAGTACAGCGATAAGGAATACAAGCGGCTGAACAGCCGCCTGCAGCGGCGCATCGGCACGCTGAGCTGCAAGCACATCGCCTGGCCCATCAAGCTGGGCGTGGACAGTCCCCAGTGGACGGAGGAACAGCTGGCGGAGATGGCGCGGGAAAACGCGAAGGGCGTCACCTACGAGGGCAGGCACTACACCCAGTACGAAGCCACACAGCAGCAGAAGGCGCTGGAGAACAGCATCCGGCAGTGCAAGGACCGTATTGCCGCGGCGCAGGAGGAGGGCAAGCTGGGCAGCGGAGAGCTGCGCAGCAGCCGCATCCTCCTGCGGCAGCTGAATGCGGAATACAAGCGGTTTTCGGCTGCGGCCGGGCTGCGCACCGCGCCGGAGCGGCTGCGGGCGGCTGGGCTGGGCCGGGCGCTGAAACCGGACGGCACGCTGGAAATGCCGCAGCCTGCGGGCAGCTTGAAGCGCAGGGACGGCACACTGGACATCGACACCGCCCGGCGCAGGCATCTGGAATACCTCGACACGTTGACGGATGCACCGGACCGCGTTAAGATGTACTTAGACTACTACAACCGTGCCAACCCCACGGAGTACCGGATGGACCCTGGCTTGCATCATGCCGTTGCGTATTCGGAAACAGAGGATGCAATTTTGTATAACCCCAAAGCCGAGGGCTTCGATGGACTGGACTTTGACGATGTGGCACTCCACGAGACGGCGCACCGCGCCGACGTGCTGAACATGCGGTCACATGAGAATCGCAGGTTCCGAATGGCTATCGAAAATGCGGTGCAGGACGTGAAAGAACGCATGGAGTTGTTTCAGAGAATCGCTCCCGCCATTAAACAGCTCGCAACGAAAGATATTTTTTCCGCTCTAAGCGGCGGCGAGCTATTTGAGGGAAGCGGACACTCGAAGAGCTACTGGGCAGCCAGAGAGGATAACCGGGCGCTGGAAATATTTGCGGAGTTATTCGTACTGGAGGCACAGAACAGCCCGGAACTGAAGATAGTGAAGGCAGCGTGGCCGGAGCTGTGGGCGGCGTATATATCTCTATTCTAAGGAGGCGCGCAAAGTGAGCAAATCGGAAATACGACGCAAGAAACGCCCCGACGGTGCGGAACCGGTGATAATCAGCGAACGATTTTTGAGCAGTTATGAAGTCCAATATATGGAGGAACATAACGCAGATGCTCTGCATAAGGAATACCGGGAACGGTTCGGCCGGAATTTCACCAGTCTGCGCGACTACAAAGGAAGCGTGGAAGAATACATGGCCGAGCTGCGGGCCGTATTTGACGGCGAGGACATCGACGCCATCATCAAGAAGCATCCGCAGCCGGAACCGATATCCATTGAGGAAATACTGGCGCTGCTGGAGAAACGGAAATAATGGCCGTTTTCAACGGTATAAAAACGGGCATAAAACGCCCCTAAAAAGATAGCTGAAGGACCCCTTCACGGGGGTCCTTTTGTTATGCACAAATATATTGTATTCAAAAGGAAGGAGATTGAAACATGGCACTGGAATTTGCCAAAGAGCTGCTGGGTGACGCCTACACCGGGGAGCTGGAAGAAAAGCTGGAGGCAAAAATCAACGAGCTGTACGCTCCAAAGGCGGACCTGGACGCAGCCTCGGCACGTGCCGACGGCCTGCAGGAACAGCTGAACGCTGCAAACGAAGCCATCGGCAAATTTGAAGGTCTGGATGCGGAGCAGGTAAAGGCGCAGATCGCGGACTACAAGCAGCGCGCGGAGGCAGCGGAAAAGGACCGGGATGAAAAGCTGGCGGCCGCTGCGTTCGATGCGAAGATCGACAAGGCCCTGTCCGACGCAAAAGCGCATAACCCGAAGCTGGCGCGCGGCGCGCTGGACCTTGACGCTCTGCGCGCCAGCAAGAACCAGGATGCGGACATCGCGGCAGCCGTTGCAGCCGTACAGAAAAGCGACGCATACCTGTTCGGCCCGGCGGCAGCGGAACCCGCGCCCGCATCCGGCACCGGGACCTCTGCTGTGCCGGGCGCGGCGAAATATACCGCCGACGAGATCGTCATGCGCAAGGCTGCGGATCTGCCCGTGGACTGACCGTATCACACACACTACACAGAAAGGCAAGGTAAAACAATATGGCAAACAACATTGCACTGGCAAAAACCTTCGTCCCCATCCTGGACGAAATCTACAAGCTGGCGTCGCTGACCAGCAAGCTGGACGGCGCTGCGGAGCTGGCGCGGCAGGGCGCGAATGCCAATGAGCTGATCGTGCCCATGCTGAGCATGCAGGGGCTGGGCGACTACAGCCGCAATGACGGGTACGTCAAGGGCGACGTCACCATGACCAACGAGACCATAAAGTGCAACTACGACCGCGGCCGCAAGTTCTATGTGGACGCACTGGACGAACAGGAGACCGCGAAAGTGGCCTTTTCCCGCCTGGCCGGCGAGTTCATCCGCACGAAGGTGGTGCCGGAACTGGACTCTTTCCGCTTCGCATCCTATGCGGGAAAAAGCGGTATTTCAAAAGCGACCGCGGCCGATCTGAAGGACGGCGCGTCGGTGCTGGCGGCGCTGCGTGCGGCTGTCACAAAAATGGATGAGGATGAGGTGCCCACGGAAAACCGCCACCTGTTCATCACGCCGACGCTGGACGGTATGATCGCTGACCTGGACACCACAAAGAGCCGTGAGATCCTGACGCGCTTTGCCACAAAGACGCTGGTGCCGCAGACCCGGTTCTATACGGCCATCGACATGCTGGATGGAAAAACCTCCGGCGAAGAGGCGGGCGGTTACAAGAAGGCCACGGGTGCGAAGAACATCAACTTCATGGTGATCCACCCCTCGGCCCTGATCCAGTTCCAGAAGCACACGGTGCCCAAAATCAAAGGGCCGGAGGACGACCTGGACGGCGACCGCCACATGTTCGGATATCGGACGGTGGGCATCGCGGATGTGTATGCCAACAAGCTGGCGGGCATCTACCTGCACAGCGCAGCGGAAGCGGGGGCGTAAAATATGCGGACAGTAGGTTTGACTTTTCATGAGGAAACGCAGAGCACCCCGGCTGTCGAGGCCGGGGCTTCCCGGCCGGAGGCCGGGACGGCCGCACCGGAAGCGGGAGCACAGAACCCCGCCCCTGCTCCGGCACCGGAAAAGGCGCTGGAGGATATGACGGTGACGGAGCTGCGCAGCTATGCGGCGGCGCATGGCATCGACGTGACGGGCGCGGCCAAGAAGCAGGACCTGCTGCTGGCCGTGCAGACTGCGGTAGAACCTTCTGCCGTCCCGGCCGGGGCTGCGCCCGATGAGCAGCCGGAGACGGCCGCGGAGTAATACATGGGAGGGATACGCATGGTAGCGGACAAGGAGTTCTACTATTCCATATACCACGGCAAGCTGCCGCAGACGGACGTGGAGGGCTGTCTGGCCCGCGCGGAGTATGTGCCCTTCCCGGTTTCGTGGACAGTAAAAATGAAGAAAAAACAGAAAGAAACGCAGGATATCTTGTCGTATCACACTCAGGCGGCGGGATGCTCAGACAAGGCACGCGCAAAGGCATCCGGAGGACGCCAGCCAATAGAGGAATGCGGGCGCACTGGGTTGTAAAAGGTCTCGATATAAGCGAAGACGTCTGCCATGGCTTGTGCCCTTGAGGCGAAATGGCGCAGATGGACGCACTCGCACTTGAGGCAGCTGAAGAAGTTTTCGGCCACGGCGTTGTCATAGGGATCGCCCTTGCGGGACATGCTTTGCCGGATGCCGAGGCTGGCGAGACGCTGACGGTAAGCGTAGGCGGCGTATTGGACGCCGCGGTCGGAGTGGAAGATGAGGCCGGGCAGAGGCTTGCGGCGCCGGACGGCCATGCCGAGGGCGGCGAGAGTGAGATTTGTGTCGATGCGGTCGGAGAAGGCGTAGCCGACGATCTGCTTTGTGCAAAGGTCTTTCACAACAGCGCAGTAGAGCCAGCCCTCGCCGGTGGGGATATAGGTAATATCGCCGACCCATGCGGTGTCTGGCTTGTCAAAGGAGAAGCGGCGCGCAAGGAGATTGGGCGCGATGGGGTGCGCGTGTCTTGAGTTGGTCGTGGCTTTGTAGGCACGCCTGCGCGTGGAGGAGATGTTCATCTCGTTCATCAGGCGGTGGATGCGCTTGCGCGAGCAGGAAAGCTGCGGGCGGATCAGGTGATACAGGCTGTCCAGCCCAAGGGCGGGATAACGCTGGTGCAGGCTCAGCAGCCGGCGTTTCAGTTCCTGATCCTTCTGCCGGCGCAAAGAGGGTTTGCGGCCCAGCCATTCGTAGTACCCGCTGCGGGAGACCTCCAGCAGTCGGCATACAAGTTCCACAGAGGCCCCCGCGCGGGCCGTACGGATGTACCGGTACTTGTCCTCTATGGTTTGGAAAGTATGCCGACGGATTTTTTTAGGATGTCAATGACCCCGTCTTTCTCTTCAAGCTTCTTGCGCAGTGCTCGAATCTCCGTCTCCAGTTCGCGCAGGCGTCTGGCGTCGCGGTTTTGGCGGTCAGCTTGCCCCGGCGATGGTGCGCCCGCCGCTTTCAGCCAGCTGCGCAGCGTGTCGATGCAGATGCCGAGTTCCGCGGCCACCTCCCGGCTGGGCCGCCCCTGCTCGGTGACCATCCGCACTGCCCCCGCCTTGAAGGCCTCATCGTAACGCGGCGGCGCTGGGTGCTTTCGTTCTTTGGTTGACATTTTTCATTACCCCTTTCCATTATACAGATTGTTTTTCTGTCCGGCAAATCGGGTATGGGGGCACACCGATGGGCGTGCAACTGCTGTGGCCGAGGGAAGTAAACCGATTCTGCTCCACGCTGGAGCAGGCAGTGTGAAGGAGGGGTCCCAGATGAACGAGTTAAAAGGCAATTTTAAGACTGCTTACGATGTGGTAAAACGCGCAGAGCGTTGTGTACTCCTTCGCAGCAAGGCGGCGAACCCATCCCACACCTGCGCCGTGGGCAATGTGGACAGCAGCGGCCTTGTATTCGGCCTTGTACTGAAAACAGATCCGGAAGCAGCCGTGCGGGAGTTCCGCACACGGTCTTTCCCGAGTTGGTCGCCCTGGAAGATATCCAAGTCTTGACATGCCCCGAAAAGCATGGAATATAGAAGCCGAAACGGCCCGGTGGGGCCGTCTGCCGGGAGTGGCCGCCCGGCACTGATGATGGCAGGCCAAACAAAAAGCCCGCACGAGGCGGGCGGAAAGGAGCGACAATGAACTATAAATATTGTGCAACTTCGGAGCTGCCATTCTTCAAAGAAGAACGCACAGCCCATCAAACCGAACTGTTTCTAAACGATGTACCTCTTCGCGGCGTTGTAAGATATCAATTTGAACCACGCAAAGGACACCACGGCATCCTTACAGTGAAGCTTCGCGTTCAGCGTCCAATGGGTACAGGTACCCAAGAACCCGAGCCTGTTCAGAGGCATAATCTACGTATCGAACAAGACGAAAACGGAGGATATGTTCTGTATCTGGATGAGCTTCGCCTGCAACGCGGGGTTATGGAATTTGGCGTTAAAGCCTACGAAAAGGGATATGGAAGCGTCGCAGTTTTAGTCTTGCTTGTACAGGCGCAGTGATATAGCTAAACGCTTCCTGTAATTCCAGATGAAATAACAGCAACGGCAACCCCTTTTACAACTTCAAGCGTTACAGGAACGGCTTTCTTCTTCACTTCCTCTTTCACTTTGGCGAAGACACTTTCAGAGCGGATGGTATCAAGATACTTTTGTCCCTCGAAAGAGAGTCCTTCTACCTCGCATGAGGGTACGTTGTCGAGGCATGCACGATGGAAAAAGTCTGCGTCGTTGCACAGCCCCACATGATACACCATCTCGTGCTGAGAATACTCATG
The DNA here is from genome assembly GCA_022835495.1 of Oscillospiraceae bacterium. Taxonomy (NCBI): domain Bacteria; kingdom Bacillati; phylum Bacillota; class Clostridia; order Eubacteriales; family Oscillospiraceae; species Oscillospiraceae bacterium. The sequence continues at coordinate 1,155,881 of BQOK01000001.1, forward strand.
ACCATTAAATGACCATGGAGACCGGTATTCTATGTATGCATTATCTTCCTGGTCGCAATACAGAAGAATGTCCCGGACACAATCAATATTCAACTTCATAAAAATCCCCTTTTCTTTTGTTTTTTGAGGTGTCAGCGCTGCAACGCCGCCCTCACCAACAGGATAACATGCGGAGTGGGAAATGAGCAACAGGAAGTATTTCAGCAAGAAAATTCCAAACAGAAAGGATGAAAATAATGACTTACCACATTAAAGACGCGCTGAAAAAACAGTTCGACCTGCTCTCGGAGGCGTCCGAGGGGTGTGTAGACGGCGAAGAACTCAGCGCTCTGACGCACGCAATGCTTCAGGTCTGCGAGTTTCTTGAAAGGATCGAGCGGGATGAGGCCGCACAGCGCAGCTCCGACAAATGCAGCCGCACGGCGCAGATGGATCCCCACGCCACGGATGAGGAGATACTGGCCGCACTGCGCAGGGGCATGCATGAACACGGAGTTCCCGAGGAGATAACCGTGGACGACGGCGAGGAGCTGCGGCCGTGCTGGCACTGCGGGCCGTTGAATGGCGGGGGCAAGGCGTTTGAACGGCTGATACGCGACCTTGAAACGGCGGGCGCACCGGCAGATTTCTTCCGGGGGAAGTGTTATCAGGAAGTTTTGCGCGACATTGCGGACGTGCTTCAAATTGAGAAGCTGGCAAGCGAGGCCGCACAGATGATTTCCGGCATCGCCGCCGACCGCAGCAAGAGGAGCGCTGACGCATGAACGACTACGAAGAGCTGATGCAGGCGGCGGAGCCGCTGCGCAGGTATCTGGAGGCCCATTGCGGGCTGACAACGGAGATACTGGTATCCCGCGACCGGGTGGACGTTCTGCGCTGCGAGTTCGGTATCCCGTTCTGCCGGACAATACCGGACACAGAAGAATAGCCGAAACAGCCCTGCGGGGCTGTCGCGCGGGGGCTGACCGCCCCGTGCCTGATGATGGCAGGTCAAGGTAGGTGATTTTTTTGGATGTGGATGTCATGTTAAAACCAAGCGAAGCAGCGTCTTTAATGGATTGCACGGTTAGAGCAATCAGAAAGCGCATCACTCTTGGTAAACTTGATGCAGTTACCATCCTAAATAAGGATAATCGTCCCCAGTACCAAATCGCAATATCCTCCCTCCCACCCAACGCACAGGAAAAATACTACGCGCAGCAGCGGGCGTCGCTGGCTTTGACCGTGGAGACGGAAGCAGCAGAGACAAAGGCTTCGAAGCCCTTCGACGCATACACCGAGGCGGAGCGCGAGGATATCGTGTTCTGGAAGCGGGTGCTGGCGGAGTGGGAGAAATACCGCCAGCGGGGCGGTATGAACGCCGCGGAGCTGGACAAACGGTTCCTTGCGTACCTGGCGCTTGAATATCCGGACCGCAAACTGAGCGTCGCCACGCTGTACCGAAAACGGAAAGCGCTGGCTGAGGGCGACCTGGACGGGCTGGTGGACGGGCGCGGCAAGGGCCGCAAGGGCAAACGCAGCATGCCGGAGCCTGTGTGGACATTTTTCCGGGGCGCACTGCTGCAGGAAACCAAGCACATGGATATCCGCGAGGCGATGCGGCAGACGGAAGAACACTTCCAGCTGACGGACCCGGACATGCTCCCCCTTCCCTCGTACAGTACGTTCCGGCGCAGGGCGCTGGAGGATATCCCGCCGCAGGTGCTGTGCCTGGGCATCTACGGGGAAAAGGCGCTGAAGGATGAATTCGTCCCGTTCGTGCGGCGTGACTATAATCCCATGAGCAGCAACGAGTGGTGGGTGGCTGACAACCACACCTTCGATGTGCTGACGCTTGGCCCGGACGGGAACAAGCACCGACTGTACTTAACGGCGTTTATCGACGCGCGCAGCGGTATTTTCACCGGGTGGCACGTCACGGAAACGCCCAGCGCATACGCGGTGCTGCTGGCGCTGCGGCGCGGCATTCTGGAACGCGGTATCCCGGAAAACATCCTGACGGATAACGGCAGCGACTTCTGCGCCTGGGACGTGGGCGGACGGGGGCACCGCAAAAAGAACGCGGAGGCTGAGGCCAACCGCCCACCCACCATCATGGAGCACCTGGGCATCGGCTTCCATACGGCGCTGCCGCGAAACGCGCAGGCGAAGCCCGTGGAACGGAAGTTCCTGGACGTGAAAGGCCAGTTCAGCCGCCTGTGGGCGACGTACACGGGCGGCAATGTGACGGAAAAGCCCGAATGCCTGAAAAAGGTGCTGAAGAAAGGCCATGTACCCACGGACGCGGAGTTCATCGAGGCTGTTGACACGCTGATCCGCGGATTCTACAACATGCAGCAGTACAGCGGCCCCGTGGCAGCGGACCGGAAATACATCCGCGAGGATGTATACGCCATGCGGATGGGCGAGCTTCGCAAGCCGGCCACGCCGGAGGACCTGCGCCTGATGATGATGCGCACAACGCGGCCGCAGACCGTGGGCCAGCGCGGCGTCAAAATCAAGGTGGGCGGCGTCTATCTTGAGTATTTCACACAGGACTTCCTGTGGGAATGGCAGAAGAAAAAGGTGTACGTGCGGTACGACCCGGACCATCTGGAAAAGTGCTATGTATACGACACAGACGGCAACCGGTTTATCTGCGAACTGCCGTTGGACCAGCGCTTGACAATGGAATGGGGCGCAACAGGCGAGGAAGTGGCGGAGGCCGCACGGTATGTGCGCCAGTACACCAAACGCACCAAAGAAGCCACGGAGGCTGCGCGCGTGCCGGGCCTGGACCAGCAGGCATTGATGGAAAACCGGCTGGCGGCGGCGCGGCAGCGCATGGACGGGTACACACCGCCCAAATCCAGAGCGCCGATCCGGCTGGTGCGGGCAGAGGATATGAACACGGAGCCGCTGCAGGCAGCAGCCAGCGGCGCGGGCGCGGACGTTTTCGTCCTGGCGCGCGCGGCGGAGCGGCGAAACAAAGAAACGGAGGAATGACACAATGATATGTACCCAGAATTCTGGACACATAAAAAATTGAATTAGGTGCACATGGATGCCTCTCTGAATTTTGTAGGAGGCATCCATTTTGTTTTCTCTTGGATTCTTTCGTTGTTGTAGTAATTTATGTAGCCGTCAACAGCCTTGGCAAATGTTTCAAAAGAGGAATACTCTTTTTCATGCCCGTAGAACATCTCGTTTTTCATCCGTCCAAAGAAGGTCTCCATGATGCAATTGTCGTAACAGTTGCCCTTCCTTGACATGGATTGAATGATTTTGTGATCTTTAAGTGCCTGCCTGAAGTACACGTGCTGGTACTGCCACCCTTGATCAGAGTGAAAGATCAGGCCATCTACAGAGGGAAACTTCGTAAAGGCGCCGGCCAACATTCTCTGGATCTGTTCCATATTGGCACTTTGAGATAAATCATAAGAAATGATTTCGTTTGTGTTCATGTCGAGTATAGGAGAGAGATAACACTTCCCCCACGAAAAACCGAACTGAGATACATCGGTAGTCCATTTTTGCATAGGAGCTGTCGTGCTGAAATCCCGGTCAAGGATATTCTCAGCAACCTTGCCGACCTCGCCCTTGTAGGAATGATACTTTTCCTTTGGGCGCTTTCCTGCCAACCCCATAGTGTGCATAAGCCGTTGTACCCGCTTATGATTGACCTTGTGGCCGCGCTTTATCAGTTCCTGATATACTCTTCGCACACCGTAGCGGCCTTTATGCTGTGAGAAAATGTCTTTGATTTCATCTGCCAAGCAATGGTTTCGAACAGCAACTTGATCGGCCTTGCTCAACTCAAAATAATAGGTAGACCGTGCCATCTGCATAGATTTCAACAGATATTTCAATTGGTATCCTTTTTCACGCAGCTCTTTGATGATCGCTGCTTTCTCGCCTTGAGTTGCGCTGCGTGCCTCTCTTCTCTCAAGGCGATCTCTTTTTTTATAACTTCATTCTCCGCCTTTATATACTCGTTTTCTGCCCGAAGCCGGATCAATTCTTCTCGTTCGGATTCATTCAGTGGCCTTGCTTCTTCCTTTTTCATTTGGGGTACCCCTTTACTTGGACGACCTTTTTTCATTTCTACCAGGCCATTATACCCCTTTGTTTTATAGTTTTGAACCCATTGATACAATAGTCTATCTTGAATACCGGCCTCGATTGCCACTGACACACAGGATTTTCCGGACATTACTTGGGATACTAGTTCCAGCCGTTCTTCTGGTGTCCAGTTCCTGTTGAAATTTTTGTGTTTCAGTGCTTCTGGACCGCGGCTATCCTCTGCTCTTACCCATAGTCTCACTTTATCCCGAAAGGATTTATCGCTAACACCTTCCGGCGTTTCTGGCCATTTTCCTTCTCGATACAGTTCTACACATTTCCTTTTGTACTCATATGTGTACCGCATAATAATACCCCCTCTACTGGGTGTCCAGTAAAGGGGGTACATATCACAATGGCAAACGAACAGCTTCGGGAACGGTTGGCGCACTACATCGACCAGTACAAGGACGATAAGGAATCCGGCGTCAATATGGGCACCGTGGGCCTTGCAATGGGCTACAAGAGCGGCGCGGCGGTCGTATCCGCCTATCTGTCGGGGACATACAAGGGGCGCGTGGATACTTTGGAGGCGCGTCTGGAGGAATATTTCCGCAACGTGGAGGCACGGACAGAGCAGGACAGCAAGCTGGCGGACATCCCAATGCCGAAGGAATATGTGAAGCTCTCCATCTCGGAGCGCGTGTTCACCAGCATCCGGCTTGCCCATATGCGCGGCAGCATTGTGGCGGTGGTTGGCGATTCCGGTATCGGGAAGACCAAGGCTGCGCTGGAATACAACAGCGTGTACCCCAGCTCCAGCTATTACCTTGAGGCGACGCCTGTAAATGGGAATCTGCGGAGCTTCCTGCGGGCGCTGTCCGCGGAAATGGGGCTGCCGGACGGTGGGAGCAATCTGGACCTCGAAAACCGCATCAAGGAGCATCTGCTGGGGATGAACAAAGTGCTGATCATTGACGAAGCGCAGAACCTGAAGTTCACAACCATGGAAATGCTGAAAAGCTGGAGCGACGGCGACCAGCGCAAAGGGCTGAAGGGCGCGGGGCTGGCGCTGATCGGCAACCCGGACATTGAAAGCCAGATGCAGAGCCCGAAATACGACCGCCACCGCAACCGCAGAGTACACGTTGAAAAATGCTGGCGGAACAGCATCACAAAAGACGACGTGCGGCTTCTGTTCCCTGCGCTGGCGAAAGAGGGGCACGAAAAGGAGTTTGACCTGATGTACGGCATGTGCCGGAGCTGGAGCGCTGTGCGCGGCGCGGTGTATGCATATATCAATGCAGCGGACAGCTGCCGTGAGAACGGCGTAGAGATGGATTACGGCACCCTGTTTGCGCAGGCGCAGACCATCAACCCGACGATTGGCGCGGGACGGATTTAAAAACGGGTTACAGGAGGTTTAAAGGGATGTTTAACAGGATAAAAACGGTTGTGACGTTCGCGGCCGGAGCCGTGGCAGGGCTGATGCTGGCGGCATGCCTGACGGTGCAAGGCTCCCGCCCCGGCGTATTCGGCGGCGAGGCCCTTATCCTACCGCTGATGGGCCTGCTGCTTTACGTGGGTTATGAGACCGGGCGGCTGTCCACGCTGGCGCAGGCGGAGCAGCGGCGGCGCAGGCGCAGGGCCGGGCCGCCGTATCGGGTGAAATAGAAAACCGAATAACGGGGCCAGCAGGCCCCGCCGTAATGCAGCCGCGCGATGGGCGCGCCGGTCACAAGCCCGGGAAAATGCAGAGTGCGGCAAGGAGGTGGAGCCAATGCTGGGCGAACGGGATAAGGCTGACATCCGCACCCTGTACCGGGACGCAGCGGACAAGTCCCGGCAGGTACGCATCTTGATGGAACTTTTTCTGGCGAGCCGAGAGGAGATTCTGGACGTGCTGGGGCCGATGGCAGAGCCGGGCCGCCCGAAACCGAGTAAGAAGGGCCTGCCGAAGCGCAGCTATACGCCGGAGTTCAAGGATGAAGCGAAGCGGCGACTGCGGGCCGGAGAAGGTGTCCACCAAGTTGCGGAGGATATGGGCGTCAATGTGCGGACCGTGGCAACATGGGCCTACTATGTACGCAGAGAGGAGAGAGAACGGAATGCCAAACTGTAAGCTGTGCGGCAAGGCGGTGACATCGGCGCGGGTGATGCATGCGGAGTGCTGGAAACGGGAGGCCAGAGAGTTGGCGGAGATATTCTGTGACCGATACTGCCGCTGGCCGACCGAATGCGAGAACGCGGACGAACTTGTGAACGAGCACTGCGACGACTGCCACATGATTCGCGTGCTGAATTTGGGGGTGTGCCCTTCCCGGTTTCGTGGACAGTAAAAATGAAGAAAAAACAGAAAGAAACGCAGGATATCTTGTCGTATCACACTCAGGCGGCGGGATGCTCAGACAAGGCACGCGCAAAGGCATCCGGAGGACGCCAGCCAATAGAGGAATGCGGGCGCACTGGGTTGTAAAAGGTCTCGATATAAGCGAAGACGTCTGCCATGGCTTGTGCCCTTGAGGCGAAATGGCGCAGATGGACGCACTCGCACTTGAGGCAGCTGAAGAAGTTTTCGGCCACGGCGTTGTCATAGGGATCGCCCTTGCGGGACATGCTTTGCCGGATGCCGAGGCTGGCGAGACGCTGACGGTAAGCGTAGGCGGCGTATTGGACGCCGCGGTCGGAGTGGAAGATGAGGCCGGGCAGAGGCTTGCGGCGCCGGACGGCCATGCCGAGGGCGGCGAGAGTGAGATTTGTGTCGATGCGGTCGGAGAAGGCGTAGCCGACGATCTGCTTTGTGCAAAGGTCTTTCACAACAGCGCAGTAGAGCCAGCCCTCGCCGGTGGGGATATAGGTAATATCGCCGACCCATGCGGTGTCTGGCTTGTCAAAGGAGAAGCGGCGCGCAAGGAGATTGGGCGCGATGGGGTGCGCGTGTCTTGAGTTGGTCGTGGCTTTGTAGGCACGCCTGCGCGTGGAGGAGATGTTCATCTCGTTCATCAGGCGGTGGATGCGCTTGCGCGAGCAGGAAAGCTGCGGGCGGATCAGGTGATACAGGCTGTCCAGCCCAAGGGCGGGATAACGCTGGTGCAGGCTCAGCAGCCGGCGTTTCAGTTCCTGATCCTTCTGCCGGCGCAAAGAGGGTTTGCGGCCCAGCCATTCGTAGTACCCGCTGCGGGAGACCTCCAGCAGTCGGCATACAAGTTCCACAGAGGCCCCCGCGCGGGCCGTACGGATGTACCGGTACTTGTCCTCTATGGTTTGGAAAGTATGCCGACGGATTTTTTTAGGATGTCAATGACCCCGTCTTTCTCTTCAAGCTTCTTGCGCAGTGCTCGAATCTCCGTCTCCAGTTCGCGCAGGCGTCTGGCGTCGCGGTTTTGGCGGTCAGCTTGCCCCGGCGATGGTGCGCCCGCCGCTTTCAGCCAGCTGCGCAGCGTGTCGATGCAGATGCCGAGTTCCGCGGCCACCTCCCGGCTGGGCCGCCCCTGCTCGGTGACCATCCGCACTGCCCCCGCCTTGAAGGCCTCATCGTAACGCGGCGGCGCTGGGTGCTTTCGTTCTTTGGTTGACATTTTTCATTACCCCTTTCCATTATACAGATTGTTTTTCTGTCCGGCAAATCGGGTATGGGGGCAGGGTTGTGAGGTGTGGGCATGACGTTGAAGGACTGCACGAAGGCGGAGTTGCTGTGGCTCATCGACTGGATGTGTACGCACAGCATGTTCCGGCACGATATTGAAATCGAACGAGCCTTGAATGCCCTGGAATATCAGCGTGAGCAAAAGAAGCTGGATGAAGCCGACCGATTGAATGAGGAGTCCGCACGACTTCGGCAACAGGCGGCGGAGCTGTTGACGCCATACGAAGGCAAGCCTATCCTGGACATCCCGGCAGACGTGCTTGACCATGCGTCTGCTATCCTTGAGGAAGCGCAGGCACTGGAAGAGAAGTGGAACAGGCTCATGAAGCTGTGAAAGGAGTGTTCTATACCATGGAACAAATAGACATGACAAAATATCTGCCCTGCACCGCCCGTCTGGTGGGCGGCACACTGTACATACTGGACGGCGAGGGGCGTGTGCAGCGCCGTCTGGACCCGCTGCAAACGGCCATCGAGTGGTTCCAGATGAGCAACGACGCCTTTTATGCGCGGTACGGTGTGAACTGGGTCCCGAAGGAGCCGTACTATTCGCAGGCGCGCCGGATGGTACATTCGGGAGATGGCCGCCATGCGTGAAGTTATCCGGGGCTATGCCCCGGCCGTAATGCAGCCGCGTCGTTGTGCGCGCCGGTCCCAAGCCCGGAAAATGCAGAGGGCGGAATTTTGAGAAAGGATGTGGATACATATGGCAAGGAAAAAGCTGCACCGGGAGCCTGTGCTGAAGGACTGGGCAGAAGTGAACGACGCGCTGCGCAGCATTCATGAGTACGAGCACGCGCTGACGGAGATGGGCGTGGATATGTCGCGGCGCATCGACGCCGTGAAAGCTGAATATACCAAAAGCGCGGAGCCGCTGCAGAAGCGTGTCAAACAGCTGGAAACGGACGTTCAGGAGTATGTGGAGGCGCACCGGGAAGATATGGCCGGGAAAAGCCGACAGCTGACGTTTGGGCGTGTAGGCTTCCGGCAGTCCACGCGGCTGATTTTGGCGAATGCGAAGGTGCCGCAGGCCATCGCCACGCTGCTAGCCATGGGGCGCAGGGAGCTTGTAAAAACAGAGCAGAAGCTGGACAAAGAGGCGCTGAAGCAGCAGCCGGAGGAAGTTCTGGCGGCTGTGGGCGCGTACCTGAAAACCACGGATGAATTTTTCTACGACACGGGCGACGCCGTGCCGGAGGAGTAACAAGGAAGGAGGCGGCCGGGATGGGCGCGCTGGATGTAAGCAAGGGAACGGTAAAAAGCATCTATGCCCTGGGTGCAAAACTGGGGATGGTGGAGCGCGGCAACGGGCATGAGGATGCGCTGCACGCGCTGGTACAGGGACTGACCGGCAAAGAAAGTATCACTGCATTGACCCCGGCCGAAGCGCAGGCGGTGCTGGCGGAGCTGCGGCGGCGCAGCGCCCCGGCGGCCGTACCGCAGAAAAAGCAGGCACGGAAGTACGAGGCGCTGCCGGGCGGGCTGAGCGAGGGGCAGCAGAAAAAGGTCTGGTACTTAATGTTCCAGCTTGAGAAGTTCGACCCAGCGCCGGAGGGCGTGCAGCTGAGGGACAGGCTGTGCGGGCTGATCAGCAGGCAGTTCGGCGTGACGGCATTCCCTACGCAGCCGTTTCGATTCCTCACATTCGCACAGGGCAATGCATTGATTGAGGGGTTGAAAAGTCTGACCGAGCGCAAGGAGCGGGAGTATCTGCACAGCGACCAATACCGCCGGAAGCAGGAGGCGGCCGGGAAATGAGGAATGAGCTGCTGAACGAGTTGGAGCTGGAAGATCTGCAGGGCGAAGCACGAGATCTCGCGGAAACCATCGGCATGGATGCATTCCGGCGGCTCGTAGATGTGTACGGCGGCACCGGCCGGGTATATATCCCGCAGGCGGATAAGCTCCTTATTCCTATCCGTGACAGACTGATTCGTGATGAGTACAACGGCTCAAACGTCTATGCGCTGTGCAAAAAGTGGAATTTGAGCGAGGGATATGTGCGCGGAATCGTGCGCGAAAAAACAGAACAGATGCGACGCGCCCCGCTGGATGGGCAGTGTACGCTGTTCGATGTGTGACTGTTTTGTTGTAAAATCTGAGTGGAACAGTCTATAAAAGATAAGGTATGATGAACTCACAACGAGGGCATCGTGCCTTATCTTTTTGTATTTACGGAGGAAACCGCAATGACGTTCGACGCCGGGACCTGGTGGCTGCTGACGGTCATCGTAACAACGGTGGTAGGTTTGGTGGGCTTTTTGTTTGGCCGATCAGTGTTTCGGCAGCTGGATGAAAACCGGGCGGACATCAAAGAAGTGCGCGAGAACTATACCCCGCGCACCGACCACCAGAAGGACCTGGAAGCGGTGCGCCGTGAAATGAAGGAAATGCGCACGGAAATGCGTACGGAGATCCAGGCTATGTCCGCCGATGTCAAGGACATCAAGGAAAACGGCATCCGACGGGAAGAATTCCTGCAGAGCCAGCTGAAGCTGGAAAACAAGCTGGACCGTCTGATGGAGTTCATGATGAAGCAGGGAGGCAACTGAGATGGACGAAAATGAACTGCGCCGAAAAATGCAGGCCGGAGAGCTTGCGGCCAATAACGGAACTGTGATGCGCACACTGGCCATCGCGGGCTGCGATTTCAAATTTTTAAAGCTGAAGAGCCTGCTGCTGGCGCTGGCGGGCGGCATGGACCGGATGGCGCTGTGCAGCAGCATCAACTACCTGGCGGACAGCGGATACCTGCAAGTGCGATGCATCGAGGACAAGGCTCCGTCCAGCGTTTCGGACGCAGAGCTGGAGGAACTGGAGGTCAAGCTGACGCCGCGCGGCATCCAGCTGCAGCGCTGCGTGAAGAAAGATCCGCTGGTGGATATGTAGGAGGGCTTGAGGATGCGCGGAAAAAACAGGAGCCGCAGCACCATATCACAGCTGCCGCCCGAGGTCCGCGACGTCGTGGATGAGATGGTGAAAGCGACGAACACCTGCACGCTCGCGGATATTCAGAAGTATCTGGCGAGCCTAGACGTCACACTGAGCCTGCAGGCAATCAGCACCTACAGCAGAAAGCTGCTGGCCTCGCTGGAGGATATCCGTGTGACAAACGAGCGGATGAACGCCATGGTGCGGGAAGCGGCGAAGTATCCGGAGCTGGATTTTTCCGAGGTGATCAACCGAGTGGCGGGCCAGAAGATTCTGGACGCCATCCTGTCGAAGCCGGACGAAGAGTGGAACGATATCGCGCTGGATAAGCTGCTGCGGGAGATGAACGCGCAGACAAAGGCCGTGGCGTACGCCCGCAGACTGGATATTCAGAGCAAGGATGACACGCAGGCTGCCATGGGCGAGCTGAAGGCGGAGTTCTTCTCAGCCCTCGGCACGGAACATCCGGAGCTGTACCGCCAGCTCGTGGCGGCGCTGGAGCGCCGGCAGAAAGGGGCGCAGCGCGGATGAAATGGTACGTCCTTCAGGTCATGACCGGAAGCGAGCGGGACGTATGCACGGCGCTCCGGCGCAAAGGTGTACAGGCCCGCGCTCCGGCCCAGCGGATGGAGATCCGGCGGCGGGGCCAGTGGCAGACCGAGGAGCGGCTGCTGCTGCCGGGATATGTGTTTGTGGGTGCGGAATACACGGCGGCGCTTTTCCATGTTGTTTCCCCTGTCCCCGGCGTCATCCGCTGGCTTGGGCTCCACTGTGGAGAGCCGCAGGCGCTGGACACGCAGGAGGCGCTGCGGTGGCGGCTGGACAGCGAGGAAACGCTGGAACCCAGCCGGGTGCTGTTTCGTGCGGACGGCACATGGCATGTGCTGGGCGGGCCGCTGGCGGCGTTTGCAGGCTGCCCGGTGCGGATGGAGCGACGGCAGCGCCGGGCCTATGTGACGGCGGAGCTGGGCGGGGCAGCCCGGCGGGTGCGGTTCGGCGTTATCCCCGTGACGGAGGGCGGCGGACCATGAAGCGGAGGCAGGACCCGCGGCGGGAGCTGGCGCGAAAGATCTCCGGCGCGAAGCTGAAGGAGCCGCCGGAACTGTGCGGGCGTTGCGTGTGGGCTATGCATGAGAGCGGCTGCCCTGTCTGCCCGTTTCCCCGCTGCGTGCGGCGCAGCACACCGGGAAATGCAGAAAAGTTGAAATCTGTGTAAAAACTTGTAGAAAGCCTGTTTTTAAGCAGGATTTTAAAAGCCTTTAAAGCGACAAGAAAACCAGGCATGAAACAGAGTTGATGCGTCCCCTGTGGATTGCCCGGCGGGCATAGCAGCGAAAATCCGGGCTGAAAAGGCCGGATGGCGAAGCGCGCCCGGTGAAAAACGGACGCTGCATCCCAGCACAATGTCATATATGCTTTTAAGCCCGGCGCAAATGCTTTCAAGAGCTTTTAAAGGAACGAGGATATATCCAAGCCATATATCAACACAAAACGGCGTACAGGCCCTTCTTGGGGCCTGTTTTTTCGTGCCGGAAAGGAGTAGCGCGTGAAACGCACACCGCAGAGCAGTATAACCGCCCTGTTAGATGGAATCGAGCAGGCCAAACAGAAAAAGGAATTTAACATTTTAAAAGATTTAAAAACGCTGCATGCGCAGTATACCAAGGTGAATAAGCGGGTGTGCCCTTCCCGGTTTCGTGGACAGTAAAAATGAAGAAAAAACAGAAAGAAACGCAGGATATCTTGTCGTATCACACTCAGGCGGCGGGATGCTCAGACAAGGCACGCGCAAAGGCATCCGGAGGACGCCAGCCAATAGAGGAATGCGGGCGCACTGGGTTGTAAAAGGTCTCGATATAAGCGAAGACGTCTGCCATGGCTTGTGCCCTTGAGGCGAAATGGCGCAGATGGACGCACTCGCACTTGAGGCAGCTGAAGAAGTTTTCGGCCACGGCGTTGTCATAGGGATCGCCCTTGCGGGACATGCTTTGCCGGATGCCGAGGCTGGCGAGACGCTGACGGTAAGCGTAGGCGGCGTATTGGACGCCGCGGTCGGAGTGGAAGATGAGGCCGGGCAGAGGCTTGCGGCGCCGGACGGCCATGCCGAGGGCGGCGAGAGTGAGATTTGTGTCGATGCGGTCGGAGAAGGCGTAGCCGACGATCTGCTTTGTGCAAAGGTCTTTCACAACAGCGCAGTAGAGCCAGCCCTCGCCGGTGGGGATATAGGTAATATCGCCGACCCATGCGGTGTCTGGCTTGTCAAAGGAGAAGCGGCGCGCAAGGAGATTGGGCGCGATGGGGTGCGCGTGTCTTGAGTTGGTCGTGGCTTTGTAGGCACGCCTGCGCGTGGAGGAGATGTTCATCTCGTTCATCAGGCGGTGGATGCGCTTGCGCGAGCAGGAAAGCTGCGGGCGGATCAGGTGATACAGGCTGTCCAGCCCAAGGGCGGGATAACGCTGGTGCAGGCTCAGCAGCCGGCGTTTCAGTTCCTGATCCTTCTGCCGGCGCAAAGAGGGTTTGCGGCCCAGCCATTCGTAGTACCCGCTGCGGGAGACCTCCAGCAGTCGGCATACAAGTTCCACAGAGGCCCCCGCGCGGGCCGTACGGATGTACCGGTACTTGTCCTCTATGGTTTGGAAAGTATGCCGACGGATTTTTTTAGGATGTCAATGACCCCGTCTTTCTCTTCAAGCTTCTTGCGCAGTGCTCGAATCTCCGTCTCCAGTTCGCGCAGGCGTCTGGCGTCGCGGTTTTGGCGGTCAGCTTGCCCCGGCGATGGTGCGCCCGCCGCTTTCAGCCAGCTGCGCAGCGTGTCGATGCAGATGCCGAGTTCCGCGGCCACCTCCCGGCTGGGCCGCCCCTGCTCGGTGACCATCCGCACTGCCCCCGCCTTGAAGGCCTCATCGTAACGCGGCGGCGCTGGGTGCTTTCGTTCTTTGGTTGACATTTTTCATTACCCCTTTCCATTATACAGATTGTTTTTCTGTCCGGCAAATCGGGTATGGGGGCACAGCCCACCCGCTCGGCCAGCTCCTCCTGCGAGAGGCCGCGGGACCTGCGGAGCACCGACACGTTTTGCCCGATCACGCTTGCCTGTGTGGAATCGCTTTTGTTCACTGTAAACAACCTCCTTGACGCGCTGGCGACGCTGTCTTTTCTTTATCATACAGGTGAAAAGACGCACAGTCCATATCGCTTATGACACAAAGCGGCCTTTTTTGCAAAAATTGAGAGGAATGTCCTCGGACAGGGGGCGCTGCAAAAAAACGGCGGGCCGCATTGCGGACCCGCCGTTGAAACTTTTTTGCGCGAAGAATAAAACGGAAAGGGCGCCACCTGATAAAACGGCGCCCTTAAAAACTTGGGGACAAAACGGTGCGGCTGTGCGCTGGACCCGGCGGCCAAAGGCAGCTTTGGCCGCGCAGGCCGCTTATGCGTAAAACAGCAGATCGGTGTAGCCCGGCAGGGGCCAGCGTTCTTTGGAAACCATGCCTTCCAGGCAGTCGGCCTGGGCGCGCACTGCCGCCATGGCGGGCAGCACCTCGCCCGCGCACCGGGGGGCCGCGGCAGCGGGCCCGCCCGGCAGGGCCTGCACCGTTTGGGCAAGCCCGCGGGCCGCGGCCAGCAGCGCGCCGGTATGCGCCGTGATGAGGGCGGCGAGCTCCTGCTCTTCCTCTGCTTCGATGCCCAGGGCTTTTTTTGCGGCCACGCCCTCGGCCAACTCGCGGGAATAGCCGATACAGGCCGGCGCTACCCAGCGGTGCACGAGGTCAAGAAGGGTGAGCGCCTCGATGCGCACCGCCTTGGCGTATTCGTCCAGGCAGATCTGTTGGCGCGAGCGCATTTCGGACAGGGTGAGCACCCCATGCTGCGCAAAAAGGCGCACGTTTTTTTCGTCGGTATAATGGGCCAGGGCTTCCGGGGTGGTGCGGTAGTTCGCCAGGCCCCGGCGGGCGGCCTCGGCCTCCCATTCGGCGCTGTAGCCGTTGCCGTTGAACAGGATGCGGCGGTGGGCCGCCAGCTCGCGCCGGATGAGGTCCGCCATGCCGCGCTCCGGGTTGGGAGCGCTTTCCAGCTCGTCGGCAAACAGGCGCAGGGCCTCGGCCACGGCGGTGTTCAGCATCAGGTTGGTGCAGGCGATGTTGAAGGAAGAGCCCGGCATGCGGAATTCAAACTTGTTGCCGGTAAAGGCAAAGGGGCTGGTGCGGTTGCGGTCGGAATTGTCCTTCGGGATGTTGGGCAGCACCACGGCGCCGGTGTCCAGGTCCGGCTGGGCCGCGCCCGCAAAGGGCCGGCCGCTCACCAGCGCGTCCACGACCCCCTGCAGCTCGTCGCCCACAAAGATGCTGACAATGGCCGGCGGCGCTTCGTTGGCGCCCAAGCGGTGGTCGTTGCCTGCACTGGCCACACTGATGCGCAGAAGGTCCTGGTAATCGTCCACCGCTTTGATCACAGCAGTGAGAAACAGCAGGAACTGGGTGTTCTCTGCAGGGGTGGTGCCGGGCTCCAAAAGGTTTTCGCCCGTATCGGTGCAGAGGGACCAGTTGTTGTGCTTGCCGCTGCCGTTTACACCGGCGAAGGGCTTTTCGTGCAGAAGGCAGGCAAAGCCGTGCCGGTCGGCCACCTTTTTCATCACCTCCATGGCGAGCTGGTTTGCGTCGGTGGCAATGTTGGCGGTGGCAAAGATGGGAGCCATCTCGTGCTGGGCGGGGGCCACCTCGTTGTGCTCGGTCTTGGCACAGATGCCCAGCTTCCAAAGCTCCTCGTCCAGGTCCGCCATGAACGCCTTCACCCGGGGCCGGATGGAGCCGAAATAGTGGTCCTCCAGCTCCTGGCCCTTGGGGGCGGGAGCGCCCAGCAGTGTGCGCCCGGTGAGGAGCAGGTCCGGCCGGCGGGCATAGTCGGCCTTGTTGATGAGAAAATACTCCTGCTCCGGCCCCACGGCGGCGTTCACCCGTTTGGCCGGGCTGCCCAAAAGGGCCAGGATGCGGCAGGCCTGGCGGCTCAGGGCATCCATGCTGCGCAGAAGCGGGGTCTTTTTGTCCAGCACTTCGCCGGTATAGCTGCAAAAGGCGGTGGGGATGCACAGGGTTTCATCCTTGATGAAAGCGTAGCTGGTGGGGTCCCAGGCGGTGTAGCCCCGGGCCTCGAAGGTGGCCCGCAGCCCGCCGGAGGGAAAACTGGAGGCATCGGGCTCGCCTTTTACCAGCTCTTTGCCCGAAAATTCCATCAGCACGCCCCCGCCCGCCACCGGGTGAAGGAAACTGTCGTGCTTTTCGGCGGTCACGCCGGTCATGGGCTGGAACCAATGGGTAAAATGGGTGGCCCCCTTGCTGACCGCCCAGTCCTTCATGGCGGCGGCCACCGCGTCTGCCACGGCCGGGTCCAGAGGCGTGCCCTCCTGAATGGTCTTTTGCAGCGAGCGCCAGGCCGCCTGGGGCAGCCGGTCACGCATCACGCTGCCGCTGAACACCATGCTTCCGAACAGTTCTGGTACCTTGCTCATATCCCTTTCACTCCTTTTTATAATTGTTAAGGCCCCGCTATGGGGCTGTGCGGTTGGCAGCATGCCCGCGAAAGCCTGCAAAAGGCGGCTGGAAAAACGAAAGGCGCCGCGGTGCCGCCGTTCCCGGGGCCCGCAGCGCCTTTGCTGTGGATAGGGGCATTATAAGCCCGCAGGGCCCTGCCGTCAAGGGCGGATGTTTGGATTTTGCCATTTGAACAAAAAGTTGCGGCGGTTGTCTTTTCAGCTTTGTGGGAAATGAAGAAAAAAATGTGCTTTTATTGACACCGCGCGCTCCGGGTGATATTCTTAAACACAGTGAACAAGGGCGTTCAACAAACCTGCCGGATCTCACGGTGGGTTTGTTGAACGCTTTTTTTGTTGTGCGGCCCGCCGGAAAAACAGCCGGGCAAAGGGCGGTTCAATGCGGCGCAAACCGGCAAAAATAAGACATGAGACAACAGGCCGGGCAAAAAAGCCCGGCCCGAAAGGGGAAAAATATGTTAACAGCGATCACCGGGGTCAACTGGGGCGACGAGGGCAAGGGCCGCATGGTGGACCTGCTCAGCCGGGATTACGATATCGTAGTGCGGTACCAGGGGGGCAACAACGCGGGCCACACCGTGAAGAACGAGCGGGGCAAATTTGTGCTGAACCTGCTGCCCTCGGGCATTCTGCGGCCTGAGGTGGTGTGCGTGATGGGTGCGGGCATGGTCATCGACCCCGCCCACCTGAAAAAGGAGATCGCCGCGCTGCGTGCCCAAGGGGTAAAGGTGAGCCCGGAAAACCTGAAGATCAGCGACCGGGCCACCCTGTGCATGCCCTACCATGTGGCCGAGGACGGCCTGGAGGAGGACCGCCTGGCAAAGACCGGCAGCCAGTTCGGTTCGACCAGACGGGGTATTGCCTACGCCTACGGCGATAAATATATGAAAAAGACCCTGCGCATGGGGGACCTTTTGAACCTGGACGCGGCGCTCAAGCAACGGCTTGCCACCATTGTGGAATGGAAGGGCCTTACCATGGAAAGGGTGTACGGCGCGCCCGCGCCGGAGCTGGAGGAGCTGTGGACCTGGTGCGGCGAATATGCCCGGGAGTTTGGGGATTATATCTGCGACGCGGGCGCGTACCTGGACGCGGCGGACCGGGCGGGCAAAAAGATCCTGTTCGAAGCCCAGCTGGGCGCGCTGCGCGACATTGACTACGGCATCTACCCCTACACCAGCTCGTCCAGCGTGATCGGGGCTTACGCGCCCATTGGGGCGGGCATCCCCGGCCGCAGGCTGGACAGGAGTATCGGTGTGATGAAGGCCTATTCTTCCTGCGTGGGCGAGGGGCCCTTCGCCGCCGAGCAGGCCATAACCGAGGCGGAAAAGCACGCCCTGCGCGAGGCGGGCCACGAGTATGGCGCGGCCACCGGCCGCCCCCGGCGGGTGGGCCCCTTCGACGTGGTGGCGAGCCGGTACGGCGCGGCCTGCCAGGGCGCGGACGAGCTGGCCCTCACCCTGCTGGATGTGCTGGACTATATGGAGCGCATCCCGGTGGTGGAGGCCTATGAGGTGGGGGGCGAGGTGACGGCCCGCTTTCCCATGGGCGGGGCGCTGGCCGCCGCAAAGCCGGTGGTGAAATACCTGCCCGGCTGGAAATGCGGGATCTCGGCCTGCCGCAGCTGGGCGGCGCTGCCCGCCCCCGCGCGGGAGTATGTGGAATACCTTGAGCGGGCGGTGGGCCGCCCCATCCGGTATATCTCGGTGGGCGCCGAGCGGGATGCGTATCTCGTAAAGGAATAAGGGGAAAAGGTTTATAAGGGCGGGTGTGCATGGGGATCCATGCCGCGGGCCTGAGCGGCGCGGCAGCTTTGAGCCCCCCTGAACCGGCGGCGCGCCGGGGGAGGAAACACCATGAAGATGAACCACCATTTCAGCGAACTGCCCGGCAGCTACCTTTTCAGCGAGGTGGCAAAGCGGGTGGCGGCCCACCGGGCCGCCCGGCCGGAGCAGGGCATTATCTCCTTGGGCATCGGCGACGTGACCCGGCCCCTGTGCCGCCCGGTGGTGGCCGCGTTGGCGGAGGCCTGCTTTGAGCAGGGCAGGGCGGAAACCTTTCACGGCTACGGCGAAGAGCAGGGGTATCTGTTTTTGCGGCAGGCCATTGCGGGGCATTACGCCGGCCTGGGGGTGCGGGTGGAGCCGGAGGACCTTTTTATCAGCGACGGGGCAAAGAGCGACCTTGCGGGGCTGACCGAGCTTTTTTCGCCCGGGTGCACGGTGCTGCTGCAGGACCCGGTTTACCCCGCCTACCGGGACGCGAGCCTGCTTGCGGGCCGCAGGGTGGAATACCTGGACGCGGGGCGGGAAAACGGCTTCTTGCCCCTGCCCGGACCGGGATGCAGGGCGGACCTTGTGTACCTGTGCTCGCCCGGCAACCCCACGGGGGCGGTGTACTCCCGGGAACAGCTGGCGGCCTGGGTGGCCTGGGCAAACGCACAGGGCGCGGTGCTGGTGTTCGACGCGGCCTACGAGGCGTTCATTGCCGACCCCGGTCTGCCCCACAGCATCTACGCCGTTCCAGGCGCCGAGACCTGCGCCATCGAGGTGTGTTCGTTCAGCAAAACGGCGGGCTTCACCGGCACCCGCTGCGGTTACACGGCGGTGCCCCGCACCCTGCAGCGCGAGGGGCTGAACCTGCATGATATGTGGCTGCGCCGCCAGACCACCAAGACCAACGGAGTGTCTTACCCGGTGCAGCGGGGCGCGGCGGCGGTGTTCACCGCCGAGGGGCAGGCTGCCTGCCGGGAGAACATCGCCCTGTACCGGCGCAACGCCCAGTGCCTGGCGGCCTGCCTGGAAGAGCTGGGCATCTGGTTTTGCGGGGGTGAAAATTCCCCCTACCTTTGGCTGGAATGCCCGGACGGCATGGATTCCTGGCAGTTTTTTGACCATCTGCTGCAGGGCGCGGGGGTGGTGGGCACCCCCGGCAGCGGCTTTGGCAAAAACGGCGAGGGCTATTTCCGGCTCACCGCCTTTGGGGCCGAGGCCGACACCGCCGAGGCGGTACGGCGCATCCTGCGGCTGTACGGCAGGTGAACGCTCTTTTCCAAAACCTGTTTCAGGGGATTCCCCCGTTTGAGGCGCACAAAAAGGAGCGCCCGGATCTGCGCGGATTGCTTTGCGCCGGCCCGGGCGCTTTTTTGTGCGGACGCGGCCCCAAAAGGGAAAAGGCTGCCCCGCCCCGGTTGCGGCGGACGGGCAGGCGCTGTATAATAAAAAGCATGCTTTGAATTTTGCCGTTAAAAGGAGCGTGCACTCTATGATCCCCATGCTGGGCACCCTTGTAAATACCGCCGCCATTTTGGCGGGCAGCCTTGCGGGCAGCGCCCTGAAAAAGGGGCTGGGCAAAAAGTATCAGAACGCCCTGTACGACGCCATGGGGTTTGCCGCCGCTTTCCTTGGCGTCAATGCCGTGGCCTCCAACCTGCCCCACAGCGAATTTCCGGTGCTGTTCATTCTGAGCCTGGCCGCAGGCAGCGTTGTGGGCGAAAAGCTGGATCTGGACGGAAGGTTCCAGCGCCTGGTGGATCGGGTGTCCGGCGGGGGGCTGGCGCAGGGGCTCTCCACCGGTATTTTGCTGTGCTGTGTGGGTACCCTTTCGATCCTGGGGCCGATCCAAAGCGCCCTGGGGGGCGACAACACCTACCTTTTTACCAACGCCACGCTGGACTTTGTTACTTTTCTGGTGCTGGGGTCCACCTACGGCGTGGGGATGTGCGCCGCCGCCGGCGTGCTGTTTTTGTGGCAGGGGGCGATCTACCTGGGGGCAAGCGCGCTGCAGGGCTTTTTGCAGGGCGGCCTTTTGTGCGAGCTGTCGATCGTGGGCGGGGTGCTGATCGCCGCGTCCGGCCTGTCCATTTTAAAGATCAAGCACACCAAGGCCCTCAACATGCTGCCCAGCCTTTTGGTGCCGGTGCTGTGGTACGGGGGCCGCGCGCTGCTGGGGCTGTGAGCAGCCGGGCCGCCTGTTTGAAGGTACGCCCCGGCGCAGCCGGCTGCCCAGGCTTTTGAAAAGGAGAAGATCATGGAAGTAAGACTGGCCGTACCGGCCGATCTGCCGCAGCTCAAGGCGGTATATCAAAAGATCATCCGGCATATGGATGAAAACGGCGTTCCGATCTGGGACGAGGTTTACCCCTGCACGCTTTTTGCCGCTGACGTGGAGGCGCACCGCCTTTACATTCTGGAAAAGGACGGCCGGATCGCGGGAGCATTCGCCCTGTGCGATTCCAGTGCGGGCGCGGGTTGTGTGGAATGGAAAGAGCCGCAGGCAAAGGCGTTTTACATCGACCGGCTTGGGGTGAGCGTGGAGCACCGCAGAGAAGGGCTCGGCAGCGTGCTGCTGCGCGGGGCGGCGGAGCTTGCAAGGGCGAAGGGCGCTTGCTGGCTGCGGCTTTTCGTGGTGGACATCAACCGGCCCGCGATGGAGCTGTATGTTAAAAACGGGTTTCAAAGAGTCGGCGGTGTTTACGAGGAAAAAATCGCCGAGGATATGGTGCTGCGCGAATTTGGGTTTGAGCTGGGGCTTTGCCCCTGAGCGTTTGCGCATTGCCGCAAGGCTTTAAACACAGCGAGGGGGGAATGGCTTTGCCGTTCCCCCCTCGCTGTGCTTGTTTATGGAAATGAATTTTTTGGAAAGCGCGCAGGGGCAAAAGAGCCTTTATTTTCCTGCGGCTATTTTTTACAGCCTGTTCACACATCAAACAGCGAACGGATGTATATTATTATTGTACAAACGTGAACGGAGGTTCATTTTTATGCCGCAGATTTTGAAAGATGAGGTGCGGGCGCGCATTCTGCAGGCCGCTACCCAGGAGCTGCTGAGCCACGGCGAGGGCGCGGGCATGCGCCAGATTGCCCGTGCCGCAGGCATTACGCCGGGCAACCTGTACCGTTATTATTCCGGCAAGGAAGAGCTGGTGGCGGCCATTACCGCGCCGGTGGTGGAAGGGCTGGCCGGGATCGTGCGCAGGGCCAGCGGCGAGGCCCTTGCCCTGGGGCAGGCCGAGCTGCCGCCTCTGCCGCAGGGCGAGGGCTGCGTGGGCCTGGTGGAAAACGAGTTCCGCGCCCTGATGCGCGAGATTCTGGTGCATCTGGCGGTACTGTGCCGGCAGTATCCCGAGCCCGCGGCGATTTTGCTGCACACCGCCAGCGCGGGCGAAACCCTGATCGGCTGGTTCCGGCAGGTGGTGGACCAGGCCATTGTGCGGATGCTGCGCCCGGCGGGGTGCGGCGCAGAGCAGATTAAAGCGCTGGCCGACGCCGAGTGCCAGGCGTTCTGCGCCGGGGTGGGGGTGCTGCTGGAAGCCTGCTGCGCCCCGCAGCAGGTGGACGCGGAGCGGCTGATCGACGGATATCTGGAGCTGCACGTGGGGGGAGTGGCCGGCCTTTTGCGTCGGGGCTTTGCCAGCGGCGCGATTCTGCCGGGGGAGGTGGAGCAAAATGCCTGAGCTCAAAGAGCGATTTTTGAAAAACCGGCGCGGGCTGTGCAAGCTCGCCTTTGCCGCGGCGGTGTGCGCGGCGGCGCTGGCCCTGACGGGGGCGGCCCTGGGGCGCACGGCCAGCGCCCAGCAGCAGACCCCTGAGGAAAAGGTATACCGGGTGGGTACCCTGCAGGCGGCCCCCACCGGCAACGACGTTTACCTGCATTACACCGGCCTGGTGCAGCCGGCGGCAACCGAACAGTGCACCTTTGGCGCTGTAGGCACCATCCGGAGCATTTATGTAAAAGAGGGCGACGCGGTTCAAAAGGGCCAGGTGCTGGCCGAGATCGACCCGGACGACGCGCAGCGCCAGGCCGACAATTTGAAGCGGGTGGCGGAGCAGGCCGACAGCACTGCCGCCACAGCCCAAAAGGCCCGGGACGAGGCCCAAAAGGATTATGAGAAAGCCTGTGAAGGGGCAAACGGCGACGATTTGGCCAGCGCAAAAAGCGCCCGGGATACCGCGCAGGCCAGCCGGGACGCAAAGCAGGCCGAACTGGACGGCTACAACGCACGGGTGGAGGCGGACCGGCAGAAGGTTGCCGCGGCGGAGGAAGAGGTGACGACCGCTCAGACTGCGCTGGATGCGGCGAATCAGGAGCTTGAAACGGCAAAAAGCAATAGAGATGCGCTGGGTGAAGGGGCAACGCAGGAAGAAAAAGACGCGGCCGACGAGGCGGTGGAAACCGCGCAGGGAAAGGTGACGAAAGCCCAGGGGGATTTGGAAACCGCCAAAGGAAACCAGACCGCTGCCGCCGCCGCGCTGACCACGAGCCAGGGCCTTGCCGCAAGCGCCCAGACCCAGCTTGCGGCGCTGGAAACCGAGCTCACCGCCCGCCAGGCCGCATATGACGCGCTGAAAGGCCAGGGGGGCGATTCCGCCGCGGCCAACCTGCAAAAGCAGCGGCTGGACGCAGCGGAGAGCGCCCTGAGCGCGGCCAAAAGCGCCCAGATCGCCGCCCGCAACAACTACGAAAGCGCCGTGCAGGCCCTTGGGGACTGCCGCCTGAAAGCGGCGTCGGACGGCTATGTGATAAAGGTAGTGGGCAGCGAGGGCGGCCTTGCCACCCCGCTGGCGCCGGTGGTGGTGCTGGGCAGCCACGAAGCCGTGGCCCAGTTCGGAGCGTCCCAAAGCGACGTGCGGAGCCTGGCCGTGGGCCAGAGCGCCGCCGTGACGGTGGAGGGGCAGGAGTATACCGGCGTGGTAAAAAGCATTGCGGTGCTGCCGGACGAAACCACCCGCACCTACACGGTGGATGTGGAGATCGGCGGCGACACGGGCGATTTTTATCTGGGTGAGATGGCCGCGGTGAAGATCGGCGTGGGCGAGCGCACCGGCACCTGGCTGCCCCTGGCCGTGGTGATGAACGACGGCGAGGATTACGTGTACCTGGTGGAGGACGGCCGGGCGGTGCGCCGCACCGTGACCCTTTTGGACGTGAGCGATGATATGGTGCTGGTGAGCGGGCTGGAAAACGGGGGCCAGGTCATCAGCGAGGGCATGAAGACAGTGCGCAGCGGCAGCGCTGTGAGCGTGGGCTAGGGGGCGGCGGCATGGAAAAGATCGAGCGGGCCCTTTTGAAAAACCGGGGCATCGTGGTGTTCTTTATGGTCATTGTGGCGGCGCTGGGCCTGTTTTGCTACTACATCATCCCCAAGCAGGAGAACCCCACCACCACCATTGCGGCGGCGGTCATTACCACCGGGTACCCTGGCGCGGGCCCGGAAGAGGTGGAGAGCTTTGTGACCGAAAAGCTGGAGGACAAGGTCAAGACCCTGGACCGGGTAAAATATTACACCAGCATGAGCATGGACTCCGCCAGTGTGATCACCGTGATGTACGACGACGACGTGTACATCGACGAGGTGGAAACAAAGCTGCGGCAGGCGGTGGCGGACGTGCAGGGCGAGCTGCCCTCCACCTGCCAGGAGAGCGTGGTGCGCACCGACCTGATCACCAACAATGCGTTCATCATCAGCCTTTCCAGCGATGTGTATTCGGCCGCCGAGCTGGAAAGCTTTGCAAAAACGATCCAGGGCGGGCTGGAACAGGTGAAGGGCGTTTCCGGCGTGAGCATTGCCGGCGAAAAGGAAAAGCGGGTGGTGGTGGAGGCCGATATCCGCCAGATGCGGCTGTATGGCATTTCCATCGAGAATATCCTGCAGCTGATGCAGGCGCAGAACCTTTCGATCCCGGCGGGCAGCATCACCTACGAATCTGGCTCCATCAATGTGGCCAGCTCCGGCCTGTTCGAGAACCTGGCCGACATTGAGAACACCGTAGTGGCCGGCGCCGAGGATTCGCTGAGCTTTGTAAAGCTCAAGGACGTGGCACAGGTCTACATCGAGGACGCGGACGAGAGCTACTACACCCAGGACGGCCGGGACGCGGTGCTGCTGGTGGGCAAGCTGGAAAAGGGCGAGAACGCGGTGAACATCGGCAAGGAGCTGCGCCGCACCCTGGACGGGATTAAGGCCGAAATGCCAGAAGATCTGATCTTCCACGAGGTCATGTATGCCCCCCAGGACATTGAGAACAACATCAACAGCTTTATCCTGAATCTTTTGGAGAGCATCCTTCTGATTGTGCTGGTGGTCATGCTGGGGGTGCGGGTGCGCAATGCGCTGGTCATCAGCGTGGCGCTGCCCATGAGCATCCTGATGACCTTTATCGTAATGCAGCTGCTCTCCATTGAGTTTCAGTTCATCTCGATCGCGGCGCTCATTGTGAGCCTGGGCATTCTGGTGGACAACGCGGTGGTTATCAGCGAGGCGATCCAGCAGAACCTGAACGCCGGGCAGGAAAGGCAGGAGGCGATTCTGGGGGCGGTGCGCGTGACGGCGGTGCCGGTGCTCACCAGCACCCTCACCACCGTGGTCACCTTCAGCGTGATCTATTTTGTGCCGGGCGTGGTGGGCCAGGTGGCGGGGGCCATTCCCACCGTGGTCATTGCGGCGCTGGGGGCAAGCTACCTGGTGGCTATGTTTTTGATCCCGGTGCTGGCCTCGTTCTTTTTTACCCCCGAACCGCCGGGCCGGGCGGCCCGGTCCGGGGTGGTGCGCCGCTTTTTTGAAAGGCTGCTGGCCTTGGGGCTGAACCACCCAAAGCTCACCCTGACGGCCGCTTTTTCCACCCTGGGGGTGGCGGTGCTGCTGGCGCTGCAGCTGGGCATCCAGTTCTTCCCGGGCAGCGCAAAGCCCGTGTTGTACATCAACGTTTCGGGCGAAACCATGAGCCTTTCCGAGACCGGCCGCATCTGCGAAAAAGTGGGTGCGCTGCTGGACGAGGACCCGCTGGTGGAGCATTATACCAGCGCGGTGGGCAGCGGGCTGCCCAGCTTTTTCCTCACGGTGCCCAGCATGGCCCCCGCCAGCAACGCGGCCCAGTTTATGCTGCAGCTCAATGAGGACGAAGTGAAGCGGTATGGCGGCACCGACGCCGCGGCCCGGCACCTGCAGGCCGGCATGGACGAAGCGGTCGCCGGCGCCGTGGTGGAGGTGAAATGCCTGGAATACTCGATGCCCACGGACGCAAAGATTGTGCTCACCGTGAGCGGCGAGGAGCAAAACAGCATCAACGCCGCGGCCGAGCAGATCGCCGAGGCCCTGCGCGCTTTGCCCGGCACCGACAACGTGCGAACCAACGCCGTGGTGCCGCAGTATCAATACAAAGTCAGCCTGGACAGCGAGCGCCTGTCCGGCTACGGCCTTTTGAAATACGATGTGATCAAACAGCTCAACACCAGCCTGATGGGGGCGGCCGCCAGCCAGTACACCGTGGGCGGCCGCGATATGGAGATTGTGGTGCGGGCAAATGTGGAGAGCCTGGAAGACCTGCAAAACCTGCCCATCGTGGGCAGCGTGAGCGGCAGCAAGGTGCTGCTGGGCCAGGTGGCCGGGATCGGGCTGGAGCCCAGCACCCCGCTGATCCGGCATTACAACGGCCAGCGGTATGTGGACGTGCTGGCAGGGGTGCTGCCCGGCTATTCGGCCGCCAAGCTGGAAAGCAGGCTGCAGAGCGAATTTTTGGACGGGGCGGAGCTGGAAGGGCTCACTGTGACCGAGCGGGGGGAAACCAGCAACATGCTGGATCTGGTCACAAGCCTGGGCATTGCCGCCGTTTTTGCGGTGCTGGCCATCTATATCATCCTGCTGCTGCAGTTCCGCAGCTTTGCAAAACCCCTGAACGTGCTCACCAGCATCCCGTTGAGCCTGATCGGCTGCTGCCTTGGGCTGTGGCTGTTCCGCATGGACATCCAGGTTATGGCTCTTTTGGGGCTTGTGAGCCTGTTCGGCGTGGTGGTGAACAACGGCATATTGCTGATCGAGGTGATCGACGCCGAGCGCCGGGCCGGCACGCCGGTGCGCGAGGCCTGCCGCGACGCGGTGCGCCAGCGCTTTCGGCCCATTATGCTGTCCAGCATTACCACCTGCATCGGCCTTGTGCCCCTGGTGGCGGCGGGTGACCCCATGACCGCCCCCATGGCAAGCGTTCTGCTGTTCGGGCTTTTGGTGTCCACCGTGCTCACCCTGGTGGTGGTGCCCACCATCTACATGCTGCAGGCCGGGCATGGAGGCCACGGGAAAAGCAGGAATTGAGTGCATGAGGCGGCCCCGCGGCCCGCAAAGACACGGGGCTGCTTTTGGCGCGGCTTGAAAACCGGCGGTCGGGCGTTTATAATGAAGCTGCCCGGGCGCTGCCAAGCGGGCGACAAAAACAAAAAGGCGGTTTTTAAATGACAGCACAGCGATTGCGGCGGGGCGACACCATTGGGATCATCGCCCCCAGCCAGGTGCCGGACCGGGCGGTGTATGAAGAGAATATCCGCTGCCTTGAACGGCAGGGCTACCGGGTAAAGCGGGGCCGAAACCTGTATAAAGCCACCTACGGCTACCTTGCCGCCGAAACTGAGCGCGCGGCCGACCTGAACGCTATGGCGGCCGACGACGAGGTAAAGCTGATCCTGTTTGGTGGGGGCGAGGGGGCGGCCGAGCTGCTGCCCCTGGTGGATTTTGCGGCCATCAAGGCGCACCCGAAGCTGTTTTTGAGCTACAGCGACGGCACCTCGCTTTTGGCGGCGATCTACTTAAACACCGGGCTGGTGACCTATTACGGCCAGACCCCCGGCGTGGCGGCCCGCCCCAGCGCTTACGACCGGGCCCAGTTCGAACAGCACATCATAAAGGGCGAAGCCGGGCCCTTTGTGAGCAACGGCGAACGCTGTGCGCTGCACGGCGGCGTGGGCGAGGGCATCCTTTTGGGG
This sequence comes from Oscillospiraceae bacterium, assembly GCA_022835495.1. Classification (NCBI taxonomy): domain Bacteria; kingdom Bacillati; phylum Bacillota; class Clostridia; order Eubacteriales; family Oscillospiraceae; species Oscillospiraceae bacterium. The sequence goes on from BQOK01000001.1 coordinate 1,182,799, forward strand.
GGCTATGCGGGCAACATGGCGCTGCTGGCGGGCAGCCGCTATTTCAGGACCGACCCGGCCGCCCGCTACCTGCTTTTTTTGGAGGATCACGAAACCTTCCACAACGTGGCCCATGTGAGCATGCTGCTCTCGCACCTGGAGCAGAGCGATTTTGCGCGCCAGATCAGCGGGCTGCTGTTCGGCCATTACTCCACCGCCGCCCAGCCGGAGCTGCGGGAGCGCCTGGCCCGCTTTGGGCAAAAGCACAAGGTGCCGGTGATCTGCTGCGACGACTTCGGCCACGGTGAAAACCATGCGATCTTGCCCATCGGGCGCCGCGCCGTGCTGGACGGCGACCAAAACACCCTCTGGTTCTGCTAGCTTTTGCACCGCAGCGCAAAAACGCCGCCCGTTTGGTTGAAACGGGCGGCGTTTTTACGTATAATAGAACTACATAAGCGCGGCGCCCGGGAAGCGCCGCGGAAAAGGAGAGTGCGCCATGCCCAATCTTTTGATTTTGGGAGCGGGCGGCTTTGGGCATATGATCTACGAGAACGCCCAGGCCACCCGCCAGTTCGACCGCATCGCCATGCTGGACGACGCGGCCAAGGAGCCGGCGGTGATCGGCAAATTGGTGGATTACAAGGCCCTGCGCAGGGAGTACCCTTGTGCTGTGGCGGCGTTCGGCAACAATAAAATGCGGGTGCACTGGGTGGAAAAGCTGCTGGAGGCGGATTTTGTGGTGCCCACCATCATCCATCCCTCGGCGGTGGTGAGCCCCAGCGCGGTCATCGGTGCGGGCAGCTTTGTGATGCAGCGCGCGGTGGTGAATACCCACACGGTGCTGGGCAAGGGCTGCCTTGTGAACTGCGGGGCCATTGTGGATCACGACGCGGTTGTGGAAGATGGGGCCCACATCGGCCTGGGCAGCGTCGTAAAGGCGAATTGCCGCATCGGGGCCTGGCGCAAGGTGGAGGCGGGCGAGGTGATTTTTGCCGCGCGCCGCCGCATTGACGGGGTGGGTACCCGCGAATTGGAGGATGCGCTCTACGCCTTTGGGTTTGGAAACCAGTGCAGCTATGTGCGCCCGTTCGGCGCGGGGCACATCAACGAGACCTACGCGGTGTACATGCCCGCAGAGGGCGGCAAGGACGAACTGCGGTATGTGATGCAGCGGGTCAACAAGCACGTGTTCAAAAACCCGGGCGAGGTGATGGCGAATATTTTTGGCGTGACCGAGTACCTGCGGGGGGTCATCCGCGAGAACGGCGGCGACCCGGACCGCGAAACCCTGAGCTATATCAAGACGAAATCCGGCGAAAATTATTTTGAGGACACCCAGGGCCAGCCCTGGCGCTGCTATAACTTTATCCCGGATTCGGTCTGTTACCAGAGCGTGGAAACCCCCGAGCAGTTCTATCAGTCGGCCCGCAGCTTTGGCCGGTTTTTAAAACAACTCGACGGCTACCCTGCCGATACCCTGTATGAGACCATCCCCAAATTCCACGACACCGAGGACCGGCTCGCCAATTTTGAACGGGCCCTGGAGCGGGATGTGAAAAACCGCGCCCGCACCTGCAAAAAAGAGATTGATTTTGTGCTGGCGCGCCGGGCGGACTGCAGCGTGCTGATGGAGCAGCTGCGCAGCGGCAGCCTGCCGCTGCGGGTAACCCACAACGACACCAAGCTCAACAACATCCTGTTCGACGCAGCCACCGGCAAGGGCCTGTGCATCATTGATCTGGACACCATTATGCCGGGCCTTGCCCTGAACGACTACGGCGATTCCATCCGCTTCGGCGCCACCCGCGCGGCCGAGGACGAACCGGATCTCGCAAAGGTGCATTTTGACCTGGAGCTGTTCGAGGCGTATACCTGCGGCTATCTGGAGGCGGCGGGCGACGTGCTCACCCCCGCCGAGAAGGAATATCTGCCCTGGGGCGCAAAGCTGATTACCCTGGAGTGCGGCATCCGCTTCCTCACCGACTATCTGCAGGGCGACGACTATTTCAAGACCCAGTATCCCACCCACAACCTGGTGCGCTGCCGCACCCAGTTCAAGCTTGTGGAAGAGATGGAACAAGCCTTTGGCAGGATGCAGGACATCGTGAAAAAATACAGCTGAGGAGAAGGATGTTGGAAACATTTTTGAACGACCCGTTGTATCTCCAAGTGGATATCGCCCTGCTGGGGATGCTGCTCGGCGCGGCGGTATCCGCGCTGCTGGCATTCCAAAGGGCGGGCAGCTTTGCCGGGGGGATCCGGCGGTTCTGGGGCGCAGAGGAGCTTTTGTTTGGAGGCTGGGCCCCGCGGCCCCGCCTTGCAGCGGGGCCCGGGCTGTTTGTGATCGCTGCGGCCCTTCTGCAGTTCGGCGTGTTTTTTGGCAACAGCCTGATCCGGGAGGTATGGCCCGGAACGATTGCGGCAATGGCGCTGGTGATCGACCACCTTTATGGGGCGGCCCTTGTGTGCAAGCTGCTGCTGGCGAGCCGGTATTCCGGCAAACAGCTGGCGGTGGCGTGGCCGGTGTTCTTTGTGCTGCGCTGGGTTTTTATGAACAACCATAATAAATGGTTCATGTTGGGTGTTCTGTTTTTGCTGGCCGCCAAGGATGTTCCGCTGCGCCGCCCGCTGAAGGTGTGCCTGGCGGTGGGGGCGGCCAGCTTGGCGGTGGTGATGACCGGCGCGGCGCTGGGGTGGATCCCCACGCTGCTTTTGGAGGGCGGCCGGCCCCGCAACAGCTTTGGTTACGGCTGGCCCAATTTACTGGGGGCGTTTTTGCTGGGCGCGGCGGTGATGTATGTGTGCTGGCGGCGCGCGGAGCGGTTGAAATGGTACGATTTTGTGTTGTTGGGGGCGGTCACGGTTTTCTGCGACCGCGGACCGGACAGCCGGGGCGGGACCGTGTGCCTGGCGCTGCTGCTGGCCGGTATGCTGGCGGCGCGCTTTTTGCCCCGCATCTTCGGCCCTGCTTTGGTGCGGGGCCTGCTGGCGGCCTGCCCGTTTTTGGCGTTCGGCGCGAGCTATTGGATGCATTGGGCCTACACCCCGGACAATGCTTTGCTGGAAAAGCTTAACGGACTGTTTACCGGCAGGCTGTACTTAGGGCATGAAGCGCTTTTGAAGCTGACGGCCCGCATTGCGGGGCAGGCGGATCTGCAGGGCGCCATCATCGACAATCTTTATCTGGGCTGGTGGTTCAGCGGCGGCCCGGTGGCCAGCCTTTTGGTATGGGCAGGGTTTGCATTTTTGCTGTGGAAGCTGCTTAAAAATGGACGCATTACCGAGAGTGTGTGCTGCCTGGCATTCCTGGCCCACGGTTTTATGGAACCCCACTTGATGTGGCCCTGTGTAAATGTTACGGTGTGGCTGCTGGCAGGCGTTGTGTATCTTGTGCCGGACGGGCGTTTCCCCAGCTTTGCACCCGTCCCATCGAAAAAGGAGAGTGAAGCCCCATGAAATTGCTCATTGCCTCGGACCTGCACGGGTCGGCCTGGTATTGTGAAAAGCTGCTGGAGCTTGTGGAAAAAGAGCAGCCGGACAAGCTGCTTTTGCTGGGCGATCTGCTATACCATGGCCCCCGCAACGATCTGCCGCGGGAGTATGACCCCAAGCGGGTGATCCCTATGCTTAACGGCTTAAAGGACCGGATCATCGCCGTGCGGGGCAACTGTGACGCCGAGGTGGACCAGATGGTGCTGGAATTCCCCCTGATGGCCGACTACACCACCCTTTGGCTGGAAACGGGCAAACCGCTTTTCGCCACCCACGGCCACCTGTTCGACCCGGCGCACCTGCCCCCGCTGCCGGCGGGCAGCGCCTTTGTGTTTGGGCATGTGCACACAAAATACGCCGCGTGGCAGGGGAGCACCCTGATCCTGAACCCGGGCAGCCTGTCGATCCCGAAGGACGGCACCCACAGCTACATGATATACGAAAATGGGGTGTTCACCGCAAAGACCCTGGAGGGCGAAGCGGTGATGCGCGCGGAATATTGAAAAGGGAGCGCCGCGCCGGTGTTTGGCACAGCGCAGTTCCGCCGCATGCGGCGGGATGGGGCCACTCCCGGCTGAACTGTGAAAACGCGATCTGAAATGCATAGCAAACGGCCTGCCGGAAGCCCGGCGGGCCGTTTGCTATGCAGCGGGGAAAGCGCGGCGTAAAAGGCAGCCCTGCCCGGCACACCGGACGGAAGGGGCGGCCCACAGGGGCGCATTCCGGAAGAGGCGCGGCAGCCGGAGCAGGCGCGCTGGCCGGGCACCCCACAGAGCGGGGGCGCCTGGCCCGGGTCACAAAGCCGCGGCGGGCAATTCCAGGGTGAACAGCGCCCCGCCGCCCCGGGCAGCCGCCACCGAGAGCGAGCCGCCGTGCAGCCCGGCCAGCTCGGCCGCCACCGACAGACCCAGCCCATAGTGGCCGGTGTCGGTGCGGCTGGGGTCCGCCTGGTAAAAACGCTCGAAGATATGCGCCCGGGCCTCCGGAGGCACGCCGGGCCCCTGGTCCTGCACTGAAAAGCGCACCCAGCGCCCCGCCGCCTCGCCCCGCAGCCCGATGCTGCTGCCCGGCGGCGCATAGCGCAGGGCGTTTTCCAGCAGGATGGCAAGGATCTGCTGCAGGCGCTCGGCGTCGCCCCGCACGGGGGGCAGCGGCGCCTCGGGCAGCTGCAGTTCCAGCTGGAGGCCCTGCTGCTGCGCCAAAGGGCGAAAACGTTCGCAAGCCTCGATCAGCACGCTGTCCGCATCCACCGGGCCGGGGGCCCAGCGCAGGCGGGCGGCGTCTGCACCGGCCAGCACCAGCAGGTCCTCCACCAGCCGGCCCAGACGTTTTGTTTCGGCCAGGGCGGCGGCCCGGCAGCGGGCGGCTTCGGGGGGCGAAGCGCCGGCCATCACCTCCAGGTTTGCCCGAACGGCCGCCACCGGGCTGCGCAGCTCGTGGCCGGCCGCCGCCACAAAATCCGCCTGGCGCTGAATGCTTTTGGCGGTGGGCCGCACGGCCAGGCCCGCCAGCATCCGGCTGACAACGCAAAGCGTGAACAGCCCGCCCAGGAACAGGGCAAAAAAGGTGAGCGCGGTCCAGCGCAGCGCCTTTTGTTCTGCTGCGAGGTCCTGCAAAAGCAGAAGCTCGCAGGCGCCCCGGGCCATGGGGATGCGGGCGGCCAGCGCCCGGTAGCTTTGGCCGTTCGCCTGGAACAGCCAGGGCTGGGCCGCGCCGAACAGGGGCAGGGCGGCGGGGGCCTGCCCCTGGGCCTGGGCGAGCAGCGCCGCTTTTTCCCCGGGTTCGAGCCACCCCCCGAGGATGGACACGGGGAACCCGTTGTCGGTGATACGGATCACCAGCGCGTGCTGCGCCTCGAACCGGGCAAGCTGCCCGGAGTGCAGCGCGGCGCCGCTCTCGACCTGCTGCGCAAGCTGGCCGCAGAGCTGCAGAAAAGCGGCGCTGCCGGCCTGGCGCTGCTGGCCCTGGGCCATGCGGCAGGCCGCAAACAGCGCCGCCGCCAGCACCGCGCCGGTGAGGCAGGCCATGAGCAGCCACAGCCGGCGGCGCAGGGCCGCTAACATGGATCCTCCGCCAGCCGGTAACCCACGCCGCGCACCGTTACCAGGCTCACCCGTGCGCTCACGGCCCGCAGCCGGCGGCGCAGATAATAGGCATAGGTGTCCAGGCAGGCGTCGTCCACCTCGGCACCCGCGCCCCAGAGCCGCGCAAACAGTGCGCTGCGGCTCACCGCCCCGCCCTTTTGGCGCAGCAGCGCCTCCAGCAGTTCGCCCTCCTTGCGGGTAAGGGTGCACTGGCCGACCCCGCCGGTGAGCAGCAGGCTGGCGGGCAGCCAGGTCAGATCGCCAAAGGTCAGGGTTTCAGCCCCGGCGCCCGCCCGGCGGCCCAGTGCCCGCACCCGTGCCAGCAGCTCCCGCATGTCGAAGGGCTTGGGCAGGTAGTCGTCGGCCCCGGCGTCCAGCCCGTCCACCCGGGCGCCGATGTCCGCCAGGGCGGTGAGCAGCAGCACGGGGGTGGCGTCGCCCCCGGCGCGCATGCGGCGCAAAAGGGTCAGGCCGTCCAGGCCGGGAAGCATCCGGTCCAGCAGCACCGCGTCGTAGCCGCCCTCCCGCCAGTAATATTCCGCGTCGTCGCCCCGGCCGCAGGCCTCCGCCTGCCAGCCCTGGCTGCGCAGCTGCAATTCCACCGCGCCCCGCAGGGCCTCGTCGTCCTCCACCAGTAAAATGCGCATGAAGCTTGTCTCCCTTTAAATTGTATAACTTCATTATACACCCGCCGGCTCAAATTTTCCTAAAATCGCTCCCATGCAAATTTTAGGAACGGGGCGGTATACTGGCCTCAGGACACTTTGAAAGGGGAAAATGAATATGTGGAAAAAAATAAGGCAGACAGGCTGTACCCTGTTGGCGGCCGCGCTTTTGTTCACCGCCTGTGTGGCAGTAAAGCCCACCAGCAGCGGCCCCGCGGGCGGCCCGGCGATGGGCCGCTTTGTGGAAAAGGAGCTGGAGCTGCCCGGCAGCCCCAGCCTGGAAAAGGGCATTCTGTGCCGGGGGAAAGACGGCGCCCTGGTGGTGCTGGATCTGGAGAACGCGCTCCGGTGGGACTCCGCCGACGGGGGCGATACCTGGCAGGAGGCGCCCCTTGCCTGGCTGGCGGAACTGGAGGAGAAGCCCTCTGCGGCAGACTGTGCGCCGGATGGGACCATTTGGGCGGCAGACCGCAAGGGGAAGCTCTATCGTGTGAGCCCGGAGGGCGAGGTGACCGGGGTGAAGGTGGCCGCGCTGGACCAGAGCGGGGGGGAAAACAGGTTCGTTTCGGCCCAGCTGACGGCCCTGAGCGCAGAGCGGGTCTACATTGACTACTCCGTTTTTGAGATACAAGACGGCTCGGCGTCCGCCTTGGGCGAGGGCGCGCAGATCTGCGATGGGCAGGGCAACCTGATCGCCGACCTGGGCGACATGTACCGGGCGGCCGCGAGCGGCGACACCCTGTACGTGCGGGATCACACAAAGGGCTGCCAAGCGGTGGACATTGAGACCGGGGCCACCCGCGAGACCATGGACGGCGCCGGGCTGTTTGCAGAACAGGTGCTCGGCATGGCGGCGCTGGACGGGGAGCTGTATTTTCTGGACAGCACCGGCCTGCGCAAGATCCCCTTTGGGGGGAACCTGCCCCAGGTGCTGCTGGAGGGCGGCGCATTCACCTTCGGCGACCCCACCATGAGCGTGGAGGGGCTGCAGGTGCTCAGCGGGGAGTGCATCGTGATGCTGCTGCAAAGCAGCAGCGGCAGGGCGCTTTACCGTTACAAGTTCGACAGCACGGTGCCCAGCCAGGCCGCAGCGACCCTGCGGGTGTGGAGCCTGGAGGACCACGAGATGCTGCGCCTGGCGGTGCGGCAGTATCACCGGGAGCACCCGGAGGTGGATGTGAACCTGGAGATCGCGCTGCCCGAGGGCACCGGCCAGACGGCCGAGGACGCGATCCGCGCCCTGAACACCGAGCTTTTGAACGGCCAGGGGCCGGATGTGCTGATGCTGGATGGGCTGCCCGCCGAAAGCCTTGCGAAAAACGGCATGCTGGCGGACCTGAGCGGCCTTGTGGACCCGGAGGCCTTTGAGCCGGTGTTCGTGGAGCCCTTCCGCACCGAAGGAAAGCTCTGCATGGTGCCCGCGCAGTTCGCGCTTCCGCTGCTGGCAGGCAGCAGCGCGCTGTTGGACCAGGCGCAGGACCTGGAGCAGCTTGCCACGCTGATGGCCGCGGGGCCCGCGCCGTGGCCGGTGGGCCCGAACGGGGAGGGGCTTTTTGAAAAGCACCCGGCCGAGCAGCGGCCGGTGCTGTATTTCGACACCCTGCGCAATGCGTTTGACCTGATGTGGGCCGCCAGCGCCCCGGCGGTGCTGGCGGAGGACGGCGCCGCAGACGACGCGGCGTTCCGCCGGTTTGCAGGGGCAATGGCGACCATTGACGGACGCTACGGCCTTGCGGCAAAAGGCGATCAGGCAAGCAGCGGCGCATGGGGTGCGTCGGTGGGCAACATCACCTATACCCTCGGCAGCGAGATGTTCAGCTATATCACAGGCGGGGCACAGCTGGGCTGTATGCTGCTGGAAAACACCTTTGCCGCCACCTATGCGGTGAAGGGCGGCCCCGAGGGCCCGGGCGAAGCGCGGCCGTTCCCCGGCCTGGAGGGCAGCGCCTACGTTCCCCAGGTGGTGGCCGGGGTGAACAGCGCTGGCAGCCACCAGGCCGAGGCGGGGGATTTTGTGAAAACCCTTTTGGGCAGCGAGGTGCAGAATACCCTGCTGGAAACCGGTATGCCCACCACCAGGGCGGGGTTTGCCGCGCAGCTTGCCGCGCTGGCCGGGATGCTCAATTCCGTTGACCTGAACAGAAGCCTTTACGACCCCACCACGCTGTTGAAACAGCTCACCGGCCCTATGCTGGCGCCCAGCGCGGTGACCGAGGCGGCCTTTGAAGCGGTGAAAGCGCTGTGCGAAGGCAGCGTGGACCTGGACGGCGCGGCGGCCCAGTTTGAGCAGGCGGTGGGGCTGTATCTGGCCGAACAGCGGTAAAAAGTGCGTTCCGGGCCTGAACACCCGGATGAAAAGGGGGGCGGCGGCCGTGAAGCGCTTTGAAATGAGAAAAAAACCGGCGCGGGGCGAGGGGGCGGCGGCCGCCGCCTTTCTGGCGCCGAGCGCGGCGGGGCTGGGGCTGCTGCTTTTGCTGCCGCTGGCCGAGACCGTGCGGCGCAGCGTTACGAATGCCCCGGGAACCGCGTTTTTGGGGCTTGAGAACTATCGTTCGGTGCTGGGCAACACGGCGTTTCAGCTGGCGGCAAAAAATACCGCCCGGTTTATCTGTGTGTGCCTGCCGCTGCTGCTGGCCGCAAGCCTTGCGCTGGCGCTGCTGGTGCGGGCGGTGCGCCCGGCGGGCCGGGCGTTCAAGACCAGCTACCTTTTGCCCATGGCGGTGCCGGTGGCCAGCATCGCGCTGCTGTGGCAGGCGCTGTTCCACCAAAACGGCCTGGTAAACGCCGCGCTTTCGGGCCTGGGCCTGGCCCCGGTGGATTTTATGGGCACCGGGGCGGCCTTTTGGGTGCTCATCGGCACCTACCTTTGGAAAAACAGCGGCTACGATATGATCTTATGGCTGGCGGGGCTGGACGGCATCCCCGAGAGTGTGTACGAAGCCGCCGCCGTGGACGGCGCGGGCCGCTGGATCACCTTTTGGCGCGTCACCCTGCCCGAGCTCAGCGCCACCCTGTTTTTGACCGCGGTGCTGAGCCTGCTGAACACCTTCAAGGTGTTTCGGGAGGCGTATCTGGTGGCGGGCAGCTACCCCCAGAGCGACAGCATCTACCTTTTACAGCATCTGTTCAACAACTGGTTTTTAAAGCTGGACATGGGCCGCCTGGCCGCTGCCGCGGTGCTGGTGGCGCTGGTGCTGCTGGGCGTTATTCTGCTGTGGCAGCGCCTGCTGCGAAGGGAGGGAGAGGAATGAAGCGCCGCGCCCACCCGTTTTTTTGGCTGCTGCTGGCAGCTTTGGCGCTGCTGGTGTGGGGGCCGCTGTGGTTCATGGCCGGCGGCAGCCTGATGCCGCTGGACGAGCTGGACACCCTGCTGGGGCCGGTGCTCACCGGCCGCGCGGGCAGCGCCGCCTGGACCCTGCTGCCCAGCTGGCCCACCCTGGAGCCGCTGGCCCAGCTTTTGCTGGACACGCCGGAATTCTTTGTGATGTTTTGGAACACCTGCGCCCAGGTGCTGCCCCAGGTGCTGGGGCAGTTCCTGGTGGGGGCGCCGGCGGCGTGGGCGCTCTCGCGGCTGCGTTTTCGGGGGCGGGGGGCGCTCACGGCGCTGTACATGGCGCTCATGCTGCTGCCTTTTCAGGTGACCATGGTGCCCAGCTACCTGGTGCTATACCGCCTGGGCCTGATGGACACCGTGTGGGCCATCATCCTGCCGGGGGCGTTTTCGGCGTTCCCGGTGTTTATTATGGCACGCGGTTTTGACGCAGTGCCCCGGGCGCTGCTGGAAGCGGCCTCGCTGGACGGGGCAGGGCATTTTACCACCTTTTGGCGGGTGGGGCTGCCGCTGGGCGCGCCGGGCATCCTGGCGGCGCTGGTGCTGGGCTTTTTGGAGGCATGGAACGCAGTGGAGCAGCCCATGGTGTTTTTGAAGGACCAGAGCATCTGGCCGCTGGCGCTCTATCTGCCCCGCATCAACGCGGAGAACCTGGGCCTGTGCATGGCGGCCAGCCTGATGATGCTGGCCCCGGCGGCGCTCATTTTTTTATTCGGCCAAAAATATCTTGAGCTGGGCATCCAGGCCAGCGGTGTGAAGGAGTGAAGAAAATGCAGACCATCAAGCGGGCGCTGCGCGCTTTGCGGCGCTGGCGCCTCCCGCAGCCCGGCGACCCACAGCAGGCCCGCGCGCTGGGGCGGGTGCTGCGCTTTTTCGCGGCGGTGCTGGTGCTCACGCTGGTGGCCCGGGGAGCGGCGGGGGCGCTGATGCCGGTTGTGGCGCTGGAGAGCGCGCGGCGGGGCAGCGTAATGCGCACCGAGGCTTTGGCCGGTGTGGTGGAGCCTCTGGCCAGCCTGCCTCTGGGCTGCCCGGCCGGACTCACCGTGCAGAGCCTTTTGGCACAGCCGGGCCAGACCCTTACGGCGGGCCAGCCCATTGCCGCCTTTGACGAGGGCGAGGTGAAACTGGCCCTGCGCCAGGGGAAAGCACGGCTGCAAAAGCTGAACGCACAGCTGGCGGCCCTTGGCCGCGAAACGCCGGTGGAGGCTGCCGGGCTGGAGGAGGCCCAATACGCCGAGCGCTGGGCCCTGGAGGAATATGACCGCCTGATGGCGGACGACGACGCCGGCGACGAAGCGCGCCGTGCCGCCGAGCAGGCGCTGACCCGGGCGCGCCTTGCGCTGGAAGTGGCAAAGCGCGCCTACCTGCAGGCCGTGGAGGATGCAAAGCAGGCCGCCGGAACAAACGCGGCGGAGGCGGCTTTGGTGCGGGTGCAGGTGAGCGAGCAGAAAAAGGCGAACGAGGCACTGGAAGCGCTGCTTGCGGCGGGCTGCACCCTGACTGCGCCGCAGGAGGGGCTGCTCACCCGGCTGGAGCTTGTGCCCGGCCAGCCCAGCGCCGCCGCGGCAGGCTTGCTGGCCAGCACAGAGGCGGGGTACAGGCTGGAACTGGAGCTCACGCCGGAACAGGCAAAGCAGGTGAAAGAGGGCGCGCAGGCCGAGGTGACGCAGGGGCAGACCAAGGCTTCGCTGGCACTGCCCGTGCTGGTGGAAGGGGAGGGGGGCGCTGCCAAAGCCGCCCTCGCCCTGCCTGCCGACCAAAACTGGAAAGCGGGCAGCGCAGAGGTGAAGCTCACACTCTTCCGCACCGAGGCTGCCTGCTGCGTGAGCCCCGGCGCGGTGCACTACAGCGCGGGCGGCGCCTATGTGCTGCTGGTGCGCCGGCAGAACACGGTGCTGGGGCTGCAGAACCTGGTGGAAAAGCTGCCGGTCACGGTGGAAAAGGCCGGCGACGACCTGGTGGCCGTGAGCGGCGCGCTGCAGCCGGGCGATGCGGTGATCGCCTCGGCCAGCCGGGCGGTGGAGCACGGCGACCGGGTGCGGGTGGCCGCATGAGCGCGGGGGCGGGCCGCCGGCTGCCGGCCCTTTTGTGGATGCTGGCTTTTGCCGTGCTGGAGCTGCTGGCCTTTGGAGGAGCCGCCCGGCTTGGGCGGCTCTATGCCGCGCCGGTGGGCCTGCGGTACGCCCGGCCCCTCACGGCCGGACAGGTGGAGGCAGCGCTGGACGATGCGGCCGGTGCGCAGAGAGAGCGGACGGTGAGCCCCACCTTTTGGCGGCAGGGAACCGCCGCGCTGCAAGGCCCGGCCCAGGCCGCCGACGCGGGAGTGCTGTGGTATTGGGGCGAGGCGGCGCAGGTGTTTCCCGGCGAATATTTGGCGGGCACGGCCCCCGGCCCGTGGGACGAGGCGGGCTGCGCGGTGAGCGGGGCGCTGGCCTGGCAGCTCTGGGGCAGCCTGGACGCGGTGGGCCAGCGGCTGGAGGTGGAGGGGGCGGTGCGCACGGTGCGCGGGGTCTTTCGCGAAAAAAAGGCGCTTGTGCTGGCCGCCAGCAGCCCTGCCGCCGGCGCATTTACCGCTGTGGAGCTGGCGGCGGCCGGCCTGACGGCCGAGGAGGCCCGCGCTTTTGCCCAGAACTGCGGCCTTGGCGCACCCGACTTTATGGTGTACGGCGAGGGGCTGGTCTCGCTGGCCGTTCTGGCCGCCTGGCTGCCGGCGGCAGTGCTGGCGCTGGCGGCCCTGGTGCGCCTGGCGCTTTGGAGCCGCAGCTGGCCGCCCCTTGCGCGGCAGAGCTTCTGGCTGCTGGCCCTTGTGGGGACGGCCCTGGCCCTGCCCGCGCTGCTGGGGCTTGTGCCCGGGTGGCTGCTGCCCGGCCGCTGGAGCGATTTTGGCTTTTGGACCGGCCTTGCGCAGCGGCTGGCGGCGCAAGCCGAGGAGTGGTTCAGCCTTCCGCCCACCCTGCGGGAGGTACAGGCCAAGGGCCTGCTGCTGGCGCAGGCGGCTTTGGCGGCGGGGCTGGCCCTGTGCACCCAGCGGCTGCTGTGGGCGGCAAAGCAGCCCTCGCAGGCGGGCACGGGGGCGCACTGCGTGCGCTGCGCCGCCTGCCCCGCCGCAGCAAACGCCGAAGCGGCGGCCCCAGCACCCGGGGGCTGAACGAAAAAGGGCGCTCCCGGCATCAAAGCCGGGAGCGCCCTTTTGGTGGTGGTAGGGGGGACTCACAGAAAGTCTGCGATGGCGCTGCCCATCTCGCTGCACCGCACGGGCTTGCAGCCGGGGGCCAGCATGTCGCCGGTGCGCAGGCCCGCATCCAGCGCGGCGCCCACCGCCGCCTCGATGGCGGCGGCCTCGGCGTCCAGGTCAAAGCTGTATTTCAGCAGCATGGCCGCCGACAGAATGGTGCCGATGGGGTTCGCCTTGTCCTGCCCGGCAATGTCGGGCGCGGAGCCGTGGATCGGCTCGTACAGGCCGCGGCTGCCCTGGCCCAGCGACGAGGAGGGGATCATGCCGATGGAGCCGGTGATCATGCTGGCTTCGTCCGACAAAATATCGCCGAACATGTTCTCGGTGACCAGCACGTCGAACTGGCTGGGGTCCTTTACGATCTGCATGGCGGCGTTGTCCACCAGGACATCGCTGTAAGCGACGTCCTGGTATTCTTCGGCCAGCCGGTGCATCACCCGGCGCCACAGGCGGCTTGTGTCCAGCACGTTCGCTTTGTCCACGCTGGTCACCTTTTTGCGGCGTTTGCGGGCCGTTTCAAAAGCGATGCGGCCGATGCGCTCCACTTCATGCTCGGAATAGCTCATCACGTCGGTGGCCTTGGCCTCGCCGTTTTCCTGGCTTGTGGTGTGGCTGCCGAAGTACACCCCGCCGATCAGCTCGCGCACCACCACAAAGTCGATGCCCTGCTGCACGATCTCAGGCTTTAAGGGGCTGGCGGCGGCCAATTGGGGCCAAAGCTTTGCGGGGCGGTTGTTGGCATACAGGCCCATGCCCGCCCGCAGGGCGAGAAGGCCCTTTTCCGGCCGCTGATCGCCGGGCAGACCGTCCCACTTGGGGCCGCCCACCGCGCCCAGCAGAACGCTGTCGGCTGCAAGGCACCGCTCCAGCATGGCGGCAGGCAGGGGCTCGCCCCATTTGTCGATGGCGGCGCCGCCCATGTCCACCTCCACATAGCGGAAGGTATGGCCGTATTTTGCCGCGATCTTGTTCAGTACCTTGATGGCCTCGTTTACGATCTCGGGGCCGATGCCGTCGCCCCGGATCACTGCGATCGTTTTTTCCATGCTGCTGCTCCTCACTGCTGTTTGATGCTGTTCATCAGCCCGCCCGCGGCGATGATCTGCTGGATAAAGGGCGGGAAGGGCTGTGCCTGAAAGGTCTGGCCGGTGGTGTGGTCGGTGATGAGGCCGGTGTCGAAATCCACGCTCACCTCGTCGCCCGCGGCAATGGCCTCGCTGGCCTCCTCGCATTCCAGGATGGGCAGGCCGATGTTGATGGCGTTGCGGTAAAAGATGCGGGCAAAGCTTTTGGCCACCACGCAGGCCACGCCGCTGGTCTTGACCACCAGGGGCGCGTGCTCGCGGGAGGAGCCGCAGCCGAAATTCCAGCCGCCCACCATGATGTCGCCAGGCTTTACCCGGTGCACGAAGTCCTTGTCGATGTCCTCCATGCAGTGGGCGGCCAGCTCCTGGGCGTTCTGGCTGTTCAGGTAGCGGGCGGGGATGATCACGTCGGTGTCCACATTGTCGGGGTATTTATGTACGGTGCCGGTGGCTTGCATTGTTTGTGCCTCCTTATAAAAAGCTGATCCGAACGGCGCTGCCTGCCGCCCCTGCGGGGCAGCGGGGCCTAAAAGCGGCCTTTGCCGCGGCTGTTTCAGACGGTGCGCGGGTCGGTGATGAAGCCGGTCAGGGCGCTGGCCGCCGCCGTGGCGGGGCTGGCAAGGTACACCTCGCTGCCGGTGTGGCCCATGCGGCCCACAAAGTTGCGGTTGGTGGTGGAAACACAGCGCTCGCCCTCGGCCAAAATACCCATGTATCCGCCGAGGCATGGCCCGCAGGTGGGGGTGGAAACGATGCAGCCCGCGTCGATAAACGCCTCGGCCCAGCCGCGCCGGATGCACTCCTTATACACCGCCATGGTGCCGGGGATGATGATGCCCCGCACCCCGCTGGCGATTTTTTTGCCCCGCAGCAGCTGCCAGGCGGCCTCCATATCTTCCAGGCGGCCGTTGGTGCAGCTGCCGATAACCACCTGGTCCACCGGGATGCGCTGCGCCTGGGCCTCGGCGGCGGTGTGGGTGTTCTCGGGCAGGTGGGGGTAAGCCACCGTGGGTTCCAGCGCCGCAAGGTCGATCTCGATGGTCTGTTCGTACTCCGCGTCCGGATCGGCCTCGTAGACGGCCCAGGGCCGCCGGCTGCGGCCGGTCATGTAGCCAATCGTGACGTCGTCCACCGGGAAAATGCCGTTTTTGGCCCCCGCCTCGATGGCCATGTTGCACACGCACAGCCGGTCGTCCATGGAAAGGCTGCCCACGCCGGGGCCGGTGAACTCCATGCTTTTGTAGAGCGCCCCGTCCACCCCGATGCGGCCGATGATGTGCAGGATCAGATCCTTGCCGCTCACCGCGGGCGAAAAGCGCCCGTTCAGCACAAAGCGGATGGCGGCGGGCACCTTGAACCAGCAGGTGCCGGCGGCCATGCCGGCGGCCATGTCGGTGCTGCCGACGCCGGTGGAAAAGGCGCCCAGCGCGCCGTAGGTGCAGGTGTGGCTGTCGGCCCCGATGATGCAGTCGCCGGCGGTCACGATGCCCTGCTCCGGCAGCAGCGCGTGCTCGATGCCCATGCGGCCCACGTCGAAGAAATTCAGGATGTCGTATTTGTTTGCGAACTCCCGGCACTGCTTGGACTGCTGGGCGCTCTTGATGTCCTTGTTGGGCACAAAGTGATCCAGCACAATGTTGATGCGGGCGTTGTCGAACACCTTATTAAAGCCCGCCTTTTCGAATTCGTTGATCGCCACCGGTGTGGTGATGTCGTTGCCCAGCACCTGATCCAGCCTTGCGCGGATCAGCTGCCCGGCCTCCACCTTGGCCAGCCCCGCGTGGGCGGCCAGGATTTTTTGGGTCATGGTCATTCCCATGGGTCGTCCCTCCTTATTTGTTGTTCACGGCGCTTGCCAGCGCTTTGATGCCCGCCTGGATGATGTCGGTGTCGGTGCCGGCGCCCCAGGTGGTGGAGCCGTCTGCCCAGCGCAGGCCCACGTAGGCCGCAGCCTCGCTGGTGGAGCCGTGCTCCAGGCTGTGCTCGGAATAGGTTTCAATGGTAAAATCCATGCCGCAGGCGGCCTTTACCGCGTTGCACACCGCGTCCAGCCGGCCGTTGCCCTGGCCGGAGCATTCCCGCGCCTGGCCGTTCACGCTGACGGTCACCACCGCAAAAATGCCGCTTTTTTGAATGAAGTGGGCTTCCTGCACGCTGACCGGGCTCTGCTTGTTCAGGTAGGTGCTACGGAACACCCCAAACACCTCCTCGGGCGGCAGCTCCTTGTGGGCGTGGTCGGAAACGGCCTTGACGGTATAGCCAAAGTGCTCGCGCATTTTGGGGGGCAGGTCGTAGCCGAACTTTTGCTGCAAAAGGTAACCGATGCCGCCCTTGCCGCTCTGGCTGTTGATGCGGATCACGTCCGCGTCATAGGTGCGGCCGATGTCGGTGGGGTCCACGGGGATGTAGGGCACGGTCCACTGGTGCAGGCCGTGCTTTTTGCGCCAGTTCATGCCCTTGGCGATGGCGTCCTGGTGGCTGCCCGAGAAGGCGGCGAACACCAGCGCGCCCGCATAGGGGGTGCGCTCATACACGTGCATGCGGGTGACCCGCTCGTACAGCTCCACGATGGCGGGCATGTCTGAAAAATCCAGGTGGGGGTCCACCCCGTGGGTGTAAAGGTTCATTGCAAGGGTGATGACGTCCACATTGCCGGTGCGCTCGCCGTTGCCGAACAGGGTGCCCTCCACCCGGTCGGCGCCGGCCAGGAGGGCCAGCTCGGTGTCGGCCACGCCGCAGCCCCGGTCGTTGTGGGGATGCAGGCTCAGCACCACGCTGTTGCGGTATTTCAGGTTATCGCTCATGTACTCGATCTGGTTGGCGTACACATGGCTCATGCTCATGGCCACCGTGACCGGCAGGTTGATGATGACCGGCTTTTCGGGCGTGGGCTCCAGAATGTCCAGCACCGCGTTGCACACCTCCAGCGCGTATTCGGGCTCGGTGCCGGTGAAGCTCTCGGGGCTGTATTCAAAGCGGAAGTTGCCGGGATACTCGGCGGCCAGCTGTTTGACCAGGGCCGCACCGTCGGTGGCGATCTTTTTGATTTCGCTTTTTGATTTTTTGAACACCTGCTCGCGCTGGGCCACGCTGGTGGAGTTGTAGAAATGGATCACAGCGCTGGGCGCGCCCTGCACGGCCTCGAAGGTCTTGCGGATGATGTGGTCCCGGCACTGGGTGAGCACCTGCACGGTGACGTCCGGGGGGATCAGGTCCTGTTCGATGAGGGTGCGCAGGAATTCATACTCGGTTTCGCTGGCGGCGGGGAAGCCCACCTCGATTTCCTTGAAGCCGATCTTTACCAGCAGGCTGAAGAATTCCAGCTTTTCTTCCAGGCTCATGGGCACGATCAGGCTCTGGTTGCCGTCCCGCAGGTCCACGCTGCACCAGGCCGGGGCTTTGTCGATGTGGTCCTTGCGGACCCAGCGGTATTCGCTTTTGGGGGCGGGGTAATACCCCACGCCGTACTTGGTCACGTCCATCATAAAAAATGCCCTCCTTGCGGCTGCGCCGCCCCGGAACACGAAAAAAAGCCCCCGTCCCCCAAGGCGTTGCCTTGAGAGACGAGGGCTTTCAAGCTTGATTTTGAAAAGCTCCCGCGGTACCACTCTCGTTGCTGCTGAAAGCAGCCACTCTGTACGGTCGGCAAAAAGGCCTTTGCGAACCGCGCCCCGGATAACGGCGGGGTGCACCGCCCTGGCTTACTGGGAACACGCTCTGTTCGGCCGGGGTGCTCGGGGGCCAGTATACGCGCGCCGCGCTGCCGCCTTGCACCACCCGGCGGCTCTCTTGAAACGCTGTGACACGCGCTTTTTCCCCTTCAGCGCATCTTTATTCAAACTGCTACTATTTTAGCGCGCTAAAGCCGGTTTGTCAACCGCTGAAAAAAGATTTTTTGGCGGGGAGCGCTCAGGCCCCCGCCGCGTCAGCCGCCCCGGCGGCCCGGGCGTTCAGCTGGGCCCAGGTCACGGTGCTGGCGTACTTGTACCATTCCTCGTTTGGCACCACACAGTCTGGGTCGTAGCCGATCAGGGCGTTTTTGGTGTTGGCCACGTCGCCGTATTCCTGCAGATACAGGGTTTCATAGGCGGTGCGCTCCCCCTTTACCGCCGCCTGGATGCCCGGGAACATCAGCTCCAGCGCCTGGGGGCGGCAGTGGATACCGTCGAAGAAAAGGGGCTCCAGCACGCCGGCGCGCCCTGCGTGGTAACTGCCGTACAGGGGGATGCCGCGGCCGGCCGCGTATTCCCGCAGCCAGGGCTCCACCTCGAAAAAGCCGGTCAGGCCCTGGGGGTTATTGTACACATGCAGGCAGATGAAGGGGTGGTAGGGGGTGAGAAGGAACACCACGTTCACGCCCTTGGCCTGCACGTGCCGCACGAACCGGTCGAACAGGTCGGTCCAATAGGGATCCATGGTGTCGAAGCCGTGCATGGCCGAAATGGTGCCCGCCTGGGCCAGCGCCTCCGCCATGACCTCCTCGTACGCCCAGTTGCGGAAGGTCACGGGGTAATAGATGCTGCCGTCGGCAAATTTTACCGAGAAATCCAGGCTTTCCAGGCTGCCGGTCATGGCCTTGAAGGGGATGGTTTCGCCGTCCTCGGTTTCGTGCTGGCCGGTCTGGCGCTGCTTGAGGTAATACTTCACGTTCCCCTGGAAGTAGGCCGGGTCCACCAGGGCCTTCCAGATTTCCAGCTGGTCCGGTTCCTCGTAATCGCTGGCCAGGCCCAGCGCCTTTTCCAAAAATTCGGCGAACAGCTCGGGGTCGGCCTTTTTGTTCAGGTCGGAGGCCGAAACGCCGTTGAACATCCAGGGGTCCACACAGAGGATCAGATTCTTCGGCAGCTTGCCCGCCCGCTCAAACAGATACCAGGCGTTCATCACATCCATGGCGCCGGCGCCGCTCATGCCCGCGTTGTAGTAGCTGCCCCCCACAATGGCCCCGCTGAGCTGCATCACCCGGCTGGAGCCCAGGGCCACGGTGTCCGGCACCTGGGCCTCGGGCAGGTTCTGCACGTAAAGCTCCAGGATCTGCCGCTCGTCCATCTGCTCGTAGTTCGACACCGTGTCGCCCGCCAGCAGCATATTCGCCACCTCGCGGGGGGCGAGTTCGCCCTGGAACAGGCCGCTGATATCCACCTTATAGCTGAACCAGACCATAAACAGGGGAATGGGCAAAAACAGGCAGGCTTTCAGCGCGATCTCCAAAAGGGTCAAAAAGCGCACCAGGCAAAAGCGCAGAGCGTGTTTCAGTTTGTTCATGCAGCGCCCCCCTTAATAGTTTTGGTAAATGAAGGCGGATTTGCCGAACGCGCCGAAGAACAGCAGCGCCGCCGCCAGCAGATAGTAGAGCGGCCAGCGCACAAAAAACCACCGCCGCCGGATCCACTCGGCCACCGGGCCGCAGCGTTCGACCGCCTCCACCAGCAGGATGCCCGCGGCGCTCACCACAAACACCGTCAGGTCGAGCCCGTGCCCGGCAAAGCCTGCCAGCAGTGCCTGCCAGGAGAGATCCCAGCCCGAAAAAAGGCCGCCGAACACCGCGCCCGCGCTGCCGCCGTACAGATCGGCCGCAAAAAAAACGATGCAGAAGGTGAACAGGCCGTACACGCATACCCGCTGGATCAGGCGCTTTAAGGGGCCCCAGCGGTACAGCGGGTTGTGCCGTGCCAGGGCCGCCCGGGGCCCGGCGGTGTTTTTGCCGATCACCAGGATCAGCCCGTTCAGCGCGCCCCAGATCACATAGCCCCAGCTGGCGCCGTGCCACAGGCCGCTGGCCAGGAAGGTGACGATCAGGTTCAGGGCCTGCCGCCACCAGGCGCAGCGGTTGCCCCCCATGGGAATGTACACATAGTCCCGAAACCAGGAGGAAAGGCTGATGTGCCAGCGCCGCCACAGATCCGAGTAGTTGGTGGCGGCGAAGGGCCGCTGAAAGTTTTCGGTGAGATCGAAGCCCAGGATGCGCGCGCCGCCGATGGCGACGTCGCAGCAGCCGGAAAAATCCAGGTACAGCTGGCAGCTGAACAAAAGGCTGGCGGCCAAAAGGTAGGGCCCCGCGGCCTTTTCCGGGGCGGCGAACACCGCGCTCACGAACACGCCCAGCCCGTCGGCCAGGACCATTTTTTTAAAGTAGCCCCACAGCATGCGGAACGCGCCGCCCGCCATGCGGGAGTAGCTGAAGGGCGCGGGGGTTGAAAACTGCGGGATCAGATGCCCCGCCCGCTCGATGGGGCCGGTGAAGATGCAGGGGAAAAAGCTGACGAACAATGCGTAGTGCACCGGGTTCAAAACCGCCTTTTGCCTGCCGCGGTACACATCGAACACATAGCCCAGGCTTTGGAAGGTGAAGTAGGTAAGGCCCAGCGGCGCCGCCAGGTCCAGGGCACCGGCGGTGATGTGGCCGCCGAACACCCCCGCAAGGTCGGCCCAGAGCTGGCTGAAAAAGCCGAAGTATTTGTAAAAAAACAAAATGCCCCCGCAGCACAAAAGCGCCAGCCACAAAAAGGCCCGGCGGGCCCATTTGTTCCGAAGCTTTTCACTGCCGAGGGCAATGCCGCAGCAATAGGTGACCACGGTGGCGCTGACAAGCAGCACCACCAACCGGGCGTTCTGGGGCTTGTACATATAAAACGCATAGCTGGCCAGCAGCAAAAAATAGGGCTTTGCCTGCCGCGGGAAACAATAGGTGAGCGCGGCGACTCCCGCAAAAAAGCCCAAAAAGATCAGCGAATTAAAATCCATACTTCCACCTCATGCCTGTTTTATGCCGGAGCATTGTGCCGGGGGGATGCCGCAGGGGCCCGCCCACACCGCGCCGGGACCGCAAACGCCCGGCCGTTCACTCGGCCTTTTCCTCCCGGGCCTCCAGCCGCTGCTCCAAAAGGCGCACCCGCTGTTCCAGCATGGCGTTCTGCTGGGTGAGCCGCTTGATGCGCTCGGTGTGCTGGCTTGCGGCAGCAGAGAGGATCAGCAGCACCAGCAGCACAAAGCAGAACAGCAGCGTGAATACCAGGTTCGCTACCACTTCAAAGTGAAGAAGGGCCCGCAGCATTTTTGCCACCACAGGGAATGCGGCAAACACCAGCAAAACGCCCCCCAGGCCGAACCAGGCCAGGCTGTAGCGCACGCTGAGCCTGCCGTGCTTGACGAACAGGAAGATCAAAAACAGAAAGACCAAATCGCCCGCCAGCAAAACGGGATACAGCAATTGATCCACAGGTATCACCTCCGCTTTTTTGTGAAGCTCAGCCGGTAGATCACCAGCGACAGGCTGACCTTGATCATGTAGTAAATACTTTTGAAGGCCCGGATGCTGGAAACGCCGCCTTGGCGCTCGGCCATGACCACCGGCACCTCGCCCACCCGGTAACCCGCCACCACCGAGCGTAGGATGGCCTCCGGCTCGGGGTAATCCTGGGCATACTGGTCGGCGAACAGGTTGGTGAGCGCTTTACCGCAGGCCCGGTAGCCGCTGGTTACATCCCGCACGTGCCGGCCGGTGAGCAGCCAGATCATCCCGCTCAAAAAGCGGATGCCCACCCGCCGCAAAAAGCTGGTCTGGAACCCCTCTTTGGTGATAAAGCGGCTGCCGATGCACATGTCGAGCCGGCCCTCGGCCACCGGGGCAATGACCGCCTCGAGGTAGGCGGGATCATGCTGGCCGTCGCCGTCCATCTGCACGGTCACGTCGTAGCCGTGCTCGCGGGCATAGCGGTAGCCGCACTGCACCCCGCCGCCGATGCCCAGGTTCACCGGCAGATCCAGGTAATTGTAGCCCTGGGCCCGCAGGATCTCCACGCTGTTGTCGGTGGAGCAGTCGTTCACCACCAGGTAATCCACCTGCGGGCAGGCGGCCCGCAGGTTTTCCACCACCTGGCAGATGTTCTGCGACTCGTTGTAGCAGGGGATAATGACCAAAGTTTTCAAAAGCGGCACCTCAAAGAATAAAGTTTTCCAGCGCGTCCAGCACGGCCCGGCGGCGGTAATGAGCCTGGTACCAGGCAAAAGCGCGCCGGCCCAGTTCGGCCCGCCCGGCCTCGCTCATGCGGTACAGCGCCAGCATGTTTTCCGCCAGGGCGGCGGCGTCCTGGGCGGGGCTTGTGAGCCCACCGCCGCTGGCCGCCACCGCCGCCGCGCCCTCGCCGTCCATGCTGGCGAGCAGGGGCTTTGCCGCCGCCATGTAGCTGGCAAGCTTTGCGGGCACCGTGAGCCCCAGGTCCGGGCTGGCCGACAGGCTGGCCACGAGACCCGCAGCGAAGGAGGTATAGCGGGGGATATCGGCGGGGGGCACGCTGCCTGCAAAGCTCACCGTGCCCTCGGCGCCCAGCTCGCGCACCAGCGCTTCCAACTCGCCCCGGCTCATGCCGTCGCCCACCAGCACCAGCTGCAAACGCTCCGCGCCTGCGGCGCGGGCCGTGACCGCGGCCCGGATCACGGTGGGAAGGCTTTGCGCCGGGCTGAAATTGCCGGTGAACACCAGGTTGAAGCGGCCCGCGTAGCGCGCGGCCAGCGCCGGGTCCGGCAGGGGCACGGCGTAAAAATCTTCGCAGTGCTGGGGAATGACCGCCACCGCGGCTTCGGGCTTTTTGGCGCGCTGCACCAGGCGCTCTTTCAGCGAGGGGCTCATGGCGATGAGCTTGTCCGCACGGCGGTAGTGCCAGTCGCTCACCGCCCGGGCAGCCCGCCGCAGAAACCGGTTTTTTACCGGCAGCACGCTGTACAGGTTTTCGGGCCAGAGGTCCAACACGTAGTTTGTAAAGGGAACGCGGTGCAGCTTTGCGTACACCAGCGCAGGAAAGCTCATGAGCACCGGGCTGGTGTTGTAGCACAGCACCGCGCTGTAGCCGCCCGGCAGCCGCCACAAATTAAAAAGCGCAAAAAACGGCCAGCTCACGTAGTTCAAAAAAATGCGCAGCCCGCCGTTGCCCTTGCGCCGCACCTCGCCCGCCCGGTATACCGCCGCGCCCTTGTAGCTCTCTTTGCGGGGGCCGGAGTATCGGTATCCGGCAAACCACTCGCCCGCCGGGTAGTTGGGCAGCCCGCACAGAACGTCCACCGCAAGGCCGTCCTGCACAAAGCCCTCCACCAGGTCGTTCACCCGGAAGGCCTCGGGCCAAAAGTGCTGGGTGACCACCAGTATTCTTTTTTGCATGGGGCCACCGCCTTTTTTAAAATGGATGGAAAGCGCCCGGAAGCCGTGGGCCTGGCGCAGACAATCAATATTTGCGCCAGACCATCTTGTTCACGACGCCCACGTAGCTTTGGATCAGCTTGACCACCTTTGTGGACACGTTCTCGTCCACATAATTGGGCACGTCCAGGCCGTTGTCGCCGTTTTTTACCATCTCCACCGCGGTGTCCACCGCCTGCAGCACCTGCTCGGTAGTGATGCCCGCCAGGATAAAGTTGCCCTTGTCCAGCGCCTCGGGGCGCTCGGTGGAGGTGCGGATGCACACGGCGGGGAAGGGGCGGCCGATGGAGTTGAAAAAGCTGCTCTCCTCGGGCAGGGTGCCGGAATCGCTCACCACCGCAAAGGCGTTCATCTGCAGATGGTTGTAGTCGTGAAAGCCGAGCGGGGCGTGGGTGCGCACCAGCGGGTGGAACGAAAAGCCCCGCGCCTCGATGAATTTTTTGCTGCGGGGATGCATGGAGTAAAGGATGGGCAGGCCGTAGGCCTCGGCCATGGCGTTCACCGCGTTCATCAGGTTCAAAAAGTTTTTCTCGGTGTCGATGTTTTCCTCCCGGTGGGCCGAGAGCAGGATGTACTGTTTTGGCGCAAGGCCCAGCTCCTGCAGCACCTTGCTGGAGAGGATCGCCTCCAGGTTTGCGTGCAGCACCTCCGCCATGGGGCTACCGGTCACATAGGTGCGCTCTTTGGCGGTGCCCTCGGCGTTCAGGTAGCGGCGCGCGTGCTCGGAATAGCACAGGTTCACATCCGCGATGTGGTCCACGATGCGGCGGTTGGTCTCTTCGGGCAGGCACTCATCGAAACAGCGGTTGCCCGCCTCCATGTGGAAGATGGGGATGTGCAGCCGCTTTGCGCTGATGGCCGACAAGCAGCTGTTCGTGTCGCCCAGAATCAGCAGGGCGTCCGGCTTTTGCTGGGCCATGAGCTTGTAGCTCTTGGCAATGATGTTGCCGATGGTTTCGCCCAGATCCGCCCCTACTGCGTCGAGATACACGTCCGGCTGCCGCAGGCCGAGATCCCTGAAAAAGATCCCGTTCAGGGTGTAGTCGTAATTCTGGCCGGTGTGCACCAGGGTCTGGTCAAAGTATACATCGCACTTTTTGATCACGGCCGCCAGGCGGATGATCTCCGGCCGGGTGCCCACGATGGTCATGAGTTTCAGCTTGTTCACGTTCAAATCCCCTTTGTTCTCATTGCGCGCCCGCGCTCATACTTCCAGAAAGATCGTGTCCGGAGCCTGCGGGTCGAAGGGCTCGTTGGCCCACATCAGGGTCACAAGGTCTGTTTCGCCCACGTTTTCGATGTTGTGGGTGTAGCCGGTGGGGATGTCCACCACTTCCAGCCGCTTGCCCGAAACGCGGTATTCGATCACCTCGCTGGAATCCACCTGCCGGAAGCGGATCACGGCCTCGCCGCTCACCACCAAAAATTTCTCGTTTTTCGAGTGGTGCCAGTGGTTGCCCTTCACAACGCCGGGCTTTGAGATGTTCACGCTCAGCTGGCCCCGCTCGGGGGTGCGCAAAAACTCGGTAAAGCTGCCCCGGGCGTCACAGTGCATGGGCAGCGGGTAGCTGAATTGATCCGCCGGCAGGTAGGACAGCCAGGTGGAATAGAGCTTTTTTTCCAGGCTGCCCGGCGCAAGCAGCGGGGCCTCGCGGGTGGCGCGGTTTTGCATAAAGCTGCCGATCACCCCGGCCAGATGCCCCAGGGTGGCGGTGTGCACCGGGCTGACCAGGCAATGGGGCCGGGCCGAGCGGTCGGTTGCGGCGCGGCCGCCCAGCGCGTCGATAAAGCAGCGCACCACGTCGTCGATATAAACAAGGGGCAGTTTATAGCCCGGGTCGCGCACGGTGAGGGGCAGGCCATGGGCCGCGTTGTAGCAAAAGGTGGCCACCACGCTGTTGTAGTTGGGGCGGCACCACTTGCCGAAGACCCCCGGCAGCCGGAACACGTATACCGGCGCGCCGGCGCGCTGGCCGTGGGCAAACACCGCTTCCTCGGCCTGGGCCTTGCTGCGGCCGTAGTCGTTGTTGAGTTCGGCCTGGGTGCTGCTGGTCACCAGCACCGGGGCGGGGTTTTGGGCCTCCTCCAGAAAGCTGAGCAGGGTGTCGGTAAGGCCTGCGTTGCCGGCGTAAAATTCGCCGGGGTCCTTGGGGCGGTTGATGCCCGCCAGGTGATACACGAACGCCGCCTGCCGCGCGTACCGGCGCAGGGTATCGGGCGTGTCGCCCTTTTCGAACAGCAGCAGGTTCCCGTAGCCCTGCTGGCGCAGGGCGGCCACCAGGTTTTTGCCGATAAAGCCGCCCGCGCCGGTGATCAGGATGGGTGCGTTTTTCTGCATAGCATATTTTCCTTATCGCTGCGCCCCGCAGGGGCGGTGATGGGGGCCTTATTTGCCCCAGTTTGCAAGCTCGGCCTTCACATAATCGGTGGTCAGAAGCTTTGCCACGGTCTCGTCCACGTTCAGGCGGCGGGTGTTGTGGCTGGTATAGCTCTCGTCCGCCTGGGTTTCCACCTGGCCCTTTACCACGAACTTGTCGTAGTTCAGGTCGCGCCCGTCGGCGGCCACGCGGTAGTAGCCGCCCATATCCTCGCTGCGCACCCGCTCCTCGCGGGTCATCAGGGTTTCGTACAGCTTTTCGCCGTGCCGGGTGCCGATGATCTGGGTGCCGGTGTTGCCGAAAAGCTGCTGCATGGCCTGGGCCAGCACCCCGATGGTGGAGGCGTCGCTTTTTTGAACGAACAGGTCGCCCGGGTTTGCGTGCTCGAACGCAAACTGCACCAGATCCACCGCCTCGTCCAGGTTCATCAAAAAGCGGGTCATGTCCGGGTTGGTGATGGTGATGGGCTTGCCCGCGCGGATCTGTTCCACAAACAGGGGGATCACGCTGCCCCGGCTGGCCATCACGTTGCCGTAGCGGGTGCAGCAGATGGTGGTGTCGGCCGCGTTTACGGTGCGGGCCTTGGCGCCGATGACCTTTTCCATCATGGCTTTGGAGATGCCCATGGCGTTGATGGGATAGGCGGCCTTATCGGTGGAGAGGCAGACCACCTTTTTTACCCCCGCGTCGATGGCGGCGGTGAGCACGTTGTCGGTGCCCACCACGTTGGTGCGCACGGCCTCCATGGGGAAGAACTCACAGCTGGGCACCTGTTTGAGCGCTGCGGCATGAAAAATATAATCCACCCCGCGCACCGCGCTTTTCACACTGTCGGGGTTGCGAACGTCGCCGATGTAAAAGCGCAGCTTGCCCGCCAGCTCCGGATGGGTCTGCTGGATCTGATGGCGCATGTCGTCCTGCTTTTTTTCATCGCGGCTGAAAATACGGATTTCGCCGATGTCGGTGGCGAGAAAATGCTTGAGCACCGTGTTGCCGAAGCTGCCGGTGCCGCCGGTGATCAGCAGGGTCTTGCCGGTAAAATAATTGTTCGCCATTCAAAAAGGCCTCCTGTAAGATAAATAGGGGCACCGCCCGAAGAGCGGTGAAAAGCCAAGGTTATATACGATAACAAATATATCATAAAACAACCATTTTTCCAAGTGCTGGGACAAACTTTGCGCGCGGGCGCCGCCCTTTCTATTTTGGCCCGCCTGTGCTACAATAACGATAGCTTTATAAAAAAAGGAGGCGCACACATGCGCGCATATGAACGCTTTTTGAAATACGTCCGGGTATACACCACTTCCAGCGAGACCAGTGAAACCCACCCCACCACCGCCCGCCAGTTCGATCTGGCCCGGCAGCTGGAGGCCGAGATGAGGGAGCTGGGCCTTGAGGGCGTGCGGGTGGACCGGCACGGTTATGTGTACGGCTTTTTGCCCGCAACCCCGGGCTGCGAGGCAAAACCCGCCATTGGGCTGATCGCCCATATGGACACCTCGCCCGACGCGCCGGGCGAAAATGTGAACCCCCAGATCCACAAAAATTACGACGGCGGCGACGTGGTGTTCCCCGCCACCGGCGAGGTGATGGCGGTGGCCAGCTTCCCCGAGCTGGCAAACTGGAAGGGCCAGACCCTGATTACGGCGGACGGCACCACCCTGCTGGGAGCCGACGACAAGGCGGGCGTGGCCGAAATTCTGACCGCGGTGGAGCGCATCGTGGCCGAGGGGCGGCCCCACGGCCGGGTGTGCGTCGGCTTTACCCCGGACGAGGAGGTGGGCCAGGGCGCCGACCTGTTCGATGTGGAGGGCTTTGGGGCCGACTACGCCTACACGGTGGACGGCGGCGACGTGGGCGAGCTGGAATACCAGAACTTCAACGCGGCAGCGGCGGTGTTCACGGTGCATGGCTTTTCCGTGCACCCGGGCAGCGCCAAGGGGCTGATGAAAAACGCACAGGTCATGGCCATGGAGCTGCACGCCCTGCTGCCGGAAAACGAAACGCCCGCCACCACCGAGGGCACCGAGGGATTTTACCACCTCACC
This sequence comes from Oscillospiraceae bacterium, assembly GCA_022835495.1. Classification (NCBI taxonomy): domain Bacteria; kingdom Bacillati; phylum Bacillota; class Clostridia; order Eubacteriales; family Oscillospiraceae; species Oscillospiraceae bacterium. The sequence continues at coordinate 1,210,289 of BQOK01000001.1, forward strand.
AGCATGACCGGCCAGGTGGCCCAGGCGAAGCTCGGATACATTGTGCGGGATCATGACAAGCAGAAGTTCGAGGCCCGCAAGCACTTTTTGCAGGAGGTGGCGGACCGCATGAACCGCAAGTACGGCCCCGGCACGGTGGAGCTGGAACTGCGCGACAGCTATTATAACATGGAGGAGCAGATAAAGCCCCACTTCCATCTGATCGAGAATGCACAAAAGGCCATTCAGGCAGCCGGCCTTACCCCCCGCATCGTGCCCATCCGGGGCGGCACGGACGGCGCGCGCCTTTCCTACATGGGCCTGCCCTGCCCGAACCTTGGCACCGGGGGCTTCAACTTCCACGGCCCCTGCGAGTACATCACAGCCGAAAAGATGGACCAGAGCGTGGAGATCGTGCTGAACATTTTGGATATTTACGCGGAATAACAGGCGCGCTGCGCTTTTTGTACGGGTGCAAAAACAAGCGGGCGGCGGCCCTTGAACAGCCCCAGTAAAAACGGACAATAGACAAACGGCCCCCTGATGTAGGAAAATAAGACTACATGAGGGGGCAATTTTATGAAAAAACGGAAGTACACAAAAGTGGAAACAATGGAAGCGGAAATTATGGAGATGCGGGGGGCGGGAAAGACACGGCGCGAGATAGGCGAGCGGTTAGGGTTAACACTCAAACAGGTTGAAACATGGATTACACGGTATAACCGAAAACAGGCAAAGCTGGCGGCGGGAATCATACCTCGTCCTAAGGGAAGGCCGAGGAGTGATGCCACACCAAGAAATGTGGAGGCAGAGCAGGCCTACGAGATCAACCGTCTGCGGATGGAAAACAAGCTACTGCGGGATTTTCTGCAATTGACAGGGAGGAAGTGAGAGTAAGGGTAAAGTATCATATAATTTATCGCCACAGAAAGGAATATCCAGTATTCGTTATGTGTCAGTTCTTTTCTGTGTCCAGAAGTGGCTATTACGATTTTGTTCATCGTCTTGACAGCACAGAAAAGGATGCTGAGCTTGCCGAGATGATCGCCAAGCAGCGTGAGCAATGTTTCCGAACCTATGGCTATCGCAGGATGTGGTTATGGCTGGAAAGGCAAAACATTCATCGTAATCCCAAGACAGTCTTGAGAATCATGAAGAAGTATGATCTGCTGTCTGAAATTCGCCGGCGCAGAAAGTGGGTTCAGATGGGCCAGCAGGTTCACAAATATGAAAATCTGCTCAATCGGGAGTTTCGCGCAGAACATCCCAAGCAGAAATGGGTGACGGATATCTCTTATATTTTTACAAAACAAGGGGTGCTCTATCTGTCTATGATCCGCGATCTCTATGACAACAGTATTGTGGCATACAAGACTGGCACCCAGCAGACGGTAAACCTTGTCTTAGATACAATTCACCTTGCTATGAAGCGAAAAAGAGCCGCTGCAGAGTTACAGCTCCACAGCGACCAGGGATTTCAGTACACCTCGCAAGCATACTTCAACCTGACTCAAGAATACGGCATAACGCCCTCTATGTCAAGGCGTGGAAACTGCTACGACAATGCTATGGCGGAGAACTTCTTTTCTATCCTCAAGGTGGAGTGTATCTACCGCTATAAACCAAATACATTCGCCGAAGCCAATGATATGATTGATCGTTTTATCTATTTCTACAATCACGAGCGCATCCAGACAAAGACCGGAGAGGCGCCGCTTGCGCGCCGCCTCTCCTCTTAAAATTTCGTTTTCCTACTTAGGGCCCCGCTTTTTTGTGCTGTCTGCATAATCTGGGGCTGTTCACCTTGACAGGGTTCACCGCCCGCTGTTTTTTGTCAGGAAAGGCCGGAGGCGGAGCTGAGCTCCCCGTCCGGCAGGCCTTTTTCGTAGGCACTGTTCGTTTGCCCGGGGAAGGGGTAGGTGTGCGCTTCGGCGGCCCACAGGCGGTTGAGGCCGTAGTAGCGGGCCGTGTCGGCGCAGACCCAGTCGGCCGGATCCTCCCGCAGGTCGGGCAGGCCGTGCCCGGCGCACCAGCGGGTGTAGGTCTCGATGGAGTAGGTCTCGATGTCCAACACGCCCGCGGCTTTTTGCTCCAGCAGCAGCGCCTCGCGCACCTTGCGCATGGTGTAAAAGCTGCTGGTGTCGTAGGTTGCCTGTACCAGGTGGACCCCCGCCACCACGAATATGGCCGCCGCAAAACAGGCAAGGCCCCGGCGCAGGCCGGGCAGGGTGAGATGTGCGGCGCAGGCCGCGCAGGCCAGGGTCAAAAAGGTAAACACGCCGTGGGTGGAGCGGTCGTAATAAACAGGCGAGGCGATCATGGCAAAGTTGGCGGCAAGCCCCGCCAGCAAAAGGGCGGCGGGCCAGAATAGGGCCTTTCCCCCGGGCTTTTGCAGCCACAAAAGGCAGTACAGCAGGGCGAACAGAACCAGAAGAACCCCGCCGTGCGTCCAAAGCTGGTCCAGCGCGGTGAGCAGCCGCACCGCCAGGATGGTCCAGGGGCCGCGGGGGTCGGCCGCGGCGTCCTGCCGCAGGTAATTGCCCGGCGCCAGGATCAGCAGGGAAAACCCGATCAGGGCGCCCCCCAGATCCGCCCACATCCACAGAGGGGCTCTTTTTTCGGTGTACAGCACAAAGCCCACCGCCAGCACCAGCACGACCAAAAGCCCGGCGCTGGTGTTCTCGCTGCTCCAGCCCGCCGCAAGGCCCGCGGCAAAACCGGCAAAGGGCAGCCAGCGGCGCGGCGCAAAGGGCGCGTGCAGGTAAAGGCCGAAGGGCAGCAGGGCGGCCAGGCAAAAAAAGCTGGCCCACAGGTAGTTGCAGGAACCGCACATCCACAGGTTGGTCTGCCCGAATACGGGCGAAATTTCCCACAGGGATAAAAAGATGAGCAGCAGCAGCAGCGGGTCACGGGCGCGGTGCCTGCCTTTGGCAAGCCAATAGATCAAAAGGCCCAGCCCGGTATAGACCGCGGCGTTGCACAGGTTGAACACGAGCTTTGGCGGAATGGTGAACCATTGAGCCAGGCATTTGATGAGAAAGCGCCCGCTCCAGGTAAAATAGTGGTGGTACTGGCTGGCCAGCACGTCCCCCAGGTTTTGCAGCCGCTCGCCGGTAAGGTAGCTGAACGCAAAGGTATAATCGTCTGCCACGAGGGGGGTCAGGCAGTTGAGCAGCAGCATGACAAAGAACATTGCCAGCGCCACCCCCCAGAACAGCCTGGACGCCAGGGGGCGCGCCGTATGTGTGTGTGTGTTCATAAACGCCGCCTCCTTATAGGTTTCAATCTCGCGCACGCCCGCCACGGCTTGTGCATGATTCAGTATATCACACCTGGCGCCGGGATGCACCATTATCTTACAGCGGGGCGCCAAAAAGGCAAAAACAAGAGCTGCCAGCTCAAAACCCGCTTGCGGGGTTTGGGGTGGCAGCTCTCCAGGGCTTGCAGCGGTTATTTGCGCTCGTAGCTCTTGCAGAAGTGGGGCACGGACACCGCGGCCTGGCCGTTGGTCTTGTGGGTCACTTCGATCTCGGGCAGGCTGCACTTGTTGCACTCGGTGTTGTGCACACACTCGCAGACATCACACTTAACGCCGGTATTCTCCATTGAAAATCACCTCCTAGCCGTGATGCTGTTAGTATGGCCCGCTTTTGCCTTTTTATAAACAGGGAGCGGCTGGAAGTGAAAGGGAGGCGGCCGGAGGTCAGCGGCCGGGGGCCAAAAATTCTGCTTCGAATTTGTCCGCCGGGCAGGGGCGGCCCAGCAAAAAGCCCTGGATGTAGTCCAGCCCCATGGGCTGGACCGCGTCCAACTCGGCCTGGCTCTCCACCCCTTCCAGGCAGGTTCTGATGCCCACGGAGCTGCACAGCTCCACCACAAGGCGCAAAAAGGTGTTGTCGAAGGCGCTGGACTGGATGCCCTTTACAAACGCCCGGTCGATCTTGGCAATGTCGACCGGGGCGGTTTTCAGCATGCCCAGCGAGGAATAACCGGTGCCGAAATCATCCATGGCAATGCGCAGGCCGCTGGCGCGCAGCCGCCGGAGCCTGCCCTCCGCCTGCGCCATGTTGGCGGCAAGATAGCTCTCGGTCAATTCCAGCACCACGCTTTGCGGGGGCACGGCAAAGCGGCGCAGCGCGTCTTCCGCCAGGGCGCAGAAGCCCTCGTCCTCGAGCTGCACGCAGGAGAGATTGACCCCCAACTGAAAAGCGGGCAGGCGTTTTTGCCACCGGGCACAGGCGGCCAGCGCCTGGCACAAAACCCAGTGCCCCACCGGCAGGATCAGGCCGCTCTGTTCCAGCAGGGGAATGAATTCGTCCGGGCCCACCCGCCCAAATTTGGCGCACTGCCAGCGCGCCAGCGCCTCGGCGCCCGCCAGACGGCCGGCGGTGGTAAAGACCGGCTGGTAACAGACCGCAAAATCCGCAAAGCCCTGCTCCACGCTCTCGCGCAGCAGCTCGGTGAGCTCAAACGCCCGGCGGCTGCCCGCCACAAGCGAGGGGGTGTAGAGCTCCATGCGGTTTTTGCCCCGCCGCTTTGCGCATTCCAGCGCGTACGAAGCGCAGCGCTCCAGTTCCACATAGGAGGCGCCGTCGTCCGGCGCGAAGGCGCATCCGCAGGACAGGGTGCAGTAAAACTTTTTGCCGCCCGCCGACTGCTGGCTGCCCAGAGCGGTGCGGATCAGCCGGAACAGCTGCTGGGCGGCCGTGCGGCTGGCGCCGCGCAGCAGGATTGCGAACTCGTCGCCGTCCAGCCGGTAGAGCGAGGCGTTTGGCGGCAGCAGCGACTGCAGGTGATGCGCCGTGATGCGGATGACCTCGTCGCCGAAGATCCGGTCGTGCAGCGAGTTGATCCGCTTGAGGTCGTCGATATCGAACATCATAAAGGTGAGCTTGTGGGGCTGCGCGGGGTCCAGCACCCCGGCGACGTCGCTCTCCAGATCAAATTTGTTGAAAAGGCCGGTGAGCGGGTCGATGCGGTTCTTTTTGCCCAGGTTTGTGATAAAGCCCGCAAACAGAACGGGCTGGCCGGAGGCGTCCCGCTCCAGATGGCCGCGGCAGCGCAGCCAAACCCATTCGCCGCGCACGTTTTGGGCGCGGTATTCCACGCAGTGGCGGTCGGTGCGGCCGTCGGTGATTTCCTGGTTTGATTCCAGGAAAGCGCGCTTGTCGTGCGGGTGCACCTTGGCGCCCCAAACCGCGGCGGCGTTGGGCACCACCTCGCCGGGAAGGCCGAACTCCCGCACCATGGCGGGCGGGTAGCGGAACACGCCGGTCTTCATATCGCACACGTAGATGTAGCTTTCGGTGCTGGCGATCAGCGCGTCGTACAGGCGGGCGGTGTCGTAGGTGAAGCCGGCGCCGCCGGCAGGCGCTGCCCGCTCCAGCAGCGCCTGGGCACGATGGATGTGCAGCGCGCGCTTTTGCTGGTACATGCACTCGTCGGCCCTGGCTAAAACGTCGCGCAGAGGGAGCGGTTCGCGCACCTCCACAACGCCGTAGCAGAATGCGCCGCCCTTTGGCGCAAAGGCGGGGCGCTGCGCCTCAAAAGCGTCCAGCGCCGCTTGCATGCGCGCGGCGGCCTCGGCCTGGCGCACGTCGGGCAGCACCGCCGCAAATTCATCGCCCCCCAGGCGCATCAGGGCCTCGCGGCCGCCCAGCACCCCGCGCACCGCCGCGCTCACCTGCACCAGCACTGCGTCGCCTGCGGCGTGGCCGTGCAGGTCGTTGACCGCTTTCAGGTCGTTCACATCCAGCATGCACACGCAAAGAGGCCTGCCCGTGCCGGCAACTTCCTCCAGCAGCTGGGTGAGCAGCTCTTTGCCGGCCCGGCGGCTGAGCGCCCCGGTCAATTCATCAACGGTGGCGGCCCGGTACAGGCGGCGTGCCTCGGTCACGTCGGTGGAATGCTGAAAGTGCACCAGACGGCCGTCGGTCCAGCGCATCAGGCTGTCGAAGTTTTCGTAAATGCGCCCAGTGATGGGGTTGCGCTCTTCCCACACATAGGAGTGGGCGTCCTTTTCCTGCAGCAGCATCTGCACAGGGCAGAACGGGCAGCGGGCGGTCTGGCCCTGCTGCAGCACCTTCCAGCAAATCTGGCCCTCGGGCGAGCTAAGGCCGAACGCGCGCTTCATGGAGCCGTTCATGAACAGGATCTCGTCGGTTTCGGGGTCGGTGACATAGATGCAGGCGTGGGTGCTGTCCATCATGTGGTTCCACACCCAGTTCTGCAGGCTGGCGTTCTGCCGGTCCCGGGCGGCCCGCAGGGCGTGGGCGTACACTAGGGCAATGCTTTCCAGCACGGCGCGCTCCTGCCCGGCCCAGGCGCCGGAGGCCCGCTCGAAGCAAACGGCGCCCAGCGGCGCCTCGCCGGGCAGGGTAAGGCGGCACGCAAAAAAACCGCCGCCCGGCAGGGGGGCGTCTGCGCCGCCGGCCAGGGCGCGCAGGGGCCCACGCAGCGCCTGGGGCACATCCGCACCCTCGGGCGCTGCCAAAAAATATTCCTCGGCCGGCCGCAGGGTGCAGAGCAGATGGATGCGGCATATCCCGGGCACCACGCCCCCGGCAAAACGCCCCAGGTCGTAAATTTCCTGCGTAAAGCGGGCAAGCAGCCCGCCGGATTCCTGCTGCATGGAATGCGCCTCCCATTTGATTCCACTTGGATCTGGTTTCCATTATAGCACTCTTTGCTGCTCTGCGCAGCAGATTTTGGAAACCGCCCGTGTTTGTGCGGGCGCGGCGGCAAAGGAGCGGCGCTGAAAGAACCGGGCTTTGGCGGGGCAGTCAGCCGATCAGCCGCACGGCGGCGGTAAAGGCCATGCAGGCCAAGGCCCCTGCCGCTGTGGGCAGCGCGGCGGCCAGCGCGGTCCATTTCCAGCTGCCCGTTTCTTTTTTGATGGTGAGCAGGGTGGTGGAGCAGGGCCAGTGCATCAGCGAGAACAGCATGGTGCTCACGGCGGTGGCCCAGGTCCAGCCGTTGGCCGCGAACAGCGCTTTCATCTGCGCAAGGTCGCCCAAGTCCACAAGGCTGCCCTGCGCCATGTAGGCCATGATTACAATGGGGATCACGATCTCGTTTGCGGGGAAGCCCAGGAGGAACGCGAGCAAGATCACCCCGTCCAGCCCCAGCAGGCGGGCAAGGGGGTCCAGAAAGGCCGCGCAGTGGTTCAGAACACTGGCGCCTCCCACCGTTACGTTTGCCATCAGCCAGATCACCAGGCCCGCCGGCGCGGCCACCGCCGCCGCCCGGCCCAGCACGAACAGGGTGCGGTCGAACACCGAGCGCAGGAGCACCCTGCCGATCTGCGGCCTGCGGTAGGGGGGCAGTTCCAGCGTGAAGGAGGAGGGCACCCCCCGCAGCAGGGTTTTGGAGAGCAGGCGGGTCATGACAAAGGTCATGACCACCCCCAGCACAATGACCCCCGTCAGCAGCAAAGCCGACAGCAGCGAGGAAAAGGCGCCCCCCGCCGCGCCCACAAAGAACATGGTCAGAAGGGCGATCAGGGTGGGAAAACGGCCGTTGCAGGGCACAAAGTTGTTGGTCAGGATCGCCAGCAGCCGCTCGCGGGGCGAGTCGATGATGCGGCAGCCGATCACGCCGGCCGCGTTGCAGCCGAAGCCCATGCACATGCACAGCGCCTGCTTGCCGCAGGCGCAGCACCGCTTGAAGGGCCGGTCCAGGTTGTAGGCGACACGGGGCAGATAGCCTGCGTCCTCCAGCAGGGTGAAGAGCGGGAAGAAGATGGCCATGGGCGGCAGCATGACCGACACCACCCAGGCCAGCACCCGGTAGACCCCCAGCACCAGCGCGCCGTGCAGCCACGCCGGGGCGTGAAGGTATAAAAACAGCTCGGTGAGCCGGTCCTGCACCCAGAAAAGCCCCTGGGCCAAAAGCTGTGAGGGGTAGTTGGCCCCCGTGATGGTAAGCCAGAAGATCCCCGCCAACAGCAGCAGCATGACCGGGTAGCCGGTCAGCCGGCTGGTCAGGAGGCGATCCAGCCGGCGGTCCAGGGCGGCGTAGGGTTGCCCCCTGGTGAGCACGGCCCCCTGGCACACCCCGTCGGCCGCCTTTACCAGCGCGGCCACCACCAGGTCCTTAAAGCGGTCGCCGCCAATGCCCTGGGCGGCAAGCTCTGCCCGCGCCTTTACCAGGGCGGCGCTCACCTCCGGGTCCTGTAAAGGGTCCCGGCCCAGCCGGGCGCGCAGTTCGCCGCCCAGGGTGGGGTCCCCCTCCAGCAGCTTCAGGCTCAGCCACCGGCTGGAAAGCCCGCCGCCGCACCTTTTTTCCACCGCCGGCTGCAGCAGGGCAACGGCATTTTCCACCGCTTGGGGGTAGCGCACCGCCAGCGGGGCGCGGCCCCGGCCGCCGGGATCGCCGCATACCCGGTCCAGCGCGCCCAGCAGGCCGGCAAGGGTCTTTTTCCGGCGCGCCGCGGCGCCCACCACCGGCACCCCCAGCCGTGCGGAGAGCAGTTCCAAATCCAGCCGGATCCCCTTGCGGGCGGCCTCGTCCATCAGGTTGACGCACACCACCACATTGGGGGTGATCTCCAGGGTCTGCAGCACCAGGTTCAGGTTGCGGGCAAGGCAGGTGGCGTCGCACACCACGACCACCGCGTCGGCCCCGCCAAAGCAGATGAAATTGCGGGCCACCTCCTCCTCAGCCGAGTGGGCCATCAGCGAGTAGGTGCCGGGGATATCCACCAGAATGTAGGCGTTTTCCCGGGTGGCGCAGCGGCCCTGCGCGCTGGCCACGGTTTTTCCCGGCCAGTTGCCGGTGTGCTGGTTCAGGCCGGTCAAGGCGTTGAACACCGTGCTCTTTCCCACGTTGGGGTTGCCCGCCAGCGCCACGACCTTGTCGCCGGGGGCCTGTTTTTGTATGGTGAGCCCCGCGTCGATCGTTTTAAGGCCCACCGAGCTGTTTGTTAAACCCATCGCCCTATCCCCCTTTTGTCAGGATCTGTAAACAAGGATATCGGCGCAGTCCTCCGAGCGGATCGCGATGACCGCCCCGCGGATCAGAAAGGCCGACGGATCGCCCCCCGGGCTGCGGCCCAGGCATTCCACCGGGGTGTTTTCCACGAGGCCGATGTCCAGCAGCCTGCGCCGCATGCTTCCGGTGGAGCACAGCGCGCTGACCACCGCGCGCTGGCCGGGCGCGATATCGTTCAGGCAAAGATGTTGATTCATAGCACTGACACCTTTCGAATAAATTTAGGTTGAGGAAACTTTCTTCCCTCATGGTATTCCGCATACCGCGGCGGGGTGACAGCCGCGTGGGAAAGGGCAGGCAATGGAGCGCGAGAGCGGGTTTTATACAATGAAAGGCTATTCCCTCCACACCGAGGGCGGGCTGACCAGCGCCATGGAGGATTATCTTGAAATGGCCGCCCGCCTGGCGCAGCAGGGCGGGCGGGTGCGGGTGGGCGATCTGGCGCGCATGCTGCACGTGAAGGCCTCTTCGGCCACAAAAATGGTGCAGCAGCTGGCGCAGGCCGGGCTGGTGCGGGGGGAGCGGTACGGCGAGGTGCTGCTCACCGAACAGGGGGCCGCGGCGGGGGAATACCTATTGTACCGCCACGAGGTGCTGCACCGCTTTTTGTGCCTGCTGAACCACACCGACAACGAGCTGGAGCAGGTGGAAAAGCTGGAACACTTTTTGGAAAAGCGCACCGTGGAAAACCTGGAATCGCTGGTGCAGAGGCTGGAAAAAGGATAAAAAGCAAGGGCGGCCTTGAGCCGCGCTTGCTTTTTTGCGGTCGACATTCCGCCCCGCCTGTGCTACACTGAAACCGGCGGGGTAATGGGGCACTGACGCGCCGCCCTGACCCTGCATCCAAAACCCGCCGCGCGGGGAAAAGGGGATTGAGACTATGATTTTTTTTGTGCTGCTGCTTGCCCTGGCGGGCCTTTTTTTGCTGGTGCTGGCGTTCAACGCCGTAAGGGCGGGCTGCCGGCGCCCGAAGCCGGGCCCCGGCCTGCCGGCCGCCCCGCAAAAGGCGCAGGCGCAGTATGCCCAGGGTTTGGGGCAAATGCTGGCCTGCGCCACCGTGGCCCGCAAAGAAGGGCACGACGACGCCGAGTTTGCGCGGCTGCGCGGGGTGATGCGCGGGCTGTTCCCGCTGGTGCATGAGCGGGCGGAATTTCAGGTGTTCGGCGCGGACTGCTGGGTTTACCGCATTCCGGGCGCGGACCCCGCCCGGGCGGTGATGCTGATGAGCCACCACGACGTGGCCGAGGTGCCGGACGGGGAGGCATGGACCCACCCGCCCTTTTCCGGTGCGGTGGCGCAGGGGGCGGTATGGGGGCGCGGCGCGGTGGATACAAAGGGCCCGCTGTACGCCGAGTTCCAGGCGGTGGAGGAGCTGCTGGCCCGCGGCTGGGCGCCCCCCTGCGATTTGTATCTGGCGTCCTCTCACAACGAGGAGATTGCGGGGGACGGCATCCCCCTGGCGGTGGAATATTTCAAACAAAAGGGCGTGAGCTTTGAGCTGATCCTGGACGAGGGCGGCGCGGTGATCGCGGCGCCCATGCCGGGCGTGCGGTGCCAATGCGCCATGATCGCCGTGCATGAAAAAGGGCGCTGCAGCCTGGAATGCCGGGCCGAGGAAGCCCCGGGGCACGGCGGCCTGGCAGGCAAAACCGACACACCGGTTATGCGCATGGCAAAATTTATGGCCGAAATTTCGGCCCGGCCGCCCTTCCGGCGCAGGCTCTACCCGGAGGTGCGGGCCATGTTCACCGGGCTTTGCCCCTACATGACCTTCCCCATGCGCCTGGTGTTTGCAAACCTGTGGTGCTTTGCGCCGCTGCTGCTGCGGCTCATGCCCAGGCTGAACCCCCAGGCGGGGGCCATGGTGGGCACGCTGTGCGCCTTCAACCGGGTCGAGGGCTCCACAAAGGCGCATGCCTGCAGCGCCACGGCTTTTCTGCGGTGTGTGCGGGAAGAGGACCTGCAGGCCGATCTGCAGGCGTTCACCGCCGCCGCCGCGAAGTATGGGGTAACGGTGGAGCGGGGGGAGGAATACGAGTACCACGCCCCCGCGGATCTGGGCAGCCCCGCGCTGGCCTACGTGCAGGCCTGCGCGGCCGCGGTGTTCCCCCAGTGCGCCTGCGCGCCCTTTTTGCTGCCCGCGGGCACCGACGCCCGGCATTTTTCGGGGCTGTGCCGCTCGGTACTGCGGTTCGCGCCCATCCGGCTGAGCCCGGCCCAGTTTGCCAGCGTGCACGGCCGGGATGAAAACCTGGGCGTGGCGGCCCTGGCCGACGCGGTGGCGTTTTACCGCTATCTGCTGGAAAATCTGCGGTAAAGCGTGGGCCTTGCCGCCGAATCAAAAAGGGGTGGGCCCTTGCTGCAAAGCGGGGCCCGCCCCCTTTTTACACCCGGCCAGGGCAGAAAAAACGCCGGGAGCCCGCTCTTTCCCTGAGAGAAAGAGCGGGCTCCCGGCGAAGGCTTTTTATGGGGAACACGACGCCCGAAGGCTGGCGGCGGTGAGGGTGTTTGCGCTGCGCGCCATTTCCGCGGGCGTGCCGGTAAAGACCACCTCGCCGCCGTTTTTGCCCCCGTCGGGGCCGATGTCGATGATCCAGTCGGCCTGCTTGATTACGTCCAGGTTGTGCTCGATCACCACCAGCGTGTTCCCGCGGGCGACGATCCGGTCGAACAGCTTCAGCAGGTTTTGAATATCGGACGGATGCAGGCCGGTGGTGGGTTCGTCCATAATCACGATGCGGCCCTTCTTTTTCAGGTGCTTTGCCAGCTTGAGCCGCTGGCGCTCGCCGCCGGACAGGGTGCTGAGCGGCTGCCCCAGCGTGAGATAGGAAAGCCCCACCTGCGCCAGCGCCTTTAAAGGGGCCTGCACCTTGCCGCCCTCGAACACTTCCAGCGCCTGCGCGGCGGTGAGGCCCAGCAGCTCCACGATGTTTTTGCCCTTGTAAGCGCAGGCCAGCGCCTGCGGGCTGTACCGCGAACCGCCGCAGGCCTCGCATTCCGTGACCACCGGGTCCATGAAGGCGAGCTCGGTCACGAGCACGCCCCTGCCGCCGCACACCGGGCAGGCCCCGGCGGAATTAAAGCTGAACAGGCCCTCGGGCTGGCCGCTCGCCCGGGCCAGCAGCGCCCGGATCTCGTCGAAAAAGCCCAGGTAGGAGGCTGGGGTGGAGCGGTTTGTGGCCGTGATGGGCCCCTGGTCGATCATTACCACGTCCTGTTCATACTGCCGGGCAAACACGCGGGAGATCAGGGTGCTTTTGCCTGAGCCCGCCACCCCGGTGACCACGGTCATGACGCCCAGGGGAACGTCCACATCCACATGTTTTAAATTGTGCAGGCAGGCGCGGCGCACCGGCAGGCTGCCCTGCGCCCTGCGCGGGGCCTGTTTGATGGGCACGGAGCTGCGCATTGCCCGCCCCGTGAGGGTATCGGCGCGCAGCAGCTCCTGGAAGCTGCCCGCAAAAACAATCTCCCCGCCCTGCCGCCCGGCCCCGGGCCCCACGTCGATCACGTGGTCTGCAATGGAGATCACATCCCTGTCGTGTTCCACCACCAGCACGGTGTTGCCCTTGTCGCGCAGCTGGAGCAGCAGGCGGTTCATGCGGCCGACGTCGCGGGGGTGCATGCCGGTGCTGGGCTCGTCGAAAATATAGGTCAGCCCGGTCAGGCTGCTGCCCATATAACGGACCAGCTTCAGCCGCTGCGCCTCGCCGCCGGAGAGCGACGGCGTTTCCCGGTTCAGATGGAGATACGGCAGGCCGATCCCGATCATCCGGTCCAGCCCCTCGAGGAGCGTGTGCACCAGCACCTCCACCGTGCGGTCCGTGATCTGCGCCAGCACCCCGCGAAGCGGCACAAGCTCCATTTCACACAGGTCCGCGATGGAATATCCCTGGATCCTGCAGCCCAGGGCCGCCTGGTTCAGCCGCTGCCCGCGGCATTCGGTGCACTCCAGCTCGGCCAGCAGGTGCTGCGATTTTTCCCGGGTGTGCCTGCTTTTTTCGCTGATGTCCCGGTTGAGGAGCGTTTTTGTGTATTTGTGGTACAGCCCGGTCACCTTGGGGTGCTCCGGTTCGCCCCGGCCGCTGCGGGAGCCGTACAGCAAGAGATTGTATTCTTCGGGCGAGTAGTCTTGCAGGGGCTTGGACAGGTCAAACAGGCCGGACTGGGCGTACTGTTTCCAGTACCAGGAGCCGGGCCGGAACAGTGAATCCTTCACACAGCCCTCGTTCCAGGATTTGCCGGGGTCCAGGAGGGCTTTTATGTCCACCGCCATGACCTTTCCAAGCCCCGCGCAGGCCTTGCACATCCCGTTTGGGTCGTTGAAGGAAAAATAAGAGGCCGTGCCCACATGGGGCCTGCCGATCCGCGCAAACAGCAGCCGCAGGCTGGAATACAGGCCGCTGATGGTGCCCACCGTGGAGCGGGCGTTCCCGCCCAGGGGGGACTGGTCCACCACCACCGAGGCGGTGAGGTGGTCGATGCGCTCCACTGCCGGTTTTGGGTATTTGGGCAGCCGGGAGCGCACGAACGCCGGGTAGGTGGCGTTCATCTGGCGCTGGGCCTCGGCGGCGATGGTGTCGAAAACGATGCTGGATTTGCCGGAACCGGACACACCGGTAAAAACCGTGATTTTTTCTTTGGGTACCGTGAAGGTAACATGCTTCAGGTTGTTTTGGGTGAGCCCCTGTATAAAAATATCCGCCATCTGGTTGTACCTCGTTTCGTTTGCTTTTCGCGGGCAGCACCGCGGGCGCACGGCCGGGCGCGTTTGCCCACCGCCTGCCGCGCCGGCTTTCCGGGGGCGGCGCCCCTGCTACAGTGTAGCAGAGAAAGGCGCCCTGTTCATGATACTTTTTGCTGTTTTTCGGCCGGGGAAGGGGTATAATGAGAGCAGCGGAAGGAGGGCGGCGGTGTGAAGCAGCTATTCCCCCTGGAAAGGGCGGTGGAATACATTGAGGGGCACTTGCACGAGGACATCGGCCTGCGCGAGGTATCCCGCGAGACGGGCTATTCCTATTACCACATGACGCGGCTGTTCACGGCGGCAATGGGCGAGTCGGTAGGGCGGTACATCAACCGGCGCAGGCTGTACAGCGCATCGGAAAAGCTGATCCGGTCGGACCGGCGTGTGCTGGACATTGCGCTGGACAGCGGCTTTGCTTCGTCGGAGGCGTTCAGCAGGGCGTTCAAGGCCGCCTTCGGCGTGAGCCCCGCGGCGTATCGAAAGGCGGGGCTGGACCTGGTGGTGACCGCCAAGCGGGAGCTGGCGCCGGGGGATGTGCAGCACATTGCGAACAACATTTCCCACACGCCGGAGATCCTTTGGCGGGAAGAAATAAAAATAGCCGGCATCCGGGGCGTCACGTCGCTCTCGGATAACCGGCTGCCCGCGCTGTGGCGGCAGTTTTTGAACCTGCGCGCCGAGCTTTTGGGCCCTGAGGCGGAATGCGTGGGGTATGGGGTTTGTGAAACGCAGCCGACGGTTTACACCAAGAATGGGGATGTGGCGTTTTCGGCCATGGTGGGCAGCCCGGTAAAAAGCCTGGACGGGCTGCCCGCGCCGCTGGAGGGGAAAACCGTGAGCGGGGGAAAGTACGCCGTTTTTACCCACCGGGGCACCTTTGCGAACCTGTTTAAGACCTACCAGTACATTTTCGGCACCTGGCTGCCCGCCGCGGGGGAAGAATTGGACGAACGGGAGGATTTTGAACTTTACGAGCGCAGTGTGACCTCGTTCGACGATGCGGACAACGAGGTGAAGATTTTTGTGCCGGTGAAGTGAAAGGATAGGGGCGGGAAGGAAAAAGAATGAAGGGGTGAAGTTGGTGTACACGGTGTGTTGTGATGAACAACAGAGGAATGATATAGAATCGGGTTGGTTTGTTTTTAGACATAAGAAAACCTCTATGTTTTCTACTCATGTGCTCATGAGTAGTATAACACGGAGATTTTCTGTAACAAATCTGTATAAAAAGCTACATTTCAGCCTTGCATTACAAGGCTGAAATGTAGCTTATGAGTTGGAAAGGACGGTTAAAAGCGATATTTCGTAAAAAGTTAAACTTTCCTCTTCAATTGCTTGCAATAGTTTCTGGAGGTGTCCTCCGAAGTGTCTAAGCAATCACAAAAATCCAGCCCACTTCCGTATCTCCCATTGACTCCATAACGGTTTGGGTGATGTCCTGAACATTTCTTGCTTGGCTTCCATATGATCTTCGTCGTACTGGTGAAGTGCTTGCTCTGAGTGTGTCTTTCAACAAAAATTTGTGCACATCTATTTTAACAATCTGCAAATACAGGAATACTGCGATCACAAAAATGTTCCTCACAGCACTCGCAGAAAAAAGATTTGGGGATCGCTTTATGACTGTATGTATATGTAAGCCCACATGTTGGACATTGATAAACTTTTGGATGTTTTCGGCACTGATAACAGAAGCCGGGCATGATATTCTTGTTGATTTCAATATTCAATCGATCATAAATAACGGTTTGGTTTGAATTGCAAATCGCACAGTCAGCATAAGTGGCCATAAAACATTCTCCACAACTAATACATTTTGCAAATCCGTCATATACATCTAAAAACAAGGCTTCTTTTCCACATTTTAAACATACATAGCTATTGCTATCGTAAGCATCCATAGCAAAGTCACATAAGTCATCCATAAAACTGCGATTGTTTCTAAGTTTAAGTATCGTTTCCTGAGATAGATGCCGCATTAAGATATCCATAGGAGTAGACCAAAGATTAATATCTCCAACATCCGCATATACAGATGGAATATAAGTTTTTCCATCTACCGACCGATTTTCAATTGTGTCAATTTCTCGCAAAAGCAATGAAATAAACACTATTAACACACAAAAGAATTCTGTGGAAAGCCATTTGATATCAACGTCCGATGACTCAATCCCCAAGTGAAGAAATGCATTTCTAACAGATTGAAACCTCGCAAAGCTGCCTTCAAGATAGTCGTACTCGATTCCAAAACAAGGACAACTGCCTTTCTCAATAACGGGGACAAAAGTATCCTCCTTGTTTTTCAAAAATGTTTTTAATTCTTCAAAGCCAAGTGTCTTTGCTTGACCGCGTTTTAGCTCTTTTAAATATGCTGTATGGTTATTATCACGCAGCTTGCGGATTTTATTTATTAAAATATTTTCAAATCCATAGGTTCTGCTAATATATGTTTTTAATAATAATTCCATAGCAATCTGGATGTTTGTAACTGAAAGTAATATTTCTAATATCTCTGAATCCTCGAACCAACTAATAGATTTTTCCAATAGATAGATTCCTGATTTTTTCAAGTTTACAATGATTTCTTCCTCAGCTTTCTCCAAGGCCAAGTTTTTCTCTTCCGAGCTCATCACAATCCTCCTCTATAAGAAATTCCGACTCTTGTTAAATACAATACTCTTTTTCCAGATACTAATTCCAGTGATACTTCTTTTTGAATTTATTATAATATTATAGAATAATAAAACTCAAAAGAAAAGACAGGCTGATTTAACTTCAGCCTGTCTTTGTAGTTATGACCACTCGAGGGTCATTCATATTGGTACGAGCGTTCATAAAGACAATTTTGCAAACCCTCATAAAATAAGGACATGCAGCGCCAAGCAGACAAATATTGTAAAATAGTACCTTACCATTACGAGAAGAATTGAACATCTCGTTCTAGTTCTTTTAGGTTTGCATTTAGCACATTAAAAAAAACCTGTTCAACATTCTTCTTTTTTACAGGTACCAAATAGTGAAAAACATCTCTAATAATATTTTCCATTTCTTCCTTTGTCATGCGGTCAATATTACAAAAGTACGATGAATGGCTTAAATTATATTTAATTTCATGATATGTTTTGAAAAAAGACTTTTTTTCAATAATGGATTTTTCTATTTTATACCTGTCATAAAACTGTTCTATTAACCAATCCAGATGATTCAGTAAAGATATATCCGTGATTTGAGAATAATAAAACATCCAGCCATATTTATTAGAGTTATAAATACAACCAGCAATTTTAAGATTGAGTTTCCATGCAAACATATCTACATTATGTATTTGCCCCTTTTGTTGACTGTTCTCTTGCTTTTTGAAATCGGCAAACATACGCTCAATTGAATGTTCAAATCTATCAAGTGTAGCTGGCTTTATTGACACTCTTTCACTACAAAAATAGTAACCCAGATAAGAAAACCCCTCTTTACAACTGACCACATAGGACTTGTCTGTTTCAGAAAAATTGTGTATGGTTAGCTTCAATCCCTCAATTTTTGCAGTAGCTTCTTTTTTAACCCAATCAATATACTGATTATTAGTTAGAATAAGAATGTCGTCAACATAGCGGCAATAATAGGTATTGGGATTTTCATGAAAATATGTGTCAACATCTTTTAGATAAATATTCGCTAGCAAATTAGATATTGAAAGACCTTCAGGGACGCCAACAGAGGGCACTTTAAGTTCTACTAACTTTGAATTATATTCTTTTGCAACAGTCGGGGTGGTTATTGCTTTCTCTACTAGTTTTAATGCACATGGTGAAATTCGGGCCGAAAGCTGCGAAATAAGCAATTCATGATTTATGCTAGGATAAAATCTAACCATATCTATTTTGATACAGTGTGAATAGTATGGCATTTTTTTTACTATTTCACTTATCTTTGTGTGTACTAACCTGTTGTCTACTTCTTTGATATATCGTTCTTGCAAATAACCATGTAAAGCACACAACACGAGCTTGTCTCTAATCGTTGGACGACTTACACAACGAGGTGACTTATTTCGCCCTTTTGAAATAAGCAATTCGCAATATTTTGTAAAGGAGTATGAACCATTTAGCACTTTTTTGTTTATAAGTTCAATATTGCGTTCCAAATCATTTACAAAAGAAACTATGCCAACTCTATCTAAGCCAGGGGAGCATCTGTATCTTATCTTTTTCCAAAACAGTTCAGTTAATGTTTCTGTTGAAAACCAATAATCCCATCTCTTGTCTTCTGCCATAGCTATCTCCTGTTTAAATCTTAATTAGCCATTCTAATACAGTAACAATATATCTTAGCATAAAAGGAAGCATGATTAAGACGAGTTTTAAAAGTATACTCCCGTAATATATAGAATTTAAGACGACTTTCTGCTGAATAGATAATTTGGACTTTTCTTCTGGAATTTCCTTACAAGCCTTAAAATAATCATATTCCATGTGGTTTTCTGAACTGTCAATTAGTTGATTATATTCTTCGCAAATTGCACGCAACTCATCTTGTGACATACCATCGTAAATTTTGTTATATAGTTTAAATATTGCTACGTAGTTGTTTTTTAAGCTTTTTGCCCGTTCACCATAATTTTGAGCAGCTAAAAAAACAATTGTCACAGTAACAACGACAGAATACACAGTAATAACAAGAGATAACCTTTGAGTTCCTGTGCTAATACTATATATTGAAAGCACCGTTAAAAATAGGGAATAGTAGATATTTATGCCCTGTATAAATACATTTGTCTTTTTTAACCTTTCAGCAGCATTTATACGTGATTTATACGTAATATACATTTTTCTTGCTTGCTTTTCAGTATCCATATATTGGAGGCCTCCAAGATAATAATAAATAGTAGAGCCACCGATAAAATAATAAATTCCCTTTATCAAAGAGACACGGAAATTGTTGATTAGTAATAAAACATCTCCCCCGTAAAGGGGAAACCATGCCCCGAGGAGCATAGTGGCTCTACTATACCCAAATTATACCACAAAACAAAAAAGTATGATAGCCTAATATAAAAAACGACAAAAGGCAAACCAGTTAAACTGATTTGCCTTTTGTCGTTATGACCACGCAAGGGCCATTCGTAGTGGTGCGGGTAACAGGATTTGAACCTGCACGGTTGCCCACTGGACCCTAAAACCAGCGCGTCTGCCAATTCCGCCATACCCGCGTGTTTGGGCCCCGGCTTTTGCCGGGGCCTTTTTTGCGCCGCAAAAAAGGCTTTGCGGCTGTTTTAGTGTATCAGCCGGGCCGGATTTTGTCAATCCGGCGGCGGGCCAGATAATTTGCCGGCGCCTGCGCATACTAATCACCAAACGTTCAAGGGCCGGGCGCGTGTGCCGGGCCAGAGGAGGTCTTTTTTATATGCGCAAATTCTTGAGGCGCTGCCTGGGCCTGGCGCTCTGCGCGGCGGCGCTTTTTTGCGGGTGCCTGGGCTATTTGTACAGCCGCCTGCCCAGCACCTTTATGGTGCCTGCCGGGCAGGCGCTCACCCTGGCCCAGATGCCCTGGCTGGTGCCGCTGCAGCAGAGCGGCGCCGCCGCGGCCGAGGCCGTGCCCGCGGGCAGCAGCTACAACACCACCCTGTCGCTGTTCGGCAAGGTACCGGTTAAGACCGTGCGCGCCGTGGTGGTGGACCGCCGCGCCGTGACCGTGTGCGGCACCCCGTTCGGCATTAAAATGTTTTCGGACGGGGCCATGGTGGTGGGCTTTACCGACCTGCGCACTGCCAATGGGTACGCAAACCCCGCCAAGGCCGCAGGCCTTAAAATGGGGGATCTGCTGATCAGCGTGGACGGGCAGAAAACCACCGGCAACGACGACGTTTCCGCCGCCATCCAGTCTTCGGGCGGGCGGCCGGTGGAGGTGGTCTACAGCCGCGACGGCCAGCGCCGCACCACCACCTTGCAGCCCGTGCAGGACGCCGACAGCGCCGCCTGGCACGCGGGCATGTGGGTGCGCGATTCCTCGGCGGGCATTGGCACGCTGACCTTTGTGGATAATTCCATCGGGGTGTACGGGGGGCTTGGCCACTCGATCAGCGACGCCGACACCGGGCAGAGCATCACCCTGCTTTCGGGCGAGATCGCCCCGGTGACCATTACCGGCTACGTGGCGGGCACGGCGGGCACCCCGGGCGAGCTGAAGGGCCGCTTTACCGGCGAGCTTGCCATGGGCGATATTGTGATCAACGGCGGCACCGGCGTGTACGGCCACATCCGCACCGTGCTCAAGGGCCAGGACATGACCGTGGCCCAGGCCCAGGAGGTGCGCCAGGGCCCTGCCCAAATTCTGACCACCATCGGCGGCGGCGAGCCCGCCTGGTACGATGTGGAGATCGAGCGCCTTTCGCTCACCGAGGAGGACCCCAACCGCAACATGGTGCTGCATGTGACCGACCAGGGCCTTTTAGAAAAAACCGGCGGCATCGTGCAGGGCATGAGCGGCAGCCCGGTGGTGCAGGACGGCCGCCTGGTGGGCGCCGTGACCCACGTTTTGGTGAACGACCCCACCCGCGGATTTGGGATTTTTGCGGAAAACATGCTCGCCTCGGCGGACGCGGCGGCCGCACAAAAAGCTGCGTAAAACCGCAGTACAAGCGGCTTTGGCGGGGTTTTGGGCAGGGCGCGAACACAAGTTCTAGTGTTGTTTCTCCAAAGAAAAACTAATTTATCCCATATGTTGGAAAATTTTTTGAAAACCCCCTTGCAATGTGTTCCAATATATGGTAAAATTGCCATCGTTAAGGGGAATAACGATTTTTTGGAGGACGATAAAATGAAAAAGTTTCTGATGCTGGAGAACGGCGCCGTGGGTGAAGCCTGCAAGCAGGCCCTGGAAAAGCTGGGCGTTGAGGTGTGCTTTTGCGAAAAGGACGGCGGCGCCGTGATGCAGAGCCTGCGCAAGGAGCGGCCGGACGGCGTGCTGCTGGACGTATTTATGCCCCAGATGGACGCGATTGCCGTGAAGAAGCAGTTCAACACCGAGGGCGGCCGCGCACAGTTTTTTGCCACAGCCGCGTTCCAGAATGAAGAGCTGGAAGAAGAGCTGCTGCAAAACGGTTTTACGTACTATTTTATCAAGCCTTTCGACCCCCGCTCTTTTGCCGAGCGCGTGGCCCACATGATGGGCGCGGCGGCCGAGTATCACGCCGCCCCCTGCAACGACGAGCTTACCGTGACCGAGATCCTGCACCAGATCGGCGTGCCCGCCCACATTAAGGGATACCAGTTCCTGCGGGACGCGATCCTGCTTACCGCCGCCGACCCGGAGTACATCAACGCGGTGACCAAGCGCCTGTACCCCGAGATCGCAAAGAACAACAACACCACCCCCAGCCGGGTGGAGCGGGCCATCCGCCACGCCATTGAGGTGGCCTGGGACCGGGGCGATGTGGACACGCTGAACAGCTACTTTGGCTACACCATCCACAACCTGCGGGGCAAGCCCACCAACAGCGAATTCATTGCCATGATCGCCGACCGCATGCGGCTGGACAAAAAGCTGCGCCATGCGTAAACCGAAAAGACAGCCCCCCAAATTTTTTTGGGCGGGCTTCTTTTTTTGTCGATTCTGGAAGAATCGCTGAAAAGCATGGGGGAAAGTGTGGCGGATTTTACAATGGAAAAAATCCCTTGCTGTGGTATACTAATAGGGCAATCGAAAATGCCGCGAGGGGGAAAGACCGTTGCTCACAAACGAGGACCTGCAGGCCATTGGTTCCATTCTGCGCACCGAGATCGGCGCCAGCGAAACGCGGATGACCGCCAAGATTGAGGAGAGCGAGGCGCGCACCAAGACCGAGCTGAAAACTTATATCGGCGAACAGATCGGCGAGAGCGAAGCGCGCATGACCGCCAAGATCGAGGAGAGCGAGGCGCGCACGACCGCTAAGATCGAGGAGAGCGAAGCGCGCATGACTGCCAAGATCGGCGAGAGCGAGGCGCGCACCAAGACCGAGCTGAAAACTTATATCGGTGAACAGATCGGCGAGAGCGAGGCGCGCACCAAGACCGAGCTGAAAACTTATATCGGTGAACAGATCGGCGAGAGCGAGGCGCGCATGACCGCCAAGATCGGCGAGAGCGAGGCGCGCATGACGGCCAAGATCGAGGAGAGCGAAGCGCGCACGAAGACCGAGCTGAAAACCTATATCAACGAGCGGATTGACGAGAGCGAAGCGCGTATGACCGCCAAGATTGAGGAGAGCGAGGAGCGCACCAAGACCCACATGAACACGGTGATCGAAAGCCAGCTTATGCCGGCCATCCGCCAGATAGCGGACGGCGTGCTGCAGGTGAACGACCGGCTGGACCGGATGGAAAAGCGCCTGGATTCGCTGGAAGAAACGGTCACCGCCCACGAGCTGTACATCGTGCGCAAAGCGGCGGCACAAGGCTGAGAGAAACGATAAACAAAGGGCCGGTTTTTCCTTGGAGAAACCGGCCTTTTATGTTGTGCTTTTTGCATGTAATTAGTAAGGAATTGCGGCCTGCCGGAACTGCCCGGCGGGCCGCTGTTTATTTTTCGCCCTCAACCATGAATTTGTCCTTTGCATAGTCCAATGCCAGACCAAATAATTCGTTGCGGCTTCGGTTTGTCACGCGCGCAAGATCGTCATAGAAATCTAAAATTGAGCGGTCGATTCGGATTGTGAACATTACAGGTTCCGTTTTTTTAGATATTTTAAGTTCGTCCATGTCATCAGCCTCCGTATCAATTATGGCATCAATTGGAAATGAGATAAATGTCTAAAACTTATCCGGTTTTAAACATAAAACAGAACTGTGTCGAAACATATAATAGTTTTATGAGGTCAAGGACAGCATACCACATAAAAAACGGCGGCTTACCCGTACACGGGTTACAGGGACAAAAAATAAGTCGGGCAGGAGGAGTTCAATATGAAGCAAATGCAAAAACAGGCCGGCCAGGGGGCGGAACAGCCTGACGTTTCGGTGCTCACCGAGCGGCAGCGCATGGCTTACACCCTGCGCCGGCAGGGCCTGACCTACGCAAAGGTGGGCGAGGCGATGGGCATTTCCTCCAGCGGGGCCGAACGAAACATCAAGGCCGCGGAGCGGCGGCTGCGGGAATGCGCCGCCTATCACGCCTGGCAAAAAAGGAACGACGAACCGGCGGAGCTTCCGCTCACCCGGGGCGAGCTGCGCCTGGTGCTGTGCGGCCTGCAAATGGTGGAGAAGGAGATCGGCAAGGCGGTGAACGCGGGGAATTGCCGGACCGACTGGAAGGGCCACCTGCCCTACGAGGCCCGCATTTTGGCCGGGGTGCTGCGGCGCGCCCACACGGCCCTGTACGGCGCGCCGCCCAAAGATGATTTTTTGGAGTGAGCAGAGCAAAAAAAGCCCGCCGGAACACTTCCGGCGGGCACAAAGGTCCGTGGCGTTATTTGAGGGGCGGCGCCGGAGGGGCCCCGGGCTCCTCCTCCATTTCGCTCAGCGCATACTCGATGCACTGCACCGTAAGCCGGTTCAGTGAAATGTGCTTTTGATCGCAAACGGCTTCCATCTGCGCAAGCAGCTTTTTGCTGAAACGGAATGTGCGGTTCACGTATTCCTCTTTCTCCACCCGAAAAGCCATCTGCATCACCTCATGTCCAGTGTACGTGAATTCAGCAGCGAAATATACACTTGTTTCAAAAGTGCTATTTACACTTGAAAACAATGTGTTATGCGTGTTAAAATGCTTATAAAATTATCATTATATCGCAGGGGGGCGGGCGGCGTGAACGAACAAACATACGAGCAGCAGCTGGACCGGATGCTGGCCGAGCTGAGCGTTTCAAAACGCCTGTTCGGGTACCCCATGCTGCGGCGGGCGGTGCTGCTGGTGGCCGAAAGGCCCGCCCTGATCGGCGCGGTGACCAAAGAGCTGTACCCCCTGGTGGCAGCCGAATTCGGGATGGTGCCCCACCAGGTGGAGGGGGCCATCCGCCGCGCCCTGGTGAGCGCGTGGGAAAAGGGGGATACGATGGTGCAGAAGGTCTATTTTGACCACACCATTTCCGCAAAGCGGGGCCGGCCCACAAATGCCGAATTCATTGCAGACCTGGCCGAGCGGCTGCGCAGCGGGCGCGTGTTTTGAGCCGCTTTGATCAAGAAATTCCACACACAAAAACAGCCGGGCGCGTTAAGCGCCCGGCTGTTTTGATTGCCGCGGCGGGGCAGGGGGTCAGGCCAGCGGCTCAAACCGGCAGGCCTGAAGCCGCGCCTGCCGAAAGGCGGCGTATTGCTCGGCCAGCTCCTCCAGCCGCCGGGCCTGGGCGGGGGGCAGGGGGGCCCAGGTGGTGAGGGTAAGCTCCAGCCTGCCGCCCTGGCTTTTGGCCTTCCAGATGCCCGCGGCGCGGCCGTTTTCCAAAATGACCCCGGGGTTTGCCACGGTGCGCCACACCAGCCGCTGCAGGGCTTTGTCCTCCACCAGCAGGGCGCGGTCCTGCGTGTCGAGATAGGGGTCGTGCGGGCCCAGCAGAAGCAGGCCCCCGCCGCCGCCCGCACAGCGCAGGCGTTCCAGGTCCGAGGCCAGCAGCCAGCGGGTTTTGCCGCCGGTGTGCACCGGCTCCAATTCTTGCTGAACGCCGCCCCAAAGCCGCCGGCCCTGCGCGGGGGAGCAGCCCAGCCAGGCGGCCAGATCGGCCGGGGCCGCGGGGCCGTAACAGTGCAGGAATTTGCGCACCAGCAGATTGCCGGCGTGCGCGACCGGCTGCATCTCGCGCCCCACCCAGCTGCGGAAGGAGGTAAAGGTGGGGCTGGCGCCCTGCCGCTCGCCAAACACCACCAGCCCCGCAAACGAACAGGGGCGCAGAAGAAACGAAACCGCGGCGCCCCCCACGGTTTGCCGGTCGGGGCTGCCGTACATGGAGGGGGCGTTCCAGAGCGCCCGCTTTTCGGGCGGCAGGTCCTGTTCTACCAGGGCCGCCAGCACCCGGTCCAGCTCTTCCTTGCTTTTTACGGTATGGCCGTTCAGAAAAGCGGCGGCCTTTTTGACCAGCGGCAGCAGTTCGCCGAAGGAAAGCTGCGCAAAGTCCAGCGCGGCGGTGACGCCGCGGGTATAGATCCAGGGTTCTTCGCCCGGCAGCGCCGCCAGCGGCGAGAGGAACACATCGCTCTCGGCCGTGGGGAAGACGGCGGGCACGCCCCGGTAGCTCCAGGCCTGCACCAGCCGCTTGTGCCGGTACAAAGCATCCTGCAGGCTTTGCAGGGTGCAGCCCTGCAGCCGGTTGAACAGCGCGGTTTCCCAGGAGCCGGGGGGCGAATTTTGCAGCCCGCAGGCGCCGGCGGCCTGCTCCAGGCCGGCCATGGGCAGTTTTTGATCCAGGTGGTGGGCCATGAGGCGGTAGCTGCGAATGGCCTGCGGTTCTGCGTTCATCCGTTTCCCCCTGCCGCGGCGCGGCTGCGTTCGGTTGGTGCGGTTTGATTTTCATTCTATTTATTATACCGCATCCCGCGGGCGGAGGCAAAGCGCCCGGGCCAAAATTTGCCGCGGCGGCCCGGCAGGTGGATTTTTTTGCGCAAATACCGTATAATGTTGACAAGTTACAACACCCGGGAAAGGGGCGCTGAAAATGGGCAAAACAGTCACGGCGGTGGTGGTGGCGGCGGGGTCGTCCAGCCGCATGGGGTTCGACAAGCTGGCCTGCCCGCTGGGGGGCGGCACGGTGCTGGGCGCAAGCCTTGCGGCCTTTGACCGGCACCCCCTTGTGACCGAGCTGGTGCTGGTGTATGGCCAAAACGAGGCGCTTGCCCGGGCCGAGGCGGCCCGCTGCCAAAAGCCGGTGACCCTGGCGCCCGGCGGCCCCACCCGCGCGGCCAGCGTGGCAAACGGGGTGCGCGCGGCGGCGGGCGAGCTGGTGGCCATTCACGACGCCGCCCGCCCCTTTGTGAGCGGGGCGGTGATCGCCGCGGCGCTGGAGGCCGCGGCGGAAATGGGCGCGGCGGCCCCGGCCGTGCCGGTAAAAGACACGGTCAAGCGCGCTGCCGGGGGCCTTGTGCAGGATACGCCCCCCCGCGAAACCCTGTGGGCGGTGCAGACCCCCCAGTGCTTTGACCGGGCGACGTACATAAGGCTGCTGGAGCAGGGCGCGGACGGCGCCGTGACCGACGACTGCCAGCTTTTTGAGCGGGCGGGCCTGCCGGTGCGCCTGACCCCCGGGGACTACGCAAACCGCAAGCTCACCACCCCCCACGACCTGAAAGGAGAAAGCGCCATGCGCATTGGCCACGGCTACGACGTGCACAAGCTGACGGAGGGGCGGCCCCTGATCCTGGGCGGGGTCGCGGTGCCGTATGAAAAGGGCCTTTTGGGCCACTCGGACGCGGACGTTCTGACCCACGCGGTGATGGACGCGCTGCTGGGCGCGGCGGCTTTGGGGGACATTGGAAGCCACTTCCCGGACACCGACCCCGCCTACAAGGGGGCCGACAGCCTGGCGCTTGCCCGCCATGTGGCGGCGCTGCTGGCCCAAAACGGCTGGCGGGTGGAAAACATTGACGCAACCCTTTTGTGCCAGGCGCCAAAGCTTGCGAGCCACATCCCCGCCATGCGGCGGAACCTGGCCGATGCGCTGGGCCTGCCGCCCGGGGCGGTGAGCGTGAAGGCCACCACCGAGGAGCGCCTGGGCTTTACCGGCGCGGGGCTGGGCATTGCGGCCCACGCGGTGGCGCTGCTGACCCGGTGAGCCGGGCGGGCCTGCGGGAAAAGCCGCCCCGCGCCGAAAAAAGTTATTTTCAAGCGGGCGCGGGTATGGTATACTAAAAGTTATGAGTTTTGCCTATTCCACGGCGGCGGGGCCGCCGCCCAAACTGGCCCGCCAGGGCCGCCCCAAGACGGGAGGGCTTTTGATTGGCGTCCTTATTTGAAAACGACATGCTGAACAAGATATGGAACAACTTCCAGAGCATCCAGCAAAACCCCATGAATTTGGTGGATATTTTGCTGGTGGCCTTTGTGGTGTACGAAATTCTGGTGGTGATCCGCAAGACCCGCGCCGCCCAGCTGGCCAAGGGGGCCGTTGTGGTGCTGGTGGTGTATGCGCTGGCGAACCTGATGAACCTGCGCACCGTGGTGTGGATCATGCAGAGCGTGCTGCAGATCGGCTTTTTGGCGCTGATCGTGCTGTTCCAGCCCGAGCTGCGCCGCGCGCTGGAGCAGATGGGCCGCACCGACAAGTGGGCCGCCACCCTGTTCAAAAACCGCAAAGACGACCCCTCGCTGCGGGCCAAATGGCAGAACGCCTGCCTTGCCATCTGCGACGCGGCCGAGCAGCTTTCGGACACGCGCACCGGCGCGCTGATTGTGCTGGAGCGCAATTCGAACCTGTCTGAAATCATACGAACCGGCACGCCGCTGAACGCGGACGTGAACCGCGAGATGCTGGGCACCATTTTTTACGAGGGCACCCCCCTGCACGACGGCGCGGTGGTGGTGCGGGACGGCGTGCTGAAGGCCGCGGGCTGCGTGCTGCCCCTCTCGGACAACCTGGAGATCGGCAAGGACATGGGCACCCGCCACCGGGCCGCCCTGGGCATGAGCGAAAATTCCGACGCGGTGGTGGTGGTGGTCAGCGAGGAAACGGGCATCATCTCCATGGCGAAAAACGGGGTGCTGATCCGGCGGCTGGACCGGCAGAACCTGTTCAACCTGCTGCAGGAGGAGCTGGTGCCCCCCGAGACCGCCGAGAACCAAAAACAACCGTTCTGGAGAAAAAAGCATGAAAAAGAACAACAAAGACAATAACAAGTCCCTGCTGGACAGCCGGAACGTGCGCATCCTGCTCTCGGTGCTGATCGCGGTGGTGATCTGGATGATCGTGACCCTGGCCATCAACCCGGGGTCCAGCACGTATTTTTCCGGCGTGCCGGTGGATTTTGGCTATGATTCCGACGCCTACGCCAAGCTGGGGCTGGACATGGTGAACAGCCCCGAGGCCAAGGTGAAGGTGACACTGAAAGGCGACGGGGGAGACCTGGCCGCCGTTGAGAACGCGGGCGACATGATTGTGTACCCGGACTTTTCGTCGGTGAAGGGGGCGGGCGAATACGAGCTGCCCCTGAAGGTGCGGCTCAAGAGCAGCCAGCTGAACAACCTGATCGAGGCCACCGCCGACGGCAAGGTAACGGTGGTGTTCGACACGGTGGAGGAAAAGACCTTCGACGTGGAGGTGGAGGTGCAGAACGGCAGCATCAGCGTGGCCGAGGGCTATGTGCTGCACGGCACCACCGCGAAGCCCGGCAAGGTGACGGTGAGCGGCCCCCAGGGCGAGCTGGACAAGATCGCCCGGATCGTGGCCCCCCTGGGCTACAGCGACGGCCTGCAGGATCTCACCGAGAGCAAGCTGGCCACCGTGGAGCTGGAGGCCCGCAGCGCCGACAACGAGCCGGTGGCGCTGCAATATGTTTCGATGGACAATACCCTGGCGGACGTGAACATCAGCGTGTACCAGACCCTTACGCTGCCCCTGAAGGTAAACTTTATCAACGTGCCCTCCGGGTTCGACGTGAACACCCTCGATTACACCCTCTCGCAGCAGCACATGACCGTGACAGGCAGGCCGTCGGTGCTCAACGCGCTCACCGAGCTGGCTGTGAGCGATTTCGACCTGGCGAACTCCTTCGCGCTGGACAAAGCCTACCAGCTGAATGTGGAGCTGCCCGACGGCGTGGAGAGCGTGGACAACATCACCACCGTGACCCTGACCTTCAACACCGAGGGCCTGGCCACCAAAACGGTGAACGTGAGCAACCTGCGGCTCATCAACCAGCCCGCGAACATGCAGATCAAGCTCAACACCAACCGGCTGAACAACGTGGTTCTGGTGGGGCCCAAGGAAGAACTGGAAAAGCTGAGCGCATCGGCGGTTTCGGCCGTGATCGACGCGGGCAGCGTGCAGATCACCGAGGGTACCGAGAACATGGCGGCCGAGGTCCGGGTGCCGTCCTCGTCGTCTATTTTTGCGGTGGGCAGCTACTCGGCCGAGTGCTCCATCCAGGTGAGCGGGGCGGGCGGCTGATGCTGCTGGTGCGGGGTATCCGCCTGCCGCTCACCGTTTGCGCCCCCGAACAGGAGGCCACGGCCCGCGCGCTGCAAGCGCTCAAGCTTGACCCCGGCGCGGCGGCGGCCACAGGCGTGGCAAAATTGTCGGTGGACGCCCGGCACGGCAGGCCCGTGCTGGTGTATACCATCGCCATCACACTCAAGGACGAGGGTGCGGAACCGGCATTGGCCGGGGCCGCGCCCTGCGTTGCTATAGCAAGGGCGCCTGCCTTTGCCCCCGCGCCCGGGGCAGCGCCGCTGGGGGAGAGGCCGGTGGTTTGCGGGCTGGGGCCGGCCGGGCTGTTTGCCGCGCTGGCCCTGGCAAGGGCGGGCTTTCGGCCGATAGTGCTGGAACGCGGCCCCGCGCTGGACGAGCGGGTGCGGGCGGTGGAGCGGTTTGCCGCCACCGGCTGCCTGGACGAAAACGCCAACATCCAGTTTGGCGAGGGGGGCGCGGGCACCTTTTCAGACGGCAAGCTCACCACCCGCATCGGCGACGCGCTGTGCGGCCAGGTGACAAAGACCCTGCTGGAGCACGGCGCCCCGCCCGAGATCGCGTGGCGGCAGAAGCCCCATGTGGGCACCGACATGCTGCGGGGGGTCATCCGGTCCATCCGGGCCGAGATCGAGGCGTTGGGCGGCAGGGTGCTGTTCAACACGGCGCTCACCGGCCTTGTGGTGAAAAAGGGCAGGCTGGCCGGGGCCGAAACCACGGCGGGGCCGCTTGCCTGCGCGGACCTGGTGCTGGCGGTGGGCCACTCGGCCCGGGATACCTTTGCCATGCTGGCGCAAAGCGGCCTGCCGCTGGAATGCAAGCCCTTTTCGGTGGGGTTCCGGGCCGAGCACCTGCAGGCCGAGATTGAAAAAAGCCTTTACCACGAGGCGGCGGGCCACCCGGCCCTGCCCCGGGGTGAATACCAGCTCAGCCACCACGTGGGCGGGCGGTGCGTTTATACCTTCTGCATGTGCCCCGGCGGCCAGGTGGTGGCCGCGGCCAGCGAGGCGGACGGCGCGCTGACCAACGGCATGAGCTACCATGCCCGCGCGGGCAAGAACGCCAATGCGGCGGTGGTGGTGAGCGTGGGCGGGGCGGACTTTGGCGGCGACCCGCTGCGGGCCGTGGCGTTCCAGCGCGAGCTGGAGCAGGCGGCCTTCCGGGCGGGGGGCGGCGGCTTTGCCGCCCCGGCCGAAAATGTGCAGAGTTTTTTGCGCGGCGAGGGCCGGCTGGAGGTGACCCGGGTGCGCCCCACCTATGACCGGGGCGTGCGGGCAGGGGACCTGGGGGCGCTTTTGCCCGGCGAGCTGGCCGGCGCCCTGCGGACCGGCCTTGCGGCCTTTGAGCGAAAGCTGCGGGGCTACACCGCGCCCGAGGCTGTGCTGACC
Organism: Oscillospiraceae bacterium; assembly: GCA_022835495.1. Lineage (NCBI taxonomy): Bacteria > Bacillati > Bacillota > Clostridia > Eubacteriales > Oscillospiraceae > Oscillospiraceae bacterium. Next base: position 1,240,473 of record BQOK01000001.1, read on the forward strand.
GGCCTTGAGACCCGCACCTCCAGCCCGGTGCGCCTTGCCCGCGGGCAGGATATGCAGTGCGCGGCGCTGCCCGGGCTTTACCCCTGCGGCGAGGGCGCGGGCTACGCCGGCGGCATTATGAGCGCCGCGGTGGACGGGCTTCGGGCCGCCGCGGCCGTGATCGGGCGCTATGCGCCCCAGACCTGAACAGGCTCCGCGCCAAAAGTGCGCTTTACAATAGAAGGAGAGGGAAGTTCCCATGCCTCAGAATACAAAAGACCCCTATCAGTACGAGCGGATGCTGCGTGAGCGCATGCAGCAGGCACAACAGGGCCGCACACAGCCCCCGCCGCCGCGGCCCGGCCCCAGCGGCCCGCGCCGCCCGGCGGACCCGGCGGAAGAGCTGCGCCGCAACATCCAGGAGCTGGGCTTTACCATTGCCGACGAGGTGGGCCGCAGCCTGCGGGGCGCTGCCGACGAGGTGCGCCGCAGCACGGCGGGTTCCGCCGGGCGCGCCCGGCGGCAGGAACGGGCGGCCTACAACTACCAGTTCCGCCAGCAGGCCCGGCAGATGGGCGACCAGATGGCCAGCCGGGTGAACATGGCCAGCGCCGGCTGGTCCGAGAGCCTGCGCAGCGGCCTGAGCGTTTTTGGCGGCACCCTGTGCGTCTGCGGCGCGGTGGGCTGCGGCCTGGCGCTGATCGGGCTGCTCATCGCCACGGTGGTGGGCGCGGTTACGGCCCAGTACGATGTGGTGCTGGTGTGCGGCATTTTGACCCTGGTGTTCGGCCTGTTCACCGGCGCGTTCACCGCCATGGGCCGGTGGCTGCTGATGGTGCCCGCCAAGCGCCAGCGCATGCGCCGGTACCTGGCCGCCATGGGCGAGGAAACGGCGGTGCCGGTGCAGCGCCTGGCCGAGGCGGTGCAGCGGCCGGTGCCCTTTGTGAAAAAAGAGATCTCCAAAATGATCCGCCAGGGCTGGCTGCCCAACGCTTACCTGGACGACCAGGAGGACGTGTTCTTTATCAACGCCGAGGAGTACCGCGCGCTGCAGCGCAAGCAGGAGGCGGCGGCCCGCGCCGCTGCGGGGAAGGAAACCCCCAAGACCGCGCAGGATGAACTGGACGAGCTGATGCAGCAGGGCCGGGATTTTATCACCCTGCTGGACGAGCACATCCGGGCCACCGGGGCCGAGCCGGAGGTGTGCGGCCAGCTTGAGCACATGCGCACCACCGCGGGCGATATTATGAGCTGGGTGGCCGCCCACCCCCAAAGCGCGGGCAAGGTGCGCCGCTTTGCGCGCTATTACATGCCCACCACCCTGAAGCTGCTGCGCACCTACGACGACGTGAAGGGCCAGCAGAGCGACGTTGCCAGCGGGATCCGGCAGGACATCGGCGGCATTTTGGGCACGCTGAACACCGCCTTTGACAATTTGCAGGCGGACCTGCTGAGCGACACCGCGCTGGACGTTTCCAGCGAGATCAGCGCCATGCAGACCATGCTGGCGCAGGACGGCCTGTCGGCAGAAAATTTTATCTCCAAGGAGTAATTTGCGTATGAACTACCGCGCCTGGCAAGTAAAGCAGCCTGATGAAAAAGCCGCGGCCCGCTTGGCCGGGGCCATCGGCGCGCCCCTGCTGCTGGCGCGCATCCTGACCGCGCGGGGCATCTGCGACCCCGCAGGCGCGCTGGCCTTTTTGCAGGAGGACGCGCCCCTGGGCGACCCCTTTGCCCTGCGCGATATGGACAAGGCGGTGCAGCGCATCCAGCGGGCGGTGGATGAGGAAGAACCCATTGTTATTTTTGGCGATTACGACGTGGACGGCGTGACCGCCACCGCCCTGCTCTACAGCCATTTGCGGGGCATGGGCGCCAATGTGCGCTGCAAGCTGCCCAGCCGGGAGGAAGACGGCTACGGCCTGACCGTTCCGGTGGTAGAGGCGCTGGCCGAAAAGGGCTTTAAGCTGCTCATCACGGTGGACAACGGGATCACCTCGGTGGCCGAGGCCGCCCGCGCCGCCGAGCTGGGGCTGGACCTGGTGGTCACCGACCATCACCTGCCCCTGGAAACGCTGCCCGCCGCGGCTGCGGTGGTGGACCCCGCCCGGCCGGACGACGAGAGCCCGTTCAAGGCGCTTTCGGGCGCGGGGGTGGCGTTCAAGCTGTGCGCCGCGCTGGACGGCTGCGCCCCCGAGGACCTGCTGGACTTTGCGGGCGACCTTGCGGCCATTGGCACGGTGGCGGACGTGATGCCCCTGGTGGGGGAGAACCGCACCATCGTGCGGCACGGGCTGGCGGCGCTGCAAAACAGCGAGCGGCCGGGCCTGCTGGCGCTGCTGGAGGCCTGCGGCCTTTCGGAAAAGCCGGTCACGGCCGAGAACATCAGCTTTGCGCTGGCCCCCCGCATCAACGCGGCGGGCCGCATGGATTCCGCCGTTACCGCGCTGCAGCTTTTGCTGTGCGAGGATTTTGAAAAGGCCGAACAGCTGACCGAGCGGCTGCTGGCGGCCAACACGGCCCGGCAGGAGGCCGAGCAGCAGATCATGGCCGAGGCCGAGGCGCAGCTTGCCGCCGACCCCGCCCGCCAGGACGACCCGGTGATCCTGGTTTGGGGCGAGGGGTTTCACCCAGGGGTCATCGGCATTGTGGCCAGCCGTTTGGTGGAGCGCTACGGCCGCCCGGCCATGGTGATCAGCGTGCAGAACGGCGAGGGCAAGGGCTCCGGCCGCAGCGTGCCCGGCTTTAACCTGCACAGCGCCATTGCGGCCTGCGCGCCGCTGCTGGTGCGCTTTGGGGGGCACGCCCAGGCGGCGGGCCTGTCGGTGGAAGAAAAGAACATCCCAGCGCTGCAAAAGGCGCTGAACGAGTTTGCGGCCCGGGAATACCCGGTGCCGGAGGCCCCGCCCCTGGAACTGGACGTGGAGGTAAGGCTGGACCAGCTGACCGTGGGGGACGTGCAGGGCCTTGGCTACCTTGCCCCCTGCGGCAACGGAAACCCCGCGCCGCTGTTTTTGCTGCGGGACGCGGTGGTGGAGGGGGTTTACCCCGTGAGTGAGGGGCGGCATACCCGGGTGCGGCTGCGCCAGGGCGGCGGCAGCCTGTACGCGGCGTATTTTGGCCTGGCGCCCGCCGAGCTGCCCTATGCCATTGGCCAGCATGTGGACGCCGCGCTTACCCTGTCGGTCTACGAGGGGAAAAACGGGGCCCAGCTTTCGGGCCGGATCAAGGAGCTGCGCCCCGCGGGCCTGCCCGCAGAAGCCCCGGCCCAGGCGGCGCTGTTCACCGCCTTTGAGCGGGGGGCGGCCCTTACCGCCGGGCAAAAACAGCTGCTTTTGCCCGACCGCGGGCACATTGCCGCGCTGTACCGGCTGATCCGGCAGGGGGGCGTGTTCGCGGGGGATCTGCAGCCCCTGTTTGCGCAGCTTGGCGCCGACCGGACCGGCAAGACCCTGGCGGGCCTTGCGGCCCTGACCCAGCTCGGCCTGATCGAGATCAGCGAGGCGGGCGGGGCCAAAAAATTTGCGCCCACACCCGTGGCGGGCAAAAAGGACCTTTTTTCCGCCCCGATCCTGAAGGCGCTGGAGGCATAACGACACATGGCGAATTATATGACCTATGAAGACCTGAAAAAAGCGGTGGCCGACACCGGCCGCCCCTATGACATACAGATGCTGGACAAGGCGTATGCCCTGGCCGACAAGGCCCACGCGGGCCAGAACCGGCGCTCGGGCGAGCCGTATATCTGCCACCCCTTGAACGTGGCGCTGCTGCTGGTGGAGCTGGGCATGGACACCGAGAGCCTGGCCGCCGCCCTGATGCACGACGTGGTGGAGGACACCCACGTGCGGCTGGACGAGATCAGCGCCTCGTTCGGGCCGGACGTGGCGCGCCTGGTGGACGGGGTGACCAAGCTCACCAAGATCCAGTTTTCCAGCGTGGAGGAGCAGCAGGCCGAGAACCTGCGCAAGATGCTGCTGGCCATGAGCCAGGACGTGCGGGTGATGATCATCAAGCTGTGCGACCGGCTGCACAACATGCGCACCGGCGACGCGTGGCCCGAGCAGAAACGGCGCGACAAGGCCCTGGAAACCATGGAGGTTTACGCGCCCATTGCCCACCGGCTGGGCATCAGCAACATCAAGGAAGAGCTGGAGGACCGGAGCCTGCGCTACCTGGACCCCGTGGGCTACCAGGAGATCCAGGACCTTTTGGCGGGCAGCGGCGGCGAGGCGTTCGTGACCGGCGTTGCCAGCGTGATCGAGGAGCGCCTGGCGGAAAACGGCATGCCGAACGCGGTGATGAAAAGCCGGGTGAAAAGCGTGTACGGCGTGTACCGGAAAATGTTCATTCAGGACCGGGACTTTGAGGAGATTTACGACGTTTACGCCGTGCGCATCATTCTGGACACGGTGGCCGAGTGCTACAACGCCCTGGGCGTGATCCACGATATGTACCACCCCATTCCCAACCGGTTCAAGGATTATATCTCCACCCCGAAACCCAACATGTACCAATCGCTGCACACCACCGTGATCGGGCACGAGGGCATCCCCTTTGAGGTGCAGATCCGCACCAAAGAGATGGACCAGATGGCCGAGTACGGCGTGGCCGCCCACTGGAAGTACAAGGCGGGGGTGCAGGGGTCCGACAAGCTGGACGAGCGCCTGGCCTGGGTGCGCCAGCTGCTGGAAAGCCAGCGAGAGAGCGACGACGCGGGCAGCCTTCTGCAGGACATCAAGGGCGACCTTTTGCCCGAGGAGGTGTTCGCCTTTACCCCCAAGGGGGACGTGATCAACCTGCCCGCCGGCGCCACCGCCATCGACTTTGCCTATGCCATCCACTCGGCGGTGGGCAACCGCATGATGGGCGCCAAAGTGAACGGGCGCATTGTGCCCATTGACCACAAGGTGGCCACCGGCGAGATCATTGAGGTGATCACCGGCCCGGCCGACAAGGGCCCCAGCCGCGACTGGCTTAAGATCGTGACCACCAGCGAGGCACGCAACAAGATCCGCAACTGGTTCAAAAAAGAGCGCAAGGAAGAAAACATCCAGCAGGGCCGCGAGGCGCTGGAAAAAGAGATGCGCCGCAACCTGGTGAACATTCCGGACGACCAGTGGGACGGCTTTATGGCCGAGATCGCCCGCCGCCAGCGGCTCAACACCGCCGAGGAGATGTACGCCGCCCTGGGATACGGCGGCCTGCAGCTGAGCCGGCTGATGGGCAAGATCAAGGACGAATACGCAAAAATGCGGGCCGCCCAGCCCAGGCCCGCGGTGCTGGGGGACATTCCGCTGCGCCAGCACAAGGGCACCGACGGCGTGGTGGTGGAGGGCATCGACAACTGCCTGGTCAAGTTTGCCAAGTGCTGCAGCCCCCTGCCGGGCGACGAGATCGTGGGCTTTATCACCCGGGGGTTCGGCGTGTCGATCCACAAAAAGGACTGCGAGAACGCGCAGGCCAGCATGGCGAACCCCGAGAACCGGGAACGGTGGGTCAACGCCCACTGGGAAGAGCAGGTGCAGGAAAATTACAAGGCCACCCTCGAGATGGTGGCCATGGACCGGGACGGCCTGGTGGGCGATGTGGCGGTGGCCCTGGGCGAGCTGCGGGTGCCCATTTACGCGCTCACCGCCCGCTCGGCCGACAATGGCCGCGCCAGCATGAGCGCCACCCTGGGCATTTCCAGCACCGAGCACCTGAACAGCGTGGTGGCAAAATTGCGCAAGGTGAAGGACATGATCACTGTGACCCGCATTTAATAATAGAGTTACAAGGAGATACACCCCATGCGAGTGGTTTTACAGCGGGTGGCCGGGGCTTCGGTCACCGTGAACGGCGGCGGGGCGCGGGCCATTGGCCCGGGGCTGGTGCTGCTGGTGGGCATAAAGGACACCGACACCCTGGACCTGGCGCCGAAGCTGGCCGAAAAATGCGCGCACCTGCGCATTTTTGCCGATGAGGAAGGGAAATTGAACCGCAGCGCGGCGGAGCTTGGATATTCCGCCCTGGTGGTGAGCAATTTCACCCTGTATGCGAACACCAAAAAGGGCAAGCGGCCCAGCTTTATCGCGGCGGCAAAGCCGCCCCTTGCGGTGGATGCCTACGAGCTGTTTTTGGCCGAGCTGGAAAAGCAGGGCCTGAAGGAGGTCAAGCACGGCGAATTTGGGGCCGACATGCAGGTTTCCCTGGTGAACGACGGCCCGGTCACCATCCTTTTGGACACAGATGAATGGTAAGCTCAAGAGCTTTTAAGGAGGCAGGTATGCCCGTTTATCATCTCACCGGCCCCGCACCCTATTTTACAAACTGCTTTGTGCTGATTACCGAGGGGGGCAGCGGCGTTGTTGTGGACCCGGCGGCGCCGCCCGAGCAGATTGAAGAGCTGCTGCAAAAGCACGGCGCAAAGCTCACCCATATCCTGCTCACCCACGGCCATTTTGACCATGTGTACAGCCTGGGGGCGCTGTGCGGGGCCCAGCCCTGCCAGGTGTACATGGACCCGGCGGACGCGGGCGACACCCCGCTGTACCCGGTGGGCCTGCCCACCCTGCCCTATGCGGAGGGCGGGCGGATCCGGGTGGACGAACTGACCTTTACCGCCTGGCACACGCCGGGGCATACCCCCGGCAGCTGGCTGCTGGGCTGCGAGGACCTTTTGTTCTGCGGCGACACCCTTTTTGCAGGCAGCGTGGGCCGCACCGACCTTGCCGGCGGCGACGCCGACGCACAGCGGGCGAGCCTTGCAAAAATCCGGGCCCTGCCCCTGACGGAGGAAACCCGGGTGCTGCCCGGGCACGGCCCCTTTTCCACCCTGGGGGAGGAAAAGGACACAAACCCCTATCTTGCATTGTAAGGAGCGAGTATGCAGATCGTGATCAAGGGCGTGGCTTCGGTCTACGAGCCCGAAAACATCGCCCGCATGTTCTTTCCCGGCGCCCGGCTGGAAAAGGCTTTGGGCCGGGGCGACGCGGTGCTGGCCCGGGCGGGGCGGCGCCTGGCCGCGGGGGTGCGCCTGAACGGCGTGTGCACCCTGCGCTTTGCACCCGCCCCCACAGGGGAAAAGGAGCGGGAGTGCGCCCTGGCCGCCCTGGTGTACGAGCTTTTGCGGGCGGTGACCGGCATCCGGCCGCCCTGGGGCAAGCTGACCGGCGTGCGCCCGGTGCGCATCATCCACGACCAGCGGGCCGCCGGCAATACCGAGGCGGGCATTGAAGCGCTGTTCGTGGACCATTACGACTGCACCCGCGAAAAGTTTGAGCTGGCAAGGGGCATTGCAGACCTGCAGCGCCCGATCCTTGCCCGGGCAAAACCGCTGGACTACAGCCTTTACATCGGCATCCCGTTCTGCCCCTCGCGGTGCAGCTACTGCAGCTTTGTGTCCCTTTCCACCGAGCGGGAAACAAAGCTCATGCAGCCCTATGTGGACGCTTTGTGCCGCGAGGTGGAGGCCATGCGCAAGGAGGCCGCGGCCTGCGGGCTTGCCCTCAAGACCATTTACATCGGGGGCGGCACGCCCACGGCCCTGGCGGCCGCGCAACTGCGCCAGCTGATGGGCACCGTGCGGGAGTGCTTTGACCTTTCCGGCCTGGAGGAGTATACCGTGGAGGCCGGCCGCCCGGACTGCACCGACGCGGAAAAGCTGGCCGTGCTGAAGGAATACGGGGCCACCCGCATTTCCATCAACCCCCAGACCTTCAGCGACGCGGTGCTGGCGCGCATTGGCCGCAGGCACACCGCGGCCGACATCCTGCGCTGCTACCGCGAGGCGCGGGCCGCGGGGCACCAAAACATCAACATGGACCTGATCGCGGGCCTGCCCGGCGACACGGTGGAGGGGTTTGCGCAAAGCCTTGCCGCCGCGATTGCCCTTTCGCCCGAGAACATCACCGTGCACACCCTGACCCTGAAGCGCGCCTCCAACCTGGTTATCCAAAGCGAGGAGGGCGACTATGCCGACGTGGCCGCCATGCTGGAAAAGTGCCGCGCGCTGGCCGGCGCCGGTTACCGGCCCTACTACCTCTACCGCCAGAAAAATACCCTGCAAAACCTGGAAAACACCGGCTGGTGCAAGCCCGGCTACGAGGGCTGCTACAACATTTACATCATGGAGGAGGTGCACTCGATCCTGTCGGCCGGGGCGGGGGGCTCCACCAAGCTGTGCCAGCCCGGCGGCAGCCGCATCCAGCGCATTTTCAATTACAAGTATCCCGCCGAATACATCGCCGGGTTTGATACCATCCTAAAACGAAAGGAAGGAGTGAGCAGATTTTATGCCGGCTATCTGGATCCCCAAACGACTGGTTGAAATCAGCCTGATCAACACCGCCGCCGAGAGCGCGGCCAGCTTTGTGCGCCACTGTGAAATGGAATACGAGGGCCGTATCCACGCGGCGGCCAGCGAGGTGCTGGCCAGCCGCTGCCACATTGTGATGCTCACCGGCCCCTCGGCCAGCGGCAAGACCACCACGGCCAACAAGCTGGCCGCGGCCCTGCGCAGCCGGGGCTGCCCCTCGCGGGTGGTGAGCCTGGACAATTTTTACAAAAACCTCGACGACTACCCCCGCCTGCCGGACGGCAGCAAGGATTACGAGAACATCACCGCCCTGGACCTTGCCGAAATTGAGCGCTGCCTTTCCGAGCTGCTGGAAACGGGGGAAACCGACCTGCCCGAGTTCGATTTCGTGACCGAGATGCGCCGGGCCGAGACCACCCACCTGTCGCTGCCAGGGGGGGTGTGCATTGTGGAGGGCATCCACGCCCTGAACCCCCAGCTTACCAGCGGCCTGCCCCGGGGCAGCGTTTACAAAATTTACGCCGGCCTGCGCGAGGAGTACAGCTACCGGGGCCAGCGGGTCATCCCCACACGGGACATCCGCCTTGCGCGCCGCATGATGCGGGACTGCAAGTTCCGCGGCCACAGCCTGGAAAAAACGCTGTCCATGTGGGGCGGGGTGTGCATGGGCGAGGATAAGTTCATCAAGGTGTTCAAGGCCGAGGCCGACCTTTTGCTGGATACCTCGTTCAGTTACGAGATCTGCCTGCTGGCGCCCTTTATGGCGCCGCTGGCGGGCAGCCTGCCCGAGACCCACCCCCAGTGCGAGCAGCTTAACAGCCTGGCGGGGCGGTTTGCGCTGGCAGACCCGATTCCGGAGGCGCTGGTGCCCGAAAACAGCATGCTGCGCGAGTTTTTGGGCTAATATGCGGGTTGCGCCGCGCCCGGCGGTGCGCTATAATGAGAGCAGTTACCCGCCTTTGAGCGGGGGAACCAAACTTTCCCCGCCACGCGGGGCCATGAGAAAGAGGTGCATATCAATGAATATCGACGTGGATAAGATTTTGGAAACCGGCGCCAAGGTAGTGGACAGCGCCAAAAAGACCGCGGTGGAGCTGGCCCAGAAGGGCAAAAAGCAGGTGGATCTGCTGGACGCCCAGGCGAAAAAGAGCAAGGCCGAGCGGCAGCTGGGCGCTCTGGTTTACAGCCTGGCCAAAAACGGCGAGGAAAACGAGCTGCTGGTGAAGAAATACATCGACGCCATCGCTGCGATCGAGGCCGACATCGAGGAGCTGCGGAAAGAGGTTCCCGCGGAGGAGCAGCCCTGCGAAGCGCCGGCTGAAACCGAAGCGCCGGCCGCGCCGGAAGCGTGCGCCGAAACCGCCAAAAAGACCTGCCCCCAGTGCGGCGCCGAGGTGGAAGAGGATGCCCTTTTTTGTAATGGCTGCGGGGCACAGCTTTAAGCTGGGCGAAAAGGGAGCCGGGCAAGCGGTGGTCTTTACCCTGCAAAAACCCGAAAAACAATGAAATTGCTGACAAAAGGCGCCCTTTCGGGGCGCCTTTTGTCTACGTTTTGAACGGTTCTGCGCCCCGCAGAAAAACTTTTTTGCACAGGCCGAATGAAAACGCATACACCGTGGCAAAAATAGGGGAAAAGGGGTTGCAAAGCCGCTTTGTGTAATGTAAAATAGGTAAAGTTACACGAGGTGATAGGCCATGGTGGAGTTTGTGCAAAAACCGCGCTATACCGCCCAGGATCTGGTGCGGATCGTGGCGCTGCTGCGCCAGCCCGAGGGCGGGTGCCCCTGGGATAAAGCGCAGACCCACGCCTCCATCCGCCAGAACTTCATCGAGGAAACCTACGAGGCTGTGGAGGCCATTGACCTGGGCGACCCGGAGCTTTTGCAGGAAGAGCTGGGCGACGTGCTGCTGCAGGTGGCGCTGCACTGCCAGATGGAAGCCGAGCGGGGCGCCTTTGATTTTGACGAAGTGTGTAACGGCATCTGCCAAAAGCTTCTCTACCGCCACCCCCACGTGTTTGGCGATGTGGCCGCAGCCACCCCGGACGAGGCGCTGCGCAATTGGGAACAGCTTAAAAATACGGAGAAGGGCCGCGCCACCGCCGCCAGCCGGCTGGACAGCGTGCCCGCCAGCCTGCCCGCCCTGATGCGGGCCGCCAAAACGCAAAAGCGCGCCGTGCCCTATGGCTTCGGCTGCACCGACCCAGCCGCGGCCCTGGCGGATCTGGAGGCCGAGCTGGCCGAGCTGAAGGCCGCGCTTGCCGCGGGGCAGGACCCCGAAGCGGAGCTGGGCGACGTGCTGTTTGCCGCCGCGGGCCTTGCGCGGACCCTGGGCGCGGAACCCGAGCTTGCGCTGAGCGGGGCCACGGGCCGCTTTAAAGAGCGGGTCAAGGCCTGTGAGCGCATGGCGGCCGAAGGCGGCAGCGGGCTGGAAGAGCTTACCGGCCCGGAGCGGGCCGCCTGCTGGAAGCGGGCAAAACTTGAAGAGCAGTCATCAAAGGGTTAACTCCTTTGTACTGATAAAAATTTCTGGAGGTAAAAAAGAACATGACTAAAACTGAACTGATCGCCGCCGTTGCTGAGGCCGCTGAGATCACCAAAAAGGACGCCGAAAAGGCTGTTAACGCCACCGTGGAGGCCATTACCAAGGCCCTGGCCAACGGCGAGAAGGTTGCCCTGGTGGGCTTTGGCACCTTTGAGACCCGCGAGCGCGCCGCCCACGCCGGCCGCAACCCCCGCACCAAGGAGACCATCCAGATCGCTGCCGCCACCGTTCCCGCTTTCAAGGCCGGCCAGGCCCTGAAGGACGCTGTGGCGAAGTAAGCAGAGCGTGCAATTGCAGGCGGCCGGGTCTGCGCGTGCCTTTTGGGCGCGCGGCGCCGGCCGCTTTTTTGCGGCCCCGGAGAAAGAGAGGAAACAGGCCCATGCGCATTGATAAATACCTTAAGGTAAGCCGGCTCATCAAACGGCGCACCGTGGCCAACGAGGTGGCTGACGCAGGCCGCATTCTGGTGAACGGCAAGCCGGCCAAGGCCAGCTATGCGGTGAAAGAGGGGGATCTCATTGAGATCACCTTCGGCAACAAGCCGGTCCGGGTGGAGGTGCTCTCCACCGAGGCGCCCTCGGGCAAGGACGTTGCGCGGGAGATGTACCGCGTGCTGGAAGAACAATAACACAGGGCAGAACGCCGTGCGGCGCCCCGCAAAAGCCGGGGGCCGCACGGCGCATTCTTTTGCAGCGCCCCGCATATACTGCTACAAAAAAGGCAGGTGTAAAAGGATGCAGGCAAAAAACATGGAAGCCGCGCAGCCCGCGGCCGAAGCAGCCGCCGGGCTGCCCCATAACATCATTGTGGAAAACCGCCGGTCGGTCACCGCCACCGGCATCACCCGCATCGTGAGCTACGACGAATTCAGCGCCACGCTGGAAACCCAGCAGGGCACCCTGGTTATTGGGGGCAAGGGGATACAGGTGAGCGAGCTGTCGATCCAGACGGGCGAGCTGAAAATCTTCGGCCAGATTGAATATCTGCAATATTCCGAGCCCACCCAGTCGGCGGGCGGCTTTTTCCGCCGCCTGGCCCGGTAGCCTGTGGTCGCCCTTGCAGCCCCGCCCTATGTGGTAGCGGATATGCTCTGCTGCCTGGGGCTGGGCTTTTTGCTTGCGGCCGTCTACGATCTGGCCCGGTTCTTTTTGGGCAGCTCCAAACCGGTGTGCTTTGTGCTGGATCTGGGGGCGTATCTTGCGGCGGCGGTGCTGCTGTACAGCTTTGCCGCCTCCCGCAGCTACAGCGGGGTGGTGCGCTGGTACATGGCGGCGGCCCTGCTGGCGGGCCTGGCGGGGTATTTCTTTGTGCTGGCCCCAGCCACCCGGGCGCTGCAAACAGCCATTAAATGGGTGCTGAGCCGCCCCTTTGTGCTGCTGTGGCTGGTGGCGCTGCGGCCTTTTGGGCGCCTGTGGCGGAGGCTTTGGAGGCTTACCGGGCAAAAAATGCGCACAGGCGCCAAAAAACGCCGGAAAAAACAGTTGAAAAGCAAAGCCCAGGTGTTGTATAATTCAAATAACTAGAGCGCGGGGGCAACTGCGCCCGTTTTTACCGAAAGGAGGCCTGCTTTGTGGCAAAGCGGCAAAAGCGTCCGCCTGTTCTGCCCAAGGTGCTGGTGCAGGCGGGTCTTGTTTTGGTGGGCGGGTACCTGGTGGCCGGCCTGGTGTTCAACCAGGTGCAGATCTCTTCCAAGCGCCAGGAGCTGGAAGCGGTGCAGGCGCAGCTGGAAAGCCAGCAGCAGCAGAACGACGAGCTTTCGCGCGTGCTGGAATCCGGCACCGACCTGGAGATCATTGAGCGGGTAGCCCGCGACAAGCTGGGCTATGCAAAGCCCAACGAGCGCGTCTTTGTGGACGTGACGGGCAAATAGGCAAAGGCGGAGGGACGCCCGGCGCGCGGCAGCCGGGCCTGCGGGCCCCCTGCACGGCGGCCCGGCGCGGGCCGCACACAAACATTTGGTTTTCGTTGCGCAGCAATTGAAACGATATTTTTTTATAGTAAAAGGGGTTACATGGCGTTGCAGTTAGAGGTAGGAGCGATTCTCGAGGGAAAAGTCACCGGCGTGAAAAAGTTCGGCGCGTTTGTGGCGCTGCCCGAAGGCAAAACCGGCATGGTGCACATTTCCGAAGTTTCCAACAGCTTTATCGAGGACCTTGCCACGGTCCTCACCGAGGGCCAGGAGGTAAAGGTCAAGGTGCTCAGCATTGGGGAGGACGGCAAGATCGCCCTTTCGATCAAGCGCACGCTGCCCCCCCAGCCCCGGCAGCAGGGCGGGCCGCGGCCCGGCGGCCCCCGCGGTGGGCGCGGCCGCAGCGACACGCCCCGGGTTTGGCAGGGCAAGGCCCAGCCGCAGCAGCAGGGCGATCTGAGCTTTGAGGACATGATGTCCCGCTTTAAAAGCCAGAGCGAGGAAAAGATCTCGGACCTGAAAAAGGTCACCGAGAACCGCCGCGGCGGCGGTTATTCCCGCCGGCGGTGAAATGGTTGGAAAAAGTGGGCTTGGGCAGGAATACCCAAGCCCATTTTTTATGTAAATAGGCAACTGGGCGGCGGCGATTAGCGGGTGATAAGATATATAAAAGTTAACAGGGCCACGATGAACAATCCAAATTGCATTAAATCGTTAAAGTTGAATTTGGGCTTCATTTCTATAAAGTACCTCCTTTTTTCTATTCCTTAGTTTTCCATAACTGGAGTATACTGCGAATTCGAGATCAAGTCAATAATAAATGTTCATATAAAGCAATTGGTGATTCTTCTGTTTGTATTGCATTTCAGAAAGAATAAGATATAATAAAAAAGTCAGGAGTGATCCTGTGGGTTGAAATATATACAGCAACAAAAGAGAAACTGCTTTTTTAAGTGGTTTCTTTTTTGTTTTGAAAGGATCACAATGGCCGCGGCTTTGTAACAATTGCAACACAAAAAGTTTACGAGTTTGGGTGGCTTTTCCCCTAGTAATTTTTGTGCAAATTTGCTATAATAAAAGCAATCAAACGGCGGGTCGCTGGCTGCAAGCCACAAAAGCCCGCGCTGTGCGCCCGCCCAAAGGAGGCAATGGTTTTATGAAGGTCACATGCACCGGCCGCAGGGTTTCCCTGAAACCCAGCTTTGTGGAAAAGGCGGAGGCCAAGCTCTCCAAGCTGGACAAGTTTTTCCCCGGCGAAGCGCAGGCGCAGGTCACGGTTACGGTGGATAAGCTGCTTCAGACGGTGGAGATCACCGTGCGCGACAAGGCGCTGACCGTCCGGGCCGAAAAAACATCCGACCGCATGGAGGACGCGCTGGACGACGCGGTGGAGGTGCTCACCCGCCGGGTGGTGAAAAACCGCAAGCGCCTGGGCGACAAGCTCACCCGCGCCGCCGAACTGGAATGGGCCGCCGAGCCGGAGCCGGAGGAAGTGTACGACGTGATCCGCGAAAAGCGCTTCGCCGTGAAACCCTGCAGCACCGAGGAAGCCATTCTGCAGATGAACCTGCTGGGGCACAGCTTCTTTTTGTACCGCAGTGTGGAGAACGACCAAATCCAGGTGGTCTACCGCCGCGCGGACGGCGGCTATGGCGTTCTGGTACCCTTGAACTGAAAAACGCAGCGGGCCGCCCGGCTTTCCGGGCGGCCCTTTTGATGCTATAATAAAAAGGGCGGCAGGGCCGCCCAAAAGGGGAGAGTGCAGAAAATGGAACAGCTCAACTGGGCGGTGCTGGGCACCGGCGCGATTGCAAACGAAATGGCCCTGGCCTTTAAAGCCATGGGGCGGACGCTCGGCGCGGTGGGCAGCCGCAGCCCGGAAAAGGCGGCGGCGTTTGCAAAAAGATACGGGGCGCAAAAGGCCTATGCCGATTTCCGCGAGATGTTCACCGACCCCGCGGTGGATGTGATCTATCTTGCCACCCCCAACAACACCCACATGGAATTTTTGCGTGCGGCACTGGCGGGCGGCAAACATGTGCTGTGCGAAAAATCCATTGCCCTGAACAGCCGCGAGCTGGCCGACGCGGCGCGCCTGGCGGAGCAGAGGGGCCTGGTGCTGGCCGAGGCCATGACCATATGGCACATGCCGCTGTACAAGGAGCTGCGGCGCATGGTGGGCGCGGGGGAGCTGGGCCGGGTGCAGATGATGACCCTGAACTTCGGCAGTTTTAAGGAATACGACATGCAAAACCGCTTTTTTGCCCCCAGCCTTGCGGGCGGCGCGCTGCTGGACATTGGGGTCTACGCCCTGAGCCTGGCCCGCGGCTTTATGGAAAGCCAGCCCGACCGGGTGCTCAGCCAGATGCGCCCCGCCCCCACAGGGGTGGACGAACAGGCCGGCATCCTGCTGATGAACAGGCAGGGGCAGATGGCCACCCTGGCGCTGAGCCTGCACGCAAAGCAGCCCAAGCGGGCGGTGATCAGCTGTGAAAAGGGGTATCTTGAAATTCTGGAATACCCCCGGGCCGACCGGGCGCTTTGGGTGGACGCGGCCACCGGGGCGCAGCGGGTGCTGGCCGCGGGCGAAGCTGCCCGCGCGCTGCAATACGAGCTGGAGGATATGGAGCGGGCCGTGCTAACCGGCGACGCCGGGCCGATGCGGCTGGGAGAGACCGCCGACGTGATGGCGCTGATGACCGCCCTGCGCAGGGAGTGGGGGCTGCAATACCCCGGCGAGGTGTGGTGAGCAAAAGAGGCTGGAAGCAAACGCTTCCAGCCTCTTTTGATAAGCTGCCTTTTTAAGCTGCGGCGGGCGAGAGCAAAATGCTCTGGGCAATGGCGGTGAGCTGCTCGTCGGTCACCGCGTTGTAATCGAAGTACATGGCAATGTAAACGCCCAGGGTATCTTCGTGGCTCAGAACGCCCTTTTTGTACCACATATCCCAGCCCTGTTCGCCGCCGTCCTCCCACAGATAGGTGGCAGGATCGGCGGGGGCGGGCAGCACGGGGGAGTGGAAGCCCGCCAGGCAGGTGGCGCTGCTGGCCGTGGCGGTGCGGCTGACTTCGGTGTACTCAAAATCCCAGCCCATGTGGTTGGGCACCATGATCGTGCTGTATACCGCCCGGGGGTTTTCGGTGGCTTCTTCAGGGGGGAGAGGCTCGTACACGTCGTACAAAAGCGCACCCACCTGCCTGCCGCCCTGCAGGATGGGCACCTTGCCCCAGAGGGTAGAGTCCTCGACCGAAGCCTCCACTTCCGAGGCGTCGGCGGGGACCTGGAACGCAAAGCCTTCGGGCAGCGCCAGGGTCACGGTGAAGGGGGCCACGTTGTAGATGGAGCCGTTGTAAGGGGTCTCCCAGCCGCCGTAGGCGGGCATGGTGATGCTGCGGCGGGCAAAGCCCTCCGGCGCCACCGGGGCGGGGTCCGCGGCCGGGGTGGGGGCGGGCAGCACATCTTCCAGCAGGGTCAGGCTGGCGGCGATGGCGGCGAGCTGCTCCGGCGCGGCGGCGCCAGCGGCCAGTTCCAGCGCGGCATAGCGCATGAGCCGGTCGTCCCACGCAAGGATGCCGTCGTTTTCAAAGGCAAGGCCGGTGGGCGAGGCGTCGGCAGGGTAGCTCACCCGGCAGACCGCGTTCTCGGTGGTTTCGGTTTGGGAAACGGGGGTATAGGCGTTGTCCCAGCTGACATTGCCGCTCATGATCCAGTAGTAGCGGGCCTTGTAGCCGTGGCCGTAAAAATCGTCGTCCCCGTTGATCTGGCCCTCAAAATAGGTGTCGTAACCCAGGGTGCCCACAAGGCTGCCCGCCTGGTCGTACAGGTTGAAAGGCGCGTTTACCCCAGCCGCCAGGCAGGCCTCACCCGCTTGGGCGGGGCGCAGCTGCCAGTCCTCGGGCAGCTGCAGGCTGGCCCTCAAGGCAGGCTTTTGTTCTTCCCAGCCCTCCACGCCGTCCAGCACCTGGCAGCGGATGGAGCGGGGGGCGGCTTCACCGCCCTGGATCTCGGTGCGCGCTTTGGCATAGGGCGCAAAATCTACAAATACCTGCTTGTAGCCCTGGGGGACATCGGGGGCGGCAGGGTCCGCAGAGGCGGCGGGGGCAGCCACGCTGCAGCCCACCAGCGCCCCCAAAAGAGCGGTGGTGGCCAGGGTGGCGGCCAGCACCAGCGCCCCGCCCCGTTTTTTGCCAGGGGTAAGGATGTTGGCGAACCGGCGGGCCAGGCTGCCCTTGCCGCCCCGGAAATAGGTGGTCAGCACGGGGGCCCGGCCCTGGCCCTGCCGGATGCAGGCCAGGATCGCCTCGCTGTAGGCGCGGCGCTGCTCCGGGGGAGCGGCGCGCAGCACCTCGTCGTCACAGCGCAGCTCCAGATCCGCCCAGGCCTGGCGCAGCAGCAGCCACACCAGCGGGTTGAACCAGTGCAGGCAGGCGGCTGCCAGCAGCACCAGCCGGTACCAGAGATCGCCCCGTTTTAAATGGGTCAGCTCGTGCCGCAGCACACAGCTCAGATCGCCGGGGTCCATCTCCTCTGTGGGCAGCAGCACGGTGGGCTGGAAAAGGCCCGCCGCCATGGGGCAGGGCACGGCGGGGTTTACCAGCAGCCGGGCGCGCCGCACGCCCAGATCCTGGCGGCAGAGCTCCCACAGCTGCCGGGTGGCCGGTGCGCTGGGGGGGCGCGCCCACCGCACCGCCCGGCGGTAAAAACGCAGGCTGGAACCCAGGTGCCACACGCCGCACAGGGCCGCCCCCGCCAGCCAGACCAGGGCCAGCGCAGCCAGCACCTCCCGGGTGGAGACGGCGGGCGCAGGGGCCGGAGCCGGGGCCTGCGGGACCTGCCCGGCGGGGAGGTTTTCGGCCGCGCCGCCGGGGGCGGAGGCCGGCGCGCCGCCGGAAGCCGGGGCCGCACCGGGAGCCAGGGGCTGCTGCACGGCGGCGGGCAATTCCACCCGGGCGAGGGAGGCGGGCAGCGCCAGGTCAAAGGGCAGCAGCAGGCGCACCGCCAGCACCAGCCACACCCAGTATTTCCAGCGGGCGGCCGCATGCCGGTTCAGAGGGCGGCTTAAAAGGGCAAGGGCCAGCGCCACCAGACCCACCGTTGCCGATACGCCCAGTACCGCTAAAAAGCCTTCAACCATTCTGATCGCCCCCCTCCAGTGTGTCGATGAGCGCCCGAAGTTCTTCCAGCTCTGCGTTGCCGATGGCCTGGCTGCCGTAAAGCCCGGCCACCAGGCTGGGCAGGCTGCCCGCGTGCAGCCGCTGCAGAAAGCTGCTGCTCTCCCGCGCTTTGTACTCCGCCTCGCTTACCAGCGCGCTGTAATAGTTGGTGCGGGTGGAGCGGTCGCACGCAACGAAGCCCTTGTCCGCCAGGCGGGCCAGGGTGGTCATCAGGGCAGAGAGCGGCCAGTCCCGCTTGCCGCGCAGCTGTTCCAGCAGCCAGGTGGAGGTCACAGGCCCGGGGGCCTGCCAGATGGCAAGCATGATGTCCAGTTCTGCGTCGCCCAGCTTTTTTCGTTCCTGTTTCATGGCGTATTCCCTCTTTTATTATCTTTATGAATACTATTATACGATTGCATAATGAAAAGTCAAGGCAGGACCTGCACAAAGTTTGCAGGGAAAGATTGGCAAAAAGTGCCGCCCGCGCTTTTTGCGCTAAGTAAACCGCCCAAACGGCTTGCGGGCGGGGGGCGCGGCGTGGTATGATTGCAATACGAACATTCACACCGGCACGGCCAACGGGAGCCGCGCCGCGCCCAAAGGAGTTTGCCTTTTATGAACTATAATCTCATCGCCCCCTGCTATTTCGGAACCGAGAGCACCGCCGCCTTTGAGGTGCGCCGCCTGGGCGCAGAAGACGTGCAGGTTACCGACGGGCGCATCGCCTTTGCCGGCGGGGCCGAATTGATCGCCGCCGCGAACCTGAACCTGCGCTGCGCCGAGCGGGTGCTGGTGCTGCTGAAAAGCTATGCGGCCTTTACCTTTGACGAGCTGTTCGACGGGGTGGCCGCCATTCCCTGGGAGGAGCTGCTGCCCGCCGACGCCCAGTTCCCCGTGAAGGGGTCCAGCCTTTCCAGCGTTCTTTCCAGCGTGCCCGCCTGCCAGAGCATTGTGAAAAAGGCGGTGGTGGAGCGGCTGAAAAAGGGCCACAGGGTGCTGATGCTGCCCGAGACCGGCGCGCTTTACAAGATCCGTTTTTCCATCCGCAAAAACCAGGTGGAGATCATGCTGGACACCAGCGGTGACGGCCTGCACAAGCGGGGCTACCGCCGCAATGCCACCGGGGCCCCCATCAAGGAGACCCTGGCCGCCGCCATTGCCGACCTGGGCCGTGTGCGGCGTGACAGCCAGGTGGCCGACCCCTTCTGCGGCAGCGGCACGTTGGTGATCGAGGCCGCGCAGAAGGCCATGAACATCGCGCCCGGCCTGCGGCGGCGCTTTGCAGCCGAGCACTACAGCTTCTGCCCGCCTGCGGTGTGGGCGGCTCAGCGGGAAAAGGCCCTGGCCGAGGTGAAAAAGGACGCCGCGTTTGAAGGGGTGGGGTACGACATCGACCCGCAGGCCGTGGAACTGGCCGCCCAGAACGCGCGCCTGGCGGGGGTGGGCGACCGCTGCCGCTTTGAGGCGGCCGAGGTGAAGGATTTTGCCCCGGGGCTGGAGCAGATCGTGCTGGCGAACCCCCCGTACGGCGAGCGGCTGGGCGATCTTGCCGCTGCCGCGCGCCTGGCGGGCGAATTGGGCGCGGCGCTGGAAAAGCACCCGGTGAGCGGGGCCTATATCATCACCGCCGACGCGGACTTTGAAAAGCATTTCGGCAAAAAGGCCAACCGCCGCCGCAAGCTGTATAACGGCATGATCCCCTGCCAGGTATACATGTATTTTTGAGCGGAGCGTGCAGCAAAAAGAAAAGGAGCTTTTGTATGAGCGAACTAAATGCCCGGCAGCCCACCCTTCAGGAGATCGGCGAGCGGATAAAAAGCCCGCTCTGGAACGAGCTGTGCGGCTACATTGAGGCCGCGTACGGCGTGCAGCCCAGCGTGGAGTACAGCAAATGCTCCGGCGCCCCGGGCTGGAACGTAAAGTACAAAAAGGGCGGCAAGGCCCTGTGCACCCTTTACCCGGGCGAGGGCTGCTTTACGGCACTGGTGGCGGTGGGCCAAAAGCTTGCCCCGGCTGCCGAGGCCCTGCTGGGCAGCTTTGACGCCAGCGTGCAGAAAACCTATTGGAATGCAGGCATGCTGTGCGGCACCCGCTGGCTCATGATTGAGGTCACAAGCCCGGCCGTTGTGCGGGACGTAAAGCAGCTGCTGGCCTTGCGGGTGCCGGTGAAGAGCGGCAAAAAAACGCAGAGCCCACAGCAATAAAAGCGCGCTGTGCCAGGCGCGCATCACAAAGAACGCCCGCTTTCAAAAGCGGGCGTTCTTTGTGATGCATGGGAAAAAGCGGTTCAGCCGGGTGTGCGGTAAATGGAGTAACCTCCCTGCTGGAACACGAGCTCACAATTTTGCCGGTACCAGGCTTCATCCACTGCAAAAGCGCCCCGCTCCCAGCCCGAAACAGCCACATACTCCACGCCCCAGCGGGCCAGCGCCCCGGCGGAGGGGGCTTCGTACAGCTCCTGCACGGCTGCCTGCTGGGCGGTGTAATTGCGGCCATGGTAGAATACATAGCTGGGGCTGCCGCACAAAACGCTGCGCCCCGCAAGGCTGGCTATGGCGTTTACATGCTGGGTGCCGGTAAGAAACAGCGCATGGGGGTCCGTTTGCTCTTTTGCGTACCGGGCGGCGGCGATGCCATCGGCGCTGAACTGTTCGTAGCCGCTCACCATCTCGCGCCCCACTGTGAGCACGCTGCCCAGGGTGGCCGCCGCGATGCACAGCGCCGCCAGGCAGACGCGCACGCTTTTTTTGTCCACCCGGCGGGCAAGATCCACCAGGAGGTTTGCCACCAGGATGCAGCCCAGAAGGTGCCAGACGAACAGGAGCTTGTTGTTGTCGTAGTTGTTGGGCTGGAACACCACAAGCTCGCTCACCAGCAGGATCAGAAGCCCCCCGCCATACATCCAGCGCAGCGAGCGCCCCGCCCACAAAAAAGCGGGCACCAGCAGCAGATAGACCAGCCCGATGTTTTTGATGTAAAACCAAAAGTAGCCGTCGCCCTCGTTCGCCCAGTTGAAGTGCCAGCGCAAAAAGCCCACGCCCTCCTGCGTGGCGGGCAGCACCTGGGTGAGCACCTGGGGCAGCCAGGCGGCCGCCGCAAGGCCCGCAAAGGCGAGCCAGGGCCCCAGCGCGGCTTTGGTGCGCGGCCCCACGGCCAGCTGCCGCAAAAACAGCACGGCGCACACCAGCACCAGGGCAAGCGCCGAGTGGGTATGCACAAGGGGCAGGGGGGCGGCCAGCAGCACCAGTGCCTTCCACAGATGCTTTTCCCCCTGCAGGGCAAACCTTGCCAGCAGGAACAGCGCGGGGAAAAGCAGCGCCCAGCCCATCAGGGTGGCCCGCTGGGGGATCAGCAGATCCACCACCGGGTTGACCCAGCGCACGTTTTCCTGCACGTAGTTGGTGGGGGGTTCGTAAAAAGCGGTGAAAATTCGGGTGAAGTTGCCCTTATCGCCCCCCAGGAAATAGGCGAAGCCAAAACCGCTGCCCATGAAAAACAGCCAATAGGCAAGGCTTGCCTTGCCCCGCCCGTCCAAGAGGGCGTGGGCCAGCAGCCAGCCCCCGCCGAACACCGCCAGCAGCGCCAGGCACTGGGGGAGAAGGCAGGCGAGCTTGAGCCCCGCGCCCAGCAAGAGGAACACGCTGGATACCGTTTCGCACAAAAACGGGTAGCCGTAAGCCCCTTCGCCGGCCAGCAGGGGATAGCGGGGCGGAAAATCGCCCTGCTGGGCAATGGACTGGATGAAGGCCAGGTGCATGGGCAGGTCGCCATAGGTGCTTTGGCCGCACCAGTAGGCGCCGCCCTTTAAATACAGCGTGTGGGTGAACAGCAGCCACACCGCGAGAACCAGCAGGGGCAGCACGCAGAGCCAGAAGGGCCAGCCCAGCGGCGCGCCGCCGCTTTTTTGCGCCCGGGGTACGCGGGCCTCGGCCCAAAGGCAGCCCCCCAGAACGGCGCCCGCGGCGGCAAGGGCCAGCAGCGCCGCCGCCAGGGTGAAGCCCAGTGCCAGCGCGGCCAGCGCCGGCAGGGCGGCCAGCAGGGCAAGGCCCAGCGCGGCCGCCAGCACCAGCGTGCCCTCGGGCGGCAGGCCGGGGGCCAGCCGCCGCGCCAGCAAAAGGCCGGCCGCCAGAAAGACTGCCAGGTATAAAACGCTCAAAAGGTTCCCAAGCATATCACACGCCCTCCAGATCGAAGGGGGGCGTATACTCCTCCCTTGCACTGCTCTTTTCCTGCATGTAGCCCGCGGTGAGGCCAAGGTCCACCGCCCGGTTCACCACCTGCCGGTATTCCCAGGTGGAGATGCGGCGGCCCAGACGCCTGTGCCCGGCCGCCCGGTAAAAGGGGGTGTACTGGCTCATCAGGCTGGGCACAAAGCCGCCCCTGGGCAGACCGGCCATATAATCCAGCACGGCCAGGCTGTCGGCCAGGGCGCCGGGCAGCGCCAGATGCCGCAGGATCACCCCGCGCGTCAGGTAGCCGGCGTCGTCGTACACCGGCGGCCCGGCCTGGGCCAGCATTTGGGCCACCGCGGCGCGGCATACTTCAAAATAGTCCGGCGCGGCCGAGTATTCCTGCGCCAGCGCGGGCGAAACATATTTTACGTCCGCCAGCCAAACATCCACGTACCCGGCCAGCGCGCGCACGGTTTCCACCGTTTCGTAGCCGCCCGTGTTCCACACCACCGGCAGGCGAAGGCCCGCCGCCCGCGCCTCGTCCAGCGCGGCGGTGACCCAGGGCAGCCACTGGGTGGCGGTGACCAGGTTCAGGTTGGCCGCGCCCTTTTGCTGCAGCTCCAAAAAAATTTCGGCCAGGCGGTGGAAGCTGAGCTCTTTGCCCAGGCCCTGCTGGCTCACCGCAAAATTTTGGCAGTAGCAGCAGCGCAGCGCACAGCCGGTAAAAAACACCGTGCCGCTGCCCCGCCGGCCGCTGATGCAGGGCTCCTCCCAGAAATGCAGGGCGGCGCGGGCCGCTTTCAGGGTTGCCCCCGCCCCGCAAAAGCCAGCGCCGGCGCGCCGGTCGGCGCCGCAGCGCCGCGGGCACAGTTCGCAGTGGACCGGAAGTTCCATACCGCCCGCCTCCTTTTCTGCCTCGCAAATTTTCTGTGGATATTGTACCATATTTTCATGGGAGTGTGCTATAATGATGTTGCTTTGCCGATCGTGCAACCTTTGAAGCCGAAAAGCCAAAAGGAGGGACGCCGCCCATGCAATATGCCGCCGACGAGGTGCGCCGTGACCTGAAATATCTCACCCTGCTGGCACGGGAATTCCCCAACATTGCCAGCGCCAGCAGCGAGATCATCAACCTGCAGGCCATCTTGAAGCTGCCCAAGGGCACCGAGCATTTCATGAGTGACCTGCACGGCGAGGCCGAGGCCTTTACCCACATCATGAACAACGCCTCCGGCGTGATCAAGGAAAAGGTGGACCGGGTGCTGGGCCCGGCGGTGCCCGAGGAGCAGCGGGCCGAGTTTGCCACCCTGATCTATTACCCGGCCCGCAAGCTGGACGAACTGAAAGCGCGCCAGACCGACCTGGACGGCTGGTACCGGCAGACGCTGTACCGGCTGATCGACGTGTGCAGGGTGGTGTCCAGCAAGCACACCCGCAGCTTTGTGCGCAAGCGCCTGCCCAAAGACTACGCCTATATCCTGGACGAACTGCTGCACGCCCATTTTGAGGATCACGACAAGGAGTTCTATTACGACCAGATCCTGGCCAGCATCATCGACATTGGCCGGGCCGACGATTTTATCGAGGCGCTGTGCGCACTGATCAAGAACCTGGCCGTGTTCAAGCTGCACCTGCTGGGGGATATTTTTGACCGCGGGCCCCGCCCGGACCTGATCCTGGAACAGCTGATGGCCCACCATTCGGTGGATATCCAGTGGGGCAACCACGACGTGGTGTGGATGGGCGCGGCGGCGGGCAGCCCGCTGTGCATCGCCACCGTGCTGCGCACCACCCTGGCCTACAACAACCTGGAAGCGCTGGAGGACGGCTACGGCATCAACCTGCGGCCGCTGGCCCTGTTTGCCGAGAGCGAGTATAAAGACTGCGACGTGCACCACTTTTACCCCCATGTGGACGAGAGCCGCGGCCCTTACCACCGGGGGGAGCTGGCCCGGGTGGCCCGCATGCACAAGGCGATCACCCTGCTGATGCTCAAGCTGGAATGCCGGGTTATCGACCGCAACCCGGATTTTGAGCTGGAGGGGCGCGACTTTCTGCGCCGCATTGACTACGGGGCGGGCACTGTGCTGGTGGAGGGCAAGCGTTACCCCCTTTTGGACGACGATTTCCCCACCGTGGACCCCGCGGACCCCGCCCGGCTGACCCCGGCCGAGCAGGAGGTGATGGACGCCTTGTGCCGCAGCTTTACCGAGAGCGAAAAGCTGCAGCGGCATGTGCGCTTTTTATACGCCAAGGGCGGCATCTACCACATGGAAAACGGCAACCTGCTGTTCCACGGCGCCGTGCCCCTGACCGAGAGCGGCGGCTTTGCGGTGGCTACCTTTGAAAAGCACGGCTATGCGGGCCGCGCCCTGATGGACTACTGCGATGAGCGGGCGCGGAGGGCCTTTTTTGCCCCCGAGGGCAGCGAGGCGCGCCGGTCCGGCTGCGACTTTTTGTGGTATCTCTGGTGCGGGCGGCTCTCGCCCCTGTATGGGCGGGATAAAATGACCACCTTTGAGCGGCTTTTTGTGGCTGATCCGGCGACCCATACCGAACAGAGCAACCCCTACTACCGCTTTGTGAACGATACCCGGATGGACCGGGCGATCCTGGCCGAGTTTGGCCTGGACCAGACCCATTGCCATATCGTGAACGGCCATGTGCCGGTGCGCGCGATAGAGGGGGAGACCCCCCTGAAAGGGGCGGGCCGTATGATCCGCATCGACGGCGGCTTCTGCCGCGCCTACCACGAAAAAACGGGCATTGCGGGCTACACCCTGGTTTACAACAGCCGCGGCCTTTCGCTGCGGGCGCATCAGCCCTTTGAAACCATGGAAAAAGCCATCCGCGAAAACCTGGACATCGTGTCCAGCGTGGACGTGTTCGAGACCACCGAAAAGCGCATGCTGGTGGCCGACACGGACGAGGGCCGAAGGCTTGCGGGGAATGTGCAGGATCTGAAGCTGCTGGTGGCCGCCTACCGGATGGGCCTGGTAAAAGAAAAGAATTAAAAAGGAGAGATTTTACCCATGCACATTGAACCGGGCAGGGTACTGCCCTTTTCCAAAGCCGAAAATTTCCGCGAGCTGGGCGGCTGGCCCGCCGCAGGCGGCAAAACTGTAAAGCACGGCCTTTTCTTTCGCTGCGGCGCTTTGTGCGAGCTGGAGAGCGAGGAGGATCTGGAGGCGTTCCGCGCCCTGGGGATCAAGGTCATCTGCGACCTGCGCTCCACCGGCGAGCGCACGGCCCAGCCGGACCCGGCCTTTGCCGGGGTGCGCAGGCACGATATTTCGGCCATTTTGGACGAAGAGGGCCGTGAGGTGAACTTCGACCCCCATTCCTTTTTGAAGATGGACCGGGCGGCGCTGGAAACCCTGGGCCGCATGCTGGGCGAATTTTATGCCCGGCTGCCCTTTGGCAACGCCGCCTACCGGGCCATGTTCGCCGAGATCCGGGCGGGGCAGCTGCCGCTGCTGTTCCACTGCTCGGCGGGAAAGGACCGCACCGGCGTGGCGGCGGCGCTGATCCTGCTGGCGCTGGGCGCCGCCCGCGAGACCGTGATGCAGGATTTTCTCATCACCAACACCTGCCGGCCCCGGGCCGCGGCCGAATATGAGGCGAGCTACGGCGCGCTGGTGCGGCAGTACCCGGAGTTAAAACCGTATCTGGGCGCGATGGGCGGGGTGGACGAGGCGAATCTTGCCCGGGCGCTGGACGCCATCGACGCCCGCTACCCGTGCCTGGAAGCGTATTTCGAGGCCGAGCTGGGCATGACCCCCGCCGACCTTGCGGCCATGCGCGCGGCGTGCCTTGAGTGACCGCCCACTGTTTTGAAAAATCAAAAAATCAGCAAAAGGAGAGATGTTTTATGCCTACCCCCCACAACCGCGCCGAAAACGGCCAGATCGCAAAGACCGTGCTGATGCCCGGCGACCCGCTGCGGGCCAAATTCATTGCCGAGACCTTTCTGGAACACCCCGTGCTGTTCAACGACGTGCGGGGTATGCTGGGCTATACCGGCACCTACGGCGGCCGCCCCGTCAGCGTGATGGGCAGCGGCATGGGTATGCCGTCCATCGGCATTTATTCCTACGAGCTGTTCAGCCGCTACGGAGTCGAGAACATCATCCGCATCGGTTCGGCGGGCTCTTATACCGAGAGGGCAAAGGTGTACGATGTGGTGCTGGCCACCGGCGCCTATTCCGAGAGCAGCTTTGCCCGCACCATGAGCGGCTGCACCGCCGACACCCTGGCCCCCAGCGGGGAGCTGTGCGCGGCGCTGCGGGCCAGCGCCGCAAAGCTGGGCGTTCCCCTGGTGGAGGGCGTGATCCATTCCAGCGATGTATTCTACCGCCACGACGACCGGCAGAACCCCGCCTATTGGGAGCTTTTGCGGGACGAAAAGGGCTGTGTGGCTGTGGAGATGGAGAGCTTTGCGCTGTTTCACAACGCGGCGGTGCTGGGCAAGCGCGCGGCCTGCCTTGTGACCATTTCGGACAGCTTTGTGAGCCACCAGGAGACCACCCCCGAAGAGCGGCAGACCAGCTTTACAGCCATGATGAAGGTCGCTCTGGGGGCAGAGCTCTGAGCGGCGGAAGGGAGGCGAGCAGCCCATGACCAGGCAGGAGCTTATCAGCGCGGCGTTTGCCGCCCGCGAAAAGGCCTACACGCCCTATTCCCATTTTAAGGTGGGGGCCGCGCTGCTGGCAAAGGACGGCCGGGTGTTCACCGGCTGCAACATTGAGAACGCAACCTTTACCCCCACCAACTGCGCCGAGCGCACCGCCCTGTTCAAGGCGGTCAGCGAGGGCGTGACCGAATTTGCCATGATTGCGGTGGTGGGCAGCAAAGAGGGCGAGCGCAATACCCTCGTCACCTCGCCCTGCGGGGTGTGCCGCCAGGCCCTCTATGAATTCTGCGGCCCGGAAATGCCGGTGCTCATGGCAAAAAGCGAGGACGACTTTGTGGAGATGACCCTGGGAGAGCTGCTGCCCCTGGGGTTCGGCCCTGCAAACCTTGGCTGAAAACAGCCCCGAACAGCGCGCCGCCGGCGCGCTGTTATTATTTTGTAAACAGGCGTTTTAGGGCGAAAAGGTTGAAACTTCGCCGAAAAAACGCTATACTTTCAGTGCAAGCCAAGGCTGTGTGTATGCCTTGGTTTCATGGAAACAGGGCCGGCCCTGTTTCTTTTTGCGAGAGCAAAAAGAAGGTCCGCTGCCGGCCCCGATAAAGAAAAAGGAGAGTACAAGAATGAAAAAACTCATCGCTCTTGTTCTGGCCAGCGTGATGGCCCTGTCTCTGGTGGCCTGCGGCGGCGGCGCTTCCACGCCCGCCAGCACCCCTGCCAGCACCCCTGCCAGCACCGGCAGCACCCCCGCGTCCACCCCGGCCGATAACACCGGCGCCGGCAACACTGACATCGCGTTCGTGACTGACGTGGGCAACATCGACGACCATTCTTTCAACCAGTACAGCTATGAGGGCGTGACCAAGTTCTGCGAGGCCAATGGCCTGAAGGCGAACTACTTCCGCCCCTCTGAGGACTCCGACGCGGCCCGCCTGGACGCGATGGATCAGGCCATTGCCGACGGCGCCAAGGTGGTTGTGATGGCCGGTTATCTGTTCGCCGCTTCTCTGGAGCAGGCGCAGGCCAAATACCCCGACGTGCAGTTCCTGGCGCTGGACGTGAGCACCGGCGATCTGGCCACCCCCGCTGCCAACACCGCTCTGATCACCTATAAGGAAGAGCAGTGCGGCTACCTGGCCGGCTACGCCGCCGTTGTGGACGGCTACACCGAGCTGGGCTTTTTGGGCGGCATGGCGGTTCCCGCCGTGGTGCGCTACGGCCAGGGCTTTGTGCAGGGCGCCGACGCCGCTGCCAAAGAGCTGGGCGTGACCGTGAACATGAAGTACTGGTACTCCGGCTCCTTTGCGGCCAACGATGACATCAAGGCCAAGATGGACGGCTGGTACGCCGACGGCACCCAGGTGGTGTTCGCCTGCGGCGGCGGCATCTACAGCTCGGCTGTGGACGCTGCCAGCGCCAACAACGGCAAGGTCATCGGCGTGGACGTGGACCAGAGCGGTGACAGCGAGCTGATCATCACCAGCGCCACCAAGGGCCTGTCCGCCTCTGTGCAGCTGGCTCTGACCGATTGCCAGGCCAACAGCTGGAAGTGGAGCGAGACCTACGCCGGCAAGGAAACCAAGCTGGGCGCGGCCGAGAACGCTGTGGATCTGCCCATGGCCACCAGCCGCTTTACCACCTTTACCCAGGAGCAGTACGACACCCTGTTCAAGGGCCTGGCGGACGGCAGCCTGGTTGTGGACAACAACAGCGAGGCCGACAAGCACTTCGCCACCACCACCATCACCGTGGATTACCAGGAGTAATCGCTTCAGACCGAACCCTCGCGGCGCCCGCAATTGCGGGCGCCGCTTTTTGACGTGCAAAACCACACGTTAGACGTGTGGTTCAAAAGAGCTTAAGCGATGAAGAAGAAATAAAAACTCCTTTTGCTATAATGAAACTGCGGTCTGCCAACTGCAGTAAGAAAGCAAAAGGAGGACATTCAGAATGAGCCTGAATGACATAAATAGTTTATCCCATACAAAATGGAATTGCAAATACCATATAGTATTTGCTCCGAAATATCGCAGGAAAGTATTCTATGGAGAAAAGCGGGCAGCAATCGGCAAGATTCTGCGACAATTATGTGAGTGGAAGAGCGTAAAAATCATAGAGGCAGAAGTATGCCCGGACCATGTGCACATGCTGGTGGAAATTCCACCGAAAATGTCGGTGTCAAGCTTCATGGGATACTTGAAAGGGAAGAGCAGCACAATGCTGTATGAGCAATTCGGCGAATTGAAATACAAGTATCGGAGCAGAGAGTTCTGGTGCAAAGGATACTACGTGGATACAACGGGGAAAAACACGAGCCGAATTGCAGAGTACATCAGGAACCAACTAAAAGAAGATGAGATGGGCGAGCAGCTTACGATGAGTGAATGCGGCCCGTTTACGGGCGGCAAGTAACAGTCCCCGCGCGGCTGGCAGACCGTACTTACGCGTTTGACGCGTGAGCGAGGAACAAAGGGCTTTGCCCGCATCTGAAATACCACGCGTTTTACGCGTGGATGTTTATTGACGTGCAAAACCACACGTTAGACGTGTGGTTCAAAAGAGCTTAAGCGATGAAGAAGAAATAAAAACTCCTTTTGCTATAATGAAACTGCGGTCTGCCAACTGCAGTAAGAAAGCAAAAGGAGGACATTCAGAATGAGCCTGAATGACATAAATAGTTTATCCCATACAAAATGGAATTGCAAATACCATATAGTATTTGCTCCGAAATATCGCAGGAAAGTATTCTATGGAGAAAAGCGGGCAGCAATCGGCAAGATTCTGCGACAATTATGTGAGTGGAAGAGCGTAAAAATCATAGAGGCAGAAGTATGCCCGGACCATGTGCACATGCTGGTGGAAATTCCACCGAAAATGTCGGTGTCAAGCTTCATGGGATACTTGAAAGGGAAGAGCAGCACAATGCTGTATGAGCAATTCGGCGAATTGAAATACAAGTATCGGAGCAGAGAGTTCTGGTGCAAAGGATACTACGTGGATACAACGGGGAAAAACACGAGCCGAATTGCAGAGTACATCAGGAACCAACTAAAAGAAGATGAGATGGGCGAGCAGCTTACGATGAGTGAATGCGGCCCGTTTACGGGCGGCAAGTAACAGTCCCCGCGCGGCTGGCAGACCGTACTTACGCGTTTGACGCGTGAGCGAGGAACAAAGGGCTTTGCCCGCATCTGAAATACCACGCGTTTTACGCGTGGATGTTTATTACACCGGCGAACCGGCAGAACCGGGCGCCGAAGCCCTGGGCTTTTTGCCGGCCCGGGCCAAAAGGAGCGAAACGCCCCGGCTTGCAAGCCGGGGCGTTTTGTGGTAAAATACAAATTATGCTATAAAGGGGGAGTGGGCGCGTGGCAGACCCGAACAGCCCGGCGGAGCTGTGTTTTGCCGTTGCCCCGGAGGCGGATGGCTGGGCCCTGCGGGATTTTTTGCGCGCTGCCGGCGTGTCCGCGACCCTGGTTAAGGCGGTAAAAAAGCAGGGAGGCTTTTGGGTGGGCGATACGCCCTTGCGCACCTGCGATGTGGTGCGGGCGGGGCAGAGCGTCCGCTTTTGCCTGCCGCCGGAGCCGCCCACCAGCGTGCAGCCCCAGGCGATCCCGCTGGCGATCGCCTATGAGAGCAGGCATGTGCTGGTGCTGGAAAAGCCCGCCGGCATGGCGGTGCATCCCACCCTGAATTATCACAGCGGCACCCTGGCCAACGCCTATATGGGGCTTTTGCAGGCCCGTGGCGAAGCGGGGGTGTTCCGGCCTGTAAACCGCATTGATAAAGATACCTCCGGCCTTGTGCTCTGCGCCAAAAACGCGTGGGCGGCGGCGCTGCTGGCCGGCAGCGCCCGCAAGGTATACCGGGCGATTTTAGAGGGGGCGCCCAGCCCTGAACAGGGGCGGATCGAGGCCCCGATTGCCCGTGCGCCGGGCAGCATTATTCTGCGGCGTGTTTGGCCCGGGGGAAAGCCCAGCTGCACCGAGTACGCGGCCGAGCGGCGGGCCGGGGAGTATACGCTGGTGCGCGCGGCGCCCATTACCGGGCGCACCCACCAGCTGCGTGTGCACTTTGCCCACATCGGCTGCCCTTTGGCGGGGGACGAGCTGTATGGCGGCAGCCGCGCGGGGATCGCCCGCCAGGCGCTGCACTGCGCCGAGATCTCGTTTGCCGAGCCGGGCAGCACAGAGCGGAAAACCGTGACTTCGCCCCTTCCGCCGGATATGGCGGCGCTGCTGGAAAGTGTGAAAGAGCGTTGAAAACCGTGTGAAAAAACCTTCCAGTTGCTTGCCTTGCGGCGGGGCGGGCTTATAATGAAAGTTGGACAAAACGTAGAAGGGAGGGCGGACAAGCTGCCGATCCAGGAAAAAGAACAAGTGAACGAGGGGCAGGCCCCGGCGAAGGGCCGGGTCTCGGGGCCGGAACAGGGCCCGGGCCGCTCGGCGGCGCTGTGCCGCAGGCTTTTGCAAAGGCTGGACCCCCTGGTGCGCTGGGCCAAGCAAAAGCCCCAGACCGCAGCGGCGGGGGAATTTTTATACAACGTGGGCTTTTGGGGCGAGTACAGCGCCCTGCGGGCCTGCCGCATGGTGCGCGCCGGCACAAAAAACCTGGGCGCACGGCTTCTTTCGGTACTTAAAAAGATCGGAAGCTACCTGGGCGGCGCGCTGCTCACGGGCTGGCGCGAGCTGACCGCGCCCTTTACCCGCTTTTGGAGCGGAATCAAACATATCAATGCCCTGATCCGGCAGGAAAAGCAGCAGACCGGCCGGGGCCACGCCCTGAAGGAGGGGCTGCTGTATTTTGGCCGCGGGGTGAGGCTGTATTTCCCGCTGCTGCGTGCGTCGGTGGCGTATGTGATCCCGGTGTGCGCGCTGGCGCTGTTTGTGTACACGGTGAACGCGGTGCTGAGCTACAACTACATCCTGGCGGTGGAAGTGGACGGCCAGGTGGTGGGCTATGTGGAGAACGAGCAGGTGTTCGACTCGGCGAAGGCGGAGGTGGCGCAGCGGATCAAGCCGGTGGAGGGCGAGGAGGTGGAGTGGAGCATCACGCCCTCGTACACGCTGGCGGTATCGGACTACACGCTGGACGAAAACGCGATGGCGGACGCGATTTTGCAGGCCTCGAGCAGCGAGATCGTGCCGGGGACGGCGCTGTATGTGAACGACCAGCTGGTGGCGGTGACCACGGAAGGGGAGAAGCTGGAGCAGGCGATCGAGGCGATCAAGGCGCCGTACGAGGACCCGGGCAACGAGAACCTGCGGGTGGAGTTCAACAAAGAGGTGCGGGTGGACGAGGGGATATACCTGACCAGCCACATCACGGACTGCGACAACATTGTGGAGCTGCTGCACGGCGAGGAACAGGGGCAGGTGGATTACACCGTGAAATTTGGTGACACCCCCAGTGGGATCGCGTCCGGCTTCGGCCTGTCCACTCAGCAGCTGGTGAATATGAACCCTCAGCAGGATATCCTGAACAACCTGCACGTGGGCGATGTATTGCTGATCAGCCGCGCCCAGCCGTACCTGGAGGTGCGGCGGATCGAAACGGTGACTTTTGAGCAGGCTACTTCACTGCCCACCATCTACGAGGATTCTGACGAGGTGGCTTTTGGCACTACCAAGACGGTGCAGGAGGCGGAAGACGGGCTGGATCAGGTGACCGAGGAGTGGGTGTATTACGGCGATTCGGCCGCCCCCAACGAGAAGACCGAGATCGAGCGCGTGACCCTGAAAGAGCCGGTGGCGAAAAAGGTGCTGCGGGGCAAAAAGCTGGCCAACGGCCAGCTGGCGCAGACCGGCAGCGGCACCCTGCTGTGGCCGGTGCCGAACTACAAATATGTGAGCCGCTGGATGAGCAGCTACCACAAAGGCGCAGACATCTGCGCGGCCTATGGCAGCCCCATTTACGCGGCGGACAGCGGCGTGGTGGTGACCGCCGGTTGGCACTACAGCTACGGCAACTACGTGATCATCGACCACGGCAACGGCTACCGCACCCTTTACGCCCATGCCAGCCGTTTGGCGGTGGGCTATGGGCAGGCGGTGAGCCAGGGCCAGGTGATCGCCTATGTGGGCTCCACCGGCAATTCCACCGGCAACCACTGCCACTTCGAGGTGTACGTGAACGGTGTGCGCCGCAGCGCCCGGGAGTGGTTCGGGGGGATGTAACCGCTTTTCAGGCAAAAGAAAAATGCCCGGCCCGTGAAAGGGCCGGGCATTTTTTGTGCCCGTTGGCAGAAATGCCCTGGTTTTTGCGCAAAAACCTCGAAAAGCGCCGGATCGTGGCGTGCGTTTGGGCATATATGTTACAATTTAGGCAAATAATATGGCCGAGGGTTTCTTTTTTTTAAGGTCTGGTGTATAATAAAACAGTTGTGATGCCACCTGGGGCCTGGGACAGGCCCGGACGAGCGCGCAAAGGAGAGAGTGTTTCATTGGAGAAATTTGTGATCAACGGGGGCAAGCCCCTGACCGGCGAGGTTTCCATCAGCGGCGCAAAGAACGCGGCGGTGGCGATCCTGCCCGCCACCATTCTGGCGGCGGACAAATGCGTGATCGAAAACCTGCCTGCCATCAGCGATGTCACTGTGTCGCTGCAGATCCTGAGCGCCCTGGGCGCGCGGGTGCGCATGCTCAATAAAAACACCTACGAGATCGACACCACCCATGTGTGCTGCACGGAAGTGCCGGATGATCTCTCCCGCCAGATGCGGGCCAGCTATTACTTTTTGGGCGCGCTGCTGGGCCGCTTCGGCTCGGCGCAGGTGGCCATGCCCGGCGGCTGCAACCTGGGGCCCCGCCCCATCGACCAGCACCTGAAGGCTTTCTGCGCTTTGGGGGCGCGCGACTCGGTGGAGTACGGCATGATCAACGTGAGCGGCGAAGAGCTTGCGGGCGCGCATGTGTTCTTTGATACCGTGTCGGTGGGGGCTACCATGAACGCCATGCTCAGCGCTGTGCTGGCCGGGGGCCAGACCGTGCTGGAAAATGTGGCGAAAGAGCCCCACATCGTGGACTTGGCAAACTTTTTGAACATGATGGGCGCCGATGTGCGCGGCGCGGGCACCGACGTGATTAAGATCCGCGGCCGCGAGGCGCTGCACGGCTGCACCTATTCCATCATTCCGGATCAGATCGAGGCCGGCAGTTACATGGTTGCGGCCGCCATCACCGGCGGCAATGTGCTCATTAAAAACGTCATTCCAAAGCACCTGGAGCCCATCACCGCCAAGCTGGAGCTGGCGGGCGCCACGGTGGAGGAATACGACGACGCAGTGCGGGTATACCGCACGGGCGATCTGGCAGCCACCAAGATCAAGACCATGCCGCACCCCGGCTTCCCCACGGATATGCAGCCGCTGATGACCGTGCTGCTCAGCGTGGCCCAGGGTACCTCCATCATCACCGAGGGCATTTGGGAGAACCGCTTCCGCTATGTGGACGAGCTGGTGCGCATGGGGGCGAACATTCAGGTGGACGGGCAGGTGGCGGTGATCGAGGGCGTGCAGGAGCTGCAGCCCGCCCCGCTGCGCGCTTCCGACCTGCGGGCCGGCGCGGCCCTGGTCATGGCGGCGCTGGCGGCCCGGGGCACCAGCGAGATCGACGAGGTCAGCCACATTGAGCGCGGTTACGAGAGCCTGGTGGAAAAGCTCCAGGGGCTCGGCGCGGACATTCGGCGGGAGGAAAAAGCCTCCGCCGTGCTGCCCCAGGCGCTGTAAACAAAGTTTCGCGGGGCCGCGCTCTCTTTGGGGCAGCGCGGCCCCGCTTTGTTTCTTTCCGGGCGGGGCGCCCGTATTCTAGAACAGCGAGGAAAATCCATGGCTTTCTTCACTTCTTTATACTCCGGCTCCTCCGGCAACTGCTCGGTGGTGCGCTGCGGCGCGGAATACCTTGTGATCGACATGGGCAAAAGCTGCAGGGCAACCCTGAACGCGCTCAAGGAGCTGGGGCTGCCGGTGGCGGCCATGCGGGGCGTGCTGGTAACGCATGAGCACTCGGATCACATCCAGGGCCTGAATGTGTTTTTA
This sequence comes from Oscillospiraceae bacterium, assembly GCA_022835495.1. Taxonomy (NCBI): domain Bacteria; kingdom Bacillati; phylum Bacillota; class Clostridia; order Eubacteriales; family Oscillospiraceae; species Oscillospiraceae bacterium. The sequence continues at coordinate 1,275,192 of BQOK01000001.1, forward strand.
AAGCACTACAGCGTGCCGGTGTACGGCAGCGCCGCCACGCTGGACGATCTGGACGGGCTGGGGGTAACGCCGCCCTGTGCCGAGTGCATTGCCATTGAGGGGCGCACCGAGCAGGTGGGAGGTTTTGAGGTTACGGCCTTCCCCACCAGCCACGACGTGCCGTGCTGCGGTTACCGCATCACCGCGCCGGACGGCGCGGTGATGGCCATTGCCACCGACCTGGGCCAACTCACGCCCGAGGTGCACACCGCCCTTTCCGGGGCGGCACTGGTGGCGCTGGAGGCAAATTACGATTTGTATAGTTTGCGCTATGGGTCCTACCCGTATTACTTAAAACGACGCATCGAATCGCCCCGGGGCCACCTGGACAACGCCGAGTGCGCCGCAAAGATCCTGGAATTGGTGCAGGAGGGCTGCGAAAAGTTTGCGCTGTGCCACCTGAGCAAGGAGAACAACACCCCCGCGCTGGCGCTGGGGGCGGTGCAGCAGGCGCTTTTGGCGGCGGGGGTTGTGCCGGGGCCGGACGTGCAGGTGCAGGCCCTGCGCCGCAGCGAGCCCAGCAAGTGGATGGAGTTTTGAGCAATGCAGAAGATCGACCTGATCTGCGTGGGCAAGCTGAATGCGGCCTACTGCGCGGCCGGTGTGGCCGAGTATCAAAAGCGCCTGGGCGCCCTGTGCGATTTCCGCATTGTGGAGCTGCCCGAGGCGGCCATCGCGGAAAAGAATGCCGGCGGGGCGGTGATCCAGAGGGCGCTGGAAAAAGAGGGGCAGGCCATTCTGGCCAGCGTGCGAAAAGGCGCGTATCTGGTGGCGCTGTGCGTGGAGGGCAAGCCGATTTCCAGCGAGGAGCTGGCCGCGCTGGTGGCGCAGAGGGCGCTGGGCGGCACAGGCGATATCGCGTTTGTGATCGGCTCCTCCCATGGGCTGGCGCCGCAGGTGAAGGCCGCGGCGCACCAGCGGGTCAGCCTGGGGCGCATCACGCTGCCCCACCAGCTTGCGCGGCTGGTGCTCACCGAACAGATCTACCGCGCCTTTGCCATCAACAGCCACAGCAAATACCACAAATGAACGGCGGCCTGTTTGGAATGCTTTGCGGGCCGCCTGCTTTGAAATGTTCACAGTTTTCTGGTAAAATGGAACCAACCTATAAAAGGGAGGGACGGCAGTTGAAACGAACGCTGGTTTTTTTACTTACGGCCTGCCTGGCACTGGGCCTTGCAGGGTGCGGCAAGCCGGCCGGGCAGACCGGCCCGGGGTCGGCCTCGCCCAGCGCTTCGTCCGGCGCTGGAGCCCCGGCGGCCACCGAGGCCCCGAAGCCCAGCCCCACCCCGGCCCCGGGCTGGGTGGTGGAGCCCCGCAGTGACCTGGAGATCGTGCAGAGCCTGGCGGAGTTTTTGCCGGTGGAGCATCTCACCACCGCCGAGCGCCAGCAGCTGGCGCTGTTCACCCAGAACGGCGGCACGGGCGTGATCGACCTGGCGGGCAACATTGTGGTGCCCGCTGAGAAGAATGTGCACTGGTGCCCGGTCTGCGGCATCACCAACGAGGGCGAAACCGAGATTTACAACGCCCAGGGCGAGGTGGTGGGCAGCGGCGGCCACGGCATCAGCGAGAGCGGCATTTTTTACGACGAAGCCTCCGGCACCCTGTATCTGGAGGACTGGATGGGCTACCTGCAGCCCTGGAGCCAGGAGTACACCTACAGCCCCGACCCGATCATTGCCAAGGTGGTTTCCATTACGGCGCTTACCGGGCTGGAAGATCCGGGCAGCAGCCGGTACCACATGGGGGACGAGGAGCACCCGGTGGAGCTGAGCGAGCCCAGCGCCGTAATGCTGTTTCTGCCGGACGGCACCCCGCTCACCGACACCCGATATGAGGCGGTGGAGGCCGCCAGCGAGAGCGTTTTCCCGGTGAAGCAGGGGGGCCTTTGGGGCTTTGTGAGCGCCGCGGACGGCAAGGAGATGGTGCCCTGCCAGTACCGGCAGGTGCGGCCTTTTAAAAATGGCCTGGCCGCTGTGCAGGCGGACACCGGCTGGGGTTATGTGAGCCTTGCGGGCACCCAAAAGACCAGCATGACCTTTTTGGATGCGCAGACCGCCACCGGAGGCAAGGCCTGGGTCAAGACCAGCGAGGGCTGGGGTGTTGCCGAGCTGTCGGCCTGGCCCGCCGGGTAAAATACGGCCCGATCAAAAAAGCAGACGTGCCCGCCGGGAGACCCCGGCGGGCACGTTTTTGCGTCGTTTTAAAAGGGCGGCGCGCTCAGTTCAAAAAGCCCAGGTCGATCTCGTAAGGGCTTTCGGTGGAGCGCTGCATGGGAGCCTCGGCCTTGTACCTGGTCAGGGCGGCCGCCGCCTTGGCCGGGTCGGCCAGGGTGCCGGCGCCGCCCATGCAGCCCCCGGGGCAGCCCATGCCCTCCAGCAGATAGCCGTTGTATTTGCCGGCCCGGGCCATCATGAGCAGCTTTTTGCACTCGGCCAGGCCCTGGGCGCTGGCCACCTTTACCTCCCGCGCGGGGTCGAGCTCGTGGATGGCGTTCACCACCGCCTGGGCCACGCCGCCGGTCACGGCAAAGCCCCGGCCGTCGGCACTGGCCTTGTCGAATTCGTCCCCCTCGGCGGCTTCCAGGGCTTCAAAATCCACCTCGCGGGCCTCGAACATGCCCATCAGCTCTTCAAAGGTGAGCACAAAGTCCACATCGCTGCGGATGGTGCGGCGGCTGGCCTCCAGCTTTTTGGCGGCGCAGGGGCCGATAAAGGCCACCTTTACATCCCTGCCCACCCGCTTTTTCAAAAGCCGGGCAGTCAGTACCATGGGGGTCAGGGCCATGCTGATGTTCATGGCGAGCTCCGGAAACAGCTTTTTGGCCATCATGCTCCAGCTGGGGCAGCAGCTGGTGGCCATGAAGGGCTGATGCTCAGGCACCTCGCGCATGAAGTCCTTTGCCTCCTCAATGGTGCACAGGTCGGCGCCGATCGCCACCTCCACCGTGTCGGCAAAGCCCAGCTGCCGCATGGCGGCCTGGAGCTTGGCGGGGGTCAGGCCGGGGAACTGGCTCACAAAGGCGGGGGCCATGATGGCGTATACCTTGTCGCCCTGGCGGATGCTTTGAATGAGCTGGAAGATCTGCCCTTTGTCCACAATGGCGCCAAAGGGGCAGTTTACCAGGCACATACCGCAGGAAACGCACTTGTCGTAGTCGATGCGGGCGCGGCCCAGTTCGTCTGAGCCGATGGCGTTCATGCCGCAGGCGGCGGCGCAGGGCCGCTCCATTTTTACGATGGCGTGGTAGGGGCACACCTCCGCGCACTTGCCGCATTTGATGCATTTGTCCTGATCGATCACCGAGTGACCGCCGGGGGTAAAGTGGATGGCATTTTTGGGGCACACGTCGTTGCAGGGGTGCGCCAGGCACCCGCGGCACATTTCGGTGACCTCCACAAGCTTGGGCGGGCAGGCCGAGCAGGCGAATTTGATGATGTTCACCAGCGGCGGGTCGTAATACTTCTGCGCGATCACGCTGTTCTCGATGCCCGCGTTGATGGGGGCCTGCTCGTCGATGGGGCGCAGGGGCAGGCCCATGGCAAGCCGCACCCGCTCGGACACGATGGCCCGCTCCAAAAAAATGCTGTTGCGGTGGGTGCCCACCTCGCCGGGAATGATCTTGTAGGGCAGCCGCGCCATCTCGTGGGCGTAATCCTGCCCCTCGTAGGAGAGGCGGGCGACCTCGGTGAAAACGCGCCGCCGAATGTCGGTCACGGTGGTGTAAATGCCGCGCATATTGCTCATGGTTCATAGCTCCTTTCAGCAGTGGAGAGAAGATCCGTCAAAATTATATCACAGGAAGGGCGCCGCGCCAAGCGCCGCCGGAAAACCCGCACGGCCGGCTCAGCCGGGCAGGGCCTCGGCCCGGCAGCGCTCGCCGTCCCAGCTTTGGAGCCGGGCGGTCACGATCTGCCCGGGCCTGCCGCCCGGCGCTTTTACCGCCACCGGCACATACAGCCGGGTGTAGCCGGTAAAAAGGTTCGAACTGAGCGGCTTTTCCAGCAGGACCTCGTCCCGGGCGCCCAGCATCGCCCCGATCAGCCCGGCCCGCACCCCGTCCGCCAGGGTTTGCAGCCGATGCACCCGGGCGGCCTTCTCCGCCTCCGGCAGCTGGCCCGGGAACGAGGCCGCGGGGGTGCCGGGCCGGCTGGAATAGGGGAACACATGCACTTTTAAAAAACGCTGGCGCTCCACAAAAGCCATGCTCTCGCAAAAATCGGCCTCGGTTTCGCCGGGAAAGCCCACGATCACGTCGGTGGTAAAGCTTGCGGCGCCGCCGTAGGCAGCCCGCAGCTTGTCCACCACCAGGGCATACTGCGCGGCGGTGTAGGTGCGGCGCATGCGGCGCAGGGTGGCTTCGCACCCGCTCTGCAGCGAAAGGTGGAACTGGGGGCACAGTTTTTTGCAGGCGGCCATGCGGGCGATGTCCCGGTCGGTGAGCAGGTCGGGCTCCAAACTGCCCAGCCGGATGCGCTCGATGCCGGCCACCCCTGCGCAGGCCTCGATGAGGCCGGTGAGATCGGCGCCGGTGTCTTTGCCGTAGCTGGGCAGGTTGATGCCGCTGAGCACCACCTCCTTGTAGCCCGCCGCGCCCAGGGCCTGCAGTTCCGCCAGGATGCTGCCCTGAGCGCGGCTGCGGCTGCGCCCCCGCGCTTTTGGAATGACGCAATAGGCGCACTGCCGGTCGCAGCCGTCCTGTACCTTGATAAAGGCGCGGGTGTGCCCCTCAAAGGTTTCCATGGGCAGCTCCTCGAATGCCTCGCCTTTTTCGTGGGCGCGGATGGCCACCACGCGCTCGCCTGTGGCAAGCGCCCTTTCGACCGCGCTGAGCATCTCCTGCCGGGCGGCGTTGCCCACCACCACATCGGCCTCGGCCACCGCGGCCGCCTCGGCCGGAAAGGCCTGCGGGTAGCAGCCGGCAAGCACGGTTACCGCGCCCGGGGCCTCGCGCTTGGCGCGCCGCAGCCACTGGCGGCTTTTTTTATCGCCTCCGGCGGTTACGGTGCAGCTGTTCACCACATACACATCCGCTGCCTCGCCGGGCCCTGCCAGGGTATAACCGCTGCGGCAGAACAGCTGTTCCAGGGCGCCGGTCTCGTTTTGGTTTACCTTGCACCCCAGGGTATAAAAACTTACGCGCATTATTTTTCTCCTTGCAGCCGGCGTTTGCCGGCCTTGTTCCTGCCCTATTATAAAGGGTAGGGGGCAAAATCGCAAGCGGCGGGGCTATATTCCCGAAAAGCCAGCATATACATGCCATAGACAAACTGTGTTCTAACAGCAAAAAGGGAAGGATGATGCCTGTATGTTCAAAAAACGCGCGTTTGCGCTGGCGCTTTGCCTGGTGCTGGCGGCGGCGCTTTGCCTGCCCGCGGGGGCCGAGGAGCTCACTGCCGGGCGGTTTGCCCTGCCCGATTTCGATGTGCCCTGCAAGGGCGCGATCCTGATCGAGCAGAACAGCGGCACAGTGCTGTACGAAAAGCAGCCGGACCAGCAGATGCCCATTGCCTCGATTACCAAGGTGATGACCCTGCTGCTTACCATGGAGGCGCTCGACAGCGGCAAGGTGACCCTGCAGGACACGGTGCCCGTGTCTGAGCACGCCTACAACATGGGCGGCAGCCAGATTTGGCTGGAGCCGGGCGAAACCTTCACCCTGGACGAGATGCTCAAGGCCATCTGTGTGTCCAGCGCAAACGACGCGGCGGTGGCGGTGGCCGAGTTCATCGGCGGTTCCGAGCCCGCTTTTGCCGAGCTGATGAACCAAAAGGCCGCGGAGCTGGGCATGGCGAACACCCATTTTAAAAACGCCTGCGGCCTGGACGAGGAGGGGCATCTGTCCACCGCGCGGGATGTGGCCATTATGAGCCGCGAGATCCTTACCCATCACCCCTCCATCACCCATTACACCACCATTTGGATGGACACCCTGCGGGGCGGGGAAACCCAGCTGCTCAACACCAACAAGCTGCTCAAGCGTTACAATGGCGTGAACGGCCTCAAGACCGGCACCACCAGCGGCGCCGGCGTGTGCCTTTCGGCCAGCGCCACGCGGGACGGCCTGTCGCTGATTGCGGTGGTGCTGGGCAGCCCTTCCAGCGGCGAGCGGTTCGACGCCGCCACCGCCCTTTTGGACTACGGCTTTGCCAATTTTGAGAGCGCCTGCGCCCCCGTGCCGGAGGGCGCGCCCGCCGAACTGCCGGTGCAGCGCGGCAGTGCCGAAACGGTGCCGCTGGTCTACGCCATGCCGGAGAATCTGCTGGTAAAAAAAGGCGAGGGCCAGAGCCTTGCCAGCACCCTGGAGCTGCCCGAGGAGCTGGAAGCGCCGGTGAGCGAGGGCGCACAGGTGGGCACCGTTACGGTCACCGCAGGCGACACGGAGCTTGGCTCCTGGCCGGTCACGGCGGGGGGCGAGGTGCCCCGCATGACCGTGGCGCTGGGCTTTGAACGGCTGTGGCAGGCCCTGCTGACCCACTGAGGCAGGGCACGCATATTTTGTGAGGTTCGGCCCAACATACCTTGACTTTACCCCCTCAAAACGGTATAGTTATTACAAAGAAAATACCTTGACCCGCCCGCCCTTTTCCGGGCGCGGCGCGGGCCCGGGAACGGGGGTTTTGCAATGAGCATCCAATTCAACGGCAAGCACCTGGCGGGCTTTGTGAAAGAGGCTGAGTTCAGTGCCATCTGGCCGCAGGTGCAGGCGGCGCACGAGCTGCTGGAGAGCCGCACCGGCCCTGGAAGCGACTTTTTGGGCTGGGTGGACCTGCCCGTGGATTATGACAAGCAGGAATTCGCGCGCATCAAGGCCGCCGCTGAAAAGATCCGGCAGGATTCCGACGTGCTGGTGGTCATCGGCATTGGGGGCTCTTACCTGGGCGCCCGGGCCGCCATCGAGGCCATTAAGGGCCAGATGTACAACTGCACCTGCAAGAATACCCCGCAGATCTTTTTTGCGGGCAATTCCATCTCGCCCGCCTACCTGAACGACATCCTGGCCTGCTGCGAGGGCAAGCGGGTGAGCGTGAACGTGATCTCCAAATCCGGCACCACCACCGAGCCCGCGCTGGCGTTCCGGGTATTCAAAAAGTATCTGGAAGACCGCTATGGCGCTGAGGAGGCCGGAAAGCGCATCTACGCCACCACCGACAAAGCCCGCGGCACCCTGAAGCAGGAGGCCGACGAAGAGGGCTGGCCCACCTTTGTGGTGCCGGACGATGTGGGCGGCCGCTATTCGGTGCTCACTGCCGTGGGCCTTCTGCCCATCGCCTGCGCCGGGTGCGACATTGACCGGCTGATGCAGGGCGCGGCCGACGCGCGCGCCGCGTATGCCCAGTGCACCCCTGAAAACGACTGCTACAAGTACGCCGCCGCCCGCAATATCCTGTACCGCAAGGGCAAATCGGTGGAGCTGCTGGCCGCCTATGAACCGAATTTTGCCATGATGAACGAGTGGTACAAGCAGCTTTATGGGGAGAGCGAGGGCAAGGACAACAAGGGCCTCATGCCCACCAGCGTCATTTTTTCCACAGACCTGCACAGCATGGGCCAATTCGTGCAGGAGGGCAGCCGGGTGATGTTTGAGACCGTGGTGAACATCCAGAAGCCCGCCGCCGACCTGTTTATCGAGCCGGACGCCGCCGACCTGGACGGCCTGAACTTTTTGGCAGGCCAGCCCATGAGCGTGGTGAACCAAAAGGCCATGCAGGGCACCGTGCTGGCCCACACCGACGGCAGCGTGCCCAACATCCTGCTAGAGGTGCCCAGCCTTGCGGAATACGATCTGGGCTGGCTGATCTACTTCTTTGAAAAGGCCTGCGCCGTGAGCGGTTATATGCTGGGGGTCAACCCCTTTGACCAGCCCGGCGTGGAGAGCTACAAAAAGAATATGTTCGCGCTGCTGGGCAAGCCCGGCTACGAGGACCGCAAGGCCGAGCTGGAAGCAAAGCTGCGGTGACCGCACCCCGAAAAATGCCTGAAAGGGGCGCGGCGGCCCGGCTGTCCGCCTCTTAAAATAAAAGGAGGTACCCCCTATATGATTAAACTGATCGTTGGCACCAAAGGCTCCGGCAAGACCAAGGCAATGATCGAGAGCATCAACGCTGTGACCAAGACCACTTCCGGCAATGTTGTTGTGCTGGAAAAGTCCATGCAGCTGACCTACAACATCGATCACGCGGCCCGGCTGATCGATCTGGATGAATATAAGGTGAACGGCTACGAGATGATGTACGGCTTTGTGGCCGGCGTGCTGGCCGGAAACTACGACATCACCGAGCTGTATATCGATGGGATTTTGAAGGTGTGCGACCACGACCTGGCCGGCCTGGGCGCGTTCCTGGCCAAGGTGGACGCCATTGCCGCCAGTGTGAACGTGACCGTGACCATTTCCGCGGATGCGGCCGTTCTGCCCGCCGACGTGCAGAAATACCTGTAAAGCGCTGGGACTGTTTTGCGTTTCGGGCGGGGGCCAATTTTTTGGCCCCCGCCTTGAATTTGCTATTGACAAACCGCCCCGCATCCGATATACTAGGTAGGCGGTCTTTTCGAGGTGGACTATGGTTTTTGACCTGAAACAGTTTTTGCAGACCGGTCGCACACCCTATGAAACGGCATTTGCGTGCGATCTTTCCGGGTGGGATTGGCCCGGCTACGCCCCCTGCGGCCCGGTGAAGGCCAGTTTCTCGGCCATCCCCGGCGAGAATGGGGCTGAGCTGCAGCTCACGGTTTCGGCCGGGATCAGCGCCGCGTGCGCCCGTTGCCTTGAACCTGTGCGCCAGGAACATTCGTTTTCCAGGCAATGGCAGGTGCGCGAACAAGACCTTTTCAGCGAGGAGCTGGAGCTTCCCATCAGCGAAAAAGGCGCTCTTGATCTGGACGAGCTGATCTTTGAGGAACTGGTGCTGGAGGTACCCCCGGTGCTGCTGTGCAGCCCGGACTGTGAAGGGCTATGCCCTGTGTGCGGAACCCCAAAAGCGGCAGGCTGTTCCTGCTGTACGGCAGGGCAGAGCGCCCCCGCAGACGCAAGGCTTGCTATATTGAAAGAACTGCTGAGCGAATGATTCACATTAGAGGAGGTGCTTAACATGGCAGTACCCAAGAGAAAGGTTTCCCAGGCACGGCGCGACAAGCGTCGCTCCTCTGTGTGGAAGCTGGAAGCCCCTGCGCTGGTGAAGTGCAGCCAGTGCGGCGAGTACAAGCTCCCCCATCAGGTATGCGGCAACTGCGGCTACTACAAGGGCAAGGAAATCGTGAAAAAGGAAGCGTGATCCGCTTCCCGCAAAAGCAAGGGGAGGGCACAGCCTTCCCCTTTTTCTTTGCCCCACAGGGCGTGAAAGGCAGGTGAGGGAACATGGCGGTGCGCGTGAAAAACGTGCAGAAGGGCTCGGCGGCCGAACGGCTGGGCCTTACGACGGGCTCGATGCTCTATTCGGCAGACGGCAACGAGATCAATGACATGCTGGACTACCAGTTCTACACCTCCGGAACAAAGTTTGAGCTGGCAGTGATGAAACAGGGCAAGCTGGACTATCTGCAGGTGGAAAAGGGCGATTATGAGCCCCTGGGCTGCGAGTTTGAAACGTATCTGATCGACCAGAAGCACTCCTGCTCCAACCATTGTATGTTCTGCTTTATCGACCAGCTGCCCCCCGGCCTGCGGGACACCCTTTATTTCAAAGACGACGACGAGCGGCTCTCGTTTTTATTCGGCAACTACGTCACGCTCACAAACCTTTCCGACCATGAGGTGGAGCGCATCAAAAAGATGCACATCTCGCCCATCAATATTTCGGTGCACACCACAGACCCCGCGCTGCGGGTGCGCATGATGGCAAATAAGCGCGCGGGTGAAACACTGAAATATCTGGACGAGTTTGCCGAGGCGGGCATTCAGATGAACTGCCAGCTGGTGCTTTGCCGGGGCGTGAACGACGGGGACGCTTTGCGCCGAAGCCTGGAAAAGCTCACCGGCATGTACCCGGCGGTGCAGAGCATTGCCGCGGTGCCCAGCGGGCTGACCCGGTACCGCAAGGGCCTTTATAAGCTTGAACCCTACGACGCGGCCAGCAGCGCCGCCGTGCTGGATATTCTGGAGGAACAGGGCGCCGCCTGCAAAAAAAAGTATGGCGCGCGCATTGTGTACCCGGGCGACGAGTGGTATTTGTGCGCGGGGAGGCCCATTCCGCCCGGCTCGTTTTACGAGGATTACGCCCAGCTGGAAAACGGCGTGGGCATGTGGCGGCTGTTCCGCGATGAGTTCATGGCCGAACTGCAATTTTACCGCCGGCGCTGGCCCGTGCCCCGCCGCATCGACGTGGTGACCGGCATCCTGGCCGCGCCCCTGATCACCGAGATGACCCGCGCGTTAACCCTGCGCCACCCCACCGTGCAGGTGGCGGTGCACCCCATCCGGAACGACTTTTTTGGGGGCAATGTGAGCGTGGCGGGCCTTGTTACCGCCACCGACATCGTGGCCCAGTGCAAGGGGCGGCTCAAAAGCCGCCACCTGGGCGTGCCGGACGTGATGCTGCGGGCTGAGCGGGACCGGTTTCTGGACGACTGGACCATCCAGGACCTGGAAAAGGCCCTGAAAGTGAAGGTTCATATTCTGCCCAGCGGGGGCGGAGAGCTGGTGAAGGCCCTGCTTGCGCCCCGGCTTGGGTGAAGCCCGGCCCTTGCGGGCAATACTAAGGACTAAGTGAGAAAGGGGGCCCCGAGCATGGCAAAACCCATCGTAGCGGTGGTAGGCCGCCCCAATGTGGGCAAATCCACCCTGTTCAACAAGCTGATCGGCCAGCGCCTGGCCATTGTGGAAGACACCCCCGGTGTGACCCGGGACCGCATTTTTGGCGACTGCGAATGGCAGGAGCACCGGTTTTTGCTGGTGGATACCGGCGGGATCGAGCCGGGCATCGACGACGGCATTCTGCTGCACATGCGCGAGCAGGCGCAGGTGGCCATCGACTCGGCCGACTGCATCATCATGGTCACCGACCTGCACGCGGGCGTGACCGCCCAGGATCAGGACGTGGCGGCCATGCTGATGCGCAGCGGCAAGCCGGTGGTGCTGGCGGTGAATAAGGTGGACAAGGTGGGGGCGCCCCCGCTGGAGCTGTACGACTTTTACAGCCTGGGCCTGGGCGAGGTGTTCCCGGTGTCCAGCGTGCACGGGCACGGCACCGGCGACCTGCTGGACGCGGTGTGCAGCCACCTGAAACCGGCCGAAGAGCGGGCGGAAGAGGACGACCGGATCAGCGTGGCGGTGATCGGCCGGCCCAACGTGGGAAAATCCAGCCTTGTGAACTATGTGCTGGGCGAACAGCGCATGATCGTGGCAAACGAAGCCGGCACCACCCGCGACGCCATCGACACCCAGGTGGACAACCAGTACGGCAGCTTTATCTTTACCGACACCGCGGGCCTGCGCAAAAAGGGCCGGGTGGAAAGCGGGGTCGAGCGCTACAGCGTGCTGCGCAGCCTGGCGGCGGTGGAACGCAGCCGGGTGTGCGTGATCATGATCGACGCCACCGAGGGCTTTACCGAGCAGGACAGCAAGGTGGCGGGCTATGCCCACGAGCAGGGCAAGGCCTGCATCATTGCGGTGAACAAGTGGGACGCGGTGGAAAAGGACGACAAGACCATGGACGCGGCCCGCAAAAAGCTCATGAACGATTTCAGCTTTATGAGCTATGCCCCCATCATTTTCATCAGCGCAAAGACCGGCCAGCGGGTGGACCGGCTGTTTCAGCTCATCAAATATGTGGACGAGCAGAACGCCCTGCGAGTGACCACCGGCATGCTGAACGAGCTGCTTGCCCGGGCCACGGCCCGGGTGCAGCCCCCCAGCGATAAGGGCAAACGGCTCAAGATCTTTTATATGACCCAGATCTCCACCCGGCCGCCCACCTTTGTGTGCTTTGTGAACCGGCGGGACCTGTTCCATTTTTCGTACCAGCGCTATATTGAAAACCAGATCCGCGAGACCTTTGGGCTGGAGGGCACTCCCGTCCGGCTGATCGTGCGGGAGCGGGGCGACGGAAAGACCAAATGAGCCCCCGCCCGCAGTGGCCCTGCCGCGCAGGCTTTCAGCGCGCGGCCGAACATAAAAAGGAGGCCGTTTTATGAACCCCATCCTCTTGGCGGCGCTGCTGCTGGCGGCGGCAGCCGCAGCGGCGTATTTGCTGGGAAGCATCGACTTTGGCGTGGTGGTGAGCCGGCTGGTTTACCAGGAGGACGTGCGCTCCAAGGGCAGCGGCAACGCGGGCGCCACGAATATGCTTCGCACCTATGGTAAGGCCGCGGCCGCCCTGACCCTGGCGGGCGACCTTGGCAAGGGCGTGCTGGCCGTGGCGCTGGGCCGGCTGCTGTTTGGGCTGTGCACCGTGAGCCCCGAATGGGCGGTGTACGGCGGTTATGTGGCGGCCATTTTTGCGGTGTGCGGCCATTTGTGGCCGGTGTGGTTCGGTTTTAAGGGCGGCAAGGGCGTGGCCGTGGCCGCGGGGGCGATCCTGGCCACCGAGCCGGTGGTGCTGCTGGCGCTGGCAGTGGTGTTTTTTGCCCTGGCGTTCGCCACCCGCATCGTGAGCCTTTCTTCGGTCACGGTGGCGGCGCTGTATCCGGTGTTTACCGCGCTTTGGTCCTGGTACACGGGGCGCAGCGTGTGGTTCACCACCTTGTGCGCCCTGGTCATGGGCCTTTTGGTGATCTGGATGCACCGGGCGAATATCCAGCGCCTCAAAAATGGAACCGAGTACAAATTCGGGCAGAAAAAATGAAAAGAAGCCCTTCTCTTTGAAAAGAGGAGGGCTTCTTTTTTCGTTGCGCTGCCGTGAAGAGTATGATAACATATACTATGTAGACCGTAATTTTTTGCGCGATGCAGGCGGGGGGCGTGGGAATGAAACGATTCCTTGCGGCGTTTGGGAAAAACAGGGGGCGCGGCACGGTTTTTGCGCTGCTGCTGCTTTTTGGTTTTTGCTTTGCGCTTGGCCTGGCGCTGCGGCCCGGGGCACCGGACGTGTGGCTCGCCGGGGAACAGGCGGAGGCGCTGCGCACCGGCTGGACAACGGCCGAAGGGACCGCCTGTGAACTGCCCGCCGTGCTGGAGGCGGGGCCAGACGGCGCGGTTGAGATCAGCAGGGTGCTCACCGAGGGCGCGGCGCAGGGAAACTCCATTTTGCTGCGCACCAGCCAGCAGGCGGTGCAGGTGTTTTTGAACGGAAAACTGCTTTACGAATACAGCGGCCAGCAGGGCGCGGTGGTGGACGTGGGCTTTGGAACCTCCAAGCACATTGTGCGGCTGCCTGCCGGCTGGCAGGGCGCTGCCCTGACCCTGCGGTTTACAGGCGGCGCCGGCACTGTGGACATGGTGTATTTGGGCACCAAGGCGGCGCTGCTTACCCTGGTATTCCGGACTGCGCTGCCCGGCCTGGCGGCCTGCTTTCTGGCGGTGGCGATGGGATTGGCCCTGCTCGCCGCCAGCCTTTTGTTCCGGGAGGGGCTGGCGGCTTCGCGGCTGCGCTGGCTGGGGGCACTGGCCGTGACCGCCGGAATTTGGGCGGCGCTGGAAACCCGTTCCTTTCAGCTTTTCAGCGGCAATGTGACCCTGTGCTATGCACTGGTATTCACCAGCTTTGCGCTGGTGCCGGTTTGTGTGCTTGGCTTTTTGCTCACCTACCCGGATTTTGAACAAATTCGCTACTTCCGCGTGATCTACTGGCTGAGTGCGGCGAATTTTGTGTGGATTCAGGCCGCCCAGTTTTTGGGGTGGGCGCCGTATCTGCGCACCATTCCGGGGGTCCACCTGCTGGTGCTGGCGGCGGCGGGGGGCATTGTGACGGTTTGGCTGAAAAAGGGCCGCGGCCCGAACGCGGCCCTGCAGCCCCACCTGTTTGCCGCCTGCCTGCTCTTTGGGGGCTTTGGCATGGTGGATATGCTGCGCTTTTACCTGGGCGACCACACGCAGGACGACGTGCTCTTCACCCGCTGGGGGTTTTTGTGCTTTGCAGGGGCGCTGGGCTGGCAGGTTGTGCAGCAGGCCAGTGCCGAGCGGGCGGCTTTTGTGGAGCAGCAGGCCCTGCGCCGCCTGGCCTACACCGACGCGCTTACCGGGCTTGAAAATCGGACGGCGTTTGAACAGAGCATGGAAGCGTATCGCCAGGGCCAAAGGCCGGGAAGGCCGATCATTCTGGTGGCCGACCTGAACGGACTGAAAGCCATCAACGACGGCTTTGGCCATGCCGCGGGCGATGAAGCGATCATTCACTGTGCCGCGGCCATGAAAGAGGCGTTTGGAGCGGCAGGCCGGGTGTACCGCATTGGCGGCGACGAGTTTTGCGTGCTCTGCACAGAAGAGGGCGCCAGGGCGGACGCGGCCTTTGAGGAGGGGACGGCCGCCTTTGAGGCGGGCATGGAAGAGCGGGGCTGCAGCGTGCCGTACCCCCTGAAAGCCGCCTGGGGCTGGTGCCGCCCGGCGCCGGGTGAAACCATCGACCAGGCATTCACCCGTGCCGACCGGGGCATGTATGAAAAAAAGGCCCGGATGGAGCGTGGGCCGGGGCTGTGCGCTGCGCCCGGCGCGGAGCCTCTGCTTTAAAAAGAAAAGGCCCGGATCAGCCGCCCGCATTTGGGCAGCGTGATCCGGGCCTTTTGCAGATGCGGGGCGCCGGAGCGGCGGCTCACAGGGGAAACGGCTCGCCGTTCAGCGCCGCCCGCACCAGTTGTTCCCCTTCGTATTCGAGCTTCAGGAAAAAGAAAGGGGCGTCTCGTTCCAGCAGGTCCAAAAACAGCCGGTCGCCCGCCCAGAGGGGCAGCCCGGCCACCTTGGCCCTGGGCACCCAGGCAAGCTCGCCCTCGTCGCATTCCTTCAGGGCGCCGGCAAAGCAATCTGAGGTGAACAGGTGCATGTATTCCGTGGGCCACTCGCCGGAAACAAAGGTCACGATGCCCCGCGGGGTCCAGCCTGTCAGGGTAAGGCCTGTTTCCTCTTTGACTTCGCGGCACAGGCATTCGTCCGGGCTTTCGCCCTCTTCAAACTTGCCGCCCACGCCGATCCACTTGCCCGCGTTTGCGTCCCGCCGCTTTTTGGTGCGGTGCAGCATCAGGTATTCGCCGCCCCGTTCCAGGTAGCAAAGGGTGGAGTTGATCATCGTTTTCCCGCCTTTCCGTCAGGTATCGTACCAATATTTCCGGTCCAGGGTGCGGTATTGCAGCGCCTCGGCCACCTGGGCCGCGCCGATGGTTTCGCGTCCGGCCAGGTCGGCAATGGTGCGGCTGACCTTGAGCACCCGGTCGTAGGCACGGGCCGAGAGGCCCAATCGGTCGAACGCGGCTTTCAGGGTGGTTTCGGCCGCCCTGTCAAGCGGGCAGGCCGCGCGCAGCAGCGCGCTGGGCAGCTGGGCGTTGCAGTGGACCCCGGCGCCCTGGTAGCGGGCCCGCTGCACCTCGCGGGCCGCCAGCACCCGCCCGCGGATCGCGGCGCTGGGCTCACCGGCGGCAGGGCCGCTGAGCTCGCCGTAGGCCACCGGCGGGACTTCCACATGCAGGTCGATGCGGTCCAAAAGCGGGCCGCTGATGCGCTGGCGGTACCGCTCAACGGCGCTGGGCGTGCAGGTGCAGGGCCGGGTGGGGTGGCCGAAATAGCCGCATTTACAGGGGTTCATGGCCGCCACCAGCATAAAGCGGCTGGGGTAGGTCACGGTGCCGCTGGCGCGGCTCACGGTCACCGCGCCGTCCTCCACCGGCTGGCGCAGCACCTCCAGCGCGTCGCGGTGGAATTCGGGCAGTTCGTCCAGAAAAAGCACCCCGTTGTGGGCCAGGCTCACCTCGCCGGGGCGCAGCGCCGCGCCGCCGCCCGCCAGGGCCGCCGCGCTCACGCTGTGGTGGGGGCTGCGGAAGGGCCGGCATGCCAGCAGGCCGGCGCCGCCGGGCAAAAGCCCCGCCACCGAATAGATGCCCGTGCACTCCATGGCTTCGCTGCGGGTGAGGGGCGGCAGAATGCCCGGCAGGCGTTTTGCCAGCATGGACTTGCCTACGCCGGGAGGCCCGATCAGCAAAAGATTGTGCCCGCCTGCCGCCGCAATCTCCAGGGCCCGGCGGGCCCCCAACTGGCCCCGCACATCGGCAAAGTCGGGCGCGGGGCCGGCGCTTTCCCCCGCAAAGGGGGCGGCGGGGGTGGGGCGGAGCGGTTCTTCCCCCGTGAGGTGCCGCACCACCTGGGCCGCGGTGGCGGCGCCGTATACCCGCAGGCCCTCCACCGCTGCGGCCTCGGCCGCGTTTTCGGCGGGCACGAACAGCTCGCTCACGCCGCAGCCCGCGGCCGCCAGCGCCATGGGCAGAATGCCCGCAACCGGCCGCAGCGCCCCGTCCAGCGAGAGCTCGCCCACAAAGGCCCGTGCGCTGTTTTGCCTGGGCAGCTGCCCGCTTGCGCACAGCAAAGCCAGCAGCACCGGCAGATCATACACCGGGCCGGTCTTGCGCACATCGGCGGGGGCCAGGTTCACCGTGATGCGGCTGGGCGGCCAGGCGTAGCCCAGGTTTTTTGCCGCGCTGCGCACCCGGTCGGCGGCCTCTTTCACGGCGCTGTCCGGCAGGCCCACAATGGCAAGCTGCGGCAGCCCGCCGCTGATGTCCGCCTCGGCGGTCACCGCAAAGCCGGCCAGCCCTTTCACGCCAAAGCTGTTTACCTTTGCAAACATGGCCCATGCCTCCCTGCTTTTAAAAACTGAATACCGCGCCCACCAGCCCGGCAAATGCAATGAACGCGATGGGATGGATCTTTTTGAATTTGCGCTGGGCCCAGAACAAAAATACCCCCAATGCCAGCGCCTTCCATACAAATAGATCCCCTGGGCTGCCGCTGGCCGCGAAGGCGGGCAGGTCCAGCATGGTCACCTTGAACACGCTCATTCCGGCCGCGGCCACCAGCGCGATGGAGGCGGGGCGCAGCCCGTAAAAGCCGCGCTGCACCAGGGGGCTGTTCTGAAAGCGCTTGAGCATGCGGGCGATGACAAGGATGATCACGATGGAGGGCGAAATGAGCCCCAGCGTGGCGACCACGCCGCCCGGCACGCCCGCGGTCAGGTAGCCGGCATAGGTGGCCATGTTGATGCCCAGCGCGCCTGGGGTGGACTCGCTCACCGCGATCATGTTGGCAACGTCCGCGTGGGTGTACCAGCCGGTGGTGTCGGCAATGTTGTACAGAAAAGGCAGGGTGGCAAGGCCGCCGCCCACCGCGAACAGGCCCGCCTTGGCAAATTCATAGAACAGGCGCAGATAGGTCCACAGCACGCCTCACCGCCCCCCTTCCGGCCGTTTCAGAGCAATGCCGGCCGCCGCGGCCGCCACCACGTAAACGGCGGGGCTGACGCCGATGGGAAGCAGATCGCCGAACACCGACAAAAGAAAAATGACCGCAAAGATGGCCAGGGTCTTTTTGTCCAGGATGGACTTTTTCCACAGGCGCAGCACTGCGTTCAGGATCAGCACGCACACGCACACCCGGATGCCTGCGAACGCGCTGCGCACCACGGGGTAGGCGAGCAGGTAGCCCAGCCCCGCCGCAATGAGCGACAGCAGGATGATGGGCACAAAGGCAAACCCCACCGTGGCCACCACCCCGCCCAGGGGCCCCTTGCGCTTGTTGCCCACAAAGGTGGACACGTTCACCGCAATGATGCCGGGGGTGCACTGCCCGATGGCAAAATAGTCGGCCAGGTCCTCTTCGGTGACCCAGCCGCGCTTTTCCACGCACTCCCGCTCCAGAATGGGCAGCATGGCGTAGCCGCCGCCAAAGGTAACGCTGCCGATCTTTGCAAAGGTGAGGAACAGCTCCAGATAGTCCCGCACGCAAAACCACTTCCCTTTATAAATCACTGGAATAAGCATACCACGCAGGCGGGTGCGCCCGCAAGCCAAACCTTGCCAAAACCGACCCGGTTCGATTGACATTCGCCCCCGCCTGCCTTACAATAGAAGAAACTGGACACTTTATACAAAAAGTGCCGGACATCACAAAAAGCAGGTGTGTGCAATGTATAAAGCAGAATACGAGCGCTGGCTTGCCCATGCGCTCAGCGACCCTGACCTGAAGCCCGAACTGGAGAGCGTGGCCGGCGACGACGAGGCCATCCAGGACCGGTTCGCCGTTTCGCTGAAATTCGGCACTGCCGGGCTGCGGGGCGTCATTGGCGCCGGCACCAACCGCATGAATGTGTACGTGATCCGCCAGGCAACCCAGGGCCTGGCGAACTGGGTCAGGACCCAGGGCGGCAGCCAGACCGTGGCCATCAGCTTCGACAGCCGCAACAAAAGCGACGTGTTTGCCCGCGCCGCGGCCGAGGTGCTGGCCGCAAACGGGGTTAAGGTGCGTATTTACAGCGCGCTGATGCCGGTGCCGGCCCTGAGCTTTGCCACCCGTTATTACAATTGCAACGCGGGCATCATGGTAACGGCCAGCCACAACCCGGCAAAATACAACGGCTATAAGGCCTATGGGCCGGACGGCTGCCAGATGACCGACGAGGCCGCCGATGTGGTGTACGCCGAGATCCAAAAGACCGACGTGCTCACCGGCGCAAAGGCCATGCCCTTTGAAGAGGGGCTGGCCGAGGGCCTGATCCAGTATGTGGGCGAGGATTGCTGCGAAGCCCTGTACGCCGCCATCGAAAGCCGCCAGGTGCGGCCCGGCCTGTGCGCCAACGCGGGGCTCAAGCTGGTGTACAGCCCGCTGAACGGCAGCGGCCTTGTGCCGGTGATGCGGGTTCTGGGAGATATCGGCATCACGGATATTACCATTGTGCCCGAGCAAAAGGACCCGGACGGCAATTTCCCCACCTGCCCCTACCCGAACCCCGAAATTTTTGAGGCGCTGCGCCTGGGGCTGGAGTTGGCCGAGAAAAACGGCGCCGACCTGATGCTGGCCACCGACCCGGACGCCGACCGTGTGGGCATTGCGGTGCGCTGCAAAAACGGCAGCTACGAGCTGCTCAGCGGCAACGAGGTGGGCGTGCTGCTGCTGGATTACATCTGTGCAGCCCGCATGGAAAACGGCACCATGCCCAAGGATCCGGTCATGGTAAAGAGCATTGTGTCCACCCCTTTGGCGGATGTGGTTGCGGCCCACTACGGCGTGGAGTGCCGCAATGTGCTCACCGGTTTCAAGTGGATCGGCGACCAGATCGCCCGGCTGGAGGCTGCGGGCGAGGTGGAGCGGTTCATCTTTGGCTTCGAGGAGAGCTACGGCTACCTGGCGGGCAGCTATGTGCGGGATAAGGACGCGGTCATCGGCAGCATGCTGATCTGCGAGATGGCGGCCTATTACCGCAGCAAGGGTTCCTCCATCAAGGAGGAGCTGGAGCGCATTTACACCCAGTACGGCCGCTATTTGAACAAGGTGGACTCCTTCGAGTTCCCGGGCCTTTCCGGCATGGACAAAATGGCCGCCATTATGGAAAAGCTGCGCAGCCAGCCCCCCCGCGAGTTTGCGGGTTACAGGGTGCTCACGGTGGCCGATTATGAAAAGGGAACCGTGACCGAGCTGGCCACCGGAAACACACAGCCCACCGGGCTGCCCGCCGCAAACGTGCTGATCTACGCGCTGGAGGGGGGCGCCGCGGTGGTGGTGCGCCCCAGCGGCACCGAGCCCAAGATTAAAACCTATTTCACCACCCTGGGCAAGGATCTTGCCGCCGCCGAGGCCCAAAAGGAAGCTCTGGCTGCGGCGCTGGGGCCTGTGCTTGCCTGACGTTTTAAACCGCATCCGGGCGGCGCTGTGGAAAACAGCGCCGCCCTTTTCGCGTTCTGTGCAATAAAACGCTTGCGCGCGGCGTATCCAGAGTAAAAGGAGCCAAAAAGGAGGCTGGATGGGATGAAACACAAAGGTTTGGCTGCGCTGCTGGCAGCTGGCTGCCTTGCACTGCTGGCGGGGTGCGCCGCGCCGGGCGGCAGCCCGGCGAGCGCTTCAGGGGCGTGGGACCCATGCGTGCCGGAGGAAGGGGCGGCCGCCGTGACCTGCCGCATTGTGGACGGCGCGGCCGACGGCGCACTGCTGCTGGCGGGCCAGGGGGAAGATGAGGGCCTGTACCGGCTGGGGGTGGGCGAAACGCCCCTGTTCCTGGACGACCGGCCGGCCGCGGCTGCAGACCTTGCCGACGGCATGCTGGTGACCGTGTACTTTGACGGCCAGGTGCAGGAGAGCTACCCCGCAGGCTTTTCCGGCGTGAGTGAAATTCGCGCCCAAAGCCAGGGGGCGGACGACCGCTGCGGCCTGGTGCTGGAGGTGTTCGAGGAGCTGTGGAACACCGACGAGGGCCTGAACGACGGCGTGGTGGAGCTGGGGGTGGACATTGACCCCGCCCTGGTGCCGAATGCCGCGGAACGGGCGGGCATTGCCTGGCGCTTTGGGGAGCTGCGCGGCGTGCAGAACCCTTTGCAGGGCACCTGGGAAGAGCTGGCAGAGCAGGGATACATCCAAAAAGAGGGGCTGATCTGGCCGGAGGGCTGCTTTTTCTCCTTCCACGCGGCGGAAAACACCCAGCCCGCCGCCGACCGCTTTGAATTCGACGCCCAGAAGTGGCGCAGCGGCCTTGGCGCTTATTTCTTTCAGAACTGCACCGCCAGAGCCGCGAAGGGCGGGGCGGGCGGCTGGACGTATGAGGTGGGCGCGCATGCCATTGCGTAAGGCGGCCGCCCTGGCGGGAGAAAGAACGGATAAGACGTGAATATGGTTTGCCGGCGTGTTAAAAACGCGGCGGCCCGGAAATAAAACGGAGCGCCAAACCACAGCGCCCCTCCCGGTTTGAACCGACCGGGAGGGGCGCTCTGTGGTTTGGAAGTGATCGTTTTTGTGCCACAGTGGGCACCCGCCCCATTCCAGGGGCTTGAAAAGGCGTTACTCCCTTTGTTCCAGCGCGGTCTGGTCCAGCAGGCCCATACGCCGGGCGCCGTGGGTGAGCTGAACCAGAAGATCGTGCAGCTGGCCGGCGGTGGCGGTGAAATCCAGCACCACATTGGCCGCAGCGGCCAGGGAAATGGCCTCCAACGGGATGCCCAGCTGCAAAAACATCAGGGTGTAGCAGGAGATGGCGCCGCCGGGGATGGGAGGCGCCGCCACCGACAGCACCACCGCGTTCACCACGCACAGCACCAGGCTGCCTGTGGACAGCTCGACCCCGTACACCTGGGCCGCGAACAGGGGCACCAGAATGAACAGGTTCACCGCGTGGGGCATGAACACCACGCTGCCAAAGGGCAGGGCGAAATTGGTGAGCTTTTCATCGATGCCCAGCTCCTTGCGGCAGCAGTGCATCATGGAGGGAAACGCCGCCGCCGAGGAGGCGGTGGTCAGCGCGATCAAAAACGGCGGCCCCAGCTTTCGGACGGCCTGCAGGGGCGAGAGCCCCGCCTTCATCAGGGAGAGGGTTTCCAAAACCACCTCCAGGGCCGAGAGCGCCACCGACAGGGCCACCACCCGCAGCAGACCCGCCGCGCTTTGCGCCAGGGCCCCCTGCAGCATGAGCCGCAGCACCGACAGAAAGATGAACCCGGGCACCAGCGCGCTGATGGCCGAGAGGATGAACTGCACCACCGCGTTGGACTGCTCCACCACCTGCCCCAGCGCCTGCAGCCGGTCGCGCAGCAGGATCATCACGACCCCCACCACCGCGCCCATGAACAGGATCTGCAGGGTGTTGCCGGCCAGGAACGGCTCCACGATATTGCCGGGCACCACGTCCAGCACCATTTCCACAATGGACTGGAAAACGCTCTGGCTACTTTGCAGCCCGCTCAGGGCCGGCCGGAAACAGACCAGGGCCGCCGCCATGCAAAAAACGCCGAAGGTCGAGGAGATGAGTAAAAAACGGCCCAGCAGCTTGCGGCCGATCACGCCCAGCCGGCGGGTATCGCCGATGTTCACGATGCCCCACACCATTGAGAGAAACATCATGGGGCCCACAATGCAGGAGAAAAGCCCCAAAAAGGTATTGAAGAGCGGGTTCAGCAGCGTATCCAGCAGCGCGCTGCGCCAGCCCTGGGGCAGCAGCAGCCCCAGCCCGCCCAGCGCCAGCGCCAGCACGGCGGCAAAGAGCACCTGTGAGAGCTGGCTGTGCCTGCGCCCGGCTTTTTGGGTGCAGGAGAGCAGGTTGCAGCCGCCGCGGTATTGCCAGACCAGAGAAAGGCCCAGGTTTTCCAGCATGGCCCGGCCCAAAGCTTCGCTGCCCAGGGCCTCGTTTTCCGCTTCGCCCGGGGCCAGCGGGTCGCAGGGCGCGCCGCCGCAGCGCAGGGTCAGCAGCACCCGGCCCATCCGGCGTGCCAGTTCCACCGTGTAATGGGCGTTTAGCCCTGTTTGCCGCTGCCAGTACAGCAGCACCTCTTCCACCGACAGGCGGTTGCGCAGCGCGTCTTTGTGGTCGGCGCCCAGGGCTTCCAGGCCCTGGCCCACAAAGTCGGCCGCAGCGCCGATGCCCTGTGGGGAAAAGTCGAACGTGCCGCGCAGAAACCTGCGCTTTTGAAGCTCCATCGGTTTTTCCTCCCTTCGTCAGCGCCGCAGCGCTTCACGGTCCAGCAGGCCCATGCTGCGCGCGCCGTGCACCAGCTGCACCTGCAAGCCCAGCAGGTTGCCGCAGGTATCGGTGAAATCCAGCACCACATTGGCGGTGGCGGCGATCGAGATGGCCTCCAGCGGGATGCCAAGCTGCAGGAACATCAGCGTGTAGCAGGCGATGGCGCCGCCCGGGATCGGCGGCGCAGCCACCGACAGGATGACCGCGTTCACCACGCACAGCACCAGGCTGGCGGTGGAGAGCTCCACACCGTAAAGCGAGGCGGCAAACAGCGGGACATACACCATGGTCATGGCGATCTGCGGCATGAACACCACGCTGCCGAAGGGGATGGCAAAGCGGGTGAGTTTTGGGTCGACGCCGAGCTTGTTCTCACAGCAGTCCATGTTCAGGGGGTACGCCGCCGCGGACGAGCCGGTGCTCAGGGCCACCAGCGCGGTGGGCAGCACCTTTTTCAGGGCGGCCAGCGGCCGCTCGCCCTCGCGCAGCAGCGAGAGCAGGTGGAGAGCCGCGTTTACAAAAAGCAGCAGCAGCGTGAGGGCCAGCATCCGGGCAAGGCTGGCCGCGTTGGAGGCGAGTTCGCCCTTGAGCACCAGCCGCAGCACCGACAGAAAGATAAACCCCGGCACCATACCGCCGATGGCAGAAAGAACGAGCTGCACGATGGCGTTGGACTGCTCCACTACCTGGTTCATGACCTGCATCTGGTCCCGCAGCAGGATCATGCCCACCCCCACCACCGTGCCGAGAAAGAGGATTTGTAACGTGTTGCCGGTCAAAAAAGGGTCCACGATGTTTTTGGGCACGATGCCCAGCACCATCTCCACAATGGAGCTGAGCACCGAGCCCCCTGTGCCGCCGGGCGAAACGGCGGGCCTGAACCACAAGAGCGCCGCACCCAGCGCCAGCGCGGCAAACAGGGTGGAAACCAGCAAAAACCGGCTGAGCAGCTTGCGGCCCACCAGCCCCAGCTGGCGGGTGTCGCCCACATTCACGATGCCCCACACCATTGAGATGAACATCATGGGGCCCACGATGCAGGAAAAAACGCCCAAAAAGGTGTTGAAAAGAGGGTCCAGCACGCCGGTGAGCAGCCCCCCGCGCCAAGCGCCCGGCAAAAGCATCAGCAGGCCCCCCAGTGCAAGAGCGGCGGCCAGCGCCAGCAGCACCAGCGCCAGCTGGCCCAGCCTGCGCTTGATTTTTTTGGTGCAGGAAACGGTATTTACTCCGTCGCGGTAGCGGTAGGTGAGGCCGAGCCCCAGATTGGTCAGAAGCTGCCGCTCCAGCCCGCCCGCCTCGCCGCCCGCAAAGGGGTCGCGCGGCAGGCCGCCGCACCGCACGGCCAGGGTGAGCCTGCGCAGCCGCCGGCCCAGCTCCACCACGGCAAAATCGTCGGTGCCGCCGGCCTTCTGCCAGGCCAGCAGCACCTCCTCCACCGACAGGCGGTTGCGCAGTGCGTCCCGGCGGTCCGCACCCAGCGCCTCCATCCCGGCCTTTACAAATTCCGCCGCCCGGTCGATGCCGCCCGGCGTGAGGGAAAAGCGCTCTGTACGATCCGCATTCAACTTCCAGCCACCGCCCTGTTTCCATGATTTTTCTCATTATATCGTCTGCGGGATTGGAAGGGAGGGGCCCACGCAAAAATTGACGGAAAATTGAAGGTTTGCAGGGCCCCCGCAAGGGCGGGCAAAAGGCGCTTGAGCCTGCGGAATGGGCGCAAAAAAGCCGCCCCGGCGCGGGGCCGTTCGGGCCGGGCGAGGGGGGCGGCTGATAAAAGGGGGCGCTCAGGGGGAACCGGGGGATTGCAGCAGCGGGAAGAGCACCTCGAACCGGCTGCCCGCGCCGGGGGCGGACTCCACCCGTACACGGCCGCCCATGACCTGCGCGCTCTCCTTTACGATGGCCAGGCCCAGGCCCAGCCCCCCGTCGCCGGGGCGGGTGGTGAAGCCGCGCCGGAAGACCTGCGGCAGATCCCCGGGCGCGATGCCGCGGCCAGTGTCGGCCACCGAGATCACAGCCCAGCCGCTCTCCTGCGCGAGGCCCAGGGTCACCGCGCCGCCCGGGGGCGTAAAGTCCGCCGCGTTGTACACCAGGTTCTGCAGGATGCGCTCCACCTGCCCTCCGTCCGCCTGCACGATGCAGGGGGCGGGCGGCAGCGCCAGCAGGAAGTCCACGTCCCGCACCTCCACGTCCGGGCGGTTTGAATCGTAAAAGCGCCGCAGCACAGCGCAAAGGTCCAGCGGCTGGGTGGCCGGCGCGGTGAGCTGGTTTTGGTTCCACTCCTGGATGGTCTGCATGCGGCCCCCCAGATCGCGGCACTTATCCACAATGAGGGCCAGCTTGGCCCGCTGGTCACCGTCCAGCCGGACGCCGTTTTCCTGCACCAGCAGCGCGTAGTTCTGCACCAGCGAGAGGGGCGATTTCAGGTCGTGCAGCATGCCGGAAAGCAGCTCCCGCCGCTCCTGGATCATGGTGGTCAGGTCGGCGGTCTGGCGGGCCACTTCCTCCTGCAGATGCCCGGTCAGCCGCAGATTTTCCTGCGCCAGGGCCCGGCTGCGGCCCGCCATGAGCGCGGCAAAGCACAGCACTAGCGCAAACCCGCCGTATTCTTCGGGCCAGGCGCCCCACAGGGGCTCGTACGCGCCGTTCCACAATACGCCCGCCCCCTGGGCAACGGCAAAAATGCCCAGCCCGCACAGGGTAATGCTGCCCTGCCGGGCAGCGCTTTTCAGCGACAGCAGCAGCAGCGCGGCGGCCATCCCCAGCTGGTACCAGCTCACCAGCAGGCCGTAGACCCCCGAGAAGGCGGGCAGCAGGGGCAAAAGCAGGGGCGAGGCGGCGGCCCCCAGGATGCACATGGCGAGGGCCAGGGGGAACAGGCCATAGCGGGCCCAGCGTGCCTTTTCCCAGCCGCCCAGGCGGCATACCATGCGCGCCGCACAGTACAGCACAAGAAAAGCGCCCAGGTCCTCGAGCGCGTAGAGCGGGCGGATCAGGGGGACCCCCGCCGCCCGGAAAAAGGGGTAACACACCCGCAGGGCAAACCCCAGGCACAGCACCCCAAACCGCAGGTATAACGGGTCGCGGTTTTGGGGGCGCAGCCACACGGTGACCGAGAACAGAGCCACGGCCAGCGAGGCAAAGCACAGCAGGCCGTAAAGGGCCATGCGCAGCGCCACATAGCGCCCCACCGCGGCAGGGAGGCCCACCACCGGCGGGTAGATGAGGCCGGAGGCGTAGTGGGTGAAATTGGCCGTCTGGACCACCACCTCGGTCTCGCCGTTTAACCGGAAGGCGTAAAGCCCGTCCGCCACACGGGGCGCGTAGGGCGAAACCGAGCCGGTGCCCCCCACAAGCTCGCCGTTCACGTACACCGCGCTGGCGCAGTAGGCCTCGGGGATGAGCATGCACACCTGCACCGGCCGGTCGGCGCGCAGCCGCACCCGCCAGGTGGCCGCCCCGTAGGGCGAGCCGTCGGCATGATAGGGCCGCAGGGTCAAAAATTGGCCGATGTAGGTATCCACCGGGGCCGGCGCGCCCGCGCCCAGCTGGCCGGGCACCAGCAGAGCGTCCGGCCAGAGCTGCCAGCCGTCCACCGGCACGGCCAGGCCAGGGTCCCCCGTTCCAGGGCGCCGGTTTCCAAAATCAGGGCGCCGTCTTGCGCGAGGGGGGCGCGTGCGGTATACTTATTGTCGAAACAGAAGAGAAGCCAGAGCGCCGCCGCGGCCAGAAGGCAGCAGCCCAGCGCGGGCAGAAGGTGTTTGCGGTTGTGCGTCATGTCTGATCACCTCACGAAAGGAAAGAAACGAATGGTGTGTTTGCGTCGGCTTGGGGCGGCGGCCCTGGCCTTGCTGCTGTTCCTGGGGCCTGCCCCGCGCGCCGCCGCGGAGAGCGGCAGCCCCCCGCAGGAAACAGCTGTTTCAGACTGGGCGGGGCTGAAGGCCGCGCTGCGGGGCTGCCGGGGGCAGGGCGGCAGGATCCGGCTGGAAAGCGATATTGTGATTGATGAAACCTTTGATTATGGAGGAGGCCGCGGCCTTCCGCCGGTCACGGTGGACTGCGGCGAGTACACGATCTACATAAAAGCCCAGGCCCCCGGGGATATGGTAACCTTCAGTTACACGGAGAATACCCTTACCTTTACCGGTGCGGGCGGGGAGGAGGGCCTTCTTCACGCCTGCCCCGGCGGCTGGCTGGGCATCAATTCCATTGTGATCCAGGCCGAGAGCGGCAATGCGGTGGTGCAGGAAAACGGCGGGGTGCTGGTGGTGGACCAGCCCGAGCCGCAGGTAGCGGGGGAGATCAAGTACGCGGACACGCCCACCCTGATCCCCGGGGGAAGCGGTGGGCTCCCCGCCTGCGCGGCGCCGGAAGAAACGGCCACGCTGAAAGAGCTCGCCCGGCTCCTGCCGGCCACCGCAAGAATGCGGGTGAACTGGCAGGGAAGCATGACGAGAACGGCAGACCAGCCGGTGGAGTGGGAGCTGGCGGCCGTGGAGGAGGACCTGGCCGCCCGCCGCCGCACGGTGGCCGCCGGGCGCTATGTGGGGCCGCTGGCCGCTGCCGGGATGGAGGATGTAAGGGCCGAGGATTGCGGCCTGCTGGCGGCGCCGCAGGCGCTGGTCGTGTTTCCCGTGGACGGGGCGGCGATCCGGCACGCGGACTTTCGGACGAACAACGGCAAAATAACGGTGGCCTATTTCGATTTTTTTGCCGCGCCGGGGGTGGAGACCTCGCGGGTGCTGGTCTCGCAGGACGAGGGGGTAAGCTGGGCCCCCGCCGAGGAGGGAAGCGACCGACACCAAAAGCCCGACGCCGAAGGCATTTACGATCACACGGTCCTGCCCGCCGCGCTGACCGGCGAGCCCTGGTTTTTGGTGGAGCTTGTGTACCCGGATGGGAGGCTTGTGCACACCGACGTGATCGCCTGTGACGCGGGGCAGGCAAGGCCGGTGGATTACATCGACGGCCACCGGGGCGGCGGCGAACCCCTTTTGCCCGGGCCGCCCACAGCCACGCCGGGGCCGGCGCAAGAGGGCAGCGTGGGGAGCCTGCCTGCGGTCACGCAGAGCCCAACGCTCACGCCCCTTCCAAGCCGGATCCCCGAACCGGGTTCCGCACCTGCCGGGACGGCCGCGCCCACACAGAGCCCAACGCCTGTGCCCGCGCCCACCGAACCCCCGGCAGATCCCATTGTACCGCAGGGCGTTGGGTCTGTACAGCCCCCGCAGGAGGGGCAGGGCCTCCCCGTGCCAGCACAGCCCGCCGTGCCCGCGCAGGCGGCGCCGGGCGGGCTTGCGCCGGCCGTGCAGGTGGCGCTGGGCTGCGCCGCCGTGGCGGTGGTGGGCGTGGGGGCGGCTGCCGCGCTGAACCCGGGCCTGCTGAAAAAATTGCTGCGCCTATTCAAAAAGAAATAGGATAATTCCCGGCCGGGGATGCAAGCTTGCATCCCCGGCCCTTTTGCATTTTGGGGAAGATGCGCGCTGAAAATTGATGATAAATTGAAATTTCTCCCAGCTTTTCCATGCTATACTCGAAAAAGGGCGGCGTTTATGTGCCCGGGCGCGGCGGCGCCCGGCAGGAAAGGGGCGTGAAACGCATGAGGTGGATCTCCGCTTGGGCGGATACGCTTTACAGCACGTTTGTGGCCGGCGGCGCATGGCTGAGCATCCTGCGGGGGCTTGGGGTAACGCTTGTTATCACCGTGCTGGGGCTTTTGCTGGGGCTGGCGCTGGGGAGCGCGGTGTATTTTGCCCTGCGCTCCCGGCTTTGGCCGCTGCGGCTGGCGGGGCGCGGATATGTATCCCTGGTGCGCGGCACCCCGGTGCTGCTGCTACTGATGTTTCTGTTCTATGTGGTCTTTGCACGCACCCGGGTGGACGCCATTGTGGTGGCGGTGCTTGCCTTTGGTTTGAACACCGCTGCCTACATTGCAAAGATCATCGAGTCCGCCGTGCAGGCGGTGGAGCCGGGCCAGGTGATGGCGGCCCGCACCATGGGCTTTACCGCAGGGGCGGCATTCCGGCTGGTGGCGGTGCCGCAAGCCGTGGTGTTTGCCCGCCCCATGCTGCAAAATCTGGCGGTGACCACGCTGCAGTGGACCTCGGTGGTGGGCTACATCACCATCACCGACCTGACCCGGGTGACCAACAACATCGGGGCGCGGTCGGCAAAGCCGTTTCTGGTGCTGGGGGCAGGCATTGTGCTGTATCTGGCCCTCGCTTATCTCATCGGGCTGCTCTTCCGCGCGACCGAGCCCAAACGGAGGTGGCTTGAATGATCCGGACAGAAGGGGTGAGCAAGTCGTTCGGGGGCCTGCAGGTGCTGCGCGATGTGAACTGCGAGATCAGCACAGGGGAATGCGTGGCGGTGATCGGCCCCTCCGGCACGGGCAAAAGCGTGTTTCTCTCGCTTCTCAACGGGCTGAACCGGCCGGACGAGGGGCGGGTGCTCATTGGGGAAAACGAGCTCACCGCAAAGGGGGCCGACCTGAACCGCATCCGCCGGAAAATGGGCATGGTCTACCAGAATTTCAATCTGTTTTCCCACCTGACGGTGATGGAAAACATCACACTGGGCCCCTGCAAGCTCAACAAGCTGCCGCGGGCGGCGGCGGAAGAAAAGGCGCTGGGGCTGCTGCAGACGGTGAGCCTTGTGGACAAGGCCCACGCCTTCCCGCGCGAGCTATCGGGTGGGCAAAAGCAGCGCATCGCCATTGCCCGGGCCATGGCGATGGACCCGGAGGTGGTGCTGTTCGATGAGCCCACCAGCGCGCTGGACCCCACCATGGTGGGGGAGGTGCTGGCGGCAATCCGCTCGTTTTCCCGGCAGGGCGTGACCATGGTGGTGGTGACCCACGAGATGGAGTTTGCACGGGACGTGGCAGACCGGGTGTTCTTTATGGCGGACGGGGGCATCTGCGAGGCGGGCACGCCGCAGGAGATCTTTGAGCACCCCAAAAAGGAGCGCACCGCCGCGTTCGTGAACCAGCTGCGCACCTTCCGCTGCGCCATTGCCTCCCATCACTTCGATCTGCTGGCCGAGCGCTCGCGCCTGGAGCTCATGGCGGCAAGGTACATCACCGACCGCAGGCGCGTTTCACGCATGGCCCTTCTCTTTGAAGAACTCACCATGTACCTGCTGGGCGCCTGCTACCCGGGCGGCGCAGACCCCGCGCTGGAGGTCGCGTTTTCCTACAGCGGCAAAACGGGCGAGTGCGCCTTCACCGCCGTGTGCGGCGGTGTGCCGCTGCAAGGGCTGAAGGCACAGGGCGAGGAGCAGCAGATGCGGGAGCTTTTGCTGCAAAAGCTCTCGGCCCGGATCGAGGTAAGCCACGGGGAGGGCAAAAACCAAGTCACCGTGATCTGTGTTTAAAATCCGGGGATCCCGGATGCCTGGAAAAATAAAAAAGGAGTGAACCAAACCATGAAAAAGATCGTATCACTGCTGCTCGCCCTCGCCCTTGCGGCAGGCCTCGCGGCCTGCGGCGGCAGCCCCGCGCCATCTTCCGCGCCGGCTTCCGGCCCGGCTTCCCTGCCCGCCGCAAGTGCGCCGGGCGGCATTGAAGCGTTTGCCGACCTGGCGGGAAAAAACGTGGCGGTAAACAGCGTGCCCATATCGGCTGAGGAATTCAAGGCGTTTTATGCCAATGCGCATGGCATTGAATTTGCCAGCGTAAAGGTGACGCCCACCGTGCTTGAAAGCACCATGATGGTGCAGAACGGCCAGGTGGACGGAGCGATTACGCCGGTGGCGGCCACGGCCGAATACTTTGCCCGCCAGAACGCCGACCTGCGCGCCGTGATCAGCGATGTGCCCACCGATGTTGCCATTGCGCTGGACGCGGGCAACACCGGGCTGCAGAGCGAGCTGAACGGGGCCATCCGCACCCTGAAGGAGGACGGGACCATTGATAAGCTGGCCGCCGCGTGGGTCGACAACGTGACCGACGAAAACCTGAAGGCTGAGCCACAGGAAAAAATTGAGGGAGCCGACACCCTGTACATCGGCATCAGCGGCGATGTGGCGCCGCTGGATTATGTTTCGGCGGACGGCACGCCCGCAGGCTTCAACGTGGCGCTGATGAACGAGATCGGCAGGCTGCTGGGGAAAAACATTGAGTTTGTGGTGGTTTCGACCGACGCGAAGTTCAGCTCGATCCTTTCGGGCAAGATCGACGCGTTCTTTTGGCACATCTCGATCCTGCCCCTGCCGGAAACCATCGCTGTGACCGACAGCTACTACAGCACCTATATTTCCGCGCTGGTGAAACAGTAAGGCAGAACAGATGCGGGGAGGCGGCCAAGCCGCCTCCCCGCATTTTTGGCCTGCGGCCGCTCAGCCCTGCGGGTCGAACAGATAGCCCTTGCCGCGCACCGTGCGGATATAGGTATGGTTTGGAGCCAGTTCCGCGAGCTTTTGGCGCACCTTGGCCACCGTGACCTGCAAACAGTGCAGCCCCTCCTGGATGGGGGCCTCCCACACGCCCGCGTACAGCTCCTCGTAAGAGAAGGTGCGGCCGGGGTGCAGGGCCAGAAAGCACAAAATGTCGAATTCCAGCCGGGAAAATTCCTTGCTGCGGCCCTCAAAGGAAACGGCGCGGTTGGAGAGGTCCAGCATGAGGGGGCCAAACTGGAGCAGGGGAGGCGGCACCGCGCTTTTGCTGCGCTGGATGCGAAGCCTCACACGAAGCTCCAGCTCGGCCAGCGAAAAGGGTTTGGTGACGTAATCGTCGCCGCCGATCGTGAGCCCCCGGAGGCGGTTCTCCTCTTCGGTATAGCCCGAGAGGAACACGATGGGCAGGCTGCTGCTTTTGCGCGCCTGCAGGCAGACCTGAAAGCCGTCCCGGTCGGGCAGGTCGATGTCCAGCACCATGCAGTCCAGCGGTGTTTGCCGCAGAAGCTCCAGGGCTTCGCGGGCGGTTCCGGCGCGGTAAACGAGATAGCCGCGGCTTGCAAAATACGCCTCGTTCGAGTCCAGCAGTTTTTGGTCGTCGTCCACCAGCAGCACACGATCCATCCGCACTTCGCCCCCTTTCGGTTTTTTTCATTATAACATGGTTTGCCGGCCGCACCCCAGAGCGTTCTTCAATTTTTCGTCAATTTCCCTCTGCCTGCGACCGAAAGAGGGGCGGGCGATGCTATAATATCCTCGTTGTAAATCCGCGTGTTTCCCAGTGCCGGAGGCGTTTGCGGCGGCGGGCCGCGCGCGGCTTGGGCGCATGCAAAATCTTATTATTTGGAGGAAAATACCATGACCATTACCCGGACCAAAAATGAAACCAGCCTGACCCTGGCCCTTGAAGGGCGCCTTGACACCACGACCGCACCCCAGCTGGAAGCAGAACTGAAAGAGTGCCTTGCGGGCGTGACCAGCCTGACGCTGGACATGCAGCAGCTGGCTTACCTGTCGTCTGCGGGGCTGCGGGTGATTTTGGCGGCCCAAAAGCAGATGAACAAACAGGGGAAAATGGTCATCAAAAATGTGTGCGACACCATTATGGAGGTGTTTGAGGTCACCGGTTTTACGGATATTTTGACCATCGAGTGACCCAAAACAGCCAACGGCCGTTTTTGGCCCTATGCCCGGCGGCCCGGCCGGGGCAAAATGTGGAGCAGAGGGGGAAAACAGAATGGACCGGCCTACGATGCCCTTGCTGGAAGCGTTGATTTCCGAGTGCGGGCGCGCCGACGACACGGTGGTGCTTCACATCAACCACTGCATGGAAAATTCGTTCTACTTTAATCAGCAGCTGCGGCGCGTGTTTCACGACGCGGTGCTGATCGCGGTGCCGTACAACGACCGGGGCGTGCCGGCTGCGCCGGGCTGCCCGGTGTACCACGGCGTGCGCCGGCCACAGGGGTACCAGCTCCTGCGCAGCGGAACGCCCCTGGAAAACGTGGGACCGGATTTTCCGGGCGCGGTGCGGCGCATGATCGCGCTGGCGCTGGAAAATGAGATACAGCGCTGGGTGAGCGAGGGCAAGCGGGTGCTGATCCTGGAGGATGGGGGCTACCATTACCCCGTGTTGGAAAAATTTCTTGCACTGCCCGGCTGGCGGGAGGCGGTGGTGGGCGCTGTTGAACAGACCACCGCGGGCACCCGGGCCTCCTGCCGGGAGGGGCTGGCCTATCCGGTGGCCAGTGTGGCGCGCTCGGCCTACAAAACGCGCATTGAAGCGTATTTTGTGGCCAACCGGGTGGTGGACGAGCTGCGCCGGATGCTGCATGCCATTGACGAATTCGTTGATTTTCACGATGTGTTGCTGCTGGGTTACGGCATTATTGGGAGAAGCGTGGCCGGAAGCCTGCGGCCTTATCAGGTGCGGCTGTTCGCCCGCGATACGGACGAGGCGGTGCAGCGCACGGCCTGCCAGGAAGGCTGCCTTGCATGGAACGGCGTGTTCCGCGAGGGGATGCTGGTGCTGGGCAACGTGGGCAAGCCTTCGTTTTCCATGCAGATGCTGCAAGCGTTTTTGCAGGGCGGGGCGCGGCGCATCTACCTGGCGAGCTCCTCGTCAAAGCAGGAGGAATTCAAGGAAATTTTTGGCGCGCTGCAGCAGGCGGAGCGGGTGCGGTGCGCCCAGACCGACTGCTACCGCTTTGCCGGGGGCAAGGAGCTGGTCCTGTTGGCCGAGGGCTTTCCGCTGAATTTTTACGACCGGGAGGCCGACAGCCTGACCTACGACATGATCGACCCAGTTTTTTCTGAGATGCTGCTGGCGGCCATGTACCTGCGGGACCACCGGGGCAGCCTGCCCAGCCGCACCTACCTTTTCGGTATGGATCAGGCGCTGGGCGGAGCGCGGGCCGAGCAGGCGCTGCTGGCACGCTGGATGGAGCTCAACCATTTCGATTTTAACGCAGACACGTTTAACCTGCATCCGCAGGAGGAGCGCCTTCGGCAAACGGTGTTTTGCCGGCAGCCGGGCGCCGGAAGGGTGGATTAACAGTGACATACGACGGCATCGTGCGGGGCACCTACCGCAAGTTCTTCATTCCCACCGCGATTTCCACCATGAGCATCGCGGTGATGAACCTGCTCAACATTTTGTTCGCGGGCCTGTTTTTTGGAAACGGCGGCAGCTATGTGGTGGGCCTCGCCCTGCCCGTGGTCATCTTTTCCAGCATCATCACCTACTTTTTCGGCGTGGGGGGCGGCATTGCCATCTCCATCCGCCAGGGCAGGGGCGACCGCAGGGAGGCCGGCGGGCTGTTCACTGCCGCGGTGACCGGCACTGTGGTGCTGGGGGTGGCCGCCGCGGTGCTGGGCGGGCTGGGGGCCGGCCTGCTGCTGCCGGTGCTGGGCGCAAAAACAGCGGCGCAGCAGGCGCTGGCCGGCGGGTATCTGCGCATCCTGTTTTTGGGCATGCCCGGCGTGCTGCTGTGCGGCGTGCTGAACGTGATTCTGCGCAACGACAACCAGCCCAAGCTGGCGATGGCGGGCACGCTGGTTTCCATCCTGTCGAATCTGGCGCTGCTGGGGCTTTTCATCGGTGTGCTGCGGCTGCCCGTTTGGTGCATTGCACTGGCCACCGTGCTTTCAAACACGCTCTGCGCGCTGGTGTATCTGGGCTATTTCTTCTTTGGAAAATCGACCCTTAAATTCCAGCGGGTACCCTTCTGTGCCTGCATCCGTGAGATCGCGCAGCCCGGCTTTGCGGGCAGCATGATCTTTTTAACCCAGACCATTCTCACAGTCGTGATCAACAACATCCTGCTGGCCGTGGGCGGCGCGGCGGGCATTGCCGCCTACGGTGTGGTGAAGTACGTCATCACCTTTATCTACGCGGTGTACGACAGCATCAACGATTCCGCACAGCCCATGTTCAGCGTTTATTACGGCGAGCGGGATCAAAACAGCATCCGGCTGACCGCGAAGACCGCCGGGCGTTTTTTGCTGGCGGGGGTGGCCGCGCTGTGCGCCGGGCTGTGGCTGCTGGCACCGCTGTTTTCACGGCTGTTCAGCCTGGAGGTCACGGGCGCGGTGCGCACGATCGGCGCGGCGTGCCTGTTTTCCGGCGCGGTGGCGTTTTTGAACAGCGTTTACCGGGCCACGGGCAGGGCGTGGCTTTCGCTGGTCTTTACGGCGCTGGACAATCTGGCGCTGCCCGTGGTGCTGATCTATGCCCTTACCTATGGGCTGGGGATGGGGGTGACAGGCGTGTGGCTGGCGCTGGCGCTGGCCGAGCTGCTGACCCTCGCCCTTATGGTGCTCACCGCGCGGGGCAACCTGCT
Source organism: Oscillospiraceae bacterium (assembly GCA_022835495.1). NCBI lineage: Bacteria > Bacillati > Bacillota > Clostridia > Eubacteriales > Oscillospiraceae > Oscillospiraceae bacterium. The sequence goes on from BQOK01000001.1 coordinate 1,310,035, forward strand.
GCGGCTGGGCGGTATGGACACGCCGCCGGAAAAGGTGTATCAGACGCTGATCCTCAACGATGAGGCCAACATCGTGGCCATCAACGAGGAGATCCAGGCTTTTTGCCGGCGCAACGGCATCGATGAAAAAAAACAGTATTACATCCTTTTGTGCCTGGAGGAGATCGCGGTCAACATCATTCATTACGGCTTCCGGGACGGCAGGGAACACTACATCGACATCCGCATCGTGGCGGGGGAGAACGTGCTGCTGAACATCCGCGACGACGCCATCCAGTTTGACCCCACCGCAAAGGTGGACGCCGACGTGACCTCCAGCGCGGAGGAGCGGGACATCGGCGGCCTGGGCATTTATCTGGTGAAAAAGGTGGCGAAAGAGTTCAGCTACAAGCGCGTGATCGGGTTCAACAATCTTCATATCGTGCTGTAAGGAGGCCAGAACTGTGGATACCTTTGCCCGCTCGCTGCGCGAGCGCAAAAACTGGGTGCGGCTGGTGCTTTCCGCCGTGATCTTTTTCGCGGTGGCTCTGCCGTTCCGCCAGCTGCTCAACCTGATGCCCGGCATCACCGAGATCCGCCCGGCCAACATGATCCCCCCGGTGTTGGGCCTGATCTGGGGCCCCTTTGCGGCGGGGGGCATCGCCATCGGCAACCTGATCTCGGACATGGTGTCCGGCAGCAACGCGTTTATCTGCACCACGGGGTTCATTGCGAATTTTTTGTACGCCTACCTGCCGTATAAGCTGTGGTATTCCGTGGCCGTGCAGGAGGATGATTTGTACCCCACGCTGGGCAGCGTGCGCAAAATTTTGAAATACATCTGCGTGATGCTGCTGGACTCGCTGGTGGTCACGGGAATGCTGAGCTTTATTTTCGAGACCGCGGGCTTTTCTGCCAGCGGCAGCTCGTACGCGCTGCTGTTCTTCAACAACTTCGATTTTACCGTGCTGCTGGGCGTGCCCGTGCTGATCTTTCTTGAACGGTTCCGCCCCGATTACCGCGTGCCGGCCGCCCACAAAAGAAAAGAGGGCGGCTATTGGGCCTTTGATCTGCTGCTGGCCGCTGCGGCGGCGCTGGGGCTGGGGTGGTTTTTGCTGTCGCTTTTGCGGGGCAGCCCGGTGGACAGCAGAACGGCGGCGGTTTTGCTGGCGGCCAGCGTGCTGCTGACCCTTGCCTGGACGGTAAAACCCTTCAACTTCACCCCCGCCGAACAAAAACGCGGCGGTCAGAAGGTCAAGATCACCATCAAGACCAAGGTGACCATCGGCTTTTTGATGCTGGCGGTCATCTTTATCGCCTTTGTGGCGGTGACCGCCAACAGCGCCCAAACGGGCGCCGACGCGCTGGAGCACTGGAGCCACGTGTATTTTACGGTGGGGCTTGCCATCAATGTGATCTTTGCCGTGGCCATTGTGTTTTTGTGGTATGTGGAGCGCAACATCGTGGACCCGCTGGAGCGCCTGTCGGACAATGTGCGGGAGTTTGCGGCCCGGCCCGAGGGCTCGGAGGAGATCCCGCAGCCCCGCTTTACCGAGATCGACACCGGCGACGAGATTGCGCTGCTGGCGCGCTCGTGCAATTCCATGATGCGGGACATCACCGATTACATGCGCAACCTGCAGGCCGTCACGGCGGAGAAGGAGCGGATCGGCGCCGAGCTGGGCGTTGCGACCCACATCCAGGCCAGCATGCTGCCCTGCATCTTCCCCGCGTTCCCCACCCGGGACGAGTTTGATATCTACGCCACCATGCAGCCCGCAAAAGAGGTGGGCGGCGATTTTTACGATTTCTTTTTGGTGGACGACGACCACCTGGCCGTGGTCATTGCCGACGTGTCTGGCAAGGGGGTGCCCGCGGCGCTGTTTATGGTGATCGCAAAGACCCTGATCAAGGACCACGCCCAGCTGGGCACCACCCCCGCCGAGGTGTTCACCCAGGTGAACGCCAAGCTCTGCGAGGCGAACGAGGAGGGCCTTTTTGTGACCGCCTGGATGGGCATACTGCAAATTTCCACCGGCCACATGGCCTATGTCAACGCGGGCCACAACCCGCCGCTGCTGCGCCGGGGCGGCGGTGGCTACGAGTACCTGCACGCCCGGCCCGGCTTTGTGCTGGCCGGCATGGAGGGCATGCGCTACCGCCAGGCGGAGCTGGATCTTGCGCCCGGCGACGCGCTGTACTTATACACCGACGGCGTGACCGAGGCCACCGACGCCCGGGACGAGCTGTATGGCGAGGAGCGGCTGCAAAATGTGCTGAACGCCCACCGGGAGGCCGCGCCCGAAGCGCTTCTGCCCGCCGTAAAGGCCGACATCGACGCCTTTGTGGGCACGGCGCCCCAGTTTGACGACATTACCATGCTGGGCCTTTATTACCGGGTGAAAAGGGGGGAACAGGCGTGAGAGAAAAGACCGTGGCGGCAACGCTGGAAAACCTGGAGCAGGTGCAGGCCTTTATTGAACAGGAGCTGCAGGCGGCGGGCTGTTCCCCCAAGGCCATGCTGCAGATCTCGGTGGCGGTGGAGGAGATCTACGTGAACATCGCCCACTACGCTTACCACCCCGAGGTGGGCGAGGCGACCGTGCGCTGCGCGGTGGGGGGCGACCCCCTGCAGGTGACCGTTCAGTTTTTGGACAGCGGCAAGCCCTTTGACCCGCTGGCAAAGCCGGATGCGGACACCACCCTCTCCGCCGAGGAGCGGCAGATCGGGGGCCTGGGCATCCTGATGGTGAAAAAGTCCATGGACGCGGTGGATTACCGCTATGAAAACGGAAAAAATATTCTTACACTTCGCAAAAGCATTTCCTGACAGGGAAGGGGCCCGCGCCGGCTTGCGCGGCGGATCAAAAGGAGGATCTTGTGGAAAAAGACAGTAAAAAAAGGCGCTGGCTGGCTGTGCTCGCTCTGGTTTTGGTGCTGGCCTGCCTGGGAGGCATTTTGTTTGCCGTTTGGCGCGCCAATGCAGCCAGGCCGGCGGTGGGGCCGCAGAGCACGCCCGCCCCCGCAGACCTGCACGGGGCGCAGGAGCCCACGGCGCTGGCCACCGCGCCCATGGTGGCCGCCGGCCAGGATTCCACCTTTTATCTGGACGCGCAGGGTACGCTGTGGGCTTGGGGCTGCAACCAGGCCGGGCAGCTGGGCGACGGCACCCAGGCCGATTCCGGCGTGCCGGTAAAGGTGCTGGAGGGCGTGGTGCAGGTGGCCTGCGGCGGGCAGCATACGGTGGCGGTAAAGGCCGACGGCTCGCTGTGGGGCTGGGGGCTGTGCCAGAGCGGCCGCCTGCTGGACACGCCCGGCGATGCTACATATTATCTGGGCGACCGGGAAATGCCCGTGCAGACCACCCCGGTCAAACTGATGGACGGCGTGAGCCAGGCCGCTGCGGGGCCCTGCTGCACCCTGATCGTCAAGACCGACGGCTCACTGTGGAGCACGGGCGGGCTGATCCTGGACGAAAACGGCCAGTGGCAGGACGACGACGAAGGGCTGATCCGGCTGCTGGACGATGTGGTGAGCTGCGCCGCGGGGTACGACTCCGCCAGTGCCATCCGGGCGGACGGCACGCTTTTCCTGTGGCCCCCCATCAAAACGAACGACCCCGCCCAAGCGGCCCGTTACCACAAACCCGTTGAGAATAAGGAATTCTCGCTGATTCAAACAAGCTATAACTATGGCCAGCTGCTCTCGGTGCAGACGGACGGCACCCTGTTCTACTACGGCCTCAACGACCACGGGCAGGGCCTGGGAGAATCCAACGGCGAGCGGTATGGCCTGCCCAGCCGCCGGGGCACCATTGCGCTGGAGGCAAAGGCCGTGCAGGCCGGCTGCGGCGTTGGCTACTGCGCCGCTGTGGACGAAAACGGCTCGCTGTGGATGTGGGGCTGCGGCGAAAAGGGGCAGCTGGGCAACGGGCAGCTGGAGGACGCAGCCGCCCCTGTGAAGGTGATGGACGGCGTGGCCCAGATCGCCTGCGGCTTCAGCCACACCGCTGCGCTGAAAACCGACGGCACCGTGTGGTGCTGGGGCGGCGGCGGCGAGGGGCAGATCGGCCCCAATGCCTTCGGCCAGGCGGATTATTTCTGCCCGCTGCCCCTGCAGATGGACCTGCAGCCCCCGGCCAGCGCTGTGGAAACCACGCTGTACACCGGCCAGGTGCTGCGGGTGGACGGCGCCGATAAAGAGCATTGGTTCTATGCGGTGCCCGAGAGCGAGGCCGGCTTTGGAAAATCTTATTTTTACCCCACCCTGGGCATGGTGGCGGCCCTGCTGGACGGCACGCCCGCGCAGTTTACCTTTGACTGGGATGAGCAGAAAAACACCCTGCACATTACCACCGGCGAGGCCTACGGGGGCACCGGTGATGAACTGACGCCGCCCGCGGGCCCCGCCCCGGCCGAGCCCGCCACCGCCGCCGTGTTCCTGGACGGCCGCGAGATCTTTCTGCGGGGGTATGTGATCGGCGGCGAACCGGCGTATGTGATCAGCGATTTGTGTGCGGTTCTGGGCGCGCAGGTTGGGTTCAGCACCGAGGAGGGGATCAGCCTGCTCATCAGCACGGCCCCGATCCTTTACGATGCGGCGCTGGCCGACGCGCGCACGGTGGAGCCGGAGGAGGTGCTTCCCCTCAAAACCTCTTTCACCCGGGATAACCCCTACGCGATCTGGAATGATGCCGGCGACAGGGTGCTGGTCGCCACCTGGAACGATACGCCGGACGCGTACCCGGCCGGCCGGACCGTGACCATCGGCGAGGAGGCCGTGTGGGTCTTTTCCGGCGCTGAGCTGAAGGCCTGGTACGGCCAGAATTCCCAGGGCGTCACCGATTGGCACCTGCGCCTGTGCCAGCTGATCGGCCTGCCGCCGGCCACGGATTATGACAGTGTGACGCTGCTGTGGGTGGACCCCGGGGAGCTTGTGCGCCCGGCCTATGACCCGGACATCACCAGCGGCGAAATGAGCACCCTCTCGGGGGACGATTGGTTCCGAGGCTGGTTTGCCCGGAACGAGGCCGCCTCTTACGGCGAGGGCGGTTACCCCTGGACCCGCCTAGGCTACACCTACGACTGGGCCGACAACGGCACGGAATACGGCCTGACAGAGTTTATCATCAAGCCCGGTGCAACGGCGGCGGTGGAACAAACAATGCCGACCGACGCCTATCTGGCGCAGCTGGCCGGCTGAACACAAGGGGGAGGGCGCTTTGACCGAGACCGACTACATGGTGGAGCGAAGGCTTGCGGGCCTGGATGCGGACCTTCACGCCCGCTACCGCAACTGCGTGGTGGTGTCGCAGCAGATGCTGCTGCGCTACGAGGGCATTTTCCCGGATTTTACCGACCACACGGCGCTCCACGCGCTGGAGGTGGTGGACTACTGCAACGCGCTGATCGCAAAGCAGATCGACCGGCTTTCGGCCGACGAACTGTATGTGCTGCTGATGAGCGCCATGTTCCACGACGTGGGGCTTGGGGTGTCCGGGCGGGACTTTGAGGAGTTCCTCCCGCTGGTCTGCCCGGGCGAAGCCCTGCCCGACACGGTGGAAAAGCGCCAAAAGGTGGTGCGCGCGAACCACCAGGAGTTTTCGGGCTGCTACCTGCGCAAGTATTGGGAGGTCTTCGATATCCCCAACGAGCGGTACGCCCGGGCGATCATCCAGACCTGCCGGGGCCACCGCAAGGCCGACCTGTGGGACCCGGCGGGCTACCCCTGCCCCCTGGAGGTGCTGCCGGAAAGGGCGGTGTGCCTGCCATACCTGGCGGCGCTGCTGCGGCTGGCCGATGAGCTGGACATTGCCTTTGACCGCAATTTCAGCTTCCTTTACGACCCTGAGCACATGGTGCATGCAAAGGACCGCTTTGAGTTCAAAAAGCACCGCTCGATCCGGCGGGTGGAGCTGCTGGCCGACCGGGTGGTGGTGACGGCCGTGGCCGACGACCCCGAGATACGGGTGGGGATCGAGGAGACAGTGGAGAAGCTGCGCAAAACGCTGCTCTACTGCCGGGCGGTGACGGCGGCCCGCACCGATTTTGTGATCCGCCAGAGCGAGGTGGAGCTGGACCTCACCACTGTGTAAAAGAGAGGAGACGTGTTACATGACACAGGCACTCGACAGGCTCTTTCATTTCTCGGTGCGCGGCAGCACGGTGCGGCGGGAGCTGGTGGGGGCGCTTACTACCTTTTTCGCCATCGCTTACATTATTTTTGTAACGCCGGGGTATCTGGTGCAGACTGGCATGGACTATACGGCCGTGCTCATTGCCACCTGTGTTTCGGCTGCGCTGGGCTGCTTTTTGACCGGCGCGTTCAACCTGCCCTTCATCCTGACCCCCGGCGTGGGGCTGAACGCTTTTTTTACCTATACGCTCTGCCTTACCATGGGCTACACCTGGCAGCAGGGGCTGGCGGTGGTATTTATTTCGGGCGCGCTGTTCCTGGTGGTTGCCCTCACGCCGCTGCGCGATAAAATGGTGGCCTGCATCCCGCCCTCCATGAAAAACGCGATCAGCGCGGGCCTGGGCATGTTCATCGCCCTGATCGGCCTGCTCAACGCGGGCATCGTGACCGCGCAGGGCGGGGCCCTTTTGCTGGGCGATCTGGCCGACCCGGCGGTGCTGCTGGCCTTGCTGGGGCTGCTGGTGACCGGGGTGCTGATGGCCTGGAAGGTGAAGGGCGCCATGCTCATTGGCATTGCCGCCGTGACCCTGCTGGGGCTGCCCTGCGGGGTGAGCGCCCTGCCGCAGCAGGCAGCGGCGGGGTTTTCGCTGGCCCCTACCCTTTTGAAGCTGGATTTCGGCGGCGTGCTGTCGCTGGGGGTGCTGCCCCTGGTCACGGCGGTGACGACCTTTACGATCTGCCTGTGCTTTGACACCCTGGGCTCGGTGATCAGCATCGCCGGCGCGGGGGGCCTGCTGCAGGCGGACGGCGGCATTGGCGAAAACGGCCGCGCGCTGACTCTTTCGGCCCTGGGTACCTGCGCGGGCGCATGCCTGGGGGCCCCGGCGCTGATCCCGCCGGTGGAGTGCTCCACCGGCGTGTCGGAGGGCGCGCGCACAGGGCTACACTCGGTGTTTGTGGGGCTGCTGTTTTTGGCAGCGATTTTGGTGGCGCCCATTGCGGGCGTTGTTCCCAGTGCGGCCACCGCGCCCTCCCTGATCCTGATCGGCATGCTGATGATCGGCAATGCCACCAACATCTACTGGCACAGCCTGGAGATCGCGCTGCCGTGCTTTTTGACCATGATCATGATCCCCTTCAGCTACTCGGTGGCGGACGGCATCGGCGTGGGCTTTATCTCCTATGCTGCCATCCAGCTGGTGAGCGGCAAGGGCAGGCGGGTGCCCGTGCTTACCTATGCGCTGGCGGGCGTGTTCGTGGCCATGTACGTGCTGTCGGCGCTGTAAGGAGGCGGGAAGATGAATTCGTTGGATCGGTATTTTCACATCCGGGAACGCGGCTCCACCCTCTCGAAGGAGATCGTTGGGGGCGCCACCAACTTTTTTGCCATGGCTTACCTGATCGTGGTAATTCCCGCCACGCTCGAGCAGGCGGGCATGGACTACGGCGCGGTGATGGCCGCCACCTGCATTGCCGCGGCGCTGGGCAGCGTGCTGACCGGCCTTTTTGCCAACGTGCCCTTTGCCCAGGCGCCGGGCCTTGGCTTCAACACCTTTTTGGTCTACACCCTGTGCGCCCGCTACGGCTACACCTGGCAGCAGGCCCTGGCGATCGTTTTTATCTCCGGCCTGCTGTTCCTGGCGCTGACCGTTCTGCCGCTGCGCGAAAAGCTGCTGGACGCCATTCCCATGCCGCTGAAATTCGCGCTGTCTGCCGGGGTGGGGCTGCTGATCACCCTGTCCGGCCTGATCAGCGCGGGCATCGTTACAGCCGACAACAACCTGCTGGACATTGGCAGGCTGGTCTCCCCCGGCCCGCTGCTGGCGCTGGCGGGGGTGTTCTTTACCGCGGCGCTGCTGCTGCACAAGGTGCCGGGGGCGATGATCATCGGCATCGTTGCCGTGGCGGCGGCGGGGGTGCCCTTTGGGGTGACCGTGCTGCCCGGGCATGTTACCGCGGCGGTGGATCTGGCGCCCGTGGTGTTCCAACTGGATTTCGGCGGGCTTTTGAGCCAGGGTGTGCTGCCGCTGGCGTCCGCGCTGCTGAGCCTGGTGTTCACCGACTGTTTTGACACGGTGGGTACCCTTTTGGGGGTGGCGGGCGACGCCAAGCTCACTGACAATACCGGCAGCTTCCCCGGCGAGGGACGCGCCATGATGGCGGACGCCGCCGCCACCTGCGCGGGCGCGCTGCTGGGGGTCACCAACGTGACCACCATGGCGGAATCGGCCGTGGGGGTGCACGAGGGGGCGCGCACGGGCCTGTGCCCCGTTGTGACCGGGCTGCTTTTCCTGCTGGCGCTTCCCTTTGCCCCGCTGGCGGGGGCGATCCCCGGCGCGGCCACGGCCGCCGCGGTGATCATTGTGGGCATGATGATGATGTCCGGCATTTCCCAGATCACCTGGAAGCACGTGGAGATCTCGCTGCCCTGCTTTTTGATGATCGTGGGCATGCCCTTTACCTTTTCCATCACCGACGGCATTGCCCTGGGGTGCATCGCGTATGTGGCGGTGATGATCTGCCGCAAACGGGCGGCGATGGTGAACCCCTGGATGTACGGCCTGACGGCCCTGTTCCTGGCCATGTTTGCGCTGCAGGTGCTGGCGTAAAAGGCCGCCCCGCGCCCGAATGCGCTGCTGCTGGCGGGCTTAAAGCAACAAAAACCGCACCCCCGGATCCTGTGACCGGGGGTGCGGTTTTTTGTTGTGTCAGCGGTTTGCAGGGGGCGCCGGGCTCACAGCTCGGCCCGCAGAAGGTTTGCCGTGCCGTTCCAGGTGAGCTCGTGCGTTTTCAGCAGCTTTTTCAGCAGCAGAAGGGAAAAATCATCCTCGCCGCTTCCGGCCATGGGGTCCGGTGCCGGGCCGGGCGAGGGCCAGGCAAAGGTGAGCTCCACCGCGCCCGTCTGCTCGGAGTAGCCGGCCGTGAGGGTGAGCCTTGGCTCGCCCGCAATGGCGGGCAGCAGCTTGTTCACCAGCAGCTCCTCGGCGGCCAGCTGCAGGGCGTTTGCCTGCCTGGGGGTGAGAAGATACCTGCGGGCGAAGGCCTCGAGGCCGGCGGTGAGGGCATAGAAGTCGAAGCTGCGGCTCTCGACCTGGAACGAGTAGGTGCGCACCTTTTGGATAAAGGCGCGGGTGCGCTCTTTTTGAGGGTGGTCGAACACCTGCTCAGGCGTGCCCTGCTCGTAGATTACGCCCTCGTCCATGTAAAAAACGCGGGTGGACACGTCGCGGGCGAATTTCATCTCGTGGGTTACAATCATCATGGTCATGCCCTGCTGGGCAAGCCTGCGGATCACGCCCAGCACCTCCGACACCATGGTTGGATCCAGCGCACTGGTGGGTTCGTCGAACAGAACGATCTCCGGGTCCATGGCCAGGGTGCGGGCAATGGCCACCCGCTGTTTCTGACCGCCGGAGAGTTCGTCCGGGTAGGCGAGGGCCTTGTCCTTCAGGCCCACCAGCTCCAGCAGCTCCATGCCGCGGTCGTAGGCCTGCTGCCGGGTTTTGCCCAGCAGGTCCACCGGGGCCAGCATTAGGTTCTCGATGATCATAAGCTGGGAGAACAGATTGAACGACTGGAACACCATGCCCATTTTCTGCCGCAGCTTGTACACGTCGGTGCCCTTGTCCAGCAGGTTCTGGCCGTCGATCACGATCTCGCCGGAGGTGGGGGTTTCCAGCAGGTTGAGGCAGCGCAAAAAGGTGGATTTGCCGGTGCCGGAGGGCCCGATCACCGAGATGACCTCGCCCTTTTCGATCTCGGCGTTCACGTCCTTGAGGGGGGTCACGGCCCCGAATGATTTGCACAGATGCTTTACGGTGATCATTGCATTACCACCCCTTTCACTTTGCGTTTTCTCTGTTTGGGATCGACCCTGGCCTCCAGCAGCGACAGGGCTGCGGCTAGCAGGTTTGCCAGGGCGAAGTAGATGACGGCGGTGGAGATGAGCGAGAAGAACGCGTCGTAGGTGAGGCCGCGCACGATGTCGCTCATGCGGGTCAGGTCCTGGATGGTGATGTAGCCCACGATGGAGGTCATTTTGACCATCGAGATGAACTCGCCCCGGTAGACCGGCAGGATATAGCGGATGGCCTGGGGCGCGGTGATCTTGCAGAAGGAGCGCACACGGTTAAAGCCCAGCGCCGCCGCGGCCTCCAGCTGGCCGGGGTCCACCGTATCGATGGCGGTGCGCATCATCTCGGACACATAGGCGGCAAAGTTGATGGAGAAGCCCGCCACAGCCACCACGATGCCGTTGTCGACCCCGGTAAAGACCAGGTAGAACAAGATCATTAAAAACACCAGCACGGGCACGCCCTGCACCAGCCGCACAAAAACGCGGGCGGGGGCGCTGGCCCACCTGTGCCGGGAGCGGCGGGCCATGCAGACCCCAAAGCCCAGCACTGTGCCGAACACAGCGGAGAGCAGCGAGATGAGGATGGTGACCCCCAGCCCCTGCACAAAGAGCTGCCAGCGGTTTTCCAAAAGGAAGGTCTTGTAAAAACCGCTCTGGATGCGCTGCCACAGGCCGGCGGAGGCGGCGCCGCCGCCCGCGCGCACAATGGCCACGATGCCGCCGGTGTAGTCCGGGTCGGAAAAGAGCACCGAGCCCTTGCGCTCCTCGGTCACGGTGATGCAGGCGCCCGCCATATCGTATTTGCCGGAGGTGAGCCCGGGGATGATGCCGCCGAAATCCATGGTTGCGATCTCCAGCTTGTACCCCAGCTCGGCGCAGATGCGCAGGGCAAGCTCCACATCGTAGCCCACCACCTGCCCGTCCTTCATAAAGGAGAAAGGGGCGGAGGAGCCGGTGGTGGCAAACCGCAGAGTGCCGTTTTCGCCGGACAGCTCGAGTTCGGGCAGCACCTGGGCCGCCTCGTTGCCGCCGAACCACTTTTCATCGGCCTGGGCCAGAACGCCGTCGGCCTGCAGCTTTGCCAGCGCTTCGTTCACCTGGGCCTGAAGCCCGGTGTGATCGAGGGGGAAGGCAAAGGCATAGCTGTCCTCCCGGAACATCTCGGGCAGGATGGCAAGCCCTTCGTTCTGGCTTACCACATAGCGGGCCATGGGCTGGTCGGTGACCACCGCGTCGATCTTTCCGGCCAGCAGGGCGGCGGTTTCGTCGGGCAGGTTGTTGAAGTAGTTCACCTGTGCGTCCGGCAGGCGCGCCAGGATGACCTGGTCGAACACCGAGCCGGTGTTCACCCCAAGCTTTTTGCCGTTCAGCTCGTCCAGCGCGGGCAGGCCGGCGGCGCCCGCCGCCGCTTCATCGCGCACCACGGCGGCAATGCCGCCCGTATAATCGGGGTCCGAGAACAGCACCGACTGCTTGCGCTCCTCGGTCACGGTGATGCAGGCGCCCGCCATGTCGTACTTGCCGGCGTTGATGCCGGGAATGATGCCGCCAAAATCCATGTCGGTGATTTCGAGCGCGTAGCCCAGTTCGCGGCACACGCGCATGGCGATCTCGATGTCGTACCCCACGATCTGCCCGTCCTTTAAATAAGAGAAGGGGGCGGAGGTGGCAACCGTAGCAAAGCGCAGCGTGCCCCTTTCAGCCGGAAGGTCAAACTGCGGCAGCACCTTGGCGGCCTCGTCGGCGCCGAACCAGCGGGCGTCGATCTGCTGCAGCGTGCCGTCTGCCCGCAGCTGTTCCAGCGCGCCGTTTACCTCGTCCCGCAGGGCCGCGCGGTCCTGCGGAAAGGCGAAGGCGTAGCTGTCCTGCTGGAACATTTCAGGTAGGATGCGCAGCCCGGGCGACTGGGAAACGATGTAGCGGGCCATGGGTTCGTCGGTGACAAGGGCGTCGATCTTGCCCGCCAAAAGGGCGGCGACCTCGTCGGTGTGGTTGTTGAAATAGTTTACCCTGGCGTCGGGCACGCGGGCGGTGAGCACCTGGTCGTAAATGGCGCCGGTTACAACGCCCACGCTCTTTTGCGCCAGATCCTCCGGCGCTTCCATGCCGCCCGGCTGCCCGGCTGAGACAGGCAGCGCCAGCGCGGCGCACAGGATCAAAAGCGCGGCCAGGGTGCAAAGTATCCGTGGCTTGTGCATAGCATGGCCTCCTTCCTAAACTAGATAAAATTATAGCGGTTCCGGGCGTGGGCGTGGGGAAGTTGCCGCCAAAATTGACGAAAAAATGAAAATGAAGGGGCGCGGAAGCTGGTATAGTTTTAGATAAGGGAAAAGGGCGGTTTGCCCCGGCGCACACCGCCCTTTTCCACACGCCCGGCGCTGCGGACCGGGCACAAAAAGGAGAGAAGGAGAATGAACCGAAACAAACATGCGGCCCGCGGCCTTTGCGCCGACACCGGCAGGGGAGGTGAGCGGCCGTGATTACCTTTTTTGCGGCCCTGGCCCTGCTGCTGGCGGGCTACCTTGTGTACAGCAGGCTGGTGGAGCACATTTTTGGCCCGGACGACCGGCCCACGCCCGCCGTGGCGCTGGCCGATGGGGTGGATTTTGTGGCGATGCCCACCTGGAAGGTGTTCCTGATCCAGCTGCTGAACATCGCGGGCACCGGCCCGATTTTCGGCGCGCTGATGGGTGCGGTGTTCGGGCCGGTGGTGTTTTTGTGGATTGTGTTCGGCAGCATTTTGGGCGGCGCGGTGCACGATTACTGCACCGGCATGATTTCCTGCCGCATGGGCGGGGCGTCGGTGTCTGAGATTGTGGGCAAATACCTGGGCGGCGGCATGAAACAGGTGATGCGGGTGTTTTCGGTGGTGCTGCTGGTGCTGGTGGGCACGGTGTTCGTTACCAGCCCCGCGGCGCTTCTTGCCATGCTTACGCCCGAAGCGCTGAGCGCGCCCTTTTGGGTGGCGGTGATCCTGCTGTATTATCTGTTGGCGACCCTGCTGCCCATCGACAAGCTCATCGGCAGGATCTACCCGGTGTTCGGCATTGTGCTCATTGTGATGGTGCTGGGCATCGGCGGGGGCATTCTGCTGCAGGGATACCAGCTCCCGGAGCTGGTGCTGGCGAACCTGCACCCCGCGGGAAAGCCCATCTGGCCCTACATGTTCATCACCGTGGCCTGCGGCGCAGTGTCGGGCTTTCACGCCACCCAGTCGCCCATGATGGCGCGCTGCCTGAAACGGGAAAAGGACGGCCGCCGGGTGTTTTACGGCGCCATGATCACCGAGGGCGTGATCGCCCTGATCTGGGCGGCGGCCGGCGTGGCGTTTTACGGCTCCACCGGCGGGCTGCAGGCGGCGCTGGCCGCGATGGGCCAGTCCGGCGTGGTGTACAATATTTCCACAAAGCTCCTGGGCGTTGCGGGCGGCGCGCTGGCGGTGGTGGGGGTGGTGGCCTGCCCCATCACCAGCGGGGACACCGCGTTCCGCTCGGCGCGCCTGACCCTGGCCGACTGGTTCCACATTGACCAGGGCAGGATCGGCAGGCGGCTGCTGCTCACCCTGCCGCTGCTGGCGGCAGGCGCGCTGCTGACCCAGCTCAACTTCGACGTGGTCTGGCGCTATTTTTCCTGGGCAAACCAGACCCTCGCCATGATCGCCCTGTGGGCGGCGGCGGTTTATCTGCGCAGCAGCTGCGGCAGGGCGCAGAGCCTGCTGGCCGCAGTGCCCGCGGCATTTATGTCGGCGGTGTGCAGCACCTATATCCTTATGGCCGACGAGGGGCTGAAGCTGCCGCAAAGCATTGCTTACCCGGCGGGCATTGCCTTCGCCCTGGGGTGCGCGGCGATTTTTGCCCTGCGGGTCTGGCGCAAAAAAGAGGAGGCCGTGCGGTAAAGCGGGCGAGCCGGAAACCGGGCGCAGCCCCCAAAAAGAACCGGCAGAAGGGGGCGCCTGTGGCCCTTGACACAGGTGGGGGCTTGTGCTATACTATTTTGGCAATCGTTCCGACGGCTGCTCCATGCGCACAGGATGGCGCGTGCTGGTAGCCTCCAATGAAGGTTGTGATGGGCACATGTATCAAGCATGGCCCCCGTAGTCATAAACCAGAAAGAGGTGAACCGTAATGAAAGAGGGTATCCATCCCAAGTACGTGGACTGCACCATCACCTGCGCTTGCGGCGAGGTCATCCACACCCGCTCCACCCGGCCCGAGATCCGCGTGGAGGTTTGCTCCAAGTGCCATCCCTTCTACACCGGCAAGCAGAAGCTGGTCGACACCGGCGGACGCGTGGATCGCTTCAACAAGCGTTTCGGCCTGAAGAAGTAAGCATCGCAAAAGCCAAAAGGCGGTTTGATTTCAAACCGCCTTTTTTGTTGTGTTCAGCGCCCTGCGCGCCGCCGCGCGGGGAGAGGGTTATACAAAAGGGGAGGAAGCGCCCATGCAGGATTACCGCACCATCCAGGGGAAGGCGGCCGCCGAGCTGGAAGAAAAGCGCAGCCGCTTTATTGCCCGGGCGGCTTTTGCCGGCGGGGAAGAGGCGGCGCTGGCGTTTTTGGAAACCGTGCGCGCCGCCAACCGCACGGCCAGCCACAACGTGTACGCCTATGTGCTGCGCGAGGGCGCCCGTACCCGCTATTCCGATGACGGGGAGCCCGCCAAAACGGCCGGCCTGCCGGTGCTGGGGGCCATTCAGCACGCGGGCCTTACCGACTGCATCGTGGTGGTGACCCGCTATTTTGGGGGCACGCTGCTGGGCACAGGGGGCCTGGTGCGCGCCTACACCGAAAGCGCGGCCCGCGCGCTGGCCGCCGCCCGGGTGGTCACGGTGCGGGCCTGTGTTACCCTGAGCCTGGAGCTGGAATATTCGCTGTATGAGCGGGCGGTGCTGCTTTTGCAGAACGCCGGCGCAAAGCTGGCCGAGCCGGAGTTCGGGCAGCTGGTCACCCTGCGCGCCACCCTGCCCGCCGGGGCCGAGGCGCCGCTGCTGCCCGCCTTTGCCGAACTGACCCGCGGCGCGGCGGCGCCATGGGTTTCGCCGCCCTTTTACGCGCCTTTTTGACCTTTGCCGCCGCGTTTCGCCCCCCTTGCCGGGGCGGGCGCGGCAAAACTTGTGACTTCGCAAAAAATTTACAGTTTATCCAAAGGGTTTTGGGGCAATGTATCGTATATACTTATGCAGTCTTATTGTTGGGGCATGCCCTGCCGGTGCGCGGGGCGCGCCCGTTTGACCCAGGAGGTGAAGGTTATGCCCACAGTGCGCGAGCGCACCCAGGAGATCGAGCGCATGACGCTGGCGCCCGGCGCTGCCCTGAGCGAAAACAGCCGGGGCCGCCTGCGGCCGGAGGAGGCCTGCCCCCTGCGCACCTGCTACCAGCGCGACCGGGACCGGATCATCCACTGCAAGTCCTTCCGGCGGCTGAAACAAAAAACGCAGGTGTTCCTTTCGCCCGAGGGCGACCACTACCGCACCCGGCTCACCCACACGCTGGAGGTGAACCAGATCGCCCGCACCATCGCCCGGGCGCTGCGCCTGAACGAGGACCTGACCGAGGCCATTGCCCTGGGGCACGATCTGGGGCACACGCCCTTCGGCCACGCGGGCGAGCGTGCGCTGAACGCTTTGTGCCCCGGCGGCTTTAAACACTACCAGCAGAGCGTGCGGGTGGTGGACAAGCTGGAAAAGAACTTTCAGGGCCTGAACCTTACCTGGGAGGTGCGCAACGGCTTTATCTGCCACACCCGCGGCAAGTGGGCCGCCACCCTGGAGGGGCGGGCGGTGCGCTATGCAGACCGCATCGCTTATATGAACCACGACATTGAGGACGCCATCACCGCCGGCGTGCTGCGCCCGGACGCACTGCCCAAAGAGATCGTGCAGGTGCTGGGCGCAACCAAGGGCGTGCGCATCACCACCCTTATCTCCGACCTGGTGGAGCACAGCACCCCCGCCGACCTGGCGTTCAGCCCCGAGGTGGGCGAGGCGTACGAGGCGCTGCACGATTTTATGTATTCCACCGTGTATGTGGACAAGCAGGCAAAGCGCGAGGAACAAAAGGTGGAAAAGGTGATCGCAGAGCTGTATGAGCGCTTTGTGTCTGACCCGAACCTTCTGCCGGACGGCTTTTTGCAGATCGCCTACCAGCAGGGCACCGACCGCGCTGTGACCGACTATATCAGCGGCATGAGCGACGAGTTCGCCATCCGCACCTTCGAGGACTTTTTTGTGCCCCAAAAGTGGCACGTACTTTAAGCCGGGCAAAAGCAGCCGGGCGGAAAGGGGGGCAGGGCCGTGATCCCGCACGAGTATGTGGAAGAGGTGGTGCGCCGCAACGACATCACCGACGTGGTGGGCAGCTATGTGCAGCTGCGCCACCGGGGCCGCACCCACACCGGCCTGTGCCCGTTTCACAGCGAGAAAACGCCCTCGTTTGTGGTTTACCCCGAGACCCAGAGCTTTTATTGCTTCGGCTGCGGGGCCGGGGGCGACGTGATCACCTTCATCAAAAAGATCAGCAACCTGGACTATGTGGAGGCGGTGAAGCTTTTGGCCGGGCGGGCGGGCATGCCCCTGCCCGAAGAGGACGACAAGGTGGGCCGGCTGCGCAGCCGGGTGCTGGGGATCAACCGGGCGGCGGCGCGCTTTTTTTACGAGCAGCTCAACGCCGACACCGAGGAAGCCAAAGCGGCCCGCGCTTATTGGCGGGGGCGCGGCCTGTCCGATTCCACCATCCGCCGCTTCGGGCTGGGGTACGCCCCCAACGACTTTTCGGCCATGCGCCGCCATTTGCGGGGCCTCGGCTTTTCCGAGGAGGAGATGCTGGCCTCCGGCATTGTAAAGCGCAGCGAAAAGGGGAATGTGTACGACGCCTTCCGGGGCCGGGTGATGACCCCCATCTTTGATCTGCGGGGGAACGTGATCGCCTTTGGCGGGCGCGTGCTGGGCGATGAAAAGCCCAAATACATCAACAGCCCGGAAACGCTGGTGTACAAAAAGAGCAAGGCGATGTTCGCGCTGAACATTGCCAAAAAAGAGCCCAGCCGCCGGTATATCCTGTGCGAGGGCTATATGGATGTGATCAGCCTGCACCAGGCAGGGTTCAACACGGCGGTGGCCGCCTGCGGCACCGCTTTGACCCCCGACCAGGTGCGCATGCTGGGCGAATATGCCGACGAGGTGGTGCTCTGCTACGATTCGGACGAGGCGGGCCAAAAGGCCACCGCCCGCAGCTTAGGGCTTTTTGCAGAGAGCCCGGTCAAGGTTTCGGTGCTGAACATCCCCGGCGCAAAGGACCCGGACGAATTCATCAAAAAGTACGGCAAAGAGCGGTTTGAGAGCCTGCTGAACGGCACGGCCAATGCCATTGAGTACAAGCTTGCCAAGGTGCGGGAAAAATACGACCTTGGCCGGCCGGCAGACCGGGTGGAATACATCAAAGACGCCATCAAGCTGCTGGCGGGCAAGGTGACGCCCACTGAGCGGGACGTGTATGCGGGCCGGTTGGCCGAGGAGACCGATGTGGCCAAGAGCGCCGTTCTGGCGCAGCTGGACGCGGCGGTGAAAGCCGGCCGGCGCAGGGCCGAGCGCCAGCGCCAGCAGGGGCTGCTGGGCCAGGGCGCCGGGGCGGACATCAAGCTGCCCTACAACGCCCCCGGGGGCGAAAAGGCTTTGGGGGTGGCCAGCGCCGAGCAGCAGCTTGTTACAGCCCTGATCAAGGACCCGTCGCTCATCCCCGCCGCCCGGGCGCGGGTGGGGCCCGAGCGCTTTTTGATGCAGGATATGGCCGACGCCTACCGGGCCGTGCTTGCCTGCGCCGACGAGGGCGCGGCGCCCGAGCTGGCGGTGCTGGCAACCCGCCTGCCGGAGGATACGGTGAGCCTGCTCTCGCGGCTTTTGGCACGCAATTACGATGTGGCGCTGGGCAAAAAGGACCTGGAGCTGTATCTGGACCGCATTGAGCAGAGCGTGCCCAAAAGCGTGGAAGCCGGCCGCATGAGCGAACAGGAGCTGGAAGAATATCTCGCGCGGCTGCGCGAAAAAAAGCAGTGAGCGGCGCGGGGCGCACAGCGCCCCCGCGCCTTTGCCCATTGGGCCTGAACATAGCCCCGCAGGGGAGACCGGAAAGTAGTACCTATCAGGAGGAAGTATAGCATTATGGCTGAAAAGAAAAACGTGATCCGCGAACTCATCGAGACCGGCAAGCGCAACGGAAAGCTCACCACAAAGGAGATCAACGACGCCATCGAGGAGAGCGGGTTTGACGTGGAGCAGATCGACAAGCTCTACGAAACCATGGAGGGCCATGGCATTGAGATCGTGGAGGAGCCCGACCCCGAAGCCGAGACCTTTACCCTGACCGAAGAGAGCGTGGATTTGTTCGAGAGCGCCCTGTCGGCGGAAGGAGTTGCCATCGACGACCCCGTAAAGGTCTATTTGAAAGAGATTGGCCGGGTGCCCCTGCTGAGCAGCGACGAGGAGATCCAGCTTGCGCTGGACATTCTGGCCGGGGGCGAGGCGCAGGAAAAGCGCACCGCCCAGTTCCCCGAGATCTGCCGCATCGAGGCAGACCAGGCGCTTTCGGTGGTGGAGCGCAAGGAGCAGATGGAGCAGGCCCGCGCCGCGCTCACCCGTGAACAGCTGGCCGAGCTGGGCAGGCTGGACACCACCGCCCGCCGGGGCGAGCGCGCAAAGCAGCGCCTTTCGGAGGCAAACTTGCGGCTGGTGGTGTCCATTGCCAAGCGGTATGTGGGCCGCGGGATGCAGTTCCTGGACTTGATTCAGGAGGGGAACCTGGGCCTGATCAAGGCGGTGGAAAAGTTCGACCACACAAAGGGCTTTAAGTTTTCTACCTATGCCACATGGTGGATCCGGCAGGCCATCACCCGCGCCATTGCCGACCAGGCTCGCACCATCCGCATTCCGGTGCACATGGTCGAGACCATCAACAAGGTGAAAAAGGTGTCGAGCCAGCTGCTGCACCAGAACGGCCACGAGCCCACGGCCGATGAGATCAGCGACGCGCTGGAAATGCCGGTGGAAAAGGTGCGCGAGATCATGCGGGTCGCGCAGGAGCCCGTGAGCCTGGAAACGCCCATCGGCGAAGAGGAGGACAGCCACCTGGGCGATTTTATCCCGGATGAGGACGCCCCCGTTCCGGCCGAGGCCGCCAGCCATACCCTGCTGAAGGAGCAGCTTTCCAGCGTGCTGTCCACCCTGACCCCCCGCGAGGAAAAGGTTCTGCGCCTGCGCTTCGGCCTGGAGGACGGCCGCCCCCGCACCCTGGAAGAGGTGGGCCATGAGTTCGAGGTGACCCGCGAGCGCATCCGGCAGATCGAGGCCAAGGCCCTGCGCAAGCTGCGCCACCCCAGCCGTTCGAAAAAACTCAAGGACTTTTTGGATTGATTCCTGCCAGCCCAGGCCGGGCCCAGGTAGCGCCCCGGAGCGTTTTTCGCCCCCGGGGCGCTGTTTTTGCGCAGGGCGGCCCGGCGGCGTTTGCCGCTTTGGGTAAAAACCTTATCCGAACGGTGCGGTTTTGCCTGAAACAGGGATTTGTCACTTTCCCTGAAAGGGTTTTTATGGTATCCTCGTTATATTAGTGTAAAAGCTGCGGGCCGGCGCCCGCAACTGGGGAGGAAACAGAAATGGATTTGCGGTGGCTCAGAGCGCCCGACCTGAAAGAGATCGAGCGTGAGGAAAAAAAGACCCGGCATTTTGCCCGGGGGCTCAATTATTACAAGTTGTTTTGGGTGTTTTTTATCGGCTGCTTTTTGGGGGTGGTCATCGAGACCATCTGGTGTATCGTGACCCGCGGCCATTACGAAAGCCGGGTGGGCTTGATTTACGGGCCCTTTAACCTGGTATACGGGTTCGGCGCGCTGAGCCTGTGCGTAGGCCTTTACTGGCTGCGGGGCAAGCGGGACTCGCTGATCCTGCTGGGGGGCGCGCTGCTGGGCAGTGTGGTGGAATATATCTGCAGCTGGGTGCAGGAAGTGATGTTTGGCTCCACCTCGTGGGATTATTCCGCCATGCCTTTTAACCTGAACGGGCGCATCAATTTGCTGTACTCGCTGTTTTGGGGCATTTTGGCGATCGCTTGGGTGAAGGACGTTTACCCCCGGCTGGCAGGGTTGATCCTGAAGATCCCCAACAAGATCGGCAAGCCCCTCACCTGGCTGCTGACCTTGTTTATGCTGTTCAACGCGGCCATGAGCGCGGTGGCGGTGGAGCGCTGGGTCGAGCGGACCCGAAGCATCGCGCCGGCCACGGCCCTGGGCAGCTACATGGACGAACATTACCCGGACGAACGGATGCAGCGCATCTACGCGAACATGGAGTTCAAGTAAAAAAGGGGCGGCCCGCCGTGCGATGTGGCATGGCGGGCCGCCCCTCTTTGGGGAATTCGGGCCATGCAACAGGGTACTCTGCTAAAGAAGTTCAGCGCGCCCTTGTCCGATTTTATAGTATCAATCGCGAACCACATATAAAGTTTCATTAGTTTCCCGAATGAAATGAAAATACAGCACGATTGGAAGGTAAGGCAGGCCATAATCACATCATCAATAATGCGCCGTGGTATTTGAAATGTTTCAAATACCGCGGCGCATTTTTTGTTGCAACCTCTATCTTTCAGCCGGAATATACTATTATCCTTCAAAAAGCAACCGATTTTTAAATTATTTGTAAGATTTAACCAATGAATATTGTGATGTTTTACAGTTTTTCTTTGGTGGCGTGCGGTATAAATGCGCGCAAAATAGCGGATAAAGTCGAATAAAAGCGGGCCGAAACTGGCTTTAAAGGATAATAGTATATTATCAGATCAGCGGATCACCCACCCGCTCGCCACATGGGAAGGAGGGGCGAAAAGAACGGAACGATTTCAAACCAAGCGCGTTATTTAAAAGGAGGTTTATCATGCAGTTGTCTCAAATTCCACTTACGAGTATTCTGCCCTACCAGGGGGCGGGGGATACCCAGTGCGGTGCTTACTGCCTGGCCTACTACGATTGGCTGACCGGCACCGGCACCCCGTCGCCCTTTGTTAAAACAAGTGAAAAACCAGACCTGGATTTTCACAAAAGCAGCCAACTGAAAACGGGTATCCAGACAATTTTTGAGCGGATCCGTTTTGGAGAGGACGCCATTCCGGAATTGCCGCCGGAGTATACAGAACTGGCGGCAATGCTTGCGCACTTTTCCAGCCCTGTCGGCATCCTGCGCGAGCTGTTGGCAAAAGGCCTTGACGCGAGGTTCTATACGGGCGACCTTGCTCCCGATTTAGTGGACGCCATTCTGGCAGCGCACCGGTATCCCGACAGGCCGCTGAACACACAGCAGGATGTGGAGGACAGGCTTTTGCGGGAGCCGCTGCCGCTGGATCACAGCGGTTCTATGATCTCGATTTGGGGGATGGAAAAGGACAGACCAGCCGGGGAAAAGATCTTTGTGCCCTATCACTACGTGCTGTTCAAGCGTGAGGGGGGTGTACTGTACGTGATCGACCCCGGTGATGGGAAGATCCAGCCGGTTTTTCCTGATCCCGCGGCGGCTGCCGGTGCCGCAGGCACCGGGGCTCCCACAGGCGCTGTACCCTTTGACCAGGTGGTCGAGGGAATGAAATACGGCCATGCAGGCTTTGTTTTTTAACGAGAGGAGAGATTTAACATGCCCGAATATATTTCCGAGAGCTTAAGCATGCAGCTGGGGGCCGAGTTCACCCTGCTGCGCACCCCGCTGTTTGCAGGGGTGAAAAAGAAGGGTGAGGATGGCTACGAGCTTTTGGTAACGCCCACCGACGCCCTGGCCGGGCCCGGCATGACCATCCGGGAGATGGTGGCCGATGTGAACAAGCTGATGGGCAAGGCCGACGCGCTGAACGCCGAACAGGTGGAGAGCCAGCTTTCCACCCTGAACCCCAATTCCGGGGTGGACTTTACCCAGATCCGTATTGCGCTGACCCAGGCGTTCGTGCACTACACCAGCAGCGACAGCGCGGTGGAATATGCCATATGCATCGTGGTGGACGCCCACGAGCTGCTGCCGGCGGATATGGGCCTGGTGAACATCAACCGGCTTACCCTGGCCGTGTGGAACACCACCCGCCCCGCCGTGCTGGAGCGCATGGGCCTGGGCGGAAATACCGCGCTGCTGGGGGCCTGAGCCATGACGAACCTGGCCCTCTATGCGGATGGGGAGCTTTGGGGGCTTGCCTGCCGCGCAAAGGCGCTGCGGGTGAACGGCGCGGCGCAGCTGCAGGGGGAGGTTTCGCTGGATGGCGAAACCTTCCCCAGGCTGCTGGCCGGCCTGGGGCTGCCGCAGCAAACCGCCGAAGCGCTGTGCCGTGCGCTGGCCCTGCCGGAAGCGCGCGCCGCCTTTTTTTACGGCGGCGGCCGTATGGGGTTTGCCGCAAACTGCCCGGGGCTGTGCTTTGCGGCGGCCAGGGGGCCCGAAACGGCGGTGGTGCTTGCGCTGGAAACCGCGCGCCTTGCCGGCGCGGAAAACCTTCTTTTGAAAGGGACATACCAGGCAGCCCGCTTTTTCTGCATTGAACAGCTTTACTTTCAATACGGCAGGGGGCAGCTGCCCCCGAGCTGCACAGCCGCCGCGGGGCTGGAACTGCCCGCTGAGCTGCCGGCCCGGGCGAAGCAAAGCGAGATGCTGCTGTATGGCCGCATGCGCCTTGCGGGCAGCCAAAGCCCGTTTGCCCAAGGCATGCGGGAACTTTTGGGCCTGGAGGAATTGGGGTTTGCGGCGCTTAAGGCAGGAGAGACGGCCTCCGCCGGGGTGTATGTGAACGAGCTCACCGCAGGCAGCGTGCATGTAAAGGGGCTTTTTTGCACGGTGGGCAGCGGCGGGGTGAGTGTGAGCGGCGAATTGAATATCGGCAGCTTTGGCTTTGTGCTGGCAGGGACCATGGGGCCGGGTGAATTTTCCATTGCAGGGGCCATGCCCGAGGGCAAGGTGATTGACCTGGGCGGCGGCTGGAAGGTGACCGAGCTGGCGCTGGCCATCGGCTGCGGGAAGGGGCTGTCCATCTCGATGCTGGGGCGGATCACGGCGCGGGAACTCATGCTGTTTGCGGCGCTGAGCTTTTGTACAGCGCCCGGCCCGGCGGCGCTCAAGCTGCTGAGCGCCGCCACCAGCGAGCTCAGCCTGCCCAAGCTGGTAAATTCCTTTGCAAACAAGACGGTATCGGGAGTGGACGCGTTCGATTTTATCCGGATCGAGGGCTTTACCCTGCCGGGCGCGCCGATGCTGAGCCAGGGCGAGCTGAACGGCGGCCCGTCCGCGCTGCTGGCGGGGATGGACCGGGCGCTGGCGCCCGCGCAGCTGGCGCCAAAGGGGGTGGCCAAGGTGAGCCGGTTCGGCGAGGGCTGGATGGTCACCGACACCTCCCGCATGCGCCACTATATGGTGGAAAAGAGCGGCCGGGTGCTGCTGAACCCGCAGTTTTACTATGCGCGGGAGGATCAGCCCCCCATGGGCGGTTACGAGATCCGGCGCGGGTCGTTTTTCTGTGGGGTGATCCGGCTGCTGGGCGTGAGCGTAAAGCTGTTCTTCCAGACCAGCGACGACGGCATCCTGGCCTATTTGAACATCAGCCCCATCCGGACGGCAATATTTTCCCTGACGCAGTCCAGCAAAAAAACGGCGCACAAGGTGGAGATGCCCGCGCCGGGCAACATGGTGACCCAGTATCTCGACCCGGACACCACAGGACCGGAGCTGTTTCTGTGCATCTGCGCAGCCGAGAAATGCTTTTATCTGGACGCACGGCTCACCCTGTGGTCCATCCTGAATTTTGACGCCCACGTGGTTTTTGCCGACAAAAAGGTGAGCGTGGACACCCGGTTCAATTTTTTGAGCCTGTTCGAGGTCAGCTTTTTTTTGCGGGCCGACTATTCCAGCTTCAACGCGCTGGATTTTGAGTTTTCGCTGATCGCCGACACCAGCGGCCTGAAAAAGCTGGTGGAGAAGGCGGTGGGCAAGCTGGAGCAGGCCGCGCGCGACTACGACAAGCGCATGGAGAGCGCGGTGCAGAAGGTGAACGAGGCCCGCAACAGCGTGAATGGCTTGTGGAGCCAGATCCACTCGCTGGACGACAAGATCCAGGGCTGCAAGGATAAGATCCGCAACACCTCGAAATGGAAGCGGTGGATCGTGGCCATTGGGGTGGGCATCCAGATCGGCGCCTACGAGATCGCGAAGGCCGGCGTGTATGTTGCCCTGGGGGTGGCACAGGCCGCCCTTGCCCTGGCCGAGGGGATCATCCGGGCAGCGCAGGCCATCGGGGATGTTGCCCTGGGGGCGATCAAGGGCTTTTTGCAGGGGGTCATCTCGCTGTTTTACATTGAGCGGCTGGCGCTGGCGGGAAAGGTAAACGCCGCTTCACGCGCGGCGGCGCTGGGCGTGAAGCTGGACTTTGTGGCCCTGGGCAAAAAATATTCGCTGGAGAGCACGCTGGAGCTGGGAAGCGGCGCGGGCGGGCGGTGCAGCGAACTGCTGAACGGCATGGTGGAGAACGGCACGGCTGCCGATGTGAAACAGATGGGCGAGGCAGGCCGCAGCTCCAAGCAGCGCTACCGCGCCGCCTCGCTGGAGGGCAGGCTGGAACTGTTTGCACAGGGGGCTGATTATTGCAGCCGGGCGGGCCGGTACATGCGCGATTTACAGGCAGCCTGCGCGCGGGAGTACGGCGCGGTGCTGCCCGAGAGCGAAGCCGTGCTGCTGGAAGTGGACGAAGCCATTCTGAATGCGGGCCAGAATGCGGAACTGGTGCTGCAGGTGACCGACAACATGAACTTTGGGCCTGCGCTGCGGGCGATCGGGGACAAGCTGGAGCAGCAGCCGGAATCCCGCGCGAGGCGGGGGCGCGAGCGCAAGGTGGAAGAACTGAACGCCCAGTGGGAGCAGCTGCGCGCCCTGAAAAACCAAGTGCGCGCGCAGAGCCGCAGCACCTGCGCCCAAGCGGCGGGCGGCGTGTTCGCCGCCGCGCAGCAAAAAGCGGAACAGGTGCAAAGCGCACGGGGCGCCATGCCCGCAGAGCGGTTGTACAGGGCCGACCCGGACCACATCCTGGACCGGGCCGAGAGCCTGATGTACGAAAAATTCGGGTCGGCTGAAGAGGGCGGGGCCTTTTGCCCCTACTGTGAGCCGGTGATCCTGAACGCACTGGACGAGCGGCGCGAAAACCCGGAGCGGGGCAGGCAAATGCGGGAGGCACGCCGCACGAGAAACCGCCGGACTGCCTATTCCACCCGCTTATAAAAAGAGATGAGGGAAATGAAGCTGAAACGTAAAATCCCCCTTGGCAAGGGAATCCTGGCCGCAGCGTCGCTGAGCGCGGCGCTGGGGCTTGGGGCGGCGGTAACAAGCTGGCAGCCCGCCGCCCCGGCAGCTTCCACCCCGGCGGCAAGCTATACCAGGCAGGCTGAGGAGACGGAGTATGGGGTGCTTTTGTACATGGTGGGCAGCAATTTGGAGAGCGAATGCGGCGCTGCCACCTCCAATTTGCAGGAGCTGCTGGCGGCGGACCTGGGCACGGTGCGGGTGGTGGGCGAGGCGGGGGGGAGCCTATTGTGGCACACCGAAGGATTTGAGGTGGGAAAGAACACCCGTTTCCGAATTGAAGAAGGGCGGCTGACGGTGGATGCGGCGCTGCCTGCCCGCAACATGGGCGAGGCGGGCACGCTGGCGGACTTTATCCAATATGCCCGCACCTGCTACCCGGCTGAAAAGACCGTCCTGGTGCTGTGGGACCACGGCGACGGACCGGTGGGCGGTTTTGGGTGCGACGATCTGTGCGGGGGCGATTCGCTGATGCTCACCGAGCTGGACGCGGCCCTGGCCGCAGCGGGCTGCGACCAGCAGCCGCTGGAGGTGATCGGGCTGGACGCCTGCTGCATGGCCACGCTGGAAACGGCCCTTACCTTTTCGCCCTATGCCCGCTATATGGTGGCCTCGCAGGAGATGGAGCCCGCCGGAGGGTGGGATTATACCGCGATGGCAGGCCTTCCCGGCACCGGGCCAAAAGAGGCGGCGCTGCTGCTGGCACAGCAGTATTACGCAAAAAATGCCGTTTCCTATCCGGCGGCGACGGTCAGCGTGACCGACCTGGCGGCCCTGGAAGGGTTGGCGCAGCAGGTGGAAACGCTGGCGGCGGGGCTGGAACAGGCGCCGCTCGCCGGGCAGGCGCAGGCACGGGCAGGGGTGTTTGGGTTCGGCGGGGCCGGGCGTACACAGGGGCAGTCTGATTTGGTGGACCTGCGCAGCCTGGTGGAGGCGCTGGCCCCCCTGGCGGAGGGCGGCGCGGCGGAAGAGGATCCTGCCGGCTCCGGGCCGGGGGAGCCGCAGGGGCTGGAAACAGCCCTGCGGCAGGCCGTGCTGCTTTCTTTGAGCGAGGGCGGGCAGGCCTGCGGCCTGTCGCTGTACGCGCCCTATGCCGAATTGGACGATGCGGCAAACCAGCTGCAGCGCTACCGGGCGGTGGGAAAACTGCCCCGCTATGAAGCCGGGGCGCAGGCCTTTGCCGACTATCTGCAAAGCGCCCGGCTGGCCCGGTTTGAGCCCCTGAGCGTACAGGCGGAGGGCGGCTTGCTGCAGGTGGAGGGGCCGCCCGGCGTGCGCACGGCTTACGCCACCCTGTGGGAGCAGGACGAAACCGCGGATGGTTATTACTATCTGGTGGGCACCGACGGAGACCTGACGGTGGAGAATGGGGAGTACAGCTGCCCGCTGAACGGGGAGTGGACCTTTTTGGGCGGCCAGCCCCTGTGCACATTGGAGCTGCAAAGCCCCGAGGGCCTTTACACGCAGTATGCCTGCCCGGTCCTTTACGAAGGGCGGCGCGCAAACCTTATTCTGCAGTACGATCTGCAAAACCCCTATGGCCGGGCGGCGTATCTGGTGCCGCTGGGGGAAACGGGCTTTTCCCGCCAGGTCCTGCCGCTGCAAGGGGGCGAAGAGCTCACGCCGCTTTACCCGGTAGAGGCCTTTGCCGACGCGGAGACGGGCGGGGAAGCGCCCCCGCCTGCCCCGGCAGATTACCCCACCGCCGTGCCGGGCTTCAAGGTGGGGGAGCCGTTTGTATATGAGGACGGCATGGCCCCGGAGGCGCTGCCCGCGGCGGAGGCGGCGCTGTACGGCTTTTGGTTCGTTACCTGGGAAAACCAGGACGTTTATTCCGAGTTTTACGCAGCCGCGTAAAGCCGGGCGATCAAAAAAACAAGGAGGATCTACAATGCTGAATCAACCTGACCAGACCCAAACAAAAAAGGTTGGAGAACCTGACTGGACCCAAATAATCAAAACAAAAAAAGATACATGGAACGGCGTGGAGGAGGCCGACTGGATGGCGAGGCTTCCCGACGAGCGGCCCCTCTCTCACATCTGCCTGCCCGGAAGCCACGATTCGGCCACGGCCCACACGCAAAGCACCGGAATGATTTCCGGCGCGGTAAGCTGGATCTGCCGGGCGATAAACTGCCAAAGCCTCAGCATTTCGGAACAGTTGAATGCGGGTGTCCGTTTTTTGGATCTTCGCCTTTATCCGGAAAAAGATGGGCCGGGCAGTATCCAATTCGTTTGCGTGCATGGCGCGGGCAAACTGCGCTACACCTGCACGTGGTCTGAAAGTGAACGGGCCCTGAAATTTGAAGAGGTGCAGCACGAATGCCAGGCATTTTTGGAGGCGCACCCCACCGAGACCATTGTGATTTCGATCAAAAAGGAGGACGGCGATGACAATCTGATGGCGGAACTGCCCAAGCTGTTCGTTCCGGATCTGTGGTACACCGATTCGGTGGTTCCGGCCCTGAGTATGGTGCGCGGTAAGATGGTCCTGGTGCGGCGCTTTGCACTGCCTGATCGGCTGCTGCCCTGCGGCATCGATCTTTCAGCCTGGGATGCCAGCCGGGACAACGACCGGCCTGCCGGGGTATTCCCCGTTCCCAAAGAGGGTGCGGAGCCCACTGCCTGGATACAGGACGATTTCCAGTATTGGCGCCCATTCACTAACTGGACCGTTACGGATAAATGGGTGCAGCGGGTTGAGCCCGCCTTTGTGCAATTCAACGAATCAGAGGCCGACCACCCGCTGCAGATCAACTGTACCAGCTGCACCAATTTTATGGATGTGCCCACACTTGTCCAGACCATGAACCCCGTCCTGATCCAGTTCCTCGACGTGCAGGGCATGGGCTGCTTTGACTGCTGGATCGTGAGCGATTATGTGGACGCGACGCTTTGCCGGGCGGTTTTTACGCTGAACGATCCCAATTGAATGTTTTTTAAAAGGGAGAGCGCTGCCTGCGTGGCCGGGATGATCACCTGCCCCGGCGGAACATCGGCTTGGTGCAGGTGGAACGGCGTGGGCGGCCTTTACCTGCTGTATCAGGGACTAAAAAAGGAGGCGCAGATATGGAGCTTCATACAGAACCCGGCGGCACAGGAGCGCGCTGCCTTGCCTGGCCGCTGGCCCGGCATGTGCTCACCGCCGGATGGCTTTACAGCGACGGCAGCCTGCACCGCGCGATCGACCTTCAGGCGGCCGTGGGCACCCCGGTGTACGCGGCGGCTGCCGGAACGGTGAGCGCCGTGCACCAGTGGAACGGCACCGTGACCTGCGGCGATACCAACAGCTATGGCAACATGGTCAAGCTTGCCCACGGCGAGGGGCTGGAAACCGTGTACGCCCACCTGGATCGGCTTGCAGTGGTGCAGGGCCAGCCCGTGAGCGCGGGTGAAGTGATCGGTTACAGCGGCAACACCGGCCACAGCTTTGGCCCGCACCTGCACTTTGAGGTGCGGAAAAAAGGCCAGCGGGAAAACCCGCTCTGCTGGCTGGACACCGACTTTACCTGCGCGCGCGCCGGGATCTACACCTACGGCCCGGGCGAGAGCGGGGCGCCGCCCGTATGGGAGGCGGTGCAGGGGCAAGTGCTGCGCTGCACCAGCGCAGCGCACCCCCGGTGCGAAATTTTCAGCGCGCCCAGCGCGGACGCGGCGGCCGGAGGCCTTGAGCTGAACGAGCGCTGCCCTGTTCTTGAACGGGGGGGCCAGGTATGCCTGGCCGGGATGACCGGCACCTGGTATAAGATTTTGCGGGGCGGGGGGGAGGTTTACTGCCTGGCTTTGCCGGACGGCCGCTGCGTGCTGGAAGGCGCAGCAGAAAGTTAAAAAGCAAGAACCAGATCATAAAGCGCCGCCTTTTGAGGCGGCGCTTTATACTGTTTAAATGGGGTCACACCGCGTCCTGGCTGGTCATGCCGGTGCGCAGCTTTTCCACCGCCGCCTTTTCGATGCGGCTGATGTAGCTTCGGCTGATGCCCAAAAGATCGGCCACCTCCTGCTGGGTGAGCGGCGGCTGGCCGGAAAGACCGTACCGAAGCAGGATCACCTGCCGCTCACGGCCGGAGAGATGCTCTACAAAATCGTGCAGGCGGGCGCTTTCCTCCCGCTGCTCGTAATCCTCGTGAATGATAAAATCGTCGGGTACCACGTCGATCACCGTGAGGGTGCTGCCGTCTTTTCCCGCCTCGATGGGGTCCTGCATGCTCATGGTGGCCGGGGCCTTTTTCAGCTTGCGGAAGCTCATGCGAACCTCGTTGTCGATGCACTTGGAAGCGTAGGTGGAAAAGCGGGCCTTCTTGGTGTTGTCGAAGCTGTTCACCGCCTTGATCAGGCCGATGGTGCCGATGCTGATCAGGTCCTCGGCGTCGCCGGGGGTGGAATAGTATTTCTTTACAATGTGCGCCACCAGGCGCAGGTTGTGGCGGATGATGCGGTCCCGCGCGGCCAGGTCGCCGGCCTTGAACGCGGCAAAAGCCTCGACTTCCTGCGTCGGCGTCAAGGGCTTGGGGAAGCTGCTGGCCTCCAGGTGAAGCGCCAGATATACGATGTGGCTGGCGACGAAACTTAAAAATACCCCGAACATAAAAAATCCCCTCCCGCATCTACTGTATGGCGGAAGGGGCTTGGCCTATGCCTTATCCTGGCGGGGCAGGCGGCGGAAAAAGCGGATGAGGAACGGGATACAGGTGAGGAAGGTGAGCAGGTCCGCCGCGGGCTGGGCCGCCTGCACCCCCAAAAGGCCGATGGTATAGGGCAGGATCAGGATGAGCGGCAGGTAATACACCCCCTGCCGCAGGCAGGACAAAAAGGTGGCCGAGGCGCTTTCGCCGATGCTCTGGAACAGCATGTTGGCGCAGGTGGTGGCGGGCACGAACAGCATGGCGCAGCATTGCAGCCGGCAGGCCAATGCGCCGATGCGCACCACCTCGGGGTCGTTGCGGAAGGTCTGCACCAGCCAGGGCGCGGCGAAAAAGGCGCCGACGGTGACCAGGGTCATGCAGACCTGCCCCAGGATCAGGGTGAAGCGGAAGGCCTGCCGCAGCCGAGCGTAGTTGCCGGCGCCGTAGTTGTAGCCCGCCACCGGCTGGAACCCCTGCCCGATGCCCAGCATTACCGAGAAAACAAACATAAAAATGCGCCCCACAATGCTCATGGCGGCCACCGCGGGGTCGCCCCACATGGCGGCCTGCACGTTCAAAAGGGCGGTGGCCAGGCTGGCCAGGGCCTGGCGCGAAAAGCTGGGCAGGCCGCAGGCCAGGATACGCCCGATCTCGGCGGCGCGGCGGGTGAACAGCCGGGGCGAGAGCACCAGCTGGCTTTTGCGGCGCAAAAACATGGAGAGCAGGATGCAGAAGCTCACGCATTGGGAGAGCGCGGTGGCCAGCGCGGCGCCCGAAATACCCAGATGAAGGCCAAAGATGAACAGCGGGTCCAGCGCAATGTTCAAAAGGCCGCCGGTGGTCAGCCCCACCATGGCAAAGGCCGCCTTGCCCTCGAACCGCAGAAGGTTATTCATGGAAAAGCTGGCGCACATCAGCGGCGCGGCCAGCAAAATAAAGCGGGCGTAATCCTTCGCATAGGGCAGAATGGTGGGGGTGGCGCCCAGCGCGCGCATCAGCGGGTCCAAAAATAAAAGGCCAAGCGCGCCGATCACCGCGCCGCACCCCAGCGAAAGAAAGAACGCGGTGCTGGCAAAACGGTTGGCATTCTGGGTGTCCTGCTGGCCGAGAAAGCGGCTGATGATGCTGCCCGCGCCCATGCCGATCATAAAGCCGAAGGCCTGCAGGATCGCCATCAGGCTGAACACCACGCCCACTGCGCCTGAGGCGCTGGTGGTACCGATCTGGCCCACAAAAAAGGTGTCGGCCAGGTTGTAGATCGAGCTGATCAGCATGCTGGCGATGGTGGGCGCCGACAGTGTGAGGATCAGCTTTGGGATCGGGGTTTCGATCATGCGCTTGAACTGTGTGTTTGACTGCTCCATTGGTGCTTGCCCCCCGCTGCGCGGCAGAAACGGCGGGCCATGCCCGCCGTTTCTGCCGTATTTTACATATATTTTACTTTATCATAGCACGAACTGCGCCCCGGCGCAAATCCCGCTGAGCGCGCGCGGCAAAAAACGCCGGGGGCGCAAAGCCGATCGCACCCCCGGCGCGCCCGGCCGGAAAAAAGTTTACAATTATTTAAAAGGGAGAACGGTTGTATTCGCAATTTAAAAGGAGTATACTTGGCACCGTGAGCCGACCGACCGGTCGGTCGGAAAAATATGGAAGGGCCGCCGCCGGCTGCGGCAGGGCGGCCCGCACAGGGGAGAAAGCCGTACTTATGTCGAAATATTGCGTGAAAAAGCCGTTCACCGTGTTGGTGGCGGTGGTGATGGTGATTGTGCTGGGCGTGATCAGCTTTATGAACATGACCACCGACCTTTTGCCCGCCATGGAGCTGCCCTATGTGGTGGTGGTGACCACCTACCCCGGCGCCAGCCCTGAAAAGGTGGAAACCGCAGTAACCGCCACCCTGGAAGCGGGCCTGGGCACCGTGAACGGGGTGAGCAGCGTGACCAGCACCTCCAGCGAAAATGTGAGCATGGTGGTGCTGGAATTTGAAAACGGAACGAATATGGACAGCGCCATGGTCAATCTTTCCACCGCGCTGGACCAGGTGAAGGGCTATTTGCCCGACACCGCCCAGAACCCCATGCTGCTGCAGCTCTCGCCGGATATGCTGCCGGTCATGATTGCCAGCGCCGACATGGAGGGCATGGACATTTACCAGCTCACCGAGTTTGCGAACGAAAACCTGATCCCCGCGTTTGAGCGGCAGGCGGGTGTGGCAAGCGTGAGCGGCACGGGCCTGGTGGAGCGCAGCGTGGAGATCCGCCTGGACGAGGAGAAGATCGAGGGCATCAACACCAAGGTGCTGGCCGGTGTGAACGACAAGCTGGCCGACGCCAAGGCCGAGCTGGACAAGGCGCAGAGGGAGCTTGCGGACGGCAAGGCCGAGCTGCAGAGCGGCAAGACGGAGCTGGAGGACAAACAGGCCGAAACCGCCGACAAGCTGGCCGACGCCAGCGCCCAGCTGGATTCCGCCATCGCCCAGGCGCAGGCCCTTGCCAGCCAGGAAACGGCGCTGAATGCCAGCAAGGCTGCGCTGGAGATGGAATTGAAAATGATGCAGGAAGCGGCAGGACAAAATGCTGTTTTGCTTCAATTGGCGAATGGAATTGTAATGGCTGCGACTACCGAAATCCCTGGTGTGCAGCCGCCACTAGTGCCAAAACCGGACAATCTGGATGATGCTGCATGGACTGCGGCAAAAAGTGACGCCCCCAAGTTTATCGAAGAATATATTTCAGATGAAGTATGGAGTATAGTGTGGGCTAGTGTGGCACAGGGGGCAGGGACTGCTTTACCTGATTCCATGAAACAAATGACACGCGCTAACTTCTTGACTACGCTTAATGCCCCCACCCGCGTTGCTGAGATTGAAACCGAGCTGGCGAACCTCTCCACCGAGCTGGCCGCCGCCAAAATGATGAAGGAAAAGGCCCAGGAGGGCATCGACAAAGCGCAGGCCGCCTACAAGGAGCTGGAGGCGGGCAAGATCAACGCCGCCGCGGGCTTTGGCAGCGGCGCGGCGCAGATGGCGGCCGCCGAGGCCAGCATTAAGCAGGGCGAAGAAACGCTTAAGAACGCGCGCGAACAGTTTGAGGACGCCCGCGAGGAGGCGCTGAAAAATGCCGACATGAGCCAGCTGCTCACCAAGGATATGGTGGCAAAGCTGGTGATGGCGCAGAACTTCGCCATGCCCGCCGGTTATCTGTACCAGGGCGAGGATCAGTATCTGCTGAAGGTGGGCGACGCGTTCGCCAGCCTGGAAGAGCTGGAAAACGCCATGCTGCTGCACATGGAGGCCGGCGGCGTGGGCGACGTGCGGCTTTCGGACGTTGCCACCGTGACCATGATCGACAACAGCGGCGAGAGCTATGCCCGGGTGAACGGCAACGTGGCGGTGGCCCTGAGCATCCAGAAAAGCTCCACCGCCTCCACCAGTGCGGTGTCCAAGGCGGCGAACGCCGCCATTGAGGAGCTGGAGGCAAAGTACCCCGGCCTGCGCATTACCCCGCTGATGGACCAGGGCGATTACATTAAAATGACCGTGAACACGGTGATCTCGAACCTTGCCTGGGGCGCGCTGCTGGCCATTCTGGTGTTGGCGCTGTTCCTGAAGGACCTGCGCCCCACCGGCGTGGTGGCGTTCAGCATCCCCATCAGCCTGATGTTCGCGGTGGTGCTGATGTATTTTTCCGGAGTTACCCTGAACATGATCAGCCTGTCCGGCCTGGCGCTGGGCGTAGGCATGCTGGTGGATAACTCGATTGTGGTCATGGAGAACATCTACCGCCTGCGGGGCGAGGGCATGCCCGCGGCCAAAGCGGCGGTGAAGGGCGCAAAGCAGGTGGCCGGGGCCATTGCGGCCTCCACCCTGACCACGGTGTGCGTGTTCCTGCCCATTGTGTTCACCAGCGGCATCACCCGCCAGTTGTTTGTGGACATGGGCCTGACCATTGCCTATTCGCTGGCCGCCAGCCTGATGGTGGCCCTGACGGTGGTGCCCGCGCTCAGCTCCACCTTGCTGCGCACGACCAGCGAGAAGGGGCACCCCTTGTTCGACAAGGTGCTTGTTCTCTATGAAAAGGCGCTGAGCTTCTGCCTGCGCTTCAAGGCGGTGCCCCTGGGCCTTGCCGTGGCGCTGCTGGGCGTGTGTGTGTGGCACACCGCCCAGATGGGTATGGAGTTCATGCCCAGCATGGGCGGCAACCAGGTAAGCGCCACCCTTAAGCTGCCGGAGGACACCCCCCGCGCCGACGCTTACGCCATGGCCGATGAGGCGATGAACCTGATGCTCACGGTGGACGGCGTGGAGACCGTGGGCGCCATGGAGGGCGGCGGCGGAATGATGAGCATGATGGGCGGAGGCGGCAGCAGCGGCAATAAGGTGGAGAGCGTGAGCTTTTACCTGCTGCTGAGCGAAAAGGCCGCGCAGAACAGCGCAGAGGCGGCAAAGCAGCTGGAAGCGCTTTCGGCCCGGCTGCCGGGCTGTGAGATCGAGGTGTCCACCTCCAACATGGATCTGTCGGCACTGGGGGGCAGCGGGCTGGAACTGATCGTGCGCGGCCGCGACCTGCAGACCCTGAACAGCATCACCCAGGATCTGATGGAGATGCTCTCCGGCGTGGAGGGACTGGAAAACCCCTCCAACGGGC
This sequence comes from Oscillospiraceae bacterium, assembly GCA_022835495.1. Taxonomy (NCBI): domain Bacteria; kingdom Bacillati; phylum Bacillota; class Clostridia; order Eubacteriales; family Oscillospiraceae; species Oscillospiraceae bacterium. The sequence goes on from BQOK01000001.1 coordinate 1,344,621, forward strand.
AGGAAGAGGGTGCGCCCCAGCTGCGGGTGGTCATTGACAAGGACGCCGCCATGCGCTATGGCCTGACCGTGGCCCAGATCTACAGCGAGCTGTCGGGCGCGCTGACCACCGAGACCACCTCCACCACCCTTACGGTGGGCCAGAGCGACTACGAGGTGAACGTGGTAGACGAGCGCAACCCCGTGGACCGCGACAACCTGATGAATTATGAATTTGAAACCAGCGTGCAGAACGAGGACGGCGAAACCGTGACCGAGACCCACATCCTGGCCGACTTTGCCAGCCTGAAGAGCGATTTGAGCGTGGCCTCGGTGAGCCGCGAAAACCAGCAGCGCTACATGACCGTGACCGCGGCCACCGCCGAGGGCTATAACACCACCCTGATCGGCCGCCAGGTGGAAAAGCTGCTGGCCGATTATGAGGTGCCGGACGGCTACACCGTGGAGATCGGCGGCGAAACCCAGACCATTGCCGACGCCATGGGCGATCTGGTGCTCATGATCCTGCTGGCCGTGGTGTTTATCTACCTGATCATGGTGGCCCAGTTCCAAAGCCTGCTGTCGCCCTTTATCGTGATGTTCACCCTGCCCCTGGCCTTTACCGGCGGCCTGCTTGCGCTGTGGCTGGCGGGGCAGCCGCTCTCGGTGATTTCCATGCTGGGCTTTTTGATCCTGGCGGGCATTGTGGTGAACAACGGCATCGTGTTTGTGGATTATACCAACCAGCTGCGGCTGGCGGGCATGGAAAAGAGGGCGGCGCTGCTGCTTACGGGCAAGGCCCGCATCCGGCCTATCCTGATGACCGCCCTCACCACCATTCTGGCCATGAGCACGATGGTTTTCTCCAAGGGCATGGGGGCCGAGATGGCGCAGCCTATGGCGCTGGTAACCATCGGCGGCCTTGCCTATGCCACGCTGCTCACCCTGTTCGTGGTGCCGGTGCTGTATGACCTGCTGTTCCGCCGCCAGCTGGAAAACGTGGATGTGGGGGAGGACGACTGATGTATACCGAAAAACAGCAAAAAATATTCGGCGCCGTGCTGGACCTGGCAAAGCAGGGGGAGAACCTGTACACCGTTAAGGTGCAGGACATCGCCACTGCGGCCGGGGTGGGCAAGGGCACCCTGTACGAATATTTTGATTCTAAGGAAGAAATTCTGGTGCACACCATGCTCTGGTGCCTGGAAAACGAGTTGGACGCCCTAAAGGCTTCCATCGCGCCCGGCGGCAGCTTTGAGGAGGATCTGACGGAGCTGCAGCAGTGCGTGGCCGAATGCATGCGCCAGCGGGGCAGCATCTACCGGCTCATCATGAGCGGTTTTTCGTTCAGCGAGCTGCCGGGCCTTGCCGAAACCTATAAAGCAGAGGTGGGGCAGCGGCTGGCCGAGGGCAGGGCCGTTAAGGCTGCGCTGATCGCCAAAGGCAGGGCGGAGGGATGTATTTCGCCTGGCTGTTCGGACGATTACTGCCACTATGTGATCGATACAGCCCTTTGCAGCATGGCCTCGCCCCTGGGCACCTGCACCTGTGCCCAGGGCGACCGTTACAGCCTGACCATGGTGCGCAAGGCCCTGGCCTGAAAAACGTTAAAAACGAGGGGGCGGCCCTTGAACAGCCCCAGTAAAAACGGACAATAGACAAACGGCCCCCTGATGTAGGAAAATAAGACTACATGAGGGGGCAATTTTATGAAAAAACGGAAGTACACAAAAGTGGAAACAATGGAAGCGGAAATTATGGAGATGCGGGGGGCGGGAAAGACACGGCGCGAGATAGGCGAGCGGTTAGGGTTAACACTCAAACAGGTTGAAACATGGATTACACGGTATAACCGAAAACAGGCAAAGCTGGCGGCGGGAATCATACCTCGTCCTAAGGGAAGGCCGAGGAGTGATGCCACACCAAGAAATGTGGAGGCAGAGCAGGCCTACGAGATCAACCGTCTGCGGATGGAAAACAAGCTACTGCGGGATTTTCTGCAATTGACAGGGAGGAAGTGAGAGTAAGGGTAAAGTATCATATAATTTATCGCCACAGAAAGGAATATCCAGTATTCGTTATGTGTCAGTTCTTTTCTGTGTCCAGAAGTGGCTATTACGATTTTGTTCATCGTCTTGACAGCACAGAAAAGGATGCTGAGCTTGCCGAGATGATCGCCAAGCAGCGTGAGCAATGTTTCCGAACCTATGGCTATCGCAGGATGTGGTTATGGCTGGAAAGGCAAAACATTCATCGTAATCCCAAGACAGTCTTGAGAATCATGAAGAAGTATGATCTGCTGTCTGAAATTCGCCGGCGCAGAAAGTGGGTTCAGATGGGCCAGCAGGTTCACAAATATGAAAATCTGCTCAATCGGGAGTTTCGCGCAGAACATCCCAAGCAGAAATGGGTGACGGATATCTCTTATATTTTTACAAAACAAGGGGTGCTCTATCTGTCTATGATCCGCGATCTCTATGACAACAGTATTGTGGCATACAAGACTGGCACCCAGCAGACGGTAAACCTTGTCTTAGATACAATTCACCTTGCTATGAAGCGAAAAAGAGCCGCTGCAGAGTTACAGCTCCACAGCGACCAGGGATTTCAGTACACCTCGCAAGCATACTTCAACCTGACTCAAGAATACGGCATAACGCCCTCTATGTCAAGGCGTGGAAACTGCTACGACAATGCTATGGCGGAGAACTTCTTTTCTATCCTCAAGGTGGAGTGTATCTACCGCTATAAACCAAATACATTCGCCGAAGCCAATGATATGATTGATCGTTTTATCTATTTCTACAATCACGAGCGCATCCAGACAAAGACCGGAGAGGCGCCGCTTGCGCGCCGCCTCTCCTCTTAAAATTTCGTTTTCCTACTTAGGGCCCCGCTTTTTTGTGCTGTCTGCATAATCTGGGGCTGTTCACCTTGACAGGGGCCGCCCCCTCGTTTACAATAGGATACATCCAATAAAAGGGAGTAGTTCGCGCCCCGTTCCGGCAGGAACGCGGCGTTGTGCGGTCCGTCATCCCGTCACGGGGCTGCCAGCCCCGGTACCGGGCCGCGCACGGGTGCCTTGGCCTTTCGGAACGAGACTTTTGTTGTGCTTTTGGGCACAATAAAAGTCTCGTTTTTTGTGCCTGCGCCGCAAAATAAGGGAGGAATGGATCGAATGATCTGGAATTGTGTGGTACTTTTGTTCGGCTTTGCGCTGCTGCTCAAGGGGGCGGACGCATTTGTGGACGGCTCCTCCGGCATCGCCCGCCTTTTGCGGGTGCCCGGGGTGGTGATCGGCCTCACCATCGTGGCCATCGGCACCAGCCTGCCCGAGGCGTCGGTGTCCATCACCGCGGGGCTTGTGGGGGCAAACGGCCTTTCCCTGGGAAATGTGATCGGCTCGAACATCTTCAATCTTATGGTGGTGGCCTGCCTGTGTGCGCTTATCATGACCTTTTCGCTGGAAAAGCAGCTGCTCACCCGGGATTTCCCGGTGTGCGTGGGGGCCAGCGCCCTGCTCGTGGTGTTTTTGCTCGACGGTGTGCTGGCCCGCTGGGAGGGGCTTGTGCTGCTGGCGGGGCTGATCGCCTACATGGTGTGGACGGTGGCGGCTACCCTGAAAAACCGCGCCGGCACCGAGCCCTGCACGGAGACCATCTCCCCGGTCAAATGCGTGGTGTTTATTGTGCTGGGGGCCGCGGCCATTATTTGGGGGGGCGACCTGGTGGTGAACAGCGCCAGTGCCATTGCCCGCACGCTGGGCCTCACCGAAACGCTCATCGGCCTCACCATCGTGGCGGTGGGCACCAGCCTGCCCGAGCTGGCTACCAGCATTGTGGCGGCAAAAAAAGGCGAGAGCGGCCTTGCGCTGGGCAACGCCATCGGCTCCAGCACCTTCAACATCCTGTTCATTTTGGGCGCGTCCAGCGCGCTGAACCCCATCGAGGCGCCCGCGGGCATTTTGGTGGATGCCCTGATTCTTCTGGCGCTCACAGGCGCGCTTTTTGTGTGGTGCCGCATTAAAGGCCGCATGACAAAGCCCATGGGGGCGGCAGGGCTGGCGGCCTATCTCGCTTATATGGTATACCTGATCGTAAACGCATAAGCGGCGCCCCGGCATGGTTTCAAACTTCCCCGGCCAAGGCCAGAAAGGCCTCCATGGCCGGGGTTTTCCATTTTGCGGCGTGGCGGAACAGGCGGCTGGGTACCACCGCCGCAAACCCCTCCACCTGCAGCGGCACAAGCTCGCCCCGGGCCTGGGGCCCCTCCAGCAAAAAGCCGGGCAGCAGGGCCACGCCCAGCCCGCTCAGAGCAAACTTCAAAATGGCGGTGGTGCTGTCGGTTTCCAAAAAAATATGGGGCTGCAGGCCCTGGCGCGCGCAAAAATTTTCAAACACGGCCCGGTAGGGGCAGCCCTGTTCAGTAAAAAGAAAGGGCATGCCCGAAAGCCTGGCGGGCGGCACGGGGCCGGGGCTGGCCCAGGGGCTGCCCGGCGCCGCGGCAAGCTGCAGCGGGTGGGCCCCGGAGCAGCTTTGGGCCCAGCTGCCGGGGACCGGCCCCTCGCCCAAAAGCCATACAAGGTCCAGCCCGCCCGCGTTCAGCTGGCGGGCAAGCTGGTTCCAGCCGCCGGTCTGCACCTCCAGGTCCACCTGGGGATACCGCTCATGATAGCGGCGCAGCAGCTGCGGCAGCGGCCCGCCGCACAGCGAGGTAAAGACCCCCAGCCGCAGCTTGCCCCGGGGCGGCCCGGGCTGCTGAACGGCAAGCTTTGCGTTTTCCGCCCCCCGCACCAGGGCGCGGGCGTGTTCCAGCAGAATTTCGCCGGCCGGGGTAAGGGCAATGCGCTTGCCCAGCCGGTCGAACAGGGGAAGGCCGAGCTCTTGTTCCAGCAGCTGGATTTGGGTGGTCACGGTGGACTGGGTATACCCAAGCTCTGCCGCAGCGCGGGAAAAGCTGTGCAGGTCGGCCACCCGGATAAAGGTGTTCAGGTTGCGGAGCTCCATCTTGCAGCCTCTTTCTTGTATCGAAATAATTGAATGTTATTATATTATAATTCAATTTTACAAATTTTAAAAGAGGAAGTATACTGAAACCAGGATCAAATTCAGGAGGTACTTTGTATGAACGTGACCGTGATCGGCAGCCATCTTTGCCCCGATACCCTTTATGCGCTGTGCGAGCTGCGCAGAGCGAACGCGACCATTGAGTTCAAAAATCTGTCCGCCTCGCTGGCAGACCTGAAGGCCTATTTGGCCCTGCGCGAGAGCGAGCCCCTGTACGACGCTGTGCGCCAGGGGGGCGGCATCGGCATTCCCTGCTTTGTGCTGGAAAACGGGGAAAAAACGCTGGATCTGGGCAAGGTGCTGGCCGGCTGCTGAGCGGCCGGCAAAACCCGCGCAGGCCCGGAACACCATTTAAAAGGGAGAAGGGGCCCCGGCCGTTTTTGGCCGGGGCCCCTTCTCCCTTTTTCGCCCTGGTGGGGCGGAGGTGCTGAAAAAACCACAGAGATGCAAAACCGTGCGGCCCTGGCGGTGCTGCGGGCGATCTGGGCCCGCTACAGCTCCACCTGCACCGGCTGGTCCAGCGCCATGCTTTTGGGCGTGACGCGGCAATCGTATGCCAGCAGCTGCACCCCCGCTGCCACGGCCCGGCGAAGCGCCTGGCCGAACGCGGGGTGGGTGGCCCAGTTGGGGCCAAAGGTGTGGGGGCCTTTCATCTGGATCACGATGAGCACACAGCAGCGCCAGCCCTGGCCGGCCAGGGCGGCGAGCTCGTTCACGTGCTTCAGGCCGCGCAGGGTTGGCGCGTCGGGGAAGCGGGCGTACCCCTCCGTTTCCAGGGTGCAGCCCTTTACCTCCACCAGCATTTTTTGCCCTGCCTGTTCCGCGTAAAAATCAAAGCGGGAATCCCCCAGCTTATACTCGGCCCGAAGCGCGCCCAGCGGGCCAAGGCCGCCCGCGGCCAGCCACTCCTTTGCGGCGGCATTGGGGGCGGCGGAATCCATGTTCACCAGCAGGGAACCCTTTTCCACCGCCACCAGGTCACAGGGGGTCTTGCGGGCCGGGTTTTCGCTGCGCTCCAGATATACCCGCGCGCCGGGCACCAAAAGCTCGGCGCAGCGACCGGTGTTTTTTACATGCACGGCGAACGGTTCGCCTTTGCCGCGCACCGTTGCCACAAAGCGGTTGGGGCGCGCCAGAAATGTGGCCGGCTCGATGTGGGAATACTGCATTTTTGCGTCCTTTCAGGGGTCGAAAAGACCCGGAAATTGGCTTTTTCAGCGGTTTTGCTTGACGTATTCTACAGGAATGCTATAATTTTACCAAAGCATACCGAAACCGGCCGCACCGGCCGGCGCACCGGCGTATGCGGAGGGTTTTGCACACTGAAAAGGAGAGGTAAAAACAATGAAAAAGAGCAGCGAGCAAACTGTGATCAGTGCAGATAAATATTACACCATCACCGCCGCAAATGGCAAGGTGGTAGAGGTGGCCGATTTCAACCCCGAGAACGGCGCTGCCATCCAGCTGTGGGACTATGCGGGTGAGGACTGGCAGCAGTGGAGCTTTGTGCGCGCGGGCGACGGGGTGTACCGCATCTGCAACAAGTTCACCGGCAAGATGCTGGACCTGATCGCCGGCGGCGTGGTGGACGGCACCTGGGTGCACCAGTGGGAGGGCGCCAGCGGTTCCAGCCAGCTGTGGGTGCTGGAATCCACCGGCGACGGCCGCGTGAAAATCCGCTCGAACCTTTCGGGCAAATGCCTGGACGTGGTGGGCATGAACCAGGAGAACGGCGCGCGCCTGCAGATCTGGCAGGACGTGAACGGCGAGAACCAGATCTGGCTGGTGCAGGAGGCAAAGGCTGTGAAGAAAGCCGCCCGCGCCAAAAAAGCCGAAGCCGCGCCGAAAGCCGCCGCCAAAAAGGCTGCTGAGCCCGCAAAAGCCGAAGCAAAGCCTGCTGCCAAAAAGCCGGGCCGCAAGCCCGCCGCCAAGAAGGCCGCGCCCAAAGCCGAGCTGGTAAAGCCCGCCGAGACCACCAAGGCGCTGGCCGAGCAGCCCAAGACCACCAAGGCGCTGACTGAAAAGAAAGCCGCCCCCGCCAAGAAGGCCGCGCCTGCTAAAAAGGCGGAAACCGCCAAGAAAGCGGAGCCTGCCAAAAAAGCTGCGCCCGCCAAGAAGACCGACAAAGAATAACAAAAGCGGGGCCGGCCCGTTGCCGCCGGACCTTCTTTGGATAAAATTACGAACGGCCGCCATTCCTTTGAGGAATGGCGGCCGTTCTTCTGTTCCGCCCGCTTGACCGCGCTGAGCAGCGGCAGGACGGGCGGAACTTCCTTACGGTTTTTCTTGCTTTATGTATGCCCGGATGAATTTTTCCGAGGGGGAGTAGAGCTTTTGGGGCAGGGCATCCAGCGAAAACCATTCCCAGGCGTCCTGCTTGTCCGGCTCCATCACCCTGGCCTCTCCCGCGTGAGCCCTGGCGATTACCTGGAGGGTTACAAAATGTTTATGGGGCTGGATATCATCGGCCGCGCTGAAGACCTGAAGGTCCCAAATCGTAAGGCCGGTTTCCTCCCGGACCTCCCGGGCCGCCCCTTCAAAGATCGTTTCGTGGTATTCCTGCTTGCCCCCCGGCAGGCACCAGCTGCCCGGCTCGTAAATGCCGCCGGTGTCGGGCCCGTTTACAACGCGATGCCCCAAAAGGATCTTGTTTTCTTTTAGGATCATTACCCCAATGCCCACTTTTATAAAAGGCTCCACAAAATCACCCCAAACTTTGATCAGATGTGCCTACCACAGAAAAACAGGCGGCTTTTCTACAGTCTAATTCCAGCGGGCGTAAATGTCAAACCAGATGTTTTGCACAGGGGGCTGTTAAGCAGCCGCTTTTGGCTTTTTGCACCCCTTATGTGACTTTGCCACAGTAAGTTGGCGCAAACCCGCATATAATAAAAACCATTCCCCCTTTTACAGGGGCATCCCAACAAAAAGGAGGCCTGTTTTATGGGCTTTACCGTTGAAACCGGGGTTTCGGCCCTTACTGTTTTTGTGCAGGGGCTGCTGAGCTTTTTTTCCCCGTGTGTGCTGCCGCTGGTGCCGCTGTACCTGGGGTATCTGGCCGGGGGAGCGGCCGCCGGAGATCTGACCGACCGGCAGCGCCGCCGGGTTACAATGCGCAATACGGTGTTTTTTGTGATCGGCGTGAGCTTTGCGTTTTTCCTTCTGGGGCTGGGCTTTACCAGCCTGGGGCGCTTTTTGAGCGGCAACCGCGCCATGGTGGCCCGCATTGGGGGCATCCTGATTATGCTGCTGGGCCTGGTGCAGCTGGGCTTTTTGAGCTCGAAATTCATGCAGCGCGAGTGGCGGCTGCCCTTTAACCTGCAAAAATGGGGCATGAACCCGCTCACCGCGCTGCTGCTGGGGTTCACCTTCAGCTTTGCCTGGACCCCCTGTGTGGGCCCGGCGCTCACCAGCGTGCTGCTGATGGCGGGCTCGGCCGCCACCCGCGGCATGGGCTTTGTGCTGATCGGGGTGTACACCCTGGGCTTTATTCTGCCCTTTTTGGCGGTAGGCATGTTCACCAGCCAGGTGCTGGGCTTTTTCAAGCGGCACACCAATTGGGTCCGCTGGACAGCCAAGGCCGGGGGCGTGCTGCTGATCGTGATGGGCCTGATGATGTTTACCGGCTGGATGAACGGGTTCACGGGGTATCTGTCCGGCCTTGGGGGCGCGGGGGGCGGCCCTGGCGCAAGCCAAAGCGCCCCGGCCCCCACCGAGGCCCCGCCCGCTTCCGGCAGCGGGGCGCCGGGCGAGGCGGACGCTTCTTCCCCGGGCAGCTCTTCGGCAGGCAGCGGGGCGGCCCCGGGCAGCAGTTCGGCCGCCGAGCTTCCCCCTGCGCCGGATTTCACCCTGGTGGACCAGAACGGCGAAACCCACACCCTGTCCGACTACCAGGGCAAGGTGGTGTTCCTGAACTTTTGGGCTACCTGGTGCGGCCCCTGCCAGCGCGAGATGCCCGAGATCGAGCAGCTTTACCTGGACAGCGGCGGCAACGCGGAGGATCTGGTGGTGCTGGGGGTGGCAAACCCCAAAAGTGCGGATTACCCCAACGCGGTGGACAACAAGACCGCCGAGGAGATCACCAAATTTTTGGCCGACGGCGGCTACACCTACCCGGTGGTGATGGATGTGACGGGCGATTTGTTCCGCCAGTATGGCATCAGCGCCTACCCCACCACCTTTATGATCGACGCCCAGGGCAGCGTGTTCGGCTACATCCAGGGCAGCCTGACCCGCGATATCATGGACAGCATTGTGGAACAGACAAAAAGCGGCGTGCGCGCCCAATAAAAAGCAGAGCGGCGCCCCGGCTGTGGAAGAGCTTCACAGCCGGGGCGCCGCTTTGTTCAAAGGGCAAAAGCGCGGTCAGATCACATGGTAGCGCTGCATGAGCTCCTCGATGACAGTGCCGTGCATCTTTTTGAGCGCCTTGTTCATCACAAAACGCAGCATGAAGGGGAGTTTCATATCGGTGATCTTTTTGCCGTCGCGCATTTTTACGGTGGCGTCCAGCAGGGCGCGCACATCATACACGCTGCCCCACACCTCGGGTACGCCGCGGTCCACGTCTAAAAGGGTGTAGACCGCCTCCATGGCCGTGCGCACGGAATACTCGGTGGTGAACACAGTGTCGCGCACGGTGTCGGCAAACTGGCCCAGGAAGGCAAAGTTCACGCAGCCCTCGGGCACCACCTGGGGCCGGTCGCCCTTGGTGCGGGGCATGAAGAACGCGGTGATGTAGGGCATCATGCAGGGGATGCAGTGGGCCGAATTGCGTGCCATGCCCGGGATATCTTCCACGGGAACGCCCAGGTGGTAGAGCCATTCCTGGGTGATCTCAAAGCCGGTGCACTCCCGCATGGGCTTTTTCACATAGTCGCCGGGCACATCAGTGAACAGGCCGTACACCCACACCACCAGCTGATCCTTGGGCTGATCCTTGAAATGGGGCTGGCGGTTCACGGTCCAGCTCATGAGCCACTTGGAATCGCGGCAGGTCACGATGCCGCCGGTCACCACCTTGCCGCTGAAGGGGTCGCGCTGGCAGATCTTCTGGATGTAAGGCGGGATGCGGCCGTCCAGGGTGGTCACGGTGGCCGACTCCCAGTTGGTGGCGGGCAGGTTGGTGCAGAATTTGTCCGGGCGGCCAAAGGCGGGGTCCTGCCTGGCAATGTTGCGCCAGAGCTGCCAGCAGCCGCCCTGGCCGGGCTTTGTGTTCAGCACGGGGGCGTGGTCGTCGTCGCCCAGGGACGAGTTTTCGGTGCAGCTGCCGTTGGTCACGAACACCAGGTCGTTCTCGGTGAGGGGCAGGGTCTTTGCCTGGCCGTTCTGTTCCAGCACCAGCTGGGCGGCCACCTTTTTGGCGCCGCGCTTTTCAAACAGCACATTGGTCACGCGGGTGTTGTATACAAAATCCACGCCGTGTTTTTCCAGGTATTCCACCATGGGCAGGATCAGCGATTCGTACTGGTTGTACTTGGTGAATTTCAGGGCCGAGAGGTCGGGCAGGCCGCCGATGTGGTGGATGAACCGCTGCACATACAGCTTCATCTCCAGCGCGCTGTGCCAGTCCTCAAAGGCGAACATGCTGCGCCAGTACAGCCAGAAGTTGGACTTGAAGAATTCCTCGCCCAGCACGTCGCTGATCTTTTTGTCGTACAGGTCCTCGTCTTTGGTAAAGAACAGCTGCATCAGCTCCATACAGGCCTTGTCGCTCATGGCGAACTGTTTGTCGGTGTGGGCGTCCTGGCCGCGGCGCTCGGTGACCCGCATCAGCGAATAGTTGGGGTCGGCCTTGTTCAGCCAGTAGTACTCGTCCAGCACGCTCACATCCGGGGTTTCGAGCGAGGGGATGGAGCGGAACAGGTCCCACAGGCACTCAAAATGGTTCTCCATCTCGCGGCCGCCCCGGATGATGAAGCCCTTGGTGGGGTCGCAGATGCCGTCGCAGGCGCCGCCGGGCAGGGGCAGCTCTTCCAGGATGTGGATGCGCTCGCCCTTCATCTGGCCGTCGCGCACCAAAAAGCAGGCGGCGGCCAGGCTGGCCAGGCCCGCGCCCACAAGGTAGGCCGATTTTTCGTCCACGCCCGCGGGCTTTAAGGGGCGGGCAAACGCTTCGTAATTGCCGTTGCTGTAATACATACTTGTTACCTCCCATGTTTGGCGGGGCTTTTGAGCCACCGGTTTTTCCCTATGGCCCCATGATAGCCCGCGGCCGGGCGCGGCGCAATGAACAAGGGCGGGCGCCTGTCGAAAAATGCTACAGGCGGGGCCGGCCGTAGCATTTTTCGACAGAACGGCCGGTCTGTAAAAAGGAAGAGAGGATTAACAAATAGGACTGACCTATTATATAATTAGGTTAGTCCTATTTCCGCAGGGAGGTGATTTACTGGAAACGGGCAAAAAGAGAGGCCCCAAGACGGATAATCCCAAACCGTATAAAATAGGCGTAAAGATCGATGCAAAGTCAAAAAAAATACTTGACGCCTATTGTGAACAAGAAACGGTATCTGCTGCCGAAGCAGTAAGACGAGGGATATCCCGATTGGAACCCGACCTCAAAAAATAAAGGAAGCGGCGTCCTCCCAACAAGAAAACACGCCGCTTCCCCAGCCCACATATGCCCGAAGGCAGATGCAGCGTAAATATTATACCATGCGCTGCAGACCCTTTCAAGCAATGTGGGGCGACCGACTGAAAGGAAGCGTGTTTATGATTATCCGGCAGTTAAAGGAAACGCAGTTTGAGCATCTCCACAATGCTTTGATCATGAAAGCCCACGCCGAGCCGTTGGACGCGAGCTATACTGTAAACATGACCATCAACGGTGCGGAATATGCTGTTAAGGTGCAACCGGAGCAGCACAACAAAATGGCGGTGCTGCAGGCCCTGCGCATCTTCCGTGAGGAATATGGGCCCAACTTTGAGCTCATCACCAACGGAACTGTATTATCCGCACTTTTGGAAATCCTGATTTACCAAGGGGGGCATTAACAGGCGGCGCTCTTAGCGTTCCGCAAATCCCTGCGAAAGCGCGGCGGGGCTGCCGCAAAAGGCAGGAATGCCCAAAAAGAAAAACAAGGGCGGGCTGCATCCCTTTGAGGAGCCCGCCCGCCCTTGTTTATATGGAAGCAATTTGCAGGGGAAAACAAAGGCCGGGAGGGCAGGGAAAACCGGCAGCTGCGTTTTTGGAAAGGGCGAAGCGGCTTTTTACTTGACCCGGAAGGTCCGGGGGGCCAGCCGATAAACGAGCGCCAGCGCGCCGGCGATGTAAAGAACGGTAAAGCCCAGCACCGCCAGGGTAAAGGCGAGGCCCCCCACCTTGATCTGCAGGCACAAAAAGCACAGGGTATACATGAACAGGTTCACGGCCGAGTAAAAGGGGTTTTTTACCTTCAGGCTTTCGGAATAGGGCTGGAAAATATAGTACAGGCACAGATGGTGCGCGGTGAACAGCACCGACAGCAGCAGCACCGCCGCGCAGAAGAGCAGAAAGTCCGCCGCCAGGAGCGGCGCGCCGCACAAAAGGCAGAAGCCCGCGGCCGCAAGGCACACGGCCGCCGCAATGGCCAGGTCGTAGAGGGCGACGCGGACCAGGCGGATCCGGAAATTTTTCAGGATCGTTTGAGGGCGGCGGTACCAGGCATAGCGCAGCATATCCTTATCGCAGTTGTAGAACATGGCGCGGCCCGCCTTGTCGGCCACGGTCATGAAATACATGATATAGATAAACAGCGGAAGCCGGGCGGCAAGGTTCCGGCTGAGCTGCACCGCCGCGCCCCGGTTTACAAAAAAGAATACCACGCCCGCCGCGAACAGCGCCCCGGCCGCGGCCAGCCGGTAGTACACCGGCTTTACCAGCTGCCGCCGGTGCCGGGCAAAGAAGAGGGCGTTCAAATACGAGTAGCCCCGCAGCGCCCGGAGCTTGGCCTCCTTTGCGCGGGGCACAGCCGCATCTTTTTCCTGCATCTCCACCTCTTTTACGGCGGTGGCGGAGGACGAGGACTTGAGCATGGTGGCGAGCAGGAAATTGAGGTCGATGGAGCGGTGGAACTTGCTCTCGTAGCCGCGGTAGCCCAGGGTGATATACCATAGCGCCGCCCCGCCCAAAAGCGTGTACAGCGCCGCGCATGCCGGGTGCAGCAGCACCGCCGCCAGCGGCCAGCCCCAGCCCAGCGCAAGGGGGAGATAGGCCCCCGCGAGCCCGAGCGCGATCATGGCCCAGCTGTATGCCATGCTGCGCGAGATCACCCTGCCGGTGCGGTCGAACACGAACAGCTGGAATGCCTCGCCCAGCATGCGGAAGGAAAGCAGCATCAGCCAGGCAAAAAAGCCCTGCAAAAGCGTTCCGCCAAGCAGGCGGGCAAACACCAGCAGCCAGGGCAGGTAGTACGCAAAGAACGGCAGATATTTAAAGGCCAGGTAGCCCTGCACATAGCTGCGCGCATTGAGGCGCATGTGCTTGATGCAGACGACCTTGTCGCGGGTGACGGTGAAGATCTGGCTGTCGCCGAAGGCGCCCAGCACACAGTTCAGGAAGAACAGGATCTGCACCATGGCGGCGGCACCTTGGCCCTGGGCCACCCGCCCCCCGGCCAGCGCGGGCAGCAGGGGCAGCACCACAAAGACCAGCAGGTAAAGGGGCTTTGCGCAAAAATCGGCGAGCTGGCGCAGGATTACCGCGGCCACCGTGAGACCTTTTTTGAGCCCATAGCGGGAATAGATATCCTCCGGCAGAAGGCGACCGATCAGCCAGAGCCGTTTGAAATAGTAGCAGAAGGCGTTTACCCCCAGGGCGGCCTTCATGCCGGCGATCTGTTTCAGGGTGTCAATCATGGTGTTCCTCGTCTTTCAGCATCCCGATGATCTCGGCCTCAAAATCCCCGCTTTTCAGGGTTTGGCTGTCCACCTGCCGCAGGCGCCCATCGCTCAGCACCGCGATCTCGTCGCACAGGTCGGTGGCCAGCTGCAGAATGTGGGTGGAAAAAATGATCACGTGGTCCTGCCGCAGCTCCCGCAGCAGCTGCTTGATCTCCAGCGCCACCACCACGTCGAAGGAGGTCAGCGGTTCGTCCAGCAGGATCACCGGCGGCCGGGCAACAATGAACAGGAGCATCTGCACCTTGTTTTTCATGCCGTGGGAGTAGCCCTTGATCAACCGGTGCCGGTCCTCTTTGTCGATGTTTACCAGATCAAAATAGTCGTCGATGGTGCGGTCCGGGGAGACCTTATCCCGGTTTACGTCCATGTAAAAGCGCAGAAATTCATAGCCGGTCAAAAAATCCGGCAGCACCGGGGTGGAGAACACGTACCCCACCTGTTCCGGGGCCAGGGGGCGCCCGCCGCCCTCGTCCAGGATCAGGGCGCTGCCGCCGTCCGGGGTGACTTCGTCGGTCAGGCAGTTGAACAGGGTGGTTTTGCCCGCGCCGTTGCGGCCCAGCAGGCCGTAGATCTTGCCCTTTTCAAAGGTGAAGGTGCAGTCTTTCAGCACCTGTTTGGAGCCGTAGCTTTTTTTGATTCCGTTCAATTGCAGTTTCATGCGGTCCTCCTTCATGGGGTGCAGGCACCCACAAGCGCAAAAAGGCACGGCCCCACCCTTAAAAAGCGTGCAGGCTGTGCCTTTTGGTTCGTTCGTTTTAACATTTTGCGGGGAGCAGCGTCGCCGGGGGCGTTGTCCATACAAAAGGGGTCTCCTTTGCGGTGCGGATTTGCTGCCCATTATAGCCGGTCCGACCCCATAAAGCAAGGGCTGCGGCGCGATTTTACAAAGTTTTTACCTGGCGCGGCCCCCAAAAACAGCGGCCGGCCTGATTTTGCGAGCAAAGGGGCAAAACAGGGCGATAACGGCACGCCGCGCCCGCCGCAGGCGCAGCCACCATGCCATTTGCGCAAAAACCGCACGGCATCGCCTTTTTTGCGGCTTGCGCCGGGGCGGGCGGCCTGCTACAATTCCAGTGTAGTAATTTTACATTGCGGGAGGTACCCATGCAGGACGACGCCGACGGCGACGCTGCCCCTTATCACAGTATCACAAACGTTTAAAAGCATTGCTGCGCTCTTTTTATGCGGGAGCGGCGGCAATGCTTTTTTGTGTTTGGGCCCCCGGCCGGCGCACACAGCGCCGCTTAAAATACAGTTTGATGAAAGAAAGGAACCACTCTGCCATGCAAAGCGAAACAATCCCGCTGCTCGTTATTGTTCTTTGTGTTATTTTGTCCGCCTATTTTTCTGCCACTGAAACCGCGTTTTCCTCGCTCAGCCGCATCAAGCTCAAAAGCCTGGCCGACAAGGGCGACAAGCGGGCCGGGCTGGTGCTGCGCCTGGCGGAAAACTACGACGCGCTGCTCTCCACCATTTTGATCGGCAACAATATTGTGAACATCGCCTCGGCCTCGCTGGCCACCGTGCTGTTCGTGCGGTTTTTGGGCGAAGAGAACGGGCCGGGCGTTTCCACCCTTGTTACCACCGTGGTGGTGCTGATCTTTGGCGAGGTTTCGCCCAAAAGCATCGCCAAGGAATCGCCCGAGCGGTTCGCCATGTTCTCGGCCCCGCTGCTGCGGGGGTTCATTTTCTGCCTGACCCCGGTGAACTTTTTGTTCCGGCAGTGGAAAAAGCTGCTCTCGCTGGTCTTTAAGCCTGCCGGAAACGGCGCCATCACCGAGGAAGAGCTGCTCACCTTTGTGGAAGAGGTGCAGCAGGGAGGCGGCATCGACGAGCAGGAGGGGGCGCTGATCCGCAGCGCCATCGAATTTTCCGAGCGCCGGGCCGACGAAATCATGACCCCCCGCCCGGACGTGGTGGGCGTTCCGGCCGCCGCCGCAAAAGAGGAGATCGCTGCGGTTTTTGCAAAGACGGGCTTTTCCCGCCTGCCGGTTTACAGCGGCAGCCTGGACCACATCAGCGGCGTGATCTGCCAAAAGGATTTTCACCACACGGTATACCACACCGACGCGGCGGTGGCCGATATTGTGCGGCCGGTGCTGTTCTGCCCGGAAAACCAAAGGATCGGCCGCCTGCTGAAAAACCTGCAAAAGGGCAAGCTGCACCTGGCCGTGGTGGTGGATGAATTTGGCGGTACCTGCGGCATTGTGACACTGGAGGACGTGCTGGAAGAGCTGGTGGGCGAGATATGGGACGAACATGACCAGGTGGTGCAGCAGATCGCCCAGACCGCCCCGGGCGAGTACACGGTGCTGGGCAGCGCGCACGTGGCCGACCTGTTTGCACTTTTGGGCCGGGAGCGGCAGTTCAGCATGGTCACGGTCAGCGGGTGGATCGTGGAAACGCTGGGCAGCCTGCCGGCGCAGGGCGACACGTTTGAAGCGCACGGCCTGCGGGTCACGGTGCTTTCTACCTTGGGCCGCCGGGTGGAAAAGGCCCGGGTGGAGGTGCTGGAAAAGCCAAAGGCGGAGCAATAAAAGCGGCGCGCCCCTTTTTTGGGAGCGCGCCGCTGCGGCACAGAGAGGCTGGCCGTTCACGCCTCGGGCAGGTTGGGGCGGTCCTGGTCGCCGTCGGCCCGGAACATCACGAACTGTTCGGGGGCGCTGGTGAAATAGTAATAATCGGTGTTCTCGTAAAGGGGCGGGGTGAGGTAATTGGGCAGTATGTCGGCGCTGCCCTCGGCCCGCTCGCAAAAGCCCGCGGCCTCCAGCACCGCGGCGGGCAGCCCCGCGCAGTAAAGCTCGGCATATTCGGCGCCGCTGGCGAGGAGCAGCCGGTCGATGGCCTTTCCAAGGCGGGGCAGAACTTCGTCGCGGCCGATGTAATCGGCAATGCGCAGCACCTTGCCGCGGCCGCTGTCCGCCACGCGGCACACAAGGTAGGCCAGCAGCGCGCCGCTGTGCCGGGCGGCGTACACCTGATAAGCAAGGTGGGGGAATGCAAAATACCGCCGGGCCAGATACCACACGTCTTTTTTGGGGGTGTGGGGCGTTTCGGGCAGGCCCAGGGCGGCCAGCGCGCTGGGGCCGGGCACCGGCTCCAGCGCAAGGTCGCCGCCCACCGGCAGGATCGCCGGGGCCTGCACCTGCGCCAGCTGATACCGGGGCAGGGGGGCCAGGCGGTAGAAATGGCCCATGCGGCCGGCGTGCCAGCCCAAAAAGCGGTAAAGGGCCATGGTTTTGGGGCGGATGTTGTTGCAGGCCAGAACGCCCGCGCCTGCCAGGCGGGGCAGCGCGTCCATCAGTGCAAGCCCCGCGCCGTTCGCGCCCTTTTTGGCCACCCACACCGACGCCCAGAGATCCGGCCGGGGGCCCTGCGAGGCGCGGATGTAGCCCACAACCGCCAGCCATTCGCCGCCCTGCTCGGCCAGGGCGAACTGCAGCCCCTGGCCGCTGCGGTAATAAAAATCGAAGAACTCGGGCCGGTTGACCACGGGCAGCTTCCAGTCAAAGTGCAGGTTTATAAATTCCACCACCCGGCCGGCCTCTTCGGGCTTTGCCAGCCGGAACGAGGGCCCGCCGCTCACAGGGCGCTGCCCCCGGTGATGGGCAGGGTGACGCCGGTGATAAAGCCCGCTTCCTCGCCCAGCAAAAACGCCATGGCGGGCACCACGTCGGCCGGGCGGGCGTTGCGGCCCATGGGGTTTGCCTCGGCGGAGGCCTGCACGATCAGGTCGCTGGTATCGGCCAAAAACTTTGTTTCCATCATGCTGGGGGCCACGCAGTTCACGGTCACGCCGAAGGGCGCATAGTCTGCCGCGAGGCTTTTGGCAAGGCCGGAAAGCGCGCTTTTTGCCATGATGTAGGCGGCGGTGTTTTTGGGGGGAAGCCCCAGCAGGTAGCTGGTGAGCATAAACAGCACCCGGCCCTTTTTGGCCTTTGCCATGGCGGGCAAAAACGCCTTGCACAGCGCCACGGCGCTGCGCACCTGCACGCTGAGATCCAGCTCGAAGCGGGCTTCGTCGAAATTTTTGAACTTGGCGTTCACCACCCGCAGCGCAGGCAGATGCACAAAATGGGTGGGGGCGGGGCAGGTGGCCTTTACGTCACAGATAAAGGCTTCCAGCGCCTTCTCGCTGGTAAGGTCCACGTCGTAGGTGCGCACGGCGCCCGGGTGGGCTTTGCACACCGCCGCAAGGCCGGAAAGATCGCCCGCGCCCTGCGCGATAAAAAGATCCCCCTCGGCATACAGCCGTTCAATCAGCGCGCAGCCCACGTCGCTGGAGGCGCCGGTGATGAGATAAACGTTGCCCATGTGAAAAAACTCCTTTATTTTGCCACGCCGGCCCTGATGAGCCCGCGGGTCACTTTTTTGCCCTGCTGGTTGGTGATGACCGCCTTGATGGTAACTTCGCCGAAGGTCTCGTTCACTTCCTCCACGCGGCCGGCCACGGTGAGGGTATCGCCGATGAAGATGGGTTTTGCAAACTTGGCCTCCACGCTGTGCAGAAGGCAGTGCTCGCCCGGCAGCCAGACCCCCGCCAGGGTGGAAAAAAAGCTCGCCCCCAGCATGCCGTACACCACCCGGCCGGGGTAGCCCCGCCCAGAGGCGTATTCCTCGCTCATGTGGATGGGGCTGCAATCGCCGGTGAGGGCGCAGAAGGCGTCCATCATGGCGGCGGTCACGGTCACGGTAAACTGTTCGGTCATGCCGGGCGCCAGCTCGGCCAGGGTATAATGGTTCATTCGGAGCCTCCTTGTGTGCGGCAGAAAAAGCGGGGCCGGGCCTTTGGCCCAGCCCCGCGCGGTCGCTTTGGTTCAGGCGCTCAGCCGCTCGATCAGATCCAGCAGGTCGCCCACGTTCTTGAGATCCCGCACATCGTCCAGCCGGAACTTCAGGCCAAACTTCTTTTCCATGGCGGTGAGCAGGTTGATCTGCTCCAGGCTGTCCCAGTCCTCGATGTCGTCGGCGCAAGTCTCGCGGGTGATCACCAGCTCCTCGTCGTCGAAATTATCGCGGAAAATATCCTGCACCGCTTCAAAAATGCCTTGTTTTTCCATCTCAAAAGCTCCTTATACCTGTTCGATTTCCATCACGCCGCACTGGGGCTGGTACCCTGCAAGGTCCGTGAACTCAAATACGGCGTTCCCGGCCTCGTCCCCGGCGGTTTTTACAAAGCCGATTGTAGCATAAAAATCCTTTACAAGCAAGTTTTTGGCGGTGGGATAATAGTGCCCCACAATCTTTTTGACCCCGGCGGCCCGGGCGGCGGCCACCAGCTGGTCGAACATGGCGTGTTCCAGCCGGCGCTTGAAGGTGCGGCAGCTCATGACCCACAGCTCGATGTCCAGCGTTTCGCCCCGGACCCGGCCGATCAGCGCGGTGACCAGGCCGTTGTCGCCGAACTTGTCCACCAGGCGGCCGTACAGGGTAATGGCCTGCGGGCTGCCGATCAGCGCCTGGATCTCGGCGGCGGTGTAGCGCCGGGTGGTCAGGTTGAACTGGTTGGTCTTGTTCACCAGCTGGGTGATGCGCTCGGCGTGGGCCGCGTCGAACGCGCCGATCTCGCAGCGCATTTCAAGGCTCTTCAAATAGTCGTTGTAATTGCCGAAGCTCTGTTCCAGCTGGGCGCGGCGGGCGTTCTGCTTGTACATGTCGGCCCGGTTGCGGTCGTCGGCCGAGAGGGTGGTGACCTCGAAATAGCCCGCCCGGTCCACGGCCGCGATGTAGCCCTCGGGCGCGGTCAGCTCGGGCACGGTCACGGCGGGCAGCTCCCGCCGCACGATCTCCCGCTCGGCGGGGTTATCGTCCACAAACACAAAGCTCTCGGGCAGCAGGTTGATCTCGGCGGCCATGGCGGCCAGGTTCAGGTGCTTTGGCTCCCAGTTGGCCTTGAAGCTCACAAAGTCGGCCGGTGCGAGCACGCTGTCCGGCCGGTCAAAGCCGGTTTTGGCAACGGCCTCCTCGTTTTTGCTGCATACGTTCAGCAAAACGCCCAGCTTGGAGAGCTCCTTTAAGTAGCTTTGGAACTCGGTGTAGGCCATGCCGGCGGGGCTTTCGCTGCCCAGCACGATGCCCTCGGGGCCGTCGTCGCCGATTACGCCGCCCCACAGGGTGTTGTCGAGATCCAGCGCCAGGGCCTTTTTGTTGCGGCCTAAAAGGCTTTTTACAATGTTCGCCACGCTTTGGGCAAGGTAGGGCACGCATTCCAGGCTCACCGCATATTTGTAGGCATACCAGGCGGTGGGGTCGCTGAAGCGCTCCATGCCGTGCTGCGCCTGCAGGTAGCACAGATCGTTCAGGTAGAGGTTCGGGGTGGCCTGGGCCAGGGCGGCCAGCTTTTCGTTCAGCCGGCGCACAAAGCGCACGCGGCCCCCGGCAAAGCTGGCGTCCGCGTTGCCCATGGCCCGCCACAGGGGCAGATCGAAGTTGTTCAGGATGACCGGGCAGCCAAACCCCAGGGCCGCCTTTGCCGCCTGCTCAAACCGGCCGAACTCGGCTTCCAGCTTTTCCTGCGCCTGCGCTTCGCCGTCGGTGGGTTCGGGCCAGAGCTTCAGGTTGCGCTGGCTGGTGTGGATATAAATGACATCCGGCCCAAAGGCGGCCAGGGAACCGTCGTCGAACACCAGGTTTTCGTAAAACAGGGCGTAGCCGCCCTCATAAAACTCCGGCTGGATGCCGTTTGCCAGCAAAAACAGCTCCAGCATGTTTTTCACTTCGCCGATGGTGCTGCCGCTCATAATGGCCACTTTTTTGTGGATCAGGCCGGGCTTTTGCAATAATTCGCGCCGGATGCGGCGTTTTTTTTGCAGCAGCCCGGCGGCGTCGAAGGGGTGGGTCAAAAGTTCCACGCGATTCGCCTCCGTTTACTTTAAATTACGACCTAAATTTTACCACAGCCGGGCGGCAAACACAAGCAATGCCAAAGGCTGACCCGCAAACAGCGGGCGTGCCTCAGGCGCCGAAATCTTCCAGCAGGCGGTCGAGCTGTTCCTCGCTTTGGATGGGAATGCCGGCCACCAGGCTTTCCACGTCCTGCCGGGGCAGCAGGTGGGTGTATATCTCATAAATTTCCAGCGGTTGCGTTTCGCCCGGGCGGTAAAGCGCCAGGCGGCCGCCGTGGTCCTTGAGCAGATATTGCGCGGCGCTGGAGGCCGCCCCCGGCGCGGAATCGGGCCTTGCCAGCCAGAACAGGCTGAACGCGAGGCTGACCGCGCACAGCAGTGCCAACACATAAAACCAGGGCTTTGCCAATTTATGTCACCTCTTTTCAAGGGCAGTATGGCCCTTTCGGGGCGCGGCAAAACATTTTTAAAAGTCTTTTCACTGTACTTGCGGGCCATACTTGTGGTATAATACCATAATAACAAAACTAAGCCCTTTTCGTTCCCGAGGGAACGTTGTACATTTTTTCCGCGTAAGGAGGCGGTCCCCATCGAAAACAACGAACACCGCAGCATTCGCCGGCCGGATGGCACCGGCGCTTCTTCTCAGAACGGCGGCCAGGGCCGAAAGCTGAACCGCACCGGGGCCCAGGGCCAGCCGGCCCAGGGCCCTTCCCGCAGCCAGGGCGCTTCGCGCGGGCCGGCGAGGCCGGCGCCCGGCACGGCGGGCCCGCGCCGCCCGGCCAGCGGGCCCGCGCGCATTTCGTCGTCGCCGCGGCGCGGGGCGCAAAGCGCCCAAGCCCAGGGCGGCCACGGCGCGCCGCCCCAGGGGGGGCGCGGGCACAAAAAGCAGGGCAGGGGCATGCGCATTTTCAAGGGCTTTATGAAGTTTGTGGGCGTGTGCATCTGCCTGGGCATTATGGCGGGCAGCGTGCTGGCCGTGGTGCTGAGCATGTACGTGGTTAAGATCACCGCCGGCGACGCCGACCTGCTGGATCTGACCAACCTCAAGCTGGCCCAGACCACCAAGATTATGTGCCCCGACCCGGACACCGGCGAGTGGGTCGAGTACGCCTCGCTTCACTCTGAAAACAACCGCGAGTGGGTGGACCTGCAGGAGATCGAGGCGAACCCCTACCTGAAGTGGGCGTTCATCTGCGTGGAGGACAAAGACTTTTATACCCACAGCGGCGTGAACTTCAAGCGCACCATCGCCGCGTTCATCAACGAGTATGTCCTGCCCATCTATTCCAGCAGGCAGGGCGCTTCCACGCTGGATCAGCAGCTCATTAAAAACATCACCGACGACGATGAGCAGAGCGCCGAGCGCAAGGTGCGCGAGATTTTCCGCGCGCTGGGGCTGGACAACCGCTATGAAAAAGACACCATTCTGGAAGCTTACCTGAACACCATCAGCCTTACCAACACCGTGGCGGGCGTGCAGGCCGGCGCCACCGTTTATTTCAATGTGGATGAATTGTCCAACCTGTCGGCCGCGCAGTGCGCCAGCATTGCGGCCATTACCAAAAACCCCACCGCCTATAACCCCTACACCAACCCCGAGCAGCACCTGCAGCGGCGCAACTGGATTTTGAAGCTGATGCACGACCAGGGCAAGCTCACCGACGCGGAGTACGAGGCGGCCCGCACCGCACCGCTGGTGCTGGCCGAAGAGGCGGAAAAGGAAGTGGTCACCCACACCAGCAACAACTCTTACTTCACCGACGCCGTGTTCGAGGCGGTGACCCAGCAGCTCATGGCGGACCGCGGCCTGACCCAGAAGGAGGCCCACAGCCTGATCTACAACGGCGGCCTGCGCATTTACGCCACCGTGAACCCCTTCATCCAGCAGGAGATGGAAAAGATCATGCTGAACGCGGACGACGCGATCCCCGCGCTGTGGCGTGAAGAGAAGGTGGCCGCCAAGACCAGCGCCGGCGAGGACGTGGACCCCACCACCATTGAGAATATTGTTGCCAACGAGGACGGCACCTATAAAACCGGCACCGACACCGACGGCAGCCCTGTGTATTACCGCAGGGTCCGCACCCAGGCCGCCATGCTCACCATGGACTACGAGGGCAACGTGCTGGCGCTGGTGGGGGGGCTTGGCCAAAAGAACGAGGACCTGGGGCTGAACCGCGCCATTCTGGACGACCACCCCCGGCAGACCGGCTCCACCATGAAGCCCATCGCGGCCTATGCGCTGGGCATTGATTCCGGCCTGATCAACTACTCCCAGGGCTTTCCGGATTACGGCATCGGCATGATGCTGCAAAGCGAGCTGAACGGCCGGTATCCCGCCCTTGCCGGCCAGCTGCTGGACTTTGACGACCCCGAAGTGCTGGCGCACCCCGAACTGTTCAACCAGTGGCCCCGCAACTACGAGGGCTTTGGCGACGGCAGCACCGTGACCGTGCGCCTTGCACTCGCCAAATCCCGCAACACGGTCGCCGTGCGGGTGGGCCAGCTGGTGGGTGTGGACTATATGTACAGCTTTGCAAAAGACACGGTGGGCCTTTCGCACCTGCTTGCCACCGACGCCAACTACGCCCCCATCGTGCTGGGCGCACAGGGCGGCGGCGTGACCCTGATGGAGCTCACCGGGGCCTACCAGATGTTCGGCAACGGCGGCGAATACGTGACCCCGCATCTGTATACCCGGGTGGAGTACGCTACCACCGGCGAGGTGCTGATCGACAACGACATCAACATCACCCACACCCAGGCGATCCAGTCCAGCACGGCCATGATCATGAACAAGCTGCTGCAGAACGTGCTGGGAGGGGACGGCACGGCCGGCACCTCCATCAAGCCCGCGGGCGACATGGAGGCGGCGGCCAAGACCGGCACCACCACCGACAATAAGGACTATACCTTTGTGGGCATGACCCCCTATTACGTGACCGGGGTGTGGTGGGGATTTGACCAGCCCTACGACATGACCAAGGCCGGCGCGGCGGGCAAAAACGCAAAGCCCATCCAAAAGGCGTGGAAGCAGTTCATGGACACCATTCAAACCGACCTTGAGTTCAAGGCGTTCCCTTCCAGCGACGATGTGGTTACCGCCACCTATTGCGACGACAGCGGCGACCTGGCCGGGCCGAACTGCCCCAGCAAACGCACGGGCTATTACACGCAGGACAATATGCCCGAATACTGCACCCTGCACCCCTGAGCACAAATTGTTTGTGTTGTTTCCAAGCGGGCTGCTGTTTGCGCATTGCAAACAGCAGCCCGCTTTTGTGCACTGTGCGCATACAAAAGGGGCTGGAAGAAAAGTTTGTGCCTGTTTTGCCAAAATTCGCGCGGGCGGGGGCTGCGGCCTTGCGCTGCGCTGTGTCAAAGTGGTATAGTTATAGCATTGTATGGAAGGTGTACACAACTGTAGCTGTGAGGTAAACGATTCATGGAACGACGTTTTTTGCTTGTGGACGCTGGCGTGCTGCCGGATGTGTTTTTAAAGGTGCTGAAGGCGAAGGAGCTGCTGGCCAGCGGCGAGGCGCGCAATATTTCCGCGGCCACAAGGCAGGCGGAGCTTTCGCGCAGCGCGTTTTATAAGTACAAGGACTGCATTTTCGACGCCCGAAACAGCCGCCAGGTCATCACGGTCATGGCCACCCTGCTGGATGAAACCGGCGCGCTGCAGGCGCTGCTGGCGGGCATCAGTGCGGCGGGGGGCAGCGTGGTGACCATCAACCAGGCCACCCCGGAAAGCGGCGCGGCCCGGGTGGCCGTGAGCGTGCGCACCGACACCATGCAGCTGACGGTGGAGGAAATGCTGGAAAAACTGCGCCGCCAGCGCACGGTGGTGGAGGTGCGGCAGGGCGTATAGGGCCGGGCCGCCGGGGCGCGCGTGCAGGCGCGCCCGCGCAGAACATAACAGGAAAGGGGCCATGGCAAAATGGCAAAGATCGCAATTTTGGGCTTCGGCACGGTGGGCAGCGGCGTTTTGGAGGTGCTGCGCCGCAACGCGGCGGGCATTGCGCGCCGGGCCGGGGAGCCGGTGGAGGTAAAATATATTTTGGAGGTGCGTGATTTTTCCGCGCACCCCGATGCGGCGCTGTTCGTGAACAACATGGATGTGATTCTGGCCGATCCGGAAATACGGGTGGTGGTGGAGACCATCGGCGGCACCCGCTTTGCCTACCCGTATGTGCGCCGGGCGCTGGAGAGCGGGCGCAGCGTGGTGACCAGCAACAAAGAGATGGTGGCCACCTATGGCGCGGAGCTGCTGGCCCTGGCAAAGCAGAACGGCGCGGCCTTTTTGTTTGAGGCGAGCGTAGGGGGCGGCACCCCGGTGATCACCCCGCTGCACCAGTGCCTTGCGGCAAACCAGATCAGCCAGATCCAGGGCATTGTGAACGGAACCACCAACTTTATGCTCACCAAAATGGCCCGCGAGAACATGGGCTTTGACCAGGCCCTTAAAATCGCCCAGGACCTGGGCTACGCCGAAACAAAAGATCCCTCGGACGATGTGGACGGCGCCGACGCCTGCCGCAAGATCGCCATTCTGGCAAGCCTTGCCTTTGGGCGGCATGTTTACCCGGCCAACATTCCCACCCAAGGCATCCGCCCCATCACCGTGGCGGACATTGCCGCCGCGGCCGGCATGGACTGCGCCATCAAGCTGATCGCCTGGGCCAGGCGGGACGAGGGCGGCCAGGTGGCCGCCGGGGTGGAGCCGATGCTGGTGCCCCGCCAAAACCAGCTTGCGGGCGTGGACGACGTGTTCAACGCGGTGCTCATGAAGGGCGACATGCTGGGCGACGTGGTGTTTTACGGCAAGGGCGCGGGCCGTCTGCCCACTGCCAGCGCGGTGGCGGCGGATGTGATCGACGCCTTGAAAAACGGGGCGAAGGTGCACGACAGCCTGTTTTGGCAGCCCTCGGAACCTTTTGACGGCCTGCTGGCCGACGCGACCCCGGCCACATATTATGTGCGCACAAAGAATATACCTGCTACTGTACTGCCTGCGCTTTACGGCGAGGGGGAGCTTGTGCTGGACAAGGGAGCCGAGGCGGCGTATCTGGTGACCTATATCGGCCCACAGGGCCTGTTTGAGGCGCGCCGCAAGGCCGAGGCGCTGGGCGGCAGCGTGGAGCTGACCCTGCGCCAGCTCAGCGAATAAGGGCGGGGAGGGGAATAAGCGCAATGATCAAAGTTACCGTGCCGGCCACCAGCGCCAACGTGGGCGCCGGGTTCGACGCCCTGGGCCTTGCCCTCTCGCTGCACAACACCGTGACCCTGGAGGAGAGCGACCGGATCGACATCCAGTCGAGCGACGGCTCGCTGATCCCCACCGGTACCTCGAACCTTGTTTACCGCTCGGCAAGGGCCGTGTTCGACCAGCTGGGCCAGCCGCTGCCGGGCATCTGCATCCGGCAGGAAAACCCCATTCCCATGGCGCGGGGGCTGGGCTCCAGCTCGGCCTGCATCGTGGCGGGGATTCTGGGCGCGAACGCCCTGCTGGGCTCGCCCCTGACCCCGCGGCAGATGCTCACCCTTGCCACCAGCATTGAGGGCCACCCCGACAACGTGGCCCCGGCCATGCTGGGGGGCTTTGTGACCAGCGTGTACGACGAAGGGCAGGTGTACAGCGCCCGCAAGGCCATCAACGAGGAGCTGGCCTTTGCCGCGTTTATTCCGAATTTTAAGCTTCTCACCGAAAAGGCCCGCGCGGCGCTGCCAAAAACGGTGGAGCGGGCGGACGCGGTGTATAACCTGTCCCGCGCAGCGCTGGCCACCGCCGCCTTCTGCGACGGCGATTATGAGCTGCTGAAGGTGGCCACCAAGGACGCGCTGCACCAGCAGTACCGCCTGCCGCTGATCCCCGGCGGCGAGCGGGTGTTTGAGCTGGCGTGGGACCTGGGGGCCTATGCGGTGTACATTTCGGGCGCGGGGCCCACCATTATGGCGGTGGTGCACCGAGAGAACAGCGACTTTTTTGCACGCGCCGAGGAGGCGCTGATGCAGCAGCCCGAAACGATGGCGTTTTCTTTGCGGCGCATGGTTGCAGATAACCGGGGCGCTGTGGTAGAATAAAGCGGTACGCGGCGCCCTGTGTGCCGCGCGCATCCGAACAGAGAGGGAGTTGAGGAATTTGGCGTTGATCGTGCAAAAGTTCGGCGGCAGCTCGGTTGCCGACCGTGACCATGTGTTCAACGTGGCCCGCATTGTGGCCGACACCCGCCACGCAGGCAACGAGGTGGTGGTGGTGGTATCGGCACAGGGCGACACCACCGACGATCTGATCCAAAAGGCGGCCGAGATCACCGACACGCCGTCGCTGCGCGAAATGGATATGCTGCTGGCCTCGGGCGAGCAGATCTCGGTGTCGCTGCTGGCCATGGCCCTGAGCAAGCTGGGGGTGCAGGCGGTGAGCCTGACCGGCTGGCAGGCGGGCTTTATGACCGACCGCGCCTATTCCAAGGCGCGCATCCGCCGCATCGACACCGAGCGGGTGGAGAGCGAGCTGGCCCGCAACCGGGTGGTGGTGGTGGCGGGCTTCCAGGGATTGAACCGCATGGAGGACATTACCACCCTGGGCCGCGGCGGCTCCGACACCAGCGCCGTGGCGCTGGCCGCCGCGCTGCACGCCGACCGCTGCCAGATCTACACCGACGTGGAGGGGGTTTACACCGCCGACCCGCGCAAGGTGCCCAACGCCAAAAAGCTGAGCGAGATCACCTTTGACGAAATGCTGGAGCTGGCGAGCCTGGGCGCCCAGGTGCTGAACAACCGAAGCGTGGAGCTGGCCAAAAAATACGGCGTGGAGCTGGAAGTGCTCTCCAGCCTGAACCCCGTGCCGGGCACGGTAGTTAAGGAGGTTACTGAGGATATGGAAGGTATGCTGATTAAGGGCGTTGCCAAGGACACCAATGTGGCCGTTATCTCCATTCTGGAGGTGCCGGATGTGCCGGGCATGTCCTTTAAGGTGTTCGGCGCCCTGGCGCAGAAGAACGTGAACGTGGATATCATCCTGCAGTCCACCGGGCGCGGCGAGAACAAGGACCTGATCTTTACCGTGCCCCTGGCCGACGCGGAGACCGCGGTGGAGGTGCTTAAGGAGAACCAGCCCCGCTTTGGCGGCAAGGAGATCCGGGTGGAAAAGAACTTTGCCAAGGTGAGCGTGGTGGGCGCGGGCATGCAGTCGAACCCCGGCGTTGCCAGCCGCATGTTCGAGGCCTTGTTCGAGGCCAACGTGAACATCCACATGATCTCCACCAGCGAGATAAAGATCAGCGTGATCATCGACGAGGCCGACGCAGACAAGGCCGTGGTGGCCATTCACGACGCGTTCATTCGCTGAACCTGTTTTTGAATAGAGAAAGCCGCGCCCCGGAAGATTCCGGGGCGCGGCTTTTAATATGCAGTGCCCAACTTCCTGCACATGTCTATAGAAGGGGATTTTTACCGGCCGGTTTTATGGATCGCAGGCCGGGCTTTCGAGGCACAGCAGGCGGTTTTTGCGGAGCCTGTAATACACAAGGCCCACGGCGTCGGCCAGGGCCCAGCCGATGGGCACCGACCACCAGATGCCCACGACACCCACGCCCGGCAGGGAAGAGAGCAGATACGCCAGCGCCACCCGGGTACCCAGCGAAACCACGGTGAGCACCACCGACATGCCGGGCCTGCCCAGCGCGCGGTAAAACCCATACAGCAGCGACAAACAGCCGATGCCGCAGTAAAACGCGCCCTCGATGCGCAGGTAGCGCACCCCCTCGGCAAGAATGGCGGTTTCCTGTCCGCTGACGAACAGCAGCATCAGGGGCCGGGCCAGCGCCCACACGGCGACCGAGATCACGGCGCAGAAGCCCAGCGCAGCCCAGACCGCGCAGCGCAGGCCCTGGCGGATGCGCTGTGCTTTTCGCGCACCGAAGTTCTGCGCAATGAAGGTGGAAAAGGCGTTGCCAAAATCCTGCACCGGCATGTAAGCGAAGGCGTCGATCTTGACCGCCGCGGCGAACGCGGCCATTACGGTGGTGCCGAAGCTGTTCACAAGGCCCTGCACCAGCAGAATGCCCAGGTTCATCACGGATTGCTGCAGGCAGGTCAAAAAGGAAAAGCCCGCGATCTCCTTTACACAGGCCCAGCGCAGCCGCCGGCGGCTTGCCCCCGCCCGCAGGGCCGGGCACCGCAGCCAGGCGTAGGCCGCAATGCCAAGGCCCGAAACATACTGGGCGATCACGGTTGCCGCGGCCGCGCCCGCAACGCCCAGGCCAAGGCCCAGCACGAACCACAGGTCCAGCGCGATATTCAGCACCGCCGAAACGGCCAGGAACACCAGCGGCACGGCCGAGTTGCCCAGGGCCCGCAGCAGCGAGGCAAAGAAGTTATACAAAAAGGTGGCCGCGATGCCCCAGAAGATCACAACCAGGTATTCCCGCATGACGCCCCGCACTCCCGCAGGGACCTTTAAAAAGGCGATGATCCAGTCCACACCCGCAAAGGCGGCCAGGCACAGCGCCGCGGCCAGCGCCGCGATCAGCACAAAGGCAGCGCAGATGCCTTCCTCCAGGGCGGCCTGGTCCCGCTGGCCGAACCGGATGGAGAACACGGCCCCGCTGCCCATGCACAGCCCCAGCAGAATCGAGGTCAAAAAGGTCATCAGGGTAAAGGCGGAGCCCACCGCCGCCAGCGCGTCCGGCCCCAAAAAGCGCCCCACGATCAGGGTGTCGGCCACATTATAGCACTGCTGCAAAAGGTTGCCCGCGATCATGGGGGCGGCAAACCACAGCATGGTTTTCAACACCGGGCCCCGGGTCAGGTCGCCGTTCATGGTATCGTTCACTCCGGTTTCCAAATGAAATTTCAGAATTGCGTTTCGTAACCATTCTAGCGGCAAAAGCCCCGGAAATCAATTGTAAAATTGCTTTTTGCGCCCCCGCGCCTTATAATAAAGCCAATAAGGCAAAAGGGGGCGCCCCATGGATGGGAGCGGACCGGGCCGCCCGGCCCCCAAAAAACCGTGCGGCGGTAAAAGCAGAAAAAGGAGCGTGAACGCCATGCAGAACACCGTTCGGGCACTGAAAAGCCAGGTGCACCGGCAGAGCCTTTATACCCTGGCAAAAGGGGTCAGCTCGTTCCACCGGGTGCAGGCCAGCGGCGGCTTTAAGGCCGCCGCAGACTGGTGCGCCGCGGCCCTGAACGCCCGGGGAGTGGAAGCGCGGGTGCTGGAATACCCCGCCCGGGCCGGCGGCTTTGCGGGCAGCTACCGGCTGTTCCAGCAATGGGACTGCCGCGCGGCCTGGTGCCGCCTGGCCTGGCCGGAGAAGCTGGATCTGGCCGATTATGGGGTGGAGCCGGTTTCCATCATTCAAAAGAGCGCCCCCTGTGACTGGCGGACGCAGCCCCTGGAGCTGGTGGAGATGACAGAGGGCTGCGACCCCTCGGCCTACGAGGGGTGGGAGCTGGCGGGCAGGGTGCTGTTCACCCACCAGCACATCAACAAGTTTGCCTGGGCCATCCAGCAGCGGGGCGCGCTGGGCCTTGTGAGCGACTATTTGAACGACACGCCCTATGTGCGCTGCCCCGAAGAACTGTTCGACACCCTGAACTACACCTCGTTCTGGTGGAAGCACACCCAGGAAGAAAAGCGGGCCTTTGGTTTTGTGGTGACGCCCCGTGTGAGCCAAAGGCTGCACGCGGCCTGCCAAAAAGCCCGCGCGGAACACGAGGCGGGCCGGGCCGAAAGCCCCTACCCAAGGCTCAACGCCTGGGTGGATTCCACCCTTGCCGACGGCGCCAGCCATGTGGTGGAGGCGGTGCTGCCGGGCAAAGAGCGCCAGGCGGTGCTGGCGGTGGCGCACCTGTGCCACCCCTGCGCCAGCGCCAACGACAACGCCTCCGGCGTGGCAGGGGCCATTGAGGCGCTGGCCGCCATCCGCTCGGCGGTGGAGCGGGGCCTGCTGCCCCCGCCGGAGAAGACCATCCGGCTGATCCTGGTGCCGGAATTTACGGGCACCTACAATTACCTGAACGACGGGCGGGACCGGGCGCAGTATCTGGCGGGCATCAACCTGGATATGATCGGCGCAAGGCAGCAGGGCACCACCGGCCCCATTACCCTGACCGGCCTGCCCTGGGCCTGCCCCTCTTTTGTGGGAGACCTTGCCACCCTGCTGATGGAGGAGGTAAAGGGGCCGGCCGCCAGCCGCGACGACCTGCTGCTGGCACATGTGCTCACAAAGCAGGTGCCCTTTGGCCTGGGCAGCGACCACTTTATTCTCAGCGACCCGGCGGTGGGGGTGCCGTGCCCCATGCTGGGCCAGTGGCCGGACGCATTCTATCACACCAGCAGCGACACCCTGGAGCGGCTGGACCTGGATGTGCTGCGCTATTCGACCCTTGTGGCCGCGGGCTACCTGTACACGCTGGCAAGCTTTGCCTTGCAGGATGCGCGGCTGGTGTGGAACCACCAGCGCACCCGCCTGATGGCCGAGGCCGAGCGCATCCGGCGCGAGGGTTTTGACCAGGGGGGCGACGGGCGGCAGACCGAGCAGCGGCTGGCCGCGCTGAAGACCTTTTACAAGGGGGCGGCGGCCAGCGTGCAGCGCTTTGCCCCGGGCGCCGACCCCGAGCCCCAGCTTGCCTGGATGGACGCGGCCCTGCCCGGCGCCTTTTGCCCGGCACCGGGAGGCCCGGTGTGGCGGCGGCGCTTTGCCGACCCCATTGAATCGCTGGAAAATCTGCTGCTGGACCAGCCGCAGCAGCTGGCGCTGGCGCGGGATTACGAAGCAAAGCACGCAGACGAGCAGGACCGGGAGATGCTGGAAGCCCTGTGCGGCTACTACATCGACGGCACACGCACGGAAAACGAGGTGATCGCCTGGGTATTGGCCGAGCAGGGCGGCCAAAATTCCGGCCTGCTGCGGGAGTATATGCAGCTGCTGGCTGCCTGCGGCCTGCTGGAGCGCGCGCAGGAATAACAGCCCACCGCCGAAGCAACAAAGGCCCTTTGCAGGGCCTTTTAAAAAGGAGTGTTTTATATGCGCTTTTTCATTGACACCGCCAACCTGGAAGAGATCCAAAAGGCAAACGATATGGGCGTGATCAGCGGGGTGACGACGAACCCCAGCCTGATCGCAAAGGAAGGGCGGGACTACGCGGAAACGTTAAAGGCCATCGCCGCCATTGTGGACGGGCCTATCAGCGGCGAAGTAAAGGCCACCACGCAGGACGCGGCGGGCATGATCGCGGAGGGGCGGGCCATCTACGCGCTGGACCCCGCGCACATGGTGGTGAAGATCCCCATGACGATCGAGGGGCTCAAGGCCATCAAGGCGCTCGCGGCTGAGGGCATTCCCACCAACTGCACCCTGATTTTCTCGGCCAACCAGGCATTGCTGGCCGCCCGTGCGGGCGCGGCGTATGTGTCGCCCTTTTTGGGCCGGCTGGACGACATCAGCCAGCCCGGCATCGAGCTGGTCAGCACCATTGCGGCCATGTTCGCCAATTACACCGACCTGCACACCGAGATCATTGCGGCCAGCGTGCGCAGCCCCATCCATGTGACCGACTGTGCCCTGGCGGGCGCGGACATTGCCACCGTGCCCTACAAGGTGATCGAGCAGATGACAAGGCACCCCCTCACGGACGCGGGCATTGAAAAGTTCCGCGCCGATTACGTGAAGGTATTCGGCGAATAAGCATTAAAACGATTCCTTGGGGCTTATGGGGCAATTAGGGAATCAGGTTCGGCAAAATGATTTTTAAGGATTCGTACAGCCAGATGCAAACAATCAGGATGCCCACAAAGCAAAGGGCGCTTTTTACACGCACCTTTTTTTCGGTGCACATAAAATGAGAGTCCTTCCAGATCAGGATGGAATAGCCAAAGAGGAAGGGGAGGCCCAGCCGCAGCAAATACAGCCCAAGGGCCAGCAGCAAAAAACCGGCCGTTTCGGTGAAAGCGGCCTGCGGCGCGGCATAAACAAGCAGCGCCGTTACGCCCAGCCATGCCAAAAACGCGCACAGGGGAAAGGCGAAAAGCGCGCCCCCGATCCATTTGTAGCGTTTGATTTTGCTTTTAAAGCTTGCCTGGGCAAAGGTGAGCGTGTTCAGAATGGCCATATCCATTTCCTCCTGCTGTTCGAGCGGCTCGGCTGAATTGGTAAAGATCTCGGTTAAAGAAAGATGCAGCTCTGTTGTGAGCGCCTCGATGGTGCAAATATCTGGAAAACACACCCCCCGTTCCCATTGCGATACGGCCTTATCGGTAACGTTTAACCTTTCGGCCAATTCCTTTTGGGTCATTTTGAGTTCCTGCCTTTTCTGGCGGATCAACAGGCCAACTTGCTGCGGGTTCATGGGCTCCCTCCTCTGCATTGCTTTTCAGTTACAGTATAATGCAGCGGGCCCGGTTTTCCTATCCATTTGTTGTGGAGTAGTGTGTTGCGGGGAAGAAAGTGGCCTGCGCGCGGCCAAAGCACCCGATTCGCCAGGCGATGGGTAAAAACCAGGGAGTACACAAAAAAGCCACAAACCCAGTGCTGCACGGGTTTGTGGCTTTATGAATGGTGTCCTCGAGCGGATTCGAACCGCTGGCCTTCCGCTTAGGAGGCGGACGCTCTATCCAACTGAGCTACGAAGACAGGCCGGTGGCCCCGGCGCAAAAAACGGTATGCGCTGGGAACCCTTATATTATACCTGCACCTGCGTGCGAAATCAAGTTGAAATCCGTGCAATGAGAGTGTATAGTATAAGAACACACAAATGGAGTGTGGGATAAAACACACATGGCGGGCTGCGGCGCGCCTTTTGGAGGGACCTTTTTGGAGAGCGGCAATTCCTCACAGCTGAACCAGCTTATGGCGCGGGCAGCTGCCAAGAAAAAACGGGGCAAGCCCCATTCGCCCACCCGCCTGATCGTGGGCAGCTTTTTGGGTGTGATCCTGGGGGGCACGCTGCTTTTGCTGCTGCCTTTTTCCACACCGGACGGCATTGGCGTGCTGGATGCGCTGTTCACCGCCACCAGCGCCACCTGTGTGACCGGCCTGGTGGTGCGCGATACCTACCAGGGCTTTACCGGCTTTGGGCAGGGGGTCATCATCTGCCTGATCCAGATCGGCGGCCTGGGCCTTGTTACCCTGGCCAGCTTTTTTGCCCTGGCGCTGCGGCGGCGGGCCAGCTTTCATTCCATGAAGCTGGCGAGCGAATCCATCAACACTTCGGATGTGGCCGAAGCCCGCAAGCTGCTGTTTGTGGTGATGAAGCTGGCCGCTCTGTTCGAGGGGGTTGGCGCGCTGCTGCTGGCGCCGGTGTTTGTGCCGGAATATGGGCCGCAGGGCATCTGCATTTCGGTGTTCCTTGCCATCTCGGCGTTCTGCAACGCCGGGTTTGACGTGCTGGGCCGGGAAGGGGCCTATGCCAGCCTTACCAACTACACCGCCAACTGGTATGTGCAGGCGGTAATCATGTTCCTGATCATCGCGGGCGGGCTGGGCTTTTTGGTCTGGCACGATCTGGCGCAGTGGCGCCGCACAAAACACCTGACCCTGCACACCAAGGTGGTTTTGTTCTGCACGGTGCTGCTCATTGTGGGCGGCACCCTGAGCTTTGCGTTTTTGGAGTGGTACAACCCGGTGACCCTGGGCGGCATGGGCGTGGGCGACAAGCTGGTAAACAGCCTGTTCCAGTCGGTCAGCGCCCGCACGGCGGGCTTTAACACGGTGGATCTGGCAGGCATGAGCACCATCACAAAATGCATGATGTGCATTCTGATGTTCATCGGCGCCGCGCCGGGCGGCACCGGCGGCGGCATTAAGGTCACCACCTTCAGCGTGATCCTGGTCACGGTGGCCAGCGTGGCCACCGGCCGGGAGGACGCGGTCATCTTCCGCCGCAAGATCGACAAGAAGACTGTGTACCGGGCGCTGTCCATCGCGGTGCTGAGCCTGTTTGCGGTGATTCTGGCCACCCTGTTCGTGTTCTTCAACACCGGCGCCAACTGCGGCCCGCTGGACAGCCTGTTTGAGTCGGTGAGCGCCTTTGCCACCGTGGGCCTGTCGGTGGGGGCCACGGCCAACATGGAGCCGCTGGCAAAGGCAATTACCATGGTCACCATGTTCGTGGGCCGCGTGGGGCCGGTTTCGCTGGCCATCAGCCTGGCCGCGCCCCGCAAAGAGGGCCGCTTCGATGTGCTGCCCGAGGGTAAGATCTCGGTGGGCTGACGCCTGCCTTGGCGATGGGAGGTTAAAAGATGCTGCAGCGAGAACTGTATTTTGCCCTGTTGGGCACGGGGTTTACCTGCCTTGCCACCGTGCTGGGCGCTGCCATGGTGTTCTTTTTTAAAAACGATATGGGCCAAGGGACCCAAAAGGCGTTTTTGGGGTTTGCAGCCGGGGTCATGATCGCGGCGTCGGTCTGGTCGCTGCTGCTGCCCGCCATGGAAATGGCTGAGGCGCAGGGAAAAAACCCGCTGCTGCCGGTCTGCGGGGGCTTTGCCATCGGCGGCGCGTTTTTAATGGTGCTGGACCGCATCATGCCGCATCTGCACATCGGCAGCGAGGAGCCCGAGGGCCTGCCCGCCCATTTAAAGCGCACCACCATGATTGTGCTGGCGATCACGCTGCACAACATCCCCGAGGGCATGGCTGTGGGCCTGGCCTTTTCGGTGGCCGCGCAGGACAGCAGCGCCGCAGCGCTGCCGGGCGCTGTTGCGCTGGCCATCGGCATGGGGCTGCAAAATTTCCCGGAGGGCGCGGCGGTCAGCCTGCCCATGCGCAGCCAGGGGGTGAGCAAGGGCAGGGCGTTCGTTTGCGGCGCGCTGTCCGGCGTGGTGGAGCCGATCTTCGGCCTTTTAACGGTTCTGGTGGCAGGCAGCGTGACGGGGATCATGCCCTGGGTACTGGCGTTCGCAGCCGGGGCCATGATCTATGTGGTGGTGGAAGAACTGATCCCCGAGGCACACCTGGGGGAACATTCCCACCTGGGTACCGTCAGCGTGATGCTGGGGTTTCTCGTTATGATGGTACTGGATGTGGCGTTGGGCTGAGGGCTTTGGCTGCCGCCATGGCCAATTGCCCCGTTCCCTGCATATACTATGTGCAGAGAAGGGGGCTTTTTTATGAACGTGAACGCAAGGCCCGAGGGCAGGCCCAACCTGGCCCGGGGGCTCGAACAGGCAAGCGCGACGCCGGGTGCGGTGGTGCTGGACGTGCGGGAACCGCAGGAGTACGCACAGGGCCACGTGCCCGGCAGCGTTAACCTGCCCCTGGGGCAGGTGGCGTCCATCAGCCTGCCGCGGCAAACGCCGCTGTTCGTCTATTGCCTGAGCGGGGCGCGCAGCCGCCAGGCCTGCGCCGAACTGCGGCAGCTGGGCTACCAGGCGGTCAATATGGGGGGCGTGCTGGGGTATAAAGGTTCGCTGGTACACACAGAAGAGGACAAAAAGTAACAGCAACTTCACAGAAAACGCAAAAAATGTGGTATACTATCCTTAAAAAGCAGCCCCTAGGGGCCAAGGAGGGTATTTCACACCGTGAAGTTTCTAAAAAAGAGCTATTTTGCCTCCTCGCTGGCATTCATCCTGTTGGGGCTGGCGCTGCTGCTGTGGCCGGAAGTGTCGCTGCGGGTGGTGTGCTATTTGTTCGGCGCATTGATCCTGATCAAGGGCCTGCTCAGCATCTGGGCCTATGTGCGGGCCGAGGAGCGGTTTTTCTTTAGCTATTTCACCCTGCTGTTCGGGGTCGCGGCCAGCGCCCTGGGGGTGTTTTTGCTGATCAAGCCGGATACCGTGGTCTCGGTGCTGCCCATTCTGATCGGCCTGTTCATCGTGTTTGACGGGGTGGTGCGGCTGCAATCGGCCTTTGACCTGAAGCGGGCGGGCTTTACCGCGTGGTGGAGCTTTTTGCTGCTGGCGCTGCTCTCGGCGGCGCTGGGGGTGCTGATGATCTGGAACCCGTTTGCCACGGTGCAGGTGCTGGTGATGGCCATCGGCATCATTCTGCTGATCGAGGGGGCGCTTAACCTGATCAGTGCGATCTACGCGGGCATGCTGCTGCGGGTGCTGCGCCAGGCAGCCGAACAGGCGGTGGGCGAGGCGGCGGCTTTGGCGGACGCGCTGGAAGACCTCCCGCAAGCCGGCGAGCCGGGCGGCCAGCCCCCGGTGATGGATGTGGAGTTCCGCCCGGTGGACGACGATTGAGCCGCCCCGGCAGATAAAAACAAACCAAGAAGAAGCCGCCGGCAGGTTGCCGGCGGCTTCTTCTTGGGGCTTGGGCATGCGCCCCTAAAAGTTTTTTGAAATGCCGCGTGCGCTTTGCCCCGCAAGGGAGGGGGAAACGCTTCGCGGCGGAAGGTGCAGAGTTACTTTTCCGAGATGGAAACGCTGCCGCTTGTGGTGCTTATTTCCAGGAGCGGCCCGCCGGCGCCGTAGGTGTCGGTACCCTTGCCCTTTCCGGAATGGCCGGTAAAGGCATTGCTTACCTGGCCCGAGGTGGTGCTGTAGCGCAGGGTGAAGCCGGAGTTTTGGGGCAGCGTGAGCCCCAGACCGCCGCTGGTGGTCTGGAAGCGGCAATCGCTTGTGGGCATGCCCAATTCGGCCTGCAGGTTGCCGCTGGTAGACTGAAAATCCACGCTCTCAAATTCGCCCGCAAGCTCCACCGAACCGCTGGTGGTGTGGGCCGTCAAGGCTCCGCCGGAACCCTGGATGCCCATATTGCCGCTCAATGAGCCAATCTCGGCCTCTTTTGCAAAGCTGCCGGCGACGTCCACGTTGCCGCTGGTACTGCTGAGCGCGAGCGATTCGCAGTCGCCCGAAAAAGCCAGATCGCCGCTGGTGGAGGAAAGCGCCACCGAATGTGCGGCGGCTGCCAGGGTGACCGTTATGCTGCCGCTGGTGCTGGAGGCCGCCAATTCGGCCGCGGTGAGTTCGTCGGCGCGAAGATTGCCGCTGGTGGTGGAGAGGGCCAGAAGGCCGCCCTGCACGCCGGAGAGCTGGAGGTTGCCGCTGGTGGTGGCCACCGCGCTGGGCGGGAGCTCCACCCCCGTGGGCAAAAGGACCTTCACCTCGCCCCGGGGCGGGTCCAGCGGGTTGAGAATCACGTTTTTCGGGCTGGCGACCCGCAGGGTGCCCTGCTGAAACGAGAGCGCCGGCGCAAGCTGGGCAGGGCCGTGGAACTGGATCTCCACTTTTATGGTTTCGCCGTCCCACCGGGCGATGGTCACGTTTTCAAAGCTGAGGTCCAGCTCCAGGGCCTGTACCTCAGCCGGGGCATACTCGCCCTCAGCCGCCGGGCCTTCCAGCGTGCCGGCGGCCGCCGGGTCCGAGAGCTTGGCGGGGGCGGACAAGGCCTGCGAAACCACAGATTGGGTGGGGGGGCCGGCCAAAGCGCGCCGGTAGGAGGAAAAACCAAAGACCATGGCTGCGATCAGCAGCAGCGCCACAAACGCCAGGGCGGCCAGCACCCAGGGCAAAAAATTTTGCCTGTGCGCTGCCGCCTGCGGGGGCGCTGCGTAAACAGGGCCTGCGCCGGGCAATTCACCCAGGGCCTCGCTCAGATCCCCCAGGCTTTCAATGGCGCGCTGAAAGGCTTCTTCCTCGCCGGCGCCCCGGGCCAGTTCGTCCTCGTAGCGGTCGTTCAGGTTGGCAAGCAGTTCCTCGCGCAGTTCCTCCGCCTCGCGGCTTTGGGGCAGGCGCTCGAACAGGCCGTCTATGTAGTGGTTGAGCTTCTGATTCATACAGGATCCCTCCTTGTGGTGTTGGATGCGCCCCCCGGCGCCAAAAGCTGGTCCAGAATGGCCTTAATGGCCTCCCAGTCCCGGCGGTTTTCTTCGTACAGGAGCCTGCCCTGCGGCGTGATGGAGTAGTAGCGCCGCCGCGCCCCCGCCTGTTCATCGCCCCAGTAGGAGGTGATCATGCCGCCTTGCTCCAGCCGGCGGAAGGTGGTGTAGAGGGTAGCTTCTTTCAGCTCCAGCCGCCCGCCGGTCGCCTGGGCCAGCCCTTTGTTGATCTCGTAGCCGTAGCTGTCGCCCGCGGCAAGATGCGAAAGAATGATGGTGTCGGTATAGCCGCGAAGGATATCCGATGTATTCAGCAAAGTGCGCCCTCCTTTCGAGTTTGGAACCAAGCGCTTTAAAACGCAGCTGCGGGAGCCGCTCACCATAGCCAAAAGACCTTTTTGCGCCCCTGAAGCGGTTTGGCCGCCGCAGCGCGCCGCTGGATCGACTGTGGTTGTTGATTGCATTATAGCTTTATATACCTCATCTGTCAAGGTATATCTTCACGAAATGTTTAAAACCCGCTGCCCCTTTCGCGCCTGCAGGGAAGGGCCCGGGGCGGCATGCCCCTTTTTCCCGGCGGAAAAATGTGGTACAATAAAACCAAATAAGCTTGCAAAAGGGGGCGGCGCGGTGACCGGGCTTGCAAAAAATACCGCCGCAATGAACCGCGCGGGCGCTGCCTGCGGCTGCGGCGCACTGATCTATCTTGCCGCCCGCAGCCTGCTCACCCGCTTGGCAAGCCTGCTGCTGGCGCTGCGGGTGCCGGGGGCGAGCCTGCAAAACCCGGCGGGAGCGAGCCAGCTGGAGGCGGCGCTGTTGCGCATTGGGGTGAGCGGCCTGGCCCTGGCCGCGCCGTTTTTGCTGCTGGCGGTCCTGCCTCTGCCGCGGCCCCTGCCGCTTGGGCGGGGCGTTCGGGGGATTCGGCCCAGGCTGTTTTTGTTTTTCTGGGGCATGATGCTGGCGGGCAACCTGCTGGCGGGGGCCCTGGTTCGTGCCACGGGCCCGGAAAATGCCAGGGTGGAGCTGCCGGGCGGCGGCATGCCGCTTGCAGCGGCTTTTGCTGCGGTGTGCCTGCTGCCCGCGGTGGGGGAGGAGCTGCTCTTCCGCGGCCTTTTGCAGGGCTGGCTGCGGCCTTTTGGCGCGCCGGCTGCGGTGCTGGGGCAGGCGGTGCTGTTCGCATTGCTGCACGGGCGCCTTTCGGCCTGCCTTGCGGCGCTGCTGGGCGGCGTGGCCCTGGGCCTTTGTGCCGAGTGGTCGGGCAGCCTGCGGCCGTGCATGTGGTTTCATTTATACAACAACATTCTCGCGTTTACCGGCCAGTATGCCAGCCAGTACGCTTCGCCCGAGACCGGGCAGCTTGTGAGCCTGGCGGTGCTGCTGGGCGGGCCGCTGGCGGCCGCAGCCGTGTGGGCTTCGGGCCGGGCAGGGGGGCGCCGGGCAAGGGTGAATGCCCTTGCAATGGGCAAGGGGGCGGCC
Organism: Oscillospiraceae bacterium; assembly: GCA_022835495.1. Classification (NCBI taxonomy): domain Bacteria; kingdom Bacillati; phylum Bacillota; class Clostridia; order Eubacteriales; family Oscillospiraceae; species Oscillospiraceae bacterium. The sequence goes on from BQOK01000001.1 coordinate 1,384,638, forward strand.
TGGCCGCTGGGCTGCCCAGGCTGGGTGTGCAGCGCCCTGTTCCTGCTGGCGCTGAGCCTGTGGCAGACCTTTGTTTGAAAAACAGCTCCAAGCAAAGGCTGTTTGTCGCATGCGCGCTTTTGCCTGAAAGGAGGGCATATGCCGGAACTGCTGAAAAACCGATATAATGGCGGGTTCCTTCATGGGCTGGCGCTGCGCATTACAGCCGTGTATCCCTCGTTTCAGGCAGATGCTTTTGTAAATGGTATAATGGATGAAACATGGGATGCTTTAGGGCTGAAAGCGCGTATGCGGCGGATCACCGTAAATTTGGGGAGATATTTGCCGACTGGGTATGAGCAGGCGCTCGGCATCCTTGACAAGGTCATTGCGGGCTATCCAGCAGGGTTCAACGACTTTTCGTTCATGTTCTTTCCGGATTTTGTTGAGGTCTATGGGCAGGAGGAGCGCCACTGGGAGCTGTCGATGGCCGCGCTGGAAAGATATACCCCGTACTCGTCTTCCGAGTTTGCCGTGCGGCCGTTTATCATGCGCTACGAGGAGCGAATGATGCGGCAGATGGCAGCTTGGGCGGGGCACGGTAATGAGCATGTGCGGCGGCTTGCCAGCGAGGGCTGCCGCCCGCTGCTGCCCTGGGGCCAGGCATTGGAAGGGTTCAAAAAAGACCCGCTGCCGGTGCTGGCCATTTTGGAACAGCTGAAAGCGGACCCGTCGCCGTATGTGCGCAAAAGCGTAGCCAATAATTTAAATGATATTTCCAAGAACCATCCTGCCCTGGTGGTGAAAATTGCGGGGGAATGGTACGGTAAAGGCGAGCGCACGGATTGGATTGTGAAGCACGGGTGCAGAACGCTTCTTAAACAGGGAAACAGGGAGTTGCTCGGCCTTTTTGGGTTTGCGGATACCGACGGCGTAAGGGTTGGAAGTTTTGCGCTGGGGGCCGCGAGTGTTTTCATTGGCGGAGATATAACATTTTCCTTTACGATCGAAGCAAAAAAGGCAACCGGGGTGCGGCTGGAATACGCCATTGAGTATGTAAAAACAAATGGGAAGCGAAGCCGCAGGATATTCCAGATATCCGAGCTTTCCTTCAAAGGAAACGAGAAGAAGTGTTACACAAGGGCCCACTCCTTTGCAGACATAAGCACAAGAAAGCATTACCCCGGAACCCATTCGGTTACGCTGATTGTAAACGGCGCTGAGCGGGGCACGCGGGAGTTTGAGGTTTTGCCTCAAAAGACCATGATGGAAAGATCCTTATTGCGCCGGCAGTAAGAAATGGGGAGGACAGGATCTGTGACCGATGAAGAGCTGATGCGCCTGGCCCTGGCCGAGGCGGAAAAGGCCGCGGCGCTGGGCGAGGTGCCCGTGGGCGCTGTGGTGGCAAAGGACGGGGTGCCGGTGGCCATGGCGCACAATACCCGCGAAACCCAAAAGAACGCCACCCACCATGCGGAACTGCTGGCCATCGACGCGGCCTGTAAAGCCCTGGGCGGCTGGCGGCTTTGGCAGTGCGAGCTTTTTGTGACGCTGGAGCCCTGCCCCATGTGCAGCGGGGCCATCATCAACAGCCGCATAAAACGGGTGGTGTATGGCGCACCGGACCCCAAGGCGGGCTGCTGCGGCTCGGTGACCGACCTGTTTGCGCTGCCGTTCAACCACCGCCCTGCGGTGGAGGGGGGGCTTTTGGCGGAGGAGGCCAGGGCGCAGCTGCGGCAATTTTTTGCCGCGCTGCGGCAAAAGCGGGAGGAAAAGCAATGAGAACCGTGCTCATTACCGGCGGCAGCCGGGGGATTGGGGCCGAGGCGGTGCGGCTGTTTGCAAATGCGGGGTGCCGGGTGGTGCTGAATTACAACGCCAGCGAAGAGGCCGCCAAAGCCCTTGCTGCGGAATTTGCGGGGCGCGTGCTGCCCGTGCGCGCGGATGTGGCATGCCGCACAGAGGTGGAGGCAATGTTCCGCCGTGCGGAGGCTGTGTTCGGCGGAGTGGACGTTCTGATCTGCAATGCGGGGGTGGCACAGCAAAAGCTGTTTACCGACCTGACGGAGGGCGAGTGGCGCCGCATGCTGGATGTGCACCTGACCGGGGCGTTCCACTGCTGCCAGTGCGCGCTGCCGCACATGATCCGGCAGCGGTGGGGGCGCATTGTGACCGTGAGCTCGATGTGGGGGCAGGTGGGCGGCAGCTGCGAGGCGGCGTATTCGGCGGCCAAGGCGGGGCTCATCGGCCTTACAAAAGCCCTGGCGAAGGAGGAAGGCCCCAGCGGCGTGACCGTGAACTGCGTTGCCCCGGGTGTGATCGACACGGACATGATGGCCGGGTTTTCCGAGGCGGACCGTTCGGCCCTGGCGGACGAAACCCCGGTGGGGGCCCTGGGCACCCCGCGGCAGGTGGCCGAAGCCCTGCTCTTTTTGGCGGGCGAGCGGGCCGGATACATTACCGGCCAGGTGCTGGGCGTAAACGGCGGCCTGGTGATATAGCGCGCTGAAAAAAGCGGAACATCCCCCTTCCCCTGCGCATAGCATGGCAGGGAGAGGGGGATTTTGTATGGCGATTTATGAAACGGGCATTGATGTTTCCCGTTACCAGGGCGAGGTGAACTGGCAGGCCGTGGCTGCCGCCGGCAAGCAGTTCGCACTGGTGCGCATTGGTTCCAGCAGCAGCGGCGGGGTGTATATCGACCCCTATTTCCAGCGCAATATAGCCGGCGCGAAGGCGGCCGGCATGAAGGTGGGGGCGTACTACTACACCTATGCCCGCACCGAGGAAGCGGTGATCAACGAGGTGTCGGCCTTTCTGGCGGTGCTGGAAGGCCTGCGGCTGGAGTATCCGGTATTTGTGGATGTGGAGGACAATTCCCTGAAAACGCTGCCCCGGGCCGAGCTTACCCGTTTGGTGAAGTTTGCCATGGACATTCTGGATCAAAAGGGCTGGCTGCCCGGGTTTTATACCTACACAAGCTTTGCAAACACAAACCTGGACACGGGCGCGCTGGCGGCTTACCCGTTTTGGGTGGCGGATTACCGCGGATATGTGGGATTCCAGGGCAGTTATGACCTGTGGCAGTATTCCTCTACCGGGCGGGTAAACGGCATCGGCGGCAATGTGGACCTGGATTACAGCTATAAAAACTTTTTGCCGCTGCTGATCGAAACGGGCAAGAACGGCTACGGCAAGGGGCCGAACCTTGTGCCGGTGGCCGGCAAAGAGCTTGCGGTAAAAAGCGCGCAGGCTTTGTATTACTACTCACCGGATCTGAACGACCTGGCGGGCTATCTGCCGCTGGGGAACTACCCGGTCACCGCGATGAGCGATGGAGAGTACCTTGGTTATACCTGGGTCACGTTTACTTATGGCGACAGCGAGTTTTGGGCCACCCTGCGCCAGGGTGTGACCGAGCTGCAGGATGCGCCGAAGCCGGAGGATTGCGAAGAGGTCCGCCTGGAGCTGGCGGCGGCCCAGGCAAAGATCTCCACGGCGCGCCAGGCGCTGGAGTGGGTATTGGAGGAATTGGAAGCAGGCCAGGGCGGCTGAACATTGTGCACGTTCACAAAAACGTTACTTGCATGAGGCGCTGCGACAGGATACAATACTGATAGAAAGCAGGCGGTTTTCCGCCGCGCAGAAGTGTAAAGATGGGGAGGATCGCCCAATGGATAAAAAAGCGGTGCGCACGGTTGCGGGCATTGCCGTGGGATGTGTGGTGCTGTACTGGGCCCTGCAAAACCTGAAGGCAGTGGGGGATTTTGTGGGAACGGCCTTTGCGCTGGTGTGGCCCTTTGTGCTGGGCGGCGCCATTGCGTTCATTCTGGGCGTGCCCATGCGTGCGATTGAAAAAAAGCTGCCCAAAAAGCTAAAGCGCACCCGGCGGGCTGCGGCGCTGTGCCTCACGCTGCTGGCGGTGGCCGGGGTGCTGGCGTTTGTGCTGCTGCTGCTCATTCCCCAGGTGAGCGCAACGGCAAACAACATCGGCAAGCTGCTGCCCGGCTTTTGGGCCGAGGCGCAGAAGCTGCTGGCCAGCCTGCTGGAAAAATACCCGGTGCTGCAGGAGTGGCTGGCGGACGCCGCCCAGATGGACTGGCAGAAGCTCTTGAACACCGTGGTGGAATGGGCGAAAAACGGCGGAATGGCCTTAGTGGGCAACGCGGCCAATGCGGCCACGGGCATTTTGGCCGGCATGATGAACTTTTTCATCAGCATGGTATTCGCCATTTATGTGCTCATGCAGAAGGAAAAGCTGGGCCGCCAGATCAGGATGCTGCTGTATGCCTGGGTGCCCACACAGCGGGCGGATCGGGTGTTGGAGGTGGCGAGCCTTACGAACAAAACGTTTTCGAGCTTTTTGTCGGGCCAGTGCCTGGAAGCCTGCATTCTGGGCTGCATGTTCGCGGTGGGCATGCTGGTTTGCCGCATGCCCTACGTGACCCTGGTGAGCGTGCTGATCGCGGTGACCGCGCTGATCCCGATCTTCGGCGCGTTTATCGGCTGCTTTGTGGGGGCGTTTTTGATCCTGGTGCAAAACCCCATCCAGGCGTTCTGGTTCGTGGTGCTGTTTTTGTGCATTCAGCAGATCGAGGGGAATTTGGTGTACCCCAAGGTGGTGGGCAATTCGGTCGGCCTGCCCAGCATCTGGGTGCTGGTGGCCGTTACAGTGGGCGGCAGCACCATGGGCGTGGCGGGCATGCTGGTGATGATCCCGCTGGCCTCGGTGCTTTACAGCCTGCTGCGCACTGCGACCCGCGACAAGCTGCGGGAAAAGGGCGTGGAAAAGCAGAAGTATACGGGAGAGCCGCCCCAGTTGAAAAAGAAAGTATAGGGATAAAATAAAAGGGCCCCCGGTGCGAAGGAAAACGCACCGGAGGCCCTTTGGCTTGCTTTAGCGTGGGGGAAAGCAAGGCAATGAGACCGCTTTTTAAGTTTAACCGGCGCCGTGGGGCGCTCTCGCTCTGCGGGTGATGCCTCAGGGTTTGATGTAGGCATACCCTTCGGCCTGCCTGCCGGCCAGCTCGGCCACCCCCGCGGGCACCACCTCAACGAAGGGGGCGAGCTGCCCGGGCGCGATGCCCTGGGCCCGCAGCGCGTTGGCGCAGGCGGCCAGCAGCACGCCTTCCCGGGCCAGGGCAGCCATGCGCGAGGCAAGCGGAGCACCGGGCAGGCAGCCGGTCACGGCCGGGCCGTTGGCCAAAAGCTCTGCGGTGCACTGCAGCCCCGCGCCTTTGCAATAGGCCAAAAGATTTTCGGCGTTTCCCAGCGCCAAGGGCCAGCGGGCAGGGTCGTCGATGTGAAAGATGACATTCAAAGCGTCCGCCCCCCTGCGATCTGTGCGCCGCAGTCGTGCCGGGGCGTGGCGTCCAGCCCGTTCTGAACGGCCTCGTAAAAGCCGTATCCGCCGGAAAGGTTAAAGCAGCGGATGCCGTTCTGGCTTAAAATACGGCAGGCGATATAGCTGCGCAGCCCGCTGTGGCAGTGCACGTACCAGGTTTTGCCCGCATCCAGCCCGGCAAGGCGCTCGCGCAGCTCGTTCAGCGGGATATGCACCGCCCCCTCCAGGTGGCCGGCGGCCCATTCGCCCTCTTCGCGCACGTCCAGCACGCCGGCGCTGGGGTCCATCAAAACAGCAGGCAGCTGCTCCCAGTGGAACTGCTGCACGCGCCCGGCCAGCACATTCTGCATGATAAAGCCCGCCATGTTTACCGGGTCTTTGGCAGAGGAATAGGGCGGCGCGTAGCACAGCTCCAGTTCGGCCAGATCGTGGCAGGTCATGCCCGCCCGCAGCGCGGTGGCCAGAACGTCGCAGCGCTTTTCCACCCCCTCGAAGCCGATGAGCTGCGCGCCCAGCAGCCGGCCGGTATGGGGCTCGAACAGGGTTTTTACCGTGATGTTGCTGGAGCCCGGGTAGTAGGTGGCGTGGCTGGCGGAAAGGGTAATCACCGGCTCGGCGGCAAGGTTTGCCGCGGCGGCCTGCCGCCCGTTTACGCCGGTGGCCGCCACCGTGAGGCCGAACAGCTTGATCACGCTGGAGCCCTGGCTGGAATCGTATCGGCTGGGGATGCCGCAGATGTTGTCGGCCGCGATGCGGCCCTGCCGGTTGGCGGGGCCGGCCAAACTGATAAGGGTGTTCTGCCCGGTGACCAGGTGCTTTACCTGCACCGCGTCGCCCACGGCAAAGATGTGGGGCGCGCTGGTGCGCATTTCGGCGTCCACCACAATGGAGCCCTTTGCCCCCAGCTCGAGCCCGGCGGCCTTTGCAAGGCCGGTATCCGGCACGACCCCCACGGCCATTACCGCAAGGTCGGCGCTGAGGGTTTCGCCGGTGGAGAGGGAGGCGGTCAGACCCCCTGGCCCCTCCTGGAAGGCGGTCACGCCGGCGCCGAGGCGCAGCTGCACGCCCTGCCCGCGCAGGTATCCCTGCACGATGGCCGCCATGTCGCCGTCCAGGGGGGCCAGGACCTGGGGCGCCAGCTCCACCACGGTGACCGAAAGGCCGGCCTGCATCAGGTTTTCGGCAATTTCCAGCCCAATGTAGCCGCCGCCCACCACCACCGCGCGCTTTGGGGCGCTTTGCTGAATGAAGCCGCGCAGGGCAAGGGCGTTTTCCACATTGCGCAGGGTGAACACCCGGGAGCCGCCGACCCCCGGCAGGGGCGGGCAGATGGGCTTTGCGCCCGGCGCCAGGATCAATTCGTCGTAGGTTTCGGAATATTGGGAGCCGTCGGCCAGGCGGCGCACGGTGACCGTGCGGGCTTCAGGGTCAATGGACACCGCCTCGTGGCGCACACGCGCGTCGATGCGAAAGCGCCCCCAGAAGCTCTCGGGCGTTTGCAGGGTCAGGGCGCGCTTTTCCTTGATCGTTCCGCCCACATAATAGGGAAGCCCGCAGTTTGCATAGGAAACATAGCCGCTGCGCTCCAGCATTACGATCTCGGCGCTTTCGTCCAGCCGGCGCAGCCTTGCCGCGGCGGAAGCGCCGCCGGCAACGCCGCCGATGATGACCACTTTCATGATGTACAGCCTCCTTGTGAATCATGCGCCCCGCCTTTGCGGCAGAGCCAAGAAAAAAGCCCGGCGCGGCGGGCGGAAAAGTTCCGCCGGGCGCCCACGCCGGGAAGATCAGACATTTTTACAACACTCACAGCATAGCCAGGATATCGCCCTTGGGCTTCAGGCCCACGCTCTGCTGCACAGCCTTGCCGTTCTTGAACAGGATCAGGGTGGGGATGCTCATCACCCCGAACTGGGATGCAAGACCGGGCTGATCGTCCACATTGATCTTGCCCACCTTGAGCTGGCCGGCCTTTTCCTGGGCGATCTCGTCCACCACCGGGCTCATCATGCGGCAGGGGCCGCACCAGGTGGCCCAAAAATCCACCAGTACAGGCACTTCGCTGTTCAGCACTTCGGCCTCGAAATTATTGCTGTCAATGGTCAGAACACTCATTCTGAAAACCCCTTTCTGCTTTGGCAGGAGCTTTTTGGCCCCGCGTTTGTTTTCTGTGCTTACTATACTCCAGCATGGGCCGCCGCGCTGTGATAAAGTCACCTGAAAAGGAAAAAGCCCGGCAAAGCCGGGCGGACGGGAGTGCTATCGCAGGCTTGCGCCGCCGATTTCCTCCAGGCGGGCGGGGTCGGTCACGGTGATACAGCCGCGCCCCAACTCCACCATGCCCTCTGTGGCAAGGTACTTGAGCATGCGGGTCACCACCTCGCGGGCGCTGCCCAGGTGGTGCGCGATCTCCTCGTGGGTCAGGTGAATGACACGGGTGTCGTTCAGTTCGCACTCGGTGAGCAGAAAGCCGGCAAGGCGGCTGTCCAGATGCTTATAAAGGATCTGGTCCAGCAGCCACATCACATCGGAAAAGCGGCTTGCGATGAGCTCCAGCGTAAAGTTCGAGACCGGGGCCGACTGATGCATCAGCCGCTTGTAAACCGGCGCGGGGATGCGCCAGAAGATGCAGTCTTTTTCGGCCTGCACGGCAATGTCGAACTGGAGGCTGTTGAGCATGCAGTAGGCCGAAAGCACGCAAACATCCCGCGGGAACAACCGGTAAAGGGTCACCTCGCGCCCGTCTTCCGAGAGGGAATAGCCCCGCAGCTGGCCGCTTGCAAGAATCAGCAGGCCGATGCAATCGGAGGTGCCGTTGTGCACCACCTGCCCTTTTGCGGCGTGGTGCAGGCTGGTGCACTGCAAAAGCTCCTGCTTTTGCGTTTGGTCCAGCCCGGCCCAAAAGGGCAGGCATTCGTAAAATTCCATGGCGCGGCGCCCCCTTTAAAAAATCTGGTATCATTATGCCATAAACCGGCAAAAAGCGCAAGAAAAAGGCGGGCCGCCGCGGCCCGCCGGGGAACCCTTAAAAAGGCAGCACGCCCAGGTGCTGCAGCAGGATCTTTGTGCCCATGAGGATCAGCACAACGCCCCCCGCCAGTTCCGCCCGGGATTTATAGCGGGCGCCGAACCGGTGGCCGACCCATACCCCCAGCGCCGAGAGAAAAAAGGTGGTGAGGCCGATCAGCAGGATCGCCCACAGGATGTCCACCGACAAAAGCGCCAGGGACACGCCCGCGGCCAAAGCGTCGATGCTGGTGGCCACCGCCAGCGGAAACATGGCTTTGGGGCCAAAGGAACTGCTGGAGGCCGGGCAGGATTTCTCGCGTGATTCCCGGATCATTCCCAGGCCGATGAGCCCCAGCAGGATAAACACGATCCAATGATCGAAACCGGAGATAAAGCGCTCAAACTGGGCGCCCAGGAGCCAGCCCAGCAGGGGCATCAGCGCCTGGAAAACGCCAAAATAAAGGCCGGTGACGATCAGATGACGCGCCTTGAGGGCGGGCTGGCTCAGGCCCTTGCAGATCGACACAGCCAGCGCATCCATGGAAAGGCCCACCGCCAGTACGAACAGTTCGGCAAAACTCATGATGGGATCGCTCCTTTAAGCAGCTTTTTTTACAGTGTGCAGGAAATTGGCCACCGCCGTGCCGCAGATCACGGCGTAGCCCAGCCAGCTGAGGGCGTCCGGCACCTGGCCGAAAACCAAAAAGCCCCACAGGGCCGAAAATACGATCTGGGAATAATCGAATACCGATATCTCCCGGGCGGGCGCGCAGCGATAGGCCGCCGTAACGGCAAATTGAGCCGCGGCCGCAGAGGCGCCCGCCAGCAGAAGCATGCCCCACTGGGCCGCCGTCATGGGGGAGGAGGAGAGCAGCATGGGGGGCAGGGTGGCAAGGCAGGAGAAGGCGGAAAAAGTGAAAACGATAAACGGCCCCGGCACGCCGCGCTTGCCGAGCACACGCACCATGGTGTAAGCCACCCCCGCCCCGAAACCGCCCAGCAGGCCCACCGCAGCTGGCAGGAGCGAGAGGTTCGACCCGCTGGGCTTGATGACCAGCAGCGCCCCCGCAAAGGCCGCCAGCACCGCGCCCACCTGGAACGGCCGCAGGCGCTCGCCCAGCACCACGACCCCCAGCAAAATGGCGAAGAAGGGGGAGAGCTTGTTCAGCATGGTGGCGTCGGCCAGAAGGAGATGGTCGATGGCGTAAAAATTGCACAGCACGCCCACGGTGCCGAAAGCGGCCCGCAAAAACAGATACCCCCAATCGCCGCGGTTCAGATACAGTGCGGGGCGGCTGCGCGCCAGCACCACGGCGGCAGCAGCCACCGCGACCAGGTTGCGGAAAAAGCTTTTTTGCACCGAGGGAAGATCCCCGGCAAGCCGCACGAACAGGCTCATGAGCGCAAAGAAAAAGGCGGCTGTGATGATGTAAAAGATCCCTTTGTATTTGGAGTTCAAAAGTAAAAACGCCTCCTTCCAAGGAACAGCCGGCATAAAACCTTGTTATTATAACATATTCTTCTGAAAATGGCACGAAAAAACAAAAAAGCCCCCGCGCTTTGCGCGGGGGCGGACAGGTTATTCGGTCACATCGGCAAACATGAAGTAGTAATAGCCGTAGGGGCTGTGCCAGCTGCCGGTGATCTTGCTGCTCTGAAGCCAGAAATCATTGTAATAAGCGATGGGCAGCATGCCCATTTCGTTCATAATGATATCCTCGGCGGTGTGCAGGGCGGCAAAGCGCTCTTCCACATCATGGGTGGTGCGGGCGGTTTCCAGCGCGGCGTCGTATTCGGGGTTGGAATATTTGCCGTCGTTGTTGCCGTTGCCGGTGGCGAACAGTTCCAGCATGCTGGAGGGGTCGTTGTAGTCGAAGCTCCAGCCGTTGCGGGCAATGTCGTAATCGCCGGCGCGGCGCTGCGGGGTGAAGCTGGACCACTCGACCACTTCCACATTTACGGTGAGGCCCAGTTCGCCCCAGGCCTGCTGCAGGTATTCGGCCACGACCTTGTGATAGCCGGAGTCGTTGATGACGTACTGGATGGCGGGGAAGCCCGCGCCGCCCGGGTAGCCTGCCTCGGCCAGCAGGGCTTTGGCCTGCTCCAGGTCGGCGGAGGTGCTCATATAGGGCTGGCCGCCGTTGGCTTTGTCCATAAACAGGGTGGAGCCGTCGGCGTCGGTGATGCCGGGGCCGATCAGGTTGGCGGCGGCGGTGTAGGTGCCCTGCATCAGCACTTCGGCCACGTGATCGCGGTCGATGGCCAGGCTGAGGGCCTTGCGTACCCGGGCATCCTGGAACTGCTCATGCTCCAGATTGATGTTCAGGTAATAGGTGCCCATGATGGGCTTTACGTAGAAATCACCGCCGTTTTCAGCTTTGGTCAGGCTGGGAATCTCCTCGGTGGGAACATCCTTGATGAAGAGCACTTCGCCGGTCTGGTAAGCGGTGTAGGCGGCGGTGGAGTCCTCCATCAGCACAAACTTGAGGTTGTCCAGCTTTACCGCGGCAGCGTTCCAGTAGTACGGGTTCTTTTCAAACGTGATGTGGGAGCTGGGAGTCCATTCCTTCATGCGGAAGGGTCCGTTGGAGATATAAGTGGCAGGCTCCACGCTCCAGGCCTCGCCGTTGGCCTCCACAGAGGCCTGCTGCACGGGGCTCAAGGTTACAAAAGCGGCGATCTTTTCAAAATAAGTGCAGGGCTGGCCCAGCTCCACCACAAAGGTGGAGGCGTCCGGGGCGGAAACGCCCAGCGCGTCCGGGTTGCCCTTGATGGCTTCCTGGAAGCCTTTTACCATGCCCAGGGCAGTGTCGGAATAGGGGGCGGCGGTGTTGGGGTCGGCCACCCGCTTCCAGGAATAAACAAAGTCGTCGGCGGTGAGGTCGGTGCCGTCGCTCCATTTGAGGCCCTGGCGCAGATGGAAGGTCCAGGTCATGCCGTCCTCGCTGACCTCCCAGATCTCGGCCTGGCCGGGCTGGATCTCGTTGTTTTCGTCGATGGTGAGCAGGGTCTCGAAGGCGTGCAGCAGCATGGTGGCGCCGTCGATGGTGCTGTTCAGCGCGGGATCGACGGTCTCGGGGTTGGGGCCGATCTGCACCGCCAGCTGCTTGCCGGCAGCGGCGGGCGCGCCGCCGCAGCCGGTGAGCAGGGCGGCCAGAGCCATGACGCAGACCAGCGCCAGAGCAAAAAACTTTTTCATGTGCGTTTCTCCTTTTTACATTGCGTTTGTGCGCCTGTGACGTACAGACACGACAGCATTCATTATACTGCTATGCTTTACAAATGCAAAGTTAAAAATCAAAACTGTAAAAAAGTTCTATTTTTTAAACGAAAACAATCCCGATTGTGAAGCCTTTTTTGGCCCGCAGGCGGTTTGTGCACAAGGCGGGGCCGGGCGGGGCGAAAAAACAAAAAACGGGCTTGAAAATCGGCGGAGGCTGTGTTATAATACAACTCGCAGCCGGTGCGCAGGTGTCGTACAACGGCTAGTACATCAGCCTTCCAAGCTGAGGACGTGGGTTCGACTCCCATCACCTGCTCCAAAAAAGGCAGGCAGGGGGAGCGGCTGCTCCTCCGGCAGGCTTTCTATGCGGATGTGGCGGAACTGGCAGACGCGCTAGATTCAGGTTCTAGTGGTGGCAACACTGTGTGGGTTCAAATCCCTTCATCCGCACCAGGAAACCCCTTGCAGAATGCAATTCTGCAAGGGGGTTTTCTTTTCTTATACTAAAATTTAAAACATATGAACAGATTATCGCATAAACACAAGACTTATTAGCAACTCATGAAGGAAAAAGTGTGTAATTTACTACTGATTTACCACTAATCAAAGAGTCTTGATACGACATATAATTTTAGACACCTTGCTGGTGTATTTTTATTATAGATACAAGCAGTCAGTGATTGACTGCTTGTGGTATTTTATGAAGTTATAGACAAACTGGAATTTGTATATAACTTAACTTTCATCATGGATATTTTCTAATCCATATTTATTTACTAATAACAAGTAACAAAAACCTAGTAAAGTTCCAACTATACCGTATATAGCATCTATTATATCAGTTGTGTTCATAAAACCCATTACTGTTTCACATATAATATTTGCGATAATAATAAACAAGCCCAATATAATTATTTTTTTAAATGTCATTTTTTGCAAAATCCAAGTAAAACCAACACCTAAATAGAATATTAAACTTAATGCAAAATTTGAAATATGAGAATTTATTTCTGCATTGATAACTACTATCTCATTATTGAAAGCACTTATCCAACGTATGATTGCTAGTATAGCAGCAAATAAAATTAAACAATTATACATGATTTTTATTATCTTTTTGGGCTTTAATTTATCGTTCATTATCTTACTTTGTTCCCTTAACAAATTCTAATTTCTAATATAATTAAAAGAAGCTCTTGACATTTGTGGGCCGGTAATATATACTTGCATTAACGGCCCACAAAAAGGAGGCGAACAATGGGCGAAAAAAAGCTAGGTCGTCCAACAGATAATCCCAAAGATATTGTATTAAAGATCCGCCTTGATAACGACACTTCCAGAAAGCTAGAGGAATGTAGTGAAGAAATGGAAGTATCGAAAGCAGAAGTGGTGCGGCAGGGGATTAGCAAGATGCATGACGACCTCAAAAAATGAAGGAAGCGGCGCACCTCTCGCAAAGCCGGGCACCGCTTCCCCAAACCGACACACGCCCGAAAGCATATGCAGCGTAAATATTATACCATACGCCGCAGACCCTTTCAAGCAGTGCCGGGCCACAATGGAAAGGAAGAATGCTATTCGGTTTATGGTCATTCGGCAGTTGGACCAGCGGGCGTTTGAGCGGCTGCACAGCGCCCTGGCGGCGCAGGCGCAAGCCGAACCGCTGGAAGCGAGCTATACCGTGAACCTGGCGATCAACAGCGCGGAGTACGCGGTGAGGGTGCAGCCGGACGAGGGCAACCGGATGGCGGTGCTGTAGGCGCTGCGCGTTTACCGGGAAGAGGACGGCACGAACTTTGAACTGATCGAGCAGCGGGGCGTGCTGTCTGCCTTTTTGGAAATTTTAATCTACCAGGGGGTGGGCTGATCCCTTATAAAGGCCCGCCCTCTACGGCAGAGCCCCTTCCCCAAAGCATGCAAACGGGAAGGGGCTTTGCTGCGCGGAAAAAGCCCTTTTGCAGTTTGCCCAAATGCATTTTACATGGTATAATCAAATTCATACTTTTTTGACAGTATCCCGCGGAGTGCGGCCTTGCGGAAAGAATGGAGGGACCATGGAAAAGAAATTGCGTTTTGGCGAATACATTACCATTGCCAGCATGCTGTTCGGCTTGTTTTTTGGGGCGGGGAATCTGATCTTCCCGGCCAGCATGGGGCAGCTTGCAGGGCACAACGTATGGCAGGCCATCGGGGGCTTTTTGATTACCGGCGTGGGGCTTCCGCTGCTGGCAGTGGCGGCCCTGGGCGTGAGCCGGTGCGGGGGCCTGGCGGAATTGAGCAGCCGGGTAAGCCGGGGCTACGGCATGTTTTTTACCTGCGCGCTCTACCTGACCATCGGGCCGTTTTTTGCGATCCCGCGCTGTGCAACCGTTTCGTTTACGGTGGGGGTGCAGCCGCTGCTGGGAGAGCAGCAGGGCGCAGCGCTGCCGCTTTTGATCTTTTCGCTGCTGTTCTTCGGTGCGGCGCTGTGGTTTTCGCTGCGGCCCTCCAACATCCTTACCTGGGTGGGTAAGGTGCTGAACCCGCTGTTTTTGGCCTGCCTTGGTATTTTGGTGATCACAGCCCTGCTGCGGCCCGCGGGCGCGATCAGCGCTGTGGAGCCCCAGGGCGCCTATGCCGCGGCGCCTTTTTCCACCGGCTTTTTAGAGGGCTACAACACGATGGACGCCCTGGCCGGGCTTGCCTTCGGGATTATTGTGGTGAATGTGGTGCGGGGGCTTGGTGTGCGGCAGCCCGGCGCTGTGGCGGCCAGCACGGTGAAGGCGGGCGTTTTCAGCAGCGTGATCATGGCGGCCATCTACATTGCCATCACGCTGGTGGGCGCTCAGAGCCGGGGGGCCTATCCGGCCAGCGCGAACGGCGGCGAGGCGCTGGCCGTGATCGCCCGGCATTATTTCGGCACGGCGGGCGGGCTGATCCTCGCCCTCACCGTTACCTTTGCCTGCCTCAAGACCTCGGTGGGGCTGATCACCAGCTGCGGCGAGACCTTTAAAGCGCTGTTTCCGGGGCGCTTTACCTATAAAGTATGGGCGATCGGGTTTTGCACTGTGTCGTTTTTGATCGCGAACGTGGGGCTGAACGCGATTTTGAACTACTCGCTGCCGGTGCTGATGTTCCTGTACCCGCTGGCGATCACCCTGATCCTGCTGACGCTGCTGGGCAAGGTGTATCAAAATGACGGCAGGGTATACCGCTGGGTGACCGGGTTTACCCTGGCGGCGGCGCTGTTCGATTTTGCAAAAGCGCTGGCCGGCGCGCTGCCCGCCGCCGTGAGCGCGGCACTTCATCTGGATGCCGCAGTGGAGTTTGCGGGGCGCTGGCTGCCGCTGTTCGGCCTGGGCCTGGGGTGGGTCTGCCCGGCGGCGGTGGGCTTTGTGATCGGGTTTGTGCTGCACAAAACCGGCAGGGGAGCAGCCAGGGCCAATTAAGGTTTAACATAATGATATACAGCGCAGGGCCGCCCGGGATGACCGGGCGGCCCTGCGCTGTACTATTGGAGGTGCGGGGTGGAAGCTTATCCCTTGACGCCGCCGCTGGTGATGCCGGACACGATTTTTTCGGAAAGCAGCAGATACAGTACCAGGGTGGGAAGAAGCACCATAATGACGGCTGCAAAAAGGCCCGCCCAATCGCCGGTATAGGTCATGGCGGTAATGATGTTCTGCAGCCCCATGGAAAGGGTGCGGATCTCGTCGTTGCCGTTGGCAAAGATCAGGGCCATGAAGTATTCGTTCCAGATGACCATAAAGTTGAAGATCGTTACCGTGATGATACCGGGCGAGGCCAGGGGGATCATGACCTTCCACAGGGCCTTTGTTTCGGTGCAGCCGTCGATCATTGCGGCTTCGGCCAGGGAGCTGGGGACCGTGGTAAAGAACGACGTGAGGAAAAACACGGTGTAGGGCACGTTCATGCCTGTATACAAAATAAGAAGGGTTGCCAAATGCCCCACGAGCTCGGCCCGGACAAACCAGCAGTAAAGGGGAATGACGACCATGACCTGCGGAACACTCATGCCAACGACAAAGGCGTTAAAGGTGGCTTTTTTGCCGAAAAACGTTTTTTTGGCAAGCACATAGGCTGCCGGCGCGGAGATCAGGATGATGAGCGTGCAGGGGATACCGGTGCAGAGAAGGCTGTTGATAAAATAGCGCCCCACATTGTTGTATTGCCACACGTTCAGGTAATTTTCAAAATGGAACCCGCTGTGCAGCAGACCATTTGAAAAAATTTCCCGGTTGGTACTGAAGGAGGCCAGAAGGATCCAGCCAAAAGCGACCGCAAAAAAAGCCACCCATACGATCAGGGGGAGATAGCGAAGCGCTTTGGAGATGCGGTATCTGGCGTTTGCAAATGCGTTTCTCAATACTCGTAGGCCTCCTCTTTCAACAGTTTGTTCATGATCACATGGGTGACCAAAACCAAAATTGCCACCAGAATGCCCACGGCTGCGCCGGACCCCACGTTCAGGACGCTGCTTGCGGAGGCGGCGGTCCCGAAGATTTTATCGTAAAGATAATAGACCGGTGTGATGGTGCGCAGGTTCATGCGGGAAGAGAACATTTTTGCCATGGCAAAATAGTTGACGCTGTTGATGGTCCACAGGGTGATGCAGGTGCGGAACACGTTCCGGATAAGAGGAAGGGTGATATACCAAAATTGCTGCCAGCTGCCCGCCCCGTCCAGGCGTGCGCTCTCGTACAGCTCATGGGGGATCCCTTCGATGCCGGATAGAAAGATCAGCATGAAATAGCCCACGCTGCTGTACACACTGGCGATCAGCATGGCCCAAAAGAGGTAACGCGGGGAGGTCCAGTTGATCTTGGCCAGATCGTGCAGACCAAGAAAGGTGAACAGCGTTTTCAGCATACCGAATTTATTCTGGAACACGTATTGCAGCCACATGGTGGCCAGCGCGACCACTGAGATGGTATTGGGCAGATAGATCGCCGACCGCCAAAAGCGCTTTCCCCTGACGCCGGAGCCAAGAATGGCGGCGAACAGCAGCGCAAAGGCCAGGGTCAATATCCCGCCGATCAGCCAGATCTTGCCCACATTTTGCAGCGAGGCCAGAAATACGCTGTTGTGAAACAGCTCTGTGAAATTGTCGAGGCCAACGAAGGTCCAGTCCGACATGCGGCTGCTGATGCCGGGCATACTGTGCAGGCTCATTAGGATCGTTCGCAGCAGCGGATAGGCGAACATTACCAAAAAACACAGCAATGCGGGCCCCAGAGAGAGCCATATAAATCTTCGGTTTCGTTTTTTACTGCTCAATGCCTTTATCCTCTTTTACAAGCGGAAGGGGCCGCCGCAGTTGAGTGCGGGTCTTCCGTGCGGCAGCCCCCTCGGTCTATTTGCTTTTTAAACAGCGCGGCAAAGAAAATTGAAGTTTCAAAACCGGCGCATCGGGATTGCCGCCCTTATGCCATTTGAGACTGGATGGCTTTTACAAACTGCTCGGGGGTGGTGTTGCCGGCGACCAGATCTGTGAAGGCGGCGTTGATGATGGCGCGGATATCGCCGTCCTCCTCGGAGCTGCCGCCCCATACGAACGCATCCGTGCTGGCCTCCATGAGTTCGCCCACGCACTGCAGCTTTTCAGGCAGCGGAACGCCGTTGATGATGGGCATTGCCGCCACTTTGTCGACCAGGCCGGTCTGCGTTTCTACAGAGGAGAACTCCTCCAGCAGCTTGAAGGCGGCCTCGGGATACTGGCTGGCCTTGGTCACGGCATAGAACTGGCAGCCGGTGGTGTAGGTGGTGTAGGGGTAGATGGAGCCCTCTGGTGCGGGGAAGAACATTGCGCCCCACTGGAAATCGTCGCCGGTGATGTCGGCCACCTCGTTGGGAAGCCAGGAACCGTTGTAGTACATGGCGGCAGTGCCCAGCGCAAACTCACCGTTCTGCGCGGCGGGGAATACGTTGGAACCCACGGACGCCGCCAGGTAGCCCTTTTCGCGCAGCTCGGCAAAGTCCTGGGCCATCTGCAGAACGGCGGGGTCGTTCCAGAGTTCACTGTTCTTTTCGGTCAGCAGCTGGGTTACCCAATCGGTGCCTTTCATCATGGCAAGGTAATGCCCGTACATGCTCTGCTGGTAGGCGTCGTCCACCGTGATGGGGTCATAGCCGGCGTCCTTGATTTTCTGGCAGCAATCCAGGAATTCGGCCCAGGTGGCGGGCATGGTGTCGATGCCGGCTTCCTGGAAGATGGCTTTGTTGTAGAAGAAGGTGCCCACGAAGGGGCGTGCGGGAACGTAATACCAGGATTCGCCGTCCGGGGCAAGATCCTTGGTAAATCCGGCCATACCGCCGGAGATGGAGGCTTCCAGGCTGCTGCCCGCCATATAGGGGGTCAGATCCTGCAGGTACTCGGCGCCCAGGGCGGCGATGTTGCCAAAACCGCTCTCCACAATGTCGATTTGTACGCCGGAGTCAAGGCTGGATTTTAAGATGTCGCGAACATCGCGGCCGGCCCAGTTCACCTGCACCTTGTAGCCCGGGTTGTTGGCCTCGAAGCGGGAGATAGCGTCCTTGAGCACGTCAACGCCGTCCTCGTTCTCGCTCCACTGCGCCCAGTAGACAAGCGTTTTTTCGCCCTCGGGGGTAGAAGCGGGCGCGGAAGCCGGGGAAGAAGCAGAAGCGGGCGCCGGGGCGGACGAGCAGCCGGAAAGCGCCAGGGCTGCCGCCAGTGCAAGAGATGCTGCGACCATGAATCTTGTGCGTTTCATAATTTTCCTCCTTTTTGGAAATGGATGTGATATCGCAAAAGGGGCGGTGCAAAGCCGGGCCCTTTTGTTACGGGATGGAGAGCAGCCCGCCGGGCGTGAGGACGCTCCCGGAAGGGAAGGAGACGCCGATGTGGGCGGGGGCGACGACGTAAGCGGAAAAGCCTGGCTGCGTGGGGCGGATGCCAAGCCCATAGGCGAAGTAAAAATAGATGGGGATGGCGGACCACCCGTGGCACAGGCTGCCGGCGCGATGAAAATCCTCGGCGCCGCGCTCTGTTTCCCAAAAGGTGCGCGCGCCGTTCAGCAGCATGCCGCCCCATCGCCGCGCGATTTCGTCAAACACAGCCGGGGCAAGCCCGTCTTCGGCCAAAAGCGCTTCGTAGCGGAAAAAGCAGCTGCTGAGCGTGAGGGGCAAAAGGCCCTCGCCCTGCAAAAGCCGGTGCGCCAGCCCGCTGCGCCTGGGCGCGGGGCAGGCCCCACTGCACAGGATAAGCGCCTGGGTGAGCTGGGCGTAATGGGCGCGGCTTCCCCCGGGGGAAAGGTAGGCGGCGTAACAGCCGGAGCTCTCGTTCCAGAACGCTTCCAGGGCCGCGCCCAAGCGATCCGCCTCGGCGTCCAACCCCGCTGCGGCATCCGGCTTGCCCAGCCAGCCGCACAACCGTGAAATGCTTTGCAGCGCGAGGATGAGAAAGGCGGAGAGCGGCGCGTCGAAACGCGCCGGGAACGGGGCGGTCCGGTGGATCTCGCCGCCGTCCAGCCCGGGGGACCATTCGTAAAAATTCCAGCAGCCGGGCTGGGTGTAGGCGGGGACCAGGCCGCTTGCCGCCACCCGCCCCAGCGCTGCTTGTGCGATGCGCAGCGCGGTGGGCAGCATCTCTTCACCAAAGGCCACGTCGCCGCTGAACAGAACATAGTCCGCCAGCTGGCAGGGCCACGCCAGGGTAAAGCTGGGGATGGTGACGCGGTCCTTTCCGGGGGAGCACAGCTCCAGCAGGCCGTCCGGCCGAAGGCTCCGGCCCAGCAGGCGGATGCTCTCACGCGCAAGGCGGTATTCGCCGAAGGCATAGTAAGCGCAGAGCATTTGCAGGCGGGAATCCATCGCGTATAACGCCTGCTCGCGCCAGGGGCAATCCTCGAAATGCTCGTGCATGCAGTTGTGCAGCGTTGCTTTGGCGGCGTTAAAAACAGCGGTGTGCAGCCGGTCGCCGCAGGCAAGCTGAGGCCGCGGGTCCACAGGATATTCCACAGGGCGCAGCCCGGCATAGTGCACGGTGCCCCTGCGCGCGTGGATATAAAGCTGCAGATAACGCGCGCCCAGCCGTTTGAACCAGTGGGTAAAGCTGCGGCGCCCCGCTACCGCGTAATAGACCGCGCAGAAGCTGCGCCCGTCGATCCCGCTGCGGACGCGCAGATCCTCCAAATGCTCGCCAAAGGCAACATCCACGCGGGTGCCGGCGGGCAGGTCCAGCTCCAGCGTGAGCAGACCGCACAGCGGCTCCCCCAGATCCAGCAGCAGATACACGCCGTCCCCCTCGGCCGCTTCGAACGAAAGGCCGCGCGCATCGGGCAGTGCGGGGCGCCCGGCCCGGCAAAAGAGCGCTTCGCGCTCGCGATAGGCCAGTGCGGCGTATTGGCAGGCATCGCCCGGCGTGCGGCCGGGCGGCCCGGAAAAGAACACGCCCTGGCTTTGCACAGCCGCCGCGGCGGGGGCGCGCAGGATCAAATGCGGGATAGCGCGCGGTTTCAGGCTGCCGGTGCGGGGGGCGGGCACGGCACAGCACAGCGCACTGTGCGGGACCGGGGCCGGCCATTCGCGCTGCTGGTGATATGTAAACGAGAAACCCAGCTGGGTCGTGAGCCGCGCCACCCCCAGGGAGTCGTAAGCGGGGGCTGGGGCGCACAGCGTTTGGGCGCCGCTTGCGCAGACGACCGCCCCGCCCTCTTCAATGGCAAACAGAAGGCCGGCGCGGCCCGCCTGCCAGGTGAGACTGTCTGTGCCCTGATAATAAACGCGGACCCAAAGCTGATTTTCGCCCGGCGCGGCAGCGGGCGAGATATCGTGCGTCTGGTATACCTTGCTTTGCGGAAGATCGGTGTATTGCCCCAAGGCGGCGAATGTGCCGTTCACAAATGCGGCGTACTGGTGCTCTGCACTGATATGCAATAAAAGCGGATCGCCTGCGCCTGAAACAGAAAAGGACGTGAAAAAATCTGCGTAAAGATTGACTCCCGATAAACCGGGGCACCAGATCCACTGTGCGGACCCAAACATTTCGCGCCCTCCTTCCGATTTGAATATTTTAAACAGAGTTTACTAAGTCAATGCAATAAAACGCCTTTTTTCAAAGGCGGTGCACAGCCCGGCGCCGCGGATCAAGGGGTGCGGCCCTGCAAAAATTGGGCGATCTGCTCCACCGCCTGGGCTGCCTCGGGAAATCGTTCGGAAAAAATGGGCCAGGAATGGACCATGTGGTCGCCCACCAGCAGAGTGGCGTCGACGCCGGAAAGCCGGGCCTTTTGGTAAAAACGCAGGGCGTCGTCGAACAGGATCTCGTCGGTGCCGACCGTGATCAGCAGGGGCGGCAGACCCCCCAGCGCGCCATACAGTGGGGAAATATAGGGATGTTCCGGCGGTGTGTGGGGGGCGTACAGCTGGGCGGCCTTTGTTACAACGAAGCTGTCGTCCGCAAGAATGTGCTCCAGCGGGATCAGGGAGGTGTGCGAGCCCTCCAGCGTGTCCGCATAGGTGACGGGGCTCATGGCCACAAGCCTGCCCGGCGGCGGGAGCCCCTCGTCCTTCAGCCGAAGGGCCAGGGCCAGCACCAGGTTGCCGCCGGCCGATTCCCCCATCAGCGCCAGATCCCGGGGGGCGAAGCCCTGCTCCAAAAGGGCGGTATAGGCTGCCAGGCAGTCGTCGAGGCCCGCCGGGAAAGGGTGTTCCGGCATCAGGCGATACCCAACGCTCACCGTATTCAGGCCGATGCGCCGCACCATGGGCGCCAAAAACAGGCGGGTCGTTTTTAAGGTGCCCAGCGACCACCCACCGCCGTGGATGTAGAGGAGCGCCCGCTGGAGGGGAGCGCCGGGAGGGCGCAGCCATTCGCAGGGAACGCCGTTCAGCGCGCAGGGCTCCCGCTGAAGCTCCGGGCAGGGCAGGGCGTCCTCCGGGATGCGGGAATCCTGCAGAGCGCGCAGGGCGGCGTGGCCGATCCGATTGGGGTTTTCACACGGGGCGGAGCGCAGCGCGCCCATAAACCGGTCGAATGCTTCACTGGGCATGGTCGGCTTGCCCCTCTTTCTGTGCGGGTTCATCCAGCAGCAAGGGCAGCGAGAGATCGAACACGCGCTGCGCCACACACGCGATGGAACCGATGAGCGGCGCGTCGCCGCCAAAGCCCGAGTGCAGCACCGTGATGTTTTTATGGCGGGAGCAGGCGGCGATCTTGCTCTGCAGGAGCTTTTCCACGATCCCTCCCCGGGAGGAGGATTCATACCCCACCACGATGCAGGACAGGTCCAGCAGATTGATGTTGGCGGCCACGGCATAAGCCAAATAGCCGCAGAATTCCTCCAGGGCGGCTACGGCGGCGGCCTCTTTGTGGTTGGCGGCATCCACAATGTCCAGCCATGTGAGTTGGTCGCTGCCGCCCAGCGCGGGCATGGCGGAACTGCGGTACAGGGGCAGGAGTTCGGTGATGCGCCGGCGCATCTGCGGCACATTGGCGTACAATTCCAGGCAGCCCACATTGCCGCAGCTGCACCGCGGCCCCATAAAGTTGATGCTGGTATGCCCGATCTCGCCGGACTGGCCGGAGTCGCCGTCGTAAAGCCGGCCATCCAGCACATACCCGCCGCCGATGCCGTTCATAATGTGCAGATAGATGAAATTATCGGTGTTTTTTTGCCCGCCGTAAAACTTTTCGGCCAGCGCGCCGGCGCTGGCGTCGTGGATCAGAAAAGCGGGAAGGCCCGTGTGTTCCTGCACGCGCTGGGCGAGCGGGACATTGCTGATACCATAAAAGGACGGGGGGGTGAGCAGGACCCCGCTTGCAGCGTCCACAGGGCCGACGGACGCGATGCCCACGGCCAGCACACGGCGCGGTTCCTCGCGGCGGAGCGCATCGTAGGCGCCCAGCAGCAGTGCGAGCATTTGCTCCTGATCCATACCGCCCTCAAAGGGGATGTCGCGGCGGTGCAGCACCGCACCGCCCAGATCGGCCAGGATTACTTGGAAGAAGCCGCGCTTTACCAGCATGCCGCAGATACAGGGCGAGGCGGCGGCGAGCTGCAGGATAATGGGCCGGCGGCCGTAATTTCCGTTCGCGGCCGGCGTTTCACATTCCTCCACCAGCCCCATGGCAATGAGATCCGATACCAGGTTACCCACGGCCATTTTGGACAGGCCGACGATGCGCGCCAGCTTGCCGCGGCTGAGCCCCCGCGTGAGGGCGATGTGTTTTAGTATGAGGGCGCGATTCTGCTGTTTGAGATCCCGGATGTTAGCGCCCGCTTTGTTGTGAGGCTGTGATACAGTCATGAGCGATCAAAATCTCCTTGCCCGAAAACATTAGTAAACTTGGTTTACATAAACTATAACACATGGTACTGGTAAAGTACAATAGTCAATAGTAATTATTTATTGACGTCAATTTTGTGAAAAAATGACAATTAAATTTGAAATAAGCGGTCGTTATGCTGTAAAATAAAATTATTTATTTCTATTTAGTAAACAGTGTTGATTTTATTGAAATGACATGATACACTGATTTTATCAAATGGGCTCTGCCATTGGGTAAAAAGAGCAAAGGCAAAGGAGAGAGCATATGCGAAAGATATATGCCATTGGAAACGCGCATCTGGATGCGGCATGGCTCTGGCCGTGGCAGGAGGGCTACGCAGAGGTAAAGGCGACCTTTCGCTCGGCCCTGCAGCGGCTGGAAGAATATGAGGGCTTTGTGTTTACTTCCAGTTCGGCGCAGTACTATGCCTGGCTGGAGGAAGCGGAGCCGGAGATGCTGGACGGCATCCGCACCTATATAAGGAAGGGGCGCTGGGTGATCTGCGGGGGCTGGTGGGTGCAGCCGGACTGCAACCTGCCCTGCGGGGAGGCCCTGATACGTCAGGGCCTTTGGGGTCAGACCTATTTCAGGGAAACGCTCGGTACGACCGCCACGGTGGGCTACAACGTGGACAGCTTTGGCCACAGCAGCGCGCTGCCGCAGATATTGCGCGGCAGCGGAATGGACGCGTATGTGTTCCTGCGGCCAGGCCCCCATGAAAAAACCTTGCCGGGAAGTACCTTTTGGTGGGAGGGGCCGGATGGTTCCCGTGTGATGGCATACCGCATTCCGCAGAACTACAGCGCGAATCTTGACCTGGAGGCTCACATTGCGGAGTGCGCAAAGCAATTTGAAGAGGAACCGGAAAATCCGGCTTTTATGCTGTTCTACGGTGTGGGAAACCATGGCGGCGGCCCAACGCGGCGCAACATTGAGACCCTGCTGCGGCCGGGAACAGCGCCTGCTGGATTTAAGCTGGGAATGAGCAGCCCCGCCGCCTTTTTTAAGGCACAGCACGGACGGGCGGAAGAGCTGCCGGTGCATAAGGGGGAGCTGCAGCACCACGCGCCGGGCTGCTACAGCGCCCATTCCGGCATCAAAGCGGCCAATTACCAGGCCGAAAACGCCCTCCTGCGGGCGGAAAAATTTGCCGCGCTGGGGGCTGGCATGCTTGGCATCCAGGCGGATCCCGCCCTGGAAAACGCCTGGGGGACCGTGCTGTTTGACCAATTCCACGATATCCTTGCGGGGTGCGCGATCCCCGCGGTATATGAAAGCGCGCTGAACGAATTGGGCGGCGCTGCCGAAACGGCGCACCGGCAGGAAAACCGCGTGCTTCAGGCGCTCTCGTTCCGGATCCATATTCCTTACGAGGACGACTGCGTGCCCCTGGTATTGTTCAACCCGCACCCCTGGCCGGTACGCGCGCTTGTTACACATGAGCGCGGGTCCTGGGGGAACCCGGGCTTTCCGCAGCCCTGCGGCGCGGTGGACAGCGGGGGCAGGATACGCCCCTGCCAGTTTGTTGCGACGGCCGCACAATTGGAGGAAAGGCAGTGCGCGGCATTTATTGCCGAGCTTCCGCCGCTGGGCTGGGAGACGTATCGCATCCTTCCCGCAGGGGCGGGCGAGGCGCAGGGATCCACAGGCCGGCCCGGAAAGACGCCTGTTTTGGAAAATGAATTCCTGCGCGTTGTGTTTGATCCGGCCACGGGCCTGCCCTGCGAAATGACGGAAAAAATGTGCGGCGCCCAGCCGCTGTGCGGGCCGTGCGCACAGGCTGCCGTTTACCGCGACCTCACCGACACCTGGGGTCACGGGGCAAAGGAGATCGGCACGCAGGAGGAGACCTTTGTACTGGAGAGCGTGAGGGTCACGGAAAACGGGCCCGTGCTGCAGCGCGTGCGCACCGTGAGCAGCTGCGGCGCTTGCCGCATCATACAGGATTTCACCCTGCTTGCGGGCGATGCGCGGCTTTACATGAAGGTGCGCCTGCTGTGGCTTGAGCAAAGGGCCTGCTGCAAGCTGCTGTTCCCCACCGGCCTGCAGGCTGCCCGCGCGGTATACGGGCAGCAGTTCGGGCAGGTGGAACGCCCGTTGGATGGGCTGGAACAGCCCATGCAGAACTGGGCGGACCTGAGCGGCAGGGCCGGCGGGCAAACCTGCGGGCTTGCCGTGCTGGCAGGCGGAAAATACGCGGCCAGCGCCCGAAAAGGGCGGCTTGCGCTTACGGTGTGCCGAAGCCCGGCGTATGCCCATCACGCACCGTTTCAGCTGAGCGGGAGCGTGGAAGAACATGACTGGGTGGATCAGGGGTGGCAGGAATTTTGCTGCGTGCTGGTCGCCCATGGCGGCGATTGGCGCGGGGCGGATATGGCGCGGCGCGCGCTGGAATTGGCGCAGCCGCCGGTAAAAATACCCGAGACCTTTCACCCGGGGCCGCTGCCGCAGCGATACAGCGGCGCAGAGCTGCCGGAAAAGATCGTGATGACAGCGCTCAAGCCCGCGCACCGGGGCAGCGGGTATATCCTGCGCGCATATGAGAGCGAAGGGGCGGCGGTGCAGGCAAGGCTGGAGCTGCCCCTGTTCCGCCAAACCTTGAACGCGGCATTTGCGCCGCACCAGATCCGCACCTGGCGGCTTGATCCGACAGGCGGCATGGCGGCGGAGCAGACAAACCTCATTGAGCGCGGGGCCGAACAAAGCGAGGAATGAGTGAACGATGAAGAAATATTCGATAGGTGTGGACATCGGCGGAACCAAGTGCGCCGTGCTGTTGGGAAAAGGAAGCATCCCGGCCCAGGCGGACGACGGGTTCATTTTAGAGAAAAAGAGCTTTTTTACCCAGCCTGAAAAGGGACTGCAGTACACGCTGGACCGTTTGTACGCAGCGGTGGACGCCCTGCTGCTTGAAAGAAAGGTCGACGCCGATCAGGTAACGGGCATCGGCATAAGCTGCGGCGGCCCCCTGGACCATGAACAGGGCATTGTGCTCAACCCGCCCAATTTATACGGCTGGGACAGCGTGCCGATCGTGGACCTGCTGCAGGAGCGCTACGGCATCCCGGCCCGCCTGCAAAACGACGCGAACGCGTGCGCGCTGGCAGAATGGCGTTTCGGCGCGGCGCGCGGCTGCCGGAATGTGATATTTCTTACGTTCGGCACGGGCATGGGGGCCGGCCTGATCCTGGACGGCCGGCTGTACAACGGCGTCAGCAACATGGCGGGCGAGGTGGGGCATATCCGCCTGGAGCCCAATGGCCCGGTGGGGTACGGAAAGGCCGGGTCCTTTGAGGGCTTTTGCAGCGGGGGCGGGCTGATACAGCTGGCGCGGAGCATCGCGGTCGAAAAGCTGCAGCAGGGGCAGCCCCCCTTGTTCTGCCCGGATTTTGCAGCGCTGAACAGCCTGAACGCAAAAAATGTGGCGGAGGCTGCCGAGAAGGGCGACCCTGTTGCAGCCGAGGTTTACCGTGTCTGCGGTGAAAATTTGGGCAAAGGCCTTGCGGTGCTCGTGGATCTGCTCAACCCGGAGATCATCGTGATCGGCAGCATCTTTGCGCGCAGCCGCGAGCTGCTTTGGCCCCATGCGCGGGCGGTGCTGCGGCGCGAAGCGCTTATGCGCAGCCTGGAGGCATGCCGCGTTGTGCCGTCGGCGCTGGGCGAGCATCTGGGGGATTATGCGGCGCTCTCGGTAGCGTTTGCGCAATAAGGAGGAAACAAACATGGAACCTGCCGAAAATGTTTTGGCCGGTCTGCTGCAGCGGTATCCCAGGCTGGCGCCGCAGCGCGAACAGATCCTGCAGGCGGCGGATCTGGTGGTGCAATGCTTTGAGCAGGGAGGCCTGGTTCTTGCCTGCGGCAATGGGGGAAGCGCTTCGGACGCGGATCATATCGTGGGGGAGCTCATGAAGGGCTTTTTGAGCGCACGCCCATTACCGCAAAAGGAAAAGGAGCGGTTTGGACAGGATGAAGCCGGGATTCGGCTGCGCGAGCGCTTACAAGGGGCGATCCCGGCTGTTTCCCTGGTAAGCCACGGCGCGCTGCTTTCCGCTTTTTCAAACGACGTGGACCCGCAGCTTGTTTACGCGCAGCAGGTGTATGGATACGGAAGCCGCAGAAAAGCCCTGGTGATGGCGCTCAGCACATCGGGAAATTCGGCCAATGTGGTTAACGCGGTGCGCGCAGCGCGCGCGCTAGGCCTTCCGAGCATTGCCGTTACGGGGGAAACAGGGGGCGAGCTGGCACGGCTGTGCACCGTATGCCTGCGCATGCCATCGCGCGATACTTACCGCATTCAGGAATACACGCTGCCGGTTTACCATGCGATCTGTGCCATGGCCGAAGCCCGCTGTTTTGCGGCGGCCGGAGCGTAAAGTAAGAAAGAGAGGCGTTTAAAATGACGATGAAAATGGCAAAGGACAAATATGTGTTGGTAGCGGCCGATTTTGCAGGCCTGGAATTAAAGGATGCGGTGGTTCGGCACCTGAAAGAGCGTGGCTGGCATGTGACGGATGTGGGGGCCAAAGCGCAGGATACGGGCACGCCGGAGATGTATCATCGCATTGGACTGCGCGCTGGCGCCATGATCGCCGAGGGCGAGTTTGAGCGGGCGCTGTTGTTCTGCGGCACGGGAATGGGAATTCACATTGCCGCCAGCAAATGCCCGCATGTTCACAGCGCGGTGGTGGAAAGTGTGCCGGCCGCGCTGCGGTGTGTGACGGCGAATAACTGCAATGTGATGGCAATGGGCGGCTTTTATGTGGCGCCCCGTACCGGCATGGCCATGGCGGACGCCTTTTTGGAGCACAAGCTGGGCGACGGGTATGAAGAGTGGGAAGGCTTTTACGAGTATCACAAGCTCGGCTATGACGAACTGGAAAATTTTGATTACGAAGCATACAAGGCGAATGGGTTTTCGCTGCCGAATCCCGGCACGGCTCCTTTGGGCGCGGAACCGAAGGGGCTTGCCTATTGAAAGCCGGTGCCAGGCTGGTGGAAAAGGCCCCGCATGATATTTTAGGGAAGGGTGTTTTATGGACCTGCAGGAGATAAAATTTCAGATCTGCGATGTGTGCCACAAAATGTGGCAGCTGGGCTGGGTGGCGGCCAACGACGGCAATGTGAGCGCAAGGCTGGGGGACGGCACGTTCCTGGCAACGCCCACGGGTATGAGCAAAAGCTTTATCACGCCTGAAAAGCTGCTGCACATTGACGCGCAGGGCAATGTGCTGGAGGCCGGCGAGGGGCTGCGCCCGTCCAGTGAGATCAAAATGCACCTGCGCTGCTATGAAAAACGGGAGGATGTGTGGAGCGTGATCCACGCGCACCCGCCCGGCGCCACGGGTTTTGCCGTTGCGCACCGCAGCATGGATATGTACAACATGATCGAGGATGTGGCGGCCATTGGCAGCGTGCCGCTGACGCCTTACGGAACCCCCAGCACCAGCGAGGTGCCGGACGCCATTGAACCCTACCTGGAAGAGCACGATGTGGTGCTGCTGGAAAACCACGGCGCGCTGGCCCTGGGCAGCGATGTGTTGACGGCCTTTTACCGAATGGAAAGCCTGGAGCTTTGGGCCAAGATTACCATCAACGCCATCCTTCTGGGCGGCAGTTATGACATCAGCCGGGAAAATATCGACAGGCTGATCGGCCTGCGCAGCTTTTACCGCGTGACCGGCCGCCACCCCGGCTACAAAAAATATCCGCGCCGGGAGTGCGGCGTGCCCACAGATACGTGAGAAGACCTGCAGGAAAGGGGAATGGTGCGATGAGCAAAAAAACGACCGTTCTGGCCTTTGACATCGGCGCTTCCAGCGGGCGTGCCATCGAAGCGATGTACGACGGCGCGGCGATCTCCTACAGGGAAGTGCACCGCTTTGAGAACCGCCCCAGACAAGCGGACGGCCACCTGCGCTGGGATTTTGCCGCGCTGATGGACGAGGTGCGGGTGGGGTTGGAGAAGGCCCAGAAATTTGACAGCGTGGGGGTTGACACCTGGGGGGTGGACTTTGGCCTGTTGGATGCAGCCGGGCATCTGCTGGAGGATCCGGTGCATTACCGAGACGCGCGCACCGGCGGCATGGTGGAGCGGGCAATGCGGGTGATGGACGCGGAGAAACTTTATGCGGGAACAGGCACACAGATCCTGGCGATGAACACACTGTTCCAGCTCCTGGCGCTGAAAAAGCAGCAGCCGAGGCTGTTGAGGCGGGCGGATAAGCTGCTGTTTATGCCGGATCTATTTGCCCACGCGCTGTGCGGCAGCACAACATGTGAACGCAGCGCTGCCTCTACGGGGCAGCTGCTGACGCTGCCGGCGGGGAAATGGAATGCACAGATATTGGAGGCCTTTGGTTTGCCGAAGCGGCTGTTTTTACCCACTGTGCCCAGCGGCACGGTGGTGGGGGCGCTTGAATGCGGTGCAAAGGTGGTGGCTGTGGCGGGTCACGACACCCAATGCGCGGTGGCAGCCCTGCCCACACAGGCGCGGAATATTGCCTTTCTTTCCTGCGGGACATGGAGCCTGCTGGGCTGTGAGCTGGATGCGCCGGTTCTCACAGCGGAAAGCATGCAGCTGGGGCTTTCCAATGAACTGGGAGCGAACGGCCGGGTGAACTATCTTAAAAATATCGTGGGCCTGTGGCTCATCCAGGAAAGCCGCCGGGCATGGCGGCGGAAGGGGCAGGAATATTCCTATGCGGAACTGGAGCGCCTTGCACTTGCATCCACGCCGCTGCGCTGCTTCATCGACCCGGACGCCCCGCTGTTCACGCCGCCGGGGGATATCCCCGCACGCGTGAAGGAGTATTGCGCGGCAACGCACCAATACGTACCGCAAACCGTGGGCGAGGTAATGCGCTGCATTTACGAGAGCCTGGCGCTGAAGTACCGCTTTGCGCTGGATCAGCTCAGGGCCGCCACGGGCAAACGCTTTGAGACACTGCACATTCTGGGCGGCGGCACAAAGGACACCCTTTTATGCCGTATGGCGGCGGGGGCCACGGGGCTGCACGTGGTGGCGGGGCCGGTGGAAGCCACGGCGCTGGGGAATATCCTGATTCAGCTCACAGCATTGGGCGCGCTGGAAGATCTTGGCGCAGGGCGCGCGCTTGTGGCCCAAACACAGCAGCTGGCGGAGTATCCGCCCCAGGGCATGGCTGAGTGGGATGAGGCCTACGAACGTTTTTGCCCCTTGTTGGCACGCTGTGACCCTTGCCGGTAAAGCGGAAGCGATGCCTCACAGACCGACGCATCGCCTTTGTTTTTCTGCGGCTGTGCTTTGCATTTTTTTGGCAGGATAGGCGCAAGGCCGCCCGGGATGACCGGGCGGCCTTGCGCTTTGCGAACGGGTATGTTATACTGGTGCAATCAGCAAAAAAAGGGGAGAAACACACGTGGTACAGCACATTTTGCCGCCAGCGCTTCCTGCCCGTCTGGAGGAGGCCGAGCGGGGCGAAGAACTGATCGACATGGCCCGGGCCACCGAGGAAGCGGTGGCCGACTGGCGGTTTTGCGGGCTGGAGCTTTCGGGCGGGAGCCTGCGGGATATGCGCTTTGAGCGGTGTGAATTTTCCGGCTGCCGGTTTACGGGGGCCGACCTTTCGCGTGCCACGTTTTTGGACACGGTGTTCAAAAACTGCGATTTTTCCGCTGTGCGGGGCGAAAGCGTTTATTTTTGCCGCTGCCGCTGGCAGGGAATCAAGGCCATGGGGGCTATTTTTACAGACTGCCGCCTGGTGCATATGGTGCTGGAAAACTGCACTCTTGTGGGGGCGAACCTCACAGGGGCGAGCATTGAACAGGCCCGGTTCAGCGGCAGCGATTTTTCCGAGAGTTATTTCAGCGAGTGCCGGCACAAAGCGCTCACGGTGAACGAGGATACGTTCGTGAAAACAAGCTTTTTCGGCACGCCGTTGGCGGGGCTGGATTTTACCACCAGCCGGTTTGAAGGGGTAACGGTGAGCGACAGCGGCGCGGAGCTGCGGGGCGCCGTGGTCACGGTGGAGCAGGCCGCAGACCTTGCGCGGGTGCTGGGTGTGGTGGTGCGATGAAAGAAAGACCTGGGCGGGAGCCCGGAGAAGGATGATAGGGGAACGGGAATCATGGCAAAACAGATAGACCTGCTGCAGGGCAGCATTACAAAATCGCTCACGGCGCTGGCCCTGCCCATCATGGGCTCCCAGTTGATCCAGATGGCGTACAACCTGATCGATATGCTTTGGATTGGCAGGGTGGGGGCGGGCGCCGTGGCCGCTGTGGGGGCCGCGGGCATGTTCATGTGGCTTTCCAACGGGCTGGTGATCCTGGCCCGCATCGGCGGGCAGGTGCTGGTGGCCCAGAGCATCGGCGCGGGGGATATGAAAAAGGCCGGCCGTTACGCCGCGGCCGCCTTGCAGCTGGGCGGCGCGCTGGCGGTGGGCTTCACCCTGCTGCTCACGCTGGGGGCTGCACCGCTGATCGGCTTTTTCAACCTGAACAGCCCGGCCGTGGTGGCCCAGGCCCGCGCTTACCTGATCATTGTGGGGGCCGGGATGTTCTTTTCCTTTATCAACCAAGTGCTGGTGGCGGTGATCAATGCCACAGGCGACAGCCGGACCCCCTTTTTTGCCATGGGCTGCGGCCTGGGGCTGAACCTTGTGCTGGACCCCATGCTGATCTTTGGAGCGGGGCCGTTTCCCCGGTGGGGCGTGGCGGGCGCGGCGGCGGCCACCGTGCTGGCACAGGTGGTGGTGTTTGGGGTGCTGGTGCGCTATGCGGCGCGGGAGCAGCGCCTGTTTCCGCATGTGCAGCTGCGCCGGCTCGCTGCAAAAGAGGAACTGCAGGCCATTGTGCGCATCAGCGGGCCCTCGGCGGTGATGAACGTTTTGTTCCCGCTGATCTCCATGGTGATCGCCCGCATGGTGGCGGGCTGGGGCGACAACGCGGTGGCGGTGCAGAAGGTGGGCAGCCAGATCGAGTCGATCAGCTGGATGACCGCCGACGGTTTTGCGGCCGCGGTGAACAGCTTTATCGGCCAGAATTACGGGGCAGGCAACCTGCAGCGGGCCCGAAAGGGTTTTAAGGTTTCTTTTGCGCTGATGACGGTATGGGGCGTTTTGTGCACCTGCCTGCTGGTGTTTTGCGCAGCCCCCATTTTCCGCCTGTTCATCCCGGAGGCGCAGGTACTGCCCATGGGGGTGGATTACCTGGTGATCCTGGGCTTTTCGGAGCTGTTCATGTGCTGGGAGATCCTGGTGGAGGGGGCGTATGCGGGCTTTGGGCATACCCTGCCTGCCAGTGTGCTGAGCACGGTGTTCACCGCGCTGCGCATCCCGGCGGCGCTGGTGCTCAGTGCAACGGCGCTTGGGCTTTCGGGTATTTGGTGGAGCATTTCCATCTCCAGCATCTGCAAAGGGATGATCCTGACGGTGATGTTTGTGGTGTTTTTGAATAAAATGACCCGGCGCCAGGAAATGTGAAAATGAAAAAAGCGCGCTGCCCGGGAAAAGGGCAGCGCGCTTTTTTGTGCAATGTCAATACTGGGCAAGCAGCCGTTTGAACTCTGCAGCCATGTCTGGCTGCAGCAGCAGAGTTTCGATGTTCTGCCGCGCTTCCAGCAGTTTGCCGTGCACCAGGGCCTCCTTGCCCTCCACATTGCGAAAGGTGGGCATACTTACACTCAGGGCGGCCATGGTGCGGCCGCTCTGGCGCAAGGGAACGGCCAGGCAGCAGATGTTGTCGTCGCCCTCGCCGTACTCTGTGGCGTAGCCCTGAGCGCGCATCTCGTCCAATTGGCGGAAAAGCTGATCGCGGTTTACAATGGTGTGGCTGGTGAGCGCCACCAAGCCTTCCGATGTGGGGTACAGCGCTTCCAGTTCGGCGGGAGAAGCATCCAGGAGCAGCGCCTTGCCCAAGGCGGTGGCGTAGAGAGGCAGGCGCTTGCCCACATGGCTGATGAGCTGGATCGGCTGGGAAGAATCTTCCTTGGCGATGTACAGCACATCCCTCTTATCCCGCACCCCCAGCTGGCAGGTTTCGCCGCAGGCAAGTGCAACGGTGCGCATCTCGGTGTGCAGATGATCCAGCAGGGTCTGGCTGTACAAAAAGGCGCAGCCCACGGCATAAGCGCCAAGCCCGATGGTATAGCGGTTGGTGGCGGCGTCGCACACCAGAAAGCGGCGGCTGCACAAAGTGCGCAGGATTGGAAAGAGGCTGCTTTTTGGAGAACCGATGCGGGCGGCGATCTCGGTCAAAGTATAGCCCTGTTCATCGGCTGAGGCCAGCAAGTCCAGTACGTCCAGCACACGGCTGGTGGCATGATGTTCGGTGGGCATTGGCATAGAAGCGATCTCCGGTCTTTTTAATTGGTTTAACAGAAAAAATTGGGGCAGGCATATTTTATCTTTATAGAATTATATAAGTTTTTAAGGGGATTGTCCAGTAACAAAAGGAAGAGCGGCTTGGGGTGAACAGTTTGCACAAAAAAGATGAAGTGAAATAAGTGAAACATACAAAGATGTACTTTGGAACTCGTTTTTTATTGACAATTTATGAATGCAGGACTATGCTTGAAACATAAAGTTCGTATATAAGTTTATAATTCTTATATACGAACAATCTGTGAGAATTGAAGAGAGGAGGGCAGAAGGGGGCGCCGGGCATTCCTGAAAGGGATAATGCGCGGCGGCAAGAGAAGAACTTAAAGCGGCCGTGCCAGCAACGGCAAATGCTTTTTAGGAAACATTGAGAGAGTGGACCTGCTGGAAAGAAAGGAGACATACATATGTCGAGCGGATTTTTGGTACTGAACCTTGCAATCTCGATCGCGCTGATTATCGGCCTGATCCTGATCCCCAAACTCAACCCCATGGTGAGCCTGGTTATCGCCAGCGCCTACATGGGCATTTCCTGCGGTCTGGGGGTTATCCCCACCATGGACACCATCGCTTCGGGCTTTGGCAACATGATGACCAGCATCGGCCTGCCCATCGGCCTGGGCGTTTTGCTGGGCCAGCTGATGAGCGATTCGGGCGCCGCCCAAAAGATCGCAACCACATTGGTGCATGCTGTTCCCAAAAAATATGTTCTGTGGGCGCTGGCCGGCACAGGCTTTTTGCTGGCCATTCCCGTATTCTTTGATATTACCTTTATCATCCTGATCCCCATCGGCATTGCTGTTGCAAAGGAGATCAACAAGCCCATGGCGTATGTGGCCGGTTCGCTGATCATCGGCGACTGCGTGGCCCAGACCCTGGTGCCCCCCACGCCGAACCCCCTGGCCGCACCTGATATTCTGGGCTACGGCCTGGGCACCCAGATCATCGCCGGCCTGATCATCGGCCTGATCGCCACCTTTGCCACCCTGTTTGTGTATACCAAGATTCTGGATCACGGCTTTTTCAACGAGGAAAAGGACGTGAACCATGAGGTGGACGTGCTCAAGAACCTGTCTGAGCATGAGGCCAACAGCAAAGAGCTCCCCAGCCCCCCGTTTATCGTTTCGCTGATCCCCCTGCTGCTGCCCGTGGTGTTTATTATGGTGAGCACAGTGGTTGCCGCCACCGGGAGCGATAACGTGATCGTGGCCCTGCTGGGCAACAAGATTTTTGCCTTGCTGATGGGCGCGCTGAGCGCGTACCTGATCGCCTGGAAATTCATCGGCTTCAAGGCTGCTGAGGTTTCTGCCAGCAAGTCCCTGGGCACCGCGGGCGTGGCTTTGGCCATTACCGGCGCGGGCGGCTCGTTCGGCGCCGTGATTGCGGCCACCAACATTGGCCAGGCGCTGCTTGATACCCTGCACATCAACCCCGGCAACGTGATCATGATGTGCCTGTTCGCTTACTTCATTGGGTTCATCTTCCGTGTGGCCCAGGGCTCCGGTACCGTGGCCGGCATTACCGCCATGACCATTATGGCGACTATGTCCGCCAACGTGCCCGTCCACCCGGTGTATCTGGCAATGGCTGCTCTGGCCGGCGGCATTTCCATCGGCCATGTGAACGACAGCGGCTTCTGGGTTTGCACCAACCTGTCCGGCTTTACCGTGACCGGCGGCCTGAAGACCTATACCCTGCCCATCTTTATTGTGTCGGTCTTCACCCTGATCTGCACCCTGATCGGCGCCACCGTGTTCCCCATGGTCTAAACCCGACGCGTTTCCCACCCGGTCCGCCCGCACAGGGCGGCGCCGGGTGGGCCCTTGTGGTTCTTTGCACGCATTTCCGCCGCTGCGGCCAAAGTAGAGGGTGGCCGCAGCGGTGTGAGAGATAAAAGGAGAGAAATACAATGGCATTTGAGAGCAAAAAGAACAATGTAACAGAGCAGCTGTGCGCCACCGTAAAGCTGCCCAAAATGGTGCGGGTGCGCCAGAGCTTTGATCCCACCCACATCGAACCCGCAGACCTGCCCGCCGTGGTGCGCGGGGAGCTTTTGCGCGAGGCAGTGCGGCAGAACATCAAGCCGGGCATGAGCATTGGCATTACCTGCGGCAGCCGCGGCATCGCCAACATTGCCATCATTATAAAGACCATCGTGGACTTTGTAAAAGAGTGCGGCGCCGAGCCGTTCGTGTTCCCCGCCATGGGCAGCCACGGCGGCGCCACGGTGCCCGGCCAGCTGGATGTGCTGAAAAGTTACAATGTGACCGAGGAGACCATGGGCTGCCCCATCAAGGCCACCATGGAAACTGTGTATCTGGGCGATACCGTGGAGGGGAGCCCGGTCTACATCGACAAAAATGCCCACGAGGCCGACGGTGTGATCCTGTGCGGGCGCATCAAGGCCCACACCGCTTTCCGCGGCCCTTACGAGAGCGGCCTGATGAAGATGGCGGTCATCGGCATGGGCAAGCAGCACGGCGCGGAGTCGGTGCACGAATCCGGCTTTAACAACATGGGCCGCGTGATGCCGCAGTTCGCCCGGGTCATTTTTGACCACACCAATGTTGTGGCAGGGGTGGGGCTGATCGAGAATGCATTCGACCAGACGTTCAAGGTGGCGGGCCTTTCCGCGGCCGAGATCTGGGAGAAAGAGCCCGAGCTGCTGAAGGAAGCCAAAACCAAGATGGGCCGCATCTGGATCGAAAAGACCGACGTGCTGGTGGTGGACAAGATTGGCAAGAACTTTTCGGGCGATGGCATGGATCCCAATGTGACCGGCGCGTTTGCCTGCCCCGAAAGCGCGAAGGACGGTACCCCCGGCCCCATTGACGCGCAGCGCATTGTGGTGCTGGACCTGACCGACGAGACCCACGGCAACGCAAACGGCATCGGCGTGGCGGACGTGACCACCAAGCGCCTGGTGGACAAGACCGACGTGGACATTACCTACCCCAACGCAGTCACCTCCACCGTGGTGAACATTGTGAAAATGCCCATCTTCACCCACACCGACGAGAGCGCCGTAAAGCTGGCGCTGCGCACCTGCAATATGATCGACAAGGAGAACCCCCGCATTGTGCACATCGAGAATACCATGGAGCTGGGGCACATCTGGGTGAGCGAGGCGCTGATCGACGAGGTGAAGGCGCACCCGAACCTGGAGATCGACGGCGAGCTTGAGGACTGGGGTTTCGATGAAAACGGCAACCTGTGGTGAGCCCGGATGAATAAGGAGAAGAAAACTATGATTAACGCTATGATCATTGACCCGAAGGACAACGTGGTCGTGGCCATCGAGCCCATTAAGGCGGGCGACGAGGTAAGCTATATGCTGGAGGGGCAGACCTGCAGCCTGTATGCCGCCACGGATGTGACCATCTACCACAAGCTGGCCCGCGCGGATATTGCCAAAGGCGAGCCCATCTGCAAATACGGCCAGCACATCGGCGTGGCCGCCTGCGACATCAAGGCTGGCTCCCACGTGCATGTGCACAATGTGGAGAGCAAGCGTGAGGACTTGACCGACTGATAAAAGAGGAGAAGGAAACTATGACTTTTTACGGTTATAAACGCCCGGACGGCCGGGTGGGCGTGCGCAACCATGTGCTGATTCTGCCCGCCAGCGTCTGCGCTTCGGACACCACCCGCATTATTGCATCCCAGGTGACCGGCGCTGTTACTTTTAACAACCAGCTGGGCTGCAGCCAGGTACCTGTGGACCAGGCCTACACCATGGATGTGATGGCCGGGTTTGCCGCGAACCCCAACATTTACGGCACCGTGGTGGTGAGCCTGGGGTGCGAAAACTGCCAGATGGACCTGGTTGTGAAAGCCATTGAGGAGCGCACCAACAAGCCCATCCGGCAGGTGATCATCCAGGAGGCCGGCGGCACCCTGAAGGCCATTGAGGCGGCGGTGCGTTACGCCAAGGAGATGGTGGCCGAGGCCAGCCTTCTGCGCCGGGAGGAGTTCCCCATCAGCGAGCTGATTGTGGGCACCGAATGCGGCGGGTCTGACCCCACCAGCGGCCTGGCGGCGAACCCCCTGATCGGGCAGATGAGCGATCTGTTGGTGGAGGCCGGCGCGACCACCGTTTTGAGCGAGACCACCGAGTTCATTGGGGGCGAGCACCTGCTGGCCGCCCGCGCGGTGAACCAGGAGGTACACGACCGCATCTATGAAATTGTGCATCGCTATGAAAAAAGCCTGCAGATGGTGGGCGAGGAGGTGCGCGAGGGCAACCCCAGCCCTGGCAACAAGGCCGGCGGCCTGACCACCCTGGAGGAAAAGAGCCTGGGCTGCATCCATAAGGGCGGCCACGCCCCGGTGAGCAATGTGTATGACTACGCCAAGCCCCTGAAGAGCCACGAGGGCCTGGTGATCATGGATACCCCGGGCAACGACCCCTCTTCGGTAGCGGCCATGGTGGCGGGCGGCTGCCAGATTATTGTGTTCTCCAGCGGCCGCGGCACCCCCACCGGCAACCCCATTGCGCCGGTCATTAAGATCACCGGTAACCGGGAGACCTATAAAAAGATGAGCGACAACATTGATGTGGATGCAAGCCCCATTATCTATGGATCCAAGACCCTGGAGGGTATGGGCGGTGAGTTGCTGGACCTGGTAGTGAAAACAGCCAATGGGCAGCAGACCAAAGCCGAGAGCCTGGGCTATGTGGAGATCTCCATTGCCCGCGTCTGCAATTTCACCTGATGGATGCAGCCGCGCGCCGGTCCCGCTTTGGGGCAGTGAGCACGCGGTGAAAGGAGGCTGCGATGCGATTTGTGCGATACAGGGCGGAGGGCGCGGAAGCTCTGGGCATACTGGATGCCGGAGGGGAACGCGTTGCGCCGCTGGAACAGTTTGAGGGGTGCGGCTTTGCCGATATGAACGAGC
Organism: Oscillospiraceae bacterium; assembly: GCA_022835495.1. Taxonomy (NCBI): domain Bacteria; kingdom Bacillati; phylum Bacillota; class Clostridia; order Eubacteriales; family Oscillospiraceae; species Oscillospiraceae bacterium. Next base: position 1,422,740 of record BQOK01000001.1, read on the forward strand.
TGATCCGGGAGCTCGGCCCCGCCCAGCGGGGGGCGCTGGAGGCCTTTGCGCGGGGAGAAGCCCCGGCGGCGAGGCTGCTGCCCCTGGCCGAAGTGGAGCTGCTGGCCCCCATCGGGCGCCCGGTGCACGACATTTTGTGCGTTGGGGTGAACTACCAGGCCCATTTTGACGAGTGCGAGCGTGCGATCCAGATGAAGCAGGCGGCGGCAGCGGTGTACTTTGCCAAGCGTGCGTGCCGGCTGCTGGGGCCGGGAGAGGCGATCGAGAGCCACCGGGCGCTGGACGAGGCGCTGGACTACGAGGTGGAGCTGGCGGTGGTGCTGGGCAAGGGCGGGCGCGACATCCCGCCGGAGCGGGCGGAGGAACACATTTTCGGCTACAGCGTGTTCAACGATGTGTCGGCCCGGACGCTGCAGAGCAGCCATGCACAGTGGCTGCGGGGCAAAAGCCTGGACGGGTTTGCAGTGATGGGGCCGGCCCTGGTGACGGGGGACGAGGTGGCCTTTCCGCCGGAGCTGGAGGTAGAGAGCCGGGTGAACGGCGAGGTGCGGCAGCACGCCAACACGCGGGCGTTCATCCGTGGCGTGGCGGAAGTGATCAGCGAACTGTCGCGCGGGATGACGCTGGAGGCGGGGGACATCATTGCCACCGGGACCCCCGCGGGCGTGGGGATGGGATTTGACCCGCCCCGTTACATGAAGCCGGGGGATGTGGTGGAATGCGAGGTACAGGGCCTCGGCGTGCTGCGCAACCCCGTTAAAGAGTGATTGCAACAAAAAAGGAGAAAATACAATGAGCAAAATCAGTTTTATGACGCCCGTGGTGACTGCTTTTAACCTGGACGGCTCCCTGGATGTGCAGGGCAATAAAAATGTTTACGAGCACCTGATCAAGGGCGGTGTGGACGGCATTGTGGTCATGGGCAGCACCGGCGAGTTCTTCAGCATGTCGATGCAGGACAAAAAGAAACTGGTGGATGTGGCCGCCGAAACCATCAAGGGCCGCACCCGGCTGCTGATCGGCGCCAGCTGCATGGATTGGCGCGAGACCGTGGAACTGGGGAACTACGCCATCGACGCGGGCGCTGAGGCCGTGATGATCGTTCCGCCCTATTACTTTGCCTTGAGCGACGCCAGTGTGATGGAGTATTACGGCAAGGTGGCCCCCGCCATTCACGGCGATATCCTGCTGTACAACTTCCCGGACCGCACCGGCTACGACCTGAAACCTGAGATCATTCTTGAACTGGCCCGCGCACACAAGAACATCGTGGGCCTGAAGGATACAGTGGAAAAAATGGGGCACACCCGCGAAGTGATCAAAGCCCTGCGGCCTGAGTTCCCCGAGTTCGAGATTCTGTCCGGCTACGACGACAACCTGGTACATAATGTGATGAGCGGCGGCAATGGCTGCATCGGCGGCCTTTCGAATCTGGCGCCTGAGATCACCAGCGCCTGGGCCAAGGCCGTGCGCGAGGGCGATCTGGAAGGTATGATAAAAGGGCAGCGCACCATTGACCAGATGATGGACCTGTACGCCATTGGTACCCCCTTTATTCCCATCAGCAAACGCGCCATGCAGCTGCGCGGCATTGAAATCAGCGACACCTGCACGGTGCCCTTCCTGCCTGCCACTGCAGATCAGGAAGCGCAGATCAAGGCCTTTATGACCCGTGTGGGCCTGCTGTGACCTGTTTTGATTTTTCCAATCCTCTACTCTCTTTTCTCTCTCTGCGTTTGGCAGAAACGGAGCGCCGCCCTTGGGGGCGGCGCTCTGTTTTTTGCGCTGCGTGCCGGTCCGATCGCGGGAGCGGCGGTTTTTCGGCGAACATTGGGGGAGCCTTGAAGGCATACTTATATAAGCTTGACAGCAGGCATTGGAGGCACTACCATTAAAAAGAGTTCAATTGCCTTGAGCTCAAAGGAAAATGAAACGATCGGTAGAAACGCGGGGGGGCTTTATGAATATCAGAGAAGCCGGGGAAGAAGATCTTTATGGGCTGCTGAAACTGTATACGCAGCTGCATGAGAACCCAATGCCCAGAATGGATCAGCAGCTTTTGCAGCTTTGGAACAGTATGGTGCAGGATGAAAATCATCACATCGTGATTGCACAGGAGGGGAACAAGATTGTTTCGTCCTGTGTTCTTGTTATAGTACCGAATCTTACACACGGCCAGCGGCCATATGCGCTGATCGAAAACGTGATAACCAGCGAGGCATTCAGAAACCAGGGGCTTGCATCTGCCTGCCTCGCGTTTGCAAAACAAATTGCAGTGGAGCATCATTGCTATAAAATAATGCTGCTCACTGGCAGCAAGAAAGAAAATACGCTGAATTTTTACCGCAAAGCAGGTTATAATTCTGAGGATAAAACTGCATTCGTCCAGTGGCTGTAGGCCAAGGCGCAGCAGGGCTGCGGGCGGCGCAAAAAAGGCCCGGAAGCATTGACTTCCGGGCAGCGTATTTCTGGGGAAAAGAATCGTTTATTTGCAATAGGCCTCGATATAGGCTTCACGGCATTTGTCGATGATTTCCATAGCGGCCTCGCGGCCCTGCTCCTCGTTTACCACTGTTTCTTTATCCTCCAGGTTTTTATATACCTGGAAAAAGTGGCGCATTTCGGTAAAAATGTGGGCGGGGAGGTCTGAGATGTCATGATAGGTGTTATAAGTGGGGTCGCTGAAAGGAATGGCAAGGATTTTTTCATCCAGCTTGCCGCCGTCCAGCATGGTGAACACGCCGATGGGGTAGCAGCGCACCAGGCTCATGGGCTGGATCACCTCGCTGGAGAGCACCAGTACATCCAGGGGATCGCCGTCGTCTGAGAGGGTGCGGGGGATCAGCCCATAGTTGGCGGGGTAGTGGGTTGAGGTGTAAAGGATCCGGTCGAGAATGATCATACCGGTTTCTTTGTCCAGCTCGTATTTTTTCTTGGAGCCTTTTTCGATCTCGATCACGGCCACAAAATCCTCAGCGGTGATGCGGGCGGGGTTCATATCATGCCAAATGTTCGACATCAGCGTTTCCATCCTTTCCATCCTGCGCCGCGCGGTTTTGTGAGGGCAGCCTGCGCGCGTCACGGTCAGTTTTATTATTATAACACATTCAAAAAGGCCGCGCCAGAGGGCGCGCGGCCACGGCGGAAATTTTTCTCGTAAAGCCTTGACATTTGCCCCCTGCCTATAGTATGATATTCAAGCAGCGTGACCGGTAAGGACAACGACTAAGCGCCCGTAGCTCAGGTGGATAGAGCAACTGCCTTCTAAGCAGTGGGCCGGGGGTTCGAGTCCCTCCGGGCGCACCATATGGTGGCTATAGCGTAGCTGGTCAACGCGCCAGATTGTGGATCTGGAGATCGTGGGTTCGAACCCCACTAGCCACCCCATTTGAAAGTGGAAAGGCGAATTCGCAAGAGTTCGCTTTTTTCTATACTGGGCTGTCGCCAAGCGGTAAGGCACGGGACTTTGACTCCCGCATGCGTGGGTTCGAATCCCGCCAGCCCAACCAAGAAAGAACGGCCCAGGGAGCGGGTTCCCTGGGCCGTTTCTGTTGTAAGGTACACACAAAGATACACACTTCTGGCTTTAGAAACTTTTTTGATTTTTATGCGTCGCTAAACGGCAGCAGCTTGCGCACCTTATCATTTCTATCTACGCCTCCCATGAGGAGCGCGACCTTTACAGCCGCCGAATGGCGGCTTTTTCTTTTGATTTCTATCCACGCTCCCCGTGAGGGGAGCGACGCAAGGTGGGCGTGCAGGCCGTCAAGGCCGTGATATTTCTATCCACGCTCCCCGTGAGGGGAGCGACGGGGCGGTTCGGCGAGACAATGGACGCGGCCGAATTTCTATCCACGCTCCCCGTGAGGGGAGCGACGTACGGGCTGCATTACCAAAAGCGCAGTATTTTTATTTCTATCCACGCTCCCCGTGAGGGGAGCGACCTCCGACCAATGGCAAAAACCGCATTGTATAGCCATTTCTATCCACGCTCCCCGTGAGGGGAGCGACGGGCCAGCTGGCAAAAGTGACGGGCCGGGATGGCGGATTTCTATCCACGCTCCCCGTGAGGGGAGCGACAGTACCACATGTTTACTAACCCTTTGCGTATGCTATTTCTATCCACGCTCCCCGTGAGGGGAGCGACTGCAAAGTTGAATAATAAATCTTGAATTTGTTTGCGAAAGATTTGGATAAACAAACAATTCTATTTTAAATTTAATACGAAATTGGATTTTTGTAAAGGTCATAAAAGATAAAAATGCTAAAATCTACCGAAATGTTTTAGAAAAACAGGTGTGAAAGCCGCGTATCTTTTCTGTTCACTTGGCTTTCGCACCGAAACCCGTTTTATGATTGCTTTTATTGCGCTGGATAAGAAGTTTTATCCTATCTGAGGGAGGTAAAAGGCGGCGAACCGCAGAACAGCTTTCGCTACGGTGCGGCTATTTCTATAAGGTATAACATGCTAGCGGAAGGGCAGCCAAGCTGTTTATGGCTTGGCTGCCCTTTTTGGCCGCGCTCGTAAAAAAGCGCATGTTGAATTTGAAAATGTTTGTTCCCGGTAAGGCTGTGATTTACAGAAATTTTTTGAGATTCTCGATGTTCCGCTGTTCCATTTCGACCTGTTTGCGAGCAAGGTCAACGATTTCTTCGCTGCCTTCTCCATATTGGTGAAGCTGCCTGGTGATGGTGGTAATGCCCATGGTGTTGCCCTGGATCATCATCTGGGCAATTTTGGAGGAAGAGGGGTCAAACATGGTCTGCATTTCAGTACTGACGGCGGTCATGGCTTTAGCAACGGATTTTGGCTTTGGCGGTTTACAGCGGGATTCCAACAGAATTTGGGCGGCGGATTGGTAGGCATGATCGTAATCTTGCAGTTGTTCCTGTATCGTGCCCGCAAGGGCGTTGTTGTGAACGAGCTTTAATACGTGCTGTGCAGCAGAGCGGCCTATGTCCGCATCCTGGCACAGAGAGCCCAACATTTCGGCGTCGTTTAACATATGATTCACCTCTGCCATAGTTTGCCCACGAATCCTGTGGAGATACCCAAAGCAGAGGAGCGGTGCGGTGCACCCCGTGCCACGCAGCCCTGTTTTTCTGTTGTAACAATACAAACAGGTATGATTCACTCCTTGTTGGGGGCAATGTCAAACACGGGCGGCTTTGGCAGAGCGGCAAGTGCGGGGCCAGAAGAAACAGTGTGCACGGTGAGATATTGACGGGGGTGAGCGGTGGTGAGCACCATCTTTTGGCGCTGCAGGCTGGCGTGCACATAGCGTTCGGTCGTTTTGATGGAGCTGTGGCCCAGGATATTTTTGACCTCGTAAATATCGCCGCAATTATCCCACAGATAGGTGGCAAAGGAATGCCGGAACATGTGCGGCGTATAGCGGCCCCCAATCTGGGCGGCGCTTGCGCAGCGCGTGATGATGCGCCGCACCGACTGTTCAGAGAGTCGTTTGCCGTCGCGGTTTACAAAAAACCAAACGGCGCCCGGGTAACGCGCCTGACAGGCGCTGCGATACCGGCCCAGTACCTCCAGAACCTGGGGCGAGCACAGATAGACCCAGCGCTCCCGGCCGCCCTTGCCCATGATACGGACCACCTGGCGTTCCAGATCCAATGTGGAGGCACGAAGATGGCATAGTTCGGAAACCCTGGCGCCGCAAGCGAACAGCAGTTCCAGAACAGCTGCGTCCCGCAGGCAGAAAAAGCGCTGGTGCTCACCAGCAGAAGCTTCCAGTGCTTCATATGCTGCGTCGAGAATCCCGGTCAGGGCGTCTTTTTCGATCAGGCGGGGCAGCACGACCTCCTGGCGCAGCTGCAGGCGTACCTTTTCCACAGGGCTGCGGTCCAGAAGTTCTTCGTATACCAGGTAATGGAAATAGGCCCGGATGGAAGCGTATTTCCGCTTTACTGTAGCTGGCTTACAGCGCGCAGAAAGTTGTTCCACGTATTGCTCCAATGCAGCCCGGTTTGTGCTCAACCCGTTCGCTTGAAGATATGCGGCCAGCTGTTCGAGATCGATGCGATATGCTTTAAGCGTTTTTGCATCGAGCTTTTTTTGCAGTGCGCAGTAGCGAAAATACTGTTCCAGATACTCCATACTCATGATAGAACCACCTTTCAAAACCTTGTTGGTGCTTCCATCATACCGCATATAAAAAGCAGCGAGAGGGCGGAGCGTATTTCGGGGCCTACTTTGAAGGAACAACAGAGAACGACGGCCCGCATTTTGCAAGCCGCCGTTCCATAAGGTTATTCAGCAATGAACTGATCCTTGCCCACATGACAAAGGGGACACACCCATTCCTCGGGCACATCCGCCCAAAGTGTGCCGGGGGCCACACCTTGGGTGGGGTCGCCGTCGGTCTCGCTGTAAATGTAACCGCATACCTCGCACACGTACTTTTTCATGTAGTTCACCTCCCGCTTGCCAGTATGGGATAAAAAACAAAGGATAAACGCCTGACCTCCCGTACAGAAAGGGGGCGTTTCGGGGCGTGTTGCCGCGGCAACGCGTTCCCGGGGAAAGGGCTGGTATACTGAAGGCGAAAAAACGCCACATTATCAGAATACAGACAGAGGGTGTACAACAGAGAGGGGATAAATGAATGAAAAGTGAATTGCTGATTGAACAGGTAACGGGGCGGGAGATCCTGGATTCACGGGGGAACCCAACGGTGGAAGCCGAGGTGCGGCTGAAGGGCGGCGCCGTGGGAAGGGCAGCAGTGCCCAGCGGCGCCTCCACCGGCGAATTTGAAGCGCTGGAGCTGCGGGACGGCGACCCCAGCCGCTATGGCGGAAAAGGGGTGCGAAAAGCGGTGGAAAACCTGGAAGGGCCGCTGGCGGCCGCGCTGCGGGGGAAGTGCGCGGCCGAGCTTTGGGCAGTGGATGAGGCCATGCTGGCAGCGGACGGAACACAGGACAAATCGAATCTGGGGGCTAATGCCATACTGGCAGCCTCGCTGGCCTCGGCGCGGGCAGCAGCCTGTGCGTACGGAATGCCGTTCTATCGTTTTTTGGGCGGCGCGGCTGCCGATACCCTGCCCGTTCCCATGATGAATATTTTGAATGGCGGCGCCCATGCCGCCAACACGGTGGATGTGCAGGAGTTTATGGTGATGCCGGTGGGAGCGGGCTCGTTTTCCGAGGGGCTGCGCTGGTGCGCCGAGGTGTTTCATGCCCTTCAGACCCTGCTGCGACAGAAAGGGCTTGCCGCCGGCGTGGGCGACGAGGGTGGATTTGCGCCGGATCTTGCAGGGGACGAGCACGCCATTGAGCTGATTTTGCAGGCCGTGGAGAGGGCCGGCTACGAGCCGGAGCGGGATTTTGTGCTTGCGCTGGACGCTGCCGCCAGCGAATGGAAAAGCGGGCGCGCCGGCGAATACCGGCTGCCGAAAAGCGGCGCGGCGTTCACCTCGGCCCAGTTGGTGGAGCACTGGACGCGGTTATGTGAGGCATACCCCGTCCGCTCGCTGGAGGACGGCCTGGACGAAGAGGACTGGCAGGGCTGGCAGCAGCTTACCGCCGCGCTGGGCGGGCGGGTGCAGCTTGTGGGCGACGACCTGTTTGTGACCAACACTGCGCGGCTGTTACAAGGCATCAAGGAGGGCTGCGCCAACTCAATTTTGATAAAGCTCAATCAGATCGGTACCCTTACAGAAACGATTGAGGCGGTCAGGCTGGCCCAGAGGGCAGGCTATACGGCCATTGCCTCGCACCGCTCCGGCGAAACGCCGGACACCACCATTGCGGACCTGGCCGTGGCGCTGGGGACCGGGCAGATCAAAACCGGTGCGCCCAGCCGTGGGGAACGGGTGGCAAAATACAACCGCCTGCTGCGCATTGAGCAGGAATTGGGCGCGGCGGCCCGCTGGCCGGGTCGCGGGGCTTTTGGATGGGGGCGGGGCTGAACAAAAAACGGGCTTTGTCGCTTTTCTTTTGGGAAACGGTATGGTATAATTTACCTACCGATTTTGTGGCCCGCCCCAGCCCAATGTGACGGGGCAAGAGGAAAGTGAGAGGTATACCCTATGGCAGATTATATTCTGAGCTGTTGTTCCACCGCCGATTTGACCCAGCGGCATTTTGACGAACGGAACATCTGCTATATTTGTTTTCATTACGAGCTTGACGGGAAGCAATACCCGGACGACCTGGGCAAGAGCATGCCCTTTGACCAGTTTTATAAAGCGATGGCCGCGGGAGCGGAAACAAAGACATCACAGGTGAATGTGGAGGAGTTCGTGCAGTATTTTACCCCCTTTTTGGAACAGGGCAAGGACATTTTGCACGTCTGCCTTTCCAGCGGGATCTCGGGGGTGTTCAACTCAGCCAATGCGGCGCGGGCGGAACTGGCTGAGAAATATCCGGAGCGAACCATTTATATCGTGGATTCTTTGGGCGCTTCCTCCGGTTACGGCCTGCTGATGGACAAGCTTGCGGACCTGCGGGATTCCGGCATGGCGCTGGACGAGCTGTACAAGTGGGCTGAAGAGCACAAACTGCGGCTGCACCACTGGTTTTTCTCCACCGACCTGACCTTTTACGTGAAGGGCGGGCGCATTACCAAAGCGGCGGGATGGTTCGGCACGGTCCTTTCGATCTGCCCGCTGCTCAATATGGATGCGCAGGGCCGCCTGATTCCCCGCAGCAAGGTGCGGGGCAAAAAGCAGGTGATCCGGGAGATCGTGAAGCGGATGGAGCAGCATGCCGAGGGCGGGTTGGAATACAGCGGCAAGTGCTATATCTCGAATTCTGATTGCTATGAGGACGCCCGTGCAGTGGCTGATCTGATTGAGGCGCGCTTTCCCCGGCTGAATGGGCCGGTGGAGATCAACAGCGTGGGCACGACCATTGGCAGCCACACCGGCCCCGGCACCGTGGCCCTGTTCTTCTGGGGCGACGAGCGTACCGAGTAACGCCCAACCGGGAAACGGCGGTTTTTTGGCGCGCAAGAAAAATTCAGCAAAAAAGCAAAGCCGGCGGCACATTTGTATGCCGCCGGCTTTCTGCGCCTGCTTTACAGTTTCAGGTGGGGGCAATCAGCGCCCGAATCCGCTGTTCCACGGTGGCGACTTCCTGCTGAAAGGCGGCTGCCGAAACGCGCAGCGCCCCATGCCCCAGGATGATGAGCTGCTCCATACCGTCTGAGGTGGCTACCCGGATCCGGTGACGCTCGGCCAGACCATAGGTGGCCTTTTCAATGAACATGTCTGCGGTCTCGGCCTCGCGGGTATACACCACGTAGATGTTGTGGTACCGCTCCACCTCGCCGGCACCGCCGGGCACTTTGTAGGCGTCGAACACCAGGATCACGGTACTTTGGGTAAAGCCCTGGTAATTGCAGAGGGTATCCATCAGCTTTTGGCGGGCGGCGGCCAGGTCGCGATGGGCGAGCTCTTTCAGATCGTCCCAGCTGAAAAGAAGGTTGTAGCCGTCGGCCAGGAGATAATCGTGCACGGGCGCCTGGGGCCCGGCGGCCTGCTGGCGCTCGGCCTGCCGGGCGTTTTGATAATAGAGAAAATCGCGATGCTGCACCGGGCCAAAGGTGCGGGCAAAAATTGCCTCCAGCTCTTTGTCTTCTTCCAGTGTGCCCGCATAATGCACCGGCCCGGTGCGCACGGGCGGGGAAAGCGCCGGGCGCGGCTTTTCAAAAGAAAGGCCGCTGTCCACATGCATATGGCGGCGCACCTGATCCCAGGGAACATAAAAACCGGCCCCATGGGAGCAGAATACCGAACCGGTGGGGGCTTCGGAATCGGACTCACTGTCGTACCCGGCGGCGGCGATGACCTGGGGAGCGTTGTGGCAGGGCGCATACCCCTGCAGCGCGAGGGTAAGGCGGCCGCGGCCCTTTGTGTAAGAAACCACCTCGCGCGCATAGGCCCCCACCGCCGCCACCGGGGCGCGGCCGGTCAAAACGGCTCGCTCTCCCTGGAGGTCCGGCGGATCGAAGACCGCCTCCATACGCTGAAGATCAGCGATAGCACGGCCCACGCAGTCGGCCGGGAGCTCCAGCCGGAGGGAATACCAAGGCTCTAAAAGCTGGCATTGGGCCATTTTCAGGCCTTGGCGCACGGCGCGGTAGGTGGCCTCGCGGAAATCGCCGCCCTCGGTGTGCTTCAGGTGGGCCCTGCCTGCCACCAGCGTGAATTTGACGTCTGTGATGGGGGAGCCTGTGAGCACGCCGGGATGTTCTTTTTCGGCCAGGTGGGTGAGCACCAGCCTCTGCCAGTTCCGGGCGAGCTGATCCTCGCCGCAGCGGCTCGCAAAGTGCAGGCCGCTGCCGGGGGGCAGAGGTTCCAAAAGCAGGTGGACCTCGGCATAATGGCGCAGAGGTTCAAAATGGCCTACTCCCTCGACCGGGGCCAGAATGGTTTCCTTATAGCAGATCGCGGCCGGACCAAAGCGGACTTCCACCCCAAAGCGGTCGCGTATGACGCTTTGCAGCACCTCCTGCTGAATCTCTCCCATCAGCTGCACCCGAATCTCGGCTGAGGCTTCATTCCACTGGATGTGAAGCAGTGGGTCCTCCTCTTCCAGCTGGCGCAGCTTGGGCAGGAGTGCATGCGCGTCGCAGCCGGGGGGCAGCAGCAGCTGGCAGTGCAGCACCGGTTCCAGAGCGGGCGGCGCCGATGCCGCCTCGGCCCCCAGGCCGTCGCCGGGCCTTGTGCGGGAGAGGCCGGTCACCGCGCACACGGCACCCGCGGGAGCTGTGTCCAGCAGCTGGTATTTTTCGCCGGAATAGAGGCGCAGCTGGTCGGCCTTTTCTTCCCAGCCATCGCCCCGCAGCAGGGCCTTTACCCGAAGGCTGCCGCCGGTCACTTTTAAATAGGTAAGGCGCGCGCCCGCGGGGTCCCGCGCGACCTTGAACACCTTAGCGCCGAATGCCTGGCCCCAGACAGGATCGGGGGCATAAAGGGCAAGCCCGCGCAAAAATTCCGCCACGCCATCCAGCTTGAGCGCGCAGCCAAACCAACAGGGAAAAAGCCGCCTTGCGGAGATGAGCTGTGCGACTTCCTTTGTGGGCAGGGAGCGGCCTGCAAGATAAGCTTCCAGCAGGGCTTCGTCCCGCAGGGCAATCTCTTCGGCTGGGTCGGGGGCGCCGAAGTCCACACAGTCGGGAGAAAGGCGGGCGCGCAATTCTGCCAGGAGGGCGGAACGGCCGGCGCCGGGGAGGTCCATCTTGTTGACGAACAGGAAGGTGGGGATTTGATACTGCGCGAGCAGGCGCCACAGGGTTTCGGTATGGCCCTGCACGCCGTCTGCGCCGCTGAGGACAAGGATTGCACAGTCCAGCACCTGCAGAACCCGCTCCATCTCGGCGGAAAAATCCACATGGCCCGGCGTGTCCAGCAGGGTGACTTCCAGCTCGCCCAGAGAGAACACGGCCTGTTTGGAGAAAATTGTGATGCCGCGCTGCCGCTCCAGCGCGTCGGTATCGAGAAAGGCGTCGCCATGATCGACCCGGCCCAGCCTGCGCAGCTGGCCGCCGGCGTAGAGCATGGCCTCGGTGAGGGTGGTCTTGCCCGCGTCGACATGGGCGAGAATGCCCACCGTAATCCTTTTTTTCGGCTGCGACATTGCTCCCAGCTCCTTTCCCTGAACAGTATACAGGGAAAAGGGCACCGGGTCAAAGGGGGAGGGGAAAATTGTGAAAATCAGTTTTGGAAAGGGAGAAGGGCATCCCGGCTTTGGTTATTGCCCTGGCAAAAGCACACAAAATTCCCTTTGTAAAAAAAGAGTGAACTTTTTTGTACATTGTTGACAATAGCAAAAGAAAAGCATAGAATACTTAAACAGGTTAATTAGCATGGATAATTAATATGGTTAAATTTTGAACAGGAGAGGAGAAGGCAGATGGAAGACCCCATGGTCCTGCCCCTGCGTTTTTTTGCAGCCATGGACCGGATGCGCCGGGCCTGGGGCGAGGTGACCCCCTGCCCGGAGCTGAGCAAATCGCAGTTCAGCACGCTGCTCACCCTGCGCCACGGCGGCAGAGAGCCGGTGAACCGGGAAAAACGGGCCCCCTTTACCCCCATGACCCTGTCGGAGCTGGCGGCGGCGATGGAGCAGAGCATGCCCGCCGTGAGCCAGCGCATTACCCGCCTGGAAGCCACCGGGTATGTGGAGCGGCGCCAGGATGAAAAAGACAAGCGGACGACCTGGATCCGGCTGACCCCCCAGGGGCTGGAGCTGCTGGAATGCGCCCGGCAGGAGATGATGTGCCGGATGAACGAGCTGGTGCGGCAGCTGGGGGAGGAGGAGCTGGAAACCCTGTTCCGGCTGCTGGACAAACTGGCCGCCGCGCTGGAAGCGGGCGCTGCGGCGCCCCGGCAGGGGCCGTGACTTTTTGGGCCGCGGGGCGGCCCGCTTTATTTCCAATGAAAAGGAGAACAAGACCACAATGCTCAAACTCAAGCGATATTTGAAACCCTACCTGGGGCTGCTTGCAGCCGCGGTGGTGTTTTTATTCGGGCAGGCGATGCTGGAGCTCACCCTGCCCAACTACATGAGCGACATTGTAAATGTGGGCCTGCAGCAGGGCGGCATTACCCAGGCGGCCCCGGAGGCCATCAATGCGCAGGGTATGGCCATGATGCAGACCTTTATGAGCGAAAGCGACCGGGCGGCGGTGGACGCGGCCTATGAGCCCTTTGCGGGCAGCGCCGACGCGGACCGGCTGCAGAAAAAATACCCCGGCCTTGCCGGGGAGGATCTGGTGCTTGGCGCAGACGCGCAGGAGAGCGGCGCGAACGCCGCTTTTTCCCGCGCCTCGTACGCGCTGGTAAATGTGCTCAAGGAGCTGAGCGCCGCAGGGGAGGGGGACGCCGCCCAGGCGGGAGAGACCTCCGGCGGCTCGATTGACCCGGCCGTGATGGGGCGGCTGGCGGCGGCGCTGCAGCAGCCCCAGACGGCGGCGCTGGTGGAGAAAGCGGTGCAGCAGGCCGCCGTGACGCCGGACAGCATGCTGAGCCAGACCGGGATGGTGTTTACCAAGACCTTTTACCAGCAGCTTGGGGCGGACACCGACGCCATGCAGACCAGCTATATCTGGAAGGTGGGCCTGAAAATGCTGGGCCTTACCCTGCTGCTCACCGCGTGCGCCATCAGTGCGGGCTTTTGCCTGGCACGGCTGGGCGCCGGGGTCGGGCGGGATCTGCGGCGGGATGTGTTCCACCAGGTGACCTATTTCAACAACAGCGAGATGGACCAGTTTTCCAGCGCAAGCCTGATCACCCGCACCACCAACGATATTACGCAGGTGCAGAACTTTTTGAGCATGGGCCTGCGCATGCTGTGCTTTGCGCCCATTATGGGCGTGGGCGGGCTGATTATGGGCCTTTCGAAATGCCTGAGCCTTGCATGGGTGCTGGGGCTGGCGCTGGTGCTGATGCTGGGGCTGATCCTGGTGCTGTTCAGCGTGGCGCTGCCCCGCTTTAAAAAGATGCAGCATTTTATCGACCGGCTGAACCTGGTGAGCCGGGAGGAGCTTTCCGGCCTGATGGTGGTGCGCGCCTTTGCGAACCAGCCCTTTATGCAAAAGCGGTTTGACGGGGCGAACCGGGACCTGACCTACAACACCCTGTTTGTGAACCGCAGCATGGCCACCATGATGCCGGCTATGATGCTGGTGATGAACGGCATCAGCCTGCTGATCGTGTGGTTCGGCGGCAAGCAGATTGCCGCCAGCAGCCTGCAGGTGGGCGATATGATGGCCTTTATCCAGTATGCCATGCAGGTGATCATGAGCTTTTTGTTCATCAGCATGATGTTTATTATGGTGCCCCGGGCCAGCGTGTCTGCCGAGCGCATCAATGAGGTGCTGAGCACCGAGAACGGCGTGGCCGACCCCGCGCAGCCCGCCCGCCTGCCCAACCCGGTCAAGGGTGTGGTGGAGTTCAAGGACGTGGCCTTCCGCTACGAGGGCGCGGACGCCAATGTGCTGGAGCACATCAGCTTTACCGCGCGGCCGGGCCAGACCACCGCGTTTATCGGCAGCACCGGCAGCGGCAAATCCACCCTGATCAACCTGATCCCCCGCTTTTACGACGCCACCGAGGGCACCGTGACGGTGGACGGGGTGAATGTAAAGGAGCTGAGCCAGCAGGAGCTGCGGGCCGCCATTGGCTATGTGCCGCAGAAGGGCCTTTTGTTCAGCGGGACCATTGCGTCCAACCTGCGCTACGGGGACGAGAACGCCAGCGACGAGGCCCTGACCGAGAGCGCCGCGGTGGCCCAGGCCACCGAGTTCATCGACCAGCTGGACCAGGGCATGGCCACCGAGATCAGCCAGGGCGGCACCAATGTGTCCGGCGGGCAGCGGCAGCGGCTTTCGATTGCGCGGGCGCTGGTGAAAAAGGCCCCTGTGTATATTTTTGACGATACCTTTTCCGCCCTGGACTTTAAAACGGACGCGGCCCTGCGCAAGGCGCTGAAGGGCTACACCGAGCAGTCCACCGTTTTGATCGTGGCGCAGCGGGTTTCGACCATTATGCACGCCGAGCAGATCGTGGTGTTGGACGAGGGGCGCATTGTGGGCATCGGCACCCACGAGGAGCTGCTTGCAAATTGCAAGGAGTACCGCGAGATCGCCGAAAGTCAGCTTTCAAAGGAGGAATTGGCATAATGGCAGGACCGAGAGGCGGCGGGCACGGCCCCCGCGGTATGATGCCCGGCGAAAAAGCCAAGGACTTCAAGGGCACCATGAAAAAGCTGCTGGGCTACATGAAACGCTTTTTGCCCGGCATTATCCTGGTGCTGGTCTGCGCCGCGGCGAGCACGATCTTTTCGATCTTTGGCCCCAAGATCCTGGGGCAGGCGACCACCAAGCTGTTCGAGGGGCTGCTGGCCATGCTGACCGGCACCGGCGGCATCGACTTTGGCGCCATTGGGCAGATCCTGCTGTTTTTGGCGGGGCTGTATGTGATAAGCGCGCTGCTGAGCTATGTGCAGGGCTGGGTGATGGCAGGCGTTGCCACCAAGCTAAGCTATTCCATGCGCAAAGACATCAGCAGCAAGATCGACCGGCTGCCCCTGGCCTATTTTGACCGGGTGCAGAGCGGCGAGGTGCTGAGCCGGATCACCAACGATGTGGACACGGTGACCCAGACATTGAACCAGAGCCTTTCACAGATCGTGACCAGCGTAACCATGATGATCGGCGTGCTGGTGATGATGCTGACCATCAGCCCGGTTATGACCCTGGTGGCGCTGTGCATCCTGCCGCTGAGCGTGATCATTGTGAGCGTGGTGGTGAAAAAGAGCCAGCCGTTCTTCCGCCGCCAGCAGGAATACCTGGGCCACGTGAACGGCCATGTGGAGGAGATGTACGGCGGGCATGTGGTGGTGACCGCCTTCAACGGCCAGGAAAAGAGCATTGAGAATTTTAACGGGCTGAACGACAACCTGTACCACGCGGCCTGGAAGAGCCAGTTTTTATCCGGCATGATGATGCCCCTGATGAACTTTGTGAGCAATTTGGGGTATGTGGGCATCTGTGTGCTGGGCGGTTTTTTGACCCTGAACGGTTCCATCACGGTGGGCGATATCCAGGCGTTCACCCAGTATGTGCGCAACTTTACCCAGCCCATTACCCAGATCGCAAACATCTCCAATGTGCTGCAGCAGACCGCCGCGGCTGCCGAGCGGGTGTTCGCCTTTTTGGATGAGGCGGAAGAACCCGCCGACCCCGCACAGAAGGTGGATCCCGCCGAGATCGACGGCTCGGTCTACTTTGCCCATGTGCACTTTGGCTACGTGCCGGAAAAGACCATAATCAACGATTTTTCGGCGGTGATCGAGCCGGGCACCCAGGTGGCCATCGTGGGCCCCACCGGCGCGGGCAAGACCACCATGGTGAAGCTGCTGATGCGTTTTTACGACGTGAGCAGCGGTGCCATTTTGCTGAACGGCTACGATGTGCGGCAGTTTAGCCGCAGTGAGCTGCGCGATTCGTTTGGGATGGTGCTGCAGGACACCTGGCTGTACAACGGCACCATTCGGGAGAATATCCGGTTTGGCCGGCTTGGAGCCACCGACGACGAGGTGCTGGCCGCGGCAAAGGCCGCACAGGTGGATCACTTTGTGCGCACCCTGCCCCAGGGCTACGACACGGTGCTGAACGAAGAGGCCAGCAATATCAGCCAGGGGCAAAAACAGCTGCTGACCATTGCCCGCACCATTATCTCGGACCCGAAAATCCTGATCCTGGACGAGGCGACCTCCAGCGTGGATACCCGCACGGAGCTGCTGATCCAGCGGGCCATGGATAAACTTACCGAGGGACGCACCAGCTTTATCATTGCGCACCGCCTTTCCACCATACGGGGGGCGGACCTGATCCTGGTGATGCGGGACGGCGATATTGTGGAGACCGGCAACCACGAAGAGCTGCTGGCAAAGGGCGGGTTCTACGCCGCGCTTTACCAAAGCCAGTTTGCCGATATGAGCGAATAAGCGGCCCTTTGAGGCCGTACACTAAGAAGGCAGGGGAGCGATTCCCCTGCCTTCGCCTTTTTTAAAACCCGGACGGCGCGCTGTGTAAAAGAAAAAAGCAAAAAAATTGAGGAGAGTCTTGACAAATATAACTGTAACATGTATTATTACAGTATAAACTGTATTGAATGAAGTAACAGTAAAAATAAACAGAAAAAGAAAGGAAACAATCATGGCTGTTTTGAATGTGAACCAGGAAAATTTTGAGCGGGAGGTGCTGGGTGCGGCCCAGCCTGTGCTGGTGGATTTTTGGGCGCCCTGGTGCGGCTACTGCCGGCGGCTTGCCCCGGTGGTGGAGCGGCTGGAAAAACAGTGGGCCAGCAAGCTGCTGGTGGCAAAACTGGACATTGACGAGGCGCCCGCCCTGGCCGAGCGATATGGGATAGACACCATTCCCACCCTGCTCGTGTTCCAGGGCGGCAAGGCCGGCGAACCGCTGGTGAACCCCGGCTCGATGGCCCAGATCGAGGCCTGGCTGGCCGAGGGCGGCGTGGAATAAACGGGCGGCCGGGGCATACGTATGTCTGGCGATAGACGACGCTTCGTTTACCACGGGAACCATTCTGCACGTGGACGGCGGCATCGTGATGTGAGGAGGGAAATGAGATGGAAGAAAAAATCTATGACACGGTGGTAATCGGCGGCGGGCCGGGGGGATATACCGCGGCGCTTTACTGCGCGCGCAGCGGGCTGAGCGTGGCGGTGCTGGAAAAGCTGGCCCCCGGCGGGCAGATGGCCACCACCGGCCAGGTGGACAATTACCCGGGCTTTGAAGATGGTGTGGACGGTTTTGAACTGGGCGAAAAGATGCAGCGGGGGGCGGAGCGCTTTGGCGCGGCGACCCTGTACGACGAGGTGACCGGGGCGGACCTGGCGGCCCAGCCCAAACGCATTGAAACGACTGGCGGCACGCTGCTTGCCCGGACCGTGGTGGCGGCCACCGGCGCCTCGCCCCGGGAGCTGGGCCTGCCCGACGAGGCCGCCCTGCGGGGCCGCGGCGTTGCGTACTGCGCGGCCTGCGACGGCATGATGTACAAGGACAAGACGGTGGTGGTGGCGGGCGGCGGCAACAGCGCCGTGGCCGACGCGCTGCTGCTGGCAAAGCTTTGCAAAAAGGTGTACCTGGTGCACCGGCGCGACACACTGCGCGCCTCCCGCGTGTATTTGGAGCCGCTGAAAAGCAGCGGGGTGGAGTTTATCTGGAACAGCCGTGTGGCGGGCCTTGTGCACGAAAAAAAGCTGACCGGCGTGGAGCTGGAGGACGTGCGCACCGGCGAGCGGCGCACCCTTGCCTGCGAGGGGCTGTTCGTGGCAATCGGCCGGGTGCCGGACACCGGGCTGCTGCGCGGCCAGGTGGAATTGGACGCACAGGGGTATGTGAAGGCGGACGAGACCACCCGCACCAGCCTTCCGGGCGTATTTGCGGTGGGCGACGTGCGCACAAAGCCCCTGCGGCAGATCGTTACGGCCGCGGCAGACGGGGCGGTGGCCTCGAAATACATCGAGGATTTTTTGGCGCAGATGGAATAAAGGAAAAGCGGCCTTCGGCAAAGCGAAGGCCGCTTTTTGCAGATGCGCGCCGGTTGACGAAGCTCCGCCCCTTTTTTGGGCGGGGAACCAAGAGCGGTGTTCCTTTAAAGCGGCATAACCTGTAACAGCATGGTTTTGTAAAGCTGGGCATCGCGAAATACAAAATCGGCAAACGTTAAATTGTACTTCAAAATGCGGAACAATTCTATATTTTCTTCCGTGTGACTTCAATTCGCAAAGTAAAACGGGCTGTTATAAAACGGTGTAGAATATTCTACACCGTTTTATAAGTTACAGCAAAGTTTTAGTCACTTCACTAGAAAGATTGTTTGTTTAGGTCGAAAGGTATTCCGCTCCGATTATTTTTGCTACTTCTTTGCCGCTTACTACATCAAAAGTTATTTCAGAGTCTTTAAGCACCGCTTTTTTTCCTTCCGCAGATAATGATTCTAATGTTTCGTATATATTTGCTATATCAAGAAAGTTGCTAGAGTCACTATCCCAATATACAGTATCCATACCTGGTGCTATCATGATTTCAATAGTATGTTTTCCGTTATATGCGCCATATCCGTTTTTAGCATCGCATCTCATGGAAATAACCTGTGAATCATTGGCGAAATTTTCTACGATAATATCTCCATATATTCGCATGGAAGCTGGGTCTTTCAAGTCGTTTTTATAAACATTGATTGCGTCGATATATTCTGACGGCA
This sequence comes from Oscillospiraceae bacterium, assembly GCA_022835495.1. Taxonomy (NCBI): domain Bacteria; kingdom Bacillati; phylum Bacillota; class Clostridia; order Eubacteriales; family Oscillospiraceae; species Oscillospiraceae bacterium. Next base: position 1,441,495 of record BQOK01000001.1, read on the forward strand.
CTTTCCCGGCGCAAGAAGAAAGTCCCATAAGTAATATTATCATTGTCAGAATACAAACTAGTTTTGTTGTGGTTGCTTTCATTTTGCACTTCACTTTTCGCCTCTCCATTCTAATTTATAGATATGCTTTTACAGTGGTAATTTCTGTGTTTCGACAACGAGATTTTTAGTTACCCTATAAATATTAATCATCATAATGAACAAACAAACCTGATTCGGCCACATAGTCATGCCACCATATATATATTCGCTGAATTTCAAATCCCGATAAATCGTATTTTTTGCTCAACACATTTTGCGCATATTTTTCAACTTGGTTTGTACTCATATCAAGAGCATGTTCATATGCTATATCAGCATAATCATTCCATATTTCTTCTGCCAATGTAAAATAATTGGAAAAGTCAGATGCCATTTGTCCCGAATCTTTATAATCTTCTACTTCTAGGCTAATTGCATCAAGTAAAAAATCTTCTAATTCTTTAAACGGGATTTGTTTCATCTTTGAATGTGCTTCTAACACTTTTTGGTATTTTTCCTCATTTTCTTGTGCTTTAATCGCTGAATAACTTGCCTCATAAAAAACCGAAGTATCTTTATAATTCCTTATTTCGGCACGACTTATAATATGTAAAACTTCTTGATAATTATTGGCCTCAAAATACTCTTTCATCAGTATATAATTTTTTTCGCAACGCACACTCGAAATAATCCATAGAACTATTATACCGGCAAACAATATGGAAGGTATAACAGCAAAAATTATTTTTTTTCTTTTTTCTTTACGCTCTTTAAATAAAACTTCTGAATTTTCCAATTCAACATTTTCAGTTTCAGACATTCAATATCCCTCCTAAACCTATAGCTCGCCCAAGACTTCTTCTATTGTTGGCTTGATGGTTTTATCGCACTCCGCATATAGTCGTAGCAGCTCTACCAGACTGAAAATCCCAAAGTAGTATCCAGCGTACAGAACAACATATCCAAGCAACCTTGGTGTGTAGTTTTTCAGCACAACCGGTAGGGAACGCCCAGCAAATGCTTCCCCGTCTGGAAGCATGGTATAAAGCTGGAAGAACAGGTATCCAAAGAGCACACACACGATATGGAAGCAGATAACATTGAACTGTGTACTTTTAAAATCTTCAATCTTCCAGAACTCCTTGAGCTGTCGATAATCTTCTTCAATTTCAGGCCGTAACTCATATATTTTTACAATTTCCCTGGCTGATTTTCCAAGGTCAGTAGTAACAAACACAAAGTATTGGTTCGTTTTTGTATCCCACACGACACACCCATTCAGGTCAACATCCTCGGCTGGGTTGTCACTTTCCCATAGGCCGCCGATATTCTTCACCAATGTAATTCGCTGTTGCGGTCGTTTCTTGTTTGGATGTGCTTCCCATTTGTTTTGTTCCGTAGCAACTTGAACGGCAAATTTATATGCTGTCATGTTCCTTTTTAAGGGGATATAAGTATCTACCTCACGAACATTTTTCATGTCGTTTAGAGTTTTTCTGGAAAGGAATCCTCTGTCGTTTATAAGAATATCCCCTGGATTTAGTACAGGCGTATATTTCAGAACTATGCTTCCAAAGGTTGAGTCTGGCATATTTAATGGAGCAACAAAAAATTCTTCAATTACTCCACTATCTTTATAAAGGCCGCGCATTGTTAACATGCTATAGCCCCGCGCCGTATCGCCATATTTGTTAACCCCAACTCCCGAATTTTCATAACGAGAATTGTTCAGGTTCACTTCCAAGGGAGTACAATCCAAAATATGAATGTTGGGAGCAGCACCCAATGCGGGAATAATTTGTTGCTGAACTGTTCTTCTATAGGCGTCAATCATTTCGGTCCAGCTATATTTGTTTAAAAGGAAGCGCAGACTTCCTTCCCGCATAAGACCCGAATATATGCCTCCTGGGTCATAGAGCGTATATCCAAGTTCAGCAAGTGTTCTGTGGTCTGTAATCGCAAATGGAATGTCGGACAGACTGGTTCGTACTTTCATCTTTGCGGCAATCGCAGAAGCCCATATCAGATTGAAAGGAATGGTGATATTGTCTGCTCGTTTATCACGAATTTGCGTATCAAGACATTGAAGAACACCGTGTTTGTACATCGACAGAATAATTTCATCAACCAAGTTTGTAGAGCTTAATGCGGCAGCATCCAGCTTCCCCTGCCGCACTAAAGCAAGTACCGATTCCTTATCGTTTTTACATACCCGAATCATAATTACACCCCCCTTTGTTCACTATAAGTATAACATTTATACACATACTCTGTCAAACTAAGTGTATAACTTTTGTTTACCAATAGCGTTTGTGTATCCTGTAGAATTTACACAGGGGGAGGGGAGCTTATGGACGGGAACACGGTTGGGAATCAGATAAAATCGCTAAGAATGGCGAGAAATATTACACAGGAAGAATTTGCTTCCAGAATCAACGTCGCAAAGTCTACGGTTTCCTCTTATGAGAATGGTTCCAGACTTCCCTCTTATGACATTCTCGTAAAAATTGCTCAATTGTTCCATGTGAGCACAGACAATTTGCTGGGATGTAGTAACACTTATGTACTGAACGTTACTGGATTGACCCTAAAACAACAGCACACCATTCAAGAAATTATAGAAGCGTATCTGGCTTATAACAAAGCACAGAATTTGGATGAAAGGGATAGCCTCTAAAACAAAATTTGACAAAAGCCCGATTTTATGGTATAATGTACAAAATTCCGATGGAGCAGTGCTTAAAAATTGGAATTTTGTAAGAAACGTATGACACAGAGCAAATAGCTCTGTGTCATTTGTGCTTTTATGGAAGGAAAATGGGGTGTTTTGAAAATGTGAGTTATTATATCATGACGCTTTACTAAAATACCACGCAAAAGTATCTTGCGAAAAAAGCAGCGAAACAGCCTGATTTTGTTTACATAAGGAAGAAGTGAGTGCTATAAGAGTGACAATTTTTATTCCATATTATGAAAGGGGGATAGACCATGATGTAGCTTATTGAAATTTTGCTAGTCATTACTGCTTTTGCCAAAACGGTAACAGCAGTAATGGAAATGTTAAAAGTAATTATTGACTGGGTAACTACCCAGCATTAATGTAAACAAATAAAAGGTCTGTTCCGCTGCTTTTATATATGCTGGCCGGTTACAAACCTATCTTTGAACCAAGTTTGTAACCGGCACGAGGGGGCGTTAATTAGGAGTTTTGTTTGCCCACATAATCCTATTGGCATGATAGGATTATGTGGGCTTTTATTTTATCAATTAGTCATGTTTTCAAGCCTCCCGATTTGGATGGATTTTATGTGATGGATTTACTTTGCGAATTGAAGTCCGTGTGAAGAAAATGCCAACGATCGCCCCCGTAAGGAGCATCGGCGCTAACCTGATAAACAGCCATTCAAATGCGTGAAAAGCTGCTCCGAAAACGGCAGTTTCAGGGTCGGCGTAATCCCAGCCCAGATAGGGACTGTTTAATGCCGTTAAGACCGCAAAAATTGCTGCGATGACCACACTCGCTGAGATAAGCAGCCAATGAAGCGTGTTCCTTCCCGCGGTTTTCCTTTGTGCGAGCTGCAGGTTTATAATCTCCAGTTTTTCGGAGATCGCTTTTAAATCGTCAACCTTCGACTCAACAACCGTTTCTCCCAGCAAAGTGCTTACCGGTGTTTCAAGCGCTTGCGATATGGAGAGCAATATATCAGAATCAGGGACTGACAACCCCTGCTCCCATTTGGAGATCGTTTGGCGCACCACATTCAACTTGATCGCGAGTTCTTCCTGCGAAAGCCCTTTTGATTTTCTGATTGCTTTAATGTTTTCGTTTAACATTCCGGATACCCTTCCTTCCTTTCGGCGTTACCACCATTGTACGAGGAAATGCCCGTTGCTACAAGCAACGGGCATTCACATTTAAGCTTTACGGTTGTGGTATGTTGTGGAAAAGAACGAACCTGAACCCCGGACATGGGTTTCTATCGTTTTGTATGGCCGCCCCGTCTTGTGCCGGGGCTGTTTTCTTGCGCGGGTGGAATGCCGATCCCATGCAAAACAATTGCGACAAGCAGATCTACAGGTTATTGCGAAGGCAAAAAGGATCATGCTTATCAACTCACATAAGGAATTGAAGGATCATTTGTTCTTCTGTTTCGGTTAAGCGGTGCATATGCCCCCGGCCTTGCAATAAGTAGGCAGTACAGTTGGTAATTATTTTTTCCGCCTGCGGGATCACCCGCTTGGCAGGGAACATACAGTCTTTTTCGCCTGCCAAAACAAGGGTTGGAGCAAGGCATTTCCGCATATCGCGGGGAACTACATTGCTGGGCATACCCGCCTTTATTTTTGCGTTGTCGATACTGCACTTTGCCGTTTCGAACGCGTCGCTGTCTATGTTATCCTGTGATACAGCCATGGGAAGGATCGTTTTGATCAACCATTTCTGCTTATGGGTAACCCAATACAGCATCATTGGAAACGCCATGCTTATCAAATTGATGGCAGGGGCGTTTTTTATTCCGGATGGCACATGAAGCACCGCTTTTTCAATTTTTTCAGGTGCGACGCACATCGTTTTTGCAAGAATACCGGCACCAAAGGAACCGCCGAAACAGCGCATTTTCTGGAAGCCAAGACCGGAAATGACTTCGCCCCCCCATTTGCCATAATCATAATTATTAGGCGAGAGAGTTGTTTCCGCGCTTTTTCCGGGATGACCGATTGTGTCGACCGCATAAATATGAAATTTGTCAAGCAGGAACCTGCACGCTAATAAATTGTAGGCGGTTGTTGCGTTTCCACCATGAAATACAAGCAAAGGAGGATCGCCCTGATTGCCGGTTTCAATGAGATGGGTTTTGCCGAAGGAGGTATCTATATAAATATCCTGGTATGGTGCATTCAGCCTTGATAACTGCCCGTCATAAAGAGCGATTATTTTTTGCTTGCCCTGCGGTGTGTTGTAAATCGTATTCATATGCCATCCTTGCGGGAGGATCCGCTTTTTTTATATCTGCTTTCCTGTTTCTCTATCCGTAAATACGGCTTCATAGTCGTACTTTAACAGATCGGCTATTTGTTTCAGATCTTTTTCTGAAAAATTATCCCGTGCCATTTTACCACTCATTGTGGACAGGCTTTTGTTTAACAGTTTTGATAAATCTGTAAGTGTCATTTCGCGCTCAACCAAAAGCATTTTTATTTTCTTTGCAGCCGCCACTTTATCACCTCGTCTTCTTGAATTATACGGCTATTTATGGGGGGACAATTAAAAAGAAAAAACACTTCGGCTGATATCAGACGTTCTGTTGATATGTTCTCTTTTTAACATATATAAATAAACGAATACTATTTGTTCCAATGTTCCGTCGCAGGGGCCCCGGCGGCACGGGCAGAACCGTATTCCCGTGAGTGCCGGGCATGATCTGAATCGATCACTCTTTTTATATCTGCTTTCCTGTATCCCTAAAAGTAAAAATGCCGTCATAATCGCAATCAAGGGCATTGGCTATGGCTCTGCATTCTTCCTCTGTGAGTTTATCACGATTGAGTTTGTTATATAAATAAGTTCCAGTATAGCCCATTTTTTCGCTCAAATCTTTTATGGTCATATCCCGTTCTATAAGAATTGATTTTATCTTTTTTGCCATGCTCATTTTCCAACACTCCTTTTGGGCAATTGTAACCTATTAAAAGTAAATAATCAATTTAAGAATTAAGTTTAACCTTTTGAGGTTGATTTTAACCATTGACATTATAACCTAAAATGGTTCTCATTAACCTATATTGGTTAATGAGAACCAAATAAAGTTAAAGGAAAGGAGATGTTAAATTTTCATGAACCATATTGATGAAATCTTTTTGAGGGCGGATATCCAGCAGGTCCGGGAATTCCTTTTGCATGGGGCGGAATGTGCCGCAGATATGCGCACCTATGACGAAAGAATGGAGAGCGCCGACAGGAAGGTTGCAGCCCGGCTGCGGATGGCTTGTTCCGACAAAAGAGAATGTGAGGAGATCACCGGGCTGATTTACGATTATGTGAGCGCGGTCCAAGATGTTTACATGGAACTTGGTTTGCAAGCGGGCGTGATACTTGCCGCGCAGGTGTGCCAAAACCTGAAAACAGCCTTTGGAGGGGGATGAGCAATGATGCCTGCCGGAGGGAAAGGGGCGGGAAAAGACAAGGAACGAAGGCTGTACGATTGGGCGGATTTGCCGCTCTGATGAAAGGAGAAGCACAATGAATGATTATGAGAAAAGCAGGGAAGAACGGCTGCGGCGCGGTTACTCCGAAAGCTATTTATCAGCCATGAAACGGCGGCTCAACCTGCAGAGTTTAGGCGCTTACATACGCGACGGCAGCGACAAAGAGGTTATGAGCAATGACAGCTTCCGCGAAAGGAACACCGCCGCATTTTCGGAACTGGAAAGGATATTGAACGAGGGGCACGGAGAAGAAGAAGCCGAACAACTTATGGAGCACATCACTGCTTATGTGGCGGTCGTGGAGGAGATCTATTTCAGCCTGGGCATGAAGGCCGGGGCGACCCTGCATTGTAAGCTGAGCGATAATTTTGAAACCGATATATAGACCTTGTTTCCAAAACCGCATTGAAACGACAGAAACAGCGGGCATATCCTGGGATATGCCCGCTGCTGCTGTTGTAATATGCGATACGGCCTTAGGCCGCCCTTCCCGCAAAAATCCCGTGGTTTGGGGGCAGGGCGGCGAAGGGGGCAACGCGGGGATCAGCCCTCCAGCCTGCGCACCGGCCGGATGTACTTCCAGTAATGGGCGGGATCGAAGTAAAAGTAAAGGACCCTACCGGGGGTAGTGTCGAAACAGCGGCCGGTGCCCGAAAAATCGAACGAGGACATCGCCGATTCCACGGCTTCCTCCACGGTGCGGTTTTCCTGCTCGTAATCGAACGGGCCGTGTTCAAACACGAGGTATTCGGCCTCGGGAACGTCGGTCATGAGCAGAGGCGGCGGGGTCTCGCCCTTGTAGTCCGCGGGAAGGCGCACGCCGTAGCACTCGGTGCGGGGAAAGCCCCAGGCGCAGAGCCTGCCGGCCGGGTCGCTGATATAGGCCATGAGCTGGCCGCTGCCGGCGTTGACCTCGCTGCCGCCGGCGTCGTCCAGTTTGCCCTTGATGCTGTCGAGCAGGCCGCAGATGGTCTCCTGGTCCTGCCCGGGGATAAGGTTTTGCTTTTGCCAGAAATCCCAATAGCCGTTGCTCTCGCGGTTTTCGATGTGCAAAAACTTGTGGGCGGGAATGGTGACAAAATACATTTTGATCTCTTGAGTGGATTGCAGCATACCAATTTCTCCTAATCCTAAAAAGTAGCGGTCGAACGGGTTGATTTTGGTGCGGAGAACGACGGGGCGGGGCGATTTGCGGTATTCGCTGGGGGTCACGCCGTAGGCCGCCTTGAAGGCCCGGGTAAAGGCCTCGTGGGAGGAAAAGCCGTGATCGAGAGCGATCTCCAAAAAGCTTTTTTCGCCATCCCGGACCTCCTTCAGGGCGAAGGCCAGCCTTCTGCGCCGCAGATACTCCCGGAACTGCATGCCGGATATTTCGCGGAACTTCCGGGTCGTATAAAATTCTGAATAGCCCAGCCTGGCGGAAAGCGAGCGCAGGGTGAGAGCATCGTCGCTGTGGGTTTTGATGCACCCGTCGATCTCGTTGACGATCAGCTGGATCTGGCGAAGCCATTCGTACATTGTTTTGTTCACCTCGTTTCGACCGGCCCTGCAACCATTATAGGCAGCCGGAGGGCCTTGCCGCTTGATCTGATTTGCTGTTTTGTGTTTGCAGCCGCGCTGTTTTGAGTTTTGGCGCGGTTTGTGCTAGAATGGGAAAAACACGGAATGCCGGAGGAAAAGCAGGATGCCCGAAACAAAAACACGGCACGCGGCGGGCCTGAGCGGCAGCGCGCTGAAATGGATCGCAATCGTTACCATGCTGATCGACCACACGGGCGCGGTGGTGATCGAGCAGGGCGCCCTGGAGTGGGCGGGCTGGTATTGGGTGGACTTTGCATTGCGGGTGATCGGGCGGTTCGCCTTTCCGATTTTTGCCTTTTTGCTGGTGCAGGGCTTTTTGCACACCCGCAGCGTGCCCCGGTATTTGGCGCGGCTGACGGCGTTTGCGCTGATCAGTGAGCTGCCCTTTGACCTGGCCACGGGCGACTGCTGGTACGACCTGGGGCATCAAAACGTGTTTTTCACCCTGGCGACCGGGCTTGTGACCCTTGCCGCCCTGCGCTGGTGTGAAAGGAAGAAGGGGAGCTGGCGCTGCTGGCTGTGGCCGGCGGCGCTGGCCGCGGGCTGCTGCGCGGCGACCCTGCTGCGCGCCGACTATACCTGGCAGGGGGTGCTGCTGATCGGCATTTTTTACCTGCTGCGGGAGCAAAAAACACTGTGCTGGCTGCTTGCCGCGCCGGTGCTGGCCTGGTCCTCGCTGAGTGTGCTGGGTACGGCGGTGCTGGCGCTCATCCCCCTGCATTTTTATAACGGCGAAAAGGGCCGGCCCCTGCCCAAATACCTTTTTTATGTGTTTTACCCGGTGCATCTGCTGGCGCTGTTTCTGGTGCGCTTTTACATTTTAGGGGTGCCGCTGCTGCAGAAATTCCCGTTCTGAACCCAAAAGGTAGGCCGCCCCGCACAGCTGCCGGGGGCATGTGCAGGCACGTGGGGACGCGGAGGGACAGGGAACGGTTCAAACATGAAAACGGAGGGAAATACCTATGCTGGAGAACAAGTACGACGACGACGTGTTTTTTGAAAAGTACGGCGAAATGAGCCGCTCACGGCTGGGGCTGGCCGGGGCTGGCGAATGGCCCACCCTGCAGCCCATGCTGCCCCCCTTTGAGGGCAAGCGGGTGCTGGACCTGGGATGCGGGTACGGCTGGCACTGCCTGTGGGCGGCACAGCACGGCGCCGCCCGGGTGGTGGGGTTGGATCTCTCAGAAAAAATGCTGGAGGTGGCGCGGCAGAAAAACACCTTTGAACAGATCGAGTACCGCCGCTGCGCCATGGAACAGGCTGAGTTTGAACCGGGCAGCTTTGACGTGGTGCTCTCGAGCCTGGCGCTGCACTACATTGCGGACTACGCGGCCCTGGTGCGGCGGGTGCACGGGTGGCTGGCGCCGGGCGGCCGGTTTATCTTTACGGCGGAACACCCGGTCTTCACCGCCGAGGGCAGCCAGGACTGGTACCGCGGCGAGGATGGGGGAATCCTGCACTTCCCGGTGGACCGCTATTTTTACGAGGGGGCGCGGCAGGCCACCTTTTTGGGGGAACAGGTGACCAAGTATCACCGCACCCTGACCACGACCCTGCGCACGCTGCTGCAGAACGGGTTTACCATCTGCGATGTGGCCGAGCCCCAGCCGCCGGCGGAAATGATGGGCGAGCCCGGCATGGCCGACGAGATGCGCCGCCCGATGATGCTGATCGTGGCGGCGCAGAAGCTGTGAGCCCGCGGGGCCGGAACGCGCGGCAAAAGCAAGCAGAAAGCACATCCCCGCGCCGGGCAAAACCGGCGCGGGGATGTTTTGCGGTGAGAAAAAGCGCAAAGAGGCCGTGACGGGACGCTTACTCGTACATCTGCCGGCCGCTGAATACGCACAGGACGCTTTTGGATTTTCCCTTTTCCAGCAGCTGGCGGGCCGCGAACAGGGCCGCGCCCGCGCTGGGGCAGGCGGGCACGCCGTCGGTGCGAAGCACCTCGCGCGCGGCGCGCAGCGCCTCGCCGCTGGGCACCGCCAGCACCCGGTCCACGATGTAAGGGTTGTAGTTTTGGGGAACAAACCCCGCCCCGAGGCCGGGGATGCCGTGCCGCCCGATGAAGCCCCCGCCGATGGCCTGGCTTTCGTAGGGCTCGACCGCCACGATGCGGATGTGGTTGGTCCAGGCCTTGACGTGCTCGCCCACGCCGGTGAGGGTGCCCCCGCTGCCCACCCCGGCCACGATGGCATCAATCTCTTCGCCGCCGCCGGTGGCCTTGAGGATGGCGGGGCCGGTGACGCGACGGTGATATTCGGGGTTATCGTCGTTATTAAAATGATCGAGATAATAGCCGCCCTGCTCCTCGGCGGTTTGGCGGGCGAGCGCCCAGAGCTTTTTGCGGCCCTGCAGCGCGTCCATGCTGAACACCAGCTTGGCGCCCAGCCGCTGAAGGAACTTCTGCCGCTCCCCCTCGAGGGTGGGAGGCACCGCCAGCAGCACCGGGTGGCCGCTGCGCCGCGCCGCAATGCACAGCGCGGCGGAAAAGGTGCCGCCCCCGGCCTCGACCACAGGCTGGCCGGGCGCAAGCCGGCCCCGCTGCGCCGCCAGGGCCAGCATGCCCTCGGCAAGCCCGTCCTTGGCGCTGCCGGTGGCGCCGCCGAAATCGAGATAGGCGAGGATGCGCCCGGAGAGGCCGCAGCGCGCGGTGTAGCCGCTCAGCTCCACCACCGGGCAGCCGTACAGGGCCTGATAATAGCTTTTCAGCACCGGCATGGGGCGTTCCCTCCCTTTTTTATCCTGTATACCTTTATTATAGCAAAGCCCGGCGGCGCGTCAATGCGGCATTTCGCGGCAGGACCGCTTTTTTATACAAATTTTGCGCCTGTTTTTTGTGCATCCGCCCTTGACAGGGGACGGGTTCTTTGCTATAATACAAAACTGTAAAGCAAAATACTTTACACGGAACGGCTGAAAGGGGGAGCACCGTGGCAAAAAACCTGGAAATATCGTTTTTACTGGATTTTTACGGCGATGTGCTCACCGAAAAGCAGCGCGACGTGATGGAGCAATATTACAACGACGACCTCTCGCTGGCCGAGATTGCGGACAATTTTGGCATCACGCGGCAGGGGGTGCGGGATTCCATCAAGCGCGGCGAGGGCATTTTGCTGGAGCTGGAGCAAAAGGTGGGCTTTGCGCAGCGTTACCGGGCGGTGCAGCAGGGCGTGGCCCAGCTGGAAAGCCTGGCCCGCGAGGTGCGCTTTTCCAATGCCAACAGCTACTCGCCGAACCCCGAGATCGAGCGGGCCTCGGCGGAGATGCTGGCTGTTATCGGCCAGATCAGCGAATAACGAAAGGAACACTGCGCAATGGCGTTTGAATCGCTTTCCGACCGGCTGGCCGGCGTATTTAAGCGGCTGCGGGGCAAGGGCAAGCTCACCGAGGCGGACATCAAGGCCGCCATGCGGGAGGTGCGCACCGCGCTTTTGGAGGCCGACGTAAACTACAAAGTTGCCAAGGAATTTATCGCGGGCGTTACCGAGCGCGCCATGGGGCAGGAAGTGATGGAGAGCCTGACCCCCGCCCAGCAGGTGGTCAAGATCGTGAGCGAGGAGCTCACCGCCCTGATGGGCGGAAACGAGGCGGCCCGCATCCACATCAAATCCAAGCCCCCCACGGTGCTGATGCTCTGCGGCCTGCAGGGCAACGGCAAAACCACCCACGCTGCAAAGCTGGGCAAGTGGTTTTTAAAGCAGGGGAACCGGCCCCTGTTGGTGGCCTGCGACGTATACCGCCCCGCCGCCATTGACCAGCTGCAGGTGGTGGGCAAACAGGCCGGGGTGCCTGTGTTTGCCATGGGCACCGAAAAGCCCGAGGAGATCGCAAAAAAGGCCGTGGCCCACGCGAGGGACCACGGCAACGACATTGTGATCTTGGACACGGCGGGCCGCCTGCATGTGGACCAGGAGCTGATGGCCGAGCTGGAGCGGATCAAGGCCGTGGTCACGGTGGACGAGGTGCTGCTGGTGGTGGACGCCATGGCGGGCCAGGACGCGGTGAACGTGGCCAAGGCTTTCAACGAGGCCGTGGCCGTGGACGGCATTATTTTGACAAAGACCGACGGCGACACCCGCGGCGGCGCGGCGCTGAGCGTGCTGGCCGTGACGGGCAGGCCCATCAAATTCCAGGGCACCGGCGAAAAGCTGGACGACCTGGAGGTGTTCCACCCCGGCCGCATGGCCAGCCGCATTTTGGGCATGGGCGATGTGCTGACCCTGATCGAGAAGGCGCAGGCCACCCAGGACGAGCAAAAGGCCGCCGAGACCACCAAGCGCATGATGGAGAACCGGTTCGACATGAACGACATGCTGGACCAGCTCTCGCAGATGAAAAAGATGGGCGGAGCTTCGGCCATGCTCTCGATGCTGCCCGGGGGCGCCAAGGTGAACCCGGACGAGGTGGACGAGGGGGTCTTCAGCCGCATTGAGGCCATCATCTACAGCATGACCCCCGCAGAGCGGGAAAAGCCCAGCATCATCAACCCAAAGCGCAAGCGGCGCATTGCCGCGGGCAGCGGCACCAGCGTGGAAGAGGTGAACAAGCTGCTGCGCCAGTTTGAGATGATGCAGAAGATGATGAAGCAGTTCAAGAAAAACCCCAAGGCCTTTGGCCGCCGGATGGGCCGCGGCTTTTAAAGAAGCCCGCCCGCAATTTTGATAAAACCCAGGGGGCCCGCAGGGCCGGGGTTTTATATACATGCCCGCAAACGGGCCCCAAAACAACTAGGAGGTGACAGAAATGGCTGTGAAAATCAGACTGCGCCGCATGGGCGCGAAAAAGGCCCCTTTCTATCGTGTGGTCGTGGCGGATAGCCGCTTCCCCCGCGATGGCCGCTTCATTGAGGAGATCGGTTACTACGACCCCACCAAGGAGCCCAGCGTGATCAAGATCGACGGCGAAAAGGCCAAGAAGTGGATCGCCAACGGCGCTCAGCCCACCGATACGGTGCGTGCTCTGCTGAAGAAGACCGAAGTTCTGTAAGAAAGAATGGAGGGCGTTCACATGCAGGAATTGTTGCTTGCAGTCGCCCGCGGCCTCGTGGATGATAAGGACGCAGTGTCCGTTACCGTTGACGAGCCCCGCGAGGACGGCACCATCGTGTATCATCTGAGCGTGGCGGAGGACGATATGGGCCGTGTGATCGGCAAGCAGGGCCGCATTGCCAAAGCCATCCGCGTGGTGATGCGCGCCGCTGCCGTCCGTCAGGGCGAAAAGGTCATGGTCGAGATCGACTGAAGGGCCGACGAGGCGCAAAAACAGCAAAGAGCCCTTTGCAGCTGCAAAGGGCTCTCGCTGTATCCCGCGCCGGAAAAGGAGAACGGGAATGAAACAGTATCTGGAAGCCTGCAAGGCCGTGTCGACCCACGGCGTGGCGGGCGAAGTAAAGGTGGAATTGTGGTGCGACGACGCGGCGTTTTTGAGCCGCTTCGGGCACCTTTACCGGGGCGAGGCGGGGCAGGGGCCCCTGGAGCTCATTCATGTGCGCCCCCATAAAAACATGGCGCTGCTGACCTTTGCCGGCGTGAGCGATATGGACGCCGCCCGCGCGCTGGTGGGCACCGTGTTCTACATTGACCGCAGCGAGGCAAGGCTGCCCGAGGGGCATTATTTCCAGGTGGATCTTGTGGGCTGCGAGGTGAAGGACGCGGACACCGGCCGGGTGTACGGCACGGTGAAGCAGGTGAGCCGCCCCGCGGCGCAGGATATTTACACCGTGGAGGGGCCGCAGGGCGAAACCTGGCTGTTCCCGGCGGTAAAGCCATTTTTGGAACAGGTGGATGTGGAGGGCCGCCGGGTGCTGGTGCGCCCGATCCGCGGGATGTTCGACACCGCAGAGGACGGTGACAAGGCATGATGCGCATCGACGTGGCGACCCTGTTCCCCGAGATGTGCCAGCGCGTGCTGGACGAGAGCATTTTGGGGCGCGCGGCCCGCAAGGGCCTGATCGAGACCCATTGCCACCAGATCCGGGATTACACGCTGAACCGGCAGCGCCAGGTGGACGACTACCCCTACGGCGGCGGCTGCGGCATGGTGATGTATGCCCAGCCCATTTATGACTGCTGTGTGGACGTGCTGCGCCAGGCACAGGAGCAGGGCCGCCCGCGGCCCCGGATCGTTTTTCTTACGGCGGCGGGCAAGCCCTATACCGAGCAGGAGGCAAAGCGCCTGGCGCAGTACGATGGGCTTTTGCTGGTGTGCGGCCATTACGAGGGGATGGACGAGCGGGTGATTGAGGAAATAGCCGACGAGGAGATCAGCATTGGGGACTATGTGCTCACCGGCGGCGAGCTGGCCGCCCTGGTGGTGGCCGACAGCGTGCTGCGCCTGCAGCCGGGCGTTCTGGCCGAGCCGCAGGGCTACCAGGAGGAAAGCCATTGGAACGGCCTGCTGGAATACCCCCAATACACCCGCCCTGAGGAATGGCGGGGCCGCAGGGTGCCCGAGGTGCTGCTGAGCGGGCACCATGGCAGGATCGACCAATGGCGCGCCGAGCAGAGCCTGGAGCGCACCCGGCAGCGGCGGCCGGATCTGTATGAAGCGCACAAACAGGAGGGCAAAGAAAAACCTTAATGGGACTAATTGCCATTAAAGTTGAAAATTTTTGGGATAAACCCATGATAATGTGGAAAACTTACTGGGTGCTTTGCACAAAGAAACGTTTCCGGTTTTTTGGGGTTTCGTGGAACTGACAAAATTGAGAAATTTCTATCGACATTCCGCGCAGAATGGGATATGATAAGTGCAGAACCCATTCCAAATCTTTTTTGAAATAGGAGCGAATGAATCATGTATGTGAAAGATGTGACTGTGGAAAATCAGGTTGGCCTGCACGCTCGTCCGGCCACCTTCTTCATTCAGAAAGCAAACGAGTATAAGTCCTCCATTTGGGTGGAAAAGGAGGAGCGCCGGGTGAACGCCAAGAGCCTGCTGGGCGTTTTGAGCCTGGGGATTGTGGGCGGCACCACCATCCGCATCATTGCCGACGGCGCCGATGAGCAGGCCGCTGTGGAGGGCCTGATCGAGCTGGTGAATTCCGGCTTCTCCGAGTAAATCCACCGCCTGTCATAACAAACAAGGGGGAGCGGGCCCGGCGGCCTGCTCCTTTTTGCGTGGTGTGAAAGCCCGCGGCGGCGGGCATGCTAACCCCATAGATCACCTGAAAGAGAGGGCCCGCAACGCCTATGACCAAAGCCGAACTGTACGAAAAAGCCAAAATGCTGCCCCTTTTGCCCGGTGTGTATATCATTCGGGACAAGCGGGATGTGATTATTTATATCGGCAAGGCAAAGCGCCTGCGCACCCGGGTGAGCCAGTATTTCCGGGAAGGGGTGCCCCACGACGCCAAGGTCACCCAGATGATCGAGCACGCCGACCACTTTGACGTGATCGTGTGCCAGAGCGAATTCGAGGCGCTGGTGCTGGAAGCGAGCCAGATCAAGGCCCACACACCGAAATACAACATCCTGCTGAAGGACGACAAGGGCTACAGCTATGTGAAGGTGACGAAAGAGGAATATCCCCGCATTTCGGCCGTGCTGCAGAAAGAGGACGACAACGCCGACTACATTGGCCCTTATACCTCGAGCTTTGCGGTGCGGGAGATGGTGGAAACCGCCCAGAACGCCTTTTTGCTGCCCCGGTGCAGCCGACGCTTCCCCCAGGAGATCGGCCAGGGCCGCCCCTGCCTGAACGCGCACATCGGCAAGTGCATGGCGCTGTGCAGTGGGCGGATCAGCAGGGAGGCCTACAACGAGGCGGTGCAGGGAGCCCTGCGGCTGATCCGGTACGGCAAAAAGGACATTGTGAAAACCCTGGAAGAGCGCATGGCGGCTGCCAGCGAACGGCTGGATTTTGAGCAGGCCGCGCTGCTGCGGGACCAGATTGCCGCCATTAAAAAGGTGGCCGCCGGGCAGAAGGTGGTGGTAGACGAGAGCGTGCAGATGGACGTGATGGCCTTTGCCGGGGCCGGGCCCAACAGCTGCGCGGCCATTTTGCGCTACCGCCGCGGCCGCCTGACGGACAAGCGGGAGTTTTTGTTCCGGGGGACCACCGATCTGGCGGCGCTGCGGGAGGAATTTCTGCCCCGGTATTACCTGGATGGGGAGGAGATCCCCAAGGTCATTGCGGTGGATGAAGCGCCCGAGGACGCGGAGGATCTGGCCCGCCTGTTCAGCGAGACCCGGGGGGCAAAGGTGCAGCTTTATGTGCCGCAGCGGGGGGATACGGCGAAACTTGTGAACATGGCATACACCAACGCGGTGGAGCGCCTGGCCCGCGAGAGCGGCCGCACCGACCGCCAGCAGCGCCTTTTGGACGAAACGGCGGCGGTGCTGGGCCTTGCGGAGCCGCCGAAGGTGATCGAGAGCTACGATATTTCCAACTGGGGCGACGGCACCAGCGTGTGCGGCATGGTGGTGTTTGAGGACGGCCGCCCCAAAAAGAGCGGCTACCGGCGGTTTAAGATGAAGACGGTCTTCGGCACCGACGACTATGCCAGCATGGCCGAGGCGCTCTCGCGCCGGGCAGCGGAATACGAAAAAGGGGGCGCCGGGCAATTTGTGGTGCTGCCCAGCGTGATCCTGCTGGACGGCGGCAAGGGGCAGGTGAGCGCCGTGAAGGCCGCGCTGGAGGGCACCGGGCTTGCGGGGGTGCCGCTGTACGGCATGGTGAAGGACGACCACCACCGCACCCGCGCCATTGTGACGGCGGATGGACGCGAGATCGCCATCAGCATGCACCGGGGCGTGTTCACCTTTATTTCCGGCGTGCAGGACGAGGTGCACCGCTTTTCGATCGCGTATCAGCGGGAAAACCAGAAGAAAAAGGCCTATGCCTCCAGCCTTACCGCGGTGCCCGGCGTGGGCCCGGCGACCGCCAAGGCGCTGCTGGCCGAGTTCAGGACCGTGGCGGCGGTGCGCGAGGCGGGGGTGGAGGAGCTGTGCCGCGCCAAAGGGGTGGGGCGGGCCGCTGCGGCGGCCATTTACGACCACTTTCACCCCGCCGCGCCTATTGACAAAGCGCCCTAAACAGCGGATAATAAACTGTAAACTTTTTACAGAGTTGTAAACGGCCCGGCGGGCCATAAAAAGAAAGGCAGGCGAAAAGCATGCGCGTTATTTCCGGCACGGCCCGGGGCACCAAACTCACGGCGCTGCCCGGCGAAGAGATCACCCGCCCCACAGTGGACCGGGTGAAGGAGGGCATGTTCAGCGCGCTGCATTTTGAACTGCCCGGGGCACGGGTGCTGGACCTGTTTGCAGGCAGCGGCCAACTGGGCATCGAGGCGCTGAGCCGCGGCGCGGCCAGCTGCGTGTTTTTGGACCAGGACCGGGCGGCCGTGGCGGTGATTGCGGCCAATTGCAGGGCGGCCGGGGTGTTTGGCAGCAGCCGGGTGGCCCAGGGCGAGGCGGGGGCGTTTTTGGCGGCCGCCAAAGAGCGGTTCCACATTGTGCTGCTGGACCCGCCCTACCACCAGGGTACGCTGGAGGCCATTCTGCCCGCCGTGGCACGGGTGACCGAGCCGGGCGGGACCGTGCTGTGCGAGAGCGAAATTTCGGCCAGCCTGCCGGACGAGTGCGGGGGCCTGCACAAGAAAAAACAATACCGGTATGGCACCGTGCTGGTGACCCGTTATGAAAAGGAGCGCGTGGAATGAACATCGACGAATTGCTGGACCTGATGGAAGAAACACTGGAAGACGCCACCGGCCTGCCGTTTGCGGGGGGCAAGCGCGTGGTGGACATTGACAAGCTGCAGGACATCATTGACGAGGTGCGGCTGAACCTGCCCACCGAGGTGCGCCAGGCGAGGGCCATTGTGAACGACCGGGCCGATATTGTGGCCGACGCCAAGCGGGAGGCCGAGGCCCTTGTGCGCAAGGCCGAGGAGCGGGCCCGCATTCTGGTGGGGGAACAGGAGATCGTGAAGGCGGCCCAGCAGCGGGCTGCGGAGATCGTGGGCGGCGCGCAGACCCAGGCGAGGGAGATGCGCACCACCGTGACCGAGTACTGCGAGAACATGCTGCGGGTGACCGAGGAACAGCTGGCGCGAAACGCGGCGGAGGTGAAGACGGTGCGGGCAAACCTGCGCCAGACGGCCAAGAACGGCTGAGGAAAAAAGCAAGAAGAGCAAACGCCCCGGGAAAGCGGAAAAGCCGCTTTCCCGGGGCGTTTTTTTGCGCTTTGGGGCCCGGGAAAAAGAAGGTTTTGTAAAAGCGCCGCGGCAAACCGGGGCTTTGGGCGAACTGATCAAAATGCCCTTGGAATTTTGGATAATTTGGCTAACCTTTTTCGGCGCCGCGGCTTGCATTTTACAACTCGCTAACGTATAATAAATATGTCTTGGTGGGTGAAAGTGGGTAAAAGTGGGGAATTTTCCACGGCTCTTCACAAGTTTTCAACAAAAGGGGGCGGTCAGGGATGTTGATGGGCGAATACAACTATGCCATCGACGAGAAGGGCCGCCTGAACTTCCCGGCCAAGTTCCGGGATCAGATGGGCAAGGAATTTGTGGTGACCCGCTGGCTGGACGACTGCCTGGTGGCCTTCCCCGAGAGCGAATGGCAGCGCATCACCGAGATCCTGAAGGGCAAGAGCATGGTCAAGACCCGGGATATCCAGCGCTTTTTGTTCTCGGCCGCAGAGGAGGCGGTCCCGGACAAACAGGGGCGCATCCTGCTGGGGCCCGCGCTGCGGGCGCATGCCGGGCTGGAAAAAGAGGTGACCGTGATCGGCGTGGGCAGCTATGCCGAGATCTGGAACACCGCCGCATGGCAGAAAAAACAGCAGAGCCTTGGCAGCGCCGAGATCGAGGCCGCCATGGAAGAACTGGAATTTTAAGCGACAAAGGGGAAGGGGAACACATGATGGAGTTCAGCCACGTCCCCGTCCTGCTCGATGAATGCCTTGAGGGGCTTGCCATCGACCCGGCGGGCACCTACCTGGACGGCACCGCCGGAGGAGGCGGACATTCCAGTGAGATCGCAAAACGTCTTACCACCGGGCGGCTTGTCAGCCTTGACCAGGACCCGGATGCGGTGGCAGCCGCCACCGAAAGGCTTAAGGGCCTGCCCGCCACGGTGGTGAAGACGAATTTCCGCAACGCCCGCGAGGCGCTGGAAGGGCTGGGCATATGCAGCATCAACGGAGCCCTGCTGGACCTGGGAGTATCCTCGCACCAGCTGGACGACGCGGCCCGCGGGTTTTCCTACCGGGCCGACGCGCCGCTGGATATGCGCATGAGCCAAACCGGACCCACGGCGGCGGAGCTTGTGAACACCGCCAGCCGGGAGGAGCTGGCCCGCATTTTGCGGGAGTATGGCGAGGAGCCCTTTGCCTGGGCCATTGCGGGGCGGCTGGTGCGCCAGCGGGAGGAGCAGCCCTTTGCCACCACCCTGCAGCTTGCCGGGGCGGTGGCCGCGGCGGTGCCCCCAGCGGTGCGCCGCAAGGACAAGAACCCGGCGCGCCGGACCTTTCAGGCCCTGCGCATTGCGGTGAACGGCGAGCTGGACGCTTTGAGCGAGGGGCTGGAGGAGATTTTTGAGCTGCTGAGCCCCGGCGGGCGGCTTGCCGTGATCACCTTCCACTCGCTGGAGGACCGGCTGGTGAAGAACCGTTTCCGCCAGTGGGCCACCGCGTGCACCTGCCCGCCGGAATACCCGGTGTGCGTGTGCGGGGGCAGGGCGAAGGCAAGGCTGGTGAACAAAAAGCCCATCGAGGCCGGCGGCGGCGAGCTGGAAGAAAACCGCCGCAGCCGCTCGGCCAAGCTGCGGGTGCTGGAGAAGCTTTGAGGCGCAGAAGGCCGCCCGGCTGAACCCACCGCGGGCGCGCGGGCGGACAAGCCGTAAGAACAAAAACGACAAGACGAGAGGAGGTGATCGCCATGGCACAGGCTGCCTACGATCTGGAGCGGTTTGAGCACCGCGAGCGCGAGCCGAAAGCGCGGGTGCGCGCGGTGCAGGGGGCAAAAAAGCCCAGCAGGTTCAACGCGCACACGGCCAAGCTGGCGGCGGTCACCGCCATTTTGGTGACCCTGGTGTGCGGGCTTTTGTACAGCCAGGCGACCCTGACCGAGCTGACGGGCGATATCCAGGCCACCCAGCGGGAGCTGGTGGAGGCCCAGAGCGAGTACAACTACCTGTCCGGCGTGCTGGACAGCAAGACCGGGCTGAAAAATGTGGAGGAGATCGCCACCACCCAGCTGGGCCTGATGAAGCTGGACCGCAGCCAGATCACCTATTTTTCGCTGGACGGCGAGAGCTCGATCCGCCGGCCGGACAGCACGGCAAAGCGCATTACCGAGTTTTTGACCACCAGCGTGCTGAGCCTGGCGGAGTACCTGGATCCCTGAACCATCGCCCGAAAAGCGTGCGGCGCCGCACGCTTTTCGGTTTATCAGGGCCCGGTTTTTACAACACGCAGAAGGAAATGGAACGATCATGCAGAATACGCCGCAAAACCCAAAACGAAACGCCCAGCAGGGCTTGCCCCGCTTTATGAGGATCCGCAGCTATGTGCTGCTGGGTCTGTTTTTGCTGGTGGGCTGCGGGGTGCTGATCTGGCGGCTGTATGACCTGCAGGTGGTGCAGCACGACGAGATGCTGCGCCAGGCCGCGAACCAGCAGCTGAAGGATACCTCCATCACGCCGCAGCGGGGGCAGATTTACGACGCGACCGGCAAGGTGCTGGCCAAGAGCAGCATCGTGTGGACCATTACGGCGGACCCCAGCCAGATCAAGGCCCCGGGGCTGACCAAGGAGCAGCTCAAGGCCCTGGGGGGCGAGGAGAGCGAGGAGGCCGCCGCCCAGCGCCGCGCGGCAAAGGTGAGCGAGGCGAGCGCCGGCCTTGCCCAGTTGCTGGGGCTGGAATACCAGGAGGTGTACGACAAGCTGATCGACGGCACAAAGCAATATGTGGTGCTTGCAAAACAGATGGATAAGCCCGTGGCGGACAGGGTAAAGGCCTATGCCCGCGAGCAAAAGCTGCCGGTGAGCGTTGCGCAGGATTCCAAGCGGGAATACCCCTACGGCGCGTTTGCGGCCAGCGTGCTGGGCTTTATGCACGCGGACGGCTACGGCTTTTATGGGCTGGAAAAGCAGTATGAAGAAATCCTGGCCGGAACCCCGGGCCGGGTGCTGAGCCAGAAAAACGCCTGGGGCAACGAGGTGGCCAACGACGACCGCACCCAGTACGACGCGCAGGACGGCGACAGCCTGGTGCTGACCCTGAACGCCGAGGTGCAGGCCGTGGCGGAAAAATACCTGGAAAACTCGGTCAAAGCGAACAATGTGACCGAGCGGGGCGTGGTGATCGTGATGGACGTGAACACCGGCGCGATCCTGGCCATGGCCACAAAACCGGATTTTGACCCCAATGACCCCATGACGATCTATGACCCGGACCTGGCGGCCACCCTGGAAGGGCTGGAGGGGGACGCCTTTACCCAGGCCCAGGGGGAGGCGCGCCAGCGCCAGTGGAAGAACAAGGCCATCACCGACCTGTACGTGCCGGGCTCGGTGTTCAAGCTGATCACCACCAGTGCGGCCATTGATTCGGGCACCTGCACGCCCAATTCCTCGTTCAACTGCACGGGGCATTACACCGTGGTGACGCAGGACTATTCCTGCGCGGATAACGGCTTTGGCGTGCTGGGCGTGCACGGCTGGCAGAACATGGGAGAGGTGCTGAAAAACAGCTGCAACCTGGCGACCATTCAGGAAGCGCAGCTGATGGGAAAGGACGTTTTTTCCGATTATTACAACGCGTTCGGCTTTACCGCGCCCACCGGCGTGGACCTGCCCGCCGAGCAGCAGATCCGGGCGGGCGTATCCTACCACGCGGCGGAGGAAATGAGCGCGGTGGACCTGGCGTCCTCGAGCTTTGGGCAGGCGCAGAAGGTGACCCCCATCCAGATGATCACCGCCGTGAGCGCGGTGGTGAACGGCGGCTACCTGGTACAGCCCCACATCGTGAGCCAGATCCTGGACAGCGAGGGCAACCTTGTGGAACAGATCGACCCCAGCCCCAAGCGGCAGGTGATCAGCGAGGAGACCTCGGCCGCGCTACGCGCCATGATGGAGGGCGTGGTGGACGGCGGGCGGGATGGGGCCTCGGGCCGCAACGCCTATGTGGCGGGGTACCGCATCGGCGGGAAATCCGGCACCAGTGAAAAGCTGGACAAGGGCCGCCGCGCCTCGGACGGCGAGTATGAAAAGGTTTCGAGCTTTGTGGCGGTGGTGCCCATCGACGACCCGCAGATCGCGGTGCTGGCTTTTGTGGACGAGCCCCACGCGGACACCGAGTTCGGTTCCATGCTGTCGGCCCCGCTGACCGGAAATATCATCAGCGAGATCGCGCCGTACCTGGGCATTGAGACCGACCCGAACTATGCGGCCCCGGCCGAGGTGACCGTGCCGGATTTGACAAACCCCACGAACAGCGCATATTTGCAGTGGGATATGGCCCAGGTGACCCTGAACAAGCTGGGCCTTGCCCACCGGAGGGTGGGCAGCGGCACCGCCGTGCTGGCGCAGTATCCGGCGGCGGGCGCCAAGGTGCCCGGCGGCACCACCGTGTACCTGTATACCGACAGCGCAGAGGTGAGCCAGGTGCCCGTGCCGGACGTGCGGGGCAAGAGCGCCGAGCTTGCCAGCCAGATGCTGGCGGGCGCGGGCCTGAACGTAAAGCTCAGCGGCGCAGAGGAGGGCACGGTGACCGCCCAGGACGCCGCGCCGGACAGCCAGGTGCCCATGGGCACCGTGGTCACCCTGACCATAGAGGGAGCCGCCCCGGAGGAGTGAGGCCCGCACCGGGCGGGAGGAACGCCCACATTCCCGGCCGCAGGGCCGCATACACTGAAAGTAAGACAAACCTTGCCCCAAAAAGGAGGGAGCTTTTATGCAGCCTATCTCTGCAAACCAACTGCTGGCGGGCCTTTTTCAGGCGGGCTCGGCAGGGGAGGAAAAGATCACCGCGGTTGTGACGGACAGCCGCCGGGCCGGGCCCGGCTGTGTGTTCGTGTGTTTTCCCGGCGAGAGGGTGGACGGCCATGACTACGCCGCCGCCGCGATCCGGGCCGGGGCGGCCTATGTGGTGGCGAACCACCCGGTGCCCGGCGTGCCGGAAAAGCAGCTGATCCTGGCCGAGAGCAGCCACCGGGCGATGGTGCGCATGGGAGCAAACTACCGCATGCTGTTTGACCCCGTGATGATCGGGGTGACCGGCAGCGTGGGAAAGACCACCACCAAGGAGTTCTGCTACGCTGTTTTGGCGGCGTTTGGGCCCGCGATCAAAACCGAGGGCAACCAGAACAACGAGATCGGCGTGCCGAACACCCTGTTCCGGCTGGAGCGGGATACCAGGTATGCCGTGGTGGAGATGGGCATGAGCGCGCTGGGCGAGATTGAGCGGCTGGCGCGCGCAGCGCGGCCCAGCGCCGGGATCATTACCTGCATCGGCGTATCGCACCTGGAAACGCTGGGCAGCCGGGAGAACATTTTAAAGGCGAAGCTGGAATTGTGCGCGGGCCTGCCGGACGGCGCGCCCCTGGCGCTGAACGCGGACGACGAGTATCTGGCCCGGGCCAAGGCAGAGGGGAGGATCCCCGGGCGCCTGGCGCCGGTGTGGTACGGCATCGACGCGCCCTGGGCCGAGGTGCGGGCCACCGCGCTGGAGAGCGGGCCCGAGGGGGAGCGGTTCACCCTGGAGGACGCGCGGCACGGCAGCTTTGCCGCGGCGATCCCCGCGCTGGGACGGCACAATGTGTACGACGCGCTGGCCGCCTATGCGGCGGCCACCCGCCTGGGGCTTGAGCCCGCCCGCTGCGCGGCGGCCCTGGCAGAGTATCAGGCCGCCGGTATGCGCCAGCGCGTCGTGCACAAGGAGGGCCTGACCGTGATCGAGGACTGCTACAACGCAAGCCCCGACAGCATGCGGGCGAGCCTTGCCATGTTCCAGGGGTTTGCCGCAAAAGACGGCAGAAAATTTGCCCTGCTGGGTGATATGCTGGAGCTTGGCCGCATTGAGGCCGAGGCCCACGCCGAGGTGGGCAGGCTTGCGGCGGCAGTCGGGCTTGCGGGGCTTGTGGCCTTTGGCCCCGCCAGCAGGGGCATGGCGGAAGCGGCCCAAAAGGCGGGGCTGGACGCCGTGTGGTGCCAAACGCCCGCAGAGGCGCTGGAACAGCTGCAGCGCAGGCTGCGCCCGGGCGACGCGCTGCTGGCGAAGGCCAGCCGCGGCATGAAGCTGGAAAATATTTTAAAAGCCCTTTACGGGGAGCAGGCTTTGCAATAAAATAGAGAACGGCGGGTACGGCCGCGGGCCGCGGGCCGCCGGAACAAAAGGAGCGGCGCCTTTTGGGGGCGCCGCGGGCTGATGAATGTGAGAAGGAGTAAGTTTTATGGCACGCTATGCGCTGATCCTGGCGGCCGCCTGCGGGTTCATCCTCTCTGCAGTGTCGGGTGTTTTTCTGGTGCCGTTTTTGCGGCGAATCCATTTTGGGCAGACCATCAAGGAGATCGGGCCCACCTGGCACAATAAAAAACAGGGAACCCCCACCATGGGCGGGCTGTGCTTTATTTTTGGCAGCACTGTGGCGGTGGCGCTTGCCTTTTTGTCGCTGCTGCAGACCGGGCCGGAGCTTGTGGAGGGCGCGGGCAGCCAGAACATGTTCATTGCCATGTTCTCGGCCTTTGCTTTTGGCATGGTGGGCTTTTTGGATGATTTTATCAAGGTGGTGAAAAAGCGCAACCTGGGGCTGCACGCCTGGCAGAAGATCGCGGCGCAACTGATTATCACCACCGTGCTGCTGCTGGCGCTGCACATGAACGGCACCCTTTCCACCGCGGTGACGCTGCCCCTGTTCGGCTTTGTGGATCTGGGAATCTGGTTTTACCCGCTCTCGTATGTGCTGATCATCGGCATGGTGAACGCGGTGAACCTGACCGACGGCATCGACGGGCTGTGCAGCTGCGTGACCTTTGTGTGCATGCTGGGCTTTTTGAGCCTTTCCAGCTTTTTGGGGCAGTTCAACCTGTCGATCTTTGCGGCGGCGCTGGCCGGCGCGTTGGCGGGCTTTTTATTCTGGAATTTTTACCCGGCCAAGACCTTTATGGGCGACACCGGCAGCATGTTCCTGGGCGGCGCGGTGGCCGGGTTTGCCTACGGCATGGGCCGGCCGGAGCTGCTGTTTTTCCTGGGGGCCGTGTATATCTGGGAGGCCGCTACGGTGGTGATCCAGGTGGGGTATTTTAAGCTCACCCACGGCAAACGCCTGTTTAAAATGACCCCGATCCACCACTCGTTTGAGATGCGCGGCTGGAGCGAGGTGAAGATCGACGCGGTATTCAGCTTTATCGCCATGGCGGCGGTGGCGCTGGGCATGATGTTCGCATACATTTATTATTGAGCAAAAAGCGCAGGCTTTGAAGAGAAAGGAGGCCCCAGCCATGACGGAAACACCCATGCGGCGGCCGGGGCCGACTTCCGCCCCGCGGAACGCGCCGCCGCCCCGCCCGCCCCGCCCTGTGCGGGACGAGGCGCCCCGGCAGGCGGCCCGGCGCGCGCCGGCGCCGCGGCGGCCCGCCCCCAAAGCGCCGCCGGCGCCCATGTTTTTTAGGAAGGCGGGCCCGGTGAACGGCGGGTTTGTGGCGACACTGCTGGTGCTGGTGGTGTTCGGCCTGCTGATGCTGTTCAGCGCCAGCACGGCCAGCGCTTTTTACAAATTCGGCGACAGCTTTTATTACATCCGCTCCCAGGCGCTGTATGCGGCGCTGGGGCTGGGGGTGATGTGGGCGGTGAGCCGGGTGGATTACCACTGGCTGCGCCAGTTCACCTGGCCGCTTTACGGGGTGGTGCTGATCCTGCTGGTGGTGGTGATTGCCACCTGCGACCCCATCAACGGGTGCAGGCGCTGGCTGTACTGGGAGGGCGTGCGCCTGCCCACCGTGCAGGTGAGCGAGATCGCAAAGTTTTCGATGATCCTGTGCACGGCGCATTTGTTTGAAAAATATAAAAACCGGGTGAAGGGCTTCCAGTACGGCGTGCTGGCGCCGGCCGTGCTGCTGGTGCCGGTGCTGGTACTGCTGGTGTTTGAGCCCCATTATTCGGCCATGGTGCTGATGTGCTGCATTACCGCGGCGATGATGTTCTGCGGCGGCACGGGCCTTGGCTGGTTCGGCGCGGGGCTTGCGGCGGCGGGCGGCGGCGGCGCATGGTTTTTGATGACCCGCATGGACTACGTGCAGGAGCGGCTTGCCGGCTGGCTGGACCCATTTTCAGACGTGCTGGACTCGACCCACCAGACCGCCCAGAGCCTTTACACCATCGGCTCGGGGGGGCTGTTCGGCGTGGGGCTGGGCAACAGCGTGCAAAAGCACCTGTGGCTGCCCGAGGCGCAGAACGACTTTATTTTTTCGGTGCTGTGCGAGGAGCTGGGCTTTGTGGGGGCGCTGCTGTGCATTTTGCTGTTCGCCCTGCTGCTGGTGCAGGGGATCGTGATCGCGGTGCGCTCGCCCGACCGGTTCGGCAGCCTGTTGGTGGTGGGGGTGATGGCGCAGGTGGGCTTTCAGTTTATGTTCAACGTGGCCGTGGTGACGAACACCGTGCCCAACACCGGCATCAGCCTGCCGTTCTTTTCGTCCGGGGGGACCAGCCTTTTGCTGCTGCTGGGCGAGATGGGCGTTGTGCTGAGCGTGTGCCGCGCCGGGAATAAAAAGCGGGCCGAGCAGCGCGCGGCCGAGGCGGAGGAGCGCGCCCGGCAGGCGGGCCGCGCGCCGCAGGAAAAGACCGTGTTCCACGCGGGGCGCTGATCCATGGAAGAAAGAGGGGGCGACAAACCCATGCGCGTATTGATCGCAGCCGGCGGGACCGCCGGACATATCAACCCTGCCCTGGCCATTGCGGGGGCCATTAAAAGCCATTGCCCGGCTGCCGAGGTGCATTTTGCGGGCCGCCGGGGCGGCATGGAATATGGGCTGGTGACCCGCGCCGGCTACCCGTTCCACCACATTGAGGTGAACGGCATCCAGCGCAGCCTGACCCCCAAAAACCTGCTGCGCAACGCACAGGCGGCGTATCACCTGGCGCTTTCGGGGCCGCGGGCCAGGCGCATGCTGCGGGAGCTGCGGCCGGACCTGGTGATTGGCTGCGGGGGATATGTGAGCGGGCCGGTGGTGCGCTGCGCCGCGAAAATGGGCATGCGCACGGCCATCCACGAGCAGAACGCCTTCCCGGGCGTGACCAACAAACTTTTGGCCAAGGACGTGGACGTGATTTTTGCGGCGGTGCCCGCCGCTGTGGAAAAGCTGGGCGCGCCCGAAAAGACCAGCGTGGTGGGCAACCCCGTGCGCCCCGAGATCTTTATGCAGGACCGCGCGCTGGCCCGCGCAAAGCTTGGGGCGGGCACACGCACGGTCATTTTGAGCTTTGGCGGCAGCCTGGGAGCGCGGCGCATCAACGAGGTGGTAGCCGAGCTGGCGGCCTGGGAACAGGCGCAGCAGCGGCCGCTTTTGCACCTGCACGCCACCGGGAGCCGGGGCGTGGAGCTGTTTGAACGGCTGGCAAAAGAAAAGGGCTTTGCCTGCGGGGACAGCCTGCGGGTGAGCGAGTATATCAACAACATGCCCGAGCTTTTGGCTGCGGCGGACCTGGTGATCAGCCGGGCGGGCGCGCTGACCCTGGCGGAGCTGGAGGCCGTGGGCCGGGCGGCGATTTTGATCCCCAGCCCGAATGTGGCGGAAAACCACCAGTATTACAACGCGCTGGAGCTGCAGAAGGCGGGCGCCGCCGTGGTGCTGGAAGAAAAGGAATTGACCGGGGAAGCGCTGATTGCCCAGGTGGAACGGCTGCTGAGCGAACCCGGCAAGCTGGCGATCATGGGCAAAATGGCCCACACCTTGGCGGAGCCGGAGAGCCTGGAAAAAATATGGGCCAGGCTGGCGGCGCTGATGGAGCTGAAGTAAGCGCCGGGAAAGCACAAAAAGGAGGTGTTCGGTGTGGACAGCAGCAATGGCCGCAGGCCCCCGCAGCCGCCGCGCCGGGTGGACACCTCGGCCGCGCGGGGCAAAAAGAGCCAGGCGGGCCCCATTGAACCCTTTCCGGTGGCGCAGCGGCGGGAGAACCGGCAGGCGGCGCCCGGCACCCCCGGCCCGGCCCGCCCGCCCGCGCCGCCCCGCGCCCGCGCAAAAAAGAAAAGGGGGGCGCGCCGGGCAGCGGGGCCGGAGGGCCAGAACGCGGCCCGGCGCCGCGTGAGCCGGGGCGAGCTGCGCCGGCGCAGGCGGCGCAGACGGCTGTGGGCGGTGCTGCTGGTGCTGGCGCTGATCGGGGTGGGGCTGACCCTCTCGGTGACGGTGCTGTTCAAGGTAAAGGAATTCCGGGTGGAAAATCTGGACAAGACTACCCCGGCCAATACCGGCATTTACACCGAGGACGCCATTTTGGGCGCGCTGGCGGTGCCGCTGGAAGAGAATATGTTCCAGTTTTCGGCAAAGGAAAGGGAGCAGGCCATGGCGGCCGCGCTGCCCTACCTTGAAACGGTGCGGGTGCGCCGCAGCCTGCCGGGCACCGTGGTGGTGCAGGTGGAGCCTGCCACTGAGACCTGGTGCGCCAAAACAAGCGCCGGCTGGCTGGTGCTGAGCCGGGGATTAAAGATCATGAAGCTGCAGGAGGAACAGCCGGAGGGCCTGCCGATGCTGCTGGGGCTGGAGCCGGAGGCGCCCCAGCCGGGCTACCCGCTCTCGCTGGCGGGGGAGGCGCGCGCGGCGGGCTCGGGGGCCGAGGCGGCTTCAGGGGAAGCAGCGGCCGGCGGAAAAGAACGGCTGGAACAGCTGAAAGAACTGCTGGAGGGGCTGGAGGCCCAGGAGCTGGGGCGCGATTGCACCGCCATTGACCTGAGCGAGGAGAACGAGGCCTATTTTGTGTATCAGGGGCGGATCAAGGTGCTGCTGGGGACCTTTAACAACCTGGAGTACAAGCTCTCGGCGGCGGGCCTTTTGCTGCGCAATGAGAGCGGCGAATACCTGAGCGCCAGCGACCGGGGCACCCTGGATGTGTCGCATCAGATGGAGGGGGCGGTGGTGCGCATGCCCTTCTCGCCCGGTGATTTTGAGGTGGGGAGCGGCGAGCCCGAACCACCCGACGAGGAGCCGCCCCCGGAGGAGGGGGACCTTACCCCAGAGGAATAACCAAGGGAAACGAAAGCAGCCCCCGGGCGCCTGCAACAGGCGCCCGGGGGCTGCTTTGCCGCCGTGCAGGCGGGGGGCTTACACCGTGAGAAATTCGTTTTCGCGGTCGAGATACAGGCAGAACACCAGCAGCCCGCACAGCTCTTCGGGGGGAAGATGGACCTTGCAGCGCAGGTCCCAGCCGCCCAGAAGGCCGCGGTGCAGCACCTGCACCAGGCAGCTGCCGGCTGCGCTGCGCAGCTCGTAATTTTGGCTGTTGAGCATTTCGAGAACGCAGGCTTCGCCCTGCAGCACAAGGTCGGCGTGATCGGTGCGGGGGAGATGGCTGACCGGCCAGCCCTGCGAGGCGGGATCCTCGCCCGGCGCATACCCGGGCCGGGCGATGGCGGCGGGGGTGCCGTCCGGCCGGAGCAGCAGGTACTGCCTGGCCTGCCCGGAAGGGTCCGCCTGGATGACGGCGCGCAGGGCAAGGGCCCCGCCCGGCCCCAGAATATGCCGCTCGCCGCCGCAGAGGGTGTTTTTGATGCGGGCCAGGGGAGGGCCGCCCTCCGGCTGGGCCGCAGGGTACAGGCAGCCGCCCTTGATGACAAATTCCATAGCGATCCGTCCTTTCCTTACACGAGCTGATAGAGGAGGAGGCCCGCGACGCCTGCCCCCGCCAGGATCAGGATGGGGCTTTTTTTCCATTTGCGCAGCACGAAGAGCGCGGCTGCAAACAGGCACAGGGCCACCGGGTCGAGCTGTGCAAAGGAGGGCCGCCCGGATCCGCTGCCGAACAGCGCCAGCAGCAGGATGGAGAGCCCGGCGCTGGCGATCATGCCCACCACGGCGGGGCGCAGGCCCTGCAGGACCCCCTTTAAAAACAAAAAGCTGCGGTATTTGAAATACAGGTGCGCCAGGGTGAGCACGATGATGCAGGAGGGCAGGATGCACCCGGCCGTGGCGATGAGCGCGCCGGGGATGCCCGCAATGTGGATGCCCACAAAGGTGGCGGAATTTACCGCGATGGGGCCGGGGGTCATTTCGGCGATGGTGATGATGTCTGTGAACTGGGTGAGGGTGAGCCAGGCGTGCGCCTCCACCACCTGATGCTGGATCAGGGGCATGGCCGCATAGCCGCCGCCGATGCTGAACAGGCCGATCTGGAAAAAGCTCCAGAAAAGCTGAAGATAGATCATGCTACACCGCCTTTCTGCTGCGGGCGGCATCCAGAACGCCCGCGAGACCGCAGGCCAGGATGATCCACAGGATGTTCACCTTAAAGAAGTATATGGCGATAAAGGAGCCGGCAAGCATGACTGCGGGCAGCCAGCGCCGCTGCGCCAGCACCGAGCGCCCCATGGTGAGCACCACATCGAGAATTACGGCCGCCACCCCGGCCTGCATGCCCTTCATGACCAGGCTCACATAGGGGTTTGCGCGGAACGCCGCGTAAAAATAAGAGATGACCGAAAGGATTACCAGCGGCGGCAGGATGGTGCCGAGGACCGTGAGCATGGCGCCGGCCACCCCGGCAACCCGGTACCCCAGCAGGATGGAGGCGTTCACGGCGATGGCGCCGGGCGAGGACTGGGCAATGGCGATCAGGTCCATCATTTCGCTGTCGCCCAGCCAGTGAAGCTCTTCCACAAATTTTTTGCGCATCAGCGGCACGATCACAAACCCGCCCCCGAAGGTAAAGGCGCTGAGGGTCAGGGTGGAAAGAAACAGTTTTGCGTATGGTTTTTTAGTGCGCTGCATGATTCATCAACTCCCTATCCCCATGATACGCATTGCAATGTAATAAGTAAAATAGTATAATTTTATAAAAACAATAAGTATTCAATTATGAATTGGAGGAACGAAAATGACACGCCGGCATCTCCAGATTTTTTTGAGGGTGTGCGATTGCGGCTGCAACATGACCCGGGCGGCCGAGGCGCTTTACCTGAGCCAGCCCGCGGTGAGCCAGGCAGTGGCGGAGTTGGAGCAGTATTACGGCGCCCGGCTGTTTGAGCGCATGGGGCGGCGGCTGTATCTGACGCCGGCGGGGGAGCGGTTCCGGGAATACGCGGTGCACATAGAAGCGCTGTTCGATCACATGGAAAAGGGCCTGCGCAGCGGGGATTCCAGCGGCCTGGTGCGGGTAGGGGCCAGCATAACGGTGGGCTCACAGTTTTTGCCCTATTATGTGAAGGCGTTCCGGCAAAAAGACCCTGCCATTGAGGTGCAGGTGCGGGTGCGGCCCTCGAAGGAATTGGAGCGGGCGCTGCACACAAACCAGCTGGATCTTGCGCTGGTGGAGGACGCGGTGCAGGGCGAGGGGCTGATGGCGGAGCCCTACATGGAGGATGAGCTGGTGGGGATCTGCTCGCCGTGCGGGCCCTTTGAACAGGGGGAACTGGTGAGCAGGGAGCTGTTTTTGCAGCAAAAGTTTTTGCTGCGGGAGCCTGGCAGCGGCACCAGGGAGGTGTTTGACCGGGCACTGGCGGCCGCCGGCGTGACAGCGGACCCCCTGTGGGAGAGCGCCAGCACGGGCGCGCTGGTGAATGCGGCCATGGAGGGGCTGGGGGTGGCGGTGCTGCCGCGGCGGCTGGTGGCGGTGCCGCTTGCGCGGGGGAGGGTGCGCGCGTTCAGGGTGGAGGGGATGGACTTCCGCCGCACCTTCCAGATGGTATGGCACAAGGACAAGTTTTTGACCCCGGCCATGCGCCGCTTTATGGAGCTTTGCCGGACCTATGAGCTGGATTACCCGAGCCCCCAGCCGGGGTGAAGGCCTGAGGGGCGGCACAGGGAAAAAGCGCCCCGGAACGCTTGCAGGGCGCAAACGTTCCGGGGCGCTTTGTTGTGGGAAAAGGCGGGGCTTTGAAAGGCAGGGGCGCCGCCCGGGCGCAGGGAAGGAAGGGCCGGTCAATCGGCCTGGTACACGATCTCGCCGCCCAGGAGGGTCATGACCACACGAGCGGAAAGGATCTCCTGAGGGTCGATGGCCAGGAGGTTTTTGTCCAGCACCACAAGGTCCGCCAGCTTGCCCGGCTCGATGGTGCCGAGCTCTGAAAGACGGCCCGCGGCCATGGCGCTGCCGCGGGTGTAGGCCCGCAGGGCCTGGGCCGCGGTGATCTTTTCGTGGGGCTGCCAGCCGCCTTTGGGCGAGCCGTCCACCGGGCTTTGGCGGGTGACGGCGTCGTAAAGGACGTTCATGCTGCCGATGCCCACCACCGGGCTGTCGGTGCCGAAGGCATATTTGATGCCCAGCCGCTCGTAGGTGCAAAAGGGCCACATATACCTGGCGCGCTGGGGACCGAGGTCCCGCTCGACCCCTTCGGGGTCCAGCACCATGTGGGGCGGCTGGCAGGCGGCCAGCACGTCCAGTTCCCTGAGGCGGGCGATATCGGCCGGCTGGAAGTTTTCCAGATGCTCCAGGCAGTTTTGACCGGCGGGCAGGGGGCCGTATTTTGCGCGGGCTTCCTCAAAGTAATCCAGCGCCTGGTGGATGGCCTCGTCGCCGATGGTGTGGATGCGCACCGGAAAACCCTGCTGGGCCGCCTTGAGCACCAACCGGCGCAGCGTTTCGGGCGGGGTGACGGTGCAGCCCCGGTCGCCGGGGAAATAGGCGTTGGAGTAAGGCTCTTTTAAATAGGCGGTATGGGTGCTGGAAACGCCGTCGGAAAATTGCTTGACGCCGCAGAAGCGCAGGATTTCGCCGGTGAAGGTGCGGCGCATCCACTGGGGGCGGGAGAGGTCGTCCAGCAGGGTGGGGAACATGTGCACACGCACGGTGAGCTGGCCCGCCTGCTGGAGCCGGAGGTAGATATCCTCGCGCACCAGATCGGGGCCGGAGCCCGCCATGGTGGACATATCACACACGCTGGTGATGCCCTGGGCGTTGAGCTTTTTTACAAAGGCCCGGTAGGCGCTGCAGGTTTCGGCCTCGGAGAAAGCGAACACTTTGGGCAGCGCTTCGTCCGAGGCGGCCTCGTACAAAAGGCCGGTGAGCTGGCCGTTTTCGTCCTTGCCGTAGCGGCCGCCCTCGGGGGGGACGGAATCGGGGGTGAGCCCCAGACGTTCCAGACCCTTGCTGTTGAGCCACAAGGTGTGCAGGTCGCCGCTGGTCATGGCGACGGGGCGGTCGGGGTATACGGCGTCCAGGCTTTGTTTGCTGGGCTCGCGGGGATCGGCCCACAGGGGGTGGTACCAGCCGTGGCACACCAACCATTCCTCTTTGGGGCGTACGGCGGCCAGGGGGGCGAGCGCATCCACACAGTCCTGCTCGCTGCGGCCCTCGCAGAAGACCACATAGGGGCTGTCGTAGATGGCGGAGAGGAAAAAGTGCAGATGGGAATCGTGAAAGCCCGGGGCGAGCATGCTGCCGCCCAGGTCCAGCACGCGGGTGTCGGGGCCTTTGAGGGCCCCGGCCCCTTCGACGGGGCCCACGTACACGATCTTGCCGCCCGTTACGGCCACGGCGCCGGCAAGGGTTTCCTCGCCGGTGGAGGTGAAGATGGCGGTGCTTTTGAGGATCAGATCTGCCTGCATGTTCAAAACCTCGCTTTAGCTTGATAGGATGCGGCGCGCCCGCCGGGCGCGGCCGGAAGGATGCTTTCAGTGTAGCGCTGTTTTGTGAAAAAAGGGAATATACCCACAGGGTATAAAAGGGTAGTATAGAAAAGATTAGGCACAACTGCCCAAGGGGCGGCACCGGGGTTTGTGCGGTTTGCCAAACGGTTTTTGCGCTGCCCCGGGCCGCCCTGTGTTATAATAAAAGAGGCCGCGGCGGGGCGGCAGGCGCGGCCTTTTGCGCCGCAACGCGGCAGGCCCCAATACAAAGAACGTGAGAGGAGGCGGCAAGGCGTGGATACGGCCCTGTTCTTTTACAGCATCCTGCTCACCGTGGCCTTTGCGCTGGAAGCGGCGGCGTTTGCGCTGCTGTACCGGCAGAGCCGCCTTTTGTGGCAGCTGTGGACCGCGGTGATGTTTGGGCTGTTCATGGCCGACAACCTGCTGTATTACACCGCAGAATATTTGCAGGCCGCGGCCCTGTGCCCGCAGCTTGCCGCCCCGCACTCGCTGCCGGTGGCGCTGCTTTCGGCCGGGTGCGTGCTGTGCTACTGCCGCATTGCGGGCGAGGCCGCGGGGCGGGCGCTGCCCAGGCGCGGCGGGGTGGGATGGGCGCTGTTTTTGGCGGGATATGCGGCGGCCGCGCCCCTGGCGGCGGCCTGGCCCTGGGCGGGGGCCGCGCACGACCTGGCGCTCACCCTGGTGCTGGCGGGCGCGGCGGCGCTGGACCTGCCCCGACTGGCGGCTTTGCCCGACGCCCGCGCGGGCCGTGCCTGGAAGGGGCTGGTGTGGTGCACCCTGGCGCTGAGCACCGCCTCACAGGTGGAAAACCTGCTGCGCATGAGAGGGGCCTGGCCCGCGGCGCCGGTGGGAAAGGCGGCCGGCCGCAAGCTTGCGCTGGAGCTGCTGAGCCTTGCCTTTGTGGTGTGCGGCGGGGTGTATCTGGCACGGCGGCTGAACGCGCCTGCGGCCGGCGGCGATGCGCAGGGCGCGGAGAAAAAGCTGGAGCGGTATGGGAGGGAAAAGGGCCTGACCCGCCGGGAGCAGGAGGTGCTGGCCCTGGTGCTGCGGGGCGAGGACGGGCCCCGGATCGCCCGGGAGCTTTACATCAGCCCGGGCACGGTGAAGGTGCACGTGCACAACATTTTGCAGAAGGCCGGCTGCCGCAGCCGGGCCGAGCTGTGCCGCGCGGTGGACGAGACCGAGCCGTGAGGCCGGGGCTGCAGAGCGGCGGGGGAAAAAGAACGGAAACGCCCCGGGACGCTGGAAGGATCCAGACGTTCCGGGGCGTTCCGTTTGCGGTTTGGCCGGGCGCGGGGGCGGTGGTATTCACCCGGGCGCCCGGCAGCTTTGTGAAATTGCAAATTTTCATTTGCAAAGGGGAAGGCGTTATTCCTTTTCGTACACGATCTCGCCGTCGGCGATGGTCATGACCACGCTGGTGGAAAGGATCTCCTGCGGGTCCACGGCCAGCAGGTTTTTATCCAGCACCACAAGATCGGCCAGCTTGCCCTCTTCCAGGGTGCCCAGGTCCTCGGGGCGGCCTGCGGCCATGGCGCTGCCGCGGGTGTATGCGCGCAGGGCCTGGGCCACGGTGATCTTTTCGTGGGGCTGCCAGCCACCCTCGGGGTAGCCGTTCACCGGGCTTTGGCGGGTGACGGCGTCGTAGATGACGTTCATGCTGTTGATGTCCACCACCGGGCTGTCGGTGCCGAAGGCGTACTTGACGCCCAGCTGCTCGTAGCTGTGGAAGGGCCACATGTACTTGGCGCGCTCGGGGCCGAGGTCCCGCTCTTCGCCGTCCGGATCCAGCACCATGTGGGGCGGCTGGCAGGCGGCCAGCACGTCCAGCTCCTTGAGGCGGGCAATGTCGCCCGGCTGGAAGTTTTCCAGATGCTCCAGGCAGTTCTGGCCTTTGGGCAGCGGGCCGTAGGTCTCGCGGGCCTCGGCAAAATAGTCCAGCGCCAGGTGGATGGCTTCGTCGCCGATGGTGTGGATGCGCACCGGCCAGCCCTTGCTTGCCGCCTTGAGCACCAGGGCGCGCATTTCCTCCGGCGGGATGGTGGTGCGGCCGTGATCGCCCGGGAAATAGGCGTTGGAATAGGGCTCTTTGAGATAGGCGGTGTGGGTGCAGGAGACACCGTCGAAGAACTGCTTGAGGCCCGGGGTGCGCAACTTGTCGCTGTGATAGCTGGCGCGCAGGGCTTCCGGGCGGGAGAGGTCGTCCAGCAGGGTGGGGAACATGTGCACCCGTACGGTCAGCTCGCCGCTTTTTTCCAGCTGGGCGTAGGCCTCGTCCTGGATAAAGTCCGAGCCGGGCAGGGCCATCATGCTCATGTCGCACACGCTGGTGATGCCCTGGGCGTTCAGGTCCCTGATGAACTGCACGAAAGCGGCGCGGACTTCCTCGGGCGAGAACTGCATGAACTTGCGGGTGAGGGCAAGGCCGGCGGTTTCGTAGATAATGCCGGTGAGCTCGCCGTTTTCATCCTTGCCGTACTTGCCGCCTTTGGGGGGCACCGAATCCTTGGTGATGCCCAGCTTTTCCAGGCCCTTGGAGTTCACCCAGAGGGTGTGGGCGTCGCCCGAGTGCATGCACACCGGCCGGTCGGGGTATTTGGCGTCCAGGCTTTTTTTGCTGGGCTCATGGGGATCGTCCCACAGCGAGTGGTACCAGCCGTAGCAGATCATCCAGTCGTCTTTTCCGCGGACGTTCTCCACCGCCTCCAGGGCGTTTACACACTCCTGCTCGCTGCGGCCCTCGCAGAAGACCACGTAGGGGCTGCGGTACATCGCGGATTGGAAAAAGTGCAGATGGGAATCGTGAAAGCCGGGGGCGACCATCTTGTCGCCCAGATCCAGCACGCGGGTATCGGGGCCCTTAAACGCCTCGGCCCCTTCGGCGGGGCCCACATATACGATCTTGTTGCCCTGCACCGCCACCGCGCCGGCGAAGGTATCGTCGCCGGTGGAGGCAAAGATGGCGTTGCTTTTTAAGATCAGATCAGCAGCCATGTTTTTTCTCCTTGTCAAAAAAGGCGGCAGCCGCCGCGCGGGGGGCGGCTGCCGCGGGGTGGATGGGAAAGGGGGGAGGTCAGGCCTCCACGGGATTTTCCTCTTTTTTGATGATGCGGCCCAGGCGCCGGAATTCATACACGATGAAGATCAGGGTGAACAGGAAGGTGCAGATATCGCCCACGGGCTGCGCCCACCACACACCGGTGATGCCCAGGGTGCGGCTCATGATGAGCACGGCGGGAATGGCGAAGAACAGGTAGCGGCACACGCCCATGATGTTGGAGAGGAGGATCTTGTCCACGCTGAGGAAGTAGGTAGACATCATTTGGGCCATCAGCCCGAAGGAGCAGCCCAGCAGCACGATGCGGGTGCAGCTGGTGGCGAGGGCTGCCAGCTCCACGTCGCCGCCGCAGAACAGGGTGCACACGGGACCGGAGAACAGGGCGAACACGCCGCAGCACACGGCCAGCGCGCCGAAGGTGGTGAGCATGGAGAAGCTCAGCAGCTTGCGCAGCCGCTTGTAGCTGCCCGCGCCGTAGTTGTAGCTGGCCACGGGCTGCAGGCCGTAGGTGGCGGTGGTGCAGACCATGGTGATCATGTAGACCACATAGCCGTTGATGACCGAGAACGCGGCGATGTTCAGGTCGCCGCCGTAGCTGCCCAGGGAGTTGTTCACCACGATGGTGTACACGCTGGTGGCCGCCTGCACCAGGAACATGGGCAGGCCCAGCTTTACGACCTCTTTTACGATGGAGAAGTCGAGCTTCATGTCGGCCTTGCGGACCTTGAACACCTTGCTGCCGCCCTTGCCCACAAAGTAGAAGATCACCAGGAACCAGGCGCCGATGGAGATGCCGTAGTAGAACGCGGTCATGGCCACGCCCCAGTGCATGATGAACACGGCAAAGTACAGATAGGCGATGGCCAGCACGGCGCTGCCGGTGGCGGCCCAGGTGGCAAGACCCGGCTTTTCATCCACACGGGCCATGGAGCAGAGCATCTGGCCCAGGATGCAGAAGGGATAAAGGATCATGAACAGGCGGATAAAGAGGGTGGTGTCGGCCATGAGGTCCGGGGTTGCACCCAAAAAGCCGGCGAGCTGGGGCGCAAAGACCGCAAACAGCACGGAAACTGCCACAATGAAGTAAGCGCTGAACCAGAAGCCCTGGCTGAACGCCTTGGCCGCGCCCTCTTTGTCGCCGTTGCCCAGCCGCACGCCGGCCAGGGTGGAAACGCCGAAGCCCAGGGCGCCGCCCAGGGCAAGGTTCAGGGTTTCGATGCTCATGATGATGCTGATGACGGCCAGACCGTGGGCCCCCAGGCCGTTGCCCATGATGATGCCTTCCAGAATGACCATGATGATCTGGGCGGCCATGCCGACCAGGGTGATCAGGCTATACTTTAAGAATAGCTGACCGACGGGTTTTGTGCCGAGCTCGCGGCTGGTATCCACTGCCGCGGCGGGCGCTTGATTTGTTTCGGACATGTTTCATTTCACCTCACGTCAAAATTCACAATCAGCCTGCCCCCGATACCACGGCAGAGCTGCTTTGCCAAAAGCGAAAAGCCGGGGCGGGCCCCGCGCTTTCTGTGCCCTCACTATAGCGCTTTTGGCGGCGGCTTTTCAATAAACTTTGCTATAACTTTGACGCTTTTAGGGTTATATCTTTATAAACCTTAAACAGATTGCAAAATAAAATGCGGATCGAATTGTGCAAGGTGTACAGCAAAATGACCAAATGCAAAATTTGTCGAAGCGAAAACTTGTGCCCTGTGTCGATTGCCCCGGGGGGCGGTTTATAGTATAATATAACACGAGTCTGGCACGCGCGCAGTGAAAGGGGGAGCAAGGGATGGAAGTGGCGATCTTTTTTTACAACATCCTGCTTATTTTGCTGTTTGCGATGAACGCCCAGGGGTTCGGCTTTTTGTGGCGCAAGGGCCGCCGCAAGCTGGATTTTTGGCTTATGATCATGTTCCTTGTGTTTATTGTGGACGACATGCTGTATTATCTGGCCGAGTTTGTGGACAAGCTTTCGGCCAGCTACAGCACCGTGTTTGCGCCCAGCACCTTTTTGGCGGTGGGGGTGAACATGGCGATCATTTTCAGCTACTACATGATCTCGCACCACCTGCGGGGGCTGGAGGTGGGGTATACGCCCTGCATCTGGTGGTTCGTGTTCTCGATGTGCATGGCCGCCGCCGCGGCGGCCGGGCAGGAAAACCCGGTGCTGGCGGTGGCGCAGAACACCCTGCTGATCGCCATCGGCGCGGGGCAGATGTTTTTGGCGGGGGCGCGGTCGGGGCCGGCGGTGCCCGAGGGCGAACGGCGGGGCTGGCGCAGGCTGTGCTGGGGCTGCGGGGTGATGATGGCGCTTTCCGGGGTGGAGTACGCGCTGTGGTATGTATTCCCGCAGGTGAGCCTTTCGAGCCTTTTGAATATCATCAGCCAGCGGCGGTTTTTTTTGGAAGTGATGAGCATTGTGATGGCCTTTGCGGGCATTGCCTACACCGGCCGCAGACAGGAGCTGCTGACCGCAGCCCCCGGCGCAGGGGTGAAGCCCACGCCCGCTGAGCGGTTTGCCGCGGCGTACGACCTGACCGGCCGGGAGCGGGAGATCCTGGAACAGGTGATCGCGGGGCGCACCAACCAGGAGATCAGCGAGGCGCTGTGCATCTCGCTGGGGACGGTGAAGGTGCACCTGCACAACATTTTTCAAAAAGCCGACGTGACCAAGCGCAGCCAGCTGCTGGAAGAGGTGCGGGGCTTTGAGGAGAGGGAAACATAAGGCGGGCGGCCCCCTAGGGGCCGCCCGCTCTGTTTTGGAGATGTTTCACAGCGCTTTTGGGGGGAGGGCAAGGCGATAGAGCCGTGCCGAAAGCTGCTATGCCGCTGCAGCATGGAAGGGTTCAGGGCTTTGCGCACAGGAAAAAGCCGGTTTGCGTTCCAGGCGCTCAGCGCAGGACGAAAAACTGCTCGTACCACAGAATGAAGCTGTAAAAGCTCCAGATCTTGGTCATGCCGCCATTTTTGCCGGCCTTGTGCTCGTCCAGAAGGCGCAGGAGCTCGGGCACGTTGAAGAACTGCCCGGCGATCTCGCCCTCGAACGCCTGGCGCACCATCTGATAGTATTTATCCTGGCGCAGCCAGTCGTTCAGGGGGACCGGGAAGCCCAGTTTTTTGCGCTTTGCCACGCTTTCGGGCAGCTGCCCCAGCGCCGCGCGGCGCAGGGCGATCTTGGTTTCGGTTTTGCCGGCCCGGTAGCGGCTGGGGATGGAGAGCGCAAGCTCCAGCATCTCTTTGTCGAGAAATGGCACCCGCAGCTCCAGGCTGTTGGCCATGCTCATGCGGTCGGCCTTGAGCAGGATGTCGTACAGCATCCAGGTGTGCATATCGACCCATTGCAGCTGGGTGGGCTCGTCTAGGCCCCGCACCTGGTCGAAATAGGGTTTGAAAAACTCCTCGGGGGCTTTGTCGTGGTAGTGCTTTTTGAGGTATTTGTCCCGCTCGGCGGGGGTGGCGAACACGTAATTGGCCCGCATGCAGCGCTGCCAGGGCTCCTGCGCGCCGCGCAGGACGAAGTTTTTGCCCTTGAAATCCGGCAGCTTTTTGGCCAGCGCCGCGGCGGCTTTGCGCAGCGGGCGGGGCAGCTTTGCATAGCCGCTGAAATGCCGGCCCGCACAGTAAAGCGGATAGCCGCCGAACAATTCGTCGGCCCCCTCGCCCGAGAGTACCACCTTTACATATTTGGCGGCATTTTGGGTGAGAAAATAGAGCGGCACCTCGCTGGGGTTCGGCATGGGCTCGTCCAGGTACCACTGGATGGTCTTGTTCGCCTGGAAAAATTCGTCGGCGCTCACCTTGTTGGCGATGCTGGGGACCCCGATCTCCTGGCTGAACGCCTGCGCGTAGGGAAGCTCGGAATATTTTTCTTCCTCGTAGCCCACGCTGAAGCTTTTCACCCTGGGGGTGCCCTTGGCGACCTCGTTTACCACAAAGCTGGAATCCACGCCGGAGGACAAAAAGCACCCGACCTCCACATCCGCGATCTGGTGCGCGGCCACGCTGTTGGAAAAGGTCTCGGTGATGGCGGCCTCCCACTCGGCGAGGGTCCTGCCCTCGTCGATGTGATAGGCGATGTTGTAGTAGCGCTCGATTTCCAGGCTGCCGGCGCGCCAGGTGAACATGTGGGCGCCGGGCAGCTTGTACACCCCCTTGAACATGGTTTCCTCGTTGGGGATGTACTCGATGGAGAGGTACTCGGGCAGGCGCTCCTCGTTGAGCTCTTTTTTGAAGCCCGGGTGGGGCAAAAAGCTCTTGATCTCGCTGCCGAATAAAAGCTCACCCTGTTCGTTCTGGTAGTAATAAAAGGGCTTGATGCCGAAGATATCCCGCGCGCCGAACAGGGTGCCGGTGGTTTTGTCCCAAATGACGAAGGCGAACATGCCCCGGAGCTTTGCGGGCAGGTCCTTGCCCCACTGCTCGTAGCCGTGCAGCAGGACCTCGGTGTCCGACTGGGTGGCGAAGGTGTGCCCGGCGGCGATGAGCTGCCCGCGAAGCTCCATAAAATTGTACGCTTCGCCGTTGTAGACGATCACAAGGCTGCCGTCCTCGTTGAACATGGGCTGGGCGCCGCCCGCAAGGTCGATGATGGAAAGCCGCCGGTGCCCCAGGGCCGCCCGGTCGTCCACATAAAAGCCCTCGCCGTCCGGCCCGCGGTGGGCGATCAGGTCGGCCATGGCCTTGACGGTCTTTTTTGCCTCTTCGGCGTTATGCTTTGCACTGGCAAAGCCCACGAATCCACACATAGCTGCTCCTTTTTTGTAGGTTTGAAGCCGGCCCCGCGGGGCGTCAGTCCACCAGGCCCTTGTTGCCGAAATAGCGCTTGTATTTGCGGAAGTTGTTGAGCTGGTTTTTGATATACCACACCCGGCGTTTGAGGCCCGCGTCCTCTTTGCAGAACAGCTGGTGGCTTACCTT
This sequence comes from Oscillospiraceae bacterium, assembly GCA_022835495.1. Taxonomy (NCBI): domain Bacteria; kingdom Bacillati; phylum Bacillota; class Clostridia; order Eubacteriales; family Oscillospiraceae; species Oscillospiraceae bacterium. The sequence goes on from BQOK01000001.1 coordinate 1,483,023, forward strand.
GCCCTGCCGCATCAGGCGCTTTGCCTCGGCCAAAAGCGCCTCGTCCTTTAAATAACGCCGCAGGATGCCCGCGGGGGCGATCATCCACAGATGCTCGGCGTCGGCGATGGTGAGGCCCTGGGGCTTGTGCTCCACCACGTCCTCCACCAGCCATTTGGCCAGATTGTAGCCGCTGGCGGTGACAAAAAAGCTGGAGCGCCCCTGGCGGGGGTTCATCTCGAACAATTTATACTGGCCGTCACGCGCGTCGTACTTCATGTCGAAGTTGGAAAAGCCCTCCCAGCCCACATCCTCGAGGAAGGCCTTCATGCGCTGCATCAGCTCTTCGTCCTTGATGGAGAGGATGGCGGCGTAGTTGCCGATGCCCTCGGGGGTTTGTTCCTCCAGCAGGGGGCGGCCTAGGGCCATGAGCTTTACCTTGTGGTCCAGGCCGGAATAGCAGTTCAGCACCCGCATGCAATTGTCGTCGCCGGGGATGTATTCCTGGAGCACCAGGTTGTCCTGATAGCTGGAGGAGTAGATGGCGGCGGTGATGGCGTTGAATTCTTCCTTGCTGTAGGCGACAAAGACCTTTTTTTTGTGGGGGAAGCGGCAGTTCCAGTAAGCCACGCTGTTGGAAGGCTTGATGATGCAGGGGAAAGCGAAGGGAAGCTCCACGGTCTTGTAGTTCTGGTTGGTGCAGCCGAAGGTCTGGGGATAGGACAGGCCGTGCGCCCGGCAGGCATGGTAGAAAAATTCCTTGGTGTCCAGCTGTTCCACTAACTCAGGGGTGGGGCAGGCGAACTTATAAAAGGGCTCCAGCGCCGCGCGGCTGCGGGCCATCAGGCCGGTGTAATTGTCGCCGCAGCTCACCAGCACAAGGGTTTTGCCGGGGTGGGCGGCCGCAAAGCCGGTGAGGGTGCGGCGGAACACCTCGTCGTTTTCCAGCCCGGGCTCCACCACGGCCATCTGCACCAGCTTTGAGTTGGCGGTGGGAGCAAGGCGGCCCTTGCCGATGGCGAGGCTGGTGACGCCGTATTCCATGTAAAAGCTGCGGGCCATGCCGTAAACGTTCGCATCGCTGCCCAGGAGCACCGGAAGAAAATCTGCCATATCGCTTCATCCATCCCTTGCTTTTGTATTCCTGCTTATTTTACTTCTTTCGGGGCGGGGTTGTCAAACCGGGCGGCCCCCTTTTAAACTGGGCAATATTGTAGTATAATAAACTACATATTGGGGTTTTGCACCCTTTTGGGAAAAAACGCCGACAGGGAAGGGAAAAGAGAGCGTATGTGTGGAATTACAGGCTTTACCGGCCACAGAAGCGATAAACAAAAGATCTTGAAGGCCATGACCGCCGCCATTGCCCACCGGGGGCCGGACGGCGCGGGCGAATATTACGCCGATGGCGTGGCCCTGGGGCACCGGCGGCTCTCGATCATCGACCTTGCGGGCGGCACCCAGCCCATGTTCAACGAGGATAAGACCCTGGCCGTTGTGTTCAACGGCGAGATCTATAACTTTATGGAGCTGCGGGGGGAACTGGCAGAGGCGGGGCACGTGTTTGCCACCGACCACTCGGACACCGAGGTGCTGCTGCACGGCTACGAGGAGTGGGGCGAGGGGATGCTGGCCCGGCTGCGGGGCATGTTTGCCTTTGCCCTGTGGGACGAAAAGGACAAGAGCCTTTTCTGCGCCCGGGACCATTTTGGCATCAAGCCCCTTTACTATTACCAGAACGGGCGGGGCGAATTTTTGTTCGGCAGCGAGATCAAGAGCTTTTTGCCTCACCCGGGGTTTGAAAAAAAGCTCAACGAGGACCAGCTGGAGCTGTATCTCACCTACCAGTATTCGCCGGGGGAGAACACCTTTTTTGAGGGGGTGAAAAAGCTGCCGCCCGCCCACTTCCTGCGCTGGAAGGACGGCGAGGTGAGCGTGCGCCGCTACTGGGAGCCAAGCTTTGAGCCGGACGGCAGCCGCACGCTGGAGGACTGGGAGACCGAGATCCAACATAAAATGGCAGAGAGCGTGGCGGCCCACAAGATCAGCGACGTGGAGGTGGGCTCGTTCCTCTCGTCCGGCGTGGATTCCAGCTATATGGCCCACCTGGCCCATGTGGATAAGACCTTTACCGTGGGCTTTGCCGACAAGCAGTACGACGAAACGGATTACGCCGCCGGGTTCAGCAAGTTTTTGGGGGTGGAAAACTACGCCTACCGCATTGAGCCGGAGGAGTATTGGCAGAACCTGCCCAAGATCCAGTACCACATGGACGAACCCCTGGCCGACGCGGCCAGCGTGGCGCTGTATTTTGTGAACCGGGAGGCCGCAAAGCAGGTGAAGGTGTGCCTTTCGGGCGAGGGGGCCGACGAGTTTTTTGGTGGCTATAACATTTATAAAGAGCCCTTTACCGTGAGCTGGTATGACCGGGTGCCCGCGGCGCTGCGGCGCGCGGTGGGCTGGGCGGCGGAAAAGCTGCCTCCGGTGCGGGGCGTGAACTTTTTGGTGCGGCGCGCAAAGCCTTTGGAGGAGCGCTACATCGGCAACACAAACCTTTTGGGGGAGCGGCAGAAAAAAAAGCTGCTGCGCCGCTACACCGGGAGGGTGAAGCCCACCGACCTTTCCCGCCCGTATTTTGAAAAGACGAAAGGCCAGGACCCGGTGACCCGGATGCAGTACACCGACCTGCACCTGTGGATGGTGGGGGATATCCTGCTGAAGGCCGACAAGATGAGCATGGCCAACAGCCTGGAGCTGCGGGTGCCCTTTTTGGACAAAGAGGTGTTTGAGACGGCGCGCCGTATCCCGGTGGAATGCAGGGCCAGCGCCGCAAACACAAAGCTGGCGCTGCGGGGCGCCGCGGCGCGGGAGATCCCAGAAAAGACGGCCGACAAAAAAAAGCTGGGCTTCCCCGTGCCGGTGCGGGCCTGGCTGCGGCAGGAAAAATACGCCGCCATTGTGCGCCGGGCATTCACCAGCGAGGCGGCGGCGCAGTTCTTCAACACAAAGCGCCTGGAAAAGCTGCTGGATCAGCACGTGAGCGGCAAGCGGGACAACTGGCGCCAGATCTGGTGCGTATTCATGTTCCTTACCTGGTACGACGAGTACTTTGTAAAGCGATAAACAAGGCAAAGAGGGGGGCTATTGAATGAAACTGGAACAGCTTTTGGAGGGTGTGGAGTACACCCTGGTGCAGGGGGATCTTTCCACCGAGGTGCGGGACATCGTGTACGATTCCCGCAAGGTACAGATCGGGGTAGCCTTTGTGTGCATTGTGGGGACCACCCGCGACAGCCACGACTACGCCGCCGACGTGGTGACCAGCGGCGCCGGGGTGCTGGTGATCCAGCACAAGCTGGAGGAGACGCCCCAGGGGGTGACGGTGATCCAGGTGCCCTCGAGCCGGCGGGCTTTGGCGCTGATGAGCTGCAACTTTTTCGGCAACCCTGCAAAGCGCATGACCATGATCGGGGTGACCGGGACCAAGGGCAAAACCACCACCGCCCACATGATCCGCTCGGTGATGCTGGCCGCGGGGCGCAGCTGCGGGATCATTGGAACAAACGGCGTGGCCTACGGCCAGGTGGGCCACACCCTGATCAACACCACCCCGGAGAGCTATGAGCTGCAGAAGATGTTCAGCGAGATGCTGGCGGCCGGATGCGACAGCGTGGTGATGGAGGTGTCGAGCCAGGGGCTGATGATGGACCGGGTGACCGGCATCCATTACGATGTGGGCGTGTTCACCAACCTTTACCCGGATCACATCGGCGGCCCGGGCGAGCATGCCAGCTTTGAGGAATACCGGGCCTGGAAGGGGCAGCTGTTCCGCCGGTGCGACGTGGGCGTGGTGAACTGGGACGACAAAAACTGCAACACCCTGCTGGCGGGGCACACCTGCCGGCTGGTGACCTATGGAATGCACGACGGGGTGGAGTTTCAGGGCACGGACATGCGGCTGGAACGCTCGGAACATTTTTTGGGCATCTCTTACCGGGTGACGGGCACGGAAACGATGGACGTAAAGGTGAACATGCCGGGCGAATTCACCGTTTACAACAGCCTGGCCGCCATTGCGGTGGGCCGGGTGCTGGGACTGGAGCGGAAGGCGATTCTGGAAGGGCTGGAGCGCCTGACGGTAAAGGGCCGGGTGGAAATTGTGCCGGTGAGCAAAAAGTTCACCGTGCTGATCGATTTTGCCCACAATGAGTCGGGCGCTGAGAATCTGCTGTCCACCCTGCGGGCGTACCACCCCAAACGCCTGGTGGTGCTGTTTGGCTGCGGAGGCGACCGGAGCCGCCTGCGCCGTTACGGCATGGGCGAGGTGGCCAGCAAAATGGCGGACTTTTTGATCCTGACCGAGGACAACAACCGCTTTGAGCGGGTGGAGGATATCATTGCCGACATCAAGGTGGGCATTGCCCAGGGCCGGGCGGACGTGCCGTACGTGGAGATCCCGGACCGGCTGGAGGCCATCCACTATGCGCTGGACCACGCCCGGGAGGGCGATCTGATCGCGGTGATCGGCAAGGGGCACGAGGCTTACCGGGACCGCATGGGCGAGAAGACCCCTTTCCTGGAGCGGGAACTCATTGAGGAATACGCGGCGCAGATCGGCCTGGAATAGGCTCCGGCGCGTATAAATTTTTACTGCACAGCATTAAACAAAGAGAGGTTTGAACATACGTTATGCCCATTATTGGCATTGATCTTGGAACCACCAACAGCCTGGCGGCTGTGTATCGGGGCGGCCGCTGCCAGCTGATCCCCAACGCCTTCGGCGAGGTATTGACCCCCAGCGTGGTGAGCATGGACGAGGACGGCACCGTGCTGGTGGGGCAGGCTGCAAAGGAGCGGCTCATCACCCACCCCGGCCGCACGGCCGCCGCCTTTAAGCGCAGCATGGGAACCACCCGGCAATTTTTGCTGGACCAGAAGCTGTTCAGCCCAGAGGAGCTCTCGGCGCTGGTGCTGCGCCGCCTGAAGGAGGACGCGGAGGCCTTTTTGGGCGAGCCGGTGGAAGAGGCTGTGGTGAGCGTGCCCGCCTACTTTACCGACCGGCAGCGCGCGGCCACCAAGCGGGCCGGCATGCTGGCGGGATTGAAGGTGGACCGGCTTATCAACGAGCCCAGCGCCGCGGCCCTTGCCTGCTATGACCCCGCCCAGGGGGACGCCGCGTTTCTGGTGTATGATTTTGGCGGCGGCACACTGGATGTTTCGGTGGTGGACTGCTTTGAAAACGTGGTGAACATTTTGGCCGTGAGCGGTGACAACCAGCTTGGCGGCAACGATTTTGACGCGGCCATCGCCCACATGTACTGCCAGCAGAACGGCATTGACTACGGCGGGCTGCCCCCGGAGAAAAAGGCCATTTTGCTGGCACAGGCAGAGCAATGCAAGCGCACGTTGACCGAGTCGCCCATGGCGATGATGGTGCTGGACCTGCCCGGGCTGGAGGGCTCGATGGGGCTTACGGGGCAAAAGCTCATTGAGGGGGCCGCCACCCTGTTCAGCCGCATGCGCGCCCCGCTGCAAAAGGCCCTGAAGGACAGCGGGATTTCCGCGGAGGAGCTGAAGGGCGTGGTGCCGGTGGGGGGCAGCTGCAAAATGCCGGTGGTGCGCCAGTACCTGAACCACCTTTTGGGCAGCCAGCTGCTGGACGCCGGGCACCCGGACACGGTGGTGGCCCAGGGCGCGGGGCTGTATGCGGCTATGAAGGCGCGGGAGGAAAACCTGAAGGAGATGGTGCTCACCGACATCTGCCCCTTTACGCTGGGGGTGGGAGTGCACAACCCCACGGATGAGGACAACCTGCTGATGAGCCCGATCATTGAGCGCAACAGCGCCCTGCCCACCAGCAAGGTGGAAAATTACTACACCGTTTCCAACGGGCAGGACCGCCTGCGGATCCAGGTGTACCAGGGCGACGCCATGTATTGCAGGGACAACCTGAAGCTGGGCGAGCTGGACCTGCCCGTGCCCCCGGCCCCGGCGGGCAAGGAGGGCGCGGCGGTGCGCTTTACTTACGATATCAACGGGATTCTGGAGGTGGAGGCCAAGAGCCTTTCCACCCAAAAAACCATCAGCACCGTGCTGGTGGGCAGGGGCAGCGGCATGACCGAGGCGGAGGCCAAAAAGCGGCTGGCCCAGCTGCAGGGCCTTAAAATCCACCCCCGCGACCAGGAGGAAAACCGCCTGGTGCTGGCGCGGGCCGAGCGCCTGTGGGAAGAGGCATTGGGCGAAACGCGGGACGTGATTGCCCAGGCGGCGCAGGCCTTCGGCGAGGCGCTGCGCAGCCAAGAGCCGGCGCGCATCCTGCGGGTGCGCAAGCGCTGCCAGGGCCTGCTGGACCGGGTGGAGGCGGGCCTTTCGCTGGAGGGCTTCAGCTTCGGCGAGGATTTTTTCGATGAGGATGAAGAATCATGAGCTTTTGGTCACTGCTGGGGATTGGGCCGACCACGGATAAAACAGCCATCCGCCATGCCTATGCGGAGAAAACCAAAACCTGTCACCCGGAGGAAGACCCGGAGGGGTTTGACGCGCTGCACAAGGCGTTTGACGCGGCGATGCAGTATGCGCGGCGCAACGCCGGCAGAGCGGCAGTGCTGAGAGAGGAGAAAGCCCCTGTGCGCGCCGCGGACGGAACGCCCGCCGCCGAAAAGGGGCGGGCGGCTGCGGCGCAGCGCGCGCGCCAGGCGGCCCGCGCTGCCGAGCAGGAGGCGCTGGAGGAGTATCAGCAGGAGCAAAAACGCGCCCGCGGGGCCGAGCTGAGCCTTGGCCGGGGCGAGCAGGAGAGCGGCCAGCAGTTCGATTTTTCCGCAGCGCAGGCCGCCTCCGGCGGCGCGGAGCAGGCGGTGCCCCCCGGCACCCCGGCGGCACAGGAGCGGCCGGAAGAACCGGAACGGCCGCTGACCCCGGAGGAACAGGCCTGGCGCAACGAGCCGCCGCCGCTGGAGGAGCCCGGAAGCGCGCTGCCGGAAAACACGGAGGGGCAGCGGCAGCCTGACCCGGCGCGGGAAGGCCCGGCCCGGCAGCAGGAAGATGGGCAGGCGCGGCGCGGCTGGGGCTTCGGCCTGTGTGCGGCGCTGGGCGCTGCGGTGCTGCTTTTGACCCGCTCGGCGCCGGCGGCCCTGGCGGTGCTGGCGGCGGCGTGCGTGGCCGCGGCACTGCTTTTCAAACGGCGCTGAACCGGTATTTCACACATCTTTCAACATATCATCCCCCTTTCCCTTCATAGTAATGAAGCGGGAAGGGGGATTTTTATGCAAAAAACACCCCGCGCCGCACAGGACCGGGGCATGAAGGTGCGCACCCGCCTGGTGGCGGGATTTTTCGCACTGGTCTGCTTTGGGGTCCTGATTTTGCGGCTGTGGCAGCTGCAGGTCACGGAATACGATTTTTACGCGGGCAGGGCCAGCGGCCAGCAGCTGCGGGACAGTGTGGTGCCGGCCCCCCGGGGGGACATTCTGGACGCGGCGGGTGAAGCGCTGGCGGTATCGGCCACCTGCTGGACCATCCGGGCGCTGCCCCGGGAGATGGCGGACGAACATGTGGAGCCGGCCAGCCGCGCGCTGGCCGAGATCCTGGAGCTGGACTATGAGGATGTGTTCGCAAAGCTGAACGACCGCAAAAGCAACGACAAGCTCATCCTGCGGCGCGCCCCCAAGGAAAAGGCGGACGCGGTGCGCCAGGCCTGCGTGGAGGGCGGCTGGCAGGGGATCGTGCTGCTGGAGGATACCAAGCGCTGGTACCCGCAGGGGGATTTTGCCGCTTCGCTTTTGGGGTTCACGAATGTGGACAACGACGGGCTGGCGGGCATCGAACTGAAATACAACAGCTTTTTGAAGGGCACGGACGGGCGGGTGCTGAGCGCCAAGAACGCCTGGGGCTACGATATGCCCACAGACTATGACACCTACATTGCGCCGGTGCAGGGCAACAGCCTGCAGCTCACGATTGAATCCAGCGTGCAGCACTACCTGGAAAAATACCTGGACTATGCGGTGAAGGAGCACAATGTGGCGGCCCGGGCCATTGGGATTGTGATGGAGGTGGACACCGGCCGGATTCTGGCGATCGCAACAAAGCCGGACTATGACCCCAACGAGCCTCGGGTGATTGCGGACGCGAATGTGCGCGCCCAGGTGGACGCGCTGGAGGGCGAGGAGCGCAAGGCGGCTTTGCAGCTGGCCCAGCAGACCCAGTGGCGCAACAAGGCCGTGAGCGATCTGTACGAGCCGGGCTCGGTGTTTAAGCTGATTACCTGTTCGGCCGCGCTGGACGCGGGCGCGGTGACCCCTTCCAGCTCGTTCCACTGCGGCGGGGCTTACCTGGTGGCGGGCATCCCGTTTCACTGCGCCAACCACAGGAGCCACGGCAGCCAGACGGTGGCGCAGGCGCTGGCCAACAGCTGCAACCAGAGCTTTATCCAGATCGGGCAGCGGCTGGGCAAGGACGGCTTCTGCGACTACTTCGCGGCCTTTGGGCTGCAGGGCGCCACGGGCATCGACCTGCCCGCAGAACCCAAAAAGAGCGAGTTTTACACCGCGGACCGCATGGGCCCGGTGGAGCTGGCAAGCTGCGCTTTTGGCCAGTCCAGCAAGATCACCCCCATTCAGATGATCACCGCCGTGTCCGCCATTGTGAACGGGGGAAAGCTGATGCAGCCCTATATCGTGGAAAAGATCACCGACGCGGACGGGCGGGTGGTGAGCGAGATGGAGCCCACCGTGAAGCGGCAGGTCATCCGCCCGGAGACCAGCGCCACCATGTGCGAACTGATGGAGGGGGTGGTGAACGGCGGCAGCGGCAAGAACGCCTATGTGGCGGGCTACCGGGTGGGCGGCAAGACCGGCACCAGCCAAAAGCTGGACTCGGAGAACGCCGAGGCCCGCATTGCCAGCTTTGTGGGCATTGCCCCGGCCGACGACCCCAAGATCGCGGTGCTGATCGCGCTGGACGAACCCCACAGCTTTACCACCTCGGGCGGCGCGCTGGCCGCCCCGGTGGCGGCCCAGGTGATTGAGGACACGCTGCAATATTACGGCGTGCAGCGCCAGTACACCCCGGAGGAACAGCAGCGCCTGGAGGCGCAGGTGCCGGGCGAGGTGGGCCGCACGCTGGAGGCCGCCGCAGCCGAGCTGCAGGACAGCGGCTTTGCCGCCAAGGTGGTGGGCAGTGGCGGCCTGGTGGTGAGCCAGTACCCCGCCGAGGGAGAGAGCCTGACCCGCGGTTCCACCGTGCTGCTTTACAGCGAGGAGGGGCTGGAACAGGCCGTGACCACGGTGCCGGCGGCCACCGGCATGACGCTGGCCGAGGCCACCAGCCTGCTGCACGCAGCGGGGCTGAACATCAAGGCCGAGGGCCCTGCCAATATGGAGGGGGCGGTGGCGGTGGCCCAGAGCAGCCCCGAGGGGGAGCGGCTGCCCCAGGGCGCGCTGGTAACGGTGACATTTTATGACTACACGGTGCCGGCGGACGAGGATGTGCTGATGATCCCGGATTAAGCGGCCCCCGCATTGCGCACACTGATAAGGATATGAGGGGAAAGGGGGAACGCCCGTGGCGTTCAGAAGAAAAAGGAAGGCGCCGGCCGCGGCGGGCGGGGGCGCGGCGGCAGCCACCCAAAAAAGCGCCGGAAAGCTGGCAAGGCTGCTGGGCGGCGACCAGCCCCCGCTGGACCTTCCGTTTTTGGTGCTGGTGCTGGCGCTGGTGGCCTTTGGGCTGGTGATGCTGTTCAGCGCAAGCTACGCGGTGGCCATGTACCGGCGGGGCAACGGCTATGCGTTTATCCGGCCCCAGCTGCTGTTTGCAGCCATTGGCATTGCGGCCATGTACGCTGCCAGCCGGGTGGATTATCACATCTACCACAAGCTGGCCTGGCCCATGCTGGGGGTATCGGTGGTGCTGCTGGTGCTGGTGCTTTTTATGCCGGAATACAACGGCTGCAAGCGCTGGATCGTGCTGCCGGGCCTTGGGACCCTGCAGCCCAGCGAGATCGCAAAGTTTTCGGTGATCCTGGTGTTCAGCCATATCATTTCGCTGAACCACCAGAAGATGAAAAAGTTCTCGGTGGGGGTGGTGCCCTTTGCGGTGATCCTGGGTGGCCTGGCGGTGCTGATGCTGCTGGAACCGCACCTTTCGGGCACGCTGCTGATCTTCGGCATTGGGGCGATCCTGATGTTTGTGGGGGGAACAGGCCTGCGCTGGTTCGGCATGGCGGCAGGGGGCGGCGTGGCCGCGGTGGCCGCGGCCCTGATCTTTCTGCCCGACCTTGTGCCCTACGCCGCGGACCGGCTGAACAGCTGGCTGGACCCCTTTGCGGACCCGCTGGGCGACGGGCACCAGACCATTCAGAGCCTGTATGCCATTGGTTCAGGGGGAGCCACGGGGCTGGGCCTTGGCAACAGCCGCCAGAAATACCTGTACGTGCCGGAGCCGCAGAACGACTTTATCTTTTCCATCGTGTGCGAGGAACTGGGGTTTGTGGGCGCGTGCCTGGTGATCCTTTTGTTCATGCTGCTGCTGCTGCGGGGGATTTCCATCGCGCTGAAGGCGCCGGATAAATTCGGCGCGCTGCTGACCGTGGGGTTTACGGTGCAGGTGGTGCTGCAGGCGGTGCTGAACATCGCGGTGGTGACCAACACCATCCCAAACACCGGCATCAGCCTGCCCTTCTTTTCTTCGGGCGGCACCAGCCTGATGATGCTGCTGGGGGAGATGGGGATCGTGCTCTCGGTGAGCCGGCAGGCGGTGCAGGAGAAGTATTAGCGCGGCGCAGAAAATGGCCGCCGGAAACGCCGCCCGGGGCACGGGGGCCAGCCGCTGCAGACGGCGGTTTTCAGCGATTTTATAGGGGAAAGCAATCAATTTTCACAAAAAACGCCTCCGAAACATACATTGGGCTATCTTCTCAATGTTTGTGTAGGGGGCGATTTTTGTGGGGGAGTATCTCCTGGTGCGGGGCGGGCGGCCCTTGGAGGGCGCGGCGCGGGTGCCCGCGGCGAAAAACAGTGTACTTCCCTTGCTGGCGGCGGCGCTGCTGTGCGAGGGCGAAAGCTTTTTTACCCAGGTGCCCAGGCTTGCGGACGTGCAGCAGAGCCTGGTGATCCTGAGTGCGCTGGGATGCGAATACCAGTGGCGGGGCAGAGGGCTTGCGGTGCGCCGCTGCGCCGAGGCGCCGGGCGTGCTGCCGGAAGGCCCGGCCCGGGCGATGCGAAGCTCGGTGTTCTATCTGGCGCCGGCCATTCACCGGTGCGGCAGGGTGCGGATGCCCATGCCCGGCGGCTGCAAGCTGGGGCCGCGCCCCATCGACATCCACCTGGATGGGCTCGACAAGATGGGCGCGCGGGTGGACTGGCGCGGGGAAACCCTGACCGTGAGCGCCCCCTGGGGCCTCACCGGCGCAGATTATACCCTGCGCCTGCCCAGCGTGGGCGCCACCGAAACCCTGCTGATGGCAGCGGTGCTGGCAAAGGGGGAAACCGTGCTGCGGGGCGCCGCCATGGAGCCGGAGGTCGTGGATCTGGCGGCGTTTTTGCAGAGGTGCGGCGCGCGCATCGAGGGGGCGGGCAGCCCCATGATCCGGGTGCAGGGGGTGAGGGAGCTGCGGGGGGCGGTGCACACGCCCATTCCGGACCGGATTGTGGCGGCCACGCTGGCGGCCGCCGCGGCCAGCGCGGGCGGCTGGGTGCGCATTCAGAACTGCCAGATTGAGGCGCTTGCCCCCACGCTGGAAATCCTGCGCCGCGCGGGCTGCCGGGTGGAGCCCGCGGCGAACGCGGTGACGGTGCGGCGGGTCGGCTGGCTGCGCGGGGTGGGCCGGGTGTACACCGGGGTGTACCCCGCCTTTTCCACCGACGCGGCGCCGGTGGTGGCGGCGGCGCTGCTTACCGCCGCGGGCCGCAGCGCGGTGGAGGACACGGTGTTTGAGAACCGGTTTGCCTGCGCCGAGGGGTTCAACGCGCTGGGGGCAAAAACCGCCCGCGCGGGCCGTGCGCTGGAGATCGAGGGGGTGCGCGCGCTGGGCCCGGCCCGGGTGGAGGCAAAGGATCTGCGGGGCGGAGCCGCGCTGGTGGTGGCGGCTTTGGCCGCCCAGGGCGAAACAAAGGTCTACGGGGTGGAACACATCCGCAGGGGATACGGTGACCTGGCGGGGACACTGGCAAATCTGGGGGCGCAGGTGCGCCTGTGCCAGGAATAGAAGGATGGCAAAAGGGGGCCCGGGTAAGGCTGACAATCAATAAGGAAGTATTGAGAAACATTCAGATTGGGTAGTCGGCAAGCGGAATGTAACAACAAAAGACGGGCTATCGGCGGTAAGCTGACAGCCCGTCTTTTGCATTGAAAGGGTGCCTCTTTGGCACACGACTTTGTGAAGCAAAGTGTAATGTATTCTATTATACGCTCTGTCGGCGTTGCCGTGAAAATGCCGTTACCGCCAGGGAGGGCAAGGGCATTTGAAGCGGCGGGAAAACAGAACTGTGCTTACAGGGCGCAAAGCCGCAAGCGTAGGACCGGTTTCATCAGCAGACAGGGCGTATATGAAAGCTCCGTCTCCCGTCCCACGCCGGGCTTCTGGCCATTTTGTCCAGAAGTGGCGGGTTTGGGGCAAGGCCATACCTGCCTTGCTTGCCAGTAGTGCCAATCCGTTAAGTGCGTTAAAAAGTAGGGGCTTTATACCCGCACTATCCTTCGATTTTCTGTATTCTCATAGGGACTCTCTTGACACTCTGGGATAAGTAAAATATACTTTACTTATATTGAGAAAGGAGGCACTTCTATGGGCTTTAGAATTGACCGTAGATAGCATAGGCTATTACACGGATAAAATTAAGAATATCATTAGTAGGTAATGGCCTTTGCTCATCCTGAAATGTCTAAAAAACTTTTAGGAGGTGCTAAAATGGGCTATGTAAGAGCAACGAAAGTTTTGCCTGATGACATAATTAGACTAATTCAAACCTATGTTGAAGGCGAACTAATTTATATTCCCAAACAAAATAAAAAGAGATGGGGAACTAATACTGAAACCAAAGAAATCTTGCAGAGAAGGAATGATCAAATATTCGCAGATTTTTTGGAAGGTATGAGTATATTAGAAATATCCCAAAAATATTTTCTCGTTGAAAAAAGTGTAACGAGGATTATAAGGCAGAAAAAGTTATAGTAAAAGGTGTGCCATGCTAATGTATGGTACACCTTTTACTATAACTAAACGTGTTCCTCCATGCAAAAAGCATTGATGATATAATGAATACAGAAATAGAAACTAAGGACCCCGACGCAACGGGAGTGTAAAAAGAGAAATATAATGATGAAAATGTTATTAGTATCAATGTTTCAGAATGTCTCTAAATTATTAGAAAAAATAGAACCAGATTTAAGAAATAAGTCTGTAACATATATTCCAACTGCAAGTGTCGTCGAAAAGTTAGGTTTCTTTGTTAAAATAGGAAAATGGAATTTGAGGAGACTCGGCCTTGTTGTTGAAGAATTAGATGTCTCCACTTCTTCTTATGATACTATCGTAAATACGCTAATAAAGAATGACATTATATATATTGCGGGAGGAAACACCTTTTATCTATTGCAGGAACTAAGAAAGTCTGGAGCCGACAAGATACTGACCCAGGAAGTGAAAAAAGGAAAATTATTTATTGGCGAGTCTGCAGGGGCAATCGTTATGGCCCCTGATATTGGATACTCTGCCGTAATGGACTGTGTAGAAAAAGCCCCCGGCTTAAAAGATTACGTTGGACTGGGGCTGATAGACTTCTATGTAGTACCACATTACAAGAATTGGAAAATGGGAAAAGCAGCAATGAAAATTATAAACGCATATTCTGACAGCCTGGAATTGAAGATCATTAGTGACAATCAAGCTATACTCGTTGAGGATAATGAAGTGAGAATCCTGGAATAGCGACATTCGGTTTTTTGAGTGGAACTAAGTACACCTTATTGATATAAGGCGTAACGAGTTGTACGGAAGGATTTTATAAACAAGGCTGTCCATCACCTCTGGACAAAATGTCCAGAGGTGATGGACAGCCTTTTATTTAATCTTTTTGTGCATCTGGTTACGCTAGCTGAAACTTTCGTTGGGATGAGATAAACTATACTTCGATTTTGTGGAAACAACTGCGGGAATAGACGGATACTATACTGGATAGCGCGACAGCCGCCAATAACACGACCCACGGCAACTCTGCATAACGCTCAAAACACCAGCCAGCAAGCCATTGACCCACAGGCTGAGCACAAAGAATAATTGCCATCAAGCAGGAAAATACCTTGCCCATTATTTCTTCCGGAACCACCTGTTGGATGAACGCAAACAACTGCACGCGCATTAGTACACCGGCAATCATAGCAAAAAAGCAAGCCGATGTAATGATGCTGTAGCCAATTATAGCAGAAACGCCTAACAGCAGTCCTAACACAATCGGTACAAAACACAGAGCTATCAGTAACAGTAATCGGTGTATTTTTTTAATGGACAATTTTTTTGCCAGCACTCCAGCCAGCACTCCGCCTACTAATCCCCCACCCATCATAACACCTTGCGTCACACCTAGCCATTGGCTGGAAAGCGCATATGTTTGCGTAATCAACACTGGCAAACCGATAATAAGTACTGAACTTGCAAACAGTTCAAACAATGTCATGATAAAGATAATTTTTGCTAAAATCGGTTTTGTTTTGAACATAAAGCAAAGACTGCAGCCCATATCCTTTTTCACTGTAGCCCACATGTTTCCGGTGGACTCTTGCTTTTTGTGTGGTATTCTAATGAATAATTCCATGACCGCAGATAGAAAAAAACATATGGCGCTTACAATAAGCACTATGGGAAGTCCAAACGTTCCATAAAGTACGCCGCCTATGACCGGCCCCAGCATATTAGACAGTGAATTTACAAGGTTTACGGCGGCGTTTGCTGGAACCAACTTTTTCTCTTCCACCAGCAATGGGATGCTGGCTTGCACCGCCGGGCTATACGCCCCTTGAATGGCATAGAGCGCCATCATCAGCACGACTACAATAGCTATGGCTGAAAAATAACCACTTATGGCAATATAGCCAAAAACCAAAGCGGAGGTAATAAAATCTAAGACAACCATGACACGTTGTTTATCCACACGGTCTGCGATCATGCCTCCCACTGGCGAAAGCAGAATCATAGGTAAAAAAGCCAGTGCGGAAACCTGCCCAAACAGGGCGGGCGAGCCGCTTTGCTCCAAGATATAGAGCGGTAGAGCAAAGCGAAGAACAGCATTGCCGAACAGCGAGATAATTTGGCCTGTCACGACCAGTGTAAAATCCTTGTGCCAAAGTTTTGCTTTTGGTACCATGTGACATTCTCCTTATGTGAGTTATAATTTCACGAGTTACTTCTTGTCATACTATCCTCATAAAAACGGGTCAAATTGTCTCGCAACTCATCCAAATGGCTTTCAGGAGGGTGCACGCAATTTCTCCACAATGTTATCATGGCATCAATTCGCCTCTTCCACTTATCCTCATCCGTGGCGGGGCCAAATATTTGATCACTGGTGGAAACAGCTAACATCAAGAGGATTTCCGCTATTTCTTCAGGATAATCACATGTATAAAACCCGCTGTCCACATACTGTTTAATAATTTCCGTCACCAGCGGAACCGACATTTTCATACGCTGTTCCCGCAGCTTATAGGTTACGATTGAGCTATCTCCCGATCTGCTGTATTGGAGCAGCTGACTGGAGAAGTTGTTCGCTGTGTCTGTGAAACACAGATACAGCAATCTGTCTTTCGCCGGCAACCCAATTATGTGATTGCGCACTTCGTCAATCCAATCCCTTATCCCTTTTTCAATTACAGTATCCAGTATTTCTTCTTTGCCAGAGAAGTAATGGTACATACCGCCCTTAGTGAGTCCAAACGCTTTTTGCAAGTCAGTGATGGTTGTATTTTCATAACCTTTTTTGAGAAATTGATCCAAAGCAATTTGAATCAGTTTCTCTTTACGTGGCGCAAAGTCTTTCTGGGTGCGTGACATATTATTCCTCCTGATATTTAAACCGAACGCGGTATAATTATGATAACATGGACATCCACACATGTCAATTATCAATTTTTTTGGTGGTCTGGGGTCTAAAAAACCAGCATATAAGTTGAAATATTGGATTGCGCACTAATGGCAAGCGGGGCAAGCGTATAACACTTGCTATTTTTGCGTCCCCGGCGCTATCGCGCTTCCCCTTATCCCTGCCGGGGTCGTGATCCTCAGCAAATGGCCGATGTTCGTCCTCCCCGGGACAAGGCTCCGCAGAGCCTTAAAGCAGCGGGGCTCCAGGGGTCTAATTGTCCACGCTTCAGCCTTAAATGTTACGCTTTGAAGCCCAAAACAGGGGCAGGCTATAGAAAGATACCACCCCCCTCCAAACCGGACCCGCAAAACCTTGAAACAAGTGGTTTGTTTAGGGATAAAAGGGAACAGGCCGGCCCCAAATTTCGTGTATGTTTCGTTTCCAAACGCTTCGCTTTTTTAGTTCGCGTATTCAACCTTATCCCCCAAGGTCATATTGACGAGATACGTCAGCCTCTGGACAAAATGTCCAGAAGTGCGTGGAGTAATGCCATCGACAGGACGATCCCACCTTGCCCATATAGTGTCCGCCGCAATTTTCCCATGTGCGCAAAAACGCCGCCCATTGTCTCCAATGGCGGCATTTTGTTGTAGGTTGGCACCTGTGTTTTCAGCTGTTTTATTATGCCCTTGTCAAGAACCTTTACATATTCTCAAGTTTTTAATCAATTTATTTAGGCACACAGAATATAACGACTACTTTCAGCATCTAATAATGCAAAGCCGCATGATAATAACGTTTTTTCTGATGCCTTATTCTCTTTGTCAATGTCGGCGGTAATTCTTCGGGCGTCTGGAAACGAGAACACTTTACGCACAAGTAGTGTCACCATTTCCCGACCCAAACCTTTTCCAAGATACGCTTCTTCACCTATCAGATAGTCAATCCCGTATGAACCCGATATGGGCATTGTTCCAAAATCCTCATCGTTGCTATCTTCACATTTATAGTATTGGCACAATCCAATCGGACACCCTTGAGATAGTACAATAAGGTGTGTTAACCAATGAAATTCTCCGTTGCGTTCTTTCAACTCATATATCCAATCACTAATTGAAACACCCAAATGCGGTATTTCATACCACCTTTTCACATGTTCCCTATTCAGCCAGTTTTCAACTAACGATATATCATTATCGTTTAGCAGTCTTAGTTCTAACATTATATTCACCTACAGTCTATTTTTTCTTACCCCTTTGTGGCACATAACTTTTCGCCAACTCGGATTTTTGGACAATTCGTGTCAGCCATTGTTTTCCGCCTCTGTCAGCTTGTTGTAGTGCAGCTTTGTCTGCTTGCAGAACACCATCAGCAGTTGTTCCGCCGGCTGCTGAAATAGTCACCCTCCGCATACACGCAGGTCTTTTAGGGGTTCCTGGATTGTCAACGCCAATCTGCATGCCCCCTTATATGCTTGTTTCATGCTTTCTTGACACGCGCTGCACTCTCTGTCATGGATAGAAATGATACCGCCGCATTTGGGACAAGTATATTTCCCTTTCTGCTGCTCCATGAACCTTTCCAAACCGTGCTGACGAACAAACTCACTATTCTCCATAAGGCTCGCCTGATACCTTTTGTTGTAGCTTTTTTCAAGGTTTTTTATCAGCTTGCAGGGATAATCGGGACATTCAAAACAATAGGACAGCCCTTTGCCCTTGATGCAATCTTTTATCTTGCACTTACGGCAGTGTTCCGGTTTGCCCATGTCGCTGTTCAAGCAACCGGCACACGGCTTTTTATGATAACAATGCTTATAGCAAACCAAACAGTTCATGCCGCAGGGGGCAAACATAGCCGTATCAATTTTTTCTGTTGGCATTTTCATGGCTCGCCCTCCTTGCCGGCTTACGGTTTTTTTCATTCTACCACAAATCCGAGAGCGTGGAAATAGTGTGTTTTTCAGCGGGATTTCGAACCTTTTGGATATACGGGACGGGCGGTCAAAAAAAGTGTAGACTTGTGTTAGTTCATCGATGGACAGGCACAAGTGAATGACCGCCTGAAAGAGATACCGCCGGCTGGGGAAGTACCGCCATAACGCCGCAACTTGTGGACAAAATGAATTTGTGGAAAAAATTATCTGCAAGGGCCGGGAAGGGGGCGCTGCCGGAGGGGAGATCTTTGTTTTGGCCCCAAAGGCCCTGCCGCAGGAGCGTTTTTGGGGCCCGGCAAGAGGAACGCCTTTTGCACAAACGGCGACAAAAAGGCCGCAAAAAACTGCAAAATGTATGGCTTGCGCCCCTTGAATTTGTGGCCCCAGTCTGTTATTCTAATAATAGCTTTATTTATATATAGTGGCAGACCTATGCCCTGAACACAAAACCAAGGATATAAAACACGTAGGGGGAAGTTTTAAGATGGCTTTCATTCTCGATGAAGAGATGCAGAATATTACGAATATTAAGGTGATCGGCGTGGGCGGCGGCGGTGGTAATGCGGTGAACCGCATGGTTGCCGCCGGGCTTCAGGGCGTGGAGTTTGTTGCCATGAATACCGACCAGCAGGCCCTGCTGAACAGCCGCGCCACCCAAAAGGTGCAGCTGGGCGCCAAACTTACCAAGGGCCGTGGCGCGGGGGCGGACCCCGAGATCGGCCAGCGCGCCGCAGAGGAGAGCAAGGACGAGATTGCCAGCGCCCTGAAGGGGGCGCAGATGGCGTTTATCACCGCCGGTATGGGCGGCGGCACCGGCACCGGCGCCGCCCCGGTGGTGGCCGAGGTCGCCCACGACCTGGGCATTCTGACCGTGGGCATTGTGACCAAGCCCTTTGCCTTTGAGGGCCGCCGCAAGATGAACCTGGCGGAGCAGGGCATCGCGGCCCTGCTGATGCATGTGGACAGCCTGATCGTGATCCCCAACGAGCGGCTGAAGCTCATCAGCCAGGAAAAGATCACCCTGATGAACGCGTTTGAGGCGGCGGACAATGTGCTGCGCCAGGGCGTGGAAAGCATTTCCAGCCTGATCAATATCCCCGCCTTCATCAACCTGGATTTTGCCGACGTGCGCAGCATTATGAAGGACGCCGGCTACGCCCATATGGGTGTGGGCAGCGCCAAGGGCGCGGGCAAGGCGGAGAACGCGGCAAAGGCCGCCATTTCCAGCCCGCTGCTGGAAACCTCGATCGCGGGGGCAAGGGGCGTAATTATCAACATCACCTCCTCGCCGGACATCGGCCTGGAAGAGGTGGAACAGGCGTCCAGCCTGATCACCCAGTCGGCCCACCCGGACGCGAACATTATCTGGGGTACCGCGTTCGACGAGAATTTGTCGGACGAGATGCATGTGACTGTGGTGGCCACCGGCTTTGAGAACGCCCCGAACGGGGCTTCGGCCGCACCGGCGGCCAGCGCGGGCGCGCCCGTGCAGCCGCACACCATCCCCACGCCGGTGTTCAGCAGCGACGCGGCCGCCCCCGGGGCATCCGCCGCGCCTGCACCGGCCCCGCTGGACGACGAGGACGACGACAAGGATTATTTTGACCAGATCATGGGTCTGCTGAACAAGCGCGGCAAGTAAGGGCAGCCGCTTGAACCCATTATGGAAAGGAGGCCGCGCGCATGCCGGAGGGCAAGCCGGGGGAGTTCAAAACCTCGCTCATGGGCTTTAAAAAGGCGGACGTGCTGGCCTATGTGGACGAGCTGGCCGCCAAGTCGCTGGCCGAGCAGCAGGAACACGAGCAAAAGGCCGCCCAGCTGCAAAAAGAGCTGGACGGGCTGAGGGCAGACAACGATCTGCTGATGGAAAAGACCCGCGAGGTGTGCGACAAGCTCACCGGGGAAGAAAAGCGGGCCGTTGACGCCGAAACGCGCGCCAAGGCCCTGGCCGAACAGCTTCTGCATTTGGAGGAAACGGCCAATACATACAAAAACCGCCTGTTCACTAAGGAACAGGAAGCGGTGGTGCTGAAAAGCGACAACCAGCGCCTGACCGAGCTGCTTGCCACCCGCCAGCAGGAGATCGAGGTGGCCCGCACCCAGGCACAGCAGGCCGAACAGGCAAGAGCGCAGGAGCGGCAGCAGGCTGCCCGGCGACAGGAGGAACTGGAACGCGAGCAGGCCAACAGGCTGGAAGAGGAGCGGGCCAGGTGCGCGCGGCAGTTGGAGAGCGAGCAGCAGGCTGCGCAGCGCGAAGTGGAGCTGGGCAAGGCCCACCTGGCTGAGCAGGCGCGCAGGGAAAAGCAGGAACTGCAGCAGGGCGCGCAGCAGATCGCGGACTCGGTGCTGCTGCTGCGCAGCCAGCTGGACGAGGTGGACCGGAAGATCGCCCAGGCCGCCCAGCAGCTGCAAAACGCCACCAGGGGAATTTATGCCGCGCTGGGAGAAACCGAGGGAAGCCTGGAGCAGCTGGGCGCGCAGGTGGAACAGTTCCCCCGGTGCGAAGCGCCCAAAAAAGAAACCCCGACGCAGGAGCCGGAGCGGCGGCGTGCCGCTTCGGGCGCACACCGCCCGGCCCGCCGCCGCACGCTGAGCGACGGCCTGCTGGAATTGCTGGACCGGGTGCTGAAAGAAAAAAGCGAAGATTCAAGGTGAAAGAGCAAGGGGGGCTTCCCCCCTTGCTCTTTTGACAAAAGGTGGGAAAGAGGATGAAAGAGAAGCTCCGATGGTGGGGCGGGCCCTTTGCCGATGCGCTGAAAAGGGCCTGGGAAAATTGCGGCAGATTTGAAAAATTGCTGGCAGGGGCGGTGGCAGGGTTCTGCGCCGTTTGCATTTCGGGCCTATTGGTGGCCTATGGCGGAACGGTGCTGATGATTTGGCTGGCCTTATTGGTTCAGGCAGGTTTGGTTTGGCTGATCGCTAAAACAGAAAAAATTGCTTTTCCCCAGCAGGAAAAGGAGAAATCCCTTTATCGCGCGTTTGCAGCGGCGGCGGTTGTGGGATTGATCCTTTTTGCTGCGCTGATTTATTGGCGAAAAATCGTGTACTACTACGACTATATCAACTACTATAAAAAGCAAATTACCATGGCGGCAACGTTTTCCAACAACGGCTTTTATGCGATGCGCGTTTTGGCGGAAAGCCTGCTGATGGGCGACTACAAGATGTTCATGAACATGTTTATCGCGGTGCCGTTTGTATTTACGACCCGCACGGTGAACGCGTTCATGATGAGTTACTTTTTCACCTGCATTCTGCCTATTTATTATGTGTGGCTTTTGGTGGCGAAGAAGCTGGGCAAGCTGTGCGGGGTGTGCCACTGGAAGCTCTATTATGGGGTGTGCGGGCTGCTTTTGGCCGCGTGGCCATTTTTAATGCATCCCCTGACCCATGGGATGCCGGACGCTTTTGGGCTTGTGTTTGTGGGGCTTATTCTGCTTGTTACGGTGGAGTATCGCTTTGAAACCGTGGAACCGCTGCGGCTGATCTGCATTTTTATCGCCACGTTCTGCCTTATCCTTACCCGCCGGTGGTATATGTATTTCGTGGTTGCTTATTATTGCTGCTATGCGCTGATGACGCTTATCCTGGCCGGAAAGGCTTTTCGGCGTGTTTTTAAAAACATCGCTGTTTTTGGCATTTGTTCCGCGGCGGGCATTCTGGCGCCGCTTTGCCTGACCTTCAAAAATATTTTTTCCTATGATTACGCCGACCGCTACGGCGCGTTTTACGGCGGTGGTTTTTGGGAAAACGTTCACAGCCAGATCGGCTATCTTGGCTGGGCGTTCCTCCTTTTGATTGCCGCGGGAGTGGTTTACTGCCTGGTCAAAAAGGAGCTGCGGGCGATGGCGCTGGTCATGTGCGGGGCGTGGCTGGGCGGGATGCTGCTGTTTACCCGAATTCAGTCGTTTGGGTACCACCAAAGCCTGATCTTGATCCCGACATACCTGTTTTTCCTGTTTGGGAGCTTTGCCCTTGCAGGCGCCATGCACAAAAAGGCGATGGCAAGGCTGTGTTCCGGTGCATGCGGGGTGGTATTGGCCGCAAACTTTGCCGCCGCGCTTCCCGCCGGGGGAGCGGCGACGATGGGCGGACTGATGGGGAATGTGGCGCTTGACACCACGCGAAGGACCGATTTGGCACAGATTGACCAAATGGTGGACTGGATTTTGGAGAACTGCGCCCCCGGGGAAACGGCATACATCAATGCCGGAGGAGAATATGCGGCGCAGGTGTTTTCGGCAAGCCGTGAGCCTGACGATCTGGAAGGGATCATTGTGTGGGAGCTGAGCGTGCCTTCCACCCACGGCCTGCCCACCCCAATTTGCGATGCAAAGCTGTTTTTTGTGCCGGATAAACCGGGGATGACAGAACTGATACAACGCGTGAATGAGGCGATGAAGGAGGAGAACCCTTTGTCGCAGCATTATCGCAAAATAAAGGAGTTCCCGTTCCCGACAGGGGTGACGTTTACTGCGTATGAACGCATCCAGCCGGCCGATGAGGAAGAGCTTGCTTTTCTGCTGAGCCTTTTTGAGGACTATGATGAGCGGTGGCCGGATTTGTTCAGCCAAACCGCCCAAGGGTATGCAATGGAGCATGGAATCCCCTGGCAATGAGCGTTTGAAACAGAGCCTTTGGGAAAAAGCGGGGACAAAAAGCACACTGGCAGCAGTTTGAACACAGTAAAAACGGGGCTGTCTGAAAGCTAGCTTTCAGACAGCCCCGTTTGGTTTTTTACCGGTGCAGGCCGGTGCCCTTTTCCATCAGATAGGTGGCGGTCAGGTCGGCCAGATGCAGCTTTACCGCCAGGGGATAGGCGTCGTAGGCCTCGCTGATGGCGCGGCAGCCGCCGCGGGCAGCGTCGTCGAAGCCGCCCATGTGCCAGCGGATGGCCACCGCCTCGGCGGGCTTGAGGCGGAGAAAGCGCTCGATCAGGTAGACGCTTTTTTCACCGTGGCCGTAGGGGAACTGGTCCTCCACATTGAACACGGCGACCTTTTCCCACTGGCCGGTGGCCTCGTTTTTTACATTGCGGGTGCCGGGCTTGTAGTAGTTGGCCTTGCACAGATCGTGCAGCAGCCCGCAGACAGCCATGCTTTCGGGGCTGTCGCCCTCTTCGAAATAGCGGTCCATCAGGGCGTGGTACACGTTGAGGCTGTGCATCACAAGGCCGCTCTCGCAGGCGCCGTGAAAGCGTGTGGAGGCAGGCGCGCGGAAAAAATCGGTGGTGCCCAGCCATTCCAAAAGCTTATCGGCCCCGGGGCGGGTGACCTCGCGGGACCAGATCTCACAAAATTCTTCCCGGTAGTCCATCACAGCTCCAAATCGTCCAGGATGCCCTTTAAAATGGCCATCTCGTCGTGCGTGAGGCTGATGCCCTTGCCCATTTTGGAGCCGTCCGGCGACCAGTCGCGGATATCATATTTTGGTTCGCGCTCGTTCCAGCTGACCATATTCAGCTGGCGCTCCCAGCCGTTGGCGCTTTGGCTCAGCACCGCGATCCGTTCAGTGACTTCGTACTTGAATTCTGCCATGGCAGTGTCCCTCTCTTCATCATAACTTGGGCGCCGTGCCCTGCAAGGGGAACGCCGTCGGTTCCCATTTTAATGGATTGAAGAAGAGATTGCAAGCCATAACGCAAAACTTGCACAAATTCGGGCTTAGCCCTGGGGGAACATTTCCTTGCTGATGAGCTTGTGGTCGACGGTGCGGTCGCTTTCCACCCAGCCCTCGGGGGTGGGGACGGCTTCGTCCTGGGTATAAAACAGATCGCCTTTCAGCGTGCCGTTCATGCGGGCGTCGTCGGCACGGCCATTGGGGGCGATGCGCCCGGCAGGCCGGTGGCCCTTCTGCGGGCCGGCCTCTTTTTTGCGGGGGGCCGGCGGGGCGGGAACGGGGCCGGGCATTGCGCCCAGCTCGTGGTGCACAAAATCGTGCAGGCTACTCATAAAAACACCTCCAAGGGTAAGTTGCACGGTTTGGGCGCAAATATGCGTGCAATCTGCCGAAATACTGGAAATGGGGGGACGCAAACGCACAGGTATGTTATAATAATCGCAAAACAGTTTGTCAGGGGCTGCCGGCCGGGGATATTCGCCTGGCCGCTTTGCGCTTAGGGGATCGCCACGGCGGAGGCAAAACCAAAGAATGGGTACCCATTCTTTTTCCAAAAGGATTGTTCCTTTTGGAAAAGCTTTGTAAGGGGAGATAAAATGGAGCTGCGGACACTGCGGTATCTGGTGGAGATCGCGGAGGAAAAAAGCATCAACAGAGCGGCGGAAAAGCTGTATGTGTCGCAGCCTACCCTGAGCCGGGCGATCCAGGCCCTGGAACGGGAGCTGGGCTTTGCGGTGCTGGAGCGCACCAACCACGGGGTGAGCCTGACCACGCTGGGCGAGCGGTTTTACTACTATGCCAAATCGGTGGTGGGGCAGCTGGAAGCCATTGAAAAGCTGCGGGCGGACCGCCAGGAGGACACGCGCAGCCGGCTTTCGGTGTCGGTGGCAAAGCTGATCCTGAAGGACGACATGATGCTGCAGTACCGCGCGGCCCTGAGCGCCGCCCACGCGGAGCTGATCCTGCTGGAAACCACCCAGGAGGAGGCCGTTTTGAATGTGGCCAGCCTGCGCAGCGAGATCGGGGTGATCACCGCCAATTCCATGCAGCTTCAGGCGATCCGGCGGCTTTTGGAGATCAAGGAGCTGGAAATGGAGCTGCTGGACGAGTGCCCCCTGTGCGTGCACCTCTCCGGCGACCACCCCCTGGCGGGCCAAGCTGAGATCGACCCCCGCGATATGCTGAACTGCGTTTACATGCACCTGCCGTATGACTATTTTGCGAATATCAATTATATGAGCCAGATGAACGGGGTGCAGCTGAGCGATTTCAAGCGCACCATCACCATCAACAACTACCACGCCATGATCAACATGCTCAAACACACCGACGCGTTTATTTTTGGCAACCAGTGGCAGGCGGACGAGCTGAAAAAGGGCAGCATTGCCACCCTGCCGCTGCGGGCGGTGGGAATTACCGTGTCGCTGTTTTGGATCAAGCGCAAAAAGGAGCTGCTTTCGGCCGAGGCGCTGTGCTTTTTGGACTTGATGCGCAAAAACTACGGCTTTGTGTGAATTGCGCTATGCATGATTTGCATAGCTACGCTATGAAAACCAGGCATTCGCTTTTTCGGGCGGCAGGGCATATAATAAAAGCAATGAATAACGCGGCGAACGCCGCCGAAAAAGGGAGTTCTATTGAAATGAGAAAAGCGAAATTTTTGCTGACCCTGGCCGCGGCGGCGGCTGTTATGTCCACGGCGGCAATGTCGTTTGCACAGTGGGATACGTTGACGGCTACTGCGAAAGGTACAGTTACTTTGGAAAAGCCTATTGTGGTGACCGCGAGTGATAATACGACCTATACTTCTAATTCGAAAGATACAAATACGGGGGCGCCTATCTATACTGGAGAAATTACAGTGGCGGTAGAAGATGTTCCGGAATCAAGTAAAGCAGGAGTGGAAATGCAATTAACTCCGAAGGTTTTGCAAAGTGATAATACAGATGTGACCGGAAACTTTACGGTTTCTTTGGAAAATGCTGGAGGAACACTGACTGCTGTTTCAGGAGTGGCGACAGACAGTACACCAAAGTTGGATGGTACGAATAATACATATACTGTAAAGCTTGTTCCCAACGATACCGAAGCTGCGAAAGCGTTGGCTGGTGTGGCGTTGAAGGTTGAAGTACAGGCGGAATTGGCCACAAAGTAATTCCGGTCGATACTGAATAAAACCAAAAAGTACCATCCCTGCGGATGGTACTTTTTGCTGGCTTTTCCCTGAAACCCAAACCACCGGGGGTGCGGTATGGCAAAGAAAGCGGCGAAGATGGTGCTGAACGGCCTGTTCGGGCTGTTTGTTTGCTTTGCCATCGGCTACGCGGTGTGCATGCGCGTTTGGCCGGAGGAGACCGCCGCCTTTGTGGGATACCGCTTTTACACGGTGGTGACGGGCAGCATGGAGCCCACCATCCCCACCACCTCGGTGGTGCTGACCCGCTGCCTGAAGGAGGGGGAGACCCCGCAGCCCGGGCAGATCCTTACGTTCAAGGCCGACCGGCTGGGCGAGGAGATCGTGCTGACGCACTATTTGCGGGAGGTAAAACCGGACGAAACCGGCCGGGTGCGGTTTTATACCCAGGGCGAAAACGCCGACCGGTACGACGATTACGCCACCTACCGGGAGGACCTGATCGGCACGTATGTGCTGCACATCTCGTATCTTGGAAAGATACAGGCCTTTTTGATCAGCTCGAACGCGCTTTCGATGTTTGTGATCGTGGGGCTGATTTTGGCGGTGTATAAGCTGATGCTGAAAAATATGGACCTGACCGAGCAGCTGCAGGCCGCCCAGCTGCGGCCCGGCGTTGCCGGGCCCGCAGGGCCGGAAACGGAGCCTGTGCCCAGGGCAAAAAAGCGGGAGCGCAGGCACGCCAGGCCTAAAAGGAAAAAGGGACCCGCCGTGCAGGAGGCCAGCCGCAGCGTGCGGCTGCACGGCGCCGCGCTGGAGCGCGTTACCCCCGGCAGCGTGCGCTTTTCCGGCGAGGTGGAAAACACGGGTGACGCGCCGCTGGAGGCGCTTTTGCTGGAGGTGCGCCTGCTGGACGGGCACGGCCGGCAGGTGGGCACGGGCGAGGTGCTGCTGGCGGGCGGC
This sequence comes from Oscillospiraceae bacterium, assembly GCA_022835495.1. Lineage (NCBI taxonomy): Bacteria > Bacillati > Bacillota > Clostridia > Eubacteriales > Oscillospiraceae > Oscillospiraceae bacterium. The sequence goes on from BQOK01000001.1 coordinate 1,509,727, forward strand.
GCGCTGGAGCCCGCCGGGCGCCGGGCGTTCAGCGCCGAGTGGAAGGCCGACCCGCTGGCGGCCAGCTACGCGGTGAAGGTGCGCCGCGAGCCCCAGCCGGCGGCGGAGTGCGCCGCGGTGGGGTAAAGAGCGGCCTGCCCGGCGTTTTTGGCGACCGACGGCCGGGTAAAAAACAGATGCAGACAAAAAGGGCGCTTCCGTTTGGAAGCGCCCTTTTTGCGGGAAAACGACCGGACCGTAAGCCGGGTTCTGTATTAAACGGCAATCTATCTTGGCCCTGCGTTGCCGCAGGGCTCATGCCACCTCCGGGGCGCGCGGGGCGCGCTGTATGCCCCATACGGGTGTTGCTTCTGGTAGGGTTTACATAGCCGCAAAGTCGCCAGTGCGCTGGTGAGCTCTTACCTCGCCTTTCCATCCTTACCGCAAGCTGCGGCGGTCTATTTCTGTTGCACTATCCCTGGGGTCGCCCCCGGCTGCCGTTAGCAGTTACCATTCCCCTGTGAAGCCCGGACTTTCCTCAGGGCGGACGCATTGCCGCCCCGCTGCCGTATGTTCCACTCGTTTTCCGCTTGCCATTGTATCACATCCGGCCTGCCGCGCGCAAGCAAAAACCTGTTTTTTGTGCCGGGTGCGGCCCAAAACCCCAATTTTTTCTTGCAATAGGGGGAAGCAGGTTTTATAATATGCACTGTAGGCAACTAAAGTGCCACAGTGGAAAGTATAGGGAAGAAGTAAGTGAAGGGAGCAACGACTATGTTCAAGAACGAGTATCTGAGCCGGGTCTATGCCCAGGCAGAACGGCGGGACCCCGAGCAGCCGGAGTTTTTGCAGGCGGTGCGCGAGGTGCTGGAAAGCCTGCAGCCCCTGGTGGAAAAACACCCGGAGTACGAGAAAAACGGCGTGTTGGAACGCCTGGTGGAGCCGGAGCGGTTCATCCAGTTCCGGGTGTCGTGGGTGGACGACGCGGGCAGGGTACAGGTGAACCGCGGGTACCGCGTGCAGTACAACAGCGCCATTGGGCCCTATAAGGGCGGCCTGCGGCTGCACCCCAGCGTAAACGCCTCGGTGATCAAGTTTTTGGGGTTTGAACAGACCTTTAAAAACAGCCTGACCGGCCTGCCCATGGGCGGCGGCAAGGGCGGTTCCGACTTTGACCCCAAGGGCAAGAGCGACGCGGAGATCATGCGCTTTTGCCAGAGCTTTATGACCGAGCTGGAAAAGCACATCGGCCAGTTCACGGATGTGCCCGCCGGCGATATTGGGGTAGGCGCGCGGGAGATCGGGTATATGTACGGCCAGTACAAACGGCTGCGCAACGAAGTGACCGGCGTGCTGACCGGCAAGGGCCTGCAGTGGGGGGGCAGCCTGGTGCGCAAGGAGGCCACCGGCTACGGCCTGTGCTACTTTGCGCAGGAGGCCATGGCCTGCATGAAGGACGACGGCTTTGCGGGCAAGACGGTGGTGGTTTCCGGCAGCGGGAACGTGGCCATTTACGCCTGCGAAAAGGCGGCGCAGCTGGGCGCCAAGGTGGTGGCCATGAGCGATTCCTCGGGGTATGTGCACGACCCCGCGGGCATTGACCTGGCCCTGATGAAGGAGATCAAGGAGGTGCGCCGCGCCCGCATCAGCGAATATGCGGCGGCCCGCCCGGGCGCGGAGTTCACCCCGGGCTGCGGCGGTATCTGGACCATTGCCTGCGATATTGCGCTGCCCTGCGCCACCCAGAACGAACTGGACGCAGAAGCGGCAAAAACCCTGGTGGAAAACGGCTGCAAGGTGGTGTGCGAGGGTGCAAACATGCCCTGCACCCCCGAAGCCATTGAGGCGCTTTTGGCCGGCGGCGTGCTGTACGGCCCCGCAAAGGCGGCCAATGCGGGCGGTGTGGCAACCTCGGGCCTGGAAATGAGCCAGAACAGCCTGCGCCTTGCCTGGAGCTTTGAAGAGGTGGACGAGCGGCTTAAGGGCATTATGAAGGGGATTTTCCATGCCTCGTACGACGCCTCGGTGGAGTGCGGCATGGCCGGAAACCTGATGGTGGGGGCCAATGTGGCCGGTTTCATCAAGGTGGCCGACAGTATGATCGCCCAGGGCGTGGCCTACTAAGCGAAGCTATGCGGCAAAGCCTCCCCCGCCGGGGGAGGCTTTTTGCGTGCCGGCCGGGGTTTGACAGGCGTGATATAATAACCAAAAAGCGGTGGATGCGGCGTTTGCCGGTTTGGCCGCCCGCCCCGAAAGGGGCGGGGCAAAGCTGCCCTGAAAGGAAACAGAAATTTTGGAAACAATAAAAAAGACAGGCCCCTTTACCATTGCGGCACGGGCGCTGTTTACGCTGTGCCTTCTTTGCAGCGTGTGGTTCATTTTTCAGAACTCGCTGGAGATCGCACAGGTTTCGGGCGCGCGCAGCGAACAGGTGCGCGAGGTGCTCAACAAGGCGGCGGGCCTGGTGGGGCTGGGGCCCTTCAGCCTGCACACCGTGCGCAAGCTGGCCCACTTTACCGAATTTGCGCTGGTGGGCTTTTGGTTTATGCTGTGCCTGCGGGTTTACACCCGCCATTTTGTGAAGTATGTGAGCTGGCCGCTGTTTGTGGGGCTGCTGGTGGCGGTGCTGGACGAAACCGTGCAGCTGTATGTGCCGGGGCGGTCTTCCAGCGTGAGGGATGTACTGATTGATTTTGGCGGCGTGCTGTGCGGACTGTTTGCAGCGCTGCTGATCCTGATGTTCTGCCGCATGTGTTATATCCTTTTTGTTCACAGAAACGAGGTGTAAAAGGACATGCAAACTGCCCTGGAATGGCTGCAGGCCCTGCCGCGCCTTGCGGGAGAGCCGGGCCTGGACCGGATGCGCGCGCTGCTGGCGGCCCTTGGCGAGCCGCAGAAAAATTGCAGGTATGTGCAGATTGCAGGTACGAACGGCAAAGGAACAGTGGCGGCGCTTACCGCGAATATTTTGTGGAGGGCCGGGTACAAGACCGGGCTTACCGTGTCGCCCTATGTGCTGGAATTCCGCGAGCGCTTTCAGATCGACGGCGAGATGATCCCGCAGGAAACGCTGGAACAGCTTGCAGGCGAGGTGCGGGCGGCCGCCGCCCGCTGCCCCGAGCCGCCGGTGCAATTTGAGGCGGTGACGGCGGTGGCGCTGCTTTGGTTCAGCCGGGAGCAATGCGAGCTGGCGGTGCTGGAAACCGGGCTGGGCGGCCGGTTCGACGCCACCAACGCGGTGGAAAATACGCTGGTGGCAGCCATTACCCGGATCGACCTGGACCACACCGAGCTGCTGGGCGATACCGTTGCCCGGATCGCGGCTGAAAAGGCGGGGATCATCAAGCCCGGGTGCACGGTGGTGACCTACCCGGTGCAGGAAAAAGAGGCGCTGCAGGTGATCGCGGCCGAGTGCATCAAGAAAAAGGCAGACCTGATCGCGCCGGCCCCGGAGGACTTTACATTTTTAAAAAGCGGCAGCTTTGAAAACCGCTTTGACTACGGCGGGTACCAGGTGAGCCTGCCGTTCCCGGGCGCGCACCAGGCCTGCAATGCGGCGATGGCGGTGGAGATCGCGCTGGCGCTTTGGCGGCAGGGATACGCCATTTCGGACGAGGCGATCCTGGCGGGGCTGGAAAGCGCAAAATTTCCCGCCCGGATCGAAGTGCTGCGGCGGGCCCCGCTGGTGGTGCTGGACGGCTGCCACAACCCCTCGGGCGCGGCGGTGCTGGCCGCAACGCTGAAAGCGCACCACCCGGAAAAGCCGGCGGCGGTGCTGGGGGTGATGGCCGACAAGGCTGTGGACCGCCTGCTGGCCGCGCTGGCCCCCGCTTTCAGCGCCGTTTACACCGTGACCCCGGCCACCCCCCGCGCGATGCAGGCACAGGAGCTGGCAAGGCGCGCGGAGCCGCTGCTGCCCCCCGGAAAGGTGCGCGCCTGCGCGGACCTTTCGCAGGCGCTGGACCTGGCGCTTATGCAGCCTCAAGGAGCGGTGATCTGCGGCTCGCTTTACCTTGCGGCCGAGGCCCGGCCCCTGCTTTTGGCACGCCTGGAAAAGACTGCGGATGGGCTGCCTTGATTCTGCAAAATATGCATTGGAAAACCCGTATACTTGGTAAATGCCAGGAATACGGGTTTTTTATTTTACATATATTCAGGGAACAGGAGGAACAGAACCAAATGGCAAAAGTGACCTTTACCAGCGCGGGGGACATGCTTTGCGCCTACCTTGTGGGCGAGATCGATCACCACTCGGCAACCCTGCTGCGGGATGAGATCGACAATGCGATCATGCAGCACGGCCCCGCCACCACCGTGCTTGATTTTGGAGGCGTGAGTTTTATGGATTCCAGCGGGGTGGGGCTGATCCTGGGGCGCGCAAAGCAGATGACGGCGCTGGAAGGGCGGCTGATGGTGCAGCACGCGCCCGAGCAGCTGAAAAAGCTGCTGGACATTGCAGGGGTCAAATACGTGTGAGGAAAGGATGGTTTTCATGAAAGCAAAAAATATGGTCAAGCTGAGCTTTTATTCCCGCAGTGTGAACGAGGGGTTTGCACGGGGGGCGCTGGCCGCCTTTTTGGCCCAGGCCGACCCGACGGTGCCGGAGCTGGCGGATGTGAAGACCGCTGTGAGCGAGGCGGTGACCAACTGCATTGTGCACGCCTACCCGCAGGGGGTGGGGCTTGTGCATTTGTCGGTAGCGCTGTACGACGAGGGCCTTGTGCGCATCACGGTGGCGGACAAGGGCGTGGGTATTCCCGATGTGGAAAAGGCCATGCAGCCCATGTTCACCACCGGCAACCCGGAAGAGCGGGCGGGCCTGGGCTTTGCGGTGATGCAGAGCTTTATGGATAAGGTGCGGGTCACTTCGGCCCCGGGAAAAGGGACCCGCGTGGTGATGAGCAAGCGCCTTGCGAGCCGGGGGTAAACCCTCTTCTTACATATATAAAGAGAGGGGGAGTTCGCGTGCCGACCAAATTGGGCCCGCGGGAAGAATTTATACAAAACAATCTGGGGCTGGTGCACGCCTGCGCGGGGAGGTTCCGGGGCAGAGGCATTGAGTACGACGATCTGTATTCCGCCGGCTGCATGGGCCTAGTGAAGGCCTACGACGGGTTTGACGAGGAGCGGGGGGTACAGTTTTCCACCTATGCGGTGCCGGTGATCCTGGGCGAGATCAAAAAGCTGTTCCGGGACGGGGGCACGGTAAAGGTGAGCCGCTCGGTAAAGGAGCTGGGCCTGAAGGTGGGAGCGGCGCGGGAGCGTTTGCTGAAAGCCACAGGGGCCGAACCCACCGTGGGGCAACTGGCCCAGCTGCTGGGGGAGCGGCCGGAACAGGTGGCGCTGGCGATTCAGGCCAGCCAGCCGGCGCTGTCGCTCACGCCGGTGAGCGAAGAGGACGGGGGACGGGAGCTGGATATCCCGGTGGAATCGCCCGAGGAGGAACTGGCCGACCGCATCAGCCTGCAGGAGGTGCTGGCGGGGCTGCCGCCCGAGGACCGGACCCTGATCTTTTTGCGCTTTTTCTCGGGCAAGACCCAGAGCGAAACAGCCAAGGTTCTGGGGACCACCCAGGTGCAGATCTCGCGCAGGGAGCGCAAAATATTAAAACATATGCGGGGGCAGCTGCTGACGGAATAAACTTTTGGGAGAACGCCAAAATATAAATTGTAATGCCGGTTTGCACCGCCGGAACAGCACACTACAGCTCGTATAAGCGCTCCGGACGATTGGTCTGGAATTTCCACAAAAAGGCTGCGCACAAATGGGCAAATTGCCAAAAGACCGACTTTGGGGCGAAAAAAGGGCAAAACGTGTTGACTTTTGCGGGCAGGGTATGGTATTATAACTGAGCCGCCAAAAGCGGCGGCCCGCAGCAAGGGCTTGCGTAAAAATCTCAAAAAAACAGCTTGACAAAGCGAAGATGGCGAGATATAATAAACAAGCTGCCCCGGAGCGGGGCATGCGGCAGGACCTTGAAAACTGAACAATATCGAAGCTTGAAAGGAACCCTTTTTGGAGCTATTGGAGCTCTAAAAAAATTCCAAAAAACAAGTAATTCAAAGGACGCAAGCGATTGCGTTCTGAGGAATACAGCGATTTAAATTCAGAGTAATCTGGTTTAGATACCATTTTATAAAGAGTTTGATCCTGGCTCAGGACGAACGCTGGCGGCGCGCCTAACACATGCAAGTCGAACGGAGCTACTTTTTCGGAAGTTTTCGGATGGAAGAGGAAGCAGCTTAGTGGCGAACGGGTGAGTAACACGTGAGGAACCTGCCTTAAAGAGGGGGACAACAGTTGGAAACGACTGCTAATACCGCATAAGCCCACGGTGCCGCATGGCACAGGGGGAAAAGGAGAAATCCGCTTTAAGATGGACTCGCGTCCAATTAGCTAGATGGTGAGGTAAAGGCTCACCATGGCGACGATTGGTAGCCGGACTGAGAGGTTGAACGGCCACATTGGGACTGAGACACGGCCCAGACTCCTACGGGAGGCAGCAGTGGGGAATATTGCACAATGGGGGAAACCCTGATGCAGCGACGCCGCGTGGAGGAAGAAGGTTTTCGGATTGTAAACTCCTGTCTTCGGGGACGATAATGACGGTACCCGAGGAGGAAGCCACGGCTAACTACGTGCCAGCAGCCGCGGTAAAACGTAGGTGGCAAGCGTTGTCCGGAATTACTGGGTGTAAAGGGAGCGCAGGCGGGTCGGTAAGTTGGGAGTGAAAACTATGGGCTCAACCCATAAATTGCTTTCAAAACTGCTGATCTTGAGTGGTGTAGAGGTAGGCGGAATTCCCGGTGTAGCGGTGGAATGCGTAGATATCGGGAGGAACACCAGTGGCGAAGGCGGCCTACTGGGCACTAACTGACGCTGAGGCTCGAAAGCATGGGTAGCAAACAGGATTAGATACCCTGGTAGTCCATGCCGTAAACGATGATTACTAGGTGTGGGGGGATTAACCCCCTCCGTGCCGCAGTTAACACAATAAGTAATCCACCTGGGGAGTACGACCGCAAGGTTGAAACTCAAAGGAATTGACGGGGGCCCGCACAAGCAGTGGAGTATGTGGTTTAATTCGAAGCAACGCGAAGAACCTTACCAGGTCTTGACATCGGATGCATAGCCTAGAGATAGGTGAAGCCCTTCGGGGCATCCAGACAGGTGGTGCATGGTTGTCGTCAGCTCGTGTCGTGAGATGTTGGGTTAAGTCCCGCAACGAGCGCAACCCTTATCGTTAGTTACTACGCAAGAGGACTCTAGCGAGACTGCCGTTGACAAAACGGAGGAAGGTGGGGATGACGTCAAATCATCATGCCCTTTATGACCTGGGCTACACACGTACTACAATGGCGCTTAACAGAGGGAAGCGAAGCCGCGAGGTGGAGCAAACCCCAGAAACAGCGTCTCAGTTCAGATTGCAGGCTGCAACCCGCCTGCATGAAGTCGGAATTGCTAGTAATCGCGGATCAGCATGCCGCGGTGAATACGTTCCCGGGCCTTGTACACACCGCCCGTCACACCATGAGAGCCGGGGGGACCCGAAGTCCGTAGCCTAACCTTTCAGGAGGGCGCGGCCGAAGGTAAAACTGGTGATTGGGGTGAAGTCGTAACAAGGTAGCCGTATCGGAAGGTGCGGCTGGATCACCTCCTTTCTAGGGAGACAGCAGACACGGAGGGCCGGAAGGCCGTTTGGTGAGCTGTAGAAAGAGGGAGACTTGAGAGTTTCAGATATTGTTCGGTTTTGAGGGCCCTGAAAACAGGAGTCTTCAGAGAAGAAGAGAGCAAGCAAGCCGAAGCGCGAGAGCGTGGGGGTATAGCTCAGCTGGGAGAGCACCTGCTTTGCAAGCAGGGGGTCAGGAGTTCGAGCCTCCTTATCTCCACCAATATGGGCTCATAGCTCAGGTGGTTAGAGCGCGCGCCTGATAAGCGCGAGGTCGGTGGTTCGAGTCCACTTGAGCCCACCACTTTTCTCATTATGAGAAGAGAAAAGCTGAGAGCGCTTGCTCATGATGTACCTTGAAAACTGAATAATAAACTGCGAAGAGATTTAAGAAAATTTGTAACTACAATTTTGATTAGATCTCGTTGGCAAAATAGGAGAATCAAAGGAAAACGGTCAAGCTAAAAAGGGCGCAGGGCGAATGCCTTGGCACTGGGAGCCGAAGAAAGACGTGATAAGCTGCGAAAAGCTGCGGGGAGCTGCAAATAAGCATTGATCCGCAGATATCTGAATGGGGAAACCCACCGGAGAGAAGCTCCGGTACCGTATGGTGAATCAAATAGCCATACGGAGGGAACCGCCTGAACTGAAACATCTAAGTAGGGCGAGGAAGAGACATCAAAAGAGATTCCGCAAGTAGTGGCGAGCGAACGCGGAAGAGGCCAAACCGTGGGTGGAAACACCTGCGGGGTGTGGACTGCTATAAGGACTGCAACAGTTAACTGAAGGGTATGGGAAGGCCCGCCGAAGAGTGTGAGAGCCACGTAAGTGAAAACGGGAGCAGCTGAGCAGGATCCAGAGTACGGCCAGACACGTGAAACCTGGTCGGAAGATGGGGGGACCACCCTCCAAGCCTAAATACTACCCAGTGACCGATAGCGTATAGTACTGTGAAGGAAAGGTGAAAAGAACCCCGGGAGGGGAGTGAAATAGAACCTGAAACCCTGTGCCTACAAGCACTGAGAGCACGTCAAAGTGTGATCAGGTACTTTTTGTAGAACGGTCCGGCGAGCGACTGTATGCAGCGAGGTTAAGTTGTTAAGCAACGGAGCCGAAGCGAGAGCGAGTCTGAAGAGGGCGTTTAGTTGCATGCAGTGGGCCCGAAACCGGGTGACCTACCCATGATCAGGTTGAAGTGGAGGTAAAACTCCATGGAGGACCGAACCGACCTCCGTTGAAAAGGCGGCGGATGAATTGTGGGTAGCGGAGAAATTCCAATCGAACCCGGAGATAGCTGGTTCTCCCCGAAATAGTTTTAGGACTAGCCTCATGTTAGATTTCCGGAGGTAAAGCACTGAATGGCCTAGGGCCCGAGAGGGTACCGAAGCCTATCAAACTAAGAATGCCGGAAAATTGATGCATGGGAGTCAGACTGTGTGAGATAAGTCTCATAGTCAAAAGGGAAACAGCCCAGATCTACAGCTAAGGTCCCAAAGCAGGTTTAAGTGGAAAAGGATGTGGAGTTGCTAAGACAACCAGGATGTTGGCTTAGAAGCAGCCACTCATTCAAAGAGTGCGTAATAGCTCACTGGTCGAGTGACTCTGCGCCGAAAATTCAACGGGGCTAAAACCTGCACCGAAGCTTAGGCAGCATTCAGAGATGGATGTTGGGTAGGGGAGCGTTGTGTACGAGGCGAAGCATTAGCGCAAGCGGGTGTGGATTGTACACAAGTGAGAATGCCGGAATGAGTAGCGCGAATGCAGTGAGAATCTGCATGGCCGAAAGCCTAAGGTTTTTGGAGGAAGGTTCGTCCGCTCCAAGTTAGCCGGGAGCTAAGGTGAGGCCGAAAGGCGTAGCCGATGCACATACGGTAGAGATTCCGTAGCCACCGAAACAGTTAAGTGTGGGGACACTTTTGAAGTGTTGGAGCCGGGCGTTGGTTGCCCCGGTCGCAAGGGACTGAAATTTAGTAGGGAAGTCCAGCACGGAGAGAGGCGAGAAAAGCCACATGTATTTGTAAGGTGCCCGTACCGCAAACCGACACAGGTAGGTAGGAAGAGGATTCTAAGGCCAACGGGAGAAGGGTTGTTAAGGAACTCGGCAAGTTGACCCCGTAACTTCGGGAGAAGGGGTGCTCTGGAAACAGAGCCGCAGAGAATAGGCCCAAGCAACTGTTTAGCAAAAACACAGGTCTGTGCTAAATCGAAAGATGACGTATACGGGCTGACACCTGCCCGGTGCTGGAAGGTTAAGGGGAGATGTGCAAGCATTGAACTGAAGCCCCAGTAAACGGCGGCCGTAACTATAACGGTCCTAAGGTAGCGAAATTCCTTGTCAGGTAAGTTCTGACCCGCACGAATGGTGTAATGATTTGGGCACTGTCTCAACAGCCCGCCCGGCGAAATTGTAGTACCGGTGAAGATGCCGGTTACCCGCGACAAGACGGAAAGACCCCATGGAGCTTTACTGTAGCCTAATATTGGGTCTTGGTATTACATGTACAGGATAGGTGGGAGACTAGGAAGCATTGGCGTCAGCTAGTGTGGAGTCACCCTTGGGATACCACCCTTGTGATACTAGGATTCTAACCTGCGGCCCTGAACCGGGTCGGGGGACATTGTTAGGTGGGCAGTTTGACTGGGGCGGTCGCCTCCTAAAGCGTAGCGGAGGCGTTCAAAGGTTGGCTCAGCACGGACGGAAACCGTGCAATAGAGTGCAAACGCGTAAGCCAGCCTAACTGCGAGACCGACGGGTCGAGCAGTAACGAAAGTTGGAGTTAGTGATCCGGTGGTATGTGAGTGGAAATGCCATCGCTCAACGGATAAAAGTTACCCTGGGGATAACAGGCTGATCTCCCCCAAGAGTCCACATCGACGGGGAGGTTTGGCACCTCGATGTCGGCTCATCGCATCCTGGGGCTGTATTCGGTCCCAAGGGTTTGGCTGTTCGCCAATTAAAGCGGTACGCGAGCTGGGTTCAGAACGTCGTGAGACAGTTCGGTCCCTATCTGTCGTGGGCGCAGGATATTTGATGGGATCTGTCCCTAGTACGAGAGGACCGGGATGGACGCACCTCTGGTGCACCAGTTGTCACGCCAGTGGCACAGCTGGGCAGCTATGTGCGGATCGGATAAACGCTGAAAGCATCTAAGCGTGAAGCCGGCCCAAAGATAAGATATCCCACTGAGTTAATCAGGTAAGACCCCTTGAAGACTACAAGGTTGATAGGCACGAAGTGTAAGTGCAGTGATGTATTGAGCTGGCGTGTACTAATAGGTCGAGGGCTTGACCACATTTCCGAAGGTACTCCTAGAGAGCCAGAACGCAGGATTATTATTCAGTTTTGAGGGTGCATCTGAGAAGATGGACTTTCGCGAGAGAAAGGCGATGGCCAGCAATGGCCGGTACCGATGACGCAGAGGACCCACCTGTTCCCATTCCGAACACAGTAGTTAAGCTCTGTGGTGCCGAAGATACTTGGCTGGAGACGGCCCGGGAAAATAGGAAGGCGCCGGCTTTCTCGGACAAGAGGCCCTGCAGGAAGGATTACTCCTTCCCGCAGGGCCTCTTCCTTTTTTGCGCGCTTGCTAATGCAGCGATGGCCCCTTTGCGGCGTGGTGCCTGAATGACGCCTGCCCCGCTGCCTTGCCCGCCGCGGGGCTGTGTGCGCCTTTGGGGGCGGCAGGTACAACCAAACAGATACAACCAAAAATGTTGGGCGGGACAAAAGGGTACTTCTGGGCCGCCGCTGCATATCCTTTTACGGAACGAACATTCTAACCATGTGCGCCTGCCGCGAGGACACACGGCGGGCAGGACGGGCCGCAGAAGGAGAAAACAGGAATGCAGCAGACGGTGACCGAATTGATTGGCCGGTTTGGCTATTGGGGCGTTTTTTTTCTGATCTTTATTGAGAATATTTTCCCGCCGATCCCCTCGGAGGTAATCCTGCTGTTTGGAGGGGCGCTTACCCTGAGCACGGCCATGGAGGTGCCGGGGGTTGTGGCGGCGGCCACCTTCGGCTCGCTGGCCGGGGCAATCGCGCTGTATGCGCTGGGGAGGGCGCTGGGGCTGGAGCGGCTGAAAAAGCTGTTTGCGGGGCGGCTGGGGCGCATCCTGCATTTCCACCCTGAGCAGGTGGATCAGGCGTTTGGCTGGTTTGGGCGGTACCAGAACCGGGCGGTGTTCATCTGCCGCTGCGTGCCGGTGGTGCGCAGCCTCATCTCGATCCCCGCGGGGTGCAACAAGATGGGCCTGCCCTTGTTTTTACTGCTGACGGCCCTGGGCAGCGCGGTGTGGAATACGGTGCTGGCGTGGCTGGGCGCGCTGCTGGGCACTGCCTGGGAGAGGGCGCTGCCCTACCTGACCCGCTACTCCCGGATCATTTTGATCGTGTGTATCCTGGCACTGGCGGGCTACCTGATCTGGATGGCGCTGGGGCGCAAACGCCCGAAAGAATAGACAAAAGGCTTTACAAAGCCCCTTCACCTGTGCGATGATAAGAAAAATGCATCTGTGGAGGAACTGCTATGCTGCGCTATCCCTGCCTTGTGCTGGACCATGACGACACGGTGGTACAGAGCACCCCGACCATCCATTACCCTGCATTTATGGCCACGCTGAACGAGCTGCGGCCGGATGTTCGGTGGAGCCTGGAAGAGTTTATGCAATACAGCTTTGAACCGGGGTTTGAGGCCCTTTGCAGCGAACTGCTGGGGTTTACGCCGGAGGAAATGGCCCGGCAGGAGGAAAATTGGCGCGCCTTTTCGCTGACCCATGAGCCGCCCATGTTCCCGGGGATGGCGGAGCTGATCCGCAGGCAAAGGGCACGGGGCGGCCTGGTGTGCGCGGTGAGCCATTCAGAGGCGGATATCATTGCGCGGGACTATGTGAAGAACTGCGGTTTTGCGCCGGACCTGATTTTTGGATGGGAACAAGGGCCCGGACGGCGCAAGCCCAGCCCCTGGCCGCTGCAAGAGATCATGCGGGTGTACGGCCTTGTGCCCGGGCAACTTTTGATGGTGGACGACCTGAAGCCGGGATGGCAGATGGCCCGCGCCTGCGGTGTGCCCTTTGCGTTTGCGGGGTGGGGCAGCCCGGTGGCTGCCATTCACACCTTTATGCGCGCAGGTGCCGACCACTATTTTACCCGGGTGGAGCAGCTGGAAGAACTGCTGGTAGGCTGTGAGCGCTGAAAAACAGCCGCAGCGAAGCTTTTTTGTGGTGAATTGCCGCTGTTCGAGCTCACGGGGAAGGATTGAAGGACAAGATAAAAACAGCTTTGCCCAGGCGGCCCGCAGAGATTTCTGCGGGCCGCCTTTGTGCAGGCCGCCGCAATTTTCAAATACCTTTCAAAGGAATTTTGCAAAGTTTTCACACCCCGAAGGTACAATGAAGCTTGGCAAAAAGCGGAAAAGGGTTGAGCTGCTTTTTGCGCATTGAGAGCAAAGGAGTGTGGCTTTTTTGATCCAGGCAGAGCATTTGACCAAGCGCTACGGCAGCCACCTGGCGGTGGACGATATCTCGTTCACCGTGAAGGAGGGTACCGTATACGGGCTGCTGGGCCCCAACGGGGCGGGCAAATCCACCACCATGAACATTCTCACCGGCTATATTTCGGCCAGCAGCGGCAGCGTTTCGATTGACGGACACGACATTTTGGAGGAGCCGGCCGCGGCCAAGGCCTGCGTGGGGTACCTGCCGGAGCAGCCGCCCCTGTACCCGGATATGACCCCCGCCGAGTACCTTGCGTTTGCGGCTGAGCTGAAAAAGGTAAAGCGTGCGGACCGGGCCGGGCAGATCCGGGCGGCCATGCAGCGCACCGGCGTGCAGGAGGTGGAGCACCGGCTGATCAAGAACCTGTCGAAGGGATACCGGCAGAGGGTCGGCCTGGCGGCGGCGCTGCTGGGCGAGCCTAAGGTCATTATTCTGGATGAGCCCACGGTGGGGTTGGACCCGGCCCAGGTGATCGAGATCCGCGAGCTTATTACCGAGCTGGGCAAAGAGCACACGGTTATTTTGTCGAGCCATATTCTGAGCGAGGTGAGCGCTTTGTGCGACGAGGTGCTGATCCTGGCCCAGGGACGGCTGGCCGCACAGGGAACACCGGCCGAACTGGCGGACGCGCTGGGAGGAAGGACGACCCTGAAGCTTACCGCGCTGGGGGAGGCGGGCAAGGTGCTGGCCGCGCTGGAGGGCCTGGCGGGCGTGCAGAGCGCCGAGCTAACGGGAGAGGCGAACGGCGAGACCAGCCTGCGCCTTACGGCGGAGGAAGGGAACGATCTGCGCGCGGCCGTGAGCGCGGCGCTGGCGGCGGCGGGCTGCCCGGTTCTGGCCCTTACCACCGAGGCCCTGAGCCTGGAGGAGGTGTTCTTGCAGCTCACCGCCCAGGAGCCGGAGGAAGAGGCGGAGAGCGCCGCCGCGCCAAAGGCGCAGGAAGCCGGGCCGGATGAAGCGCAGCCCGGGGGCGCGGAGGAAACGGGACAAGAGCCGGAGGACGGCGGGCCGGAGAATGCCCCCCTGGACGGCACGGCGCGGCAGGAGCAAGCCGCGGAACCTGCCCCGGAAGAAAAGAAAAAGGGGGAATGAGCCATGGCTGCGATCTTTAAACGGGAGTTCAAAAGCTATTTCAGCGGCATGATGGGATGGGTGCTCACCGGCGTGATGCTGCTGTTTGGCGGGATCTATTTTACGGCCGCGAACCTGCAGGGAGGGTATACCGATTTTACCATTACCCTTTACAGCTTTGTGATCGTGCTGCTGGTGTTCATTCCGCTGCTCACCATGCGCAGCTTTGCAGAGGAAAAGCGCGCCCGCACCGACCAGCTGCTGCTCACCAGCCCGGTGAGCGTGCCGGGGATCGTGCTGGGCAAGTACCTTTCGCTGGTGGCGATGTTTGCAGTGCCGGTGGCGGTGCTTGCACTGTATCCGCTGCTGATGAGGGCGCTGGGCGGCGCGGACCTGGCGGCAAGCTACAGCGGCTTTTTGGCTTACCTGCTGATGGCGGCCGCGGGCATTGCGGTGTGCATGTACCTTTCCGCGCTGACGGAAAACCAGATCATTGCGGCGCTGAGCGGATTTGGGGTGCTGCTGGTGAGCTACCTTTTGCCCAGCATCCAGACCCTGTTCACCGCGGGCAGCGGCCTGGCCCTGATCGTGTTCGGCGTGGTCCTGGGCGCCGCCGCGCTGGCCGCCGGCCTTCGCAGCCGCAGCCTGGCGCTGGGCGGCGGGGTGTTTGCCGTGGGCTGTGTGGTCCTGGCTGTTTTTTGGGGCACCAAAAATGCGTTCCTCACAAGCGCTTTCAACGCGGTGCTGGGGGCGCTGGCCCTGTTTGAGCCGTTTTTGAGTTTTGCGAACGGGCTGTTCGACCTGGGCGCGCTGGTGTATTATGCCAGCGTGGCGGCGCTGTTCCTGTTCCTGACCGGCCAGGCGCTGGAAAAGCGCCGCTGGAACTAAGGGAAGGGGGAGAACGGAATGAAAGGATTCAGCCTGAAAAAAGCCGGAAAGGGCGCGGGGCAAAGCAGGACCGTGTTCGAAAACGGCGCGATGGCCAGCGTTCTGACCGCGGCGGTGCTGGCGGCGGTGATACTGGTAAACCTGCTGGTGGGCAAGCTGCCGAAAAAATTCACCCAGTTTGATCTGAGCCAGAACGGAGTGTACTCGATCGGCGAGGATACAAAACAGCTGCTGGCGGGCGTGGAGCAGGACGTCACCTTTTACTATCTGGCGCAGACCGGCCAGGAACAGAAGAACCTGACAGCGTTTCTGGACCGCTATGCCGGCGAGAGCAAACACGTGCGCTGGGAACAGAAGGACCCTGCGCTGTATCCCACCTTTGCCGCACAGTACGGCGCGAAGGACGCCGCCGAGGGCAGCATTATTGCGGTGTGCGGGGAGCGCAGCAAGGTGATCGACGCGGGGGAGCTGTACCAATACGATTACTCGAACTACTACACCACCGGCAGCGTGGATATGCTGTTCGACGGCGAGCAGCAGCTCACCAGCGCCCTGTATTACGTAACAAGCGGCGACCTGCCCGTGGTGTATCAGCTGACCGGGCACGGGGAGGCGGGCCTTTCCTCCAGCCTGGAAAGCGCGCTGAACGCCCAGAACATTGAATTGCAGAGTTTGGCGCTGGTGAGCGCCGACGAAGTGCCAAAGGATGCGGCCGCTCTGATCCTGGCGGGGCCCACGGTGGATTACACGGCCGAGGACGTGCAGCTGCTGCGGGACTATCTGGACGGGGGCGGCAGCCTGCTGGTATTCACCGACGCCTCGGCGGCCACGCCGAACCTGGATGCGCTGCTGGCGGAATACGGCCTGGCGCGCACGCCGGGCCTTGTGGTGGAGGGGGACGCAAACCACCACGCCCGGGGCTACGACTATTACCTGCTGCCGGACGTGGGATACCACGAGGCAACCCAGGCGGTGCAGGATTTGTATGTACTGCTGCCCATGGCACAGGCCATTGAGGTGAGCGAAACCGAGAATGTGAGTGTTTCGAAGCTGCTCAACACCTCCGGCTCCGCTTACAACAAGACAGCCGGGTACGACATGACCACCACCGCAAAGGAAGAAGGCGACACCGACGGCCCCTTTGCGCTGGCGGCGGCCGCCACAAGGACCCTGGGGGAGGCCGAGAGCAAGGTGATCTGGGTAGGAAGCTTGAACCTGCTGAACCAGGCCATCGACGCGCAGGTGGCGGGCGGCAACAGCCAGTTCGTTTTGGGCTGCACCGCCTGGCTGTGCGGGCAGGATGCAGGCGTGCTGATCGCGGCCAAAAGCCTTTCCGGCGATCAGCTGGTGGTGAGCGCGGGCCAGGCGGCCCTGTGGGGCAACCTGACCACCATTGCGCTGCCGGCGCTGTGCCTGATCGCGGGCGCGGCCATTACCATCCGGCGGAGGCGGCGGTGAGATGAGAGCAAAAGAAAAATTATTGCTGGGACTGGCCGCCCTGCTGGCGGTGCTGGCGCTGGGGGTGTTTGCCGCGGGCAGGCTGAGCGGGGCCGAGAGCCGTTCAGCCGGAGAGGAAAGTATCCCGCTGGCGGACTGGCCGGCGGCGGACATTGAGCGTTTTGGCATTGAGTATGCGGGAGAAACGCTCACCTTTGTGAAAGCGGAGCTGCCGGAGGGGCAGGCCGGGAGCGGCGCGGCCGCAGACTCGGATGGAGCGGCGGAGCCGGAGAGCGAATGGCGGCTGGAGGGCGAGCCGGAAACGGCGCTGGACCAGGGCGCCGTAAGCACCATGCTCACGGCCCTGGCGGGCCTGCAGGCCGACCGGGCGCTGGGTGCGGCCAGCGGGGAATACGGCCTTGACACGCCGACCCTGCGCTTTTGGGTGACGGCGAACGGGGCCACCCACACCTTTGCGGTGGGAGATGAGAACGGTGTGACCGGCTCGGTCTACCTGCAAAGGGAGGGGGAAAGCGAAGCGTATCTGGTGGCCGCCAGCCGGGTGGCGGGTTTGAAAAAAACGAGGGGCGACCTGCTGGCAGAACCGGCGGACACGGCCGGCAAAGAGGGCGTGGAACCGACGCCCGGGCAGGGGGAAAACGCCCCGCAAAGCGGGCAGACGGCGGAGAGCGCGGCCCCCGGAGAATAGGACACAGGAAGGGCCCCGCCCCCTGCCGCGCCGCCAGGCGCGCAGGGGGCGGGGCCTTTTGCGGCCTTTACAGTTTGTTTGCAGTTTCGAGATTTACACAAAGGCGCGAAACGTGTATAATAGTTATTTATGAACGTGTATTTTACAGGGCCGAACAGGCCATGTTTCAATGGGGAGGATGTAGTATGCCAACAGGGTATCAGGGCCGCGATATGAGCGAGGCCGAACGCCGCCGCCGGGCGGCCGCGCGCATCCGGCGCAGGCGCAGAATTCTGCGCAACCGCATCATTTTTGCAGTGGGATGCCTGGCCGTGCTTGCCCTTGCGGGCTTTGGCGTGTTCAAACTGGTGAAATTTGTGCAGGGGAAGGGGGACGGCGATCCCAAGCCCCCCGCCAGCACCTCCCAGCCGGCCTCGACCCCGGCTTCCGCAGCGGGCACGGGGGTGAGCACGGGGGAGCCCGCCTCAGAGCCTGCCGCGGACCCGCAGGGGGAGGACTGGCTGCTGACGCTGGTGAACAACAACGTGCCGCTGCCCGAGGGGTGGAGCATTGAAACCGAGGTGGCCGAGGAGAGCAACCAGAAGGAACTGGCCGCCGTGGCCGCCCAGGCTTACCGGCAAATGAAACAGGCCGCGGCGGCAGAGGGCATCGACCTTTTGCTGTGCTCGGGCTACCGCACGGTGGAATACCAGGAGAATTTGTTCTCCCAGCAAAAGCAGAAGTGGCTGGATAAAGGCTATTCGGAAGAGGACGCCTACAACGAGGCCAAAAAGGTGGTGGCGGTGCCGGGATATTCCGAGCACAATTCCGGGCTTGCGGCCGATATCGTGACCCCCAAGCACCAGAACCTGGACGACGCGTTCGGCGATACCGACGCCGCCAAGTGGATGTTTGAGCATGCGCCGGAGTACGGCTTTATTCTGCGCTACCCGGAAAACAAACAGGCCATCACCGGTATCATTTATGAGCCCTGGCACTACCGCTACGTGGGCGTGGAAAACGCAAAGGCAATTACGGCCAGCGGCAAATGCCTGGAGGAATATCTGGACCAGAACGTATAAACCACAAAAAGGAGATAAACTGTTTTGCAACGTGAGCTCATTGCACCCGGCGTTCACCTGAACGCCATCCCGGCGGAAAAATTCAACCGCTGCCGCCTTTCGATCCATTTCCGGTTCCCCGCCAGCAGGGAAAAGGCCACGGATCACGCCTTGCTGCCCCTGGTTCTGGAGCGGGGTTATGCGGCCTGCCCGGACATGACCGCCCTGTCCCGCAAGCTGGCAAAGCTGTATGGCGCCGCGCTGACGGTGGAGACCAGCATGCAGGGCGCAAGCCGCGTGCTGAGCATCAGCATTACCGGCATTAAGGACCGGTATGCGCTGGAGGGGGAAGCCCTTTCGGCGGAATATGCGGCCATTGCGTTTGGAGTGGCCTTTGAGCCGTATTTTGAGGACGGGCTTTTCAGCAGGGAGGCGGTGCGGATCGAAAAGGCGACCCTGGCCCGCCAGCTTGAGAGCGAGATCAACGACAAGCGGCTTTACTGCGTGCGGCAGGCCCGCCGCAAATTTTACGGCGACAGCCCGGCGGGGATCGAGCGGGACGGCTACCTTGCCGACCTGCCCGCCGTGACGCCGGAAACGCTGACCGCCGCTTACCGCGGGATGCTCAGCGCCGCCCAGATCGACGTGATCTGCCTGGGGGCTGACGAGGCCGCCGTGCGCGCCGCCCTGCTGGAAAAGCTGGCCGGGACCGAGCGGGCCCCGGCAGAGCTGCCGGGCAACCTGTTTTTGCCCGGCCAGCCGGCACAGCGCTTTGAGGAGCGGATGGATCTGGTGCAGGCGAAGCTGTGCATGATGTTCACCTGGAATGCCCCCGCCGACCCGGAAGACCTGAACGCGTTCCGGCTGGCCATGTGCCTGTATGGGGGCGGGGCCACCAGCCGCCTGTTTTTGAACGTGCGCGAAAAGCAGAGCCTGTGCTATTACTGCGGCAGCCGGTTTGCCAGCGCCACCGCCTGCATGATGGTGGACAGCGGCGTGGAGCCGGGGAACACGGAGAAGGCCGAGCAGGCCATATTGAAAGAATTGGACGACCTGGTGAACGGCCCGATCCAGCCGGAAGAGCTGGAGGACGCGCGGCGGAGCCTGCTTTCGGGCCTGAACGGCGTGGGCGACAGCCTGGCCGGGCTGGAAAACTGGTATTACACCGAGATCCTGCGGGGGGCGGGGGTCCATGCGCCCGGGGAGGCGGCAAGCGCGCTGGCCGAAGTGACGGCGGAGGACGTGCGCCGCCTGCTGGCGGGCTTTACCCACTCGGTGAGTTATCTTGTTACCGCAAAGGAGGGCGCGCCCCATGCAGAATGACGCCATGCAGGCCGTGCGGCGGGCCGCCGCCTGCGAAACCATAAAGCTGGACTGCGGGCTTACCGTGCTGGTGCGGCCCATGCCGGGCTACAGCGGGGTACACGCCATTTACGGCACCCGTTTTGGGTCCATTGATCTGGATTTTGAGGTGGACGGCAAGGCGGTGCATCTGCCCGCGGGCGTCGCGCACTTTTTGGAGCACAAGATGTTCGAGAGCGAGGACGGCGACGCCTTTGCAAAATACGCAAAGACCGGGGCCTCGGCCAACGCATACACCAGCTTTGACAAGACCTGCTACCTGTTCACCGCCACCCAGCAGGTGGACGAGAGCCTGGATATCCTGCTGTCGATGGTGGGGGAACCCTATTTTACCGAGGCGACCATTGCCAAGGAGCAGGGGATTATTGGCCAGGAAATAAAAATGTACGACGACAGCCCGGACTGGCGCATCATGACCGCGCTGTTCCAGTGCCTGTACCACAGCCACCCCATCCGGCATGATATTGCGGGCACGGTGGAAAGCATTGCCGAGATCACCCCCGAAATGCTGTACGATTGCTGCCGCGCTTTTTACAGCCCGGGCAACATGGTGCTGGCGGCGGCCGGAAACGTGACGGCCGAACAGGTGCTGGCGGCCTGTGAGCGGGCAAAGCTGCCTGCCCGGCCGGTGAGCATGCGCCGCCTGCAGAGCCCGGAGCCGCCCACAGTGGCCCGGGAGCGTATGGAATTCAGCATGCCGCTGGCAAAGGCGTGCCTGGGGGTGGGCTTTAAGGAGGCGCCGGTGCAGGGGGCGAAGGCCGAGGTCATCTGCGATATGCTGACCGAGCTGATCTGCGGCGGCATGACCCCTTTGTACCGCAGGCTGTACGACGAGGGGCTTGTGAACCCCGGCTTTGACGGGGAATTTTTGCTGCTGGAGGGCTGCTGCTGCTTTTTGTTCACCGGCGAAACCGACCAGCCGGAAACGGTGCGGCAGCTTTTGCTGGACGAGATCGCGCGGCTGCGCGCCGAAGGGGTGGACGGGGAGCTGTTTACCCTGTGCAAAAATCAGATGTACGGCGAGATGCTGCAGGACCTGGAAAACATTGAGGATGCCGCCACGGCCCTGGCGGGGAGCTTTTTCCGCCGGCGCGCGCTGGCGGAGGAGATCGAGGCGCTGGCCAGCCTGACCAAGGCCGAGGTGGATGAGGCGCTGCAGGGCATGCTGTGCGAGGACCGCAGCGCCACGGTGGTCATCCGCCCCGAAAAGGAGGACAAAGCATGACGAATCTGGTGCAGTTTCCCGGCCTGGGGCTGGAATTTGAGATAAACCGGGTGGCATTCTCGCTGGGGGGGCTGAACGTTTATTGGTACGGCCTGATCATTGCCGGGGGGCTTTTGCTGGCGTTGATCTTCGCCTTCCGCTATGCGGTGGATTTTGGCATCGACGCGGACCGCCTGGTGGACGTGATCCTGATTGGCACGGTGTGCGCGGTGATCTGTGCGCGGGCGTATTATGTGGTGTTTTCGCCCATTCCCTACGAGACGTTCTGGGATATGATCAACATCCGCAACGGCGGCATTGCCATTTATGGCGGGGTGATCGGCGCGGCGGTGTTCGGGGGGCTTGCCTGCAAGTGGCGCAGGCTGCCGGTGCTGGCAACCTTTGATTTGGTGAGCATGGGCTTTTTGATCGGCCAGGGGATCGGCCGGTGGGGCAACTTTGTGAACCAGGAGGCCTTTGGCAGCAACACCAGCCTGCCCTGGGGCATGATCAGCGAGGGAACCCGCGGTTACCTGACCTACTGGCAGAGCGAGCTGCTGGAGCAAGGGGTGCTGGTGGACCCCAGCATGCCGGTGCACCCCACCTTTTTATACGAGAGCCTGTGGTGCGCGGTGGGCTTTTTTGCCCTGTGGGCGTATATGAAAAAGCGCCGTTTTAACGGCGAGATCGCGCTGCTGTACGTAGTGTGGTACGGCGCGGGGCGCTTTTGGATCGAGGGGCTGCGCACCGACTCGCTGATTATTCCGGGCATCGGCCTGCGGGCCAGCCAGGTGGTCGCTCTGGCGAGCGTGCTGGCCGGCCTTGCGCTGATTGCGTGCGGGCGCAAAAAGCACAAAGAGCCGCTGGAGGTGGAGCTGCCGGTGCCGGGCGAGGTGCTGAAAAAAGCCAGGAAGGCGGCAGGGGACGCCGGTACGGTGAGCGTTCACGCCAAGCGGCTGCCCGCCCGCGCTGCGCACAAGGAGTTCATACAGGCGCTGAACGAGATGAAAGCCGCGGATGTGCTGGGCGCCGCGGAGGCCGCAGAAGCGAAAAAAGAGGACGGCAGCGCGCCGCCGGAGGCGAGTGCTGCGGCGGAGAGCGAAGAGCCCGCACAGGGCGGGGCGGCACAGGCGCCAAAGGCCCCGGAAACCGGTGCGGCCCAGGACGCGGACGGGCAGGCCCCGGAAGCGCCGGAAGCCCCGGAGCCTGCAAAAGGCCGGCAAGCAACAGGCCGGGAACCAAACGCGGACGCAGGGCCTGAGACCGCGGAAGAAACAGCGGGCCGGGCGCCCGGAGAACAGCCGAAACAGTAATAAAACCACAACCAAAAAAGGGAGGGATACGGTGATGGCGGCACAGATCATCAGCGGCAAGACCCTGGCGGCACAGGTGAAAGAACGGATGACAGGGGAAACCGAGGCGCTGAAGCGGCAGGGGGTCACCCCCTGCCTGGCGGTGGTGCTGGTGGGGGACGACCCGGCCAGCGCGGTGTACGTGCGGGGCAAGCAGAAGGACTGCGAGGAGTGCGGCATCCGCAGCCTGCTGGTGCGCCTGCCCGCCGAGGCCACCCAGCAGCAGGTGCTGGAGCGGCTGGCGGCCCTGGCGGCGGACGGCGCGGTGCATGGCATTCTGGTGCAGCTTCCCCTGCCCCGCCACATTGACGAGCAGGCGGTGATTGCCGCGATCCCGCCGGAGAAGGACGTGGACGGCTTTACCCCGGTGAACGTGGGGCGCATGGTGATCGGCGAGGAGTGCTTTTTGCCCTGCACCCCGGCGGGCTGCATCGAGATGCTGAAAAGCACCGGCCAGCCCCTTGCAGGCAAGCACGCGGTGGTGATTGGCCGAAGCAACATTGTGGGCAAGCCCGCGGCGATTCTGCTGCTGCGCGAGAACGCCACCGTTACGGTGTGCCACTCCCGCACGCAGGGGCTGGCGCAGCTGTGCCGCAGCGCGGACATTCTGGTGGCGGCGGTGGGCCGGGCGGGCTTTGTGACCGGCGATATGGTGAAGCCGGGCGCCACCGTGATCGATGTGGGCATCAACCGGAACGCGGAGGGCAAGCTGTGCGGCGACGTGGATTTTGCCGCGGCCAGCGAAAAAGCGGCGTTTATCACGCCCGTGCCCGGCGGCGTGGGCCTGATGACCCGGGCCATGCTGCTGGTGAACACGGTGCAGGCCGCGCGGATGCAGGCAAAAGCATGAGCGGGCGCCTGAGGCCTGCCTGAAAAACACCCGGAAACGAGAGGCCCCCGGCTGCGAACTTGTTTCGCAGCCGGGGGCCTTTTGCAAAGAGAAGAAACAGCGGGGAAGAAGGGCCGGGCGCGCAATTTGCCCCGGAAGGGAGCCGCGCGCAGGAAGGATCAGCGCTGGTACACGATCTCGCCGTCCAGGATGGTGAGGGCCACCTGGGCATCCTTGATTTCGCCTTCGGGGATCGCAAAGAGATCGCGGTCCAGGACCGTGATGTCGGCCAGCATGCCCTCGGCCAGGGAGCCCAGCTCGTGCTGGCGGCGCACCGCGCAGGCCGAACCCCAGGTGTAGGCTTCCAGCGCCTCGGAAAGGCTGATGTGCTGATGATATTCCCAGCCGCCCTGGGGCAGGCCCTGGGTGTTTTGGCGGGTCACCGCATAGGACACGTTCTCGATGGGGTTCAGGGCGGCAGTGGGAACGTCGGTGCCGAAGGCAAGGCGAACCCCGGCGTCCAGCATGTCGCGGAAGGCCCACATCAGCTTGGTGCGCTCCAGGCCCAGGTCGGCCTCGATGCCGGCAGGGTCGATCATGGAGTGGGCGGGCTGCATGCTGGCCATTACGCCCAGCTCGGCCAGCCGCCGGATATCGCCCTGCTGGATGTTTTCCAGATGTTCCAGGGTGTTTTGAATGGTGGGGTCTTTGCCCAGGGCCTTCTGTGCTTTTTCGTAGGCGTTCAGCCCTGCGTGGATGGCCCCGTCGCCAATGGTGTGGATGCGCATGCTCATGCCGTTTTTGTTGGCCAGGTACACAAGCTCGTCCATGTCGGCCTCGGCCACGGTGAGCTGGCCCCGGTCGCCGGGATACCAGGCGTTGGCATAGGGCTCGCTGAGGTAGGCGGTGTGAGTGCTGGAAACGCCGTCGAGGAATTGCTTGACGCCCCGCCAGCAAAGCTTGGGATGGGTGTATTTTTCCCGCATCATTTTGGGGCGGGCCATGTCTTTGGTCATGGTGGGGAACAGGTGCGCCCGGAAGGTCAGCTTGCCGGCGGCGAGGAATTCTTCCAGCAATTCGGGGTGCAGAAGGTCGGCCCCGGGCAGGCTGGTGGCGCCCAGGTCGCACACGCTGGTGATGCCGTATTCCCGGAACTGGGCGAACAGGCCGGCGTAGGCGTCCTTGATCTCGGCCTCGGTGAAGCCGTTGAGCACCTGCGCATACACCTTTGTGCCCGCCATTTCTTTGGCGACGCCGGTGAGATGACCGTTTTCATCCCGCACAAACTCGCCGCCCGCAGGGTTCGGCGTGTCGTCGGTGATGCCAAGGGCTTCCAGCGCGCGGCTGTTCAGCCAGGCGGTGTGGCCGTCGCCGCTGCTCATGCAGACGGGCCAGTCGGGATAGGCTGCGTCCAGGCTGGCGCGGGTGGGCAGCTTTGCGCCCTCGCCCCAGAAGGGCAGATACCAGCCGCAGGTTACCACCCAGGCGCCCTTGGGGCGGGTGGCCACAAAGGGGCGCATCCGCTCGATGCAGTCCTGCTCGCTGGTGTTCTCCAGCATCATGAACATGTATTTGCTGAACATCAGCGCGGACATATGGATGTGGAGGTGCGCGTCGTGAAAGCCCGGCATTACAAGCTGGCCGCCCAATTCAAGGATCCGGGTGTTTGGGCCGGTGAGGGGGGGGGCCTGGTCGGCGGGGCCGACGTAGGCGATGCGGCCGACCGCCACGGCCACGATGCCGCTGATGGGCTGCCCTTTGCCCAAAAAGATAGAATTGCTTTTCAGGATGAGGTCTGCATTCATTGTTTTGTATCCCCTTTGCATGTTTTAAAAACCGAGCGGCGCAGGCGGCCGCCCGCCGTTGGTTTTACCATAGCACACCCGGGGCGGCGCCCGCAATAAACCCACCGGTTTATTTTATGGAAAGGCGATAGTTTATCTGCGTAAACTTTTTGAAAACTGACAAAGTTGCACAAATCAAAAGTGAATATTCCGGCAAGAACGCTATACAGCGGCGCTTTCATCTGGTATAATGGCCACAGGAGCGCATTTGGCGGAAACTGCCGATGCGTGTAGGAAAGGGGAGCGGCGCGTGGCGTATCTGCTGTTTTTTTATAATATTTTGCTCATTGCGCTGTTTTTGCTGTGTACCGCCGCGTTCCTGCTGCTCTGGCGCAGAGAGCGGCAGGCCATGTTTGGCTGGGCCGCCGCCGCGTTCGGCGCTTACCTGGCCGACGCGGTGCTGGTGTATCTGGGCGAGTTTGTGCCGGGGTTTGCGCGGTACTATCGGGCCACGCTGTATTCCGAGGCGCTGCTGCAGGTGGGGCTGTTTTTGGCCACCATGCTGTGTTACCGGGGTTTTACCGCCGCGGCGCTGCAGGATGCAGCCCGAAGGTGGGAGTGGGGGGCCTGGCTTGCGGCCTGGCCGGTGTGCGCGGCCATCTGCGCTGTGCCCATGACGCCCCTTTCCACGGCGGTGTTTTACAGCCTGCTGGCCTGTGTGGGGGTATATGTGGCGGCCCGGGGGCTTTTAAGGCTGCGGGCCGGCGGCCGGTCGCGGCCCTTTTTGCGGGGCGTGCTGGTGTGGATGACGGGCTGCTTTGCGGCCTACGGGGTGGAGAACCTGGCCTGGGTGCTGGGCGGCAACCCCCTGGCGGGCCTGTGGCCCACCCTGGGCCAGCGCTGGGCGAGCATTGAGATCATGAGCCTGGGGCTGGGAGGCGCGTGCCTTGTGTGGGCGGTACGGCGCATTTTGGCCGCACCGGCGCCCGAACAGGGCGGGGAGGCGCGGATGCAGGCCGAGGCGGCAGGATTTGCCGCCCGCTACAGCCTGACCCGGCGCGAAAGCGAGGTGCTGGAGCTGCTGCTGGCGGGGATGAACAACCAGCAGATCGCCCGGCAGCTGTATATCTCGGTGGGGACGGTGAAGGCCCACACCCACAACATTTTTGCAAAGACCGGCTTTGGCGACCGGGCGCAGCTGGCCGACGCGGTGCGGCAGGGGAGAAATGCCTGAAAAACCGCAGGAAAGCTGGAAAAAGCGCTTGCAATGCCGCCGGGTTTGTGGTATAGTATTAAAGCCGCATGGTTTGGGCAGCTAAGAGGTGTGAAACATCCGCCCGCCTACTAGCCCAGCGAGACTTGTATAAGAGAGGCAAAATTATGTACGCTATCATCGTTACCGGTGGCAAACAGTACCGTGTTGAAAAAGGCGACGTGGTTTTCATCGAGAAGCTGGAAGTCACCGAAGGCGACACTGTAAAGTTCGACTCCGTTCTGGCCGTGGGCGGCGAAGGCTCCACCAAGGTGGGCACCCCCCGTGTGGAGGGCGCCAGCGTGGAGGCCAAGGTCGTAAAGAATGGCAAGGGCAAAAAGCTGAACATCATCACGTACCGGGCCAAAAAGGGCAGCGCCCGCCACATGGGTCACCGTCAGCCCTATACCAAGGTCGAGATCACCGCTATCAACGGTTAAGTAACGGAGGTGTAACACAATGGCACATAAAAAAGGCGTAGGTTCTACCAAAAACGGCCGCGATTCCGAGTCCAAGCGCTTGGGCGTGAAGCGCGCCGACGGTCAGTTCGTGCTGGCCGGCAATATTCTGGTTCGTCAGCGTGGCACCCACATCCACCCCGGTGAGAACGTGGGCCGCGGCACCGACGACACCCTGTTCGCCCTGGTGGACGGCAAGGTCGCTTTCGAGCGCGTGGGCAAGGACCGCAAAAAGGTCAGCATCAAGCAGTAAAAGGTTTTCCGAAAGCCAGGCCCTGCGGCCTGGCTTTTTGTGCGTGTTGGGCATACTAAGCCCAACACGAAAATAAGGAGAAACACACATGTCAATGTTTGTGGACGTGGCAAAAATAAGCATCAAGGCCGGCAAGGGCGGCGACGGTGCGGTGAGCTTTCACCGCGAAAAGTTTGTGGCCGCGGGTGGACCGGACGGCGGCGACGGCGGCCGGGGCGGCAATGTGATCTTTCAGGCCGACGACAACCTTTCCACCCTGATGGACTTTCGCTACCAGCGCAAGTACGCGGCGCAGCCGGGCGAAAACGGCGGCGCCGCCCGCTGCACCGGCAAGAACGCGCCGGATCTGGTGATCCGGGTGCCGCGGGGCACGGTGGTGCGGGAGGCAAGCACCGGCCTTGTGATTGCGGATATCTCGGGCGACGGGCCGGTGGTGGTGGCCAAGGGCGGCCGGGGCGGCTGGGGCAACACCCACTTTGCCAGCCCCACCCGGCAGATCCCCAAATTTGCAAAGCCCGGCCTGCCCGGCGAGGAGTTCGAGGTGCGCCTGGAGCTGAAGCTGATCGCGGATGTGGGGCTGATCGGCTTCCCGAATGTGGGAAAATCGACCCTGATCTCGGTGCTGAGCGCGGCGAAGCCCAAGATCGCAAAC
Source organism: Oscillospiraceae bacterium (assembly GCA_022835495.1). Lineage (NCBI taxonomy): Bacteria > Bacillati > Bacillota > Clostridia > Eubacteriales > Oscillospiraceae > Oscillospiraceae bacterium. The sequence goes on from BQOK01000001.1 coordinate 1,537,162, forward strand.
TACCATTTCACCACCCTGTCGCCCGTGCTGGGCGTGGTGCGTGTGGGCCAGGAGCAGAGCTTTGTGGCGGCGGACATTCCGGGCCTGATCGAGGGGGCCAGCGAGGGCGTTGGCCTGGGGCACGATTTTCTGCGCCATGTGGAGCGCTGCCGCCTTTTGCTGCACGTGGTGGATGTTTCGGGCTGCGAGGGCCGTGAGCCGGCGGAGGATTTTGAAAAGATCAACGCAGAGCTCAAAAATTTCAGCGCCGAGCTGGCCGGGCGCCCCCAGATCGTGCTGGGCAACAAATGCGATATCGCCGCGCCGGAGCAGATCGAGGCGTTCCGGGCCTATGTGGAGGGGCTGGGGTTGACCTTTTTGCCCGTTTCAGCCGCCACGAACCAGGGGCTCAAGAGCCTGCCGGGGCTTGTGTGGGAACGGCTGCAGGCATTGCCCCCGGTGCAGGTGTATGAGCCGGAGTTTGTGCCGGCGGCGCTGGACGCGGGCGAGCGCCGCTACACCATTGAGCGGACCGGCGAGCATGAATTCACCATTGACGCGCCCTGGCTGGAGCGAATCCTGGCGGGCAGCGACGTGGACGACTACGAGAGCCTGCAATACTTTCAGCGGCAGCTGGCCGACAGCGGCATTCTGGCCGAGCTGGTGGAGCGCGGTGTGCAGGAAGAGGACACCATTAAGATCGGCGAGTACGAATTTGATTATATCTTCTAAAGGGGAAAACGAGAGTGCTGTTTGAAGTGGACGCACAGGTGGATATTCACGAGCAATCGCCCTTGGGCCTGGCGTTTGTGGGCGACGGGGTATTTGAACTGCTGGTGCGCCAGCGGCTGGTGGAGCGCACCCGCCTGGCGCCCGGCAAGCTGCACGCGGCCTGTGTAAAATACGTGTCGGCCAAGGGGCAGCACCGCGCACTGGCGTATCTGGAGCCGCTGCTCACCGAAGAGGAGCAGGCGGTGCTGCGGCGGGGCCGCAATGCCAGCAAGGCCAGCGTGGCAAAGCATGCCACCCCCCAGGAATACAGGGCGTCGACCGGGTTTGAAGCGCTGTGGGGCTGGCTGTACCTCACCGGCCAAAATGAGCGGATCGGGCAGCTGTTTGAGGCGCTGTGGCAGAAGTTTGACCCCATGGCGGAGCAGCAGGGGTAAAAGAGAAGGCCGAGGCCGCCAGGCGGAAAAGTTTCCGCCTGGCGGTCCCGGCCTTTTGCGCGCAAAAACGCAAAGAATTGCTTATTTGCAGTTTTTGGTGCTGCTCTTGGCGTTCGAGGAAGAGCTGTTTTTAGCATTGGAAGAAGTATTGTTCTTCGCATTGCTGCTGCTGTTGCGGGTGCTGGAATTGCTGCTGCTGTTCTTGGTGCTGGAGTTGCTGGAATTGTTGCTGCGGGTGCTGGTGCTGTTTTTGCTGATGTTGTTTTTAGCGTTGCGGTTTTCCATGGTTTTGTTTGCTCCTTTCAGTTATGAGGACCCGGCTGTATTTTTGATACCGGTCCCTTCGGTGTTATTTTTACCCCGCCCCCGGCGGGTTATGCAAAGGTGGTGCCAGGATGCCCTTGGAATACTTTGAACAGCGGGAGCGGAGCCTTTTGGGCAGCCGCTGCGAAGCGCTGTACGCCGCGCCGGAGGAGCTTCCGGCCAGGGGGCTTACCGTGAACGGCCTGCGCTGCACGCCGGAACGGTTTGCCGAATTGGCGGACTTTGCGCTGGAGCCCTCGCCCTTTTGCGCCGAGGGGTTTGTGGTGCGGGACCCGGCGTTCCGGCCGGGCAGGCACCCGTACCATCACGCGGGGGTGTTTTATTCGCAGGAGCCGTCGGCCAGCGCGCCAGCGGCCCTTTTGGAGGTGCGGCCGGGCATGCGGGTGCTGGACCTGTGCGCCGCGCCGGGGGGCAAATCCAGCCAACTGGCGGCGGCGCTGGGCGGCCAGGGGCTGCTGGTGAGCAACGAGTATGACCCCGGCCGGGCCGAGGCGCTGAAAAGCAACCTGGAGCGCATGGGTGCGGCAAACGCGGTGGTCACCAATGCCGCGCCCGCCGCGCTGGCGGCGGCGCTGCCCGGCTTTTTTGACCGGGTGCTGGTGGATGCGCCCTGCTCGGGGGAGGGAATGTTCCGCAAGGAGCCCCAGGCCATGGCACAGCACGGCCCGGCGCTGGTGCGGCAGTGCGCGGCACTGGGCGCAAAGATTTTGGAAAGCGCCGCGGCGCTGCTGGCCCCGGGTGGGCTGCTGGTCTATTCCACCTGCACCTTTTCGCCCGAGGAGGACGAGGGCCAGGCGGGGGCGTTTTTAGCGGCACACCCTGATTTTGAACTGGCAGACTGCGGCGTGGGTTTTGGCAGCCCCGGAGAGGAAAACCGCTGCGGCGGGTTCCCGCTTGACACGGCAAAGGTGCGGCGGATCTGGCCCTGCCAGGGCGGCGAGGGGCATTTTATGGCAAAATTCCGAAAAACAGGCGAAGGCGGGGGGCAGGCGCGGGCTTCAAAGCCGCCCCGCTGTGCCAAAGCGCCCCCCGAGTGGGCGGCGTTTGCGCAGCAGTATTTTCCGTTCCTGGCCGGGCTGCCCTTGCTGGCGGCGGGGGAACTGCTGCTGCTGCCGCCGGCCGCCGGGCTGCCGCCCCTGCCCAAAGGCGTGCGGGTGCTGCGCTGCGGGGTGGCGCTGGGGCGGGTGCAGAAGGGCCGGTTTGAGCCGGCGCACCACCTGTTCACGGCGTTTGGAGCCCGGTGCGAAAACAAGGAAGAGCTTTTGCTGGCGGACAGCCGCACGGCCGCCTGGCTGCGGGGCGAGGAGATCGGGGCACAAACGGCCCGGCCCGGCTGGTGCTGCGTGCTGGTGGATGGCTTCCCTTTGGGGGCCGGAAAGGCCAGCGGGGGGCGGGTGAAAAACCACTACCCAAAAGCGCTGCGCAATCTGGGATGAACAGCGCTTTCAGCGGCCGGGCGCCCGGCGGGACACGGAAAAAGCTGTTTTGCGGCTGTTTTTGGCCGTTTTGCGGCCTGCCCCTCTTGCAAGACAGAGGGCAGGTGTGCTAAAATTATTTAGTTACAGATACTAGAATGGGCTGCAGCGGCCCATGATAAAACAGGAGGAACCCCATGTCCGGACATAGTAAATGGAACAACATCAAACGCAAAAAAGAGAAGACCGACGGCCAAAAGGCCAAGCTCTTTACAAAGGTGGGCCGCGAGATCGCGGTGGCTGTGCGCGCGGGCGGCGGCGACCCGGCTTCCAACGGGAAGCTGCGGGATCTTGTTGCCAAAGCGAAAAGCCTGAATGTTCCCAACGACAACATCCAGCGGATCATCAAGCGGGCCGAAGGCGGGGAAAAGGACAACTATGAGTCCATTACCTATGAAGGATACGGCCCCTGCGGGATTGCCATGATGGTGGAGACCCTGACCGACAACCGCAACCGCACCGCCGCCAACCTGCGCCATTACTTTGACAAGTTCGGCGGCAACCTGGGCAACATGGGGTGCGTGAGCTTTTTGTTTACCCAAAAGGGCGTGATCGTGCTGGATGGTGAGGGCCTGGATGAGGAAAAGGTCATGGAGGACTGCTTTGACGCCGGGGCCGAGGACTTTGACATGGGCGACGATGTGGTGGAGGTGACCACCAGCCCGGAGGATTTCTCGGCCGTGCGCCAGGCGCTGGAAGACAAGGGATACAGCTTTATTTCGGCCGATGTGGCCATGGTGCCCGCCACCTACACCGCCCTTGCCGGCGAGGACGACCAGAAGAACATGGCAAAGCTTTTGGACGCGCTGGAGGACGACGACGACGTGCAGAACGTGTGGCACAACCTGGAAAACGAAGAAGACCTGGACCGCTGAGCCGGCCGGGCGTTTGCGAAAGACCAGTGCGCAGGGGGCCCGCCGGGCAGACGGTGGGCCCCCTGCGCTACCCTGAGAAAAAGGAGGGCCGCTTGTATGGCCGAGACCATTCTGTGCCCCCACTGCCTGTCCCGCGTGGAGGTGGGCAAGGAGCAGTGCCCCTTTTGTGACAAGCCCCTGGTAAACTCGAACCCGCCGGGCACGCTGCCCTTTGCCGCCCTGTTGGGGAGGCGCTATACGGTGGGGCGGCACATCGCCACCGACGGCGAGGGCATTTTATACGCCGCGGTGGAAAACACCGGCGGCGTGCGGGTGATGCTGAAGGAATATTTCCCGGTGACCCTGAGCGAAGGCCGCGGCCCGGATGGCTGTGTTGTGCCGAAAGAGGGCAGGGAAGTGCTGTTCAAGACCACCCGCATGGACTTTGCCGACCTGTACCGCAGCGTGATGCGCATTACCCCCGCCACCGGGCTGGCCGCAGTGCTGGACGTGCTGGAGGAGAACGACACGGTTTACGCGGTGCTGGAGCAGGTGAGCGGCGAGACCCTGGCCCACTATTTGACAGCCCACCCCCGCTGCATGACCCCGGCGGAGGCGCGCAGCATGCTGCAGCCTGTGATGGAGGGGGTGGCGGCCCTGCACAAGGCGGGGCTGGTGCACCGCGGTGTGAGCCCCGCAAACATCCTGCTTGCGGCCGGGGGCTCGGCCCGGCTGTGCGGTTACGGGACCCTGGGCCTGCGCACGGCGGGCAGCGAGCTGAAGAGCCAGCTGTACGACGGGTACTCCGCGCCCGAGCAGTATTCGCCTGCCGAGTTTGAGGGCCGCTATACCGACGTGTACGGCCTTGCAGCGGTGTTTTACCGGCTGGTGACCGGCCAGGCGCCGGTGAGCGCGGTGCAGCGCAAGGTGAGCGACAGCCTGCTTGCCGCGCAGGAGGTGGAGCCCGGGGTGCCGGGCTACCTTTCCAACGTGCTGGAGGCAGCCCTGGCGCTGGCCCCGGGCGACCGGCTGCAGAATGTGCCCGAACTGATGGGGGCGCTCACCAGCCAGCGCGCGGCCGAAAGCCTTACAAGGCCGGAGCCGCCCGCCCCCCGGGACGGGCGCATCAGCGCGAAAAGCTTGTTTGCAGGCAGTTTGGTGGTCATTCTGGTGCTCTTTTTGCTGCTGATGTGGAGCATCCTGGACCGAAACGCGCCGGCCGCCGAGTCGCAGCCTGCAAGCACGCCGCCGGCCTCCAGCGAGCCGGCGCAGATCAAAACGATCCCAAATTTTGTGGGGCTTACCTTTTTGCAGGTGAACACGGACCCGGAGTACAGCGCGGGTTACCGGTTTGATATCGTGTCTCAGGAGTACAGCTCGGAGTACGGCAACGGGGTGATCATCAGCCAGGAGCCCGAGGCGGGCACCACCACCTCCGAGGAGAAAAAGACCATCAGCCTGGTGGTGAGCAAAGGGCCCGAGATGGTGGAGATGCCGAACATTGTGGGGTTCACCCGGGAGAGCGCGGAAAAGGAGCTCACCGACAACCATATCAAGGCCAGCTTTTTCCTGCAGGAAAACAACGGCGATTACGCCAGCAACTGCGTGGTGTATACCGATGTGGAGCCCGGCACCTTTATCGATGTGAACAAAACCATTGTGAACGTGTATATCGCAAAGGAGCGGGTGGTCTACGACCCGCCCGCAGCCACCGAGCCCCCGGCGGAATAAAAACAGTGCGCCCCCGGAAAACCCTATGTTCCGGGGGCGCACTGTTTTTATGCGGGCCTGTGCCGGGAGGCGCCCGGGTCGTTACAATTCCTTCCTTTTGTAGATCCCCAGTGAAACAAAATAGGAGATCACAAAGAAACCGATGGAAACCAGGGCAAAAATGATCCCGACCAGTGATTTTGCACTGATTGCAGAATTTTGGCGGGCAAAAGGCGCTGCAAGCCGCAAAACGACCATAAACAAAGCGGTGGCAATTCCTGCACATGCAAAGACGATGATCTCGTTTTTTTCGGTGCCGATTTTAAGCATAATGGGGTACATGAAAGAGGAAGTAAGCAGCGATAACGAAACCCCGAACGAAAGCCCAAAAATGAGAGCGTCCGCGCTTAATTTTTTAAAAACAAAAACGGTTAAGAAGGATGTGAAGGCGGACATAAAAACACCGCATAAAATCAGGATCAAAAACGATATGTAGCGGGCTTTTACAATATCGCCCCTTGTTACAGGCAGGGTTATTTCAAAGTTGCTCCATTTTGAGGTGACGTCTGTATTCAATGCCGTGCCGCTATTTGCAATAAACATAAACGACTGCATGGCCAATACCATGGAAACAATGCTTTCTTCGCCGCTTACAAGGGGGATAAATACAAGAACAAACGATATCCCAAAAGCAAGCTGCAGGTTTGCCCCCATGGAATAAAAATTATTCCTCAATAAACCTTTCATTCAGCGTTCCTCCCTGGTGAGCAGCGACAACAATTCGTCGATGGTTGCGTGATCCACCAAAATGTTGGGGTGCTTTTTTGCAAATGCGTTTTTGTCCTGCACCAACACCTCAAGCTGCAGCCCCCGTTTGCGGGATGCAAGAAATTCCGATTTGCCCAGTTTTTCAAAATCGCTTTGCTTCATGCGGGCGATCCCGTACTCGTAGATCAAGGTATCCTTCTTTTCGGCCAGAATGATTTTGCCGTTGTTGATAAAGGTGATATAATCGGAAATTTTTTCAAGGTCGCTTGAGATGTGTGAGGAGATCAGGATGGAGTTTTCCTCATGTTCGACAAACTCCAAAAACACATCCAGGATTTCTTCCCGCACAACTGGGTCAAGGCCTGCGGTTGCTTCGTCCAAAATCAGCAGCATGGCTTTGTGGGAAAGCGCAACGCTGATGGAGAGTTTCATCGTCATGCCGCGGGAAAAGGTTTTAATTTTTTTGTTTTGCGGAATGCCAAACCGTTCAAGATAGGCAAAAAACAAATTGGCGTCCCAGTTTTTATAAATGTCGTTTAACACCTTTTCTAATTTTTGGGGAGTCAGCTCCCCCGAAAAATTCACAGCGTCAAACACCACCCCGATGCGGTCCCGCAGGGAGGTGGAGCGATCGGTCATTTGCTGGCCGAAGAAAGTTACCTCGCCGCTGTCTTTCTGGATAATATTTAAAATTGTATTGATGGTGGTGCTTTTTCCGGCACCGTTTTTGCCCACAAACCCCATGATCGAACCCTTTGGAATGGTAAAGGAAACGTTTTGCAGTTTGAAATTTGTGCCTTTGTAAGCTTTGCACAGATCCTTGACTTGTAATGCGGACTCCATTTATTCGCCCTCCTCGTAAAACAGTTTGAGCAGTTCGGTGATCTTATCCAGCGAAATGCCGCTTGTGCGGGCAAGCTCTGCGGCTGCAACCAAATGCTCCTCCACGCGCTTTTGCTGTTCTTCCTGGATAAAGTCTTTATTTTGCGCGGCCACAAAGCTGCCCCGGCCCACGGTGGTTTCGATAAAGCCGTCCCGCGTGAGATCCTCGTAAGCTTTTTGCACGGTTATGACGCTTACATGGATCGTTTTAGCGAGAGAACGCATGGAGGGAATGGGGGCGCCCGCCCCGAGCTCTCCGCTCATGATCATGGCCTTAAACTGCGAGGTGATCTGTTCATAGATCGGCTTGCTGGTATTGCTGCTGATGATAATTTCCAAAGGATCCCTCCTTGTGCTGGATTGTAATATAATGTACTTATTGAATAAGTACATTATATATCAGATGAGTACACTTTGTCAACAGGGCTCGGGGCATAAAGGCGGCTGTTTTTTCAGATGCTGCCCAGGCTGGCCTCTTTGGCGGTAAAGGCCGCACAAATCAAGAACAGCAAAGAAGGATGGAAAGAGGGCTGGAAATGTGATATCATATCTCCATCAAGAGGGTGGGGCAATACAGGCCGCTTATAAATAAAGGAGGGCTGAACGATGTTTTATAACGCAAAGAACTGCAGCTTGAAAATAGACGATACACAGATGGACTACATAACGTTTGGGAAAGGGGATAAAACCCTTGTCATGATCCCTGGATTGGGCGACGCCTTAAGGACGGTGAAAGGCTCAGCGGCTGTTTTTGCGCTTATGTACAAACTATTTGCAAAAGACTACAGGGTATATGTGTTCAGCCGCAAAAACAAGCTGAAACAAGGCTGCTCTACCCGGGACATGGCCGCTGATTTGGCAAATGCCATGAACCGGCTGGGAATCACAAACGCTTTTGCTCTGGGAGTTTCTCAGGGGGGGATGATCGCGCAGTATCTGGCGATCGATTTTCCTGAGATGGTGGAAAAACTTGTGCTTGCCGTAACGCTGTGCAAACAAAACGAAACTTCAAAAAGAGTGATCTCCCAGTGGATTTTGCTGGCGGATCAAAATGACTTTAAAAGCCTTTTTGCCGATATGGCCGAAAAAATATATACGCCAAAACGTGCAAAAGCACAGCGCCCTTTTAATGCGATCCTGTCTGCTTTGACAAAACCGAAAAGCCTGGACAATTTTATCCTGCAGGCGAGTGCCTGCATTGCACACGACAGCTCCGCGCTGCTGGATAAGATCCAGTGCCCGGTGCTGATCACAGGGGGCGATGAGGATAAAGTTTTGGGCGGAGATTCGGCGGACGAGATCGCACAGCGGATAAAGGGGAGCGAATTGAAAATTTACCATGGATATGGCCACAGCGCCTACGAAGAGGCCAAGGATTTTAACCGCCAGGTTTTGAAGTTTTTAAATGCATAGAGGCCTGCAAAAGAACTTATACAAAAACAGACTGATTTGCCCCTCAAGGATTTACAAAAACGACGTGCAGCAGAATATTTACAAGGGAAGGAGCTTTAAAGGCAAAAAGAATTTCCTGCCTAAATGAGTGCGGTAGATTACTGAAAAATTCCGGGGTCCTTTTTACTGCCGCAATCACTCCATATGCAACGCTGCTTTGGGCAACCACTGTGTTTGGGACAGAGAACAGGCTTTTAGAAGAGAATTCATTTTTGGATATGGTTGCGCGTGAGCTATCGGATGAAGAGCATATTAAGCCTGATAAGGGAAGCTATAACGGAATTGGGCGCTCCCATTTTCACAGTGCAGACGAGCTTAGAACGGAACTGTTATGCAGCGGTTTTGAGAATACGCGAATACATGGGGTGGTTGGCGCCGTGTGGCTTGCACCTGATATTGACGGGATTTGGAAAAATCCATCTGCAAAGGCGGCCCTTATGAGAACAGTGAGAATGATAGACGAGCGTGAAGACATTATGGGCCTATCTACGCATTTACTGAGTGTATCAAGACGATAGATAATGAACATTAGCGGCAAGCGGGGCATACGCATGCGATTTTTTTGTGCTGTGCCGGCCGCCCCGCAAGGGGCGAGGCACGGGTGTTTTTGGATAAGCGTTTTATTGCGGGCAAATAAAAATAGATATTTTTCCAGCCGGTTACGGCTTATCAATAAGCTGAAAAGCGCATGGCTACTGGGTTTCTTATAGAATGAACCTATATTTAAAGTGGCAAAATGGTGCCCGATTGGTGCCCAGATGAACAAAAAAGGTTATAGACAGTAACATGAAGTTATGACACGAAATGAGTTGTTTGACATTTCCGCACGCTGATATTAACATAGAAAAAGTTAAGTTGTGTTTGCTTTTGGCAAAGAAAGTGAACGGAAAACTATATAGCACTGAATAGCCCTTGACAGAACTGACACGAATGTCATATCATGAATATGACATTCGTGTCAGTTTTTCTGTGGAGGTGTAGTCGAATGGGTGAAAAATCAGTTCGGAAAAAGGAATACATTCTTGAACAGGCTCAAAAAGTATTTGCACAAAAAGGTTTTAAGGACGTTACCATGAAAGATATTGTGACGGCCTGCAACGTTAGCCGTGGTGGCGTCTACCTATATTTTAACGATACTTCAGAACTATTTGAGGCTGTACTAGATTTGCGGGCAAAGGCAGAGAAAAATCTTTTCACTGAGCAGATAGAAAATACTCGCTGTGCAGAAGAGCAAATGAGACGGTTCCTAAATGCGCAAAAAAGGGAGCTTCTAAATCCGACTGACAGCCTAATTATAGCCACCTATGAATATCTGTTTGCGCACAGTGCGGCACTTAATAAAGCAGAAATGGAAGACAACTTTAAGCATGCAAGCGGTCAACTGTTACGGATAATTCAAAATGGTGTTGAGAATGGCGAATTTTCGGTAGAACCTGATGTTGCAGCTCAAAATATAGTGCTTTTATTGGAGGGGCTTCGCATTTCAAGTACTGTGCTTACGTTAAGTGAGGAATTTCTTGACCATCAGATGGAATACATCCTTTCACAGCTTACGAGGGGGCAGTCAACATGAAAGAAAGAAACGGCGGCGCAGTTATAAAAATTGCATCACTTTTTTGCTTATGCTCTGTTGTGGAGTATATAGAATTTCTATATGTCCGCACGGACCAAACCATCGTCGCAGATAATATTGGAACAAAGCTCTTTTGCATACTTACAATCGTCATTGTGCTAAGGCGTTCCAATTTTCGATTGGCTGATATTGGCTTTTGCACCAAACGAATGTTGCGAAGTATTTTGTCTGGACTAGCCCTTGGCGTAATTACCTTTGGAATATCTTATTTTGTTGAAATCTTATTTTTACGCTCACAGGGTCATCATATTTCTTTGCAGTTCTTTGTAAGCAATTTTGCACTTACAGGCGCAACCACACAGGTTACAGCCACCTTTGTGGCACTCTCCATCTGTGTAGCTGTAAATATCATCAATGTATTAGCGGAAGAAGGATTGTTTCGCGGTATCATTCTAAAGCTGGGAAAAGAACGTTTTGGGTTCTTCACAGCCAACTGGATACAAGCGGCTCTATTTGGGGTGTGGCATATTGTAATGGTGGTGCTTGGTATATATGATGGGTTGATGGATATTTCTACAGCGGTCATTATGGCGATTGGATATGTGATATTGGCCGGAATTTTAGGCTTGGAGTGGGGATTGTGCGTATCTATGAGCGGCACCCTTTGGGTGGGAATTTCCGAGCACTTTTTTAATAATTTTATTGGGAATACGCTTCATGTTGTGACGGAAAGCGGAACCGACGAATTGCAAATTGCCAGAATTGTACTGTCGAACATACTTTCACTGGCAATTGTATTGATTGTTAGCCGTTGTAAAAAAGAAAAAACTTGTGTATAACACAAAGGAAATGAAGCAGTATGTTTTTTGGATTAAGGCCTACTACGCTGTCTGGTTGTTTTCAATAGTGGCAAGCAGGGCAAGTGCATATGCACTTGCGATTTTCTCCGAAAATCCGCTTGTTGGGAGCCCCCCAATCCCCCGGCAAGGGCCGCTTACGCTGCCTTGCCAACCGCTCCACCTGTGGAGCGGTTATGCGCCCTTGCGGGCACTGTAAGACGGGAGACTTGACCGGCTGGGAAAAGGTATGCCTCTCATATTTGGAAGCGTCCGCAGGACGCGCAGCCGCTCCGCGAGGGGCGAGGGAAAGTCCGCTGCTGGCGATCCTTTTCTGGGGTTTGGGGTTCGGCCTCCAATAAGCGTTTTGCAGGAGTGTGTACGCTCATGCCCTACTTGCTACGATTGTTTGGTATGGGATCGGGATTCCCGCCGCACATGAAAATAGCCCCGGTGTGAGAGGGGGGCCAGTTTCACGCCGATACGGTCATGCGCTGCGCAACGATAGAAGCCCGTTTTGAAGTGACCCCAAATTTTAGACAAAACTTTTAGGAAACGGAGGTATTTATGTCTAAAATGAAGTACACGGTAAAAAAGGAACTTGAAGGAATCAATTATGTTCTGGAAGGGCACTCCTGTAATTTTGCTTCCCATATCTTTGACATCGGAGTAAGCACGATTCGCAAATGGGGCATGTGCTGTATAATAGGGTTGTCAGCAGGCCGGACAAGGGCTTGCTGATTTTATATTTTTCGTGGTGCCCAACTTTACAGAACCACACTATTACAGGTTATGCCACTTTATTCACTGGATTTGAGAGAACGCCCATTTCATGCGGGTTTACTGGGTCTGCCTATGGAGCAATTTGCCACCTTGTGGCGGCTAAAACAGCTATACAGACAATAAAAAATCCCCTGCCCGAGGGCAGGGGATCGAAACCGGGGGAAAGCGTTAGTCGCTCACATAGGGCATCAGGGCCATATGACGGGCGCGCTTGATGGCGATGGTCAGCTCGCGCTGATGGAATGCGCAGGTGCCGGTGACGCGGCGGGGAATGATCTTGGCGCGCTCGCTCACGTACTTGCGCAGGCGGGCCACATCTTTATAGTCGATGTGCTCCACGCGGTCCACACAAAAGCTGCAGACCTTTTTGCGGCCACGGCGCATGGGGCGCTGGGGCCGGCCTTCGGTTCTTTCAAAAGCCATGGCTTGTTACCTCCTGTAAGATTCGATTCGTTAGAACGGAAGATCCTCGCCCTCGTCGATCACGGCAAAATCGTCGTTGCTGCCGGCCGAGTAGCTGGGAACGGCCTGGTCGGCCGCCTCGCGGGGAAATTCCTGCCGGGGCGCGTAAGAGCCGCCGCCTTGGCCACCGCTGCCGCCCTTGCTGCCTGCAAAATGAACGTTGTCCGCAACGATCTCGAACGCCTTGCGGTTGTTGCCGTTCTTATCCTGATAGGTCCGGGTCTGAATGCTGCCGTTCACGGCGATCAGGGAACCCTTCTGGAAGTATTTGCAGACAAACTCGGCACTGGAGCGCCAGGCTACAATGTCGATGAAATCGGCCTGACGCTGCTCGCCCTGGCGCACAAAGCTGCGGTCCACGGCGATGGTGAAGGTGGTCACGCTCACGCCCTGCGGGGTGTGGCGCAGTTCCGGGTCGGCCACCAGCCGGCCCATCAAAGCTACGACATTCAGCATGTGAAATGCCTCCTTATTCCGCTTCGGCCACGATGATCGTGCGGAGCACGCCGTCGGTGATCTTGTAAACGCGGTCCAGCTCGGCAGGGAACTCGGGCGTGCAGGTGAATTTAATCAACGTGTACACGCCTTCTTCCTGTTTGTTGATGGGATAAGCAAGCCTGCGCTTGCCCCACTCGTCAACAGAATCGATGGTACCGTGGGCCTCGATCAGGGTTTTGAACTTGCCCACCAGAGCGGTGGAAGCCTCCTCATCAAGAGCGGCACTGGTAACCAGCATGGTCTCGTACTTTGCCATTTCTGTAGCACCTCCTTTTGGACGTATGGCCCCTTTCGGGGCAAGGATAGCCATGTGTTGCAACATAGCAATTAATTATACCAATTCGGGCCGGGGCTTGTCAATCGTTATTTTGGCAATTTGAGCGGGTTTTATTGCATTTTGGGGCTTGTTTCTTTATAATAGAGCAAAAAGGGGGGAGCGGGATGGAACCGACACCAAAACTGTGCATGCGGCTGGCGGAGCCCGCCGATCTGGACGAACTGGTGCGTGCGCGGCTGATGGTGCTGCGGGCGGCGAACGGCCTTGCGCCCCAGGCGCCCCTGCCGCAGGTGGAGGCGGAGACCCGGCGCTATTTTGAAGAGGGGCTTGTGACCGGCAGCTTTGCCGCGGTGCTGGTGCTGGCGGGCGGGGAGCTGGCGGCCACCGGAGCGGTGAGCTTTTATGAGGTGATGCCCACCTGCCACACGCCCACCGGGAAAAAGGCGTATATCATGAACATGTATACCGCCCCAGCCTGGCGCCGCAGGGGCCTGGCAACCAGGGTGCTGGACCGGCTGGTGCGGGAATGCCGCGCGCGGGGCGTGGATACCATTACGCTGGAGGCCACGGCCATGGGGCGGCCGGTGTATGAGCGCTATGGCTTTGTGCCCATGGAATGCGAGATGGAGCTGCCCGCCGGGCCCGATGAAAACTGAACAACGCGCCGCGCCCGGCCGGGCGCGGCGCGTTTGGGTTTGGTTTGTTACAGCTCTTTTGCCAGCTCCCGCAGGTAGGCGCGGAAGGCGGCGCCGATTTCCGGGTGCTTGAGGGCGGTCTCGACCTGGGCCTGCATGACGCCCAGCTTGTTGCCCATATCGTAGCGCTTGCCGGTAAAGTCCACCCCGGTGATGCCGCCCGCGCGGGCCATTTCGGCCATGGCGTCGGTGAGCTGGATCTCGCCCCCCGCGCCGGGGGCGGTGTGCTCCAGGATGGTGTAGATCTCGGGCGTGAGCAGGCAGCGGCCCAGAATGCTGAACAGGCTGAACTCCTGGCCGGGGGCCGGCTTTTCGATCATGTCGTCGATCAGGTAATGGTTGCCCTGGATGGGGGCCGTTTTCATGCTGGAATACTTCACAATGGCCTCGGGCGTTACTTCCTTCATGCCCACCGCCGGGCGGCCGTACGCCTCGTAAGCGCGGATGAGCTGGGCGGCCACGGGGTCTTCGCCCAGGATCACGTCGTCGCCGTACATAACCACGAACGGCTCGCTGCCGGTGAAGGGCCTGGCCATGAGCACCGCGTGGCCCAGGCCCAGGGTCTGTTTTTGCCGCACAAAGAAAATGTTGGCGAGATTTGCAATGCCGAGGGATTCCTCCAGCAGGGCCTCTTTGCCCGGCTTTGCGAGGGCGGCTTCCAGCTCGGGGCTGCGGTCGAAGTGGTCTTCGATGATGCTTTTGTTGCGGCCGAGAATGATGAGGATCTCCTCGATGCCCGCGTTCACAGCCTCTTCCACGATATACTGGATGGCGGGCTTGTCCACAATGGGCAGCATCTCCTTGGGCATTGCTTTGGTGGCCGGCAGCACCCGTGTGCCAAGCCCTGCCGCGGGGATGATCGCCTTGCGTACTTTTTGTGCCATATCCGTATCCATTCCTTTCATTTTTCGTTCCGGGGAACGGTTTTCAAGCCAAAGGGAGCGCGCCTCACACCAAAGTGCCGGCCTGCCCCACCAGGGTGCCCAAAATGGGCCAGACGGCAAACGCGATTGCAGCATACATAACGACAAACTCGAAAACGACGCCGAGGACCAGGGCCACTGTGCTGGTGCCGCCCGCTTTGGCCAGGGCCGGGCCGGAGGCGGGGCCGGCGCTGAGAGCGGCGCGGATGCGCTTGGCGGCGGTGTTTTTGTAGAGCCAGATCGCAAAGGAGCCGGAGAGGAATTTGAGAACCCAGTAGAGAACCGAACCCGCCATGGAGAGGGCAGAGATCGCCTGCGCGCTGAGCCCGGTGACGAGGGGATTGCCGGCATAGATCATGAGATTTAAAAATACGGGCAGATAGCTCACCGCGTCCATGGCCAGGTAGGCCAGCGCGGGAACCCACATTTTGCGGTAGAAGAAATAGAGAGGGCCGAATAAAAAGGCCGAAAAGCAGAGCGACATTTTGCGGCCGGTGGCGCTGATGCGCTTGAAATTCAGTAGGTAATAGGCTGCGTTTTTGCCCAGATAGGCGGCCCAGTCGCGCGCGGGGATGCCGTCGATTTCCTCGTCCGGCCGGACCCGGAATTCGGGGGGCACGGCGTCCATTTGGAACGGGTCGGCCGGGGGGGCGCTGGCCGGGCCGTAGGCGGCGGGGCTGCGCTCGGCCGAGGTGGGGTCGTAACGGGGGGCGCCCTTGTGCAGCGGAGCGCCGCAGGTTTCGCAGAACAGGCCGCCAACGGGGTTCATGGCCCCGCAGGCCGCACAGGCGATCTCGGGCGTATCCGGGGCGGCGCCGGGAGCCTGCGGGGCCTCGGCCGCCGGGCACTCGCCGGGGGCGGGCTTCCACTCGAAGCCGGGGGCGTGGCGGTCGGCAAACAGGCAGCCGGCGTTTTTTTGATAGCAGCTGCGGTGGTAGGGGGCGCCGCAGTCAGGGCATACCACGATATCGTCGCTTTCGGCAAAGGGCTGCTGGCACACCGGGCATTTGCAGCCTTGGTAATCAAACATATGCTTGCTCCTCCCATATAAGGGCATTATATTGGTTATTGTACCGCAAAGAGCCGCAAAATGCAAAACAATTCTCTTTACTTTAGAACGCTTTTCGGCTATACTACTATCGGATAATTTTTGAGCGCGATAACAAACAGAGAGGTTTGCGGATATGATCACCATTGACGAATTGAAGATGCAGCTGGGCGAGCACGAGCACGAGGTGCGCGAATTGGGCGACGCGCTGGCCATTACCGCCAGTGAAAAGCGCGTGGCGGAGCTGGAAAACAAAATGACCATGCCCGGCTTTTACGACGACACCGAGGCCAGCGCCCGGGTATTTGCCGAGATGAGCGCGCTCAAGGGCCGGCTGGAGCGCTATGCAAAGCTGAAAGCGCTGTACGACGATGCCGAGACCATGCTGCTGCTGTGCGAGGAAGAGAACGACCCGGAGCTCATCCCCGAGGGCGAGTCGGCGGTGGAGGCGGTGACCAAGGCGGTGGAGGAGCTGCAGCTCATTACCCTGCTGTCGGGCCAGTACGACAAAAACAACGCCATTTTGACCTTTCACGCCGGGACCGGCGGCACCGAGGCACAGGATTGGGCGGACATGCTGTTCCGCATGTACAACCGCTGGGGCGCCGCCCACGGCTATAAGGTGAGCACCCTGGACTACCAGGACGGCGACGAGGCCGGGCTGAAGAGCGCTTCGATCCTGGTGGAGGGACCCAACGCGTACGGCATGCTGAAAAGCGAGAACGGGGTGCACCGCCTGGTGCGCGTTTCCCCCTTTGACTCGCAGAGCCGCCGCCAGACCAGCTTTGCCAGCCTGGAAGTGATGCCCGAGCTGGACGACAGCATCCAGGTGGACATCCGGCCGGAGGACGTGGAGATGCAGGTGTTCCGCTCGTCCGGCGCGGGCGGCCAGCACATCAACAAGACCTCCAGCGCGGTGCGCCTGATCCACAAGCCCACCGGCATTGTGGTGAGCTGCCAGACCGAGCGCAGCCAGTTTCAAAACCGCGACACCGCCATGAAGATGCTGGCCTCCAAGCTGTACCAGATCAAGGAGCAGGAGCACCTGGACAAGATCGGCGACATCAAGGGCGTGCAGAAGGAGATCGCCTGGGGCCACCAGATCCGCAGCTATGTGTTCATGCCCTACACCCTGGTGAAGGATCACCGGACCGGTTACGAAAACGGCAACGTGCAGGCCGTGATGGACGGGGAGCTGGACGGATTTATCAACGCATACCTGAAGGCCGCCAGCAAGGGCGAATTGCAGGATACCTGAACAACAATGAAAACCGCCAAAGGGGGCGGGCCGCTTTCAGCGGCCCGCCCCCTTTTGATGTGTGTTGGAACAGCCGGGATGCGCAGGCGGGCTTACCCTTCCAGGGCAGCCAAACCGCTGCCGCCGGCCCCGCCGGCGGCGCGGGCGGCCTCGATCCGCTTTTCCAGCTCCTGATCCAGCTTTTCCAGGGCGGGTTCCCGGATGCGGCGCTCGGCGTCGTAGCCCACGCCCTTGAGCTGCTGGTCGTAGCGGGAGAAGGTGACAAGGGCTTTTTCACCGTTTGCGCCCAGCACGTTCAGGGTGATGTCCGGATCGTTGCAGGAATACCCCTGGCAGTTGTAGGAAACGGCCTCCACCTGGCCGTGCACAAGATTTTTCTCGGCCGCGAGCTGCCGGGCAAGGTCGAGATATTCCTGCGGGTTTTCAGCCAGGGCGGCGTCCAGGCCGAGATCCAGCTCCACGCTCAGAATGCGGCTTTGGGCTGCGCCGAACCGCTCGCCGGTCACAGCGTCCAGAGAAAAGCTGAAGCCGGGATCCTGGGGAGTGCGGGAGGAGCCGAAGCGCACGTCGCCGGACCAGAACGCCCGGGGAAAGGTCTCGGTGCCGCTGCAATAGCTCATGTACACGGTGGCACCGCCGAGGTCGGCGCCGAAGAGCTCCCAAAGGGCCTGGGCGCCCAGTTCGGCCGCCTCTTCCATGGGGATGGCCTGCGCGTCCGCCGCCTCGGAGGCGAGGGGATCGGCCGTTACGGCGTAGTCGGCCTTTTGGTAGCCGGCGGGCAGGGCGGCCCCGGCGGGGGTCGGCGCGTAGCTGGTGGGAACTGCCTGGGGCTTGCCCAGGTCGGCGGCCAGCACACTTTGGGAAAAATAGCCGAAGAGGAGGGCGCTGGTGGCGATCATGGCCAGCGCTGCCAGCGCGGCTTTGCCTGCGCCCTTTTTGTGGGGATAAGTGGTGTTCATAAGTAATTGCTCCTTTTCCTTCGTTTTATTTTGCAGCGGCGGCAACACCGCCGCTGCAATAAGAAGGATAACCCGCTGGGGTCATGGAGTTGTAAGCCGGTTTTTAAAAAGTCGTAAAACTTTTGAAGGAAGGGGCTCAGCCTTTTGGGGCGGGCGGGCCAGCAAGCGGGGAAGAACCGGAGGGAAAGCGCAGGGTGACGGTGGTGCCCCGGCCGGGGGCTGAGGCGAACAGCAGCTCGGCCCCATGGGCGGCGGCGATCTGCTCGCAGAGGGCAAGGCCCAGGCCCGCCCCGCCGGCCGCCCGGCTGCGGGCTTTATCGACCCGGTAGAAGGCCTCTTTTACCCGGGCCAGTTCCTCGCCGGTCATGCCGCGGCCATTGTCCTGCACGCGCAGAACGGCGCGGCCCCCCTCGGCGGCGGCCTCCACAAGGATCTGCGCATGCTGCGGGCAGGCGTTGAGGGCGTTGTCGGCCAGGTTGATGAGCAGACTTTCCAGCAGGTCCCGGTCGCCGTAAAGGGTGGGCAGCCCTGCGCGGAAGGTGAGCTGCGCGCCCATTTTTGCAGTCTTGGGCAGCAGGGTGTGGCGCACGGCCGCGAACAGGGCGGCGGTGTCGACCGGCAGCAGGGCGGCGCCATCGGCCCGGATCACAGCCGTTTCCAGCAATTGAGCCGCCATGTTTTGCAGGCGCCTGCACTCCGAGAGGATGTAGCCGGTGGCAGCCTGGCGGTCGGCCTCTGTGAGGGCCGCTTTTTGCAGATATTCAGCATAGCCGTAGATAGCGGTGAGGGGGGTGCGCAGCTCGTGGGCCAGATTGTCGGCAAACTGCTGCTTTTGGGCGGCGGCGTTGTTCAGGGCAGTCATCTGGGCCTCGATCTCGGCCGCCATGTGGTTGAAGCTGCGGGCGACCCCGGCCAGCTCGTCGCGCCCGCGCTGGGGCAGGCGCTTGCCGTATTCGCCGTTGGCAATGTCCTGCGAGGCGGCGTGAATCTGTTCCAGCGGGCGGAACAGACGGTTTAAGAGCAGCAGAAGGCAGAGCGCCAGGATCAGCGAGAACACCGCCCCCGCCAGATACAGGAGCCGGCACAGCTGCCCCCAGCCGCTGATGGTCTGCTGCAGGCTGGACTGATAGACCAGCACGTAGTCCTGAAAAGGGGCGCTGAGCCGCCCGGCCACACAGAGATAAAAGGGAGCGGTTTGCTGAATGGTGAGCACCCGGTCCTGGGTCTGGGCAAGGGAGGCGGGTGCAACGAGGGGGGCGGCGGGGTCGGAGATGCTGGAATAGAGGCATTCCTGCCCGCGGTAGACCAAAAATTCCCCGCTGCGCTTTGCATAAAATTGGCCGTAGGGGCGCATGAGCTGGGCAAGGGAAGCGGCAGGGTCGGAGCCGCGGCTGTGCAGGGCGCGCATATCCTGAAGCAGGGCGGAGGCAACCACATAGTGCTCGGCCAGGCGCTGCTCTTTTGCAGTGTCCAGGCTGCTTTTTAAAGAAAACACGGTCACCGCGCAGATGGCGCCGTTGAAAAACAGCAAAAACAGCAGGAGGGTGGTCAAAAAAGTGCGCGTTTTCATGGCGACGCCTCCAGCCGGTAGCCCAGCTTGTACACGGTCTTGATGCGGCCTTCCAATTCCAGCTTTCTGCGCAATTTCTGGATGTGCACGTCCACCGTGCGGGTATCGCCCTCGAAATCGTAGCCCCAGACCAGCTCCAGCAGCCGCTCGCGGGAAAGGGCGATGTTCCGGTTGTTCACCAGCGTTTCCAGCAGCGCGTATTCCTTGGGGGTGCAATCCACCGGGCAGCCGCGCAGGAAGATCTGGCGGCTGTCGAAGTCGATTTTCATTTCGTCCAGCTCAAAGGAGGCGCGGCTTTTCAGGGTGCGCCGCAGCACGGCTTCGACCCGGGCGAGCAGCTCCAGCATTTCAAAGGGTTTGGAGATATAGTCGTCGGCCCCCATGGTGAGGCCGCGCACCCGGTCGGGCAGGCCGCTTTTGGCCGTGAGAAAAATGGTGGGGACCTGCTGCGCCTGCTGGTAGACGGCAAAGCCGTCCAGCCCAGGAAGCATCACGTCCAGCAGCATCAGGTCCACCGGTTCGCGGCTGAGCTGCTCCAGCGCGGCGGGCCCGTCGAACGCGCTGAAGCAGGTATGCCCCACCAGCTGCAGGTTGCGGCGGATCAGCTCGTTGATGGCGGTTTCGTCTTCCACGATCAGAATTTTTGCCAATGTGAACACCTCGCTTTTTTGCGGCGGTTGTTTGCGATGCTGTGCCCGCCGCGGTGCTTTTGTTACTATATTACATGTTTATTATCGAGTTGTTAAGGGCAAAGGAAAAAAGAGGCGCCGGGGACGCGGGGGTCAGGGGCCGCGCGGAAAAAAGTCTTGACATAACAAATTGTGGTATGATATACTGCGAATCACAGATCATAACAAAAAATGCTATGATGGATTCAGGAGGGACGGACGATGCAGATCACTGAAAAAAACGGCCGCAAGCAAATCTGGCTTCAAACCGAAAAGGAGCTGCGCGCTTATGTGCACCCGCTGCGCCAGCGCATTTTGCAGCTGCTTGCGCTTGCGCCGGCAGGCATGACCGCAAAGCAGCTGGCGGACCGGCTGGGGATCGCGCCCTCCAGCGCGGGGCACCACCTGGCGGCGCTGGAAAAGATCGGGCTGGTGCGGCTGGCGCGCACCGAGCTGATCCACGGGCTTACTGCCAAGTATTACGAGGCCGCCCCGGCGGACATCTGCCTGCGGGACACCGAACCCGCCGCGGCGGAGATGAAAAACGCGCTGATGCAGGATGCAGTGAACGGGATCTACGCCCGGATGATGCGCGCCGCGCGGGAGATGGAGGAGCAGGGCAAAACCCCCGGCCCGGGCGACGGCGATACCATGACCGGCGTGCTGCACCTGACCAGGGCCGAGGCCGCCGAGCTGCACGAAACCCTGCTGGCGTTTTTTGCCGCCCACGACCGCCCCCGCGAGGGGACGGTGCCCTACGAATACGCGGTGGTCGCCTATGCGGCGGGGGAAACGCAATGAGGCCCGGCCGGGCGCTGGCCGCCGTTGGGCTGGACGCCCTTGCCCGGGGCATTCTGGTGCCGGTGATGAGCCTGCTGGCGCTGGAAAAAGGGCTGACCCTGGCCCAGCTGGCGGCGGGGCTGGCGCTGTATTCGGCCGCCGCCTTTTTGCTGGAGGTGCCCAGCGGCATTTTGGCGGACCTTTTGGGCCGCAAGCGGGTGTTTTTGCTGGCACAGTGCAGCTATGGCTTTGCGCTGGCGCTGTTTTGGGCTGCGCGGGGGGCGCCGGCATTGTATGGGGCGCTGGTGCTGTATGGGATAGCGAAAGCGCTGGCCAGCGGCAGCATGGACGCCCTGTACATTGATAGCTGCCTGGCCCAGCACACGGCGGGGGGGCTGCCGCGGGCGGCCATGCGGCTGAACCTGTGGGGCACGGCCGGCTATGCCGTGGGCTCGCTGCTGGGCGGGGGGCTGAACTGGGCCGGGCAGACCCTTGCGGGGCAGGGGGGCGGCGCGGTGCTGCCCGCCGCCCTGCTGCTGGCCCTGGGCGTGGCGGCGGCGGGCCTTTTGACACAGGAGGCGCTGCCCGGCGGCCAAAGCGGCGCGGAACGCGGCCAAAAGCGGCGGCCCGCCGCCGCGCTGCGCAAGGCCTGCGCCGCCAGCCCCGCCCTGCCGGTGCTGCTGGGCTCGACCCTGTTTACCGGTGTGGCGCTGGCGCTGATCGAGACCTTTTGGCAGCCGCGTTTTACAGCGCTGCTGCCCAGCCGGAGCCTTTCCTGGCTTTTGGGGGTGCTGGGCTTTGCCTACTTTGCCGTTTCGGCGCTGGGCAGCGTTCTGGCGGACCGGCTGCTGGCCGGGCATGGCCCGCGCGGGGTATACCTTGCCTTCGGCGGGCTGTTCGGCCTGGGGGTCGCGGCGCTGAGCTTTGCGGCTACGCCGTTGGCGTTTGGGCTTTTGTACCTTGCCCTGTATCTTGCGTTCGGCATTGCCACCACGGCCCAGAGCGTGGCGATCAATGCCGATTCGCCGCCCGAGGTGCGGGCCACGCTGCTGAGCGGCCAGGGCTTTGCACTGCAGATCGGCGGCTTTGCGGCCAGCCTGGGGGCAAGCCTTTTTGCCGACCGTTTGGGCGTGCCGGCGCTTTGGCAATGGGGTGCGGGACTGTTTTTGGCGGGAATGCTTGTTACCGGCATGCTGCTGCGCGGGGTGCGAAAAACAAAATAATGGCGGACAGAGCGGATGCAAAGCGGCGTTCGCTCTGTTTTTATGCGGGGCGGCATAAGGTTCATCCGGGGAACTTTGTGAGTTTGTCACAGTAAATAGTTATTATTATTGATAACATAGAGGCAAGTTTACGGGAAGCGGTACCACGATAACACAAAGGCGGTGAATTGAATTTGAAAAAGTATGTTTGCTCCATCTGCGGTTATGTGTACGACGAAGCGGAGCAGGGCCCATGGGAGGCCTTGCCCGAGGATTGGACCTGCCCTCTGTGCCATGCGCCGAAGAGCGCGTTTCGGCAAGAGGGCGGCGCGCCTGCCCCGGCTGTGCCCGCCGGGGGCGCAGAGCAGCAGGCGGAGGAGCTGCGCCCCATGAGCGCGGCCGAGCTGCACGCGCTGTGCGTCAACCTGGCAAAGGGCTGCGAAAAGCAGTATAAGGCACGGGAAGCGGAGTTGTTCCGGGAGCTGGCAGGGTGGTATGCCGCCCAGGCGCTGCCCGCGGCCGGGGGCAGCTTTGACGACCTGCTGGAGTTGGTGCAGCGGGATCTGGAAGGCGGTTACCCCGCGGCGAACGAGCGCGCTGCGGCGGCGGGGGACCGGGGCGCCAAGCGCGCGCTGGTGTGGAGCGAAAAGGTGACCCGCATGCTGGATTCGCTTTTGCAGCAGTACCGCACCCAGGGGGACGGCCTGACGCAGGGCACCAATGTGTATGTGTGCGAGATCTGCGGCTTTGTGTATGTGGGGGAACTGCCGCCCGCCATCTGCCCGGTGTGTAAAGTACCCAGCTTTAAGCTGGCAAAGGTGGAAAGGAGCTGAAGGAAAGATGCATGCTGTGCGTAACATCCGGCTGTGCACCAAGGATTGCCTGTGCTTATATGTGTGCCCTACCGGGGCCACGGATACGGAGAACGGCCAGATCGACTTTTCTAAGTGCGTGCGGGGCTGCCGGGCCTGTGTGGACGCCTGCCCCAGCGGCGCGATCTCGCTGGTGCCCGAGACCTTTCCGGCGCAGCAGCCCAAAACGGACGGGGTGAAGGCAGGGCTGCGGGCGCTTGCGGCGGCAAAGGCGCGCCAGCAGACGCTGGCCGAGGGCCTTGCCGCCCGCGCCGACGGGCCGGTGCAGCGGCAGTTTGCCGCGGCGCTGGCACAATCGAACCAGCTCATGGCGGAGGACCTGCTGCGGGAGGCGGGCTATATGCTGCCCCAAAGCGGCGAGACCAGGGCCTTTTTGGAAGGGCTTTTGGCCGGGCCGCAGCCCGAGGGCTTCCCGGCGGAGGCCGCCCGGCAGCTGCTGGCGCTGCTGTAGAGGCCTTTGCAACAAGCTGCATCCCACAGAGAGGGCGCGGAGGTGTTCCGCGCCCTCTCTGTGTTTATGTAACTTGAAGCAAAGTTGAAAAAATCTCTTTTCAGTTTGAATGAGGCTCCATTGTGCGGGGGAAAAAAGAGTGGTATCATAAAAACAAAGGAAAGGCGGTGGAACGCGTGGAACAGACAGTGGGCAGGACCGTGCAGAGGCTGCGCAAGGCAAAGGGGCTGACCCAGGAGCAGCTTGCGGGCCAGCTGGGGGTCAGCAGCGCGGCGGTGAGCAAGTGGGAGACAGGAGTTTCCCAAAGTTAAAGATACCACATCAATCCCACGCGGACTTTTGCTCAACCGATACAGCCGGAGGGCTGGATAACAAGAAAAGGCGGTATGCGCCCCGTGGAGGGGTAGCGTACCGCCTTTTCTTGTGGGGGTTTCCAAAGGGGGCAACGCCCCCATTTGGCACACGACTTTGCGAAGCAAAGTGTAGTGTGTTATACGCTCTGCCGGCGTTGCCGTGAAAATGCCGTTGCCGCCGGGGAGGGCAAGGGCATTTGAAGCGGCAGGAAAACAGGGCTGTGCTTGCGTGGCGTGGAGCCGCAAGCGCAGGTCTGGACTCATCAGCAGACAGGGCGTATATGAAAGCCCCAGTTCCTCGTCCTACGCTCCAACTTGTGGACAAAGTGTCCCGAAGTTGTGGCCACACTCCCGGAAAAGTAGCAGGACAACGGGCAACCGTCAAGGCTGAAA
Organism: Oscillospiraceae bacterium; assembly: GCA_022835495.1. NCBI lineage: Bacteria > Bacillati > Bacillota > Clostridia > Eubacteriales > Oscillospiraceae > Oscillospiraceae bacterium. The sequence continues at coordinate 1,561,373 of BQOK01000001.1, forward strand.
TGAACGGGTTTACACCCGGCCTTGACCTCCGCCCGCTGTCCCGCTGGATGGGTGGACAAGGCGGCCAATCCCTCAAAGTGCTTGGCCGCTCTCTTTCTGATTTTGAGGTATTCAGTTTTTCAAAATTGAATAATCAAAATAAATTTTTTCGATTGAAAAAATTTTATTTGTTATCATCTTCAATGCCATATTTTTTCTTTTGCCGAATCACATAATTACTGATTTTTTCATCATATAGTGGATACTGGTAATCCAACTGGCATGCCACTTCTGACGAAACCTCCCGGAACAATGCCATACATTGTTCAAAGGATTCCCACATATGGGGATAGGAATCCATATTATAAGTGGACATAAGTCGTTCCCACAATTCCTCTGGGACATATTGCTTCATAAATTTATAGTTTTTTCCCAAACTGAAATGAAATCCCTGTTTGATACCAATCAGCCAGGAAATCATGCGAAGCAATTCTTTTCGTACTATATCATTCATATGGTCAATAGCAAAAAGAATTTCTTTGCGGCATAAGCCCTTTACTACATATGTTGTAGTATTCCAAAATTCATTACAGCAATCGTCAAACATTCTTTGAGTAGGCTTCTGCAAGTGGTAGTCTATATCCGTTGGTATTGGCGGCTTTACGATACGGTTGTCTTTATCCAACAGTAACTTTACCAGTTTATCCCATGTAAAATACTCGTCTATCAGTTCCAGCGGCAGCAAAGTTAAATCTATCTTAACATCATCAGTAAACAGCATTAAATATGAAAATCCCTTTTCTACAGCTGGAAATAATTCCATATCTTCCGGCTTTTGCAGAATCAACCTTTCACCAAATATATCTAGCCATTTATCATCACTTGTGAAGCTGTCCATATCCGTAACAAAAAAAGTAATATCAAAATCCTGAAAATCATCAGGCGGAATATTTGTATTTGTTCTAGATCCTTCCAAAGTAACCATGCGAATGCGTTTGTCTGTTTTTGCAAAATTCAAAACAATATCATAAACTTCCTTTTCTGATCTCATTTTTATCTCCTCCAATTATTGAAATAGGTGTGAAGCCATTTTAGGGCTTTCCCGCCTTGATTACCCTTTAGCAAAGACGGGCGGGACTGTCAACGGCGGCGCATGAAATGCGCCGTTCATCTTGACCGTTGACTGGCTCGGCTGGCTTTGCTATCTTCCTGACAAATGGGAATGTCTAAGATAGTAAAGACGTCCCACATGCAACTCTTTCTTTTATTGCGGAAACCGTATCTTTAATTGTGAATGTAGTTGTGTCTATGACATTTGATTCATATACTCCCAAACCGGAAAATTGCTCCCACATTGTTTCCACTAATTCAATATTTGTTTTTCTATCTAATTTTGAGCGTTCCACAGCTCGCTTCATAGTTTCTTTTTTACTCGCTCTTAATACAATATAGTGTACCTCGTAATCTTCTTGGGCAAGAGCTTTCCATGGCTCCAAAAACCATGGCCCGACAATCCCATCTACAATTACATCATATCCGCCACGAGCATATCGCTTTGCAGCTTCTAAAAAGGCTTCAATGACAACCAGATTTTGCTCGTTGGATTCTGGCAAATGTGGTGGTATTGCGCCTTTGCTTAAGTAATGAAAAAAGTCATCGGTGTGCATATGCACTGATTTATCCATATCTGATTCCTTTGCGACAATTGACGCAGTTGTTGTTTTTCCTGTCCCCGGTGAGCCTGTAATCACAATAATTCTTCCTTGATTCATCTGTATTTTCCCTCACAATTCAAATTTATCACTTTGTTCCTGCCTGCTCAATCATCTTCTTCGCAAACTGCTGGAACATTTCAACAGTTTCTTTATCCATCGGTGTAAGCTGTCCGATCTGTCCAGCTATCATCGCCGTTACATCGTCAATGGAAAGTGGTTTTTGTTTCTGTTCCGCCAGTGCGTCCCGCATGGCTTGGAACATAGCGGCGGTCACAGCTTCTCCCGGCTGTTCCCCGTTGTCAATGTCTTTCTTAATGTCCCGCAGGATAGCCAGGAACACATTTTTGATTTTTTCAATCTCCGCTTCATGTTCCCCTATCTTTTGGGCGTTCAAAAGCTGTAAATCCTGCTTCGCTTCTGCCCGGTGTTCCGGGTGTTCTTTCATCAGGTCGGACAGGGAAGCCGTTGCCATCTCGATAAGCTGGTTTCTTGCTGTTATGCCCTTTGCCGCCGTATCCTGAAAATAAATCCGTATCAAATCTATCAGCTTAGGAAAATTCCTGTGTTCCAACAGGCGGTTGAGGATTTGCACATCAACAGCACCCGTCACAAGCCCCCTCACGGCTCCCTCGGACAAGCCTAATTCAGAAATATCGTAGCTTTTACGAACGCTCACGGTAGACAAGCCCAGTATGTAGTCTGTCGATACCTTAAATTCCTTTGCCACACCTATGAGAATATCACTGCTGACCGTTCTTGTTTCGCCGCTGACAATGCGGCTCAACTGGGAAGCGGAAACGCCTATCTTCTCCGCAAGTTCCTTTTGTGTGATGTGGTTCCCGTTGCATAAATCGGAAATCCGCTGTCCGGGCGTTCCGGGTAAAGCCATAGATACGCACCTCCTCCGCATACTTCCATTATACAGAATGATTGCAAAAATGCAATTTCCAAAGTGTAAACTTCATCAAAATGCAATTCTCGCAATATTCCGGGAATTGCATTTTTTTCGTGTAGACTTAGGGTAGTTCATCGATGGACGGCACCTTGAAAACAGAATGACCGTCCGAAAAGGAATACCCCGGCTGGGGAAGCACCGCAAGGAGTCGGACTTCGGGACAAAATGTCCCGAAGTTGCGAGGAGCGTGCCAACGCCGGAACACGCCGCAGGAATGGGGCAGGAAACCTTTTCGGGGAGAACGGCAACGGAAAGCAAAATGGAGGGAACGCATGAGAGATAACCCCTATAAAGACTTGCCGCCGCTGGAACGCAGGCCGGACGGTTCCCTTTACCGCATGACCCCGGCGCAGAGAAAACAGGCGGCCAGCCTGATACGCCGGGAGTGCTGTTGCTGTGAGGACGGCAACTGCATTGTCCTTGACGATGGGGACACCTGCACCTGTCCGCAGACGATTTCTTTCTCGGTCTGCTGTAAGTGGTTCCGCTGGGCGGTCTTGCCGCTGGACGGGACGCTGGAAGCGGAGATTTTCCGGGATAAGGACTTGAAACGCTGTGAGGTCTGCGGCGGTGTGTTCGTCCCCAAATCCAACCGGGCAAAATACTGCCCCGGCTGTGCCGCCAGAGTTCACAGGCGGCAGAAAACAGAAAGTGAACGGAAAAGGAGGTCTGCTGTGGACAGTTAGGAGCGAAAAAAGCCTTGATTTATCAGGCTTCGCAAGCCCCAAACCGGGGCTGGTGGTATAAAGTATCGCCCGCCCCGGAAAACGGGCTTCTAACCGTCCACAAAACGCACTATGACAAATACCATCTATATCCATCAGCCGGAAAAGGCGTTCAGCTTCACCCGGCTCCCGAATTTCCTCTTTGAAGCCCCCACATTCAAGCCCTTGTCCAACGAGGCAAAGGTTCTGTACGCCTTTATCCTGCGCCGGACAGAGTTATCCCGCAAGAATGGGTGGGCGGATGATTGCGGACGGATTTATCTGTACTATCCCATCTGCGAGGTGGTTGACCTGCTCCACTGTGGGCGGCAGAAAGCGGTAAACACCCTGCGGGAACTGCAATACGCCGGGCTGGTGGAGATCCAGAAGCAGGGCTGTGGAAAACCCAACCGCATTTTCCCAAAATCCTATGAAGCGGTTCCAAACACCGACTTCAAGAAATCCGGTTCTGGTACGCCGGAGGGCTGAAAACCGTACTTATGAAGTGAGGAAATCACTCCCCGGAAGTACGAAAACCGGACGGTATATAGAAATACAAAGATTAAAAAGATTTATTTATATTCTATCCATTCCAATCCTATCCGAGCTAATTTCTGCGGGATTTTCCCTGTGGAAAACCCCGGATAGGAAAGGAATGGGGAAAGGAGCAGAATGGCACAACACGCAATTTTGCGGTTTGAGAAGCACAAGGGCAACCCGGCAAGGCCGCTGGAAGCCCATCACGAAAGACAGAAAGAACAATACGCCAGCAACCCCGACATTGACACAAGCCGGAGCAAGTACAACTTTCATATCGTCAAGCCAGAGGGCAGGTACTATCATTTCATTCAAAACCGCATTGAACAGGCCGGGTGCCGAACCCGCAAGGACAGCACACGGTTTGTCGATACGCTGGTAACTGCCAGCCCGGAGTTTTTCAAGGGGAAATCCCCAAAGGAGATACAGGCGTTTTTCCAGAGGGCGGCGGACTTCCTCATTGGCCGGGTAGGACGGGAAAATATCGTGTCGGCGGTGGTACACATGGACGAGAAAACGCCCCACCTGCATTTGACCTTTGTTCCGCTGACAAAGGACAACCGCCTGTGTGCAAAGGAGATTATCGGCAACCGGGCAAACCTGACGAAGTGGCAGGACGATTTTCACGCCTATATGGTGGAGAAATATCCTGACTTGGAGCGTGGGGAGAGCGCCAGCAGGACAGGCCGGAAGCATATCCCCACCCGGCTTTTCAAACAGGCGGTTTCCCTCTCCCGGCAGGCAAGAGCCATTGAAGCCACACTGGACGGCATTAACCCGCTGAACGCCGGAAAGAAAAAAGAGGAAGCCCTCTCCATGCTGAAAAAGTGGTTCCCGCAGATGGAGAATTTCTCCGGGCAGTTGAAAAAGTACAAGGTCACAATCAATGACCTGCTGGCGGAGAATGAGAAGTTGGAAGCAAGGGCAAAGGCCAGCGAAAAAGGAAAGATGAAAGATACGATGGAACGGGCAAAGCTGAAAAGCGAACTGGACAATTTACAGCGGCTGGTTGACCGTATCCCGCCGGATATACTGGCGGAACTGAAACGTCAGCAGCGGCACACGGTAAAGGAAAGGTGATAGATATAAGCAGAAATTTTCGCCGCCTCTGTGCGGCATTGTACCTTGAAAACTGAATATGGAGGACACTGGATGGCAAAAAGTGAAAGCGATATTTTTACACCCCGAACAGGGCAGGTTATACAAGCAGAGAACGGCACGCAGTATTTTGTATGTGGGAACAACCGTATAAAAATCTCCGAACACTTCGCCGCAGGCGGGAAGCCCCTCGGTGATCTGATTGTAGATGTGGTGCGGCATACCGCAGAAAAAGCCGCTTCAACCTGATAGCCCATCATTGATAACACGCCCACGCTTATGATATAATTGCCATAGAGCAAAAGTATTGTAAGCGTGGGTTGTTTCTTTAGAAGGAGGATTTTTACGGTGAAACAACCTTACAATACTACGATTTACAACACGGCGCTTTATATGAGATTGAGCCGGGACGATGAACTGCAAGGAGAAAGCGGGAGTATTCAGACACAACGCATGATGCTCCGGCAATATGCCGCCGAGCATGGCCTGAATGTCATAGATGAATATATCGACGATGGATGGTCTGGAACGAACTTTGACAGGCCGGATTTTCAGAGAATGATTGATGACATTGAGGACGGGAAAATCAACTGCGTTGTTACGAAGGATTTATCCCGCTTAGGCAGAAACTACATTCTGACCGGCCAGTACACGGAAATCTACTTTCCCAGCAAAGGCGTCCGCTATATCGCTGTCAATGACAATGTGGACACCATCAACGGAGAGAATGAGCTTGCCCCATTCCTCAACATTCTGAATGAAATGCACGCCCGCCAGACCAGCAAAAAGGTAAAGGCGGCCATGCGGACACGGTTCGCAAATGGCGCACACTATGGAGCCTATGCTCCGCTTGGCTATGTCAAAGACCCAGATAAGAAAGGCCATCTTCTGATTGACCCGGAAACAAGGTGGATTATCGAAAAGATTTTTGACCTTGCCGTTCATGGCCGGGGAGCCGCCAGCATTACACGGATTTTGGTCGAAGAAAAAGTACCTACTCCCGGCTGGCTGAATTTCCAGAGATACGGCACTTTCGCAAATATCTATGCCGGAGCGCCGGAGGAAAAAGCCTATGCGTGGACGATAGCGCAGGTGAAAAGTATTCTGAAAGAGGAAACCTATATCGGACACAGCGTCCACAATAAGCAGACCAACATTTCATTCAAAAACAAGAAGAAAGTACGCAAGCCAAAAGAGGAATGGTATCGTGTGGAGAACACCCACGAAGCGATTATTTCCGAAGATGTGTTCCGTCAAGTACAGGAGCAGATTTGCAACAGGCGCAGACGGCAGAAGAACGGCACAACACAGATATTTTCCGGGCTGGTAAAATGTGCGGACTGCGGCTGGTCGCTGGCCTATGGTATGAACAGCCAGAACAAAAATCCCTATGCCCACTACCATTGTAGCAAGTACGGGCAAGGATTGCACCAGTGTTCCATGCACTATATCCGCTATGATGTGCTTTACGCCTATGTCCTTTCCCGTCTGCAATACTGGTCTGTGCTGGCACAGCAGGATGGGGACAAACTTCTGAAACGGCTACTTAACGCCAGCGACAAGGAACGCAATACTGCAAGGAAGCGGCAGACAGCCGAACTGAAAAAGGCGGAAAAGCGCAAAGCAGAAGTAGACACCCTGTTTGCAAAAATGTATGAGGACTGGTCTGCCGGACGCATTACAGAATACAATTTCAATATGCTGTCCGAAAAGTATCAGGGCGAACAGCGAGAATTGGACGTAAAAATTGAACGGCTTCACGAAGCGATGGAGACCGCCGCCCAGACAGCGGTTGACGCTGAAAAGTGGATAGGTCTGATGAAACAGTATGTCAATCCCACAGAATTGACGGCTGAACTTCTGAATACGCTGATTGAAAAAATCCTTGTCCATGAAGCGGTCAAAAGTGAGGACGGAAGCCGGGAACAGGAAGTGGAAATCTTCTACCGCTTTATCGGCAAAATCGAATGACACATCTTGAGATACCCAACAATATCTTTAACTAAGGGAAACGGGGGGCGCGCTGCCGGACGTGGCGCTGCTGTGCCCGCTGGCGCGGGCGCTGGGCTGCACCGCGAACGAGCTGCTGAACTTCCGGCCCGAGCTTACCGCCGAGGAGATCGACACCCTGTGCACGGCGGCCCGCCGCCAATTTGAGGCAGGGGAGAAAGAACAGGCGGCCGCGCTGTGCGAGGAACGGCTGCGCCAGTACCCCACCGACCTGAACCTCGCGTTCCGGGTGGGCTTTTTGTATGCCCGGTACGGGGGCGGGGAAGAGGCTCTTTTAAAGCGGGCGATTGTGCTGTTTCGGGAAGCTGCGGCCCTGCCGGATGAGGAGCAGCGCCGCAGCGCCTGGCAGATGCTGGCCCGGCTGTATGCCAGGCAGGGGCAGTATCAGCCGGCGATGGAGGCGCTTGGCCACCTGCCCAGCTGCAACCAGGAAGGGATGAGCCTGCGCGCGGCGGTGCTGCGGCAGATGGGGCGGCTGGAAGAGGCGGAGCAGTTGGAGCGCGGCGCCCTGGCAGCGCAGAGGAAAGCGCTGCAGGCCACCCTGCTGAGCTTGGCGGAAACGGCCCGCCGGCAGGGCCGCCCGGAGGAGGCGCAGCAGCTGCAGGACAGGGCGGAGGCCGTGGAGGCGCTGTTCGGGCAAATGCGGGAAGCGCCCGTGCATGCCTGCTGCCCGAAGCCGGCCGCGCCGGGGCAAAGCTGCAAAGTATAGAGCGGGCATCGGCAGAGAAAACTAAACAGGGCGAGAGGCAGCCGTTTTTTGCACACACGGGACGGCGTGCAGGAAAACGGCCGAAAGAGGAGAGAGCATGAAGCAAAAATTTGATGTGACCGGCATGAGCTGCGCCGCCTGCTCGGCGGCGGTGGAGCGGGCTGTGAACAAGCTGGAAGGCGTGCAGGCCGCCCAGGTGAACCTGCTGGCAAACTCGATGCAGGTGGAATACGACGGCGCGGCGGTGGACGAAAACGCCATCTGCCGGGCGGTGGAGGGCGCCGGCTACGGCGCAAAGCCCGTGGGGGCAAAAGCCGAAAAAGCGAAAGCCGAGGGAGCGGACCCGGTGGAGGCGGAGCTGAAAAGCATGAAGACCCGGCTGATCGTTTCGCTGGCGTTTTTGGCGCCGCTGATGTACGTTTCAATGGGGCACATGATGGGGCTGCCCGCGCCGCATTTCCTGCACGGGCGAGCGGGGGCGATCCCTTTTGCGCTCACACAGCTGCTTTTGGTGCTGCCCATCCTTTATATGGACCGCAAGTTCTTTACGGTGGGCTTTAAAAGCCTTGCAAAGCGCAGCCCCAACATGGACAGCCTGATCGCCCTGGGCAGCGGGGCGGCGGTGGTGTACGGCATTTTTGCGCTTTACCGCATGGGCTGGGGCTTCGGCATCGGCGATATGGAGCTGGTGGACCGCTACCGGATGGACCTGTATTTTGAATCGGCCGGCACTATTTTGACACTGATCACGGTGGGCAAATACCTGGAAGCGCGCGCCAAGGGCCGCACCGGCGCTGCCATTAAGTCGCTGATGGACCTGGCGCCCAAGACGGCGCTGGTGCGCCGGGGCGCCGCCGAAACGGAGGTGCCCGTGGAGGAGGTTGTGATCGGGGATACGGTGGTCATTAAGCCCGGCATGCGCATCCCGGTGGACGGCACGGTGCTGGAGGGAGTGTCCAGCGTGGACGAGGCGGCCATTACCGGCGAGAGCATCCCGGTGGAAAAAGGGCCCGGCGACCGGGTGATCGCCGCGGCGATCAACAAGGCGGGCAGCTTTACCTTCAGGGCCGAAAAGGTGGGGCAGGACACGACCCTGGCCCAGATCATTGCGCTGGTGCAGGACGCCAGCGCCACCAAGGCGCCCATTGCAAAGCTTGCCGACAAGGTGAGCGGCGTGTTTGTGCCGGTGGTGATGGTGATCGCGGCGGCGGCGTTCCTGGTGTGGCTGCTGCTGGGGCAGACGCTGGAATTTGCGCTGGCCCGGGCCATTGCGGTGCTGGTCATCAGCTGCCCCTGCGCGCTGGGCCTGGCCACCCCGGTGGCGATCATGGTGGGCACCGGCAAGGGCGCAAAGCTGGGCATCCTGTATAAAAACGCCGAGGCGCTGGAAAACGCCCACAAGGTGGACACCATCGTGCTGGACAAGACCGGCACCATCACCGAGGGGCGGCCGGTGCTGACCGACCTGATCCCGCTGGCCGGGCAGACCGAAGCAGAACTGCTTGCCCTGGCGGCGGCGCTGGAAAAGCCCAGCGAACACCCCCTAGCCGAAGCCATTCTGGCCGCGGCGGGGGAAGGGCCGCTGCCCGCGGTGGAGCGGTTCGAGGCGCTGCCGGGCCGGGGCCTGAAAGCGACCCTTTTGGGCAAGACCTATTATGCGGGCAATGCCCGCCTGATGGAGGAAAAGGGCATTTCACTGGAAGGGGTGGGCGAAGTGCCCCACACCCTGGCCAGCCAGGGCAAAACGCCCCTTTATTTTGGCAGCGGGCGCACCCTGCTGGGGATTGTGGCCGCGGCCGACCCGGTGAAGCCCACCAGCGGCGCGGCCATCAAAGAGCTGCAGGGTATGGGCCTTACAGTGGTTATGCTCACCGGCGACAACGCCCGCACGGCGGCGGCCATTCAACGGCAGTTGGGCATTGGGCAGGTGGTGGCCGAGGTGCTGCCCCAGGACAAGGAAGCCCAGGTGCGGCAGCTTCAGAGCCAGGGGCACAAGGTGGCAATGGTGGGCGACGGCATCAACGACGCCCCGGCGCTTGCCCGGGCGGACATCGGCATTGCCATTGGCGCGGGCACCGACGTGGCCATTGACAGCGCGGATGTGGTGCTGATGAAGAGCGATCTGTGGGACCTGGTGAACGCGCTGCGGCTTTCGCAGGCGACCATACGGAACATCAAGGAAAACCTGTTCTGGGCGTTTTTCTATAATACGGTGGGCATTCCGGTGGCGGCGGGCGCGCTGTACGGCTTTGGCCTGGTGCTGAACCCCATGCTGGGCGCCGCCGCCATGAGCCTTTCCAGCGTGTGTGTGGTGAGCAACGCGCTGCGGCTGAATTTCTTCAAGGCAAAACAGGCGGGCGGCGCTGCCGCGCCGGCGCCTGTGCAAAATAAAAACGCGACCCCGGCCCAGGCGCCGGCGAAAGGAGAAACAAACATGCAAAAGACCATTCACATTGAGGGGATGTCCTGCGGGCACTGCACCGCCCGGGTGGAAAAGGCCCTGCGGGGCGTGCCCGGCGTGGCCGAGGTTACCGCCGATCTGGAAACGAAAAGCGCCGCCGTTACCCTGAATACCCCTGTGGACGACGAGGTGCTCAAGGCCACGGTGGAGGCGGAGGGCTACCAGGTGACCGGAGTGCAGTAACCCGAGAACACACACTTTGGAAATACGCAAAAATCAGCGCGCCCATTGGCTTAAAAGGCCAACGGGCGCGCTGATTTTTATGGGATACTTTTGTTTGGCGTGGAGCGCGGACCTGTGCGCCCCGGCTCAAAAGCCCTTTCGGCGCCCCAGGGCGATCATTACATCCGCGCCGAAGCAGAGGGCGGCCAGCAGGAGGCAGGCGAACAGGTTCACCAGGATATTGTTGGTGGAAGTTTCGCCCGGAAGAAAATAGGGGATAAAGGCGTTGACCGCCATCGTGTGGGGAAACGCCAGCAGGGCCAGCACGCCCACGGCGGACCAGCGGTGGCCCCGCAGCCTGGAGAACAGGAGAAACCCAAGCCACAGATAGGCCAGCGAAACAGCCGAGACCGCGCTGCCAAGGCGGAACACCACCCTGCCGGGGGCGACCAGGCCGCTGAGAACGCCGAGATAGGGGAAGATCAGGACAGTGAGCGCCAGCAGGGACTTTTGAAAGCGCTTTTTGCCGGCGACCAGCAGGGGGGCCAGGATGCCCCAGCCCAAAACCAGCGAGGCGAACACGATCAGCGACCAAGTGAGGCTTTGGCTGATCGCAAACTCGCAGATAAAGCAGATCAGAGCCGCCAACACGCAGCTGAAGGTGAGCGCTACAAAACCGTACCAGCGCGCCCGGGCCCAGCGCTGCCCGGTTACCGAGGCGGAATAGGTAAGGGCGGTTTTTACCTGGGCCTCGGCCTCGGGTGCGGGCGGCTGGGCCTCGCCCGCAAGCAGCTCGGTCACGGTAACGCCCAGCACGCCCGCCAGAGGCGTGAGCAGCGAGATATCGGGGCAGCTGACCCCCGTTTCCCTTAATTAAAGATATTGTTGGGTAAAAAAAGAAAGGTCAGTCGATTTTGCCGATGAAGCGGTAGTAGATTTCTACTTCCTGCTCACGGCTTCCATCCTCGCCCTTGACAGCTTCGTGGACGGTTATTTTTTCAATTAGAGTGTTCAGAAGTTCGGCGGTCAGCTCCACAGGGTTGACATACTGTTTCATTAGGGCAATCCACTTTTCAGCATCCGCTGCGGTCTGTACGGCGGCTTCCATCATTTCGTGAAGCTGTCTTATTTTTGTTTCAAGCTCCTTTTGCTCGTTCTGGTACTTCTCGGACAGCATATTGAAGTTATACTCGGTTATGCGTCCGGCAGACCAGTCCTCATACATTTTAGCAAACAGCCCGTCAACCTCGGCTTTACGCTTCTCTGCCTTTTTCAGCTCCGCAGCCTGCTTTTTCTTCGCAGAGTTCCTTTCCCTGTCGCTGACATTGAGCAGCCGTTTCAGCAGCTTGTCCTCATCTTTCTGTGCCAGCATAGACCAGTATTGCAGTCTTGCAAGCACATAGGCATACAGTACATCATAGCGGATATAGTGCATGGAACACTGGCGTAATCCCTGTCCGTTCTTGCTGCAATGGTAGTACCCGTATGGGTTTTTGTTCTGCTTGTTTTCCCCATAGGCTAAAGACCATCCGCAGTCTGCACATTTTATCAATCCTGCGAAAATCTGTGTCGTACCGTTTCTGCGTTTCCTGCGTCTGCTTGCAATCAGCTCTTGAACTTTTTGGAACACTTCTTCGGAAATGATGGCTTCGTGGGTATTTTCCACACGATACCATTCTTCCTGCGGCTTCCGCACCTTTTTCTTGTTCTTGAATGAAATGTTGCTCTGCTTGTTGTGAACGCTGTGACCGATGTAGGTTTCCTCTTTCAAAATGCTCTTGACCTGTGCAATCGTCCACGCATAGGCTTTTTCTGCGGGCGCACCGGCGTAGATATTGGCGAAAGTCCCGTATCTTTCATAGTTCAGCCAGCCGGGGGTAGGTACTTTTTCCTCCACCAGAATCCGTGTAATGCTGGCGGCTCCACGCCCGTGTACAGCAAGGTCAAAAATCTTCTCTACAATCCAGCGTGTTTCCGGGTCGATCAGAAGATGACCTTTTTTGTCCGGGTCTTTTACATAGCCCAGCGGTGCATAGGCTCCATAGTGTGCGCCATTGGCAAATCTTGTGTGCATGGCAGCCTTGACCTTTTTGCTGGTCTGTCGGGCGTGCATTTCATTCAGGATGTTTAAGAACGGTGCAAGCTCGCTTTCTCCGTTGATGGTGTCCACATTGTCATTGATGGCAATGTAGCGTACTCCCTTGCTGGGGAAATAGATTTCCGTGTACTGACCGGTCAGGATATAGTTTCTTCCCAGACGGGATAAGTCCTTTGTGACAACGCAGTTGATTTTCCCGTCTTCGATGTCATCAATCATCCTTTGGAAACTTGGACGCTCGAAATTTGTCCCACTCCATCCGTCGTCAATGTACTCGTCTACAACGGTCAGCCCATGCTCTGCGGCATACTGTCTAAGCATCATGCGCTGGGTCTGGATACTGCCGCTTTCCCCCTGTAATTCATCGTCACGGCTCAATCTCAAATATAGTGCAGTGTTATAAATCGTTGTATTGTATGGTTGTTTCACGGTTAAAAATCCTCCTTCTAAAAGAAACAACCCACGCTTATACAATACTCGCTGGTACAAGTATATCATAAGCGTGGGCTGATTGACAGTCGTTATTCCGTATTTTTTCAGGAAGCGGCGGCAGCGTGCTGGATCACATCTTCCAGCAGGCTGTCAAGCGGCTTCCCATCCTGTGCGAAATGCTCCGATACCTTGATACGGACTTTCCCCATGACAAAATACTGGGTGCCGTCTTTTTCGGTAAGCAGGGTGCCGCTGTTTTTGTTATTGCTCTCGTTTTTGCTTTTTGCCATAGGCAGTTACCTCCATAAATGAAATATGCCCGACAAGGGAATGTCAGACAGGTGTACAGCCGCAGACTGTCTCCGTGTCAACCAAACCGTGTCAACCGGCAGAAAAGACTTTGAAAACAATCCATAGGCGCTCTATTATTACTTTTTACTTTTTCTTTGATTTCTTGGTTGACATGGTTGACAAAGGAGAGAAATGCCCCAAATATCAGGCTTTTCCCCGTCAACCGGCTGTCAACCAAAGCGTCAACCAAACTGTCAACCGGTGGCTTTTCAGAATGGAAGTTCCATTTGCCGGGCTTCTTCTTCCGTGATTTCCTGAAAACCGTCCCCCTCCGGCGGAGCTTGGTTGACACGCTCCCAGCCTTTTTGAGAACCGTATTTCTTATACCGCTTCGGGCTTTTGTAGGCTACCCAGCCCTGTATGATGCCGCCCGCAATGCCGGTATTCATAATCTCGCAGATTGCCCGTGTCTCCCAGTCTGCCGGGGAATTTAAGTTCCCCAGCGCTTCCTCATAAAGCTGCTTGGAACATACCCTGTCGCCGGTGTAGTCCTCCAAATAGGCGTAGATCATGCCGGCCTGTGTGTCTTCCTGCATAAAGTCCTGCTGGTGGGCGTTCAGGTATCGGTTCATTTCCATGCTGAATGACAGCTTATACTTCCCACTGCGATAAACCGTCATGGCTTCCGCCCACATCTGTTCGATATACGCCCTCGCCGCCGCTTCATCGTCCAGTATGTGAACCTCCGCCCGTTCCGGGTACACCGTCACGGGGAGAAAGCGCCGGTTGCCGGTGCGGTCACGGGGCAAAAAGTCCTGCCGGTTGGTCGTCCCTCCAAATACACATTGCCGCAGCCGGTCTGCCGGATGTGTCTCATACGGCACTTTGTAGGTTTCTTTCTGGCGGCTTAAGAATGACTTGATTTCCTCAATACTCTTGGCGTTGGCTGTGGCAATCATCTCCGACATCTCGATAATCCAATGCCCTTGCAGCTTGCGGTACACATTTTCATCGTCCAGCTTTTTCAAATCGTCTGAAAACCATTCGTCCCTGCCTGCCAGCAGCCGGAAAAAGGTAGATTTCCCGGCTCCCTGACCACCAACCAGACAGAGCATGACCTCAAACTTGCTCCCCGGTCTGAATACCCGCCGGATGGCTCCCATCAGGAACAGTTTCAAGGCTTCATAGGTGTATTCGTCCGTATCGGCTCCCAGAAAGTGATGCAGGGCGTAACGGATGCGCTCTGTGCCGTCCCATTGCAGGCTGTTCAGGTAATCCCTGACTGGATGGTAGCGGTTTTCATTGGCAACAATCTTGATGGCGCTCTGCACCTTTTTCTCGCTGGTAAGCCCGTAATTTTCTTCCAGATACAAAAGCAGGTAGTTCATGTCCATGTCGGTCAGCGTGGTACTGGTGCGCTCCCAGCCCAGCGGCTTCACAATGTCAATCTGCTCCGTCAAAAGGTTCAGGCGCAGCGCCCCGCGAAACAGAGGGTCACGCTGGAACACCGTCAGGCAGTTTCGGATGCTGTTCTTCACGCCGCCTTTCTGCGTCCCCTCTAATGTTTCCCGGATTTCTGCCGGTGTCTGCGCCGGTTCCATTGTGTCCATCGTCCTTTTGACCGCTTCCTGCGTTTCCGGCGGCAAGCTCTGAAATTCGCTGTTCAAGCCGCAACACCTCCTTTCCCTGTGCGGCGATCAATGCCGCTTTTTCTTCTATTTCTCCGTATAACAAAATATCCAAACGGTATTCTGTGTAGCTTATCCTCTGCAACGCTTCCACAAAAAGAGGATGCCAGATGGCATCCTGCGGCTGTGGGGCGTGTGCTGTTTTCCAATGCTCCAGCAGGCGCAGATAATCGCATAGCACCCGGAAACAATACCGTTCCGTTTCCTGAAATCTCTGCTCCGCTGATTTTTGTCGGGGCTGTGACCTGTTGTGACGCTTCCTATCTGGCGGCGCATTGCCGGATTTCTCATAGGAAACGCCGAAGTCCTCCGCAAGCCTGACCGCAGCTTCCCGTTTCCCCAATCCATGCAGCAAAGCGGCAAAGTCGATCACATCCCCGGAAGCCCCGCAGCCGAAGCAGTAAAAGCGGCTGTCCACTTTCATGCTGGGCGTGCGGTCATTGTGGAATGGACAGCAGACCATGCCGTTTCTCCCCACCCGGATTCCATAGAATGAAGCAGCCTGCCGAGTGGTAACAGACTGTTTCACCGCTTCAAATACATTCAAATGCTCCCTCCATAAAAATACTGGTAGCGGTAAAGCTGCCGATTATATCATAGCTCCATCTCATGTTTCTTTCTCTGTACTGCCTGTGGCTGCTCCCTCCGGCGCAGTGCGGTATCTACGGCGTTCTGCACCTGCCGTAGCCGTATGACTTCCTCCCGGAGTGGCTTGTGCTGCGGAGACAGTTCGGCATACTCTGTTTTTAACTGTGCGTATTCCTGTTTCCATGCTTTCAGGGCAATGGGTTTTCCGTCCAGTTTTTCTTTCAAAATACGGCGGGCGGCATAAAACAGCCGTAACTCCGCATCGTGGGATGTTTCAAATTTCTCCCTCTGTTTCTTAAACTTGATATTGTTCAATTCCGTATGAACAGGTTTTAGCCGCTGGTAATTCTCGCCCTCCCGTATCAATTCCTGCAATTCCTTTATCCGGGCAGATTTCTTTTTCATGGAGTCGCTTAACGCTTCAAATTCTTCGTTGACAGAGGAAAGACGCTCCTGCAAATCCTCTAATGTGAGCAGCTTGTTTTCCGTCAGATAATTGACGGCTTCGGCAAACTGCTTTAAGTTTCCGGTTCTGGCTTTATTGCTCCATGCCCCTGCGTTGCGCTGGTTGTAATAAGCGATCAACAGGTCGGCAAGGCTCGGTGTCTGCGGTTTGGAAAGTTCTTCTTTTACCTCTGCCATCCAGACAAACAGGGCTTTGATCTTCTTCCTCACATCCTGCATGAGCCGGTTGGTGGCTTTATGCCCCCATACCCGATTTGCCGGACAGAAAAACAATCTGTATAATGGAAAGGGGTAATGAAAAATGTCAACCAAAGAACGAAAGCACCCAGCGCCGCCGCGTTACGATGAGGCCTTCAAGGCGGGGGCAGTGCGGATGGTCACCGAGCAGGGGCGGCCCAGCCGGGAGGTGGCCGCGGAACTCGGCATCTGCATCGACACGCTGCGCAGCTGGCTGAAAGCGGCGGGCGCACCATCGCCGGGGCAAGCTGACCGCCAAAACCGCGACGCCAGACGCCTGCGCGAACTGGAGACGGAGATTCGAGCACTGCGCAAGAAGCTTGAAGAGAAAGACGGGGTCATTGACATCCTAAAAAAATCCGTCGGCATACTTTCCAAACCATAGAGGACAAGTACCGGTACATCCGTACGGCCCGCGCGGGGGCCTCTGTGGAACTTGTATGCCGACTGCTGGAGGTCTCCCGCAGCGGGTACTACGAATGGCTGGGCCGCAAACCCTCTTTGCGCCGGCAGAAGGATCAGGAACTGAAACGCCGGCTGCTGAGCCTGCACCAGCGTTATCCCGCCCTTGGGCTGGACAGCCTGTATCACCTGATCCGCCCGCAGCTTTCCTGCTCGCGCAAGCGCATCCACCGCCTGATGAACGAGATGAACATCTCCTCCACGCGCAGGCGTGCCTACAAAGCCACGACCAACTCAAGACACGCGCACCCCATCGCGCCCAATCTCCTTGCGCGCCGCTTCTCCTTTGACAAGCCAGACACCGCATGGGTCGGCGATATTACCTATATCCCCACCGGCGAGGGCTGGCTCTACTGCGCTGTTGTGAAAGACCTTTGCACAAAGCAGATCGTCGGCTACGCCTTCTCCGACCGCATCGACACAAATCTCACTCTCGCCGCCCTCGGCATGGCCGTCCGGCGCCGCAAGCCTCTGCCCGGCCTCATCTTCCACTCCGACCGCGGCGTCCAATACGCCGCCTACGCTTACCGTCAGCGTCTCGCCAGCCTCGGCATCCGGCAAAGCATGTCCCGCAAGGGCGATCCCTATGACAACGCCGTGGCCGAAAACTTCTTCAGCTGCCTCAAGTGCGAGTGCGTCCATCTGCGCCATTTCGCCTCAAGGGCACAAGCCATGGCAGACGTCTTCGCTTATATCGAGACCTTTTACAACCCAGTGCGCCCGCATTCCTCTATTGGCTGGCGTCCTCCGGATGCCTTTGCGCGTGCCTTGTCTGAGCATCCCGCCGCCTGAGTGTGATACGACAAGATATCCTGCGTTTCTTTCTGTTTTTTCTTCATTTTTACTGTCCACGAAACCGGGAAGGGCACATTAATCCAGCGGTTCAGTTCCCCTTTCTCGGTGCGGATGCCCTTTGCTTCCATCTGCCGGACATTAGCTCCCTCGTGGACAGTAGGTATCAGGTCAAGCCCCTGCCGCACATAGGAACGGTGGTCGATACGCACATCCAGCCCTTTTTCCTCAAATTTTGTATTAACGGCAGCCGCCCACTGCTCCCGCCAGTGTTCCAGCGTTTCCGGCTCATGCCAGTCTGTTGTATGGACAGCGTTAAACATATAATCGCCGTTTTTATCCCGGATTCGGTTTCCATCTTCATCAAGAAGATATTCCCGACGCTGTTTTTGTCCCCATGTGCCATCCGGGTTCAAAGGGCGCATGGTTGTCATCACATGAAAATGCGGGTTAGGGATGCCGCCGTCCTCTTTCTCCGGGCTGTGAAAAGCAAGGTCGGCAATCATGCCTTTTGTCACAAACTGCTCCTGTACGAACTTCCTCGCCAGCTCCATGTTTTCTTCCAGCGTCAATTCATTCTGCATGGCAATATCAAAGGAATAGGCAAGCTGTGCTTTTGGATGTTTCTCGCAGTTCTCCACAGCATTCCAGAGGGTCGCCCGGTCAAGATATATTTCCGGCGCATGGGGCGGCAGCATGATTTCCGAAGCGATCACGCCGCCCTTTTTGGTGTAGTCGCTGACTTCTCCATAGTAGCTGCTGTAAAGACGCTCCCCGGCTCGATAGGCTGCGCTGGCAATGGCGCTCTGACCGGCGCTGCGCTTGATCTGTGCGATTGAAAAATGATAAAGTGCTATCCTTAGTCACCGCCTTTCTCCTGCCCGGAAATACGGGCGTGGTTCTCTGTGGCAGACCGGATGAAATGCTCCGCCTGCGGCAGATTCAAAATGCTTTCCATGAGGGAATAAAATTCCGCTTCGGATAGCTCCTTTGTCTGTGGTGCAATGCTCTCAATAGCTGCCCCACGGGTAATCAGCCGGTGCGTCCTCTGTTTCCGGGAACCGCTTTCCAGATACGCCTGCCGGTTTTTCAAACGCTGCATTTTCCGTTTTTCCTGTTCCAGCAGGACAGTGGTTTTTTCATATTCCTGCTTCAACTGTTCCAAAGATTTTTCCATGTTCTCACATCCTTTGCTGATAAGATAAAGAAAGACCATCCGCAGACAGTCCGTGTGTCAGTGCTTCTATAAAACCCGATGAAAAGGGAAAACCGCAGAGCGGATTTCTCTTTGCGGCGAGTACACAGGGGATAGCCGCTTTAGCGGCGCAAGGGGGTGTAGCCACCTTGTCGGAGCGAAGCGAACGCAGACCTCGGATTGCTGATTTTATCAGCGGCAGAGGTAAGCTCCGCAGGACGCACGATACATGGTCTTTAGACTATGTATAGAAGTGCGCCCTTAGTTCCTAAGGGATTTTGCCGTTTCCGGCAGTCTTGTCCTTTTTCTTGAAACGCTTGGAAAGATACTTCGGGCAGTCAACCACAACCGCCCGGAAGCTCTGTTTACATTCGTGCTGGCATTTCCGGCACAGTTCGTTGTAAGTGATACGGCTGCGGTCATTTAAGAAGAAAGACCATTCCAACCGCCGCTTGTTACTCATTCTTGCCATAACCGGCTCCTTTCTCCGTTTCTATCTGATGTACGCAGATAGGCTGTTTTGGTGTAGCGTCTCGGTATCATTTTTAAGGTTTTTCCCTCTGTATGCCCCTTTGGAAAGTGCGGCAGTATTTGCATAACTCACGCTTATTTGTCGCTTCTCGGTACGGTTTCGGAGCCTTTTGCCATCCATTCAAAGAAAGCAATTTTGCTGACCTTGATAAGTCTGCCCCTGCGGAACGCTGGAAAGCCGGGTGTGTGTACCAGCTCATAGGCGCTCGCTCTTGAAATTCCCATAATCCGCTGAATGTCCGCCACATCCAGAACCAGCGGTAAATCCTCGTAGCTGTTCAATCTCTTTTTATCGTTCATTCTGTTCCTCCCATAAATCAAATAGGTTAAAATGCTTCCTGTTGCCGTTCTCCCCAAAAGCCGTTTTCCTGCCCCATTCCTGCGGTGTTTCCCTGCATTGGTGCGCCGAATGCGTCACTTCTCCTGCCGGTCATATCCCTTTTGGACGGTCATTCACTTGTCAAGATACTGTGTGGCACGAAATTACCAACTGCAATCATCATAGCGTACTATCCTTGACAAAACAATACTTCTGCGATACCATGAGTGTAACGGATATAACTAAATTATATAATTACCATAAACAAAGGCAGGGGATAGGGATGGAGAATCAGTTTATACGGCATGAGCCATGTTTTGAGAGGATTTTGTTTGTCCTGACGCTGGACAGGAAGAAAATGAAAGAGCGGATTTTGATTGGGGAAGAACAGCAGATCCGCTTCCGTCTGAACGGGGGCCAAAACGCAGAGGTGCTTTGTGATATGACACGCCCACTGGGAACTTTTTTGATAAACTTTGAGCGTGACACGGACAGAGACTGGAACTTATACGGGCTTTCTCCGCTGCGGCAAGCTCTCCACTCCAACCGATGGAAACAGCCGGAGCTGGAGCAGGCGGCAAGCGAATTTCTTTGGGAGAAATATCTTAGCAACGACCCTCTGAAAATGTATGTGGCGTTCCGTATCTGGAACAGCTATCTGCTTGCCAGAGAACCTCGTGACCGTAACGCTGCCTGTGACCGCTTCATGGATAAAATGAGCAGCCTGACCGGGGTATTCCATAACGAAACCATGATCTTTGACAGAGAAACAGGAAAACCGAAACATTTTCAAACTGGCAGCCTTTATTTCAAAGGCGCACCGTCAGAAGATACCCGGCTTGACCTCTGGTTCCCGGACAACCGGCGCACAGAAGAATGTGTGTCTGCCTATGCGTCCATCTACCCCTTGATTACCTATTATCTGAACAGGCTGAATGACTGGGGGCTTTGCTTCCGGCAGTGCAAGGTCTGCGGGAAATATTTTCTGGCAAAGAGCCAGCGGTATGAGCTGTGCAGCGACAAGTGCCGAAAAGTACAGGCGCTTCAAAACAAGCGGGAATTTGACGAGAGGGCAAGAGAAAACAACTATGACCTGCTTTATAAAAATGAATGCCAGAACTGGCGCAACAAAATAAACCGAGTAAAGAATACCGCAGGCTTTCCGGCTGACCGTCTGGAAAAAATACAGGTTGCCTTTTCCGACTTTAAGAAAGAAGCCTTGCAGAGAAAAAAGGCTGTAAAAACAGGAACAGCCAGCCCGAAAGAATTTACGGACTGGCTGTATCTGCAAAGTAATGTAATTGTGGAACTGACAGAATACTAAATTTTTTTCTCGTTGTGAGGTTTCTGTGACATTTGCCTGATGGCAGTATCGAAATTGCAGTAATTACTCATGCAAAATGCTTCTTCGTTTTATACACTATACCTATATGGTGGAGCACCAAATGAAAGGAGCAAAAAATATGTCTGAGATTCAAAATGCGATTGAAGTAAAGAACTTAAAAAAAGGTTTTGGTGGCAGAGTTTTGTTTGAGAATTTTAGCCTGAATGTAAAAGCAAATACAATCCATGCGATTATTGGCCCGAACGGTTCTGGAAAGACAACACTGCTACGCTTGATTACAGGGGTATACCAGCCAAATGCAGGGACAATCAACATTGCAGGGAAATATGCAATGGAGCTTGAAAATGACTATCTGTATGAAGAACAGACTGGTCTTGAAAATTTGAGAATTTTTGGGAAATACTTTGGATTTGAAATAAATGATCGTTCAGACAGTTATTGTACGCAATTAGGATTGACCGAGCATTTAGGAAAGCGTGTTAGCACTTATTCTAAAGGAATGAAAAGAAAACTGTCCCTTTTGATTGTGATTATGATGGGACGGGATATTCTGCTCATGGATGAACCAACATCGGGTGTAGACCCCATATCCAGAGTAGAAATCCGTAGTTTGATAGAGGCTCTAAAAGCTGACGGAAAAACGGTTATTATCACTTCACATGACCTTAGCGAGATTGAAAAGTGCGCTGATGATGTATCTATGATTAAAAATGGCAGATTGCTGTTTGATAAGGGTATTCAAGAAATGCAAGGACAATCATTGGAAGAAATCTTTATTAAGGAGGGCAATCGGCATGAGTAACATGGGAAAAGGCGCAGGCTACTATCTTACCAGAAGTAAAAGCCTCCTAATTGATACTGCGATTGTTGCCATTCTGGCGATTTTTATGAGCTTTGCAATGCAGATGGACGCCTTGCAGTCTAAGGGAGAAGATTATTTAGTCCTAATGCTCTATGCGGTTATTTTTGGTCTTACCTCCCTGCAATCCGGTGCTATGATTGTAGATTTGACAGCAAAGGATAAGTTAAGCCGGAGAGTTGAATTTTTTGCAGCTTCTGGAATTGCGGTAAAAGAGATTATAAAACAGTATTCGATACAGATTTTCCGATTTTCTGGTATTATCCCGTTCTTTGTTTTTATGAGTTGCTATTACTTTACCGACTGGACAATGAGCTTTGGGCGGATCGTATGCGTTTATCTTAGTATTCTTGTACTTAGTTTTTGTGAGATTGTCGCTTTGAATATCATTGTACTGGATGTAAAACGAGTAAAACTGTTCAAAAATGTTCTGTTCTTTGGTAATTTTGCACTGGTTTATTTGATTGCGATGTCGGCAGAACAGATTACAGAGTTTGTGAATCAACATCATATAGGAATTGACTATTTGATTATTGTGGTTGATGTTGCACTTTGCATGATGTTTGCACTATTAAGTTTCTTTAAGGCTCGGCACATGAGCAACGAAACAGTCATCAGGAGGGATGGCGAATGGGTTTGATAACATTAAACCTTAAAAGGGCATTGAACTGGAATTTTATATTTATGAGTGCGGTAGCAGCTATCTTCGGCATGATCTCTCTGATGAACTTTGGGGATATTTCAGAGAACATTGTATTTGGTGTTGATATAAAGTATTTTATGCTTGATGGATACCTGTGCTTATTTATCTTTTTTGCCGGGGAAATAAGCAAGGATATGTTGCAGCAAGAAAAAATCACAAAGAGAATAGAATGGAAACTTGCTAATGGTATTAAAATCTCAAGTATTGTTAAGGAGAATCTGCTATCACTATGGATTGGAACGCTGATCCTTTTGTTTCCTCTACTTTTGATGATTTCCATTCGTCTGCCAAACCTTATCTTGTTATTAAGCACCTATTTTCTGATCCTTAGCATATTGTATTCGGCATTTATAAATGTTTTGATTCTCTGGATTAGAAATATGAACTGGTTTAAGAGTATTCCTATCTTTGCAACACTGCTTCATATTTTGCTGGTTGTCTTAAAATGTGGGATATTTATGAAAACGAATAATGTGTGGGTGTTGCTACTATTTTCTCCAGTGAGTATAATAGTTTTGACTGCGTGTGGTTTATGTCTGATGACTAAAGAACGGATCGTATCATCATATTACTAACATAATGAATTTTAGCTGAAAGGAGGGGGGCTATGCAGGATAAACGCTTCTATCCGTATCTGTTTCTTCATGCGGGTATTGTGACTTTATGGGTTATATTGGATAGAACACATAAAGGAATTGCGAATGACGGAGCCATCAACTTATTGTCGATTGCCGTCTTGCTTTGTTATTTCAATCTGCTCTATCTTCATGTAATGACATCACGGCGAAAGGCAACAATATCTGAATGTGGCTGGAACCTGCTTTCTGTTTCCTTTATTGCGGCGCTGATGTATGATGGATTTTCCACCTTATACACGGGTGCATTTCTGGTTTTTGCATTGATTATCGGAATAATGCTGGTAAGAACTGACGCAAGCCGGGGAAAAATGGTTCGCTTGCTGTTTGGAATTGCGTCTATCATACTGTCGTTTTTCAATTTCCGAATTCTACCTGCGATAACTATGTTAATTGGAATGTTCGTGGGAATTTTCCTTGATTATAAATATATAAATTTGAAACAGGTTAATATTCTTCCGATTGCCCAGAGGAAAGCAAGATATGTCCTCGCTCTTATGATTCCCTTGTTTACAGTCGTACTTTATTGCTTTGATTTGTCCACCCTGCAAGTCAATGTGTTTTTTCAGCTTATAATGCTTTTATTTGAGGCCTTTGCTGTCATTCATCTTGGCGACATGGAGGCCCGTTACAAGGAGTTGACAAAGTATTATGAATTAACGAACTATATTGCAAATGAGAGGGAAGATTTCTCAAGACTGCTTCATAACGATGTGCTTCAAGACATTGGAGGTGCCAAAAATCTCCTGTCGCTTCGCTCACCAGATGTTGATGAAACAAAAAGGATATTGTCTGATTTGGAATTGCGGGTAAGAAATATGATGAATTTCTATTCCTCTAATATCTTTTCGGGGTATGCTTCATGGGAACATATCGGATATATGCTTGACGCGATTAAGAAGCTGTACCCAAAGAAGAATATACTTGTAGATTTCACGATTGACAGCGAAGCAAGGATTGCTTTGAAAAAAGATAACAGTTTGGAACAGACTATGCAGATAATCAAAGAACTTGTCAACAATGTTTATAAACACGCTGCCGCTACTTTTATTCATTTGGAAATCGCGCTAAATGAAGAAAGTAGACTCGTAATTACCTGTCAAAATGATGGAGCGAAACCAAATGACATTGAAAATATTCTTTCTTCCAAAGGTGGTATGCTGTTCTTGACGGTGTTGATAAATGGGAACGGTGGTAACATTCAGTATTTAGAGAAAGATGGTATTTTAACTGCAACGGCAGTTTTGGGGAGAAAAAATGAAGATATTACTATTTGATGATCACAGGATATTTGGAGAGAGTTTAAGCAAACTTCTGGAAGATTGGGATGAAATCTCTATCTGTCGCTATGTAAGTAATGAAACAGAGTTTTGGAATATTCTTTCCGTAGACGAATGGGACATTGTATTACTTGATGTCAACCTAAGAGAGCAGTCAAAAAGTTCTGGCATTGATCTGATAGAAACGATATATAGTAAAAAGCCAAAAATAAAGGTGGTTATGCTATCCTCTTATGATATGCCAGTTTATAGACAGGAGGCACTTAAAAAAGGCGCCGTAAGTTATATTGATAAGTCTGCTTCTGCTGACGAGTTGGTAAAAAAACTCACAGCTATTAGTAAAGGTCACAAGTCCACTACGCCCCCTTTATTAGATCCCCTGACAGATCGTGAAGCGGAAATTATTAAGGCGATTGGAACAGGGAAAACAAAGCATGAAATAGCGCAAGAACTGTATATCAGTGAACGGACACTTTACAACCATATCCAAAGCATCTATGATAAGCTGGGGGCTAAAAATGCTATCGAAGCCTATAACAAGGCTATTGCACTTGGATATATCACACCCTTAATATGAGTTTAGGCAATAAGAGGGACAGATATATCAGAACACAAGTGACAAGTATGCACATTATGTAAGCAGATAGCAAAAACAAGTATCATTGAACGACTTCATCAAAACAATAAAGAAAAGCTGGGAGCAAAATTAAGTCTGCTTCCAGCTTTTTTGTATTTGTTATTGTATGTGGTTGACTAAGGAATATTGTTTAAGCGTGAGTTTGTGATATTGGGTGTGGTATCTTTAACTATGGGAAACTCCGCGCTCCCATTTACTGACGGCCTTGTCGGTTACGCCCAAGGCCTCGGAGAGCTGCTTTTGCGTTAAGCCCTTTGCTTTGCGCGCTTCGCAAATGAACGCGCCGATCTTTTGGTTTTCCATCTGTTTCCTCCCACATCCTGTTTGATGAGTTTCATTATACCGTGGAATGAGCCGGCGGGCAATCGAAGGTTTGGCGAACAGGCGGGTAAACCGTTGGTAGAACTGCCAAAAAGCGGGCTGTTCTTTCCAGAACAGCCCGCTTTTGAGGGGGATCAGTTGAATTGCAGGGTATCGAGCTTTTGGATCTTGTTTTTGTAGGTGTGCCGGAAAAAGCCCAGCGCGAGCAGGATGCTGGTGGCCTCGGCAATAAAGAAGCTGAACCACACCGCGTCCAGGCTGCCGGTAAAGGAGAGCAGCCATGCCGCGGGCAGCAGCACCACCAGCTGGCGGAACACGCTCATGGCAAGGCTCAAAAGCCCCTCGCCCAAGGCCTGGAACAGGCTGCTGAACACGATGGCCACGCCCGCCAGCAAAAAGCTGAGGCTGATGATGCGCAGCGCGGGCTCGCCGATGCGGGCGAGATCGCCCCCGCTGCCGAACATGGACAGCAGCGCGCCGGGAAATACCTGAAAGATCAGGGTGCCCACCGCCATGATGACCGTCATGATGACAAGGCTTACCTTGATGCTTTTTTTGATGCGCTCTTTGTTGCGTGCGCCGTAATTGTAGCCCACGATGGGCACGAGCGCGTTGGTGAGGCCGAAGCCGGGCATGAACACAAAGCTTTGCAGCTTGAAGTATACCCCCAGCACCGACACCGCGGTTTCGGAAAAGGTGATGAGGATTTTGTTCATGCCGAAGTTCATCACGCTGCCGATGCTCTGCATGATGATGCTGGGCAGGCCCACGTCGTAGATGCCGCGCACGCTGGGCCGGTCAAATTTCAGGCTGCGCCAGTGCAGCCGCACTTCGGTGTTGTATTTGAGGTTCAGCACAAAGCACACGATGCAGCCCAGGGTCTGCCCCAGCACGGTGGCCACGGCGGCCCCCAGCACGCCCATGCGGGGCGCGCCCAGCAGGCCGAAGATGAGGATGGGGTCCAGCACGATGTTGGCAACCGCGCCCGAGAGCTGGCTGAGCATCTGGAACACGGTGCGGCCGGTGACCTGGATCAGGCGTTCCAGGCAGATCTGCAAAAACATGCCCAGGCTGAACACCAGGCAGGTGCGCAGGTAGGCCGCGCCGTCCACCGCGATGGCCGGGTTATCGGTGAAAAAGCTGAAAAACAGCCCCGAGCCGAACAGGCCGAACACCGCGAACACGGCCCAGCTGACAAACATCAGCAGAATGCCGTTGTGGGCCACCTTTTCGGCGGCCGCGCGGTTGCCCTCGCCCAGGCGGCGGCTCAAGAGGGCGTTGACGCCCACGCTGGTGCCCACCGACACGGCGATGGTGAGCATCTGCACCGGGTAGGCAAAGCTCACCGCGGTGAGGGCGGCGTCTGACAGGCGGGCGACAAAGATGCTGTCGACCACGTTGTAAAGGGCCTGCACCAGCATGCTGATCATAATGGGGAAGGACATGCCCAGCAAAAGGGGCGTGATGGGCTTTGTGCCCATGATGTTTTGTTCGGAAATTTCCATATAATTCCTTTCTTTGCTCAAAACAAAAGAAACGCCGGGCGGCGTTTCTTTTTATGATGGCGCGTTACGGGTGGAGCAGGGGGCGGATGTCGTCGCCCAGAAAGAGCACCGGCTCGCAGCTGCCGGCCAGGCGGCTGGCGATCTTTTCGGTGTAGCGGGCCTCGAACTTCTGCCCGTCCACAATGTTGGAGGTGTAGATGGTGGGGCGGCGCTCCAGCATGCGGGTGTTCAGGATATCGTAAAAGCAGCTGAGCATATAGGGGTTCACGTGCTCGGTGCCGAGATCGTCCAGCACCAGCAGGTCGGCCTCGCGCACCGCCTCCAGCAGGGAGCAATTGTCTGAAAAGCGCTCGCGCTCCAGCTGGCTGAAAAGGTTCTGCGCGCTGATATAAATGGCGTCCCACTGCTTTTTCAGCACCCGGTCCACAATGGAAAGGGAAGCGTGGGTCTTGCCCAGGCCCGCGTTGCCGGTGATGAGCAGGTTGGCGCTTTTGAGATCGAAGGCATCGGCGTATTCCCCCAGGGCGGCCAGGGTCTCGCCCATGTATGCGCGGATGTTGACGCCCAGCTCGGGGTCCTGGCGGTCGGGGTAATAGCGCAGCTGCATGGTATCGAAGGTGCACAGGGCCAGGGGGGATTCGGCGTTGATTTCCTCGCGGCGCAGCTCGCGGGCCGCCCTGCCCACGCATTCACACAGCCGCCCTTTTGCAAGGCCGGTGTCCTGGCAAAAAGGGCAGGTGAATTTGGGCTCCAGGCTGCCCGGGCCGTAGCCATGGGCGGCCAGCAGGCGGTCCAGCTCGGCCTGGGCCAGCGCCCGGGTGGCCTGGGCGTCCGCCACCGCGCCCTCGCCGGCGCCCTGGGCGGCAAGCTGCACCGCCTTCAAGCCCAGCAGGCGGACCTGCTGCTCGGCGGCCTCCAGGCCGGGAATGGCTGCCAGCGCGGCCGCGCGGCGCGCAACGGCTTCGGTCACGGCCCGCTGGCGGCGGCTTTCGACCCGGCGTTTGGCCTCGCGGTAAAGTTCAGTCTTGGTGCGCATGGCGTTATTCCTCCCGTTTTAAGCGCAGGGGCCGGTTCACGGCGCGGCGCAGGATGTCGTTGCCGCTGGGGGCCGCGCGGTCCACACGGATGTTGCTGCCCTCCAGCTGGCCGGCGCCGCGCGCGTCGGCCGGGGTGCGCCAGCCCTTGGCGTGCCAGCTTTTTAAGATGCCGTTCACGTACTTTGCGTCCTTGTTTGCGCCCGCGTGCAGCACCGCTTCCTCCACCATGGCGTCGGTATAGCGGTACTCTTCGTACCAGCGGCGGATACAGCGCTTGTCCGCCATGGTCAGGTCGGCCGGGGCAACGCCCAAAAGGCCTGCCGCCGCCTTCTCGTGCTTTTCGCGCTGGGCCAGCAGCTGCAGGTACTGCTCGGCCTCCTGGCCGCCGGTGACCCCGGCCTCGGCCCAGCGGTCCAGCTCCCGTTCCAGCTGGCCCACCGAGTGGCGCCCCTGGGAGGCGATGTGCGCGGCGCAGAGCAAAATGACCTCGGGCTGGATGCTCTCGTTTACATACAGCGAAACAAGGCGCTGCACATCCTTCTGGCCCAGCGCCTTGCCCAGATAGTTCTGGGCCTCGGTGGCGAGCATACTTACCACGGGGTCGTGCATGGCGGCCAGCCGCAGCTCCTCGGCGGTGAGGGGGGCGGCTTTTTCCGGCTCGGGCGCCGGGCCGCGCACCGGCTGCTCGGGCTCCAGAAGGCCTGCGCCGAACCAGAAGTCCAGCGCCTTTTGCGCGGCCTGCGCGTTTTTCAGGCCAAGAGCGTGGGCGATATCCTTGGCGTCGGTGCTGTGGGTGGCGAGGATATACAGGGCCACCCGCACCAGCTCGCCGCCCGCCCGGGGAAGGGCGGCGAACACCAGCTGAGGCACCGGCACGGTATCGCCGTTTTGGGGGATCAAACGATAGGTCATGAAAAAAGCCGCGCTCCTTTGGCGCCGTTCAGCGCATAAAAATACAGCATAATTATAGCACAGGCACCGGGGCAATGCCAGCGTTTTTTTGCGGACTAGCCCGGGGTTTGACAAACGCCGTTTCGGATGATACCATTACTTTTTGAATAAACAGAGTATGGGCGCTGCGGCCGCCCGGGCAAGCAAAAGGGTGAAAAGAGAAGATGAAAATCGCCGTCGTGACCGACAGCAACAGCGGTATTTTTGAAAAGCAGGCAAAACAGCTGGGGGTGTATACCCTTCCGATGCCGTTTTGCATCGACGGGGCCTGGCTCTATGAGGGCGTGGACCTGAGCGCCGCCGAGTTTTACGAAAAGCAGGCGGCCGGCGCCGAGATCACCACCAGCCAGCCCAGCCCGGCGGATGTGACCGGGCTGTGGGAGGAGCTGCTGAAGACCCACGACCAGATCGTGCACATCCCCATGACCAGCGCCCTTTCCAGCGGGTGCGCCACCGCCCAAAGCCTGGCCCAGGAGTATGGCGGCCGGGTGCAGGTGGCGGACAACCGGCGCATTTCGCTCACGCAGCAGCAGGCGGTAAAGGATGCGGCGCTTTTGGCACGCCGCGGGCACACCGCGGCCGAGATCCGCCGGAGGCTGGAGGAGCACGCGCTGGACGCGAGCATTTATGTGACGGCCGACACGCTGAAATATTTAAAAAAGGGCGGACGGGTCACGCCGGGCGCCGCCGCCATTGGAACCGTGCTGAACATCAAGCCGGTACTGCAGATCCAGGGCGGGCCGGTGGACGCCTGCGCCAAGGTGCGGGGCATGCGCCAGGCGACCGAAAAAATGCTGGACGCGCTGTGCGCGGACCTGACCGGGCGCTTTGAGGGCATGCCCATGCACCTGGGGGTGGCATGGTCTGGAAACGAAGAGCTGGGCCGGAAATGGCACCGGTACGTGCAGGCGCGGTTCCCGAAATGCAGGGTGCAGGCCGCGCCGCTGGCGCTGAGCATCGCCTGCCACACCGGGCCCGGCGCGTTGGGGGTCGGGTGCTTTTATTATGAGGAATAAGGTAAAAGGCCCGGCGCTTTACGTGTGGGCGCATAAGGAAGTAAATGGAATTTAAGAAGAACCGGCGTGGCTTTTGCCACGCCGGTTCTTCTTAACACACCGCTTTCCAAGGGAGGATGGGGTGGGGGCAGCCGGGCGGCGCGTTTTGTCTTAAAATGCCTGCCTCGATTACTCATGCCGCTGCCTGGTGCAGCCGCGTTTCCACCAGAGAAGCAGGGCCGCACAGCCTGCGAGAGCCGCCAGCATTACCAGCAGCCAGGGCAGCGGGTTCGCCGTGTGGCCCTCCGGCGGGATGGTGGCCGAATGGATGGTGATGGCGACCGTGAAGGGCACGCCGCCCACGGTATAGGTGGCCGTGGCCTGGCCGGTTTTGAGGCCCTTGAAGGTGTAGGTATCGCCGCCCTGTGTCATGGACAATAAATCCTTGTCATAGCTCCAGGTGCCGCCCGCGGGCGCGGGCGTCCAGCTCACGCTCTGGCCAACCAGCAGGGCATAGCTTCCAGGCAGGCCGGTGATGGCGGTTGTGCCGCCGGGCTGCACCGCCGCCGCAAAGGGCGACAGGCTGGAAAACGTGCTCTTGGCAACGCCGCCGCTCACGGTGACGGTGCGGCTCTCCAGCACCTTGTCCTTGCAATGGATGATCAATACCTCCTGCCCGTTGTACTTGGCCTCCACTGGGATCTCCACATCGAGGTCGCCGGTATAGCTGCCGGATTTCAGGCCGATGTCAAAGAGCACAATCAGCTCGCCCTTCTCCTGCCTCTCGCGGATGCCGTCGCACACGTCGCAGTCACCCGCCTGATGCAGCAGCCGGTCTTTGACCTCCAGCTCCGCGCCGCTGGTGAAAGAACCGCTCACCTTTACGCCAGTGTCCGGATCCGTGAGCGTGCGGTAGGAATAGGAGGGGCCGGGGTCAGGGTCTTGGCCGCCGCCTGTGGCGGGGATGGCTTCGGTCTGCATCACATAGGCGCAGACGGTACATTCTTTGTGCCGGCTGCCCGCTTCGGTTTCGGTGGCGGCTTGGTCGATGATCCACTCGCTTGCGATGTGGGCAGCTTCGTTCGATATGGCCCCGTCATCCGCCGTACACGCATGCCAGTGGTTCGTTTCGTCAAACTTCCAGTTCGTGCCGAAGGTATGGATGTGGCCGGGCGTCGGCGAGGTTACGGTAAAACTGATCTGGAAGGTGGCTGGGATACTGTTTGCGCCGCTCACCATAACGGTATCGCTGTATGTGCCCGGCGCAAGGCCGGTATTGGGCGCAACGGTGAATATGGCGCTGTCGCCTATGGCGATGTCCGCAATGGCGGCCGTTGAGAGCGTAAAGCTGCCGCTGTCCATGCCGGAGAGCTCCACGGCAAGTGGGCCGGTGGCCCGGTTTCCCTCGTTTGTCACCGCGACGGCGAGCGGCGTTTGCGCGCCGTAGCCCGCCATAGCCTGCGGGAAGAGGTGCGTCCCGCTCACGTCAAGGCTGACACCATACACCGGTTCCGATGGCGTGGCTGTGAGGGTGGCCTCCGCCCCCGCGCCCACGCTGTTCACCGCCCGCACCTGGAAGGTATATGCGGTGCCGTTGGTAAGGCCGGTCACGGTGTGGCTGGCTATAGTGTTTGCGTTATTCCAGCTTATTCCGCCGTCACTGGAAACCTCGTATTTGGTGATGGTCGCGCTGCCGATGTCGGCCAGGGCCGTCCAGGAAAGGGATATCTCCCCAGTGCCGCCGGGAACGGCTGCGAAATTCCGCAGCATATCGGGGACAGTGGGGTCCGTTGTGACTGCGCCGTAAGCAATGGTGATGCTGGCTGTTGCTGCTGTTGGGCCGGCGCTGTCCGTCGCCGTAATGGTGAAGCTGCCCGCGTCGCTCAGCTTGGGTGTGCCCTCAATTATACCATTGTTCACGGCGAGGCCGGCAGGCAGGGCGCCGCCGGTGACGGCGAAGCTATATGGCGGCGTACCGCCGCTCACCCAGGGCGACACATTGATAGATATGGTCGTGCCCACCGTGGACGCCGGGATGTCGTAGCTATCAAAGGTCAAAGCCGCGGGGGCTGCCGTGCTCTCCGCCATCGCGCTCACCGGCGGCATTACGCTCAAAAGCATCGCCGTGGACAGCAGCAGCGCAAGGATTCGCTCTTTGGCCTTCATGCTGACGGCCGCCTTTCTCATTGTTTTTCTCATGTTCGTGATTCCTCCTGTTCGTTTTCCTCGCGGGCCGTGTCCAGCACGTCCTTTACCGCCTGTTCCAGCTCCCGCTGGCCCCGAAGGGCCATCTGTAAAAAGGCCCGTCTTCTTCCTCGCTCCGCACCTGCTCCAACCACTGGAGGGCCAGCCCCAGGGTTGTCACCGGCGTTTTCAGCCGGTCGGAGGCCGTGCGCAGAAACGACGCCCGCATGGCGGTCAGATCGTCGGGTTCGTTGGTGTGTTGCCTGGCTATTAGTTGCATGTGGATATCCCCTCCTTTTGGTTCGGGCGGTCAAGCAGGATTGCAGCGCATAGCGAAAGCTATGCGCTGCAAAGGGGGGTACCCCCCTTTGCAATAAACCTTATCTGCTCCGCCTTGTTTCAGGCTCCGGCTTCAATTCTGACAAAAAATCATCAGAATTGAAAAACCGCGCTCCCCCGAATGGGGGAACGCGGTTTGAAATCTGTTTTTATGAAGTTGGCCGGTGCTTCGTTTTTTCATAAAGACCACTCCTACACAACCACTATAGCAAAGGAGAAGGCAAATTGCAAGGCGTTTTGTCAAAATTCCTCTCTGCCTGCGCAGGGGAACGAGAGGGTAAAGGACAGGCCGCCGGAATGTGCGTTTTGAACCCGCACAAAGCCGCCCATGCCCTCCATCGCGGTTTTTACGATGTACAGGCCCATCCCCGTGCCGCCCTTGCCGCCGGCCATGTACCCGCGCTCGAAAATATGCGGCAGGTGTTCGGGCGGAACACCGGGGCCGGTGTCGGAGATCGTGAGGGTGACATACCGGCCGTCCCCGCCCGCCTTCACCCGGATGGCCCCGCCCTTCGGCGTGTAGCGCAGGGCGTTGTAGACAAGATTATCTAGCACGCTCCAAAGCATATTTTCGTCGCACAGGATGCCCTGCTGTGTGTCGGCGCTCACGTCCAATTCCACACCCGCCAGCTCCAGCACATCCTCGTATTTGTCCTGGATTTTTACCAGAAGGCCCTCCACCGGCAGCGGCGCGATATGGTACTGCTGGCTGCCGGCGTCCAGCCGGGCCACCGAGAGCAGATTGCCCACCAGCCGGGCCATATCCCCCTGGCTGCGCCGGGCGGCGGCCAGGAAACAGCCCCGCCGCGCTTCGTCCTTTACATCCTCCAGCCGCTCCAGCGCCAGGCCCATCGCCGCCACCGGCGTTTTCAGGTCGTGGGACGCCTGGCTTAAAAATTCCGTTTTCATGCGATCCAGCTCGGTCATTTCGGAAAGCTCGCGCTCGGTGCGGGCATAGCGCACCGCCAGGGCCACCATGTTTGCAAAGATGAACACCAGCATGGCCGGCTGGTCGAGGCCGGAAACGCCCGTGTGAACCGCCCGGCTGTGCAGGTAAGCCTCCGCCAGAATCGCCGCCAGAAACGCACAGCCGCCCGCCAGGATCAGCAGGTTTTCCGGATCCCGGCTGCGGCGCATCCGCATCAGCAGCCGCGCGATGATATACAGGCCGTAGGGCACGCTTACCGCCTGAAAGGCCAGCAGCCCCCAGGAGTAAACCGCGGGCTGTGTTGCCAGCACCACCAGGAGGAAGGCAGCGGAAAAGGCCATGTACCCGGCCAGACCTTTTCTGTGCAGCAGCCCGGGGAACATGCCGGCAATGTAGAGGATAAAAGCGGCGATCATCACAATCAGGGCGATGTATTCCAGCTTCATTGCCGCGTACCAGCCAAGGGACGGCAGCAGCCGGGTCAAAAATTTCTGGCCCACCAGCAGGCCGTGCAGCGCGATGGCAAAACAGCTTACCGCGAAAGCCAGGAAGTAGGGCCGCCGCTGGAAAAAGAGCCACAGGCCCAAATAGAACACAAAGATGGCGAGCATACAGCCGGCGACCATACAAGCCCGGAACAGCAGGCTTTGCTCCATGCGGATGATGTTGCCGTATTCCGAGATATACAGCGGGTAGGCTTCGCCGCCGCCCCGGTAAACAAAGTTGGCGTACTGCAGGACGATCTCCGTTTCCCCGCTGTGCGGGGTGAACACACACAGCACCGTGCGGGCAGCGGGAGAGGTGGAGGCGGCGCCCTTGCCGGGCCAGCCCACCGCCTCCTGCTCCGCGCCGTTAATCCACAGCCGCTGCGCAAAGTTGACCGCCATTGCGCGCAGGGCATAGGTCCTGCCGGCCTCCAGCCGGAGCGTGATATGGTAGGTGCCGAACTGCACCCGGGATTTGTCGGCGTTGGTGAAGGAGCGGGGCGCAGGGGCGTTTTCAAATTCACCGGGAGCAAGGTACAGGCCCGGGTAATAATCCATCCCGTCCGGCTGTACCGCCGCGATCTGCGTGTGCAGGTCAAGGCCGGTCAAATCCGCCGAGCCGCCGGACGAAGGAATGGCCACGGCGCCGCTGCCGGTGAACCACATCAGGGACGCGGCCACCAGCACCACGACGGAGAAAAACAGGCCCATGCCCAGGGCGTTCCGTTTCATCCGTCTCCTCCTTCCACGGTGTCCAGCCGGTAGCCCAGGCCGTAAACGCTGGTGATGCGGCCAATGCGCGAACAGGCAAACTCCGTTTTGCGCCGCAGGTTGCGCACCAGGCTTTGCAGCCGGTTTTCATCGGCGGCTTCCCCCGGCCACAGGGCGGCGCAGAGGCTTTCTTTGGAAAGCGTTTTGCCCGGCTGGGACAGCAGCAGGGAGAGCAGGGCCATCTCCTTTTTTGAGAGGATGGCGCTGTGCTGCCGAAGCCGCACGATGCGCCGCTCCCGGCCAATGGCAAAATCCGGGGCGGGGGCGGCCTCTTTCTCCCCGCGCCGGATGCAGGCAGCCACCTGGGCGTGCAGCTCCCGCAGGTCGTAGGGCTTCACCATATAGGCATCGCCGCCCAGCATCAGGCCCCGGACCTTGTCGTCCGGCTGGTCGAGGCAGGAGAGGAAGATCACCGGTGTGCCGGTCTTTTCCCGGATGGCCTTGCAGACCGCATAGCCGTCCATGCCGGGCATCATCACATCCAGCACAATGCAGTCAAAGGTGTGTGTCTGCAGCAGCGCCACCGCCGCCTCGCCGCTGATGCAGGCCGTGGCGTGAAAGCCCTGGTCCTCGAAGTAGGAGCGGTTGGCCTCCAGAATATCCGGGTTGTCGTCGATAAAAAGAAGGTCACTCATGGTGTGTCTCCGGAATATCCCCAATAACGCAGTGCAGCGCCCCGCAGCTGTTCACCAATGTTTGCAGCGATACCATTAGCTTTTTATAGCTGACTGTCGCCATACTTTATCCCTCCCCGGTTATTTTCCCTATGATACCACAAAACAGTTTTTTCTTCCTGCTTTTGTAGGGCGCACTGCCATTCTGCGCCGGGCCTTTTTGCTGCTGAATTATTTGTAAAGAAGGGGGAAGGCCCGGCGGTCTGCCCGGCGCAGCAGGGCGTACCCGGCGGCCACTGCGGCGGCCACCGCCACCACCAGGCCCCACACAAGGAGCAGGGGCGTGTGGTCGGCCAGGGCCCCCACCACCTTGAGCGCCACCCCCTGGCACAGCATGCCGCCCACCAGGGTGATGGAGGTGAGCCGGCCCCGGTGCGAGGCGGGGATACGCCGGGTGAGATAGGGCTGCCGCCCCAAGGTGGTGAAGATCTCGCCCAGGGTGAACACCACCATTGCGACAAAGTACAGGGGGATAAAGCCCTGCACAAAAATATAAAAGCCAAACCCCAGCGCGATGAACACCTCGCCCGCGAGAAGCTTGGCGGTATCGCGCAGGCGGCCGAAGCGGGCGGTGAGCAGCGGGGTGCACAGGATCACCACCGTGGCGTTCACGCTGGTGAGCATGCCAAACCACACCGCGCCCTGCTGGCCGTAAAGCTGTTCCATGTTGAGGGGCAGCAAAAAGTTGAACTGGCTGTACACCGCCTCGCCCACGGCGCTGCAGATCAAAAACAGCCAGAGCACCTTGCCGCGGCGCAGCACCTGCCAGGTGCTGCCCTGGTGGCCGGCCTCGTAATGGCTCACGGGCGAAGCATCCTGCGTGGGGCGGGTATCGCGGATGAAAAAGAAGATAAGCACAGTGGAGCAGAAGGTGGAAACCGCGTTGATGAGAAACGCCAGGCTCAGGTGCTGGGCGAAGAGCAGCCCGCCCAAGGTGGGCGCCAGCACCAGCCCCAGGTTCGCGCCCAGGTAGTTCAGGCTGTAAGCGCGCTCGCGGTCGGCGCTGCTGCTCATATCGGCCACGAGGGCGTCGTAGCTGGGCCATTCCATCTGGGCAAAAATGCCCGCCACAAAAAACAGGGCGACAAACAGATACGAA
The DNA here is from genome assembly GCA_022835495.1 of Oscillospiraceae bacterium. Lineage (NCBI taxonomy): Bacteria > Bacillati > Bacillota > Clostridia > Eubacteriales > Oscillospiraceae > Oscillospiraceae bacterium. The sequence continues at coordinate 1,597,549 of BQOK01000001.1, forward strand.
ATGGGCAGCAAAGAGCACACAAGGTAGCAGCCCACAGTGACCAGATCGCACACGATGATGATGCTGCGCTTGGAAAAGCGGTCGGCAAGCTTGCCGCCGATCATGGTGCAGGGAAGCTGCAGCACCCCCAAGAGCAGAAGTAGATTTGCGCTGTCGGAGGCGGAGAGGCCCATCTTGCTTTTTAAAATAAGGGTGAGCATGGGCCAGATGAGCGCGCCCATGTTGGTGACCACCCGGCCAAAAAAGATGATGTACATTTCCCGGCGCAGCCCTGCATACTGGCCAAAGAGCTTTTTCAAAAACGATCCCTCCCTCAGGATGCTGGGGATTGGCGCTGTTTTGCAATAAAAAGCGCCCGGGACCCGCAGGGGCCCGGGCGCTTGGGTGTGAAAAAGGCAAGCGTTACTCCAGATCGCTGAAGATCTGGCTGGCGCTTTCGTCGCTGTGGGTGGAAATACGGCCGTTCAGGCAGGCGCCCTGCTGGATGGCGAGACCGCCGACCTCGAGATCGCCCAGCAGATAAGCGGAGCTGCGCACATCGGCCTGGCCGCGCACGGTCACGTCGCCCTTGATCTTGCCGCCGAGGATGAGATTTTCGCTTTCCACATCGCCCACGATCATGCTGCCCTCGTCCATGGTCATAAAGCCGTTGCACACGGTGTTGCCCCGGATGCGGGCGCCGCACAGCTCCACCTGCGCCGCCACCACATTGCCGAAAATATAGCCCCGCACGGTGAGCTTGCCGTCGCACTTTACGTTGCCTTTGATGGAGCCGGAAAAGAGCATATCGTGCCCGCAGCTGAGGGAGCCGTCGATGGTGACGTCCTCGTTGATGATGGTGGGCGCGACCTGGCTTACGGCAACGGGCACACCGGTATCCATATCACGGGCTTCCACCTGCGGGATGGGGTCCGGATCGGGTTGGGGCGCGGCCTGAGGGGCGCCCTGCGGGGCGGCTTGTTCCTCCCCGATGGGCTGGTTGCCCATCAGTTCGTTCAGGGCGCTCATAAACGGGCTTTTCTTTTCCATGTGGGAACACTCCTTGTTCTTTGGCGTTTTAGCTGGTCATTTATATGAAAAAATGATAGGGGATACAGAGGGATCGAGCGGGGCGAAGGTGTAGCCCAGTTCCAGCAGCTGGGGGATCAGCCGGTCCACCGCTTTTACGCTGGTCTCGCGCAGGGAGGTGTCGTGCAGCAGAACGATGGAGTAGCGGTGACGCGGAACCGCCGTGACCACCGCATTTGCAATGTCTGCCACGCTTTTGTTCTGGGAGGTGGCGTCCTGCGCGGAAACGTTCCAATCGAAATAAGCGTAACCGCGGCGCAGCATTTCGGAGATAAGCTCTTGGTAAATATCCCGGTTGTAGCCGTTCACGCTGCCGCCGGGAAACCGCAGGATGGAAGGCGACTGGCCGGTAACCTCCTGAATGCGGGCGCGCAGCAGGTCGAAATCCTGCAGGCAGGCATCCACCGAGGCGTAGATATCGTTGTATTTGTGGGAATTGCTGTGCATGCCCACCGTGTGGCCGCGGGCCGCGATCTCGCGCAGGATATCCTCGCGGCCGGGAATCTGGCTGCCAACCACAAAAAAAGTGGCCTTTACGCTGTATTTATCCAAAACGTCGAGCAGGGCCAGCGTGTTGCCGGACGGGCCGTCGTCGAAGGTGAGGTAGACCATTTTATCCGCGGGGGAAACGCTTTTGGCGGGCTCCACCGAGAGTTCGGGGTAAAGCTGCTGGTATTCAAGCGCCTCGGGCGGGGCGGATTCCGGCGTGCTTTGAGTGGCCGCCAGAAGCTGATCTTCCAGCTGCCGCCGCTGCTCGGCAGCCTGCTGAAGCTGCCCGGCCTGCGCTTCCAATTCGGCCGTATAAGCTGCGGCCTGGCGCCGCTGCTGAAAGCACTGGATGCCCAGATACACCGAAACTGTGAGAAGAAGCGGGGGAAGCACCAATAGGGCAATGATGATCCGGCGCTTTGCACGCCGCACTTTTTGGGCGAATTGTAGGTTTTCCTGTTCCAAAAATACACCTGCCGAAAACGGGCGCCGCAAGGCGAACATCCGCAAGAAAGTTAATAGTTACCATCATTATAATACAGTTTTATCATAATTGCGAGGGCTTTTTGCTAAAAAAGCAAAGAATGTGGGTTGTAATATTAAATGCGAAAGGACAAGCCCCCTATTTTCGGGGAGCTTCGAGCCTTCCGCATTTATTTTTTTATACCACAAACCACGATAAACCGCAATAGAAACGGGGTGAAGACATGGCGGGAAATTATAGGTATCTGGATTTTGAGGATCGAAAGAAGATCGAGGCGTGGCACGCCCGCGGGGATCGCCCGCTTGAAATCGCCGCGCGACTTGGCGTGCATACCGCGACGATCTACCACGAATTGCAACGAGGCTATACCGGAGAAGTGGACGCGGCGCAACGCGAGGTTTACAGCGCGGAGCGGGCGCAAGCGGTGGTTCGGGAAAACTTCAAGCGCAGAGGCCGCCGTGCGGTGACAGAATAGAGCGAAAGGAAAGGTTGTTCAGTAATGAAAAAATATCAGTTGGGCGCGCTGACCGTAAGCGACAAGGGCTTACAGGACACGAAAGAAGAAATCGTTATCGAGTTAATCGACCGTATGCAAAAGTATGTTGCAGAGGGTAAAGCGGCATACGAAAACGGGGATTACACCGAAGAACAAAACTTGAACACCATTACAAACCTTTGCGGGCGGTTTTGCGGGCTTGCCGAATTCCTGCAAATAACAATGGGCATTGATGTTCGGAGAGCGGACGGGCTTCTTTACACGCAAGAAATGTATAACCATTTCCATTATTGGAAGATGAACCTTGAAATTGAGATAGGGAGAGAACGAGAAACGGCGGGAGGTTTTGGCGGTGACTAATTTTGAAAAGCTGACGCAATCCCCCGCGGAGTTTGGGGCATTCCTTCGGGGATTGCCGATTTTAGAAGGGCCGTGGGACGACGAATTTCACAAACGATATTGCCGTAAGTGCTCTTCTACGGATTGCACATATTGTCCGCATGAGAAGTTCCGGAATAATCCGGAATGGTGGCTAAACCTGAAAGCGTGATAGGCGCGAAAGGAGCTATTCAAACTATGAAAAAGAAACAAAAGACAACCGCCGAAGTGCAAGCGGCGATTTTTAGGCGGGAACACCGAAAAAGCCCGTTGCGCGGTGGCGTGAAGCTGACCTTGAAGAAGGCGCGGGAATTGGCTTTGCAGGAATTCGGAACAGCGAAGGGCATTCAGCAGGAAGAAAACACATTGCCGGACTACTACATAATGCGGCTTGGCAATATGCGCGTGCGGATCGCGCCGGACACCTACGGCGGGACGGGGTGCATTCTGATTGAAGTTCGCTTGAGCGGATACGGGCGCGCCTTTCAGCTTCACGATCCGGAAACCCTGCAAGAAGACTTCGAGGCAGAAGAACAGAGGTTGCGAAAAGAACGGCGCGAAGCCCTGCAAGATTGGGTTGGAACAAACGGGGTTGAAGCGTGCCGCGCAGAGGTCGAAAAGATATGGAACGGGGCGTGAAACACAGGCCGCGCCGCCGTTCGCCTCTTCCCTTCCTACTTCTGGCCGTGGCGGTTGTCGGGTGCGCCTTCGCCGTAGCGGTTGCGGCAGTGGTTCCGATGGAGGCCGACAGCCCCGGCGGGCAGGATCAAGCGTTGCCAACGCCTACGCTTGAAGAGGCCGAGCGGGACAAGCTGGACGCGCCCGCGGCGGCAACGCCGACACCTACGCCCGCCCCATACATACCGGACGAAGCGGAAGTTGAAATGCTGGCGCGCCTGATATGGGGCGAAGCCCGCGGCATTCCTTCGGATATGCACAAAGCGGCGGTTGTGTGGTGCGCCCTGAACCGCGTTGACGCGGAAGGCTGGCCGGACACCGTGGCCGAAGTGGTAACACAGCCGCACCAATTCGCCGGATATTCGCCGGACTATCCGGCAACAGAGGAATTCAAGGCGATTGCCGCCGATGTGCTGATACGGTGGGAGCGGGAAAAACGGGAAGGCGGCGAGGTTGGCCGCGTCCTTCCCGCTGAATATGTCTTCTTCACGGGTGACGGAGAAGTAAACCATTTCCGGACGGAATACGAAGGCGGCATGTTTTGGGATTGGAGCTTGAAAAATCCGTACAGCAGTTAAGTGAAAGGAGCCATTCAAACTATGTCGAAGCAGAAGCAGGACAAGCAGGGCGGCGGCTGGCAGTTCCCCCGCCCGCTCGAAATTATCAAGTGCAAAGAGGGCAACAAAGAATACATGAAGGAACGCCCCGCACGCAAGCCTTACGGAAGGATCGTCAAGGTGTGCGAATTCAGCCTTGAAGTCGTCGCAGAGTTTGGCGACGACGACGCGCGGACAGTGTGGAGGCTGGCAAAGCGGGCGGCGCGCGACTTCTTGCGGGTATCGTGGATAAATACGGCCATTGTAACCGCCGCGAAAACCGATCGCCCTTATATGGCCGTGATTGTTTACGGCAAATATTAAGGGGGCGGCGGGAATGTCAAACAAAGCGGAGCTTTTGAAGAAAATAAAAGCCCTTGCCGATCGGGGCGTTGACGGAGAGCGCGAGAGCGCACAAACCCTTCTTGCCCGCCTGATGGAGCAATACGGGATCAGCGAAACCGATCTTGAAGAGGAACGCCGCGAAACGGCGTGGTTCCGGTACAGTCAAGAAACCGAACGCCGCTTGCTGAACCAGATTATTTACATGGTAACGGGAAGATCGGGCTTCGGTTGCGTAGGATCGTATAGCGGGCGCAAGCGGAAGGAAACGGGCGTGAATTGCACAGCCGCGGAACGGTTGGAGATCGAAGCAAATTACAAATTCTTCAAGGTTGCTATGGAAGCGGAGCTTGAAATATTCTATACGGCATTTTCAAGCAAAAACCACCTTTTCCCCTCCGAAGACAAAGTGAAGCCGAAGAGCATTAAAGACCTTACGCCGGAAGAACGAGAAAAGGTTTTGAAAGCTGGCTTGATGATGGAGGGAATGGAGCGGCACACATTACGCAAGGCCATTGCCGCGGGCGAAACCGAGTAAAGGAGGATCACACATGCAAAGAGCTATTCAAAACACACAGGCGGCCACGCGCCGCCGTTCCCGCCCTCTTCGGGTAGCGGGAAGCACATTGACGGCGAATGTTGCCTTTGCCGTCCTGAAATACGCCGCCCTTACCGCGGCGGGCGTTCTTCTCTTCCGTTGGGGGCAGGGGTACGCCCTTGCCGAACGCGGATACAAGGCGATCGGCGGTGAAGCGTTGCTTTTAGGGTTGCCGCTGTTCTGGTATCTGACGGAAACCACGATCCGCGATACCGTGCGGGACTTCCGGAAGGGAGGCCGCCGCAAATGAAGATAAAGAGCATTGCCGCGATATGCAAGAAAAACAAACAGGTTGTTTTGTTCAACCGATACAGCGATAGCGGCACATTATCGCAGTACATAGGCGACGGAAACGCGGTTTACCCTATTTCCGGCCTTCCGGAGCTGGACGAAGAAAGCATTTTAACGATCTTCGATGTGCCGGAGAAACAGCGCGAAGACTGGCTTGTGCGGTATCGTGACATTCCGGAGGGGATCAGCTTCGAGGACACCGACGCAACCGAAAAGATCATTGAACAAGGCAACCTTTCGATTGTGTATAGCGGAAAGACCTTGAAACCATTGCAGACGCGCCGCGGGCTGGTTTTCATCGAAAGCCGCTATTTGTCGCCCGTTTCAGATGTGCTTGATGTATTGGAGCTTTACGAGCGGGTAACGCCTTTCGGTGCGCCGTATATCGTAGCAAAAGCGGGCTTCCTGCTTCAAGCGGTAATTATGCCGTGTGATGTTATAAGCGCGCAATTCGTCCAACGCCTGCAAGAGCTGACACGGCAATGCGCCGTTTCTCTTGACCTTCGGGAACAGGAGCGGGAGCGGCAGGCCGCCGCAGAGAGCGCGGGGCAATTCAAGGTTGATCCGGAAACGGGGGCAATCATTGAACCGGAAAGCGAGGCGGGCGACGATGATTAGGACGCAGAGGCATTCCCGCTTTGTGCTGATGTCGCTTGATGAAATCCGCGCCACGCGGGACATTGTATTGCAGACGGAGGAAACGAAAAGCAATTTTTCCGGATCGGGCAAAACGGTTTATATTTGCGAAGTTGTGCGCCCTTGCGATTATCAAAAGGAAACGGACACCGCCGCGGACAAGCTGGCCGCAGAGATCGAGCGGGTAAACGCTGACAACCGCGCCTTGCGCCGGAAGATCGAACGCCTTGAACGGGAATTGCAGAAAGCGAGGGCGGGCGAATGAACAAGGCTTTGTTATCCTCTAAAAATATGTGCTGGTGTACGCCGCAAGACTTCTTCGACAAGCTGAACGAAGAATTTTCCTTCACGCTGGACGCGGCGGCCACAGACAAAACGGCAAAATGCCCGCTATATTTCACGCCGGAAACGGACGGGCTTAAATCCTCTTGGAAGGTTGCGGGGGGGGTACGGTATTTTGCAATCCCCCGTATGGGCGCGAAATCGGAAAGTGGGTTCAAAAGGCATACGAAGAGGCGCAGGCCGGAACGCCGATTGTTCTCCTTATTCCAGCGCGTACCGATACAAGCTATTTCCACAATTTTATATACCACAAAGCGGAAATTCGCTTTATTCGTGGGCGGCTTCGGTTTACGGACGACGACGGCAACGCCGCCGATCCCGCGCCCTTCCCCTCTATGCTGGTGATTTATAACGGAAAGGCGGTGAAATCGTGAAATACAAGGTTTGCGATCGGTGCGGAAGTCACCTTGACTATGGCGAAACATGCGAATGCGTGAAAGAGGCCGAACAGGAAGAGAGGGTGCGCAATGCTGAAAATCAGAAGGATCAAAACAGACAAGTTCAAAACCGCGGCGTTTTGGATCGAAAAGCGGGATAACGAATACATAGCGTGCCGAACGCTTGTAAACGCCATTTTGGGTATTGCTTCCCCTTCTATTATGAGCAGAGGGCAAGAGGCGTTGAAAAAGGCGTATGAAACGCGCCGAATTTGAAAGGAGCAGTTCAGACGATGGAAAAACAGGGATTGAACGAGCTTGCCGCGGCGGTACATGAAAATGCCGTTGCGCATGGCTGGTGGGAGCAGGAACGGGAATTGCCTGAAATCCTTATGCTTTGCGTTTCGGAGCTTGCGGAGGCTTTGGAAGAGTACCGCGCCGGAAAGCCGAACATTTATTACAATGTCGAAGGCGAAGAAATACTTTATGCGGACGGGGAGGCGTGCGAAAAGTACGAGCGGCGCAAGCCGGAAGGCGTGGCGGTGGAATTGGCCGATTGCATGATCCGCATTCTGGACTATTGCGGGCGCGCCGGAATTGATATTGAAGAGGCAATACGGATCAAGCACGAATACAACAAAACCCGCCCATATCGTCACGGCGGGAAGAAATGTTAAAGCGGCCGCCCGCCGATGTAAAACCCGTATTGAAATATGCTGGTGCAAAATGGAGAATTGCGGATTGGATCAGCGGGTTTTTCCCACCACATGAAATATACCTTGAACCGTTCTTTGGTTCGGGTGCGGTTTTCTTCCGAAAAGCCCCCGCGCGGCTGGAAACAATAAACGACATTGACGGAAATGTTGTAAATCTCTTCCGCGTATTACGGGAACAGCCGGAACAGCTGGCGGCCTTGATTGAGTTAACACCGTGGGCGCGGGACGAATACTATTCTTCCTATGAAAAAACAGGGGAGCCGGTGGAAGACGCACGACGCTTTCTTGTTCGGTGCTGGCAGGCATTCGGGACAATGACGGCGGCGCGGACGGGTTGGCGGCATAGCGCAACAGGGCGTTCGCCTGTTATGCCGCAACAGTGGAACAGGCTTCCGGATAAACTGGAAGCGGCGGCAACCAGATTAAAGGACGCGCAAATAGAAAACATGGACGCGGTACAGCTGATAAAGAAATATAACGATCCGCGTTGCCTTATTTACGCCGATCCACCATACACGCCGGAAACGCGCCGCAAAAATATATATGCGCAGGAAATGACGACAGAACAACACATACAGCTGTTAGAGGCATTAAGGGCGCATAGTGGTTCGGTGGTATTGAGCGGGTATGCAAACGAGATTTACGACAACATGTTGCACGATTGGAAGCGGATAGAAAAACGCGCGCTTGCGGAGCGTGGGCAAACAAGAACCGAAATTCTATGGATCAAAAACGCGAAAGGCGGCGAAGAACCATGATGAACGAGCAGGAAAAGCCGCATATTCCGGAATTGAAGCCGTGCCGCTATTGCGGCGGCAATGCAGAGATTTTGAAGCGGCGTTTTTCCTATTTTGAGCCGCGCCCCCTTATTCGGTGCGCGTCGTGCGGGATTGCAACAAGGGAGTTTGAAACGGTGGAACAGGCCGTTGAATACTGGAACAAATGAAAGGAGCTATTCAAATGGAAAAGACTTTGAAAACCGGAAAGATCGGACAGTTTGGCGCAGAAAGCCGCGTTACATACGGCGGCGTGAAGTGGGTTGTGCTGGACGCACGCCCGAATATGTCGCTTTGCCTTGCGGAAGATGTATTGAAGGACGAAAACGGCGAAGTTCGGTACATGGCTTTCGACACGGACAACAAGAACGATTTTGCCGCCTCTTCCGTCCGCGCTTTCCTGAACGGTGATTTTCTGGAAGAGCTGGCCGCCGCGGGTGCGGACAAAGAAGCATTTGTGCCGATCGTCCTTGACCTGACTTCCGACGACGGTTTAGACGACTACGGCACAGACAGCGCAAAGATCGGGCTTATCACGGATCAGATGTACCGCGCGTTCCGCAAAATCATTCCGAAAGCGTCGGAAGACTATTGGACTTGTACCCCGTTTTCAACCGAGCGGAACGGCTATAAAAGTTTTGTGCGCCTTGTCGACACTTCGGGGGCGTTGAACTACTACAGCGCGTACTGCGGCCTCCGGGGCGTGCGTCCGCTTTGCGCTCTGAAATCTGATATTTTGGTATCCTATGACGAAGACGAAGTGAACGAGCGCAAGCCGTCGTTCGGTGAAATGATCGGGAAAGCCCTTGCGGAAGGGCTGAACAAGGCCATTTTCGGGGAAGGTGAAGAGCCGAAGGGCATTCTTGCCGAAGTGGAGGCGCAGGCCGCCCGCGAAAAGGAACAGAAAGACGAAGAGCAGAAGCGCGCGGACGCGGTGGACATGATGAAGCACATTGCCGCCGCCTTCGATATTCCGGCCACAATCGGAGAAGGAAAACAGGAAGAGCAGGAAAAAGAAGCAAAACAGCTTTTCGGCTGGTATTCGGAGCTGAAAAAGGCCGGATTTACCGACGCGCAGGCGTTCGAGCTTATCAAGGGATAACAGAAAAGGCCGCCCCGCACGATGGGGCGGCCTATCCCCTATACATTATATATAGAAAGGACGGGTTCAAAATGACGGCGTTTGAATTTATGGTTGCCGCCTTTTATGCGCTTGTCGGCGTGGTTTGCCTTTCCGTGGCGGTTGTGATCGCGTATGCCGTTGTGGTAGGCATTTACAGAGGATTGAAGGGCGGTGGACACCGTGGAAGAAAATAAAACCTTCAACGAAGAAGTCATTATTGAAATGGCGCACACGATGGGTTTTGACCTTGCGCACGCGTGCGCGGCGGCGGCTGACGCATTCGCCCGCGGCGTGGCCGATGGCTTCGCCGCCTATGCGCAAGAGCTGGCCGCCGAAAACGGAGGCGTTGAGCTGGTACACGATGAAGAAGACGAAGAACCGGAGTTGAAAACGGATATTCAGGATTGCCGCCGTTGCTGGTGCGACACATGCGGCAGACTGGAAGAATGCGAAAAGCACCGCGACGGCACACAGCCGGACGGCTTGCGCCCGCTTCCGTGTATCGGGTGCGTGAATGGCCTTCGGTTCAAGCCGAAGGAAGAAGAGCCTTGCGAAGAGTACACGGAGGCCGCGGGCTTCAATAACGGATAGAAAAGAAGAAGGCGGCTTGCGTTGCCTGCAAGCCGCCTTTCCCCCTTCGCGTCGCCGCGAAAAGAGCTATTCAAACTAACGACAGTATAACACCGCGGCGGCAGAATGTCAAGAAACGCCGGAACACGGCGTATTACGGGCTTGTAATGGGTATTAACACATGGACGGAAAAGCAGAATTCCGGAAGTGCTGGTTTGTATTCAATTCCCCGTCGCCTGCTTTATCAGGATCACGGAGGCGGCAAGCTGTCAAGGGTGCGACAGCACCGCGAAAGCGGCTTGCCCTTGATGGGTTGTTGCCGGAGTGATAGAAGCAGGAAAGGCGGCGGGGATAAATACAAACCTTCCGGCCTTGCGTGTTCAATTCCTTTGAGCCTGCTTCCCCCTTTAGGGGGACGGGAGGGGGTGAAACCTTTACCACGAGCAGGGAGGAAACAACATGCCGTACAACAGCGCAAAATATGAATTCCTCTTTGACCTTTCCGGAGAGAACACCGAAAGGGCGTTTGATCGGTTTCGGCACAGGAATGTTTTTCGTTATCGTACCCGCACGATCAAGGCGGGAAATGTGCTTGAAGTTGAGATATTCCCGATATGGAACACGCAAAACGAGGTTCGAGAGGCAAAGAAGCACACAACACGGGAAGCACAAAAGAACCTGAATGATAAAAACGCAAAAAAGAAGTTCATTCGGAAGATCAATGCGAATTTCACGGAAGAAGACCTTTGCGTAACGCTGACATATTCAAACGGCTTTGTTCCGGACGAAGAACAGGCGCGCCGCGATATTCGGAATTACCTTCGCAGGGTGCGGGAGTATCGCCGGAAGAATGGCCTTCCAGAATTGAAATACGCCTATGTGATTGAGTTCGGCGGGAAAGATGGGCGGCGCAAGCGTGTTCACCATCATGTCATAATGTCCGGCATGGATCGGGACAAAGCCGAAGCCCTTTGGAATGGCCGCGGGTACGCAAACGCCCGCCGCCTGCAACCGGACGATTACGGATTAGAAGCCCTTGCGCGCTATATGACGAAGGAGCCAAACGGCGGCAAACGGTGGGCGGCAAGCAAAAACCTTGTTGATCCGAAAATCACGGAGGCCGACACCAAAATAAGCCGCCGCAAGGTGGAACAGATGGCCGAAGACTTCGAGGCGAAACCCGCCGCGATCTTCGCCGCGCTTTTCCCTGAATACAGCTTCAACGAATGCGCCGTGCGGCATTCGGATTTTGTGGCGGGCGCGTACATATACGCAAAATTGCACCGGAAGGCCGCGCCGCCGCAGAAGCAGAAAAAGAAACGGAGGGTACGCAATGAACACAACGGAAATGATGGTAATTTGCCGCGAAGTTGACCGAACAACGGGCGAAATAGCGGTTTACCGGATTGAAACCGAAGTAACCGAAAGTCTGATTTTCAAATTGAGGCTTCGCGCGCGCCTGAACCCCGAATTGCAATACTTTGTCACGACAAAAGCGCATTATGAAGGCTTCGGGAATACGATCACGGCGGTTTTGAAGCGAAGAACCGTAACGCCCGCGGCCATTGCACGCGTTGGCGGGATCGTCCAGCTTTGAGGGGGTGCGCGCGGTGGTAGAAAATCCGGAGATTGGCGGGCAATATTGGTTTGTTACGGACATTTGGGAACGCTTCTGCCCTGTCCCCGTGACAATCGTTGCCGTGAACGAAGAATACGGCGCATTCCTTGTCCGTTGGGATATTGGCGAAAGCGAATACTTCGAGCAATACGAAGGCGTGTGGCCGAACGAGCTATACGAAACACGGGCAGGCGCGGCGGCAGAATGTCGAAGAAGAAACGCCTTGCCGTGTGGATATGTGGAAAAGGCGGTGAATTATCTTGAAGAATAACGCCCCTTCCCTTCCGGTTCCAACGGAGAGCGTGGAACAACAATGCCTTTTCAGGTGGGCGGCATTTCAAAGCGGGCGTTTCCCTGAATTGGCGTTGCTTTACCATGTGCCGAACGGCGGGAGCCGGAAGAAAGCAGAGGCCGGACGCTTCCGCGCCGAAGGCGTGAAGGCGGGTGTGCCGGATTTGTGCTTGCCCGTCGCCCGCGGCGGTTTTCACGGCCTTTACATAGAGCTAAAGCGGCAGAAAGGCAGTAAAACAAGCGACGATCAAAAAGCGTGGTTGTCAAACCTTGAAAAACAAGGCTATTTTGTGGCCTTGTGCAAAGGGTGGGAGGCCGCCGCAAAGGTAATTACAGAGTATTTGACAATGGGAGGCGAAGAAGGTTGAAAAAGAAGCGGTTTTTGAAGCTGGTTATGTCTTACGGTATCCAGCGGGACAAAGCGGCGCGCATGGCCGCCCGCGTTGGCAAATTCGGATTGTATGAAGCCCTGTTTTTGTCTTTGCGCCCGTCGCTGGCATTCTGGCAGATGGGCGCGGCGGTGCGCAAGGCTGGCCGGACGATCCGGCAGGCCGCCCGCGCTTTTGACGATATGTTCGCCGCAATGGGGACAGCCCTTGCCGCCTGCTTCTCCCCTGCTTTGCGCGGGTATGTTGACGACGCGAAGGAGCGGGAACAGAAACAAGCGGATTTTTCGGCGGCGGGAAATATGTTCTTGCCGTCAACGCATGAAATCATAGCGGGCGCACAGCCCGAAGAGGAAAACACCGCGGCGCGCTGGTGGGTAAAGACACCAAACCCGAATTACGGCAAGCCGCAGGCATAAGAAAGGCAGGGTTAAACATGGCGAAAATGTCTATGCGTGTGATTTTGAAGAGCGGCGCGGAATTTACGGTGAAATGCGATAAATTCACGCTGAAAAGGAACGGGCTTGAACAGGTAACGGGATACAATATCAGCGGGATCACCGAAAACAAGCCCGTGTATCTGGATTTTGACGAAGTGGCCGCGATCGTCCGTGTATTTTCGGACGAAGCGGACGCGCCGCCCGAAGATGGCGGCAACGAAGAGTAAACGGAAAGCGAGGGTTCAGACATGGGCAAGAAAAAAACGGGCTTGATTACTGACGAAGTGCGGGAGCTGATAAACGAGGTCGCGCGGGAAACTGCTTCTATGGCCTATATTGACGGCATGGGCGGCGAAGTAAATTATTTCCGCGCAATGGAAAGTTTGCTTTTTAATTATAAAAAGCTGGCCGCGCTGGTGGCCGATTATGAAGCCTATACACATGTGGAGCTTCAAGGCCGAAGCGCGAGTATTTCAAGCTATTCCCCTTCGAGCGGGTACACATACCGCACGGAGGAAGATATACTTGACGAAATGAAGCGGGATAAAATCATATCTTACCACAGGACGCGGGCGCGCTTTGAAGAGATTGACCGCGTTGTAAAGCTGTTTGCAGAGCGAAAAGAATTCCATGTGATCCGCATGTATTACTTCGGAGAGGACGCGCAGGGCAACGAGCGTCCGACAGGCGCGGAGCCGTACACATGGGAAGCCATAGCCGCAGAGCTGGAGGGAATGGGGTTGATCCGTGACGCGAAGAGTGCGCGCAGATGGCGAAACAAAATCGTTAATGACATGGCCGTGTGCATGTTCGGGAAACCCGCGGCGGTTGGCGTGGGTACATACCGGAAGGAGCGGGACAAAGCAACGGATTAAAACAGGCCGAAAAATGCCCGTTTCGCGCCCGTTTCGCGCCCTTGTGTGTACCGTCCATATATGCTATAATTATTACGCTGATTAAATGCAAATAAACAGCACACTTCACAAGCCTTCGCGGGTTCGCCCGTGAGGGCTTTTTTTATTGTCCGAAAGGAGGCGGCAGGCGTGAAGGCATGGGCTGAACAGTTCTATAATTCGGACGCGTGGCGCGCGTGTCGCGAAGGCTTCTTGCAATCGAAAGGTTATCTTTGCGAACGATGTTCCACGCCCGACAATCCGGTTGTTGCGAAGATTGCACACCACAAAATCTATTTGACGAAGGAGAATATAAACAATCCGTACATTGCGCTTTCATGGGATAACTTGGAGGCACTTTGTCAAGATTGCCACAACAAGGAACACCACAGAGGCGAACGGAAGAAGCGTTATTCTTTCGACGCAAACGGAAATCTTGTATATCCCCCCCATTCGCCGCCGAATTAGGGAGGGCGAAACACCGAGGGCGGGAGGTTAAAAAAACTCCGCAGGCGCGCGCATAACGGGTGTACCCGTGGGGGGTGTGGTTGACGGTGCAGAAAGGGGGCGTTTTTTGTGGCGACAAAGAAGGAGCTTACGAAAGAACAGAAGATCAAAAAAGAGATTGCCCGATTAAAGCGGGTGTGCCCTTCCCGGTTTCGTGGACAGTAAAAATGAAGAAAAAACAGAAAGAAACGCAGGATATCTTGTCGTATCACACTCAGGCGGCGGGATGCTCAGACAAGGCACGCGCAAAGGCATCCGGAGGACGCCAGCCAATAGAGGAATGCGGGCGCACTGGGTTGTAAAAGGTCTCGATATAAGCGAAGACGTCTGCCATGGCTTGTGCCCTTGAGGCGAAATGGCGCAGATGGACGCACTCGCACTTGAGGCAGCTGAAGAAGTTTTCGGCCACGGCGTTGTCATAGGGATCGCCCTTGCGGGACATGCTTTGCCGGATGCCGAGGCTGGCGAGACGCTGACGGTAAGCGTAGGCGGCGTATTGGACGCCGCGGTCGGAGTGGAAGATGAGGCCGGGCAGAGGCTTGCGGCGCCGGACGGCCATGCCGAGGGCGGCGAGAGTGAGATTTGTGTCGATGCGGTCGGAGAAGGCGTAGCCGACGATCTGCTTTGTGCAAAGGTCTTTCACAACAGCGCAGTAGAGCCAGCCCTCGCCGGTGGGGATATAGGTAATATCGCCGACCCATGCGGTGTCTGGCTTGTCAAAGGAGAAGCGGCGCGCAAGGAGATTGGGCGCGATGGGGTGCGCGTGTCTTGAGTTGGTCGTGGCTTTGTAGGCACGCCTGCGCGTGGAGGAGATGTTCATCTCGTTCATCAGGCGGTGGATGCGCTTGCGCGAGCAGGAAAGCTGCGGGCGGATCAGGTGATACAGGCTGTCCAGCCCAAGGGCGGGATAACGCTGGTGCAGGCTCAGCAGCCGGCGTTTCAGTTCCTGATCCTTCTGCCGGCGCAAAGAGGGTTTGCGGCCCAGCCATTCGTAGTACCCGCTGCGGGAGACCTCCAGCAGTCGGCATACAAGTTCCACAGAGGCCCCCGCGCGGGCCGTACGGATGTACCGGTACTTGTCCTCTATGGTTTGGAAAGTATGCCGACGGATTTTTTTAGGATGTCAATGACCCCGTCTTTCTCTTCAAGCTTCTTGCGCAGTGCTCGAATCTCCGTCTCCAGTTCGCGCAGGCGTCTGGCGTCGCGGTTTTGGCGGTCAGCTTGCCCCGGCGATGGTGCGCCCGCCGCTTTCAGCCAGCTGCGCAGCGTGTCGATGCAGATGCCGAGTTCCGCGGCCACCTCCCGGCTGGGCCGCCCCTGCTCGGTGACCATCCGCACTGCCCCCGCCTTGAAGGCCTCATCGTAACGCGGCGGCGCTGGGTGCTTTCGTTCTTTGGTTGACATTTTTCATTACCCCTTTCCATTATACAGATTGTTTTTCTGTCCGGCAAATCGGGTATGGGGGCACGGGTTTTCAAAGACCTTGACAAAAACAAGTTGCAGACCGTGGAAAGCCTGATAAAAAACGCCGCGTTCATGGCCGTTTCGCTGGAAGAGCTACAAGAAATCATCAACGCCGAAGGCTATGTTGTGGAGTACCAGAACGGCGAAAACCAGAAAGGCACGAAGCAGAGCGACGCGGTGAAAACCCATATAGCAATGACGAAAAACCATGCCGCAATCATTAAGCAGTTGACCGATCTTGTGCCGCCTGAAAAGAAAAAAGAAAGTAAATTGCAGGCGTTGAGGGACGAATAATGCCCTTTGCGAATTACATTTACGAATATTTTTCAGGTATTCAGAGCGGGAAATATACGGTTGGCAAATGGGTTCGGCTGATTTATGAAATCATCATAGCGGGGCTTGAACGGGGCGAATATTTCTTCAATGCGAAGAAGGCCAACAAAGCGATCAAGTTTATAGAAAACTTCTGTCACCATTGCGAAGGCCGCGAAGACCTTTTGAAGCTGGAAGTATGGCAGAAGGCTTGTGTTTCCGTTATCTTCGGGATCGTGGACGCGGACGGCTTGCGCGTCTTCCGTGAAGTGTTTATTGTCATAGGCCGGAAGAACGGCAAGACACTTTTTGCGTCGGCCATTATCGCATATATGGCGTATCTTGATGGAGAATACGGCGCGAAAATATATTGCCTTGCGCCGAAACTGGATCAAGCGGCCATTGTTTACGATAACTTTTACCAGATGTTGAAGAAAGAACCGGAGCTTGCGGAGCTGGCGAAAAAGCGGCGTTCCGATATTTACATAGAGGACACGAACACGGTTGTTAAGCCGCTGGCGTTCAATGCAAAGAAAAGCGACGGCTTCAACCCGCATTTGGTCGTCAATGATGAGGTTGCAAGCTGGCGCGGCGACGGTGGTTTGAAGCAATACGAGGTTATGAAATCCGCGCTTGGCGCACGGCGGCAACCGCTGATCCTGTCCATTTCCACGGCGGGATACGAGAACGACGGCATTTACGATGAATTGATGAAGCGAAGCACGGCTTTCTTGAAAGGCAATAGCAAGGAACGCCGCCTTTTGCCGTTCCTCTACATGATCGACGATGTAGAAAAATGGAACGATATTGAAGAGCTGAAGAAGGCAAACCCGAACATGGGCGTTTCCGTGTTCCCTGACTTCTTCCGCGAGGAAATAGCGGTTGCGGAAATGTCCGCAAGCAAAAAGGCCGAATTCCTGACGAAGTATTGCAATATCAAGCAGAATTCTTCTATTGCGTGGCTTGACGCGCACATAGTAGAAGGCGCAACGGCAGAAATCACGCTTGAAGACTTCCGGCATTCTTACGCCGTGGGCGGCATTGACCTTTCGCAGACAACAGACCTTACCGCGGCAACCGTCATTGTGGAGCGCGGCGGCAAGCTATACGCGTTCACACAATTCTTTATGCCTGCAAACCGCGTCGAGCGGGCAACGGCGATCGACGGCGTGCCCTATGACATATTTGTGAAAAAAGGCGTTGTTACCCTTTCCGGCGAAAACTATGTAGATTACAAAGATGTTTATAACTGGTTCGTCATGCTGAAAGAAAAATATGAAATCTATGTGCTGAAAGTCGGGTATGACCGTTACAGCGCGCAATACCTGATTGACGACATGGCGGCATACGGCTTCCACATGGACGATGTTTTTCAGGGTGAAAACCTTGCGGGCGTGATCCGCGAGTTTGAAGGGATTTTGCTTGATGGCAATTTCAAAATACCGGATAACAGCTTGTTAAAGTCGCATTTCCTGAATGTAGCCTTAAAGCACAACATGGAAACGCGCAAGTTCCGGCCTGTCAAGATTGAACAGCGGGCGCGGATCGACGGCTTTGTATCAGTCATTGACGCAATGACCGTCCGGCAAAAATACTATAACGAAATCGGCGTAATGCTGAAAAATGCGGGGTGATTTGAAAAATGGGAGTGTTTGAAACTATCTTCCGAAGGCCGCGGAACAACCTTGTTCCAACGGGCTACTTCAAAATGCTAAACGGGTACACGCCCGTTTTCACAAACGCGCCCGAAAGTGTGTACGAAATGGAGATCACGCGGGCGGCTATTCATTCATTCGCTACTTTTTGTAGCAAATTGAAGCCGGAAATTACGGGGAGCGCGAAAAAGCACCTTGAACGAACATTGCAGTTCAGGCCGAACCCGTTTCAAGACACGACAAAGTTTCTTTACAGGCTGGCGACAATCCTTGCCGTGAATAACACGGCTTTTATTGTGCCTCTTGAAGACGAATTCGGCGGCATAGCGGGTTATTATCCCCTATTGCCGCAGAATTGCGAGGTTTTAGAGGTCGGCGGCGCGCCCTTCTTGCGTTACACCTTTTCCAACGGACAGCGGGCGGCGATCGAGTTTGACCGCGTGGGGATTTTGACGCAATTTCAATATTCAGACGATTTTTTCGGAGAGGACAACCGCGCCTTGCGGCCAACAATGCAGTTGATCCATGCGAACAATCAGGGCATTATAAACGGCGTTAAAAATTCGGCTTCGATCCGGTTCCTTGCCCGTATCGCTAACATGCTTTCGCCGGAGGACATAAAGAAGGAGCGGGAACGCTTCACCGAAGACAACCTTTCCGCGGACAATCAAAGCGGAATGATTATCTACGATCAGAAATTCGCAGATGTAAAACAGGTTGATAGCAAGCCCTTCACCGTCAACGCGGTTCAAATGGGGCAGATTAACGAAAATGTGTTTAACTACTTCGGCACTTCGGCGGGGATCATTCAAAACAAATACACCGAAGACGAATGGAACGCGTATTACGAAGGGAAAATAGAGCCTTTCGCCCTGCAATTATCCCTTGTCATGTCAAACATGACCTTTACGCCGCGGGAAATCGCCCATGGAAACGCAATCGTGTTCACCGCGAACAGGCTTCAATATGCAAGCAATCAAACGAAGCTGAACATTTCAACACAGCTTTTCGATCGCGGGTTGCTGAACCGAAACGGCGTTATGGACATTTGGAACATGGCGCATGTGGAGGGCGGCGAAAAATACTATATCCGCAAGGAATACACCGAAGTTTCACAGCTTGGAAAGGAGGCGAACACAAATGCCGGTAATGAAGGATCGGGAATATCGGTCGATGGTGCTTCCGTTGACGGCGGCGGCGAAGAAGGCGACGAAGAGGTTTGACAGCGAATTCTATGTAGAAGGTTATGCAACCACCTTCAACAAGCCGTATCTTCTCTATGAGTTCGACGGGGTGCAATACTTTGAAGTCATAGACCGGAACGCGCTTGTTGGCGCGGACATGTCCGATGTTATCATGCAATACAACCACGAAGGCAAGGTGCTTGCCCGACAATCGAATAAAACGCTTGGAATAGAGGCCGACGAAAGCGGCCTCTTTACTTTTGCCGATTTATCGAAAAGCCGTGCCGCACAAGACCTTTACGAAGAGATCAACAACGGCTTAATTACAAAAATGTCGTGGGCGTTCAAGGTTTTAGAAGACGCATACGACAGGGACACGCACACAAGAACCATTTTGAAGATCAAGAAGGTTTACGATGTTTCGGCGGTATCTTACCCCGCAAACAGCGATACCGAAATATCCGCGCGTTCTTTCTTCGACGGAGTGATCGAAGCAGAGAGGCGGGAGGCGTTAGCGCGGAAAGCACAGCTATTAAAACTAAAAATCATGTTGGAGGTATGACACTATGAACAGATTACAGGAAATTGAAGCCCGCCTTGCCGCGATTGCGAACGAGATCGAGCAGAGAGGCGCGGAGCTGACCGCGGAGCAGTTGACCGCGTTTGAAACCGAAGTGAACAACCTGAAAACCGAGCGGGCGGGGCTGATGGCCGCCGCCGAACAGCGCAACAACCTTCTGAATTCCATTGCGGAGGGCAGAAGCGGCGGCGCGGTTGTCCGCACCTTCCCTTCCCCCTCTTCCCCCGCAGGCGGTGAACAGAGGAACGAAGCTGATCCGCTGGACAGCATGGAATATCGCCGCGCATTTATGGCATACGCCCTTCGCGGCACGCCTATTCCCGCAGAGTTCCGCACGGACGCTGTTTCCAAAACCGCGGACAATGGCGCGGTGATCCCGACAACCATTCTTAACCGGATCGTCGAGAAAATGGAGGCCGTGGGAATGATCCTTCCCCTTGTGACGCGCACCGCGTACAAGGGCGGCGTTTCTATCCCTACTTCCAGCGCGAAGCCCGTTGCCTCTTGGGTAGCGGAAGGCGCAGGGAGCGACAAGCAGAAGAAGACCACGGGAAGCATTACTTTTGCTTACCACAAGTTGCGTTGCGCCGTGGCCGTATCCATTGAAGTGGACACAATGGCACTTTCGGCCTTTGAAAATACCCTTGTCAACAATGTTGTCGAGGCTATGACGAAGGCAACCGAACAGGCCATTGTATCCGGCACGGGTAGCGGACAGCCGAAGGGCATTCTTACCGAAACCCCGAACGAGGGGCAGAAGATCGAGAGCGACACGCCCACATACGAAGACCTTGTGAACGCCGAAGCCGCATTGCCGCAGGCATACGAAAACGGCGCGGTGTGGTGCATGGCAAAGAAAACCTTTATGCAGTATTACGGCCTTGTCGATGAAACCGGACAGCCCGTAGGCCGTGTGAATTACGGCATTGCAGGCAAGCCGGAACGCGCCTTGCTTGGCCGCCCCGTCATTTGTTGCGACTATGTGCCTTCCGTGGCAACCGCGGCGAAGGGCGGCGCGTATGCGTTCCTGTTCAACTTCAAGGACTATGTGCTGAACACCAATTACACCATGACCGTGAAGAAGTACGAGGACAACGACACGGACGACATGGTAACGAAGGCGATCATGCTTGTTGACGGCAAGGTGATTGACAAGAATTCCCTTGTTGTCGTCGCAAAGGCCGCAGGCGCGTAATTCGGGAGGGATAAACCATGCTTGACAAGGTGAAAAACGCCTTACGCGTAAAAACGGCGGCTTTCGACGATGAAATACAAGACCTGATCGACGCTTGCAAAGCGGATTTGCGCCTTGTCGGTGTGAATGTTCCGGAGGATACGCCCGCCGAAGGCAAAGAGGCCGCGGCGGGCGATCCCCTTATCACGCGGGCGATTGTCCTTTACGCAAAGGCAAACTTCGGATATTCCGAAGACAGCGAGAAATACCGCGCGGCCTATGATTACTTGAAATGTTCTTTGAGTTTGGCGGGTGATTATCATGCGTTGGGGTGATGAAATTACCTTGATCGCGCAGAAGCCGCCCGACGAAGCGGTAAACGCAAACGGGTTCCAGAATGAGCCGGAAGAAGCGCGGAAATCCATTTTTTGCAATGTGAAATCTGCGGGTTATTCCGAGTTCTACAAGGCCGCGCAAGCGGGCTTTCAAGTGGAATTGAAGGTTGATGTTTACACGGAAGAATACGAGGGGCAACAGGCCGCGGAGCTGAACGGGAAGCGGTACAGGGTTTTGAAAACCTATGTCAACAAAAGCGGAGAAATTACCGAATTGACGCTTTCCGATCTTCCGGTCGAAGAAAGCGAAGAACCGGACAGCGGCGCGGAAGGAGGCGGCGGCAATGGCGCGGTTTGAGGTATCCGGAATTGAAGCGGCGCAGGAAGCGTTTTTGCGCCGGAGCGAGCGGGCGACGAAGGCCGTTCCGAAGATGTTAAAAGCTGGCGGCGCGGTGCTTGTGAAGGCCGAACAGGAGGAAATACGGCGCACATTTACAAGTAACCGTGTTACTGGCGATCTTGCAAATTCTATCAAATGCACCGCCGTAAAGAAGCGGGGTTCGGGGCAATGCGTGGAAGTGTACCCGCACGGGAAAAACCGCCGCGGGGAGCGGAACGCAACCGTTGGCTTTGTCCACCAATACGGGCGAACCAACATGCCCGCGCGCCCGTGGTTCACGCGTTCGCACCAGAAGGCAACGCCGGAAGTTCAAGCGGCTATGCGGCAGGCATGGGAGGACGAACAGGAATGATAGATACAGTTGACCGCCTGTTAAAATCCACGCTTGACGCGCTTTGCCCGAATGTGGCGCGCCTCTTCTTCCGCGGGAAGGCTGGTACATATATCACATATCAGCTTGTTTCTTCGGAAGATATGGCCGCCGCAGACGACGAAACGCACGGCACGGAATACACATACAGGGTTGATATTTACTCGAAACGCGATTATATCGCCCTTTTGCGCCGTGTGAAGCAGGCGTTGAAGGCGGCGGGCTTTTACGGGCTTGTAATTGATCCGGAAGTGTACGAGAGGGACACGGGGTTTTACCATGTCCCGATTGAAGCGAAATATTACGAACAAACGGAGGTATAAAAACTATGGCAACTATTGGTTTACGCGATCTTTACCGCGCGCCGATCACCGTGGGCGAAGATGGCGAAGAAACATACGGAACGCCCGTGCGCATGGCGAAGGCCATTAGCGCGGAAATGTCCGTAGAGGTAGCGGAAGCGATCCTTTACGCGGACGACGGCGCGGACGAAGTGGTAAAAGAATTCGTTTCCGGAGAGCTGACGCTGAATGTAAACGATCTTATGCCCGCCGATCTTGCGGCCATTTTGGGGCAGACGCAGGACGACGATCAGGTTGTATATGCGGGAGAAAACGACGATCCCCCGTATATGGCAATCGGCTTCCGCGCGAAGAAGGCGAACGGCATGTATAAGTATATTTGGCTTTACAAGGTGAAGTTTGCTATTCCTTCGGAGAGTTACCAGACGAAGGGCGATAGTATCGAATTCACCACGCTGTGCCCTTCCCGGTTTCGTGGACAGTAAAAATGAAGAAAAAACAGAAAGAAACGCAGGATATCTTGTCGTATCACACTCAGGCGGCGGGATGCTCAGACAAGGCACGCGCAAAGGCATCCGGAGGACGCCAGCCAATAGAGGAATGCGGGCGCACTGGGTTGTAAAAGGTCTCGATATAAGCGAAGACGTCTGCCATGGCTTGTGCCCTTGAGGCGAAATGGCGCAGATGGACGCACTCGCACTTGAGGCAGCTGAAGAAGTTTTCGGCCACGGCGTTGTCATAGGGATCGCCCTTGCGGGACATGCTTTGCCGGATGCCGAGGCTGGCGAGACGCTGACGGTAAGCGTAGGCGGCGTATTGGACGCCGCGGTCGGAGTGGAAGATGAGGCCGGGCAGAGGCTTGCGGCGCCGGACGGCCATGCCGAGGGCGGCGAGAGTGAGATTTGTGTCGATGCGGTCGGAGAAGGCGTAGCCGACGATCTGCTTTGTGCAAAGGTCTTTCACAACAGCGCAGTAGAGCCAGCCCTCGCCGGTGGGGATATAGGTAATATCGCCGACCCATGCGGTGTCTGGCTTGTCAAAGGAGAAGCGGCGCGCAAGGAGATTGGGCGCGATGGGGTGCGCGTGTCTTGAGTTGGTCGTGGCTTTGTAGGCACGCCTGCGCGTGGAGGAGATGTTCATCTCGTTCATCAGGCGGTGGATGCGCTTGCGCGAGCAGGAAAGCTGCGGGCGGATCAGGTGATACAGGCTGTCCAGCCCAAGGGCGGGATAACGCTGGTGCAGGCTCAGCAGCCGGCGTTTCAGTTCCTGATCCTTCTGCCGGCGCAAAGAGGGTTTGCGGCCCAGCCATTCGTAGTACCCGCTGCGGGAGACCTCCAGCAGTCGGCATACAAGTTCCACAGAGGCCCCCGCGCGGGCCGTACGGATGTACCGGTACTTGTCCTCTATGGTTTGGAAAGTATGCCGACGGATTTTTTTAGGATGTCAATGACCCCGTCTTTCTCTTCAAGCTTCTTGCGCAGTGCTCGAATCTCCGTCTCCAGTTCGCGCAGGCGTCTGGCGTCGCGGTTTTGGCGGTCAGCTTGCCCCGGCGATGGTGCGCCCGCCGCTTTCAGCCAGCTGCGCAGCGTGTCGATGCAGATGCCGAGTTCCGCGGCCACCTCCCGGCTGGGCCGCCCCTGCTCGGTGACCATCCGCACTGCCCCCGCCTTGAAGGCCTCATCGTAACGCGGCGGCGCTGGGTGCTTTCGTTCTTTGGTTGACATTTTTCATTACCCCTTTCCATTATACAGATTGTTTTTCTGTCCGGCAAATCGGGTATGGGGGCACGCCGGAGATCACAGGGCAGTTTATCAAGCGGCCTGACGGCCTTTGGAAAGCGGAGCATGTGGCACTTCCCACAGAAACCGCGGCGCAAGGCTGGTTTACGAAGGTTCGTGAACAGAACAACACTTCGGGCGGCTAATTCTGGCCGCCTGTCACAAAACAAAATATGAAAAGGAGGCACGGGGAAGCCCTTTGACGGGGCTTCCCCTATTTTGTTATGAGTGCGATTAAAGACGGGCGTTTGCCGATCGTCCTTGATAAAGAACGGCATTTGCTGTTTTCCCTGAATGTCATTGACGAAATGCAAGACAAATTCGGGGGCTTTAACAAGCTGGCCGAAATGCTGAAAGGCAAAGACGGCATTAAAAATCTTCGCTGGCTTCTTACCCTGCTTCTGAATGAGGGCGCAGACGACGGCGAAGAGCAGTTGACCGAAAAACAGGTAGGAAAAATGATCCACACAGGCAACTTCAACGAGGTTAAAACCGCGATTTTCAAGGCGTTTGCAATGGGAAACAGCGGCACAACGGAGCCGCCGCAGGACGATGAAGACGACGAACCGGAATACGCGGAAGAAGAGAGAAAAAACGCACAGGCGGGCAAGGAGTAATAGACCTTGCCCGCCTGCTTTATATCGGCGTTACGCTTCTACACTGGCCGGAACGCGAAGTGTGGCGCATGACACCGTATAAAATCCTTGCTTTGTTCCGAATTCACAGAGAATTCAATCCGGATCGCTTCAAACCGGAGGAAAAAGAAGCGGACATTGACGATGTGTTAGGGGGGTTATAAGTGGCCGGAAAAGAAGACCAGATCAAAACCGAAATTGCCGTTGACGGCGAACAGGAATACAAGAAGGCTTGTAAAGAAATCGACGCTTCTTTGAAGGCCATTGCGTCCGAAATGAAGGTTGTTTCGGCAACTTTCGAGGGGAACGCCGACAGCATAGAGGCAATGACCGCGAAGCAAGATGTTTTGAACAAGCGGCTTGAAGAGCAGAAAAAGAAGGTTGCCGAAGCGGAAGCCGCCTTGAAAAAGTATCAGGACGCGGGGCAAGGGACTTCCGAAGCGGCTAAAAAGATGGAAACAAACCTGAATTACGCCCGCGCCGCAATGATTAAAACGGAAAACGAGATCAGAAACCTTGACGCAGGATTAGAAGAGGCGCGCAACGCTTCAAACGATTTTTCGGACGGCTTGGAGGATATTTCACAGGAAGCCGAAAGCACAGGCGGCGCGCTGGACGGATTGGGCGGCAAAGTTTCTTCCGTAGCTGGCGCGCTTGGAAAAGGTTTGAAAACGATCGGCGTAGGCGTGGCCGCCATTGGAACGGCTATGGTTGCGGGGATCGGGTACGCCGTGGGCTTCGCTGATGAAGTCAAAGGCGCAATGAACGATTTTGAAGCGTCAACAGGCATTGCGGAGGCCGCCGCGAACGGCTTTGAAGACGCAATGTTGCGTATCTACAACAACAACTTCGGGGAGAACATGGACGATATAGCCGCGTCAATGGCAACCGTGGCGCAGACTTCCGGCGAAGTTGATCCGACGAAAATTGAAGAGCTGACACAAAACGCTTTGATGTTGCGCGATACATTCGGCTTTGATATTCAAGAGCAAATGCGCGCCGTCAATATGCTTATGGATCAGTTTGGGCTATCTGGTGAAGAGGCGTTCAATCTGATTGCGCAGGGAGCGCAAAACGGCCTTGATAAAAACGGGGATTTGCTGGACAGTATCAACGAATATTCCGTGCATTTCAAGTCGTTAGGGCTGGACGCGGAAGACATGTTCAACAGCTTTGCAAACGGCGCGGACGCTGGCACCTTTTCCGTTGACAAGCTGGGCGACGCGGTAAAGGAATTCGGGATCAGGGTTAAAGACGGATCAGACGGCACAATGCAGGCGTTCAAGGATATAGGCTTGAACGCCGATGAAACCGCGGCGGCCTTTGCCGCAGGCGGGGAGCAGGCCGCGAAAGCCTTTGACGATGTGACAACCGCCCTTTTCGCAATGGACGATCCTTTAGCGCAGAATACCGCGGGCGTGGCCTTGTTCGGTACGATGTGGGAAGATTTGGGCGTTGAAGGTATGCAGGCGTTGACGAACCTTAACGGGGAGATCAGCACCACAACCGACGCGCTTTCCAAAATCAACGCCGTTAAATATGACGACTTCGGTTCCGCTATGTCGGGGCTTGGCCGCGTGCTGAAAACGAATTTTGTTCTTCCGATTGGCGAAGAAGCGTTGCCCGCCCTTTCTGATTTTGTCAACGAGCTTTCGGCGGGCGCAGCTTCCGCGAACGGCGATATTTCCAAAATGTCCGACACCTTCGGGACAGCCCTTGCGGGGCTGATTGAAGACTTTTCGACAATCCTTCCGCAAGTAACGGACTTTGCAACCGAAATTGTGTTAGGGCTGGTCGATGGGCTTGTAGCAAGCCTACCACAGATCACAACGGCGGCGGTGGACATGATAACCGCGCTTGTGCAAGGGCTGGTTGCCGCGCTTCCGGCGATTGCGCAGGCCGCAACACAAATTCTTCTTGCCCTGATTGACGGGTTGATCGCCGCCCTTCCCCTGCTTGTCGAAGGCGCGTTGCAAATTGTCCTTGCGCTGGCAAACGGGATCGGACAGGCGTTGCCGCAGTTGTTACCGAAAATCGTTGAAGTGGTCGTTGCTATGGTGCAAACGCTGGTTGAAAATATCCCTATGCTGATCGACGCGGCGTTGCAGTTGATAACAGGGCTTGCGCAAGGGCTGATTGCCGCGATCCCCGTTCTAATTGCGGCCATTCCACAGATTATTACAAGCCTTGTCGAAAATCTGCTTGCCTCTATCCCGCAGATCATTCAAGCGGGAATTGACCTATTAACCGCGCTGATCGACGCGTTGCCGCAGATTATCGAAACCATTGTTACAGCTATTCCGCAGATTATCGACGGAATTGTAACGGCAGTGATCGGGAGCATTCCGCAGATCGTGCAAGCCGGAATTGATTTGCTGGTTGCGCTTATTCAGGCGTTGCCGCAGATCATTCAAACCATTGTACCCGCGATCCCGCAGATTGTGGGCGCGTTGGTGAACGCCGTTGTTTCCAATATCCCGCAGATCATTCAAGCGGGCGTTCAACTATTCGTTTCCCTGATCCAAAACCTTCCGACAATTATTGCCGAAATCGTGAAGGCGGTTCCGCAGATTGTAACGGGTATCGTGCAGGCGTTCGGAAGCCTTGCATATCAGATCGTAGAGATCGGCGGCAATATTGTTTCCGGCATTTGGCAGGGTATCCAGAACGCCGCGGGCTGGTTGTGGGATCAGGTAACGGGCTTCTTTGGCGGCATTGTGGACGGTATCAAGAATTTTCTTGGCATTCATTCCCCTTCAACGGTTTTCGCTGACATTGGCGGCAACATGGCCGCGGGCGTTGGCGAGGGCTTCGGCGGCGGTATGGATACCGTTTCCGCGGACATGCAGGGCGCAATGGGAAGCGCGGGCACACTTACAGCACAAGAAGCCGTGCAAGCCGTAAACGATGGCATTATAGCGAATATCGGCGCGCTTGACGGCGCGGTATCGGCCATTGTCGAGCGGGTAACAGCAGGGCTTACAGCGCAGGCGGCGCGCCTTAATCAGATCGGCGTTGACATGACGAAGTATATTGCTTCCGGCATGACAACGGGAACGCCGAATATTACAAACATTATCCCGCAGATCGTCCAGTCGATTATTACCGCCTTCACCGCGCAACAACCGAAGTTCACCGCGGCGGGCGTTGATATTGACAAGGCCATAGCGTCCGGCATGGTGCAGGGCACGCCGCAGATTACGGCAAAAATCCCGCAGATCATACAGTCGATTTTAACGACGATCAACGGGTTTGTATCGCAGTTCACGGCGGCGGGTGAAGAAATGGTGCGCGGTATCTGGCAGGGCTTTCAAAATATGTCGGGGTGGCTGGAAAGCAAAGTGCGTTCTATGATGCGCGAAATTGTCGCCGCCGTAGAAGCGGAAATGCAGATTGCTTCCCCGTCGAAGGTATTTGCAGGGATCGGCGCATACATGGCCGAAGGTTTAGGCGAAGGCTTCGCCCGTGAAATGCAGAATGTTGAAAAGACAATCCGCAGGGCGACGGCTTCAACCGTTCCGGAGCCGCAAAGACCGTCCGGAAGGATCAGCAGGAACGACAACGCCGCCCGCGGCGTGCAAGTGGTTCAAAATATCTATGCGAACGAAACGAGCTATGCACAACAACAGCGCGAGGCGGCAAAGCAATTCCGCTTGATTGCACGGGAGGTTATGGGCTGATGGCCAAGAAAATCGAAAAGCTGATTTATACGAATGAGCGTGGGGAAAGTATCACCTTTTCCCACGCTTCTATTTTTCACACAAACGAGGTTAGCGGCCTTTCTGATGTGCGCAACGAGATTTACAGCATTAACAGCATGGGACAGGACGGCGACACCTATTTAGGCAACCGCATTCAATCCCGCGAAATTGAGATTGTCGGAAGTATCAGGGAGCGGGACAAGGACAGAATGCGGGATTACCGAAGGCAAATGAACCGTGTGTTAAACCCGCAGTATTCCGCGACACTGACATACGAATACGGCGACTTCCGGCGCGTGATTGACTGCAAGATCGACAACGCGCCCGCCTTCACGCGGAAGGCTATTTTTCAGGACTTCACAATACAGCTTCTTTGCCTTAATCCGTTTTGGAGAAAAGAGGCAAAGACGCGGGACGATATAGCGACATGGATCGGCGGCCTTGAATTCCCCGTTGAAATCCCTCTTGCGGAAGGTTGGGAAATCGGGTATAGACAGCCTTCTTTGATCGTGAATGTCTATAACGAAGGTGATGTGCAAGCGGGTATTCGCGTAGAGTTCCGCGCGCTTGGCGTTGTCAAAAATCCTTCCCTTTTGAATGTGGACACACAGGAGTTTATAAAGCTGAATATCACGCTTCAAGCTGGCGACATTTTGAGCGTGTCCACGGGATACGGGGAAAAAGAAGTAACATTACAACGCGACGGCGTGACTTCTGACGCGTTCCGTTATCTTGATGTGGACAGCACATATTTTCAACTTTCGGTCGGTGATAACCTTTACAGGTATTCCGCGGAAGAAAACCTTGAAAATTTGGAAGTATCCATTTATCACGACGATCTTTATTTGGGGGTGTGACGAATGGAGCTATATATTTATGACCGCGACATGATATTGCACGGCGTAATTGATGAAATCAATTCGTTAATCTGGACGCGGCGGTATTGGTCGGCGGGCGAATTCAAGTTGCTTGTGCCTTTCACAAGCAAGCATGTTTCCCTTCTGGTAAAAAACAACCTGATAATGAAGCGCGGGGACACCGAGGCGGCAGAAATCAGGTATGTTCACATTAGCAAGAATTCACAGGGGCTTGAAGAAATCGAAGTGCAAGGAAAGTTTATCACGCAATGGATCGGGAAGCGCATTGTACGCGATCAGATCACCGCAACGAGCGGGACGCAGGATATTTTATACCGGATTGTCCGCGAAACGGTCGTTTCCCCGAAAGTGGCCACCCGCGCGATCCCGAATGTCTTAATTGATCCCACGGACGAAGACACCGGAAGCGGGAAAATAGACTATACTTCCGAAGCCTTCACAAACGCCCTTCTTGCCGTGGAAACCGCGGCGAAGGCGGCAAAATTGGGCTTCCGGTTGCGAACCGATGTGAAGACCGGAAAGCACTATTTCAGTGTGTATAAAGGCCGCGATTTGACCGCAGACCAAACCGAAAACCCGCCGTGCATTTTTTCACAGGAATTCGATAATATCACGGAACAGGAATACACAAACAGCATTGAAAACCTGAAATCAACGGCTTATGTGGGCGGCGAAGAAGCCGAACCGCGCGTTGTGGCCGAAGTTGGCGGCGGCGCGGCTGGCCTTGACCGTGAAGAAGTCTTTGTGAATGCAACGGACATTACGAAGAAATACACCAACGAGAACGACGAAGAGATCACGCGCACCGATGAAGAATATTTAGCCTGTCTTGAAGAGCGCGGCGCGTCGGAGCTGGAACAATACGCCGAAACATTGAGCTTTTCCAGCACGATCAACACGCACGCGAATTTGAAGTACAGGGAAGATTACGACTTGGGCGATCGTGTGACATGCGTTAATAAACGATGGGGTATAAAAATCAATGTCCGGATAACGGAGGTTGCGGAAACCTATCAACAGAACATGGAGGAAATAGACATTACTTTCGGGGAGAGCTTGCCCGCCCTGATTACACAGATCAGGCAGATTACAAAGTAAAGGGGTGCAAATATGGAAAAATCAAGTTTCTTCAACAGTGTTTCCGGCGATCGCGTGTACCGCGCGGAAGAATGGGCTGAATATTTTGCTTCATTCATTGGAAACGGCGTGTTCCCTGTCCCTTCCACAAGCCTTCAAGTGGTGGCGGGTTCAGGAATGGCCGTCGCCGTGAAAACGGGTAAAGCGTGGATCAACGGCTATTTTTATTACAACACAAGCGATTTGCCCGTAACGCTGGCAACCGCGGACGGCGTGTTGAACCGCATTGACCGAATTGTTGTGCGGTGGGATTTGACCGAACGCAAAATTTCCGTTGCGGTGAAGTCTTCCGCGCCTGCAACTTCCCCCGTCGCCCCTGCTTTGCAGAGGGACGCGGACGCATACGAATTGTGTCTTGCCGATGTGCTTGTAGGCGCAGGCGTTACGGCCATTTCACAGGCAAACATAACGGATCGCCGCCTTGATGGTTCCTTGTGCGGCGTGGTTGCGGGCGTGGTGGATCAGATAGACACCGACGCATTCAACGCGCAACTTGAAGCGTGGTTTGCTGACTATAAGGAAATGAGCGTTGACGAATTCAACGATCTTGTTTCCTATATGGAAAGTTTGGAGCTTTTGGGCGATCAGCAGTACGCCGCCCTTGAAGCCTACATGAACGACTTTAAGACCGACGCAGAAAACGACTTCAACGCATGGTTCGCAACCTTGCAAAATGTCCTTGACGAAGACGCCGCGGGGCATTTGCTGAACCTGATCCAGAACAACACCGCGCGAATTGAAATGCTGGAAGCCGTGCTTTTCAATGACATTACAACAAACCCGTTCTTGATCCTCTTTGACGATTTGGACGGCGTGACCGCAACGGGCGTTTGGAACGCGGCGTTGCAACGGATCGAATGTTGACGCGGTGCGCCTGCAAGGGCGCGGAATTGTCGTGCATTATCGGGAATATCTTCACGGAGCTTCGCCCACCGTGCGACATGTGCGGCGGCGAGGCGGTGTCAATCCACGGGATCACGCCCACAGGCCACGAAGCAACAATAACTTTGACGGCGGCGGGCTTTGATTTTGAGGGGTGCGCGGAAGATACCGCGCTTTTGCAGAGGATCAGGAAGGCAAGGTGCATTTATGCAGGGACAAGAGAGGGAACGCAAAGAGCCGTCCGAATTCAATGTGATTGTGAAGGCGAAAGACCTTGTAAAGCATACCTTCACGATCACGAACAGCACGGAGCGTTACCCGAAGAAATACCGCTTTACGCTGGTGAACCGCATACAGGAAAAAGCGGTTGATATTTACGAAATGACGCTTGAAGCGAACGAATTAGATTTGCGGCAAGCGGACGAACACAGACAACGGCAGAGGCTACAAGCAAAGGCGTTGACCTATTGCAAGGAGCTTCTATTTTTTATAGAGCTTTCGCAGGAAATGGGCTTTATTTCTATGAAGAGTTGCGAATATTGGTCGAAACTTGCCCTTGAAGTAAAGTACATGATCGCCGCGTGGAAGAAGCGGGACAAAGCGAGAGTATAAAAACCGTTTGGGGAACGCCTTGTAGGTTTTCTTTTCGCCTTCTGCCCGCCCCGCCGCCGAATTCCGGCAACTCGTACAATGTGCGCAATGTCAACACTTCGGGGGCGTTGAACAACAACAACGCGTACAACGGCAACAGGGGCGTGCGTCCGCTTCGGTGGATCACTCGATCGAGTAGGCCACAGGCCGAAAGCAATGTACCACCATCAAAGGAAGGCGTTTCCCGTCCCCTGCTATCCACAGCGGGGACAAATACAGGATTGCCGATACCGGAGCATTGCCCGCAGGCATGGCCGAGGTTATACACGGCAAGGAGATTTTTTGACATGACCGACTTTGAAAAAGTCTATAATTTTGAAAACCTATACCGCGCGTACCGGAAGGCGCGCCGCGGCAAAAGGTGGAAAGGAGCGGCGGCGAAGTTTGAAGTTAATTTGCTGGAAGCCCTGAACCTGTTAAGCGTGCAGTTACAGAGCCATACATACCGGCTTTCGCCCTACAACACATTCAAGGTTTACGAACCGAAAGAACGGGTTGTAATGTCGAACAGCTACAAAGACAAGGTTGTGCAACATGCGCTTTGTGATAATGTACTTGAACCGAGGGTGCGAAGCACCTTCATAAAAGACAATTACGCTTCACAGGTTGGAAAAGGAACGCACTTCGGCCTTGAACGGCTGGAAGGATTTATGCGGAGGTTTTACCGTGTACGAGGTGTTGACGGTTGGGTATTGAAATGCGACATATCAAAGTATTTCTATAATATCAAGCACGACGCGTTAAAATCCTTAATCCGCAAGTATATTTCCGATCCTGATTGCCTTTGGTTGCTGGATATGATAATAGACAGCACCGAAGGCAATGTAGGAATTCCGATCGGCAACCAGTCTTCACAAATATTCGCCCTTCTCTATCTTTCTTCGCTGGATCACATGGTAAAAGAGAAGTTAGGCATAAAATTTTATGGCCGATACATGGACGATTTTTATTTGATCCACGAAGATAAAGAATATTTGCGCTATTGCTGGAAGGAGATTGAAAGACATGTAAACGAATTAGGGCTTTCGCTGAATGCGAAGACAAATATTTACCCGTTGAAAAACGGAATTGATTTTTTGGGCTTCCATTCGTATTTGACCGAAAGCGGCGCGGTGATCCGCAAGGTGCGCCGGAAGTCAAAGAACAACGCCCGCCGCCGTTTAACCAAAATGCGCGGGTTGCTGGAAGCTGGAAAAATCACGCCGGAAAAGGTGGAACAATCCTATAAAAGCTGGCGCGGCCACGCGTCGAAGGGAAATTGCTATCACCTGATCCGGAACATGGATCAGCATTACAACAAATTATTCGGGCAGTACGCCGCCGCGGGCAACCGTGGCGGCGTTGCTGTTTCCGAAGAAAAGGAGGAAGGCAAAGAATGTCGAAAAAGTTAAGCACGCTTGGCGTGGGAACAACCTTTGAAGTGCCCGTAAAGTCGGCTTATCGGTCGTTCTTGGGTGATTATGTCGTTTTCAAAATGGCAGACAAAAACCATTCGGGCTATCCGTCCGGAGCTATTACCCTGATTACCGACAAGATCATAGCGTTGCTTTGTTCCGACGCAAAAGAGCCAAACAACAGCGACAGCAACCGGAGAAGCTACGGCAACAACAGGCACATTCATTCCAATATCCTTCAATGGCTGAACAGTAACGCCGCGGCGGGAAAATGGTACAGCGCGAAGCACGGGCAGGACGCGCCGCCGTCAAGCGCGAATGTATGGGACAATGTAAACCCCTATGACACATGGGCGGGGTTCCTTGCTATGCTTGACGACGATTTTGTAGCGGCACTTATGACAACCACGCTTACCGTTGCCAAAAACACCGTTACAGACGGCGGGAGCTATGAAACCTTCACCGCAAAAATGTTCCTTGCAAGCACAACGGAAGTCGGGCTTGCAAACGAAAACGGGATTGCAGAGGGTTCAAAGCTGGCCTTGTTCAGCGACAACACAAGCCGCCTTGCCTATTGTACGCAAGCGGCCATTGACAAAAGTAATTACGGGAGCGATCCGACGACTTCGCAGGCGTGGTATTGGTGGCTTCGCACGCCGAATTCCGGCAACTCGTACAATGTGCGCAATGTCAACACTTCGGGGGCGTCGAACGACAGCGGCGCGTACAACGGCAGCAGGGGCGTGCGTCCGCTTTGTAATTTGAAATCTGATATTTTGGTATCTGATAGCACAAACAGCCGCGGAAACTATGAATTCCAGTGGAACGCCGCACCGAGTACGCCGGACGGAATTTCCGTGCCGGAAAGCTGTTACAGCACGCAGAACATAACCGTAACATGGGGAGCTTCCACCGATCCGGACGGCGACGCGATCACCTATGTTCTGGAACGGTCGGTGAATAACGGGAGCTATACGAAAGTAACGGAAACCGCCGCCCGCACCTTTACGGAAGTCGTTTCTACAAGCTGGAACACGATTAAGTACCGCGTGAAGGCGCGGGACACCTACGGAAACGAAAGTGCGTATGTGACTTCTTCCGCGGTTCCCGTAATTCACAATCAACCGCCCGTCATTTCCGGACAAAACGCCGATCTTGGAACGAAAAGCGGCGACTTCTCTTACAAGTACACCGTGACCGATCCGGACGGCGACACGGTGACAGTGGTTGAAAAGGTGGACGAAACCACCTTGCGGAGCTACACGCCCACGCTTGGAGAAGAAAACACGATGAATGTTACGGGGCACGACTTCACCGCCCTTTCCAACGGCGCGCACACAATCACCATTACCGCAACGGACACCGTGGGAAATAAAGCGGTGCGCACGCTGACCTTCACAAAACAGATCAGCGGATTTGTTATCACGCTGGCCGCACCGCTGGAAGCGCAGGCACAGCCCACGCGCGCAAATGTGAAAGTAACGCGGGAAATTCCAGCGGGCGCAACTTTCAAAGTGGAGGCAACGAACAATCCGTTTGATCCTTCCCCCGCGTGGGAGGATTGCACAAATGCCGTAATTCAGGGCGTGGCGCATGTCTTCGAGAACACAATAAACACCGCCGTTAAATTCGGCATGAATATTCGGGTAACGGTGGAGCGCGGCGACGCTATTTCCGCGTGTTGGGTATCTTCGATCGGGGGGAATTTTGAATGAGCGTGACATACAGACCGGACAAGCCAAACGAAACAGAGGAATTGAAGAAGGAAGTTGAAACTGTGAAGGCGGCGGGCGAAAGCACCGCCGCCCTTCTTTCCCTTTCTTTCAAAGCGCAGATTGTCGCAGACCGCGCCGCGGGAACGAACGCGATCGCCGATGAAATGATCCTTGCGTCAACGGATATTGTGGATTATCCGGAGTATCAGGACAACCACGAATACAAGACAAAAGGCGAAATTATCAGGTGCGACGGCCTTTATTATGAGATCGTCGCGCCGCACACTTCCAACGCCGCCGCGTATCCCGTGCAAACCACCTTTGCATATTACCGTCTTGTCGAGCTGGAACACGCGGGGACGCTTGACGATCCGATACCATATCCGGAAACCGCGGGGATCGTCGTAAATGTGGTTGAGGGGCTTTATTACAGCTACAAAGGCGCGCTATATCTGGCGAAGGCCGATATGCCGAATTGCGTTTACCCGCCCGACACGGCGGGTTTGTGGCAATGGGAAAAGGTGTAAAGGTGGTGAAAACATGGAACAGATTTTAACGGTACTTTCGGCGGTTAGTACCGTTTGCGCAATCGCCTTCGGCTATGCCGCCTTCGCCCGCAATAAGAAGAGCGACACAGCGAACGAAGCAAAGAGCGACGCAACGGTATTAACAGAGATCGGATATATCAAAGGCGGCATTGATGATATTAAGGCCGAACAGCGGGAACAGCGGAAGACGAACACGGAGTTTGTAGAACGGCTTGTTGCCGTTGAAGCGTCCGCAAAGCAGGCGCACAAGCGAATTGACACGCTGGAACGCGCACACGAAGAATAATAGCGAAGGAGCGAAAAACAATGGCAGTTATGAAAGCAAGTGAATTTGTTGCGAAACTGAAAGATGTTGCGCAGAATTACAAAACCCTTTATGTCATGGGGTGCTTTGGTGCGCCTCTGACGGGCGGCAATGTATCGCGGTATTGCAATAACCACGCATACAACAAGCAGGCCGCCCGAACGAAGATGATTAAGGCCGCCGCAAACCAGAACCCGCCTGTTTTCGGGTTCGATTGCGTATGCCTGATTAAAGGCATTTTGTGGGGCTGGCGCGGCGACGCGTCCAAAACCTACGGCGGCGCGTCCTATGCCGTGAACGGCGTTCCGGATATTGGCGCAGATACCATGATTACAAAGTGCAAGGGCGTTTCAACCAACTTTTCCAATGTGGAGGTTGGCGAAGCCCTTTGGTGTAGCGGGCATATCGGCGTTTATATCGGCGGCGGGCTGGCCGTGGAGTGTTCCCCCGCCTTTGAAAACGATGTGCAGATCACGGCAGTTAAAAACATGGGGACAAAGAGCGGGTATAACGCCCGCACATGGACGAAGCATGGCAAACTTCCGTATATCGAATACGACAATGCCGCCCCCGTTCAGCCGGACAAACCGGACACCGGAGCGGGCGCAGGCGGCGCAATCAAGGCCGGAAGCGTCGTGCGTGTGAAGCAGGGCGCGAAGACCTACACGGGCGGCGGGCTGGCCTCTTTCGTGTATGAACGCGATCATGTCGTTTCGGAGCTGAACGGCGATCGCGCCGTTATCACCTACGGCGGCGTAACCGTGGCCGCCGTGCGCGTTTCCGATCTTGTTCTTGCAGATGGAAGCGGCGCGGGCGGCACAATCAAGGCCGGAAGCGTCGTGCGCGTAAAGCAGGGCGCGAAGACCTACACAGGCGGCGGGCTGGCCTCTTTCGTGTATAGCCGCGATCATGTCGTTTCGGAGCTGAACGGCGATCGTGCCGTTATCACCTACGGCGGCGTGACCGTGGCCGCCGTGCGCGTTTCCGATCTCACGCTTGTAAAGGAGTAACAAATATAAACACCGACAAAAAAGAAAGCGAGGCTTTGAAAAATGGATAACATGGTAATTGTTCTTGTGGTTGTGGCCGTCGTCGCGGTCGTTTTTGTGGGGCTGATCGTGCTGATCCCCTATCTGATAAAGAAGGGGATCAATGTTTCCGGCGTATTGACCGGAACGACAACCGTTCTTGACACCGCGGATCATGTGGTCGATACCCTGCAAGAGTTCTTCCCCGAAGTTCCCGTAATCACTGTTATTGACAAGGTGATTGGGTGGGCGCAGAAGGCGACAGAAGCCGCCGAACAGCTCTATAAAACAAGCAAAATTGAAGAGGGACAGCGGAAGGAAGAGGCAACAAAACTTGTCTATCAGTTCATCGAAGCGGCGGGAATTGAAATCGACGACGATTTGAAGAAGATTGTTGACGGTGCGATCGAAGCCGCTGTTTTTGCGCTTCCGAAGACGCATACCGACACCGCGGAAGCCCTGAATACTTAATTGCCATTGCGCCGCGCGCGGGTTTACTCCTTTACCGCCCGCGGCTTGATGGAGGCGGCGGCCACATGCCGCCCGCCTGATACACGAAGCCCCCGCTTCCGCTGAATTGCGGCGGCGGGGGCTTATTTCATTACGGGAGGTTTTACGCATGAGCGAACAGAGAAAAACCACAGGCGTACGCAAGCGCGCACCGAAGAAGGATACAGAAAGCAAAACCACGCGCACGCGGAAAAAGGTTGCCGAAGAACAGGCCGCGCCCGTCCAGCAGAACGAGGAAGCCGCGCCGGATCGCGTGAAGGCCGAAGAGGAACAAACCGCCCGTGCGCCGGAACAGATGGCGGGAAAATCGGAGCATGACAGCGAAAAGCCGGAACAGACACCGCCCGCGGCGGGTTCCTTTGAGGTTGCCCGCGTGCTGAAAGTGACAAAACCCCTTATGCGCGGCGAAGATGTGAAGGCATTGCAAACGGCCTTGATCGAACGGAATTACCATTGCGGCACAAACGGAGCCGATGGGACATACGGAAGGTTGACCGCTTACGCCGTGCGCTGTTTTCAAGCGTCAAAAGGCTTGATTGTAAACGGACGCGCGGACAGGTACACGATCGCCGCACTTGGCGGCACATGGAAAGAGTAACAGAACATAGAAAAGCCCCCGCGCTGGCCGTTTATGGCTGGCGTGGGGGCTTTTTGTCGTTTTGTGGGGTTTACTCATTCCGAAAGCGCAATGTTATTTCCGCGCCGTAATTCTGGCCGTCCTCGCCGCCGTAAACTTCTATGTTCACAATTCCGTCGAGGCGGGAAAAATTGTCGTTCACATAGTCGGCGTGTTCGGCGGGGATATTCCCGATTTGGTCGCCGTTGACATAGACACCGAAAGCGGGCTTGCCTTCCCATTCTTCCCGTTGCAAAGTCAATTCCATTGTTCCATTGTCGAAAGGTTCGTCTTTGAAGTGGATTTTTCGCAAGATGGTTTGACGGCTTTTGCGCCCGTTCTTGAAGGTAACGCCCGCAACCTTCACGGAAAGAAATTCAAAAGCGGGCTTTGTTTCACTTGTAGTCGCAGAGGCAAACAACGGAGCGGCGGGAGCTGGCCGGACAGTCGGCGCGACACCATACGGCGCACATTTCTTGCATGGAGAAAGGCCGCGTTTCTTTGCGACAGAAAGCGGGATATATTGCGGTTTTCTCATTCCGGAACAATGCGCGTTTGTGTGATACCTTGTGCCGCCCTCTTCAAAATAGACCTTTGTTTCCTTTGCCGCGTCCACAGCCGCGCACCTTTCTTCTTTCTTTCCGCGCCCAAACATTGACAAGGCAGAGGATAAAAACGATTGCTTCATAGTTTGAATAGCTCCTTTCGTGTGCTTAAATTATGGCAACAAGGGAAGAATACTTTTTGTATTCTGACCTTTAACACAATTATGCAAGAATTTTGTGTTAAAGTCAAGAAAAGTGCTGATGTTTAGCACAACGAGAGGGGCGCGGGTGATCGTGGGTGAAGATATACGACTATAAAGGCCGGAAGAATATATGCGGCGACAGAGTGCGGGAAGCACGGCAAAAGAAGCGGCTTACGCAAGAGGCGTTAGCCGCGAAACTGCAAATTGAAGGCGTGACGATGGAGCGGGACAGCCTTTCAAGAATTGAGATCGGAACACGGTTTGTTACCGATTATGAATTGAAAGTGCTTGCTAAAGTGTTGGGCGTGTCCCCTCTTTGGTTGCTTGACGATGAAAACGAATGAAGCGGCGGGAATTTCCCGCCGCTTTTGCTATTTTTCGCAATTATTTTTTGAAAAGCTATTGACTTTATACGGCAAATGCCGTATAATAAAATCACAGGCAAGGGGAAGCCGAGTAAAACGAAAGGAGAAGACAACACCACCGGAAAGGGGGTGCGAAGATTGACCGAAGAGCAAATAAAAGAACTGCTTGAACTTCTTAAAAAGGCTTTGGAGAGTGAAACGGTGGAGCGTATCACAATCAGCATAAAGCCAAACAAGAAGAACAAACAGTCCTAACAGATACGGCGGCGGGTATCCCCGCCCGTTGCCTTTATTATAACCGATAAAACACGAAAATGTCAAGGGAGGTTCGGCGCGTGGATATTAGCGTTAAAATAGCATATAGAAACGAGAAATTGCAGGCCGCGCGGCTGGCGGCTGGTATGTCACAATCACAGCTTGCGGCGGCGGCGGGAATTTCCGTGCGTATCCTGCAAGACTACGAAAGAGGCGCGCGGGATATTAACGGGGCAAAGTTGGCGACACTATTAAAAATTTGCAACGCCCTTGAATGTAGCTTGCGGGATATTCTCACCGATCCGGCCACGCTGGAAGGGCTGGACGAATACGACAAAAGAAGGAGTTAATTTCAGGCGCAGGGGGCGGGAAACCGCCCCTTGTTTTTGTTTATAGGGGGCGTGGAGCATGGGGCATTGTTTTAGCCATTTGACAAAGGCAGACCGTTACAAGATCGAAGCGTTATTGAATAACGGCCATTCGGCAAAGGAGATCGCCGCGGAAATTCATGTGCATATCAGCACTATTTACCGCGAAGTAAAACGCGCCCGCATGGTTCACCGTAATTCGGATTGGACGGAGGAAGAAAGGTATAATCCGGACGAAGCACACAGGCGATACCGTGAAAACCTTTCGGCAAAAGGCGCGCCGCTGAAAATTGGCCGTGATTACGCCCTTGCGGAATATCTGGAAAGAAAAGTGCTTGAAGAAGGCCGATCCCCCGCCGCCGCACTTGCCGACATTGCTTTAGAGGGGCTGGAATTCAAAACCACAATTTGCACAAGCACCTTTTACGGCTACATAACAAAGGGTGTGTTTCTTATGCTGACAAACAAGGATTTGCCGGAAAAGGCAAAACGAAAGCGGAAATATCGCAAAGTGAAGACGGCCAAACGCGCCCCACGCGGGAAGAGCATAGAAAAACGCCCCGCCGAAGTGGAGGGGCGCGAAGTCTTCGGACATTGGGAAATGGATACCGTTTACAGCGGGAAGCAGACTTCAAAGAAAGCCCTTCTTGTGCTGACGGAGCGGAAGACGCGACAAGAAATTATAGAGCGTATGCCGGATCGGACGGAGGAAAGCACCATAAAGGCACTTGACCGTATAGAACGGCGGTTCGGCGCGCTATTCCGCAAAGTGTTCAAAACGATCACCGTTGATAATGGCGGGGAATTCTCCAATGTGGAAAGGTTGGAACAATCCGTGATCCGCAAGGGGAAGCGGACACGCTTTTACTATTGTCACCCGTACAGCAGTTTTGAACGGGGATCAAACGAAAATCAAAATAGAATGATACGGCGGCGATACCCGAAAGGAACAGACTTCGGAAAAGTATCAACCGCCGCAATAAAAGACCTTGAACAATGGATCAACAACTATCCGCGTGAAATATTGGGCTGGAAAACTTCTGCAATGTGCTTCCGCGAATGCCTTGACACACTATAAAAATAAATTTTCAATTTTTTTCGCATTTACTATTGACATTTGCGTAAAAAAGCAAAGAATATCCGGAAAAACATGCGCTTTTGGGGGAGATAAAAGGAGGAACGGGCTAAAAAATGCGGTTACAGGGGAACAGTTTCCCCTGTGTACAAGAGGGGGAGGAGGTGCAGAAGAAGATGGAAAGAAAGGCAGGCTTGCTGTTTGGCACCGTTAAAAAAGAAAGCCGCACTGTGGCCAGACGGCTGCACAGTGCGGCTTTTGCTGGAGCGGGTTACGAGACTCGAACTCGCTACCTTCTGCTTGGGAAGCAGACGCTCTACCGGGTGAGCTAAACCCGCAAATCATTGCTTAATTATTATACTAGCCCGGGTTTGAAATGTCAATCGGTTTTTCAGCAGTGTTTTTTGCAGATTTTTTGTGCGGGGCTGCCGTTTGCAAGGGCCGGGGCCGCCCGGACACTTGATTTTTGAAAAAAAGCAACGCATAATGGAGAAAAACGGGGTCGAAACACGAAAACCGGAAAGGGGCGCGCTGTGAAGGGGAACACACCGGCAAAAATGTTTATTGTGCTGGCCTGCGCGCTGGGGGCTTTTTGGGCGGCGCTGGCGGGCGCGGCACCCGCCGCCCCGGCCCAAAGCGGGCCGGCCGCCCCGCCCCGCGCCACGCCGCAGGCAGCCGAGCCCTCCCCTTCGCCCCGGCCCACCGCCAGCCCGCGGCCCAGTGTGACCCTGGCGTTTACCGGGGATATCAATTTTGCCGACGACTGGTACAACATGCGACACTATGCCGAAACCGGCGGCGTGGAGGACTGTTTTGGCGCCGCGCTGCTGGACTGCCTGCGCGGGGCCGACCTGCTTTTGTGCAACAACGAATTTGCCTTTTCGCGGCGGGGCGCGCCCATGCCGGGCAAGGCCTTTACCTTCCGGGCGGACCCGGAGCATACCGCGATCTGGCAGGCGCTGGGGGCCGACCTGGTGGGGCTTGCAAACAACCACTGCTTTGATTACGGCGAGGAGGCGTTTTTGGACACGCTGGACACCCTGGCAAAGGCGGGCATCCCCTACATAGGGGCCGGGCGGGACCTGGAGGAGGCCATGCAGGCGCAATACTTTATGGTGGACGGCCTGACCATTGGCTTTGTGGCCTGCACCCGGGCGGAAAAATATATTCTGACCCCCGCGGCGGGGCCCGCCAGCCCGGGCGTGCTGCGCTGCTACGAGCCGGAAAAGGCACTGGAAGCGATCCGCACGGCGCGCCAAAACTGCGATTATTTGGTGGTGTATGTGCACTGGGGCACCGAGCGGAGCACGGTGCTGGAAGCCGCCCAGACCGAGCTGGCGGATCTGTTCCAGCAGGCGGGGGCGGACCTGATCGTGGGGGCGCACCCGCATATGCTGCAGGGGGCCGGCTGGCGCGGGCAGACCCCGGTGCTTTACAGCCTGGGCAACTTTTGGTTCAACATGGAAACGCTGGATACCGCCCTGTTGGAGGTGACGGTGACGGGGCCCGGAGCCGGGAACGCCCAGGTGCGCCTGCTGCCCTGCGTGCAGACCGGCGGCCGCACCAGCCTGGTGGAGGATGAGGCCGAGCGGCGGCGCATTTTGGAGGAGCTGAACGCGGTGTGCGAGAGCGGCTGGTTTGATGAGGAGGGCGTATTGCACAAACCGGAGGCATGAAAACTGTAAAAAAGCGCCCGGCAGGCCTTTCGGCAGCCGGGCGCTTGTGTTATAATACAACTATATTGTTAAATTACAGGGAGGTTTATTATGATCTCTTGTTCGAGCACGGGCATGTATTACGCCCGGGGGCAGTGGGTGCCCGCCGATGAAAGCGCCCCGGCGGCGCTGGCTGCGCTGGGATTTTTGGCGCCGGAGGTTGAGGCGGCCCGCACCGGCACCATTGCGTGGAACATTTTGCAGGCCCACAACACCAGCGGCGACCCCGAGGCGCTGAAGCTTAAATTCGACGCCATGGCAAGCCACGATATCACCTTTGTGGGCATTGTGCAGACAGCCCGCGCTTCGGGCCTGACCCGCTTTCCCATGCCCTATGTGCTGACCAACTGCCACAATTCCCTGTGCGCGGTGGGCGGCACCATCAACGAGGACGATCACCTGTTCGGCCTTTCCGCCGCCAAAAAATACGGCGGCATTTACGTGCCGCCCCACCTGGCGGTGATTCACCAGTATATGCGCGAGATGCAGGCGGGCTGCGGCAAAATGATCCTGGGCAGCGACAGCCACACCCGCTACGGCGCTTTGGGCACCATGGCCATCGGCGAGGGCGGCGGCGAGCTGGCAAAGCAGCTGCTGGGCCGGACTTACGACGTGGCCCGGCCCGGCGTGGTGGCGGTGCACCTGACCGGGGCGCCTGCGCCCGGCGTGGGCCCGCAGGACGTGGCGCTGGCCATCATAGGCGCGGTGTTCAAAAACGGCTATGTGAAAAACAAGGTGATGGAGTTTGTGGGCCCGGGCGTGGCGAGCCTGCCGCTGGAATACCGCAGCGGCGTGGACGTGATGACCACCGAGACGACCTGCCTGTCGAGCATTTGGGTGACCGACGGGGAAACGGAAAAATACCTGGCGGCCCACGGGCGCGCGGGCGACTATAAGCCCCTGGCCCCGGCGCCCCTTGCCTATTACGACGGCCTGGTGGAGGTGGAGCTTGGGGCGGTAAAGCCCATGATCGCCCTGCCCATGCACCCCTCGAACGTGTATACCATTGAAGAACTGAACGCAAACCTTGCCGACATCCTGCACAAGACCGAGGAGGACTGCGCCGCCCTGATGGGCGGCAAGGTGCGGCTGGATCTTGTGAGCAAGATTGAAAACGGCAGGCTGCGGGTGGACCAGGGCGTGATTGCGGGCTGCGCGGGAGGCACGTATTCCAACATCTGCGAGGCGGCCCAGATCCTGGCGGGGCACGGCGGCGGCAACGGGGAATACGCCCTGAGCGTGTACCCCTCGAGCCAGCCCACCATGATGGCCCTGATGAAAAACGGCGCGCTGACCGGCCTGATGGCGGGCGGCGCCACGGTGCGCACGGCGTTCTGCGGGCCTTGCTTCGGCGCGGGGGACGTGCCGGCGAACGGCGCGCTTTCGATCCGGCACACGACCCGCAACTTCCCCAGCCGGGAGGGCTCGAAGCCGGGCAGCGGGCAGATCGCAGGGGTGGCGCTGATGGACGCGCGCTCGATTGCGGCCACCACCCTGCACGGCGGCATTCTGACCCCGGCCACCGAGGTGGACTATGAGCCGCATATCCCCGCGTATGAGTTTGATGATTCCAGCTATAAAAGCCGGGTGTACAACGGCTACGGCAAGGGCGATTACGACGCGCTGCTGCGCCTGGGGCCCAACAT
The DNA here is from genome assembly GCA_022835495.1 of Oscillospiraceae bacterium. Classification (NCBI taxonomy): domain Bacteria; kingdom Bacillati; phylum Bacillota; class Clostridia; order Eubacteriales; family Oscillospiraceae; species Oscillospiraceae bacterium. The sequence continues at coordinate 1,641,369 of BQOK01000001.1, forward strand.
TAAAAACTGGCCCGATATTCAGCCGCTGCCCGAAAACCTGCTGCTGAAGGTGACCAGCTTTATCACCGACCCGGTGACCACCACCGACGAGCTGATCCCCAGCGGCGAGACCAGCTCGTACCGGTCGAACCCCCTGGGGCTCGCGGAATTTACCCTTTCCCGCAAGGACCCGGAGTATGTGGGCCGGGCCAAGGCGGTGCAGGCCGAAGAGGCCGCCCGGGCCCAGGGAAAAGCGGACGCCGAACTGCTGGCGCTGCTGCGGGCCGTGCCCGGCTGCGAAGCGCTGGAATGGGGCGAGGTGGGCATTGCCTCGACCATTTACGCGGTCAAGCCCGGCGACGGGTCGGCCCGCGAGCAGGCGGCCAGCTGCCAGCGGGTGCTGGGCGCCGGGGCGAACATTGCGGTGGAATACGCCACCAAGCGCTACCGCTCGAACCTGATCAACTGGGGCATGCTGCCCTTCCAGCTGGCGGGCCCCACGCCTTTTGAGCTGGGGGACGCCGTTCTGGTGCCGGGCATCCGCGCCAGGCTGGAGCAAAACCAGCTGAGCGACATTCCCGCCTGGGTGCTTGGAAAGGGCGGACCCCGGCCCTTTACCCTGACCATAGCGCCGCTGACTGCAGACGAGCGGCAGATCCTGCTGGACGGCTGCCTGATCAACTATTACAAGCGCGGCTGAACCGCCGCGCCCCGGGAGCCCGGCCGCTTTTGGCCGGGCTCCCGGGGCGCAACAGCCGGCGCGGGCAAAAAACAGAAACGAAAGCGAGGCACCCTGCCTATGACCGGCGACCTGCACACACACAGCACATTTTCAGACGGCTCACTGAAAGCTGATATCCTGCCCCGCCTGGCGGCGCGGGCGGGGCTGACGCAGCTGGCAATCTCGGATCATGACTCGGTGCGGGCCGTGCGGTACGGCTACGAGCACCCGGAGGCGGAGGGGGTGAGGCTGATCCCGGCCACCGAGCTGACGGCCTTTGACCCTGTGCGGGGCCGCCGGGTGCACCTTTTATGCTACTGGCCGGACCCGGAAAGCGCGGCCCTGGCGGCCCACTGTGATGGGATGGCGGCCCGGCGCAACGCCGCCTGTGCCCAAAGCGCCCGGGAACTGGAACAGATTTACCCCCAGTTCAAGGCGCGGGATGTGCTGGAGCGGATGGAGGACGGCGGCGTGCTGTTCAAATCGGCCATTATGCAGGTGCTGTGCGAATATGGCCTGGCCGACGGTATTTACAAGGAGACCTATCAGGAGCTGTTCGGCACGGGACGGGGCAGGGTGCTGCACGAGCCCGCGTATGAGAACCTGGACCAGGTGCTGGAAACTATCCGGGCCGCGCGGGGGGTGGCTGTGCTGGCGCATCCCAGCGTTTACAAAAGCATGGAGCTGGCCCGGGAGCTGGCCGCCGAGGGGCGGATCGACGGGGTGGAGATCGACCACCCCCGCAACACCGAGGAGGACAAAAAGGAGCTGCATGCCCTGGCGCGCGCGCATGGGCTTATTGTGACCGGCGGCTCTGATTTTCACGGCCGGAACGCCGGCAGGGCCCGCCCGCTGGGAATGTGCCGCACCGCGGGGGAAGAGATCGCGCGGCTGGAGGCGCTGGCGCAAAAGCGCCGGCAGCGGTAAAACAGGGCCGAAAAATACAGGAGCAGGGCAAGGGGCCGGCAGCCGAAAGGGCGCGGCGCCGGCCCGGAAAATAAAGAAGGAGAGAACAGCAGCATGACGACGTATACCCGCAAAAACAAGGGGACCTGTTCCCAAAGCACCACGGTGACGCTGGCCGACGACGGCACCATTCAGGAGCTGAATGTGCAGGGCGGTTGCAACGGCAACCTGAAAGGCATCGCCCAACTGGTGCGGGGCATGAAAGCGGAGGACGCCATTGCCCGCATGGAGGGCACCACCTGCGGCTTCCGCCGCACCTCCTGCCCGGATCAGATCGCACTGGCGCTGAAAGAGGCGCTGGAGCAGCAGGGCAGATAACCGCGGATTGGCTGGGCTTACGGCAAAAACAAGGCAGGCCGAAAATGGCCTGCCTTGTTTTTATTATATTGTTTTTGAGGGACGGCGTGCCGGGCATAGAAGAATGCGTTTTCTTACCATGCAAAGCTTTGATATTGCCGCTTTATAATTCAACAGGGGGAAAAGTGCTGCGTATAAAGCGGTTCGGCAAGGCTTTTGTATTCCGGGAACTGCTCGATATAGGGGCTCAGCCGCCGCTGTACCTCGGCCCGCTCCTCGTCGTCGGCCTGGTCGGTATCATGCCCTTTCCCCGAAAAGTTTATCACGTCGTAAAAAATCTCGGTGAACAGCCGATCACAAAGCATTTCTGCGCTTTCGATCCGTTCAGGCTCTGATTCAACCCGGAACCCATCCTCGCTTTCCGGGTTGAGCGGCAGCAAAACATAGCCCAGTTTATCCGACCACAGCAAGTCAATGTAACCACTGTTTTGGATATAATTTTGAAAGGCTACACGAACTTTTTCGATAAAGGAGGGAAACATTTGTCCAATCGAATCAAAGAAGTGCGCGAGGCGCTCAGGCTGTCGCAGCGGGAGTTTGGGGAAAAACTGGGGGTCAGCCGCGATGTGATAAGCAACCTGGAATATGAACGCGTGCAGCCCAAAGAGCTTTTGCTCCGGCATATATGCGAGTTGTACGGGGTCAGAGAAGCCTGGCTGAAAAGCGGCGAAGGAGAGATGTTTGACCGCGACCCGCAAGAAGTGGAAAAGCTTGACGAGGCGATCCGCATTTTTAAGGCTTTGCGCCCTGAATTTCAGGAATATGCTTTGGAGCAGCTGCGGAGATTGGCCGAGCTTCAGGAGAAGAACTGCGAATAAACTTTTTAAACGGCGCTTTCCAACTGCTGAGCAAGCTTGGAAAGCGCCGTTTGCTTTGCCGCGTTATTTTGCAAAGGCCGCGCTTTGGGGCCTTGTAAAATCCAGTCAATCCGATAGAATGAGGATAGGGCCGGTTGACCGGCCGGTCAAAAGGGGGGAAGGGTATGAATGAGGCGTTCCGCGCGCTGCCGAAGGAAAAGCAGCGCCGGGTGCTGAACGCGGCGCTGGCCGAGTTTGCGCAAAAGGAGTATAAGCGCGCCTCCACCGACCAGATTGCCGCCAGGGCCGGGATCTCCAAAGGTTCGCTGTTTTATTACTTCAAGAACAAGCAGACCCTTTACATCTATCTGGTGCGCCAGCTCCAGGCGATGATCGAGCGCCACCTGGATATGGAAAAGCTGCGGGGGATCACGGATTTTTTTGAAATGCTGGAATATGCCATTGAGGAAAAGGCTGCGATGCTGCGGCGGATGCCCCATATGATGGAATTCTGTATCCGCATGTATTACGCCGCCGGGGGCGAGATCGCGCCGCTGATGCAGCGGTATACGGTGAAGACCCTGGAAGAGATGTATGCCAAATACTTCGGCGGCATCGACAAAAGCCGCTTTAAGCCCGGCGTGGAGCCGCGGCAGGTGCTGGACATGCTGATCTACCTGACCGACGGCTACATCCACCAGCAGCAGATGGCGGGCCGCGCGTTTGATCTGGACGATATGATGCGGCAGTATTTCCTTTGGCGCGACATCCTGCGCCAGTACGCTTACAAGGAGGAGTATCAATGAGCGAAACAGTGATCGCAGTGCAGGGCCTTACCAAGGATTACGGCGGGGGCAGGGGCGTGTTTGGGCTGGATTTTGCGGTGGAGCAGGGCGAGGTGTTCGGCTTTTTGGGGCCCAACGGGGCGGGCAAGACCACCACGCTGCGCCAGCTGATGGGGTTTATCTGGCCGGACCGGGGGCGTGCCTCGATTTTTGGAATGGATTGCTTTTCGCAGGCGGCGGCCATTCAGGCGCAAGTGGGATACCTGCCCGGCGAGCTGGCCCTGATGGAGGATATGACCGGCGACCAGTTCATTGGCTTTATCGCCCGCATGAAGGGGATGAAGGACGGGGCGGAGGCCGGGCGGCTGTGCCGGCTTTTGGAGCTGGACGGCAGAACGCCGATCCGCAAGATGTCCAAGGGGACCAAGCAAAAGGTGGGCCTGGTGTGCGCGTTCATGGCAAAGCCCGCGCTGCTTTTGCTGGATGAACCCACCAGCGGCCTGGACCCCCTGATGCAGAACCGGTTCGTTGAGCTGGTGCTGGAGGCGAAGGAGCGGGGGGCCACGGTGCTGCTGTCGAGCCATTTGTTTGAGGAGGTGGAGCGCACCTGTGGGCGGGCCGCCATTCTGCGGGCGGGCAGGCTGGTGGCGGTGGAGCCGGTGGAGGCGCTGCGCAGGGGGAAGGCCCGCACCCTGACCTTTACGCTGCCCGGCGGCGCCGAGGCCGCCGGGATGGCCGCCGCCTGGCCGGGCGCACGGGCGAGGGAAGCCCGGGTGAGCGTGACCGTGAACGGCCCGGAGCAGCTGCAAAAGCTGCTGGCCCTGGCCGCCGGCCTGCCGGTGCAGGACCTGGAGGCCCGGGGCCAGACCCTGGAAGAACTGTTCCTGCATTTTTACGGAGAGGGGAGCGAAGTGAAATGAGTTCTGTGCTGTTTGGGCGGGAATGCCGCGCCAATTACAAAATATGGCTTATTTTTGCAGCGGTGCTGACCATGTACAGCGCCGTGATTGTGAGCATGTTTGACCCAAAGCTGGGCGAGAGCCTGAACCTGATGGCCCAGAGCATGCCGGAGCTGTTCGCCGCCTTTGGCATGGCGAGCCCGGGCGTGACCATGCTGGACTTTTTGGTGAATTATCTGTACGGCTTTTTGTACCTGGTATTCCCGCTGGTGCTGGTGCTTTTGCTGGTGAACCGGCTGCTGGCGCGGTATTTGGAGCGGGGGGCCATGGCCTGGCTGCTGGCCGCGCCCCACCCCCGCCGCCGCATTGCGGCCACCCAGGGGGCGGTGCTGGCGCTGGCGCTGACCAGCCTTGTGGCCTATGTGACCGGGCTGTGCATGGCGCTGAGCGCGGCAATGTTCCCCGGGGAGCTGGATATGGCGGCGTTTTTGCGGGTGAACGCGGGGCTTTTGGGAATGCTGCTGCTGTTCGGCGGCATCTGCTTTGCCGGGGCCTGCGTGTGGGGCGGAGGCAAGGGGGCGCTGGCCGCAGGCGGCGGCGTGAGTATAGCCTTTTGGCTTTTGCAGATGCTGGCAAGCGTGGGAGAAAAGTTCGGGTTTTTAAAGTATCTGACCCCGCTGACCCTGTTCGACCCCCATGCCCTGGCTGTGGGCGGCGCGGATGCATGGTGGCCGGTGCTTGCGCTGTATCTTGCCGCGGCAGCGCTGTTCGGCGCGGGGGTGGCCGTGTTCTCGAGGCGGGATCTGTGCCTGTGAGAAAAGCCGGGCCGCGTGCCGGCACAATAAAAAGCGGGATTTGCCAAATAAGGGCGGGCTGTGGTATTATACCTGCAAAGTGATTGTGATGCACAGAGCCGCAGGCGCCCCCGCCCTTTGCGGGACGGCCGGGCGCAAAAGGCAAACATAGAAGGAGGAAAAAGGCATGATGCGCGACCCACAGGCCACCATCGGCAATTTGATCGACAAGGCGAAGCTGGCGTATCTTGGATACATGGACGGGGAGGGCTTTCCGGTGGTGCGGGCAATGCTTGCGCCCCGGGAGCGCGCGGACATCCGGGAGTTCTGGCTTACTACCAACACCTCCTCGCGCAAGGTGGCGCGGCTGCGGGAAAACCCCAAGGCAAGCCTTTATTTTGTGGACCAGCGGTTTTACCGCGGGGTAAACCTGACCGGCACCGTGGAGGTGCTGGAAACGCCCGAGGCAAAGGAGCGCATCTGGCGGGAGGGGGATACCATGTATTACCCGCAGGGCGTTACCGACCCGGATTACTGCGTGCTGCATTTTACCGCCCAAAAGGGCCGGTATTACAGCAGCTTTCATTCGGAAGATTTTGAGGTGTGACAAAATGCCGCAGGTGATCCTTACCGTAACGCAGGCAAACTGCCGCTGCGGATACCACAGGCAGGGGGAACGTTTTGTGGTGGGGGAGCTTTGCCCCCCGCTGTGCCATGAGCTGTGGCACTGCGCTTACCCACTGGTGTATGCGCTGCAAAACGGCGCGGTGCTGGACTATGGCGAAGGGCGGGCCGCCGCGTTTGACGTGAAGTGCCCGGACGGCGGCCGGGTGGTGCTGCACGGCGAAGCGGCAGGGGAATAAAAGGAAAAAACGTTCGGGCACAAAGCGTGCCGTGGACGTTTTTTTTGCGCTTGGCCGGGCCATACTGCCCTTAGAACATTTCGAGGGGGCAGTGCACAAGAATGCAATATCGTTTTAAAGGTTTTTCGCGCCCGGCGGCAAAAATGCTGAACCAGGCGCTTTGTATTGCTGGGGAAAAGGGGCACGCACAGGCAAATACAGGGCATTTGCTGCTGGCCATTCTGCGGGCCGGGCCGGGGCCGGCCTGTACTTTTTTGCAGGCGAAAAATGTGACCGAGCCAAGGGTGGAGCAAAAGGTGGCCGCCCAGGGCGGCGCGGGCGCCGCGCGCCGCCTGGCGCCGCGGGACATGGCGCCCGAAGCCTGCAAGGCGCTGGATTTTGCCCTGCTGGGAGCCCACGCGGCCCGCATGCGGGAGGCGCAGGCCGAGCACGTGCTGTGCGCCATGCTGGAAGACCCGGCCTGCACGGCCAGCCGCTGGATGCAGGAGCTGGGGCTGGAGATCACCGAGGCCGCGCGGGAGTGCCGCCAGCTTTCGGGGCAGCTGGTGCTGCCCATTCAGCCCCGCATGACCGCCGCGCCCCGCTCGGGCAAGGCCAGCGACAAATACGGCCGCGATTTGACGCGCATGGCCGCGGACGGGCTTTTGGACCCCGTGCTCTGCCGGGATACCGAGCTTGCCAGGATGGTGGAGATCCTGTGCCGCCGCCAGAAGAACAACCCCTGCCTGGTGGGGGAGCCGGGGGTGGGCAAGACCGCCCTGGCGGAGGCGCTGGCGCAGCTGATCGCCGCGGGAAAGGCCCCGGCTCAGATCCGCACCAAGCGCATCCTGAGCCTGGACATGGCCAGCCTTGTGGCGGGTACCAAATACCGGGGTGATTTTGAGGAGCGGTTTAAAAACCTGCTGGAAGAGCTTTATAAAGAGCAGAATACGATCTTGTTCATCGACGAGATCCACGTGATCGTGGGGGCGGGGGCCGCCGAGGGGGCGATCGACGCGGCAAGCATTTTAAAGCCCATGCTGGCCCGGGGGGACATCCAGGTGATCGGGGCCACCACCCAGGAGGAGTTCCGCAAGTGCATCCAGAAGGACGCCGCTTTGGAACGGCGCTTTGGGCAGGTGCTGGTGGAGGAGCCGGAGCCGGAGGCGGCAAAGCGCATCCTGGCGGGCCTGGTGCCCCGGTACGAGCGCTACCACCAGGTGGGCATTCCCCCCGAGGCGGTGGAGGCCGCGGTGGAGCTTTCGGTGCGGTACCTGCCCGGCCGCTTTTTGCCGGACAAGGCCATTGACCTGCTGGACGAGGCCGCCGCCGCGCTGCGCATCCGGTGCGAGGAGCGGGGCAGCGTGGGCCATAAAGCCCTTGCCACCGAGGATGTGGCCCGGGTGGTGGCCCGGGCCAGCGGCGTGCCGGTGCAGCGCATCACCGAGGCCGAGCGGGAACGGCTGGCCCAGCTGGAGGAGCGCCTTGCCGAAACGGTGGTGGGCCAGGAACAGGCGGTGAAGGCGGTGGCGGGGGCCATCCGCCGCGCGCGCACCGGCCTGCGGGAGGCGGGCCGCCCCATGGGGGCCATGCTGTTTTTGGGCCCCACCGGCGTGGGCAAAACCCACCTGGCCCGGGCCCTGGCACGCCACTGGTTCGGCACGGAAAAGGCGCTGGTGCGGTTTGATATGAGCGAGTATATGGAGGCGCACGCCGCCGCAAAGCTGATCGGCGCGCCCCCGGGCTATGTGGGCCACGGCGAGGGCGGGCTGCTGACCGAGGCGGTGCGCCGCCGCCCGTATGCGGTGGTGCTGTTCGACGAGATCGAGAAGGCGCACCCGGACGTGCAGAACCTGCTTTTGCAGATTCTGGAGGACGGGCAGCTCACCGACTCCATGGGGCGCAAGGCCAATTTCTGCAATACCATTGTGCTGCTGACCTCGAACCTGGGGGCGAAATACCTTTCCGGCCAGGGGGGGCTGGTGGGCTTTGGCGGCGGTGAGGCGGCGGTGGCGGAGCACCAGCGCCAGCAGGCGTTGGGCGAGGCGAAACGCTACTTCCGGCCCGAGCTTTTGGGCCGTATGGACGAGGTGGTGGTGTTCAGCGCGCTGTCGGAACCGGATATGGCGCGGATTGCGGAGCAGATGCTGGGGGAGCTGGAGCAGCGCGCCCAAAAAAACGGCTACCAGCTGCGCCACAGCCCGGAGCTGCCGGCCGCGCTGGCAAAGAAAAAGCGCCAGGCCTATGGCGCGCGGGAGCTGCGCCGCCAGGTGAGCCGGGCGGTGGAACAGGCCCTGGCCGACAGCATTGCCAGCGGCAGCGCCCGGCCCGGCCAGAGCTTTACCGCCTGTGTGCGGGAGGGCCAGGTGGTGCTGGAGAGCGGCGACACCGCGCAGATGGACCCGGCCACCGTGTAGTAAAACAGAAAAAGGCCCGGCGTGCCGCAAACAGGCGGCACGCCGGGCCTTTTTGGCTGCAAAAAACGCTGCGCCGGGCTGCTACACTTTTTTGCGCAGCAGCGCAAAGTCGAAAAAGTTGGTGTAGTAGGAAAGGGAATACATGACGGGGGTTGTGAGCTTGGAAAAACTGACTTCGTCCAGGAGCAGAAGCGCCTCATGAGAGGGCACGGCCAGCGTTTGGCGCACGGCTGCGTCGCCGTTTACGGCGTTCACATGGGCCACGGTGCTGGTGACGGCCACACCGCAGACCTCTTCCAGGATATCAAAGATGGGGCGGGCAAAATCCAGCCGCTCCACGGCCACGGGCGGAAACAGGGCCGCCGGAAGATAGTCCACCGACCAGATCACGGGCTGCCGGTCGGCCAAAACCCGCTTGCGCACCACCAGCACCGGCTGGCCGGGCTCAAGGCCCAGCCGCGCGGCGAGATGGCTGTCGGCCACCTCGCGCTGGAGGGTGACGCTGTCGGCATGGGGGGTGTAGCCCGCCGCCCGGATCATGGCGTTGTACTCGAACTTTTGGTCCAACCGGCTGGCCAGGGCCACGATCTGCCGGTTCACCACCGTGCCGATGCCGCGCACCCGCTCCACATAGCCCTCGCGCTCCAGCTCGGCCAGCGCATCCCGAATGACGGTGCGGCTTACCCCCAGGCGGCTTGCCAGCTCCACCTCGGCGGGCAGACGCCGGCAGGCGGCATAGCAGCCGGTGCGCAGCTCGGCCAGCAGCTGGGCGGCGATCTGCTGGCTGATGACCGCGCCCCCCAGGGGCCCCTGGTCGCCGTTTTTCGTTCTCGCCATTATTCCGTTGCCTCCCCTGCGAAAAATCATACTTTTTACAAAGTATACCATAATTTTTGCGAAAAAACAGCCGTGAAACGAAAAAGAAAAGGGCCCGGCATGCCTGCCGGGCCGGAGGGAAATTATTTGGACTTGCCCTGTATGTAGGCGTCGATGGCGGCGGCCGCCTCTTTGCCGGCGCCCATGGCCAGGATGACCGTGGCGGCGCCGGTGACCGCGTCGCCGCCGGCGAACACGCCCTCGCGGCTGGTGCGGCCTGCCGCGCCGTCGGTGACGATGCAGCCCCGCCGGTCGGCCTCGAGGCCGGGCGTGGTGGTGCGCAGCAGGGGGTTGGGGCTGGTGCCGATGGACATGATCATGGTGTCGACTTCCAGCACAAAATTGCTGCCCGCCTTTTCCACCGGGCGGCGGCGGCCGCTCTGATCCGGCTCGCCCAACTCCATCTCCACACACTCGAGGCCCGTTACACAGCCGTTTTCGTTGCCCAGCACCCGCACCGGGTTTGCCAGCAGGCGGAACACCACGCCCTCTTCCTGGGCGTGCTCCACCTCCTCTTTGCGGGCGGGAAGCTCGTTCATGCCGCGCCGGTACACGATGTACACGGTCTCGGCGCCCAGGCGCTTGGCGCTGCGGGCGGCGTCCATGGCGACGTTGCCGCCGCCCACCACCGCCACGCTGCGGCTTTTCTGGATGGGAGTGGCGCTGCCGGGCTGGTAGGCCTTCATCAGGTTCACCCTTGTGAGGTATTCGTTTGCCGAATACACGCCTTTGAGGCTTTCATCCGGGATGTTCATAAAGCGGGGCAGGCCCGCGCCGCTGGCAATGTACACCGCCGCATAGCCGTATTCATCCAGCAGCTCGTCGATGGTGAGCACCTTGCCGATGACCATGTTGGTGCGGATCTCGACCCCCAGGGCTTTCAGGCCGTCGATCTCCTGCTGGACAATGGCCTTGGGCAGCCGGAACTCGGGGATGCCGTAGACCAGCACGCCCCCCGCAAGGTGCAGCGCCTCGAACACGGTGACCTGATAGCCGCGCTTTGCAAGATCGCCCGCGGCGGTGAGGCCGCTGGGCCCCGCCCCGATGACGGCTACCTTGTGACCGTTCTTCGCAGGCAGGGCGGGGGAGGCGGAAACGTGCTGCCGGTGCCAGTCGGCGGCAAAGCGCTCGAGCCGGCCGATGCCCACGCTCTCGCCCTTTATGCCGCGCACGCAGCGGCCCTCGCACTGGTTTTCCTGGGGGCACACACGGCCGCACACGGCCGGCAGAGAGCTGCTGGCCGCCAGCACCTGGTAAGCGCCCTCAAAATCCTCTGCGGCGATTTTGGCCACAAAGGCCGGGATGTCGATGCCCACCGGGCAGCCGGAAACGCAGGGCCTGTTCTTGCAGGAAAGGCAGCGCTTGGCCTCGGCCACCGCCATTTCGGCGGTATAGCCCAGGGCCACCTCGCTGAAATTTTTGCTGCGCACCTCGGGGGGCTGGCTGGGCATGGGGCAGCGCTGGGGGTCCATGTTGCGCTGGGGCATGTTCACAGCACCTCCTTTTGGAACAGATTGCAGGCGGCCGTGCGGGCGTGGGCCTCAAACTCTTTGTACATGGCGCCGCGCTGCATGGCTTCGTCGAAATCCACCAGGTGGCCGTCGAAGTCGGGGCCGTCGACACAGGCGAATTTGGTCTCGCCGCCCACCGAAAGGCGGCAGCCGCCGCACATGCCGGTGCCGTCGATCATGATGGGGTTCATGCTCACCACGGTGGGGACGCCGTGTTTTTTGGTGGTGAGGCAGACGAATTTCATCATGATGAGCGGCCCGATGGCGATGACCCGGTCGTAATTTTCGCCGGCCAGGATCCGCTCTTCCAGCGGGGCGGTGACCACGCCCTTGCGGCCGTGGCTGCCGTCGTCGGTGACGAGGATGAGCTCGTCGCTCACGGCGCGGAACTCGTTTTCCAGGATCACCAGGTCCTTGGACCGAAAGCCCACGATGCTGTGCACCGTGCAGCCCAGCTCGTGCAGCCTTTTGGCGATGGGATAGGCGATGGCGCCCCCCACGCCGCCGCCCACCACGGCCACCTTTTTCAGCCCCTCCAATTCGGTGGGGCGGCCCAGGGGGCCCACAAAGTCGTGCAGGCAGCTGCCGGGGCGAAGGCGGTCCAGCTCCATGGTAGAGGCGCCCACCAACTGGAAGATGATGGTCACGCTGCCCGCCGCGCGGTCGTAGTCGGCCACGGTGAGGGGGATGCGCTCGGAAGTTTCGCCCGCGCGGAGAATGACGAACTGCCCCGGCTGCGCCTTTTTGGCGATCAGCGGGGCGGAGATCACCATGCGGGTAACGGTGGGGTTCAGCGCCGTGCGCTCAAGGATCTCAAACATTGCTTTCCCTTCTTTGCTCACATTTCATGCCCTCTATCAAAGCATCTTTTCTTAGTATAATCAAAGATCTGCCCCGGCGCAACCCATGCGCCGGGGCAGATCTGAAAAATTGCGGGAAAGAACGGGGTATTTTGGGAGAAAGGATGAAAACAGAAAGGGAGTTCAGGAAACCGGGATGGCGGGGATATCCCACCCGGTGAGGCTGCTCAGCAGGGGCGCATCCACGCCCAGGCTGTCTGTTACAGTGAGGGTGTAAAAACCTTCGGGCCAGCCGCCGTTTTCGTATTCATCCTTCCAGGGAAGGGTGAAGGTCTTTTCTTCCAAAGAAAGGCGGACGGTGTAATATGCGCGGCCAAAGCCCTGCGTGCTGTCCGGATAGAAGGCGTCCACATTGTCGGTAAAAGAAAAATCCACCTCTTCCACCACCTCGCCGCCCAGGGTGAGGGCCAGCGTGCCCCTGACCGGCTGGGCAAGCAGCTCGCCATCCAGGAAGGGAAGCTCCACCTCCAGGGGCAGCTCGCAGGCCTCGCGCGTGTAGAAGATGTCGGGGCTGAGGCTGGAGTAGCGGGCCGAGGGGGGCGGCAGCATGCCGGGAGTGACCCTGTAGCTGTAGCGCCCCTTGAAATCGTGTTCCTCGGTGAGCTGCTGGTTTTGGCTGATACCGTTTTGGAAAAAGCTCACGTTCAGGGAAAAACCTTCGGCGAGGGGCAGCGAGGCGGCAGCGGTAAAAACGCCGTTTTCCAGCGAGGCGTCGGCCGTTATGGCGCGCCCGTCGCTCATGGTGAACAAAAAGGCCGCGGTCATGCCCTCGGCCAGGGTTTTGGGGGTGGCCTGCACCCGGACCCCGGCGGTGGCAGTACCTGGGGAATAGGCGCCATAGGAAAGGTTCCAGTTTGCCACGAGGCTGGCCTGCTCTTCGAGGCTTTGGCGAATGCTGCTCTCGATCGACCCGATGCGCTGGTCGATGCGCTGGTCCAGCCCGTCGACCCGGCCCGAGAGGGCCGCCACCTGGCTCTGCATACGGCGCACCGCGCCGGTGTAATAAAAAATCACACAAACAGCGGCCAAAATCAAGGCAACCAGGCCTATAAGCGCCGCATACAATGGAATATGCCTTTTTTGGCCGGCGCGCTGTTCTTCCGCCAGCAGGGCCTTGGCGCCTGCCAGCGAAAGGACCGGCTCCCGGGCGGGCACCGGCCCCACCGCGCCCGCCTGGGCGGGCGGCGCGCCGGTAAGAAGCTCGTCGCAGCTTGCACCCAATGTTTTGGCCAGTTCCTGGAGATTGTCGATGCCGGGAAGGCTGGCGTCCGCCTCCCATTTTCCAATGGCCTGGCGGCTCACCCCCAGCTGTGCGGCCAGCGCCTCCTGCGACAGGCCCGCCGCCTTGCGAAGCGCGGCGATGCGTTGCCCGATGGTCACGGGCGTCGCCCCCTCTCTGTTATTTCTGTGTGCTCATGATAACAAAAAGGCCGCAAAAAAGCCACCACCCGCCTTTTCCATTTGCGCAACCGCCGGTTGCAGAGCGGGGCCCGGCAGCCAAGCGGGCGGCTGCAAAAGAGGAAAAGCCTTACGTTTCGGTGTATTCCAAAAGATCCTGCACGCTGCACCCCAGCACGAAGCACACCCGGGCAAGCACATCCAGATCCAGCTTTTCCACATGGCCCTTGTACCACTTGTCGACCACCTCGTACCGGGTGTTCACCAGGCGGGCAAGGCGGTTGCGGGTTATACCCCGCGCATCCATCAGCGCGGCGAGCTTTAGGGTTACTTTTCCATAACTCTGCATCAACATAACACCCTGTTCCGGCATTTTTATCACCTCAGCTTAATCCTACATGGGCCGTTACAGGGTTATAATTCTCATATAAATAGTTACTATACATACAGTGAAAAATGATGTATAATATCACAAAAGGGGGCGGGGCCGGTGGGGTGGCTTGTGTGGTTTGGGTTGGCGGCGGCATCCTGGCTGGCGCTGTGGCTGATCCTGCGGGGGGTGTATGCAGAGCGTTTGCGCTGCCTGCGCCAGCAGGCGGAACGGTATAAACGTTTGGCGTATACGGACCCTTTGACCGGGGCGGCGAACCGGCTGGCCTTTGAAGAGCGCCTGGAAGCGCTGAAAAGCGCCGAGGAGAGCGTTGCCATTGCCAGCCTGGACCTGAACGACCTGAAAGCCGTGAACGACGCTTACGGGCATGTGGCGGGGGACAGGCTGCTGCGCAAGGCGGCGGGGGTGCTGGCGGCAAGCTGCACCGGCCGGGCCGAGGTATACCGTGTTGGCGGCGATGAGTTCTGCCTGCTGGCGACGGGGATGCAAAAGCCCTGTGCAGAGCGGCTGTTCAGCCAGCTGGAGGCGGCGCTGCAGCGGGAGGCTGTGGATATGGCTCTGGGATGGGAGCATTTGGACTGCGCCGCGGCGGGAAGCCTGGAAATGCTGCGCACCCGCAGCGATAAAGCGATGTACCGGGCCAAGCGGGCCGGGAAAAACGTGGGCAGAGCCGAGGGCGAGGAATAGGCAAAGCAAGGCCCCCCGCCGGGATCGGCGGGGGGCCTTGCGGTGTTCCCTTATGCCTGCGGCTGAAAGAGCCGGGGGGCAAGCCTGCACAGGATGACCGCGGCCAACACGGTGAGCACGGCTTCCGGCAGCATGTAGGTGGCGTTGTATACCGCGCTGTACAGCCAGCACAGAGCGTTTTCGCCCAGGGAGGAGATGCTTTGGCCCCAGCCGAACTGGGTCATCCACTCAAAGGCATAGCCGTAGTCTTTCCAGACGATGTAGCCGGACAAAAAGCTGCATAAATACCGCACCAGCGACACCGCCAGCGTGCCCGCGCCCACCCCGAGCAGCCGGTTTTTAAAGGGCTTTGCCACGACACAGGCCAGGCCCAGCAGGGTAAAGGCGGCGACGTAGTCCAGAAGGATACAGCCCACGACGGCCCCGGTGGTCTGGCAATAGGCCAGGTTTTTTACGCCCAGCAGCAGTTGGATGAGGCTGTGGATGAAGGCGGTGAGGGTGCCCCATTTGACCCCGTGCCGGAAGCTTACCAGCACGATGGGCAGCGTGCTTACCAGGGTGATGGAGCCGCCGTGCGGCAGCTCGAACACCGGGATAAAGCCCAGAATGGTGCCCAGGGCGATCATGAGTGCGCACTCTACCAGCACGCGGGTTTTGGAGGCGGGTCTTGTCATAGCAGATCTACGACCTTTCAAAAAATAGTACATAAAAACAAAACAGCGCGCCCCATGTGCACAAACACACAGGGCGCGCTTTCAGCGTTCCTTATCCTCAAACTTCCTACGCCGGCATTACCCGGATCAGGTTCAAGGTGACCCAGAGCTGCAATTTGCCCTGATCTCAGCCGGGGATGGCCCCCAGCGCCCCTGTTTTTATGTCCGCGACCAGTATAAGCCGGGCGGGGCGGGTTTGTCAAGCCTTTTGCAGCTCTTTTTCGGCGGCCTGGGCCGCGAGCAGGGCCGTGCCGGTTTTGCACACGCCGGCCAGGCAGCAGGCCGCACAGTTGGGCCTGCGGGCGTCGCACACGGCGCGGCCGTGGAGCACGAACCGGTGGCACAGATCGTTGCCCTCTTCGGGAGGAATGATCTTCCACAGGGCCATCTCGACCTTTTTGGGCTCCCTGATGTCGTCCACCAGGCCGATGCGGTTGACCAGGCGGATGCAATGGGTATCGGTGACGATGGCGGGCTTGCCGAACACATCGCCCATGATGAGATTGGCGCTTTTGCGGCCCACGCCGGGCAGGCCCAGCAGCGCATCGAAATCATCCGGGACCTGGCAATTATATTCATCGCGCAATTTGCGCATGCACAGGCTGATATCCCGCGCTTTGGAGCGGCCCAGGCCGCAGGGCTTTACAATGGCCTCGATCTCTTCCGGGGTGGCATCCGCCAGGGCCTTTACGCCGGGATACTTTGCGAACAGCTCCTGCACCACGATGTTCACCCGCGCGTCGGTGCACTGCGCGGCCAGCCGAACCTCCACCAGGAGCTGCCAGGCGTGCTCGTAATCCAGCGTGCATTCCGCCAGGGGGTATGCCTGCTTCAGGCGCCCGATCACTTCCAGTGCCAATGCCTTTTTGGTCATGTTTATCCCTCTTTTATGAGCTTTTACGGCAATTATAGCATGGATTCTTATTTATTGCAATCGGCAGTTTTGCGCCCGCGGGAGCAAAGAAAAACGCGCAGGGATTTGAGGAGCTGGATGAGGGCGGTGGGGGCAAACGCAAGGCCCGCCACCTGGGCCAGCTGCGCGCCGGTGAGGGGGACGGCCAGGAACAGCGTGCGCAGGCCGGGCAGGAACAGCACGGCTGCCAGCAGGGCCACCCCGCCGCCGAACGCCAGCAGGGAAAGGCGGTTGCCGCGAAAGCCAAGCCGGAAAAGCGGCTCGGGGCCGCGGCAGCTGAACCCGTGGAACAGGCGCGCCAGGGTGAGGGTGGCAAAAGCCATGGTGCTGGCCAGGGCCGCGCTGCCGCCCTGATACCCCAGGTAAAAAGCGGCCAGGGTGGCCGCCGCAATGAGCAGCCCCTGCCCCAGGACGGTGAGGAGCAGCGGCCGGTCTAGAAGGGGGCGGGTGGGATCGCGGGGGGGCTGGTCCAGCAGGCCGGGCCGGGCGGCCTCGGTGCCGATGGCGATGGCGGGCAGGCTGTCGGTAAGAAGGTTGATGAACAAAAGGTGGACCGGCGCGAAGGGGGCGGGCAGGGAGGCAAACGAAGCGTAAAGCACGGCCAGGATGCCGGCCGTGTTGCCCGAGAGCAGAAACTGCACGGCGTTTTTGATGTTTGCGAACACGCCCCGCCCGTTGACAACCGCCTTTACAATGGTGGCAAAGTTGTCGTCGGCCAGGATCATGGAGGCTGCGTCCTTGCTGACCTCGGTGCCGGTGACGCCCATGGCGACGCCCACGTCGGCCCGCTTTAAGGCGGGGGCGTCGTTCACGCCGTCGCCGGTCATGGCCACCACACAGCCCCGGCGCTGCCAGGCCTCGACGATGCGGATCTTGTGCTCGGGGGCCACCCGGGCATAGACCGAGATGCGGGGCAGGGCTTCGTCCAGCTGGGCGTCGCTCATGGCGTTCAGTTCGGCGCCGTCCAGCGAGAGGTCACCCTGGGCGGAAATGCCGATCTGCCGGGCAATGGCAGTGGCGGTGACCTTGTGGTCGCCGGTGATCATGATGGTGCGGATGCCGCCTCGTTTTGCGTCGGCCACGGCCTGGATGCTTTCGGGGCGGGGCGGGTCCATCATGGAGACAAGCCCGGCGAAGGTGTAGCCCTGCTCGTCTTCCAGGCGCAGGGGGCCGGCCTGGGGCAGCGGGCGGAAACCGAAGGCGAGCACCCGCAGGCCCTGCCCGGAAAAGGCGTTGTTGGCCCGGGTGATGCGCTGCAGCCATTCCTCGGTGAGGGGAACGGGGCCCTGTGCGGTGAGCACGTGGGTGGAGCGGGCCAGCAGCACGTCCATGGCGCCCTTGGTGTAAAGGGTGGGAACGCCGCCCACAAGGAACAGGGCGCTCATGAGCTTGCGGTCAGAGTCGAAGGCCAGCTCTTCCAGGCGGGGATGCGCGGCGCGCAGGGCCGCAGCCGGCCGGCCCACGGAATCGCCCCAGCGCACAAGGGCGATTTCGGTGGGATCGCCCACGGCGCCGCCGTCCGGATTGAGGGTGGCGTCGCAGGCCAAAAGCGCGATGTCCAGCAGGCGGCTTTGAGCGGCGTTTTGGGTTTGGAGCGCGGAGCAGGGGAGCAGCTCGCCCCCCACCCAGGCCTGCTGCACGGTCATGCGGTTCTGGGTCAGGGTGCCGGTTTTGTCGGAACAGATGACCGAGACGCTGCCAAGGCTCTCGACCGATTTCAGGTCTTTCATGATGGCGTTTTGACGGGCCATTTTTTGGGTGCCCAGGGCCAGCACGATGGTCACGATGCTGCCCAGCGCCTCGGGGATGGCCGCCACGGCAAGGGCCACGGCGAACATGAGCGAATCCACCAGACCCAGCTGGCCGCGAAAGAAGGACAGGGCGAACACCAGCGCGCAGATGGCGAGGATCACGGCCGCCAGCTTGCCGGAAAAATCGTCGAGGCTTTTTTGCAGGGGGGTCCTGCGCTGCTGGGTCTGCCCCATCAGCCGGGCAATGCGGCCCAGCTCTGTATCCATGCCGGTGGAGGTGACCAGCATGACCGCGCGGCCGTAGGTTACCAGCGAGCCGGAAAACACCATGCATTTTTGGTCGCCCAGGGGGGGCTGGCCGCCGCTGAGGGCCTGCACGTTCTTTTCCGCCGGCTCGGATTCGCCGGTGAGAGAGCTCTCGTCCACCTTGAGGGAGTGACATTCCAGCAGCCGGCCGTCTGCCGCCACCAGGTCGCCCGCTTCCAGAAAAACGATATCCCCGGGCACCAGGCGGGGCGAGGGGAGTTCGACCCGCTCACCGCCCCGCAGCACCTTGGCTGTGGGGCTGGAAAGGGCCTTGAGGCTTTCCATGGAGCGCTCGGCCTTGAAATACTGCACGGTGCCCAGCGCCGCGTTGAGCAGCAGCACGGCAACGATGACAAGGGTGCTTTCGCCGCCGCCGGCCGCCAGCGAAATGAGGGCCGCAAGGATCAAAATAATCACCAGCAGGTCTTTGAATTGCTCAAAGAATACCTGAAGAGGACGTTTTTTCCTGCCCTCGGCAAGCTGGTTTGGGCCGTGTTCTTCCAGGCGCCGGGCGGCTTCGGCAGCGGCCAGGCCGCCTTCGGAAGCCCCCAGCCGCTCCAGGGCCTGAGCAGGGGTGAGTTCATACAGCTCTTTTTTCATTACACTGCGCTCCTTTTCTTTTGACAGGATGGGCAAAACCCGGGCGGAAAACGCGGCGGAAAAAGAAAAAAGACCTTCCGCCAGCGAATCTGCCCAAAGCAAACGCTGCCGAAAAGTCTTGTTACCGCAAAACGGCACGCCCTGCCAGGCCCCAAAGAAGCCGTGATGTTGGCAAAGCGTCGTGAACTACTCCCTTTTCAACTGGCTCCACTATACCCCAACGGGAAGGCAAAGTCAACACAAAAAGGGCAGAACGGCCATATTTTACAGGGATTTCACAATCCGGCCCACCGGCGGGCGGAACACAGCTTCAATTCGCAAAGTAAAACGGGCTGTTATAAAACGGTGTAGAATATTCTACACCGTTTTATAAGTTACAGCAAAGTTTTAGTCACTTCACTAGAAAGATTGTTTGTTTAGGTCGAAAGGTATTCCGCTCCGATTATTTTTGCTACTTCTTTGCCGCTTACTACATCAAAAGTTATTTCAGAGTCTTTAAGCACCGCTTTTTTTCCTTCCGCAGATAATGATTCTAATGTTTCGTATATATTTGCTATATCAAGAAAGTTGCTAGAGTCACTATCCCAATATACAGTATCCATACCTGGTGCTATCATGATTTCAATAGTATGTTTTCCGTTATATGCGCCATATCCGTTTTTAGCATCGCATCTCATGGAAATAACCTGTGAATCATTGGCGAAATTTTCTACGATAATATCTCCATATATTCGCATGGAAGCTGGGTCTTTCAAGTCGTTTTTATAAACATTGATTGCGTCGATATATTCTGACGGCACTTTCCCGGCGCAAGAAGAAAGTCCCATAAGTAATATTATCATTGTCAGAATACAAACTAGTTTTGTTGTGGTTGCTTTCATTTTGCACTTCACTTTTCGCCTCTCCATTCTAATTTATAGATATGCTTTTACAGTGGTAATTTCTGTGTTTCGACAACGAGATTTTTAGTTACCCTATAAATATTAATCATCATAATGAACAAACAAACCTGATTCGGCCACATAGTCATGCCACCATATATATATTCGCTGAATTTCAAATCCCGATAAATCGTATTTTTTGCTCAACACATTTTGCGCATATTTTTCAACTTGGTTTGTACTCATATCAAGAGCATGTTCATATGCTATATCAGCATAATCATTCCATATTTCTTCTGCCAATGTAAAATAATTGGAAAAGTCAGATGCCATTTGTCCCGAATCTTTATAATCTTCTACTTCTAGGCTAATTGCATCAAGTAAAAAATCTTCTAATTCTTTAAACGGGATTTGTTTCATCTTTGAATGTGCTTCTAACACTTTTTGGTATTTTTCCTCATTTTCTTGTGCTTTAATCGCTGAATAACTTGCCTCATAAAAAACCGAAGTATCTTTATAATTCCTTATTTCGGCACGACTTATAATATGTAAAACTTCTTGATAATTATTGGCCTCAAAATACTCTTTCATCAGTATATAATTTTTTTCGCAACGCACACTCGAAATAATCCATAGAACTATTATACCGGCAAACAATATGGAAGGTATAACAGCAAAAATTATTTTTTTTCTTTTTTCTTTACGCTCTTTAAATAAAACTTCTGAATTTTCCAATTCAACATTTTCAGTTTCAGACATTCAATATCCCTCCTAAACCTATAGCTCGCCCAAGACTTCTTCTATTGTTGGCTTGATGGTTTTATCGCACTCCGCATATAGTCGTAGCAGCTCTACCAGACTGAAAATCCCAAAGTAGTATCCAGCGTACAGAACAACATATCCAAGCAACCTTGGTGTGTAGTTTTTCAGCACAACCGGTAGGGAACGCCCAGCAAATGCTTCCCCGTCTGGAAGCATGGTATAAAGCTGGAAGAACAGGTATCCAAAGAGCACACACACGATATGGAAGCAGATAACATTGAACTGTGTACTTTTAAAATCTTCAATCTTCCAGAACTCCTTGAGCTGTCGATAATCTTCTTCAATTTCAGGCCGTAACTCATATATTTTTACAATTTCCCTGGCTGATTTTCCAAGGTCAGTAGTAACAAACACAAAGTATTGGTTCGTTTTTGTATCCCACACGACACACCCATTCAGGTCAACATCCTCGGCTGGGTTGTCACTTTCCCATAGGCCGCCGATATTCTTCACCAATGTAATTCGCTGTTGCGGTCGTTTCTTGTTTGGATGTGCTTCCCATTTGTTTTGTTCCGTAGCAACTTGAACGGCAAATTTATATGCTGTCATGTTCCTTTTTAAGGGGATATAAGTATCTACCTCACGAACATTTTTCATGTCGTTTAGAGTTTTTCTGGAAAGGAATCCTCTGTCGTTTATAAGAATATCCCCTGGATTTAGTACAGGCGTATATTTCAGAACTATGCTTCCAAAGGTTGAGTCTGGCATATTTAATGGAGCAACAAAAAATTCTTCAATTACTCCACTATCTTTATAAAGGCCGCGCATTGTTAACATGCTATAGCCCCGCGCCGTATCGCCATATTTGTTAACCCCAACTCCCGAATTTTCATAACGAGAATTGTTCAGGTTCACTTCCAAGGGAGTACAATCCAAAATATGAATGTTGGGAGCAGCACCCAATGCGGGAATAATTTGTTGCTGAACTGTTCTTCTATAGGCGTCAATCATTTCGGTCCAGCTATATTTGTTTAAAAGGAAGCGCAGACTTCCTTCCCGCATAAGACCCGAATATATGCCTCCTGGGTCATAGAGCGTATATCCAAGTTCAGCAAGTGTTCTGTGGTCTGTAATCGCAAATGGAATGTCGGACAGACTGGTTCGTACTTTCATCTTTGCGGCAATCGCAGAAGCCCATATCAGATTGAAAGGAATGGTGATATTGTCTGCTCGTTTATCACGAATTTGCGTATCAAGACATTGAAGAACACCGTGTTTGTACATCGACAGAATAATTTCATCAACCAAGTTTGTAGAGCTTAATGCGGCAGCATCCAGCTTCCCCTGCCGCACTAAAGCAAGTACCGATTCCTTATCGTTTTTACATACCCGAATCATAATTACACCCCCCTTTGTTCACTATAAGTATAACATTTATACACATACTCTGTCAAACTAAGTGTATAACTTTTGTTTACCAATAGCGTTTGTGTATCCTGTAGAATTTACACAGGGGGAGGGGAGCTTATGGACGGGAACACGGTTGGGAATCAGATAAAATCGCTAAGAATGGCGAGAAATATTACACAGGAAGAATTTGCTTCCAGAATCAACGTCGCAAAGTCTACGGTTTCCTCTTATGAGAATGGTTCCAGACTTCCCTCTTATGACATTCTCGTAAAAATTGCTCAATTGTTCCATGTGAGCACAGACAATTTGCTGGGATGTAGTAACACTTATGTACTGAACGTTACTGGATTGACCCTAAAACAACAGCACACCATTCAAGAAATTATAGAAGCGTATCTGGCTTATAACAAAGCACAGAATTTGGATGAAAGGGATAGCCTCTAAAACAAAATTTGACAAAAGCCCGATTTTATGGTATAATGTACAAAATTCCGATGGAGCAGTGCTTAAAAATTGGAATTTTGTAAGAAACGTATGACACAGAGCAAATAGCTCTGTGTCATTTGTGCTTTTATGGAAGGAAAATGGGGTGTTTTGAAAATGTGAGTTATTATATCATGACGCTTTACTAAAATACCACGCAAAAGTATCTTGCGAAAAAAGCAGCGAAACAGCCTGATTTTGTTTACATAAGGAAGAAGTGAGTGCTATAAGAGTGACAATTTTTATTCCATATTATGAAAGGGGGATAGACCATGATGTAGCTTATTGAAATTTTGCTAGTCATTACTGCTTTTGCCAAAACGGTAACAGCAGTAATGGAAATGTTAAAAGTAATTATTGACTGGGTAACTACCCAGCATTAATGTAAACAAATAAAAGGTCTGTTCCGCTGCTTTTATATATGCTGGCCGGTTACAAACCTATCTTTGAACCAAGTTTGTAACCGGCACGAGGGGGCGTTAATTAGGAGTTTTGTTTGCCCACATAATCCTATTGGCATGATAGGATTATGTGGGCTTTTATTTTATCAATTAGTCATGTTTTCAAGCCTCCCGATTTGGATGGATTTTATGTGATGGATTTACTTTGCGAATTGAAGGAACACAGAGAAACGCTTGTTTCCCGGGGCCACATGGGGTATAATGATAAGAAACATGGGCCGGGCGCACCCCGGGCCGGAGCTTTGAGAGGAGCGGGTGAATATGTACGGGGATATGATGGATACCATTGGCTTTTTGGGCAGCCAGGATCTGGAGCTTGCCATGGCGATGCAGCGGGAACTGCTGCGCCAGCGCCGCAACATTGAGCTGATTGCCAGCGAGAACATCGTGAGCCCGGCCGTGATGGCCGCCATGGGAAGCGTGCTGACCAACAAGTACGCCGAGGGGTACCCTGCCCACCGCTATTACGGGGGCTGCGCCTACGTGGATGAGGTGGAGAACCTGGCCATCCGCCGGGCGTGTGAATTGTTTGGCGCGGAGTTTGCGAACGTGCAGCCCCACTCGGGCGCGCAGGCAAACCTGGCAGTGTATTTTGCCCTGCTGGAGCTGGGGGATACCATTCTGGGCATGGACCTGGCGGCCGGCGGGCACCTGACCCACGGCAGCCCGGTGAATATGAGCGGCAAAAACTACAATTTTGTTTCCTATGGAGTGGACGAAAACGGCTATGTGGATTACGAGGCCCTGCGCCGGCAGGCCCTGACGGTGCGGCCCAAGATGATCGTGGCGGGGGCTTCGGCCTACCCGCGGGCGCTGCGCTTTGACACCCTGGCTGAAATCGCCCGCGAGGCGGGCGCGCTGCTGATGGTGGACATGGCGCACATTGCGGGCCTGGTGGCCGGCGGGGTGCACCAAAGCCCGCTGCCCTATGCGGATGTGGTGACCACCACCACCCACAAAACCCTGCGGGGGCCCCGGGGCGGCATGATCCTGACCAACAGCGAGGAGATTGCCAAAAAGGTGAACAAGGCCATTTTCCCCGGCACGCAGGGCGGCCCGCTGGAGCATGTGATCGCCGCAAAGGCGGTGTGCTTTGGCGAGGCGCTGAAGCCCGCGTTCCGCACCTATGCCAGGAACATCGTGGAGAACGCCGGGGCGCTGGCCGCAGGGCTGAAGGCCCGGGGCGTGGAGCTGGTGAGCGGCGGCACCGACAACCACATGATGCTGATCGACCTTTCGGCGCAGGAGTGCACCGGCAAGGAGCTGGAGCAAAAGCTGGACGAGGTGAACATCACCGCCAACAAAAACTCGGTGCCCGGCGAAAAGCGCAGCCCCTTTATCACCAGCGGCCTGCGGGTGGGAACGCCTGCGGTGACCACCAGGGGCTTTGGCGCAGACGAGATGGACGTGATCGCCGGCTGCATTGCCGACTGCATTTTTGATTTTGAGGGCAGCAAGGCCCAGGTAGCCGCCCGGGTGGCCGGGCTGGTGGAGCGCTTCCCCCTGTATGAGTGAGACCCAGAGCGGGCGGCATCGTTCGTGCCGCCCGCCCTTTTACCGCTTTAAAGAACAAGGAGAGAATAACAGATCATGGCGTTCTTTGACTGCAAACTGAAAAGCCAGGCGCTGGCGGGCACAACCACGGTGCGCCTGTTTTGGCCCGGCGACATCGACCTGTGGCGGGGGCAGGCGCCGCGGGCGGTGTTCACCCTGCTGCACGGCTTTACCAACGACGGCGACGACTGGGTGAATTTTTCGGCCGCGCTGCGCTATGCGGCCGACAACAACATTGCGCTGGTGATCCCGGACGCCGCAAATTCTTTTTACAACGATATGGCCGCCGGCCCGGCCTACTATACCTGGCTGACCCAGGAGCTGCCGGCCCTGCTGGGCGGGATGGTGCAGCTGCCCGCCCAGCGGGAGAAAAATTTTGTGTGCGGCCTTTCCATGGGGGGCTACGGCGCGCTGCTGCTGGGGCTGACGCACCCGGAGGCGTATGCCGGCTGCGCCAGCTTTTCCGGCGCGGTGGACATGCGCTCGATGCTGGGCTTTGCCCAAAGCGACCCCCGCTCCCGCATGGTGATGGCCCCGGTCTTTGGCCCGGAGCTGGCCCTGCCGGCCGAAAGGGACCTGTTCGCCCTGGCGGAACAGGTCTGCGGGCTGGAGCCCGGGCAGCGGCCGAAGGTGCTGTGCACCGTGGGCCGGCAGGACATGGAGCCCTATTACATCTACCAGCAGAATCAGAATTTCCGCGAGTTTGTGCGGGATCGGGCGCTGCCGCTGGATTACACCTACATGGAGTGGGACGGCGTGCACGAGTGGAATTTTTGGGACCGCAGCCTGGTGCACGCCATCGACCTGTTTTTGAACCCCGGGTACGCGGATAAAAAATTGGGGGACTGGGCGGCCGAGGCCGCGGTGGAGCGCCCGGGCAGGGAGGCCCTGGTATGAGCGAACCCCTGGCACAGCGGCTGCGCCCGGCGGCGCTGGAGGAGGTGTGCGGCCAGAAGCACCTTTTGGGCGAGGGATGCGTGTTCCGCAGGGCGCTGGAAAGTGGGCGGGTGCCCAACATGATCTTTTACGGCCCCTCCGGCGTGGGAAAGACCACGGTGGCGCGCATTATTGCCGAAAACAGCGGCATGCGGCTGCACAAGCTGAACGGCACTTCCGCCTCGACGGGCGATATCAAGGCTGTGCTGGCCGAGATCGGCACCCTGCACGGGGCAAAGGGGCTGCTGCTGTATCTGGACGAGATCCAGTATCTGAACAAAAAGCAGCAGCAAAGCCTGCTGGAGTGCATTGAGGACGGGTCGGTCACGCTGATCGCATCCACCACCGAAAACCCGTATTTTTATATTTACAACGCCCTTTTGAGCCGCTGCACGGTGTTTGAATTCAAAGCCCTTTCGCCCGAAGATGTGGAAGAAGGGCTGAAAAAGGCCCTGGCGCGCCTTGCGCAGGACGAGGGCGCGCCGGTGGAGCTGCCCGCAGAGGCGGCGGGGTACCTGGCCGAGAGCTGCGGAGGGGATATGCGCAAGGCGCTGGGGTGCCTGGAATTTGCGGTGTCCGCCGCCGCGCCCGGGGAGGACGGGGCAAGGCACATCACGCTGGACATGATCCGGCAGGTCACCCGCCGCACCGCCATGCGCTACGACCGGGAGGGCGACGACCATTACGACATCCTTTCGGCCTACCAAAAATCCATGCGCGGCTCGGACCCGGACGCGGCGCTGCACTACCTGGCCCGCCTGCTGGAAGCGGGCGACCTGGTGAGCGCCTGCCGCCGCCTGATGGTCTGCGCCTGCGAGGACGTGGGCCTGGCCTGGCCGCAGATCATTCCCATTGTGAAAGCGGCTGTGGACGCGGCCAACATGATCGGCCTGCCCGAGGCGCGCATCCCCCTAGCCGACGCGGTCATTCTGGTGGCCACAGCCCCGAAATCCAATGCCGGGGAGGCGGCCATCAACGCGGCCATGGCGGACCTTGCGCGCGGCCGCTCCGGGCCGGTGCCGCGCCAATTGCAGAACAAGCATTTTGACGGCGAGGATGCGGCGGTGAAAGGGCAGCATTACAAGTACCCCCACGATCACCCGGGCCACTGGGTGGAGCAGCAATACCTGCCGGACGCACTGGCCGGCACGCGCTATTACGAGTGGGGAGAGAATAAGACCGAACAGGCGGCCCGGGCCTATTGGGAGCGCATCAAGCGGGAGGCTGGCAAATAAGACGGTAAAAAATTGCCGCCGCCCTTGACAACGCACATAAAAACTATTACTATTATAGCAGCAAATACGCTGTAACAGGCGAATTTTACCCCGCGAAACCAGGTTTTGGAAAAAGCGGGGCAGAAAAGGAGCGTGCGTTTTGATGCGCTATTCCCGCCAACGGGAGCTGGTGCTGCGCCAGGTACAGAGCCGGTGCGACCACCCCACCGCCGACGACATCTATCTCACCATTCGGGACGACTGCCCGGGCCTCAGCCTGGGGACGGTGTACCGCAACCTGAACGGCCTGGTGGAGATGGGCCGAGTGCGCCGGGTATCCATGCCCGGGATGGCCGACCGGTTTGACCGCACCCTGACTGATCACGACCACCTGTACTGCACCTGCTGCGGCCGGGTGGAGGATGTGCAGCTGGACAAAGCGCCCATTGAACAGGCGATCGCCTCGCGGCCGGATCTTTCGATCCAGAGGTATTCGCTGAATCTGTACGGGCTGTGCAGCGCCTGCCGTGAGGCCGCGCGCAGCTGAGCGGCAAAAATAAAAAGGACCGGAGCCTGACGGCACCGGTCCTTTTTTGCGGGGAGCAGCCGCTTTACTTTTCAGCGATGGCTTCGATTTCGCACAGCGCGCCCTTGGGCAGGTCCTTGACCGCCACGCAGCTGCGGGCAGGCTTGGAGGTAAAGTATTTGGCGTATACCTCGTTGAACGCGGCGAAGTCGCCCATGTCGGCTAAAAAGCAGGTGGTCTTGACCACCTTGTCGAAGCCGGCGCCGGCGGCCTCCAGAATGGCGCCCACGTTTTTGCAGCTCCATTCGGCCTGCGCGGCGATGCCCTGGGGCATGGCGCCGGTGGCGGGGTCCACGGGCAGCTGGCCGCTGGTGATGACAAGGCCGTTCAGCTCGTACCCCTGGGAGTAGGGCCCGATGGCGCCGGGGGCTTTTTCGGTATTGATGATCTTCATGGGTGTTTATCCTCCTAAAAATAAGGGTTCCAATACGCGGCAGCCACCCTGCAACAGGATGGCTGCCGGTTTTTAATTATAGCAGGTATGCCGTAAAAATCAAGCTTCTTTGCCCGCGGCGGTCTTGGCGGCCACGGCGTTTTTGAGCCAATCCTTGCCCTCGACCAGGCGCGCGACGATCATGGAGGCAATGGTGTCGCCGGAGGCGTTCAGGCAGGTGGCGGCAGGGTCAAACAAAAAGCCCAGGGTTGCGATCAGGGGGAAGGCCTCGGCCGGGAAGCCGAACAGGCTGACGATGAGCATTTCGCCCACCAGCCCGCCGCCGGGCGCGCCGGACAGCACGAAGGCGGACAGGACCGCCACAACGATGGCCATGCCATAGGTGCCCACACCGGTGAAGGGGATCCCGAACACGCCGAAGAGGAAGGCAATCTTGACGATGGAGCTGAGCACGGAGCCGTCCATGTGGGCGGTGGCGCCCAGGGGCAGGACCAGGTCGCTCACGTCTTTGGGAACGCCGATCTCCTCGCAGGCCTCCTTGTTCACGGGCAGGGTAGCCACCGAGCTTTGGGTGGCAAAGGCGGTGACGGCGGGGGCGAAAATGCTTTTGAGCATGCGCTTTACGCCCAGCTTACCGCCGGCGAACAGGGCGTACAGCGGGAAGAAGATGAGCACGTACAGAAGGCACAGGGGATAGTACACGGCCATGGAGCGGCCGTAATCGCCCAGAAGCTGGGGGCCGAACTCGCCGATCAGGTTTGCAAAATAGGCGCCCAGGCCGATGGGGGCGATGACCATGATCAGCCCCACGAACTTCATCACAATTTCGTTCAGGTTGGCCAGCAGCTTGCCCACCGGGCTTTCATCGCCGCCGCAGGCGGACACGCAGAAGCCGAAGATGATGGCGAACACGATCAGGGGCAGCATGTTGCTGCGGCTCAATAGATCGGGGAAGTCGCTCACGGTGAGGCTGTTGACCAGCATGTCGGCCGCGCTTTGCATCTCGCCCATCTCGGCCTCGCCCATCTGGATGTTGGTGCCGGCGGAGGGGCTGAAAATGTTGACCCAGGTGAGCACGCACACGCCGGCAATGGCGCCGGTGGCGAGGAAGGTGAGGATGGTGCTGCCCAGGATCTTGCCCAGGCGCTTCATGTTCATCATGCTGCCCACGGCGGACGCGATGGACACGAACACCAGCGGCACCACGATGGTGAACAGCAGGTTCAAAAAGATGTCGCCCACGGGCTTTACAAATTTGCCTGCGGCGGGGGAGATGATGCCCAGGATGGAGCCCACGGCGATGCCGCCCAGCAGCAGGATGGGAAGCTTGTACTGGTCCCAGAAGGATTTTTTCTTGGTCGCTTTGTTTGCCATGATTTACTCTCCTTTTCTCTTGTTGCGTTCCAAAGCGCGCCCGGGGCCCGGGCCCGCAAAAAACCAAACTTACAGGGCGTGGACCGCGGCTTCCAGCTGCTTTAGGGCCTGCTCCAGCACACTGCGCGGGCAGGCCGCGTTCAGCCGCATGTAGCCGGACAGGCTGCGCCCAAAGCTGCAGCCCTCGTTCAGGCCGAGGCCCGCCTTTTCGATCATGAAGCGGCGCAGCTCTTCATTGGAAAGGCCCAGCTCGCGGCAATCCAGCCATACGAGATAGGTGGCGTCCGGCAGGGAGGGCTTGACGCCGGGAATGTGGGAGGCACAGTAGCTGCGGATGAAGTCGAAGTTGCCGCTGATGTATTCCAGCAGCTGCTCCAGCCATTCCTCGCCCTCGTTGAAGGCGGTTTCCATGGCGGTGAGGCTGAAGGCGTTGTTGCGGTGAATGTCCATGCAGGCCCAGAACTTGTCGAAAATCTCTTTCATGCGCAGGTTCGGAAACACGGTGGTGGAGGCCTGCAGGCCGGCCAGGTTGAAGGTTTTGGTGCCGGAGATGCAGGTGATGACCTGCGCCGCGGTCTCGGGGGAAAGGCTGGCGGTGGGAATGTGCTTTTTGCCGTGGAAGACCAGGTCGGAGTGAATTTCGTCGCTTACCAGGAGCACGTTATGCTTACGGCACAGCCCGGCCATGCGGGTGAGCTCTTCGCGGGTCCACACGATGCCCAGGGGGTTGTGGGGGCTGCACAGCAGGAACATGCTCACCTGGGGCAGCTTTGCCTCGAAGTCGGCCCAGTCGATGGTCCATTTACCGTCCTTTTCCACCAGCTGGTTTTCCACCACGGTGCGGTTCCAGGCCTCGGTCACATCATAAAATTCCGAATAGACGGGAGTCTGGATGAGCACCTTGCTGCCGTCGGGCGTGAACAGCCGCACCAGGGCGCTGAGCGCGGGCACCACGCCCAGGCTCCAGCTCACAAGGTTTTGGTCGATGGTCCAGCCGTTGCGGCGCTGCTGCCAGCCGCAGATGGCCTGGAAGTAGCTGGCCGGCCGGCTGGTGTAGCCCCAGATGCCCTCCTGCGCGCGGGCGGTGAGCGCGTCGATGATGGGCTGGGCGGTCTGGAAGTCCATGTCGGCGATCCAAAGGGGGATCACCTGATCGGTGCCGAACTTTTTTGTGCGCTCGTCGTATTTGGCGGCCCGGTTGCCGGTGCGGTCCACGACCTTGTCGAAATCGTATTTCATGTGGTTAGAATACCTGCCTTTCCTGCTGTATGAAGTGTGGAGCGGTTTCAAAAAAATGAAACGGCTGTCGCTGAATAATTAAGCAATTTCCGTGCCAAAAGTAAGAAAAAGTTAAAAATATCCACGAGAAATTGTTCGGTATACCAATATTTTGGAAGCCTTTACAAAAACCAAAAGATGGATTTGGCAAAAATGCCCTGGTCCCGGGCAGGGCCAGGACCAGGGCATCCAGCGGTTTCAAAAATCGCACCAAAAGAATTGGTTGGAATTGGTTGAGATAACTTTGACCAAAAGCGGCGGGGATCACAGGGCGCCCCGCTGGCAGGCGCTGCGGCCCTGGGGGGTGAGGCGGGTGCCGCCCCGCCCCCGGCTGACGCGGGCCAGCCCCTCGGCGGCAAGAGCGGCCAGAATGCGCCGCACCTCCTGCTGGGAAAGGGGGAAGCGCTCGGCCCGGGCCGCCTGCAAAATGGCCTCGCGCCCCAGCGCCGCACAGCGGCAATCGGCGGCATAGAGCTGGTGCAGCACGAACCGGCGGGCTGCCGCATCCACCGCCGCGGGGCCGGGGCCAACCGCCGGCGCGGGAAGGGCGGCGCTGGCGGGAATGGCGGGCACGGCTGCGCCCGGAAGCTCCTGCCGGGGCAGGTAGCGGAAGGTGGGAGGCAGATCGCCGGGCAGGATCAATTGGTTGCCGGTATAACTGAAATATTCCACCACGTTGCGCAGCTCCCGGATGTTGCCGCGCCACTGGTGGCTGGCAAGAAGCCCACGCACCTGGGGAGAGAGCTCAAAATCCACCCCGCTTTTTTGGCGGAAGTGATCCAGAAGCAGGAACAGGTCGTCGCCCCGCTCGCGCAGGGGCGGGATCAGGGCCGGCAGGGTGTTCAGGCGATAGTAAAGATCGCGCCGGAAGCTGCCGTTTTCGACGCGCTGCTCCAGATCCTCATTGGTGGCGGCCACGATGCGCACGTCCACGCAGATGATCTGGTTGCCGCCCACCCGCATGATCTCGCGCTCCTGCAAAACGCGCAGCAGCTTGACCTGCAGGGCCGGGCTCATGCCCTCCACCTCGTCCAAAAACAGGGTGCCCTTGTGGGCGAACTCAAACAGGCCGGGCTTGCCGCCCCGCCGGGCGCCGGTGAAGGCACCGTCCTCGTAGCCGAACAGCTCGCTCTCCAGCAGGTTTTCCGGCATGGCGGCGCAGTTGATGGCCACAAATGGCCCCGCGGCCCGGGGCGAGGCGTTGTGCACGGCGTGGGCGAAGAGCTCTTTGCCGGTGCCGGTCTCGCCGATCAGCAGGATGGGCAGGTCGGTGGCGGCCATGCGCTTTACAATGTTTACGCTGCGCTGGATGGCGGGCGAGGAGCCCAGCACGTCGGCAAAGGTGTATTTGGCCCGCAGGCCCTTGTGCAGCAATTGGCTGCGCAGCTCGTTCTGGCGCTTTTCAGCGTCGTTAAAGCTTTGCAGGCTGGCAAACGCGCCGATGCATTCGCCGCCCCGCAGCACCGGCGCCACCGTGACGTTTACATTGGCGCCGCCCGCCCGCACCACCCGGGCGGGCAGCGGCTTTTTGGCCTTCAGGCATTCCACAAACGGGATAAAGGGATATACCTCGCCGGCGCGCCGGTGAAGCGCCAGCTTGCAGCTGACCTTGGTGATCTCTTCGACTTTTTTGTTGCAGGCGAACACCTCGCCGGTCTCGGTTACGCCCACCAGGCCTTCGTCCAGGATCTCCATGAGCAGCTCAAACTGGCTTTCCAGCCGGCGGCTGCGGTTGAACATTTGGTCGTAGCTGTAGGTGTTGGCGGCCACCGCCGCCTGGTAGGCGCGGAACTGGGGGCTTTCCAGCAGTTCGTCCATCCCCAGGCGCAGCGCGGCCTCGGTCATGGTGGAGGCGGTGCAGACACGCTGGCCGATGTCCATTACTTTTTTTGCGCCTGCGGGCACATAGCGCTGTTCCTGCGGGGTGATCACCAGGTCAAAGCCCGCGGCGTCGGCGGGGCTTGTGCAGCCGGGATAGAACATCTCGAATTCCAGCTGGTTCACCCCCAGCTGGTTCAGGCGGCTCACAGCCTCGCGGGCCATCTTGTCGCTCAGGTTCACAAACAGGGCGCGGGTGCCGGCGGGCAGCTGCTGCAGCTGGCGAACGACCTCCCACAAAAAGGTGACCTGGATCTCCATGATCTCGCCGTTGATGGGCACATATTGGTGCAGATCGCCCACCGACTCGAACGCATCGGTGGAAACCATGTAAAGATCGGCTTTTTTCAGGCGGGCGACCGAGCCGTCCCGCACGCTATAGGAGGTCACAAAAACACGGTCTCCGAAGAGATCCCGGACCTGCTGCGCGTAAAATTGCCCGGCACGGGCGTCCAGAGAAACGATCGCCACGGATTTTTTCATGGGAACACCTACTTTGACCAATTTGTTTAACCAATTTTCTGCCTGTGCTTCTTATTTTGCGGTATTCCGGGTTAAAATGTCAAGGAAAAGTGCGAAAAAGTGAAAATATTTTGATGGCATGATATAATTGGAATAAAAATTGCTTAATAGAAAAATAAAACCATTTTAATGGTACCGCCGGCCGGCGGGGAAGGAGAGATACTGCGATGTTGACAAAACAGGAAATGCTGGAACTGCTGCGGCAGGAGGTGGTGCCGGCGCTGGGCTGCACCGAACCCGTGTGTGTGGCGCTTGCTGCGGCGGACGCCCACCGCGCCGTGGGGGGCGAGGTGCTTTGCATCGAGGTGCAGGCGAGCCCGGGCGTTTATAAAAACGGGATGTCGGTGGGAATCCCCGGTTTTGACCGGGTGGGGCTGAAATATGCCGCGGCGCTGGGCGCCTGTTTGGGGAACCCGGAAAAGGGCCTGCAGCTGCTGGAAGCCATGAGCGACGAGGTGCGCGCCCAGGCGGTGCGCCTGGTGGAGGAAAACCGGGTGAGCGTGACGGTGGCCGGGGAAGAGGAGCAGCTGTATGTGCGGGCCCAGGTCACCACCGGCAGGGGAGTGGGGGTGAGCGTGATCCGCAATTCCCACGCCAACATCGTGTTCACCAGCGCCGACGGGCGGGTGCTGCTGGAAAAAGAGTGTGCGCAGGGCGGCGGCGACGAGCTGCACGAAAAGCTTAAAGCCATGACCGTGGCCGGGATCCGGCGCCTTGTAGAACAGGCAGAGGCGGGCGAACTGGACTTTATGATGGAGGGCGCCCAGATGAACGGTGCTTTGGCCGATTATGGCCTGGAGCACCGCTTGGGCATCGGCATTGCTGACACCCTGAAGGGCCAGCTGGGAACGGGGATGCTGGGGGATGGGCTGATGGGGAACACCATGGTGCGGGTAGCCTCCAGCGCGGAGGGCCGCATGAGCGGATGCCCCTATGCGGTGATGAGCAGCGCCGGCAGCGGCAACCACGGCATCACGGCGATCATTCCGGTGGTGGAAATGGCGGAGCATTTGAATGCAGGCAAGGACGCCACGGCACGGGCGCTTGCGTTCTCGCATCTGCTGAATGTGTACATCAAGCTGTTCACCGGCAAGCTGAGCGCCACCTGCGGATGCGGGGTGAGCGCCGCGGCAGCGGCCAGCGCGGCCATGGTGTGGCTGATGGGCGGCAGCGACGACCAGATCGGCGCTGCGATTGTGAACATGAGCGGCAATTTGACCGGGATGATCTGTGACGGAGGAAAGATCGGCTGCGCACTCAAACTGGCCACCGCCTCCAGCGCGGCACTGATGTGCGCCTATCTGGCAATAAACAGCGTGGCGCTTGCCCCCACCGACGGAATCTGTGCCGCCACCCCGGAACAGGCGATCCGCAATATGGGGCGGGTGAGCAACCCGGGTATGGTGGAGACCGACCGGGCCATTCTGGGGATTATGATGGAAAAGGACCAGGGCAGCCTGTAAATTGCAAAGGAGGCCGGCGGGCATGGCGATTAAAACCGAACAAAAGCAAAGCCAGAGGCTGGCGCTGAACCGGCAGCTGCAGCTTTCGCTGCAGCTGCTCGCCATGGGCAACGACCGGCTGCTGGAAACGGTAAACGAGGAACTGGAGAGGAACCCCGCGCTGACGGGGGACGTATACTCCATGCCGCTGCTGCCGGCGGGCCAGCCGGCGCTGGAGAACCTGGCGGGCGCGGCGGGCGTGAGCCTTGCCCAAGAGCTGGAGGAGCAGCTGGGCGCCGAGCGGCGGCCGGTGGACAAGGGGCTGGCCAAGCATTTGATCGCGCTTGTGGACGAAAACGGGTATCTGCGGGTCCGGCCCGCCGCCATTGCGCGGGCGGCGGGCGTTTCGCAGCAGCGGGTAGAGGCGGTGCTGGACATTCTTCGCAGCTATGAGCCGGCGGGCGTGTTTGCGCAGGATCTGGCCGATTGCCTGCTGCTGCAGCTTCGGCGCAGAGGGGATGCGCCCCCTTTGGCGGCGGAGCTGATCGAAAGCGGGCTGGAGGAACTGGGAAGGGGCGATATGGGCGCGCTGGCGGCCCGCCTGGGCGCCTCCCGGCCGCAAGTGGAGGAAGCCGCGGCCTACATCCGCACCCTTCAGCCAAAGCCCGGCGCGGCGTTTTGCAGCGGGGAAGTGCAGTATGTGCGGCCGGATCTGGAAGTGGTGTGCGAGGACGGGCTGCTTGCCGTGCGGGAACTGCGCCCCTGGAGGCTGGAGTTGTGCCGTGACTATGCAGGCGCGGCGCGCACCCTGGAACCGGAGGCCCGCGCTTACCTGAAACAGGAGAGCATGCGCGCCCGGCGGCTGCTTTTGGCGGTGGAGCAGCGCAGCGACACCCTGCTGCGGGTGGCGCGCCTTTTGGTGCAGCGGCAGGAGGCCTGGTTTTTAAACAATGCGCCCCTTGAAACGCTGACCCAGGCCGGGCTTGCCCGCCAGCTGCAGTTGAGCGAATCCACTGTGTGCCGGGCTGTAAAGGACAAATACTTTTTGTGGGCGCGGCGGGCGGTTCCGCTGAAGGAACTGTTCTGCAACGGCCTTGCGGGGGGAAGCTCGGCAAGCCAGGTACAGGCCGGCATGCGCCGTTTGCTGGAACAGGAAGACCCCGCGAAGCCCTGGTCGGACCGGGCGCTGGCCGACGCCCTGGCGGCCCAGGGCGTGGCGGTGGGCAGGCGCACGGTGGCAAAATACCGGGAACAAATGGGAGTTCCTGCGGCGAGGGATCGCAAAAGGCGCAAACGCCGGGAATAAAACTTTGAGCACCGCTCCGTTATGGCGCTATCGGCCATGGCGGAGCGGTGCTCTTTGCTTGAAGGATCAAGGATGCGGTGGATGCGGCAAACAGGGGAGAACGTTTCAGACCAGAAGAAGCAGGGTGCCCGACACAATGAGCGCCAGCCCGGCCCCTGCCCTGCGGCTGAGGTGTTCCTGAAAGACCAGCCGGGAAAAGAGGATGGTCACCAGGATGCTGAGTTTATCAATGGGTACCACCACGCTGGCCGGACCGAGCTGGAGCGCGCGGTAGTAACACAGCCAGGAGGCGCCGGTGGCAAAGCCGGAAAGGATCAAGAAAATCCAGCTTTTGCGGCCGATCTGCCGAAGCTCCCGCTGCCTGCCGGTCATGAAGACCACCACCCAGGCCATGCAAAGCACCACAATGGTGCGGATGGCGGTGCCGAGGTTCGAGTCGATGTGTTCCATGCCCGCCTTGCCCAGAATGGAGGTGAGGCTGGCGAACACTGCGCTGGCAAGCGCATAGAACATCCAGCCGCGCCCTGTTTGGCGGGCCTGCACGCCGGGCTTTTTTTGGATCATCAGCCAGGTGCCCAGACCGATCAAAACGATGCAGGCTGCCTTGAGCGGGCCGATGGGCTCGTGAAAAAAGACAAAGGCCAGAAACATGGTGAGCAGGGTGCTGGATTTATCGATGGGAGTGACCTTGTTCACATCGCCCAATTGAAGGGCGCGGAAATAGCACAGCCAGGAGGCGCCGGTGGCGAGCCCTGAGAGGATCAGAAAGGCAAAGGTGCGCCCGCTGATCTGACCAAGCCCCTGCCAGCTGCCCTGCAGCAGCACCAGCAGCCAGGAAAACGCCAGCACCACCACGGTCCGCAATGCGGTGGCCAGATTAGAGTCGGTGCTGTGGATGCCGATTTTGGCCAAAATGGCGGTGAGACCGGCAAACAGGGCGGAACCAAAGGCAAATAAAATCCACATTGCGCTCGCTCCTGAAAATTGGAATGGATGGCTTTATTGTAGCAGGGAAAAGCAAAAAAGAAAAGCAGCGAATAAAATTTGCGGAAAAGGCAGCAGGACTATTGACCTGGAGTGGACTTTAAGGGATATAATAAAAATTATACCTGCAAGAGATAATCGGGATTTTATGGCAAAGTGGTAAAATCCAATTAGTGGAGATTATGATGACAGAATTATTTGATGTATTTCCATATTTAGAAAATGAAAAGATTATTATAAGAAAAATGGAATTAAACGACGTTGCAGCCTTGTCAGAGATAAGCAACAATGATAATATTTATAAATATATACCGCCGTTTTTACATAAGAAAAGTAACAAAGCACTGGAAACTGCAATTAAAAATCTTGGTGGAAAAGATTTTGAAAAGAAAAAGTATATAATTGCAGGAGTTTATTTAAAAGATAATCCCAATAGGCTTGTAGGTTTAGCAGAAATGTTTGACTACAAAAAGAGAGAAAATAAAATAACAGTGGGGTATCGCCTAAATGAGGAGTATTGGAATAAAAAAATTGCAACAAACGTTTTGAAATTGATGGTTGAATATTTAGTAAATGAAGTTAATATTACAACACTTCAAGCATTTGTTATGCCGGAAAATATATATTCATCAAAAGTGCTATTAAACAATGGTTTTGTAAAAGAGGATTTTACGGCGCAAGAAAAGAATTGGGGCGGCCAAGAAATTGTAACGGTTGATGTATACACCTACAAAAAGGACTTATAAAGAAATATGGCAGGGTTTAAGCAGAAACGGCGAAAAGCCTTGATTGGCAAGGTAAGGTGCTTTTGAATAAAAAACAAAGGCCGGTCTGCTATGGAAAGGCGACAAAAACAGCGGGGGGCGTTTTTATGACCATTGCCGAAGTGAGCAAAAAATTTGATATTTCCGCCGACACGCTGCGCTACTATGAGCGCATTGGGCTGCTGCCGCCGGTGCGCCGCACCAGCGGCGGGATACGGGACTACACCCAGGAGGACTGCAATTGGGTGGAGTTTATAAAATGTATGCGGGGGGCCGGGCTGCCCATTGAAGTGCTGATCGAGTACATGGAGCTGTTCAGCCAGGGGGATGCGACGATTCCCGCGCGCAAAGAGCTGCTTGTGGAGCAGCGCGGTGAGCTGGCCCAGCGCATTGCAGAGATGCAGGCGGTGCTGAACCGGCTGGATAAAAAAATTGCAGGGTATGAACAATGGGCGCCCAAAACAAAAGAAAAATTGCGCCGCCCGGTGGACTGACGCGGGCGGAGAGGGCAGAAAAAGGGGCGGCACGGACCTTTTGCAGGCCGGCCGCCTTTTTGCGGATGCGGTTCAAAGCACGCCCGGGCGCGAAAGGGAGCAGTTACTCAAGCGGTTCCTCGCCGGCGCCGCAGCCGCATTGGTCGGGACCGCACTGATCGGGGCCGAGAGGCTGCACTTTGTGCTTGCCTTTGGAGGCACAGCCGCAGTTTTCGGCGGCCGTGGGGTGTTCGTCTTCGTATAATGAAAGATAATAGGCGCCCATGCCAAGCCCCTCGTAGATTGCATCGGCTTCCTCCACCAGACCGTCGGCGCGGGGCGGGGTATAGCCGGGCTGGTGGGGTTCCGGGGTGTCCACTTCGCTGATGGAGTTCTGATCCTCGTGGTGGTCGGGATATTCGTAGCCCTGGTATTCTTTATTCATCATCAAACGCTCCTTTAAACTGGCATTTTCTGCGGCGCTTGTGCCGCCTTGTGAGTAGTATGCCCAAATGCTTTTAAGATTTGCATGCATTTTTCGACAAAACAAAAAACCGGCAAAAGCCCATTGACAAATCACGCAGGCTGGGTTATAATATCATTCGTCGCCAAGTGTGACATCCGGGTGTAGCGCAGTTTGGTAGCGCGCTTGAATGGGGTTCAAGAGGCCGTGAGTTCGACTCTCGCCACTCGGACCAAGAGGCCAGCCTTTCGAGGCTGGCCTCTTTCCGTGTTTTTGGCTTGGCAGTGCGGGTTTGCGGGATTTTGCTTGAAAGGCTTAAACTACTCAAACACCCCGAAAAATCACGAAAACACCTGAAAAGTGTGGACTAAGTGTGGACTAAAACTCGGAATCTTACTGCTTTAGGTATCGATTTAGTTTCTCGGCAGTGCTTTGAATCATGCTTGGCTTTAAGCTTAAATATACTTCGTGGATCATTTTTGCATTGGCGTGGCCGACAAGCAGAATGGTGATTTCTTCTGGCACATCTGCCTCACAAAGCATGCATACATATTCGTGGCGGAATTGGTGGGCGCAAATCTCGACCTTCCAGTCGGTGTATTTTACTTCTTCGACTTTTCCATTCTTTGTGCGCTTTTTTGTGCGCTCAATGGGAGTTGCAAGGTTGTGCTTACGCCAGAACCGCTCCCATAGCCTGCGATAGGCCGAAGCGGTAACAGGCTCTTTACCTCCGCCAATCACATATGTGCCCTTAGGAAGCGTTTTTAGGGGCTCTAGCGCCTCTTCCAGCATATGGAGCAGGGGAATGGTACGTACGCCTGATTCAGTTTTGGTGGTAGTAATATGAGGCTTGTTTCCGATGTGCTCCACCGAGCGTGATACATCAATCAGCTTTTTGTCAAAATCTATATCCTGTAAGCGGATGGCGAGACCTTCTCCCCGGCGCTCACCGGTGCAAAGGTATAAGAGTGCGGGCAGGGCATCAGGGTCATGCACCGATGCTTTTACAATTTTCACCTGGTCTTCTGTGGGGGGCTGACGTTTACCCTTTTTTAGGCCGCGAGGCATTTTAACGAGCTCGGCGGTGTTCCTGGTGCCCTTCCATTCGGGGCTTTCCACCCAAGTTTGAAAAATGGCGTTGACCACGGCTTTTTGATTTGACACCGTGGTTTGTGCCATGCTGCCTAGGCGCTTCAAAAAGGTGCCGATCATGTGTGGTTCAATCTCTTCCATGCGCAGGCCGCCGAACTCATTGCGGGCCCGCACGATGGCTGGCAAGTATGATTTCTGTGTGCCGGCTTTCATGCCCCTTACCTTTTCTTCGTATACATCGGCCACTTCATCGAACAGAGGCCCCAATTCGGCTACAAGCTCCCGCTCTTCGCCTGCGGCAATATATTCTGCCCGCTTCTTCCAAACCTCCACCGGATCACGGCTGGAAAAAAATTTGCGCTTTCCGTCGATGGTCTCGGCCCGTTCCCATACGCCATTTTCTTTTTGACGCAGGCCCTCCGTGGGGTCTTTGGGATTGGGGCAGTATTTTTTCGCGTCTGCTTTCTGCTGTGTAGTCATAAAAAACACCTCCAAGGTATGACTTGCAAAGCCTACCCCGGAGGTGGTACAATCAGTTTGAGGGACTGCTGTACTCTACCAAGGGTAAGCTGTTCTATTGCCGCCCTACCTGTTGGCGCAGGTGGGGCGGTTTTTGTTTACACTACGGCAGCGGTTTCCGCTTGCTGCTGCAAAGCAAGGCTCATGCGATACTGCTCGGCCTCCGGAAGCTCCGTGAATTCCACAGTCTCGTCAAAATTCTCTTTTACCACTCTTTTGATTTCATCAAGAGATACTCGGAAAAATTCTCTTCTGGTATTTACAAAATTGAGCTTTTTGGCTGCGAAAGCACGATGTAAAGCTGCCTCCAAGGCAGGTGCGTCTTCGGAAAAAATCATGGCATGTACGTCAAAATCGAAAGGAACCGAGGCATCCCCAAGCTCATCCACTCGCTCCATAGGATCCAGTCGGCGGGTCATACCAATTTTGTACACGTTCTCGCCAAATGCACCAATATTGGAGATAACGTAGACGTAGCCAGCCTTTTGGTTTGCCGCCCTATAATCCACATCTTTCAAAGAGGCATCAAGTTTGGACAGCTGGGATTCAATTTCATCCTTCTTTTCGAGTAAAGCTGCTTGCTCTTCAGGAGTACACTTTTCCAACTGCGATTCCAACTTTGCCATAGCATTCTGGTAATGCTTCTGTTCTTTCTCAATGTTCTTTCTGGCTTCCTCCAGCTCTTTTGCGAGTTTTGCCTCTTCCCGCATGCGTGCGCGGGCTTCTTTCTGGGCTTCTTTTTCCTCCTGCTTCTTTTGCTGGTACTCGAAGGCAAGATAGAGCTCTTCGATTTTGAGGCGATAGTATTGCGGCGTAATAGCAATACCCATCATGCTGCCAAGCTTAGATATGGCCTCTTGCGAACTTGTGATTCGTTTCTCGCTGGCATCAAGGTTGGTATAGCGCACATGCTCCACAATATCGTCACATTCAGCATTAAACGCGCGCAGAAGAAGCTTCTGCATATCGGCAACCATTTTTTTGCCTTTTGACTGGCTATTATTGACTGTCCAAGAAGCCGCTCCGGTGGCCGCGGTTTTGTTTTTGATCATTTCTTTTTGCTGTGCACGAATCTCAAGCAAGCGGGCTTTATATTCGTCAGCGCGCATAAAATCATACCTGGGCCGGTACAAGCCAAATGACTGAAGCATGATATCTTCATCAGCTTGAACAATCTGTGTTTTCAGCTCTTCCAGCCGCTGATGTTCAATCCTCGCTTTTTGTGTGAGCGCATCGAGCTGTTCATGGGCAGCGGCAATCTTTCCCTGAATATCCACCAGTTCAATTTGCTCAGGGGTCAACTGCTCTTTTAAGCGCTCAATCTCCTTCTTCTCCTTCAAGCCAAATAGAGACATTTTCAAGCCACCTTTTTATTTTTTACCGGCGTTGCCGGTTGGCACAATTTTATCCACGCCCCCCCGTGAGGGGAGCGACAACTTGGAAAACTGTTTCCGGGAATTTGCCAAAGTTTGCCTATTGCTTGCAGGGAGATATTCCCAATGATAAAATAAAAATGTCGAAAATGGTAGATATTGGGGTAACTGTTGACCCTAATATATCACATTATGGGTACTTTTGTCTGGACTTTTTGCTGTGATGATGTAGAAATAGTTAAACAACTTTTTGTTGTTAATGCGCATTGAATACAACCTGATGTTGTATTATGATAGAAGCAAGGAATTTCGATCGGGCTTGTGCGGAGAAAGTGAGGCGCTTATGGAAACAACCCAATCTTTACTAAACGCTATTGAAAAGATGCTTCAGAAGGCAACCGAAAGGGAGTTGAAGATTGTCTACCAATTTTTGCGGAGTTTATTGGGATAAATTCCGTTACTTTCCTTCGTCAGCCATTGCCTGAGCCATCTTTTCTAGCAATGCCCATTCTTTTTCATCCAGTTTAGACAACATGGTAATAAAACGTTTTTTATAGCTGTCTTCTTCGCGCATTGTAGCGCCGATGAAGGCGGCTATTTTTTCGTCGCGGCTCAAAGGATCAAACATTTCTGCCGCGCCAGTTCGCAGCCAAATTTCAGATACACCAAATTCACGACAAATAGAAAGGATGACCGCATCGGAGGGAGTTCTCAAGCCGGTTTCATAATTTGTTATGGTATTTGCTTTAACACCTATGTGGGTACCGAAATCTGCTTGGGTTAAACCCAATTGCTTTCTTAAGGCCTTTATACGCTCATTCATTTTGATCACCTCTAATCTATATTTGATTATACGGTCAAAAAATCACAAAGTCAATATTTTTATTAAAAATCTGTTGACAATAATCTCTTTGAGATGTAATATAATCACAACGAGATTAACGAAGGAGGTGAAAACACAATGACCGAGAATGAAATCCGGGTGCTTACATCGCTGGTAAAAGTAACCGAAAAGCTTTCTGACCTGGACAAGGGGCGGCTGCTTGGCTTCGGCGAGTGCATGGCTACGGATAAGGTGCGTGACAGCACGCTGAGGAAGCAAAACCTCAATACCCAACCAGGAAGGTAAAACAAAAGCCGCCCGTAGGCGGCAGGAAGCGAGGTGAAGCATGAAAATCATCTTTCAAGGTGACCCCAAAGAAATTGCCACTCTTGTATTCGCGGTACAAGAGCGGCGAAATCCTACGGTGAACCAGTTAGTGCTTGATGCCGTTAATAATGCAGCCGGCATGCAGGATGGCGCTCTCTGGGATACCGCTATGACAGACAACAGTTCCGAAGTGGTCAAGGATATGGCTGTGAAATACGGGGATTGAAATGGAGGCGAGAGCAATGCCCAAAGTAAAGTATCTTACACCCTTAAAAGTAGACCTTTTCCCATACACGCTGGAAAGGCTACGGACGCTGGCTGATCGCAAGGGTATGGACAAACTGACTTATCCGCAGGGAAAGATGGCCGATCTGATTGGGGTTTCTCCCCAAACGCTCGCTCGGAAAGGACTAACGGGAGACTTTATTACCATAGAACAAGCGGCATTGGCCTTTGCAGGGGAGTGGCCATGAACAAACAAAAAGAAGGCGCCCGGCTGCAGCAACAGCCGAACGCCCAACCCCAGAGGGGTGCCATCGATTGCCTGGATGACACCTCCATTGTACGCCAAGCATGGCGCGTGGTCAAGCGCTTTGCCGCCCTGATGGGCTGCGTGGTCCTGGCGCTGATCATGATCATGTTTGCAGGCGCCCCTCTCATGGGGGGCATGAGCTGGACCGCCAGTGCAGCGCTCATCAGTACAGCCGGGTGGCTGTGCTGGGTGTGCTACCACCTGGCCGACGATATGGAGGGAAAACAAAAATGAAGCACTATGAAATCACGCTCACGAACGGCGGCTACCCGCTGGTGTACAAATGCAACACGATCTCGTCCGCGTATGGCTGTGTTGAGGAATTGGTTTGTCGGATACCCATGATTAGCGTTGATCTGAATGACGCCATGGAAGCCCTCGTGGATATGGAGCGAGGCAAGACTTTGAAGCATGGAAATTATCAGTGCCTGGTCGAAGTCAAAGATGGGGAGGCGTGACCATGAAACTTGAAGCTACCGGAAATATCTACATCAGCCCCGGCGCACTGAACGTAAACGAGATTAATCTGTTGAAGACCATCACCAAGAGCTTTGGCGGTGTCGGGTACGACGGCGCTAGCCTGATTGGCCACATCAGCATCTACATCACCCCCATCGACAAAACCTGTACCATCGACGGCCA
Organism: Oscillospiraceae bacterium; assembly: GCA_022835495.1. NCBI lineage: Bacteria > Bacillati > Bacillota > Clostridia > Eubacteriales > Oscillospiraceae > Oscillospiraceae bacterium. Next base: position 1,684,405 of record BQOK01000001.1, read on the forward strand.
GGCGGTCGAGGCCGAAACATGACAGCCCTCACCCGTGACCTGCGGCGCATGGCCTCGGCCCAGGAGGCAGGCCTTGCCGCCCAGGAGCGCCGCAGCTTTATGCCGCCCCGTTATGCCACCCCTGCCGCCCGCTGCCCAGTATGCGGCCAGCGCCTGGCAGAGAGCGACGAGCTGGCCTACGCACTCACAGGCGTGGCACGGGGCGAATGCCTGGGCTGCCAGTATTGTATAAATATCAACGACCTGGAGCAGGCCGCCGACCTGCTCCGTTACACCGCATGGGAGGTGGATGATCCATGGCAATGACCGACGCCCGCGTACAGGCGGGCCTTACAGCACGGCAGGCGGTGCACGCCCTGCGCCAGACCGGCAGCAAGCTGGACAAGCCCCTGCTGAGCAAGATGGAGCACGGCCTGTGCTACCCCAACCGCGCAGACCGGGACACCCTCGCAGCACTGTACAACACACACCCGGACGCGCTGGCAAGCTATAACGCCCCGTTTGAGGCTGTTGCAACAGCGCTAGAAACGTCCGAAGCGCCGAGCCAGAGTAAACGCCCGGGCGACCGCCACAGGCTTTCCTGCCGCATTTCCCATCGCGTCAGCGCCGAGCAGCGCGCGCAGGTAGACCATGCCGTCAAGCTCTGCGGCTACGGCACGGTTCAGGCGTGGCTTGCCACCTGTACATACCGCCTGTTGGATGAAGCCGAAAAGCGTGCAAAGACCATGGAAGCGCAGCCGCTGCCGCCCATCGAACTGGGCGGCGAATATGACCCGTTTGGAAAGGAGTAACCAATGACCCTCGCAGAAAAAGTCCTGGAGATCATGAAAGAGGTGCAATATCTCGGCAAAGACGACCACGTGAAATTCAACAGCACCGATTATAAGGCGCTGTCCGAAGAAAAAGTGACCGCCATCATGCGTAAGAAGTTGGTTGAACAAAAAATCATCGTCTATCCCATTGAGCAGCAATACTCCCGTACCGGGCAAATCTCACACGTCGATACCAAATACCGGATGCAGAATGTCGAAGACCCCGACGATTACATCATCATCGCCTCCGCAGGGGACGGTGCGGACAGCCAGGACAAGGGAACCGGGAAGGCGATGACCTATGCCTTTAAGTACATGTGGCTCCGGACGTTTGCCCTCCCCACAGGCGAGGACCCGGACAAAGTTTCATCAGCTGAACTGGATGAAAAAGAAAAGCGCGCCGCCATGGCAGCCCAAGAGCGCCCCTGCCGCAAATGCAGCAAACCCATCAAGGGGCTCGTGTACCGCGGGACAAGATATTCCGCCGCCGACGTGGAGGAAAAGTGGGGCCTGTGCCCGGATTGCTTCAAGGCGGCCGCCGCGTCGAACAGCCTGATCGAGATTTCCGGCAACCGGCTCACGTTCGGGGGCGGCGACGCAGAACAGGAGCAGGGATGATGGAAGACACAAACTTTGACCTGGTAAACCAGCTGGCAGGCAAAACCGCCCTGCTGGACACTGCAATCCGGGCCCTGGGCAAGCGCGGGAACCTATACGCGGAAGCCGAGCGCGACTACCGCTGCGCCCTCTCCAAAAAGATTCTCGTGGAGCGGGACAAGGTGTGCCCTTCCCGGTTTCGTGGACAGTAAAAATGAAGAAAAAACAGAAAGAAACGCAGGATATCTTGTCGTATCACACTCAGGCGGCGGGATGCTCAGACAAGGCACGCGCAAAGGCATCCGGAGGACGCCAGCCAATAGAGGAATGCGGGCGCACTGGGTTGTAAAAGGTCTCGATATAAGCGAAGACGTCTGCCATGGCTTGTGCCCTTGAGGCGAAATGGCGCAGATGGACGCACTCGCACTTGAGGCAGCTGAAGAAGTTTTCGGCCACGGCGTTGTCATAGGGATCGCCCTTGCGGGACATGCTTTGCCGGATGCCGAGGCTGGCGAGACGCTGACGGTAAGCGTAGGCGGCGTATTGGACGCCGCGGTCGGAGTGGAAGATGAGGCCGGGCAGAGGCTTGCGGCGCCGGACGGCCATGCCGAGGGCGGCGAGAGTGAGATTTGTGTCGATGCGGTCGGAGAAGGCGTAGCCGACGATCTGCTTTGTGCAAAGGTCTTTCACAACAGCGCAGTAGAGCCAGCCCTCGCCGGTGGGGATATAGGTAATATCGCCGACCCATGCGGTGTCTGGCTTGTCAAAGGAGAAGCGGCGCGCAAGGAGATTGGGCGCGATGGGGTGCGCGTGTCTTGAGTTGGTCGTGGCTTTGTAGGCACGCCTGCGCGTGGAGGAGATGTTCATCTCGTTCATCAGGCGGTGGATGCGCTTGCGCGAGCAGGAAAGCTGCGGGCGGATCAGGTGATACAGGCTGTCCAGCCCAAGGGCGGGATAACGCTGGTGCAGGCTCAGCAGCCGGCGTTTCAGTTCCTGATCCTTCTGCCGGCGCAAAGAGGGTTTGCGGCCCAGCCATTCGTAGTACCCGCTGCGGGAGACCTCCAGCAGTCGGCATACAAGTTCCACAGAGGCCCCCGCGCGGGCCGTACGGATGTACCGGTACTTGTCCTCTATGGTTTGGAAAGTATGCCGACGGATTTTTTTAGGATGTCAATGACCCCGTCTTTCTCTTCAAGCTTCTTGCGCAGTGCTCGAATCTCCGTCTCCAGTTCGCGCAGGCGTCTGGCGTCGCGGTTTTGGCGGTCAGCTTGCCCCGGCGATGGTGCGCCCGCCGCTTTCAGCCAGCTGCGCAGCGTGTCGATGCAGATGCCGAGTTCCGCGGCCACCTCCCGGCTGGGCCGCCCCTGCTCGGTGACCATCCGCACTGCCCCCGCCTTGAAGGCCTCATCGTAACGCGGCGGCGCTGGGTGCTTTCGTTCTTTGGTTGACATTTTTCATTACCCCTTTCCATTATACAGATTGTTTTTCTGTCCGGCAAATCGGGTATGGGGGCAAAGGGCACCCCGGTAACGATCATCACCGACGTGTGCAAGGGCGACAGCGAGATCGCCGAGCTTCGTTTCAAGCGGGATTGCGCGGAGGTATCCTATAAAGCCGCGCTGGAAGCGATCAACAGCTATAAGCTTCAAATCCGCATTTTGGACGCGCAGATCGAAAGGGAGTGGCACAGTGCTTAACGAATACGGCGCCCCCCTGGACCGCAACGGTTACGCCCCCAGCATCGTACAGGCAGACACGGACGAGCGCTGCTGGCTCTGCGGCGGCAGCGCATGGGACGGTCTGGAGCGGCATGAGATTTTCGGAGGCTGGGGCCGGCGCGAAAAGAGCAAGCGCCTGGGCCTGTGGCTCACGCTCTGCCGCCGCTGCCACCAAGAAAGCCCGATGGCGGTGCACCAAAACGCCAACACCATGGCTCTGCTGCATCAGGTCGGCCAAAAGGCCGTCATGCAACACTATGGCTGGGATACCAACCAATTCATCATCGCGTTCGGCAAAAACTACATAACGGAGGACGAAAAATGAAACCAGCGGATTTACAGATTGACATGTTCAAACACCACATAAAGTGCCCCGGTTCGGTGTGCTACGCCACAGAAGGCGAGTACATTTACTTTTCCATTGACGGCATCTCTGCGTTTGCCCTTCCTGCAAATGAGGTGTGCATCGATCTCAAAAAACTCCGGGAGATTGAGAGTTTGAAAAAGCATTTTATGCTCACGAAAAAAGATAGGGAGGTGCAGCCCACAGGCATCTATGTGCAATGCGCCGATTGTTTGAACCGAAAGCTCAAGTGCGACACCTTTTCGGTCTATGTCAAAAAGACCCTGTTTGACCGCTATACATACCAGAAGCTTTACTGTGAGAGCCCTGTTTCCCCGGTAAAGCTTGTGCCGAAAGATAACCGGGTGACCGCTGTCGTTCTTCCGGTGCGTGTAATGGGGGATGAAACATGCTGAATGTAATTGCTCTAATGGGCCGGCTGGTGGCCGACCCGGAACTGCGCCACACCCCGCAGGGCGTGAGCGTGACCACCTTCACCATTGCCGTGGACCGCAGCTTTGTGCGCCAGGGCGAAGAACGTCAGGCCGACTTCATCGACATTGTAGCCTGGCGCTCCAGTGCCGAGTTTGTCTGCAAATACTTCCAGAAGGGTTCCCTCATCGCCGTGAACGGCAGGCTGGAAACCCGAACCTACCAGGATAAAAACGGAAACAACCGCAAGGCGTTCGAGGTGGTGGCCGACAACGTGCACTTTGCAGGCAGCAAAACGGACGCAGGGGAACAAAAAGGGCGCGCATGGGCCCCTGCCACCCCTGCGATTGAAGACGATTTTACCGTGATCGGCGACAACGAAGACCTGCCGTTCTAAGGAGGCCAGCATGGATTACAGTTTTAACGTTCAGGTCGCAAAGCGGTATGGGGTGGAGGAAGCGGTCTTCCTCCACAACCTGTACTGGTGGATTTTCAAAAACGAGGCCAATGGCCGCCATTATCACGAGGGCAAGACCTGGACCTACAACAGCCAGGCGGCGTTTGCAAAGCTCTTTCCTTTCTGGTCCAGGTATCAGGTGCAGCGCATCATAAAAAAGCTCCAGGCGAACGGCGCCCTGCTGGTCGGGAACTTCAACCCCGACCAGCGGGACCGCACAAACTGGTATGCATTGTCCGACGACGTCCTGGAAATCTACGGCGAAACATCGAACATGCAAGATGCGAAATCGCAACATGAATGGCGCGAAATCACACCACCATTACCAGATATAAACACAGATAGTAAACAGTCTTGTAGTGGTTCTTACGCGCGCGAGGAGTTGGCCGAGATCGCAGCGAGCTACGAGCAGAACATCGGCGGGCCTATTCCCCGGGCGGCATTTGACGAGGCCGCCGCTTTTGTGGAGGACGGCTTGCCCCCGCAGCTTGTGTGCCGGGCCATCCAGGAGGCAGCGGTACAGGGCAAGCGCTCCTGGAGCTATGCGCGGGCAATCCTGCGCCGCTGCAAGCAGGAGGGCATCGACAGTGTGGCGGCCTTTGAGCATAGCCTGCGCCGCAACGCTCCCAGGGCCGCAGCGTCCCCAGCCGCGCAGGAATCCTTTGAGGCCCGCATGGCCCGGCTGGCGGACGAAATGACGGGAGGTACACCATGACCGTGCAGGAAGTGAGCAAGCTCATTGTGATCAACCGCACCAGCTATCCGCACTTGTACAAGGGATATACGGACGCGGACTTGCAGGCTCTGGTGGCAAACTGGGCGGCCCAGCTCAAAGACGTCCCGGCCGAGCTGGGGCTGCAAGCGTTTTTGCTGGCCCAGCGCAAGGCGGGCAGCTGGCCGGTAAGCATCGGGCAGATGTTCGAGGCGCTGGAAGAGATCACCGCGCAGAGCCGGCCACATGCCGGAGCCCTCTGGCACGCCTGCCTCAAGGCAGCCCACGCCTCCTACGAAAACTACGGCTGCTACAACTTCACCGCCCGCCTCCCGGACGGGCGCACCCAGGGCCAGGCGGCCCGGGACAGAAACGAGGCGCTGTGGTCGTCGCTGCCGCCGGAAATACGGGACTGGGCGGGCGGAATCTCAACCCTGATCGACATGGACCGCCGCAGCACCGCTGAGCTGGAGCAGTATGTGCGGCCCGGATTTGAGCGGGCTGTGGCCCAGGCGCGGCACACCGACGTTATGGCGCTGCCCGCGTCGGATTATCAAAAATTGAAGGAGTGAAAGGTATGGAACGTACCGTATTTGCCATAGACCCAGGGCCCGTAGAGAGTGGCTTTGTGCAGGTCGCCTATGAGGGGAAGGCGGTGAAGCGTGTGTGCGGACAAGGCAAGCATAAAAATCAGGAAATTTTGGATTTTTTGCTCTCGCATTATCGCTACCCAGGGTTCAATTTCGCCATAGAGATGATCGCCAGCTACGGCATGGCGGTAGGACGCGAAGTGTTTGAAACCTGTGTGTGGATCGGCCGTTTTTTAGAGGCGGTGGGAATCCCCCAGGCCATCGCCGCCAGGCATCTTGTTTATCGCCTTGAAGAAAAGCAGACGCTTTGCCACAGCACAAAGGCCAAAGACAGCAACATCATCCAGGCGCTGGTGGACAAGTATGCGCCCGGGCAGCCGAACCACGGCAAGGGCACCAAGAAAAACCCTGGCTTTTTCTACGGGTTCTCGCGGGACGCGTGGCAGGCAATGGCGGTGGCGGTAACATGGCTCGAACGGGAGGGCGAAGATGTTGTCGGATGAAGAGCGCCGGGCCGCCGCAATCTACGAAGCCTCCGGCGACTTGTACAAGGCCGCCGAGGCGAGCGGGTTATCCCCGGCAGAGGTGATTCACGCGATCGGCACAGCACGGCGGCTGTCCCGCGAGGCCGCTCCGGTGAAAAAATGTGAAACATGCCCGTGGCGCAGGGAAGGCTTGGAGCACTGTGTCCTCCCGCGCTGTATGCTTTGAACCACGAAAGGATAAGCAATGGATATTCGAGAAATTTCTGAACAAGTAGAACGCCGGTTGAAAAACGAAATGATCGTGTACCGATACAACGCCTACAGCACAAACAGCGTGTATTTCAACTTCGACTATGGCGTCGCGTGCAGCCTGCGAATTAGTGACCACACAGGGAAGCGGCATCTGGCCTATCGTTACAACATCGGCTTGGATGTGGAACACCCATACGAAACGCGCCAGGGCAATTTGGTGCGAAAATTTTGGCCGGCCAACATGACAGAGGATGCGATTGAGGATATCTTGGACGAACGCCGGCAGCGTATGGCACGCTATCACAATTATGAACAGCTGGTAAGCCGAGCCCGAGAAAAGGCCAAAGTGTCACCGGGATTCTGGCGTCAGGCAAGAGAGGTAACTTGAAATGGAAGAAACCACAAAGGACTTTTTTGACCAGCAGAAAGAAAAAGATTTGCTGGTTCGCACCGGCCGCACACGGCCTTTGAGCAAGCCCGGCATTCCCACCCAAAAGGAATGGGAGGCGCAGAACGGCCCCGTCGTCACAAAAGCGCTGCCGACGCTCCCCAGCACTGCGGCCCGGCTCCGCTGGCTGAAAGCGCGCGATGACCTGACACACGAAGAGATGGCACGAAAGACTGGATTTTCCACGTCGACGATCCAACACGTACTCGCTGGGGATATTGTGCGTATGACCACATTGCGGGGCATCGCAAAAGCCTGTGCCCTTCCCGGTTTCGTGGACAGTAAAAATGAAGAAAAAACAGAAAGAAACGCAGGATATCTTGTCGTATCACACTCAGGCGGCGGGATGCTCAGACAAGGCACGCGCAAAGGCATCCGGAGGACGCCAGCCAATAGAGGAATGCGGGCGCACTGGGTTGTAAAAGGTCTCGATATAAGCGAAGACGTCTGCCATGGCTTGTGCCCTTGAGGCGAAATGGCGCAGATGGACGCACTCGCACTTGAGGCAGCTGAAGAAGTTTTCGGCCACGGCGTTGTCATAGGGATCGCCCTTGCGGGACATGCTTTGCCGGATGCCGAGGCTGGCGAGACGCTGACGGTAAGCGTAGGCGGCGTATTGGACGCCGCGGTCGGAGTGGAAGATGAGGCCGGGCAGAGGCTTGCGGCGCCGGACGGCCATGCCGAGGGCGGCGAGAGTGAGATTTGTGTCGATGCGGTCGGAGAAGGCGTAGCCGACGATCTGCTTTGTGCAAAGGTCTTTCACAACAGCGCAGTAGAGCCAGCCCTCGCCGGTGGGGATATAGGTAATATCGCCGACCCATGCGGTGTCTGGCTTGTCAAAGGAGAAGCGGCGCGCAAGGAGATTGGGCGCGATGGGGTGCGCGTGTCTTGAGTTGGTCGTGGCTTTGTAGGCACGCCTGCGCGTGGAGGAGATGTTCATCTCGTTCATCAGGCGGTGGATGCGCTTGCGCGAGCAGGAAAGCTGCGGGCGGATCAGGTGATACAGGCTGTCCAGCCCAAGGGCGGGATAACGCTGGTGCAGGCTCAGCAGCCGGCGTTTCAGTTCCTGATCCTTCTGCCGGCGCAAAGAGGGTTTGCGGCCCAGCCATTCGTAGTACCCGCTGCGGGAGACCTCCAGCAGTCGGCATACAAGTTCCACAGAGGCCCCCGCGCGGGCCGTACGGATGTACCGGTACTTGTCCTCTATGGTTTGGAAAGTATGCCGACGGATTTTTTTAGGATGTCAATGACCCCGTCTTTCTCTTCAAGCTTCTTGCGCAGTGCTCGAATCTCCGTCTCCAGTTCGCGCAGGCGTCTGGCGTCGCGGTTTTGGCGGTCAGCTTGCCCCGGCGATGGTGCGCCCGCCGCTTTCAGCCAGCTGCGCAGCGTGTCGATGCAGATGCCGAGTTCCGCGGCCACCTCCCGGCTGGGCCGCCCCTGCTCGGTGACCATCCGCACTGCCCCCGCCTTGAAGGCCTCATCGTAACGCGGCGGCGCTGGGTGCTTTCGTTCTTTGGTTGACATTTTTCATTACCCCTTTCCATTATACAGATTGTTTTTCTGTCCGGCAAATCGGGTATGGGGGCATGGTTGCAAGCGTGGCCCTGGGGGCGGACAGCCAGACGGCGAAAAATCTGTTCGGGGAGAGCGACCCAACCCGATTCGGCACCGGGAATATTGGCCTGAGCGCCCTGGTGGACCCGGTGATCCAGCTGGGAAGCGCCGCTGTAAACCATAAGGATATCAGCGAAGTGGACCTGAAAAACCCTTTGTTGCAACTTCTCCCAAGTTATGGGGGAAAACAGCTGGAACGCGGCGTGCAGGCTGCCCAGGATATGGGGTTCCTTCCCACGGGGCCGTTTGGGCTGCCTGTGGGCACAGAAAGAAACGAGGCGCCCGGGAGCTACAACAACCAGGGGAACCTGCGGTTCCCCATCGACACCAGCAACGGCCTGAATGTGCTGGCGGGATTGACCTGGGGGAGCTACGCCACAAACGAGGGAAAGGAATACCTTGAAAATGGCGGAAAACCCAAAAACGCAAGCTATACCGACGCCTACAAAGAAGGGTACAGCACCAGCATTTTGGAGCAGCTTTTCCCGGGCAGCACAAAAGGCGCCGGTAAAGTGACCTATGAGCAAATGACCGGCGGCGCCGAGGGGGCGGCCGAGGTGGATAACTGGCTGACCGAACTGATGCGCTACCAAGGAAATAAAAATGTGCTGCCCAGCAATTCCACCACCAGCGTGACGGTAGAGGGAGAAACCGTAAAGCTGCAGGGATCGCAGGCGCTGGAATTTGCGCAGACAAAACAGGAAACCAGCTATAACATTCTGGAAGCCATGGCCCAGACGGCGAGCCGCTACGACCAGGGCGTGCAGGAAAAGTATGCCGTGCGGGCCCAGGACTATGCGCATGCAGCGGCGAAAGAAGAAGTGCTGGGAGTAGAGCCGAAAGAAGGCAGCTGGGTGGAAAAGCTGCAAACCTACAGCGGAGTTGAGGGCGCCGAGCTGAACGACAGACTGGTGAACGCGCTGCTGGGAAGTTCGATTGTCGCGGAGGCAACGCCGGATTATTACCCCAACGGCAGCACGATTGCAGGCAGCAGAAAGCGAAAGGCAATGGCCGCATTGCGGGAAGCAGGGTTTGACACGAGGACCGCGCTGCAGATGTGGGAGGTGTTTAATTGACATAATAGGATTTGCAGACCAAATGCAGACCAGTATTGGATTCTGTGATAATTACAATGTTTATTGCAGGGTTCGACTCTCGCCACTCGGACCAAAACGCCAGCCTTTTACAGGCTGGCGTTTTTCGTTGTAGAGCAAAACTACAACCGCTGCACCGAAGGTGCCAGAGGTCAGCGGCAAGGCCGCCACTCCTATGGTTCCTGGCCTTACTATAGCAAAGGTACAGGAAAAGGTCAAGCCGGGGTGAAACAGGCCCCGGCGGCGGCCGGAACAAAGGGGTGAGGCGCGCGTTTATGCCGGGCATCCCCCCGCTTTCAGGAAACAAGAAACGTTTTAGCCGCTGAAAATGGAACTTTCCTGTAAAACTTTGCGCTCCTTGCTTTACATCTGTCCAAATCACGCTATAATACTTTATAACATCGTTTTTGGGCGGCTTACAGGAAAAGTGCCGCGAGAGAAAGGAAGCTTTGATGAAGAAATGGAAAGGCAAGGCAGTGGCGCTTACCCTGCTGCTGTTTGCGTTGTATGTGCTGTTCAATCACCCCAACCTGAACCCACTCTACCCCGAGGCGGCGTTCCTTTACTGTGTTCTGATTACGGTGCTGGTGGGCATTTTTACATTGGACAAGCTGGGCCGGGTCGTCACTGAGCCGGGGGCCATGCCAGGGGTGCCCGGCGGAGTACATTTTGTGAAAGCGGTAAACGCCAAGCGCTGGCCCGTTGTGCTGGTGGGTGCGGTGTGGGCCGTGTATCTGCTAGTTTCGGTGGGGTCGTCGTTCATTTTTCAGGTGAACGCGTTCCGCGACCAGATGCCCACCCTGCAGGAACTGGATTTTGCGCAGGATTTTAAGGCGGTGGACGCCAGCCAACTGCCCATTGTGGACGAGGCGATGGCCCGCAAGCTGGCGGACAAAAAGCTGGGCGAGCGGCCCAGCCTGGGCAGCCAGGTAGTGCTGGGCGAGCCCACGCTGCAGCAGGTGGACGGCAAGCTGGTTTGGGCGGTGCCCACCCTGCACTCGGGCGTGTTCAAGTGGCTCACCAACATGGAGGGCACGCCCGGGTATGTGGTGGTATCGGCCACGAATCCCCAGGATGTGGAGTATGTGGATGGTTACAACCTGAAATACCAGCCGGGGGCGTATCTGTGGCAGAACCTGCTGTTTTATGCCCGCTTTACCGCCGCGCCCTTTACCGGGCTTACCGATTACAGCTTTGAGCTGGACGATACCGGGCGGCCCTATTGGGTGATCACCACCTACCAGTATTTGCGGGGCTTCAGCCTGCCGGAGGCGACCGGTGCGATCGTGATGGACTGCGCCACCGGCGAGAGCAGGCGCTACGCCATTGCCGAACTGCCCGAATGGGTGGACCGCGTGCAGCCGGAAAACTTTATTATGACCCAGCTGAACAACAAGGGCGAGTTTGTGCATGGCTACCTGAACTTCAGCGATAAGGATAAATACCGCACCAGCGAGGGCGACACCCTGATCTACAACAACGGCCACTGCTACCTGTTCACCGGCCTGACCAGCGTGGGCGGCGACCAGAGCGCCATTGGGTTTGTGATGGTGGACATGGTGACCAAAGAGCCGCACCTTTATCGGATCAGCGGCGCCACGGAAACGGCGGCCCAGCGCTCGGCCGAGGGCAAGGTGCAGCAATTTGGATACCAGGCGGCGTTCCCGCTGATTGTGAACCTGAACAGCCGCCCCACCTATTTTATGACCCTGAAGGATGACGAGGGCCTGATTAAGCAGTATGCCTATGTTTCGGTGGAGGATTACCAGACCGTGGGCGTGGGCGATACGGTGGCCGAGGCGAGGCTGAGTTATGAAAAAGCGCTGAAGGGCAGCCCCGGCGGCGCGCAGATCGGCAACGCTAACGCCGAGCTTGCCACGCTCACCGGCACGGTGGCGCGTATTGGCAGCGAGTACGGCACCAGCGGCACCACCTATTATCTGGTGCTCAGTGAAAAGCCCGAGCTTTTGTTCAGCGTGCAGGGCAGCCTTTCGGACGAACTGGCCCTGACCCGCGAGGGTGACCGGGTGAAGGTGAGCTACTACCCCCGCGAGAGCGGCACCCAGGAGCTGACCGAGTTTGACAATTTGCAGTTCACCCAAAATTGAGCGATCGGCCTGAAAACCGCATTGAAGCCGCCCCCGGCCGGGGGCGGCTTTTCTCTTGTTTAATATAGAGGCGAAATTTTTCCCGGCCTTATGGTTTCCTTAGAAAAGCGCGGTACACTGGTGCCAGAAAAACAAAAAGGAGTGTATCGCGATGGAAGAGACATTGCAGCTGCAGCAGACCGAAAGGAAAAAAGGACTTTCGACCGCTGCTTTAAAATGGATCGCTTTGGGCTTGATGGTGCTGGACCATATCCATTATTTCTTTGGGTTTACAGGCTGGGTGCCGGAGGCGTTCACCATGCTGGGGCGCCTGTCGGCAAACCTGTTCCTGTTTTGTGTGGTGGAGGGCTTTGCCCACACGCACGACCGCAAACGGTATTTCTTGCGCATCTGGGCCATTGGGGCGGCCATGGGCGCTGTGCTGACGGCGTTTATGTTTGTGCCGGCGCTGCAGCGGCCGGATGGATTTTATCCCTACAACGGGGTGCTGCTGAACTTTGTGATCCTGCTGCCCATGCTGCAGGGGGTGGACTGGCTGCGGCAAAAGCGTTTTGGGCGTGGCCTGGCCGCGCTGCTGCTGCCGCTGGCGTGGCCGGTGCTGATAAGCCTGGGGGCCGGGCTGCTGCCGCTGCCCGGCGCCGCCAAGCTGGGGCTTACCCTGATGGGGTTCACTGTGCTGCCTATGTGGAACTTTATCAACGACGGCGGCCTGTTTTTCATTTTGACCGGGCTGCTGCTCTACCTGTGCCGGGGGCACAAGTGGCTTCAGGCGGGAACTTATGTGATTTTTACCATGCTGGTGTGGTTTGTGCGGGTGTGGCTGCAGGTGAGCGCCATGGGCGAACCCCTTGGCACCATGTTTACCCAATATTATGAATGGTTCAGCGTGTTTTCGGTTTTGTTTATGCTGTGTTATAATGGACAAAAAGGAAAGGGCGGAAAGATCTCGAAGCATTTTTTCTATGTGTTTTATCCCGCCCATGTTTATATTTTGTATGCCCTGAGCTGGGGGCTGTACCTCATCCTGCAATAAAGCGAAAAGGAGGAGCGCGGGCGTGGCGAATATTCTGGTGGTGGACGACGAGGCGGACCTGCGGCAGCTGGTAAAAACTGCGCTGGAACGGGACGGCCACCGGGTCGCGGTGTTGGCTTCGGGCGGCGAGGTGGATGAAAACCGGTGCGCCTGGGCTGACTGCATTTTGTTGGATGTGATGATGCCAGGGGAAGATGGGTTTGCCACCTGCGCCCGGGTGCGGGAGCTGGCAGACTGCCCGATCGTGTTCCTCACCGCAAAAGTGGGGGAGGAGGACGTGGTGCGCGGCCTGGCCCTGGGGGGCGACGATTACCTGCTGAAGCCTTTCCGGCTGGCGGAGCTGCGGGCACGGGTAAACGCGCACCTGCGGCGGCAGGGGCGCGCGCCGGCCCGCCGGCTGGTGCGGGGAGCCTTTCAATTCGACCTGGCGGGGCGGGCGCTGTACGCGGGCGGCCAGGCACTGCCGCTGACGCGGGGGGAGTATTCTTTGTGCGAGCTGTTGGCGGTGCGGCCCGGCCAGGTGTTCAGCCGGGAGCAGCTGTACGAGGCGGCGTTTGGCTATGAGAGCGAGGCCGACCCCGCCGCCGTGACCGAGCATATTAAAAATATCCGGGCAAAACTGCGGCCCTTTGGGCAGCCTGTGGAAACGGTGTGGGGAGTAGGGTATAAATGGAAAAGCGAAGGGTGAAAAAGCCCCGCGGCCTGAAATGGCTGCTGGCCAGCTATTTTTTGCAGACGGCGGTGGATTGTGTGGTTCTGCTGCTGGTGTGGTGGATGGGAATGGGCTTTTTTATCCGCTTTTTGGTCTACCCGGCGAATGCCGCACAGCAGGCGGCGCGGGCGTCGAGCCAGGCTATTTTGGAAAACGGGGCGTTTTTGCCGGAGCTTGTGGACCCACTGTGCCGCTACATCGTGTTCGGGCTTGGGGGTGAGGTTCTGCAGACCGACATGAGCGCGGGGGAACAGGAACAGGCGCAGAGCAATTATCGCGGCGATTCCATGCAAAACGGCTTTTTTTACCCCAAGTTCTATGCCCACAGCCGGCTGGAAAACGGGCAGACGGTGCTGCTGCAATACGATTTCCGGCAGCAATACCGCAGCCCAGCCCTGCGCGGCCTGCCGGATTTTCAGACTTGTTACCTGCTGGCGCTGGCGCTGGTGGGGCTGTTCACGGTGTTTTTGCACACCTGGCTGTTTGCGCGGCGGCTGGAAAAAGCCATTCGCAAGCTGGCCCAGGCTGGCGGCGCCATTGCCGCGGGGGAGCTGGAACAGGGGGATTTTTCCTCCACCGGCGTAAAAGAGCTGGACGGAGCGATGGCGGCCATGGATACCCTGCGCAAAAGCCTTGCCGCCAGCTTAAAGGAGCAGTGGGCGCTGCGCCGGCAGCGGCAGGCGCAGGTGGCGGCCCTGGCGCATGATCTGAAGACCCCGCTGGCGGTGATCAGCGGCAACACGGAGCTTTTGCTGGAGGAGCCCGCAGGCCAGGACGGCGGGCGCAAAGAGCTGGAAACGATCCTGCGCAGCGCGCGGCGGGCAAACGACTACCTTGCCCAGTTGGTGGGAACGGCCGCGGGCGCGGTGGAGGAAAAGCCCCGCCCGGTGGAGCTTTTGCCGCTGCTGGAGGAACTGGAGGGGACGGCAAAGGCGCTGTGCGCCCAAAAGGGCGTGCGGTTTTGCCTGGACCGGCGGCAGGAGGGGCGGATTGTGGCCGGGGAGGCAGGCCTGCGGCGGGCGCTGACAAACCTTTTGGACAACGCCGCCCGCTATGCGCCCCAGGGCGGGCTGGTGGAGCTGACCGCGCGGCTGGAACAGGGCGGCGTGACCTTTGAAGTGAGGGATAACGGCCCGGGCTTTTCGGCCGAAGCGCTGCGGCGGGCGGGAGAACTGTTCTATACCCAGGATGGGGCCCGCGGCGGCGGCCATTTTGGATTTGGGCTCGCCTTTGCGGCCGAGTTTGCCCGGGGGCAGGGGGGGGCCCTGAGGCTGGAAAACGGGCCCCAGGTCGGCGCCCGGGTGAGCCTGTGGCTTCCGCTGCCGCAGCCCGGCCCGGCGGGATGAGGTTTGGAAAAAGGCGGTTTACATCCATTCGTGTTTATGGTATGATAAATAAAACCGCATCACGAAGGTGCGGATGCTTTTTAGAACAACCGTTCCCACAATCGAATCAGCATGTAAAATGATGCCACGAAGGCATGCCGCCCCGCCGAAAGCGTGTGGGCAAGCTCTTCGTGGCAGCTTTTTGTTGCCCGGCAATAAAAAGCTGTTAAATAATGATGTGAAAGTGAGTTTGGAACCGATGAAAAAGTTTCTTTGCATTGCTTTGGTTTTCGCAATGCTGGCGTTGGCCGGCTGCGGGGCGGCGCCCGGGGCGGGCAGCACTTTCGGCCCGGCATCTGGCGGCGGGGCCGAAAAGAACAGCGTGGTGGTGGCCATGAACACCGAGAGCGAGCCGGAGGCGGGGTTTGACCCGGCTTACGGGTGGGGCGCCGGCGAGCACGTGCACGAGCCGCTCATTCAAAGCACCCTCACGGTCACGAACGCCGACCTTTCGATCGGGTTTGACCTGGCAACAGGCATGGAAGCAAGCGAGGACGGCCTGACCTGGACCGTGACCATTCGGGACGACGTGAGGTTTACCGACGGCGAGCGCCTGACCGCAGCCGACGTGGCGTTTACCTATAATACCGTGAAGGCCGAGAGCTCGGTGAATGATTTTACCATGCTGGAGAGCGCCGAGGCGGTGAACGACACCACCGTGGCGTTCCACATGGCGCGGCCCTATTCCATCTGGCCTTACACCATGGCCATTGTGGGGATCGTGCCCGAGCACGCCTATGGCCCGGATTACGGCCAGAACCCCATTGGTTCGGGCCGCTATGTGCTGAAACAGTGGGACAAAGGGCAGCAGGTGATTTTTGAGGCAAACCCGGATTATTACGGCCAGCCGGTGCAGATGGAAAAAGTGGTGGTGCTGTTTATGAGCGAGGACGCCGCTTTTGCAGCGGCCAAGGCGGGGCAGGTGGACGTGGCCTATACCGCGCCGGCGTATGCGGATCAAACGGTAGCTGGGTACGGCCTGATGGCGGTAAAAACCGTGGATAACCGGGGCATCAACCTGCCCGCCGCAGCTTTTGACGGAACTGCGGGGAATGATTTTACAGCGGACGTGCGGGTGCGCCAGGCCATCAACTGCGGGATTGACCGGCAGGAGATGATCGGGAATGTGCTGGGCGGTTACGGCACGCCTGCGTACAGCGTGTGCGACCAGATGCCCTGGTACTCGCCGGCAAACGAAGTGGCCTATGACCCCCAAAAGGCGGCCGCCCTGCTGGATGAAGCGGGCTGGGAGCTGGATGCAGCTGGGACGCGCCAAAAAGACGGCGTGAAAGCGGAGCTGACCGTGATGTACCCCATGGGGGATTCCACACGGCAGGCGCTGGCGGCGGACCTGGCAAACCAGCTCGGGGAGCTGGGCATTGCCGCGAAAGCGGAGGGCGTGGACTGGGATACCGCCTATGCCCGCGCGCTGGCCGAGCCCCTGGTGTGGGGCTGGGGGGCGCACACCCCCATGGAGCTTTACAACATCTACCACACTGCGCCGGGCGCGGATACCGCGGAGTATTCCCCCTATGCCAGCGCGCAGGTGGACGAGCTGATGGACGCCGCTCTTGCCGGCGGTGATCTGGAAGAGAGCTATGCGCTGTGGCAGCAGGCCCAGAGCGAGGTGCTGGCCCAGGAGGTGCCCTGGGTGTGGCTGGTGAACATCGACCATCTATACTGGGTGCGCGGCGGCCTGGCGGTGGCGCAGCAAAAACTGCACCCCCACGGCCACGGCTGGTCGATCGTGAACAATGTGGACCAGTGGAGCTGGACGGCCTGAAGCCGCGGCAAAAGCGCAGGAAATAAGGGAGAGGATGCCCGGTGGCAAAGCGCGGGATGAAAAGCGCGGGAAAAAATTTTATTAAAATGCTTTTGCTCATGGGCTGCGCGGCGCTGGCGGCGTTTTGGCTGCTCACCCTTTCGCCCATTGACCCGCTGCAGCAAAATGTGGGGCAGGCGGCCCTGGGCAGCATGAGCCCGGAACAGATCGCAAAGCTGGAGGCCTATTGGGGCGCTGATACCCCGCCTTTGGAGCGCTTTTTTGCCTGGGCAAAGGGAATGCTGCAGGGGGACTTTGGAACCTCGCTTTTATACCGCCGGCCAGTGCTGGAGGTGATCGGCTCAAAGCTTGCCGGCTCGGTGTGGCTGCTGGTGCTGGCGTGGGTGTTCTCAGGCCTTTTGGGGTTTTGCATGGGCGTGCTGGCGGGGGCGTTCCAGGGCCGCTGGCCGGATAAGCTGATCAAGGGCTGGTCCATGCTGATTGCCAGCACGCCTGCTTTTTGGCTGGCGCTGCTGCTGCTTATGGTATTTGGGGTGTGGCTGGGCTGGCTGCCCATTGGCCTGAGCGTGCCCATTGGCATGGAGAGTGCAGCCGTGACCCTGGCCGACCGGCTGCGCCACGCGGTGCTGCCGGCGCTGGCGCTCAGCCTGACCGGCACGGCCTCGGTCACGCTGCACACCCGGGAAAAGCTGGTGGAGGTGCTGGCCAGCGACCACGCGCTGTTTGCCGCCGCCCGCGGGGAGAGCAGGGCGGGCATTGTGCTGCGGCACGGGCTTCGGGGCGTGGCGCTGCCGGCCGTGACCCTGCAGTTTGCCTCGCTGGGCGAGGTGCTGGGCAGCTCGGTGCTGGTGGAGCAGGTGTTCAGCTACCCGGGCCTTGGGCAGGCCACGGTGGCCGCGGGCTTGGGCGGGGATCTGCCCCTGCTGCTGGGGATCACGGTGATCTCGGCGGCGGTGGTATTCCTTGCAAACTTTATCGCCGATCTTTTGTATGGCCTGATCGACCCCCGCATCCGAAAGGGGGCGCAGCCATGAAACTGCTTGAGCGCCTGCGTGAGCCGCGGCCCGCCGCAGCCTGCAAGCTGATATTGGCTGTGGGGCTGCTTGCGGCTGTGACCCTGTGGGGCCTTTTTTGCGGCGACGCAGCGGTACAGGCGGATTTCAGCCGCAAGAACCTGGCCCCCGGCCCGGCCTGCCTGTTTGGGACCGACTGGCTGGGGCGGGACATGCTGGCCCGCACCGCGGCGGGCCTTTCGCTGAGCATCCGCATCGGGGTGGTGACCGCCTGCGTGAGCGGGGCGCTGGCCCTGGTGCTGGGGGCGGCCGCGGCCTTGCTGGGCCGCTGGGCCGACGGCTTTGTGACCTGGCTGATCGATCTGTTTATGGGGGTGCCGCACATTTTGCTGCTGGTGCTGATTTCCTGTGCGCTGGGGCGGGGGTTCTGGGGGGTGTGCGTGGGGATCGTGTTCACCCACTGGATGAGCCTGGCCCGGCTTTTGCGCGCCGAGGTGCTGCAGCTGAAAACGAGCGGCTATGTGCTGGCGGCCCGCAAGCTGGGGCAGGGGCCGGTGGGCATTGCGCTGCGGCATATCCTGCCGGGGGTGCTGCCGCAATTTTTTACCGGCCTGGTGCTGCTTTTTCCCCATGCGATCCTTCACGAGGCCAGCGTGACCTTTTTGGGGTTCGGCCTTTCCAGCGAGCAGCCGGCCATTGGGGTGATCCTGTCTGAGAGCATGCAGTATCTTGCCACTGGCCGCTGGTGGCTGGCAGTGCTGCCGGGGGCTGCGCTGGTGGGAGCGGTGCTTTTGTTTGATCTGGCCGGGCGGAGCCTGAAGCAGCTCTGGGCCGTGACCGTGCCGGCAGAGGGGTGAGAGGTATGGGAAAACAAACGCCGCCTCTATTGCAGGTGCGCGGCCTTTCGGTGGGCTTTGGCCGGTATGGGCGGGGCTTCCGAAAAAGCAGCCTTGCCGGCGTGCGGGACCTGAGCTTTACGCTGAACGGGGGAGAGCTGCTGGCGGTGGTGGGCGCTTCCGGCAGCGGCAAAAGCCTGCTTGCCCACCGTATTTTGGGAATTCTGCCCGCCAACGCGGCTGTGGGCGGGCAGGTGCTTTATGAAGGCCGGCCGCTGAATGCGGCGCTGGCAAAGCGCCTGCGCGGCCGGGAGATCGTTCTGGTGCCGCAGAACGTTTCGTACTTGGATCCGATGATGCGGGTGGGGCCGCAGGTGGCGGGCCCCCACGCGGGCAGGGAACAAAAGGAAAAGGCCGCCCGCGTTCTGGCCGGGTACGGGCTGGGGAAAGAGGTGCAGGGGAAGTACCCCTTTGAGCTTTCGGGCGGGATGGCGCGGCGGGTGCTGATCGCTACCGCTGTGCTGGGCGGCCCCCGGCTGGTGGTGGCGGACGAACCCACCCCCGGCCTGCACCCGGCCGCGGCTGAACGGGTGCTGGGGCATTTTAAGGAGATGGCACAAAACGGCGCGGGGGTGCTGCTGATCACACATGATCTGGAGGCAGCGCTTAAGGTGGCGGACCGGGTGGTGGTGCTGTATGCCGGGCAAGCCATAGAAGAGGCGCCCGCCGCAAGCTTTGCAAGCGAGGCGGCTTTGCAGCACCCTTATACCCGGGCGCTGTGGAGGGCGAGCCCCGCCCATGGGTTTGAAGCGCTGCCTGGCACCCAGCCGGTGGGCGAATTGCCGCAGGGCTGCGCCTTTGCGCCCCGCTGCCCCCGCCGCGGCCCCCGGTGCGGCGAACCGGTGCCCTATGTGCAGAGCGGCCCGGGGTTTGTGCGCTGTGCCCGGGCGCAGGGCCAGGCGGGCGGGGCGGGGCGGCAAGCCCCGCCTGCGCCGCGGCGCGCGGCACCCGGGGAAGAAACGGAAAAAGAAACCGCGCGGAAAAACGGCGCTGCGGCGGCGCAGGGAAAAGGGCTCCGGGCCGAGGCCGTGACCTTTGATTACCCCTGCGGGACCCGCATTTTGGAGTGCTTTGACCTGGCGGTGGCGCCCTGCGAGCGGGTGGGGGTATATGCCCCCAGCGGCCGGGGGAAAACAACCCTTTGCAAGCTGCTGGCAGGCTATGAAAAACCGAAACAGGGGCGCATTCTGGTGGACGGCGTGCCCCTGGAGCAATGCAGGGGTTACTGCCCGGTGCAGCTGGTTTGGCAGCACCCGGAGCAGGTGGTGGACCCCCGGCTGCCCCTGGGAAGGACCTTGGCCGAGGCGGGCGCGCCGGAAGAGCGCCTGATGAACGCGCTGGGCATCCAGCCGGACTGGCTGGCCCGCTACCCCGCCGAGCTTTCGGGCGGGGAATTGCAGCGCTTTTGCATTGCCCGGGCGCTGGCCCCCGGGACCAGATACCTGCTGGCCGACGAGGTGAGCGCCATGCTGGACCTTTCGACCCAGGCGCAGCTGTGGAGCTTTTTGGTGGAGGAGTGCGCGCGGCGCGGGATCGGCCTGGTGGCCGTGAGCCACGCAAAGCCCCTGCTGGACCGGGTGTGCACCCGCCAGATCACGCTTTGAAAAAAGGGGAAGAAACAGATGAAGCTGCAGAAATTTTTTGAAGAACACCCGGCCGCGGCCATCGCTTTTTCGGGCGGGGCCGATTCGGCTTATCTTTTGGCCGAGGCGCTGCGGGCGGGGTGCAGGGTGCGGCCCTATTTTGTAAAGGGGCCGTTCCAGCCCGCCTTTGAGCTGGAGGACGCCCGGCGGCTGTGCGCCCAGCTGGGGGCGGAGCTGACCGTGCTGGCCGCGGATCCGCTGGCGGACCCAGAGGTTGTTGCCAACGGCCCGCGCCGGTGCTATTATTGTAAAAAAGCGATCTTTGGAGCACTGCTGGCCGCTGCGCGGGCCGACGGCTTTGCCGAGCTGTGGGACGGCACCAACGCCTCGGACGACGCGCAGGACCGCCCCGGGATGAAGGCGCTGGAGGAATTGCAGGTGCTCAGCCCCCTGCGCCTGTGCGGCGTGCCAAAAACCCAGGTGCGCGCCCGTTCCAGGGAGTTGGGGCTGTTCACCTGGGAAAAGCCTGCCTATGCCTGCCTTGCCACCCGCATCCCCACAGGCACGGCCATTACCGCCGGGGCGCTGGAGCGCGTGGAGGCTGCGGAGGGCGCGCTGTTTGCGCTGGGATTTACAGATTTCCGGGTGCGGGTGCTGGGGGAGCTGGCCCGGCTGCAACTGCCCGCCGCCCAGCTTGCGGCTGCAGCGGAAAAGCACGGGGCGATCACCCGGGCGCTGAACCCCTGGTTCAGCGGGGTGCTGCTGGATCTTACGCCCCGCAGGGAGGAGTAAAAAATGGAAAAACAGGAAATGCTGGCGCTGCTGCAGCAGGTAAAGCAGGGGGAGCTCTCGCCCGAAGACGCGGTGCTTCGCATGAAGCTTGAGCCCTTTCAGGACCTGGGATACGCCATGGTGGACCACCACCGCGCCCTGCGCCAGGGCGCGCAGGAGGTGATTTACGGGGCGGGCAAAACGCCGGAACAGATCTGCGGGATTCTGGAGGCCATGGAAGCGCGGCAGGCCACGGACATTTTGGTGACCCGCCTTTCAGAAGAGGCGGCTGCGATCGTAGGCGCCGCCCACGAGATGGACTACGACCCCCTGTGCCGCCTGGGCGTTGTAAAGCCCACCGGGCGCATCACCGCGCCGGGCACAATTGCCGTGGTGTCGGGCGGGACCAGCGACATGCCGGTGTGCGAGGAGGCGGCCCGCACCGCCGAGGCCATGGGAAACCGTGTGGTGCGGGTGTACGACGTGGGGGTGGCCGGGCTGCACCGGCTGCTGGCGAAACTGGATATTTTGATGCAGGCCCGGGTGGTGATCGCCGTGGCGGGCATGGAGGGCGCGCTTGCCAGCGTGGTGGGCGGCCTGGTGGACTGCCCGGTGATCGCCGTGCCCACCAGCGTGGGCTATGGGGCCAACTTTAACGGCTTGTCGGCGCTTTTGTCCATGCTGAATTCCTGCGCCAGCGGGGTGAGCGTGGTGAACATCGACAACGGGTTTGGGGCTGGGTATCTGGCCAGCATGATCAACCATATGGGGGCAAGTGAAGCGTGAAAACATTGTACCTGGAATGCAATATGGGCGCTGCGGGCGATATGCTGACCGCAGCGCTGCTGGATCTCCTGCCCGCCGGGCGCCAGCAGGAATTTTTGCGGGTGATGAACGCGATCCCCGGCGTTTCGGTGCGTGCTGAGCAGCGGGAAAAGTGCGGCGTGCAGGGCCTGCATGTGACCGTTGAGGTAAACGGGCAGGAGGAACAGAGCCGGGATGTGCCCTGCGGTACGGCCGCCTTACCTGCCCATCAACATGACCATGAACATGTTCATGACCACGAACACAGGGATGGCCATGAACACGGGCACGAACACAGCCATGGGCATGGCCATCACCACCACGCC
Source organism: Oscillospiraceae bacterium (assembly GCA_022835495.1). Classification (NCBI taxonomy): domain Bacteria; kingdom Bacillati; phylum Bacillota; class Clostridia; order Eubacteriales; family Oscillospiraceae; species Oscillospiraceae bacterium. Next base: position 1,706,373 of record BQOK01000001.1, read on the forward strand.
GGTATGGCCCAGATCGAGGCCATGATCGACGGTTTGCCCATGCCACGGCCGGTCAAAGAAAAGGCAAAAGCGGTGTATGCCCTGATCGCCGAGGCCGAGAGCCACGCCCACGGCTGCCCGGTGAGCGAGGTGCATTTTCACGAGGTGGGGGCCATGGACGCGGTGGCGGATGTGGCGGGGGCCTGCCTTCTGCTGCACTGGCTGGCACCCGACCGGGTGGTGGCCAGCCCGGTGCACCTGGGCAGCGGCCAGGTGCGGTGCGCCCATGGGGTGCTGCCGGTCCCGGCGCCCGCCACGGCGTATCTTTTGCAGGGCGTGCCCTGTTATGGCGGCGCGGTGCAGGGGGAACTGTGTACCCCCACCGGCGCGGCGCTGCTGAAAAGCTTTGCCGCCGAATTTGGTCCCATGCCCCCCATGACCCTGCGGGCCGCGGGCGTGGGAGTGGGCAGCAAGGACTTCGCCCAGGCCAACATCCTGCGGGCCTTTTGGGGGGAAAGCGGGGGCGAAGCAGGCGACGAGGTGGCCGAGCTGTGCTGCAACCTGGATGATATGACCGGCGAGGCCCTGGCCTATGCGCAGCAGCGTTTGCTGGAGGCCGGGGCGCTGGATGTATATACCCTGCCTTTACAAATGAAAAAGGGCCGCCCCGGCGTGATGCTTTGCTGCCTGTGCCGGCCGGGCGACCAGGAGCGCATGACAGGCCTGCTTTTAAAACACACCACCACCTGGGGGGTGCGCGCCGCGCGCCTTGTGCGCACCGTGCAGCCTCGCGCCGAGGCCCCGGTGGAAACGCCCTACGGAACGGTGCGGGTGAAGTATGCCGCGGGCGGGCCGGGCCCCAAGCAAAAAGCCGAATATGCCGACGCGGCCGCTGCGGCGGAACAGGCGGGAGTGCCTTTGTGCGAGGTGCAAAGGGCGGCGATTGAAGCCTTTGAAAAGCAGCGGAAACCAGAGTAAACGGGAGCTTTTATAAGAATATCCAGAGGTTTTTGGACCAAAAGCCGGAATATTCCTGTTCTTTACGGAATATCCCGGCTTTTTTCTGATTTTTTCGGCAAAACTATTGACAGGGGGCGATGCGGACTGTATAGTAGTGATTGCATGTGTTGCATCTGACACATTGGCGTTGTATGTATCGCTGTAGCTGCCGCCGGCTGGGAGGTTCCGGTGGTGGTGTAACAAACCTTTTGCGGGGCGGTATAATTGGCGCTGACCCGGAGGATATGCCCCGGGAAATTTCCGCAAAGGGGGATGCATGATAAAATGAATGAGATCGTATCGCTGAAAAACATTGTGGTCGACTTTGACGGGGAACCGGTGCTCACCGGCCTCTCGCTGGACATCCACGACAAGGAGTTCGTCACCTTTCTGGGCCCTTCGGGCTGCGGCAAGACGACGACGCTTCGGGTCATTGGTGGGTTTGTGCAGCCTAAGTCGGGCAATGTTTTTTTTAATGGGCAGGACATCACCCATCTGCCGCCGTATAAGCGGCAGGTGAACACGGTGTTCCAGAAGTATGCGCTGTTCCCGCACCTGAATGTGTTCGAGAACGTGGCCTTTGGCCTGCGCCTGCAAAAAAAACTGGACGAAAAAGAGATCCGCCTGCGGGTGCAGGAAATGCTGGAAGTAGTGGGCCTGAAAGGCTATGAGCGGCGGGATACCTCCAACCTGTCCGGCGGCCAGCAGCAGCGTGTGGCGATTGCCAGGGGCCTGATCAACCACCCCAAGGTCCTTTTGCTGGACGAGCCTTTGGGGGCGCTTGATTTAAAGCTGCGCAAGGAAATGCAGCTGGAGCTCAAGCGCTTGCAGCAGGCGATGGATATCACCTTTATTTATGTGACCCACGACCAGGAAGAGGCGCTCACCATGTCCGACACGGTGGTGGTCATGCACGACGGCGACATCCAGCAGATCGGCAGCCCCATTGATATTTACAATGAGCCCATCAACGCTTTCGTCGCCTCCTTCATCGGCGAGAGCAACATCATTGACGGGATCATGCTGCGCGACTTTATGGTGGAGTTCGCGGGCAACGAGTTTACCTGTGTGGATAAGGGCTTTGGCCACAACGAGCTGGTGCAGGTTGTGGTGCGCCCCGAGGATATTCAGGTAGTGCCGGCCATTCAAGGCCAGCTCACCGGCGTGGTAAAGGAGGTCATTTTCAAGGGCGTGCACTACGAGATGCATGTGGAGCAGGCCGGCTATGAGTGGATTATCCATTCCACCCAGGCCAGCGAACCGGGCGAGCTGATCGGCATGTGCATCGGCCCGGACGAGATCCACATCATGCAGCGGGCGGAGGCATGAGAAGATGATCAAAAATAAAAAACTTGCGGCGCCCTACCTTGTGTGGATGGTGCTGTTCATTGCCGCCCCTCTGGCCATTGTGGTCTACTTTGCCATGACTGACAAGGCCGGCAACTTTACACTTGAAAATTTGATGAGCATCGGGCGGTACAGCTCGGTGTTTGCGCGCAGCCTGATCCTGGCGGCGGTTGCCACACTGATCTGCCTGGTGCTGAGTTTCCCGGTGGGGTATTTCCTTTCCCGCATGCGGGTTTCCAAGCAGAAGATCATGCTCATGCTGGTGATGCTGCCCATGTGGATGAACTTTTTGCTGCGCACCTATGCCTGGATGAGCCTTTTGGAAAACAACGGTATCATCAACCGCTTTTTGGGCGTGTTCGGCATCGGGCCGTTCCAGATGATCAATACCAGTGGCGCGGTGGTGCTGGGCATGGTGTACAACTTTTTGCCCTATATGATCCTGCCGCTTTACACCGTGATGGTGAAGATAGACGACAGCGTGGTGGAGGCCGCGCAGGACCTGGGGGCCGGCACCCTGAAAACACTCACGAAGGTGCTGATCCCGCTCTCGGCGCCCGGCATCAGCACCGGCATTACCATGGTGTTTGTGCCCAGTGTTTCCACCTTTATCATCAGCCGCATGCTGGGCGGCGGCGGCACGCTGCTGGCCGGCGATCTGATTGAGCTGCAGTTTTTGGGCAACAGCTACAACTACAACCTGGGCAGCGCCATGAGCCTGGTGTTGATGGTGATCGTGCTGCTGTGCATGAGCTTTACCAGCGGTTTTGACGATCAGGATATGGAGGGGGTGCTGTAACATGAAAAGCCATCACTCCAAGGCCCTGCAAAAGGTCTATTTATGCCTGATCTTCTCGTTTATGTATGTTCCGATCGCCGTAATGATCGTGTTCAGCTTTAACGAGAGCAAAAGCCGCACCCTGTTTACGGGCTTCACTTTTAAGTGGTACAAGAGCCTTTTGCACAACGAGATGATCCTGGATGCGCTGGCGCTCAGCCTGGTGGTGGCCTTTGTGGCGGCCACCATTGCCACGGTGGTGGGCACCATGGCGGCCATCGGCATCAGCGCCATGAACAAAAAGGCCCAGAGCGCCATCAACACGGTCAGCTATATGCCGGTGGTAAACCCCGAGATCATTACCGGCGTGTCCATGATGCTGCTGTTCGTGGTGTATGTGAACTTTGCCAAATGGCTTAATTCTTCGCCTCAGGTGCCGGGTTTTCTTAAGTTTCTGCCCGAAAACGTGTTCGGCGTGGGCACGCTGCTGATCGCGCATGTGTCGTTCTGCCTGCCCTACGTCATCTTTAACGTGGCGCCCAAGCTGCGCCAGATGGACGTGCGCATCTACGAGGCGGCGCTGGACCTGGGCTGCAACCCCAAGCAGGCGTTTTTCAAGGTGGTGCTGCCGGAGATGATGCCGGCGATCCTGTCGGCATTTTTGATCAGCATCACCTATTCCATCGACGATTTTATCATCTCCTACTTCACCTGCGGCACGCTGCAAACGCTGCCCATCGCCATTTACAGCATGACCCGCAAAAAGGTGAGCCCGGAGATCAACGCCCTGTCCACCATTATGTTCGTGGTGATTCTGGGCATCATTCTGATCACCAACTATCTCGACAGCCGCAGCTACAAAAAAGCGCGCGGCCGCCGCTGAAGGAGGGGGAGCGCGGAATGAAGAAATTTGTTTGTGTTTTGCTGTGCCTGTGCATGGCCGTCGGCCTTGCGGCCCTGCCCGCGGCCGCCGGGGAAGAACTGATCCAGGTGACCGACGACATCGCCGTTTCGGCCGGCTATGACTGGACCCGCTTTAAAGGGCAGAACGTGAGCCTGAACGTATACAACTGGGGCCTTTACATCTCGGACGGCTCGGACGAGAGTGTGGACGTGCTGGCCGCGTTTCAGGAGCTCACGGGCATTAAGGTGAATTACACCACCTACGACACCAACGAGAGCATGTATGCCAAGCTCAAGAGCGGCGGCGCCAGCTACGACGTGATCGTGCCCAGCGACTACATGATTGGCAAAATGGTGAACGAGGACATGCTGGAGCCCCTGGATATGGCCAATATCCCGAACTTTGCCAGCATTGGTGCGGCGTATAAAGGGCAGAGCTACGACCCTGCCGACGCCTACAGCGTGCCCTATATGTGGGGGCTGGTGGGGATCGTTTACAACAGCACCATGGTGAGCGAAACGCCCGACTCGTGGGCAGCGCTGTGGGATGAGCAGTATGCAAACTCGGTGCTCATGTTCAACAACAGCCGCGACGCCTTTGCGATCGCGGCCAAAAAGCTGGGCATGAGCTTGAACCCCCGCAGCACCGAAGACGTGAACCTGATCGCAGAGGAGCTGAAGGCACAAAAGTATGTGGTGCAGGCCTATGTGATGGACGAGATCTTCGACAAGATGGAGGGCGGCGAAGCCGCCCTGGCCCCCTACTATGCGGGCGACGCCATTGTGATGATGGACGAGAACCCGGATCTGGGCTTCGTGATCCCGAAAGAGGGAACGAACTATTTTGTGGACGCCATGTGCATCCCCAAGGGCGCAAAGAACAAGGAAGCCGCCGAGATGTTCATCAACTACATGTGCGAGGTGGACGTGGGCGCAGCCAACTGTGATTTCATCGGCTACTCCACCCCCATCGACGCGGTGCGCGGCGAGCTGCCGGAGGAACTGGCGAACAGCCCCATCGCGTATCCCAGCGCCGCGGTGCTGGCCAACACCGAGACCTTCGAGGCCCTGCCGGAAGAGATCAACGCCGCCATGGACCGCGCCTGGAGCGACATGAAAAGCTACGACGAGAACGGCAGCGGCTGGGTGGTGCCGGTGTTCCTGGTATCGGCCATGGGCCTGGCTGCCTTCAACATCTGGCGCCGCCGCGCAAAGCGCAGGCGCAAAGAGATGTATTGAGCCGGGCAAAAAAAGCATGAAAAAGATAAAGAGGGCATTCCCGGAAACGGGAATGCCCTCTTTTTTCAGGGACAAAAGAGGCGGCGGGCGCTAAAACAGCGCCCAGAGGACGGGCACCAGCAGCGCGGGCAGCAGGTTGCCCACCCGGATCTTGGCGTTGAAGGCCACGTTCAGCCCCACGCAGAAAATGAGCACCGAACCCACGCAGGACAGATCGGAGATGAGCGACTCGCTTAAAAAGCCGGCCACCAGCGCGGCCGCCAGGGTAATGCCGCCCTGCAAGATGCCCAGCGGGAGAGCCGAGAACATGACCCCCAGCCCGAAGGTGGCGGCGAACACCATCACGATTACAAAATCCAGCAGGGACTTGGAGAACAGCAGGGTGTGATCGCCGGTGAGCCCATCCTGGATGGAGCCCACGATGGCCATGGCCCCCACGCAGATGACCAGCGAGGCGGTGACAAAGCCGTCGACAAAGCGGCTGTCGCTTTTATCGCGCACCAGGCGCTTGAGCCGCTCGCCCAGGGCTTCCATGCCGGCCTCGATGTTGAGCGCTTCGCCCGCAAGGCCGCCCAACACCAGAGAAAAGATAAGCAGCATGGTGTTTTGGGTGCTCACCGCGCCGTTTTCCACCTTTAACAGCCCGGCCAGGGCGCCGCTGATGCCGAGAAAGATCGTGGCAATGCCGCAGGCCTGCATTAAAATATCGCGGAAACGGCGTTTCAGGCCGGTCTTGATGAGCATCCCCAGCCCGCTGCCCGCCAGCACGGCCAGCACGTTTACCAGTGTGCCGAGGCCCTTCATGACTGCGCCTTTCCGGCGGGGGAGAGCCTGTTCAGCACGGCGCGCGCGGCCGCTACCTCGCCGCCGTCGGTGCGCCACAGGGCGAACTCGCTGGCGAGGGGCAGACCCATGGGCACGCCCTCTTTTCGGTAATGCATGGGGCTTTCCAGCAGGCGCTTGCCGCTCATGTGAAAGTGTTTGGCGCCGGTGGCGGCGGCCAGCGCGGCCAGGTTGCCGCTGTTCACCCCGCCGCCCACCAAAATGTTCGCCGGGCCGGCCTGCCGCACCAGCTCCGCCAGCAGGTCCGTGCCCTGGGGGGCCGCGGCAGCCTGCCCACTGGTGAGAATGCTGGAAACGCCCAGCGCTTTTGCCGCCCGAAGCGCGGCAAAGGGGTCGCGGCATACGTCAAAGGCGCGGTGCAGCGTGACCGGCAGGCCACGGGCGGCCGCGATCAGCCGTTCCATGCGGGGCTCGTCCAGTTCGCCATCCGGCGTGAGCACGCCCAGCACGAGGCCGTCTGCACCCGCGGCGGCAAAGCGCGCGGCATCGGCCAGAAGGGCCTCGAATTCCAGCCCGGTGTAACAAAAATCACCGAAGCGGGGGCGCAGCAGCACGTTGACCGGAATTTTGACCCGGCGCTTTACAAGCTCGAACAGGCCATGGCTCGGCGTGGTGCCGCCCACCAAAAGGTCGGCGCACAGCTCCAGGCGGTCGGCGCCGTTTTGGGCGGCGGCCAGGGCGGATTCGGGCGAATCGACACAGCATTCCAGCAGAAAATGGGGCAAGATTCATTCCTCCCGTTGATGTTCTGCCTTTAATTGTGCCAGATAGTCGGCCAATTCGTCAAGGTCTTTTTCGGTCAGAGCATCGGTTTCGGCCATGGCGGCCACCAGATTTTTGGCGCTGCCGCCGAACATGCGCCCCAGCACCCAGCGGCTTTCGGCGGGCAGATAGTCGGCCCGGGCCACAGCCGCGCTGTACAGATACCCTTTGCCCTGCTTTTGCCGGGCCACGAACCCCTTGGCTTCCAGGCGCGAGAGCAGGGCCAGCAGGGTGGTGCTGGCCCAGCCCTTTTCGGTGAGCCGCGCTTCCAGCGCCGGGCGGGTGAGGGGGCCGCCCGCGGCCCACAGCTCCTTCATCACGTCCAGCTCTGCGTCGGGCAGGCGTTTGAACTTTTCCATTATGACGGGTTTGCCTCCAATTTTTCGATGCGCCAGCCGCCGTTTTCCAGCCGCAAGGTCATTGCGCCATGGTCCGCCCCGTCGGTTTGGAAGGTGAGCTGAAACGCGCCCTCCTGCCGCTCCACTGCGGCGGACAGCATGCCATTTTGATACCATTCCACAAGGCTGTCCACGGGAAGGTCATGAAACTCGGGGGCACTCCAATAGGGGCCGTCGGCGAGATAAAGGGAGCCGTTGTGGGTCATATAGCGTGGGGAAGCCCCACTGAACAGCCCGGTAAGCTCCAGATAATGCGCGAGGTATTCCTGCGTATAGACCCTCGCCAGCGCCGCCCGGTATTCCTCTTCTGTTTTGAAGTAGGCGCAGGGATAAAGCACCCGGGCGTAATGGTCGTTTTCCCACTGGTAAACGCTTGGCCGGGTGGAGTCGGCGGGAAGCCGGGCGAGCCGGTAGGCCTGCTGCAGAAGGGCGAGCGCGGTTTCGGCGATCTCGCCGTCAGTGGGATCGGCGGGCAGGGAAAAGAGGGTTTCGTCGTGATAAAGGGGTTCTGATTCGTCCGTAAGCCCGCTTTCATAGACGAGGTGGTACCGGTCCCGCAAAAACCAGCTCTCGCCATAGTCGTAGCTCACCAGGTCGAAAGGATCGCGGTTTGTATTATCGGCGCAGGCATAGCACCTGGCCACGATGTGGCCCGAGGCCGGCAGCATGGAATCCAGCCAGATCGAACAGGTGTGCACGCCGGGAATGTTTTGGTAGGGGATGTAGGGCAGGAAAGCGTCCAGGTCGAGCTGTTCCCAGTGAGATCCGCCGTCGAGGGTGCGCCACACGTCCGGCCGGTCATAGCGGGTGTGCGGGGCCCAGAAGCCCACGTTCTCGTTGACCCACAAAAAAGGCTGGGTGTGCCACATGCCGTTCCTGGCGCCCTGGGGGCAGGCGTGCCGGCCCATGAGGGCCCAGCTTTCGCCGCCGTCCCGGGTGCGGAACACCACAATATCACCGTCCGTTTGGTACTGCCGGCCCTCGCCCATGCGCACCACCAGAAAACCGGTGCTTTCGCTCACCATCTGATAATTGCTCACCTGGAAAGGTTCCTGCCCCAAAAAAGGGGTCAGGTCGTACTGGGAGGTTTCCAGGGTTTTGCCGCCGTCCCGGGTGGAGTAAAACGACACAGCCGCCCCGGCCCCGGTGCGGGCGGCATACCCGATCCGCTGGCCCCCGAGCGCGGAATACGCATCCGCGTAATAGGAGGGGATACCATCAGGAAACCCGGCCACGGTATAAGAGGGAAAGACGTTCAGGTCCGCCCACACCTCTTCTTCCCCGCTGCGGTCGGGCACGGGCGAGGGGGAGGGCGTGGGCGCGGAAGCGGCGGCGGGGAGTTTTGCCAAAGAGGCCCCTTCGCTGCAGGCCACCATGCCGCACGCCAAGGCCGCGCAGAGGGCCAGCGCCGCAAGGGCGCCCAGGCCCCGGCGCCGGGGCGGGGCGGCCCACAGCCGGGCGAAGCGGGCCATCATGTCCCGCTTACTAAGTGCAAAACAGCTGGAAAGGGCGGGCATGCGGCCCATCTCCACCGCGCACAGCAGCGCGTCGCAATAGGCGGCACGGTAGGCGGGCCCGCGCCCGGCCACGGCCTGTTCGTCGCAGGCGGCCTCCAGGTCGCGCCCGGCAAGGCGCGCCAGCAGCCAGGCGGCGGGGTTGTACCAGTGCACGGCCCGCACCAGAAGCAGCAGCGCTTTGAAGGCGAGATCGCGCCGCTTGAGATGGGTCAGCTCGTGGGTGAGCATCAGTTCGCCGGCCCCTGCGGCGGGGATGCGCGGGGGAACGAACACAAGCGGCCGGAGGACCCCCGCCACCAGGGGGCAGCGCACCGCGCCGGTGCACAAAAAGCGCGGGCGGCGGGCCAGGCCGCTGGCGGCGAAGGCCGTGTCAAACGCCTGCTGCCAGCCCGCGCCGGGCGGCAGGGCGCCGCGCAGGGCATGGCGCTTCCAGGAAAAAGAGGCCAGGAACTGCCAAAGGCACAGCCCGGCGGCGCCGGCCAGCCATACCCAGGCAGCCCAGGTAAGAGGGCTCCGAGCCGGCACGTGCGGGCTTTGGGTTTGTGTGAGGGGCGGGGGCTTCGGGAATGGCGCGTTTTCTGCGGCGGGGGGGAAGGCCCCCGCCGAGGCGTTCGCCTCATGAGAGCCCAGGGCCGATTCGGCGGGTGTTTGCGGGGCGCCGGAAGCCGCCGCGCCCTCCGGATCGGGCAGGGCAAGAGGCGCGGTGAGGACCGCCGGCGCCGCAGGCAGCTGGATCGGAGCCCAGGAGGCGGGCAGCGCAAGCCGCATGGGGAGCAGAAACAGCGCGGCCAAAACAAGCCAGAGCCGGCAAAGCCAGCGGGAGCCATAGCGTTTTTGAAGCCGGGGAGCAAGCGCAAACAGGGCGCATGCCGCCAGCCCGGCCAGCGCGCCCTGCAGGGCGAACCCGGTGAACAGCCGTTCCATTCCGATCACCTCATATCCTTTTACAAGTGTAGAACATCTGACCACATTCTACGATTGTAAAAGATTTTTGTCAATAGCGGAAGCGGATTTAGGCGTTGACATTCCGTGTGCGGCTGTTATAATATCATTTTGTCAGGACAAAGGCGTCCATCTGCGGGCAGGGGCTACCCCTTGCGCAGATGGACGCCTTTTTGATTTGAAGGAGGGGAGAAAATGGCGTGTAAGCATATTTTTGTGACCGGGGGCGTGGTATCTGGCCTGGGCAAGGGCATCAGCGCGGCAAGTTTGGGGAGGCTGCTCAAGCAGCGGGGGCTGAAGGTGGCCGCGCAGAAGCTGGACCCCTATGTGAATGTGGACCCCGGCACCATGAGCCCTTACCAGCATGGCGAGGTGTTCGTGACCGAGGACGGCGCGGAAACCGATCTGGATCTGGGGCACTATGAGCGCTTTATCGACGAGGATCTGAACAAACTGTCGAACCTGACCAGCGGCAGGGTTTACTGGAACGTGCTGCACAAGGAGCGCGCGGGCGAGTACCTGGGGCACACGGTGCAGATCATCCCCCACGTGACGGGGGAGATCAAGCAATTTGTATATGGACTGGGCGAATACACGAACGCGGACGTGGTGATCACCGAGATCGGCGGTACCATTGGGGACATTGAGAGCCAGCCGTTTTTGGAGGCAATCCGCCAGATCAGCCGGGAGGTGGGCCGTGAAAACTGCATGTTTTTGCATGTGGTGCTGGTGCCCTATTTGAAATGCTCCGGCGAGCACAAGACAAAGCCCGCCCAACATTCGGTGCATGAACTGCAGAGCATGGGCATTATGCCGGACGTGATCATCGCGCGCTGCGATGAGCCGCTGGAGGCGGGGGTGCTGCAAAAGCTTGCCGCTTTTTGCAACGTGGAGCGGGACTGTGTGATCGAGAACCGCACCCTTTCCGGCCTTTGCGATGTGCCGCTGATGCTGCACGACGCAGGGCTGGATGCGCTGGTGTGCCGCCGGCTGGGCTTTTGCGTGCCTGAACCGGAACTGGCCGAGTGGAGGGGCATGTGCAGGCGGGCCGCCGCCCTCTCCCGCCGGGTCACCATCGCCATCGTGGGCAAATATGTGGAGCTGCACGACGCTTATCTGTCGGTGGCGGAGGCGCTGCGGCACGGGGGATACGAGAACGATGCGGCGGTGCGGCTTTGCTGGGTGGACGCCGAGCGCCTGACGCCGGACAGCCTGGAACAGGCGCTGGGCGATGTGGGTGGGGTGCTGGTGCCGGGCGGCTTTGGCGAGCGGGGGATCGAGGGCATGCTGCTGGCCGCCCGGTATGCCCGCGAGCGGGGGCTGCCCTATCTGGGCATCTGCCTGGGCATGCAGATTGCGGTGATCGAGGCGGCGCGCCACCTGTGCGGCCTTGTGGGGGCAAACTCCCGCGAATTTGCGCCCGGGGGGCCGCACCCGGTCATTGATCTGATGCCGGACCAGCAGGGCAGCCTGCCCAAGGGGGGCACCATGCGGCTGGGCGCTTACCCCTGCGCCCTGGCGCCGGGCAGCCGGATCCAGGGCATTTACGGCTGCGACAGCATCCGGGAGCGGCACCGCCACCGGTACGAGGTGAACAATGACTACCGCCCGGCGCTGGAGCAGGCGGGGGTGCGCCTGAGCGGCACCTCGCCGGACGGCCGCCTGGTTGAGGCTATGGAACTGCCGGAGCACCCGTTTTTTGTGGCGGTCCAGTACCACCCTGAATTCAAGAGCCGCCCCAACCGCGCCCACCCGCTGTTTCGGGAATTTGTGCGGGCGTGCCTGGGGGGACAAAACGCCTGAATGCCGCCCACTGCGGCAAAAAGCTCTGCCGCGCGCTTTTTTTGCGGCTGGAGCACTGCGCGTTTCCCCAAAAACGGCAAAGAGCAATAAAATTTTTTAAAATGCGGCTTTTTTACTTGACGCAGGGATTTGACGGCGCTATAATTCTGCTATTGAACAGCAAAGGCGCTGCGATCCCCAGGGGATTCGTGGCGCCTTTCGACATTTTGCAGGGCCGACCCGCACAAACCAAGGAGGGCTTTATGAGCCATACCGTAACACAGCTGATGCAATTTTTTGAAGAGAGCGACATCAAGTTCATCCGCCTTGCTTTTTGCGATATCTTTGGCGTGCAGAAGAATATCGCGATCATGGCAAACCAGCTGCCCCATGCGGCGGAGAGCGGGATCTCCTTCGACGCTTCGGCCATCGCGGGCTTTGCGAATGTGGCGGAGTCCGATCTGTTCCTGGTGCCCGACCTGGACACCTTTTCGCTGCTGCCCTGGCGGCCGAGCGAAGGGTGTGTGGGGCATTTTTTCTGCAGCATCCAGTACCCGGACGGCCGGCCGTTCGAGGGGGACGGCCGTTACCTGCTGCAAAAAACGGAACAGCGGGCGGCCCGGGCGGGCTACAGCTTTTTGCTGGGCCCGGAGTGTGAGTTTTATCTGTTCGAGACCGACGAGCGGGGCGGCGCCACCCTGCGCCCCTTTGACGAAGCCGGTTATTTTGACATTGCGCCCCTGGACCGGGGCGAAAATGTGCGGCGGCAGATCTGCCTGACCCTGGAGGAGATGGGCATTCAGCCCGAGCGCAGCCACCACGAGCAGGGGCCGGGGCAAAACGAGATCGACTTCCGCTGCTCCTCGCCCCTGCGGGCGGCCGATGACCTGATGGCTTTGCGGACTGCCATTAAGGCGATCGCCGCCCAGAATGGTTTGTTTGCCTCGTTTTTGCCAAAGCCCCTGCCGGGGCAGAGCGGCAGCGGCCTGCACATCAACCTGTCGATCTTCCAGAATGGGCAAAACCTGTTTGAAGGGTTTAAGGAAAAGCCAAACACTGTGGCGGGGGCTTTTCTGGCCGGCATCCTGCAGCGTATCCCCGAGATCACGGTGTTTGCAGACCCGCTGCCCGGGTCGTACCAGCGCCTGGGCGAGTGCGAGGCCCCGGGCGTGGTGAGCTGGTCCTGCCAGAACCGCTCCTCGCTGGTGCGGGTGCCCGCCGCCAAGGGCGGGGACTGCCGGATGGAGCTGCGCAGCCCGGACCCCTCGTGCAACCCGTACTTTGTTACGGCACTGCTGCTGGCCGCAGGATTTGAGGGGGTGGAAAAGGGCCTGCCCCTGCCCGCCCCCACGGACGCCGAGCTGTATCGGGCCCGGAGGGGGGATGGGCTGACCGCGCTGCCCAAAAGCCTGGGCGAGGCGGTGGAGACGGCTGCGCAGAGCAGCTTTCTGCGCAGCGCCCTGCCGGAAAAGCTGCTGACAAACTACCTTGCGCAGAAGAGGCGGGAGGCCGCCGAGTACGCGGCGAAGAAGAACCCTTATCGGTATGAGATAAAGCGGTATTTTGGGCGCATTTGAACCGGGGGACGGGCTGAACTGTAAAGTGAGGTGAGGGGCATGGCTGAGGTGCTGTTTGCGGGGGATCCGCAGTCTCACGCGGCGCTGCGCACGCTGTTTTTGGCTGCGGGCCAGGCCGCTCACTGCTGCGCCAGCGCGGGGGAAACCCGGCGCGCGCTTTGCCGGGGCGGGTTTGAGCTGCTGGTGATCAACGCCCCGCTGAGCGATGAATTTGGCCGTGACCTGGCGCTTCAGGCGGCGGAGGCAGGGCTGGACGTGCTGCTTCTCTGCCCGGCGCCCCAGGCGGATAAGCTGGCTGTAGGCCTGGAGCGGCACGGGGTATTTGTGCTGGCAAAGCCCCTCTCGCGCCAGCAGGCGGCCTTTGCCCTGCGCCTGGTGCGCACCGGCCGCCTGCGCCTGCAGAAGCTGTTGGAGCAGAACCGCCGGCTGACCAAACGCCTGGACGAGGCCCGGGTGATCAGCCAGGCAAAATGCGCGCTTGCCCTATATTGCGGGACGCCGGAGGACGAGGCCCACCGCCTGATTGAAAAGCGGGCCATGGACGCGCGGGTTTCCAGCCGGGAGATCGCGCTGGACATTCTGAAAGAGTGCGGCCGGGGCGGCTGAAGCGCGCCCGGAATGAGGCGGCAAAACAGAAAAACAAGACAGGCAAAGGCGCCTGCAAAGCGGGAGGGAGTTCTCCCGCTTTGCAGGCGCCCTTTCATTTATGAACAAGCTTGAAAGAGGTGCTGCAAAATGGAGCGATTACCGCGCTTTGTTTCGATCGACTACGAAAAATACGCGCCGGAGCTGCCGGAAAAGATGCGTGAAACCCTGTACGGCCTGCCGGCGGGGGTCCGCTTTTGCCGCGAGTGCGTGATGAGCAACCAGAAGCCGAACAGCTGCTTTGAATTTCAGCACACCAGCCGGTCGGTGAAAAAAACCATGGTGATCCAGCCGGACGGCGTGTGCGACGCCTGCCATGCCTGCCATAACAAGGAGAGCAGGATCGACTGGGCCGAACGCGAGCGTCAGCTGCGCGAGCTGTGTGACCGCTACCGGAAACACGACGGCAGCTACGATTGCCTGGTGCCCGGCAGCGGCGGAAAGGACAGCTTTTACGCCGCGCATCTGCTGAAATATAAATACGGCATGCACCCCCTCACGGTGACCTGGGCGCCCCACATCTACACTGACTGGGGCTGGAAAAACTTTGAGGCATGGATCCACGCGGGGTTCGACAATTATCTGTGCACCCCCAACGGCCTGACCCACCGGCTGCTCACCCGCCTGGCCACCGAAAACCTGTTTCACCCGTTCCAGCCTTTTATTTTGGGGCAAAAGCAGCTTGCACCGAAAATGGCGGCGAAATTTGGGATCCCGCTGGTGTTTTACGGGGAGAACGAGGCGGAATTCGGCAACCCCATTGCGGATAACGACAGCGCCCTGCGGGACGAACGCTTTTTTGCCGCCAATGATTTTGACCACATCTACCTGGGGGGCGTGCCGCTGCGGCAGCTGCAGGAGGATTTTGGTGTGGACAAGGCGGATTTGGCCATCTATCTGCCCTGTGAAACCAGCGATGTGCGCAAGGGCGGCATTCAGGTGCACTATATGGGATACTACGAAAAATGGCACCCTCAGGGAGCGTATTATTACAGCGTGGAGCACGGCGGCTTTATCCCCAGCCCGGAGCGCACGGCGGGCACCTATTCAAAGTATAACTCCATCGACGACAAGGTGGACGATTTCTTTTACTATACCACGTATATCAAGTATGGGATCGGCCGCTGCACCTACGACGCCGCCCAGGAGATCCGCAACGGCGAGATCACCCGGGCCGAGGGGGCGGCGCTGTGCAAAAAGTACGACGGGGAGTTCCCCATGCGGTTTGCACAGGATTTTTTTGACTATATCTCCATCGACCGGGAGCATTTTGGCAGAGCCGCCGACTGCTTTGAACAGCCCCGGATGGACCTTGCCTATTTTATGCACCTGGCCGACCGGTTCCGTTCACCCCACCTGTGGCAGTACCAGGGCGGGCGCTGGAGCCTGCGGCACACCCCGTTCGAGGGGCCGAGCCTGTGCGGGTTCGGGGCGCCGAAGGAGGAATAAAGAAGATGCAAAGAAAGCTGCGGGTGATCGCCCGGCTGGACGTGAAGGACGAAAATCTGGTGAAGGGAATCCAGTACGAGGGGCTTCGAAAGCTGGGGCCGCCCCACGGGTTTGCCCTGAAATATTACCGCCAGGAGGTGGATGAGCTGCTGTATCTCGACACTGTGGCCAGCCTGTACGAGCGGAACAACCTGGGCGGCATTCTGCGGGATACCACCGAGGATGTGTTTATCCCCATTACGGCCGGAGGCGGGCTGCGAAGCGCGGAGGATGTGGGGGCGGTGCTGGCGGCGGGGGCCGACAAGGCGGCGATTAACACGGCTGCCCTGCGCAGGCCCGCCCTGATCGCCGAGGTTGCCCGCGCCTTTGGCAGCCAGTGCATGGTGCTGAGCATCCAGGCAAAGCGAAGGGATCCGGGCGACCCCTCGGCCGGCTGGGAAGCTTATTACGACAATGGCCGCGAGCACTCGGGGCGGGACGTGGTGGAATGGGCACGGCAGGCAGCGGCGCTGGGGGCAGGGGAGATCCTGCTCACCAGCGTGGACAGCGAGGGGCTGCAGCGCGGCATGGATTTGGAACTGGTGGCGGCGGTGGCACAAAAGGTGAACGTGCCGGTCATCGCCGCCGGCGGGGCGCGCGGCGCAGGGGATCTGGCGGCCTGTGCCCGGGCGGGCGCGGCTGCGGCCGCGGTGGGCAGCCTGCTGCACTACGGAAAAGCTGGGGTGCAGGAATTGAAGGAGGGGCTGGAAGCGGAGGGAGTGGGGGTGAGACGATGCAGGGCGTGGTAACGATTGTGGATTATGGGCGCAGCAACCTTTTGAGCGTGCAGCGGGCGCTGGAGCATTGCGGCACGTGGGTGGAATATGCCCGGACGCCCGCGCAGGTGGAGGCGGCCCGGGTGCTGGTGCTGCCCGGGGTGGGCTGTTTTGCCGACGCCATGAAAGTCATGGAGACAAAGGGGCTGGCCCGCGCCGTGCAAAACAAAGCCCGCCAGGGCACGCCCCTGCTGGGGATCTGCCTGGGCATGCAGCTGCTGTTCGAGAGCAGCACCGAAGGCGGCTATGCGGCGGGGCTGGGGCTCTTGCCGGGCACGGTGGAGCCATTGCCGCACAACACCGCCGGAGGGAAGCCGCTGCGCACCCCGCACATTGGCTGGAACGCCCTTTTTCCGGCAAAGGGGGCGCGCTTTGGGGGCACTTTGCTGCAGGCGGTAAGGCCCGGTGAAGAGGTCTACTTTGTGCACGGCTACCAGGCAAGACCCGCGCGGGCGGCCGACCGGCTGGCGAATACCGTGTACGGGGGGCATTTGGTGTGCGCGGCCGTGCACAGAGGGAATGTGGCCGGCACCCAGTTCCACCCGGAGAAAAGCGGGGAAGCGGGCCTGGCGATTCTGCACGCATTTTTGCAGGGGGCCGGGCAGATCACACGACAGGAAACCATGAAGGAGGTCATTTGGGATGAAACAGGAATATCGCCCGGCGCTCAGCCTGTATGAAACACAGAGCGCGATTGGGGCAGTAAAGAGGATTTTTCAGGAACAGCTGGCCCGCAGGCTGGGGCTACTGCGGGTTACAGCGCCCCTGTTTGTGGACCCGGCCACCGGCCTGAACGACGATTTGAACGGGGTGGAACGGCCGGTTGCGTTTGATGTTCCGCAGATCCCAGAGCTTGAGCGGGGGGCGGAGATCGTGCAGAGCCTGGCAAAATGGAAGCGCCAGGCACTGGCGCGGTATGGGATCGCCCCCGGCAAGGGGCTTTATACCGATATGAATGCGATCCGCCGGGACGAAGTGCCGGATGAAGTGCATTCGATCTATGTGGACCAATGGGACTGGGAAAAGGCGCTCACACCCCAGATGCGCAGCGAGGAATACCTGCGGGATACCGTGCGCGACATCGTGGCCGCGGTGTGCTTTACCCTGGCCGAGGTGAAAAAGATGTATCCGCAGCTCTGCGTGAGCATTTCGCGGCATGTGAGCTTTGTTACCACCCAGCAGCTGGAGGACCGCTGGCCCGAACTCAGCCCCCGCCAGCGCGAGGAGGCCTATGTGCGCGAGCACCCCACGGCGTTTATCATGCAGATCGGCGGCAGGCTGAAAAGCGGCCGGCCGCACGATGGCCGTGCGCCGGACTACGACGATTGGACCCTGAACGGGGACCTGTTGTTTTGGGACGCGCCGCTGGACCGGGCGCTGGAAGTATCCAGCATGGGAATCCGGGTGGACGCGCAGGGCATGCGCAGCCAGTGCGAGGCTGCAGGCTGCGCCCAGCGCCTGGAATTGCCCTTTCACCGGGCCGTGCTGCAAGGCGAAGTGCCCCTGAGTATCGGCGGGGGGATCGGCCAAAGCCGGCTGTGCATGCTGCTGCTGGGCAAGGCCCACATCGGGGAAGTCCAGGCCAGCCTGTGGCCCGGGCAGATGATAAAGGCCTGCGGAGAGCGGGGCATCCCGCTGCTGTGAAACAGCGCACAGGGGAAAGGCTTTTAAGAAGAACAAAAAACAGCGCAAAAAGCAGGGGGCGCCTCTTGCCGCGCGCGGCACACGGCGGTATAATATAAGAACTGCTTTTAAATTCAAAGGATTCAGGAGGCACCCTATGCCAGAGCCAAAAACCTTTACCGAAACCTTTCGGGTATTTGATTTTGAGTGCGATATCAACCGCAAGCTGCTGCCCGGCGGCGCGCTGCGCATCAGCCAGCAGATCTCGACCGATCATTGTGACTGCCTGGGCCTCACAGCCGATTTTTACAGGGCGAATCACGCAGTCTTTTTGCTGGCGAAGCTCGCCTGTGAATTCACCCGTGTGCCGCTGATCGGCGAAACGCTGACCCTGGTCACCCTGCCCGAAACAGCTAAAAGGGCCGTTTACAAGCGTGTGACCCGCATTTTGGACGAGGAGGGCCGGGAGATCGGCCTGGTGGACAGCCGCTGGGTGCTGGTGGACACCGACACACACCGCATCCTGCGCCGCCCGCCCGAAGCGTTTGCCGCGCTGCCCTTTGATGAAGAAGTGCCCTTTGCGCTGAATATGGAGATCCCAAAGCCGGAGAGCACCGAGCCTGCGGGCACAGCCCGTGCGGATTATACCCTGTGCGACACCAACCGCCACCTGAACAACACCCACTATGCCGACGTGGCCTGCAATGCCCTGCCCCTGGAAGAGCTGGAGCGCAGAGCGGTGCGCAGAATTGCCCTGAACTACCACAGCGAGGTGCCCGCAGGGGAGAGCTTTGAGCTGGAACGGGGCCGTTTGGACGAAAACACCTGGTATGTGGCCGGCCAGCGCGGGGGCAAGCGCTGTTTTGAAGCGAAGCTTACTTTGGAGTGAAGCTGAAAAAGGGGAAAACAGGAAGGATTTTGCAAAGGTTCCTGCCATGTAACTGTTTTGAAATATTTTTTGCTTTTTTTCGGATTAAGGCTTGACAAAAGATTTCAAAAGAGTTACAATTTAGTTGCAAGAAAGTTACACCCCTTTTTCATGTGTTGTGAGGCATCTTTCCCGTCTGTCTCCTCCTGCCGCGCCTTGTAAACGCGGTCCTCAGGCGGGGTGCAAAAGGGTGTCTCAAAAGTCCTGTAGCAGACCCTCTCGCCGACCCTCCGGCGGGGGGGTTCTGTTTTTATAGGCGATGCAGGGGGAGATGCGGCGAAAGAGCCTGCCGCAAGAGTAATACTAATTGTGCCCCTTTTGACGAAATGCCAGTTTTCCCCTGAAAGCGGGGGGAAAGTTTGGTACAGCCGCATTTTGTTTTTTGTGCGCGGATGTGGTACACTTTTAAAAACCTTACGATCTGTGAAAGTGAAACGAAAAGGAGAATGTATTTATGGCGTATTATTTCGAGCAGCCCAGCCGCACCTTTGGCGAATATCTGCTTGTTCCCGGTTACTCTTCTTCCGAGTGTGTGCCGGACGCGGTGAGCCTGAAGACCCCCCTGGTAAAGTATCGCAAAGGGCAGGAGGAATGCCCCATCACCATGAACATTCCTATGGTAAGCGCCATTATGCAGTCTGTTTCGGGGGCTGAGCTTGCCATTGCGCTGGCAAAGCAGGGCGGCGTTTCGTTTATCTACGGCTCGCAGAGCGTGGAGAGCGAGGCGGAAATGGTGCGCCGGGTCAAGAGCTACAAAAAGGGTTTTGTGACCAGCGATTCCAACCTGAAGCCCACCGCCACCCTGGCGGACGTGCTGGCGCTGAAAGAGAAGACCGGCCATTCCACCGTGGCTGTGACCGAGGACGGCACCGCCCACGGAAAGCTGCTGGGCATTGTGGCAAGCCGCGACTACCGCATCAGCCGCATGGAGCTGACCGAGCAGGTGGCCGGCTTTATGACCCCGCTGGAAAAGCTGGTCATTGCGCCGGACACCACCACCCTGAAAGAGGCAAACGACATTATCTGGGCCAACAAGATCAACTCGCTGCCCCTGGTGGACGCCGAGGGCAAGCTGAAATATATGGTTTTTCGCAAGGACTACGACAGCCACAAGGAAAATGTGAACGAGCTGCTGGACGCGGGCAAGAGCTATGTGGTGGGCGCGGGCATCAACACCCGCGATTATGCCGAGCGCGTGCCCGCTTTGGTGGCCGCCGGGGTGGACGTGGTGTGCATTGATTCCTCCGAGGGCTTTACCGAGTGGCAGAGCCGCACGATCGGCTGGATCCGCGAAAATTACGGCGATAAGGTGAAGGTGGGCGCGGGCAATGTGGTGGACCGCGAAGGGTTCCGCTTTTTGGCCGAGGCCGGGGCCGACTTTGTGAAGATCGGCATTGGCGGCGGTTCCATCTGCATCACCCGCGAAACCAAGGGCATTGGCCGAGGGCAGGCCACGGCGGTGATCGAGGTGGCGAAGGCCCGCGATGAATACTACCGCGAGACGGGCGTGTATGTGCCCATTTGTTCGGACGGCGGCATTGTGCACGACTACCACATGACCCTGGCCCTTGCCATGGGAGCGGACTTTGTGATGCTGGGCCGGTATTTTGCACGCTTTGAGGAGAGCCCCACCAATAAGGTGCGGATCAACGGCACCACCATGAAGGAATACTGGGGCGAGGGGTCCAACCGGGCCCGCAACTGGCAGCGTTACGACCTGGGCGGCGCCAGCAAGCTGAGCTTTGAAGAGGGAGTCGACAGCTATGTGCCCTATGCGGGCACCCTGGCCGACGGCGTGAACAGCACCCTTTACAAGGTGCGCAGCACCATGTGCAACTGCGGGGCGCTGAGCATTCCCGAATTGCAGGAAAAGGCGCGCCTGACCGTGGTGTCGTCCACCAGCATCGTGGAGGGCGGAAGCCACGACGTGGTGCTGAAGAACAACGGCAGCAACAACTGAAAAACGATGAAAAGCGGCCCCGTTTTGCGGGGCCGCTTTGATTTTTTGAGAAATAACGCGGGGCGTCAGCGCGCTTTGGGGCAGAAGGCCCGGCCCCAGGGAATGCGGTAGGCGGGAATGGCCAGCAGGGCGCTTAAAGCGGCGCCGGCCAGCACATCCCAGACCGAATGCTGCTGCAAAAGCAGGGTGGACAGGGTGATGAAAAGGGTCACAGCAACCACAAGGGCCTTGGAACCCCATTTCCCGGCCAGAAGGCGGGAGCGCAGCAGAACGATGCAGATGGCCGCCGTGCTGGAAATATGGATGGAGGGGCACACGTTTGCGGGCGGGTCGATGGAGCGCAGAAGCCCCACAAGCCGGCACAAAACATCGCCGTGGGGCAAGGGGCGGCGCAGCGCAAGGCCGGTGGGCAGCACCGCGTATAAAACAAGGCACACGGTCATGCCGGTAAACATGATAAAGCAAAGGCGCAGGTAGTCGGTCTTATCTTTAAACAAGAGCCAGAACACAGAGCCCGGCATCCATACATACCAAAATGCATAGGGGAGAAGAGCCCAGTGGCTGAAAGGGATCAGCTCGTCCAGCGCACAGTGAACAAGATACTGGGGCTGCACGAACTGTTCCAGGGGAAAAAAGGCGGCGAGGTAAAATGCGAAATAAGCTGTGACCCAGGCCTCCGGGTGAGCGCGCAGCCATTGCTTTACGTGCGGCATTTGTGTTTGAAAGCCCCTTTCGAGCTGACCTGCGCAAAGCAAAAGGGCCCCTGCACGGGGGCCCTTTTGCTTTGCGCAGGGTCTTGCAGCGGTTTTAAATCCAGTATAGCCGATCTTAGCATCAATTACAATGGGGCGCGCCGCTTCCCCGAGGATGTTTTTGGCATTTCCGGGGCCCGGTTGTTTTTTAAACTGCGTGGAATGCAGAAGGAAGAGGCGGGGCAGGAGAAGGAGCTCAGTTCGGTCCCGGGGGGCGGGAGGGGGCCCAGGTTTCAAACTCGGGGATGGGAAGGGGCTTTGAAAAATAGAACCCCTGAATCATGTCGCAGCCGGCCTGGCGCAAAAAATCCGCTTGCTCCCGGGTTTCAATGCCCTCGGCCACAGTGTGGATGCCAAGCGTTTGGGCAAGCGCAATAAAGCTGGAAATGACCGCCCGGCTTTTGCTGCTTGCGATCTCGCTGAAAAATTGCCGGTCCAGCTTGATGGCGTCCACATCAAAGTCCTTGAGCAGGGCCAACGCGGAAAAGCCGACGCCAAAGTCATCCAGTGAGCAGAGAAAACCGTGCCGATGCATCTCGACGATGGAGCTCTGTACAAGCTGGCGCTGCTGCTCATCAAAAAAAGTGGATTCGGTCAATTCCATTTCCAGTATGCCGTTGGGGATGCGGTACTGCTCTTTCAGCCGCAGAAAAGGTTCCAGATAGTTTGGGTTTTTGAAGTGCACACGGGACAGATTAAAGGAGATGGGCAGGGGTGCGCGCCCCTGGTCCATCCAGCGGCGGAGCAGGGCGCAGATCTGTTCAAAGAGATAAAGGTCCAGCGTGCAGACGCTGCCGTTCCGCTCGAACAGGGGGATAAACTCTCCCGGTGGGATCATGCCGTATTGGGGGTGGCGCCACCGGACCAGTGCCTCCGCACCGCCGAGAGCCCCGTCGCGCAGGCGCACCTTTGGCTGCAGATAAACATAAAAGTCGCCGTGGGCAAGGGAGAGGGGAAGCTGCGCGTTGAGCTCCTGTTCACGCTTGATCTTTTCGATCAGGTCGGAGTTGTAGAAAGAGCAGACCGATCTTTCACTTTGGAGTTTGCAGGCGGTGCGGGCGCGTTCCTCGATCAGCATGAGGTCGGTGGCGGGGTCGTCGATGCGGCAGGCGCCCTGCGGGATGGTGAGGGCATATTGCAATTCCGCAGGGCGGCCGGAGGAATTGATGGCCCCCACCATTTTATCCAGGCGAGCCTGGACCTGCCCCGGCGCGCTCTCTTGGAGGCAAAGCACAAACTGGTCCGCGTTTACCCTGGCCGCGATCTCGCCCGGCTGAAGGTGCTGCTGCAGCGTTTGGCAGATATATTGCAGAATTTTGTTTCCGGCGCGAACGCCCAGGCTTTCGTTGATCAGCTTGAAGCCTTTCACATCCAGAAAAACGAGCGTGCAGGAAGAAGGCGGCATGCCGGACGCCAGCTTTTGATAGGCGCGCTGAAATGCCGCCCGGTTCAGCCCGCCGGTGAGCGGATCGGTATATGCAACGGATTCCAGCTGCCGGCGATTTGCCCGGTAGGTTTGAACAAGGGCCAAAAAGAGCAGGCCGAGAACCAGAAGGCCGCCGGCAATGAGCAGAAAGCTGCGGAAGATGTAAGCGCCGGCATTTCCGGAGATCAGGTCGGCGGGCACCAGGGTGAGCAGGATCCAGCCGTTGGCATTCAGCGGATGATACGACAGGACCAGATTGCTGCCGTCCACTGCGGTAAACTGGAATACGCCGGACCTTTGCGCCGCCATGTCGGTGATCATGTGCGAAATGGCCTGCTGCGCTTTTGCATCGGCGCCGGAGGAAAAAATATCGCCCAATTGAAGAAACGGCTTTAAATCGGTGGGTGAGATCACCACCGCGCCGCTGCTGTTTACAATACAGGTAAGGCCGCGGCCATTGTAGCTTTTGGGTGCGATCAGAGCCTGAATATTTTCTTTGCTGCGCACGCCCGCCAGAATATGGCCGGCCGGCCCGCCCGCCTCCAGAGGAACCGAAAACAGGAGATCCTGCCCGCCCAGATAAGTAACAGCGGGGCCTGAGGAAAGCTTGTTTTGGAAAACGCTGCGATCCTGCAGATACTCTTTTGGAAACCCCTGGGGAACGGCGGCCCCGCCCGGGGCGATGACCGCAAGCGCGTCAAACCCTAAAATTTGTGCCTGCCGGTTGAGTGAAGCTTGCAGGGCATCCTGATCGGGGAGTGGGGAGAGCGTGCAGGCAACGCTTTCCAAAGCCTGCTGGAAGGAATCGAGCCGGGAGGAGATATCGCCGGCCAACTGGGCGGAAACATCCATGACATACTCCTCGGTGCTGTGTGCAAGTTCCCTTTTCAGTGCAGACGAGTTCCAAAGCAGCAGAGCGCTCAGCACCATGGAAACGGCCGCGATGAGAATGATGGGCCTTAAATGGAAAAGGATAGATTTGGTCGGTTTCATGCTGCATCCCTCAACTTGATATTACTACATAAAATTTATCACTATTTTGGGATGGTGACAATATTTGATCTGTGTACGTGTATAAATGATCCTTGCGCGGCTGCCCGGCCTGTTCTATACTTAGAAAGGAAGCAAAGGAGGGGAGATCGGGTATGCGGGAGCGGCAGACCTTGTTTGAATCTGTATTTCAGCCGCTGGAAGAGCAGATCCTCAGCGGCCGTTTGGGAGTTGGAAGCAGGCTGGAGTCCATAAACGAGCTGTCGGCGCGGTACGGCGTGGGGACCCGCACCGTCCGGGAAGTACTGCGGGCGCTGAAAGAAAAGGGCTACATCCGCACCGAGGAGAGAAAGGCGGCGGTGGTGGTTTACCGGCAGGCGGAGGCGGGCATGGCGGCGCGTTCGGTCCTGGAGCGCAGGGCCTCGATTTTGCAGGTATACCGCACCGCGGGGGTTTTGGAGCCTTTGCTGCTGGCATTCTGCACCCGCTTCTGCAGCGAAGAGGAACTGCGGCGGATGGCTGCGGAGATTGCACGGCTGGCGCGGAAGAACCCGGAACAGCGGGGGCGGGCCTGCTCGGCATGCCTCCATGCGCTGGTGGAACGATCGCATAATCCGCTGTTGAGCGATTTGTTTGCCAGCCTTGAAATATATACCAGAATCCCCTTTTTTCGCGGGCGGGAGCGTTTTGTGGAGCTGGTGGCGGAGCAAAATGGATTTGGCTCGCTTGGCTGGGTGATGGAGGCCCTGCTGACACGGGATACAGGTGAGATCGCAGCCCGGTTTGGAGCGTTGTTCCGCTGCATTACAGCCGCCGCAGAGAAGTATCTGGATGAAATGGCGCGGGAGTTTGGGGACACGCCGGAAGACCCCGCCAAGGCGTATTGCTGGACTGCGGAGCGGGGTCGGGACCATTATTATATGCAGATCACCCGCGATCTGATTGACAAGATCGGGATGGGCGAATATGCGGCAGGAACCTTTCTGCCCACAGAAGCAAAGCTGGCGGAAGAGTACGGCGTGTGCATTGCCACGGTCCGGAAAGCGCTGGCAATGCTGAACGAACTGGGCTTTGGGCAAACGGTGGCGGCAACCGGCACCAAAGTAACCGTGCAGGATCAGCGGGCGGTGATGCGGGTTATAAAAAACAAAACGTTCAAACAGGACACGCTGCGGTATTTGAGCGGGCTGCAGCTGATGGCCCTTGCGATCCAGCCGGCTGCGCTGCTTGCATATGATGCGATGGACGGCGCGGCACGGCGCAGGCTGGGCCGGGAGCTCAGGGCCTCGGCAGGGATTCCGCTGGAACTTCTGCTGCAATGCGTCATGGAATTTCAGCCGTTGGAGCCGCTGAGAACGATTTTGAAAGAGACCAACAAGCTGCTGCATTGGGGCTATTATTTTGCCTTTTACAGCGAAGGGCCCGCAAGCGCCGAACTGTTGACGCAAAAAAGCCTGGACGCGTTTGACTGCCTGCAGAAAAATGACAAACAGGGCTTTGCCAACACGCTGGCGGGCTGTTACTGCCATATCCTTGCGTTTGTGCGCGGCCATATGGTGCGGTGCGGGCTTGCGGAAGCGGCGAAAATTGTGACACCAGACATGCTTGCTGTGGGCGGGCAATGCTGAAAAATTGCGGCCAAAGGGCCCATTGGGCCCCGGCGGGGCCGGGCGGGCAGGAACGGATAGAAAAAAGGGGGGCGAAGGCGGGAATGCCTTCGCCCCCCTCAGCCAGCGCAGGCGGAATGAGGTCATGGTGAGCGTTCGGTTCTTTTTTTTACTGTGAGGCAAACCGTGCAGCCTTTGCCCGGGGCCGAGCGCACGGTTATGCCGCAGCCCGCGCCATAGTAGAGCTTCAGGCGTTCATCCACATTCCGCAGCCCCACGCCGCCCAGCCGGGAGGGGCTATTGGGGTGGACTGCGGCGGGATCAAAGCCCACGCCGTTGTCGGTGATGGTAAAGATCAGCCGCTCACCCTCTTCCCGGCCGGTTACAGTGATGCGGCCGGGGCCATCCAGCGGCTTGACGCCATGATAAATGCTGTTTTCCACGATGGGCTGCAGAATGATTTTGGGGATGGTGTAATCCAGCAGGGCGGCGGGAACGCAGATCTCGTAGCTGAGCTTTTCCTCGTACCGCGCCTTTTGGATATAGAGATACTGGCGCACATGCTCCAGCTCGTCGGCCACTGTGACCAGTTCCCGGCCGCCGTTGAGGGATAGGCGAAAAAAAGCGGCCAGAGATTTGGTGAGGGCAATGACCTTGGCGCTGTCGTTGAATTCTGCCATCCAGACAATGGTGTCCAGCGTGTTGTAGAGAAAATGCGGGTTGATCTGGCTGAACAGGGTGTTGAGCTCGGCCTGGCGCAGGATCTTTTCTTTGGCGGAGATCTCGTCCATCAGGGCGCGGATGCGGTGGATCATGCGATTGTAATTGCCCGCCAGCAGCTCGACCTCGTAAAAGCTGTTGCTGCGCACGCTGATCTGCGCCAGCTTTTCGATCTCACGCATGCCGCGCTCCAGATCGGCCATGGGGGCGGCCAACCGGCGGGTAAACAGCACCCCCAGCAAGAGCACCGCGCCGAAAAGGAGCGCCCCTGTGAGCAGCACGGCCTGGAAAAGCTGCTGTTTCAGCATGCGGAGGGTGTCCAGCGAGACCACGCCCACCATGGTCCAGCCGGTATTTTCGATATCGGTGTGATAGGTGAGGCGGTTTTGCGCTTTGTCGTAGGAGTTTCCGGCCGCCAGGGTCTGCTGCAGTTCCGCCAGTTTATCCGGGTCGGAAAAATAGCGGGTATCCCTGTGATAGACCGGCGCGCCCCTGTCGTTCAGAAGAAAGACATACCCTTCTTCGCCCAGATCCAGGCTGCGCAGATGCTCTTCGATCACGCTGTAGTCCATGTCCATGAGAAGGACGCCCAGGTTTTCGCCGCGGGCATCGGTGATCTCGGTGCTCACCGAGATCACCCAATCGTTCTTGTTGGCGGAAAAGCCCTGCATCCGGGCGCCGGTGAGGACGGGCATGGTATTGTGGATGGACTCCATATACCAGTCCTCTTTCATCATATCTTCGGAAACGGACATATCAAGCCCCGCTTCGTTGGAGAGGATGCGGCCGTCTTTGGATACAACCACAATGGACTTGAGGTTCGGGTCGGATTCCAGCATTGCATAGATGCGGGCCAGCAGATCGCCCTGGAGCTGCTGCCCGTTTCCCGCGAGGTATTGCCGAAGGGCGGGGTCGCCGGCGAAAACGTTCGAGCTTCCCTTTACACGGGCGATGTAGGTGGAGATGTTCGTGCCGCTCATTTCCAGCAGATCACGGGTCTTGGAAACGGTTTCGTCCAGCAGCAGCTTCGCCGCAAAAAAGTAAACGGTTCCACCCAGCAGCAAAACGACTGCCAGGCCTATGCCCAGAAAGAAAAGGGAGAGCTGAACGCCGAACCGCCGGAACCAGTGCCGGGGCTTAAAGCCCTGTTTCATGACCCGCCTCCGATCTGAATTCGCTGGGCGTTTTTTTATATCTGCGCCGAAAACACACGCTGAAGTAGTTGGGGTCCTCGATGCCGACCGCCGCGGCGATTTCGTAGTTCTTCATCTGAGTGGACAGGAGCAGGAGCTTGGCCTGTTCCAGCCGAAGCCCGAGCAGGTGATCCCGGAAATTTTCGCCGAAGAGCTTTTTGAAGAGGGTGCTCAGGTAGCTGACGCTGTAGCCCAGTTGGGCGGCCAGAGCGCCCAGGGAAAAGCTGGCGTCCGCCAGGTGTTCTTCCAGCAGCCCGGCGATCCGTGCCCGGGCGCCTGCGTCTGCGCCGTCCCCTGCGCTCCCGGCCAGCTTGTCCACAACCTGCCGCACAGCCGCAAAGCGATCCGCCTCCTCTTTCTTTTTTACAAGGCGGAACAGGAGCGCCTGCACATCCTGCCGGGAGAGGGGCTTGAGGGCGTAATCATCCACCCCCAACTGGATGGCGCGGATGGCGTAGTCCAGGTAATCGTAGCCTGTGATCATGGCTATTTTCACCGAGGGATCACGCGCCTTGGCGCGCCTGCAAAATTCAAGGCCGTTCATCCGGGGCATATTGATGTCGGCCAGGATCAGATCGATCCGCTGGCTTCCCATGAGCTTCAGGGCTTCCTCGCCGTTTGAGGCTTCAAAGCACGCGCCGATGCCGAGGCCGGGAAAGTCGACCAGCGCCCGGATGCCCCGGCGGATGATGTTTTCGTCATCCACCACCAACAGGCTGTACATGCGCGGCCCCCCTTTTCAAGCTTTGTTCCATTATATAGCGCCGGGGCCCAAGGAGCAAGCCCATGGGTCCCGGCGCCGATTTTTACATTGCAAAGAATGGGATCAGGAAGCCGTAGCCCTCGGCCTCCAGTTGATCATAGGGGATAAAGCGGATGGAGGCGCTGTTGATGCAGTAACGCAACCCCCCTGATTCCTTGGGGCCGTCGTTGAAGACATGCCCCAAATGAGTGTCACCCGCACGGCTGCGCACCTCGGTGCGTACCATGTTGAAGCTGGTATCCTTGTGCTCGGTCACCACTTCAGGAACAAGCGGCTTTGAAAAACTGGGCCAGCCGCAGCCGGACTGGAACTTGTCCTGAGAGCTGAACAGCGGTTCCCCGGTGACCACGTCCACATAAATGCCCTTCTCAAAGGTGTCGGCATATTCGTTGGTGTAGGGGCGTTCGGTATCGCCCTGCTGGGTGACCCTGTATTGAATATCGGTGAGGGCGGCCCGCAGTTCCTGCTGGCTGGGGACGGGATAGTTCCCGGGATCGATGAGGCTGGAAAGATCGGCGGCGCCAAGGCCTGCCTCGGCGATAAATTCGTCGGCGTCACGCAGGTCGATGTGGCAGTAGCCGCCGGGGTTTTTGTCCAGATAATCCTGGTGGTAGTCCTCGGCTGGATAGAAATTGTCCAAGGGCAGCACCTCGGTGACCACAGGGGCCTTATATGCTTTTTGCTGTGCTGCAACCGCCGCCTCGGCCACGGCCTGGTCGGCCTGGTCCACATAGTAAATGCCCGAGCGATACTGTCTTCCGCGGTCGTTGCCCTGCTGGTTGACGCTGGTGGGATCCACAACCTTGAAAAAACCGTCCAAAAGCTGCTCGGTGGTGATACGGGAGGTGTCGTAGACCACCTGTACCGTTTCGGCGTGGCCGGTGTTGCTGTAGCATACCTCCTGGTAGGTGGGGGCTTCGGTGTTCCCGTTGGCATAGCCCACGGTGGTGTCGTATACGCCGGGAAGCTTTTTTACATAGGCCTCGATCCCCCAAAAACAGCCGCCCGCAAGGTAAATCGTGTGCAGATCCTGCTCGTTGACCATAACTGTGTCCTCCTTTACCGGCAGATTTATATCATCTTGGTCCGCGCCCATTGCACCGCCCGCCGGGGCGGCGGCGCATCCCGCAAAAACCAGCAGTGCGGCGGCAAGAACGCCCGCGCTCACCGGGGTCATCCATGTCTTCTTCATGATACACGCTCCTTTCCATGTTTTCAACCGATCGTGTCAAATGCGGCCTTGATGGCATCATTATCAGTATGGCCCGGCGCCACTTTCACCAGCACGCCATCCGAGCCGATGTATTCGGAGGTGGGGTAGCCCCGCACCCCTGCTTGGGCGCCGTAAGCGCCTCCTGTATCAAAGAGGACGGTGATGTTTTCGGTGTTCTCCACGCCCGAAAACCATGCCTTGAAGGCCTCGACATCCTTTTCGCCCTTTTGACCGGGGGCCACAATGGTGAGGATTCGGAAGCCGACCTCCTGCCCGGAAAGGGCGTTGATATCTTCCAGGCCGCCCAGACAGATGGGGCACCAGGAAGCCCAATATTTAAGATAGACCTTCTCGCCGGCAAAATCGGAGAGCCTTACGGTGTTCCCCTCCAGATCTGTCATTTCAAAGTCGGGCGCGGGTTCCCCCTGGTTTACCGGGCCGGTACCTGTGCTGGTACCGGCGCTGCTGCTTTTCTCCGGCGCCATGTCCGCCTCCTTTTCAGCAGGCATGGTACTGTTGGCTCCTGCTTTTCCTGCGCTGCATGCCGCCAAAAACAGGAGCAGAAGCCCGGCGGCTATGGTGAGCAACCATTTGTGTTTCATGGTGTGATTCCTTTCTGTGTTCAACCAAAGATGGTGAGAATGCTGTTCAGGTGGCCTGTCATCAGCAGGATACCCATCAGGATGATGACAATGCCGCCTGCGATCTCGAGCTTTTGCAGATATTTGCCGAGCCTTTTGACCTTGGTCAGGAGAAGGTCGGAAAAAAGGGCCAGCGCCAGAAAAGGCACCAAAAAGCCCAGCGAGTAGACGGCCATGAGCAGCCCGCCGTACAGCGGCTGGCTGCTGGTGGCTGAAAAAGCCAGCACAGCGCCCAAAACGGGGCCGATGCAGGGGGTCCAGCCAAAGCTGAAGGTAAGACCCAGCAGGAAAGAACCGAGAAAATCGCCCTTGCGGGAGCGCTCCAATTCCACTTTTTTCTGGTAAGAGAGCTGCCTGATATGGATCAGCCCTGTTTGATGGAGGCCCAAAACGATGACGATGAGCCCCATCACGACCATAAAAAACCTGCTGCCGATTACTGCGCCCAGCGCCCCGGCGCCGAAGCCCAAAAGAACAAAACACACCGAGATCCCCGCCACAAACAGCGCGCTTTTCACAAGGACCCGCAGCCTGCGCCGGGCGGCTGTTTCCGGCTTGGCTGCCCCGCTGAATGCGAATTGTGAGAGGTAAACAGGAAGCAGCGGCAGCACGCAGGGAGAGAAAAATGACAGCAGGCCCGCTGCCAGCACTGTGCCCAGATAAAGCGTTTGGGTGCCCATACGCTTCACCCCTTTCTGATTTGATACACTGAGCATATACCTGTGGGCGAAGAATTGTAATGGATCCGCTTTCGCTGTTTCTTTGATTTCTTTGGATGGGGAAGGCGGGAGGCTTTTGGAGGCGGGGGGCCTTATAAAAAATAAACTGCATTTCAGGCCGGCAGCGCAGGCCTGAAATGCAGTTTAAGATCGGTGCAGGGAACGGAGCGGGGGTCAAGCCGTTTTGGTTGACCATTCCCCAGGTGGAAGGGCGACAAAGGTCTTGAACATCCACTTGAAATTTCTATCCACGCCCTCGTGAGGGAAGCGACATGTAACGACCATCGGTTTAACGTCCACAAAATAATTTCTATCCACGCTCCCCGTGAGGGGAGCGACACGCTGGAAGACTATCTCGACCCCGCATACAAGTTATTTCTATCCACGCTCCCCGTGAGGGGAGCGACGGCCGCGGGCCGCCTTGTAATGGGTAGTATTAACTATTTCTATCCACGCTCCCCGTGAGGGGAGCGACTTTCCCGGCGGATGAGGCCGCAGGCTACGACGAATTTCTATCCACGCTCCCCGTGAGGGGAGCGACCCTCCTGCTGGGTGTAGACCAACTTTTCGGGGTATTTCTATCCACGCTCCCCGTGAGGGGAGCGACGTCCACGCTCTGCCAATATGGCTCAGTGCACAGATTTCTATCCACGCTCCCCGTGAGGGGAGCGACCCGAATCCCTTGGTACCATTGGCGGTATGGTGATGATTTCTATCCACGCTCCCCGTGAGGGGAGCGACATAGCGTAGACGTGCGGTACACCTATGATAGCGACATTTCTATCCACGCTCCCCGTGAGGGGAGCGACCGCTCCCTTCTCCGTCAATGGGCAAGCGACTTAAATTTCTATCCACGCTCCCCGTGAGGGGAGCGACCCCGCCGCTGCTGGCAGGCGCAGCGGGCAGCATGATTTCTATCCACGCTCCCCGTGAGGGGAGCGACGCGCCCGCTCCTCCATCTCCTTGGCATATACAATGATTTCTATCCACGCTCCCCGTGAGGGGAGCGACCCTTGAAATTTTAAAGGGCGAAATTGATTATAAGATTTCTATCCACGCTCCCCGTGAGGGGAGCGACTGCTACGACGCGCTGGAAAAATTCACTCGCGATATATTTCTATCCACGCTCCCCGTGAGGGGAGCGACCAAGAGCAAGTTGTTTGTTGTGGTTGATAGCGTTATTTCTATCCACGCTCCCCGTGAGGGGAGCGACGCGGGCGGCGTTCTTCAGCTGGGGCGATCTGTCATTTCTATCCACGCTCCCCGTGAGGGGAGCGACTGCAAAATTGAACAATGATCCTTGAACTTGTTTGTGGAAAATTGGGGTCCACACATGGTTCTGTTTTAAATCTAATATAAAATTACAATTTTGTAAAGCTCATAAAAGGCTAAAAAGCTAAAACGTGCCAAAATGCTTTTAGAAAACAGGTGCGAAAGCCATGGAAGTTTTCTGCCCACTTGGCTTTCGCACGAAAGGATATTTCATTTCACTGCGGCCATTTTTATGTTATTTCTCGGCTATCATAATTTGAGCGATCCTAGGTCCGGTAAGGTTAGCACCGGGCACATCGGCTTGTATAGGATGAAACGAACATGAATGAGCAAAGAGACCAAAAAGGAAGGCACGACCCTGGGTCGTGCCTTCCTTTTTGGTGCGAGGGAGGGGACTTGAACCCCCATGGTATATACCACACGCACCTCAAACGTGCGCGTCTGCCGGTTCCGCCACCCTCGCGTATCTGGCGGCCCTTGCGGCCACGAATGCTATTTTAGCAGAAACAAGGACCCAAGTCAAGAGGCAGAGGGCGGATCGGCGGGGAGAATTTGCGCGGGGTCATCGGCGCCGGGCAATTCGGTGACCTGGCGCAGCCGGCGCTGGATCTGCCTTGTGCGCACCCCCACCAGGTTTTCCAGCTCGCTGCTGGCCTGGTTCAGCCGCGCCTGGGTCTGCGCGAGCGCCTGGCCAAAGGTGTCGAACTCGGATTTTACGCTGCCCAGCACCTTCCACACCTCGCCGGAACGTTTTTGAATGGCAAGCGTTTTAAAGCCCATTTGCAGGCTGTTGAGCAGCGCCGCCATGGTGGTGGGCCCGGCCACCACGATCTTGAATTCCCGCTGCAGCCGCTCGGCAACGCCGCGGCGCACTACTTCGGCATACAGACCCTCGATGGGCAGAAACATCACGCCAAAATCGGTGGTGTAGGGAGGTGCGAGGTACTTGTCGTGGATATCCTTGCCAAAGCCGCGCACCCGCTTTTCCAGCTCTTTGGCGGCCGTGTCCACCGCGGCCTTATCGCCCTGGTCGTAAGCGTCCAGCAGGGCGGAATAGGCGTCGATGGGAAATTTTGCGTCGATGGGCAGCAGCACCTCGCCGGCTTCGTCGCCGGGCAGGCGCAGGGCGTATTCCACCCGGTCGGCGCTGCCCGGCACGGTGGCTGCATTTTCGGTGTATTGCTCGGGAGCCAGAATCTGTTCCAAAATGGCGCCCAGCTGCACTTCGCCCAGAATGCCCCGGGTCTTTACATTGCTGAGAACCTTTTTCAGATCGCCCACGCCCGCGGCAAGGGTGCGCATTTCGCCCAGGCCTTTGTACACCATTTCCAGCTGCTGACTCACCAGCCCAAAGCTCTTTTGCAGCTTGTCTTCCAGGGTTTTCTGCAGCTTTTCGTCCACCGTCTGGCGGACCTCGGCCAGCCGCCGGTCGGTGCCCGCCTGCATGGCGGAAAGGCGGACCTCCATGGTGGTGCGGATGCTTTCGAGCTTTTGTTCGGTCTGCACGGTGTTGGCCCCAAGGCCAGCCGCCACACTGCCGGCGAGCTCCTGCCGGGTCTGGCGGATCTCGGCCAGCAGGTCCTGGCGCACCTTTTCCAGATCTTCGCCTGAAAGCCCGGGCTTTGGACGTTTTAAAAGGCCCGCAAGGCCCAGCAGGCATGCCAGAAGTGCGAAAATAAGCGTTGCAAGTTCCATAGCTTTCTCCTTGATAAAAGGGGGATAAGTGCCCCGTAACCGGCATAGGAATATAGGGAAAAGCCCCCGCCCAGCGGGGTGCCGGCTGCCGGCTACATACAAGTATACGTGGTTTGCCGGGCCAAATCAATATAAGAAAACAGGGGATGGAACAAATGAATTTTTCGCTCAAAGGCAAAAAAGCGTTTTGGGCCGCGGGCTGGCTTGTTTGCTGTGCGGCCGCGGCGGGGGCCATGCTGTGGGCGGCACGCGCAGCCACCGTTGGCTGCGCCCAAAAAGACCTGACCCGCGTTCCGGTGGCCGGGGTGGTGGCAGCGGCGAATTCCGGCAGCGAGGTACAGCAGGAAAAACGCGTTTTCCTTACCTTTGACGACGGCCCCAGCAAGACCACTGAAAAGATATTGGACGTGCTGAAAGAAAAGGGAGTACCGGCCACTTTTTTTGTGATTGCGGCCCCAAACAATGAAGAGAATATGCCCACCATTCAGCGGGCGGTGGAAGAGGGGCACCAGATCGCACTGCACAGCTGCAGCCACGAATACAAAAAGATCTACAGCAGCCCCGCCGCCTATTGGGCCGATATCAAGCAGCTGAGGGAGAAGATCAGCCCTTATGTGGATGTGGAAAGCATTCACTGGCTGCGCTTTCCGGGGGGCAGCACAAACACCGTGAGCCACAGATACGGCGGCAGCGGAATCATGAAATCGCTCAAGGCCGAAGCGGAGGAAAAAGGGTATCATTATGTGGACTGGAACGTGTGTGCAGAGGATGCGGTGGGCGGGCACCCCAGCGCCGACACCATTTATAACAATGTGATCCGCGAGGCGAAGGGGCATGACACCTGTGTTGTTTTGATGCACGACACGAAAGCCACCAAGACGACGGCCGAGGCGCTGCCGCAGATCATCGACTGGTTTACCGAGCAGGGGTACCGCTTTTGCAAAATCGACGAGCTGGACAAACAGATCTGAAAGCGATGCGGAGCAAAAGAATGAAACCTTGCGGCTTTGTAAACTTTTTGGGAAATTTGGCAGGAGCGCGGGGCGCTCCAATTGTAAAACCTTATAAAATGGTGTATCATAGTAAGGTCAATGGCTTGTGCCATTGGCCTTATTTTGATGAGGGAAAGGGGTTTTGCGGCTTGTTCGGCTACGTTACCCCCGCAAAGCCCGAGATGAAGGTCAGGGAGTTTGAGAGCTACAGGTCGGTGTATTGCGGCCTGTGCAAGCAATTGAAGCGGGATTACGGCTTTGCAAGCCGCATGCTGCTGAACTATGACCTGGTCACAGTGGCGCTTTTGGCCGACGGCCTTTCCGGAGAGGAGGGGCGTCCCTGCGCACAGAGGTGTATCGCAAGCCCGCTGCGCAAGCGCTGTATGCTGCAGGAAACCCGGGGGCTGCGGCTGGCGGCGGCGGCGCTGGTGCTGCTGAGCTGGTATAAGCTGGCCGACGACGTGGCCGATGAAACCCTGGGAAAGCGCCTTGCCGCGCGCGCTGCGCGCCTGGCACTGCGCGGGGCACACAAAAAGGCGGCGGCGGCGTTTCCTGATCTGGACGGATGCCTTGCCGCCGAAACTGCCCGCCAGCAGAAACTGGAGGCGGAGCAAAGCCAAAACCCGGACGAGGCGGCGGAACCCACAGGCCGCATGACGGGGGCGATCTTTGCGCTGTGTGCCGAAAACGAGGCCCAGGTGCACATTTTGCAGCGGCTGGGGTTGTTTTTGGGCAAGATCCTTTACTGGCTGGATGCGGCCGAGGATTATGGGAAGGATGCGGAAAAGGGCCGTTACAACGTGTTCCGGCTGGCGGGCCTTGAGCAGGCGCAGGCGGTGGAGCGCACAAAAGTGCTGTGCCGCATGGCGGCGGGCGAAGCTGCCCGCTGTTACAACCTGCTGGATCTCCGGCTGAACCGGCCGATTTTGGACAACATCATTTTTTTGGGGCTTCCCGCCAGCATTGTGCGGGCCGGGCAGCCGCCCCAGCATACCAAACACGCGGCGATCGCCTGAGGGCGGGCGCGGAAAGGAACAGAAATGGACGCATACAAAGTACTGGGCATTGCCCGCGGCGCCGGGGAAGACGAGGTGAAAGCCGCCTACCGTGCCCTGGCACAGAAATACAACCCGGAAAATTACGAGGCGGGCCCGCTGCGGCAGGATGCTGAACAAAAGATGGACGAACTGAACCAGGCGTTCGACGCTGTGATGAGCGAGCTGCGGGGCGGCGCGCCGGCCAGCGGAGAGCCGGTGCAGCAGGCGCAGCCCGGGCAGAACGGACCCCAGGGTGCGCAGGGCAGCCTGCCCGAAATACGCGCCCTGATCCAGCAGGGAAGGGCGGACGAAGCCCTGGCACAGCTGCAGGCCATTCCGAACGGCCCGGCGAACGCAGAGTGGAATTTTTTGATGGGAAGCGCTTACTATTATAAGGGCTGGCTCACCGAGGCCCTGCGCTATTTCCAGGAGGCGTGCCGGCTGGCGCCCTCCAACCGGGAATATGCGGCTGCGCTGCACAATTTGCAGAGCAGCGCGGGCGGCCAGATGCCCGGCAACCCTTATGGGGCTTACGGAAACGGCGCGCAGGCCAATGCGGTGGGCTGCAGCTGCTGCGATATGTGCACGGCCATGATGTGCATGGACATGTGCTGCGGCTGCGGCGGGAACGGGTGCTGAGAAAATGCGAAAACGGCAGAGCGGGCGGATCGCTTTGTGCGGGGTCATGTGCGGTTTGTCGATCGTGATGATGCTCAGCGGCAGCATCATTCCCTTCGCCACTTTTTGTGCGCCTGCCATTGGGGGCATTTTGCTGATGCCGGTGGCGGTGGAGTGCGGTATGAAATTGGCCTGGGTCTGTTACGGTGCGGTGGCGGCGCTGAGCCTGCTGTTTGTGCCGGACAAGGAAATGGCGGCGATCTTTGTATTCCTGCTGGGATATTACCCGCTGCTGAAGGCATATATCGAACGGGCAAAGCACCGGCCGGTGCGCTTTGTGGTCAAGGCCGCAGTGTTCAACGGCGCGGTGTTCGCCATGTATGGGGCGCTGCTGTACCTCTTTCCGCTGCAATATATCGTGCAGGAGTTCGCGTCCACCGCAAAGCCCATGCTGGCGCTGCTGATCCTGCTGGGGAATTTGTGCTTTTGGATCTACGATGCAGCCCTGGCAAATATCCTGCAGCTGTATGTGATAAAACTCAAGCCCAAGCTCGCACATATTCTGTGAATGACCAAAAAGGAGCTTTGCGCCCATGAATCAAAACAACAAATGGCGGCCGAACCAAAATTTTTTCTCCAACCTGGCGGTGGTGCTGCTTGGCATTTTGTTCTATCTGGGGCTGTCGCATCTGGATCTGGTGCGGGGGACCCTGGGCGGCTTTGCCAGGATCGTGTCGCCGTTCATCGGCGGCTTTGTGATGGCTTATCTTTTGGATGGGCCGGTCCGCTTTTTTGAAAAAAAGCTGCGCATACGCCGCAGCTTTGCGATCGTGCTGACGTATGTGCTGGCCATTGTGCTGGTGGCGGTGCTGCTGAGCTTTGTGATCCCTCAGCTGGTTCAAAGCGTGATGGCGCTGGTGGACAATGCGGGCGGTTACCTGAATGGGCTGAACGCGTTTGTGCAGGATCTCTCGAAGCAGTTTAAGCTGGACGAAGAGCTGTTGGACACCATGATGCTGTCGTACAAGGATCTGGTGCAGCAGGCGGCTAACCTTCTGAAGAGCGTGCTGCCGCAGCTGCTGAATTACAGCATGGCGGTGGGCAGCGGTGTGATCTCGGCGCTCACGGCGCTGATTGCCTCGATCTACATGCTGGTGGGCAAGGATAGACTGCTGGCACAGCTGCGCAAGGTGGTGTATGCGTTTTTGCCCCTGCCCCGCGCGCAGCGCGTGCTGGGCGTGTGCAGCCACGCAAACCACATTTTTACTGGCTTTATCAACGGAAAGATCATCGACAGTGCGATCATCGGGGTGATCTGTTTTGTTTGTACCAGCCTGTTTGGAATCCAGTTTGCCCTCCTGATCAGCGTGGTGGTGGGGGTGACCAACATCATCCCGTTCTTTGGCCCGTTTATCGGCGCTGTTCCCTGCATTATGATCCTGCTCATGGTGAACCCCATCCAGGCGCTGGAATTCGGCATTTTTGTGATTGTGCTGCAGCAGTTCGACGGCAACATCCTCGGGCCCAAAATTCTGGGCGATTCCACCGGCCTTTCCGCGATCTGGGTGTTGGTGGCAATCATTGTGGGCGGCGGCCTGTTCGGATTTGTGGGCATGGTGGTGGGCGTGCCGACGTTTGCGGTGCTGTATTCCCTTACCAGCGATTTTCTGGCGGCCAAGCTGAAGGCAAAAAATATCAATGCCGCCGGCGAGCCGCTGCCGGCAGAAGGCCCGCCGCAGGAGGCCACGCAGCAAAAAAGCAAAGAATGAAACCATCTAAGATACAGTGAAAGGGCTGCGCCTGGGCAAAAACGCCGAAACCGGCCCCGCGTTGGCCAAAATTGATACAGGGAGGTGATAAATGCATTGATGCGTTTGCAGGATGCTTGATAGAGAGGATTTTCTGTTCTAATTTAATATTGAATGATACGTTTGCGAGGGAACTGAACAAGTTGAAAAAGGTTGAGACCTGACCTCTGGACCTGTCGGCTAATACCGGCGTAGGGAAGCAATTTCTTACGCCGTTTTTGCGTTCGAAAGAGCTTCCAATTTTTGGAGGCTCTATTTTTTATGGAAAACATGGAGGTGGAAAAATGACGTTTATGGAGAAGGTCCTGAAAAAGAACACGCCCATTTGGAACGAGTGCGCTGCGACCCCCTTTGTGCGGGAGCTGCGCGCCGGAACGCTGCCCATGGAAAAATTCAAGCTGTATATCATACAAGACAGCATTTATCTAAAGCACTATGCCCGCGTTTATGGAAAGGCGATCTATCATGCCGCCGCTTTAAGGGAGATCCAGCTCTATTATTCGGCCCTTGGCTTCGTGACCGACACGGAGTCGGCTGTGAGGCTGAAATATCTGACCCGATTTGGAATGACAGACGAGGACATTGAGCGGGTTTCGCCGCTGGCGGAAAATCAAAACTACATTGATTTTATGCTGGGGGTTGCGGCGCAGGGGAATGCCTGCGAAATACTGATGGCTGTTTTGCCATGTATGTTGAGCTACAGCTATATTTTCAGAAAAATCGCCGCCGAACCGGGAATGCCCGATTCAAAATACCTTGATTTTATTGAGGACTATGCGGAAGATGGGTATGCCGAAAGCTGTGAACAATGGTGTGGGTTCGCGGATAAAAAATGTTCCGTTTTGACCCGAAAGGAGCAGGACCGGGTAAGCCGCATTTTTGAAAAGGCCAGTTACCTGGAGCTTGATTTTTGGAAAATGGCATATGGAGGATGAGCTGTGAAAAAAGTATTGAGTATTGCAGGGTCTGACTGCAGCGGCGGCGCAGGAATTCAGGCTGATCTAAAGACGTTTTCTGCCCATGGTGTTTTTGGCATGAGCGTGATCGTTTCCGTGGTTGCAGAGAATACCAGCCGTGTGATCGACATCCAGGACATTACGCCGGATATGATAAAAAAACAGATTGATGCTGTGTTTGAGGATATTGAGGTGGATGCTGTTAAGGTGGGAATGCTGTCCACACCCCGATGTATGGAAGCCGTTGCGGAAAAGCTGCGTTACTATCGGCCGGGGAATGTTGTGATCGACCCTGTTATGTACGCAAAGAATGGCTGCCCGCTTATGGAGCCTGCAGCGGTTGGCGCGCTGATCAAAATTGTTATCCCGCTTGCGGATGTGCTGACACCGAATATTCCAGAGGCGGAGAAACTATCCGGCATGCGGATTTTGTGTGCTGCCGACATGGAAGCAGCCGCACGGAAAATTTGTGCGATGGGGTGCAAAGCCGTGATCATCAAGGGCGGGCACGCTGCCGGGGATGCGTTGGATATTTTGTTCGACGGGGAAAAATTTACTCGTTTTCAAACGGCGCGGATCCAGACAAAAAATACGCACGGGACAGGCTGCACCTTTTCCTCGGCGGTTGCAGCCCAGCTTGCAAACGGGAAAAGCCTGCAGCAAGCGGCCCGGGACGCAAAAAAGTATGTTATAACCGGAATTGAACACGCCCTTGCAATTGGAAAAGGATGCGGCCCCACACATCACTTTTACGATGTTTATAAAAACGGGCTGCGGGGCATGGAGGAACAGGAGGATGCAGAATGACGACTGATTATACGCTTTATCTTGTAACGGACCGTTCGCTTATGAGCACTGAAACGCTGGGGGAGGCAGTGGAACAGGCGATTCTGGGTGGGTGTACAATGGTCCAATTGAGAGAAAAGGATAGTTCGTCGTTGGATTTTTACCAGCTGGCCCGGGGGATCAAAAAAATCACAGACCGGTTTCACATCCCCCTGATGATCAATGACCGAATTGATATTGCATTGGCTGTGGATGCGGCGGGTGTGCCCTTCCCGGTTTCGTGGACAGTAAAAATGAAGAAAAAACAGAAAGAAACGCAGGATATCTTGTCGTATCACACTCAGGCGGCGGGATGCTCAGACAAGGCACGCGCAAAGGCATCCGGAGGACGCCAGCCAATAGAGGAATGCGGGCGCACTGGGTTGTAAAAGGTCTCGATATAAGCGAAGACGTCTGCCATGGCTTGTGCCCTTGAGGCGAAATGGCGCAGATGGACGCACTCGCACTTGAGGCAGCTGAAGAAGTTTTCGGCCACGGCGTTGTCATAGGGATCGCCCTTGCGGGACATGCTTTGCCGGATGCCGAGGCTGGCGAGACGCTGACGGTAAGCGTAGGCGGCGTATTGGACGCCGCGGTCGGAGTGGAAGATGAGGCCGGGCAGAGGCTTGCGGCGCCGGACGGCCATGCCGAGGGCGGCGAGAGTGAGATTTGTGTCGATGCGGTCGGAGAAGGCGTAGCCGACGATCTGCTTTGTGCAAAGGTCTTTCACAACAGCGCAGTAGAGCCAGCCCTCGCCGGTGGGGATATAGGTAATATCGCCGACCCATGCGGTGTCTGGCTTGTCAAAGGAGAAGCGGCGCGCAAGGAGATTGGGCGCGATGGGGTGCGCGTGTCTTGAGTTGGTCGTGGCTTTGTAGGCACGCCTGCGCGTGGAGGAGATGTTCATCTCGTTCATCAGGCGGTGGATGCGCTTGCGCGAGCAGGAAAGCTGCGGGCGGATCAGGTGATACAGGCTGTCCAGCCCAAGGGCGGGATAACGCTGGTGCAGGCTCAGCAGCCGGCGTTTCAGTTCCTGATCCTTCTGCCGGCGCAAAGAGGGTTTGCGGCCCAGCCATTCGTAGTACCCGCTGCGGGAGACCTCCAGCAGTCGGCATACAAGTTCCACAGAGGCCCCCGCGCGGGCCGTACGGATGTACCGGTACTTGTCCTCTATGGTTTGGAAAGTATGCCGACGGATTTTTTTAGGATGTCAATGACCCCGTCTTTCTCTTCAAGCTTCTTGCGCAGTGCTCGAATCTCCGTCTCCAGTTCGCGCAGGCGTCTGGCGTCGCGGTTTTGGCGGTCAGCTTGCCCCGGCGATGGTGCGCCCGCCGCTTTCAGCCAGCTGCGCAGCGTGTCGATGCAGATGCCGAGTTCCGCGGCCACCTCCCGGCTGGGCCGCCCCTGCTCGGTGACCATCCGCACTGCCCCCGCCTTGAAGGCCTCATCGTAACGCGGCGGCGCTGGGTGCTTTCGTTCTTTGGTTGACATTTTTCATTACCCCTTTCCATTATACAGATTGTTTTTCTGTCCGGCAAATCGGGTATGGGGGCAGTACCCTGGGCATAAATGCCGCTGCGCAGCGATCGGCCGGGGCCGGCGGCGAAGGTGGAAACGGCTTTGTTCCGGTAGTGCCAGGGATCGGCCATCCCCAGGATGGGGCGCACCGGGCCAAAGCCGCCCAGCAGCTTTTGTACGTGGGCCTGCTTTTTTTGCAGCTGCCCGGGATAGGGCAGAGCCAGCAGGGGGCAGCCCCCGCAGCCTTTTTTGAAAAGTGGGCAGGGATACATTTTACGTGGAACCTCCCGCCAAACGGCAAATCAGATGAAAAGAGGCGGAAGGGCTCAGCCGATGCCGCCGTACATAAAACCAAGGATCAGGATGAGCGCAGTCAGGGGCACATAGAGATATTTGGCGGCACGGCCGAACGCGCGGCTTAAGGGGCGGGTACGGCCTGTTTCAAGCTCTTGCCGGATGCGCGGCCAGCCCAGCACGTAATACACCGAAACCGCCCCCAGCACCCCGCCGATGGGAACCACTACGATGGTGATAAAGTCCAGCCAGGCGCCCACCACGGGCTCGGCTTCCAGAAAAACGCCCACCGCAAAAGTGACGCCGCCGCACAGGGCCACCGCCGCACCCCGGGGCAGGCAAAAGCGGGTTTGCCAGCTCTCGATTACGGCCTCGAACATGTTGATGAGCGAAGTAATGCCGGCAAACGCCACGGAAAGGAAGAAAAAGACTGCAAAAAAGCGGCCAAAAGGCATCTGCTGGAATACGGTGGGCAAGGTAATGAACATCAGGGAGGGGCCGCGGGTCACATCGACGCCGAAGGCGAAGACCGCGGGCATAATGGCAAGGCCGGCCAAAAGGGCTGCCATTGTGTCGAACAAGGCCGTGCGCAGCGAGGCCGCGGGGATATCGGCGCTTTTATCCAGATAGGCGCCGTATACGATCATGCCGGAGCCGGTGATGGAAAGCGAGAAAAAGGCCTGGCCCATTGCCATGACCCAGGTGTCGAGCCGGAGCAGAGCCTGCCACCGGGGCACGAACAGAAAACGATAGCCCTCGGAGGCGCCGGGCAAAAAGGCGACCCACACCGCCAAAAAGAGAAACAGTGCAAAGAACAGAGGCATCAGGACCTTGCTGGCCTTTTCGATGCCTTTTGTTACACCCAAGGCGAGAACCAAGCACACCACCGCCACAATGGCGGCGTGCCAGGGCAGGCTGCCAAAAGCCCCGGTGGCCCCTGAAAAGTAAACCGACGGGTCGGCCGCCAGCAGGCTGCCGGTGACCGAACCCGCCAGGCTGCGCAGCACCCAGCCCAGGATGATCGCGTATCCGATCGCAATGCCCAGTGAGCCGAGCAGAGGGATCCAGCCCAAAGCGGTGCCCAGCCGGCGCCTGCCGCGGCGTTCAAAGCAATAGCCATACGCGCCCAGGGTGCCGGTGCGCGCCAGCCGCCCGATACCGAATTCTGCAGAAAGGCCCACCCAGCCGAACAACAGGGTAAACAGAAGGTAAGGGATCAAAAATGCGGCGCCGCCGTATTGCCCCACCCGGTAAGGGAACATCCAGATGTTCCCAAGGCCCACGGCGCTGCCCACACAGGCGATAATAAACCCCACAGAAGAGGTGAAGCCCCCGTTGCGATGCGAGGGTGAAGAGTTGCTTTTTTTCATGTGTGATCCATTCCTTTTGCCCGCCGAAAAGCAGAGGGCGTTTTATCGTTTTGCGCACAGTGCGGCAGGGAAAGCGGGGCGGATCAAAGCCTGCCCAGCGCTTTTAGAACAGAGTGCTCGCCAAAAGCCCAGTGGTAGCGGGTCCAGCAGGAGAAGCTGCAATACAGGGTGTCGAGCTTTTGGAGCGTGGGCAGAAAGGCCTGCCGCGCTTTGGAGTATGGCTTTACGGTGATCTCGTCCCAAACCGAGGCGTCGCTTTTTAAGGCAAGGCGGACGGTGGATTCTTTGGCAGGGCAGGGAAGCACGAAGCTGCCATCCTGCACGGCCAGGGGGGCTCCGTTCACGGTGGCTGTAAAATTGGCCGCCGGGTCCTGCGCCAGCGCCCGCAGTTCGGGCGTGCTGCCATACACCCCCAAAAGGATATCCTGCCGGCTTTCCGGGGTATAGGTGTAAAGAAAATTACCGCCTGCATCGGTGACTTTGATGAAGGCAGGGCCCTGGGCATCCGCGGCATAGGCTTCCAGCTCGCAGAGGCCGGGGGCCGCTCCCTCGGTTTCCAAAAGTTCAACAGTGAAGCTGCTGAGCCCGGTGGGGGCGGGCAGCGTTAACCGGGTGGGGGCGCCGCCGGGGTCCAGGGGGCCGGTGAGCAGCTGCCCGCCGTTTTCCAGCGTGACCCGCGCCTGAAGGACGTTGTCCTGCAGGGAAGGCGAATCGTAGAACACCAGTTCGCTTATAACAGCCGGGGCCGCGAGCTCCACCGTGAGCGCATCGCCCGGGGCGGGGGTCCATACCCCGTCAAAGGGGCGGTGTTCCCGCTGCGCCACATGCGCGGAATCGGCCAGCTTAAAATCGGTCAGCCGCCCAAGGCCGTCGGTGCTTTGGGCGGAAAGCTGGGCGGTATAAAGCAGGCTGTCGGTGCGGCGCGGCCAGAACACCTTGTCGCTGTTCACCACCCGCCCCATGCGCTGCAGCGCCCGCTGGGAGCCATAGCCGGCAAAGGCGGAGTAGAGCGCGCTCGCACGCCTGGTGTAGGCCATGTCCTGCGGGCGCAGGGGCAGGCGCAGCCGGTCGGCCCAAACGTAAGTGTTGGTTTCTTCCATGCGGCCGCTCTCATACGGCGGCAAAGCCGAGGGCAGGTTGGGGGCGTAATAGTCGTCTGCAGCCAGCCAGGAAGTGCTGTAGCCGAAACCTTTGTATACGAGGGGATGATAATCGGCGCCGGAGCCCAGCAGGTTGCCCAGTGCCGTTTCAAAAATCAGCGAGGTGCCCCGGTGATCGGGGTGGAAATCCTGGTCGATGCAGTAGATCACGTCCGGCAATTCGGCGCCCAGGAATTCCTGCATGTCCCAGATCACATTGTCGTAGGTATAGTCTGACCAGCCGCCGGAAACCGAGGCGCGGTATTCCGGGTGGCGTTTCAGGCCATACGTGTGGGTGCGGCCCGCGTCCGAAGGAACAAGCTCGCCGGCGGGGGCGTTGTAGATATGGCCGTAGGGGCTGGTATACTGGTCGCCGTAGCCCAGAAAGACCACGTCGCCGGCTTCCACGCCAAGGGCTTTTTGGCAGCGCAGCGCTTCGTTCAGGCGGTAGCCGTCTTGAAAATCGGCGTCGCCGTTGCTCAAAAAAAGAACTTTTACCTGGGTGCCCGCGGTGCGGTAAGCGTCGATCACGCCAGCCGCCAGATTCAGGTCGTCGTCCTGGTGCGGCACCACAAACAACACCTTTTGAGGCGCGGCATACAGGCTTTG
Organism: Oscillospiraceae bacterium; assembly: GCA_022835495.1. Taxonomy (NCBI): domain Bacteria; kingdom Bacillati; phylum Bacillota; class Clostridia; order Eubacteriales; family Oscillospiraceae; species Oscillospiraceae bacterium. Next base: position 1,751,016 of record BQOK01000001.1, read on the forward strand.
CTGCCAGCTGCCCTGGGCGGAATACCGCCCGCCGCCCAGAGTGACAGCCAAAAAGACGGCGGCCGCGCCCAAAACCCCCAAAGCGTGCAGCGCGGCAAATACCCGGGCAAAAAAGCGGGGCAGTAAGCGGCAGACAGGCAGCAGCACCACACAGTAGCCCAGCGCAAACCAGAGAGCGCGCTTTTCCAGCCCGAGCGAGCCATAAAACAGCACGCAGAAACCGCCGGACAGAGCGGTGAATAGAAGGAGCAGCCAGCGCCGCAGCCATTTTTTTAAGGCGGGGTTCATGAAAAGCCTCCTGACATGCAGTATGGGAAAAGCGGACTTAGTTGTTGGCATTGGAGCACTTTGCCGCATCGATTGCCAGTGCGATCATGAGAACCAGCAGGGCGTTCTGCGGGTCGGGAATGTCCAGTACGTAGGTATCGGTCACGTGCAGCAGTTCTTTGGAAAGATACGCCACCTCTGCGCCATAGGCGTCGGTGATGGTGTAATCCCATTCAAACAGATTTCCCTCGACCTGCCAGCCGTTGCAGTCCAGTGTGAACACCGGCTTGAAAAAGGTGAATTCCTTTTTGATCTGACCGATGTATGCATCGCCCAGGTACATGGCAAAACGGGGCAGGAAGGTAAAGACCTCCTCTTTTACTGTGCCCAGGGGCGAGCCGTCGGCGTTCAGGATTTCCAGCCGGTGCCCCCAGGAGAGCTTGCCCTCCACAGTATAGACCGTGTTGCCGGCTTCATCATAGATATCATAGCTGTCCAGCCAGGAAAAAAAGCGCTGTTTGAATAAAAGTTTCATGGGTGCCTCCTTGATGCTGCCGCTTGGGCGATTAAAAATTCAATGATACCTGGCTGCCCGGGAACAACCCCCAGGGAGCGGTTTATTCCCGGACGGTGCGGGTTAAAAGGATCACGCATTCGACTATTGTTTCATTTTCCAAGGGCAATTCTTTCACTTCTGTTCCATTCACCGGGACAGGGAAGTTGAAGATAATCTTCCTAATCCAGTTGCCATCCGGCTGCTTTTCCGGGAATAACTCAATCCGCTCAATAAACGCCCGCATGAACTCCTTCCGCTCCACTTCGGAGGCTGCTTCATAGACCTGATCGAATGCCAGCAACAGGCGGTAGATATTATCACCCGAAATCTTCTCCTGCCGGATACTCCGTATCTGGCTTTGCACATCGTCAATCTGGACTTCAATCTCATCTATTGCGCCATATTGCTCGTCATATCGGCGCTGCAAATCAGAAATTTTCCGGTCATAATACGGGTCATTCACATCTAAACCGTCCATCTGCCGTTCCAGTCGGGCCTTTGTGCCTAATGTCTGCCGAAGCTGCGCCTGTAATGCTTCCAGCTGCTTCTCCAAATCGTTCGTATCGACAGCGGAGCCGATTTTCGCCTTGATTGCATCCGCAAACCGTGGGTCACTGACCATAGCAGAGATGATTGACGCTACCATGCGGTTCATTTCCATCTGCTCAATATTCAGCCGGAAGGTACACTCGTGGCCTGTTGGCGTCACCGTATTCTTGCAGTAATAGTAATAGCGGGTCTTTTTGTCCTTGCTGTGGGCTTTCGCAATATTCCCGTACAGGCTTTTGCCGCAGCAGGGGCATTTCAGAATACCGGACAAGATATGTGCGTGGGTAGGGTCATTGACTTTCTCACGCCGGTAAGCATTGATTTTCCGTTTTTCCTGCGCGAGGTTCCAATCTTCTTCTGAAATGATAGCCTCATGCTTCCCCTCGTACACAGGGAACTCCGATTGCTCAACTACGTGCATCTCATTCCGTGTGCCGATCTTCTTCTCTGTCCGGCGTCTGCCATAGGCGATTTTTCCCATATATACCGGATTATCAATGATACTCTTCACAAAGCTGGCAGAAAAACCGGGAATGGTGCCGTTCTGCCTTAACTTCTTCACAAAGCCCTGCCGGTTCAGATATTTTGCCACGCCACTGACACCATCGTTGGTGTGAATATAGCGGTCAAAGATGGTGCGGATCACGTCCACTTCATCCTCAGCAATCAACAGTTCGCCTTTTTCAAGGCGGTATCCATAAGGGGCAAAGCCACCGTTCCATTTTCCTTCACGGGCTTTCTGCTCCCGTCCGGCCATCGTCTGTGTCCGAATATTTTCACGCTCTATCTCTGCCACCGCAGAAAGGACAGAAATCATCAGCTTGCCGGAATCTTTGGAACTGTCAATGCCGTCTTCCACACAAATCAGATTGACACCGAAATCCTGCATCAGCTGCAAGGAATTCAGAACGTCAGCGGCATTCCTGCCAAACCGGGACAGCTTGAACACCAGCACATATTCCACACCGTCTTTGCAGTCCTGAATGTCTTGCAGCATCCGCTGAAATTCGTGCCTGCCCTGAATATTCTTGCCGGAAAAGCCTTCATCAGAATATTCACCAGCCACTACCATATCTTCGTATTCAGCGTATTTCCGCAGTTTGTCTCGCTGAGCATCCAGACTATATCCGTCCACCTGCATGGATGTAGATACCCGTGTGTAGAGATAACATTTTGTTTTAGTTTTCTTCATGCAGGCCGCCCCTTTCTTCCAGCTCTAAACATTCATCCGTTACTTTCTTCTTCGCCAGACCTTCATTCTGAATGTAGTACTCCAACAAACGGAGTACATATTCCGGCGCATGGCGGTTATCCAGTTCCCATTCTGTCACAGTCCGATAGGGAATCTGAAAATATTTACAAAATTCCTTGCGATTCATGCCAGTGCTTTCCCGCAATTCTTTTATTTTGGTTTTGCAGTCCATTTCATTTACCCCATAAAGCAAAAATACACGTTGCGTATTTATTATAGCATACGCCAAACAAATACGCAACGTGTAAATTTAATTTATATCAAGCGGCTTTGTCAAATTCCTGATACACAGGAACGGGTTGCTTTCCTGATGCCGCAGACTGTGTACGGCCATCCTTCTCAGTCTCCTGCATCTGCCCCAACAGCTGTGGCCCGTACTTCTGCAACAGCCGCGCCATCACATCAACACAGCGGTCAAATGCCGCATTATATTTCGGATCATCATAAACTTTGCTCAATAGGCCGCTCCTTTCCTCTATGGCTGCTCTGCGCATAGATGTTCAAAACTTCTGCCGGTATCTGTTCCAAAATCGCCACGGCACTGTCATAGTCGCGCCGCAGCTTGAGGTCTTCGATCTGCTTTAGGGTGCTGACCTTCTGCGCCGATGCAAGAGATTCTTCCAGTTCGGCATTTTTCGTTTTCAACTTTTTGTTTTCGGATGCTGTTTTCGTGAAGGCTACGCCATATTTCCGCAGCAGTGTGTCCATCTTCTCCACGCTGGGAATATAGGTATCCAGAATCTTGCAGATTTCCTCCGCCCGGCTTTTGGCGTTAAAGGGATTGATTCCAGTGAGCAGATCCTCCAGTTTGCTTTTCTGTTTGGTCAGTCTGGTCATCTCCTTAAATACGCGGGGCGGGATATGGTCGCGCCCGGTCAGGCTGGCGCTCTCGCCACGCTCCAAATCTGGAAACTTCTTGACCATGTGTTTCCAAAACTCATCCTGCCACCAGGTCAGCTTCTTTTTATTGCCCATGATGTCTTTGGCGCTGAGCCTGCCATCCTCCGTCAAAGGGACAAAACAAAGGTGCATATGGGGCGTTTTCTCGTCCATATGCACCACGGCGGATATAATTGTCTCTTTGGACTGATGCTGTTCCAAAAAGTGCAGAGCTTCCTCGAAAAATACCCGAATTTCCGCCCGTTTCTTTCCCTTAAAGAACTCCGGGCTGGCTGTGAACAGCGTCTCGATCATACGGATACTGTCTTTCCGGGTACGGCATCCGGCAGCGGCAATTTGCCTCTCTGACTCGGCCCGGTACTTGCCGGGCGGTTTGACCAGATGGAAGTTGTACTTGCTTCGGCTGGTATCCACATCGGGATTACTGGCGTACTTTTCCTTTGTGCGCTCGTTATGGGCCTCGATATTGCCGATTTCAGGCCCCTTATATTTGGCAAATCGCATAATCGCGTATTGTGCTTTTTCCATACTCAATCCCTCCGTTTCTGCCAGACAATGTCATATCCCAGCACGTCAGCCAACTCCACGGCCTCCCGATACCGCAGCGATTCCCGCTGCAATTTTCCGGAAAGATTGGATACGCTGTCGCTCCACCCATACTCATCGTGCAGCTGGTCAACGACTTCCTGCATGGTGTAACCGGCGCGGATGATCTGCGCCTTGATTTCGTTTCGGATACTTGACTTCATAAAATATATTCCTCCATTTTCGCAAGTGAAGCCCTTTGTCACTTGATAGATAAAACATGATTTTCGGTTGCGTCATAAAAAGAACCGGCTACGCTGGGGAGCGCACCGGCTTTGGTCAATGGTGAAATTTGTGCAAATGCTGTTTTGCGATAGAAATGATTCCCTGCGTATCGTTGGTCAACGGCGGAATATTCGACTTCACAGAAATGCGGGACTTTTCACTGTTCGGGCTGTATTGTCACAAAATGCTGCAATCTGTACGTCGTTCCGTGAGCCGCCATCCGGCGAACTGTATACGGATAAAAGAGAAACATTTCGCTGTTTTGAGATTGCTCTAAAATATGCCTGCAAAATCACCGCTTTTACTGACCGCTTCAGGTGTGGTCAAAATGACCACACCTACTTCACAGCACAAAAGCGCGAAGAATTTCACGGTTCTGGTGGTGGACAAAATATCCATAACCACTTTTACACATCAAAATAGGTGTACCCAAAATGGGCACGACCACTTTATCCAAATGAAGCGCCTCTACAATATATGAGGTAACAGGGTCAATCGCTGCGTACATACGTACCGGCGACCAGATCGGAAATCAATCCCGCCAGTCTTCCGGTACGTACGTACACTGTGAAGCGTCCGTAAACTCGTTTATATGCGGCCTTGCCACTGCCTCGATCCCCATAAAGCCCCATACCCGTCGTCCTGCCGAATTGGTAATCGTGTTGCAGTGTTCCAGATTGTACTTACCGCAGGCTGCCACCAGCGCATCGCTGAAGCTGCGGCGTTTGAGTGCAGTCAGGCTATTTTCCTCGCACCACATCCGGTAAATGTCGTAGCAATCCTTTGAACTGATGGACGCATCCGCTTTCAGCCGGATATAGCCCTCGGATTCCAGAAAATCAAACACGTTATTGTTGTCCCGCTTGACGGCCTCCCGGTTCTCTTTGGTGCGCTGGCTCTCGGTGAACTTGAAGTTGTTCGCTACCAACCGCTGCAATCCCGCAAAAGCCCACAGCAGAATGCCCTCCACCTCGGCCTTCATCTTCTCTGCCAGGTCGGGATCATCCACACGGTCGGCAGGTTTCTCTTTGGCGGTCAGCACCAACTGCCGCCGATAAAAGCCATCACTGCGGTCAAAGAGAGCCTGCAAGTCGCCATTGCTGAATGCCAGCAGCCGGGCGCACATCCATCCCTGATAGCTCTGCTTGCCTTTACGCTCCAAATCCATTTTACCCTGTGCGGTGACGATGGATTTGACATAGTTGGTCTGCCGCAGGGCCTCCATCCGCATATCATCATCGACACACAGCAGAATGTGTTCCAGATCAGCGCGGGCAAAACGGTTCTCGGAAATTTTGCCGATGCTGCCGTCCTTCATGTTGCTGCCGAACAGGGCGGACAGCACCGCGCCGATCTGGCTCTTACCCTCGCCGCCATTGCCCTTAATGACCATCATGCGCTGTCCCTTGTTGCTGGGGATCAGGCAGTAGCCGATATATTCCTGCAAAGTGGGAATGTCCTCCGGGTAAAGAAGCCCATCCAGAAAAGCCAGCCAGCGGGTCGGCGTGGGCGCATCGGGATTATAGGCCACCGGCAGGCGGCAACGCACGATGTCCGGTTTTCCCTCCGTAAAGGAGCCATCCAGAAACAACGTGCCGTTTGCCAGATGAATGCGGTCAGCCTCCGGCGGGAAATCCTCTACCAGCGCCGCCAGCTTCATCAGCTCCACGATATTGCTGATTTTGCGGGGGATATTGCTGACCGCACAGCATTTCAGTTCCTCAAAAATTTCTCCACGCAGTGGCAGCTCATCGGTCACGCGGCCATCAGGCGTGAAAAAAGCCCCGTTTGTGTAGATGATTTTGTGTCTGCCGAGAAAATCATCACAAAACAGGGCTTCATTGATACTCTTGCCGTCAAACCAGATGGGCTGGTTGGCCTCACGCGATTGCTCGTTCTTCGCCACGGTGCTGCACCTCCTTTTCCAGACGTCTGAGCCGCTGCTCCAGCGCGGTGATAGTGCCGTCCTTCAGCAGCATATCCACCGCTTTCACACGCTGCTTCAGTTCCGCAAACATGAGAACGTCCAACAAATCATTTACATACTCGATCATATGACAGGCTTCCACAAAGCGGTCATCCAGTTCATCCTCCGGCGATTGCGGGGCATATTCGACCTTCCAGCGTTCCAGCAGATGCAGATAATCGCAGAGCACCCGCTGGCAGTGTATCTCATCGTTGCGGAAAGCCCGCGCCAGCGGATAGGGCTTTTTCAAAGCCATCGCTGCCGGGGGCTTGTCCGGGTCGATGCCAAAGTCATAGGCCAGCTTCTTTGCGGCCTCGTAGCTGCTCAGGCCGAACAGCCGCGCCACAAAATCGATCACATCCCCGGTAGCCCCGCAGCCAAAGCAATAGAAATAATCCCTGTTCAGCTTCATGCTGGGATGCCGGTCATCGTGGAAGGGGCAGCAGATCATATCGCCCCGGTTGACCTTACAGCCGTAGTATTCGGCGGCCTGCTTCACGGTGACAGCGGATTTTACAGTTTCAAATAAATTCATAGGCTTTGTCCTCCATTATTTATTGACGGTATCTGCCCGTCTGCCTGAATATACGGGGAAAAAGCCTATAAACCGAAAAATCCGCTAAAAGTGCAAGAAATGAAAAAACGCCGCCCTGAAATCTTGCAAAAATGCAAGACCTCAGAGCGGCGAAGCCAGCGGAAAGCATTTGCCCGCGCTGGTTTTATCAGGTATAATGGATAAAGAGAGTTTTCAGAAGAGAGGTGCGTCACATGGAGGGAGCCTATCTGCCCGGCAATATCCGGCAGCGGATGCAGGAGCTTATGAAGGAACATAAAATTACCCAGGCACAGCTGGCGACCCGCATCGGCAGCACCGAGAGCGCCATCAGCCGGTTTGTCAGCGGTAAGACTGATAAGATCAGCACAGAACATTTGCTCCGCATTGCGAAAGTGTTTGAAGTCTCCACAGATTTCCTGCTGGGGGAAGTCAACACGCCCGACCGGACAAATTTTGATATTGAAGAACTGGGCCTGTCGGTGCAGGCGGCGCGGAATCTGTACACCGGAAAAGCCAATGCAGAGATCGTCAACCGCCTTTTGGAAAGCCCTCGCTTTGCAGAAGTCACCTATATGATTGAGCAATATTTTGACGATACGCTGGCCGCCGGTTTCGCCGGACAGAACCAGATGCTTACTACTCTCAGCGCCATGCTGCGCCGAAACAATAAAACAGACGCTGCGGTGCAGGCGGCCAGAACTGTCAACCGGCAGAAAGTTCCCGTATATCAGGCAGACCTGACGATGATACAGAACACATTTATGGCGGCGCTGCGGGAAGTGAAGAAAGAGATCGGCAACGATTTCACAGCAGCGCAGTCCTTGACCAAGGGCATCACTCAGCAGATGTTTACCGAACTCACCAAAGGGGCGGATGTTCATACTCCGACCATCACGCCCGAAATGATTTCCGCCGCCGTCACCCAGAGCGCAGCGGGGATGGACGGTGTGCAAAAGGAAGCATTAGACAAGTTCGGTCAGGCGCTGACGGAATTTCTCCAATCCACCTTAGACCACGCGCAGGAGAAGCAAAATGCCGACCCGGAGCAATGAGCAGCTGTGCAGACTGGCACAGAAAGGGGATACGGCTGCCCGTGACATTCTGCTGGAAAAGAATCTGGGATTCATCCGAAAAATTGCGCTGGAGCAATACCGAAACATGGGGCTGGATGAAAATGATATTGGAATTGATTTGGATGATTTGATGCAGGAGGGAAGTATCGGCCTGCTGAACGCGATCCCTTTGTTTGATGCCGGACGGGGCATGAAATTTCTGACCTATGCAGCACCGGCGCTCCGCAACGCCATGACGGACTGCATCCGCGCCGCCCTCGGTTTATTTGAGCAACGGATGGTGGATAAGAAAGACGGCCCCGGCTTCCAGAGAGTATATCTGGATGACGTTCTCTCAGAGGATGAACGGATGCTGCGGATCGAAGCCATAGCCGACCCTCACACCCAAACGCCGGAGCAAATCTATATCCAAAAAGAGCAGCTGATAGAATTGTATGCGGCGCTGGACAAGCTGACAGCCAGAGAGCAGACCTATCTGCTGTACCGCTATGGCTTTACCGATGGAATCGAGCACCCGCTGATCGGCGCGGCGCTCCATTTCCATCTCAGCGAGAGCTGGACAAAGAAGGTGGAGGGCGAGGCGATGGACAGCCTGCGCGGAAAGCTGCCGTGGTGGTTCTGATACGATGGGAAGCAGCGGCTGACGGGGGCTTTGATATACCTTTGTTCCGCAAATGACACGGCTGACAGACAGTGCTTGCCCGCACCGCCTGCCAGCCTTTTTCTGTCGCTTATGCTGCCCCGCAAGGGGCAACCTTTCCCGCCAGAACGCCGCAACTGTGGCCACACTTTTCAGGGTGTGCTACAATTCCGGCTGCCATCTGCTCCACAAAGGTATAACACACTAGACTTTCCTACGGAAAATCGTGTGCCACGAAACCGCCGGTTTCTTTGGATTCTTCCGGTCAAAGGGGAACACTATCCCCTCTGAACACCCCAGACAAAGGAGAACGCTGTTCCCTTTTGGAATCCCCTTGCCAATAGGGATGCTACCGCCCTATTGAATGATTTAGATAAAAAACAAAATAAAGCATAGTTCGCCAGCACACCGCTATTCTGTCATTACCTTACACAGACATCTTGTAACTTTTTCGTTAAGCCTATTGACTCTGATACTTCGGAAGAGATATAATATAGTTGCTACTTAGCGAGCCTAAATAGCAAAGCTAAAGAGAGGCGACGATATGAATAACAAATATGTCCAGCAATTCAAAAAAGGCTCTCTGGAAATGATACTTTTATGCCTAATCGGACGCAAGGAGACTTATGGATATGAAATTATAACTGAATTGAACAATAGTGCGTCTGTTTTGGGATATGCGAAAGAGGGAACCATTTACCCCATTTTGTATCGTTTGCAGGAAGCAGAACTAATCAAATGCCGATTGGCTCCGGCTGCGGCAAATGGCGGCTCAAAAAAGTATTATTCTTTAACGGATAAAGGCAGGAATGTACTTGATGAACTAATCTTATTTTGGTCAAGCTATGAAAACTGCGTAAACGGCTTTATAGAAAGTTATCAACAAGCGAGGGTATCCAAATGAAAGAACAATATATCAAACAGGTTGAAAAGGAACTATCTTTACCACGCAAAATGAAAAAAGAGGTTGTACGTGACTTGAATGAAGTTTTTGCGTCTGCTATGGAGCATGGAGAAACAGAGCAGCAGATTATCCAGCGTTTGGGGACGCCAAAAGAATTTGCAGACAGCACCGCAGAACAGTTTGGCATTGATAACACCAAATCGAAAAAAAGGAACGGTATCATTTCTACTCTTGCTGCGCTTGTTATCGCGGCTGCTGCCTTTTCGGTATATGCTGTTACACAATCAGGAAAAGTACCAGAAGGAGCAATCGGACAAGCCGACGCGACAACAAATATACAGATTGAGGGCGCGTTTGCCTTTGATATTTCGCAAATCCTTTTGGCTATTGGGTTTGCAGCAACAGCTATTGCTCTTTTGTTAATTATCCGAACCATACACAAAAACAGGAGGTAACCAATGAAGAAATATATTTCTGTATTCACAATCATGATTATGATTTTTTTGGCTGCGTGTTCTAATCAAAATACCTCATCTACACCGACAAGCAATGAGAACAATACGCAATCTAATAGTGTTACAAAATTGGACGAGGGTGTTTGGCCTGAGAATGAGTACACAGAGGGGCTTCCTGTTGCGCCTGGTACGGTTGCATGGGCTACACTTGATACAGAACATGAGAATTGTAATATCAACCTTACCGGTATTAGCGAAAACGACTATAACGAGTATATGGAGCTTTTGAACCAAGAAGGCTTTTCCGTAATTGAAAATGTGTCAGAGGAAATCGAGGGAGAAAACTATGTTTCTATCGGGACACTTTTATCAAACGACGAAAAGTGGTTAAGTATCAGCTACATACCCAATAGTCTAACTATCTACATTTCCTTTGACAATAACTGAAAGAGATCACGGAATAGCAAAGCCAGCCGAGCCAGTCAACGGTCAAGATGAACGGCGCAAGCGCCGCCGTTGACAGCCCCGCCCGCCTTTGCAGATAGGCAATCAAGGGGCGACAGCAAGGAGTGCTGCCGCCCACAGTATTATCAGAGAGGGAGAATTCTATGAGAAATCGGATTGTAAAAGTGACAGAAGTTGTAGTCAGAAGCGCTTTTTACATCATCTCAAACTATGTATTTGTTAGCATGGGACTATCATTTCATACTCAATGGATTTCAATTCTATTTTTGCTTTCAATGGTATGGTCTACTATTGATTACGGAAAGTCCATAAATGAAATAATCGAAAAAAAGGTAATTGCTGAAATACTATGTATATGTTGCATTGCACTGAGTATAGCGATGGCATATTTTGTGGGATATATTCAAGGAGCATTCGTTTCCCTCTGAAAATACAGGGCCACAACTTTCCGCTTAATATATCAGTATGGAACAAGTTATCAAAAAGTCATGAATGCTCGTAGCTCACCGGCCCGGCCAGCAAAAGCAGTAAATCTGAAATTGATTTACTGCTTTTTTGCTCAATAGACTCTTAAATCATCTGAAAATATTTCAACGCATCCCTGATCGCCGCTTCCTTCTCCGGCGGACATTTTGGCACTTTGGCATCTTCCTTCTTTGACAGGTTATAATTTTGCCCCACATCCAGCCCGCACTTGCGCTTTATCTGTGAGATGTACAGGGAAGATACCTTCAAACCGGTATGCTCCAACACATACGCCTTGATCTGCTCATAAGTCGCGCCCTTCTGGAAGCCGGACATATCCATATCTTCCAGCGAGAACTCCACCCGCACCTTCTTTGAGTCGATTTCTCCCTTGGAAAGCAAAACAACCGTCTCCACATGCCTTGTGCGGGGAAACAGGTCCACCGGCTGCGCCTGCACGGGCCGGTAGCCGCGGGCCGCCAAAAAGGCGCAGTCGCGGGCGGCGGTGGCGGGGTTGCAGCTGACCATCACAACCGTGCGGGGGGCCATTTTGCACACCGTGTTCAGGGTGGCTTCATCGCAGCCTTTGCGGGGCGGGTCCAGGCAGATTACATCCGGGGCAAGGCCCTCGGCAGAAAGCTGTGCGGCGGCCCGGCCGGCATCCGCACAGAGAAAACGGGCGTTGGCCGCGCCCATGGCGGCAGCGTTGCGCCGGGCGCTTTCCACCGCTTCCGGCACGATCTCCACCCCGATCAGCTCTTTGCATTCCCGCACCATGGAAAGGCCGATGGTGCCCATGCCGCAGTAAAGGTCCAGCAGGGTATCGCCCGGGCGCAGGGCCGCAAACTGCTTTACCACGCCGTAAAGAAGCTCCGCACCCGGCGTGTTTACCTGATAAAACGAGAGAGGGCCAAGCTGCACCGGCACGCCGCACAGGGTATCCTCGATATAGCCTGGGCCGTGCAGGGAAATGCACTCGGCGCCGGTGATCACATTGGTCTTTTGGCGGTTTACGTTCAGCACCACCGTGCGCACCGCGGGAAAGCGGGCTGTGAGCGATTCGCAGAACTCCTGCGCGTGGGGCAGGGAGCGGCCGTTTATCACCAGGCAAACCAGGATCTGGCCGGTATGCCAGCCCTGGCGCAAAAAAATATGGCGCACCAGGCCCGTGTGGGTCTGCTCGCTGTAAACCGGGATGGCGTTCTGCTGCAAAAAATCGCAGATCCAGCCCGCAATCTCGTTGAGCGGCCGCGGCTGGAGCCGGCAATCGGCACAGGGGACAAGCCGGTGGCTGCGGGGGGCGTAGAACCCGGCGGCCACGCGGCCCCCGGCATTCAGGGCGACCGGAAACTGCACCTTATTGCGGTAGCGCTGCTGCAGGGGGCTTGCGAGCAGCGGCAGCACCGGAAGCTCCAGCCCGCCGATGCGGCGCAGGGCATCCCGCACAAAGCCCTCTTTGGCCTGGGCTTCGGCCTCGTAGCTCAGGTGGCGGAAGCAGCAGCCGCCGCAGGGGCGGTACACGGGGCAGTCCGGTTCGATATGCTGGCTGCTCAAGGCCACCGGCTTTTCCAGGATGCCGAACGCATAACGGCCCATATCCTTTACGATGCGGGCCTCGATGCGGTCGCCGGGAGCAGTGTACGGCACAAAAACAGCCTTGCCTTCGTAATGCCCCACGCCGCTGCCATCGCTGGAAAGGCTTTCGATGGTGAGGGGAAGAATTGTGTTTTTAGGGGTCGGCACAGGGCAAATCCTCCTTATTGGGGGTTATTGGATGAGCTGGAACGGCAGGATAAATCGGCCCTCTGCATCCGGCGAGAGACCGGTATCCTGCCCTATAAACCGGAAGGCTATCGCATTTTGTGCCATGGCGGCCGCAGCCCGCGCCGCGGCCTGGGGATCGTAATAGGGCACGGCCAGGGCCACGCCGTCCGCCACCAGCGCCTGCGCGTCCTCGCGGTTCTGCGCCACTGCGCCAATGCGCACCGGTGCTTCGCCCTCCAGCCAGCCAAGCTCCTGCGCCACCGCATAGGCGGTGCGGGCATCCTGGGGGCTGGTGCACAAAATGAACTCAGGCTTTTGCTGGCCGGTCAGGCGCTCGGCGTTAAAGGGCAGGGGTTCGCCCTCCCCGTCGGCGTATTCCACAAGCGCGGTGTATACGCCGTAATGTTCGCATTCTTCCAGGGCGTAGCGGGCGAACTGGCTGTGGGCCCCGCCGCTCTCGGTCTGAAAAAGCGCATACTGCAAAAGGTGGTCGCCGTTTTCGTCGGCGATCACGCCGTCGCGGTAGGCCAGAGCCACCTGCTTGCCGAGCAGCTCGCCCCCGTGTGCGGCTTCACTGCCGAGGTACCAGGCTTTATCGCTGGCGGCAAGGACCGCAACGCCCGGGTCGCTGCCCACGAACACAAGTGTGGCCCCGGCCTGTGCGGCGGCGTCCAGCAGGGCGCCGCTGACCTGCGGATCATCCTGCCCCACAATCAGCACCCGCGCGCCGAGCTGCAGCAGGCGCTGCGCGGCTGCCGCAGGGGCTTCGCCCTCCTCGCTTTCGAGAAGCGAAACGTCACCGGCCGCAAGTTCGTTTTTTAGAACATCCAGATCCAGGTAGGCGGCCCGGGAGGGGGAATGGATGTAGCCCACCGCGGGGGCGGGAGTAAAATAGCCGGTCACGTAAAGGTAAAGGTAAATACAGCCCGCTGCGCCGGCCAGCACGAACAAAGCCCTGAAAACAAACGAAAAAATGCGTTTCATGAAGCGTTCTCCCAGTGGATGATTATTTTATAAAAACACCTGCTCCGCCCGTTCGCGGAGCGGGCAGCACACAAGGGCCGGGATCTTGCCGCTGTTGTTTTGCGGTCAAATTTTAAACGGAAGGGGCTTCCAGGCTGGCCAGATAGCGGCTGGGGGGAACGCCCTTGGCCTTTTTGAACACGCGGGAGAAATAGAACTTGTCGAAAAAGCCCACGCTCATGGCGATCTCCGCAATGGACAGCTGGGAGTTCTTGAGCAGGTTACAGGCTTCGTCGATGCGGTAGCCGGTGAGGTAATCGATGGGGCTCTGCCCCACATGGCTCATAAACAGGCGGTAAAGGTGGCTTCGGCTCACGCCCACTGCTTTGGCGATGTCGTCGATGCTGACCTCGTGGGAGTAATTGTATTGGATGTAGCGGATGGCGCTTGCCACATATTGAGCGCCCGCCCCACCGTGGGGGTCTGCCTCGCGCGCCTGGCCCATCAGGCCGGACAGGAACAGGTAGAGATGCCCCACCCGCGCCGCCTCGTTTTGCGGCTCGGAGCCCTGGGCGGCAAAAATAGCCAGGAGAGCCGTTTGCAAAGGGGCGGGATCCGGCGAATGGTACACCGGCTCCTGCTCGGTAAAAGGGGTGCTGCGCATGAGTTTGTTGGCAAACGCGCCGTTGAACCCAACCCAGGAGTATTCCCATGGGTCCTGCTGGCTGGCCGTGTATGAGGCCAACTGCCCGGGACGCAGCAGAAAAAGATCGCCCGCGCCAAGCTGGTATTCCTTGCCGCCGGTCTTATAGCTGCCGCAGCCGCGCAGAACCAGATGGATCAGGTAGTGGTCGCGCAGGCCCGGCCCCCAGGTGTGCCCGGGCGCGCAGGATTCACGGCCGCCGTTGAACACGCACAAATCCAGGTGATCGCTGGAATCCTGCCAGAACGACTGTTTGTAGGTTTCCGCCAAGAGAGAAGCCCCCTTTTGCCCAGTATAAAACCGCAAAAACAGCACTCTGCGGCAATATAAATCATTTTAGCAGAAAATTCAACAAAAGTCCATCTTGAAAATAAAAAGTGCGCCCAAGCAAAAGCGCATGGGCGCACTTGAACAAAACCCCCGTGCCCTCCAAGGCAAAAAAGGCTTGCCTTGGAGGGCACGGGGGAGATATTTGGAGCTGGAAACGTGACTTGAACACGCGACCTGCTGATTACGAATCAGCTGCTCTACCGACTGAGCTATTCCAGCACGGGGCTGCTTTCCACTGCGCAACGGTACTATTTTAGCGGAAAACTTTGCCCGCGTCAAGGGGGGAACGATCAATCCAGGCGGAAATCCTCGGCAGTGAAGCTGGGAAGCTTTGGCTGGCGGCGGGGAATCCGGAGTAGCGGATCGTAGCGAAAACGTTTGCAATGGTAATAAGGCGACACCACGCCGCACTTGCAGCACAGGATCATGCGGGGGTCGGCGGCGCGGCGGCCATGCTCGCAGTACTCGCAGGCGGGTTGGATTTCGGCACCGTAGAACGGTTTTTTGCGGAACATGTTCATCCCCCTTTTGTTTGCTTTATTATACCCGATTGCTTTGCCGATGTAAAGCCGCCGGCCCGCCAAAGAACGGCACAGCAAAGCGCAAACAGCACCAGCGCGGCGTCGGGCGCAATGCGGGTGCGGGTGATGACCCGGTCCGCCAGGGTGCTGGCCGCTTCGGCCTGGCCGGGAACAAAGCGCAGAAGCACCTTGAGCCAAAGCAGCGAAAATGCCAGGTGCAGAGGCCTTGCCGCCAGCAAAGGCGCCAGCGACAGCTCGCTGCACAGCAGCGCGCGCACCTGAAGCAGCACCGAAAGGCTTTGAATGCTCAGCGCGCAGCAGCAGGCAGCCACAGCGCCGCCGCCCGCAAGCCGGGCCGCGGCCGCACAGCCGCTGGTTACCTCCAGCAGGGCGCTGGCGATAAACTGCACGGGCGCATTTTGGGGCAGCAGCTCAAACAAAACGGCCCCCAAAAAGCGGAAAAAGATCACGAAGCCGCAAACGGTCAGCATGCTGGCCACCGCGGCCTGCACCGCCTGCACAAACCCGCCCTGGCCGTTTGCCGCCTGGCTGCCGCAGGCGCTGCAGAAGACCTGCGCATCGGAGCGGGGCAGGGCAAAGCGCATTGCAATGCCGGTGCACAGGTTGGCGCACAGCAGCGCGGCAAAAAGGCAGGCGCCCAGGCGGGTGCTGCCCAGCATTAAAAGGCCCACCGTGTTCAGGATGAACGCGGGGCCGGAGCCCACCCCGCACACGAGCAGGAGCTGGGCCTGGCGGCGGCTGAGCTGCCCCTGGCGGTATAGTTGGGAAACCGTGCCCGCGGCCACGGCAAAGCCGCCCAGCCAGCTTACCAGCAGGGCCGTGGCCGCCTTTTGCCCCTTGATTCCAAGCCCAAAGCGGGTGAAAGGCCATACCAGCGCGCCCAGCCCGTTTGCGAGCGGGCTGGCGATCAGCAGATTTGCCACCACAAAAAAAGGAAACAGCGCCGGGATGACCTGCAGCGCGCAGCAGCCCAGGCCGTCGCTGATGCCCCGGGCGCTCTGGCTGGGAAAAGCCAGGATCAGCCCGAGAAAGGCGATGGCGGCAAAACCGCCGAAAAGACGGCGGGGGGCACAAATTTTCATAAGGGTTTCCTCCTGGCTAATATAAATGGAAGAAAGAGACAAGGGAAGGGGGCGCGCTGCATGAAACGAAAGAAAAAGGAGCACGAACGCCTGGGCGACATGGTCAAGGGGCTGTTGGGGCAGCCGGAGCCGGGGTTTTATCACCAGCCGGTGCTGCACATCAACTGCCGCGGCCAGATCGAGGTGGAAAACTGCAAGGAAATATTGCTTTACAACGAGGAGGTGGTCCGCCTGGACATGGGGCACTGGGAAATATCGCTGTTCGGCAATGAGCTGGAGCTGTGCTCCATGGGGCGGGCGCTGCTCACCCTGCGCGGCAAGGTGTTCCGGGCGGAATTTACGTATAAGGAGTAAACGGCATGGTTTGGGAAAAATGCTTTGCGCGGGTGCGCTTTTGCGCCCAGGGCGGGCGGTATGAAAAGCTCATTACCCTTTGCGGTCAGCAGGGGGTGCCCCTGGAACACGTGCGGCCGGTACCGGGCGGGTTTACCGCCGCGCTGCCCGCACGCTATTACAGGCACACCGCGCGCCTGGCCCGCCGCTGCCGCACCCGGCTGCGGGTGCAAAAAAAGCAAGGGCTTTATTTCCGGTGCAAACGCTACCGCGGGCGGTGGGGACTGGCGGTGGGGCCGCTGCTGTTTTTGGCGGCGATCGCGCTGTTTGGAAAAACGGTCTGGGCCATCCGGTGGGAGGGCCTGAGCACGGTGCAGCAGCGCCAGGTGGAAGCGGCTCTCTACCATATGGATATTTACGAGGGCGCGTTTTTAACCCAGGAAAAGATCCGCCTGAGCGAAAAACAGCTGCTGAGCCAGTCGCAGGAGCTGGGATGGATCTCGCTGAATTTTGGCAAGGGGCGCCTGGTGGTGGAGGCGGCCCCCGCCCGTGAAAAACCTGTGATCGAACCCAACGACGCGGTCGACCTGGTGGCCGCGGCGGACGGCATCGTGCTGGAAACCAATGTGCAGGAGGGCTTTTTGCAAAAGAAGGTCGGCCAGACCGTGGCCCAGGGGGACGTGTTGATCAGCGCGGTGCTGCCGGACCACAACCTCATTCCCATTGAATCCCACGCAAAGGGCAGCGTAATCGCGGCGGTGAAGAAAACCTACCAGTGCACCCAGCCGCTGGTCTATGAGGCCAATGCCCTGACCGGGGAGGTACAGAGCGAAAAAGCGCTGCGGCTGGGGCCCTGGCGCCTGGCGCTGGGCCGGCAGAGCCTGGCACAGCAAGAGGATGTAAAAATCCGCCACGAACAATTGGGGGTATTGGGCTTTGCATTGCCGGTCACACTAGAAGAGCGGCTGAATGCCCCCAGCGCACAACAGGAATTTCACCTTGACCAGCAGGCCGCCCGGGAATACGCGCACTATGCCTGCATGCAGCAGCTGTATGCGGAGTTTCCCGGCGCCGAGCTGGTGACCGAGAGCGCCCAGGAGGACTGGCAGGACGGCGCGCTGGTGTACACCCTCACGGTGGATCTGAAAGCGGATATCACCAGGCCGCAAGCTGGCTGAAACCAGCCGAAAATTTTGTGGAACATTGACAGTTCCCAATGAAAAATTTTGTGATATAATAATACTTGTAATGAAAGAAAAAAAGCAGGTGCAGAATGGCCGAAAAATTGATCGAACTGGACAGCGTGGATACAGCCCTTGCTATTTTTGGAAGCTGTGATGAGAACATCCGGTTATTGGAAAAAGAGTTCGGGGTGACCGCCGTGTGCCGCGGCACCGAGATCAAGCTGGCGGGCGAGGCCGGTGCGGTGGCCGCTGCGGGCCGCGCCGTGGACGCCATGCTCACCCTGCTGGAAAACCACACCCCCCTGGAAGAACAGGCGGTGCGCTATTGCATCAGCCTGGCGGGGGCAGGGGAAGAGCGCAGGGTGAAGGAGCTGACCGAAGATTTTGTTGCGATCACGGCCAAAGGGCGGCCCGTGCGTGCCAAAACCCTGGGCCAGCAGGAGTATCTGCGGGCCATCAAGGCGAACTCCATCACCTTTGGGGTGGGGCCCGCGGGCACCGGCAAGACCTATCTGGCGGTGGCCATGGCGGTAAAGGCCTTCAAGAGCAAGGAGGTCACGCGCATCATCCTGACCCGGCCCGCAGTGGAGGCGGGCGAAAAGCTGGGCTTTTTGCCGGGCGATCTGCAAAACAAGGTGGACCCCTATCTTCGGCCGCTGTACGACGGGCTGCACGATATGCTGGGGGCCGAGAGCTTTCAGAAATTGCTGGAAAAACAGTCGATCGAGGTGGCGCCGCTGGCCTATATGCGCGGCCGCACCCTGGACGATGCGTTTATCATTCTGGACGAGGCGCAGAATACCAGCCCCGAACAGATGAAGATGTTCCTCACCCGCATGGGGGCGGGCAGCAAGGTGGTGGTGACCGGCGATATTACCCAGATCGATCTGCCGGACAAAAACCGCAGCGGCCTGGTGGACGCGCTGGGCGTGCTGAAAAACGTGCCGGGGATCGCGCGGGTGCAGTTCTCGGAAAAGGATGTGGTGCGCCACAGGCTGGTGCAGGAGATCGTAAAGGCCTATGACCGGGCGGCAGCGGCCCGGCTGCATAAAAATTAAGGAATTTGCCCCCGCAGTGCAAGGGGGCTGAACATAGGAACTATGAGGTGAAAAAAGTGTCTAACAAAGTGCTTATTTCCAACCAGCAGAAAACCGTAAAGGTACCCTCGGGCCTGCGCATTTTGATCCGCCGCAGCTGCAATGCGGTGCTGGAGTTTGAAAAATTCCCCGAGCCGGCCGAGATCAGCGTCACGTTTGTGGACAATGCGGAGATTCAAAAGCTCAACAGCCAGTACCGCAATAAGGACATGCCCACCGACGTGCTGAGCTTTCCCTTGGGGGAGGGCGGGGTGTACGACCACAACCAGGATACGGGCGCCGCGCTGCTGGGCGACATTGTGATCTCGATGGAGCGCGCCATGGAGCAGGCCGAGCTCTACGGCCACCCGCTGCAGCGCGAGGTGGCGTTTTTGACCGTGCACTCCATGCTGCATCTGCTGGGCTACGACCACGAGGTCGGGGGCCTGGAGGCGGTAAAGATGCGCGAAAAAGAGGAGGCTGTGCTGATTCAGCTGGGGCTGCCGCGCACGGTGTCCTACACGGCAGATCAGCTTTGAGATGAGGGCCTTTATCGCAAGCTTTGGCTATGCCGCCCGGGGAGTGGGCCGCGCGGTGCAGGCCGAGCGCAATTTTCGCTTTGAGCTGTGCGCGGCGGTCTACGTTCTGCTGGCCTGCCCCTTTTTTGGGTTTGCCCCGGCGGAGTGGGCGCTGGTGTTCCTGTGCATCGGGGGCGTGCTGGCGCTGGAATTGGTGAATTCGGCCATTGAGCGGGCGGTAGAGGATCCGGACCCCGCCCACTGGCGGCCTGCGGGCGCGGCAAAGGATATGGCGGCCGGCGCGGTGCTGGCCGCGGGCCTGGCGGCGCTGGCGGCCGGGGTTGCCCTGTTTTGGCGGCCGGGGGGCTGGCTTGCGCTGTTTGGCTGGTTTGCCGCGCGCCCGGCGGCTTTGGCTGCCCTGGCTGCTTCGCTGCCCGCTGCGGGCTGGTTCGTTTTTGGCATGGGAAAGAAAGGATAAACATTTTGCAGACTTCTTCGGTATTTGTGGCCCTGGTGGGCCGGCCCAACGTGGGAAAATCCAGCCTGACCAACCGCCTGGTGGGGGAAAAGGTGGCCATTGTGACCTCAAAACCACAAACCACCCGCACCCGCATCACCGGGATCGTGACCCGGGGGCCGGTGCAGTATGTGCTGCTGGACACGCCGGGGGTGCACATCCCGCGCACAAAGCTGGGCGAGCGGATGAGCAAGGCGGCGGCCGACAGCGTGGCCGATGTGGACGTGAGCCTGATGCTGTTTGAGCCCTACGGTGAGTTCACAGAGGCGGAGCTGGCCATGATCGGGGCGCTGAAAAAGGGCGGCGGGCCGGCCATTGCAGTGATCAACAAGACCGACACCTTAAAGCGGCCGGCGGACCTGGAGGCGCGCCGCGCCCAGCTGAAAGCGCTGGAAACCTTTGAAGCGGTGGAGGCCGTGAGCGTGCTGGCCGACGAGGGCTGCGAGGAGCTGTTCGGCCTGCTGGCCGCCCACGCGGTGGAGGGGCCGCATTTTTTTGCGGACGACGCATACACCGACCTGCCGGAAAAGGCGCTGGTGAGCGAGATCCTTCGGGAAAAGATGCTGCTGAACCTTTACGACGAGATCCCCCACGGCGTTGCCGTGACGGTGGAGCGCTTTAAAGAGCGGCCGGGCACGAACCTGATCGACATCGACGTGAACATTTACTGCGAGCGCAAGAGCCATAAGGGCATGATCATTGGCAAGGGCGGGAAAATGCTGAAAAAGATCGCCAGCGAGGCCCGCGCCGAGTGTGAGGACTTTTTGGGCGCGCGGGTTAACCTGCAGTGCTGGGTGAAGGTGAAAGACGACTGGCGCGACAGCGACTTTTTGCTGAATGACTTCGGTTTTCGGCAGGAGCGGTAACGCCGTCGTTTAATCACGAAAGCGCGGGAACGGAAAAGGAAATTTTTCTACAGGGCTGGACAACTTTTCCGGGCATATCTGTTTTAAAATGAAGGAACAGTAGTGCCAGGGAAGGTGAATCGCAATGAACAGCAGCAACTCTTATTGGAAAGCGTTTGAGAGCACAGGCAGCGTGCAGGAGTATCTGCACTATAAGCAGGTGCAAAAACGGGAGGGCGGCAAGCAGGCCGCCCCAGCGGGGGAAAGCCATGCAGATCGTAACGCCGGGCCTGGTACTGCGGGAAGTCAAAGTAGGGGAATCTGACCGGATCATCACCCTGCTCACCCCAAAACTGGGCGTGATCACTGCATCCGCAAAGGGGAGCCTGCGGCTGAAGAGCAAGCTTTTCAGCGCATGCGGGCTCTTTTGCTATTCTGAATTCACCCTGTTTCAGGGCAAGACCATGTATATGGTGGACGACGCCCAGGTGAAACAGGTGTTTTTTGGAGTGCGGGAAAGCATTGAGGGCACAGCCCTGGCCATGTATCTGGCGGAATTGACGCTCACCCTTTCGCCCACCGGCACCGAGGCTGCGGCCCTGCTGCGCCTTTTGCTCAACAGCCTGTATCTGATCGGCGAGGGCAAAAAGACGCCCGGCCAGATCAAGACCGTGTTCGAGCTGCGCGCGCTGTGCGAGGCGGGGTATATGCCGGCGCTGATCGGTTGCGGCGCCTGCGGCAAATACGAGGGAGGCCCCTTTTACTTTAACGAAGCCGCGGGAACCCTGCGCTGTGCCGACTGCGCGGCAAAGGAGGGAAAGGCCCCGAACCTGGACGGCGCTGCGCTCACCGCGCTGCGGCATATCGCCCTGGTGGAGGA
The DNA here is from genome assembly GCA_022835495.1 of Oscillospiraceae bacterium. Taxonomy (NCBI): domain Bacteria; kingdom Bacillati; phylum Bacillota; class Clostridia; order Eubacteriales; family Oscillospiraceae; species Oscillospiraceae bacterium. The sequence goes on from BQOK01000001.1 coordinate 1,772,611, forward strand.
CAAAAAGATCTTCAGCTTTTCCATTCCGCCCGAGAGCATGGAGGCCCTGGGCCGGGCGGCCGAACATTATGCAGCCCACCACCTGGACAAGCCCTTGAAAACCCTGGATTTTTTGAAGACGGTATTGCTGTAAAGGCGGGCCGCTTTGCACAAAAAGCGCCCGCCCATTTCTATAAAACAATGAGGAAACCGACCCATGGATAAAACCTACTTAAAAACACTGGAACTGGATAAGATACTGGCGCAGGCGGCGGAGTATGCCACCTGTGCCGAGGCCCGCGCGCTGCTGGTGGAACAGCCTGCCTGCGAAAATGCAGAGGAAACCCGCTTTGCCCTCAGCCAGACTGACGCCATCAACAGCCTGCTGCTGAAAAACGGCAGCCCGCGCTTTGGCGGGGTGAACGGGGTAAACAAGATTGTGAGCCGGGCCGTTAAGGGCGGCGTGCTTTCGATGGCGGAGCTGCTGGAGGTGGCGGGCGCGCTGCGCAACTTTCAAAATCTGGTGAGCTGGTATCACATCAGCGAGCACGATCTGCTGCCGGTGGATGATCTGTTTTATGCGCTCACCCCCCAGCCCGCGCTGGAAAAAGCCATCAGCGAGTCCATTCTTTCGCCGGAAGAAATGGCGGACACTGCCAGCAACACCCTGTTTGAGGTGCGCCGCAAGATCCAGGCCACCGAGAACTCGATCCGCGACAAGCTGGACGCCATCATCAAAAACAGCACCACCAACAAATTTTTGCAGGACGCGGTGGTGTCGCTGCGCAACGGCCGCTTTGTGGTGCCGGTAAAGGCCGAATACCGGGGCGAGGTGGGGGGCGTTATCCACGACGTTTCCAGTACCGGCGCCACGGTATTTGTGGAGCCCACCGCCGTGGTGGAGGCAAACGCCAGGATCATGCAACTGCGCAGCCAGGAAAAAGCCGAGATCGAGCGGATTCTGGTGGCGTTTACCGAGCAGGTGGCGGGCATCGAGCCGGTGTTCAGCTTCAGCTACCAGGCGATGCTTGAGATCGACGTGCTGCTGGCAAAGGCTCAGCTGGCGCTGGAGCAAAAGGCGTATATGCCGCAGGTGGCCGACGGCGTTTGGTTCGATTTAAAAAAGGCCCGCCACCCCCTGATCGACAAGACAAAGGTCGTTCCCATCGATGTGGCGCTGGGCAGGGAATACGACACCCTGGTCATCACCGGCCCCAACACCGGCGGCAAGACCGTGACCCTGAAAACGGCGGGCCTTTTGTGCGCTATGGCGCAGCACGGTCTCTTGATCCCCGCCCACGAACACAGCACGGTGTGCGCGTTTGCCGATTACCTGGTGGATATTGGGGACGAACAGAGCATTGAGCAAAGCCTTTCCACCTTTTCGGGGCACATGAAAAAGATCACCGGCATCCTGGACGGCGCCTTTGGGGGCAGCCTTGTGCTGCTGGACGAGCTGGGCGCCGGCACCGACCCGGCCGAGGGCGCGGCGCTGGCGGTGAGCATCATCGAGCAGCTGCGCATCCAGGGGGCGCTGGTCATGGCCACCACCCATTACTCCGAGCTGAAGGTATTTGCCCTGGAAACGCCGGGCGTGGTGAATGCGAGCTGCGAATTCGACGTGGAGAGCCTGCGCCCCACCTATAAGCTGAGCGTGGGCGTGCCGGGCAAATCCAACGCGTTTTTGATCGGCGAAAAGCTGGGCCTGCCGCCCAGGGTGATCCAGCGGGCTGAAACCCATCTTGCCAGCGACGACAAGCGCCTGGACGACGTGCTGGCCCAGCTGGACGATCTGAAATTGGAATTGAAGGAGAGCCAGGCCCAGGCCGAGGCCGCCAGAGAGCAGGCCGCCCACGCGCTGGAAAAGGCAAAGGAAAAGTGCGACGCGCTGATCCGGCAGGGTGAGATCGAGCTGGAAGCGGCGCGCGTAAAGGCCCGGCAGATGGCCCAGCAGGTGCAGGCCGAGGCGTTTGCGCTGACGGACGAGCTGCGCAGGCTGCAAAAGGACGACAAGCAGAGCGCCGCCCAGCGCGCCGCGCGGGCCCGGGAGATTGCGCGGAAGGACGCCGAAAGCCTGTATGGCAAAACCGACGTGGTGCACAATGCGGTGCGCGAGTTCGTGCCCCTGAAAGAGGTGCGCCTGGGGCAGGAGGTGGTGATCGCTGAGTATGACCAGCTGGCCACCGTGACCGGCCTGCCGGACCGAAACGGCATGGTGGAGGTGCGGGCCGGCATTTTGAAGACCAAGGTGCCCCTGGCGGGCCTGAAAGCGCCGGACAAGCTGCAGAAAAGCGGGCCGGCAAAACCCCGCACCCAGCCGCGCAGCGCCATGGTGCAAAAGGTGGAGCGCACCGCCAGCATGGAGATCAACCTGCTGGGCATGACCGTGGAGGAGGCCCTGATGGAGGCGGATCAGTTCATCGACCACGCGGTCATGACCGGCCTCACGGTGGTGTACCTGATCCACGGCAAGGGCACCGGCGCGCTGCGCAAGGCGATCCACCAGCATCTGCGGGGGCACAAAAATGTAAAAAGCTTCCGCTTGGGCCGCTATGGGGAAGGGGAGGACGGCGTGACCGTGGTGGAGCTGAAATAGCGCGCAAATGCTGCCTGAAAAAGTGCCCGCCCGAAATGCGTTCAGCGTTCGGGCGGGCATTGATCTTATATGAGTATGAGCAAAAAAGTTCACCACATGCGCAGCTGGCCGCTTTCGGCCGTGCTGTGCAGGGGCGGGGGCTCGGTGTGCAGAAGGCGGCGGGCGGCGGCTTCGTCCGACAGCCAGGGGCGGACCGCCTCAGGGGGGAGCACCAGGGGCATGCGGTCGTGCACATCGGCCACCGAAGTGTTGGGCGCGGTGGTGAGGATGGTGAAATGCGCCTCCTCCTCCGTTTGCTCCCAAAGCCCGGCCAGGTACACCGCCTCGCTGCCCGGCAGGCGGAACAGGTATTTGTGGCGCGCTGCGTCCCACTCGTAAAAGCCGGAGGTGGGCACCACACACCGGCCGGTGGACACAAGGCCGCGGAACATGGGGCGCTGCTCGGCCGTTTCGGCGCGGGCATTGATGATCAGGCCCCGCTGCCCACCGGGGAAGCCCCACAGCGCCAGCCTTGCGGCCACGCTGCTTTCGGTCTGGACGAGCACCGGCGCGGGAGCCGAGGGGAACACCTCGCCGGGCTGCCAGGCCCCGGGGCCATACTGCTGCTCCACCGCCTGCAAAATACGGCGGATGCTCTCGTTTTCCACCGCGGTGAACTGATACCGGCCGCACATAAGGCATTCGCTCCTTTGCATGCCCTGCCAAAAACCTTGGCAGGGCGTTTTGCTTTACAGTCTGTCCTTGATGCGCCCCAGGGCGCTTTTTTCCAGCCGGCTCACCTGCGCCTGGCTGATGCCGATTTCCCGGGCTACCTCCACCTGGGTTTTGCCCGAAAGGTAGCGCAGGGCCATGATCTTTTTTTCCCGGTCGGTGAGCTCTTTCACCGTGTCTTTGAACATGATGCCGCTGATCCAGCTCTCCTCGCCGCCATTGTCGCCGATCTGGTCCATCACATAGATCGTATCCCCACCATCATTATACACCGGCTCGTAAAGGCTTACCGGGTCCACCACACTTTCCAGCGCCAGGGTAACGGTGGCGGCGGGCAGCTCCACCCGTTTTGCGATCTCGGTGATATGAGGCTCCCGGCCCAGCTCTTTTTGCAGCTGTTCCTTGGCCTGCATGGCGCGGTAGGCGGTGTCGCGCACCGAACGGCTCACCCGCACGGCGTTGTTGTCGCGCAGAAAGCGGCGGATCTCGCCCACGATCATGGGCACGCCGTAGGTGGAAAAGCGCACGTTCAGATCTGGGTCAAAATGATCGATGGCTTTGATCAGCCCGATGCACCCCACCTGGAACAGATCGTCCATATTTTCGCCGCGGCCGGTGAATTTCTGCACCACGCTCAGCACCAGGCGCAGGTTGCCCTGGATCATTTTCTGCCGGGCTTCCTGATCGCCTGCCCGGGCCGCGCGCAGCAGCTCCGCCTTTTCTTTTTCCTTCAGCACCGGAAGCTTGGCGGTGTTCACCCCGCAGATCTCCACTTTATTATAATACAAAATTCTTCACACTCCGAACCTTGTTGGGCAAAAGCGAAAAAACACTTTGACCTGCCCTGCAAAACGCCTGCAAACAGTATGGCCCCGCAGGCATGGGAACAAACAGATTCGGAACTGGTAAAACCTGCACATGCCCGCCCCGGCCGCATACATTAAAAGTAAGCTGGAATTGGGAGGGATGCGTGATGAATCAAAAAATGTGGATCGCGCTGGCAGTGGGGTGTATCGTGCTTCTGGCGATCCTGCTCACGGTGCTGCGGGCGTTGTGGATTGCAAAGAAGGATCGGGAAAAGCGCCCGTTCGACAAGCCGGATTTTACGAATTACGCCGGGTTCAAGGTCACAAGCCTGCCGGGCGACGAGATCGTGCGGCTGGAAAGCGTGTATCTGATCGGGCGCAAAGTGGCGCAGTTGGAATTTGTGATTGACCCTGAATGGAAGGCCATTCTGCGCATTGCCCGCAAGGGCGTGCCGCTGCGGCTGGAGGAGTTTCAGCAGAATTACGAGCAGCGCACCGTGACCTATGAAGACGGTGTGCGGGTGGTGGTGCAGCAAAACCCGGGCGGGGAAGCGCTGATGACCTGGACAAAGGACGAGTTTGACTACTCGCTCTATTTTGAGCGCACCCAGATGGGCCTTGTGGGCGGCATGCTGGACGACTTTGTGCGGGAAACCGAGGCGGTGGAGAGCTGAACTGAAAGAAGTGCGCGCGGCGGAAGAATTTCCGCCGCGCGCACTTCTTTCAGAACCAACATTCATGCCATTTTTTCCAAATCCCGCCGCAGCCGCTGAATGATGCGCTTTTCCAGCCGGGAGATGTAGCTTTGTGAGATGCCGATGAAGTCGGCCACTTCTTTTTGCGTATGTTCCACCCCGTCCGCCAGGCCAAACCGCATCTGCATGATCTGCTTTTCCCGGGGGCCAAGCCGGTCTACAGCCTGGCGGAGCATGTCTTTTTCAGCGTCCTGTTCCAGCTGTGCACCGATCTGGTTCTGGTCGCTGCCCAGCACGTCCGAGAGCAGGAGCTCATTGCCGTCGCCGTCCGTGTTCAAGGGCTCGTCGATGCTGGTTTCCTGGCGGCGGTTGCTGCTTTTGCGCAGATACATCAGAATCTCGTTTTCGATGCAGCGGCTGGCATAGGTGGCAAGCTTGATGTTTTTGGAGGGGGCGAAGGTGTTCACCGCCTTGATCAGGCCAATGGTGCCGATGGAGATGATATCCTCTACCGGGATGCCGCTGCTCTCGAACTTGCGGGCAATGTAGACCACCAGGCGCAGGTTATGGGTGATCAGGATATCGCGGCAGCTCTGCCTGCCCTCTTCCAGCCCTTGGAACACGAGCTTTTCTTCGGCCGGGGTAAGGGGCGGGGGCAGGGTGTCGGGCCCGTTGATATAATAGGCGGCACCGGGCATGCGCAGCCGCGCAAGGGCGCCCCTTGCCAGCAGCCGCAGCCGGGTCAACCATCCTTTGTACATGTCGATTTCCTCCTTTTTGTTTCGCTGTGTAAAAATTCGCTGCCAAACAGTGCCTGGAACTGCCCGTCCCGCAGAGATTGGTCGGTAAACACCACGGTAGCCCCGTCGCCCCCATAGGCGCCCCGCCCGCCGCGCAGCGCGGCGCTGGCCGCGATGAACCCCGGCAGGGCGCGCTGGCCCGCGGCGCTTTTACAGGGCACGAGCCGCAGCCGGTAGCCGGCGGGCGGCAGGGGGCTGCCGCCCGCAAAATATTCCCGCAAAAAGTCGTTCAGTTCGGCGGGCAGCTGATTTTTGGCCCCGGGCCAGCTCACCAGCAGCGCCTGGCAGCCGCTGAGAGGGTCCTGTAAAAAGAAGCCGGTGTCGTAAAAAGCCTGAAGCTCCACCGGGGGGGCGCCGGCCAGCGCGAATTGCAGCCGCCAGAGATTTTCCGGGCCGGGCCGGCCAAACAGCGCCAGCAGCAGCCGGATCAGAAGATACATGCACAGCACAGCCAGCAGCAGCACCACGGGGGAAAGGTTGATATATACGCTGAAATTGTTCACCTGCATGCCGGAAAAACCGCCCCGGTAGACGGCCAGCAGCACCAGCCCGGCAAGGCCCAGGTTTAATATGAAAAACCAGACGCATGCCCGCAGAAAAGGCCGCCAGCCCTTGAAGCCAAAGGCAATGAGCACAATAGCGGCGGCCGTGGCAAGCTTGTAGGCCGCGCCCAGCCAGCCCGGAAGCTCGGGGGCCAGCAGAATCAGGGTGGAAAGGGCGCTTGCCGCCGCCCCGGCCAGAGCCCTGCCTGCACCGAGATCCGCCCCGGCAAGGCGCGCGGCGGCCCGCAGCAGAAAATAGCCGATGAGAAAGTTTACCAGCAGGAGAATGTCCAGATACACCACGGTCTTCAAAGCGCAGCACCTCCACCGGAGCCTTGTGAAGCCCCGTCCGCTTTTCAGTGTAGCGCGTTTTTTCGGAAAAGCCTGTCAAAAAAGAAAGGGCCCGGGAGAAACTCTCCCGGGCCGGCGGCGCCGCTCACCACAATAAATGTTCTTTAATGGGAATTCCACAGGCGTTGAGCGCCCGGATAAACGCGGGGCCGCCTTTGTAATGGATGCCCGTAATGCCAAGCTCGTAAGCGGCGTTGGCGTTCAGCTTGTTGTCGTCCACAAAAATCGTTTCGGTGCGGTCCAGCAGATACTTTGTGATCAGCAGTTCATAAATACGGGCGTCCGGCTTGTTGGTGCCCGCCTCGCAGGAGGCGACGCCCCCCTCGAACAGGGGCCAGAAGTCCCGCTTTTTAAGCTCTTCCAGGGTATCCTGCGCAATGTTGGACAGATAGTAGATCGAAAAGCCCATTTTTTTGAGCCGCTTTATGATCTCCACGGTTTTGCGGCGGGTCTTCAAAGTGCGCATCCAGTCGTCCAGCACACTTTGAACCTCGAACAGGCAGCCGGCCTCCCTCGCCTTTTCCAGCATAACGGCGTTCGCCTCGGCCCGGGTGATCTCGCCCGCATCCAGCTGCCGCCACTCCTTGCTGCCGAATACGATCTCGTGGACCTTGCTCTCGACCGCTTCGTCAAAAAAGCGCTCCAACAAAAAGGTGTGCGGGTCGTAATCCACCACCACGCCCCCGAGATCAAACACGATGTTCCTATACATACCGCGATTCTCCTTATGGACAACCAATTTTTCATTTATTATACACTATTTCGTGCTAAGATACAAAATCCGGCATATCATTTTACAAAGTTTTGAAATTTTAGGGGGCTGTAAAGCGTAATAATTTATAGCGCCCAGAGGGGGAGAGGGGCTTGACACTGTCTGAGCTTTGTAAAAAGGATGTAGTTCAGGTGGAACAGGGGGCGAACCTGGGCCGCGCAGACGATCTGCGCTTCAACACCCAGACCGCCCAGATCGAGGGTCTGGTGCTTTTGGGGCGGCCCAAGCTGTTTGGGTTTCTGGGCCGGCAGGAGGATGTGTTTATCCCCTGGGCGGAGATCGACACGGTGGGGGCGGACGTGATTTTGGTCCACACGCCGCTGCCGGCCGAGGCTCCCCGAAGAAAACCAAGTTTTCTCAGCGGGCTGTTTTCCTGAAAAACAGTGATATAATGGGCCCTGGCGGCCCGGCCAAAGCGGCCGGGCCGCCAGGTGCGGCGCAGCTGCCTTTGCGGCGGCGCCCCCCGATGGCAGGCTGAAACCGATTGTTCCAGGAGGGAAAAACTTTGCAAACGTTAAAAGAGAGGGCGGCCTGGCGGCAAAAGCTCGCCTGGCTGACCTGGATATGGGGGCCGCTCACGGCCACGATCACGCTGCTGTGCACCGAGTGGATCCACCGCGGTTCGCTGGGCGCGGGCTTTTGGAAGGATAACTTTTTGGCGCACTTAAACAGTTATCTGCTCACCTGGCTGTTCTTTTTGTTCCTTTATCTGCTGGCGGCGGGGCTTACCCGGCTGCCCTGCGTGGGGGTGCTTGTGACCGGGCTTGCGGGCTGCGTGCCTGCCACGATAACTTATTATAAGCTGAAAATGCGCGGCGAGCCGTTCTTTCCCTGGGATTTTTCCCAGTGGGGGGAGGCCACCCAGGTGGTGGGCAAGGCGGGCCTGGAGCTGCAGACCTCCATGTGGGTGAGCGCGCTGATCTTTGCGGCCCTGTTTGCGGCTGCGTGCCTGACCCGCCTGAAAAAATGGCCGCTGCGGCAAAAGCTTTTGGGGCTGGCAGTTCCGCTGGCGGGGGCCGCGGGGGTGCTCGCCGTGTTTTTGAGCCCCACGCTTTCCGCCGCAGCCGGCATTCTGCCGGATATGTGGATGCAAAACCGCTATTACCGCAATTACGGCGTGGTGGCGGGATTTGTGACCAATGTTCAGAATTTGAAGGTGGACAAGCCTGAGGGCTATGGCAAAGAAGCCGTGACAGAACTGGCCCGGCAGGCCCGGCAGCAGAACCTTGCGCCGGCCTTCAGCGGGAGCTACAAGGCGGCAGGGCAGAGCGGGGTAAAACAGCCCAACATTATTTTTATCATGGACGAGTCCTTTTGGGACGTGGGAGAGCTGGAAAACTATGGGGTTGAATTTGACCAGCCGGTGACCCCGAACCTGGACCGCCTGCGCCAAACGGCGGCCTATGGCAAGGCCTATACACCCAGCTTTGGCGGAGGCACCTGCGATGTGGAGTTTGAAGCGCTGACCGGCTTTTCCACCGAGTTTTTGCCCACGGGCAGCAAGCCCTTCCAGCAACATGTGACAAAGCCCATGTTCTCGATCGCTTCTTATTTGAAAGAACAGGGGTACGCCACCCAGGCCATCCACGGGTATTATGCCAAGTTCTGGAGCCGCAATACAGCTTACCCCTACCTGGGCATTGACGAGTTTATTGCGCTGGAGGACTTTGTGAACCCCGAAAAAAAGCGCGGAGTGGATTGGTCGGGAGGGCTTGTGAGCGATGCGGAAATGGGGCGCAGGGTGATTGAGGAATGGGAAAACCGGGACCCGGAAAAACCGCTCTTCATGCATGTGGTCACCATGCAGAACCACACCACCTACAACGAAAAGAATTACCCGGAAGAGGAGCTTGTGGGCATTCAAAGCGCCCCGGCCGGTATCAGCGGGCATACGCTGGGCGCCCTGCGGGACTTTGCCACCGGCGTGCGGGAGGCCGACGCCATGCTGGGCGCTCTGACCGATTATTTCAGCGGCGTGGAGGAGCCCACAATCCTGGTGTTCTGGGGCGACCACTATAACCCCATCGGCAGCGGGTACGAGGTGTATACCGCCACCGGCTATGCCTCGGGCGCCGACAGCGAGAGCCCCGAGCTGCACCAGATGCCGCTTTTGATCTGGAGCAATTACTGGGAGGGGCAGGTGGATCTGGGCACCGTGGCGGCCTACGAGATCAGCCCGGTGATGATGGAGCTTTATGACCTGGAGATGCCGGTGATGTTCAGGCACCTGGCCAACCAGCTTTCTTCTTACCGCAGCCGCACCCGGGGCGTTACCGTGCAGCCGGACGGCACGGTGGAACAGGGGGAGCTCACCGAGGCCCAGCAGGAATGGTTTAACGCCCACTGGATGCTGCAATACGACCTGATGTTTGGGCAGGAATACGCGCTGCTGGAATGAGAAGCAGAAAAACGGCAAAAATTTCAAAATGGCGCTTGTAATGGGCCGCCGCTTGTGATATACTATATCGGCAATACGCACGCATTGCTTTGTTCCCCTGTGCCCGCAAGGGTGGGCGAACATGCAGGCAATGCGGAGGTCAAAAACAAAATATTGGAGGATTTTACAATGGCAGTCGTATCTATGAAACAGCTCCTGGAAGCCGGCGTGCACTTTGGTCACCAGACCCGCCGCTGGAACCCCAAAATGGCGAAGTACATCTTCACCGAGCGCAACGGCATCTACATCATCGACCTGCAGAAGACCGTGAAAAAGCTGGACGAAGCCTATAACTTCGTGCGCGAAGTTTCGGCCGACGGCGGCGAGATCCTGTTCGTGGGCACCAAAAAGCAGGCCCAGGAGTCCATCCGCGACGAGGCGACCCGCTGCGGCATGCACTATGTGAACGCCCGCTGGCTGGGCGGCATGCTCACCAACTTCCGCACCATCCGCAAGCGCATCGACCGCCTGGAGCAGCTGCGCAAGATGAGCGAGGACGGCACCTTTGAGCTGCTGCCCAAAAAGGAAGTTGCCAAGCTGCAGCTCGAGATTGAGAAGCTGGAGAAATTTCTGGGCGGCGTAAAAGAGATGCACGGCCTGCCCAAGGCTATGTTTATTGTGGACCCCCACAAGGAGCGCATTGCCGTGTCCGAGGCCCGCAAGCTGAACATCCCCATCGTGGCCATTGTGGACACCAACTGCAACCCCGACGAGATCGACTACGTCATCCCCGGCAACGACGACGCCATCCGCGCCGTTAAGCTGATCGCCGGCGCTATGGCCGACGCCGTTCTGGAAGGCCGCCAGGGCCAGCAGGACGCTCCCGCCGCCGAGGCGGCTGTGGAAGCCGAGGCCGCCGAGGCCTGAGCAACCCATTGAAGGACGTAAACGAAAGGGGAAACTAAAAATGGCATTTACCGCACAAGACGTAAAAAACCTGCGTGAGCAGACCGGCTGCGGCATGATGGACTGCAAAAAAGCGCTGACCGAGTCTGACGGCAACTTTGACAAGGCTGTGGAGTATCTGCGCGAAAAAGGCCTGGCCGCCGCCCAGAAAAAGGCCAGCCGTGTGGCTGCCGAGGGCATGGTGTACGCCGCTGTGATCGGCGAGGTGGGCGTTGCACTGGAAGTGAACGCCGAGACCGACTTTGTTGCCAAGAACGAGCTGTTCCAGAATTTTGTAAAAGACGTGGCCGCCGTTGTGGCTGCCCAGAACCCTGCCGATGTGGACGCCCTGCTGGCCTGCCAGATGGGTGATTCCACTGTGGAGGCCTCGCTGAAGGACAAGATCCTGGTGATCGGCGAGAACATCAAGATCCGGCGCTTCGAGCGCTACGAGGGCACCTGCGCCGCTTACATCCACGCGGGCGGCACCCACGCTGTGCTGGTGGCCTTTAACACCAGCAGCGAGATCGCCGCGAAGCCCGAATTTGCCGCCTATGGCAAGGACGTGGCCATGCAGATCGCCGCTGCGAACCCCGGTTATGTGCGCGAGAGCGAAGTTCCCGCCGCTGTGATCGAAAAGGAGAAGGAGATCCTTCTGGCCCAGATCGCCAACGACCCCAAGAACGCAAACAAGCCCGACGCGATCAAAGAGAAGATGGTGCTGGGCCGCGTTGGCAAGTTCTATAAAGAGAACTGCCTGGTGGATCAGGAGTTTGTGAAGGACCCCGAGCTCACCGTGGCAAAGTACACCGACAAGGTGGCCAAGGAGCTGGGCGGCAGCATTGAGATCGCAAAGTTCGTGCGCTACGAAAAGGGCGAGGGCCTGGAGAAGCGCTGTGATGATTTTGCGGCCGAAGTTGCCAGCATGATGAAATAATATCTGCAAGGAAAGGCCGCCGGAAAGGCGGCCTTTTTCTTTTCGAGAATAGGCTTGCATTTTGCAAAGCTTTGTGGTACACTTTAATGCGATAAAATAAGAAAGTAAAGCATAGCGAGGTGTATAATGGCTGACAAGAACCATTTGAAAAACCCGGCGACCAACGCCCTGTTTGAGGCGATCCTTTCTTTGAATGATATGGACGAGTGCTATAGCTTTTTTGAGGATCTGTGCACCATGAAGGAGCTGGCCGATATGGCGCAGCGCCTGGAGGCGGCCAAAATGCTGCTGGAAGGAAAAACCTACGAACAGATCGTAAAAAGCGTGGAGATCAGCACCGCCACCATCAGCCGGATCAACCGCTGCATCCAATATGGAAACGGCGGTTACGAGCAGGTCATCAAGCGGGTCGAGGGCAAAGAAAACTGAGATAAAAAGGGCCGGCCGCATACTGCGGCCGGCCCTTTTTATTGGAAGGGGAAAAAGCGCTGCCGGGGCAATTCCAGCTTTGTGCCGTTTGCGGGCTGCGCAGCCGTTCATTGGGGCCGAAAACGCAGCCGGCCGTCGTCGGTCATTTCGTCCACAATGGCAAGGCTCGACACCTTGTAGCCCTGGGCACGCAGGGTATCCCCGCCCTGCTGAAAGCCCTTTTCAATGGCGATGCCGATGCCGCCCACCTGGGCGCCGGCCTGGGCGCACACGTCCAAAAGGCCGTGCATGGCCTTGCCGACCGCCAAAAAGTCGTCCAGGATCAGCACCTTGTCCTGCGGCCCCAAAAACTTTTTGGAAAGGGTGATATCATAGTCTTTTCCATATGTAAAGGAATGCACGGTGGAGGTGAAAACCTCGCCGTCGATGTTTTTGCTTTTTGCTTTTTTTGCAAACACCACAGGCACGTTAAAATACCGGGCCGTCATGCAGGCGATCGCAATGCCCGACGCCTCGATGGTGAGAATTTTGTTGATGCCGTCGCCTTTATAAAGGCGGTAGAATTCCTGGCCGAGCTTGTCCAGCAGATCCACATCCAGCTGGTGGTTCAAAAAGCAGTCCACCTTCAGCACGTTGCCGGGCCGGACCTGGCCCTCGCTTAAAATACGCTGTTCTAAAAGTTCCATGACGCTGCGCACTCCCTGTTTTTAAAATAGTACTACTATTATCGCAAAGTTCGCGCAGCTTTGCAATGCCCCGGGCGCATTAAAATGGGGGAAACCCTGCAAAAAGATGATAATTCTATAACGAAGTTGGCGCTTTGGGCATAGAAAATAGAAAAACCAGGGCAGTTTTATGCAATTTACCCACTACAGCGCTTTACAACGGTAAAAAGTATGTAAAAATAGCGAATTGTTTCTTTGCAGGAATGTGTTTATAATTTAGAAAACGTTCACCAGACTTTGTGCATTACAGGACGACACGAGGCTCAGGGAGATACGTAAAACAGGAGGGAAACGTTATGAAAAGATTCTTGAGTGCGGCGCTTGCAGCGGCCATGGCGGTAAGCCTGGTTGCCTGCGGCGGCACCACTTCGGCCCCTGCGGGCTCCACCCCGGCCGGTTCCACAGCTTCCGGCTCCACGGTTTCCGGCAATGCCGGCGGCTCTGCGGCAGCCCCGCTGAAGATCGGCGGCATTGGGCCCCTGACCGGCGGCGCGGCCATTTACGGTGTTGCCGTGAAGCAGGGCGCCGAGTTGGCGGTGGAGGAGATCAACGCCCTGGGCGGCATGCAGTTTGAGCTGAACTTCCAGGACGACGAGCACGACCCCGAAAAATCTGTGAATGCCTACAATGCCCTGAAGGACTGGGGCATGCAGGTGCTGCTGGGCACCGTGACCACCGGCCCCTGCCTGGCGGTGGCCTCGGAGGCGGAAGCCGACAATATGTTCCTGCTCACCCCCTCTGCCTCTGCGGTGGACGTGGTGAAGGGCGAAAACGCGTTCCAGGTGTGCTTTACCGACCCGAACCAGGGCGTTGGCTCGGCCGATTACATTGCCGATAACAAGCTGGCCACCAAGGTGGCGGCGATCTACGACGCTTCCGACGCTTATTCTTCGGGCATTTATGCCAAATTTGCGGAGGAAGCCGCAGCCAAGGGTCTGGAAGTTGTTTCGGCCGAGTCCTTTACTGCCGACAGCAAGACCGACTTTTCCGTGCAGGTGCAGAAGGCCAAGGCCGCGGGCGCGGAGCTGATGTTCCTGCCCATCTACTACAACGAAGCCAACCTGATCATCCAGGAGATGAAAAAGCAGGGCTACGACGCGGCGGTGTTTGGCTGCGACGGCCTGGACGGCCTGCTGACCATCAAGGGCGCGGACACCAGCCTGTTTGAGGGCGTGATGCTGCTTACCCCGTTTGCGGCCGACGCGCAGGACGACATGACCAAGAACTTCGTTGCCAAATACGAGGAGAAGTACGGCGAAACCCCGAACCAGTTTGCGGCGGACGCCTACGACGGCGTTTACATCATCAAGGCTGCGATGGAGCAGGCTGCCGCCAACACTTCCATGAGTGCTTCTGAGCTGTGCGATCTGCTCAAGCCCGCCATGACCGCCATCAGTGTGGACGGCCTGACCGGCGACGGCATGACCTGGGCTGCCAGCGGTGAGGTCAGCAAGGCCCCCCGTGCAGTGAAGATCGAGAACGGCGCCTACACCGCAATGTAAAGCGCTGAAATGCCAGGGGGGCTGCCGCCAAAGGGCGGCGGCCCCCTTTTTGATACACAAAACCACAAAAAACTTGTGTGCGCTTTAGAGCAGTGCTATAATAATACTTATATTTTGCGGGAGGCGGTGTGCGCCACAGGGGGGCGCGGGCCGGCTGCGGCTCTGAAGAAGGGGAGTATCTATGGACTTTGTATCCTACCTCATCAATGGTATCAGCCTGGGCAGTGTGTACGCCATTATTGCCCTGGGGTATACCATGGTGTACGGCATTGCAAAGATGCTGAACTTTGCCCACGGTGACGTGATTATGGTGGGCAGCTATATCGTGTTTATTGCGGTCAACTCCATGGGGCTGCCGTCTGTTGCGGCAATTTTGCTGTCGATCGTGGTATGTACCTTGCTGGGAATCACCATAGAGCGGCTGGCCTATAAGCCTTTGCGGGGCGCGCCCGGCCTTGCCGTGCTGATCACGGCCATTGGCGTGAGCTATCTTTTGCAGAACCTGGCGCTGCTGATCTGGGGGTCCGACCCAAAGTCCTTCAAATCGGTGGTGTCCATTCCGGCGCTGCACCTGGCGGGCGGCAGGCTGATCATTACCGGCGAGAGCATCGCCACCATCCTGGTGTCGGCCGCCATCATGGCGGCGCTCATGCTGTTTGTAAACCACACCCGCATGGGCCATGCCATGCTGGCCGTTTCCGAGGATAAGGGCGCTGCCCAGCTGATGGGGGTAAATGTGAACGCCACGATCTCGCTCACCTTTGCCATTGGCTCCGGCCTGGCCGCTGTGGCGGGCGTGCTGCTGTGCTCGGCTTACCCCTCGCTGCAGCCCACCACCGGCGCCATGCCCGGCATCAAGGCCTTTACCGCAGCGGTGTTCGGCGGCATCGGCTCCATTCCGGGCGCTATGGTGGGCGGCATCCTGCTGGGGGTGATCGAGATCTTTGGCAAGGCCTATATCTCGACCCAGCTGGCGGACGCCATTGTGTTTGCGGTGCTCATCGTTGTGCTGCTGGTCAAGCCCACAGGCCTTTTGGGCAAAAAGATCAGCGAGAAGGTGTGAGGTGGTACATATGAATTTCTTTAAAAGAATGCAAAAATCCACCCGGAGCAACCTGATCACCTATGGCGTTGTGCTGGCCTTTTATCTGCTCATGACCGGGCTTGCCGGCGGGGGGCTGCTGAACAACTCCATGCAGGGCATGCTGGTGCCCATCTGCACCTACGTGGTGCTGGCGGTTTCGCTGAACCTGACTGTGGGCATTCTGGGCGAATTGAGCCTTGGCCACGCGGGCTTTATGAGCGTGGGCGCCTTTTCGGGCGCTGTGTTCTGGATGCTGGCGGGGGATGGTATGCCGATCTGGCTGGGCATGCCCCTGGCCATGCTGATCGGCGGCGTGATGGCCGGTATATTCGGCTTTTTGATCGGCATTCCGGTGCTGCGCCTGCGGGGCGACTACCTGGCCATTGTGACCCTGGCGTTTGGCGAGATCATTAAAAACATTCTGAACTCCTGCTATTTGGGGGTGGACGGCAGCGGCATGCATTTCTCTTTGAAGGATGCGGCCTCGCTGAAGCTGGCGGCGGACGGCAAGGTGATCATCAACGGCGCCATCGGCATTACGGGCCTGCACAAGGCTTCCACCTTCACCGCAGGGATTCTGCTGATCCTGGTGACCCTGTTCGTTATTTTGAACCTGATCAATTCCCGGGCGGGGCGGGCGATTATGTCCATCCGCGACAACCGCATTGCCGCCGAGGCCACCGGCATCAACGTGACCAAGTATAAGCTCATGGCGTTTATCACCTCCGCGGTGTTTGCGGGCATGGGCGGCGTTTTGTACGCGCTGAACTTCTCGACCCTGGCCGCCAAAAAGTTCGATTACAACACCTCCATCCTGGTGCTGGTGTTCGTGGTGCTGGGCGGCATCGGAAACATCCGGGGCTCTATCATTGCGGCGGCCCTGCTCACCGTGCTGCCCGAGCTGCTGCGCGGCATGCAGGAATACCGGATGCTGATCTACGCGCTTTTGCTGATCATTATGATGATCTTTAACCAGAGCCCCCAGATGATCGCATGGCGCGAGCGCTTTGTTGCGAAATTCCACGCTATGATGCCGGAGCGCAAAAAAGCAAAGCAGAAAGGGGGCGTGTGAGTATGGTGCTGCTTGAAGTGACGAACCTCGGCATTGCGTTCGGCGGCCTGCAGGCGGTGGCCCAGCTGGATATGAAGATCGAGAAGGGGCACCTGTACGGCCTGATCGGCCCCAACGGCGCGGGCAAGACCACCGTGTTCAACATGCTCACCGGCGTATACCGCCCCACGGAAGGCGATATCATTCTGGACGGGGTGAACATCACCGGCAAAAAGCCGGAAAAAATCTGCCGCGCGGGCATTGCGCGCACCTTCCAAAACATCCGACTGTTCAACGAGCTCACCGTGCTGGATAACGTAAAGGTGGGCCTGCACAACCAGGTGCGCTACGCAATGTGGACCGGCATTTTCCGCCTGCCCGGCTACCGGGAAAAAGAGCGCGAGATGAACAAGCAGGCCATGAAACTGCTGAAGATTTTTGATCTGGACAAGGAAGCCAGGCTGCCGGCCTCGAGCCTGCCCTACGGCAAGCAGCGCAAGCTGGAGATCGCGCGGGCCCTTGCCACCAACCCCAAGCTCCTTTTGCTGGACGAACCGGCTGCCGGCATGAACCCCAATGAAACCGAAGAGCTGATGAATACCATCAAGTCTGTTCGGGAAACCTTTGGCGTGGCGATCCTTCTGATCGAACACGATATGAACTTTGTTATGGGCATCTGCGAGCATATCACCGTGCTGGATTACGGGCGTATCATTGCCGAAGGAAACGGCGAGGCGATCCGGAACAACCCGAAGGTGATCGCCGCGTATCTGGGAGGTGACTGAAGATGGGGGAAATGCTGCGCGTTAGCAATCTGAATGTGTTCTACGGCTCCATCCACGCCATCCGGGACATCTCGTTCCATGTGGACGAAGGGGAGATCGTGACCCTGATCGGCGCCAACGGTGCGGGGAAGACCACTACCATGCATGCTATCTCCGGCCTGCTGCGCCCCAAGAGCGGCGAGATCGACTTTATGGATCACCGTATCAGCCAGATGGAAGCCCACAAAATCATCGGGCTGGGCCTTGCCCAGGTGCCGGAGGGCCGCCGTGTGTTCAGCCATCTTTCGGTGCAGGAAAACCTGGAAATGGGCGCTTACACCCGCAAGGACAGCAAAGAGGCGGTATTGGACGATTACGAGATGGTGTTTGAACGCCTGCCCCGCCTGAAGGAGCGGCGCAAGCAGCAGGCGGGCACATTGTCCGGCGGCGAGCAGCAGATGCTGGCCATTGGCCGGGCCCTGATGTGCCGCCCAAAAATGCTGCTGCTGGACGAGCCTTCCATGGGGCTTTCGCCGCTGCTTGTAAAAGAGATCTTCAAGATTATTGAGGATGTGAAAAAGGACGGCGTGACCGTGCTGCTGGTGGAGCAGAACGCCAAAATGGCGCTGGAGATCGCCGACCGGGCATATGTTCTGGAAACCGGAACCATCAAGATGGAAGGGCCGGCCGAAGAACTGGCAAATAACATTGAAGTGCGCAAAGCATATCTGGGCTGTTAAAAAAGGGGCCGCCGGAAAACAGGTTTTCCGGCGGCCCCTTTTTGCGATAAGCGGCGGCGGGCACCGCCAAAGCGCTTATTTTTGTGCGGGGGGATTGAAAATCGCTTCCAGCGTTCGGTACAGGGCTGTCACATCGATGGGCTTTGCGATGTGCGCGTTCATCCCGGCATCCATTGCCGCGGCCACATCCTCCTGAAAGGCATTGGCAGTCATGGCGATAATGGGAATGCTGGCGGCGTTGGGGGCATTGGAGCTGCGGATTTTCCGTGTTGTTTGGTAGCCGTCCATGCCCGGCATCTGGATATCCATCAGGATCATTTCGCAGGTTCGGCCCTCGGCGGAGCAAAACCATTCCAGCGCCTGCTTGCCGCTGGCGGCGCAGCTTACCCGGGCGCCGGCCATTTTTAAAAGCTCCACCGCGATCTCCAGGTTCAGCTCGTTGTCCTCCACCACAAGGATATGGTGGCCGGCGAGCAGGGTGGGTTTTACGATGGCGGCTGGCTTGGGGAGCGTTTGCCCCAGCCCGGTGGCGGCCATGAGGGTATTATAGAGCGAGGACGCGAACAGGGGCTTTGACAAAAACAGATCGGCGCCCGCCTGGCGGGCCTCGGCTTCGATTTCGCTGTAATCGTAGGCGGTGAGAATGATGATCAGCGTGTCGGGCCCAACGATGCTGCGGATCCGGCGGGTCGTTTCGATGCCGTTCATATCCGGCATTTTCCAGTCGATCAGGCAGATATCGTACCCGCTGCCCCGCTGGTACGCAGTGCGGATCTCGCTCACTGCTTCGGCGCCGCTGAGCACCCATTTTGCATGGATCCCAAACTTTTTCAAAAGCAGCGAGGCATAGGCGCAATCGTCCGGGTCGTCGTCGCTCACCAGCACCCGCAGCGTTTCCATGGCGGGGTACAGCAGGGGTTTATTCTGCGATGAGAATTCAAAGGGGAGCTCCACGGTAAAAACAGTGCCCCGGCCCATCTGGCTGCGAACAGAAATGGTGCCGCCCAGAAGCCCCACCAGGTTTTTGGTAATGGGCATGCCAAGCCCCGTGCCGCCTTTGGAATTTTCCTGCTCAAAGGGCTCGTAAAGCCGCGAGAGGAATTCTTCGCTCATGCCGCACCCGGTATCGCTGACGATAAATTGCAGTGTTGCCGCGTTGCTTTTCCGGGTAAGCTGCCTTATTTCCAGTTGTACTTTCCCGTTTTGCGGGGTGAATTTTACCGCGTTCGAGAGCAGGTTAAGCAGGATCTGGCTCACCCGCATGGCGTCGCCCAGCAGTTCATCTTCCAAAATTCCGTGCACGGCGACCCGGAATTCGATGCCCTGTGCAGCCGCCTGGGGGTAAATGATGGTGGTGATGGATTCCAGGATTTGCTGCAGGTAGAACGGCTCGTGGTTTACCGTAAGCTTGCCGTCCTCGATCTTGGACATGTCCAGAATATCGTTGATCAGGGAGAGCAGGTGTTTTGCGGAAAAGGTGATCTTGCCCAGACAATCCTCAATGCGGGCGTCGTCGCCAATGTGGGCGGCGGCGATGGTGGTCATGCCAATGATGGCATTCATGGGGGTGCGGATCTCGTGGGACATGCGGGATAAAAACTCCCGCTTGGCGGCGTTCGCCTTTTGGGCGCTGGCCAGCGCATCCTGCAAATGCTGCTTTTGATCCTCCAGCTGCTTCTGCATTTCCCGCAATTCCGTCAGATCGGTCACGTCGATGTAGATCAGCAGGTAAACTGGGCAGCCATCCATCCAGTCCACACAATCGCCGTTGACCTGCATCCAAACGGTGCGGCCCTCCCTGTTCTGCAGCCTGCACAGAAAGTGGATGTGCTCGCCCCGCTGGGCGTGTTCCAGCTGCGGGATGATGTAATCCTTGTTCGCGTCCACATTGCTGCGGAAAAAAGGATCCTGCGGATCCCTGTTTTCCGACACGCCGAAAAAAGCTTTGAACTGGTCGTTGGCATCCAGCAGTTCAATGTTCAAATAATCCCGTATGAGATACTTTGCCACAAACCCGGAAATATTGTTATAAGTGATGGACTGGGCCCTCTGCATTTTGACCAGATCGTCCACGTTGGTGATGACGGTGTAGGCAATGGGATAGCCGTTCAAAATGTTTTGAGTGAAGAACCCGCACATCTGCACCCAAAGATGCCCGCCGCCCTTTACAGGCATGCGGGTGGTGAGGCGGTAGCTTGTGCGGCCCGCCTGTAAAGCGTCCATTACATGGGCGTTGATGGTTTGCAGTTCGTCCTCGTAATGATGGGCGGGATAGTACAGGTCCGGCCGGTTGTGAAACAGGGCTTCGTATTCCTGCTGAGCGTAACCTGTCATTTTATAATAAAAATCGTTGCCCCAAACCATGGTGAAATGATCGTCCAGCAAATGCTTGCTTACGCTGACCTCCATGCTGTTCATCAGCAGCTCATAGTCCTCTACCACATCGCTGTGCGCCAGAACACCGCCGCCCTTTTGATACGGCTGGTCCATACCCTACCGCCCCTCTTCGTCTGCACTTTTTATGCCGGATGCAATGCGCAGGGCCTGCCGCAGCGCTGTTGCCCGGTGACTCTTAAAACTGCCGGCCTGACCTTGCCCACTTACCAATAAAGTATAGCAAGAGTTCCCGGGAAAAGCAACTGTTTCCCGAGGAGCGGCCGTTTATTTCCCGCGGAGAATATGGTATACTTTTTACAAAAGATCATCGTTCAGGGCGGAGGGGCGAGCGTTGCAACAGGATATGGAACTGCAGCAGGTTTTATATCGGCTTTTTAAAACCCAGATCGAGTTCGGGGCGCACCGGCACGGAGAACCGCTGCCCACGATCCGGGAGGCCAGCGAGTATTTCAGGGTTTCGGTGGATACGGTCCGCCTGGTGTATCTTCGCCTGAAACAGGAGGGCTATATTTCCCTGAGCACCTGCGTGGGTGCACGGGTCAAGGTAAACTACAGCAAGGAAGAGATCCGGCAAAATATCCAGCACTTTTTCGCCGGCCGGAAAGAGACCCTTCTGGATTTGGCGCAGGCTTTGCGGCCTTTGTGCCGTTTTGCGCAGTGGTTTGCGCTGAAAAACAGCTCCGAAAAAACATTGGACGAGCTTGAGAGAAGCTGTGCGGCCCTGCATCTCTCGCCGGTTTACCGCATGCTGCAGCAGCTTGAACTGATCTACAGCCCGCTGGGGAACGAATTGTTCATGCGGCTGATGCGGCAAATATTTCTTTTTTTCCAGGGCCCGTTTCTCAGCACGCCCCAAAATATAGAATATTTTCGGCATAAAAACCCATTGCTTGAAATGATCCGGCTGTGCCGGCAAAAGGATTGGCCGGCCCTTTGGGATTCCGTGGATGCTTACCAAACGCAGCTGATCAAATTTTTAAAGCAATTTTACAGCGAAAACATTCGGGACCAGCCCCAGGCGGAGCCCGTTGCCTTTTCGTGGAGCATTTATAAAAAAACTTCGCAGATCTGCTATTCGCTCTGCCTGGACCTGCTGCTTGCCATGCGCGATGGCGTTTACCCGCAGGGAAGCCTGCTGCCCCCGCCCGCGAAGCTTGCGGAAGAAAAGCAGATCGCCCTGAATACGGTACGCCGCACCTATGGGCTGCTGGGCAAGCTGGGGGCGGTGCGCTCGATCAACGGGGTGGGCACCATGGTGCTGCCGCTGCAGCAGAACACAGCGAACAGCGACCTGGCCGATCCGCAGCTTCAAAAACGGCTGCTTGAGTTTGCGCAGGGCTGCTAGTTCCTGGCGTTTTCCTGCCGCGCCTGCGTGCAGGCGACGCTTGCCGGCATGGAACCGGCCTCGGTTGCAAAATGGATCGAGCGGTTCGAGGCAGTGGAGCGCGGGGGAGTATATGAAAACCTGCTTTATACCTGTTACGCTTTTGTTGCGGCCTTTGCGCCGTACCGGGCGGTCCGAACGGTATACGCCCAGTTGCTGCGAATGCTCTTTTGGGGGCTTCCTTTGCGGGAACTGCATGGGGGCCGCGAGGCTGCGAACGCCTATTTCAGCCCTTATCTGCACACGCTCAAGGGCTGCCTGCACCGCTCCGACTGGGAAACATTTGCCGAAACGCTGGAGGAATTGCAGACCGCCGAGACCCGCTTTATAGTGGAATATCTGGCAGAGCGGGGCCTGGAAGAAGCAAGCGCGATCCGGATCCCGTTCAGAGAAACTTGAAACAGCAGCCTTTTGGCTGCTGTTTTTTCATAAAAACAGGCGCCAAACACGCCACGCCCAGAGAGGGGAAACGGCGCGCAGAAACGAAAAAATTTATTTTGGCCGCAGAAACTACTTTACTTGTCGTAGTAGCTGTGGTATACTGTGATTACTCTACCAGATGAAGTAGATCCGGCGCACGGCCACGGGCACAACATCCGGGGTTTGCGCTCACAGGGAAGGGAAGTGACAGGGCTTGATCAGCAGCGATGTGATACGGGGCTATAACGACACCATTCTGCTTGCCCTGCTGCTGCATAAAGATGGCTACGGCTACGAGCTCTCGCGGGAGATACAAACGCGCACCGGCGGGGCTTACCCCATTAAGGAGACCACGCTGTATTCCGCGATCAACCGCCTGCAAAAAAATGGATACATCAGCGCGTACCAGGGCACAGAAAGCTTGGGCAAACCCCGCACCTATTACCGCATCACGGACCAGGGGCGGGCCTATTATAAAGAAAAATGCGACGAATGGGCGGTGACCAGGCGGGTCATTGATCTGTTTGCCAGCGGGGAGGAAATAACATGAGCAAGGTCAGCGTATATGTGGACAATGTGTTTGCGGCATTGCCGGACACGGACGAGGCGCTGCAGATGAAGCGCGAGATCACCGCCAGCATGGAGGAACAATATGAGGCCGCCCTGGCCGGGGGCGCAAGCGAGGACGCTGCCCTTGGCCGCGCTGTGAGCCAGTTTGGCAGCGTGGAAGAGCTTCGCGAAGCGCTGGGCTGCGAAAAGGAGGCCGCGCCTTCCCAGCGCCCCACACAGGAGGACCGGGCCTTTGCGGTGCAGTGGGTGGGCGAATATATGGCCTTTAAGAAAAAGTTTGCAAAAATGATCGCGCTGGGAATCGCCCTGTGCTGCCTGGCGCTTGGCACCACCGGGGTTATGGGTATATGGGAGGGCACCACCATGGAATGGGCCATGGCGATCCCGTTTTTCGGCCTGGGGGGCGTTGGCGCCGCGGTACTGGTATACTACGGCATCCAGCACGCAAACTATACCAAAATGCTCAAAATGTTCGGCCTGGACGAGGAGGGCAACTGGACCCAGGTGCCCGAGCAGCCCACCGCGAAAGAAAAGGCAAACCAGGCGCTTGCCAGCCGCGTGTGCAGCCTGATCATGTCTGTTATGACCCTGGCGTTTTTGATTCTGAGCTTTGTGTTTCACAAGTGGGCTTTTTCCTGGGTGGTGTTCCCCATTGGGGGTGTGCTGTGCAGCATTGTGCGCAATGCCATGGGCGCGCCGGACGAAGATTGATTTTTTGGCACCAAACCGCCTCTTTTGCATATAGTGAAGTAGCCAACATTTTTCTGTTGAGTTCCATGATTGCGGAGGAGAGTTTGTTATGTCTATGCCGGTCATTTCCATGCATTGCAACCCCATCACCATGTGCCAGGCGGTCACCGACCTGATCGAGAGCATCGCCCTGGAGGAAACTGCCCTGAGCCATATCCTGAACGCCGAGGGCGAGAAGCTGCAAAGAGTCATCGGGCTGGAGGATGTGGACTTCTGCCAGCTGATGGAAGTGAACGAGTCCGTGGCCAACATGGTTGGCGTGGTGAGCAGCCTGGAACTGGTGCTCAAGGAGAAGCTGGAGTTCATCTCCAACAACCTTTACTATCCTTCCCGCGACGAGGGCTGATCCAAAACATCATAGGCCTATGCAAAAATGCCCCCTGGTACACAGGGGGCATTTTTGCTGCGGGGGATTCAGGATGGATGGAAGGTCAAAAAAGCAGGGCGCGCACAAAAAATGCGGCCAGCACCTGCATTGCCAGAAGGAGGGGCACGCCATACAGGAATTTTGGCTTGCGGGTTTTGTGGTGAAATAAAAGCATGCCCGCCAGAAAAGCAAAGCTGCCCCCCAGCGCGCAGAGCCAAAGCAGCGTGCGCTCCGGAACGCGCCGCTTGCCGCGGCAGGCCTGGTGCTTGTCCCAGCCGCAGATCAAAAAAGCCGCCGCGTTAACGCAGGCAAGCCACAACAGAAAAAGCGTTTGCATGGGCACAGCCTCCCAAACTGGGTCACAGAATAAAAAACGGACAGGCGTTTTGCCTGTCCGTTTATGGCGGAGAGAGAGGGATTCGAACCCTCGGTTCCTTTAAGGGGAACACACGATTTCCAGTCGTGCGCCTTAGACCAGCTCAGCCATCTCTCCATGCCGCCGGCGCGGTTTTTGGGCCGCTTATTTATAATACTCAAAACAGGGCGGGATGTCAAGGCTAAAATGGAATTTTTCCCCGAAAAGAAAGAACGGGCGCCCCGCTTTTGAGGGGCGCCCGTTCGCAGGTTCCGCACATAAAAACGCGGCAGCGGGGGAGCGAAGGGCAAGGTTAATAGCGCGTGAAATCCGCCAGTTCGTCGGGGCCGGTGACGCCCAAAGCAAACGCTTTGGTGCGGGCTGCCGCATACAGCTCGGCATAGGTGGCCTGCTGGTAGGGGATGACGAACAGCACGCCCACGCCGCACAGCATGGCCCCGAGAAACAGCCAGCCGAAAAACGAAATGTCCAGCACAAAAATCTCCATTTTTTCATCGTTGGTCATGGCAATGCTCAGTTCCTTGGCACGGCTGTAGCTCATGTAAGGATTTTCCGCCAGCAGGTAGGGCACATAATAGTATTGGTAGCTTTTATAGATCCCCGGGATAAAGCAGAGCAGGGTCCACAGAAAAATTTCCAGCCGCAGCTGGAACATCACCTTCACCACATTCAGGTACTGCTCCTTCCCCCTGAAAGCGGAGAACATGGACTCCACCGGCGGAAAACCGGCCCGGTTTTCCATCATAAAGCGGTTCTGCCCCACCTCGACCGGGTTGCTCACAAAAATGGACCACAGCAGGCCCACGACGAACAACACCGAAAAAACGCCGAACACCAGGCTGCCGAATAAACCGGACAGACTGTAGTCGTACCGAAAGGAATTCCACTGATCTGTAGAAAAATTAAAATCGAATTTAAAATTCCCACCCAGAAGCGAGGTCAGCAGGCACACCGCAAAAACGCGCCAATAATTGCCCGAAAGCACTTTTTTGGCATTATCCTTCAATAAAGGCCTGGACCAATACATTGATCTTTCCTCCTTTGCACGTTACTGGCCCTATTATAACATACTTATTGCGGGTTTTCACCGGGGAAATCAGAATTATCGCACAAGCCCAATCAAATGAATTTGTGCATAGTACACAAATAGATGTTATAATATTAACAATCATTGGCGAACCAAAACATTGTTATTTGGTTAACGATATGGTATCATAAAACCATAGAGGAGAGGTTAGGTCCCCTAAAAACAAACCCTTGAACTGAAAGGACGGACGGCGCGATGGCTGAGAAGAAAAAGATGATCGTGGAACCCGCAAAAACCGATGTGGAGCGCATGATCGACGGTTTGGTGGAAAAGGCCCAGAAGGCTTTGGCCGAGTTCCTGACCCTGGATCAGGACACAGTGGATAACATTGTACACGAGATGGCCCTGGCGGGCCTTGACAAGCACCAGGAACTGGCCCGCATGGCAGTGGACGAAACCGGCCGCGGCGTGTACGAGGATAAGGTCATTAAAAATATGTTTGCCACCGAGTATATCTGGCACAACATTAAAGCCGAAAAGACCGTGGGCATTCTGGAAGAGAACGACATGGAGGGGTATGTGGAGGTAGCCGAGCCGGTGGGCGTGATCTGCGGCGTGACCCCCACCACCAACCCCACCTCCACGACCCTGTTCAAATGCCTGATTGCGGTAAAAACCCGCAACCCCATCGTTTTTGGCTTTCACCCCTCCGCCCAGAACTGCAGCGCCGAGGCCGCCCGCATCGTGTATGAGGCGGCGGTGAAGGCGGGCGCGCCCGAAAACTGCATCCAGTGGATCACCGAGCCCAGCGTGGAGGCCACCGGCGCCCTGATGCGCCACCCCGGCGTGGCCACCATCCTGGCGACCGGCGGACCGGGCATGGTAAAGGCCGCGTATTCCTGCGGCAAGCCCGCTTTGGGCGTGGGCCCCGGCAACGTGCCCTGCTTTATTGAAAAGAGCGCCGACCTGCACCGGGCCTGCACCGACCTGATGATGTCCAAGACCTTTGACAACGGCATGATCTGCGCCTCGGAACAGGCCGTGATTGTGCAAAAGGAGATCGCCCGGGATTTTGAGGCCTTCATGAAGCTGAACAACTGCTATTTCCTGAACAAAGAGGAGACCGAGCAGCTCACCAAATACATGTTCCCGGACCCGGAAAAGGGCGTGTTCGCCCCGGTGGTGGGCAGAAGCGCCAACTGGATTGCCGAGCAGGCAGGCCTTACTGTGCCGGAAAAGACCAAGATCCTGATCGCCCCCCTGGACAAACCCAGCGACGAACACCCCCTGAGCAAGGAAAAGCTAAGCCCGGTGCTGGCTTACTTTGTGTGCAGGGACAAAGAGCAGGGTTTTGAATATGCCAACAAAATGCTGGAACTGGGGGGCCTTGGGCACTCGGCGGTGATTCACACCGGCGACATGAAGATCGCCGATGAGTACGGCGTGGCAATGAAGGTGGGCCGCATTATTGTGAACAGCCCCTCCTCGCAGGGGGCCATCGGCGACATTTACAACACCAACACACCCTCGCTGACCCTGGGCTGCGGCAGCTATGGCAAGAATTCGGTGAGCCAGAATGTGACCACCGTGAACCTGGTGAACAAAAAGCGCATTGCAAAACGGAGGGTCAACATGCAGTGGTTCAAGATCCCGCCCAAGATCTATTTCGAGGAGGACTCGATTCAGTATCTGGAAAAGATGGAGGATATCAACCGCGCGTTCATCGTGACCGACCCTGTTATGGTGGAACTGGGCAATGTGGACAAGGTGCTGTATTACCTGCGCAAGCGTGAAAAATACTGCCACAGCGAGATCTATTCGGATGTGGAGAGCGACCCCAGCGTGGAATGCATCATGCGGGGCGTGGAAGCCATGCGGGCGTTCCAGCCGGACGTGATTATTGCCATTGGCGGCGGCAGCGCCATTGACGCGGCCAAGGGAATGTGGCTGTTCTACGAGCACCCCGACACCAGCTTCGACGGCCTGCGCCAGCGCTTTTTGGATATCCGCAAGCGCGCATTCAAATTCCCGGCGCTGGGCACCAAAACAAAGCTGGTGGCCATTCCCACCACTTCCGGCACCGGCAGCGAGGTGACCAATTTCTCGGTCATCACCGACAAGCAGAACGGCAACATCAAATACCCCCTGGCCGATTACAGCCTCACCCCGGACGTGGCGATCATTGACCCCCAGTTCACCTACACGATGCCCAAAAGCATCGTGGCCGATACCGGCCTGGACGTGCTGACCCACGCCATTGAGGCGTATGTATCGGTCATGGCCAGCGACTATACCGACGGCCTGGCCCTGCAGGCCATCGAGATGGTGTTCCACTACCTGGAAGCCAGCTACAACGGCGATAAGCTGGCCCGGGAAAAAATGCACAACGCCTCGTGCATTGCGGGCATGGCCTTTACCAACGCCTTTTTGGGGCTGAACCACTCCATGGCGCACAAGCTGGGCGGCGAATTCCACATTCCCCACGGCCGGGCCAATGCCATTCTGCTGCCCTATGTGATCGCTTACAACGCAAAGCGGCCCACCAAGTTTGCCTCGTTCCCCAAATACAAGGAGTATGTGGCGGACGAGCGCTACGCCAAGATCGCGTGGCGCTGCGGCCTGTGCAACAAGGGCACCGGCACCTACGAAGCGGTGGACTGCCTGATCGCGGCCGTTCAAAAACTGATGATGGACACCGAGCGCCCCCTCACCATCAAGGCCTGCGGCGTTACCGAAGAGGAGTTCCTGGCCAAGGTGGATGAGCTGAGCTACAAGGCGTTTGAGGACCAGTGCACCACGGCAAACCCGGTTTACCCGCTGGTGAGCGAGATCAAGGAGCTCTATCTGCAGGCCTACTACGGCAAATAAGCGCAGGGGCGGCAATAAAAAAGCGGAGGGCAGGCGGAACTGATATGTACCCAGAATTCTGGACACATAAAAAATTGAATTAGGTGCACATGGATGCCTCTCTGAATTTTGTAGGAGGCATCCATTTTGTTTTCTCTTGGATTCTTTCGTTGTTGTAGTAATTTATGTAGCCGTCAACAGCCTTGGCAAATGTTTCAAAAGAGGAATACTCTTTTTCATGCCCGTAGAACATCTCGTTTTTCATCCGTCCAAAGAAGGTCTCCATGATGCAATTGTCGTAACAGTTGCCCTTCCTTGACATGGATTGAATGATTTTGTGATCTTTAAGTGCCTGCCTGAAGTACACGTGCTGGTACTGCCACCCTTGATCAGAGTGAAAGATCAGGCCATCTACAGAGGGAAACTTCGTAAAGGCGCCGGCCAACATTCTCTGGATCTGTTCCATATTGGCACTTTGAGATAAATCATAAGAAATGATTTCGTTTGTGTTCATGTCGAGTATAGGAGAGAGATAACACTTCCCCCACGAAAAACCGAACTGAGATACATCGGTAGTCCATTTTTGCATAGGAGCTGTCGTGCTGAAATCCCGGTCAAGGATATTCTCAGCAACCTTGCCGACCTCGCCCTTGTAGGAATGATACTTTTCCTTTGGGCGCTTTCCTGCCAACCCCATAGTGTGCATAAGCCGTTGTACCCGCTTATGATTGACCTTGTGGCCGCGCTTTATCAGTTCCTGATATACTCTTCGCACACCGTAGCGGCCTTTATGCTGTGAGAAAATGTCTTTGATTTCATCTGCCAAGCAATGGTTTCGAACAGCAACTTGATCGGCCTTGCTCAACTCAAAATAATAGGTAGACCGTGCCATCTGCATAGATTTCAACAGATATTTCAATTGGTATCCTTTTTCACGCAGCTCTTTGATGATCGCTGCTTTCTCGCCTTGAGTTGCGCTGCGTGCCTCTCTTCTCTCAAGGCGATCTCTTTTTTTATAACTTCATTCTCCGCCTTTATATACTCGTTTTCTGCCCGAAGCCGGATCAATTCTTCTCGTTCGGATTCATTCAGTGGCCTTGCTTCTTCCTTTTTCATTTGGGGTACCCCTTTACTTGGACGACCTTTTTTCATTTCTACCAGGCCATTATACCCCTTTGTTTTATAGTTTTGAACCCATTGATACAATAGTCTATCTTGAATACCGGCCTCGATTGCCACTGACACACAGGATTTTCCGGACATTACTTGGGATACTAGTTCCAGCCGTTCTTCTGGTGTCCAGTTCCTGTTGAAATTTTTGTGTTTCAGTGCTTCTGGACCGCGGCTATCCTCTGCTCTTACCCATAGTCTCACTTTATCCCGAAAGGATTTATCGCTAACACCTTCCGGCGTTTCTGGCCATTTTCCTTCTCGATACAGTTCTACACATTTCCTTTTGTACTCATATGTGTACCGCATAATAATACCCCCTCTACTGGGTGTCCAGTAAAGGGGGTACATATCAAACATGTTCCGCCTGCCCTCTGTTTTTGCACGGAAAAAATTAATAGTTGTCGGCCCGGACCTCAAAATATCCCTGCGGATATTTGCACACCGGGCACTGCTGGGGCGCCTGCTCGCCCTCGTAGATATAGCCGCAGTTTTTGCAGATCCAGGCGGTGGGCTGGGGCTTTTTGAACACCTGCTTGTCCTCCACATTGCCGGCCAGCTTCAGGTAGCGGGCCTCGTGGGTCTTTTCAATGTCGGCCACGGCCCACATCAGTTTGGCGATCTTGTCGAAGCCCTCGGCCTGGGCCTGCTCGGCAAACTGGGGGTACATCTCGCTCCACTCGTAATTTTCGCCGGTGGCGCCGTCTTTCAGGTTGTCCAGCGTGCTTTTAAAGCCGCCATTCAGTTCGATGAACCAAAGCTTTGCGTGCTCGCGCTCGTTGCGGGCGGTCTCGCGGAAAATATCCGCCATCTGCTGGTAGCCTTGCGCCTCGGCAAGGTCTGCATAATAGCCGTACTTGATGGAGGCCTGGCATTCGCCGGCGAAGGCTGCCATCAGGTTGGCCTGTGTTTTGCTGTTGTCCAGTTCCATTGGTAAAAGCCCCTTTCTTGGTGTCGGTTTCTGCTTTCAGTTTGCGGCAAAACAAAAAATTTATGCATCAGGGCGAAAAGGGGTTGACTTTTTTGCGCAAATGCTTTAAATTATACAAGGTAACTTCGTTACGGGCCTGTAGCTCAGTTGGGAGAGCGCTGCGTTCGCATCGCAGAGGTCAAGGGTTCGAATCCCTCCAGGTCCACCAAAAAAGAAGGAATTTTGTCGAATGACAAAATTCCTTCTTTTTTTGGGTTCCATGCCGCTCGATTTGATTTGATTCGCGGACGGGCGAAATGAATTCACCCTGCGGGAATTTTCCGCCCTCCTCGGACGGCTCTGAGGTTATGGCGCACTCGCTCCATCCTATTGTGCGGGATCCCGAACGCTCGAATGAAACCTATTGAGTTTGACTGAAAATCAGTCTAGCAGCTGATTCGGCCAAGCTCATAAGGCTCTTCAGGGAAGCGGCAAACCCATTACGGTCCTCCTGTTCTAGGCTTTGGACCAAAAGCTCCGTATCATGTGCTATCTGGGCGATTACTTTTGGCTGAGAGGCAGCCTGTGCCTCCAAAAGCGGAAGGCAGAGCAACATTGCCTCATGAAACTTATTCCAGATCTCTTTCATTGGCCGGCCGTCGTTTGTGTCCAGCACAAGCCCAATGCCAGTCAAAAAGACGCAAAAGTCGTTTCTTGGGACTTGCTGAGTTCTCATCCGCGCTAAGTATGCTCTAACCCGACACTTTTCCCCCGGGAAAAAGCGATCCAGGAGCCGATCCATAGAGATGGATAAGATTTGTAGCGTCTGTAAGAATGTTGAAAGGATTTTCTGAACCGGCTTTTTTTCAAGTTGTATCGTGTCCAAAGTGGGAACCGTCACCCAGGCGCCCAACCCTTGGCTGGAGGACACCACACCCAAACAGCCAAGCAGCTCCATGACCCGCCGGATGGTGCTGAAGGAGACTTCATATTCTTTTGCCAGCGTTCCATAAGAAGGAAGTATTGCATTGGGAGAATACGCTCGTTTGATGTAAATATCCCCAATTAAGTGGGCGGCCAACGAATAGCATTTTTGAGCGTGCTCCTGATAGACCTGCCACTCGAACGTAACCGGGTCTGGTCTGGGCCGCTCCTGCTTTGCTTTTTCGGTAAAGATATAGATGGCTTTAGACAAGAGTGCTAATATCTGCAAAAGAACCCGTTCCAGCTCCTCGCGGTCCTCACGCTCACAGGCCGATACTAACTGCCGGCTTAAAACCTTGTACTCCTGTTCAGCATCTGGCAGTGGGATCCGCTTTGCCAACGTGTGCGGGAATTGGTGGAAGAGAGCCAGCTCATTGAACAAGTCAAAAGCCAAACGGTTTTTGAGGGCCAGCAACATCTGGCGGCAACAATAGAATGCGATATAGAGGGAATCCCACGACATCCGTTCTGCCGTTGCTTTGATTGCATGCATATCCTTCGACTGTAATCTTTTTGCCCCCTCATGCAGCAAGGGATCCGTGACCATATAGAGGTTTTCTTTTAGGCATAGGATCGACTCTTCGCGGGCGAGATAATAGTCTTGAAGGTTGTGGAAGCACACCTCTGCAGGAGCGTCATAGGCAACGATCGTATACTTCCCCCAGCTGATCTGAATATAGCCTTCTGCCTGTAATTGCAGATAGGCATTGCGTACCGTCTGTAGGGCCGCGTGGTATACACGGCAAAGCATGTCGATGGTGGGCAGATGGTCCCCCTTCTGATAGTATCCGAATTCAATTTGGCACTTAAAAAACTGGTAGATCAGGCTTGCTCTTCCAGGCTTCACTGCATAACCTCCTTGTAGGTCTATGCTTATAACATGAATTATAACATGCCTCATAATGCAAATCTATCGAGGAAGCAAAAATCTTCACATAATTTTTATGTGTGCTGATAGGCAGGCGATCCCTGGGATGGCAAGGTCACCACAGGGCTTTTTGTTGTTTTGGCTGGTAGTCTCTTTACGATCCTGCTAATTTTTGAATATCATTGAACGACATATTTTTTCAGCATATCCGGCCTATAAAAGCAGATACTTTGCCCATATATAAATCAGTGAGGATAAATCTTGATTGTTGTGCCCTTTATAAAGAAATACTCAGAAAAAATTATAAAGACAATCATGTTGAATTTTTCCGGACTTTGCATTATAATCAAGTGTATCATATATGAGCAAAGTGAGCTGGGCGTAAAAAACAGAAGAGGGATTTGTACAAGATCAAGATGAAGCAGAAAAAGATTTGCGCAGGCCTGCAAGGCCCGCCAAACTGATTTTGAGAGGGGTTTCTCATGGAGACGGTGAAAATTTCGAGCGAGAATCCAACGCTGAATTCGATTGACGAGTACAATACGCTGATGAATTCCATGGGGATCAGTGTCAGCAAGCACAAGTTGGATCAGGACTTCACCGTGCTCTGGGCCAACGACTATTACTACTTCAATACCGGGTACAGCAAAGAGGAGTATGAAGCGCTGTTCAGGGGAAGTGTCTGCAAGTATTTTGAGGGGTATCCGGATGAACTTGCGCAGATCAAATCCGCCCTCTATGATGCCCTGGAAAAAGGAGTGCCGCAATACACAGCTATTTGTCGGATGCCGCTAAGGGGGGGGCATTCCGCTGGATCAGGATCATCGCAACCATTACAGATGATTATATAGATGGCTGTCGGGTCATTTACAGCACCTATATGGACATCAACGACATGATTAGCATCCAGGAGGAGCAGCACCGGCTTCACGGCGAATTGGAGACAGCCCTGCGGCAGTCGGAAGAGGCAAACCGTGCCAAGTCAGAGTTCCTCTCCCGCATGTCTCACGACATCCGAACGCCTATGAACGCGGTGATAGGGATGACGCAGCTTGCGTTGGAATGCCCCGGTACTCCTCCAAAGGCAACTGAATATCTGGAAAAGATAAAGCTCTCTGCCCATGTGCTGTTGAGCTTGATCAACGATGTGCTGGATATGTCTAAAATTGAGAGCGGTAAAATCGCAGTCGTACAAAAAACTTTTGAATTGTCTGCCATGCTACATAGGATTGTGACTGTTTTCGATCAGTCAACAGAGGATAAGGGCCTCATATTCCAAGCCGATGTTTCTCCCGCTCTCTCCAGGTGGTTCATTGGTGACGAGGCAAAAATTGAGCGGATATTGATGAATCTCATGAGTAACGCCATCAAGTTTACAGATGCCGGGGATAACATCCGTCTTGCTGTTGAACTTTCCTGTTCCACAGATGAAGAAGAAATGGTTTCTTTTACTGTTCAGGATTCTGGAGCAGGAATTGCACCTGAAATGCTTGGCAAAATATTTGAGCCGTTTGAGCGCGGAAGCACAAGGGAAGGTACTGGCCTGGGCCTTCCAATCGCCCGCAGCTATGCACAGCTTTTAAACGGGACATTGGAGGCGGAGAGTTCCTTAGGGGCAGGTACTACGTTTACGCTCCGTCTGCCGCTCAAGAGTGTGAACGAAGCCGAGCAGCCGCAAGCAACTGAAGAGAAACCGGAGCGGGATCTATCCGGGCTACGGCTCTTGTTGGTCGAGGACAACTCGATCAACCAGGAGATCGCCCAGTGTCTGCTTGAATCACGGGGCTTCCGTGTGGATTTGGCCGACGATGGGGAACAGGGCGTCACTGCGTTCTCAGATCATCCGGAAGGATATTATTATGCCATTTTGATGGACATCCAGATGCCGGTGATGAATGGGCTGGAGGCTACCAAACGGATTCGCGCTTTCCCCAGACCGGACGCCACAGTTATCCCTATTTTTGCCCTGTCAGCAAATGCTTTCACGGAAGATGTGGAAAAATCCTTGGTCGCGGGGATGAATGGCCATATCTCCAAGCCATTTGATGTGGAACTGGTGATACAGAAACTACAAGAATTGTGATTCCAGTGGGAGAAGCAAAGACATGATGCATGAGGGCACCGTGTCTGAGACGATAAAAGTATTTTTTGACGCTTACCTCGTCCGGCGGAATGTGAGGGATTCGCTTTACTCACTTTGTTTGTCTTATTACCGGGCATCTGTTTTATCACAGGAACACAGCGAAGAAATATCCTGTTTGGCACGGATCTCCGCCTGACTGCGAGGCGCCTTTGCCGGACGGGGGATTTCTTGGCCTTCGGTGCGGGCCCACTTTGCTGGGGCGTGCGCCGAGGAGGACGTAGGATGCGGATATCGATTTTGCCTGGTTACGGCAGAAGCCCATAAAAAGAAGCCGGCTGAAAAACAGCCGGCTTCTTTTTATGCTATCCCCAATTCCTGGTTTCTGCTGCCGTGTGGTAAAAAACGGGGCGGTCAATCCAGGCGGAGCAGCTCGTAGCTGCGGCTGCCCACGCCCAGGGCTGCGGCGGCCTCCACCGTGTGCACGCCGTTCAGGGATTCGATGCGCCGGATGAGATCGGCTTTGCCGGGGTCGGCCGAAGCGTAAACAAGGTCGAGGCAGGCCTGGTCCAGCGCCACCGGGTCCAGCGAGGCAAGAATGCCGATGTCGGCGAGCTTGGGGTCCTCGGCCACCGCGCAGCAGTCGCAGTCCACAGACATGTTGCGCATGATGTTCACAAAGCCGATCCTGCCGGCGAAACGGTCGGTAATAGACTTGGCGGCATCGGCCATTGCCTCCAGGAACAGATCGTGCTCGGCGGTCCAGATTTCCTCCGGCTTGCCGGCGCCGTGGATATAGGCTTTGCCGTAGGCGGAGGCCAGGCCGATCGAGATATTTTTCAGCGCCCCGCCAAACCCGCCCATGGGGTGCCCCTTGAAATGCGAGAGCACCAGCAGGGAATCATAGTTTGCCAGGTGGGAGCCCACATAGTTTGTCTGGATCTGCCTGCCGCCGGGCACCGGGAGGGCAAGCTGGCCGTCTTCGTCCAGTATGTCTACCGGGCACAGCCCGGTCCAGCCGTGAAGCTCCATGGTGTGCCAGTGCTTTTCGGTGGTATCGCGCTCGCCCTCGTAGGCGGTGTTGCACTCGACCACCGTGCCGTGCACCTGGTCGATGGCGGGTTTTAAAAAGGCAGGGCGGATAAAATTCTGGTTGCCCACTTCCCCTGAATGGACCTTTACCGCCACCTTTCCGGGAAGTTCCAGCGATAACGCCTTAAAGGCGTCCACTACGGCATCCGGCGTGAGCCGGGAGGTAAAATATACTTTTGCTGATTCCATTGTGGTTTCTCCTTTGCTTTTTGGCAAACGGCTTTGCAAGCCCGCCTTTGTTTGATCTTATCATAAAACCTGGAGTGGGCTCCAAGTCAACTCTTTTTTGAAAAATTTTTGTGGAAAAACGAGAATGCGAAATTTTGGGAAAAGGGGATTGACAGGGAAAAGAAGGTTTGCTATAATAGCAAGGCAGCCGAAAAGAGCGGCATGCAGCTCGTGGGGGTGTAGCTCACTTGGGAGAGCGCTTGAATGGCATTCAAGAGGTAAGGGGTTCGATCCCCCTCATCTCCACCACAAAAAGGAAGGGCCTCGTTTTTATAAACGAGGCCCTTTCTTTTTGCTTTATATCCAATGTTTATTGGGCACAAAAGGGCTGCTCTTCTGTACTTACTTAACGGCATAAACCGCATGTCTCAAGTTTCGGCAAATCTCCCTGTACATGGTGTAAACCCGTTCCCGGTGAACGCCCAGTTGCTTTGCGGTTGCTTCCACAAGACCTGGTTCCCGGGGTTCGGCACGTAGTTTTTCATACACATATTTTTGCCGCGCGGGCAAACGCTCCACCTGTTCTTTTATAAGCAGACGGGTGCTGGCCGCCGTTAAATCTACCAGTTTCAGTTTTTCGGCGGCCAGCTGTCTGTTGAGACATTTCAAAACGCTTTGGTCCACACAATCAAAGTCGAAATATAAATAGGAAAACAGGTAATCCGATTGTTGAAGCATCCATTTTTGAATGCGCGTATAATTGAATGTAAAGTAGACATCTTTCAAGATAACCGGAGAGATGAAAAATTCAGCGTCGTCAATGGAAACATATTTGCTGCAGAATACATTAGGGTGCGCGTCTAAAAGGACAATGCGGATCATTTTGGAGGGGAACTCTTTTTTGATCTGTTTGACCGTTTGGTAACACAAGTAAGGAAAAGATCGGACACGCAAGAAATAGCCCGGGAAAAAATAAAAAACAAAGTCCCTATCCTGGGATAAAACAGTGCAGATCTGCGCTTTGATCGTTTCATGAAGCCCTTTGTCGTAGATGGTGTCGTTTCCCATGATGGAGCAAATAGTCAATGAAGCAAAAACATTGTATCTTGTTTTTGAGGCGATCGTGTCCTGCAACAGGACGGACCAGAAGCCGATGGAGAAAGAAAAGCCGAAAAGCGGGAAACGCTTGAATTTTTGCAATAACAATTCCTTTTTAAAAGGGATTGTTATCCCGCTTGCCCCATAGAAAAGAGATAAATCCCGCAAAGCGGCAGGCTACTTTATTTATGAAAACCACTTTCAAAAAGCCGTCGTATCCCCTATAATGAGATTATATATTTTACGGCCTGCTTCCAAAAGGCGGCGCTTGCGCGCCGCTTTGACCAAGTGGGCCGCGCAAACGCGGTTGGCCCCGGCGCGCGGGCAAAGGGGAGTAAAGGAGAAAACAATGAGGCGGATGGCACGATGCACGGCGGCTTTGCTGGCGGCGGCTTTGGTTTTGGGCGGCTGCGGGCAGCCGGCGGGGCAGCAGGGGGTCAAGCTGGACCCCAAGCACCCGGTAAACATTACGGTCTGGCATTATTACAACAGTGCCCAGCAGGTAGCGTTCGACAAGCTGGTGGAGCAGTTCAACACCACCGAGGGGGCGCAGCGCGGCATTTTTGTGGAGGCGCACAGCCAGGGCAACGTGACCGATCTGGAAGGCAAGGTGCTGGACGCCTTTAACAAGGCGGTGGGCAGCGAGGCGCCGCCGGATATTTTTTCTTCCTATGCAGACACCGCATACGCCATTGAAAAGATGGGGCATTTGGTGGATCTGGAGCAATATATGACGCAGGAAGAGCTCAGCGGCTATGTGGACTCGTTTGTGGAAGAGGGGCGCATTGGCGAAAATGGTGAGCTTCGCATTTTCCCCACGGCGAAATCCAGCGAGATCTTTATGCTGAACAAGACCGCGTGGGACGCCTTTTCGGCGGCGACCGGCGCGCAGCTGGACCAGCTGGAAACGCGGGAGGGGCTTGCGGCCACCGCACAGCAATATTATGAGTGGACCGACGGCCTTACGCCGGACACTGCAAACGACGGCAAGGCCTTTTATGGGCGGGACGCCATGGCCAACATGTTTATCATCGGTTCGCAGGAACTGGGCGTTGAGCTTCTGCACGTGGAGGGCCAGCAGGTGGAATTGCAGGTGGACACGGAAGTGATGCGCCGCCTGTGGGATTTTTATTATGTGCCCTATGTAAACGGCTGGTACAGCGCTTACGGGCGTTTTCGCGCCGACGATGTGAAGCTGGGGGAGATCGCGGCGTATACAGGGTCTACCGCCTCTGCGCTGTACTTCCCCGACCAGGTGGAAACGGCACAGGGCACGCAGGACGTGGAATACCTGGTGCTTCCGGACCCCTCCTTTGAGGGAGCAAAGCCCTGTGCGGTGCAGCAGGGGGCGGGAATGGTGGTGACCAAAAGCACCCCTGAGCGCGAGTATGCGGCGGTGGAATTTTTGAAATGGTTTACCCAAACAGCCAACAATGTGGAGTTCGCCTGCACCGCGGGGTATCTGCCTGTAAAAAAAGAGGCGCTGGACCGGCAGGTGCTGGACGGCATGATCGCGGAAAACGGCCTGGAAGTGACGGATAAGACCTATGATTCCCTGGTGACCTGCTTTGAACTGGTGAAAACCCATGAGCTGTACACCAGCAAGGCGTTTGACAACGGCGCGGCGGTGCGCAAGGTGCTGGAATACAACCTGGCCGACAAGGCCGCGGCGGACCGGGAACTGGTGGAACAGCGCCTGGCAGAGGGGCAGACCCGGCAGCAGGCCACGGCGGACCTGACCGGGGACGCGGCGTTTGGCGAATGGCTGGCGCAGTTTGAAGCCGCATTGCACAAAGCGGCCGGAAAATAAGGGGCGGGAACCATCACAAGCAAAGGAGGATAGGGCGTGGAGCAGGCAAAAAAGAAAAAGAGCCGGCGGATCTTTCGCATGTTTTTGCTGCCGTTGGTGGTCATTTTGCTGGCCCAGGCGTTTATTTCCTACGGAACGGTAACTTTTTCGGGAACCTTTGCAGCCCTGCAGAACTATTCCGAAGGGCAGTTTGAACAGGCGATCGAAAATCGCAGGCTGCTACTGGAAAACACGCTCACGCAGCAGGAAACCGGCCTGCAGGGAGCAGCCGCCCAGATGGGGGCCAAGCTGGAAGCTTTTTTGGAGGAGCGGGGCTTTGACCTGGGGCAATTCCGGCAGGACCGGGCCGCACAGGAGGATTTTTTGGCTGCGGTGGGCGAGGATGTGATCCGTTTGATGCGGCAGAACCAGGCTACCGGGGCTTTTTTGATCCTCTCGAACCCGGAGGTGGAGGCCGCGGGGGGCGAGGCCAGCGGGCTTTACCTGCGTGACGGGGACCCGCTTTCAAACCCGGCGGATTATTCGGATATGGAACTGGTGCGGGGCATGCCGGAGAACACCCGGAAGCTGCGCATTCCGCTGGCGACCTTGTGGCAGCGCAGCTTCCGGTTTGAGGCGCCGGGCAGCCGCGGGGCGGACGATTTCTTTTTTGACCCGTATCTGGCCGCGAAGCGGCAGCCGGAGCTGGGGGTGGAAAATCTGGGCAGCTGGAACGGCTCGTTTTGCCTGGAAGGGGATGTGGAGCGGGATTCGTACCGCATGATTACCTTTACGGTGCCGCTTTTGGGGGCGGACGGCCAGGTGTATGGGGTTTTGGGCGCCGAGCTTTCGGAAACATACCTTACCCGCCTGCTGCCTTTTAAGGAGATCGCGGCGGAGCAGCAGGGGGCATACGCCCTGCTGGAACGCAGTACAGACGGGACCTACCGCGCCGTGTTTGTGACCGGCCCGGTGGCGGCGCGGGCCTTTGCCGGGGCCGGGAATGTGAACTTTGCCGAAGCGCAGCCCGGCAGTTTGATGCGGTTTGCGCAGCTGACGGACGCGGGCCAGCCGCTGTATGCGGTGCTGAAAGGCCTGAACCTTTACAACAGCAACACCCCGTTTGCCGAGCGGGAATGGTATTTGGCAGGGATCGAGAATCACGAAGCGCTGTTCGGGATCAGCGAACAGCTGCTGCGGATTTTCATTCTGGCCACCATTCTGGCGCTGGCGGTGGGCGTGGCAGGCGTTTATGCGGCGGTGGTGCATGTGACCCGCCCGATCCGCCGGCTGTCGCGCTGCATCCAGGGCAGCAAGGAAAACGAGCTGACAGGATATGAGCCCAGTAATATCCTGGAGGTAGATGAGCTGTATCACACCATCAGCGAACTGACCGAACAGCAAAGGCAGGCCGAATATGCGCTGCGCCAGGAAAAGGAGCGTTACCGCCTGGCGCTGCAAAGCAGCACCGATATCCTGCTCACGCTGGACATGGTTACCGACCAGGCGGAGTTTGTGAACCTGCGCGGGCAGGAGGAGAGCAAAAATATCCTGCACTTTTTGCAGGATCTCCGCATAAGGGACACGGTCTACCCGGACGATCAACGCGTGCTGGCGGCCCGCCTGAGGGAGGCGCAGGACGAGGTGTGCGTGACCTTTCGCACGCGGCTGTTCAGTGCGGACGGCCAGTATCAGTGGTACGAGCTCAGCGGAAAGGTGCTGCGGGATGCGGGCGGCGCGGCGCGTATCATTGGTTCGCTGCGCAATGTGCAGCAGGAAAAGACCCGCGAGCTGGAGGAATACGAATCGCTGCACCGCGACCCGGTGACCGGCCTGTACCGGCGCACCTCGGGCGGCTCGATCGTGCAGGCCAGCGTTGAGAGCGGGATCGGCGGCTGCATGCTGCTGCTGGATATCAAGGGCTTTCTGCAGTTTAACGAGCGGTTCAACATGGCCATGGGCGACGCGGTGCTGGAAGAGGTGGGGCGCCTGCTGCGCGAGATGGTGGGCCAGCCCCGGCGCTGGGGCGCCGCCGAACCGGTGGCGGTGCGCCTGGGCGGCGATGAATTCCTGGTGTGGCTGGAAGGGGCGGACCGCGCAGGGGCCGAGCGCTTTGCACAGGAGCTGGGCACCCGGGCCGGGCAGTTGTATGCCGAGGCGAGCTACCAGGTGGAGTTTGCCGTGGGCGCGCATATGGCGGATGGAAAGGCAAGCTATGCGCAACAGTTGGAAATGGCGGAAAAAGCGCTGCGCCGCGCAAAAAATCAGGAAACACAGGAACCGGTATTTTACGAGGACATCCCCGCCGAGGAGCTGGCGGACCTGGCCCAGGCGGGCATCAGCCAGATTGCGCGGATTCCCCGGCAGGGGCAGCTCAATCTGGTATCGCTGGCCTTCAACTTTTTCGATAAGAGCCAGGATGTGACCACCATTATGGCCGTGCTGCTGCCAAAGCTGGGGCGCGGCTGCGGGGCGCGCCATATTTTGCTGAGCCAGATCAGCTGGGATTTTTACACTGTGAGCGCCGCCTACCAGTGGCATGCGGAGCGCGGCGGCAGCCAGGAGGCCCCCCGGCACTGGGGGCCCGAAGCCTTTCAGCAGCAGGTGGCCGGGCTGCAAAAGCAGCCGCCGGATTGCTGGCGGCTGGAAGAGCTTACCGAAGAACAGCGGGCGTTCCTGCTGGCACCCGAAAACGAGGGCCTGGCGCTGCCAATGTATGACAACGGCGTTTACATGGGGGCGGCGGTGTTCACCGGCGGCCGGTGGAACGCGGAACAGCGCGCGGAGCTGCAAGAGATCGTGAAGATCATGGAGGCGAACCTGAACCGGGCGCGGTACGACCTGGCAAGCCGCGCAAAGAGCGATTTTTTGAGCCGGATGAGCCACGAGATCCGCACCCCCATGAACGCGATCATCGGCATGACGACCCTGGCGCGCCAGCACACTCAGGACAAAACGGCGGTGGAGGGATACCTTTGCAAGATCGACCAGTCCTCGCAGTATTTGCTGGGGCTGATCAACGACGTGCTGGACATGAGCAAGATCGAGAGCGGCAAGCTGGAGCTTGAAGCGGTGGATTTCAGCCTGGAACAGCTTTTGCGGGAGATCGGCGACCTGATCACGCCGCAAATGGAGGGAAAGGGCATCGATTACCGGGCCGAGGTCCAGGTGCGCAGCCCCTGGGTATACGGCGACCAGCTGCGGTTGAAGCAGGTGCTGGTGAACCTGCTCAGCAACGCGCTGAAGTTCACCCCCCGGGGCGGCAAGGTGCTGCTGATCCTCCGGCAGGAGGCGCAGAACAAGGTGTTTTTCTCGGTGAGGGACAGCGGCATTGGCGTGAGCCAGGAGGCTGCGGGCCGCATTTTCCGTTCGTTTGAACAGGCCGGGCCGGGCATTGCGCGCCAGTACGGCGGCACGGGCCTGGGGCTGGCCATCAGCAGCAGGCTGGTGCGCATGATGGGCGGTGAGATCCGGCTGGACAGCGAGGTGGGCAAGGGCAGCGACTTTTATTTTGCAATCACCCTGCCCGCCGGGCAGGAGCAGCAGCCCGGCAGCGGCCAGCCCCTGCTCAGCGAGGAAGAGCTGTTTTGCGGCAAGCGGGTCCTTTTGGTGGAGGATAACGCGCTGAACATGGAGATCGCGCGGGAAATTTTGGAGATGAAGGGCTTCACGGTGGAGCAGGCGGGGGATGGGGCCGAGGCGCTGGAGCGCTTCCAGGCCAGCGAACCCGGATGGTACGCCCTGATTCTGATGGACATTCAGATGCCGGTGATGGACGGGCTGGAAGCCACCAAGGAAATCCGGCGGCTGGCAAGGCCGGACGCCGCCCAGGTGCCCATTGTTGCCATGACCGCGAACGCCTTCAATGAGGACATGCGCAAATCGGTGGAGAGCGGCATGAACGGGCATTTGGCCAAGCCCATCGAGATGAAGACGTTCAGCCTGATGCTGCGGCAGGTTTTAAGCGAAAAACAGAAAAAGGAATAAAGCCACATGGAATTAGCAATTGCAAAGGCGATCGTGCACGTATTGGACCCGGCCGGCGGCGCGCCGGTATTTTCGGACCGGCTGCTGGAGCTGGAGGGCGAAACCCGGGATTACCTGGCCGGGCACCTGGAAAAGGCATATTATAACGATGCGGGCAAAACCTGCACCTTCCTGGCGGAGTCCACGTTTCCGCCGCTGCTGCTGGAGGAGGCGGATTTTGTGCAGGCCTCCAAGCGGATCGCACAGCTCTTTTTCGATGTGATGCGGCAGAATGCGGCCATTCCCGCGGCGGATTTGTTTGTGGCGCTGTGCAGCATCGACGGGCACGAGAGCGTGGCGATTTTAAAAATGAACTACAAGGCGGCGTTCGCCCATTTTTACCAGCAGGTGGAGGGGCAGCACTACAACGCGCTGATCAAACAGCGCACCGTTTTGCCCCCGGCCAGCACAAAGCCGGATGAATCGGTGATCGTGGATATGACCGACGGCACGGTGCGGCTGGTGGAGAAAAAGTTCGAGCTGGACGGCAGCAAGGATTTTTACATCTCCACCCGCATTCTGCACACGACCCAAACCCAGCCCGAACGGGCAAAGCTGCGGGCGGTGCAGGCTGCGGCGGCACAGGCAGTAAAGGAAAATTACGACGACAGCAAAAAAACGGAGTGCGAGGTGGCGACCATTCTGTGCGAGGAGGCCGCCGCCGGCGGCGGAAGCCTGCCGGTGGAGCGGGTGCGCCGGCGGATCGAGGAGGAATTCCCCCTGGCGGCCCCGGCCTTTGCGCAGGAACTGGAAAACACCGGCCTTGCGCCCGAGGAACGGGTGGAGGTGCCGCCCGCGCGCATTCGGCGCATGGAGTTCCAGTCCATCAAAACCGAGAGCGGCATTGAAATGAAAATCCCCACCAGCCTGCTTGCG
This sequence comes from Oscillospiraceae bacterium, assembly GCA_022835495.1. Taxonomy (NCBI): domain Bacteria; kingdom Bacillati; phylum Bacillota; class Clostridia; order Eubacteriales; family Oscillospiraceae; species Oscillospiraceae bacterium. The sequence continues at coordinate 1,815,616 of BQOK01000001.1, forward strand.
GGGGAGAACGACTATGTGGAGTTCATCAACGACCCGGACGGCACCATCTCGCTGCTGGTAAAGGGGATCATGATCTGAACGGGGTTGGCTATACGCAGCGCGGGGCACGGAACCCCCGCGCTGCGTATATTGTTTATTGCTGCGCAATAAACATCTTATCTGAAAGCCCCTGTGCCCCTGTAAGGGGGGCACAGGGGCGAAGAAAACGGCAATGCCCCAATGGAGCAAAGCGCGGCCAAAGCGGCAGTTTTAAAGGGGGGATGGAGCGGTGCGCAGCGGGCGGGAAAAGTTTCTTGGGGTTTATGTGACAAAGTTGCTTGCGATACCTGCCCTATAAGGTGTATAATGAATCAAAATTGGCGTTTGGCCGCCGCGCCGCCGCCCGGGCTCTCAGGCCCGGTGCTGTGTGACTTAACAGCCAACCACCAGGCCCTTTTCAGGGCCTGTTTTTTGGGAAGGAGTTGTTTTGCATGAATGGAACCAATGAACTGCTGCGCGCGATCCTGAAAATCGATGAGGAGGAACGCGCGCGCACGCAGGCCACCGAGGATTACCGCCAAAAAGCACAGACGGACCGGTCGGCCAGGGCAAAGCAGCTGGAGGAGGAAGCCATGCGCCGCATGCGTGAGGATGTGGAAGCCTTTGGCGCGGGGGAAAACGAGCGGGCGCAGAAAGAGCTGGCGGGCCAGCAGCAGCGCAAAGAGCAGATTCTGCGCGAGCTGGACCAGCAGCTTGTAAAAAACAAGAGCGCCTGGGTGGAAACCATTACTGCCCGGGTGCTTGGCAGGGGGGAGTAACATGGGCAATTCCCAGGCCTCCAATGCCATTTTGGCAAAGGCGCGGGCCATGTATGGGCGGCGGCTTACCGGCCACAACTACCAGGATCTGCTCAACTGCCGTGATCTGCCTGAGCTCATCAGTTACTTAAAGACCCGAACTTCCTACGCGGACGCGCTGCAGGAGGTCAACCCCGTGGCAACCCGCCGCGCCTCGCTGGAAGCGCTGCTGCGGCAGAACCTGTTTGAGCAGTACGCCTCGCTGTGCCGCTACGAGATGAACATCGGCCACGATTTTTACCGCTACTTTATCATACGCAGCGAGGTGCAGGCCATTTCCAACCGGCTGCAGGAGCTGCACGCCAGGGACGACGACGCGGCCTACATTTACAACATGCCCGAGTTCATCAAAAAGCACAGCAAGCTGAACCCGGCGGCGGTGGGCGCCGCGCGGGACTTCAAAACCCTGGTCTTCGCGCTGGAGGGAACCCCCTACGAAAAGGTGCTGCGCCCCTTTGCCGACGACCCGAATTTCAGCCTGGAGGAAAACGGCATCCTGGAACTGGAGGCTGCCCTGGACGGCTACGTTTACCAGGAGATGGAGCAGATCGCCTCTACCAAGCTGCAGGGGAAAAGCAGGGAAGACATGCTTTACCTGCTGCGGCGCCAGAGCGACCTGCAGGCCATTGCCGATATTTACCGCCTGAAAAGCATGCTGCACGCGGACCGCTCCTTTATTGAAGGGCGGGTGAGCGTGAAGGTGTCGAACATGACGGCCCGGCAGCTGACCCATCTGATGGAGGCACACGACGCAAAGGATGTGATCCACCGGCTGGTGGCAACGCCTTATGCAAACGAATTTTACGGCGCTTCGTTCCGTTATATCGAGGAGGGCGTGCAGAAGATCGATTATCGCTGGCACCTGAAGAATCTGCGCTTTTCCACCAACCCGAGCGTGGTGCTGTTCTGTTACATTTTCCTGGCGGAAAACGAGCTTACCAACATCATCCATATCATTGAGGGCGTGCGTTACGACCTCTCGCCGGATGAAATACAGGAAATGCTGGTGGGCGTGGGAGATTAAGGGGGTGCTTTAGAATGTTTTTTGATCCGAAGATGCAGCTGGTTTGGGTGGATGGCCCAGCGGAAAAGCTGGACGCCTTTATCGAGCAGTGCTGTGTGGACGGCAAGCGGGTACACCCTGCCCGCGCGCTGGATCACATGAGCGGCACGACCGGCTTTATTCAGCCGGCGGAAGAAAACCCCTGGGGGGCGCTGGTGGAGCAGATCGACCAGCTTGCCAGCGGTTTTGAGATCCCGATTGTGGAGCCCACCCTTGCCGACGGGCGCGCGCCCGGCACCAAAGACTACCTGCTGGAATTGCAGCAAAAGCTGGACGCCCTGCGGGCGGACCGGGAGATCCTGCAAAAGCAGCTGGAGCTGTGCGAAAAAGGAACCGGTGAATTTTCGCACTTTTTCGGCCTGACCCTGCCGGTGGACGAAGCGGAAAAATGCGAGTACATCAAGCTGCGGTTCGGGCGTTTGCCCAAGCGCGGATATGCGCTTTTGCAAAAGGAATACAGCGACGACCCGTATATCCTGTTTGTGCCCTGCAGCGAGGACGAGGGCAACTTCTGGGGCGTTTATTTTGCCCCGCGCGAGAAAGCGGCCCGGATCGACGGCGTGTTTGCCGAGGCGTTCTTTGAGCGGGTAAAGCTGCCCGGCGCCGCGGGTACGCCCGATGAGGTGGTAAAAAACCTGCAGAGCAACATGGAACTGCTGCGCCAGGAGATCGGCGCGGCGGACGCGGCCCTGCAGAACGCCTGGAACCAGGAAAAATGGCGTGTTGCAGGCATTTATGCCTCGGTGTGCAGCCTTGCGCGGCTATTTGAACTGCGCAAATGCGCGGCCATTCGCGGCGGGCACTTTTTCTACTGCGTGTGGCTGGCCCAGCCGGAGCTTGGCATGTTCCAGCAGCTTTGCGCCGAAGTGGGGGAGCTGAACACCGCCACGGACCAGGTGCTTTCGCTGCGCAGGTGGAAACAAGAGAACCCGGGGGCATAAACGCCTGCGGGAACCGCTGCGCTGAAAGGCCTTCGCGCCTTTTGATAAAGTCAGAACTTGGATCCCCCCTGCGGGGCGCCGAAAGGAAGATGAGAGAATCTTGGCCATTGAAAAAATGAAACTGGTCCGGGTGGACGGTGTGCTGGAGCATCTGGACGAGCTGATCGCCAGCTGCTGCCTGAACGGCAACTTTCACCCGGAGCCGGCCATCCAGCACATGTCCGGTTCGCTGGGGTACATCACCCTGAGCGAAGATAACCCCTACTCTGCCGACGCACAGCGCATGGAGGAATTGTTCCAGCTGGTGGGCGAGGAGGTGCCCCCCCTGGCGGCCCAGCACGCCCGGGACGTGCGCCCGGAGGAGCTGGCCCAGATCCGGCGGGTGGGCGAGCGGCTCAGCGAGCTGCAAAAGCAAAAGGCCGAGCTGGCGGGGCAGAAAAAGGAACTGGAAGAAAAGTGCGTTCAGTTTGAGCACTTCAGCACGCTGGATATGCCCTTTGACGAGATCATCAAGGGCGAGTACATCAAGGTGCGGTTCGGCTTTTTGCCCAAGGCGAGCTATGCCCGCATGATGTTGGCTTACGGCGAAAACCCGCACGTGCTGTTTGTGACCTGCTCCGAGGATAAGGGCGGCTACTGGGGCCTGTATTTTACCCCCCGTGAGAGTGCCGACGAGATCGACGGCATTTTTGCCACCCTGTTCTTTGAGCGGCTGCACCTGCCCTACGCATCGGGTATGCCCAGCGAGATCGTGCGGCAGCTTAAAAGCGAGATCGAATCGACCCAGCAAAAGATTGATCTGGCCAACGGTGAGATCGGCAAGTACTGGGCCGGCGAGCGGGATACCTGCCGTGAGGTATACCAGCAGCTCAAATGGCACGAGGCGGCGTTCGATATGCGCCATTACGCGGCCTACCGCGACCACTACTTTTTCTTTGTGGGCTGGGTGCCCGCGGATAAAGAGCCGGAATTTGTGGAGCGGGCCAAAAAGATCCACCACATGCGGGTGACCGTGAGCGACCCGGGTGAGGTGGACACCACCCAGCCCCCCACGCTGCTGAAGAATTCGCGCTTTGTAAAGCCCTTTGAATTCTTTGTGGATATGTACGGCCTGCCCAGCTACGGCGAAATGGACATTACCGGCTTTGTGGCTATTACGTTTACGGTGCTGTTCGGCATTATGTTCGGCGATATGGGCCAGGGCCTGGTGCTGGCAGTGGGCGGTTACATCCTATGGAAGTGGAAAAAGATGGCGCTGGCACGGCTGATCGTGCCCTGCGGCATTTCCAGCATGGTGTTCGGCTTCTTGTTCGGCTCGGTGTTCGGGTTTGAAGAAGCACTGGACCCTGTGTATCACGCGCTGGGCTGGCAGGGGAAACCCATCGGCCTGTGGCCCAACAACCCCCAGAACGTGCTGGAGGCCATCAACCCGGTGCTGATCTGCGCGATCTTTATCGGCGTGGGGCTGGTGCTGGCGGCAATGGCGCTGAACATGATCGCCTCCATCCGGAAAAAGCACTGGGGCGAAGCGATCTTTTCCAACAACGGCCTGGTGGGCGTGCTGGTGTACTGCGGCGGCGTGGCCTTTGTGAGCAACTTTATGGGCGGCCCGCTCTTTATGCCCAATACCGCGGCGTTCATTTTGATGGGCGGCGGGCTGGTGCTGCTGTTCTTCAAGGAAATCTTGATCGGACTGGTGGACCATCACCCCAACTGGAAGCCCGAAAGCTGGGGCGACTACTGCATGCAGAACGTGTTCGAGCTGCTGGAATATGTGCTGAGCTATTTCAGCAACACGGTTTCGTTTTTGCGGGTGGGCGCGTTTGTGTTTGTGCACGCGGCTATGATGATGGCGATTTTCAGCCTGGCGGGCGATCCGCCCAGCATCATTGTGGTTGTGCTGGGCAACGCGCTGATCATTGCGCTGGAGGGCTTGCTTTCCGGCATTCAGGGCCTGCGTCTGGAATTTTACGAGATGTTCAGCCGCTGTTATGAGGGCGGAGGCCACCCCTTCAAGGGCGTGGATCTGGCCCGCAAGTAAGGTTCACCGGCGGGGCGGCAAGCTTTGCAGGCCCTGCCTTGAATAAAAAAATATAATTGTCATTGGAGGAACATATCATGAATCCTTTCCTTTCTGTGCTGCTTGTGCTGCTGCCCATCGCCCTGATCATGGGCTTTGCGTTTTACCTGGCGCGTCAGTCTGCCAACGGAATGCCGGTCAAACGTACCCTGGCGCTGAACCTGACCGCATTTTTGGTGGTGCTGCTCATTGCCGGCTGCTTTGCGTTTGCCGTTTCGGCCGAGGACCCGGCCGCCGTTATGACCGCGGCCGAGAAGGCTGCCAGCAACGAGAGCATGGGCCTGGGCCTGCTGGCGGCGGCCCTGGTGACCGGCCTTGCCGGCATTGGCGGCGGCCTGGCCGTGGCCGCCGGCGCCCCTGCCGCCATTGCGGCGGCCAGCGAGGACCCCAAGAGCTTTGGTAAGAGCCTGATCTTCGTGGCGCTGGGCGAGTCCATCGCGCTGTACGGCGTTGTTATTTCCATTCTGATCCTGAACAAATTGGTATAAAGGGGGCGCGCAGATGCGTTTCTTCCTGATCAGCGACAATACGGATACCCAGACCGGGATGCGCCTGGCGGGCATTGAGGGCGTGGTGGCTCACACCGCTGCCGAGGTAGCCGAGGCGCTGAACGCGGCGCTGGACCAGCCGGAAACCGGGATGATCCTGGTGACCGAAAAGATCGCCGATGATTTTACCGAAATCATAAACGAGGCCAAAAAGGACCAGGAAGGTCCGCTGATCCTCGCCATCCCCGACCGGCACGGCTCTGCTCTGGGCCGCGACCGGATCACCCGCTATGTGCGCGAAGCCATCGGCGTGAAGATTTGAGGTGTAATACATGATCGAAGAAAACGAACGGGCTGCAAAATTTATGCAGGCCATTCAGCGCGACGGCGAGCAGCGCCGGGCCGCCATTATGAAGGCCATTGACGCGGAGACCGACGCCGAGCTGGAAAAGGCAAAAGCGGCGGCCGAGGCCAAGGCGCAGCAGATGGGCGACTACGAAAAGATCCGCCTGCAGGAGGATACCAACCGCCGCCTGTCGCACAGCGTAATGGACATTGAGGCGGAGCTGGCGCAAAAGCGCAGCCAGGTCACCGACGAGGTGATCGGCGCCTGCGAGGAAAAACTTGCCGCATTTGTGGCCGGCCCGGAATATTCCGCCTATTTGAAGGAGAGCGCCCGTGCGCTGCTGAAAATGCTTCATGCCGAAACCGCCGAGTTTTATGCCCGCCCGGAAGACGTGAAGGCCGCCGAGGCCGCCGTGCCTGCCGGATGCAGCGTGCAGCCGGACGAGGGGATCCGCCTGGGCGGCCTGCGGGCCAAAACCGGCGCGGTGGAGGCAGACGATACCCTGGATGTAAAACTGGACGCCCAGAAGGATTGGTTTTTGCAGAATTCCGGTATGTCCATCGCGCTTTAAAACGAAACCGAGGTGAACCGAATTGGCTCAAAATCTCATCTACAGCATCAATGGCCCGGTGGTCACCATAAAGGGCAAGACGGACCTGTCCATGATGGAAATGGTCTACGTGGGCGATAACCGCCTGGTGGGCGAGGTCATTCGCATGAACAGCGAGACCGCCACCATTCAGGTCTACGAGGAAACCAGCGGTCTGGCCCCGGGCCAGGAAGTATATGCCACCGGCGGCCCCCTGTGCGTGACGCTGGGGCCCGGCATCCTGCGCAATATCTACGACGGCATCCAGCGGCCGCTGCCCGCGTTGCAGAACGAGAGCGGCCCCTTTATTGCCCGCGGCTGCAACATGCCGAGCCTGGACAAGACCGCCAAGTGGGACGTGACCGTGACCGCAAAGGTGGGGGACGCCTTAAAGCCCGGCGATATCTACGCGACCTGCCCTGAAACCCCGGTCATTCTGCACAAATGCATGGTGGCGCCGGACGTTGCGGGAGAGGTGACCTGGACCGCCCCGGACGGGCAGTACACCGTGACCGACACCGTGGTGAAGCTACGGGACAAACGGGGCAAGGAGCACGAGCTGACCCTGTGCCAGACCTGGCCCATCCGCCGGCCCCGGCCGGTGGGGCAGCGCATGCCCGCCCAGCGCCCGCTGATCACCGGCATGCGTGTGGTGGACACCATGTTCCCTATTGCAAAGGGCGGCGCGGCCGCCATTCCCGGGGGCTTTGGCACAGGCAAAACCATGACCCAGCATCAGCTGGCAAAGTGGTGTGACGCCGACATTATTATTTATGTGGGCTGCGGCGAGCGCGGCAACGAGATGACCCAGGCGCTGACCGAGTTCAGCGAGCTGGTGGACCCGAAAACAGGCCGCCCCCTGACCGACCGCACCGTGCTGATCGCAAATACCTCCAACATGCCGGTGGCTGCCCGCGAGGCGTCGATTTATACCGGCATCACCCTGGCCGAGTATTACCGCGACATGGGCTACCACACCGCCATGATGGCCGATTCCACCTCGCGCTGGGCCGAAGCCCTGCGCGAGATCAGCGGCCGCCTGGAGGAAATGCCCGCCGACGAGGGCTACCCGGCCTACCTGCCCAGCCGCCTGGCGGAATTTTACGAGCGGGCGGGCTATGTGCAGACCCAGAACGGCCAGGAGGGCTCGGTCACGGTTATCGGCGCCGTGAGCCCCCCGGGCGCCGACTTCTCGGAGCCTGTGACCCAGAATACCAAGCGGTTCACCCGCTGCTTCTGGGCGCTGGACAAAGCCCTGGCGTATGCCCGGCACTACCCGGCCATCAACTGGAACACCAGCTACAGCGAGTATCTGACCGACCTTTCGCCCTGGTATTACGACAACGTGGGGCCGGACTTTATGAGCTGCCGCGAGCAGATCGCCTCGATCCTTTTGCAGGAAACCAGCCTGATGGAGATCGTGAAGCTGATCGGCTCGGACGTGCTGCCCGACGACCAGAAGCTGATTATTGAGGTTGCCCGGGTCATTCGGGTGGGCTTTTTGCAGCAGAACTTCTTCCATGACCAGGATACGTATGTGAGCCTGGAAAAACAGCTCAAGATGATGCGGGTGATCCTGCATCTGTACGAAAAGAGCCAGGCGCTGGTGGCGCGCCAGATCCCCATCAGCAAGCTCATGCGCCTGGGCCTGTTCGACAAGCTGGTGAAGATGAAATACGATATCCCCAACGACCAGCTTGAAAAGTTCGAAGAGTATGAGGCCGAGATCGACCAAAAGACCAGCGAGCTGCTGCGGAATTGACAGGGGAAAGGAGAAAGCATCTATGATCCTGGAACATGTTGGTTTAAGCCAGATCAACGGCTCGCTGGTGGTGCTGGACGGAGTGAAGGACGCCACCTTTGATGAGATGGTGGTGCTGAAACTGAACGACGGCACCCAACGCGTGGGCCGCATTGTAATGATCGAGGGCGAGAAGTGCGTGATCCAAGTGTTCGAGGGGACCACCGGGTTCTCGCTGAACAATACCCGCACCTCGCTCACCGGCCACCCCATGATGGTGGACCTGAGCCCCGAGATCCTGGGCCGCACGCTGGACGGCCTGGGCCGCCCCATCGACGGGCTGGGGGAAATTTACCCCCAGTACCGGCGGGACGTGAACGGCTCGCCCATCAACCCGGTGAGCCGGGTGTACCCCCGGAACTACATCCGCACCGGCATTTCGGCCATCGACGCGCTGGCCACCCTGATCCGCGGCCAGAAGCTGCCCATCTTTTCCGGCTCCGGCATGAAGCACAACGAGCTTGCCGTGCAGATCGTGAAGCAGGCGGATGTGTCGGACGGGGAGGAGTTTGCCATTGTGTTCGCCGCCATGGGCGTGAAGAACGATGTGGCCGATTACTTTAAAAAGAGCTTTGAGGCCGCAAACGTGATGGACCGGGTGGTTATGCTGCTCAATTTGGCGAACGACCCCATTGTGGAGCGCATCATCACCCCGCGGGCGGCGCTGACCATTGCCGAATACCTGGCGTTTGACCTGGGCAAGAACATTCTGGTCATTTTGACCGATATGACCAGCTACTGCGAGGCGCTGCGGGAGTTCTCTTCGTCCAAGGGCGAGATCCCCGGGCGCAAGGGCTACCCCGGCTACCTGTATTCGGACCTGGCCTCGCTGTACGAGCGGGCGGGCATCATTGAAGGGCGCAAGGGGTCTGTGACCCAGATCCCCATTCTCACCATGCCCGGCGACGACATCACCCACCCCATCCCGGATCTGACCGGGTACATCACCGAGGGGCAGATCGTGCTGGACCGCGGCATGGACGCCATTGGCGTTTACCCGCCCATCAGCGTGCTGCCCAGCCTCTCCCGCCTGATGAAGGACGGCATTGGCGCGGGCTACACCCGCGAGGACCACAACCCCCTGGCAAACCAGCTTTTTGCCACCTATGCCCGCGTGCAGGACGCCAAGGCCCTGGCCAGCGTAATCGGCGAGGAAGAGCTTTCGCCCAGCGACAAGCGGGTGATGGAGTTCGGCCGCGCCTTTGAACAGCAGTTTGTGGGGCAGGGCAGCACCAACCGCACCATTGAGGAAACGCTGGATCTTGGGTGGGAGCTGCTTTCCATGCTGCCCAAGGAAGAGCTGGACCGTGTGGATCAGGTCATGCTGGACCACTTCTACAAGCCCAAGGCCGACCCCAAGCAGCGGGAGCTGGGCCTGCGCCGTGCGTTCAAAAACGACTGACGCAAAACAAAGCTAGAAAGGGGGCTGTGTTATGGCACAGGTGTTCCCGACCAAATCGAACCTTATGGCCCAGAAAAAAAGCCTGGCCCTGGCCAGCCAGGGCTACGACCTGATGGACCGCAAGCGCAACATCCTGGTGCGCGAAATGATGCAGCTCATCGACCGGGCCGCCACCATTCAGGACGAGATCACCACCGCGTACTCCCGGGCTTACAAGGCCCTGCAGCGGGCGAACATCACTCTGGGCGTGGTGGCCGAGTACGCAAAGACCGTGCCCATTGAAGAGGGGCTGGACCTTGATTACCGCAGCGTGATGGGGGTGGAGCTGCCCATTGTAAAGCTGAAGGACAGCACGCCCGGCCTTTACTACGGGCTCGATTCCACCAACAGCCAGCTGGACGACGTGTACCTGCGCTTTTGCGAGGTAAAACGCCTGACCGTGGAGCTGGCCGAGGTGGAGAGCAGCGTTTACCGGCTGGCGGGGGCCATTCAGAAAACGCAGAAGCGCGCCAATGCGCTGAGCAACATCATGATCCCCCAGTTCGGAAGCACCATCAAGTACATTGCCGAGGTGCTGGACGAAAAAGAGCGGGAGGATTTTTCCCGCCTGAAGGTCATCAAGAGCCAAAAGGATAAGCAGGAGGCCCAGGCCCTGGCACAGGAAGGCTTGTAAAGTAAATCGACCTTACGGCGCTTTGGGCGGCCGCCGGAAGGCACAGGGAAGCGGCCCGGCGAAAACAGATTCAAAAAAACAGGGGCGAAGCGCGGTTGAAAGCGCTTCGCCCCTGTTTTGAATTGTTTTCGCAGTTTATCCAGAGACAAATTGTCAAGGACTTTTTAATCAAATTCACAAAAATCTACAAAAAAGGTGCCAGAAGCACCGTATGGCTCCTGACACCTCGTTTGATAGATTACATTTTTCCGTTCAGCAGGTCTTTGCAGAGATACGCATAGTCTGGCAGCTGGTTGATATATGGCTCCCAGCGCCGCTTGATTTCGGCCAATTCCAGCGGATCGGCTGCTTCCAGTGCATGATCGTTGCCTGTCATATATAAAACATCCGTAGCAACATCATCCAAACACCTGCCGCAGAGATCGGCGGCTGATTCGATTCTGATACCGGTATCCACATAGACTGGATTGACGCCAATCGCCAGCCAGACATAGCCTACCTTGTCCGACCAGAGCAGTTCAAAATCAGGGCTTTGCCGCAGATGTTCCGCAAAGACCTCCTTTACTCGTTCAATTTCATGCTTCTCTTTTTCTGTGTAAAGCATTTTCGTGTCCTCCTTGACAAAAATTTTGGTGCGTATCATCATCAGTTTAGCACAAGGCGGCTTCGTTTATCAGTCTGTCACATCTGCTGAATTTCATTTTTGAGCATACGCTTGATTTTATCGCTCATGGTTTCTGTGCTGGTATTGCTGAAATGGACATGAACCTTGTAGGTTGTCTTGCCGATTTTCTTTACCATCGCTGGCGTGTTTTCCGGCGCTCTGGACACAGTAGCGGCGTCTGCCGCCTGCATAGTACGGGGTTCTCTGTTCATGGCGCTCCTTTCTCCGAACGGGTCTGTGCCGCCCGGTAAAAAATTAGTCATGCTTACTGCTTACAATGTCTTTTGCTGCCTGTCGGGTAGCACCGGCATTTTCTTCCCGGAAATTCTTCCCGTCAAAGAGAATCGGCGCACACCGTTCCAGAATACGGTCATAGATACGGGCGTGGGCCAGATCAGGCGGGTTTTTCAGCTCGGACAGTTTCAAGTTTGTTGTGATAATCATGGGTCTGCGGCTGCGATAGCGGCTGTCAATGACGAAAAACATCTGCTCCATAGCATATTCGGTACTGCGCTCTACTCCCAGATCGTCAATGATAAGCAAGTCATATTCATCAAAGCTGGCAATAAACTCTGACCTGTCCTCAGAGAACATCCCGGTCAGGCGGTTCAGAATGGTGGGAAAGTTCGTCATCAGCACCGACACATCCCGGTCAAGCAAAGCATTGGCAATACATCCGGCGAAAAAAGACTTGCCGGTTCCCACATCTCCAAATAGCAAAAGCCCGATATTGCTCTTATATGCCTCTTTCCAGTTCTCCACATAGGCGTGAGCCTTGTCCATCAATGGGTTTTGCCCGTTGTCGTTGGCAAAGGTGTAGTCATAGAGATAGCGGTCTTGCAAGCCCTGTGCCTTTCGGCGTTTGATACGCTCCATGCGGCGCTGCCGTTCTTCAGCAGCCTTGCGCTGCTCCTCAGCCTCCCGCTGACACTGGCAGATACAGCGGGGCATGAAGTAGCCGGGTTTCCCAAAGCATGGCACAACGGTCTGCCTCTGGCCGCCGCACTTTTTACAGTGAATGAGGCCGTCTGCCGGGTCTATGTACTCGTCCCCGGCCAGTTCCACACCGGCGGCTGCCTTGTCGATCAGCGCCCGGATTTCTGCGGTAATCTCAATCATACGGTTTCATCCTCCTTTACGCTGTAATCCCGGTTGCGAGAGGGCGGGGCTGCTTTCTTCGCGTCCTCACCGGCCCAGCGCCGGATGGTCGCTGCATGGCTCTGATACCGCTTGCCGGTAGAAGCCATGTACTCGGACAGTTTTTCGATGTACTGTTCCCATACAGCAGGAAAGCTGGCCTGCAAGTCTGCCATTTCCTCGTCCGTCAGGAAAACATTCTGGTAACGGCCATAGGCGCGGGCGGAGCGTCCCTTCTCTATCTCTCTCTTTATCTCTATCTCTTTCTCTAACTCTATCTCTATCTCTGGTGGACGAATGTCGGACAAATGTCCGCCGTTTGTCCGGGGCGCGGAAAGAGCCTTGTTTTGGAGCCTCGCCGCACGCTTTCGCTCGGCCTCGGTGGAGGACTGGCCGATCAGCAGTTCAATATTGCTCATGTAGAAGGTGCCGCTGTCCAGCACTTCCACAAGACCCAGCTTCAAAAAGATCTGCAAGGCTCTCTCCACAGTGCCGATCTGCTGGCGGGTAATGGTGGCGATCATCTGCGCCGTGTAGGGGATGTCCTCGTCAAGCTGGAGCCGCCCGCCATGTTTCAGCGATTTCAGATACAGCTTGAGCAGAATGTTGGAATACAGCACACCATCCTGCATACTTTCCAGCAGCACGATGGAATCATCGTCAAAATAGTTTTCTTTGAGTTTCAGGTAATAATATTTTCGGTTGTCTGACATAGGGTTCCTCCTTGGGGGTTCTCTGGGGATTCTATACGCATTTTAAGGCCGTTTTAGGGGTCAGAGGATAAATCTATCAGCCTGCCTTTGACACCCTCGAAAAAAGCCTCGATTTACAAGGGTTTTTCAGCCCCTAAAGCGTGACATTTCTCCCGTTGTTTTCGCTTGCGCTTTGCGGCGTTGACCCGCTTCATGCGTGCGGCACATTCCGGGCAGTATTTGGCCCGGTTGGAACCGGGGGTAAACAGCGCCCCACATATGGCGCATTTCTTCGCATTCAGCCGGTGGAACAGCGCCGTTTCCAGTTCCTTATCCTGCGGCAATACCGCCGCCCGAAACCACCTGCACAACAGGGAGTAGGAAATAGACTGGACACAGACACATTCCTCCCCATCGTCCAGGGCGATACAGTTTCCGTCGATGTAGTTGCAGCACTCATGCACCAGCCTCCGCGCTCTGCGGTACTGGCGGTAATCCATGACGGGGATAGGTTCAGTCTTGTCGTTCTTCATAAATGATTTCTCTCACAAATCAGGTAACCTCCTTGAATGAATTTATTGTTAAATATTCGTGCAAAGTATTGTTTTCTTCGTGCAAAAGGCATATACTATAATTGCCAGCAGAAAGGGGTTGATCGTATGGCTGGAAATACCACAAACATCAGTATCCGCATGGACGCAGATTTGAAAGCGCAGGCGGACGCACTGTTTACTGAACTTGGCATGAACCTGACTACGGCGTTTAACATCTTTGTGCGCCAGTCGCTTCGTGAAGGCGGCATTCCCTTTGAAGTAAGGCTGGAACAGCCGAACAAAGAAACGGTTGCTGCCATGCTGGAAGCGGAAAGGATTGCAAAAGACCCGTCTGTAAAGGGCTACAATGACCTTGACGAGTTATTTGCTGACCTGAAAAGATGAAAGAAACCAAATATATCGTCAAGTACACGACCAGTTTCAAAAAGGACTACAAACGAGCCATCAAGCGTGGCTTGAAGATTGAGCTGCTGGAGCAGGTCGTAGCATTGCTGGCGATGGGCGAACCGCTGCCGGATAAGAACCGTGACCATGACCTGTCCGGCGATTGGGCAGGCCATCGGGAATGTCACATTCTCCCGGACTGGCTGCTTGTCTACCGCATAGAAGATGATGTTCTGGTGCTGACGCTGGCCCGCACCGGCACACACAGCGACTTGTTCGGCAAATAAACAGTCTGCCGCCGTATGGGGAAACCTGTACGGCGGTTTTTCTGTGTGCAAAAGTATGTCGTGAAATGCGACGCACTTGACAGGGGTACGCCAAAACGCGGTAGCCTTTACCGCTCCGGCCCACGGTCGTGAGGCTTGTCCCTTTCCTGTCGGGACAGCTGCTCGGCGGTTTTGCGGAGCCGTTCCACTGCTTTCAAATCCTCCCGCATGGATTTCATGGCAAGCGTGTCCGTCTGCTTTCCAGCGGCCAGCTGGTCAATTTCCAGCTGCCATGCCTTTGGGGTGATTGCCTCGCCGTTGTCTTTCAGTTCTTTCAGATACCGGGTCGCTGCGTCATACAGAATCAGTTCCCGGCTGTGGCGCTGCTCAAACTGTTCCCGCTTTTCCGGCTTTACTTTGGCAAGCTGTTTGTGGATGGACTTGTACTGGTTGTACTGTTCCCACATCTCCCCGCGTTCGGTAAGAGTGGCGATCCGGCGCTCAGCCTTGACGATCTTTCCCCGCAGGTCATAGTAACGGCTGTTCATATCAGCGATTTTTTCATGAAGCTGCTGCATAGACTGGATGCCGTTTGCCTGCAAAAAGCTGAATAGTGCAGCGCTTTCCTGCAAAGCCCGGATTTTGCCGGTGCGGGTGCGGGGAGCGTTCAACTGCTGCTGGGCCTCCCACAAGGCGGTCAAGCTGCTTTGCTGCGTTTGTGGTTTTTCCGCTTCGGCTTTCGACCAGCGATAAAGCCGGGTAATGCGGGCTTTGATTTCTTTCAACAGTTTGTTGTCGGCGGCGATCTGCCGGTTTACTTCTCCCTTGTCGGTGCAGATACCGCGCTTTTCCATTTGGCTGGCGGCTGGTCCCAGATGGACAGAGGGGATTTTATCAATGCCCTGCCGCTTGTAGCTGCGGTGGTCAATGCGCTCCGGTCTACCGGCAGATTCCAGCGCCCGGTTGGTGTAGGCTGCCCACGCTGCCCGCCAAATCTCCACATTTCCTTTATCGTTCCAGTCGGTTGTATCCTCCCGATGATTTTTCCAGCCGCCTTTCCCATCCGGGATACGCTGTCCGTTCTCGTCCAGATCGTATGCCTTGCGGCACTTTGCGCCCCACTGTCCATTTTCTTTCAGAGGCCGGAGCGTCAGCATGATATGGACATGAGGGTTGCCGGTTCCCTTGTCATGGATGGCAAAGTCGGCGCACATTCCTTTGTCTACAAAGTTGTCCTTCACATAGGCACGCACAAGGGCAAGCTGTTGTTCGCCGGATAGTTCACGGGGCAGGGCTGCTTCGATCTCGCGGGCAAGCTGGCTGTCCCTTGCTTTCTCGATTTGCTCCACGCTGTTCCAGAGGATAGAACGGTCTGCAAATTCCGGCGGGGCGTGGGCAGGCAGCATGATCTCCGCATGGACAATGCCGCCTTTCCGGGTGTAGTCGTGGGTCATTCCGTCCCATTCATTTGTCAGCTTGGTTCCGCTGCGGTAAGCAGCTGCGGCAACGGCAGAACGGCCTGCGCTGCGCTTGATAATACTGACGGGGATATGACAGAAATCTATGGGGAACACCTCCTTTCAGTGAGGGGATAACAGGCTCTGTGGAGCCGAACAAACGCAAAGCGGGTGTTTGGCTGCGCAGAGCACACAAGGGGTTTGGGGAGCGTAGCTTCCTATCGCGGACGAAGTACGCAACGCCCCCGGCAGGGCGCACAGCACCGGCAACGGTGTATAAGTGCGCCCTTGTAAACAAGGGACTTATGGCGTGTCCCCGGATTTTGGCAGGTTTGCAGTCAATTCCGCAGCCCCCGGAAGATGGGACAGGGCAATCAGAAATGCTTTGACCTCTGCGCTGGAAAGGTTGGGAGCCAGCGGAAAAATACCCTCCAAAATGGCTCCGCGCTCAATCAGACGGCGGGTGCGAACCCTGCGTTCTTCGTTCCGCTGCTTGTTCTCCAAAATCTTCTTTCGGTTTTCAAGCTGCCGAATCTCCTTCAGGACTTTCTCCCGTTCTTCTTTTTGGGGGTGGGCTGTAATTTTTTCGTTCATGTCAGGCACCTCTTTTCTTTGGAAATACTCATAGATTGACCATCCATTTCTGTCGAGCAAAGTACCGGCGCAGCCTCCGCAGTGCGGCATGGATGGATTTTCCCGCCTGTGATGGCGTGATACCCTCCATTGCGGCAATATCTTTCACTTTCATACCCAGCATATAGCGGGCGTGGACACGGCGAGCCTGCATAGGCGGCAGGAAAGAAATGGCTTCATACAATCGCCGTATCAGTTCTTCGTATTCGGCTAATTCTTCTTTTTCTATCAGGTAGTCCTCCGGCGATGGCTGCGCCCAGCCGATGGCGGCATTTTCGATTCCATCGTTACAATCGAGGGAATAAAACGCCTTATACCGGAACATCTTGCGATCTCTGGCGGCCTCGGCTCTCTTATCCAGAAGAAACGCTTCGACGATCTCATCGGACACCTCCAAAAAAATGTCCTCTTTGCAAAATGGATAATATTGTTTGAGATTGATAGTCTGCATAGGCACGCCCTCACTCTGTTTGGAAAAGGCCATCATAGCAGCGGCGCATATTCCGCAGACCCCGGCGGATGGCAACGCTAACCTTGCTGCTGTGGATACCCTCTATCCGAGAGATTTCCGGCTGCTTGATACCAGCAATGTAGTAGGCGTGAACACGGCGGGCCTGTGTCGGAGTGGCATGAGCCAGAGCCACCGGCAGAGCTGCAATCAGATATAGGCGGGTGGTCATTTCTTCTCGTTCCAGCAAAATATCTTCCGGCGATCTGCTGTGTTCCAGTGCGTAATTTTCCAGCCAGCTGTATGCGTCCAGAGAATAGTAGGCGCGGTGGTAGACTTTCCGACGCTCATAGTTCTCCATCTCCCGCTGGGCCTGATACATCGCTGCCCATACCTCGTCCGTAACATCCACAAACTCGTCATGCCGGTAGTGGGGATACATCCACCGCAGATTAATTGTTTTCATAGGCTTACCTCCTGAAAATTGGAGAGGCGGGCAGCTCGTCCGCTGTCCGCCCCTCGCTGAGATAAGGGAAATGATCCCTTTCACCTGGTAGCCAGAAAACAGGTCATTCGTTAAGCCTGTTCTCAAAGAAATTTATAAATTTTTTTCTGACCGCCTCCACACTTTGATAAACAGCCACTTTGGAGCAGCCGCACAGCACACCGATCTCTGCAAGGCTCAGCCCGTCAAGCGCATAGAGCAGGAACCGGCGGCGCTGGGCCTCGGTACAGGTGTCCAGAACAGCCATCAGCTCATGCAGCGTTTCCATGCGGCAAAGGTATTCCTCCGGCGTTTCGCCGTAGACCCCTACACCCTCGGTGGTAATGATGTACTCGTCAAACTCCCGGCCATCCCAATGCCGCCGCTGTTCATGGAACAGGTTCTCCGTTTTGTGATCGGCCCGGTCAAGAAATTCATAGACTTCCAGCGTAACCTCCACGGCCACAGCTTGTCCGTTATAATTGATGGTAACTTCCATCTGCCTTTCCTCCATTCAGATTTTTTTGGTAAATCTGAATGAGGCGGCGGGGCGCGGCACCGGGGATAAAGTTCGGGCCATGCTGACCCGATGTTCCGGCTCCATAGGGACAAAAAAGCGCCCGGACGGCATAAAGCCATACGAGCGTAATGGAATATATTTTGCTGTTTGGTTACATGGTATAGTGCATACTGCTGGCCGCATTGCTCCGCTGCTGGGAACAGGCTTTTTTTAGCTGGTGCAGATCATGGGTACTGTGAAAAAAGACAAAAATAGACACGGCGGCAATCCTCCTATATGCCGCCGTGGATTTACACGGTGTTAGGTCGTCGTTGGTTTAGGATAGACGAAAAGAAACGGCGGCTCTGAAAATCAAAGCCGCCGCTTCTTAGGCGCGTGAAAATGTGTCTGCTTTACGACGGCTTTTTTTCTTTTGCCGTCGTCCGGCAGATCATTAGATATATTGCATTTATTTAGTCTTGCGGTTCAATCCTTTCAAAATTAACAATGACAAAATCACACAAACCATCAGAATTACAACACCGATTAAAACCTGAAACATATTTGTATTATAATAACCAGAGATATTGAAAACGGCTGTCATGGGATATACCGTCTTTAACTGCTGGGACATACTCGCAAATAATCCAGCAAACGAATAAATTTCTGCAAATACCAGAGCCAGCCAATACCCCTTTTTCATCCGCGCTACCAGAGCGATAATAGGCGAAATTGCAAAGAATACGCCTACCCCATCCAGAAAATATATTTTCAGATTTTCTAACACAAGGCCAACGGAAAGTGCTTCTAAATGCAAAACTGCCTCGACAAGAAAGGTAATTGCAAAAAGTAAAAGGTAAATCAGAACGCTGAACACAAAGGCAAGTATCATTTTGGCAAGTGTCAGTTTCACTTCATCTACGGGAATGAGCCGCAGAGATTTTAAGGTATCCTCCTGTTCCTCCCGGCAAATCATATAACTTCCCAATAGGGAAATTACAGCAGGCAGAACATAAAAGGTAGCAAGGGATTGGGCCGCTGTCATAAACCATCCAGCCCCGTCAATATATCGGCGGTCATAGAATGTAAACTGTCCCTGTGCAAAGACGATTAACCCTACCATGACTGTTGCAAACCCAGCAATCCAGAGTATTTTGGAACGGTGGAGTTTCTGGCTCTCCGCCCAAAGCAAATCTTTCATCATTTTTTGCACCTCACTTTCTCCGAACCAATGCCACATTCGCCAATACAGCCGAAGCAGCAGCCCATACACCAATACACAGAAATGCGGCTGGAATATTTAATGGCTGATCGAATACAACACCCGGAATATCATACATAACAATAGCGGTCATACTGGACAGCGGATGTAGGTACATATTCACCATCAAGAGGATAAAGCCGAGGAATGTATAAATCAGCGTCAGGCAAACAGGGAGAATATAGCCCTTTTGCGCTGCGGCAACCGCCAGTACTGGTAACACCGCAAAGGCGGTCAACAGAGAAATTTCCATACACTTCCGCAAAAGATAAAGGACACTTTCACTGTCAAAGGGAATATAACCGGATAGTACGCCGGTCAGAATGGACGCCGTTGCGGTGACTAGCATAAAGCAAATGGAATACACCAGCACCACAGCAAACTTGCTGAAAAAGTATGCCATTTTATTGACCGGTACAATCCAAAGCTGTTTGAGCATATCATACTGGTTTTCGTTATACATCAGCATGGTACACAACATCCCCAGCACTACCGGTAGGATGATCCACGGGGTATAGCTGAACGCTGTCCATTTGTAAAACATAATGGGGTCCACACCGGTTCCTTTGACACTTGAAAAGTAAAATACGGCAGCCAGTGGCATAAAGAGCGCC
This sequence comes from Oscillospiraceae bacterium, assembly GCA_022835495.1. NCBI lineage: Bacteria > Bacillati > Bacillota > Clostridia > Eubacteriales > Oscillospiraceae > Oscillospiraceae bacterium. Next base: position 1,834,928 of record BQOK01000001.1, read on the forward strand.
GCCAGCAGCATGAGCCAGATAAACTTTCTCCGGCGCAGTTTTAGAAATTCAACTTGTATCAATTTAAGCAATTCCCTCTCCCCCTGTGATCTGTTTGAAATAATCCTCAAGGGTATCATTGCAGATTTGGGAGCTGATAACAGCTACATCCTGCACCACAAGGGCCTTGTTGATTGCCGCCATATCCAGTGCGGTGTCATAAAGCCGCAGGTTGTGTTCGTCCTGCACCGCATAATCGGTCACATGGAATTGCCTTTCCAAAATTAAAGAGGCTTTTGGAATATCCGACACTTGAAGCTGGATGTATTTCCGATTTTTCTTTTCTAATTCATCCATGCTGCTTTCTTCCAGCAGAACCCCGTGGTCGATAATGCCTATATCATCTGCCAACAGTGAAATTTCGGAAAGTATATGGCTGGAAATTAGGATGGTTTTGCCACGCTCCACACTTAAATTCTTAATAAAGTTCCTCACTTCGGCTATACCGATAGGGTCAAGTCCATTGGTCGGCTCGTCCAAAATCAAAAGCTCCGGGTCATGCAGAATAGCGTTGGCAATACCGAGGCGCTGCTTCATGCCGAGGGAATACTTACTGAACAGCTTTTTGTCCTTGTAGGGCAATCCCACAACTTCCAGCGCGTTCTTGACGGCATTGGGCTGGGGTGTCCCTCGCAACTTCGCAAAAATTTCAAGGTTTTCTGTGCCGGTCAGATTCGGATAAAAACCGGGAGTTTCGATGATGGCCCCAATACGGGGATAAATGCGTTTCTCATGGCCTTTGATGTTCTGTCCGAACACATCCACTTCGCCGGAAGTGATTGGTGTAAGGCCCAAAATCATTTTCATAATTGTGGTTTTACCGGCTCCGTTGCGTCCTAAAAGTCCATAAATCCGACCCGGTTTCACATGAAGATTCACAGAATTAACGGCAGTTTGTTCCCCGTAAATCTTTGTCAGCTTTTTGGTTTCAATCACAAGATCACTCATAAAAATACCTCGCTTTCTCATTTTGTTTCGTTCTTCCAGATAACATAGTTGTAAAGGCTGCCATCCGGGAAATAGTTGATGAATACTTTGAAATTGCCTTTGTCACAAGGAATGACAAATTCAACACGGATTTGGTCAGAGTGTTCCGGCACATAGCAGGACACATCCGGGGAAGTGTTCTTCGGCAGCCCGCCCAGTTTATCGACTTCTTCTTCCCATGTTTCCTGTATCGTTTCCGCAGAAATATTGTCCTGTACGCCCTGCGGCAACGCATTGAAGAAAGTTTCAAAATCTCCATCCATCATTTGGTTAAAGTATTCGGTTGCTTCTTCCGTAATGGCCTGTTGGTCGGGAGCCTCGCCGGAAGATGGAGCGGCCTGCTGGCAGGCACAAAGAGAAAAAACAAGCAGAATACCGAGTAATAAACAACTCAATCGTTTCATAGGTCTTTCCTTTCAGTAAGATTGCTTTTTTAGAGCCACTACGGATGCGGCGGCAAATGTAGCACCGATCAAGAGCAGCGAACCGACACAAACAAGCGGCGAAGTATTGAATAAAACGCCTTGCATCAGGCTTTCTACCATAGCTGCGGCCGCTTCGGAAATATGGGGATAAATCCCCATCACGCTTGCCAGCGGGTGTATTCCCGTAAGATAAGCCGGGGCAATGACTACGGGAATCAGATAAAGCAGCGTTGCGCCAATGGGCAAGATATATCCCTTTGACAGCGCGGAAAGAAACACAATCGGAAGCATGGCTATGGGAATCAGAATACCACCTGCCAGATACAAAAGACCAGCGTCCATCAGTGTTTGGGCGTTCAGATCGGGAAAGCCTCCGGCAATCAGCCCACCGACAACACACAAAAGAAAAGTAATCAGGCACAGTCCTACGGACATCAGAATAACCACAGCGACTTTTGAAAAGTATAGCTGTGCTTTTGTAATAGGGATGATAAGCAGTTGTTTCATCGTGTCATTTTTGTGTTCATCGAAAAACAGTGTCGTTGCAAACATTCCCAGCACAATCGGCAGAAACAGGCTGGACAGATTCTTAAAGGCCAGTGTGTAAAGGTCGCCAAAACTATCCATAAAGGGACTGCTCCTTGAAATGCTGCAAGCCCTCTCAATTGCAAACGCTCCAAGCAGAAGTGTCAGAGCCAAAATACACCAGACAATTTTATTCCGTTTCCATTTCTGGATTTCAGTTGTAATAATCGTCATACGGTTTTCTCCTTTCATGGTTCCAACTATAAAACGCAAACCTTGCCATAACCTTGCCGAGATAAAATTTTTTCAAAAAAAGCTCTGTGGGATCACAGAGCTTTCGGAAGTATGATGATAAAGGTTGTTCCGTTTCCGGGAACACTGGCGGCTGTAATCGTTCCTTTATGAATACTGACTAACTCTTTGGCAATCGAAAGGCCCAGCCCGTTCCCTTTGGCAGAACGGGAGTGATCACATTGATACATCCGTTCAAAGATATGCAGGAGATCAGAGGCGGCAATCCCATTGCCGTTATCAGCAACAACGATTTTTGCCTGCTGCTCCGTTTCAGTCACGGTCAGGAAAACTTTGCTTGCAGCACTGTGCGTCAGGATATTTTGCAGTAAATTATTGAGAATACGAGTGTAGGCGGTAGAGTCAACCCGTGTCATGTATTCTGTTTCGGGTATCTCAATTTCATAGCTAAGATCGTGGTTTTCCAGCAGCGGCACCCAATCAGCCATGATGTCACGGGAAAGCTCATTCAGGTCGCAGACCTCAAAATGAAAAATCTGTTCCCCGGCATCCAGCTTCACCCATTCAAACAGGGCGGTCACAAAATCTTTCAGGTGGTGGGCTTTTTCCATAGCCACCCGAATGTATTCTTCCTGCTCAGCTCCTGTTACCATCTTGCTTTCCACAGCCTCCAAATATCCAACCAGAGAAGCAAGAGGGGTTTTTACATCATGGGAAAGGCTTGTCATAAGCCGTTTATAAGCCTGTTCGGATTGCTTTTGCTGTATAAGCCGAGATTGGCTGCTCATGGCAATCTCGTTAATATCATAACAGATTTGTTTTGTCAGGTCGCTTTCCCGTGTCAATACACGGCGATTCAAATTCCCGGCTTTTATATCGTTTAGGGCATCCCTAATAAGAAAAAGCTGACCACGGACACGGTGAAGTTTTCCCAGAAGATAGCTGATTACCAGCAAGGCAATCAATAAAGACAACAATAGATAAAGGTTAATCTCCATGCTCATGCCTCCTTGTTAAAGCGATACCCTACACCGCGGACAGTCTGGATATAAAAAGGTTGCTCTGGATTTGGCTCGATTTTTTTTCGCAGTTTGCTGATAAATGCCATGAGGTTATTGTCGTCAAAATCATATTCTTCTGTCCACACCTGCATATAAAGTTGCTTTTTAGTAAAGACCCGTCCCTTGTTGGACGCCAGAAATAGAAGCAAGTCAAACTCCTTGCCGGTCAAGTCTACCGGGAGATTCTGAACCGTTACGGTTCGGTTGATTTTATCAATTACCATATCTTTCAGAAGCATGGTGGCGGCTTCGTTTCCAGTCACAGGGTTTAAGGTGGTATAGCGCCGGATTAGAGAATTGACACGAGCCATCAGTTCGCTAATTCCAAACGGCTTTGTCAGATAATCGTCCGCCCCCAGCCGCAGACCAGAAACCTTATCTTCTTCGTCGCTTTTGGCGGTCAGCATCAGCACCGGCACATTGTTTTTCTCTCGGATTTTCTGCAATACTTGAAACCCGTTCATATCTGGCATCATCACATCCAGAATAATTAGTGAACAGGTATCCTTGTTTTTTTCCAGTAGCCTCAGACCCTCTAAGCCGCCATGTGCTACTACCGCAGATAAATTTTCTTGTTCCACACATTTTTTCATCAAGGCACAAAGTTCCTTGTCATCGTCTATAATCAAAACGCTATTCATGTTTCAGCAACCTCCCTTGTTTTGTCCGGCCATCAAGCGGCTTCTCCGCAGTTTTAGGGAGTAGCCAAACACCGGCCATTTTCACAGCGCCGGGGATACGCCCACCGGCGCAATAATAATTTACCCTACGAGGTGTCACGCCCCACTTTTCGGCGGCCTCTTTCAATGTCATATAGTCCATTTCGCACCTCCACAGAGTACATTATAGTTCTCTTTTTCGAACAATGCAAGAAACGGAATATGAATTATAAACTTCAACTAACCTGCATATAGAAACATTCCACGGGCAAAGTATGAATTATACAATGTAACCGGGTGATGTTATATGGCGAAAGTTGAAGATTGTCCCGGTTTTGAAACCTTCGGTGCAGATGTCAAAGCCGCACGAGAGGCAAAGCGCCTGGCACGAAAAACATTGGCAGAAATGGTTGGGATTGAATGGCGGTACCTTGCCAACATTGAGAATCAAGGTGCGATTCCGAGCCTGCCTGTGATGATCCAGTTGATTAAGGTCTGCGGACTTCCCGTGGAACGGTATTTTAACCCGGAGATCATGCGGGAAGAAAGCGCACAGCGGCAACGGGTCAGCCACAAGCTGAAACTCTGCCCTGAAGAATACCTGCCGATTATCGAAGGTGCCATAGACGGGGCGCTCAAAATGGAACAGACTGCGAAGCAGAAGGAGGACGCATAATCGCGGCCTCCTTCTGGCATTTCTATATCAAGTTTCCCGGCACTTTTCCCAAAGTTCCCGGCACCTCTGCTGGATTTCTCCGGTTTCTGTCACAGTCAGCTCGCGGTCATTTCCGGTAATCTTATCTTCCAGAAAGTTGGCGTATGTACCCAACAAAGCGTTCCGTAAATCCTCCGGAGTTTTCTGTATTTCTGCGCTGTACCAGTCATTCCGGTGGGGTTCCCATGCCATCAATGTATAACCGTGGCTGGTCTGAACCACCTCATACAAAGGGTCATCATCCAGATATGCCTGAAACACTTTCAAAACCTTTTCAAAGGTCAGCATTTCCCGCACCTCCCATTCAGCTGCAAATCAGTTCCCTGATTAAAATTTCCTCAATCTGTGCCGTTAATGTGTTCATCAGCCCCACCCAACGCATAGGGTCACAGGCTTTTAGTTCCTCAGTGACACCCGCAGCCTCCATCATGTGAGGTAACATGGTGTCCATACGCTCCTGCGTTGTCCGGTCAATCTCTATCAGGTGCGGATACAGCTTCTCGCTCATCAGCAGTTGGTTGTAGAGAATAGGACGATGTTCCTTCAGGTAGGATTTTCGCATCCTGCCGTACTTGCCGATAGAAGTTTCCGGCTGCACAGAAAGTTTTAGGTTGGGTATATCATAATCTCCACAACGAATGTAAGTCAACTTACTCATATTCATTCTCCTTTGCTCCATGATGATTAGACTGCTGCGTTGGCTGCTATGCTGCCTTTGCGCGGTTCTTCTTTCGGTAGCTGTCCGACAGTAGAAAAAATACCTTTTTTCATATCCTCAGCCCGGATCAAGGCTTTCTTAGCGTCCATTTCCGCTTTTTTCTTCGCCTTGATTTTGTCCTCATACCGTTTTTGTGCGCCGCTGGCTTTCCGCTTCAAATAGTTCTGATGAAGCCTGTCCTTGCGTTCTTCTTTTTTCCGCAGTTCTTCCTGTTCCTCCGGGGTTAAAGGAACCGGTTGCAAGGATGGTGGGATATAGCGTCCTAAAAAATTGAAGTAGATTTCAATTTCCTGCGTGGTGTCCTGACTGCCTTTTCGGACGCGTTCGTGGACAAGGATTTTCTCTACAAACTCGTTGAGCATGGTGTTTGTCAGCGTGTCAAAATTCTCGTACTTATCAATCAGGGCTATAAATTTCTCCGCTGATTTCTGGCTCTGCTCATAGCCGGTAACAGCCTTTTCCAGCTCTGCAATTTCAACCTCAAGTGCGTCCTGCTCTTTGGCATACTGTGCATCAAGCGCCCTATATCGTGCATCCGGCAGCTTGCCGAGGGCATTGTCCTCGTAGATTTTGCAAATCAGTTTTTCCAGTTCTCCGGCTCTCTTTTGAGCAGCGGCCAGACGCCTGCGCTTTTTCGATATATCGGCACTCTGTTGAGCAACCTGCGTTTCCTGAACGGTGTGAATAAATTCCGTCCGGTCATTTCTGGAATATTCAGCGATAGCCCGGAGCGTGTCAGAAACCAATGTCAGAACAGCACTCTCATTGATACGGTGTTGTGTAGGGCATAGTGTCCCACACGGAACTTTGGTATAATTGGAACAGGTATATTGAGAAATCCGCCTGCCATTGTTGGTGCGGTGGACATACATCTTGCCGCCACAATCTGCACAATAGAGCAAGCCTGTGAGGGGAGCTGCTTCGCCCCAGCCGTTTGGATAACGCCGTACATTGCTGCGGATTTTCTGCACCAGATCAAAGGTCTGCTGGTCGATAATGGCTTCATGGGTATTCTCAAAGATCGTCCACTCGTCCTCAGAAACATAGTGGCTTTTCTTGTCCTTAAAGTGCTTGCGGGTCTTGAAATTGATGGTGTGCCCCAAATACTCTCGTTTTTTCAAAATGTTCACGATGGTAGATGACCCCCATCCATAGGGGTCTTTGACCGGCTTTGAACGGTTCACACCCTCGTTGAAGCGGGCAAGGTGTACGACAGGAATTTCAATCCGGTCTGCGGATAATTTGCAGGCGATCTGATAAGGCCCATATCCCTCCAGCGTGAGGGCGAAGATACGGCGCACCACTTCGGCAGCTTCCTCATCTACCAGCCAATGCTCCCGTTTTTCGTCCCATAAGTAGCCGTAAATCACAGTGCCGGTCAGGTGCTTGCCGCTCATGCCTTTTGACTTAAACACAGAGCGAATTTTCCGGCTGGTATCACGGGCGTAAAATTCATTGAACATACGTCGTTCGGGAAGGTGAAGCGCAAACAGCAAAAATCCAGTATTCATGCGGGTTTGCGGCGAGATGGCTCTCGATCAGATAGCTCTCTTTCAGACGGTCAAAGGGCTGAAATCACAATCGCATAGTTGTTTTCATGGGAGAATGGCGGTAGCTGCGGTCATTCTCCCTTTTTTCGTTCCTGCCGCATTTTACAGGAGGAAACGAACATGGAAGAACCGAAAAGCAAAGCGAAGCGCGGGGCAAAGACCGCTGCGGCTGCGCAAGAGGATAAAATCACGCTGCTCCCGCTGTCGGAGCTGCACGACTTCCCCAACCACCCATTCAAGGTGCGGGACGACGAGGCCATGCAGGAAACGGCGGAGAGCATCCGGCAGTACGGCGTTCTCGCCCCGGCTATCGTCCGTCCCCGCGAGGACGGCGGCTATGAGATCATCGCCGGACACCGGCGCAGGCACGGCAGCGAGCTGGCGGGGCTTTCCGCCATGCCCTGCATCGTGCGGCAGATGGACGACGACACCGCCACCATCCTCATGGTGGACAGCAACATCCAGCGGGAGAATATCCTGCCCTCTGAACGGGCGCAGGCGTATAAAATGAAGCTGGAGGCTATCAAGAGGCAAGGTGCAAGGCATGATTTAACTTCGCCGCAAATTGCGGCGAAGTTCCGTGCTGACGATGAAGTTGCAAAAAATACAGATGTCAGCGGAGATACTGTTCGCCGCTACATCCGCCTGACCGAACTCACCCCGGAGCTTCAGCAGATGGTGGACGAGAAGAAGATCGGCATGACTCCCGCCGTGGAAATCTCCTACCTCAAGCCGGAGGAACAGCAGATGCTCCTGACCGCCATCGACAGCGAACAGGCTACGCCCTCGCTTTCGCAGGCACAGCGCATGAAAAAGCTCTCCCGCGACGGCAAGCTCAACGACGACACCATGCTGGACATCATGATGGAGCAAAAAAAGCCGGAGGGCTACAACGTCGTCCTCTCGGCGGACAAGCTGCGCAAATACTTCCCGCGCTCCTATACGCCGCAGAAGATGGAGGAAACCATCCTGAAGCTGCTGGACGCATGGCTGCGCAAGCGCCAGCGTGACCAGTCCAGATAACCGAATACAATCGCAGACAACCACGACACCGACCGGGCAGAGAGCTTTCTTTGCCCGGTTTTGTCATATCCAGAGAGGAGCAAAGCCATGTATATCAACACGTTCAAGTATAAGCCGGAGGACGTTTCCTGCGTCCTCTGCACGGAATATGTCAAAAAGCTGGGCTGCACCGCCCTGTCCTGCTCCTGCCTTGCCGAGCGTATGGAAGCCGGTACGGTGGGCTATGCGGAGGCCGTCGCGGAGCTGTTTCCGTACCGTCCGCGCCTGACCGCAAGAATCATGCGGCTGGCGGAGAGCTTTCCCGGCACCATGTGGCAGGACAACGCCCACAGGAAGCGCATGGAGACCCTGCGGCTGCTGCTGGGCTGCCGCAAGGAGCGCGACACGCCGGAGTTCTTCGCCGCGCTGTATCTGCTGACCTCCAGCAAAGAGCTTGCGGACAGGACCTTCAACTGCTTCTTCCGCGGCGGCATCGACTTCCGCTACGCCCGCAGGCGCGGCATCTCATCCCATGACTACACGCTGCTTATGGCGGCAAAGAGCCTTTACTGCCACACGGCGGAGGTCACGCAGGGCGACCTTGCGGAGCCGCAGATCATCCCGGACGAAGCGTTCCGGCTGCTCATCAACGCCCTGCTCATCGCCCGTTTCGGGCTGGACGCCCTGAAAATCACCGCAAGGCGCGGGCAGCGGGAATATACCCTCCGCCGCCTCATCCGCCGCGAAGCAGGGGGAAACGCTCCGTCTGCGGGGCTGCTTTTTCCCTCTGAGGGGAGGTGAACACCGTGGCAGTATTTCGCGTGGAGAAGAACCACAATTACACGGTCATGTCCAATTACCACCTGCGGGACACCGCCCTGACGCTGAAAGCCATCGGTCTGCTGTCCAAAATGCTCTCTTTGACAGATGAGTGGGACTACACCACCCGTGGGCTTGCCGCCATCTGCAAGGAGGGCGTGGACGCCATCGGCGCAGCGCTCAAGGAACTGGAATTGCACGGCTACCTTGTACGCCGCCAGCTCAGGGACAGCCGCGGGCGCATCACCGACACCGAGTACACCATCTATGAATCCCCGCATCCGCCCTTGCCGGATACGGCTTCACCAGATACGGAAAACCCGTATCTGGATACCCCGGATACGGAGGAGCCATATACGGAAAAGCCCGCGCAATTAAATAAAGATAGAAGAAATAAAGAAAAAGAAATTCCTGATGAATCTATTACGGACACATCAAATCCTGATTCAATCTATCCCCCAACCCCCTTGCAGGGCGCGGGATATGACGGGATGGGATACGAGGAAGCGCGAGAGATCGTCAAAGATAATATCGAGTACGACATTCTCGTGCAGGACCCGCGGCAGGACAGGGAGCAGCTTGACGAGGTGGTGGACCTCATTGCGGAAACCCTCTGCTCCCGTAAGAAAACCATCGTGATTGCCGGAGACGAGTACCCGGCTGAGATGGTGAAGGAAAAGCTGCTGCGCGTCAATTCCATGCACATCGGCTACGTCTTTGACTGCCTGAGGCAGAATACCACCTACGTCCGCAACATCAAGAAATACCTGCTTGCCTCGCTGTTCAACGCTCCCAGCACCATAGGCAGCTACTATTCCGCCCTCGTCAACCACGATATGTACGGCGACGGGCTGCGGGGCAAGGGCTGAATATGACCGAAAAAGGAGGGATGACCCATGCAGGAGGAAGTGGAAAACAGAGCGGTCACGCTGGTCATCAGCGCAACCAAGCTCACGGCGCGGCTGCTGAAGGCCGCCATTCTCAAATATCTTGCCAGCCGCAAGGAGAAAAAGCTGGCAAAGGCGCGCGCCGCGCCGGAGAAGCCCACCGGCAAGCAGACGGTGAAGCAGCTCATCGGGCAGAATCAGGGCGTGTCCAACATCGAAATCACCGACAGCAATATCAAATCCTTTGAGCGCGTGGCACGAAAGTACGGCGTGGATTTCGCCGTGAAGAAGGACCGCAGCGTGTCCCCGCCGAAATACCTGGTCTTTTTCAAGGGGCGGGACGCAGACGCACTGACGGCGGCCTTCAAGGAGTACACGGCAAAGGAGGTCAGGCGCGCCTCGCAGGACAAACCCTCGGTGCTGGAGCAGCTCCGTGCGCTCAAGGCGAAGGTGCTGTCCCTTACGCCGGACAAAGCTCGGAACAAGGACAAGGGGCTGGAGCTATGAAGCAGATCAACGTAAAGAAGCTCCTGCTTCCCAATCTTCCCTATGTCTTTATCGCGCTCTTTGCCACCAAGCTGGGGCAGGCGGCGCGGCTGGCTCCCGGCGCGGACTTTTCACAAAAGGCGCTGCACATCATGGAGGGCTTCGCCGCCGCATTTCAGTCCGCGCTCCCCAGCTTCCACCCCATCGACCTGTGCGTGGGCGTTGCCGCCGCCCTGCTCATCCGGCTTGCCGTCTACGTCAAGGGGAAGAACGCGCGGAAGTTTCGGAAGAATATCGAGTACGGCAGCGCAAGATGGAGTGCATAATTTTAAGTGTAAAGGAACTCTACATGGACGCACAGGAGGTTATGCACATGACTAATTATAGCAAAATCACCGCCCTTTACTCCCGCCTTTCCGTAGGCGACGAGGACAGGGACGGCGGCGAGAGCAACAGCATACAGAACCAGAAAATCTTTTTGGAGAACTACGCCAGAGGGCAGCACCTAACCAATATCCGGCACTACATCGACGATGACGAAAGCGGCAGATTTTTTGACCGCTCTGCCTACTCCCGTATGATGGACGATGTGGAAAACGGCAAAATCGGCGTCTGCATTATGAAAGACCTTACCCGCTGGGGGCGCGACTATCTCCAAGTCGGCAACGCTATGGAGATATTCAGACGGAACAACGTGCGCTTTATTGCGGTCAACAACGGCATTGACAGCGAGAAGCCCGACACATTGGAGTTTGCGCCCTTTATCAACATCATGTCGGAGTGGTACGCAAAGGACATCAGCAAGAAAGTGAAAACGGGCATTAAGACGAAGGGCATGAGTGGAAAGCCGATTGCCACCGAAGCCCCCTACGGCTATATGAAAGACCCAGACAACAAGGATTTTTGGATAATCGACGAGGAAGCCGCCGAGGTTGTACGCCTTATTTTCCGTCTGTTTATCGGCGGGAAGAACCGCAACCAAATCGCCGTGTATCTGAAAAACGAGCAAATCCCTACCCCCACTTTCTACATGAAAGACCGGGGACGGGGGACGTGCAAAAACAAGGCGCTCAATGAGGATAACCGCTGCAAGTGGAACAAAGCCACTTTGACCCATATCCTTACGCGGCAGGAGTATTGCGGCGATGTAGTCAATTTCAAGACCACAAAGCATTTCCGGGACAAGCGGAACCACTATGTAGACCGGAGCCAATGGCAGATAACCGAGAACGTGCATGAGCCGATTATTGACCGCGCCGACTTTGAAACCGCACAGCGGATTTTAGAAAACGCGCCCGTCAAACGCCCCAACGGGGACGGGGAAATCCACCCTTTGTCGGGCTTGCTTTTCTGTAAGGATTGCGGCGCAAAAATGCACATCCGCATAGATTACAGGAACGGCGGCAAGCGGCACGTTGCCTATTGCAGCGAGTACCACAAGGGGAAAGCCAAAAACCCCAAGTGCCATTCCCCGCACATCATTGACGCTGACTTGCTCATGCAGACCGTCGCGGAAGTGCTGAAGAAAATCGAGGACTATTCTATCAGCAACCGGGCGGAGTTTGAAGCCTTAGTGAAAAAGAACCTTGCCATGCAGCAGACCGACCAGACCAAGAAGCAGCAGAAGCGTATCCCGCAAATCACGACGCGCCTTGAACAGATTGACAAGGTGCTGAATAAGCTCTATGAGGACAACGCCCTCGGCACTATCCCGCAAGACCGCTACGAACAAATGTCGCAGAAGTATTCAGAAGAATACTACACACTGAAAACGGAGCTTGCGGGGCTGCAAGAGCAGCTATCCGCTTATGAGAACGCGGGAGGACGGGCGCAGAAGTTTTTGAAGCTGACGGAACGCCATGCCGCCTTTACCGACCTTACCCCTGCCATTCTCAACGAGTTTATCAGCCGGATTGAAGTGCATGAGCGCGACCAGAAAAGGGCGAGATACGCAATCCAGCACATCAGCATATATTTCAACTATATCGGCAGGTTTGAGAACGAAGTGACGCAGCTTGCAGAGCCGACCGAGCAGGAAATCCGGCAAATGCGGGAGGAAATCGAAGAAGCCAAAAAGGAAAAGAGCCGCGCCTACCACCGGCAGTATTCAAGGGAGTACCGGGCGCGAAACCTTGAAAAGCAGCGGGAATATGACCGTATCAAGGCGCGGGAATACCGGGCAAGGAGAAAGGCGCAGGCCGCCGCCGCACAGCCCGCACAGTAAAACAGAATAACCGACAACCAAGAGGGATTTTCCGGCTACGGGAAGTCCCTCTTTTGCGCCCGGAGAAAGGAGCCGCCTATGGCAGAACAGACCCCCGACAATATCATCACGACCCAGAGGAACGGGCAAACCATTGTTGCGGAGCTATTTTTCAATCACAGCAGCACAGAAACATTCCGCGACAAGCTGCTCAAACTGATACTTGCCGACAGTTCGCGTTTATCCGCGTCTGACGGTCAAGAGCCGGAAAAATCGGAAATCTTGCGATAACAGCCGCCCCGACGAACCATTCCCCGTCCGGGCGGTTTTTATCGTCAAAAACGCTGTTTTCCCCAAGTCAAGAGCCGGAGAAAACACCCGAAAAATGCCCCTATTGCGTAACAGGGACGCAGAAAGGAGCTTGCATGAGAACAGGGCTTACCAAGCAGGAAAAGACCACAGATATTTGGTTTGACGAGAAAGCCCCCCTTATCCATATCCGCACCCACAACACCGCCTTGAAAAAGCGTCTGCTTGCATACAGCCGCCGTTATCCGGCGATCTGCCAGCAGACCGACGCAGACCCGGAAACGGGCTGCATGGAGTTTGATATTGAGAAAGGCCGCTTCTCTTTCCGTCTGACCGCCCCATACAGTGAGGAACGCCGGAGAGCCGCCAGCGAAGCGGCGAAATCTGCCGCGAGCAATCTCACGCGAAGTGTGGTATAATTTTTTTGAAAAAGTTTTGGATTTGATGTAGTATTCGCCGCTAAAACCGTAGTATATAGGTGAAGCCGGAAAGGAGGCGGTGAGATGATAGACGATGAAAAAATCATAGAAATGTTCTTTGAACGGTCAGAGCAAGGCATACGGGAGCTGGACATTAAATACGGAAAAATCTGCCACAACCTCTCGTACAACATCGTGAACAACAGGCAGGACGCGGAGGAATGCGTCAACGACGCTTACTTAGGCGCATGGAACGCCATTCCCCCGGTACGCCCTAACCCGCTGCTCAGCTACATCGTGAAAATCGTTCGGAACATTTCACTCAAAATCTATTGGAGAAAGGAAGCAGCAAAACGAAGCGGACACTATAAGATTGCCTTAGAGGAAATCGAGGGCTATATCGCAGACCAGAAAACCGTGGAAGATGAAATTGAAGCCAGGGAGTTAGCCCGTATCATCGAAGAATTTTTGGACACGCTGACACTCGAAAACCGCGTTATCTTCATGCGCCGCTATTGGTTTGCCGATAGCTATAAGAGCATAGCCGAGTTTATGGGGCTTTCGGAGAAAAACATCTCCGTCCGGCTGACCCGTATCCGAGAGAAAATGAAACAATATTTGATAGAAAGAGAGGTATTCATATGAATGTGAAGAAGTTTTCCGACGCCATGAGCGAACTTGATACGAAATATGTTGATGAAGCTCTTTCCTATGACAAATCGCATATGTCGAAGGTAAGACCTCGAAAGTGGGGTATCTTAATTGCGGCTGTCATAGCCGTATTAGCCCTTTGTGGTTTTGCGGCGTATGAGCTTGGATTATTTGACCCGTGGCTCCAGAAGCCATCTACTGATCCTGTTCAAACTGTTCAAAGTGCGATTGAAGGACAAGCTGGTAAAGAGTACACTATTTCTGTGCGTGTGGATGAAATCAAAGTGGACGAAAGCGAAACAGAGCGTGTTATCGAAATGTACTCCGGCAGCGACCTTGCAAAAGAAAGAGGATGGACGGACGAATACCTTGCAGAGCATTTTGTTGTGGTATGGGCGAAATACTATGTAGAGTATGACCATACAAAAACATTTTTGGATGACGGTTACACAGAACAGTATTTCTACCTGACCCAAGATACAAAATCTGGTGAATGGGCGATTTCTGATAACACATCTCCCAACATAACGACAGAATAGGCTTACAGTTTGTAGGGTAGATATGCGATTGCTGAACAACTAAATATTTAACCAAGAGCAGCTATTTTCATTTTGAAAACGGCTGCTCTTTTCTTTTGCCCGTGAGCAGAAAGGAGCGACCAGCCATGACGAAACCGAGAGAGAAAACCCGCGAGGAATTGACCGCCGAGATTGAGGACGGCAAGAAGAAAATCCGGCAGTTTGAGAACCGGGAGAAAATCATCAAGCAGAAGCTATCCGTTGAGGAACGCAAGGCGAGAAACCACAGGCTTTGCAAGCGCGGCGGCTTCATGGAGAGTCTTGTGCCGGAGCTGATTGCCATGCCGGACGAGGACGCGAAAGCCTTTTTACGGCTTGCCTTGACGAGCGAGCCAGCACAGGAGTTTTTGAAAAAACGAGCCGGGGACGGGAACGCAGAATAATCCCTTTGGAACAAAGGGCGCACTTATACACCCTTGCGGGCGTGTGCGCTCTGCCGAGGGCTTATCTCCGCACAGGGAACTTCCCCGCGCTCCGATATGGCGGCTTTGCCGCAACAAGGGGCTGCACCCCTTGCGCCGCTTACGCGGCTATCCCTGCACACCCACAAAAAACAGTACACCCGCTTGCGCGTCTGTACTATTTTTGCGGGTTTTATTATCCTATCCGGGAGGTGATACCCATAGCCATTTACCATTGTAACATCGGCATTGTGAGCCGAGGAAAAGGCAAGTCAGCCGTTGCCGCAGCCGCCTACCGAAGCGGCGAGAAAATCACAAACGAGTGGGACGGAATGACCCATGACTACACCCGCAAGCGTGGCGTTGTCCATACGGAAATCCTACTGCCGCCCCATGCCCCGCCCTCTTTCTCTGACCGCGCTACCCTATGGAACAGTGTGGAGCTTTACGAGAAAGCCGGGAACGCCCAGCTTGCCAGAGAGATTGACGCAGCACTCCCCATAGAATTATCCAGAGAGGAACAGATCCGGCTTGTCCGGGAATACTGTTCCTCTCAATTTGTTTCCAGAGGAATGTGCGTTGATTTTGCCATTCACGACACCGGCAGCGGCAACCCCCATTGTCATATCATGCTTACCATGCGTCCCCTTGACGAGCGCAGCGCATGGGCGGCGAAGTCCAAAAAGGAATATGACCTTGACGAAAACGGCGAGCGTATTCGCTTGCCAAGCGGCAGATACAAGACGCACAAAGTTGACCTCACAGGCTGGAACGACAAGGGCAACGCGCTTTTATGGCGCAAGGCATGGGCGGATATTTCAAACGCCTACCTTGAACGCGCCGGACGCCCGGAGCGTATCGACCACCGCAGCAACGCCGAGCGCGGCATTGACGAGCTACCCACCGTCCACATGGGCGTGGCGGCTTGTCAAATGGAGAAGAAAGGCATAGCCACCGAGAAAGGCGAGCTGAACCGGAATATCCAAAAGGCAAACCGCCTTATCCGGGAAATCCGGGCGCAGATTGGAAAGCTCAAAGAATGGATTGGCGAGCTGTTCAAGGCGCGGGAAACCGCCCCGGAGCAGCCCCCGCAATCCCCCGGCCTTGCAAATCTGCTGATGAAGTATTTAAGCGTTCAGAGAGAAAAGAGCCGGAAGTATTCGCAGTATTGGCAAAGGCAGCACGCAGCCGATGAACTGAAAACCGTATCACAGGCAGTCAATTTCCTTGCGGAGCGCGGCATTTCCACCCTTGACGAGCTGGACGCTGCCCTTTCCTCTGTCAGCGACCAAGCCGACGCTATCCGGGAGGGCATGAAAACCGCCGAGAAGCGCATGAAAGAATTGCAAAAGCTGATTGAGTATGGGAAGAACTACACCGAGTACAAGCCCATTCACGACGAGCTGAAAAAGCTGAAAAACGGCTGGACGAATAAGCGCGACAGGTACGAGGAAGCCCACCGCGCCGAGCTTACCCTATGGAACGCAGCGAGCCGCTATCTCCATGCAAATCTGCCGAAAGGGACAAAGCCACCCTTGCCTATCTCTGAATGGGAAAAAGAGTACGCCACTCTCAGCGGGCAGAGAACAGCGGAATATGCCAAGCTGAAAGAAACCCGCGCCGAGGTTGCCGAGCTGTACAATATCCGCAAGTGCGTTGATATTGCGCTGAACGCCGACCAGCCGGAGCAGACCCGCGCCAAGCGGCACGACTTAGAACGATGAAAGGAGTTGAGATTTTTGTACTACACCCAAGAACAGATAGACCGGGCGAACCAAGCCGACCTTGTTTCTTTCCTGCAATCACAGGGTGTGCCCTTCCCGGTTTCGTGGACAGTAAAAATGAAGAAAAAACAGAAAGAAACGCAGGATATCTTGTCGTATCACACTCAGGCGGCGGGATGCTCAGACAAGGCACGCGCAAAGGCATCCGGAGGACGCCAGCCAATAGAGGAATGCGGGCGCACTGGGTTGTAAAAGGTCTCGATATAAGCGAAGACGTCTGCCATGGCTTGTGCCCTTGAGGCGAAATGGCGCAGATGGACGCACTCGCACTTGAGGCAGCTGAAGAAGTTTTCGGCCACGGCGTTGTCATAGGGATCGCCCTTGCGGGACATGCTTTGCCGGATGCCGAGGCTGGCGAGACGCTGACGGTAAGCGTAGGCGGCGTATTGGACGCCGCGGTCGGAGTGGAAGATGAGGCCGGGCAGAGGCTTGCGGCGCCGGACGGCCATGCCGAGGGCGGCGAGAGTGAGATTTGTGTCGATGCGGTCGGAGAAGGCGTAGCCGACGATCTGCTTTGTGCAAAGGTCTTTCACAACAGCGCAGTAGAGCCAGCCCTCGCCGGTGGGGATATAGGTAATATCGCCGACCCATGCGGTGTCTGGCTTGTCAAAGGAGAAGCGGCGCGCAAGGAGATTGGGCGCGATGGGGTGCGCGTGTCTTGAGTTGGTCGTGGCTTTGTAGGCACGCCTGCGCGTGGAGGAGATGTTCATCTCGTTCATCAGGCGGTGGATGCGCTTGCGCGAGCAGGAAAGCTGCGGGCGGATCAGGTGATACAGGCTGTCCAGCCCAAGGGCGGGATAACGCTGGTGCAGGCTCAGCAGCCGGCGTTTCAGTTCCTGATCCTTCTGCCGGCGCAAAGAGGGTTTGCGGCCCAGCCATTCGTAGTACCCGCTGCGGGAGACCTCCAGCAGTCGGCATACAAGTTCCACAGAGGCCCCCGCGCGGGCCGTACGGATGTACCGGTACTTGTCCTCTATGGTTTGGAAAGTATGCCGACGGATTTTTTTAGGATGTCAATGACCCCGTCTTTCTCTTCAAGCTTCTTGCGCAGTGCTCGAATCTCCGTCTCCAGTTCGCGCAGGCGTCTGGCGTCGCGGTTTTGGCGGTCAGCTTGCCCCGGCGATGGTGCGCCCGCCGCTTTCAGCCAGCTGCGCAGCGTGTCGATGCAGATGCCGAGTTCCGCGGCCACCTCCCGGCTGGGCCGCCCCTGCTCGGTGACCATCCGCACTGCCCCCGCCTTGAAGGCCTCATCGTAACGCGGCGGCGCTGGGTGCTTTCGTTCTTTGGTTGACATTTTTCATTACCCCTTTCCATTATACAGATTGTTTTTCTGTCCGGCAAATCGGGTATGGGGGCAGGGCGAGCAGCTTACCCGCGCCGGGAATGAATACCGCTGGAAACGGCATGACAGCTTGACCGTCCGGGGAAACAAATGGTACAGGCACAGCCAGAGCAAGGGCGGCGGCCCCGTTGATTTTGTCATGGAGTTTTTCGGCAGGAGCTTCACCGAAGCCGTAGAACTTCTCACAGGGGAAAAGGGAGCCGCACCGCCGCCGGACAGACCTTGCCCCGCGTCCCTTTCCGACTTCCGGCTACCGCCCCCAAACAGCGACAACCGGACAGCGAGGAACTACCTCACAGCAGCCCGCCGCATTGATGAAGATGTGACGGGCTTTTTCTTTGCCCGCGGCGATATTTACGAGGACGCAGCCCACCACAACGCCGTATTTGTGGGGAGGGATGAGGACGGAATACCGCGCTACGCCCACAGCAAGGGAACGGCGGGAAACTTCCGGCTTGATGTGAAAGGCAGCGACAAAGCCTTTAATTTCTGCTACCGGGGCGAGGGCGAAAGGCTTTTTGTCTTTGAAGCTCCCGTTGACCTGTTATCTTTCCTCTGCCTGTTCAAAAAGGCGTGGCAGAAGCAAAGCTACCTGTCATTGGGCGGCGTGGGAGAAAAAGCCCTGTTGCGTTTCCTCTCTGACCGCCCGAATATCAAGACCGTTTACCTCTGCCTTGACAGCGACCAAGCCGGAAACGACGCTTGCAGCCGCCTTGCGGAGCTTATGCCGGAGGGCTTGACCGTCCACCGCCTTGTGCCGCTTTACAAGGACTGGAACGAGGTATTGCAGCACCGGGCGGAAATCACAGACGGGAAGTATATCCGGGAAGCGGTTTACGGCTTGAAAGAGCCGCCGCAGGAAGAAACCGTCGAGATTATCCGCATGAGCGAGGTGGACACGCAGACCGTTGAATGGCTATGGGAGCCGTATATCCCTTTTGGGAAAGTAACCATTGTGCAAGGCAACCCCGGCGAGGGCAAGACTACCTTTGCCCTACGCCTTGCCGCCGCCTGCACCACCGGGGGAACGCTGCCGGGAATGAAGCCCTTGCCGCCATTCCAGGTGATTTACCAGACCGCCGAGGACGGGCTGGGCGATACCGTCAAGCCCCGCTTGATAGAAGCCGAAGCCGACCTTGACCGCGTGCTTGTGATTGATGAAGCCAAACGGGAGCTTACCCTCTCCGACGAGCGCATAGAAAAGGCAATCACGCAGAACGGGGCGCGGCTGATTATCCTTGACCCCATACAGGCGTACATGGGCGAAAAGACCGACATGAACCGGGCAAACGAAGTGCGCCCCATGTTCCGCCGCCTTGCCGATGTTGCCGAGCGTACCGGGTGCGCCGTTATCCTTATCGGACACCTCAACAAAGCCGCCGGAGGGCAGAGCGCATACCGGGGATTAGGTTCTATCGACTTCCGCGCCGCAGCAAGGAGCGTCCTGCTGATCGGGCGCGTGAAGCGGGAGCCGAATGTGCGCGTTATCGTCCATGACAAATCTTCTCTTGCGCCGGAGGGAAAGCCCGTTGCCTTTTGCCTTGACCCGGAAACAGGCTTTTCATGGATAGGCGAATACGATATAACCGCCGACGAGCTGCTGTCCGGCGCGGGCGGGAACACCGCCACCAAAACCGAACAGGCCGAGAAGCTGATACTTGACTTACTCGCAGACGGGAAAGAGCTTGCCAGTGAGGACATTGTAAAGGCCGCATCCGAAGCCGGAATATCCGAGAGGACGGTACAGAACGCCAAGCGGAACATGGGCGGTATTTTAGGCGCAAGGCGTGTCGGCGGTCAATGGTATAACTTCATCAAGAAGAAGCAGCCGCCCGAACCCGCAAGCTGAAAGTGCAAAACGCAGACCCTTTGCACCTTGCACTTTCGCACTTTCACAAGAATTTGCGTCAATAACTCAAAAAAGCACTTGACAAAACGCTTCATGGGGCAACGCAGAGGACATCAAGCCCTACACTGACCCCACCTTTACCAACAACGTCATTCTCACCCAGACGGAGCGGCTGACCATGAACAGCCGACCCAAGGACCCGAAAACCGCGCGGAACAAAAACGTGCTGGTGGTGGGCGGCTCCGGCAGCGGCAAGACGCGGTTTTTCATCAAGCCCAACCTCATGCAGCTTCACAGTTCCTACGTTGTCACCGATCCAAAAGGCAGCATCGTGGTCGAATGTGGAAAATTACTCCAGCGGAACCTGTATAAAATCAAGATACTGAACACGATCAACTTCAAAAAGTCCCACCACTACAACCCCTTCGCGTATCTCCACAGCGAGAAGGACATTCTGAAGCTGGTCACGACCCTCATTGCCAACACGCAGGGGGACGGAAAATCCGGCGACGATTTCTGGCGCAAGGCGGAGACGCTGCTCTACACGGCCCTCATCGGGTATATCTACTACGAAGCGCCGGTGGAGGAGCAGAACTTCGCCACCCTCATCGAGATGATCAACACCATGGAGGTGCGGGAGGACGACGAGGACTTCAAAAATCCCGTCGATCTGATGTTTGAGGAACTGGCAAAACGGGAGCCGCATCACTTCGCCGTGCGCCAATATGCCAAATATCGCTTAGCGGCGGGTGTTATATGCTCTAAGTGACTTCTTAATCACGATTTTTTCTCATGGTTAGTGAAGCGACACTTAGAGCATATTTCATTTCAGGAGGACAACGCTATGATGAGATCATCAACACCCCTAACACTCCCACCGTATCGGCCTTTTCCGCAGGGCGACAGCATGAAAGGTTCCAGAGCATACCTGTATTGCCGCGTAGCACACAATGACGGTTTTTCACTGGAATTGCAGAAAAAAGAACTCCTGCAATTTGCAGAGCAGGCCGGGCTTGAAATCGTGGGTATTTCCGCTGAATATGCTGGCGGAAGAACTTTAGACCGTGGCGGGCTTAATGAGGTCAGTCAGGCAATTTGCAGCGGCAAGGCTGACATAGTGCTGGTGAAAAGCACTTCCCGCATTGCAAGGGATATGCCGCAATTCCAAGAGTACATCCGGCTTTTGAGCGAGAATGGAGCAACACTCTGCTGCATGCAGGAACAGCTTGTATTCGGAGGGAGGTATCGTCATGCTGAAAACTAAAATAACACCTTTGTACGAAAGATTGAGCCATGACGATGAACTGAATGGAGAATCCAACTCCATCAGCAATCAGAAATCCATGCTGGAGGACTACGCCAGACGCAACGGTTTTCCCAACCCGACCCACTTTACGGACGATGGAATTTCAGGAACCCGCTTTGACCGCCCCGGATTTAATGCCATGATGGAGGAAGTCGAGGCTGGCCGTGTGGAGGCAATCATCATCAAAGACATGAGCCGGTTAGGACGCGACTATCTTAAAGTCGGTCAGATCATGGAGATTCTGCGAATCAAGGGCGTGCGGCTCATTGCCATCAATGACGGTGTGGACAGTATCAACGGCGATGACGATTTTACCCCTTTCCGCAACATTATGAACGAGTATTATGCCCGTGATACCAGCAAGAAGATCAAATCCGTGTTCAAGGCGAAAGGCATGAGCGGAAAGCACCTGACTGGCACTGTCATTTACGGCTACCTGTGGGACGAGAAGCGGGAACACTGGTTTGTGGATGAAGAAGCTGCCGCCGTTGTCAAGCAGATTTTCCGGCTGACAATGGAGGGATTCGGCCCGTACCAAATCTCACAGCTTTTGAAGCAGCAGAAAGTGGAAATCCCGTCCGTCCACCTTGCCCGGTACGGCGAGGGCGTGAACAAAAATAAGACGGTCAAAGACATTTACGGCTGGGGATCGTCCACTATCGTGAATATTCTGAAAAAGCGCGAATACTTAGGCCATACCATCAATTTCAAGACCCGCAAGCACTTCAAAGACAAGAAAAGCCACTATGTCGATGAAAGCGAATGGACAATTTTTGAAAATACCCATGAAGCAATCATCGACCAGGAAACCTTTGATAATGTGCAGCGCATCCGGGGGAATGTGAAGCGATACCCGGACGGCTGGGGCGAGGCCGCCCCTCTGACCGGACTTCTCTACTGTGCCGACTGCGGCGCAAAGATGTATGTCCACCGCATGAACAACGGCAAGCGTATTTCGCAATATACCTGTGCCAATTACAGCAAGACACCGGTGGGCGTCCTCTGCCCCACACAGCACCGGATCAACGAGAGCGCGGTTCTGAACCTTGTTTCCGATATGCTCCGGGCGATTGCCGATTACTCCAAGAACAACCGCACTGAGTTTGTTCGGACTGTTCAGGAGACACAGGCGGCACAGCAGGCCAGCAACATTTCCAAAAAGAAAAAGCGGCTGGCCGCCGCACAGAAACGCGCCGGGGAACTGGAAAAGCTGATGTGCCGGATTTATGAGGATAACGTGTTAGG
Source organism: Oscillospiraceae bacterium (assembly GCA_022835495.1). Lineage (NCBI taxonomy): Bacteria > Bacillati > Bacillota > Clostridia > Eubacteriales > Oscillospiraceae > Oscillospiraceae bacterium. The sequence goes on from BQOK01000001.1 coordinate 1,857,140, forward strand.
CAAGCTGCCGGATGCCCGGTATGCCGCCCTTGACGCACAGTACGCGAAAGAACAGGGGGAGCTTGCCAGCGAGATCGCAGAGCTGGAAAAGGCAATCCGGGACTACGAGCAGACACGGAAATCTGCGGAGAAGTTTATCTCGCTGATTGACAAGTATGAGAATTTTGACAATCTGACAACCGCCATGCTCAATGAGTTTGTAGAGAAAATCCTTGTCCATGAACGCGACCGGAAAGGCAGCATTGAAACCACACAGGAGATTGAGATTTATTTCAACTTTGTCGGAAAATATGTTCCGCCCCACTTCGGGGAAGTTGATCTGACCCCGGAGGAATTAGAAGCCCTGCGGAAGAAAGAGGAACGCAAGGACAGGCTTCATCAGAACTATTTGAAGCGGAAAGCCAGCGGTGCACAGAAACGGTATGAGGACAAGATCAAGGCAAAGAAAAAAGCGGAAATGGACGCTAAGAAAGCGGCTATCCGGGCAGAGGATATGGCAAGAGGCGTGTTTATTCCAGTGAGCCAGTTACCGAAGCAGGAGCCGCAGAAAGCCCTGGCGCAGACCCGCGCCGCTGTATGACAAAGGAGGATTTCACATGAAAGAGCTGACCTATATCCGTGTTGGAGATTACTACATCCCAAATCTGAAGCTGGCAGAACAGCTGGACAAGCCCATCGGCAAGTATGGGCGTATGCGGCAGCGGTATTTGAAAGAATACCGCCCCGCCCTTTACAGCAGCCTGTTACTCTCTGAGAAGCTGTATTCCCACCTGTTAGAGATTGACGAGGTGGCAAATGCGCGCATGGACATTCTCATGCCGCAGCTTATGAAAGCCGCCGGTGCGACCGAGGAACTAAAGGCCGCCGATCAAATGAAGTGGGTGGGGCTTGCAAATAATTGCAGGGCGCAGGCCGAGGAAATTGTACTATCAGAACTGATTTTTGATTAGCTTTGTCATTTTTGCGGCCTCTGTTTATTTTTATAACACGTTCAGTGCATTTCCCACCTTGCACTATTGTGAAAGGACAAAGTATAATAAGGACATCGGTAATCAAATGATTAAAAATTGCGGAGCATTTGCTTTCATAACAAGTTATAGAGCAGGCAGCTGTGTTTACGGGCTTAGGAAAATCTTAATAATTTCTCATGTAAATCATTGAGACTGACAGCATAACGTCTGCTATACTTGATAAAATAGGAACACAGAATGAGGTTGATAATATGGCTGAAAAGATATTAGTTGTAGACGATGAGCGGGATATTGCAAACCTGTTGGAAGTCTATTTACAAAATGAGAACTACATTGTTTATAAGTATTACTGCGCCCAGGATGCCATCCAGTGCATTGAAAATAACGAGATTGATCTTGCAATACTGGATATTATGCTCCCGGATATGAGCGGCTTTTCTCTTTGCCAGCTTATTCGCGAAAAATACACCTATCCCATTATCATGCTAACGGCTAAGATTGAAGAAACAGACAAGATCACCGGGCTTACGTTAGGCGCTGATGATTATGTGACAAAACCGTTCCGCCCGTTGGAGGTAGTAGCCAGGGTAAAGGCCCAGCTAAGACGCTATAAAAAATATTCTGCTCCCGCAGTAGAGAAAAAAGCAAAGCCGGAGCTTTCCTACCACAAATTGCGGCTGAATACTCAAACGCATGAGTGCCTGTTGGAGGGCGAAGCAGTATCGTTGACCCCGACAGAATTTTCAATCTTACAGGTTCTTTTGGAAAACACAGGAAATGTTGTGAGCATTGAGGACTTGTTTCATGCAGTCTGGAAAGATGAATATTACTCCAAAAACAGCAGCACCATTACGGTGCATATCCGGCATCTGCGCGAAAAACTGAAAGACACATCTGATACGCCACAATATATTAAAACAATCTGGGGCGTAGGTTATAAGATTTAAGAGAAAGGGAAACGAATGAACAGGAAATTGAAACCATGGGTGTCAGTTCTTTTCTTGATTTATCTGGCACTTTTGATCTGGATTATACTATTTAAACTGCAATTTTCTATCAGCGATCTGGACGCTCTGCGAAGTGTGAACCTGATCCCGTTCCACTACGATAATGAAGTCGGTGCGGGATTCCACATAAAAGAAGTGCTGGAGAATCTTCTGATCTTTATCCCTATGGGAATCTATTTACAGATGCTTTTGCCAGAAAGCAGATTCCATGTAAAGCTGGTTATTATCGCTGGATCGAGTTTATTACTGGAAACGGCTCAATATATCCTTGCCGTAGGCCGTTCTGACATTACCGACTTGCTTACTAACACCACGGGCGGCCTTTTAGGAATTGCTTTATATGGCATTATGGTCCGGCTGCTCAAAAACAGGGCCAGAGCGGACAAATTGTTTTTTATTCTTGCTGTAATCACAAGTGCTGCTATCGTTGGCTTACTGGCGCTTCTTTTGCTTGCGAATTGAGGGAGGTATGCTTATGCGAAACAAAAAAACGATTACAAAAAGACGGCTAGGACTGCATTTATATTTGTCGCTGTTCTTGTATGCTGTGGTAGGTTTGGGACTAACTTTGTTTCTGGAATATGCGTTCTCAAAATCTGACAGCACCATTTTGTCATGGTTTCATTGGCGGTCAGATGTCATTTTTATTGTCTATTTAATCATCGGCTTTATCTGCATTTTTAATTACTTTTGGAACAAGCCCTGGGGATATCTGGATGAGGTCATTTCTGCAACACAAACCGTTTATGAGGAAAGCGATCAGCCGGTGGAATTATCAGACCCGCTGAAAGAATCCGAGCGGCAGTTAAACCAGATCAAGATGTCCGTTTTATTAAGCAGGCAGGCCGCAAAGCAAGCCGAGGACAAAAAGAATGAGATTATCATGTATCTGGCCCATGATATTCGCACACCATTGACAACCGTGATCGGTTATCTGAGCCTGCTCCATGAGGCACCAGATATGCCCGAACTACAGAAAGAAAAGTATGTCAAGGTTGCACTGGATAAGGCTGACCGGCTGGAAAAACTGCTAAATGAGCTTTTTGAAATTACCAAATACAATGCACACACTGTTTCATTAAAGAAAGAAACCGTAGACCTGCATTGCCTGTTTGCACAGATAATAGATGAAATATACCCGTCTCTTTCTACAAACGGCAATACAATCACCATTACAGCGGATGATGATTTATCCGTAAATGCCGACCCGGAAAAACTGGCGCGGGTTTTTAGTAATCTCCTGAAAAATGCGGCAGCATACAGCTACCCACAGACAGAGATTACAATAGAAGCAAAGAAGCAGGGAGACTGTGTTCGGATTGTCTTTAAAAATCATGGAAAGACAATTCAACCGGAGCAGCTTGCAGGCATATTTGAAAAATTCAACCGTCTGGACGAAGCCCGGCTTTCCGATACAGGAGGTGCAGGGCTGGGACTTTCGATTGCGGAAGAAATTATACATCTGCATAGTGGAACGATTACTGTTACCAGTGAAAATGAGACGATTTCTTTTGTGGTCATACTCCCCGTTTCCGCTTAGGCAATTTGAAGTGAAATCTTAGGAATTACTTAGGAAATTTCGTGTCCAATCTTTGAGATTGCACTGCCCTTGTCCGATACAATAGGTATTGAACAGGGGCAGTATTTTTGTCTAAGCGAAAGGAGTAAACTTATGGAATTAAAAATGGAACACATAAGCAAGAAGTTTAAGGATAAGACCGCTGTTGATGATGTCAGTCTTACTCTGACAACCGGCGTATGGGGGCTGCTGGGTGCAAACGGAGCGGGAAAGACCACCCTCATGCGTATGATTGCGGATATTATGACACCGAGCAGCGGAAACATCTATTTTGACGGAACCGACATTCACAAGATGGGAAAAGACTACCGCAGCCTTTTCGGATTTTTGCCGCAGGATTTTGGATATTCCCGTGATTTTACCGTCAAAGATTATCTGGAATACATTGCTGCTCTGAAAGATGTACCGGCTCGCGAAACGACTAAGAAGATTGACTATCTGCTGAATATCTTAACCCTTTCCGATGTGAAAAGGAAAAAGATTTCCAAGCTATCCGGTGGGATGAAGCGCCGTGTAGGGATTGCGCAGGCTATGTTGAATGACCCCAAAATCCTTGTGATGGATGAACCAACGGCCGGGCTTGATCCGGGAGAGCGGGTACGGTTCCGAAATTTTATCTCCGAGTTTTCCCATGACCGGATCGTATTGATCTCTACCCATATCGTTTCTGACATTGAGTATATCGCAACAAGAAATGCAATTATGAAAGATGGAAAGATTATTGATGTGGGGACAACAGACGAACTTGTGAAACAAATTGAGGGAAAAGTCTGGACTTGTACCATACCAGATAGAGATTTGGGTCAGTATGAGATGCGTTTACGCATCATCAACCAGCGCGGAGAAGATAACAACCAAGTGTCTGTTCGGTATCTGTCTGATAAATCAGAAATTGAGGGATCTACTACTATATCGCCGCGTCTTGAGGACTTGTATCTTTGGCTATTTCCGCAGGCGGACTATGAAAAGGAGGGAAATTGATATGCGTTTATTTCGATTAGAAGTAAAGCGAATTATGAAATCACGCCGTACTTTAATCCTGTTCACCGTTGCATTGCTAATGTCTATTGTAATGGCATATTTACCAATCAGTTTTGAATCTATTAACCAACCAGGAGAAAATGGAGAAGTTATAGAATTAGATGGTATACCGGCAATTCAATTTAAGAAAGATTATTACGAGAAAACAGCAGGCGAAATTACTCCGCAAAAACTTGCGGAAGCCCTGCGGACCTATCAATCCTATGTAAAAGAATATGGGACGCTTGATGACGTTCCGCTGGACATATATATTGAAAACATTATGGCCATCCGTCCTATGCTGAAAGGATTAACAGAAGCCTTTGCTGATTCTAAAACCGGTATGGCCGCAGACCTGATGGATATTAACCCCGATGAGGTTGAGCAAAGTTTTTATGAAAAATGTGCGTCTCATTTGAATGATATTATGAATTTGGAGCAAAAGGGACACTCCGCAGCGGCGCGGTTTTCTGCAACAAAATATTCCAATGTGAATAAACCATTCCTGTTATATTCCGGCATGAGCAGAGATGCCTTTGACTATATAACATTGTATATTTTTATTTTATCTATTCTTTGTATAGCGATTGCAGCTCCGATTTTCGCAAATGAATATCAGACAGGCAGTGATAGTATTTTACGTTGTACGAAATATGGACGTATGAAATTAGCGATTACACGGATTTTGACAGCTTGTTGTATTTTTATAGTAATTTTTGTTTTGGGAATGGTTATCCACTTATCTATTATAAACCTTGCATTTGGAACGGAATGCCTGAAAACCTCTTTTCAAATGTTGTTTTCAATCATAAACCTACCAAATATAACTTTAGGACAGCTCCAGATTATTTTAGTGTTGGCAGGGCTTCTTTCTGTATTAGCAAGCGTTAGTTGCACACTTTTTCTGTCCGCAAAGTGTAAAGACTCTTTAACGGTTTTACTAATTTCCATTGTGGTATTGTTTTTGCCTATGTTTACTTACAGTGCTTTTGGAGGTGCAACATGGCTTTCCACAATTTTGCCATCTTCAGGTATCGGTATGCAAAACAATTTTCTTTACCAGCTTTATAATTTCAATTTCCTTCATATTGGGGAAATGAGTTTTTGGACACCGCATGTCATTCTGATTACAGCGGCGATTGAAATGCCTGTTTTCCTGTTGTTGACGGTTCGCTCTTACTGCAAACATCAGACAGCATAAAAGGTGAAAAAAGACCAAGCAAGAAAAATAGTAATCCATCTATGAAAAGCAAAGATTGACCATTCTGCCGGACGACGGCAAAAGAAAAAAGCCGTCGCACAGCAGAAGTATTTTCACGCGCCTACACATTTTTACGGCGGCTTTGAGAAAAATCAAGGCCGCCGTTTCTTTTCCCCTCAAATGGAATGACGCGCTGGCAGCTTCGGCGGCTTACAGGAGGGAGCCGACATGATACGATCTGAGCGCCGACAAATTCTGACGGGATTTTTACCACCGTCAAAAAAATCCAGACCGCTCATTGGGAGCAGTCTATCGGCGATTGCGAAAATCGTCGCTTTTTAGTTGAATATTTTGTTTATCGCGCTCGAATAGCTTCATGCTGTCCGGGCGTTTTTCTATCTTCTCCCCGGTGTCGCTCCCCGCCTGCCCCGTTCAGATTTTTCCAAAAAATTCTGAACGGAGGAAAGGCAGATGGAAGTCACCATCAATTATAACGGACAAGCCCTGTCTGTGGAAGTTACGGTTGAAGTTTACGAATACCTTGACCGCGCCGACCACAAGACGGAAAACCTTGCACATGAGCAGCGGCGGCATTGGGACGGACGGGAGTTTGACGAGTACATAGCTTTTACCGAGGGCGTGGGCGCTTATAGTGAAACGCCGGAGGACTATCTTTGCAGGAAAGAAACGCTCCATGAATTGCTTGCGGTTCTGGACGGCTGCACCGAGGCGCAACGCCGCCGGTTCCTGCTCTATGCGCTGGACGGATTGAGTTATGCGGAGATCGCCGCCCTATGCGGCTGCTCCAAGACTTCGGTTTTCGAGAGCATTGAAGCGGTCGGGAAAAAAATGAAAAAATATTTTGCCGACCACCCTAACGATTGACCTGTTTTCTGGCTACCCAGTGAGAGGAACTTTTCTCTCAACACATTACCGGAGAGGACAAGCAGTTTGAAGCTGCCTGTCCTCTCTGCATTTAGGAGGATAAGCCCATGAAAACAATCAATCTGCGGAACTATTACTATCCTTGCTACAAGGAGGATGTGCTTGTGGAGGTCAGCGATGAAGTGGCCGAGGCCCTGTTGCTCATGCTCCGGGAAGAAAACAACCGCCGCCGCAAAATCTATTACCATAAGGCGTACTTCTCCCTTGACCGGGAGGACGGGATTGAAAACGCCGCGCTGTGCGGATTTGAAAAATCACCGGAGGATATTTTCATGGAGCAGGAGGAAGAACGGTTTTTTTTGCTGACGCTGGAACGGCTGGACGAGGCGCTTTCCCATCTTACACCGGCACAGGAGCGGCGAATCCGCGCCCGCTATCTGGAGGGGAGGAAAACAAAGGACATCGCGGACGCCGAGGGCGTGAGTATCCATGTGATCTATGAATCTTTGCAGAGAGGATTAAAAAGCCTGCAATGCTATTTTGCAAAAAAGAAATGGAGGGAATTTGAAGAATGAGATTTACCCAGAGCGAATTGGAACTGATCTACCAGTACGCCATGCCAGGGGGCAAGGACGCAACCCTGACCGAATTGCGGGCTGTCCGGCGGGCGGTGAAAGAGCCGCTGACAAAAGCCATTGTGGAGAATACCATTGACAAGCTGCTGGAAGTGCCGGAACCGGAGTGCAGCCGGTTCATTGCCGACACAAAAGCCCGGTTTTTGGAGCAGCGCGACCAATCCATCCGTGACCGGCTGGCCGCCGCCAGAGCGCAGGAGCCGCCCATGCTGGGGCATGACCTGTTCGGGCTGGAACGGTACTCTCCCCATACCCGCCACATGGTTGTCGTGGACATCCTAACCTCTGACAGCCCGGTGGGATTCCCCGGCGAGCGTTACCGCTTCTTTCTCTCTGACGAGGGTTACAAGAACGCGAAGAAAAGCGCGGAGCGAGGAGAAATCAAAATCCGCAGCCATGCCGCTGTCGGTATCGGGCGGCTTTACCATGACAAGAAGCTGACTGGCCCGGAGCGGTGAAAGGAGACGCTATGAAAGAACTGGAAAAAATACAGGCAAAGCAACAGAAAGTACAGAATGAAATCCGTCAGTTGGAGAACCGGCAGAAGATTCTCTTAAACCGCCAGAGTGACGCAGAGCGCAGGGCGAGGACGCGCCGCCTGATCGAGCATGGGGCGATTTTAGAGAGCGTCTTTCCTGCTATTTCTGCCATGACCGGCGAGGAAGTCAAAGCGTTTCTGCTGACTGTCTCTCATTTGCCGGGAGTGCCGGAGCTTACGCAGGACAAGCCTGAAAGCCCCGGTACGGAGTAACTATGGAATTTCCAACGGCGCACTTATGCACCGTTACCGGTGCTGTGCGCCCTGCCGGGGGCTGTTGCGCTCTCCGAGCGCGATGGGGAGCTACTCTCCCCAAACCCCTTGTGCGCCCCGCGCAGCATGACACCCGCCCTGCGGCTGTCATGCTCCAGGTCGCCAATATATCCCACCCGAAAGGAGGCTGTACCAATGGATTTCTGCCATTTTCCCGTCAAGATCGTGAAGCGCAGCAAGGGCCGGTCTGCCGTAGAAGCTGCCGCTTACCGGAGCGGGACGAAACTGACAAACGAATGGGACGGGCAGACCCATGACTATACCCGGAAACGTGGCGTTGTCCATACGGAGATCATGCTGCCGCCCCATGCCCCGCCGGAATTTTCTGACCGCGCTACTCTCTGGAACAGCGTGGAGCAGATTGAAAAAGCAAAGGACAGTCAGCTTGCCCGCGACATTGAGGCGGCCCTGCCCCGCGAATTATCCAGAGAACAGCAGCTTGCCCTTATCCGCTCTTTTGTGAAAGACAACTTTGTGGACAAGGGGATGTGCGCCGATTTTGCGCTCCATGATAAGGGGAACGGCAATCCCCATGTCCATATCCTGCTGACGGTGCGCCCGCTGAAAGAATCCGGCCAGTGGGGAGCCAAGTGCCGCAAGGTTTACGATCTGGACGAGCGGGGCCAGCGAATCCCGGACGGGAAAGGCGGCTGGAAGAACCACCGGGAAGATACGACTGACTGGAACGACAAAGGGAACGTGGAACTGTGGCGCAAGGCGTGGGCGGACTATGTGAACCGGGCGCAGGCGGCTATCGGCCTGTCAGACCGGATCGACCACCGCAGCTATAAGCGCCAGGGCATTGACAAGATCCCCTCTGTCCATCTGGGCGTTGCCGCTTTCCAAATGGAGAAGCGCGGTATCAAAACCCGCAAGGGTGACCTGAACCGCCAGATCGCCGCCGACAATAAGCTGCTGAAAGAGATCAAGGCCCGCATTACCCGGCTTTACAACTGGTCTAAGGAAGAAGCTGCCAAGCCGCAGGCGGAGCAACCCGCCATGTCGCAGCTATGGGCGGCACAGCAGGAAATGAGCGGCCAGCCCCGTTCCAGCTATGGCAGGGTGAAGAAGTTGCAGGAGCAGGCGGCGCTTTTCAATCTGCTGAACGCCAACGGCATTACCACCATGCAGGAGCTTTTTGAAAAAGTCTCCGGCATGAATAAAGCCTATTATGATCTGCGCGGCGAGATCGTCAGCGGGGAGCGCCAGATCAAAAAGCTGGAAGAACGGATTGCCATGTATGAGCAATACGAGAAGCACAAAGAAATCTGCCGCCAGCTTAAAAAAGTGAAGCCGGAAAAGCGGGAGCAATTCCGGGAGCAGCACTATACGGAGGTTGCCCTTTATGAAGCCGCCGCCCGGTATCTGGATGAACTGAAAGCTGCCGGGGAGCCGATCAAGCCGAAAAGCTGGCGGCGGGAGGTAGACACCCTGACCGCTAAGAAGAACTTGCAATATCAGGAAATGCGAGCCATGCGGGAAGAACTCAAAGCTGTGGAAAAATTGAAAAAGACCGCTGAACAGCTTGCCAAGAATGAGCCGACAAGGAAAAAGGAGGAACTCGAACTATGACAATGACCGAAATCGTTGTGACTATCACCATCACACTTCCAGAGCCGGAGCCGCCCGCGCCGGACGGAACAGAAATGCCGGAGCCGCTTCTTACCAGGGAGCAGCCGCCTGTGTGCCGCTGCCATGTGCGCTATGGAACGAAAGCGGCATGAATCCATTCCCGTCATGGACTACCGGCAATACCGGCGCGCGCGGCGGCTGGTGCATGAGTGCTGTAATTATGACGGTGGCAACTGTATTGCATTAGACGATGGAGAGGAATGTGTCTGTGTCCAGAGCATTTCCTACTCCCTGCTGTGCCGGTGGTTCCGGGCGGCGGTACTGCCGCTGGACAAGGAACTGGAAACTGCCCTGCTTTACCGGCTGGACGCGAAGCGGTGTGCCGTATGCGGGGCGTTGTTCCGGCCCGGTTCCAACCGCGCCAAATACTGCCCGGACTGCGCCGTTACCATGAAACGGATCAGGGCCGCCGCGCGCAAGCGGAAACAAAGGGCGAAATGTCACGCTTTAGGGGCTGAAAAAGCCTTGTAAATCAAGCACTTTTCCGAGGGTGTCAAAGGGTGCATGATACATTTATCCTTTTACCCCCAAAACAGCCCTGAAAAGGCGTACAGGCCCCATGACAGACCAAAGGAGCAACCTATGACTGAAAACAGACGATTTTATTATCTAAAGCTGAAAGAAAATTTTTACAACAGCGAAACCATGATAATTCTGGAAAGTATGCAGGACGGGCTTTTGTATTCCAATCTCCTGCTGAAAATGTATCTCATGTCGTTGAAGCACAACGGCGTCCTCATGCTGAATGACCGGCTGCCCCACACGCCCCAGACTATTGCTACCTGTACCCGCCATCAGATCGGAACCGTGGAGAGGGCGATCAAGGTATTTCGGGAGTTTGGGCTTATTGAGATTTTGACAGACGGAGCTTATTACATGACGGACATCCAGCTTCTGATCGGGCAGTCGTCCAGCGAGGGGGAACGGAAGAAGAAAGAGCGGATGCGCTTGAAGCGGCAAAATCTCCTGCCCTCTGGCGAGGTGGACATTTGTCCGTCTAATGAGCCGGTGGACAAATGTCCGCCTATATTAGAGTATAGAGATAAAGAGATTAGAGATAAGAGTATAGAGAATAGAGAGAGTGAAAGCGCACACGCCTATGGCCGTTACAAAAATGTTTTTCTTCGTGACGAGGAACTGACGGAACTGCAAACCGAGCTGCCGACCTTATGGCAGAATTACATTGACCGGTTATCCGAGTATATGGCGTCCACCGGCAAACAGTATCAGAGCCATGCCGCCACAATCCGGCGCTGGGCTGCCGAGGACAAAAAGAAAGCCGCAACCCAGGGCCGGAACCGGGATTACAGCGTACAGGAGGGAGAAACCGTATGATTGAAATTACCGCAGAAATCAGAGCCATCATTGACCACGCCGCCGCAGACCTGACGCTGGCAGAGGACGAATACATAGACCTGACTGACGGGCTTATCCACTGTAAACACTGCGGCGGGAACCGTCAGACCGTTGTTCCCTGTTTCGGGAAGTCTGGTTACTTCATGCCCCGCTGTGTCTGCCCCTGTCAGGCGGAGGCGGAACGGCGGCGCAAGGAGGCAGAGGAACAGCGGAACCGCATGGAGAGCATTAAGCGGAGAAAGGCGCAGGGGCTTCAAGACCGGTATCTGTATGACTATACCTTTGCCAATGACAACGGGCAGAATCCGCTGATGAAGAAAGCGCGCGCCTATGTGGACAACTGGAAACAGGCATACCGGGATAATACCGGGCTTCTCCTGTTCGGGGATGTGGGGACGGGAAAATCCTTTTTCGCCGGTTGTATCGCCAACGCCCTGCTTGACCGGGACATTCCGGTGCTGATGACGAATTTTCCCTCTATCCTGAACCGGCTGACCGGTATGTTTTCCGAGGACAGGGCGGAATTTATCGCCAGTCTGGGAATGTATGACCTGTTGATTATTGACGATCTGGGCGTGGAGCGGAATACCGAGTATGCAATGGAGCAGATGTTCCATGTGATCGACTGCCGCTACCGCAGCCGGAAACCCATGATTATCACAACGAATTTGAAGCTGGACGCGATCAAGAATCCGCCCGATCTGGCCCACGCACGAATCTATGACCGCATACTGGAACGGTGCGCCCCGATTCTCTTTGACGGGAAGAACTTCCGAGAGGAAAACGCCGAGGCCACCAAAGCGGCGGCAAAGGAGATTGTATCCCCAAAATGAAACTGTAAACTGACGGATTGGACAATTCCCCCGCCGTCACCGGCGGGCTGTCCGGGAAAGGAATATATGACCCTATGAGCAACGAGAAAAACACCCCTGAAATGACAGCAGTGCCCCAGACCGGCGCAGGACAAAAAGACGCGCCCGCGCTGGTAAAGAAGATCGGGAAAACGACCTATGTTGTCCGGGTGCATTTCAGTGAAACCAGCAAGGAAACCATGAGCGACAAGATCAAGCGTATGCTGAAAAACGAGGTTGAGCAGATGTAAAAATGCGGAGCCGGAAACCGTCTCACAGGTTCCCGGCTCCGCGCCGTTTCAGTATTGGAGAAATTCAGCCGGTGTCATAATCATTGGATTTTTCACGCCGGATTCTAAAAAGTCTTTATCACCGGTCAGTAAAACATCGGCCTTTGCTTCTATGGCTGCCCGAAGAATCGGGCGGTCATTCACATCACGAATTTGTGCCTCTGAAATATCTTCCTCTGTCGGAATCGGAACCAGCTCCAAAGTCAGGAGCGCAACGGAAAGGAATTTATCCAGGGACGCAAGCCGGTTCGGAAATTTTTTGTTAAATATCCGCTTCATTTCGTCCACGTTCTGCTCACAGATCAGCCCGTGATTAGGATAGGACGCCGCCTTTACATACGCCTGAAAAGGAATGCCGTTTGCACTTAGAGCGGCAGAGATCAGGACGTTGGTATCAATCAAAACCCTCATGCGTTCTCGTCCTCATTTCTCAATTCTTTCACAAGCGCCATGACATCATCATCGGAGGTCAAGCCAGCGCGTTCCGCTTCTCCAGCCATCTCCTTTTGAAGCACCTGCATGGCGTAGACAGCAGAATTGACAATGCGGACGGTGTTTCCCTCAACGATAAACGTAATGCGATCACCACTTGCCACGCCGAGGACTTCCCGAATATCTTTCGGAATTGTGACCTGCCCCTTTGCCATGACTTTTGCATTGTCTACAAACGTATTTGCTAACATGATTTTACACCACCTTTCTGAAATATGGAAAGTAGGGATTTCCCTACTCTTATTATATGCAGAGGACGCAGAAAAATCAAGGGAAAATGCTGGAAGTGGCACAGATTAAGCGGCTGTCATTTTTGAATTTTTTGTGAACATGATTAAAAAGTCCTTTACAAATCGTCTCTGGCAAGACAGCAAAAAGTATTCTAATTAGCTGCGGCGCGCGCCTTGCCCCCTTCGACATCCAGGAGCTTCGGGAGATCACGGCGTATGACGAGCTGGAGCTGGACACGCTGGGCGACCGGAAAACGGCGCTGTTTATCATCATTTCTGACACAGACGACACCTTCAACTTCCTTGCCAGCATGGTCTACACCCAGCTATTCAACCTCCTGTGCGACAAGGCGGACGATGTGTACGGCGGCAGGCTGCCCGTCCATGTGCGCTGCCTCATCGACGAGTGCGCCAACATCGGGCAGATTCCCAAGCTGGAGAAGCTCACGGCCACCATCCGCAGCCGCGAGATCTCCGCCTGCCTTGTCTTGCAGGCACAGAGCCAGCTCAAGGCGCTCTACAAGGACAACTGCGACACCATCATCGGCAACTGCGACAGCTCCGTGTTCCTCGGCGGCAAGGAGCCGACCACATTAAAGGAGCTGTCCGCCGCACTGGGCAAGGAAACCATTGACACCTTCAATACCGGCGAAAGCCGCGGCAGAGATGTTTCCCACAGCCTGAACTATCAGAAGCTCGGCAAGGATATGCCATAATTCATGGTGACGAGTTCAGTTGCCTTGAATAACAGATGAACAGGGACACGATCAACTGGATTCGGAGAAAACGAAAACAGGAGGTCGCTATGGAAAAATTGAAAAAGCATATCCATGATGACAGTAACGGTCTGGACTATGTTCTGGTCGGAGACTACTATATTCCAGACTTACGGCTGCCGGAGGAAAGCCGCCCCATCGGACGATGGGGACGGATGCACAGGGAATATCTGCAAGAGTATTGTTCCGACCGGTACAATGAATTACTTCTGTCTGGAAAGCTGTGGACATATCTTGCCGATCTGGATGAGCAGGCACAGAACCGTCTGGATTGTACCATTGCCCAGATAAAAGAAACAGAGGGAGTCACGGAGGAATTGAAAGCAAAAGACCAGCTTGCATGGGTCGGTCACATGAACAGCATACACCACCGGGCAGAGGAAGTCATTCGGTCTGAGATGATTTTCGTCTGAGAAGGTGGAAAAACTGAGGCCATTCACTTTTATAGTGGATGGCCTTTTTGCTACCTGCGTTTTTTCTTTTTTGGCATATAATACGGCTGTGGCTTGGCTTTGCCCCGCATATTGTTTGGGTTTTTAAGCAGTTTGGACAGGCTCAGTATCCGCAGAAAAGCCGAAAAGTCCTCGGATGAAATTTTTTCAAAAGGAATCTGCATTTTATCACAGAACTCATGGATCATAGCTTCTGTGTCGTTTCCCATCTGTATGGCCTGTTCAAAATTCTCTTTGACCTCATCCAGTGTTGGCTGTGGGTCAGCTGTGGTCTTGTCTTTCAAATGAGCTTCCCGTATATCCCGGACAATGCTGTCCAGATCATCATGAAGGATATGACTGTAAAAATCGTTCTCCTGTACCTGACCCAATTCCAGCGTCCGCATATACAGATCATTTTCTCCGGGTGCGTGTTCTTTAAGAATGGTCTGCCGGGTAGCTTCCAGAATCAGATTCATCTGGTTCACTCGCATATCAGCGATCTGGTCAATAAAGATTTCCATATCAACCATCAGCCGCAAAAAATTTGGATGAGTCGCCAGTTCACAAAGCAGGCGGTTGTTGATCTTTCCGCTGCTCAAAAGTTCCACCATAGCGTCACTCAGATGCAGAGCTTGAAGCTCCGTGTTTGGGTGATTTTTATTTTCTGACACGCCCATCAGATAATCAGTGGACACTCCGTAAAACTTTGCCAGTGTCGCAATCGCAAATGGGCTGATGTCTTTGTAGTCATCGCTCTCATATTTCCCCAGTGCCGACTTAGACAGGCCGGTCTGTTCTGCCAGCTGTTCCAGCGTCAGGTGCTTATCCACCACTCGCAGGTCTTTGAGCCGTTCCGGGATTGACAGTTTTGTGTACATCAAAGCACCTCCTTGCCAACGGTTTTTGTTTTTCATTATAGCACATTTCCGAGAGCGTGGAAATATGCGGTTTTCATGTGTTTTTCCTGCGTCTTGGACATACGGGAGCAGCCCTCTTTTTTCGGTAAACTGGTTCTTGTCAGGAGACATAGAACCTTGAAAAATGAATGACCGGCTGCAAGGGGGATGACCTCCGGGGAAGTGACGCCACGATAAGAGCGCACCAAAGAGGACAATACGCTGGGAGAGAATCCGGGCAGGAATATTTTGCAGACAGACCGGCAGACAGAAAAATAAACGATGCGGAACATACCGCATCAAATGAATGGAGGTAGATCATTATGAAACTGAATATGAAGGAAAAGAAAATTCTTTACGCTTACGCCTGCCCCAGCCATCACAACACAGTGACAAGGCTGAAATGGCTGACAGCATTGACTGTTGACCCGGAGGCGAAAAGCCAGATGCTTCATCTTGCTCGTAAAATTGAGACAGAGACAGAGGAAAGGTGGTACGAAGCCTTTTACCATCATCTGCGTATGGAGATGGACGAATACCGCCGGATTAGACGCAGTCTGCGTGCGCTGAAAGCAAACACCGATTATGAGGAGGAACTGTATGAGGAAGCTGTCTAAATATGAAAAAGAAACCATCATCAACTGGAATGAGGGCGAGACGATTGCCAGTATCTACACCTTCAATGCCAGCTTGAAACGCAGACTGGAGGATTTCAGCCGGAAGTACCCTCTGCTGTGCCGCTTGGAACGCAGTACGCCGGAAGGTAGCGTGACCTATGTACTGGACAAGTCCCGACTTTCGATCCGGCTGGTGCCGCCGTACAGCGAAGAACGGCTGGCAGCTGCAAGGGAGTACGCAAAAGAGCATGGCTTTCAGGTCATACAGACAGAAGAAAAAATCGCTTAAAATGAGGGCGATTTACGAAAAAATATCGGGTCTGCACCCGTTGTTTTGATCGGCAATTTCCGCAGGCGTATTCTGTATCCACTTCTCGCCTATGGGCGCAAATGTGCGGATACGGAGCCGGTGAAACTGGCAAAAACCGCTTCTGCGGTGAAGGCCAGCTTCGCCGGTGCGGGAGTACAGAGGGCAGCCAGCCCTTTGTGCCGGGGTGCAGGGGCGGCAGCGCACTGCTGGGGTCAAGGGGCAACGCCCATTGGCGGGTTGAGGGCAGCCAGCCTCATCGGGTCAAGGGTGAAACGCCTTGCCCAGGGAAAGTTGATGCCTGCGTCAACTTGTACTGGGTATTACCTGACGCAAAACTTCGCAGGTCTGGCGGCTTTGCCGCCCTCCCCAGCCCGGAACATCTTTGCAGGAAGGAGGAAAAATGTTTGAAATTAACAAGACACAATGGACGATCTGGGAAGCATGGCACTTACAATCCCCGGCACAATGACCGTCGGTTCGATGTAGAAAACAGCGAACACATTGACGCTGAGCGTGCCAGACAAAATGTGTACTGGGACTGTTACCGGGGCTTTACCACCCACGACTTTCGGGAAAACCCAGAGCAGCCGGATTTCAGCTTTGAGGAAATTGAACGGATGTATTACTACGAGCATTATGCCGACCATGTCAATGCTCAGAACGCCCGGAACGAGAAAACCCGGCACATTGAGCGCAATCGCACTGTGGATGATCTTTTGAAAAATAACAAGACCTGTCCAGAAGAAAGCATCTACCAGATCGGCACTATGGAAGAATCCGTTCCGCCGGAGACTTTAGCGCTCATTGTCAGTGAATTTTATGAGGAATTTGAAAACCGTTTCGGTTCTCATATCCACATTTTAGACTGGGCGCTCCATCTGGATGAAGGGACTCCGCACATCCATGAGCGCCATGTATTTGACTGTGAAAATCGGTATGGAGAGCTGTGCCCCCAGCAGGAAAAGGCGTTGGAGGAACTGGGTATCCCTCTCCCTAAACCGGAACAGCCAAAAGGAAAGCACAATAACCGGAAACAGACTTTTGATGCAGTCTGTCGGACAATCTTATTTGACATTGCCAAACGGCATGGGCTGCATCTGGAACAGGAGCCGTCCTATGGTGGGCGTGACTATTTGGAAAAGCAGGATTATATCCTGATGAAGCAGAAGGAGCAGCTGGCGACACAGGAGCAAAAGCTGGAGGAACTGACGCTAAAAATTGAGGATGTAGAAACCTTACTGGAAGATGTTTCTGGTGCAGCCTATGACAAGGCGGTGGAGGTTGTGACCGACAAGGTTCGGGAACAAACCCAGCTTGAAGATATGGAAGTAATTGAAAAATATCGAAAGAGCGTGGTATCGCCCAATGCCAAAAATTCGCCAGAAGTTGTGAAGATAGCGAACACTCTGCTGAGTAGGGTGCGAGAAAAATTACAGCAGTCTGCTGAAAAAGTTCTCAAAAAGGTACAGGCGGTGCTGTTAAAACCGGAGGTCAAACAGGCTGGCAAAGAGCAGATCAAAAATAAAGCCAGAAAATCCATTAAGGAGAAGCTGGCACAAGGCAAACTGGACGCTGATCGGGAGAACCGGGAGCGCTGGGAGCGTGAAGGACGGATTGCTCCAACAAGAAAACAGGATATGGAATTGTGAGGCATCTGATTTTCTATGGAAACCGGATGCCTTTTGCATTGTTTGGAGGTGGAAGAAACGAATGTATTTGAAGCAGTAAAACAGTCTGTTACCACAAGGCAGGCTGCTTTGGTTTATGGAATTTCAGTAGGACGCAACGGGATGGCTTGTTGCCCGTTTCACGATGACAGGCATCCCAGCATGAAGGTGGACAGACGGTTCCATTGTTTTGCCTGTCAGGCAGATGGAGATGTGATTGATTTCACTTCCCGTCTTTTTGGACTAAGCAGTAAAGAAGCTGCCTTAAAGCTGGCAGAGGACTTCTCAATCAGCTTTGACCGCAAAGGCCACGATCCGCCACAAAAGAGAGTAATCAAAAGAAAAATCAGCGAGGAAATGCGATACCGGCAGGCAGAGCAGAAATGTTTTCGGGTGCTGTGCGACTACCTGCGTTTGCTGGAACGATGGAAAGAAGAATATGCGCCCAAACAACCGGAGGATGACTGGAATCCTTTGTTTGTGGAGGCTCTGCACAGGCAGCCATATATCGAATATCTGTTGGATCTTCTTCTGTCTGACAGCATAGAAGAACGAGCTTTTGTAGTTGCTGAGTATGGAAAAGAGGTGAGGAAAATTGAACAGCGAATATCAGAGTTTATCGCCAGCCACCCAGCAGGCTGTGATGAGCGCAGCCGAAGCCATAGCGCCGGAACAGAGCGTTGATGAGGTGCGGCAGAGCCTTTCTGTTACCGACAAGGGAAAAACAGCCAACACCATCGACAACTGCCGGATTGTGTTCTGCTGCGATCCACTCCTGCGGGATGCCATCCGGCTTAATCTCCTGACAGACCGGGTAGACATTGTACAGGACTTGGGCTGGCGCAGGAATACCAGCGCTCTGACGGATACTGATGTGAAATATCTTCTCCTCTATTTTGAGAGAAACTATGAGCTGACCAGTGAGAAAAAGATCACGGCTGCCCTTTCTATCGTAGCAAACGAAAATTGTTACCATCCAATTCAGGATGTACTGAACAGCCTTGTCTGGGACGGTACACCACGCATCCGATCCTGTCTGCACCATTTTCTTGGTGCTGATGAAAGTGACTATGTGGAAGAAATGCTGAAACATTTCCTGCTGGGTGCTATACGCCGGGTATTCCGTCCCGGTTCCAAATATGAGGAAATGCTTTGTTTGGTGGGCGGTCAGGGTGCCGGGAAGTCCACCTTCTTCCGACTGCTGGCGATCCGGGACGAATGGTTCTCTGATGACCTGAAAAAGTTGGATGACGACCGGGTATTCCAAAAGCTGCAAGGGCACTGGATCATTGAGATGTCAGAGATGCTTGCCACCAGCAGCGCAAAGAGCATTGAAGAAATCCGTTCCTTTATTAGCCGACAGAAGGAAACCTACCGGACACCTTATGAATCTCAGCCTAAAGACCGGCTTCGGCAGTGTGTGTTCGGTGGTTCCTCGAATACGCTGGACTTTCTGCCGCTGGATCGAGCCGGGAACCGGCGCTTTCTCCCAATCATGATTTACCCGGAGAATGCAGAGGTTCACATTTTGGAGGACGAGGACGCTTCCAGAGCGTATCTGTTGCAGGTATGGGCAGAAGCTATGAGCATTTACCACAGCGGCAAATATTCCATGAAATTCAGCAAGTCCATCCAGCGTCAACTGGTGGAGGTACAGAAAGACTTCATGCCGGAGGACACCGAAGCCGGACAGATACAGGGATTTCTGGAACACTACACCGGAAACATGGTCTGCTCAAAACAGCTGTTCAAGGAGGCTCTGGGACATACCTTTGATGAGCCGAAGCGGTGGCAGCTCCACAATATCAATGAGATCATGAACACGGTCGTGACCGGTTGGAAGCCTTTTTCCAATCCCCGGATGTTTGCCGGATATGGCAGACAAAAGGGCTGGGAACGGGACACTTCCGGCAACGAACTACCCAGCAACGAAGGTGGATTTGTAGAACTGAGTGAAGAAGAATGCCGTCAGCTGGAACTTCCGCAGGAGTGGATCGCCTGACAAGGACGGTCTGTTGCCGGGATGGTTGCCGGTTGGTTGCCGGGTTCGTTGCTGATAAATTTATGGTTTTGATATAGAAAAAGCCCGCAAGTAAAGGCTTTTTATGATCTATCTATGTTTTCGGCAACGAAAGCAACGAGATTTTATAAAAAAATTTGAAAAGTAAGAAATCAGGGTCAGACGATAGTTTACAGGTTTTTTGATGTCCGTTGCCGGACTTCGTTGCCGCAGCCACCGTCTGATCCCCTATTCTATGGAGGTAGCCTATGGAGAAAAACAAGAAGCAGAATAAAAAAGTCCAGTTTGTAGTGGTTCGTGAGTTTTCTGGGGACAAAACCATGCGGGAAGCCTTTGAGCAGCTGATCGAGCGTCAGACCTGCGAACACTTCGAGGAATGGTTGGAGCATCGGGAAATGGCACAGAAAGCGGCGTAAAGCAGTTGAATCATGGACAGGGACATGGTATTATAATGGTATCGTGTCCCTGTTCATAGAAGGAGAACACTATGAGCAGGAAAAAACAAGTTAATCAGAAAATCACAGCCCTTTATTGCCGTATCTCTCTGGAGGATGGCGGCGATAATGAGAGCATGAGCATCAGCAACCAGAAACTTATGCTCCGGGACTTTGCCGAAAAAAACGGAATGTTCCAGTATGAGTATTATGTGGATGACGGTTATACAGGCCGCAATTTCAACCGCCCTTCTTTTCAGCGCATGATTGCCGATATTGAGGCGGGAAAGATCGGCTGCGTTATCACCAAAGACCTGTCCAGACTGGGCAGGAATTATATCGAAGCTGGCAGCTATATCGAAATCTTTTTCCCAAAACACAATGTACGCTATATTGCCATTACAGACGGAGTGGACAGCCTGACCCGTCAGGAAATGGACATTACGCCGTTTAAGAATATCCTGAACGATATGTACAGCCGGGATATTTCTAAAAAGGTGCTGGCAGGGCGTATGACCCGTTCCCGGCAGGGGAAGTTTTGTGGTGGGCAGCCGCCCCTCGGTTTGATGCGTGACCCGGAGGATAAGGGACATTTGATCCGTGACCCTGAGACAGCACCGGTAATCCGAAAAATCTATGATATGGCGCTGGATGGCTGGGGATGTATGCGGATTGCAAAGCAGCTCATGGATGATAAAGTCCCGATCACCAGAGTAAAAAGCAACACAGAATGTGATGTAAATTACTATTCATGGGGAAGTGCAAGAATCAGCCATATCCTGCGGAATCCCTTTTATAAGGGCGCACATCTGGTCTGCCGGACACATCAGAAAGGGATTCGCTCCAACACCTATGACATTATCCCTCGTGAGGACTGGGAAATTATCGAGGATTGCCATGAAGCAATCATCTCCCCGGAAGAATGGGAGCAGGTGCAGGAAACCATTGACCGCAGACCAACCATTATGAAGGGCAACTCCTGCCCCTTTTATAACCTGTTCCACGGTATCATTTATTGTGCGACTTGCGGAAAGTCCATGCAGGTGCGGTATGAAAAGGTTGGCAGAACCGGAAAGAACCGTTTTACCGGCGAACAGCGGGAACCGATTGATAAGGCGTATTATATCTGCCAAACCTACAACAGGCTGGGCAAGAACGCCTGTACCAGCCACAAGATCGAAGCCAGAGATTTATACAACCTTGTGCTGAAAGATATTCAGGAACTGGCAAAGACTGCGCTCAAAGATGCCGATGCTTTTTATCAGCGGTTGAGCAGCCGGATGGAGCGCCGGTATCTTCTGGATGCCTCCCAGACACAGAAGGAATGTCAACGACTGGAAAGCAGGAATCGTGAAATTGATGAGATGTTCCTGAGCCTATATACCGATAAGGCAAAAGGAATCCTGACTGAGCAGCGTTTTATGAAGCTGACAGCAACACTGGAACAAGAGCAGGAAGCCAACCAGAAGCGCCTGCAAGACCTACTGTTGATGATGCGCCACTCTGACGAACAGGAAAATGAAGTCCGCACCTTCATCAAAGAAATCCGGCGCTATGCAGCCATTGAAGAACTGGATGAAGCGGTGCTGAACCGGCTCATCAGCAAAATTTTGGTGGGCGAAGTCAAGAAGATTGACGGACAGAAAGTGCAGGAAGTCAGAATCGTTTATAACTTTGTCGGAGAAATCCCGGAGATTACAGCATAATCATTTCGCCTCATCTCTCAATCAGCGAGGGATGAGGCTTTTCTTTTTGTAAAATTGCAATAGATATATTCACAATTTGTTTACCATTAAATTCCCAGTCAAACAGTAGAAAAATGATGACGAAAGATGATGCAAATGCTATAATGTTTGCATATAGATATGACAATTTAACCATATCGGAATCTTTATTCAAACAGATGATTGGAGATATTGCTATTATGAGAAATCCATGGCCAATTTTCAGCATTGCGGCTCTCTCTGGAGCTGCGTGCCTGATTTATGATCACTTTTTTTCTTACGAGACTATGTGGATTGCTGTTGTAGTGTTTCTTGCGCTGCTTGCTCTATGCTTTTTCGCATATTGCAAATATGAACACTGGCTGGCAAAGAAACTTAACCCCTATGTGGTGGCGTATCAAAGCGACCATAATCTTGAGAATTTGAAACAGGGATTGGATCGCTGGCGTCCCTGGGCATTCAGCAAACATTCCAAAAATATCATTACAGCGAACTGGTTCTCCGCTCTGCTGGAACAACAGCGCTGGACAGAAGCAGAAGAAACTTTGGAGCAGTTTTTGCATCGAGCAAAAAATACGCAGGATAAAATAGGGTATCACCTGCTTCGGGGAGATTACGCAAGGGCGATCGGAGACACCAAATTAGAGGAACAGGAACGACTTCTAAGCGAACAGCTAAAAACCCAGCTTGGAAACAAAAAGGGAGAATCAAGAGTACCCGCAAGCGCCAAAGAGAGTAAATATGCTTTCTTTTGCTGGCTCTCTTTCAGTGTTGGTCTGGCACTGTTCGGAATCATCAGCAATATAGCCACCGGGGACTCAATACTCGGATCGGTTGGAGCCGGACTTTTTATTTTGGGCTTGTTCTCATTCCCAGTCTGCTTGATCTGGCTGATTCTCTGGTTGATCCGGCGCAGAAAGGAGGTTGTTAAATGACTTATATCCTCCCGGTACTCTATGTAATTGTGTCTTATACATTCTTCCTTTTGGCAGGCTGTTTTGACAATGCGATCAAATTGCAGATATTATCCATCCTTCTGCCCTTTATCATGGGAATCGTCAATTTGATTGTTGTGCTGACCGTAGGAAGAAAGTGGTCGAGAAAGACATTGCTGAACTGCACTTTGATCATCAAGTATGGACTGATCCCGTTCTACCTGATCGGAGGGAGCATCACCGTATATGTAACGCTGATGGCATTCTTCCCATTGCCGCTGATGGCGTTGTTTGGACTGGTAACCATTGTTTTTTTGATTTTTGGATACGGGATTCTATTAGGGGCAGCTCCCTATGCTATCGCTTATCTGATAAAGTCATGCAAAGACGGCATACATCCGAAATGGTTGGCGGTTTTAGCTGGAATCTGCCAGTTCTTCTTTTCCTTTGATGTACTTGCAATGATGGTTCTGACATTAAAGGAACGGCACAGGGTCAAAACGACGATTGCCGTTTTCTGTGCAATGTGTCTTGCGCTCCTGCTGATTGTACTCTATGTGGTCATGACGCTGATTGGAGCATAATCCACCTTTATATAGGATATGAGTTGTTCATACATAAAACAAAATTGATAGAATCGCAGAAAGGATTTACGCTTATGAAAAAACAATGGATTGCTTTACTAATAGGATGTGTGCTGGTATGCAGTATGCTGGCCGGATGCGGCTCAAAACCTCAGACATCAGCTCCGGTAGCTGCGGGCAGCGATAAAGGCTGTACGGATGAGGCCATTCTGTCTCAGCTGAAAAATGACGGGACACCTGAGTTCGTACTGGATGGTACTTACTACACGCTTCCTTTGGAAACTTCCCAGCTGATACAAGCCGGATGGAGTTTGGAAACGGAAGAATATGATGCGGCAGAGGTTTCTCTGCAACCCGGCGAGCGTATTTATGGGGAATTTTCCAAAGACGATCAGGAAATGGATGTTGCAATCGTAAATGCCGGGACAGAGCCATGCAAGCCTGCTGAGGGCGGAACGGTGGTAGAACTGGAATACTCTGCCGATAAGGATCAACCAAATCCTGATTTCTTTGTAACGCTCAATGGGATCAACTGTGCTATGTCCAACGCAGCTTTACAAAAGGCGCTGGAAGGTGTAGACGGATATGAACTGAATTTCGCAGGAAATATCGACATCAATCGTACTGTTGATGATGATGAAATTGCTGTTTATAAAGTCATTCTGGATGATGACTACACAGCAATCACGCTTGCTTCGGACAATGTTTTTGAATACAAGGATTATCAGCCGCAAGAAGTAAAAGAACAGGCCTCTAATGAAAAGATTGCCGCTTACAAGGATACGACAAAAGCTGAGATGGAGCCGTATGCTCAGGATTTCAATGCGATCATCGAGGGATATGAAGAAAATATGGTCGTTGGATTTTACAGTGAAGGTACTATTTGGGGCGAAGAAGTCGGTGAATATAAATCTATTGCCGGAACGCCACTCGCTACGGATGTGTCTCTCTACATCGCAGAGGATACAACCGGCCAGCTCTACTGTATTTCTAACCAGCTTTTGAATGAAGATGGTACTGTAAGCACTGCCATTGAGCTTGAGGAAGGCGATCAGGTCAAGGTTTGGGGTTATGCTTCACAGTGTCTGGAATTGCAGGAAGGTCTGAAAATCGTTGTGGTTCAGCCTGGTATCATTGAACGCAACGGCGAACTGGTGATCCTGGACGAAAATTTGAAAGTAGACTAATGCTTTTGAAGAACGCCGGGTGCATATATCAAAGGATTGCATCCGGCGTTCTCAACTTAAAACAATAATTAGGAGGAACAATTATGCTTACAATGAATGAAAAAGATAAAAATGAAATGCTGGAAGCCATTTTGAACGAAAACGAAGCCTATCAGTGCAAGTTATGGGCGGTCATCATGGCCGGGGCTGATACCTATGCACTGATTGGAGGACTTTCTACACTGACGGGGGGCGCTGCCGCTGCATTGGGCGCACTGAGCAATGCTTACTGCTATCTGGGAGTTACCGAGCAACACCTGAATATGGTCATTGTAAATTCCGTCAATGTCTCAAAAATTGAAAACCGGCTTTCTCTGCCTCTAAGCAGCATAACAAAGGCAGAAGTCAAGGGTGGGCTGCTGCCCGGAAGAAAAGTCGTAATGCTGCATTTGGGAAAAGAAAAAATGAAAATTTCTTTGATGAACAATGCGATTGGATCTGATATTCAGGGGCAGAAAGAAAATGTTGAGATGTTCTGCCAGATTGTTTCCAATCTCGGATAACCAGTATTATAAAGTGAGAGGAATCAGAGCATGAAAAAAATCTTAATTGTGTTATTAACTATGGTGTTGCTCCTTGCTGGATGCGGCAAAAATGGGGCTTCATCGCCACAATCTCCCTCTGATGAATCTGTGGCGGATCAGCAGAAACCTTCTTCTTCCGAAACCGAAATATCATCTGAAGATCATGCGATTCCCGGAAGTTATACCGTCCCGGAGGGATGGGAGAAATCTGAGAAGCATTCTACTGATTCGCAGATTTTCTACATAGAGGAAGGTCACGAAAATGATGAAAAGCCGGACAACATATCCGTCCATGTAGGAAAGAACAAATATAGTCTGGATGAGCATGAGCAGTTCCGGGATGCGATCGTCCAACAGATTTTGATGCAGCTGGATGGTATTGAAGCACAACTGAACGGGGATGGAACCTATACCGAGCAGGGAGACCTGCTGTATATCTTTACTATCGACGAGGGCGATATTGTCACTACGCAATACTATATTGTAAAGGATTACGGGTTCTGCCTGATCCAGCTTACAAATTTCAGCGGATCAGAAACCACTGAACAGGCCGCCAGAGACATGGTAGATAGCTTTGTTTGGGATACAGAAGGATAAATTGACACAGGAACAGTGATTTTATAGGAAAACGACGAAGATGGAGAAACGAAAACTTTCAGGAAAAACAATTTTGAAGCTGGTAGGGGCACTTTTGGCTCTGACTTATTTGGGATTCTATTTTTATGTAGGTATTACAGGAAAACTTCCTTATATGCACGAAACTGTACATATCATGCGATACGGAGAGCGTAAAAAATGGGTGGCAGGTGGTATGACAGCAGCCATGATTCTTGGTATATGTATCAACTCTGCGCTTAATGACTTAAATCTCAAGAGGATACGCAAGGAGTCATTTTTACCCTTGTTTTTCACTATGATTTTTCCGATTATCCTCCTTCTGCTTCTGGAAGCTTTTCTGGATAATGGCTGGCTTGGGATTGGCATTTATGCCAGTGTTGCAATCTTCATGTGTGCGACTGCATGGATTCCACTGATTCTAAGAAAATGGATCACCCATCTACTTTTGCGTGACAAACCTATGAGTGGCAAACAACAGGTACAGATCATTGAGTGGATTCATTTTCATCCGCTGAAAAAGCTGCTGATTTTCGGACTGTGGGGCTTTGGCGTCGTGCTGGTTCTGCGTGGAATCTGGGTAACGGCAATCGGAAAAATCGAAATGGACGGAGAGCTTTTCCTGTTTTTACTTGGTACAGCAGTTCTGGTTGTGGCACTGTTTCAGAAAATGAGGCGCTATATCTGCGCGCCTTACCGGAACATACCGGTACTGAATCAGATTCTCAGTAAAAAACAGTTGGAGCAGCTGTTGGATGGGGAACACTTTGAACCAATAGAATTTGAAGATGAGGGCATGAAAAAGTATCTGGAAATTTACCGAAGCCAGAACTGGATGCTGATTGGCGGGAAGCTGCTCTCAAAAAAGCTGGCTTTGTGGGTCACAATGAATCGGTCAGGAAACGATGCGTCCTTGAAGGTACTTTACCTTAACGGCATGACGGCCAAAGCGAAAGTCAATCTGGATATTCGAGGGGACCGGTACAAGGAGTTTACTGTTGTGCTGAAAGAATTGATTGGATACGAAGGCACTCTTAAACTGGATGAAAAAGAAGAACAGCTGGCACAGAAATTTGCGTCCTTTTTCCCAGAGCAAACTTCCGAACAAGATCGTGTCGCTGCTTTTCTTTCTCAGGATGTGACAGAGATTCGGCAGGACTATATTCAGACCTTTTCTCCGCTGCCAGATCCCCGAAAGAAAAAACGGAGTAGACGGGAACGGGAATAAAAGATTTTCTTCATTTTTCAATGGAGAAAGGCTTACGAAAATAAAGAGGATATAACTTGGAGGTTACCTATGAACTATGATATAAATATGATTAAATACCGCAAAAGTGGGTTTTTCAGAATTGCAGCAGCTATTCTGATGATCTGTTTTACACTATTGGGGCTTACCGCTTGCGCCGGTACTACTGACAGCAAAGATAATAACGATGATAATGCACTGATACAAGGAACATGGGAAATAGATACCGGCTCTGGTGCTGGTTATAAATTCGTTGACGATAAGTTTATGTGGTTAAAATCCATCGAGAATGTTAACGATAACTACTGGTACGGAGATGTTGAGTATTATAACGGTGCTGAAGCAATGGAAATAGCAGGACTAACAGAGGAGGAACTTCAAAGCAGCCTGCCAGGTCTTAAACCCGAAAACATTTTTGTAACAAAATTAGATCCCGAAAAAATCATTACCGATGGTGAGGATAAAACTGCTACCAATATGAACGACCAAACCTTATGGACTCGCTTATGGCTTATTGAAGAAAATGAGGACAATGTTGTTGCGGTAGTGTTTGATTTAGAAACTTTTAGTATGGAGAGCTACACTAAAGTTAAGTAAAAAACAAAAATTAGAAGTTGTGTTACAGAAAATGTCACAGATGTATTGGGAGAAAGAGTTATGGTTATAAAGAACTGAGAAGGAGAAATATTATGGCTGTTGATAACGCAAGTCAGATTGATGCAATCGCAAACGATAAAGAAAATGCTTGTTTGGTACTCCTTATTACCGACCATTTGAATTGGGACAATGAGTTTGAACACTTGAAGATTTTACAAGATAAAATCAATGCGTATGTGGCTTTTATCGAAAGCGAACAGTACGATGAAATATACCCCAATGCTGATTTTAAGATGGCTATGATAGAAATCCATTTCAAGTATGATATAACAGATAACTGCCAGAAATTTTTGCAAGTAGTTCAAGATCAATTAGGACGAATAGGGATAAAAATCAAGGCACAGATTAGCTAACAGTTTCCAGTTTGTGTAACTGGAAGACCAACGACAATTAAATCTTTATAGCTTTATTGAGCAGGAGATCCGAAAAGGTCTCCTGCTTTTTTGCACTCTAAATTAAATGTATCACAGCTAAAACTATCGAAAACAAAATAGGCAGATACCATAAAAGAAGGTTTTCTTTGGATAGTGCTTGTCTTTTTTGAATTCATCACTTGACATTGTGGCAAAGAGCTGATGAGTCAGGATGAGCTTGCCGTGCTTAATGGCGGCAAGTGTATCTTGCAGCTGCGCGGCGTCAGGCCGTTTCTATCCGACAAATACGACATCACAAAACACCCCAACTACAAGTATCTTTCGGACGCGAATCCCAAGAACGCCTTTGACATTGAGAAATTCCTCTCCACAAAGCTCAAGCTGAAGCCGGAGGAGGAATTTGAGGTCTTTGACACGGGCGCGGCCGCAGGCTCAGAATCCGCCTGATTTGGCGGATTTTTATATATACATCAGACACCCATTCCGTAAAGGAGGACGCCGACAATGCAGCAGACACACGCGAAACGCAAAGTCGGAGGAAAGCACAACCGAAAATTTGAAAGGAGAAGCCGGAATCGACAGCCGCACACAGCGGCCAGCTCATTCCGGCTTTGCGGTTTCCATCGTAAAAACCATAAAGAAACGATTCCGGCACATAAAATATGGATTTCTTCAATAGCGCAGTCGATGTGTTGCAGACCCTCGTCATTGCCCTCGGAGCCGGTCTTGGCATTTGGGGCGTGATCAACCTGCTGGAGGGCTACGGAAATGATAATCCGGGCGCAAAATCGCAAGGGATGAAACAGCTCATGGCGGGCGGCGGTGTGGCGCTCATCGGTATGATTCTCGTGCCGCTGCTCAAAGGGCTGTTCGGTTAATCCCGTCCATGCCGCAATGTAAAACCCTTCGCCCCTGCCCGCCTGACACGGGCGGGGGCGGGAAAGGAGGGCTGACCCATTGGATTTGATATGGGAAAAATTCACCGAATGGCTCAAGGAGCTGCTGGTCGGGGGCATCATGGACAACCTCACCGGCCTCTTTGATAACGTCAACGCCAAGGTCGCGGAGGCGGCGGGACACATCGGCAGCACCCCGCAGGCGTGGAACGCCAATATTTACAGCATGATCCGCTCTCTCTCGGACAACCTGATCCTGCCCATTGCAGGAGTGATCCTCGCCTTTGTGATGACGCTGGAGCTGATACAGCTTATCGCGGACCGCAATAACCTCCACGACATCGACACATGGGTATTCTTTCGCTGGGTATTCAAGACGGCGGCTGCCGTCCTCATCGTGTCCAACACATGGAATATCATCATGGGCGTATTCGAGGCGGCGCAGAGCGTGGTCAACCGCGCCTCCGGCCTTATCGTGGGCAACACCTCCATCAACCTTGCCGACCATATCGCGGACCTTGAGGCGAGGCTGCTGGAGATGAACGTGTGGTCGCTCTTGGGGCTGTGGCTGCAATCCTTCGTGGTGGGCTTCACCATGTGGGCGCTGACCATCTGCATCTTTATCATTATCTACGGCAGAATGATCGAGATATACCTCGTCACCAGCATCGCGCCCATCCCCATGGCCACCATGATGGGCAAGGAATGGGGCGGCATGGGACAAAACTACCTGAGAAGCCTGCTGGCGCTGGCGTTTCAGGGCTTTCTCATCATCATCTGCATCGCCATCTATGCGGTGCTGGTACAGAATATGCTCATAGATGACAACATTTCCACGGCCATCTGGCTGTGCATGGGCTACACGGTGCTGCTCTGCTTCACCCTGTTCAAAACCAGCAGTCTCGCAAAGTCAATTTTCAACAGTCATTGACGGAGGTAAACCAATATGGCATACGTTCCCGTACCCAAAGACCTGAACGCGGTCAAGACCAAGGTGCTGCTGAACCTGACGAAGCGCCAGCTCATCTGCTTCGGCGCTGGTGCGGCGCTGGGCGTTCCGCTGTTCTTCCTGCTCAAAGCCCATACCGGCGTCAGCACGGCGGCCATCTGCATGATCCTGCTCATGCTGCCCTTTTTCCTGCTGGCCATGTATGAGAAGAACGGACAGCCCCTTGAAAAGATCGTCCGCAACATCGTGCAGGTCTGCTTCCTGCGCCCCAAGCAGCGCCCTTACGCAACCAATAATTTCTACGCCGTTCTGGAACGGCAGGACAATTTAGACCGGGAGGTGTATCGCATTGTCCACCCGCACAAAACTCACCCGCGCCGAACGCAGGCAGATCGAGGCCGCCATCGCAAGAGCAAAGCGGCAGGATAAGAAACAGAAGTCCGCACAGGACAGCATCCCGTTTCAGCGGATGTTCCCCGACGGCATCTGCCGCGTGACGGACAGCTACTACACGAAAACCGTCCAGTTTCAGGACATCAACTATCAGCTCAACCAGAACGAGGACAAGACCGCCATCTTTGACGGCTGGTGCGACTTCCTCAACTACTTTGACAGCTCCGTGCGCTTTCAGCTCTCCTTTGTGAATATGTCCGCCAACAAGGACAATTACGCAAGGTACATCACCATCTCGCCGCAGGGCGACGATTTTGACAGCATCCGTCTGGAATATACCCAGATGCTCCAGAACCAGCTTGCCCGCGGCAACAACGGCCTCATCAAGACCAAGTACCTGACCTTCGGCGTGGAGGCGGACGGGCTGAAAGCCGCAAAGCCGAGGCTGGAGCGCATTGAAACGGACATCCTCAACAACTTCAAGCGCCTCGGCGTGGCGGCGGAGCCGATGAACGGCACGGAGCGGCTGCGGCTGCTGCACGGGATGCTGCACACGGACGAGCAGGAGCCGTTCCGCTTCTCGTGGGACTGGCTGGCACCCTCCGGGCTTTCGGTCAAGGACTTCATCGCCCCCAGCTCCTTTGAGTTCCGCACCGGGCGCTCCTTCGGCGTCGGCAGGCGCATCGGCTGCGCCAGCTTCTTGCAGATTTTAGCGCCGGAGCTGAACGACAGGATGCTGGCGGACTTCCTCGACATGGAAAGCTCCCTCATCGTCAGTATGCACGTCCAGTCCGTGGATCAGGTCAAGGCCATCAAGACCATCAAGCGCAAGATCACCGATTTGCAGAAAATGACCATCGAGGAGCAGAAAAAGGCAGTGCGAAGCGGCTATGACATGGACATCATCCCCTCGGACCTTGCCACCTACGGCACGGAGGCGAAGAAGCTGCTGCAAGACCTGCAAAGCCGCAACGAGCGAATGTTCCTGCTGACCTTTATTGTGGTCAACACCGCAGGCAGCCGCCAGCAGCTTGACAACAACGTATTTCAGGCGGCCAGCATCGCCCAGAAGTACAACTGCCAGCTTACCCGCCTTGATTTCCGGCAGGAGGAGGGGCTGATGAGCAGCCTCCCGCTGGGGCTGAACCAGATCGAAATACAGCGGGGCCTGACCACCTCCAGCGTCGCTATTTTCATTCCATTTACCACGCAGGAGCTGTTTCAGGACGGCAAGGAAGCCCTGTACTGCGGGCTGAACGCGCTGTCGAACAACCTCATCATGGTAGACCGCAAGCGTCTCAAGAACCCCAACGGCCTCATCCTTGGTACTCCCGGCAGCGGCAAGAGCTTTGCGGCGAAGCGGGAGATCGCCAACGTGTTCCTCGTTACTGACGATGACATCATCATCTGCGACCCCGAAGCTGAATACGGGCCGTTGGTGGAGCGCCTGCACGGGCAGGTCATTAAAATCTCCCCCACAAGCCCGCATTACATCAACCCTATGGACCTGAATCTCAATTACAGCGACGATGAGAACCCGCTGAGCCTGAAATCCGACTTCATCCTCTCCCTCTGCGAGTTGATCGTGGGCGGCAAGGACGGCCTCATGCCGGTGGAAAAGACCATCATCGACCGCTGTGTGCGCATGGTGTACCGGGATTATCTCAGCGACCCTGTGCCGGAGAATATGCCGATTCTGGAGGACTTGTATAACGAGCTGCGGCGGCAGGAGGAAAAGGAGGCGCAGTACATCGCCACGGCTTTGGAAATCTACGTTTCCGGCTCCCTCAATGTGTTCAACCACCGCACCAACATCAACATCGCCAACCGCATCGTGTCCTTCGACATCAAGGAGCTGGGCAAGCAGCTCAAGAAGATCGGGATGCTCATCGTGCAGGACGCGGTGTGGAACCGCGTCACCGTCAATCGGGAAGCCCACAAATCCACCCGCTACTACATTGACGAAATGCACCTTTTGCTGCGCGAGGAGCAGACGGCGGCCTACACCGTGGAAATCTGGAAGCGCTTCCGCAAGTGGGGAGGTATCCCCACCGGCATCACCCAGAATGTCAAAGACCTTCTCTCCTCCCGCGAGGTGGAGAACATCTTTGAGAACAGCGATTTCATCCTCATGCTCAATCAGGCCAGCGGCGACCGGCAGATTCTCGCCAAGCAGCTCAATATCTCCCCGCATCAGCTCTCGTATGTCACCCACAGCGGTGAAGGCGAAGGGCTGCTTTTTTATGGCAACGTTATCCTGCCCTTCGTAGACCGCTTCCCCCGCGGGGAACTCTATGACCTGCTCACCACCAAGCCACAGGAGCAGACTGCATAACAAAACAAGAAAGGAATTGCACGATGGAAAACAAACTGATGATTTTTGAAAACGAAGCCTTTGGAAAGGTGCGAACGCTGAACCTCAACGGCGAGCCGTGGTTTGTAGCGGCGGATGTGTGCAAAGCGCTGGAACTGGGGAATCCGAGCATGACGGTTGAGCGTCTGGATGATGATGAAAAGGGTATCAGTACTATTGATACCCTTGGCGGGAAACAGCGCATGGCAATCATCAACGAACCCGGGCTGTATTCGCTGGTGATCACCTCCCGCAAGCCGGAGGCAAAGGCGTTCAAGCGCTGGATCACCCATGAGGTCATTCCGGCCATCCGCAAGCACGGCGCGTACATGACGAAATCCGTGCTGGAGCAGGTTTTGGAAAACCCGGAGCTGGTGCTGCTCATGGCGCAGCGGATGCTGGAGGAACAGCGGAAAAACGAACTGCTTCAGCAGGAACTGCGTCTGGCAAAGCCCAAGGCGGACTTCTACGACGCCTTCATTCACCCGGAGTGCTGCACCAATCTCCGCGCCACCGCAAAGGAGCTGAAGGTGCCGGAGAAAATGTTCACCGCGTTCCTCATCCGCAAGCGCTATCTCTACCGTGCGCCCTCCGGTACGCTCCTGCCCTACGCCAAGCCCGCCAGCGACGGCCTGTTCTTCGTAAAGGACTATATCGCCGTCAACGGGCATCAGGGGGTATATACCCTTGTCACGCCCAAGGGCAAGTCGCTGTTTCTCACCATGCTGGGCGAAATCGCCTGACCTGATTCTACTATAAATAATGTAAAGGAGAGCATCACAATGGAAAAGGAAAATCTGTACCTGATCCACGGCGAGGACTACCTGCGCCACATCGAGGAAAAGCTGGAGCTGTTCTGGATGGTGAATGTGCTCATGTGCTACATCAAAAACGGAGCCGAGAAGGACGGCTATCTGGACCTTGTGCGCAGATCCACCCTCGACTTTGACAAGCGCTGCGAGGAGATGTTCAGTTCTTGGGGCATGGCGCTCAATTACCTCAAGTCCCGTGACCTTGCGGACCTGTCCGACCTCATTGAAAACGACCTGATCGAGCCGGAATATGCCGGTTACATTCCTGCGGACAATCCCTGCTGCCCCGGTGAACGCTGCTGCGAGTATGCCGAGCGCATGGAGCGCGAATACACCGCAGAGCGTGAGGCGGACGAGGACAATGAGGACGCCGACGTATTTGAGTATGACGGAGAACCGGCCATATCTGAGCTGACCGGCGTGTGCAGGGACATCCTCACGGCTGTCGAAAGGCTTACCACGCTTCTAAGGGATGAGTTCGACTATGCAGGCTGACCGCATTTACTGCGGCGACACCCTGACCGTGCTGAAAACCCTGTCGGACAATTCCGTGAACTGCTGCATCACCTCGCCGCCGTACTACGCACTGCGGGATTACGGTGTGGACGGGCAGATCGGGCGGGAGGAAACCCCGGCGCTGTATGTGGAGCGCCTGACTTCCATTTTCCGGGAGGTTAGGCGCGTTCTCACGCCGGACGGCACCCTCTGGCTCAACATCGCGGACACCTATGCCGGAAAGGGCAATCAGGGCGAAGCCCTCGATCCCAAGTACCCCAACGGCAGGACCGGTCAGGCGGTCGCCCTCAACGGCAAGGTGGAGGGCTGCAAGGCAAAGGATATGATCGGCATCCCGTGGATGCTGGCGTTCGCGCTGCGCTCAGACGGCTGGTATCTGCGCTCGGACATCATCTGGCAGAAGGCGAACCCCATGCCGGAAAGCACCAAGGACAGGCCAAGCCGCTGCTATGAGCATATTTTCCTGCTGTCCAAGTCCCGCCGCTACTATTACGATGCCGCTGCCATCGCGGAGCCGGTTGCGGCCTCCACTCCTGCGCGGATGAAGCGCGGATTTGGTGCAGGCAACAAGTATTCCGCGGATATTCCCGGTCAGAAGCACCAACACCTCAACGACCACCGCCCGAACGGGTACGCCGATGAGGACATCCCGCAGCTTCGCAACAAGCGCGACGTCTGGCAGATCAACACCGTGCCGTACCGGGGCGGGCATTTCGCCGCTTTCCCGCCAAAGCTGGCGGAAACCTGCCTGCTGGCAGGCTGCCCGCCCGGAGGCGTGGTGCTGGACCCCTTCCTCGGCTCCGGCACTACGGCGGCAGTGGCAAGGCAGCTTGGACGGCACTACATCGGCATTGAGCTGAATCCAGAATACTGTACGCTGGCAGAGAAACGGATCGGAGGAGGTGAAACCCCATGAGCAAACGCTCGCCCCGGCTGCTGTTTACCGACGAGGAGATGGCAGCGCCGGAACTGAAAAAGGCCATCCGAAAAGCGGACAAGCGCATGAAGAAGCTGGAAAAGGCCGAGGCGAAGATACCCAAGAAAACCGTAAAGAAAAAGCAGCGCGTCGTTGACCCAAAAACCGGCACGGTCACAACGAGCCTTTCCTTTGAGGAGGTGGACAAGAAGCGACCGCCCTCCAAGCTCACCCACGCCCTGCGGGACGCGCCCAGTGCGGCGGCACTGTCCGCCGTCCACAGGGAGATTCGGGAGCATGAGCAGGACAATGTGGGTGTGGAAAGCGCCCACGGCGTGGAGCAGGCGGCGGAGCGCGCCGTGCGACTTGCCCAGCACGCCCACCGCTCCCACAAGGAGAAGCCCTACCGCCGCGCAGACCGCGCCGAGGCCAAGGCAGACCGCGCCAACCTCCGTGCGCTGGACAAAACGGCACAGCACCATGACCCGCAGTTTTCCAGCAATCCCTACTCCCGCTGGCAGCAGAAGCAGGCCATCAAGCGGGAGTACGCCGCCGCCAAAGCCGGAAAAAGCGCCGGGAATACGGTCAAAGCCTCCGAAGCTACGGCAAAGGCGGCGCGAAAAGCCGCGGAGAACACAAAGAAAACCGGTGAGTTCATCGCCCGTCACAAAAAGGGCTTTCTCATCGTGGGCGGCATCGCCGCCATGCTGGTCCTCATCCTCTGCACCGTGTCCTCCTGTTCCGTGCTGATTCAGGGCGGAGCCACCGGCGTCAATGTGTCCACCTACCCCAGTGAGGACGCGGATATGCTGGCGGCAGAGGCACAGTATTGCGCCATGGAAGCGGAATTGCAGCAGTATCTCGACACCTACGAAAGCACCCACGACTACGACGAGTACCACTTCGAGCTGGACGACATCGAGCATGACCCCTATGTGCTGATTTCCGCCGTTACCGCCCTGAAAGGAAAAGAGTGGACGATCTCCGAGGTCGGCGGCATCTTGGAGATGCTGTTTGAAAAGCAGTATATCCTGACGGAAACCGTCACCACGGAAACCAGATACCGCACCGAAACGCGCACCGGCTACTATACCGATGCGGAGGGCAATCTGCACAGCTATGAATATACCGTGCAGGTGCCGTACACCTATTACATCTGCACAGTCCGGCTGGAAAACTTCAACCTCTCCCATGTGCCGGTCTATATCATGTCGCAGGATCAGCTCTCCTTGTATGCCATGTATATGGCGACGCTGGGCAACCGCCCGGACCTGTTCGGCGGCTCGGAGTACATCGGGAAATACTACACCGCCGACTATGAAAAGTACGAGATACCCCCGGAAGCGCTGGAAGATGAGCAGTTCGCCGCCATCATCAAGGAGGCGGAGAAGTATCTCGGCTACCCCTACGTCTGGGGCGGCAGCAGTCCTGCCACCTCTTTCGACTGCTCCGGCTTCGTCAGCTACGTCTACAACAACTGCGGCGTGGGCTGGAGCTTCGGGCGATTGGGCGCTTCGGGGCTGCTGGGCGTCTGCACAAGGGTATCCGCCGCCAACCTGCGCCCCGGCGATCTGGTGTTCTTCCAAGGCACCTACGACACGGCAGGTGCATCCCATGTGGGCATTTACGTCGGCAATGATATGATGCTTCACTGCGGCGACCCTATCCAGTACACAAGCCTCAATTCAAACTACTGGCAATCCCACTTCCTTGCCTACGGGCGGCTGTCCCCGCCCTGATCTCACTGAAAGGAGCAAAAAATGAACCCTAAGATTATAAAGCTCAAGGCTGAACGGGCGAAAAACGATGAAAAGATCGCCGCCCTCCGCTCCCGCAACAGAGAGCTTGACGAGAGCATCGTCGAGCTGGAGAATACCGACATCATCGGCCTTGCCCGCGCCACCGGCATGAGCATGGAGGAGCTGGCCCAGTTCCTCACACAGCTCAAAAGGGGCGGCGCGCCCTTTATCACACCCAATACCAAGGAGGATACGGACTATGTGCATGAAGAAGAATAACAACCGGCTGCTGCGCGGCGTTGCCGCCATCCTTTGCCTTGCCCTGATGTTTCTCACCATGTCCGGCATGGCCATGGCGACGGATATGGAGGACGCCCCGGCAGGCGACGCGCCGGAAAGCACGCCGGAGATCGCGGAGGCAGAGCTTCCCGTCACGCCCGAAGAAACGCCGGAACCCCCTCCGGCAGAGCAAGGGCCGGACACACAGGAACCGGCTCCCGCGCCGCCTGAAACGACGGAAACGCCGCAGCCGGAGGCGGAATACGCGCTGGATGCAGATATTCCGACAGGCTGGCACAATGCACCGGTAACAATCACCGTCCGTATCGTGGATAAGAAAGGCACCGGCTGGAACAAGGCGGAGGCAGCACTGGGCGAAAACGCGCAGAGAACAGACCTGACGGAGCAGCTTGCCCACGATGGCCTCGCCCGTTACACGGTGCCGGACAACGGTATCGTGTTTTTCTTTGTCACCGACCCCTACGGCACGGAGCATACGATGACGCTGGATCTGCGCTGCATAGACCTTGAAGCGCCGGTCCTTCGCGCAGGCGTCAGCGGTACGCTGCTGCGCGTGGAGGCCGCCGACACACTCTCTGGCATAGCCGGGGTCTACGTGAACGATGAGCTTTACACCACCCTGCAAAACGGCGAGTTCAGCGTCCGCATTGACAAAAACACGCGGGATTCCCACTTTTACATCATGGGCGTGGACAACGCGGGCAACCGCACGGGCTATCTGGTGATCGCCAACCCCTTCTATGAAAAGGAAACGCCTGCGCCCAGCCCCACACCGGAGCAGCACAGCGCCCATTGTCCCGCAGACTGCGATTGCAGAAAGCAATCCTCCGGCAATACCGGCAGCAGCGGCAATACCGGCAGCAACGGCAGCAATACCGGTGCAGGAAAGCCCTCCAACGCCTCCGGCAGCACGGGAAAGCCCGCTGCGGCACAGACGCCCGCCGCCACCGAGCCGGTAAAAGCACAGGAGCCCGCCGGTACCGCCGCGCCTGTCGCCATTGAGAAAGGAACGGGCTTTTCCCAAAACGGCAGCGCCGTCACCCGCGACCTGCTCTACGACAAGCACACCAACAAGCAGTTCATCGCGGTGGAAACCCGGAACGGTCATACTCTCTATCTGGTGATCGACTATGATAAGCCGCTGGATGAGGACGGAGATCAGTATGAAACCTACTTTTTGAACCTTGTGGACGAAAGCGATTTGCTGGCGTTTATTGACAGGGAGGATTCCATCCCCGTCTGCTCCTGCGCGAATAAATGCGAGGCGGGAGCCGTCAACACCGCCTGCGAGGTGTGCAGGGCCAACATGACCGAATGTGCGGGCAAGGCGGCGGAGCCGAAAAAGGAGCCGGAGACAACGCCGGAGCCCGATCCTGAGCCGGAAAAGAAAAGCGGCGGCAGCGGCCTGCTGGTCGTGGCGCTGCTGATCGTGCTGGCGGGCGGCGGCGCGCTGTACTGGTTCAAGCTCCGTAAGAAAAAGCCCGACACAAAGGGGCCTGTGGACTTGGACGATTACGACTACGGCGATGAGGATGAAGATGAGGAATACGAAAACGAGGACGATGCGGACGAGCCGGAGGAAACGGAGGACGCGGATGCATGACCCTTTTTACCAAAAACCCGCTGGAGCGGCTGATGATGCAGCGCCCCTATCCGGGAAAAGAGGAAACGCCGCGCACCCCTGCCCCGGAGGGGCATTTCTGCTGCGGCTGTTCCCGCTACGGCACCGTCTGCCTCCGTCCCTGCTACCGTGACACCGACCTGCGGGAGAAACTGCGGGCAAAAGCGCCGGAGCGTTAGGACCCCGACCCTTGCCGCCTTCTCCCACCGATGCTACAATGTACCCATGAAAGACCAAATGCAGCGGAAAAGGATGTGATACGGATGCTGAGCTTTGAACGGGTGCTGGAGGCATTCAGGGAGCACCTTACAGAAGATACCGACGTGGAAGTGGTGCCGACCCGGCACGGCTATACCTACCTCACATGGGATGACAGGCGTGAAAATTGGGACACCGCTGAGATTTGCCTCACGCCGGAGGCGCTGCTGGACAGGCTGACCGGCGCGGTGGAAAGCTATGAACAGTGCCGCCTTTTGGATGGAACACGGGACCCAACCGACGCCGAGCGCAAAGCCTTTGTCGAGGCTGCCGAGCGATACCGGAAGCGGTGCCTTGAACGGCCCTGACCCACATACGATTAGAAAAACAGACACGAAAAGCAGTCTTTCGGGGCTGCTTTTTGCTGTGCAGAAAAGGAGAAAAATGAATATGACACACCATAAATTAGTGATCGCGGAAAAGCCCTCCGTCGCCCAGTCCATCGCCGCCGTGCTGGGCGCGACCAAACGCAGCGACGGCTATCTTTCGGGAAACGGCTACCTTGTAAGCTGGTGCTACGGGCATCTGGCGGAGCTGGCGGGCGCGGATGTGTACGATGAAAAGTACGCCAAGTGGCGCTATGCCGATCTGCCCATCCTGCCCGCAAACTGGCGCTTCACGCTGAAAGCGGACAAATCCAGGCAATTCGAGCTGCTGCGGGACCTCATGCGCCGGGAGGACGTGACCGAGGTCATCAACGCCTGCGACGCGGGGCGCGAGGGGGAGCTTATCTTCCGCACCGTCTACTACATGGCGGGCTGCACAAAGACCATGAAGCGGCTTTGGATCTCCTCCATGGAGGACGAGGCCATCAAAAAGGGCTTTGCGGACCTTCGTCCGGGACGGGAATACGACGGGCTGCACCAGTCCGCCCTCTGCCGCGCCCGCGCGGACTGGCTGGTGGGCATCAACGCCACGCGCCTGTTTTCCGTGCTGTACCACCGCACCCTCAACGTGGGGCGCGTCATGACGCCCACGCTGGCGCTCATTGTCCAGCGGGAGGCGGAGATCGGGGCGTTCCGCCCGGAAGCCTTTTACACGGTAAATCTTCGCTGCGGCGATTTTGCCGCCGTGTCCGAAAAGTTCAAAGAGAAAGCGGAGGCGGACGCCCTCGCCGCCGCCTGCGCCGGTCAGCCGGTCACGGTCAAGGCGGTGCAGCGCACGGAGAAAACGGAGAAAGCGCCGCTGCTCTACGACCTGACCGCCCTCCAGAGAGAAGCCAACCGCAGCCTCGGCTATACCGCCCAGCAGACGCTTGACTATCTGCAAGCCCTCTATGAAAAGAAGCTCTGCACCTATCCCCGCACGGACAGCCGCTTCCTCACAGATGATCTGGAACCCTCTGTGCCGGAGCTTGTGACCGTTGCTGCCGCCATCTGCGAAACAACCGCGCCGGGGCGTGTGAACGCAGGGCAGGTATGCGACAGCAAAAAGGTCAGCGACCATCACGCCATCCTCCCCACCGCCAGCGCGGGCAAGGCGGACGTGTCGGTGCTGCCGCTGGGCGAGCGCGAGCTTTTGCGCCTTGTGGCGGGGCAGCTTCTTCGGGCGGTCAGCGATGCACACCGCTATGCAGAAACCGCCGTTACGCTGGGGTGCGGCGGCGCTGTATTCACCGTCAAGGGCAGAACCACCCTCGTTCCCGGCTGGAAGCGGTATCTCGCGCAGGAAAAGCAGGACGCCGCCTTGCCGGAGCTGTCGGAGGGGC
Source organism: Oscillospiraceae bacterium (assembly GCA_022835495.1). Lineage (NCBI taxonomy): Bacteria > Bacillati > Bacillota > Clostridia > Eubacteriales > Oscillospiraceae > Oscillospiraceae bacterium. Next base: position 1,897,600 of record BQOK01000001.1, read on the forward strand.
AGGTATTGGATTGCGCCGAAGCCGCCGTAAAGGAGGGCAAGACCACACCGCCCAAGCATTATACGGAGGATACGCTGCTCTCCGCCATGGAGACTGCCGGAAAGGAAGATATGCCGGAAGAAGCGGGACGAAAGGGGCTGGGAACGCCCGCCACCCGCGCCGCCATCATCGAAAAGCTGGTAGCCACAGGCTTTGTGGAGCGCAAGCGGGCGAAGAAGGCCGTCAGCCTTGTGCCTGCCCATACCGGCGTTTCCCTCATCACCGTGCTGCCGGAGCAGCTACAGTCCCCGCTTCTCACCGCAGAATGGGAATACCGCTTGCAGCAGGTGGAGCGCGGCGAGCTTTCCCCGGACGAGTTCATGACCGGCATTGCGGATATGCTCACGGAGCTGGTGAAAACCTATCAGGTCATCTCCGGCGCGGAGGTGCTGTTTCCCTCCGGCCGGGAGATCGTTGGCAAATGCCCCCGCTGCGGCGGCGACGTGACCGAGAGCAAAAAGGGCTTCTTCTGCGAGAAAAACGACTGCCGCTTCGGGTTGTGGCGGGACAACAAGTTCTTTGCCGCCAAGCGCGCCGCTCTGACAAAAAAGGTAGCCGCCGCGCTGCTTGCAGACGGGCGGGTGAAACTCACCGGCCTTTACTCCGAAAAGACCGGCGGCACCTATGACGCCACCGCCGTGCTGGAGGATACCGGCGAGAGCGTCCGCTTCCGTTTGGAATTTGACAAGGGGGCGAGGACATGAAGCTCTCCAAGCTGGAGCAGGAAAGTATCATCCTCTACAACGAGGAAGAATCCACCGCCAGCATCTACACCCACGACCCCAAGCTGAAGCGCAAGCTCAAGCGCCTTGCAGAGAAATACCCGGACAAGGTGTACCCGGATAGGGCCGTCCATGCCGGAGCGGTCAGCTACATCGTGCCGAAAAGCTGCGTCAGCGTCCGGGAGCCGTTCAGCGACGAGCGGCGCAGGGCCGCCAGCGAACGCGCCAAAAACGCCGGATATACGCCGCCCGCAAGGAGTATATCCTCCGAAAACGAATGAGAACCGAGCGCCCGCACAGGAAAGCCCATCCCTGCGCGGGCGCTGCCATTTTAGGGGTAAACAGCCTATGAAATGAAAGGAAGTGCCTATGACACGAAAATCTCCGTATCCGACAAGAGCGGATTATCCGGCATTGATTGAAAATGCCAAGCCTGCGCTGCGCGAGCTGCTGGAAGCGGCCTCGTATGAAAGGAGGATCGCCGTTCTCAACGAATGTTCTCTCGATGTGGTCAATACCGTCTGCACGATCATGGTGCTGGGGCGGCACAGCCTCTATCTTCGCCGCAAAAAGCCCTTCAACGCGCCGGACGCGGTATTTGTCCGGTGGGCGGCGGACCTGTGGACGCTGCGTGAGCAGGACAAGGCAGGCGACATCCGCTATCTCTGCGGAAAAACGGATTTACGGGAATATCTTTCGCAGGGGCTTCAGCTCCTGCGTATCGACCTGACGGAAGGAGGAACCTATGCCAGAGAAACCCGGTAAAAACAGAGAACAGCTCAAGGAGATCACCGACCGCATCGAGGCGGGTATCCGCGACATCTTTGAATCCGGCGATATGGATAAGTACCGCAATTACCTGCGCACCATGAGCCGGTTTCACAACTATTCCCTCAACAATCAGGCGCTCATCCACTTGCAGCGCCCGGACGCCACACTTGTGGCGGGCTACAACCGCTGGCGGGACAAGTTCTCCCGCCATGTGCTGCGGGGCGAGAAGGGCATCACCATCATCGCGCCCACGCCGTATAAGAAGAAAATCGAGCAGGAAAAGCTCGACCCGGACACCAAGCTGCCCATTCTGGATGCGGACGGCAAAATCGTCACCGAGGAAAAGGAAATTGAAATCCCCATGTTCCGCCCGGTGAAGGTGTTCGACTACGCCCAGACGGACGGAAAGCCCCTGCCGGAGCGCGTGGCCAGCCCCGTCGCCAACCTGACCGGCAGCGTGGAAAATTATGAGGCGTTCATGGAGGCGCTGCGCCGCTCCTCTCCCGTGCCGGTGGAGTTCAAGCCGCTGTCCGCAGAGATGGACGGCTATTTCAGCCCCAAGACCCAGCGTATTGCGCTGCGGGAGGGTATGAGCGAGGTGCAGACGGTATCCGCCGCCGTCCATGAGATCGCCCACGCCAAGCTCCACAATTACAGCTTGCAGCAGGCAGCGGAGCGCAGGCATAAGAGCCGCAATACAGAAGAAGTGGAGGCCGAAAGCATCTCCTTCATGGTCTGCGCCTACTTCGGCATTGAAACCGGCGCGAACAGCTTCGGCTATGTGGCAACATGGTCAAAAAACGCCGAGCTGCCGGAGTTCCGCGCCAGTCTGGATACCATCGGCAAGACCGCAAACGGCATCATCACCGATGTGGAGAAGCATTTCGCGGAGGTTTGCAAGGAGCGCGGCATCGAGCTTCCCAAGGACACGGAATATGAGCTTGTCACCATCCCGCCCTCACGCGCCGACGCGCTGGCCTTTGCCGCCGACTACGCGGCGTTCTTGCGCCGGGATCTGAACGTTCCCGACAGCGCAGAAAGACCCGCAGCGGCTGCGGTTGCGGACAGGCTGCTTGCCGGCGAGGACGCAGAGCTGCGGAAGGAGCTGGAGGATTTCGTCAAGCTGGCAGACGAGATCGGCATCGACGACGGCTCCCATGGGCTGCTGGAACGCTTCAACGGCCTGTTCCGCAGGGAATGGCGGGCAAAGGAGGAGCCGCAGCCGGAGGCTAAGGCGGAAATGGACGAAAAAATGACCGAGCTGCCGGAGGTGGAGCAGGGCTATCCCATGCCGGATACCAGCATCGGCTTTTTGGAAATGTATCAGTATGGCTACACGGACGGCAACGCCATGCTGCCGCTGACAAAGGAGCGCGCCATGGAGCTGTTCTTGCAGGACGTTCCCGTGTTCCTGCTCTATGCCGACAGCACCGAGGCCATGGCGCTGGACGCCGAGGATATTTCCTCCCACACCGGCGTGTTCGGCGTGGAGCGCGAGGAATGGGACGCGGTACGCGGCGTTGTGACGCTGAGCGAACAGGCGGACACGGAGAAGCTGTTTCTGGAAAACCCGCAGGACGCTTTCCTCATCTATCAGATCCGGCGCGGCGGTGAACTGGACGCTTACCGCTTCATGAACTATGACTACTTGCAGAGCAAGGGCGTCACGCCGGAGCGCGGCGGCTACGACGCGATCTACACCGGCGGGCTTGCCGACTATGGGGACAACAAAACCAATCTGGATATGATTTATCAGCGGTTCAACGTGGATCATCCTGCGGATTTCAAGGGACACAGCCTGTCGGTCAGCGACATCGTTGCCCTCAAGCAAAACGGCGTAGTATCCTGTCATTACGTTGACAGCATCGGCTTCCGGGAGCTTCCCAATTTCCTCAAGCCGGAGAACTACCTCAAAAATGCGGAGATGCAGCTGGAGGACGACTACGGCATGATCGACGGCATCATCAACAACGGCCCCAAGCAGCCCACCGTGGCCGATTTGGAGGCGCAGGTCAAGGCGGGCTTTTCCATCTCCCTGACGGAGCTGGCTGCGGCCTCCCACCGCGAACAGAAGAAGCCCTCCGTGCTGGAAAAGCTCAGGGAAAGGACGCCGGAGCAGGCGAAGAATAAAACAGCGCCCAAACGGAGCGCGGAAAGAGAGCTTTGATATGAACGACAAGCATTTCACCCACGATGAAGTCAGCCTTATGAGCATCTATAACGCGGCAGGCACCCGCGAGGGCCTGATCGCGGACCTCACAGAAATGCGGGGGTATCTGGACGCGGAGGAGGCTGAGCTGCGGGAGCTGACGGACAGCGCCCTCGCAAAGCTGCGCGGCATTACCGACGCGGAGTACGCCGCCCTTGACCTGACGCCGGATTTTGACCTCTGAGCAAGGCTGACTGTTTTACGGTCAAGAGCCGGAAAAATCGCAGATTCGCCGCTGGGAGCGCGCCGGATGAGGAATGTATCATCCGGCGCGTTTCTGTTTGAAAATCGCCGTTTTTCCCAAGTCATGAGCCGGAGAAAATACCCCAAAATCGCGCCTGCTTCGCGCAGGAGGCGCAGAAAGGCCATTTATGAGAACAGGACTGACAAAAGCGCAGAAAATCACGGAAATCACCTTTGACGAAAAAGAACCCCTTATCCATATCCGCACCCACAATACTGACCTTAGAAACCGCCTTGCCGCCTACGCCGCGCAGCACCCCGCAGAGTGCCGCCAACTGGACGCAGACCCCGACACGGGCTGTATGGAGTTCACCATCCGCAAGGGGCGCTTGTCCTTCCGCCTGACCGCACCGTACAGTGAGAAACGGAAGCAGGCGGCGAGCGAGGCGGCGAAAAGAAACGGCTTCACCAGAAAACCATGAGAGGAGGATTTTGCTTATGCCCAACAAACTGCAAGCCTACGCGGAGCAGGCGGAGCGCACCGCGCGGCAGATCACCGGCAGCCATTTAGCGTGGACGGCGTTCCTGACCACCGCCGCAAGGCTGTATAAATACCCCTACAACGAGCAGCTCATGATCTATATGCAGCGCCCGGAGGCCACCGCCTGCGCGGAGTATGACTTCTGGAATGAGCGCATGGGCCGCTATGTCCGGCGCGGCAGTACGGGCATTGCCGTGATCGATGCCAGCGGCTATAAGCCCCGGCTTAAATATGTCTTTGACGTTTCGGACACAGGTGGAAAAGAAAACGCCCGCCGCGTCAACTTGTGGGAGCTGAAAGACGCGCATACCGACAGCGTGAGCGCCATGCTGGAGCGTAATTACGGCGTTTCCGGCAAAAACGGCCTTGCGGAGCAGTTCGAGAGCGTCGCTTCCCAGCTTGCTGCGGAATACTGGCGCGACCATTCCCGCGACATCCTCGGCATCGTTGCGGATTCCTATCTGGAGGAGTATGATAATTACAACATCGAGGTGGCGTTCAAAAACGCCGCTGTGGTCAGCATCACCTACTCCCTCATGTCCCGCTGCGGGATGCAGCCGGAGGATCACTTTGAACACGAGGATTTTTTCAGCATCTTTGATTTCAACACCCCTCGCACGGTGGCAGCCCTTGGCACGGCGGTCAGCGAGATCAATGAACAGGTTTTGCGGCAGATCGAAGTTACGATACGAAATTATGAGCGCGAACACAGCGCGGAAAGGACGGCAGAGCATGGAGAACAACCTGACTTACACGATGAACGGAGATTACATGATCCCCGACCTGAAGATCGAGGTGCCGGAGCAGCCCCTCGGCAAGTACGGGCGGATGCGCCAGAAGTACCTGAAGGAGCATCGGCCCATCCTCTGGAACCAGATGATCTTGGAGGAAGCCCTGTTCCCGCACCTGCTGGAGATCGAGCAGGCGGCGCAGAGCCGCTTAGAGCAGATGATGCCGAAGCTGGCGTCGGAGGCCGGAGCGACGGAAGCTCTGAAAGCCAGCGACCCGATGAAATGGGTGGGCCTGATGAACACCTGCAAGGCGCAGGCGGAGGAAGTGATTCTCGCGGAGCTGATCTACGCATAACAGAACACCCCGCACGGGGCGGTCAGCTATCCTTTTTCCCCACCGAAGCGGAACAAATTGTATCCATTGAAGAAGCGGAGAGCGCACAGACGCCCTTCGCTTTTTCCGTTTCTCAGGCGCAGCTTGACCATGTGCTGCGGCTGGGCGGCAATTCGGACGATACCCGCATGGTCATTGCCGCCGCGTTCCAGAAGCAGAAGCCTGTGGAGGACATTGCCGCGCTGCTGCAAAACACCTTCCACGGCGGCAACGGCTTTAAGACGCCGGAGGGCGAGCTTTCCGTGTGGTACGCCGTAGACGGCATCCACATCGCCCCCGGCAGAAGCGCGGAGTATGTGCGCACCGCACAGGTAATCGCATGGCAGGACGCCGCCGCGCGTATTTCCCAGCTTATGGACAGCGGCGCGTATGCCTCCAATGTGGAGCTTGCCGAGGCAGGGCAGCACGAGCGGATGCAGCTTGCCCAAGCCCTCTGGTATCTGAAACACGATCTCAGCGACGAGGCGCGGGAACAGGGCTATCTCTCCTGCATGGATACGCTGCGGGGCGGCAGCTTCCCTGATGAAACGGCGCGGCTGGCAGAGCAACTGACAAACACAGATTTCCGCGATACTCTATCCGGCGAGTTCGCGCAGTTTTACGCCGCCCATGAACAGGACAGAAGCCTGCTGCGCTTCCACTACCACAAGCTCGATCAGATTTGGCAGAGCCTGCGGGACCTGTCCTTGCCCCGCAGGGCGTATTCCTCCGAAATGACCGCAGTGCCGGAGCTGGGGCGCTTCATCACGGAGGACGAGATCGACCACGCGCTGGATCGCGGCAGCGGTGTGGAGGGCGGCAAGGGCAGGATCTACGAATACTTCACCGCCGACCATACCGGCAAGGAAAAGGCAGCTTTCCTCAAAGATGAGTACGGCATAGGCGGGCGCTCCCATGCCGTTTCCGGTGCATCCCACAGCGGTGAGAATCACGACAGCCGCGGAATTACGCTGAAAAAGGCAGACTGCGCCAATGTGGAGCTGAGCTGGACGAAGGTGGCCGCAAGGATTGACAGCCTCATTCAGAAGGACCGCTTCCTCTCTCCAAGGGAAAAGGAGCGCTACGCCCAGCTTCAGCGGGAAAAGGAAGCAGAGCGTGAACTGCCAACACAGGCACAGATTGACTACAATTCCATCAAGGAAGCCCACCCGGACGACATCGTGCTGTTTCAGGTGGGCGATTTCTTCGAGATGTACGGCGAGGACGCAAAACAGGCGGCGGAGCTGCTTGCCCTCAACCTCACCACAAGAGCGATACCCGGCGCTGGCCGTGTGGAGATGTGCGGTGTACCGTCGCACAATTTAGAGATGTATGTGGAGAAATTGCGCGATAAGTATGATGTGACGATTGCCGAAGCGCCGGACTTTAGAGGTGAACGCCACATTTACACGCTGCGCTCCGTTGACCATGAAGCAGAAGCCGCCATCAATGCTTATGAAGCAGAGTTCGGCGCGGACGGCACGAGGGTGTTCCGCGACCCCGCCGCAGAGCAAGTTCAGCCCACGGTGCAGGAACGTTTGGAGCATTACAGGCCGGTGGTGATGGCAGCGGTTTCAGAGGATACCCCCTACCGCAATGCCTGCGGCCACTCTGACCGGGAAAATGCGGAGATCGAGTGTAATGCCGCTGTGCGCCGCGCCGTTCTCAATTCAAAAGATATGGAGCTTATCCGGCTATTTTCGGATGTTCCAGAATTCCGCAACCACTTGCATCAGGAGGTTTTTGAGGGAACCTATGAGTGGCTTCACGATCTGCTGCGGCCGCTCTCGCAGGACGATATAGACGATGCGCTCCGCACATGGAACGGAAATATCGAGAGCAAACACGCCGTAGTGCGGTATATGCAGCAGCACGGACGTGAAAAAGAAACTGGTGCATGGCTTGCTCACGAGTACGGCGGCAAGGATGGCAACAATCTCTTTATCGTCCGTGCCGGAAGTCCGGAAACCGTTGAATTGACATGGCCGAAGGTGCAGCGGCGCATTGCACAGCTTATCCGCGAGGATAAATTCTTCACAGAGCAAGAAAAGTCTGTGTTGGAGCAGAACCGGAATTACCTGATTTTAGACCGACTGCGGGCAGACTGCGAATACTTTCTTGGCGCAGGCAATCGCGCAGAAAAGCATCTGTGGGCGGGCAGCGTCTATGCACAGATCGTCAAAATGCGGGAGCTGTATGATGCGCTCCCCCAAAAACCGGAATGGCTGACGAAAGAAATGATTGATGATTATGCCGACCGGATGGCACCGCAGTATCAGGTCGTAGTGTATCATCACTTTGAAAACGGCTTTGATGAGAAGCGGGACTATCAAACGCTGGAAGAAGCAGAAAAAGCCGCACAGGGTTATGTGGACGGCACGATGGAAAGCGACGGCTTTTCGTATGACGGCGCAGCCATCTACGACCAGCAGGCACGGAAGTATCTGCGTATCTACGGCGATTACCCGGATGAACAGGCGCACGCAGAGGTAGCGGGACGTGAGCCGACCGCAGAAACCATTACCCCCGCAGACCGCTTTCATGTGGTGAGCCTTGACCGGGGCTTTCGTACCCTGTACGCCGTGTGGGACGACGAGGCCCACGGCTACTATGTGGACGCGGACGGCGTGACCGAGGAATTTACAAGCGAATGGCAGGCGGAGACGTACCGGCTGGAGCTGCAAGGACAGGCGGAGCAGGCGCTTTTAGAGCGTGCAAAGGGGCTGATCTCCGACTTCTGCCGGAGTGAATACGGCTCGGAGGCGGATTTCAGCGACCCGGCGAAAATCGGTGTCGCCTACACCACCGTCACCGACGATGAGATTCCCGTTCAGGTGAATATCGACCTTGTGAATTACCGACTGGAGCGCTATCTGGATGACGAGCATCTGGAAACCCGGCAGTACGCCTCTTTGCAGGAGCTTATTACCAACGAGCTGGAAAACCTCGATTTCAGCGACCTCATTCACGTTTCGGATGAGGATGTGGAGCAATACCGCTGGCATGAACCGGAAGAAACGGCTCCTGTCCCGCAACGAGAACCGTTCCCGTATTCCGTAGGTGATACGGTGTATCTGGAAAACGGCAAGCCCTATATCATCGAGAGCATCGGCGTCTTTGATATTACCCTCAGCGACCCGACGCTTTTCTATCCCATCTCCCGCGCGGAGAGCAGGGAGAGCTTCGCGCGGCTCATGGAGCGGTATCCGCAGCCGGGAAAGGAACCTGCTTATACCGAGGAAACCGTGGCGGTATATCCCGGTGACAAAAACAACCTCCCCTATGATGTAGAGATTCGTACCCTGCGCTTTGACGGGCCGGAGCCTCCATCTTTTGAGGAGGTCGTGGACGCCAATCCCATTTCCGTGCAGGCAGGCGGCGAGTGGCAGACCTTCCCCAACCGTGAAGCCGCCGAAAAAGCCATGTACGAGGAGTACAAGGACAATCTTCGCCGGAACGCAGAAAACTTCCGCATCACCGACGATGAGCTGGGCGTCGGCGGTGCAAAGGCCAAGTTCCGGGCGAATATGGCGGCAATCAATCTTCTGAAGGAGTTGGAATTTGAGGGCTTGCAGGCCAGCCCGGAACAGCAGGAAATCCTCTCCCGTTATGTGGGCTGGGGAGGTTTGGCAGATGCGTTCGATGAAAATAAGCCAAATTGGGCAGACGAATTTGCAGAGCTGTACGCCACACTTTCCCCGGAGGAATACGCCGCCGCCCGCGCCTCCACCCTCAACGCCCACTACACCAGCCCCACGGTTATCAAGGCAATCTATGAGGCTGTCGGCAGCATGGGCTTCCAGACCGGCAACATCTTGGAGCCTGCCATGGGCGTCGGGAACTTTTTTGGGCTTCTCCCGCAGGAGATGCAAGGAAGCCGCTTGTACGGTGTGGAGCTGGACAGCATCACCGGCAGAATCGCCAAGCAGCTCTATCCCAAGGCAGCCATTACCGTGGCAGGCTTTGAAACCACCGACAGACGGGATTTCTTCGACCTTGCCATCGGCAACGTGCCCTTTGGACAGTACCAGGTCAACGACCGGGCTTACAACAAGCTCGGTTTTTCCATTCACGACTACTTTTTTGCCAAGACGCTCGACCAAGTTCGACCCGGCGGCGTGATCGCCTTTGTGACCTCCCGCTATACGATGGACAAACAATCTCCCGAAGTCCGTAAGTACATCGCGCAGCGGGCGGAGCTGTTGGGTGCGATCCGCCTGCCCAACAATGCGTTCAAGGCCAACGCCGGTACGGAGGTGGTGTCCGACATCATCTTCCTGCAAAAGCGTGACAGATCCATCGACATTGAACCTGACTGGGTGCATCTCGGTGAAAATGAGGACGGATTTTCCATCAATCAGTATTTCATCGACAACCCCGAAATGGTATTAGGCCGACAGACCTCGGAGAGTACGCAGTACGGCAGACAGGACTTTACCGTCGCGCCCATCGAGGGTGCGGACCTTGCCGCGCAGCTCAGATACGCCATTCAGAATATCGGCGGCAAGTACGAAGCCGCCGAGCTGCCTGACCTCGGTGAGAACGAAACCATACAGGATACCATTCCCGCAGACCCCAACGTTAAGAATTACAGCTATGCCGTGGTGGACGGCGAGGTGTACTACCGGGAAAACTCCGTCATGGTCAAGCCCAGCCTGAACGCCACCGCAAAGGAGCGCGTCAAGGGCATGGCAGAGCTGCGGGACTGCGTTCACCGGCTCATCGACCTCCAGATGTGGGAATCCGACGATGTTTCCATCCGCGCCGAGCAGCAGAAGCTCAACCGCCTCTATGACCGCTTCACCGAGAAATATGGCCTCATCAACAGCCGGGGCAACGCCCTCGCCTTTGCAGACGACAGCTCCTATTATCTGCTCTGCTCCCTTGAAATGCTGGACGATGAGGACAAGACCAAGCTCAAGGGCAAGGCGGATATGTTCACCAAGCGCACCATCCGGCAGCGGCAGTCCGTCACCAGCGTGGACACCGCCGCAGAAGCCCTCGCCCTGTCCATTGGGGAAAAAGCCCGCGTGGATATGGCGTATATGTCCCAGCTCACCGGCAAGAGCGAGGACGACATCATCGACGAGCTGAACGGCGTCATTTTCCTCGACCCTGTGTACGGCGACTGGCAGACGGCGGACGAATACCTCTCCGGCAACGTCCGGCAAAAGCTGCGGGAGGCGGAGAACGCCGCCGTTGACAGCCCCGGTTATCTGCCCAACGTGGAGGCATTGCGCGCCGCACAGCCCAAAGACCTTGACGCTTCGGAGATCGAGGTGCGTCTCGGCGCGACGTGGATCGACAAGAAGTACATTCAGCAGTTCATGTTCGAGCTGCTGGAGCCGCCTCTGTATGCCCGCCGCTCCTTGGAGGTCAACTACTCGGAGTTCACGGCGGAGTGGAACATCTCCGGCAAGAACAGCATCCCCTACAACGACATCAACGCCCGCATGACCTACGGCACCGACTGCGCCAACGCCTACAAAATCCTTGAAGATACGCTGAACCTGCGGGACGTGCGCATCTACGACACCGTAAGGGACGCGGACGGAAAGGAAAAGCGCGTCCTCAACAGTAAGGAAACCACCCTCGCCCAGCAGAAGCAGCAGGCCATCAAGGAGGCATTCCGTGACTGGATCTGGCGCGACCCCGACAGGCGGCGGGAGCTGGTACAGCTCTACAATGAGCGCTTCAATTCCACCCGTCCCCGGGAATATGACGGCAGGCACCTGATCTTTCCGGGCATGAATCCTGAGATCACCCTGCGGGAGCATCAGCGAAACGCCATCGCCCACGACCTCTACGGCGGCAACACGCTCCTTGCCCATGAGGTGGGCGCGGGCAAGACCTTTGAAATGATTGCCGCCGCCATGGAGGGAAAGCGCCTCGGCCTGTGCCAGAAATCCCTCTTTGCCGTGCCGAACCACCTGACAGAGCAGTGGGCCTCGGAGTTCCTGCGGCTCTACCCCTCCGCCAATATCCTTGTGGCCACCAAAAAGGACTTTGAGACACGCAACCGCAAGAAGTTCTGCGCCCGCATTGCCACCGGCGACTACGACGCCGTTATCATCGGCCACAGCCAGTTTGAGCGCATCCCCGTATCCAGAGAGCGGCAGGAACGGCTCTTGCAGGAGCAGATATGGGAGATCGAGGACGGCATTTCGGAGCTCAAGGCCAGCCGCGCCGAGCGCTTTACCATCAAGGAGCTGGAGCGTACCAAGAAAAATCTGGTGGCCAAGCTGCAAAAGCTGCACGACGCCGCCCGCAAGGACGACGTTGTGACCTTTGAGCAGCTCGGCGTAGACCGGCTATATGTGGACGAGGCGCACAGTTTTAAGAATTTGTTCCTTTACACAAAAATGCGAAACGTGGCGGGGCTTTCCACCACCGACGCCCAGAAGTCCTCGGATATGCTCTTAAAATGCCGGTATATCGACGAAATCACCCACGGCAAGGGCGTCACCTTCGCCACGGGTACGCCCATCTCAAATTCCATGACGGAATTGTATACCATGATGCGGTATTTGCAGCACGATATGCTCAAGCGCAACAGTCTGACCCACTTCGACTGCTGGGCCTCCGCCTTTGGGGAAACCACCACCGCCATCGAGCTTGCCCCAGAGGGGACAGGCTACCGGGCGCGGACGCGCTTTGCCAAGTTCTTCAATCTGCCGGAGCTGATGAACCTGTTTCGGGAGGCAGCGGACATCAAGACCGCCGATCAGCTAAACCTTCCCACGCCTACGCCTGTCTACCACAACGAGGTCAGTCAGCCCACGGCGCTGCAAAAGCAGATGGTGCAGGAGCTGTCCGAGCGCGCCGCAAAAGTCCACGCGGGGAGCGTGGACGCAAGCACCGACAATATGCTCAAGATCACCTCGGACGGACGCAAGCTGGGCCTCGACCAGCGGGTAATCAACCCCGACCTGCCGGACGATCCCGGCAGTAAGGTCAATCGCTGCGTGGACAATATCCACCGCATCTGGCAGGACGGGCAGGCGGATAAACTGACACAGCTCGTGTTCTGCGACCTTTCCACCCCGAAGGGTAAAGCGGCGCAAAGCGGCAGGATCGCCGCGAAAGGCACGGACAACCCGGAGCTTCACGCGCTGGAGGCGGCTATCGAAGCAGAAGCCGGGCCGGAGGAGCCGCCCTTTACCATCTACGACGACATCCGGGAAAAGCTCGTCTCCAGAGGAATCCCCCGCGAGCAGATCGCATTCATCCATGAGGCAAATACGGAAGTCCGAAAGAAGGAGTTATTCGCAAAAGTCCGCTCCGGTCAGGTGCGTGTGCTCATGGGCAGCACCTTCAAAATGGGCGCGGGCATGAACGTGCAGGACCGGCTTGTGGCGCTGCATGACCTGGACTGCCCGTGGCGGCCGGGTGATCTGGAGCAGCGCAGCGGGCGCATCATCCGGCAGGGCAACCGCAACAAAGAAGTGCATATCTACCGCTATGTCACGGAATCCACCTTCGACGCCTACCTCTGGCAGACGGTGGAAAACAAGCAGAAATTCATCTCCCAGATCATGACCTCAAAATCCCCGGTGAGAAGCTGTGAGGATATTGACGAGGCGGCGCTCTCCTATGCCGAGATCAAGGCGCTGTGCGCCGGAGACGAGCGCATCCGTGAAAAAATGGACCTCGACGTGGACGTGGCGCGGCTGCGGCTGATGAAGGCCAATCACCAGAGCCAGCAGTACCGCTTGGAGGACAACATCCTGCGGCATTTCCCGGCGCAGATTGAGGAAAACAAAGGCTTCCTCTCCGGCTTTGAGGCGGATATGAAAACGCTGGAAGCCCATCCCCACCCCAAGGACGGCTTTGCGGGTATGGAGGTCAAGGGGGATTTCCTCACCGATAAGGACAATGCCGGTGCTGCCATTCTGGAGGCGTTCAAGGACGCAAAGGGCTTGGAGCCCGTTCCCATTGGCAGCTACCGGGGCTTTGCCATGTCGCTGACCGTGGAAAACTTCGGCAAGGACTTCATCCTCACCCTCAAGGGCAGGATGAGCCACCGGGTAGAGCTGGGCAAGGACGCAAGGGGCAACCTCGTCCGCATCGACAACGCCCTCGCCCAGATGCCGGAGCGGTACAAAACGGTGCAGGGCAGGCTTGAAAACGTGCAGGCGCAGCTTGCAACGGCCAAGGCGGAGCTGGGCAAGCCCTTTCCGCAGGAGGCGGAGCTGAAAGAAAAATCCGCGCGGCTGGCGGAGCTGAACGCCGAGCTGAACATCGACGATCGGACGCCCATGGAACAGGCGGCGGAGAATGTGGTGGCGAAACGCCCCTCCGTCCTCGGCAAGCTGAAGGTGCCCAGCGTCCACGGCGCTGGGGAAAAGAAAAAATCTCACGAACAGGAGGCACGATGAATATGAACGAGGCATTACAGCAATCGTTATACGACAAGCTCTCGCGGGAGCAGGACAAATACCGGGACTGGCTGAAGGGCCAGCCCCCGGAGGAAATCCTCCATCACAGTTATGAATACACCGTGCGGGAGGATATTTTGATGAGTATGGAGGAGCTGACGCTCAGCGAGGCGGAAACGCGGGCGCTGCTGCTGTCCCCCTCGCCCATGGCGATCCTCTATGATAAGTTCTCCGATCTGGAAACCGGCTACATGGACACGATCCGCGACAGCATCGAGGACACGGCAAAGGACGAAGCAAAAAAGCTCCGTGAGCTGCCGGTTTATCCCTATCCCGCCGGCCACGCGCGGGAGAATGGGGAGCTGGACGTTTACCGCGCGTCCTTCCGCGCCAATGTGAGCTGTAAGGACGCCATTGAAGCCGCCATCCGGGACAATTACCATGACAACCGCCTTGACACTGCGGCGGTGGGACAGGTGGCGGAGCAGTTCGGGCAGGAGCGGATGCTCTACGTCTTGGCGGCAACCGTCCGCCATTTTGATTACGACGGGCGCATCTCGCGGGACAACAAGCGCTGGGCGAATACCATCCCCGCTTATCAAAACGGGGACGGCATGGATAGCGACCGCTCGGTGCAGTTTGTGGTAGGCTCACATCCCGGCCTGACGGACCTGTTTCTCACACAGGCGCGGCACGAGCAGCGGCTGCGCCAGCCCCTCACCGCCGACGAGATCAAAACAGAGGCTGCACGGCTGCTGGGCAAGCTGCAAGAGCCGGTGCAGCCCAACAGTCCAAACGGGACGCATTTCATGGCAGAGGTGTCCCGTGACTTCATGGAGCGCGCCGGAGCGAAGGACACGGCGGCGCTGCAAAAACTGCTGCCCTTTTCCACCCTTGCCCTCACGACCCTCAAAGACCGCAGGGGCGTGTTTGCCATGATCGGCAAGGACGAGGATCGCAGCCAGAGCCTCCGGCGTCCCTCCGTCCGCTCCAAGCTGCAACAGGCTTCGGCGGAGCAGAAGCAGCCTGCCGCAAAGAAGAAGGATTTGGAGCTGTGACATGGCGAAGCGGAAACGGGACATCCAGCTTAAAGTCCGTGTGACGCCGGAGGAACGGGCGATGATCGAGACGAAGATGGCGCAGCTCGGCACGACGAACATGGGCGCATATCTTCGGAAAATGGCCATTGACGGCTATGTGGTGAAGCTCGATCTGCCGGAGCTGCGGGAGCTGGTGTCGCTGCTGCGGTATTCGTCTAATAACATCAATCAGCTCACGCGGCGGGTGCATGAAACAGGGCGCGTTTACGCTGCGGATATGGATGATATACTCCAAAATCAGGAGCGGATCTGGCAGGCGGCAAGCGGTATCCTGTCCCGCCTTGCCGCCATAAAATAATGGGGTATTTATCCCATGTGGGGGCGGCTTGCTGCGCGCAGGCCGCCCCTGCTTTTTTGTTCCCCGTCATCCTTGCAATCTGGAGCATATTCCTGTATCCTGTTCTCACAATACAAAACGAATGGAGGAAAAAGAGATGCGCTTTCTTTTGAAACTTCTGTTTGCGCCGGTCATGGCTGTGCTTGCCGTCGTGTCATGGTTTCTTGTGTTCGTTGTCGGCCTCTCCAGCGGCATCCTCTGTATCCCCGCCGCCATTCTCGGCTTTTTCGGTCTGTTCATACTCTTTGTGGATTCCGTCAGCTACGGCGTGGGGCTGCTGGTGATCGCGTTCCTCATAAGCCCCTACGGGCTTCCTATGCTGGCGGGCTGGCTGGTGGCAAAGCTCCATGTCCTACGCTATATGCTTCGGGACTGGATATATGGATAAGGCTGTTTTCAGAAACACCGCATCAAGCAAAAGCGCGGAGCATATCGCCCCGCGCTTTTCGTTTTATTCGATCTCGTAATCCTCACTGTCGTCGGCCTCTCCGGTGGTGCAGGTGAAGCACATATTCGTCCCCGTGATGGCGCTGCCGGCCGCCCAGATGGGCGCGCCGCAGATCATGCATCTTGCGCCGTTTTTCTTGGCGGCAAGGGATTCCCGCAGTGCCGCGATTAGCTCCCTGCGGTTGGCGTCCTTGTTGTTTTTTACTACGCCGTCCGCAAATTCTTCAATGGAAATATAGGTGAACATATCATTCCTCCGGTTTGACCGCAACATATTTTTGATTGCGGCTGTTGGGCTTGTCGGGAATGGTCATGCGAAGCTGCCCGCTTTCCAGCAGGGGCTTCAGGTGTGCTTTAATAAAATGGTTCTTGTTCTTCAGTCCGCACATGGACATGATTTCCTCACGGCTTTTAGGCTGCGCACAGAAAGCTAAAATCGTTGCGACTGTACTGGTATCTGTGGCGATAACTGTGGTGGTGACTGGTGTGGTTCCACCACAGTTATCCTCCGACTTCGTATTCCGAATGGTGGCGTATAGCATGAACGCCTCCACGCGATACTCCGGCTGCGGCAGCCCCGCCGTCTCCATGACCTCGTACAGACGGTCTACGCCCTCGCCAAACTCCTGCACATATTCGTATTCATGCAAAAACTGCGCGATCTTCGGATTGCGGGAAAAGTGGACGTGCCGCATATTGTTCAGCCGCACGATACCGGGCAGCGTACCGGGGCTTTCCACCGTCAGCCGGTCGTCGAACATCTTGATTTGAATGTCCGTACCCTTGATGCTGTAATCCCGGTGCGCGACGGCGTTGACAATCAACTCCTTCCACGCAAACTCCGGGTATTCCGGCTCTGTGACGAACCGGGTATCCGCGCCGAGATAGGTGCGCTCCTTGATCTGCCCGCGCACAAACTCCAGCGCCTTTTCCGTCACCTGCAAAATGCGGCCCTCGAATACCACGTCCTTGATGACGTTCATCTCCGCGCCGACCTTCGCCTCCGTACCCTCATATCGGACAAAACGGATGCGGGCGCGGGGAAAGAAACGCTTCGGATTCCTGCCAAACAGCAGCATGGCGGCGGCGCTGACTGCCTCCTTGCCGCCCTTTTCCGAAACGAACTCCTTGTTCTCCCGCAGGTATTCCTCCGGGCTTTTTCGGTAGCCCAGCTTTTCCGTGTACGCCTTGACAAAGCCGAGGTCGATGTCCTCCATCGCCGCGTCCGGGACAGGCGTATCCTCAAAATAGCGCGTCCCCTTTGCGTACATGAGCTGCAAGCGTTCCTCAAAATTGAGCTTCTTGGACTTATCCCCGACGCGGAAGAAAACCTCGTCCGCCTGATTGGCGTGGAGGTCATTGCTCTGCAACACCTCGATCAGCAGGATGTGGTCGGGCGTTCCGTCCTTGTTCACGCAGGAGAGCCGTTCCGTTTCCACCCGCACGGAGGGCTTGCAGAAGTCAAACGGCGCACGAAGCAGCTCGTTGATATGCTCCGCATGGCCGTCGATGCCGGTAATCGTACCGTCATCCTCCACGCCGACAGCGATCATGCCGCCGTCCGCGTTGGCAAAGGCGATCAGATGAATCGCCAGCGTTTTTGCATCGATGCGGGCGCTCTTTCGATCAAAGAGCGGCGATTCTACCGCACCGCAGATTTGCGCTATCGTCATTCTGTGATTCATGCGCCGGCCCCCTCGTCATAAGAAAAATCCAGACCGTGTTCCTCGCAGTATTTGCGAATGACGAACACCGTCATTTTATTGGGCATCGTCCTTCCATTCTCCCAGCGATTGACGGAGGTGAAGCTCACGTTCAATTCCTCCGCAAGCTGACGTTGGGAGATCCTGCGCTCACTGCGCAGCTTGATGATGGCTTCGCCAAAGGTCATTTCGTATCACGCTCCTTATATCATAGTATAGCACATGGCAGCGCAAACATACAAGAAAAATACGGAGGACTTCAAATAAGAAATTACAAATCCATCCCACCGAAAGGAGGCCGCGCCCCATGGCGACCACACGCATCATTTCCATGCACGTTAATCAGGGCAAGACGATTGCCGACTGCCTGACTGACCGCATCGACTATTCCAAGAATCCAGATAAGACGCAGGGCGGCGAGCTGATCTCCGCCTATCAGTGCGACCCCAAAACCGCTGATGCGGAGTTTCTTTACTCCAAGCGCCAGTACCAGACCGTCACAGGGCGGGAGCAGCGACATGACGTGATCGCCTATCAGGTACGCCAGTCCTTTAAGCCGGGTGAGATCACGCCGGAGGATGCGAACCGCGTAGGCTATGAGTTTGCCGAGCGGTTTCTGAAAGGCAGACATGCCTTTTTCGTTGCCACGCACACCGACAAAAAGCACATTCACAATCACATCATCTGGAACTCCACCACGCTGGACTGCAAGCACAAGTTCCGCGATTTTCTCGGCTCCGGCAGGGCGGTGGCAAGGCTCAGCGACGCCATCTGCACCGAGCATCGGCTCTCCGTAATCGCCGATCCGAAGCGCGGGAAAAATCACTACGGCAAGTGGTTGGGCGACAACGCGAAGCCCACCCATAGGGAGCTGCTCTGCGGCCTCATCGACGCGGCGCTTTTGCAGAAGCCCGACAGCTTTGACGCGCTTTTGAAGCTGCTGCGCGACAGCGGATGTGAGGTCAGGCGGCGCGGGAATACGCTGTCCCTGCGCCATCCCGACAAAAAGGGCTTTGTCCGTCTTTCCTCCATCAACGGCTATTCGGAGGATGAGCTGTGCGCTGTCCTTGCCGGGGAAAAGGAGCATACGCCGCGCAAAAAGCGGACGCGGGCCGCACAGAAAAAGAACACGCTGCTCATCGACATCGAGGCGAAGCTGCAAGCCGGAAAGGGCGGCGGTTACGAGCGCTGGGCAAAGGTATTCAACGTCAAGCAGATGGCGCAGACCTACAATTATCTGCGGGAGCATGGGCTGCTGGATTACGCGGAATTGGAAGAAAAAGCTGCTGCTGCGACGGAGCAGTTTCACGCGCTGTCCGCGCAGATCAAGGCGGCGGAAACGCGCATGGCGGAGATCGCCGTGCTGAAAACGCATATCATCAACTACGCCAAGACCCGTGACGTTTACGCGGGCTACCGCAAGGCCGGTTACTCGAAAAAGTATCTTGCGGAGCATGAGAGCGACATCCTTCTGCACAAAGCGGCGAAGAACGCCTTTGACGAGCTGGGCGTGAAAAAGCTCCCCACCGTCAAGAGCTTGCAGGAGGAATACGCCAAGCTGCTATCGGAGAAAAAGGCGGCGTATGCCGAATACCGGCGTTCGCGCGATGAGATGCGCGAGCTGCTGCTCCACAAGCAGAACGTGGATCGTATGCTGGGCAAAAACGAGCGCGAGGAGGAGAAGAAAAAGGAGCATGACCGGCAATAACGGTCACGCTCCTAAGCGTTTCGCAGAAACGCGCGGCCGCGCATCTTGCGCGTTCAAAGGGGTCTTAGGGGCGTTGCCCCTAACAAGCAAAGGGCAGTTTTCGCGGCGGCGGAAATTGCCCGAAAAGCAAAGTGGGTACCTCTTTGCCCTGCTTGCCCAAGTTATCCCGAAATCGCTATGGCTGCGTCTTGTTCTCGTTTCCGGTTTGCCTTTTCTGCTCTTATTTCTCGATTTTTCTCAAAATGTCGATATCCTGCCAGCCGGAGCAGAGCAGCTCCGTGCGCTTCTCACAACGGAAGCCCATCAGGGCTTTGCGCCGGCGTCGGAAACTTCGTTTTTGAGTACGCCCATATCCATGCTCTGCATATAGTAGGGCAGATACCCCAGCGTCATGTCCCACGGACCGGTGTGATCAGGGGCGATTCCCTCAGAGTCAACTCTCTTCACGCCGTTTTTTATATCTGATGATACCGCTTAAAAGCCCTGTCCCTTTTTTCCGATTCCTGCGTTATATAGATATGGCGCAGGAAACGGATCACTTTGTTTCCAGCAGCTTTTGTATTGCGGCTGGCGTATCCCCGAAGGTCTGCCGGAAAACCGCATAAAAGTTGCTGATACCGTTATAGCCAACCTCCTCCGCCACCTCCTGAATGGAAAGGGTATCGTCCTCCAGCAGATCAAGGGCGCGCTCCATGCGCAGGGTACGGACATACTCCGCAACGCTTTTCCCCTCGGTCAACCGGAAGCCTTTTTGCAGCTTGTTCTTGTTGACGCCGACCTTCCTGCAAAGGTCAATGACCGCAGGCGGGTGCTTCAGGCTGGCTTGCAGGATAGTCTTTGCCTTTTCTACCGCACGAATCTCGTTCTCGTCGAGATAGACCGGCGGCTGTGCGGATAGCTGCTGCACAAGGTCGATCAGATACCCGGCCGCCTCCAGCCCAAAACCTTTCAGCCATGTATCAAAGGCAAGCCCTGTCAGGCGGCATTGCTCAATGCGGCGGTAGATGGACACCAACTCCGGTGCATGAAGGTCTGCGCCGTGTATCGTGTTCTTTGCATCTCTCCAGAAGCTATCGTAGAGAGGGATGTTGTTCTCCGCAAAAAACTGCTCCTGAAAGTACAATCCCTGAAACCGCAGCCGCTGCCCTCCGGGAACTTTCATAAAGAACGGCACCGGCGAATCAAAGACGAAGCAATTGACGCCCTCGCCGAAGTGAATTGTCTGATCTCTCTGTGTGTAGGCTTCCACGGTCCCCTGCTCGCTCAGCCCGATTCCTACATAGCGCTGACTAAACTGACTGCGGATGATTGTATCCTTCGGATAGGTAAAGTCCGCGTCCGCTGCGGAAAAGCCGTGCAGATCGCCCCAGAAGCGAACCTTGGAGTGCTGCCTCGGAAACACATAGCGAAAGCCGTTTGCTGCGTCCTTCCGTAAGCCGCCGAGCGATATATAGAAGTTCAGCATTTCCTCGATGCTGTGTATTGTAACCATCTTGCCGCTCCTCTCTTTCTGTTTTGGCACACTGCTTTCTGTTTTGGCACAAATTTCGGTTAGCAACAGGCAACTCATGGATGTGATTATATCACGAAACTGCTGGTAATTCAACGATTTTCGCAAATTTCGCACAACGTCATCTTAATTTTGAGGCACTTTCCGAGCCGTTGACAATACAGCGCCCATGCGTATAATGATTGCTGGTTAAGCTCGTCTAACCAACAATCATTTTGCTTGCGGTGGCTGCTCTTGAGCGTTGCGCCGCTGAGAAAGGAGTTCTATGCAAGAAGCAAAGAAAAATGTCATTCTTCGCGTGTTCCGAACGGCGCATTGCCCTCCGGGAAAGTATTTCTTCGGCGTGACCTGCTCTGCGCTCAGCGTCCTGCTGTCCGGCGTACCGTTCTATACGGTCTACCGGATCATCCGGCTTTTTCTGCTGGCATCGCTTGATGGTGCGGCTGCTCCGACCCACGAGATATGGATGTGGGCAGCAGTCACGATAGGAAGTATCGTGCTGGGCATCGTGCTGTCTGTAATCGGCAGCTTTTCCTGCCATGCCTGCGCATTCAATGCACTCTATGACCTGCGTATGCGCCTCCTCGACCACATGGGGCGGCTAAACCTCGGCTTTTACACAGGCGGTCAATCCGGCGCAACGCAGAAGATGATGAATGAGAATATCGAAAAGATGGAAAACATCATTGCCCACGATGTTTCCAATATTTTCGGCGCGGGGCTGTTGCTGGCAGCTTTGGCCGTGCTGATGTTCTCACTCAACATTCCGCTGGCACTGACGATCTTTATCGCTCTCGTGCTTGCGTTTCTCATCCAGTTTTCCGCTTTCGGCGGAAAGCAGGGTCAGAAGATATGGAGCGACCTGAACCGTTCCTCCACCGAGCTGGACGCAGCGTTTTCTGAATATGTGGCGGGCATGGAGGAAGAAAAAATCTTCGGCAGGCCGGAGACGGCAGCCCGCCGCCTGACAGGGCTGGTGGAGAAGAACAGGGAGCATTGGAAGGTCTATCTGAAGCGTGTCACGCCGATTTTCGGCGCATATAAGACCATCACAATCTCCGTGCTGGCGTTCCTGCTTGTTTCCGGCTGCGCATTGCTGTACCTGCATCCCGGCGACCATGAGCTTATGATGGAGCTGTTGATGTTCCTGATAGTCGGTCCCGCCTGCATCAGTCCCTTGATGGAACTTGTGGAGTTCGGAGCAGATTTGCGAAACCTGGCAGTACGCATGGATCAGATTGACGAGGTGCTGAATATGCAGCCCATATCCGAGGGAACGGAGACTGCCCCAAAGGGTGGAGCTGAAATTGTGTTTCAGGATGTGAGCTTTTCTTATCAGAACGCTGCCGACCCGCTGCGCCGCATGGCATTAGACCACCTGACAATGGAGATTCCTGCCGGGAGCTTCGCTGCGCTGGTGGGACCGTCTGGCGGTGGGAAATCCACGGCAGGGCAACTCATTGCCCGGTTCTGGGATGTGGAGAGCGGTTCAATCACTGTCGCAGGTCGGGACATCCGGGAATATTCCACGGAAGCTCTGATGAACACCATCGCCTTTGTTTTTCAGGACACGCACATTTTTGCAGAAAGCGTCTATGACAATATCGCCATGCACCGCGAGGTTCACCACGAGGATGTGGAGCGGGCGGCAAAAGCGGCAAGATGCCACGATTTCATTCTCACCCTTCCGAAAGGCTATGATACAAAGCTGGGTGATGGCGGGCATAAGCTGTCGGGCGGCGAGGCGCAGCGTATCGCCATTGCAAGGGCGATATTAAAAGATGCACCCATCGTCGTGCTGGATGAGGCGATGGCTTTTACCGACGCGGAAAACGAGCTTGCACTGCGGGAAGGCATGGCGGAGCTTTTGAAAGGGAAAACCGTGCTGATGATTGCTCATCGGCTTTACTCCATTCAGGATGCGGACTGCATCTTTGTGTTGGAGAACGGGAAACTCAGGGAGCACGGCTCACATACCGAACTGCTGAAAGCAAATGGCCTGTATGCACATCTTTGGGCAATTCAGAACGAAACCGAAAGTTGGCAGATGAAGGGAGGACCTGCCTATGTTTAAGATGATCCGGCAATTTACCTTCCACCATCCGAAACAGATCATTGCTCCGACGCTGTGGCTGTTTCTCTCGCAGGCATTCAGCATTCTCCCCGCGATCCTTGCATATATGGCGATCTATCTCTTAGGGCAGGCGTTTTATCCGCCATATACGCTGGATATTGCGCTGCTGATTAAAATTGCGGTGATAGGGATTGCCTATGTCCTTCTGCAATATGTTGTGGAGCTAATCTCCTATTACAACACCTATGGACGCGCATATCACGACACGGCAGACAAGCGTATTGCATATATTCAAAAACTGCGCCGTCAGAGTCTCGGCTTCTTTTCCTCCAAGGAATCCGGTGAGCTGATTAGCTCCTTTGCAAGCGATTTTGCCAATGTGGAATTTACCATGTGCTACTGGTTGCCTTATCCTATCGGCGTGGGCTTTCTGCTGCTGTTTTCCTTTGTTTGTATGCTTTTCTTCGACTGGCGTATGGCGGTGGCGATTTTTGCAATGCTGCCCGTCTGCGCAATCCTGATGCTGCAAATTGCAAAGGTCAAGGAAAAACATAGCCGCTCCGTTATGGAGGCCAAGACAAGAGCCGCAACGCAGCTCAACGAATACCTGCACGGTATGAAAGACCTCAAAGCCTACCACCGTACCGGCAGCGGCTTCGAAGCGCTGAAAAAAGCGTTTTCTGATTTGCGCAGGGAATCACTGCGGGACGAGGCCGTTGCAGGCAGCCTTTCCACTCTGTGCGCTTCGTTGGTCAAATTCGTTGTTCCCGTAACGGCGACGGTGGGTCTGTATCTACTGATGGGCGGCAGTCTTACCATATTGGATTTCGCAGGCTTTCTTGTGATTGCCACAAAGCTGACCGAACCGGCGCTTACCCTTGTGAGCAGCATTTCAGCGCTGCGGGGCATGGCTCTCTCCGGTGAGCGGCTGGACAAGGTGATGACGATGCCCGACCCTTCTGGCGAGGACAAAATCTCCCGTGGCGACAGCTATGCGTTTGACAGCGTTTCCTTCCACTATGCAGCGGATGCCAACGTGATCCATGGCGTGAGCTTTGAAACACCGGCAGGGGCACTCACTGCGCTGGTAGGACCCTCCGGCAGCGGTAAATCGACGCTTCTGCGGCTGATGGCACGATTCTGGGACTACCAGCATGGGCAGGTGCGCTTTGCCGGAAAAGAGCTTCGCAGCATCGCGCCGGAAAGCCTGCTTTCACAGGTATCTATGGTGATGCAAAACGCCTATCTGTTCCGGGGTACGATTCGGGAGAACCTATGCTTCGGGAATGAGCGCATCACCGAACAGCAGATGCTCGACGCCTGCCGAAAAGCACGCTGCCACGACTTCATCTCCGCCTTGCCGGAGAGCTACGATACTGTGGTAGGCGAAGGCGGCGCAACCCTGTCCGGGGGCGAGCGGCAGCGTATTTCGCTGGCAAGAGCGTTTTTGAAAGATGTCCCGATCCTGCTTCTGGACGAGCCTACCGCATCCCTTGACGCGGACAATGAAGCGATGGTGCAGAGAGCGTTGGATGAAATATCCAAAGAACGCACCGTAATCATGATCGCCCATCGGCTGAAAACTGTGCGCGGCGCACAGCAGATCCTTGTTCTTGAAAACGGAAGGATCACACAAAAAGGAACCCATAACCAGCTTGTCGGGACAGACGGACTCTACTCCCGGCTGTGGGAATTGCAAAATCAGGCTGGAAACTATACTTTCAAGCAATCTTAGGAGGAGAAAAAACATGAAATCAAAATTCCTGAACCTCAAGGAGTTCGTCCTTGTTATCGTATTGTCCTGCCTGATGATCGGCATCGGCTACCTCATCTTGCTGCCCTTTGCGGCAAATATGCAGCTTCTCTATTTCCTTGAGCCGGGGCTGATTGGCCTTGTCAACGGCATCGTCTATGTGCTGATGATCCGCAAGTGCCCGAAAATCGGAACGCAGTTTATCATTGCCGCGCTGTACGGTACCTATATGCTGATCATGGGCAGTGCCTATGCCGCTCTGTATTTCTACATTCTGGCTATTGTCAATGAACTGATCATGCTCAAAGGTGGCTATCAGAGCAAGGTGCGCCCCGCCGTTCCTCATGTCCTCATGTGGTGCATGAACGCAATGGGCAGCACCCTGAACCTGTTCCTGTTCCGCGCAAGCTATGTCAAGATTTATATGGATTTGGGCATGGATGAAGCCACAGCTACGGCATCGGTCAATCAGACCGCGGAATTTTGGTGCGCTCCGCAAAACATTCTGATTTCTCTCTGCGTGACGGCAATCCTCTGCGTCGGCGGTTATCTGTTGGGCGTCAAAATGCTGGGCAAGCACTTTAAGCCTGCCGGTGTCGCATGAGCCTGACGAAAACAAAAACCGGAACGACTGTTGATCCGAGGACATGGCTCGTACACCTTTTGATCGGTGTGGCAGCGATTATCTTCATCCACTCCAACATGGGTGGGCTGCTTCTGTTCGCATGGAGTATGCTCTTGCAACTCACCATGCGAAAGGGGCAGTATCTCCTGCCATTCCTGTTTGCGTACATCGTACTGACGGGCTTTGCATGGATCGGTGTGCAGCTTCTGCCTGACGACAGGTTTTACTTTTTAGGTCTGGCCTTCTCCAATATGGGCGTTATAGGACGCAAGGCAATGGTTCCGCTATCCTTTGCTATCTGCCTTGCGAAAGAGCCTACCGGTTCTCTGCTTGCCTCCTTACAGGCAATGCGGCTCCCGAAGGCGGTGGGCATCGGGCTTGCCGTGCTGCTGCGGTTTTTCCCGACGATTGGCGGCGAGTACCGTGCGATCCGTGCTTCGCAGCGGTTTCGCGAGATCGGGGTAGGCGTGGTTCACACGCTTACCCATCTCCCCTCAACGGTGGAATACATACTGATCCCACTGATCCTGCGCACGACAAAAGTCGCCGAAGAACTCTCTGCCTCCATGACGGTGCGTGGAGTACGCTTTTCGGGGGAAACAATTTCCTACCGTCCTGTGCGCTTTACGGGAAAGGATGCTGCGCTCTGCGCGATGGCAGTTTTGATTCCCGCGGCTGTGTTTCTGCTGGAAAGGAGGGGCGTCTTTTGATTGAACTGAAAAACCTCTCCTTTTCCTATGAGAACTCAAGTGAAGCAAAGGGACAGCTCAGAGGTATCGACCTTCATGTAAAAAAGGGCGAGTTGGTGATCCTGTCCGGCAGAAGCGGCTGCGGCAAGACGACGCTGAGCCGTATTCTCAACGGGCTTTGCCCCGGCTTTTATCCGGGAAAGCTGGAGGGCGGCTACTCCCTTGACGGTGAGGACGCATTGAAAATGCCCATCCATCGTTTGGGGACGATGGTGGGAAGCGTCTTTCAGGATCCTCGCAGCCAGTTTTTCGCCACCAACACGACGGATGAGATTGTGCTGGGGATGGAGAACATCCCACTGGAGCGTCCGGTCATGCAGGAGCGTCTGAACACGGTTTGCAAACAGATGAACATTGAAAGACTGATCGACCGAAGGATATTCCCTCTGTCCAGCGGCGAAAAGCAGCTTATCGCCATTGCCTCCGTCTGTGCAATGGAGCCGAAGGTTATCGTCCTGGATGAGCCGTCCGCAAATCTGGACAGCGAAGCGATGGTGCGCCTCGGCGCGCTGCTCTATCGGCTGAAAATGGCGGGGCATACGATGATCCTCTCGGAGCATCGGTTCCATTATGTGCGGGATTCCTTTGACCGGCTTGTTTTCATGGAGGATGGTGCGATTTCCGCCGTCTATGACCGGAAAGACGCCCTATCCCTGACAGCGGAGCAGATGACGGCGATGGGACTTCGTCCCTTTGACGCACCGGCATTTCGCGTAGGCGGAGCATACCGGCAGAATCAGGACGACGCCTTGCAGGTGTCCGCAATCTCCTGTATGCTGGACAGCCAGCAAATTTTGGAGGAAGTGAGCTTTGCCGCACAGAGCGGAAAGATACTTGCCATCGCCGGACCCAACGGCGCAGGCAAATCCACGCTTTGCCGCATCATCACAGGTTTATACCGGGCAATGGGTTCGGTTTCCCTCAATGGTGAAATCCTGAGGCGGAAGCGTCGCACACAAAAATCCTTTTTTGTGCAGCAGGATTCCGATTATCAGCTCTATGCGCCTACTGTGCTGGACGAGTTTTCCCTCGGCAAAAAGGAAACGGCAGAGTTGAAAGAAACTGCGCTTTCCCGGTTGCGGGAGATGGGACTGGAAGCCTTTACTGATCGGCATCCTGCTTCGTTATCGGGAGGCCAGAAGCAGCGTCTGTTGCTGGCGCTGGCTGCGGCAAGCGGGAGAAGCCTGTTGGTGTTTGATGAACCTACCAGCGGCTTGGACGGTTTCAATATGCACCTGACGGTCGATCTGCTAAAACGGCTTGCCGGAGAAGGTCGCTGCATCCTGCTGATTACGCATGATATGGAGCTAATCGCGGAGGCTGCGGATAGCGTCCTCTATATTGAGGGCGGCAAACTACGCTATCACCGAAATGTTCTGCGGCAGATGGGAGACGATGATGGAAATTCGTAAATCCGGCGAGGATTATCTGGAGGCCATTCTGATTCTTGAACGGCAGTCCGGTGCGGTGCGCTCTATTGACCTTGCGCGGCACATGGGCTACTCCAAAGCCAGCATCAGCCACGCCACAAGTGCGCTACGCAAGGGCGGATTTCTTGTTATAGACAAAGACGGCTGCTTGCGCATGACCGATAAGGGACGTGAGATAGCGGAAAGAATCTACGAGCGGCACCAGTTTTTTACGATGCAGTTGATCACTGCGGGCGTAGACCCGGAAATCGCCGAATACGAAGCCTGCCTGATTGAACACGCCGTCAGTCAGGACAGCTTCGAAAAAATCAGGGATGCGCACAAACAGGAAAAATAGAATAAAAATTGCCCGTCGTTCCAACTGCGCGGACAAAAGCAGCCAGCGGGTAAAAATCGTGTGTCTATGCCCGCTGGCTATTCTATAAGTTAAAGCGGCTATCCGCATGGATGGCCGCTTTTACTCACCGTTTTTCAACTTCTCTGCGCTTCGGCACAATGCAATATACCGCTCCGCTTCTGCATCACTCTTTCCGGCAAAGAAATCTGCCACAACTTTTGGAATTTCACGCGGTTTTTCATCGTGAAACACCACGGCGTCAAGGCTGATTCTCATCTCCTTGGAAATGAGAGCCACGGTTTCAAACTTCGGATTGCTTTTGCAGTTTTCAATCTCAATAATCGTGCGCGTACACATATTCAGTTTTTCAGCCAGTCCACGCTGTGTTATCTTCTGCTGGATTCGCTTCTCCCGAAGTTTGAGGGCAAAAAGGTCAAGAAAGTTCATCAGAAATCACCTCTCCTATATTTTATGGTGAGTTCTAATTCAGCTAAATATACACCCAACTCATGTCAGATGAGTTATACATCATAATTACGAAATATGTGAGGATGTCTTATGGGATTGACTGACAACAGGAGGTATCGCTAATGCGGCTATCCACCGCAAAGGAAGTGGATACAGAACATCTCAAAAAGAAACAGGTGTTGTAGAGACTTTTGCGAGCTGCACTTATCTATGTGAGTTGCAGCTCGTTTTCTGTACATCACAGATTATCTGCGATATAGCTCCGCCCAATTATGAAATAGACTTGCAAGGCACTCGTTCAGGCTTTTATGCCTGTGCGGGTGCCTTTTTGTTTGCACTGTTTTTCTTCTCTGTGGGCTGCCGCTCCCCACCATCCACCGTTTGGATTCGACTGCAACACCGAACAAAAACATCCAAACGGAGGAATACAACATGACAACGATCAACCTGCGGGAGCTTTACCCGTGGTACACCGAGGATACCTTTATCGAGGTTTCCGATGAGGTCGCCGCGTTTCTCGAAGAAGATAAGCGGCTTCAGATCAACTACGCGCAGTACATCCGCGACAACAGGGCGTTCTACTCGCTGGACGCAGGCGACGGCATCGAGGCGGAGGCGCTGAATCTGCCGGAACAGCCGGACGAGGCGCTGGAGCGCATGGAACTGGAACGGCTGCTGAAAGAAGCACTGGCGCAGCTCACGCCCGCGCAGCGGCGGCGTGTTCTTGCGTACATAGTTGGTGGACTGTCTCAGTTGCAGATCGCTGCAAGAGAAAACACCACCCAGCCTGCCGTGCATCATTCCGTTCGCAAAGGGCTTTCCCATTTGAAGAGAATTTTGAAAAATTTCGACTGAGGGGGTTATAAAAAGCCTGATTTTTCTTGAGGTATATGAGAGGGATATTCTTCTTTCTCGCCTCTGCTCCTTGAAAACCGCATAGACACCGGTATCAGCACAGACCCCGCGCGGCTGAAAAGCCAAGCGACAAAAGGTGCGCCGCCATGACGACAGACCTCCCATCCTTCGGGACGGACGGCTGTCCGAGCGATCTACGCAGCCTTTGACCCGATGCATGGCAGCATCGGGCGCGATGACAGCGCGGGCGATACGCAACCCCAGCTACGGCCTCCCACTGACTTGAGGGGGATTCCTGCGGCGTTCGTGAGCCTTACAAGCCACGGCGCTGGCGGGAATGGGACAGCCTTGCCAAAGGCGGCTGATACCGGTCCCAGAGGCGATATACGCCTCGCGCCGGGGGCTGTGACAAATACGGCGGAACAAAACCAAATGACACAAAATACGCGGACAGCCGCGCCGGTGCAGCATCATGCAGCATGATGGCAACCCTCCCGGCGCGGCTGCTCTGCCGGAACGAATACGAACAAGCCCCGCTGTCATATCGTGGCAGCGGGACTTACATGATAAATCGGAGGTGCGTTTATGCAGAAGCAAGCCATCCCCAAAGAGCCGGTCGCCTCTTATAAGGAGGTCAGGATCGGCAAGACCCTCTATCGCGTGACAAGCGTGTTTTCCGGCGAAAAGGACCTTGGCAGGACGCTGGAGCAGCTTGCGGTGCGCCGCGCCATGACGGAGCTGGACGCTCCTGCGGCCGCGCAGCCCTGTCACGCATCTTAACAGACAATCAGCCCCCCTGCGGCGGCATCCTTGCGCGAAGATGGTATCCCCGGTATCATATTCTTGCAAGGAAAACCTGCGAGAGCCATCACGCCGCACGGATGTATGAATCGCAGAGAATCGGGAGGTAAAATACAGATGATCGAAAAGACATACAACGTAGGCATCTATTGCAGGCTCAGCAACGACGATGAGCGCGATGGGGAGTCCGTATCCATTGAAAATCAGAAGCTCCTGCTGCAAAGCTATGTGCGTCAGCGGGGCTGGAACGAGATCGCGGTGTACTGCGACGACGGGTACTCAGGTACGAATTTCGACAGACCCGGCGTTAAACGACTCATCGAAGATGCAAAAGCCAAGAAAATCAACCTCATTCTGGTAAAAGACCTATCACGCTTTGGGCGTAACTACATCGAGTTCGGACAGTACACGGACTACCTGTTCCCCTCGCTGGGCTGCCGTTTTATCGCGCTGAACAACGGCATCGACACCATGAGTGACAACGGCAGCACCGACGTCATGTGCTTTTTGAACTTATTTAACGAGTTTTACAGCCGGGACACCTCCAAGAAGGTCAAGGCGGTCAAGCGGGCCTGCGCGGAAAGCGGCAAGTTCATGGGAACCTACCCCGCCTACGGCTACAAGCGTGACCCGGAGGATAAGCACCACCTTGTCATCGACGAGGAGACCGCCCCTACTGTGCGCCGCATCTTCGCCATGCGCGCCTCCGGCATGGGCTTCCGTGCCATCGCCGTCACGCTCAACGAGGAGGGCGTTCTGCCGCCCGGTGCGCTCTACTATCAGCGCAAGGGGCGCAGCGACCCGCGCAACGTCAACCACAAGTGGGCGGAAACCACCGTCAAAGCTCTCATCCGCAGTGAGGTCTACATCGGGAACATGGTGCAGGGCAAAACCGGCACTCTGTCCTATAAGTCCCGCAAGCTCATCAACAAGCCGGAGGAGGAATGGATACGGGTGGAGGGAACCCACGAGCCCATCATTTCCCGCGAGATATGGGATACCGTGGTCAGCATCGACAAAAAGAAGGTGCGCAAGACGCCGCCCACGGACGGCATCCGCAGCATCTTCACCGGTCTTGTCTACTGCGCAGACTGCGGCTTCAAGATGCGCAACCACATCGAGCGCTTCACCTATAAGGACGGTACGCCGGGGCGGTACAGCTCCTTTATCTGCGGCAACTATGCCAGAAGCGGCAAAAGCGCCTGCACCATCCACTCCATCTATGAGAATGTGCTGGAGGAGCTGGTGCTGACGGACATCCGGGAAAAGGCGCGCTTCGTCGAGTGCGACGGTGAGCGCCTTGCCGAGCAGATCAGCCGCATGAAGGAAAAGGAAAGCCGCAGCCGCGTCATCTCCTATGAGCAGGAGCTGAAAGCGGCAGCGGCGCGTATGACTGAGCTGGAACGGCTGATGCAGAATCTCTATGAGGACAAATACACCGGCACCATCCCCCAGACGGTCTTTCAGACGCTCATGCGGAAATACGAAACCGAACGGGCGGAAAAAGCCGCCGCCATCCCGGAGCTGGAGCAGAAGGTCAGAGCGCAGCTTGAGAACCGGCAGGACGCAAACCGCTGGATGGAGGTCATC
Source organism: Oscillospiraceae bacterium (assembly GCA_022835495.1). Classification (NCBI taxonomy): domain Bacteria; kingdom Bacillati; phylum Bacillota; class Clostridia; order Eubacteriales; family Oscillospiraceae; species Oscillospiraceae bacterium. The sequence goes on from BQOK01000001.1 coordinate 1,929,034, forward strand.
CGCCGCTACACCGAGATCACGGCGCTGGACGAAAGCATCCTCTTTGAGCTGGTGGACCGCATCGAGGTGGGCGAGGCGCGGAAGGTCAACGGACAGCGCATCTGCGACGTCAAGGTGGTCTACCGCTACGTCGGCAGCGTGGACGACGCGCTGGCACAGGAGAGGCTGGAAGCGTATGAAAAAGCTATATAAGGTCGGCATCTATTGCCGGTTGAGCGTGGACGACGCCTCCAACTCCGCCAAGGCGAAAAACTATATCCCCGCTGATGAATCCGTCAGCATCGAGAATCAATATGAACTGCTTTCCAAATTCGTAATGCTCAACGGCTGGACGGAGGTCAAGTCCTACCGGGACGACGGTTATAGCGGTGGAAATTTTCAGCGTCCCGGATTTCTGGAGATGCTGGAGGACGCGCGGCACGGCCTCATCAACCTGATCCTTGTGAAAGACCTATCACGGCTGGGTCGTGATTTTGTGGAGGTCGGACGCTATACCGACGTTGTTTTCCCCTCGTTGGGCTGCCGCTTCGTATCCGTCCTTGACTGCCTCGACACCGAGGGCGACAACACGGATATGCTGCACTTCCGCAGTCTGATGAACGACTACCACTTGAAAGACCTCTCCAATAAGGTAAAATCCGTCCTTCACACCAAAATGCGCAGCGGCCAGTATATCGCCGCCTACGCGCCCTACGGCTACCGCAAGAGCGAGGAGGACAGGCACCGGCTGGTGATCGACGAGGAAGCAGCCGCCGTGGTGCGCCGGATGTTCGAGCTACGGCGCGGCGGCATGGCCTATGGCAAGATCGCCGCCGTGCTGAACAGCGAGGGCATTTTGTCCCCACGCTGGTATTGGGCGAAACGGTACGGAAACGGCTCCTGCAAGTACGCGAACCTTTGGATGTACGCCACGGTGAAGAACATACTGACAAACGAAGTCTACACCGGAAATCTTATTCAGAATCAGACCGGCTCGCGCTCCTATAAGGACGACACCATGATCTATAAGCCGGAATCCGAATGGATACGGCATGAGGCTCTGCATGAAGCCATCATCTCCCCGGAGGTATGGAATGAAGTGCAGGCCATCAACCGGGAAAGGACGCTGCTCTCGGCGGACAATGCGCCGCCGAAGCCCTTCCTGTTCACCGGCAAGCTCATCTGCACCGACTGTAAAGCACCCCTTCAGGGCAACCGGGAGACGCAGCGCCGCAAGAACGGCACGTCCAAAAAGTACGTTTCCTATTTCTGCTCCCGTTATACGGCCTCCGGCTACGGCGCGTGTTCCAGGCACACCATCTATGAGATGACGCTGACGGAGCTTGTATTGAGCGAGATCCGCGCCCATGCCGAGGCGCTGGAACTGGACGAAGCTGCCATGCTGGACAGGCTGCAAGCGCAGCGCACCGCCGCAGACGCAGAACGTCTGGAAAGCGTCCGGCAGGAGATTGGGAAGCTGCGCCGCCGCGTTTATGAGCTGGAACAAATGACCGCAAAACTCTATGAGGACAAGGTTTGCGGCAGCATCAGCGCAGCGTCCTTCGCTGTACTGCTTGAAAAGACCGAGCAGGAGCGTCGCCAGCGGACCGACCGGCTGGATACGCTTCTTGCGGAAGTCAGGGAGTATGAGCAGAGCGCCGCCGACATTCAAAGCTGGGCGGCAGTCGTCCGAAAGCACCTGCATATACGGGAGCTTGACCGTGAAACGGTGGACGAGCTGATCGACCGCATTGAGGTCGGAGAAAAGACCGTCATTGATGGGAAAAACGTCCGGGACATCAAAATCTATTACCGCTTTGTCGGCAATATCTGAACGGAGGTCAGATCATGGATAGCAGCAAAAGCAAGCGTGTGGTATTATATTGCCGGGTAGCAACGCAGGCGCAGCTTGACGGCGATCACACGCTGGAAGCACAAAGCGCCCGGCTGCATGAGCAGGCCGAGCGGCTGGGCTATGAAATCGTGGGAGAAATCAGCGAGTACGAAAAAGGAACCACGCTTGACCGTGACGGCTGGAAAAGGGCTTGTCAAGAGGCGGTGGAGCAAAAGGCGGATATTCTCCTTGTTGCCGATCTTACACGGATAGCGCGCGATCCAATCCTTTGGATGCAGGCTTTGCGCGAGTTGAGCGGCAAGGGCGTCTGGATTCAGTCCGCGGCTGAACCGGATGCGTTTCGGGTAGATCCCTTTTTCCACCTATGGCTGCCGCCCGGAATCCAATGGCAGCTTGCTCTCCATGAACTATGGAAAACTTACCGCAGGAACAACGAAAACAGCGATTGATACAGCAAAGCCGTCTGAAAAGGGAGAAATCATTACTTACCTTTCCCGAATGGGAGATGTTCTTCATGATGTTGCGGAACGGGGTAAAATCGTCATCGCCTTTCAGACTGTCCACACCGTCGTTGATGGCAATCAGACGAACGCCTCGCTGCCGCAAAACCTCCATGACCTGACCGACCTTTAGATAGTCGCGCCCCAACCGGCTCATGTCCTTGATGACGATTGCCTCTACACGCCCTGCCTCCACTTCCTCCATCATCGCCAAAAATCCGGGGCGGTCAAAACGGGTGCCTGAGATACCATCATCGGTAAAGTGCGTAGGGTTTGGCAGTCCATTCCGGCGGGCAAAATCCTCTAACATTTGCTTTTGGTTGGATATGGAGTTGCTCTCGCCCTGTAACTCATCATCCCGGCTCAGGCGCTCGTACAGTGGGGTAATTTTTTCATTTCTCATGGCTGTACCTCCTGAAATAAAAATGCTCTAAGTGATTGCTTCACTAACCACGACAAAATCATGATTAAGAAGTCACTTAGAGCATATATCACCCTTTGGATGCGGGTGCCTTTTATAAAATTCTTCCCGCGCCTTGAAATAGCACTGTGCGCACAGGCTCTGGTATTCGATCTCGCCGCCCTGATCGATGACCACCTGGTCGCCCTCGAACACGAACTCACCGTTTACCTTGCGGCCGTTGCAGGTGGCCTTGCGGCCGCAAGCGCAGATGGTTTTCATCTCTTCGATGGCGTGCGCCAGCTCCAGCAGGCGGGTGGAGCCGGGGAAACCCCTCATGGAAAAATCGGTGCGCAGGCCATAAGCGATTACCGGGATGTTCAGCTTGACCGTGATCAGGAACAGCTGCTCGGCCTGAAGGGGGGTGAAGAACTGGCTTTCGTCCGTGAGGACGCAGGCCAGGGGGCGGGCGCCCTGCGCCGCATTTTGCTGCACCAGCCCGAACACATCCATTTCGGGGGGCACCGCCACATCCACCGGCCGGCTCACTCCCAGCCGGCTGACCAGTTTTTCACCGCCCTTGGTGTCGACACTGGGCTTTAGAATCAGCACCCGCATGCCGCGCTCTTCGTAATTGAACGCAACCTGCATCAGGGCAGTGCTCTTGCCGCTGTTCATCGCCCCGTAACGGAAATACAGTTTTGCCATGACTCCTTATTGCTCCATCCTTTTTGTTTATTCGTTGCGCAGCCGATAGCCCAGGCTCATCAGGCTGTCGCCCAAATGGGCGTTTTCCACCGTTACATCGGGGTAGGGGATGGAGAGATCATAGTGGCTGAAATTCCAGAAACCGCGGATCCCCAGGTCCACAAGGCGGCCCGAAAGCTCTTTGGCCCCCTCGCGCGGGACGCACAGCACCGCAACGGTGGGCCCGTACTCTGTGCAAAAGCGCTCCAGCTCGCGGATGTGGTGGATGGGCACTCCGTCCAGATCCCTGCCCACCAGGGCGTCGTTGGAGTCAAAGACCGCCAAAAGGTTGTAGCCGTTGGCGTCCATGGTGAGAAAGCGCGATACCGCTGCGCCCAAACGCCCTGCGCCCAAGAGGATGGTGGGCAGCTTTTCGCCCTCGCCAAACAGCAGGCGGCCGATCTCGTGCAGAAGCACCTCCACATTGTAGCCGATGCCCTGCTGGCCGAAACCGCCGAAACAGTTGAAGTCCTGCCGGACCTGGCTGGCCGTGGTGCCCATCATGCGGGCCAGTTCGCTGGAGGATACTTTGGTGACCCCGCTCTGGTGCAGCCCAAGAATATACCGGTAATATTTGGGCAGGCGTTTAATGACCGGCAGCGAAACTTTCCCTTGCGGATGATTCATTTCATTCACCGTCTTTGCAAAAAATTTGCAGGATATACCTTCTAATATATTATAAGATATAAGGGGCATTTGTCAAACCAAACACAATGTTTTGCGGCCCTTGAATCAAAAACCTGGCTTAAAAGAAACCGAAAGGGGTTTTTCACGGCCGTCAGGAAGCCGCATCCCGGCCGGCGCCCGCTTCCAGGCGCTGCAGGCGGCCAAGGATCTGTTCAAGCTGCCGCTGCGGAGGGTCGGGGAAATCCTGCTGGTCCAGATCGTCGCTGGGGCGCACGGGCATGCCGTACCGCCGCACCACCTGCGCCGGCATGCCGATGGCGGTGGAATTGCTGGGAATGGATTTCAGCACCACGCTGCCTGCGCCCAGGCGCACGTTGTCGCCAATGGTGACCGGCCCCAAAATTTTGCACCCTGCGCCGATCAGCACATTGCTGCCCACTGTGGGGTGGCGTTTGCCCGTGTTTTTGCCCGTGCCGCCCAGCGTTACCTGGTGGTAGATGGTGCAGTTGTCGCCGATCTGCGCCGTTTCGCCAATCACGACGCCCATGCCGTGGTCGATGAACAGGCCGCTGCCGATGCGGGCGCCGGGATGGATTTCGATGCCGGTGAGGCCCCGGCCCCATTGGCTGATCATACGCGCCAGGAACCGGTGGCCCCGGCAGTAGAAAAAGTGGGCCGCCCGGTGAAAGAGCAGGATGTGAAAGCCCGGGTAGAGCAGCAGAACTTCCGCCAGGCTTGAGGCTGCGGGGTCCTTGTGTTGGATGCTGCGTGCATCGCTCAATAAGCTCATAAAAAGCCCTCCTTCAAAAAAGAAAAAAGCGGAAAGCACACGCGTGCTTTCCGCTTTGAATTCAATGGAGCCTGCCGGCTGCCGCGGCAGACCGGATGGTTCACAAAAGAACGCTGCGTATACAAGCACGGCGAAACAGTGTGTACAAACAAGTGCACACACAACAGGCCGCGTTGTTGTTCCAGCTGTTCTTCATGGCGATAGCATCTCCTAAAAAGTTGGTTTATGGTTATACATGATACGCCGGGCTGGGCTGGCTGTCAAGTAGAATTTTTCTTGACATGCCCGCCAAAAGAGATTACAATGCCAATCATTCACAGGCGGGGGAACGGGCTTTGCCCTGCGGGCGCGGGGTCTGCCTGCCCGCAGCTGCGCCTGCCGCCGGGAGAACGCCTTTTCCGCGCGGCCGCGCGGCAAGAGAAAAAACAAACCTGGAGGGGAGAAACATGAGCAGGATCTATACATCCGCCGACCAGCTGGTGGGCCGCACGCCCCTGCTGGAGCTGACCCATTTGGAACAGCTTTACGGCCTGGAAGCCCGGCTGCTGGCCAAGCTGGAATATCTGAACCCCACCGGCTCGGTGAAGGACCGGGCGGCCAAAGCCATGCTGGACGACGCCGAGGCCCGGGGCGTGCTGAAGCCAGGTATGGCCATCATTGAGCCCACGTCCGGAAACACGGGCATTGGGCTGGCCATGGTGGCCGCCGCCCGGGGCTACCGCGCCATCATTGTAATGCCGGACACCATGTCCGGTGAGCGCCGCAGGCTGATGAAGGCCTACGGCGCCGAATTGGTGCTGACCGAGGGAGCCAAGGGGATGAAGGGCGCCATTGAAAGGGCGGGGGAGCTGGCCGGCCAGATACCGGGCAGCTTTATTCCCGGCCAGTTTGAGAACCCGGCCAACCCGGCGGCTCACAGGGCCGCCACCGGCCCGGAGATCTGGCAGGATACCGACGGCGTGGTGGACGTTTTTGTTGCCGGTGTGGGCACAGGCGGGACCATCAGCGGCGTGGGGCAGTACCTGAAGCAGCAGAACCCCGCGGTGCGGATCGTGGCGGTGGAGCCGGCGGCCTCGCCGGTGCTCTCGGGTGGGAAAGCGGGGAGCCACGGCATTCAGGGCATCGGCGCCGGGTTTGTGCCCGCGGCGCTGGACCGCACGGTCTGCGATGAGGTGCTGCCGGTGGCCGACGAGGACGCCTTTGCCCTGGCCCGGCAGATGGGCTGCCGGGAAGGCGTGCTGGTGGGAATTTCTTCCGGCGCGGCGCTGTGGGCCGCCGTCCAGCTTGCCCGGCGGCCGGAAGGCAAGGGCAGGACCATCGTTGCGCTGCTGCCCGACACCGGCGACCGGTATCTTTCCACCGGTCTGTTCCCGGAATGAGCCGGCGGGGTGCTTGCGGCGTATAAGCGGTTTGATAACGCATGATTGGTTTTGGCCGCATAAATCTGCTCAAATCAGGCAGACTTTTAAGGAGGAATGCTTTAAGGAAGGGGAAAGAAGAGCAGATGAACCAGGAACCGAACGAGGGCTGGAGCGAGAACCCCACCGACGCCCAGGTGGAACAGGAAAAGCTGGAGCAGGAATATATGATGGACACGGGCTCGGTGATCCGCACCAAGGGCAAGCACGCCATCCACTGCCTGACCGTGGTGGGCCTGATCGAGGGGCATACCTCGGCCGGGCAGACCCAAAAAGTGACCAAATATGAACACGTGATCCCGCAGCTGGTGGCCATTGAGGAGGACCCGGATATTGAGGCGCTTTTGGTGATTCTGAACACGGTGGGGGGCGATGTGGAGGCCGGCCTTGCCCTGGCGGAGCTGATCAGCGGCATCACAAAGCCCAGCGCAACCCTGGTGCTGGGGGGCGGGCACTCCATCGGCATCCCGCTGGCGGTGAGCGGCAAACGAAGCTTTATTGTGCCCACCGCCACCATGACGGTGCACCCGGTGCGCCATTCCGGCATGGTGCTGGGGGTACCCCAGACCATGCGCTATTTTGAACAGATGCAGGAGCGCATTACCGGCTTTGTGGAGCGGCACTCGGCCATCAGCGAGGAGCGCTTTGTGGAGCTGATGATGCACACCGGGGAACTGGTGATGGACGTGGGCACGGTACTGACCGGGGAGCAGGCTGTGAAAGAGGGCCTGATCGACCAGATGGGCTCGCTGGGCGAGGCGCTGCAATACCTTTACCAACAGATCGAAAGCCGGGGCTAGGCCCCGGCTTTCGCCGTGTTTCGGGGCGGCCCGGCAAAAAATTGGGGTTTTACAATTTGAGGCGTTGATGGTACAATAAATAAGTTAATGAGCTTGGAACGCAGACGGATTTTCTGCAAAGGATAGAGGCTTTACAGAGCGTAAAACAGGGAAGAGGGACGTTAAAGAGAGATGGCACAGAGTAAGAGCAGCACACAGAAGAAAAGCGCGGCAAAACGCCCGCCCGCCCGCAGGCCCAGCCGCCGCAGGCCCCAGCCGGACATTGCCCAGAGCTGGAGCATTTTGCTGTTTGGCGTGGGCGCGGTGCTGGTGACCATGATCTTTGTACAGGGCGAGTCGCTTTGGGCGTGGCTGCGCAGCGCGCTGTTCGGCGTGTTTGGCCTGGGGATGTATGTGCTGGGGGCCCTGGTGCTGTATGTGGCGGTGCTGGTGGCCCTTGCAAAGCCCATCTGGGGCAAATGCGCCAAAACACTGTTACTTATGATGTTCGTGTGCGGCACCGCGGTGGTGTTTTCGCACACCGAGCTGGCCGATCACACCTTTTGGGAAACGGTCAAGCTGCTGTACGAGCAGGGGCAGGGCGCCCTGGGCGGCGGCGTTTTAGGCGGCGTTGTGGGCGGCAGCCTGCTGGTGCTTTGCGGCCGCCCCGCAGCAAACATTTTGCTGGTGGTGCTGCTGGGAGCGGCCACCATGTGGTTTGCCGGGGTAACGCCGGGCGATTTGTGGCAGATGGCCGAGCGTTACCTGGGCGACTGGAAAGAGGACCGGGAGGCCGCCCGCGCCGAGCGGCTGGCCTTTGAAGAGGAGCAGGCGAAGAATGCGCCGCCCCCAGCGCCTGAGCCTGCCCCCGCCCCCAAGCGCCGCGGCCGCAAGCCGCAGGTGGACATTGACCTGGGCCCTGAGCCGGTGGCGGAGATCGACCTTGCCCCCGAACCGGAGGAACCGCTGGTAGGCCCGGGCGGCACCTTTGGCATGTATCCGCCACAGCAGGCGCCCGCCCCGGCGGCCGAGTTTGAAACCCCCATTCTGCTGGAGGAGGAGCCCGCCCCCACGGCGGAGGAGTTTGCCGCGGGCCTTGCGGGGGAAACGCCCGCCGCCAGCGAACTGGACGACCTGGTGCAGAAGGCCATGGGAACCCTGCCCGCTGACCCGGTGACCCCCGCGGTGGTGCTGCCGGGCAAAAACGACCAGATGGTCATGGCGCCTGCGGCCGAGGCGCAGCCCAATGTGTACCAGTACCCCCCCTTGAGCCTGTTCCAGCGCATGGCCGCGGCGGATGACGCGGGCGTGGAGGAAGAACTGAAAAAGAACGCCGAGCTGCTGGTGAGCACCCTGGAGAGCTTTGGGGTGCGCACCCGCGTGCTGGATATCTGCCGCGGGCCTTCGGTGACGCGGTACGAGCTGCAGCCCCTGGCGGGCGTGAAGATCAGCCGCATCACTGGCCTAGCCGACGACATTGCCCTGAACCTTGCGGCGGCGGGGGTGCGCATTGAGGCGCCGATTCCCGGCAAGCCGGCCGTGGGCGTGGAAGTGCCGAACCGCAAATCGAGCCCGGTGGGCATCCGCTGCATTTTTGAGTCGCCGGTATACACCAAAAGCGCCTCGCCCCTGACTTTGGCGCTGGGCAAGGATATTGCGGGCAACGCCCAGGTGGCCGACCTGTGCAAGATGCCGCACCTTTTGATCGCCGGCTCCACCGGCAGCGGCAAATCGGTGTGTGTGAACAGCATTATTGTGAGCTTTTTGTACAAGTCCAGCCCGGAGGACGTGAAGCTTATCCTGATCGACCCCAAGGTGGTGGAACTGGCCGAGTATAACGGCATCCCGCACCTGCTCATGCCGGTGGTCACCGAGCCCCGCAAGGCGGCGGGCGCGCTGGGCAGCGCCGTGGCCGAGATGGAGCGGCGCTATCACCTTTTTGCCGAGAACAACGTGCGGGATATCAAGAGCTACAACCGCATGGCGGCTGAGACCGAGGGCATGGAAAAGCTGCCTTACATCGCCATTGTGATCGACGAGCTTGCCGACCTGATGATGGTGGCCGGCAAGGAAGTGGAGGACTATATCTGCCGCATTGCGCAGAAAGCCCGTGCGGCGGGCATGCACCTGATCGTGGCCACCCAGCGCCCCAGTGTGGACGTGATTACCGGCCTGATCAAGGCGAACATCCCCAGCCGCATTGCGTTTGCAGTGTCTAGCCAGGTGGACAGCCGCACCATTCTGGACGCGGGCGGCGCCGAAAAGCTGCTGGGCATGGGCGATATGCTGTTCATGCCGGTGGGCGCGGCAAAGCCGGTGCGCATTCAGGGCACCTATGTGAAGGACGAGGAGATCACCGCCGTGCTGGACTTTATCAAGAAAGACAGCTCCAGCCAGTACGACGAGGACATGATCGCCCAGATGGACAAGCTGGCCGTGGCCGAAAAAGCGGCTGCGGGCGGCGCGGACGAGGAGGGCGAGGCCTGCGACCCCATGCTGGAGCAGGCCGTGATGGTGGTGATCGACGCGGGGCAGGCTTCCACCAGCCTTTTGCAGCGCCGCTGCAAGCTGGGGTATGCCCGTGCGGCCCGCATCATGGACGAGATGGAGCAGCTGGGGGTGATCGGGCCCTACCAGGGCGCGAAGCCCCGGGAGGTGCTCATCACGCGCCAGCAATGGATCGAAAAGAGCATGCGGGCCGACAGCCCGGTGCCGGAAGAGCTTTGATGGAGGGAAAGGGGGCCCGGGCCATGCGGCAGGGCGCTGAGTTTTTGCCCGTTACGCGGCAGGAGATGCTGGCCCGCGGCTGGGAGCAGCTGGACTTTGTGCTGGTTACCGGCGACGCCTATGTGGATCATCCCAGCTTCGGCCCGGCCATCATCGGCCGTGTGCTGGAGGCAGAGGGGTATAAAGTGGGGGTGATCAGCCAGCCCGATTTTACCACCTGCGAGAGCTTTAAAGCGCTGGGCAGGCCCCGCTTCGGCTTTTTTATTGGCGGCGGCAACGTGGACAGCATGGTGGCCCACTACTCGGTGGCAAAGGTGCGCCGCGCAGTGGATGAATATACCCCGGGCGGCGTGGCCGGCAAACGGCCGGACCGCAGCGCCACCGTGTATACCCGGCTGGCAAAACAGGCATACCCGGATCTGCCGGTGATCCTGGGCGGGCTGGAAGCTTCGCTGCGGCGGTTCGCCCATTACGACTATTGGCTGGACACGGTGCTGCCCAGCATTGCCGAGGATTCGGGCGCGGACCTGATCAGCTTTGGAATGAGCGAGCACCAGACTGCCGAGATTGCCCGCCGCCTTGCCGCGGGGGAAAGGGCGGAGAGCATCCGGGACGTGGCGGGCACCTGCTATATGACCGATTTTTCCTGCCTGCCCGCAAAGTATGTGGAGTGCGCGGGCTTTGCCAAAGTGAGCGCCGATAAAACAGCCTACGCCAGGGCCTGCCGCATCCAGATGGATGAGCAGGACCCGGTGACCGGCCAGATTGTGGTGCAAAAGCAGAAAACAGGGTATCTTGTGCAGAACCCGCCCGCAAAACCCCTGACCCGCAGGGAGCTGGACGCGGTGGCGGCCCTGCCCTTTACCCGCCGTTACCACCCCAGCTACGAGGCCCTGGGCGGGGTGCCCGCCATTGAGGAGGTGGAGTTTTCCATCATCCACAACCGGGGCTGCTATGGGGGCTGCAATTTTTGCGCCATCACCCTGCACCAGGGGCGGCGCGTGACCAGCCGCAGTGTGGACAGCGTGGTGCAGGAGGGCGAGCTGCTCACAAAACAGCCGGGCTTTAAGGGCTACATCCACGATGTGGGCGGCCCCACGGCCAATTTTCGGCTGCCCAGCTGCGGGCGGCAGATGACCAAGGGCATATGCCAGGGCGGTAAAAAGTGCCTTGCCCCCAGCCCCTGCCCCCACCTGATTGTGGACCACAAGGAATACCTGGCCATGCTGCGCCGCCTGCGGGCGCTGCCCGGGGTGAAAAAAGTGTTCATCCGCAGCGGCATCCGCTACGATTACCTGATCTGGGATAAGGACGAGACCTTTTTCAGGGAACTGGTGGAGCATCATGTTTCGGGGCAGCTGAAGGTGGCCCCCGAACACTGCGCGCCCAATACCCTGAAATACATGGGTAAGCCGCCGGTGGAGGTGTTCAACAAATTTTCCAAGCGCTTTTACGAGCTCACAAAACAGGCGGGCAAAAAACAGTATCTGGTGCCCTACCTGATGAGCAGCCACCCCGGCAGCACCCTGAAGGACGCGGTCATTTTGGCGGAATACCTGTACCGGCACAACATCCGGCCCGAGCAGGTGCAGGATTTTTACCCCACGCCGGGCACCGTGTCCACCTGCATGTTTTATACCGGTCTCGACCCTTATACCCTGGAACCGGTATTTGTGGAAAAAACGGCCGAGGGCAAGGCGCTGCAGCGGGCGCTGCTGCAATATTATGAGCCGAGAAACACCGAAAAGGTGGTCAAAGCCCTGCACATGACCCACAGGGAAGACCTGATCCCGCTGCTTGCGCCGGGGTATAAACCCAGGGCCGCGGCCGGGCCGGGCAGGGGCCAGCGCGCTTCGGAACAGGCCGGAAAGGTGCGCCCTGCGGTGCAGGGGCGCTTTGCCCCCAAAGCAAAAACCAATAAAGGAACAGGAAAATGGCAAAACGAAAAAGGCGGCGGCACACCAAAGCGCAGGCGCTGACGCCCGGCCAGTGGGTGATTTTTGCCCTGACGGGGCTGGCGCTTGTGCTGGGGCTGGCGGTGAGCCTGGCGGAGGGGGAGGGCCTGCCCAGCTGGGAGTCGATCTTCAGCAGGGTCGGCCTGGAGGCGCAGCCCCTGCCCGCGGAGGGGCTGGCCGCGGCGGCAAACGCCGTGCATTTTATTGACGTGGGGCAGGGGGACGCCACCCTGCTTCAATCCGGCGGCGAGTATTGCCTGGTGGACGCGGGCGAGCCGGACAGCGAAGACGCCCTGCTTGCCTATCTGCGGGGCATGGGCGTTTCGAGGCTCAAGCTGCTGGTGATGAGCCACCCGCATGCGGATCACATCGGCAGCATGGCGGCGGTGCTGCAAGAGTTTCCGGTGGACGAGGTGCTGCTGCCGGATTTTGACAAGGCGCCCTACCCCACCACAGCCACCTTTGAACGGGTGATGCAGCTCATTCTGGACAAAGGAATCCCGGCTGTTACCGCAGCCCCGGGCCAGCGCTTTGCCCTGGGAAACGGCGCGGTGCAGGTGCTGGATGCGGGCGTGGAAACCGAGAACTACAATGACCTGTCGCAGGTATTGCACTTTGAGGCGGGCGGCCTTTCGGTGCTGCTGACCGGCGACGGGGAGAAGGCGGTGGAAAAGGCCGCGCTGGGCGCAGGCGGCCTGCCGCATGTGCAGGTGTTCAAGGCGGCGCACCATGGGTCCAACACCTCCAACACCGAGGACTTTTTGTGGGCGGTGCGCCCGCGCTACGTGGTGGTGAGCTGCGGGGCAAACAACAGTTACGGCCACCCCCACAAGGAGCCCGTGGCGCGTTTTGCCGCCCTGGGCGCGCAGGTGCTGCGCACCGACGAAAACGGCAGCGTGGTGTTGGCCGAAGAAGAAAACGGCCTGCGACTTTATACGGCCCGCACCCCGGAAGGCGGCGGCACGGGCGGCGAACAGGAGGCGGCTTGATGCGGTATATTCTGGACCGGTTTGAAGAGGACGCCGCGGTGGTGGAGGCGGGCGGCGAATGGCTGCGCCTGCCCCGGGCCGCACTTCCGCCGTGCGCCCGGGAGGGCGATGTGCTGCTGCGCGCCGAAGAGGGCTGGCAGGTGGACGAAGCGGCGAGCCAAAACCGCCGCGAAGCGCTGCGGGCGCGGTTTGCAGAAATTGGGAGAAAAACCGGGAAATAGCGGGCTGCCGATCTGCCCTGAATACTGAAAAACCCGGAAGCTGGTTTCAGCTTCCGGGTTTTTTGCTTGTGATGGGCCTGTTTTATGCGCGTTTACTGCGCCATGCTCTGCACGATGCCGCGCTCGCAGTCCACCGAGACCATGGTGCCGTCCTTCATGATGCGGGTGGCGCCGGCAGCGCCCACGATTACGGCCTTGCCCAGCGCCAGGCCCACAATGGCCGCGTGGCTGTTGAGGCCCGATTCCTCCACAATGATGGCGCTGGCCTCCTTCATGGCGTCCAGCATGCGGTTGTTGGTGTAGGGGACCACCAGCACGTCGCCCCGCTGGAACTTGGTATTCACCTCATCGTTGTTGCGGCACACGCACACGCGGCCCTTGGCGTTCTGGCCGCCCACGCCCACACCGGTGAGCAGCGAGTCGCCCACCAGGTGCACCTTGATCATGTTGGTGGTGCCCGAAACCCCCACCGGCACGCCGGCGGTCACCACCACCAGGTCGCCGCTCTGCACAAGGCCGGCTTCTTCGGCGGCCTTGACCGACAGGTCGATCAATTCGTCGGTGTCGTGGGCATAGGGCATCATGAGCGGGGTAACACCCCACGAGAGCGCCAGATGCCGCTGCACCGCCTCTTCCATCACGCAGGCAATGATGGGGGTAGCGGGCCGCACCTTGCTCAAAAGGCGCGCGGTTTCGCCGCTTTTGCTCACGGTGACTACCGCATCGGCCTTGATGTCGGCCGCGGTGGTGGCTGCGGCATGGGCGGTGGCGGCGGCAATGCTCATGCGGGTGTCGGCCGGGGCCTTGCGCAGGTGGCCGAAATAGCTGGAATCATTCTCGGTGCGCTCGGCGATGGCGGCCATGGTGCGCACCGCCTCCACCGGGTACTTGCCGGCAGCGGTTTCGCCGCTGAGCATGATGGCGCTGGTACCGTCGTAAATGGCGTTGGCCACGTCGGTGATTTCGGCACGGGTGGGGCGGGGGTTCTCCATCATGCTCTCCAGCATCTGGGTGGCCGTGATGACCGGCTTGCCGCTGGAAAAACTGTGGAAGATAATGTTCTTCTGGATCATGGGGATCTCGGTAAAGTCGATCTCCACGCCCATGTCGCCCCGGGCGATCATGACCGCGTCGGCGGCGGCCAGGATCTCGTCGATGTTATCCACGCCCTCGCGGTTTTCGATCTTGGCGATGATGCGCATTTTGGAGTCGCCCGCGTTCAGCAGGCGGCGGATCTCCTGGATGTCCTGGGCGCTGCGGGTGAAGCTGGCAGCCACAAAATCGAACCCCTGCTCGATGCCGAACAGGATGTCGTCTTTATCGCGCTGGCTCATGTAGGGCATCGAAAGGCGCACGCCCGGCACGTTTACGCCCTTGTTGTTGCTGATGGGGCCGCCGTTGTCCACCCGGCACTGGATGTCTGTGTCGGAAAGAGAGGTCACGGTCATGCTGATCAGGCCGTCGGCCAGCAGAACAGTGCTGCCCACGGCAAGGTCGCCCGGCAGGTCCTTGTAGGTGATGGAGCACACTTCGGCGCTGCCCTCCACCTCGCGGGTGGTGAGGGTGAAGGTCTGGCCTGTTTTGAGATGTGCTTTGCCGCCGGCAAACTGCTTTAAGCGGATCTCGGGGCCCTTGGTATCCAGCAAAGCGGCCACCGGCACGCCCAGCTCAGTGCGGATTTTTTTCAGGGCGTCCAGCCGGCGGCGGTGTTCGTCGTAGTTGCCATGGGAAAAGTTGAAGCGGGCCACGTTCATGCCGCTCAGAATCATATCGCGCAGCACTTCTTCCCGGTCGGTGGAAGGACCAAGGGTGCAAACGATTTTTGTTTTACGCATAAGTTGCCTCCTGTTAAAAATACTCAAATCTCTCTGCCCTCCATTATACATGATTGCCGGCGCGGCGAAAAGCGGCTTTTCCGTTTTTGAGCAAAAGTTTCCGCCCCTGTGCAAATGGAGCGGGCGGCGGCACAAAATATCCGGTACCCCTTAACTTATGGCACAAAATACAGTATAATAGACACAATCGCAGGGCGAATACCGGAAAGGGAGGCAATGCATTTTGAAAAAACGCGTTTTTTTGATCGTTTTAGATAGCTTTGGCGTGGGGTATGAACCGGACGCCGACCGCTTTGGCGACGTGGGGGCCAATACCCTGGCGTCGATTGCGGCCGATGAGCACTTTGTGACGCCCAACCTGAAAAAGCTGGGCTTGTTCAATCTGGATGGGGTGGACTGCGGCGAGCCGGAACCCGAGGTGGCGGGGAGCTATGCCCGCCTGCGGGAGGCCAGCAACGGCAAAGACACCACCATCGGCCACTGGGAGATCGCCGGGGTGGAGAGCGAGCGCGCCCTGCCCACCTACCCGCACGGGTTTCCGCCCGAGCTGATCGCTGAGTACGAGAAGCGCACCGGCCGCAGGGTGCTGTGCAACAAGCCCTACTCCGGCACCGAGGTGCTGCGGGATTACGGTGAAGAGCAGATGCGCACCGGGGGGCTGATCGTTTACACCTCGGCCGACAGTGTATTTCAGGTGGCGGCCCACGAAGAGGTGGTGCCGGTGGAGGAACTGTACCGCTGCTGCCAGATTGCCCGCGATATGCTGGTGGGCGAGCACGGGGTGGGGCGGGTGATCGCCCGGCCGTTTTTGGGGGCCGGCCCGCAGGACTTTAAGCGGACCGCGAACCGCCACGATTACTCGCTGAAGCCCCCCGCAAAGACCATGCTGGACTATTTGAAAGAGGCCGGCAAAGATGTGATCGGCGTGGGCAAAATTTATGATATCTTTGACGGCGAGGGCATTACCGAAAAGCTGCGTACCAAAAACAACGCCGAGGGCATTCAGGTGATGCTGGAACTGGCCGACCGGGAGTTCGAGGGGCTTGCCTTTATCAATTTGGTGGATTTTGACATGGTCTACGGCCACCGCCGCAACATCCCCGGCTACGCCGCGGCCGCGGCCGAGTTTGACCTGGGGCTTGGAACGCTGCTGGAAAAGCTGCGCCCGGGCGACCTGGTCATGATCACCGGCGACCACGGCTGCGACCCTGGCTACACCAAGACCACCGACCATACCCGCGAGTATGTGCCCCTGCTGATGGCGGGCCCAGGGGTGAAAGAGAACAACGGCCTGGGCACTGTGCTGGGGTTTGGCGCTATTGCCCGCACCATCTGCTCGTATTTTGAAATTCCGGCCAAACTGGACGGGCAGGATCTGGCAGGTAAAATTTTGGAATGAGCGCAGGTTTTGAAATAATCCGGGCAGGCGGTTCGTTTACAGCTTGTATCGGGTTTTGCAGGGGTACGCCGGCTGCCCCGCTGGGGGCGAAGAATACGGCCGCCAGGATACGCTTTTTATTGTAAAGCGACAAAAAGAAGGTCGTGTGCCGGAATGGGGAAATTGCATATGCCGCTGAAGATCATCATTGTGTGGGTGCTGGCGGTCTTTTTTCTGGGGGACAGCATCCTGCGCAGCCTGCGCTCGAATTTTAATTTCGGCCTGCTGCTGGTCTACCTGATCACGGGCGGGCTGTGGGTCTACGGCTTGTTTTACAGGCCCATCGACGCCTTTTGTGCGGCGGGGGCGGGCCGTGTGCTGAAGATCCTGTTTTTCTGCGGAATAGGGGTATTGGCCGCGCTGGTGGCCTTTGTGGTGGCCAGCGGGTATGCCCAGCAGCCCACGGGGGGCGAACGCGCGATTATTGTTCTGGGGGCGGGCCTTCGGAAGGATACGCCCTCGGATCTGCTGCGCCGCCGGCTGGACGCCGCATTCGACGCCTGGAGCCGGGACCGGCAGGCGCTGGTGGTGGTGACCGGGGGGCAGGGCAGAGGCGAAACCATTCCCGAAGGGGTGGCCATGGCGCGCTACTTACAGCAAAAGGGCGTGCCGGAGAGCCAGATCCTGGTGGAACAAAAAAGCACCTCCACCGAGGAAAACCTGCTTTTTGCCCGTGAGCTGCTGGCTGCGCGGGGCGTGGACGCGGGCCAGCCGGTGGCGGTGGTGAGCAATGCGTTCCACTGTTACCGCGCCCGCGGCTATGCCCGGCTGGTGGGCTTTGAAGAGGTGCGAAGCGTGCCCGCCTCGATCGGGGCGAATTCCGTTTTGCCCTGTTATCTGCGCGAGGCGTTCGCCGTGCTGTATTACTGGGTGTTCAAGAGCAGCCGAGCAGGCTGGATGGCGCGCTTTGTTGGCACGCTTTGAAAAAGCGGGGGCACGGCAGCCCAAAGCGCTTTTATTGCAGAAGGATAAAACACATAGAGAGGTGAAACAATGGCGCCAATCATCCGCGTGGAGCATTTGCGCAAGGTATACCGGGTGGGCAAGGAAAAGGTAATCGCGCTGAACGATATCAACCTTGCCATTGAGCCGGGGGAGATCTGCTGTATTGTGGGCCCCTCGGGCAGCGGCAAATCCACCCTGTTAAACCAGCTGGCAGGCCTTGAAAAGCCCACCAAGGGCGAGGTATACATTGGCAAGCACGCCATCAGTTCCATGACCGAAAACGAGCTGGCAAAATTCCGGCAGGAGCACCTGGGTTTCATTTTCCAGAGCTATAACCTGCTGCCCAGCATGACAGCCGCCGAAAATGTGGCCCTGCCCCTGATGTTTAAGGGGGTGCCCCGCAAAAAGCGGCTGGCCATGGCAAAAGACGAGCTCAAAAGGATGGGGCTTGGCAAACGCGCCAACCACAAGCCCACCGAGATGAGCGGCGGCCAGCAGCAGCGCGTGGGCATCGCCCGCGCCTTTGTGGCAAAGCCCAAGGTGATTTTTGCCGACGAGCCCACCGGAAACCTGGACTCTTCCACCACCCGCCAGGTGCTGTACCGCATGCTGAACATGGCAAAGGACAACGGCATCACCTTTGTGATGGTGACCCACGAGCGGGATCTTTCCGGCTGCGCCGACCGGGTGATCACCATCAAGGACGGCAGGGTGGAGAGCGACCATTTGGTGAATGAACAGGAGAAGGCGGCCAACCAGGCCGCGCTGTTCAAGGACATTCTGGAGACCCAGCAGGAAGCCCCGCCGGAACCCGAAACAAGCGTTCCGGCGAACAGTATCAAGGATTGAGGAGAGAAGCATTCATGAAAAAAGTGTCGAAATTCATTAGCGTGGCCCTGGTGCTGGCGCTTGCCCTGAGCCTGTTTGCCGGGCTGAACGTGTTCGCTGAAGAGGGCAGCGGCGACCCGGCTGTAAAAACTTCTGCGACAGATGGGGGAAACCCGGCGGATGCCTCCACCCCCACGGAGCCCCCCGCCGCCTACATTGCCTCCTACACGGTGAGCGGGTACGACGGCGGGCATTATGGCCGCGGTGAGCACGCCGACATCACCGTGGTGGTAGTGGACGATCGCGCGGCAACAACCACCGGGGATAAAACAATTACTGCACGCATCAATACCCCGGCTTTCTCGCAGAACACTGTAAAGGATATAGCGCCTGACAGCGATAAAAAATATACTTTTCTTTTTCGCAACGTGGAATTTTTGGGCGGAAGCACCACGTTTTCGTTCGAGATGATCTACGGTGATGGCAGCCCCATGGTCACCCTGAGCCAGAACCTCTCCATGTGCGACGACACCGCGCCGGCCGAGCCGACCCCCAGCCCGACCCCGGCGCCCACGGCCGAGCCGGATCTGCCCAAGGTGATGGTGAAGGACTTTTCGTTCGGCGGCACCAGCGTGGAGGCTGGCAAGGAATTCAACCTGGACCTGACCCTGTTTACCACCAGCGGCAACACCAACCTGGAAGACGTGATGGTGGGGCTGAACTTCGGCGAGGCCAAGAACGTGTCGCTGGCCAGCGGCAGCATGAATACATACGTTGGCACCCTGGCGCCCGGCGCTACTAAGCACATCACCTACAAGATCATCACCGACGCCACCATTGAGCCGGGCGCCATCGGCATTACCGTGCAGCTCACCTCGAAAAACGGCGAGCCCAACTCTTCGCCCATCTCCATCCCCGTGACCCAGCCGGACCGCTTTGAGATCACCGGCATTGAGGCCCCGGAGACCATTATGCTGGGCGAAGAGGGCTATCTCTCGGTCACCTTTGTGAACAAGGGCAAGAGCCCGGTGAACAACCTCTCGGCCGAGATCCAGGGCACAAACCTTGCAAACCCCGGCCAGAGCCAGTTTTTGGGCAACATTGCCGCGGGAACCGAAAACTCGGTGGATTTTAACGTGATGGCCTCGGCCGAGGGCACGATCAACGGCAAGGTGCTGCTGAGCTACGAGGACGCCAAGGGCGAAATCGTGACCCTGGAAAAAGAGTTTTCCTGCACGGTGCAGGCCATGCCCGAGATGGACCCCGGTATGATGGATCCGGGCATGATGGATCCCACCATGGGGGGAGAAGTGAAAAACGGCATGCCCTGGTGGGGCTGGCTGCTGATCGCGCTGGGCGTGGCGGCGGTGGCCGCGGCAGTTGTGCTGGTGGTGCTGAAAAAGAAAAAGGCCAAAAAGCTGGCGGAGCTGGAGGACGACGATGAAGATATCTGACCTGCTGAAGCTCAGCACGGATAATCTTCGCCGCCGCAAGGGCCGCACGGCCCTGACCGTGATCGGCGTGGTGGTGGGCACCTTCGCCATCATTGTGATGATCAGCCTTGGCATTGCCAGCAATGCCGCCAACGAGGAGATGCTGCAGAGCTGGGGCGATCTGACCCAGGTGCAGATTAACAACTACCAATGGGGCGCTTCCAGCGGGGATATCCCCGCTCTGGACGACGAGATGCTGGAGCACATCCGCACCTTTGCGCACGTGGTGGCGGTCACCCCCATGTACCAGTCGAATTCCCTGAATGCCCAGATCTATGCGGGCAAAAACGACCGCTATTCGGCGTATGTTTGGAACATGTACGGTGTGGATATGCAGGCGCTGCAGGCGATGGAGTACCAGCTGGTCAGCGGCAGCTTTATCCCGGACGACATGAACCTGGGCAGAAAGAAGATTCCCGTGCTGATTGGCGAGCACATGGCCTATTCCTTTGAGGATACCCGCAAAAGCTACAACAGCGGCAAGCGCCAGCGCTATTGGGGCGAGACCGACGCCATGGGTAACCCTGTTCCGCCCTTTGTGGACGTGGAGAAGGACAAGATGACCCTGCGCCTTTCGGCCTGGGACAAAAACGGGAATGAAAAGACCCAGGACTTCCAGCTTGTGGTGGTGGGCGTGTTCCAGCAGGACGACAGCAAACAGTACTTCACCAACAGCGGCATGGCCCTGCGGGTGGCGGACATGAAAATGCTGGAAGCCGCTTATCAGAAGCTTTCCGGCGGCAAATCGAACAACGGCGGCAGCTATATGATTACCTCGGACGGCCAGCAGCTCAAGCAGAAGGACAACGGCTACGAGAGCGTGTACGTAAAGGTGGACGAGGTGGACAATGTGTCCGCTGTAGAGGCGGCCATTAAGGAACTGGGCTACGAAACCTACTCCATGACCCAGATCCGCGAGGAGATGCAGGCCCAGGTGGCAAAAAGCCAGATGATCCTGGGCGGCACGGCGGCCGTGGCCCTTTTGGTGGCGGCGCTGAACATTGCCAACACCATGATGATGTCGATTTACGAGCGCACAAAAGAGATCGGCGTGATGAAGGTGCTGGGGTGCGAGATCCGCAAGATCCGCAACATGTTCCTGATGGAGGCGGGCGCCATTGGCCTTTTGGGCGGCGTGATCGGCGTGGTTTTGAGCTACGGGGCCTCGTATGTGCTGAACAACATCAACACCATCATGGCCTTTTTTGGCAAGGAGGGTGTGGACCTGAGCGGTATTATGGGCGGCATGGGCAGCATGATGGGCATGGGGGGAAACGCCTCCATCTCGATCATCCCGCCCTGGCTGGTGCTGCTGGGGCTCGGCTTTTCGACCCTGGTGGGAATTTTGTCCGGCCTGTGGCCCGCCCACCGCGCCACCAAGATCAGTGCCCTGGAGGCCATTCGGCACGAATAAGGCAAAGCTGCTTTCTGTTCTCAGGCGTATCCCCCCACGGAGGGGGGATACGCCTTTCTTTTATTTCATATACATGTCCCAGAACCACATGGAAAAGGGGACGGACATGGAACGCTTGATTGAACTGATCCGAACGCTCAACGATTGGCTGAACCGATTTGCCTGGGGGCCGGCCACGATTTTTTTGCTGGCCCTGGCGGGGCTGCTGTTCAGCGTGGGGACCGGCTTTTTTCAGCTGTGCCGCTGGAAGACTTGGCTGGCAGCCACCCTTGGCGCGGCGCTGAAAGGGGGGCAGAGCGGCGACGGCAAAGGCATATCGGCATTCCAATCGGCCTGCACAGCGCTGGCTGCCACCCTGGGTACCGGCAACATTGCGGGCGTGGCCACCGCCCTGGCGGCGGGCGGGCCGGGCGCTATTTTTTGGATGTGGCTTTCGGCGCTGCTGGGCACCATGACGGCTTATGCAGAAAATGTGCTGGCAGGGCTTTACCGGGGCAAAAATTCCCGCGGGGAACCGGTGGGCGGGGCGATGTTCTACATTGAACAGGGCCTGCACAGCCGGGCGCTGGCGGTGTTGTTTGCCTTTTTCTGCACCCTGGGGTCCCTGGGCATGGGCAACATGGCACAGGCGAATTCCATCGCCTCCGGCATGCAGGACTCGTTCGGCGTGCCGCCCCTTGTGACGGGCCTGGTGGTGGCGGGCGCCATTGCGTTCACCATTGTGGGCGGGATCAAGCGGGTGGGCAGGGTGACCGAAAAGATCGTGCCGGTCATGGCCATTGGTTACACGGTGGGCGCGGTGGCCATTATCGCGGCCAACTGGCGCAGCCTGCCCGCGGTGACGGCCCTGATTTTTGAGGAAGCCTTTTCGGTGCGCGCGGGGCTGGGGGGAGCCGCCGGATACGGCGTGGCGCGTGCGCTGCGGGTGGGCGTTGCCCGGGGCGTGTGCTCCAACGAGGCAGGCCTTGGCAGCTCGGTTATGGCAAACTCGGCCTCCGGCGGCACCCCGGTGGGGCAGGGCATGTGGGGCATTTTTGAGGTGGCGGTGGACACCCTGTTCATGTGCACCCTCACCGGCTTCTCCATCCTGTGCAGCGGCGCTTATGACCCGGCCCGCTATGCCGCCGCCCTGGGCACGCCCGGCTTTGACGCGCTGCCCAACGGCGCGGCCCTTACCTCGAACGCATTCCGCCAGGTGTTCGGGCCCTTCGGCGGGGCGTTCGTTGCGGTGTCGCTGGTGCTGTTTGCCTTTTCCACCCTGCTGGGCTGGAGCTTTTACGGCGCACAGGCGGTGGAGTACCTGTGGGGGCCCAGAGCCTGCGGGATTTACAAGGCGGTGTTTGTTGTGGTGATCGTGATCGGCTGCGTGGCAAAACTGGAGCTGGTGTGGCAGATCTCGGACACCTTTAACGGGTTGATGGCGCTGCCAAACCTTTTGGCAATCCTCTGGCTTTCGCCGAAGGTGTTCCGCGAAACAAAGAAAGCGTTTGCAAAACGGCAGAAGTAAGCAAGCGGCTTTTTAAAAACAGAGCGCCCGCCGTTTACGGCGGGCGCTCTGTTTTGGCAGCACGGCTACGGGGCGGCGGCCAGGGTGTCGCGGCAGAGAAGGACCAGGGCGCAAAGCAGCGGCAGCGAAAGCAGCGCGGGGCTTACCCAGGTCCACCCAAATAAAAATCTGCAGCTTGAAAAAAATGAACAGAACACTGTGATCAGGGGGATCACGCGCTTTTGCGGTGTATCGGCAGAATAAAAATAAAGTACCGAAAAAACGTCGGCGGGGTAAAAATAGCGCTCGTGCATCCGCGGCAGAAGGAAGGGGAGCATCAGCGCAAAAAGATATGCCGCTTTTATCAAAAGCAAAGGGGAGGGCGCGGTACTTTTTTTACACAGCAGATACACGGCGACAAGGGCCGCCGCGGCGCCGAGCGCCACGCCCAGAGCGGTGAGCCAGGAAACATGCAGCGAGCCCAGCCAGGCATACGGGTTTGGCGCCCCCATGGAAAGTTGGGTGTAGGTGCCGGTTTGGCGAAGGTAGATGGTGAGCAGATCAGCCAGCGGGCGGCCCGCCAGAAAGGCGGGCAGAATGGCCAGCAGATAAACGGCGGGTACCAGAAAGAAATGGCGGAATTTTACCCGGCCCTGCAGCCACAGATAGAAAAGAAACGGCGCCAGAAAAATTGCCTGCAGCTTAAATGCCAGCGCCGCCCCGAAGGCAAGCATGGATTTTTTGGGGCATTGCCGCAGGGAATAATAAAAGCATGCAAGCAGGGCCGCCGTGTAAAGCGAATCGCACTGCCCCCAAGCGCCGCTGTTCAGCAGTACGGTGGGCAAAAACAAAAGGGCGGTATAGGCAGCTCTCGCCGTGCCTTCGCTGTTTGTGAGCAGCTTTGCCGCCCGCATCCCATAAATCGCCAGCACCAGGTCCCCCACGCAGGACACGATTTTAATGGACACGATGCCGGGCAGCGGCAGATAGGTAAGAAGTGCAAGGATATAGAGATAGGTGACCATATAGTCGCCCACCGGCAGGCCGATGGCGGCAAGGCCGCCCGCAGCCTTGAGTTCTTCAAACCAGGGCTGTAAAAATTGCGTGTAGTCTCCCGAAGGGTAGGCAAAAAAAGCGAAGCGGGCCAGCAGGGCGACAATGGTGACCGGCCAGGCCCAATGTTTGCTGCCTGACAAAAAGTCTTCCGCTTTTCTTTTCCAGTAAAAATACTGCTGAAGCATTTAAAACCTCCTGCGCTGGTTGCCCTGACACCGGGCAACACCCTCCCGCGCCGCGCGGCATGTAAGCCGGGCGTATAAAATGTATACGAAGCTGCCGGCGAAAAAATTTCCTTGCTTTTTAGGAAGGTGCGGGTGCATATGGGCAAAAAAACGAAAAAATGCGCGGCAACCACTTGCAAGACGGCAAAAAGAATGGTATACTTTAGTGCGTTAACACATTGCGGCGGTGAATCGACGCGGTGTGCAGGGCCCCTGCACGGCCCGAAATTAGGAGGGAAACTAAGATATGAAAAAGATTTTTGCAATGGGTGTGGCTGCGGCGTTGGCCGTGGCCTGTCTGACCGGGTGCGGCGGCGGCGCATCGGCGCCTGCCGGTGGTAGCACCGCCGCTTCTGATCCCGGCGCGGCGCCTGGCTCGGCCGCTTCGGGCGCCGCCAGCTACAAAGTGGGTATCTGCCAGCTTGTGCAGCACGACGCGCTGGACGCCGCCACCAAGGGCTTTAAGGATGCGCTGGTGGAGCAGCTGGGCGATGCCGTGAGCTTTGAGGAGGGCAACGCCTCGGGCGATGCCAACAACTGCGCCACCATTGTGAACGGCTTTGTGGCCTCCAAGGTGGACCTGATCCTTGCCAACGCCACGGCGCCCCTGCAGGCTGCCGCTGCAGCCACCGCGGATATCCCGGTGCTGGGCACCTCGGTGACCGATTATGCCACCGCGCTGGAAATTGCCGACTGGACCGGCACGGTGGGCGGGAACATTTCCGGCACCTCCGATCTGGCGCCTTTGGATCAGCAGGCCGCCATGCTGAAGGAACTTTTCCCGGAGGCTAAAAATGTGGGCCTTTTGTATTGCTCGGCCGAGGCAAACTCGGTGTATCAGGTCGAGGTGATCACCGGTTACCTGCAGGAACTGGGCTATACCTGCACCAGCTATGCCTTCACCGATTCCAACGATGTGGCTGCGGTGACCCAGACCGCCTGCGACAGTTCGGACGTGATCTACATCCCCACCGACAACACCGCCGCTTCCAACACCGAGGCGATCGCGAATGTGGTGCTGCCCGCCAAGGTGCCTGTGGTGGCCGGTGAGGCCGGCATCTGCGGCGGCTGCGGCGTGGCCACCCTGTCCATCGGTTATTACGATCTGGGCTATACCACCGGCCAGATGGCTGCAAAGATCCTGACCGGCGAGGCGGACGTTGCCTCCATGCCTGTGGAGTTTGCACCCAATGTGACCAAGATGTACAATGCCGCCAACTGCGAAGCGCTGGGCATCACCCCGCCCGAGGGTTATACCGCCATCGAAGGGTGATTCTGCCGGGAATAAAAGCAGCGGAAAAGGCTTTCCTTTTCCGCTGTTTTTTGCTATACTATAACAGCTTGTAAGCACTTTTTGCAAATGGGGGAATCGTAATGGAGTTTCTGGGTTCGCTGCTCAATTCCATGCCAGGCGCGGTGGCGCAGGGCGTGATCTGGGGCATTATGGCCATTGGCGTGTACATCACCTACCGCATCCTGGATGTGGCTGATCTGACGGTGGACGGATCGCTGGCCACCGGCGGCGCGGTGTGCGTTATGCTGATGCGCGCCGGCTGCAACACCTGGGTGGCGGTGCTGTGCGCTTTTGCGGCGGGCATGCTGGCCGGCCTGGTGACGGGCCTGTTTCACACCGCCTGCGGGATCCCGGCCATTTTGGCGGGCATCCTTACACAGCTGGCACTATACTCGGTGAATCTGCGCATTTTGGGCGCGGGCACCGGCATGGGCAAGGCAAACCAGGCCATCAGTGTGGATAAATACCAGCTGCTGGTTTCGCAGCGGTACGTGCGGGAAGCAAGCCTTGCAAACCCGCTTTTGCTCCTGCTGATCATTACCGCGGTGCTGATCGCGGTGCTTTACTGGTTCTTTGGCACCGAGTTGGGTTGTTCGCTGCGGGCCACCGGCGCAAACCAGAATATGGCGCGCGCCCAGGGCATCAACACCAATTTCAACATTGTGCTGGGGCTCATGGTTTCCAACGGCCTGGTGGCCCTTTCCGGCGCGCTGCTGGCCCAGTACCAGGGCGCGGCGGATGTGAGCGGAGGCCGGGGCGCCATTGTGATCGGCCTGGCGGCGGTGATCATCGGCGAGGTGATTTTCGGCAAGCTGTTCCGCAATTTTGCGCTCAAGCTTTTGGCCGTTTCCATCGGTGCGATCCTGTATTATATTGTGATCCAGGTGGTGCTGCGGCTTGGGCTTTCGACCGACGATTTGAAGCTGCTTACCGCCCTGGTGGTGGCCTTGTTCCTTGCGCTGCCTTACTGGAAGGGCCGTTATTTTACAAAGCCGAAGGCTGCGAAAGGGGGCGCTGTGTAACATGCTGGAACTGAAACACATTTACAAGACCTTTCACCCCGGCACCATCAACGAGCGCCGCGCGCTGTGCGGGCTGGACCTGAGCCTGGCCAAGGGCGATTTTGTGACCGTGATCGGCGGCAACGGGGCGGGCAAATCTACCATGTTGAACGCTATTTCAGGGGTGTTCCCGGTGGACGCGGGCTCCATCACCATTGATGGGGTCGAGGTGGCCCGCCTGCCGGAGTATAAGCGCGCGGCGTATCTGGGCCGCGTGTTCCAGGATCCCATGACCGGCACGGCGGCCAGCATGGGCATTGAGGAAAACCTTGCTCTGGCAATGCGCCGCGGCAAGCGGCGGGGCCTGCGCTGGGGCATTACAAGCCAGGAGCGGGAGCAATTCCGCACCGAGCTTGCCACCCTAGGCCTGGGGCTTGAGGACCGCATGAACGCCAAGGTGGGCCTGCTTTCGGGCGGGCAGCGCCAGGCGCTCACCCTGCTGATGGCGACCCTGAAAAAGCCGAAGCTTTTGCTTTTGGACGAACACACCGCAGCACTGGACCCCAAGACTGCCGCCAAGGTGCTGGAAATTTCGGCCAAGATCGTGGCCGAGCATGCGCTCACCACCCTGATGATTACCCACAACATGCGGGACGCCATCCAATACGGCAACCGCCTTATTATGATGCACGAGGGCCGGGTGATTTATGATGTGCAGGGCGAGGAAAAGCAAAAGCTGCACGTAAAGGATCTTTTGCAGAAATTTGAGCAGGTGAGCGGCAGCGAACTGGCAAACGACCGCATGCTTCTCTCTTGAATCAAAAGGCCGCCGGGTTTTCCGGCGGCCTTTTTGCAATATTTCCGCTCACAAAAACGTATAATAAACGTTGCCCACGCAAAACGCCGCGTGTTGTGCCGAAGCTGCGGATATGATATAATTATAATATATGTTTGCGGCGCTGTTTTTGAAAATGCCCCAGGCTGCCAACGCGGCGGCCTGGCCTTTTGAAAAGCCGCCGTGCCGCAAACAAAATATTTTGTGCAAGGCAGGTGACCCTGTGGCAAGATACGATGCGGTGCTGTTCGATGTGGACGGCACCCTGATCCATTCAAGCCCTGGCATTTTGGCGACCATGGAGCACACATTCCGGGCAATGGGCATCGACCCCGCGACGGTCGATCTGACCCGGTACCTGGGGCCGCCCCTGCGGCGAAGCTTCGCAGAGCATTTTAAAAGCGAAGCGGAGATCGAGCGTATGGTGGGCATTTACCGGGAAGAATACCATAAGGCAGGCCGCCACAACTGCAGGCCGTTTCCCGGTGTGCGGGAGATGCTGGAGCAGCTCAGGGCGGCGGGGGTGCGGCTCTATACCGCAACCTCCAAACCCACGGCGGTGGTGACCCCCATTTTGCAGGAGCAGGGCCTGGCCGGTTACTTTGCGTTTATCGGCGGCGCCAGCGAGGACAAAAGCGTGGACACAAAAACAGCGGTAGTGCGCACGGTGCTTGCCCGGCCGGAACTGGCGGGGCAGCGGGTGCTGATGGTGGGCGACCGCAGCGACGACATGGTGGGCGCGGCCGAGTGCGGTATTGACGCAGCGGCGGTGCTGTACGGCTATGGCAGCAGGGAAGAACTCGCCCCATTCCGGCCCGTGTTTGAGGCGGAAACCTGTGCGGACCTGACCGCTTACATCCTTACATAGTGTCACGATCAATCATTTAAATCATAAAAGCGACTAAAGGAGGCATTCCAATGGCCCAAAACAGACGGCGTTCTTCCGGCTCCGGCCTTACGCCCAAACAAAAACAGGCGGCTCTTGTGCTGGGGATCTGTGCCCTGGTGCTTATTATTACCATTTCCGTGGTGGCGGTGATCGTTTCCAAAGCGGGCAAAAACCCGGACTCCAGCAGTTCGGGCCCGGCTTCCGGCAGCACGTCCACCCCTGCAGTGGAAAACAATTTCAACCCCGGCCAATACGGCGATGCGGTGCTGGGCGAAACCGATGACGCGGGCAAGAGCTACATTGAGGAAACCATTTTTGTGGGCGACTCAAATACCTCCCGCTATTACCAGAACGGCCTGCTGGACCTGGACCATGTGGTGGCGCTGGACGGCTTGGGCATTCAGCAGCTCACCAGCCAAAAGGACATCTATTTCAAAGGCGACGACACCGGGTACAGCATCCCCGAGGCGCTGGCGAAAATGAAGCCCCGCCGCATCATTGTGATGATGGGCACCAACAACACCGACGGCAGCATGTCTGCCAGCGACTTTGCGAGCAATTACAAGAGCGCGCTGCAGGCCATTCAGAGCGCTTATTCGTACTGCGATATCATTGTGGCGGCGGTGCCGCCCATCCCGCAGGCGCACGCGCAGTATCCGAATGTGAGCATGAGCACCATCAACGGCTTCAATGAGGCGCTGGCGCAGATGTGCTCCGAGAGCGGGTATAAATTCCTGAATATCACCGAAGTGCTGCTGGGCAGCGACGGTTACGGCAAGGCGAACTATTACCAGACCGACGACGTGCACCTGCGCAAGGACGGCCTTACCGCCATTATGGACTACGCGCGCACCCATGCGTATCTGGGCACCGAGGACCGCCGCCCGGATACCGCCAACATCCCCACCCGCCGCAAGGGCGGCGGCGACGGCACGGCGGTGCCCACCACCAAGCCGGATGACGACGAGAAGACCTATACCGCCCAGTACAATGTGGATCAAAAGGGCGGCACCCTGGAAAGCGGCGACCAGAAGGGCGTGACCAGCCTTACCTTTAAGGATGTGAAGAGCACCGCCAGCATTACTGTGACGGCGAAACCCAACGATGGCTACGAGTTCGTGAAATGGAGCGACGGCAGCACCAATGCCACCCGCACGGACAAGGACTTCAAGCAGAACATCAATGTGACCGCGGTGTTCAGCACCAAGCTGACCATGAAGATCAAGGAGGGAAGCTCCGGCACCATTACGCTGGGCGATACCCAGTACCTGCACATTGAACTGTCCGACAAGTCGGTGAACACCGACGGGGTGATCTGGACGCTGGACGGCACCGAGTTCAAACGCGGGGTGAGCTGCGGGGTGAGCCCGGAAAAAGAGGGCACCTTTACGGTAAAGGCCAGCCTTACCACCGGCGGCAAGACCTATACGGTGGAGTATAAGCTCACGGTGAAAGCCGGCGTGGTGAATCCCACAGGAATAACGGTGAACGGCGGAGGAAGCGTTCCGGCAAGCGGTGGGGAATATACCTTGACCGCAACTGTTACGCCGAGCAATGCCCAAGGCACTGTGGGCTGGAGTGTGAGCGGAGAAGGCGCGGTGCTTTCGGCCAATTCCGGCAGCAGTACAAAGGTTACGATTCCCTCTAACAGCGGTACGAACGCGAGAAACTATACCGTGACTGCCAAGATCGGGGATAAAACGGCGTCTGTAACATTTACCCAAGAGGGCGCGCCGAACAAAGACATGAATGCAAGCATAAGTGCGCCAAGTTCAATAAAAGTGAATGAAACAGCGACAATAACTGTTTCAGGAGCGCCTGATGGGGCGAGCTATAGCTGGAGCGGGGCAACGGGGAACGGCTCCAGCGCTACATATAGCGGAAGTGCAGAAGGGTCAGTTACCATAGAGGTTACGATCACAGCACAGGGATATAATTCCAAAACGCTTTCTGTTACGATTACAGTAGTTGCTGGAGATACGCCGACTGATCCTGGCGTCGATTCATAAAATATTATTTAAAAAGGCCGCTCGTCCCCTGGACGGGCGGCCTTTCAAAAGAGGAGACAATATGAAGCTTACGGTACTTGGCTGCGGCCGCTGGGGGGCCTTTCTGGCCAGCTATCACAGCGCCAAAAACGATGTGCTGCTTTGGGGGCGCCCCGGCTCCAAAAGCTTTTCCGCCCTGCAGAAGGAGCGGAAAAACGCCTATTTGGCCCTGCCCTCTCAGCTGCGGCTGGAAAGCGAGCTTTCGGCCGCGCTGGAGTTTGCACAGGTGGT
Source organism: Oscillospiraceae bacterium (assembly GCA_022835495.1). Lineage (NCBI taxonomy): Bacteria > Bacillati > Bacillota > Clostridia > Eubacteriales > Oscillospiraceae > Oscillospiraceae bacterium. The sequence continues at coordinate 1,959,038 of BQOK01000001.1, forward strand.
CGTTATCTCGATCAGCGCCCAGCAGCTGCGGGATCTGGCGCGGCGCATTGCGCGGTTCGATCTGGCCGGCAAAACCTTTATTCTTTGCATGAAGGGCATCGAGGTTCAGAGCGGCAAGCGCCTGACACAGGTATTCTGTGAAGAAGTGAAGCAGCCGGTGGGCCTGGCCGTATGGGTGGGGCCGGGCCATGTGCAGGATTTTTCGGCGGGGATCCCCAACTGCATGGTGGTGGATTCAGCGGACCCGGCTACCACGGACTTTATTGTGGAGCATTTGAGCAGCGATTTGATCCGCTTGTATAAAGGGCGCGATCTGATTGGAACCGAGGTAGGTGCGGCGGCCAAAAACGTGATCGGCATCGCCGCCGGCATGCTGGATGGCGCCGGTTACTCCAGCCTGAAAGGGGCCCTGATGGCGCGCGGCGCGCGGGAGATCGCCCGCCTGATCCGGGCCATGGGCGGCAACGAGCTTTCGGCCTATGGCCTGTGCCACCTAGGCGATTACGAGGCGACGCTCTTTTCCGCCCACAGCCATAACCGCCGTTTCGGCGAGAGCTTTGTCAGGGGGGAGCCCTTTGACCAGCTGGCCGAGGGGGCATCCACCGTAAAAGCCCTGATCCGTTTGGGAAAAGAATATGGGGTCGACCTGCCGATCTGCCGCACGGTGTATGGAATGCTGTATGAAGGGCGAAGCGCCGCCGAGGCGCTGCCCAGCCTGTTCAGCCGCACGGTGAAGGGCGAATTTGATTATTGAACAGAGCCGTGTGAACCAAACGCCTTCCGCGCACATAAAGTGGTGCAAGGGAGGCGTTTGCTTATGCTAGAAATTTTAAACAGCGTCGGCGTGTCCAGCATTGACATCCTGGGCAACGACGACGTGACCGACGGCAGTGTGGATTACTACGACTTTGACTGGGGCGAAGCGGAAGAGGTGGATGAGGCCACCATCTTTGCGGGCTGTGCGGGCAATTCCGGCACCACGCCGTATCATTGCTCAGACCCCTGCGACAATTGGCCCAGCCCTTGTTACCCTGACCCGTGCCCTGATCCTGACCCGTGCCCTGATCCTGACCCGTGCCCGGATCCTGACCCGTGCCCGGACCCTGACCCGTGCCCGGAGCCCTGCCCGTGCCCGGAGCCCTGCCCGTGCCCTTGCCCTGATCCGGACCCGGAGCCTCAGCCCGGCCCCTGCACCGGGTGCGAGGATCAGCAGGAACTGCCCAACGACAGCGCGGATTACGAAATCATTGATCTCTGAGCTGCAAAAAGCCGAGCCCGCCTTGTGCGGGCCCTGCTTTTTTAATTGAATGGCCCTTGTGCAAGACGCTTGACGAACGGGCTGCAATAAGGGATAATAGAACGGATGACAAAAAAGGGGGAATTGACCCATGGCATATTATAATTGCCTGCTGCTGGATGTGGACGGCACCTTGCTGGATTTTGAGGCCGCGGAGCACAAGGCGTTTATGGAAACGATGGAACACTTTGAACTGCCCGCCGCCAGCGAAACGCTGGAAGTGTATCTTGAGATCAACAGGGGCCTTTGGGCGGCGCTGGAAAAAGGGCAGCTCAAGCGGGACAAGCTGGTGGTGCAGCGGTTTGCGCAGCTTTTGGAGGCGCTGGGAAAACAGGGAAACGCGGCGGAGATGAACCGGTGGTATCTTGACCAACTGGGCGCCCATGCCGATCTTATACCGGGCGCCCTGGAAGCGGTGGCCGAGCTGGCGGAGGTGGCTACCCTGGCGGTGGTGTCCAATGGGGTGGAGCGTGTGCAGCTCAGCCGCCTGAGGGATTCGGGCCTGGACCGATACATGGATGGGGTGTTTGTTTCAGAGCGGGTGGGCATCGAAAAGCCGGGCCGCCGCATTTTTGAAACCGCCCTGCGGCAGCTTGGCATTGAAAGCCGCGGCAAGGTGCTTGTGGTGGGCGACAGCCTGACCGCCGACATCCAGGGCGGGCAGAACGCCGGCCTGGCCACCTGCTGGTGTAACTTTAAGGCGGTGGAGGATGCGCCGCAGCCCGCGCCCACCCATGTAATCCGCACATGGCAGGAGCTTTACCGGATTGTGATGGAACCGGACGAGCTGGAGAACCTGGGAAGCAAAAACCGCAAACATCAATTTGAACAATTGGAAAGAACGGAACAATAAGTTATGCTGTTATCCCTACAAAATTTAGGCAAGAGCTTTGGCGATACGGTGGTGCTGCAGGGAATCGACGCCACAGTGGAAAAGGGCGAGCGTATTGGCATCGTGGGAGAGAATGGAGCGGGCAAGACCACCCTGCTGAAAATGCTCTGCGGCGAGTACACGCCGGACGAAGGCGAGCTGCAGTTCACACGGGGCGTGAGCCTTGGATATCTGGAACAGAACAGCGAGCTGGACCCAAAGCAGGATGTGTACGGCGAGATGCGCCGGGCGTTCAGCCCGGTGCTGGACGCCATGGCCCGAATGCAGGTTCTGGAAAACAAATTGGAGCATGCCCCCGCAGATGAAGCCTTGCTGGAAGAGCACGCGCGCCTTTCGGCCGTTGTCGACGCCGCCGATGGTTATAACATGGACGTACAGATCAAAAAGGTGCTCAGCGGCATGGCCTTTGGCCCCGAAACCTACGGCAAGAGCGTGGCCGTGCTCTCGGGCGGCGAGCACACCCGCCTGCGGCTGGCAAAGCTGCTGCTGCAAAGGCCGGATCTTTTGATCCTGGACGAGCCAACCAACCACCTGGACTTTGCCACAATGGAGTGGCTGGAAAACTATTTGAAGGCGTATCCCGGGGCGGTGCTGGTGGTAAGCCATGACCGCTATTTCCTGGATGCGGTGTGTACCCGGATGTGGGAGGTGGAGGATCAGGGCCTCACCAGCTATAAGGGCAATTTTTCGGCTTATCTGCCGCAAAAAGAGGCGGCGGAAGCGCTGCAGCAAAAGCAGCACGACGCCGACGTGGCCAAGGCCCAAAAATTGGAGGATTACATTGCCCGCAACCTGGTGCGGGCATCCACCACCAAGATGGCCCAGAGCCGCCGCAAACAGCTGGAAAAACTGGAAATTACCGAGGCGCCCCGCTCCGGCCCGCAGGAGCTGAAATTCCGCTTTGAATTTGACGTGACCCCCTACAACGAGCTGCTCACCCTGAAAAGGCTGGCGATAAAGATCGGGGATCGGACCCTGTTGGAGCCCTTTGATCTGCAGATTCTGCGGGGGGAGCGGCTGGTGATCGCAGGGCCGAACGGGGCCGGGAAATCGACGCTGCTGCAGGTGCTGGACGGCAGGCGGCGGCCCAGCGGCGGCATGGTGCGGCTTGGCACGGGCGCCAAAGCAAGCATTTTCGAGCAGCAGCAGCTGCGCCGGGGCGGCCGTGTGATCGACGCGATCTGGGACAAATGGCCCCGTTTTACCGAGCTGGAGGTGCGCAGCCACCTGGCGCGTTTTGGCTTCAAGGGGGAGGATGTGTTCAAGCCCGGTTCCGCGCTCTCGGGCGGCGAGCTTGCAAGGCTGCGCTTTGCAGAGATCGTGCTGGAGCGCCCGAACCTCATGTTCCTGGACGAGCCCACCAATCATCTGGACATCTACACCCGTGAGAGCCTGACCCAAGCCCTGATGGATTACGAGGGGACCCTGCTGCTTGTCACCCATGACCGCTATTTAATGAACAGCCTGGCCTGCCCGATCCTGTATATCGGGGAGGGGCGGGCGGCTCTTTATGAAAGCTACGAAAAGCTGATGGCGCGGAACAGCACTGCGGCGGAGGAGGCGCCCAAAGCGGCCGAGGAAAAAGGCCAGGGGGGCAAAGCCGCTTATGGAAAAGAGCAGCGCCGCCGCAAAGCAGAGCTGCGGGCCCGCCTGAAAGCGGTGGAGGAGGAGATCGAGCAGTTGGGTGCGCATCTCGTGGAGCTGGAAAACGAGATCAACAGCCCGGAAGTGCTGCGGGATCACCTTCTTCTGCGGGAAAAATGCGACGAGCTGGACGACGGCCGATTTCACCAGCAGGAGCTGTTCAGCGAGTGGGAAAAACTGCTGGAAGAGCAGGAGCAGTACGAACAGGACGAAGAGGCCTAAATGGATAGGAATCCCGGAAAAGAAGAAACATCCCCGGCAAGCAGTTCTGCTTGCCGGGGATGCTTTTTGGTTCAAAGCGGCTCTGCCGGGACCTGGGCGGACGCGGGGAAAAGCAGGCGGACGGTGGTGCCCACCCCCGGCGTACTTTCCAGCTCCACCTGGGCGTGATGAAAGGCCGCGCCGTGCTTTACGATCGAGAGGCCCAGCCCGGTGCCGCCGATCTCTTTGGAGTGGCTTTTGTCCACCCGGTAAAAACGCTCGAACACGCGGGCATGGTGCTCGGGCGGGATACCGATCCCGGTGTCGCTCACGGTGAGCAACGGCCCCCTCACATCGGCGCCGGCCCACAGCTCCACGCTGCCGCCGGGGCGGTTGTATTTGATGGCGTTCTCGCACAGGTTAAAGACCATCTCATCCAAAATGGCGGCAACCCCCTGGATCCATACAGACCCGCCCCGCACCGCCAGCTGCACATTCTGTGCCCGGGCGGCAGGGGCCAGCTGATCGGCGGCCCGCCGCAGGCAGGCTATCAGGTCCACAGGCTGGGGCTTTTCCAGCACCGAATCCTCGTCCAGCTGCGAAAGGCGCAGAATATCCTGTACCAGTTGGATCAAACGCTGGGATTCATCGTAGATCTTGCCCGCAAAATGAGGCACGTCGCCGGGCGGTACCAGGCCCCCGCGCATGATCTCGGCGATCCCGGAAATAGAGGTGAGAGGGGTCTTGAGCTCGTGGGAAACGTTGGCGCTGAACTCCCGGCGAAGGGCCTCGCGCTGCTGCTGCTCGGTCACATCCACCAATACCAGAACAGTGCCCGCCAGCTGGTCGCCCTGAAAAACAGGATTTGCGAATAGCTGGCACTGCCTTCCATGTAAAGGGATAAGGCTTTCCACATGGTCACCGCTCAGCGCCTGGCGCACGGGCTGGCTGAATTCCTCGCACAGGCCCAGCTCCAGCGCGTTTTTTCCGGTGGGCGGAGAGGAAAGGTTCAAGAGGCGCGCGGCACCGGAATTGTGCGACAGCACGCTGCCGGCGGCGTCCAGCACCAGAAAGCCCTCCTGCATGTTTTCGGTGATCGCCTCGAATTGCTGCTGCTGGCGCTGAAGCTCCTGCATCTGGCTTTTGATCTGCCGCTTTTGGTGGGCCAGGCGGCGCAGCAGCGGCGCCAACTCTTCGTAGGGGGCCTGGCTTGGCTGGGGATGCTCCAGGTCGATTTCGTTTAAGGGGCGGGTGAGCCTGCGCGAGAGCCTGTAAGCGTAAAGCCCCGCCAAAACGGCGGTGAGGGCCAGCACCATGAGCATGGGCTGGATCAGGCTGAGCAGCAAAGCGAAGCCGGTATACTGTGTGCTGGATACCCGCAGAACGTTGCCGTCGGAAAGCAGGAGAGCGCAGTTGATGGTTTTTTTGTCCAGCGTTTTTGAGTAGCGCACGCTGCGGCCCGCCTGCCCGGCCAAAGCCTGCTGCACCTCCTGGCGGTCGGCGTGGTTTTCCAGCCCGGCCGGATCGGCGGTGGTGTCGAACAATACGCTTCCGTCCGGGGCGATGAGGGTCAGGCGGTTGCCGCCGGCGCCCGCCTGGCGCAGATATTCGCTGCCGCCGGACACGGCGCCGGGGGCAAGGTAGGCGAGCTCCTGCGCCAATTCATCGGCAAGGCGGTTTTCAAAGTAGGGGAACAGGATCGCGGTAAAAAACGCCAGGCTTACCGCCAGCGAGGCGAGCGTTACCAGAAGGATGGACTGGAAAATACGTTTTGTCATGGCCCGCCCTCCCGGATCCGGTAGCCGGAGCCGCGCACAGTTTCAATGCAGCTGCCGCACCCGCCCAGCTTTTGGCGCAGGGTACGCACATGCACGTCCAGGGTGCGGCTTTCAGCGTCGAAGGTGTAGCCCCATATATCCCGCAGAAGCTGTTCGCGGGTAAAAACGATCCCCGGGGCCTGGATCAGCAGGCAGAGCAGTTCAAACTCCTTATGGGTAAGCGTTACCTCCTGGCCGTCCGCCATGACCCTGTGGCGGGCAGGGCAGACGGTGAGCCCGCCCACCCGATATTCCTCAGCCTCGCTTTCCGGCTTTGCGCGGCGCAGCAGGGCGTTCACCCGGGCGATCAGCTCCATCATGCCAAAGGGCTTTGGAACATAATCGTCGGCGCCGCTGTCCAGCCCCAGCACCCGGTCGTATTCGCTGCCCTTCGCGGTGAGCATCAGCACCGGCAGCCGATGGGTGGCGGGGGCGGCCCGCAGCTTTTTGAGCACCTCGATGCCGTCTTCTTCGGGCAGCATCACGTCCAAAAGGACCAGGTCCGGTAGGGCCTTTTCCAGCTGCGCCCAAAATTGGCTGGGAACCTCGAACCCCATTGCCTCGTGGCCGGAGTGGGCCAGGGTATACACGACCAGCTCACGGATGCTGCTGTCGTCTTCCAGAATATAGATCATGGCAAACGCCCCCTATCACAACTCTTTCTGCTTTTAGTATAAGGCATAGCGCGAACCTTTGCACGGCCCATTTTGTAAAAAGTGGGTAAAAAGTGTGCGCCGCGCAAAGCCCCGCTTAAAAAGCGCAAAAATGCCCCGCCCGGCGTTTAAACCGGGCGGGGCGGAAAACAGAATCAGGCTTCGGGGAGCGCCGCATACAGGAAGGTAAGATCCTTGTTGGTGACAAAGGTCTGGAAATTGAACACGAACAGGACTTCGTCGTAGCCCTCCTGCTCCATCAGGTCGTCGATGGGAAGGCCATAGCCGCGGGGGTCGATCACGCCGATCTGCGCATAGTGCTGGGCGAGATAGGGCACAAGGCAGTTGGCATAGCTGTCCTTAATGACCAGCAGCTTGCCCTTGCCGCTGCCCTGGATGGTGGTGTAGCTGTTGTTGCCATACAAAAACATGGCGTACTTATCCGTGGTGCCGAGCTTGGAGAGATCGTACAGGCCGATCGTGCCCGCGTCGGTGCCGGGGTTGGCGGCGCTCCAGCCGCCCAGACCGTCTGATTTCCAGATGGTCATCTGGTTGGGCAGGTCAAGATAGCGCAGCGTGTCGGGAAGCTGGTTCCAAAGCACGCACTTGGCATAGGTGGTGCCGTAAAAATCGGGGACCGGGGTAAAATCTTCCTCGGCGAACTGCGCCGGGGCAAAGCCCTGCCGCTGGCAGAATTCCTGGTAGGCGATATAGGCGCCGCCCTCGGTCGTCCAGTGGTGATCGGTGTCGTAATAGAGCTTTTGCGCTTTGTTTTGCAGGAACGCCTGGCGCAGGTCCAGGCAATTTTCAGCGCCCAACGCTGCAAAAAAGTCGTTCAGATAAGCCTCTTCGTCCACCATGGGAACGCCGGCGGGCAGGCGCTCGGGATAAATGAGGCTTGCCGAGGGCGCCAGAAGCACGGTGGCGCTGCCGGGGTGGCGGGCAATAAAGTTTTGCAGGATCTGGGTGTTGGCCGCCAGCTGCTTTTCTTCGCCCGGTTTCAGGGCAAAAAGCTTTGTGAACAGCTCGTTTTCGCTGCCTAGCAGCGCGCCGCCGATCTCCTTTTTCTGGAACAGGAGGCTCTCGCTGCGGCTTTGCAGCTTGATCCAACCGTCGCGGAAAACCACCTGATCCTTGGTATATTCGGCGTAATCGCTGGTCCATTCATTGGCGAACAGGGCACTCCAGCTGAATTTGGGGAACTGCTCAAGGTCGCGCCGCTCCAGTTCTGAGCGGGCGCGCTTGGGCCACAGGCCGTCCAGGATCATAAAAGAAAAAATAAAGAAAAAAAACAGAACCAGAACAGGGTAGCGCTTTAACGAAGCCCATTTTTCTTTCATCACAAAAGCACCTCCCTCAGAAACGATAGTAAAGGAACGGACTGCTGGTGGAGGCCACGATATACGCGATGCAGAGCACCAGCAGCAGCCCCACCACGACCACCTTTATAAACGTGTTGTCCTTGATGCGGTCCCAGATTTTCAGGGGCAGGGGGGTGCTGCACAGGATCCCCACCAGCAGGATCACCCAGTAGTTGCGCAAAAAGTACCAGCAGCCCACGCCGCCCGAGGGAACGAAGAGCTTTTGAAACAGCGCGCCCAACCCAACGCCCTGCTCGTTGCCCACAAACAAGGCCCAGCCGGTGACCACCAAAAACAAGGTGTAAATATGGGGCCAGACCCGGCCTTTTTTGAGCTTGTCCAGCAAAAAGATCTTTTCTATCGTTAGAAGAATAAAATAGTAAATGCCCCACAGCACAAAATTCCAGTTTGCGCCGTGCCAGATGCCGGTGAGCGCCCACACCACAAACATGTTGAAGATCTGGCGCTTCAGGCCCTTGCGGTTGCCCCCCAGCGGGATGTACACATATTCCTTGAACCAGCCTGAAAGGGTCATGTGCCAGCGGCGCCAGAATTCGGTGATGCTGCGGGCGATATAAGGCAGGTTGAAGTTCATGGGGAAATCGAACCCCAGCATTTTGCCCATGCCGATGCCCATGAGGGAATAGCCGGAAAAATCAAAATAGAGCTGCAGGGAATAGGCAAGCAGCCCCAGCCACACCAGGGGAGTGCTGGCGTTGGCAATGCCCACGCCGGCGGTGACCAGCTCGGCGCCGTTCCACACGCCGATGATATCGTACCACAAATGGCTCACGGTGTCGGCAATGAGAACTTTTTTGGCCAGGCCGAACACGAACAGGCAGATGCCCTCTTCGATCTGGGCCAGGCGGTAGCGGTGCTCGTAAACATGCAGCTGGGCGGCCACGTCGCGGTATTTTACAATGGGGCCGGCGATCAGCTGGGGGAACATGACCACATAGGCGCCGAAATCGATGATGTTGTGCTCGGCGTTCACATCGCGCCGGTATACGTCGATGGAGTAGCTCATGGTCTGGAAGGTATAAAAGCTGATACCCAGCGGCAGCACCGTGGCGGCCTCGATCAGGCCGATGGAGAGGCCAAACAGGCTGTTCACCGTTCCGATCAGGAAGTTCGTGTATTTGAAGAACACCAGCATGGAAAGGCTGCCCACGATGGAAACGATCAAAAACAGCCGCCGCATTTTGGGGTTTTGGTCGAACTTTTCCATTGCAAGGCCGGAGAAATAGTTGATCAGGATGAGCACAACCATCACCGGGAAGAATTTCACTTCGCCCCAGGAATAGAACACCAGGCTGCACACAAACAGCGCCAGGTTTTTCAGCTTGGCGGGCGCGAGATAATACAGCGCCAGGGTGATGGGCAGAAAACGGAACAGGAACAGGATGGTACTGAAGACCAAGCGATTCACTCCTTCACACAAAAGGCCGGTACCGAACCCCCGGTACCGACCTTGTTTTTAAACCAAAACGATCAGCTCAGCGCCTCGTCGATGGCTTTGTCGATCTCGGCGTAGTCGGCGCCCTGGGTGTTGGCGACCACCATTACCACATAGTCGCCTTTTTCCACGATGCGGGCATCCTTGGCCATCTCCTCCATGGCGGCAAACTCGGCATACATGCCGCCGCTGGAAATGCTGGTCTTGTAGGCGGCAAGCTCTGTTTTTACTTCGCCTGCTTTGCCTTCGGCCGCCTTGATCACCAGGATCAGGGCACTGTTGCCCTGGTCGTTGCTCATTTTGCCGGCATATTCCAGGATATTATCCTTGGTGAGCAGCATGGTGAGGGCCAGATCGTTGTCGTTGACGTCGCGGGGGTTGGAAACGGGGTTTGCCTTTTCCACCGCGGCCACCACGTCGCCCAGATTATAGGTTTTATTTTCGCTGCCGGAGTTGCCGCAGCCCGCCAGGGCCAAGGCGGCCAGGGCGACGGAAAGCGCAAGGGCAAGAAACTTTTTCATGGGTCGGTCTCTCTCTTTCTTCTGGAAAATTATGCTTCAATTCTATCCTATCCAAAGGCGCATTGCAAGGCTTACATTCAGTGTTCACGAAATTTTACACTTTATTCACTGCCGGAAGCCGGAGGAAGCTCGGGCGGGTTCGGCACCGTGACCGGCTCGCTCAGGCCCTTTTTCATGGGCTTGTCCAGCGCCTGCCACAGCGCCTTGAACGCCCGGCTGGAAACCGTGGCGCCGCTGACTGCGTCCACCTGCACCTTGCCCGCGCTTTTGGCCCCCAGCAGCAACTCGGCGTAATGGCTGCTCACCAGCTGCGGTGTGGCGCCGGTCACGGGCTGCATGAGCCGGGCGTAGCGTTCGTCTTCGCTCTTTTTTTGCCCGGCAGCGTCCAGCGCGTCAAATTCAGCGCTCTGAATGGCCCCGCCGGCCACGGTGACGGTGAGATAATCCTGATAGCCCAGGCTGTCGAAATCCGCAAGCCGCGCGGTGTAAGTGCCGTCCTTCAGGCCGCAGCCCGCAAGGCCGATGGCCAGCAGCAGGCAGACCGCCAATTTTGCATGGCGCTTCATGTGGCGCCTCCTTTTCGCTTCGGTCTTATTTTATACTTCATTATAAAAGATAAAGCTTTGGCCTGCAAGGCCGGGGCCGGGAAAAAACCAAATCTCCGGCTTTTTCTTGACAGAAAGGGGGCGGGGGACGTAAGATGAAAGCGCATTCTGATTGGAGAGAAGAAAGAGAGGAATCGGTTTTGAAACCAAGCAAGACCCGCCAGGTGGCGCTTTCCGGCCTGCTGTTTGCCCTGGCCATGGCGCTGTCGTTTATGGAATCGACCATCGCTCCGCTTTTGGGGCTTATGCCGGGGGTGAAAATCGGCCTGGCAAATATCGTTGTGATGTACGCGCTGTTTTTTATGGGCTTTCCCCAGGCGCTGAGCCTGGCGGTGCTGAAAGCCCTGTTCGTTCTGCTCACCCGGGGGGCCGTGGCCGGGCTTTTGAGCCTGTGCGGCGGCCTGCTCTCGCTGCTGGTGATGTGGTTGCTGTATAAGCTGCCAAAGCGGCCCACCTATTTTATCCTTTCGGTGTGCGGCTCGCTGGCTCACAATGTGGGGCAGATGATTGCGGCCAGTTTTGTGCTGGGCAGCCGGCTGGCGCTTACCTATGCGCCGGTGCTGATCGTTTCGGGCCTGGGCATGGGGTGGGTCACCAGTGCAAGCCTGGCTGCAATTTTACCCGCATTGGGCCGCATGGGGTTTAATACGAAAAAATAGCCGAAGGCTGTTTTGGGCCACACGCCCGGGCCGGCCCCCAAAGGGGCGGCCCAGGTGCTTCATGTGGGCAGACAAGAGCGCCGAAGAAAAAACTAAAAAATTTTCCAAAAAGGTGTTGACGAAATAATACCTTAGTGGTATACTTTGAACATAACAAGGAAACGTTCCTATTTAAGCGAATGGTTCCCAATAAAATTAAATAAAATTTTGGAGGATACGAATTATGGCTAAGTTTGTTTGCACCGTTTGTGGTTACATCGCCGAGGGCGCTGCCCCTGATTTCTGCCCTGTCTGCAAGGCCCCCAAGGACAAATTCGTGGAAAAGACCGAGAACAGCTATGTGACCGAGCATGTGGTGGGCATTGCCCAGTCCGGTGTGCCTGAGGACATTATCGAGGGCCTGCGCATGAACTTCAATGGCGAGTGCAGCGAGGTGGGCATGTATCTGGCCATGAGCCGCGTGGCCGACCGCGAGGGCTACCCCGAGATTGCCGAGGCCTGGAAGCGCTATGCGTTTGAAGAGGCCGAGCACGCCGCCAAGTTTGCCGAACTGCTGGGCGAGGTGCTGACCGACAGCACCGAAAAGAACCTGCGCATGCGCGTGGACGCCGAGTGCGGCGCCTGCAGCGGCAAGATGGACATTGCCAAGCGCGCCAAAGAGCTGGGTCTGGACGCCATCCACGACACTGTGCACGAAATGGCCAAGGACGAGGCCCGTCACGGCCGCGGCATGCAGGGCCTGCTGGAGCGTTATTTCGGCAACAAGTAAAAAATAATACATCAAAATGAAAGCACGCCCCTGAAGAATTCTTCGGGGGCGTGCTTCATTGCTTTGCAGAGGCCGCTTTTTATTCAAAAATTTCGTGCTGGACCGGCGTATCCAGCTTACGATAAGCTGTAAAGTTACCTTGCTTGTCACATGTTGCGAGGAACACATCGCTGATCTGGCCGATGTCCTGGCTGTGCAGCTGTTTTTCCAGCCACTGCATATCCCGCCCGCTGTATTTCAGGTTTTGCTCCAGAACCTGGCCGTCCAGGATCAGGTTGATGGCAAGGGTTTCGGGCGGGGGTTCCAGCTGCAGATCCTGCGGCGTTACGGGGCGCTCGGCGGCCAGGGGCATAAAGCTGATCTGGCCGTTCGTTTCCAGCACGGCCGCCTCCAGCTGGCTCAGATCAAAATAGCCCGCGACCCGGCATTGGGTCAAAAATTCGTTCACGTCCATTTTGGCTTTCATGAGGTTTGCCTTATAGATCTTACCCTCTTCAAACAGCACCACCGGTTTGCCGCTGAAAAATTTGCGAAGCGGGATGGACTTGCAGGTAATTACATTGATGAGCACGGTCACAAGGCCGTATACAATGGTGGCGGTGAGCGGTTCCCACCAATTTTCCAGCTCGGTGGCAAACTCGGCGGCAATGGAACCGACGGTGATGCTGTTGATGTAGTCAAACATGCTCATCTGGCTGATCTGGCGCTGGCCGATGAGCTTGCAAAGGCAGAACAGCACGGCAATCGACACAAGGCTGGTCAGAATAATGCGCAGAATATCTGTAAAAATGTCCACGGCGGGGCCTCCTTGAAAGGTTTGTTTGATATGGCTTTAGGATGTGCGGCGCGCCGCAAAATATGCTTCTTGTGCTATGGGGCGCAATCGGCTACAATAAAGGCAGGAGCTCCCGATAAAATGCGAGGAGGCGCAGGCATGCGGCATATTTTTATTGTGAACCCGGTTTCGGGCAAAGCGGACGCCAGCGGTACGCTGGTGCCCCGGATCATCACTGCGGCCAAGGGGCTGGAGGCGGAGTATGAAGTGCAGCTCACGGAATACCCCGGGCACGCCGTGCAGCTTGCACGGCAGGCGGCCCAAAGCGGCCCGGTGCGGCTGTACGCCTGCGGGGGCGACGGAACCCTGAACGAGGTCCTGATGGGCGCCAGGGAGAGTGAAACCGCCGAGGTGGCCTGTGTTCCCTGCGGCAGCGGAAATGATTTTGTGCGCAATTTCGGCGGCGGGGAGCGGTTTTTGGATCTGCCGGACCTGATGCAGGGGCATGCGGTGCCCATTGACCTGATCGAGACCCAATACGGCATTGCCGCGGCCATCTGCTCGGCGGGGCTGGACGCGCAGGTGGCCTATGGGATCCCAAAATTCCGGCGTTTGCCGCTGTGCGGCGGTTCCATGGCCTATAATCTTTCCATTGCCCAGTGTGTGTGCGGGCGCATGGGGCACAAGCTGCGGGTAACCGCGGATGGGGAAGTGCTGGAAGATGATTTTTTGATGCTGGCGATCTGCAACGGATGCGCCTACGGCGGCGGCTTTGTGACGGCCCCCGAGGCGGATATGAACGACGGTGAGCTGGATCTGGTGCTGGTAAAAAAGATCAGCCGGCTGCGCATGGCAAGGGTGATTGGGCTTTATAAAAGCGGGGCGCATATCCAAAACGGCCGGGTGGCGCCAGAGGTGGCGGATATCATTACATACAAACGGGTGCGCCAGGTGGAGCTGGAAACGCTGGACGGCCGGCCCATCGTGGTAACGCAGGACGGTGAATGCGCCCCGCGCAACACGCTCACTGCAAAAGTGAAGCCCAGCGCTGCCAGGGTGGTGCTGCCAAAAAGCTGGTTTGAACGCCGGGCGTAACAAGGCCGCCGGGGCAGCCGCCCCGGCGCTCTTTTTTTCGCTGAGGACAGGCGGGAAAAGCCCTTTTTCGACGTTCACAAAAAATTTTTATTTTTCCCCCTTGATTTTTTGAGAACAAGTGACTAAAATATACATTAGCACTCAATAACTTCGAGTGCTAAAAACAAATGGCTTCAAAAAATAAATTTATTTGATGGGAGGAACGTTTCCATGAAAATCAAACCTCTTGCCGATCGCGTTGTGATCAAGACCGTAGAGGCCGAGGAAACCACCAAGAGCGGGATTATTCTGGCCGGCTCTGCAAAGGAAAAGCCCCAGGTGGCCGAGGTTTTGGCCGTGGGGCCGGGAGGCCTTGTGGACGGCAAGGAAGTGACCATGATCGTGAAGGTGGGCGACCGGGTGCTCACCAGCAAATACTCCGGCACCGAGGTCAAGGTGGACGGCGAGGAGTGCACCATTGTGCGCCAGAGCGACATCCTGGCCGTTGTGGAGGAATAAATTTCCGCTGAAAATTCACTTTTAAATAAAAGGAGAGATTTTTTATGGCAAAGCAGATTCTGCACGGCGCGGAGGCCCGCAAGGCCCTGAGCGCCGGCATTGATACCCTGGCGGATACCGTCAAGATTACCCTGGGCCCCAAGGGCCGCAACGTTGTGCTGGGCAAAAAGTTCGGCAGCCCTGTGATCACCAACGACGGCGTGACCATTGCGAAGGAGATCGAACTGAAGGACGCCTTTGAAAACATGGGCGCCCAGCTGGTGCGCGAAGTCGCCACCAAAACCAACGACGCCGCCGGCGACGGCACCACCACCGCCACCGTGCTGGCCCAGGCCCTGGTGAGCGAGGGCATGAAAAACGTGACCGCCGGCGCCAACCCCATGGATGTGAAGCGCGGCATCCAGAAGGCCGTGAAGGCTGCCGTGGAGGCCTTTGCCGCCAACAGCCAGAAGGTGCATGGCTCGCAGGATATCGCCCGCGTGGCCACCGTGTCTGCCGGCGATTCCACCGTGGGCGAGCTGATTGCCGAAGCGATGGAAAAGGTGAGCAACGACGGCGTGATCACCATTGAGGAGAGCAAGACCGCCGAGACCTACACCGAAGTGGTGGAGGGCATGCAGTTCGACCGCGGCTATATCACTCCCTATATGGTCACCGACACCGAGAAGATGGAAGCCGACATCGACGACGCTTACGTTCTGATCACCGACAAGAAGATCAGCGTGATCCAGGATCTGCTGCCCCTCCTGGAGCAGATTGTGCAGAGCGGTAAAAAGCTGGTCATCATTGCCGAGGACGTGGAGGGCGAAGCCCTGTCCACCCTGATCGTGAACCGCCTGCGCGGCACCTTTGTGTGCGTGGCCGTAAAAGCCCCCGGCTTTGGCGACCGCCGCAAGGAGATGCTGCAGGATATCGCCATTCTGACCGGCGGCCAGGTCATCAGCGAGGAGCTGGGCTACGAGCTGAAGGACGCCACCGTGGAGATGCTGGGCCGTGCCCGGCAGGTCAAGGTGACCAAAGAGACCACCACCGTGGTGGACGGCGCCGGCGACAAGGACGCGATCAAGGACCGTGTGGCCCAGATCCGCGCCCAGATGGAAGTTGCCACCAGCGATTTCGATAAAGAAAAGCTGCAGGAGCGGCTGGCAAAGCTTTCCGGCGGTGTGGCTGTGATCAAGGTCGGCGCTGCCACCGAAGTGGAGATGAAGGAGAAGAAGCTCCGCGTGGAGGATGCGCTGAACGCCACCAAGGCTGCGGTGGAAGAGGGCATTGTGGCCGGCGGCGGCACCGCCACCATCAACGCCATGCCCGCCGTGGAAAAGGTATGCAGCGCGCTGGAAGGCGACGAGCGCACCGGCGCCCGCATTGTGCTGAAGGCCCTGGAATCCCCCCTGCGCCAGATCGCGGCCAACGCCGGGCTGGAAGGCAGCGTGATCATCGACAAGATCCTGGCTGCCGACAAGCCCAACTACGGCTTTGACGCCCAGAAGGAAGTTTACTGCGACATGATCGAGGCCGGCATTGTGGATCCCACCAAGGTGACCCGCTCCGCCCTGGAGAATGCGGCCAGCGTGGCTTCCATGGTGCTTACCACCGAGAGCCTGGTGGCCGACGAGCCGGAACCGCCGGCCCCGGCTGCCCCCGCGCCTGATATGGGCGGCATGTACTAAGCTTTTTTAAGCACAGTCCAGAACATGCGGCTCTGCCCTGGAGCGGCGTTTGACAGAACCCGCAAAAGAACCGGCGCCCGCTTTAAAAGCGGGCGCCGGTTCTTTTTTGTTTGCCGTGGACGCAGGGAGGGAATACTTTTCTCAAAAGCGTAGAAGGGGCGTGCAGCAGTGACACAAAAAAGGATCGTGGCGTTGTTCGGAACGTTTCTGGCGGCGTTTGGGGTGGTGATGGGGCGGCTGTTTTTGCTGGCGCAGAACACCACCTATGCCCAAACGGCCCGCGAGCAAACGGTCACTACCCTGGCACTGGAACCCCAGCGGGGCAATTTGTACGATTGTAAGGGGAGCTGCCTGACCAGTTACGGTACACGCTATTTTGCGCTCTCGATCCCCGGCGAGAGCAGCTATGCAGAGCTGTTTCACTATGTGCCCTATTCCAGCCAGACCCTGCTCTATGAAAAAAGGAACGCACTGGCCCCCTTTTTGATCGAGGTGGACCGGGATCTCACCGACAAGGGCATATACACCTACACCGTGCCGGGGCGCTATTTCCCCACGCCGGTGGCGGAACATCTGATCGGATATCTGGACGGGGAGGGGCACGGCGTGGCCGGGCTGGAAGCCGCGTTCGACGAGCTGCTGAGCCAGAACCGCCCCGCAAGCTATGTGCAGTGCTCCACCACCGCCCAGGGAACCTTGCTGGAGGGCACCGAGCCGGAGCTGATCACCGAGCAAAAGGACAGCCAGGGGGTCATGCTGACCCTGGATGGAGCCATGCAGCGCGCCTGTGAAGGGGTTGCGGCAAGCACCATCAAAAAAGGCTGTATTTTGGTGCTGGACACCGCCACGGCCAAGGTACGCGCCAGCGTGAGCCTGCCGGCCTTTGACCCGGAAGCGGTGGAGAAGAGCATCCGCGCGCAGGATACCTCGCTGCTCAACCGGGCGTTCTGCCAGTTCAACGTGGGTTCGGTCTTCAAGCCTGTGCTTGCGGCAGCCGCGCTGGAAAAAGGGCTGGACTGGTACAGCATCGAGTGCGAGGGCTATGTGGACGTGAACGGCCAGGTCTACCGCTGCGCGCTGAGCCGGGCCCATGGCCTGGTGAACCTGAAAAGCGCCCTGGAGAAAAGCTGCAACAGTTTTTTTATTGAACTGGGGCTGAAGCTGGGGGGCAAGGCCATCCTTTCGGAAGCCGAGGCGTTCGGCTTTGGTCAGCCCACGTATTTGGCGGGCGGCCTTAAAAGCGCGGCGGGCACGCTGCCCAGCGCGGAAACGGTGCAGGACATTGGCCAGCTTGCAAACTTCAGCTTTGGGCAGGGGCAGCTCACCGCAACGCCGCTGCAGATGGCGGCGGCCATGAATGTGATCGCCTCGGACGGGCAGTACCGCACCCCGGCGTTTTTGGAGGGCGTGGTGGACGAGGCCGGCCGGCAGGTGGAACAAACACTGTATGAACCGCAGGTGCGCCGGGCCATCAGCACAAATACCGCCGCCGCGCTGCGCTCCATGCTGGCGGGCGTGGTGGAGGAGGGCATCGGCAAAGAGGCGGCCCCGGAGTACGGCGCCGCGGGCGGCAAGACCGGCACAGCCCAGACCGGGGTGAAAAACCAGGAGGATGTGGAGCTGATGAACTATT
The DNA here is from genome assembly GCA_022835495.1 of Oscillospiraceae bacterium. NCBI lineage: Bacteria > Bacillati > Bacillota > Clostridia > Eubacteriales > Oscillospiraceae > Oscillospiraceae bacterium. The sequence goes on from BQOK01000001.1 coordinate 1,976,584, forward strand.
GGTTTGCAGGCTTTTGGCCCGCCGAGGCGCCCCGCTATACCATTGTGATCCTGCAGGATGGGATAACCGAGCCGGAGGTGAGCTCGGCGGCGGTGTTCGCCAAGGTCTGCAACGCGCTTTACTGGCTTCAGGAGCCGGCTGAAAACAGTTGACAAGCCGTTTTGCGGGCGATATAATCATAAGGTAAACAAATAACATGGCTGTGATGGGGCCAATGGCAAGCAGAAGGCTTTCAGAGAGGGGACCGGTCGGTGCAAGGTCCCTGCCGGGCGCTGCCGTATGCCACCCCTGAGCCCCCGGCGAGGAACCGGGCGTATCCGCGGCGTTAACGCGGCAAGAGCGGCGGCCCTTGAGGCCGCAATTTGGGTGGTACCACGGAAGCTGTTTTGGCCTTCGTCCCTTGACCAGGGGCGAGGGCTATTCTTTTTTGGGGACCGCCGCCCATAGGCAAATGCGCAACATACAGTAGAGGAGAAGCGAGAGAATATGGAATGGACCGGTTTGAACGAACTGCGGGAAAAATACCTTTCTTTTTTTGAGAGCAAAGGGCATCTGCGCCTGGGCAGCTTTCCGCTGGTGCCCAAAAACGACAACAGCCTGCTGCTGATCAACAGCGGCATGGCCCCCATGAAAAAGTGGTTCCTGGGCCAGGAGGAGCCGCCCTGCCGCCGCGTGACCACCTGCCAGAAGTGCATCCGCACCCCGGATATCGAGCGGGTGGGAATTACCGCGCGTCATGGCACCTATTTTGAGATGCTGGGCAATTTCAGCTTCCAGGATTATTTCAAAAAAGAGGCCATTGCCTGGTCGTGGGAGTTTTTGACTGGGGTGCTGGCGATCCCAGCCGAACTGCTTTACATCTCGGTCTACCTGGAAGACGACGAGGCGTGGGATATCTGGACCAAAGAGATCGGCATCCCCGAGGACCACATGGTGCGCTTTGGCAAGGAGGACAACTTCTGGGAGCACGGCTCCGGCCCCTGCGGCCCCTGCAGCGAGATCTATTTCGACCGGGGCCCCGAGCACGGCTGCGGCAAGCCGGACTGCAAGGTCGGGTGCGACTGCGACCGCTATATGGAGGTTTGGAACCTGGTGTTCAGCCAGTTCGACTCGGACGGCAAGGGCAACTATGAGCTGCTGGAAAAGCCCAACATCGACACCGGCATGGGCCTGGAACGCCTGGCCTGCGTGCTGCAGAACGTGGGCAACCTGTTCGAGGTGGACACCGTGCGCGCCATCCTGAACCATGTGGAGCGCATCTCCGGAAAGACCTACGGCCAGGACGAAAAGACCGATATTTCAATCCGGGTCGTGACCGATCACATCCGTTCCACGGCGTTTATGGTGAGCGACGGCATCCTGCCCTCCAACGAGGGGCGGGGCTATGTGCTGCGCCGCCTGCTGCGCCGCGCCGCCCGCCACGGCCGCATGCTTGGCATCGGCCGGCCGTTCCTCACCGAGCTGGTGGAAACCGTGATCCAGGAGAACAAGGCCGGCTACCCGGAGCTGGAAGAGCACGCGGACTACATTAAAAAAGTGATCGGCACCGAGGAAGAGCGGTTCTACAAGACCATCGACCAGGGAATGAACATTTTGAACGGCCTGATCGAGAATGTGCGCGCCGCCGCGCAGGCCGGGCGCGAGGCCATCCTCTCCGGGATCGACGCCTTTAAGCTGAACGACACGTTTGGCTTCCCGCTGGACCTCACCAAGGAAATCGCCGCAGAGGCTGGCATTCTGGTGGATGAGGATAACTTCCGTGCCGAGATGAAAAAGCAGCGGGAGCAGGCCCGCAGAGACCGGCTTTCCCGCGATATTTCCGGCTGGGCGGCCGACCTGTTCGGCGAACTGACCGCAGAGCCCACCTGCTTTACCGGGTACGACACCCTGGAGGACAAGGGTGTGATCCTTGCGCTCTCGGATGGGGAGGAGCTGCTGGACGCGGTGTCTACGGACGAGGGGGCCAAAGAGGGCGTTCTGGTGGTGCTGGACCGCACCCCCTTCTACGCCGAGAGCGGCGGCCAAGTGGCGGACACCGGTTCGATTGTAACGGCGGACGGCGCGCGCCTGGAAGTGCGCGATGTGAAAAAGACCCCCAAGGGATATTTTGTGCACACCTGCACCCTGCTGGAGGGCACCGCCAAAACGGGCGACACTGTGACCGCCAGCGTTTCCAAGGGGCGGCGCGGCGCCATTGCCCGCAACCACACCAGCGCCCACCTTCTGCAAAAGGCCCTGCGCGAGGTGCTGGGAAGCCACGTGCACCAGGCGGGGTCCTACGAGGACGACGAGCGGGTCCGGTTCGACTTTACCCATTTCAGCGCCGTGACGCCGGAAGAGCTTTCGCTGGTAGAGCACATTGTGAACCGGAAAATTTTTGAGGCGCTGGATGTGGAGGTCCGCACCATGCCCCTGGCCGAAGCCAAAAAAATGGGGGCGATGGCCCTGTTCGGCGAAAAGTACGGCGATGTTGTGCGGGTGGTGGACGTGAACGGCTGGTCCACCGAGTTCTGCGGCGGCACCCATGTAAAAAATACCGCGCAGCTGGGCTGCTTTAAAATCCTGAACGAGTCCAGTGTTGCGGCGGGCATCCGCCGCATCGAGGGCACCACCGGCTACGGCGTGCTCCGCCTGCTGGACGAGCGCACCGAAATGCTGCAGCAGGCGGCGGGCGCGCTGAAGGTGAACAATCTCAAAGACCTGCCGCTGCGCGCCGCAGCACTGGCAGGCGAGGTCAAAAGCCTTGCCCGGGAGCTGGAGCAGGTCAAGGCCGCAGCGGCGGCCAGCCAGATCGAAGGCCTGTTCGAGAGTGCGGCAGACGTGAACGGAATCAAAATTCTGACTGCCTATTTTTCGGGGACGGCACCGGAGGCGCTGCGCAGCATGAGCGAAAAGGTGCGGGATAAAGCCCCCAATGTGGTGAGCGCCCTGGTGGGCAGCAGCGAGGGCAAGCTGACCCTGGCGGTGGCCTGCGGCAAGGGGGCGCTGGACGCCGGCCTGAAGGCAGGCGTGCTTGCAAAGCAGATCGCCGCCATTGCGGGCGGCAACGGCGGCGGCAAGCCCGACCTGGCGATGGCCGGTCTCAAGGATGAAACCAAGATCGATGAGGCGCTGAACGCGGTGCCCGGTATCGTGAAGGCGGCCCTGGAGGGCTGAGCCGGAAGTTCAAGCACAGCCGCGCCCGGGGAGCAAGGCCCCGGGGCGGCAAAGAAAGGAGCAGGGAAGCATGGACGATTGCCTTTTTTGTAAAATTGCGGCAGGGCAGATCCCGGCAAACAAACTGTTCGAGGACGAGCAGATCCTGGCTTTTTACGACATAGACCCCCAGGCACCGGTGCACTTTTTGGTCATTCCCAAAAAGCACATTCCGTCGGCCGCCTGCCTTATCGAACAGGAGGGTGCGCTGCTGGCCCGTATTTATGCCGTGATAGCACGGCTGTGCCGGGAACTGGGCTGTGAAAACGGGTATCGGGTAGTCACCAACGTGGGGGCCGACGGCGGCCAAAGCGTGCCGCACCTGCATTTCCACGTGCTTGCAAAGCGCAGCCTTGCCTGGCCCCCGGGCTGAGCGGCATAGGCCTTACTGTGTTTTGAATCAGAAGGGAAGGAAGCTATAATACCATGAACGACACATATACCCTGCATGTGGCGGGCCTTACCCGCGAGCTGCCCATCTGCGCCATCAACGAACACCTGGAGATCGCGGCGTTTATTATGTTCAGCGATGTGGAGCTTACCGTGGCCTGCGCCGAAGCCCTGCTGAAAAAATGCCCCGAATTTGATGTTCTGGTAACGGCCGAGGCAAAAGGGATTCCCCTGGCCTACGAGATGAGCCGCCAGAGCGGGAAGCTTTATATCCCCGCCCGAAAAGGCGAAAAACTTTACATGCGTGAGCCGGTGGTGGTGGAGGATCAGTCCATCACCACCAGTGCCCGCCAGAAACTGGTCATTGACCGCAAGGATCTGGACGCCATGAACGGCAAACGGGTGCTGATTGTGGACGATGTGATCAGCACCGGCGGTTCGCTGCACGCGCTGGAAGCCCTGGTGGGGCGCAGCACCGGCACGGTGGTGGCCCGCGCCGCAGTGCTGGCCGAGGGCGACGCCGCGGACCGCACCGACATCGTGTACCTGGAAAAGCTGCCGCTGTTTGCCCGCTAAGGCGCAATGAGGCGGCCGCTTGCAGTTGTTTGCTGCGCATATATTCTTACCCAGCTGGCTGCTGCGTTTCTGCCGCCGGCGGCTTTTGTGCCGCTTGCGGCAGTTTTTGTCTGCCTTTTCGCCGCCGCGCTGGCGCGCAAAAAAGGGGGCTATGCACGGCTTGTGCCCTTGGCATGCCTGGCAGCGCTGGCTGTGCAGTGGGTGGGCGTTTGGGGGGCGGCGCAGCCCGCGTTTTCCCTGGCCGGCAGCCGGCCGCAGCTCACCGTGCGGGTGGAAGAGACTAGCCCCGGATATGCCGACGGCATGGTGCGGGCAAGGTTGGAAGTGCTTGCCGCAGAGGGCAGGGCCCTGGGGCCGCTGCGCCGCTTTTGCATTACCTGCCCGGCATTTCCCGAAGCGCAGCCGGGCGAAATTTACGAGGGTGCGTTTTCTCTGAGCGCGCTGGAAAAAGACAGCTATTATTATGGGAACCTGGCCGACCGGGTGTACCTGGAAGGCGAGAGCGGGCCCGTGGAACGCGCGGGAATGAGCGGGGCGCTGCGCTTTAAGCTGCTGGAGGTGCGGCGCATCCTCTCTGCAAGCCTGCGAAAGTATCTGCCACGGGAAGAGGGGGGCGTGCTGGCAGCAATGACGGTGGGCGACCGGTCGCATGTTTCCGGGCAGCTGCGGGCGGCCTATCGCGCGGCAGGGGCGTCCCACTTATTGGTCGTGTCCGGCCTGCACCTCACGCTGCTCTGCGGGGCGTTTTTGGGCAACCGCCCTGTGGGCGGGCGGCTGCGAAAATTAAAGGCGCTGGGCGCGATCTGCGCGGTACTTTTTATGATGGGGCTTACCGGGTTTACCCCGTCGGTCACAAGGGCCGGCATTGCAGCGCTTATTTTCTATTTTGGCGCGCTGCTGCTGCAGCCTGCCGATTCCTTTACCTCCCTGGGCGTGGCGGCGGTGCTGATCAGCCTGCAGGGGCCATATGCGCTGTGCGACCTGGGGCTGCAGCTCTCGTTTGCGGCCACATTGGGGGTGTTGACGGCGGGCAAAATGGCACGCCCGCTGCGGGCGTGGGCGCGCGATACGGAGCGGAAGGCGGCAGCAGCCCTGGCAAAAGCCGGCGAGCTGCTGCTGTGCCCGGTCTTTGCAGCACTTTTTACCCTGCCGGTGCAATTGGCCGGCGGGCTGACGCCCAGCGGCGTATCGGTGCTGGCAAGCCTGCTGGCGCTGCCGCTGATGGGGCCGACCCTCGTGTGCGGGCTGCTGGCCGGGCTGTGCGGGCTTGTGCCGGGGCTGGATTTTGCGGCGAGGGTATTCTCTCTGGGCGGCGGACTTCTGGTAAGGCTGCTCAACGCAGTGGCCACGCATTTGGCGGCGCTGCCCCTGGCCCGCCTGCGCCTGCCGCGGGGCTATGCGCTTTTGGTTCTGGCACTGGCCGTGCTGCTCTGGCTGGCCGCCCGCCGCCTGCGCAAAATGCGGTGGCTGGCCGCTGTGTTTCCCTGCATGCTGGCGCTGGCCGTGCTTTGCTATACAGGCCTTATGCGCGGGACCGTGCGCGTGGCGCTGGTGGGCAGCGCCTCCACGCCCTGCGTCGTGGCGGTGGAGGATGGCCGGGCGCTGGTGGCGTTTCAGGGCGGCAGCGCCAACGCGCAGAAGGTACAGGAATACCTTGAGGAACAGGGCATCGGCCAGATCGCCTGCCTGGTGGACCTGCGCCGCCGGCCGGGCGAGCTGACGCTTGCGGCCCAGCGCACGGTGACCGCGCAGGAGCTGCCGCAAAATACTGCCGCCGAAGCCCGTGTTTGTGATATAATGGGAACGGTATTCCGCCTGAAAGGCGGCAATTTGCTGATTTTGGATATTAAGGGCTGTAAGCTGGCCGCTGTGACCGGAAAGCCGCTGGCAGCCCAGCCGCTGAAAGTGGATTTTTTGGTGGGCGGCGGCACTGCGCCGGGCGCGATTGAGCCCGGCACACTGCTGAGCGCCAAACGTTACGATTGGCATACAGGATATGCTGCACAGTTCTATTACGCATCACAGGGGGCGGCGGTGTGGGTCCGCCCCGGCCGGTCGGTAATGCTCAAGGGGGGCAGTTATGCTGTACAGTGAACAAAAAAGGAATGCCGCGCTGCAAAATGGGGCACCGGTGTTTTATTTCTATTCCACCGACCCGTTTTTGGCCCGCTCTGCCGCCGACAAGACAGCCGCCGCACTGGTGGACCAGGGGGGCGAAACCACCCGGCTGGACGGGCCTTCCCCCACGGTGGAAGAGATCGTAATGGCCGCGGGGACCATCTCTTTTTTTGGAACCCGCCGTGTGGTGGAGCTGCCCGCCCTGCAGCCCTCGGCCTATACCGATAAGGATATGAACGCGGTGTGCGATACGCTGAAAAGCGCCGAGAACGCGGTGTTTGTGATCTACAGCGTGCTGCCTGAGGAACGGGGAAAGATCAAACTGGGCAAACAGGCGAAAAAGCTGGCCGAGACCTGCGAGGCGCTGGGCTATGCCGCCGAGATATCCCGCCCGGGCCCGCAGGAGATCCGCCGCCTTTTGCGCGAACGCGCGGAAAAGCAGGGAACCGCGCTGCCGGAAAACGCGGCGGCGGCGCTGCTGGAGCGGTGCGGGCAGGACCTGTTCCTTTTGGAAAACGAGGTGGACAAGCTTGCCGCCGCCAGCGGCTACACCGAGATCAGCCCCGCGCTGGTGGCGGAGATGGGTACCCTGGACCTGGAGGCGGACGTATTTGAGATGGTGCGCCATGTCACCGCCCGCAATCCCTCCAAGGCCTGCGAGAAGCTGGAAACCCTGCTGCGGCTGCAGAACGAGCCGATTGCGATCACCGCAGCGCTGATCGGCAGCTATGTGGATATGTACCGCGTAAAGGCTGGGCAGCAGAAAAAGAAGGCATACGGCCAGGTACACAAGGATTTTGGGTATAAAGGCAGCGATTTCCGGCTGAAAAAGAGCAGTGAAACCGCCGCGCGCTACACCCCTGCGCAATTGGCCCGCTGCCTGGAGATCCTGGCCGAGCTGGATAAAAGCCTGAAGGGTTCGCCGGTGGGGGGAGATATTTTGCTGCAGGCCGCTTTGTGCCAGCTGGCGGCCGGGGGGCGCCCATGAGTGAGAGGCTGCGCATCCGGCAGGTGCTGGTGGTGGAGGGAAAATACGACGCCGCGGCCCTGGCAGGGGTGGTGGACGGGCTGATCCTGACCACCGACGGCTTTGGAATTTATAAAGACAAAGAAACGCAGGCGCTTTTAAAGGAATTGGGCCGTGCGCGGGGGGTCATATTGCTCACAGACCCGGACGCCGCAGGCTTTCGCATCCGCAATTATGTGGCCAACCTGGTGGGGCAGGAACATGTGCGGCAGGCCTATGTGCCCGCTGTGCCCGGCAAAGAGAGCCGCAAGGAACAGCCCGGCAGGGAAGGGCTGCTGGGCGTAGAGGGTCTGCCTGCCGCCACCCTGCGAAAGGCTGTTCTGGACGCGGGCGCCGAGCCTGCCGCCCCGCGTGCAGGCCGGCCTATTACCTATGCCGATCTGTATGCATGGGGGCTCTCGGGCACGGCGGGCAGCCAGCAGGCGCGCTTTGCCCTGCTGCGCAGGCTCGGCCTGCCGCCGCGGCTCTCAAAACGCGCTTTGTGCCAGGTGCTGAACAGCCTGCACACCTGGGAAGAAATTGAAGAGCTGTGCAAAGGAGCGCCGGAAAAGCGATGATGCTTTTCCGGCGCTCCTTTGCCTGAAAAAACGCGGGAAGGGTTCCCGCCGGGCAGCTCTGAGGTCAAACAGGAAACGACCTTAGCTTTTCATTCAGTTTGGCGTAAATATGTTCGCGAATCCAGGGCTCGCTGGAAGCCTGCACGGCGCCCTCCGGGCTGAACCACCGCACGCCGCTGTTCTCATCCGGCTTTACAAAAAGCTCGTCCTTTTCATCCGCTTCCAAAAGATAGGTGAGGTTGAGGTGCAGGTGCGAGGATACATAAGCGCCGCGCTTGATGTGCCCATCCACAGTCAAAACTTCCACGGAATAGATCTCAGGAGAGACCGGGCGCACATTTTTCAGCCCGCTCTCCTCCGCCGCCTCCCGCAGGGCGACCTGCAAAAGATCCCGCTCCCCGTCGGCATGGCCGCCCAGCCAGGCCCAGGAGCGGTAGATGTTGTGGTACGCCATCAACACCTTTGTCCGGCCCGGGTTTACAATCCAGGCCGAGGCTGTCATGTGCGCCAGGCGGCTTTGGCGGGAAAAAAGGTCCTCCGGACCCCCGAAACACCTCAGGATCAGGGCCTGATCCGCCTGTTCCTGTTCATTAAAGGGCCGGTAAAGCCTGAGCTGTTCTGCAAGATCCATAAAAGCCTCCCGTGATGTTGGTGTGTGAAAGCCGCAGGAAAAGGATCCGCTATTTTAACTGGCCGTTCAATACCTGCTGGCAGTACCAGGGCTTTTCCAGCTGAAAGCACCGCCCGCTCACCCCTGCAAGCTCCGGCCCGGCAAGGGTGGGGAAGGTGAGCTTCCAGGCGCAGAGCGCCTGGTATTTGAACTTCAGCTCCCGGTTGGCCGGGTTGCTGCCGTATTTCCCATCGCCCAGAATGGGGCAGCCGATGCTGGCCAAATGGGCGCGGATTTGGTGGGTGCGGCCTGTGACGAGCTCGACCCGCAAAAGGGCCAGCCTGCCGCTCACGGCCAGGGTGTCGTACCGGGTTTCGATTTGGCGCGCGGCAGGGCCCGGGCGGCTGGTGACGGTCACCTTGCCCTTGGCGGCATCCTTTACAAGGTACCCTCGCAGAGCAGCCTTGGCAGGCTGCGGGCGGCCGAAGGTGACGCACAGGTATTCCTTTTTCAGCTTTCGGTCCCGTATGAGGCCGGTGAGCAGGGCCTCGGCGGCCGGCGTTTTTGCCAGCACCACAAGCCCGCTGGTGCCGGTGTCCAGCCGGTGGCAGAGCGCAGGTGCAAAGCCCTGCCCGGGGCGATATTCTCCGCGTTGGAAAAGGTAGAGCAGCACGCGGTTCAGCAGCGTATCGGCCTGTTCGCCGCTCACCGGCAGGCCGGCGGGTTTGTCGGCCAAAAGCAGGAACGCGTCCTCATAAACTACCCTGGCCGGATATTTGAGCTGCAAAAAGGCCGGGCCGTCCGCCTGGGGGGATGCAGCAAGCTGATCGTCCGGCAGAAAAAGCCGGATCTCATCCCCGGCCTGCACCCGGGTGGAGAGCGGGAGCTTTTTGCCGTTGAGCTTGATCTTGTTTTCCCGCAGGGCCTTGTTCAGCCGCCCCAGGTTTAGGGCGGGGAACTGGCGCAGCAGATATTGATCCAGCCGCACAGGGGCCGGTGTGCTTACGAAAATCAGCTTCATGAAACAGCCTCCAAACTTTTCCCGGCCAGGGCGCGCGCGTCCTGGGTATCCAGGGTCACCATCAGCCAGCCCTCGTCCGCGTCGCTCACGTTGAGGATGGGGTAATCTTCACCGCCCGCCCGCAGGGCTTTTGCGTCCGCCAGTTTGCGGCGCAGAAAGGGGGTGTCGTAAAAGAGAACCACCTTGTTTTCGTCCTCCTGGCGGCCAATGGCCTCCAGGTTCAGGCTCAGAACGCCCGCGGACCAGTGATCGTCGGAATAGTCGGCCAGGTGAAAGGGAAATGCCTCGCTGTAGGCTGTGGCAAGCGGACTGGAAAAGGAATCGCCCAGCCCCGGTGCGATCACGTATATGGCAGGGTGTGCGCCGCCGGCATCCCGGAAGGAGAGCAGCCCGCACCAGGCGCCCGCCTGGCGGGCAGCGTCGGCCAAAGCCAGAAAGGTTTCCTCGCGCTCGGTCACAAACAGGCAGCCGGCGGGCAGCTCGCCCCGCAGGATGGCGCTGCGGTACTTCTGCGCCGCGGCCGCGGCTGCGGCTTCGTCGTAGCGGGCGGCAAAAGAGGTGTCGGTACTGGTCATGCCGGCGTCTGCGGCATACAGAGCAAGGCGCAGGCCGGTCCGCTTCAAGGGGTCGAGAGCGATCAGGTGGGAATAACGCCCTGCCGCCGCTTCAAAAAAGCCGCTGGTCTCGCACAAAGCAGGGGTCGTGCCGGTCACCGTGTCGGCCACGGCAGGTTCATATTGCCGCAGTGAAGCTGCTTTTGCCGCCAGCGCGGGGGAAAGGTCGAGCAGCTGCACCGCACACAAAACGGCCAGCGCCGCAGCGCTGAGATCGCGCCCCTTTACCGAACGAAACATGCGGGCAAGCCCCGCCACGCAGAACAGCGTGAGCAGATAGTACACCGGCCAAAACAGCCGCCCGCTGGAGCGGAAGGTGGTGGCAAGTTCTGTGACCAGTTGAGGCAGCGGCAGCCGCAGCAGCACCGCCCCGTTAGCGGTGATCACGTTGCTCACCGCAAAGCCGGTGAGGCACAGGCAGACCAGCAGCAGGCAAAAATGGCGCCTGCACCACAGGAGGGGATGGACTGTTTTGCGGCGGGCGAGGGCCCACAGCCCCACGCCGAGGCAGCCCAGCAGCACGCCGAGCCCCAGATAGTTAAAACCGTCGTAGTTGCCCAGGACCTGATTCTGCACCGGCAGCAGCAAGCTCCAGCGAAGGCCCAGGCTGGAAGGGTTCCACAGCGCGTTTAAATTCATGCAGAAATGCCCATAGCTGATGCCGCTGCCGCCCGAGCTGCTGCCGCCCTGGAACAGGCCGAACAGCCAGCCCACGGCCAGCGTGGCGGCCAGGTTAGCGGCCAGGTACAACAGGGGCTTTGCCGGGCGCCGGCTGTGCACCGCATGTTCCGCCAGCAGCGCAAAGGTGAGGGCGTAGGTCATGGGCACAAAATAAGGGTGCAGGGCAAAGGCAAGGCAGTTCAGGGCAAACAGGCCCTTGTAGGCAAAGCGGCTTTGCCTGCGGCCCAGCAGATAGTAGTACAGCGCGCCCAGAATCAAAAAGTGGGCCGCCAGCGAGGTGTGGCGGAACGCCCGCTCCAACAGGATGGGGCTCACCACAAACGGCACCGCCCCCAGCAGCGCGGGCAAGGTCCTGCGGGTAAAAAGCCCGGCAAGCAGCGCGCCGAACCCACCCTGAAGCATAAAACAGAGCAGCGTGTAAATGCCGAAATACTGAAAGGTGGAGGGCAAAAGCGGCGAGAGCAGCCGGAACAGCGCGGCAAACAGGGGGATCGAGTCGGTAAAAGCAACGCTCAGGCCCGCGGGCCAGTTGATGCGCTGGGTAAAACAGAGCGGCAGCCCCAGGGGCGACTGGCGGTAGAACAGCCACCCTGCGTAGTGCTGCTGGATATCCTGCTCCACGTAGCCGCCGCGCAGAAAAGCGTCGTTTGTGACGTTCAGGGGGCCAAAGCCGTACAGCAGCAGGAACACCGCGAGGCCCAGCAGCGCCCCCAGCAAAAACCGCGTTTGAGTTTCCCGTTTTGAATGTTCCATCCTGACCCCCATGGCAAAGGTTTGACTTTTTTGTTCTTATTATAAAGGATGCGCAGATAAAATACAATTTTGTTTGCGGCATACCGCCCGCCCGGCGTTGACATCGCGGGGCGGCTGTTGTATTATAATAAAGCTTGCCGCTATGGCGGAATTGGCAGACGCAAGGGACTTAAAATCCCTCGGTGGCAACACTGTACCGGTTCGATCCCGGTTAGCGGCACCATTGGCGCTTATAAAAACTCTCAGAGCAGGGGCTGCTCGCGGGGGTTTAGGTTAAGCGCAAAAGATAAAGAGCCATCCAAGAGTTTTTGCTCGGGATGGCTCTTTATCTTTATAAATACAACCGGAGTGGGGAGCTTTTTCAGGCCCGGCGGCAGGGGATAAGTGATACTTTTGCGCCCTCGGATGGGCAAAATGCAGAACTTTCCGGTCGTTTTTCAGGGTTGTTTGAGGAAAACGCTTAAATTTGAACCAACCATGAATTTGGTCTTGCAACCCGGTGCGCGATTTGCTATGATAGAAAAAATCGCGAAAGGGGGAAGCGCGCCATGACCATGCAGCCCGAACGTTTTGAACTGTTCATGCCGCTGGCGTTTCCCGCTGACCGTGTTTTTATTATTGATGTTTCCTTTCAGCATTGCCGTTTTTAAAACGGCAATGCTTATTTTTTTGTCTTCTTTATGGGCAGGCTTTGGCCGGCCGTTAAGATAGAGAGTGAAGTATGAGGAGGAATTTGTAAATGAACGAGAACAAGCAAATCAATGAAGGCATTTACGACGCCCGCCAGCTGGGCGTGCCCAAGATGCTGATTCTGGGCGTGCAGCACACCTTCGCCATGTTTGGCGCCACGGTGCTGGTGCCGCTGCTCACCGGCCTGAGCGTGTCCACCACGCTGCTGTGCGCGGGCCTGGGAACACTGCTGTTCCACCTGCTCACCAAAGGAAAGGTGCCCGCGTTCCTGGGGTCGTCGTTCGCGTTCCTGGGCGGCTTTGCCATCGTGGCGCCCATGGTCGACGGCAAGCCCAACCTGGAAATGCTGCCCTATGCCTGCGGCGGCGTGGTGTTTGCGGGCCTGGTGTACCTGCTTATGAGCGGGCTGATCAGCGTGTTCGGCGTGCGCAGGATCATGCGCTTCTTCCCGCCGGTGGTCACGGGGCCCATCATCATTGCCATCGGCCTGATCCTAGCGCCCAGCGCCATCAACAACTGCACCACCAACTGGCTGCTGGCCATTGTGGCGCTTGCCGTGGTGGTGGGGTGCAACATCTGGGGCAAGGGCATGATCAAGATTCTGCCCATCCTGCTAGGCGTACTGGTGTCCTACGCGGTGGCCCTGGTGACCGGTGCGGTGGACTTTACCGCCATCCGCGAGGCTGCCTGGCTAGGCGTTCCCGTGCACGGCTCCGCCCTGGCGAAATTTGATATTTCGGCCATTCTTACCATCATGCCCATCGCGCTGGCAACCATGATGGAGCACATCGGCGACGTTGCGGCCATCAGCGCCACCACCGGCAAAAACTACATCCGCGACCCGGGCCTGAACCGCACCCTGCTGGGCGATGGCCTGGCCACCACCATGGCCGGCTTTTTGGGCGGCCCTGCCAACACAACCTACGGCGAAAACACCGGCGTGCTGGCGCTCACCAAGATCTACGACCCCCGTGTGATGCGCATTGCCGCCTGCTTTGCGGTGGTGCTGAGCTTCAGCCCCAAATTTGAGGCGGTGGTGAACACGGTGCCCAGCGCGATCATCGGCGGCGTGTCGTTCATTTTGTACGGCATGATCAGCGCCATCGGCGTGCGCAACGTGGTGGAAAACCAGGTGGACTTCACCCGCAGCCGCAACCTCATCATCGCGGCAGTCATTCTGGTGAGCGCCCTCGGCTTCAACAGCCTGGGCGGCCTGACCTTCGCCGTCGGCAGCGTTACCATCTCGCTGTCCGGCCTTGCCATTGCGGCCATCCTGGGCATTCTGCTGAACGCTGTTCTGCCCGGCAACGACTACGAGTTCGATAAGGTTGAGACCCCGGAGAACCCCCTGAACCTGCAGGTGTGAGCGGCAGGCCCGCCTGCGATCTCCAAAACTTCCAGCTCCCCGCCCACGGGCGGGGGGCTGTTTTTGCAAAAACAAAGGCCGAACGGGGCTTGCGGCGGGCCAAAACGGGCAACAAAAGGCTTGTTTTGGCCGTAGTTTTATACTATAATACTTTAGTACGCTTGAAAGCTTGCCTTTTTGACAAGGGAAGGTCAATTCCGCCATTTGGGTGGGGGCAAACTTCTTTTGCGGCGCATAGAGTGGGAAAAATAAGAAAAGGGGAAAGTGTGTGATGAAAGACTATCTTTCAATGGATGAGGCCGAACTGCGCGCCGAACTGGAAGCGGTGCGCGGGCAGTATCAGGGCTTTTGCGGCATGGATCTGCGGCTGGATATGTCCCGCGGCAAGCCCTGCCCCGAGCAACTGGACCTCTCGCAGGAGATGCTTCGCATGGTGGACAACTACACCGGCGAGGACGGCACCGACGCCCGCAACTACGGTCTGCTTGCCGGCATGCCGGAGGCGCGGCGCTTTTTTGCCGACCTGCTGCGCCTTGACGACCCGGAAGAGGTGATCGTGTGCGGGAACTCTTCGCTGGCGATGATGTATTATCTGATCGATCTGGGCTGGCGCGCGGGCTTTGTGGACAGTGTGCGCCCCTGGCGCTTTTGCAACAACATTAAATTCCTTTGCCCGGTACCCGGCTACGACCGGCACTTTTTGGTGACCGAGTATTTTGGCTTTCAGCTTGTTCCGGTGCCCATGCTGCCCACAGGCCCGGACATGGACCTTGTGGAACAGCTGGTGAAAAACGACGAGACGGTGAAGGGCATGTGGTGCGTGCCTGTTTACTCCAACCCGGATGGCTACACCTACAGCGACGATACGGTAAAGCGCCTTGCGGCCATGCAGACCGCCGCGCCGGACTTCAAGATCATTTGGGACGACGCTTACTGCGTGCACCATTTGACCGACGAGCCCTGCGAAACCCTGCAGGTGCTGGAGGAGTGCAAAAAGGCAGGCAACCCGGAGCGCGCGCTGCTGTTCTGCTCCACCAGCAAGATTACCTACCCCGGGGCGGGCGTGGCGGCGCTGGGGGCAAGCCGGCGCAACATCCAGCATATCCTGGCCAACATGACCCCCATGATCATCAGCTACGACAAGATGAACCAACTGCGCCACGTGCAGTTTTTGAAGGACCGCAAGGGCGTGCTGGACCATATGAAAAAGCACAAGGCGATCCTTGCGCCCAAGTTTGATCTGGTGAAGGATTCGTTTGCCCGGCAGCTTGCGCCCTATGGCCGCATTGCCCGCTGGACCGACCCCAAAGGCGGCTACTTTATCAGCCTTTACCTGATGGACGGCTGTGCAAAGCGCACCGTGCAGCTGTGCAAGGAGGCGGGCGTTGTGCTGACCGGGGCCGGGGCTTCGTACCCCTACGGCCTCGACCCGCAGGATCACCACCTGCGGATCGCGCCCACCTACCCGAGCCTGGCCGAGCTGGATACGGCCTGCAAGCTGCTGTGCGTGTGCGTGCGCATGGCCACCCTGGAAACGCTTTTACAGGCATGACTCCCTGCGGGGAAACGGCTGTAAAAATATAAACACCCCTGTTTTTGCCCCCGGCTGGGGCGGGAAGAGGGGAAAGTCTGGAGGTTCTTATGAAGAAGAAAGGCAAGCCCTGGCATCTCTTCGTATTGGCCCTGCTGATCTTTGCATTCGCTTATACGGCGTTTTTCGGCATCAGCAGCCAGTACGGAGATATCACCCATACTTATGTCAAGGGCGCAAAAGACATCCGCTTCGGCATCGATATCCGGGGCGGCGTGGATGTGACGTTCATGCCGACCGACGGGTTTGACGCCACCGACGAGCAGATGGCCGCCGCCGAGACGGTGATCCAGCAGCGGCTGGTGAACCTGAACATCACCGACAGCGAAGTGTATGTGGACTACAACAAGGACCGCATCATCGTTCGCTTCCCCTGGAAGGAAGGCGAGAGCGACTTCAACCCCGAGGCCGCCATCCAGGAGATCGGCACCACCGCGCACCTGACCTTCCGCAAGGGCAGCTCCATCGACGGCGAGCTGATCCTGGAAGGCAAGGACGTGGAGAAAGCGACCCCCGCTTACGGCCCCACAAAAGAGGGAGGCCAGAGCGAATACTACCTTTCTTTGGAATTCAAGGGCAGCGGCAGGCAGGCCTTTGCCGACGCCACCACCGAGCTGGCCGCCAGTAAGGGGTACATCAGCATCTGGATGGACGAGCAAAACGTGAGCACCGCCAGTGTGAACACCGCCATCACCGATGGCAAGGCCATCATCAGCGGCAACTTCACGCAGGAGAGCGTCATCACCATGGCAAACCAGATCAACTCCGGCGCGCTGCCCTTTGCGCTTTCGGCCGAGAGCTACAGCACCATCAGCCCGAGCCTGGGCAGCCGCAGCCTGGAGGCCATGGTCATTGCCGGCGTGATCGCTTATCTGCTGATCCTCGTGTTCATGACCGCGCTTTACCGCCTGCCCGGCTTGATCGCCTCCATTGCGCTGCTGGGCCAGACCGCCGCTACCCTGGCGTTTGTGTCGGGCTATCTGTCCATCTTCAACAGCTTCACCCTCACGCTGCCGGGCATCGCGGGAATTATTTTGGCCATCGGCATGGGTGTGGACGCCAACGTGATCACGGCGGAGCGCATCCGCGAGGAGCTGGCCTCCGGCAAAACGCTGGACGGCGCGCTGAACTCCGGCTTTGCCCGCGGCCTTGCCCCCATCATTGACGGCAATGTGACCATTGTGATCGTGGCGTGTGTTCTGATGGGCGCGTTCGGCCCCACGGATGGTTTCTTTGCAAAGCTGTTCACCCCCATCTTCTTTGCATTCGGGCCTTCTACCGCGGGCACCATCTACTCCTTCGGCTACACCCTGCTGGTGGGCGTGCTGCTGAACTTCGTGTTCGGCGTGTGCTGCACCCGCATTATGCTGCGCGGCGCCTCCCGCATCAAGGGCCTGCGCAAACTCTGGCTGTACGGAGGTGTTCGCAATGACGGCTAAGTATAACTTTATGAAGCACCGCAAATTGTTCTTTGCCATCTCCCTTGTGCTGATCGCATTTATTCTCGGCTTTGCCGTGTTCTTCGGCGTGCCCATGGACATTCAGTTCAAGGGCGGCGCCATGGTGGTGCTGGGCTACGAGGGCGAACCGGATATGAAGGATGTGCAGAGCATCATTTCCGGCGTGTTCGGCAGCGGCCTGACCTTTCAGGAGGGCAGCGACATCGCCACCGGCGACGCCACCCTCACTGTGAGCTTGCCGGGCGCGGAAACCGTGACGGCGGAGCAGCTGGAAAAGGCGCTTGTATCGGTGCAGAGCAGCTACCCCGACAACCACTTCGAGCAGCTTTCCATGAGCAACGTGAACCCCACCATCGGTCACGAGTTCTTTCAAAAAAGCTGGGTGGCCGTGGCGGCGGCCTGCATTCTGATCCTGGTTTACATCGCCATCCGTTTCCGCAAGATCGGCGGCATGCCCGCCGGTATCATGGCGATCATTGCCTTGATCAACGACCTGACGGTGGTGTTTGGCGTGTTTGTGGTGCTGCAGATCCCCCTGAGCGGGAACTTCATCGCCGCCATGCTCACCATTCTGGGCTACTCCATCAACGACACGGTGGTCATGTACGACCGCATCCGCGAGAACGAGGGCCTGTACGGCAAAAAGCTCGGCTTTGAGAGCCTGGTGAACGCCAGCATCAACCAGAGCCTGCGCCGCTCGGTGAACACCACCTTGACCACCTGCATGGCGCTGCTCACCGTCTGCGTGGTGTCGGTCCTGTTTGGGCTGGACAGCATCTTTACCTTCGCGCTGCCCCTGATGATCGGCATGATCTCGGGGCTGTATACCTCGCTGTTCATCACCACCTCGCTGTGGGTCACCTGGGAGAATTTTCGGGTAAAGCACGGCATTGGCAAGAAGAAGGGCAAGGCATCCAAATAACTGAAACGGCGCGCCGGGAAAGAATCTCTCCCGGCGCGCTGCTTGTTTTTGCAGACAAAAAGAAACAGGAAAAGGGCAAAAATCTAGGCAACCGGCCCAAAATGTGGTATACTGATCCTAACAAAACCCAAGGAGGAACGGTTATGAAATGCCCTTACTGCGGTGAACTGGAATCAAAAGTGATCGACTCCCGCCCCACGGAGGACGGTGAAAAAATCCGCCGCCGGCGCGAGTGCCTCGGCTGTTCCAAGCGGTTCACCACCTACGAGATCGTGGAAACGGTTCCGCTGATGGTCATCAAAAAAGACCGCTCCCGCCAGGCGTTCGACCGGCAGAAGCTGCTGGGGGGAATGCTGCGCGCCTGTGAAAAGCGCCCGGTGAGCTATCAGATGCTGGAAACCGCCGTGGACAACATTGAGCAGACCCTTTTGAACAGCTATGAGCGCGAGGTAACCTCGATCCACATTGGGGAGCTGGCTATGGCCGAGCTGAAAAAGATCGACGAGGTGGCCTATGTGCGCTTTGCCTCGGTCTATCGCCAGTTCGGCGACCTGAACACCTTTATGGACGAGCTGAAAGACATGCTGAGCAGCCGCTCACAGCATGCTGAAAAATAAGTGGTCCATCATTTTGATCTGTGCCTTGGCTTTGCCGATCTCGCTTCGCAGATCCTGCAGGTTTTCTTCGGCGGCATAGGCTGAAAGGCCGCCCAGGCAAACTGCGGTGCTGCCCAGATAATCCCGTTTGATGAACAGGGCCATAAAGTGTTCCCGGCTTTTGTAATATTGGTTCAGCCGGCCGATCGTTTTTTGTGCGCCCGCAAAATCCCCCTCGCTGGCCTGCCACTCAAGCTGGCTTAGCGTTTCCAGCATGGTGATGTTCGTGTCGTGCACCAGCCAGCTGCTGGCCAGAATGACCAGCGCAAGAAAAAGCAGGATCCACACCGCCGCATATACTCGCTTCATTGTATCTGTACTGCCCCTTCCAGAGAGCCGCTGAAATTCAGCGGCTCTCTTTTTTTGTAAGGCTGAAATGTTCGGTATCGTCGCCCAAAAGCAAAAGCACCTGTTTTAGGGTGCAGTCGTTTTGTGCCAGAGCCCGTTCCAGCCAGGGCTTATCCTTTCCGCACCAGAACAGGTTTTCCGGCAGCAGCTTTCCGTCGATCACAAAGGGAACCAGCGGCTTTTTTGCGGGGGGCGAGGGCAGCTTTAAGTCCTGCCGGGTCACGCTTTCCAGGGCGCCGCGCTTGCAGACAGTCAGGCTGCCGTTGGTTTCGATCAGGGCATAGCTCACTTCGCTGGGGTCAAAAATGTCCTTGCCGCGCAGCGACTCCATCAGATCGCTCATGCTGAACCGCAGCTCCCGCAGGGTATTCTGGTCGATCACGCCGTCCCGGATCACGGCCACCGGGGTGCCGGATACCAGCTCCGAGGCTTTGGGGCTTGTAAAGCACAGGGCCGAGAGCAGCAGTTCAAGCGCCACAATCAGGAACACCGGCGCAAGGCTTGCGGCCAGGGGGATCTCGGGCGATTCAATGGAGATGGAAGCGAGATTGGAGATGAGGATGGTGGAAACAAGCTCCGAGGGCTGCAGTTCCCCCAGCTGCCGTTTGCCCATAAGCCGCATGGCACAAATGATGAGAAGATAGATGATCAGGGTGCGCAGCATAAGCACCAGCATAAACAACGCCTTCCTTTCGGACGGATGGTTTTGCAGGGCGGCAGGCGGGCCATACTAAAAGGCGAGGTGAAATGTGATATGCAAACCAAACGCCCATTGAGCCCGGACCTGCGGGCCAACATCACCCGGCTGAAACAAATGTTTGGCAGCTCGACCGATCTCTATACAAAACCGGTGCGGGTACTGGGGGTGGATTGCTGCCTGTGCATGTTCGAGGGTCTGTCGACCCTGGAACGGCTGTGGGTGGTGATGCTGGCAATGCTGACCGAGAGCAATTACCGCCCCAAAAGCGGGGACGACCTGTTTCAGTATATTCAGCACAAAACCGACCTACCCCTGGAAAACACCCCGGTGGAAGATTTTGACGCCCTGCGGGTGCAGCTCACGGCAGGCACCACGGTAATACTGATCGACGGGTGCTGTAAAGCCGCTGTGCTTTCCACCCAGAACATGCAGTTCCGTTCAGTGCAGGAGCCTTCAGGCGAGGGAAACATCCGTGGTTCCAGGGAGGGCTTTACGGATCTTTTGCGGATCAACCTGAGCCTGGTGCGGCGGCTGGTGCGCACCACCGACCTGACCGTGCAGATTCTCACGGCGGGCGAGCGCACCAAGACGGAAGTGGCGATGCTGTACGACCGCACCCTGGCAAAACCTGAGTTTGTGGCCGCGGTAAAAAAGCAGCTGGAAAAGGTCAGGATCCCGGTCCTGTTCGACACCGGGTATCTTGCGCCCTTTCTGCAGCGGGGGAGCTTCAGCTTTTTTCAGGAAGTGGGGTATACCGAGCGGCCGGTCACAGCCTGCGCCAAGATCTGCGAGGGAAAGATCGTGGTTCTGGTGAACGGCAGCCCGTTTGCCATGGTGCTGCCCTATTTCTTCAATGAAAATTTTCAAAGCCTGGACGACTATGCCACCAAGGCCTATTTTGCCAGCTTTGTGCGGGTGCTCAAATACGGGGCGTTTTTTATGGCCGTGATGCTGCCGGGGCTGTTTGTTTCGATCGCAGAGTACACGCCCGAGCTGTTTCCGCCGCAGCTGCTTTACAAGGTGGCGGCGGCGGAGACCGCCACCCCGCTGCCGCTGTTTTTGGAAATGGTGTTTGTGATCGTGCTGCTTGAGATCATACGCGAGGCGGGCCTGCGGCTACCCAAGCCCATTGGGCATTCGGTGAGCCTGGTCGCCGCGCTGATCGTGGGCGACGCAGCCACCAAGGCCGGCATTTTGAGCACGCCGGTGCTGATCGTGGCGGCCCTGACCACCATTTCCATGTTTGTGATCCCCTCGCTGTACGAGCCGGCCACGGTGCTGCGCATTCTGTTTGTGCTGGCCGGCGGCCTGTTTGGCCCCTTTGGAATTTTGACCCTGACCTTTTTAATGGTGCTCAGTATTTGTGGAATGAACAGCTTTGGCCTGCCCTACACGGCGCCGATCGTGCCGTTCGGCAAGGGGGCGCTGCGGGACGGGATCCTGCGCTTCCCATGGCAGAAGCTGGCCCAAAAACCCTTTAACGTAAACGATCTGCCGGGCGGTGAGGAAAAATATGAACCAGAGCGAACGGATTGAACAAAAACAACTGCAGGGGCTTGTGTTTGCTGCTTTTTTGACCGACAGCTTTATTCAGCCCTTTGGGCAGCGAAACAGCGTGCTGCCGGCCCGCATGGCAATTTTGAGCAGCGGGCTGCAGCTGGCCGTGCTGGCGCTGCTTTTGTGGTTTTATACCCGGTCGGCCGCAAAGCGGGCGCCGGGGCGGGCCGCATCGGTGGTGCTCTGCGGCGCGCTGGCTGTTTCCATTGCGCTGGAAATGATCCAGGGCGAGCGGTTTTACAGCTATGTGATGGATCAGCAGCTGCCGGTGGCGCTGTTTCTGGCGCTGGTTTTTGTGGCTGCCTGGTACGGCGCATATTCCGGGCTCGGTGCCTTGGGGCGCACGGCGCGGGTGATCCTGGCCCTCACGGCGATGTCGGTGGCGCTGCTGATCGCCTCGGTGGCGCCGCAGCTGCGTTTTTCGCACCTGCAGACCCCCCTGACCGGGCTGCCGGAGCTTGCCCGGGCGGCGGCAGCGCAGTTTTATCTGCCGCCCGAGCTGCTGCTCCTGCCGCTGCTGGCTGACCGCAAGGCCTGTGCAAAGGGAAGCGGCAGGGTGGTCGGCGCGCTTTTTGCGGTCAACTGCCTGCTGGCTGTGCTGGGCGAGCTGACACTGGGGGCGGCCTACACCCAGCAGACCCAGCCTGTGTTTACGATCGCGCGGCTGGGGGGGCTTTCGGTCTTTCGCCGCATGGACGCTTTGCATGTGGGGGTGTGGCTGCTGCTGTTTTTGATCAAGATATCGCTGTATTTCGCCGGATTTATCCGGCTGTGGACCCGCAGCTTTTCGCCTAAAAACGAACACATGCCCTTTTGGGCCGCCCTGGCGCTGGTAGTGGGGGTGTTCCTGGCGGCCTGGAACAGAAACGAAACCTGGGCCTTCTTGGGGCAGCAGGGGCTGCTGGCGCTGGGTGTGCTGCTGATCTTTGCAACGGGAAGGGAGCGAAAAAAAAGGTGAAAATGCGAGCTGTGATTCTGCTTTTTCTGGCTGCGGTGTGCTTTACCGGGTGTTCGCGCAGCGGCATCGGCGACAAGGTGATTGTGAAAGCGATTTATCTGGAATACAGCGGGGAATATACCGCCACCCTGCTGGCTCTGCGCTCCGCCCCCAGCGCCGACACGGGGGAGGTCACGGAACAGGCCTCGTACCTTTCAGGGCAGGGAGCTACGCTGGGGCAGGCTCTGGCGGCGGCGGAAGAAAAAGAGAATCGGCAGGTCTTTTACGGCCAGAACGAGCTTTTGCTGCTGGGGCCGGAGCTGTGCAGGGCGGGCGCGTTTGAAGCCTGCCGCTACCTTGCCAAAGAGACCAGCGGCCGGCCGAACATGGCGGTGTATGGTGTGGACCTGGCGCCGCAGGAGTTTTTGGAATTGGACCAAAAGGGCAAGGATGCGCTGGAAAGCATCAATCAGCTGGAGAAAAAGGGCTATTATAAAACCTACCTTTACGAATTTGGCGCGGGGGACGGGCAGGGCGTATTGCCCGGGATACGCCTGGCCGGGGCAAAAGCCGAGCCGCTGGGCGCTGCGGTGTATTCCGGCGGAGAACCGGCGCTGGTCTTGAAGGGCAGCGATCTGGAGCTGGCTGCGCTGCTGAGCGGCCAACAGCGCGAGCTAGAAATGGAGCTGGAGCTGGAAGGGCAGGCCGTGCGCTTTCAGGTGCGCTCGCCCCGCCTTTTTTACGAGAGCGCTGGCCGGGGGGAAGGGCTTCAAATGACCCTGCATATGACCGGGCATATCCAGAAAATCGTTACCCCCCAGGGGGCGGCCGCTCCGGGACCCGACCGGGAACTGGAACAAACCATCAACGCCGCCCTGGCCCAGCGCCTGCTGGGCATCATAGAATCGACCTACGGCCAGGGAAACGATGTGTTCCGCCTGGCGAGCTGGCTGTATAACCAGGACGAAGCAGCCTGCCGCACCCAGCAGGCCGCCGGCACCCTGTGGCAGGGGAAGGTGCGGCCCGAGTGCCGGCTGCATCTGGTATAAAACGCCCGGCCCGCCCGCTGGCGGCAGGGGCGCGTTCTGCCGCTGGATCTCTGTGGAACCTTTTCCGGAACGCCGCCGCAAAAATTTGCCGGCGGCTCTTTTTTGTATATTTTGGTCCAAATAAAATTGATATCTTCTGCCGCTTATTATATAATAAACTTAATTGTGGACCGAAAAAAGAAAGGGTGTTTGTATGCCAGCATTTTCTGTGCCTTTGAGCAAGCTTGCGTCCATGCTGAATCTGGAAACCATCTATGCGCCCCGGGAGTTGACCGAGATCCCCATTTACACGGCAGACGTGAACCGCCCCGGGATTATGCTGGCGGGCTACTACCAGTACTTTGACCCAAGCCGCATTCAGATCTGCGGCATGGTGGAGATTTCTTATTTGCAGGAGCTGCCCGAGCAGACCCGCCGGGCGCATCTGGAAAAGCTGTTTTCCCTGAAGCCGCCCGCGGTGCTGATCACGCGCAATCTGGGGGCGATGCCGGAGATCATGGAGTATGCGGCCCAGTACGAGGTGCCCGTTTTGGGCTCGGCGGAGAGCACATCCACCCTGATGAGCGCGCTGATCAATATTCTGAATGTGGAGCTGGCGCCCCGCGTGACCCGCCACGGCGTATTCATCGAGGTTTACGGCGAGGGCATCCTGATGCTGGGCGACAGCGGCGTGGGCAAAAGTGAAACGGCGGTGGAGCTGGTGAAGCGCGGCCATCGCCTGGTAGCCGACGACGCGGTGGAGCTGCGGCGCACTTCCAGCCGCACCATTGTGGGCACAGCCCCCGAGAACATCCGCCATTTCATCGAGCTGCGGGGCATCGGCATTGTAAACGTGGCCCGGATCTACGGCATCGGCGCTGTAAAGGTGAGCGAAAAGGTGGATCTGGTGGTGGAGCTGGAACCCTGGGACAAAAGCAAAAACTACAGCCGCACCGGCCTGGAGAGCGATACCTACGATATTTTGGGGGTTTCGATCCCCAGCACGGTGATTCCGGTGATGCCCGGCCGGAACCTGGCGGTCATTATTGAAACCGCCGCCATTAACAACCGCCAAAAAAAGATGGGTTACAATGCGGCCAAGGAACTTTTGGCGCGTCTTGGGCTGGAAGACGACACAGGAATGTAACCGTAAGGAGCGCAATATACTTTGTACGAGATCATTGCAGATCTGCACACCCACACGCTGGTTTCGAACCATGCGTTTAATACCATTACCGAGATGGCGGCCAAGGCAAAGGCCATGGGTTACAGGGCGATCGCTGTGACCGATCACGGCTGCGCCATGCCGGACTCGCCCCACCGCTGGTATTTTTACAATCTGCGGCGCCTGCCGGACGTGCTGGAAGGGATCCCGGTGCTGAAGGGAATCGAGGCAAACGTGCTGGACCTTGCCGGCGGGCTGGACCTTGAGCAGGAAAAGCTGGCCGGGCTGGATTGGGTCATCGCCTCGATCCATGGGGACTGCCTGCCGGGCAGCCTCACCGAGGACGAGGCCACCGGCCTGTGGCTGAAAATTGCGGAAAACCCTGCGGTGGATATGATCGGTCATTCCGAGCAGATGCAGCACCGGTATGATTACGACGCGGTGACCCGCGCCTTTGCCAAGAGAAACAAGGTAGTGGAGCTGAACGGAAATTCTGCCGTGGTGCGCCCGGGCGGAAGCGGCAACATGCGGCAGCTGGCCCTTGCCTGCAAGAAAAACGGCTGCCGCATCGCCCTGAATACCGACGCGCACTCCATTTACCATTTGGAGGCAGGGGTAGCCCCTTTGCAGAATTTGCTGCGCGAGATCCATTTCCCTGAAGAGCTGGTTATAAACACCAGCGGGGAGCGCCTGCGCGAGGAATTAAAACGGCACGGCAAAAAAGTCGTGGAGCGAATCGGAGGATTGTTATGAAAAAGTATACCATTGGCGTTGACTTGGGCGGCACCACAATCACCGCCGGCATTGTGGATGAAAATTGCCGGGTGGTGCGCAAGTGCACCTGTGATACCGAACTGCCGCAGCCGGAAACGGTCGTGGAAGAAAAAATTGCCGGCCTGTGCCGCAGGGTGCTGCAGGAAAACGACATGACGCTGGACGACATCCGCTGGGTGGGCATCGGCACGCCCGGCAGTGTGGACAGCAAGCACGGCGTGGTGGACTTCAATGCGAACTTTGGCTATTTTGACTGGGAATTGCGCGCGCACATGGAGCAGCTTCTTGGCTGTGAGGTCCACATTGAAAACGACGCCAACGCGGCGGCCTATGGAGAATACATAGCGGGCGGCGCGCAGGGCGCCAAGTATGCGGTGGTCATCACGCTGGGCACGGGCATTGGCGGCGGCATTATCATTGACGGCAAGATTTTTTCCGGCTATAACTATGCGGCGGCCGAGCTGGGGCACATGGTCATTCAAAAGGATGGCCGCCCCTGCATGTGCGGGCGCAACGGCTGCTGGGAAAAATACGCCTCGGCCCGCGCGCTCACCGAGGACACCAAAGCCGCCCTGCTGTCGCACCCCAAAAACATGATGTGGCAGCTCGTGGGGGGCAATATCAACAAGGTAAATGCCAAGACCGCGTTCGACGGTATGCGCGCCGGCGACCAACTGGCGAAAATGCTCATCGATAAGTATGTGGAGTATGTTGCCTGCGGCCTGACCAACGTGATCAATATTTTCCAGCCGGACATCGTGTGCATCGGCGGGGGCGTTTCTCACGAGGGTGAAACGCTGCTGGCGCCGGTGCGCAAGCTGGTGGACTGGGAGGAATACGCGCGGGACGGCAAGCGGCGGGTGACCATCAAATGCGCCGAGCTGTTCAACGACGCCGGGGTGGTCGGCGCGGCGTGGCTGGGCAACCAGGCGCAGTAAAACCGCCCGCTGGCCGGGCGTAAAAGTTTTGAGGGGGCTTTTTGTGGAGTGTTTTGAGGCGATGCAGCAGGAATTTAAAAATGCAGGGATTCCATTTTTCTGCGGCGAACCGCTGGCGCGCCATACCAGCTTTCGGATCGGCGGCCCTGCGGCGCTGTTCTGCACCCCCCGCAGCACCGGAGAATTGGTGCGCGCGGTCGGGCTGTGCCGCCGGCACGCCGCGCGATATTACCTTTTGGGGCGCGGCTCCAACCTGCTCTTCCGCGACGAGGGGTTTGACGGGGTCGTGATTTCCACCTGTGAAATGCGGGAGGAGATCGTTGTAAAGCAAAATTGCATTACAGCAAGCTCCGGGGTTTCCCTGAACCGGATCTGCCGCGCGGCGGCGGAGCATTCGCTTACAGGGCTGGAGTTTGCGTATGGAATTCCGGGCAGCCTCGGGGGCGCGGTGTATATGAACGCGGGCGCTTACGGGGGCGAGATGAGCGGCGTTCTGCACACCGTTACTTTTTTGGACGGCGAGGGCCGGATCCTCACCAAGCCTGCCGGGCAGCTGGAGCTGGGGTACCGCGCCAGCCTGTTCAGCCGCACCGGGTGGTGTGTGCTGAAAGCGGAGCTGTGCCTAGAGCCCGGCGAGAGGGAAACCATCAACGCCAAGATGGAGCAGCTTCTGAACCGGCGCAGGGAAAAGCAGCCGCTTGAATATCCCAGCGCCGGCAGCACCTTCAAGCGCCCGGAAGGAGCGTTTGCCGGCGCGCTGATTGAGCAGAGCGGGCTGCGGGGCGCGCAGATGGGCGGCGCGGCGGTGAGCGAAAAGCACTGCGGCTTTATTGTGAATCTGGGGGGAGCCACCTGCGCCGACGTTCTGGCCCTGGCCGAGCGGGTGCAGCAGGTGGTGAAAGAGCGCACCGGCTATATGCTGGAAAAAGAGATCCGCGTGGTGGAGTAAAATAACAAGGAAGCAAAGCGGCGGTATCGAGGGGAGAAACAGGGGAATGAAATTGTTGGTGGTGACCGGCCTTTCAGGGGCCGGCAAATCGCTGGCCGTGAATGCGCTGGAAGACATTGGCTATTTTTGTATTGACAACATCCCGGCCGGCCTGCTGCCGCGCATCCTGGATTTTGCGCAGCAGGGCGAGAATATGCTGGAAAAGGTCGCGGTTGTGCTGGACGTGCGCGGCTGCCGCAGCCCGGTGGACATCACCGCGGCGCTGGACAGCATGGACAAAAGCAAGATAACCTACCAGATCCTGTTTCTCGATTCCGCCGATGAGGTTTTGGAGCGGCGCTATAAAGAAACCCGGCGCATGCACCCTCTCAGCAGCTACGAGGGGCTGTCCACCAGCGAGGCGATCGGGCGCGAGCGGGCGCTGCTGCGCCCGCTGTACGAAAAGGCCGATTATGTGGTGGATACCTCGCTGCTTTCCACCGCGCAGAACAAAGAGCGCATTTGCAGCCTTTTTTTGCAGTCGCATCAGCAGCCGATGGTGCTTACCCTTATGTCGTTCGGGTTTAAGTACGGCCTGCCCAAGGAGGCGGATATTGTGCTGGACGTGCGCTGCCTGCCCAATCCTTTTTATGTGCCGGAATTAAAAGCCAAGACCGGAATGGACCCAGAGGTGGCCGAATATGTGATGCAGTTTCCACAGGCAAGGGAGCTGCTGCGCCACATTGAGGCGCTGCTGGATTTTTCGCTGCCGCTCTATGTCAAAGAGGGCAAAAGCCAGCTTACCGTTGCGGTGGGGTGTACCGGCGGCAAGCACCGGTCCATCACCTTCGTGCGGCTTTTGGCGGAACACTGCCGGACCTTGGGGTACGCCCCGGGGGTGCAGCACCGGGATGCAGGGCGCGTTTCTTAAAAACGACGGGGAAAGGGGCTGGCGGCTTTGAGCTTTGCTCAGGATGTAAAAAATGAGATCGTGCAAAAAAAGCTTGCCCGGCCTTGCTGTGTCAGCGCCGCCTGTTACGGCGTCGCCTGCTTCGGCCGCTATTTTGATGAGCGCGGCGTGGTGCTGCACACCGAACTGCTGGCGGTGGCGCAGCACGCCAAGCGCCTGTTCGGGATGTGCGGCATCCGGGGCGAGATCCTGACAAAAGAGCGCCCCAGCGGCGCGGTGCACGAGTTCAAGATCGCCCACCCGCAGGAGGTGGCCAAGCTGACGGCCCTGTTCGGCTGCCCAAAAGGGCAGGTGAGCCTTCGGGTGGATCCCGCGCTTCTGGCCTGCAGCCAATGTGTGAACGCATTTGTGGCCTCGGCGTTTTTGTGCTGCGGCACCATGACCGACCCCAGCAAGGAGTATAACCTGGAGTTTCTGTGCGCCCGCCATAACCTTGCCAAGGACCTGGAGGCCATTCTGGCCGAACATGAATTCCGCCCGCACCGCACGCTGCGCAAGGGGCTGAACGTGGTGTATGTAAAGGCCAGCGAACAGCTGGAGGATCTGCTTACCTTTATGGGCGCGGGGAACGCAGCCATGCAGATCATGGACCACAAGCTGTATAAGGAACTGCGCAACAAGACCAACCGCCTTACCAACTGCGAAACCGCAAATATGGACAAGGTGGTCACTGCAAACGTGCAGGTAAGCCGCGCCATTGACTTTTTAAAGGAAAGCGGGGCATACGAGGCCTTGCCCCAGTCGCTGCAGCAGGCTGCGGAGCTGAGGCTTGCATGGCCCGAGCTCTCGCTGGCACAGCTGGCCGAAAAAAGCCCGGAGCCCATCAGCAAATCCGGGCTTTCACACCGCCTGAAAAAGCTTGAGCAGATCGCAGAGAGCATGAAACAAAGGAGATCCAATGGCTGAAAAGCAAAAAAACTTTACACACCTTCATGTCCATACCGAATACAGCCTGCTGGACGGCGCCTGCCGGATCGATAAAATTTTCGACCGGGTGAAGGAGCTGGGGCAGACCTCCATTGCCATTACCGATCATGGCGCAATGTATGGCTGTGTGGATTTTTACAAGGCAGCCAAAAAGGCAGGCATTAAGCCGATCATCGGCTGCGAGGTTTATGTGGCTACCCGCTCCCGGTTCGATAAGGTGAACCGGATCGACGGCTCGCACCATCTGGTGCTGCTGTGCAAGAATGAGACCGGCTACAAAAACCTGATCAAGCTGGTGTCCGCGGGCTTCATCGAGGGTTTTTATTCCAAGCCCCGGGTTGATAAAGAGATGTTGGAACAGCACCACGAGGGTTTGGTGTGTCTTTCGGCGTGCCTTGCGGGCGAGATCCCCCAGGCCCTCTTGGCGGGCGACTACGAAAAAGCGAAAAGCGCGGCCCTTTATTATAACGATCTGTTTGGGCAGGGCAATTACTACATTGAGATACAGGATCACGGCCTGGAGGAGCAGCAGCAGGTGCTGCCGCTTTTGATCCGCCTTGCAAGGGAAACGGGCATCCCCCTGGTCGCAACCAACGACGCCCATTATCTGCGCCGGGAAGACAGCAAAATGCAGAGCATCCTGATCTGCATCCAGACCGGCAAAACGGTAAACGATTCGGACAAGCTGGAGTTTGAGACCGACGAATTTTACCTCAAAAGTACCGAGGAAATGTACGACCTGTTCGCCATCGCCCCCGACGCCTGCGAGAACACCTGCAGGATCGCCGAGATGTGCAGCTTCGATTTTGAGTTCGGCGTGACCAAGCTGCCTTATTTTGAGGCCCCTGACGGCATGGAGAACCAGGCCTACTTTGAAAAGCTGTGCTACGAGGGCCTGGAACGCCGCTACGGCGGCCAGGCAACCGACGAGATGCGCCGGCGGTTGGAATACGAGATCGACGTGATCAAGCGCATGGGGTACACCAACTATTACCTCATCGTGTATGATTTTATCAATTACGCCAAAAACCAGGGCATCCCTGTGGGCCCCGGGCGCGGCAGCGGCGCGGGCAGCATCGCTGCCTACTGTGTGGGCATCACCAACATCGACCCCATCCGCTATAACCTGCTGTTCGAGCGTTTTTTAAACCCTGAACGGGTCAGCATGCCGGATTTCGACGTGGATTTTTGCTACGAGCGCCGGCAGGAAGTGATCGATTATGTGAACCGCAAATACGGTGCGGATCATGTGGCACAGATCATCACCTTCGGGACCATGGCGGCCCGGGCCGCCATTCGGGATGTGGGCCGTGTGATGGACCTGCCTTACGCCCAGGTGGATGCGGTGGCAAAGCTTGTGCCCATGGAACTGAAAATGACCCTGCACCGGGCGCTGGAGGTTTCGGCGGAGCTGAAAGCCCGCTACGAGGCGGACGGCCAGGTGCGGGAGCTCATTGATACAGCCATTAAAATTGAGGGCATGCCCCGCCACGCTTCCACCCACGCGGCGGGGGTGGTGATCACCCGCGAGGCCGCCAACGAATATGTGCCCCTGGCCTCGAACGACGGAGTGCCGGTAACCCAGTTCACCATGACCACCATTGAAGAACTGGGCCTTTTAAAAATGGATTTTTTGGGCCTGCGGACCCTCACGGTCATCAAGGACGCCGAGGATATGATCCGCCGCCGGGAGCCGGACTTTTTGATGGACGCCATCTCGTACGACGACAAGGCTACTTACGAGATGCTGGGTCAAAGCGAAACCGAGGGCGTGTTCCAGCTTGAAAGCACGGGCATGAAGCAGGTGCTTTTGGGGCTGCACCCGCAGAACCTGGAGGATATCATTGCGCTGATCAGCCTGTACCGCCCCGGCCCGATGGACTCGATCCCCGCTTATCTGCGCAACCGGCACGAGCCGGATAAAGTGCGGTATAAAACGCCCCAACTCGCGCATATTCTGGACGTGACCAACGGCTGTATCGTTTACCAGGAACAGGTCATGCAGATCTGCCGGGAGCTGGCGGGCTTCTCGCTGGGGCAGGCCGATTTGGTGCGCCGCGCCATGAGCAAAAAAAAGCACGACGTAATGGAAAAGGAGCGCCAGCATTTTGTGACCGGCTGTGCGGAAAACGGCATTTCGGCGCAGGTGGCAAACGAGATCTTCGACGATATGAGCAGCTTTGCCTCGTACGCTTTCAACAAGTCCCACGCGGCCTGCTATGCTTATGTTGCCTACCAGACGGCCTACCTGAAATGCCACTACCCCAGCGAGTTTATGGCCGCCCTGCTCACCAGTGTGCTGGACAACACCGACAAGGTCATTGAGTACAGCGGCGAGTGCCAAAGGCTGGGGCTGCAGCTCTTGCCCCCCAGCATCAACATCAGCGCCGGCGGCTTTACTGTGGACGGCAAGAACATCCGCTTTGGCCTGAACGCGGTAAAAAATGTGGGCCGCAACCTGATCGCGGCGGTGGTGCGCGAGCGGAGCGAAAAGCCCTACCGCTCCTTGTACGATTTCTGCAAGCGCATGCACGGCACCGAGCTGAACCGCCGGGCGGTGGAGAGCCTGATCAAATGCGGCGCCTTCGACGAAACGGGCGCCACGCGGCGCGCTTTGCTGCAAAGCGTGGAGGGCGTGCTCAAAAGCGTGGAAACCGACAGCCGCAAAAACCTGGAAGGCCAGCTGGATCTGTTCAGCCAGGCCGGCGGGGAAGAGGAGATGGACGATTATCACATCCCGGCCCTGCCTGAATTTGAACTGGGCGAGCTGCTTCAGCTGGAAAAAGAGGTGAGCGGCCTTTACCTTTCGGGCCACCCGCTGGACGCTTACCGCGAGCGCATAAAAACCATCGGCGGCTGCCGCCTGGCAGACCTCTCGGGCGAGGACGCCAAGCTTTACGACGGCAAAACTGTGAACGTGGTCTGCGCCATTATCAAAACAAAGTTCATGACCACCCGCTCCAACACCATGATGGCGTTTACCAACGTGGAGGATCTGAGCGGCACCATGGAGATTTTGATTTTCCCCAAGGTTTTGGCGGGCTGCCGCGACGCCCTGCGCGACAACGCCGTTGTGGTGGTCACGGGGCGCGTGTCCGTGAAAGAAGAGGAAAACGCAAAGCTGGTGGCCGAGGAGATCGTTCCCATTGAAGAATACGATCCGGGCCGCCGCCCCGGCGAGGCGCCGCGCCGCACCGCAGGCAAAAAAGGCCTGTATTTGAAGCTGCCCAGCCGCCATTGCCCGGAGTTCGGCAAGGTGGAAAATCTGCTCACCATCTTTGAGGGCGGCATGCCGGTATATATGTACTTTGAGGATCAAAAACAGCTCACCCAGGCGCCCCGGAATCTCTGGACGCTGGACAACGAGCTGCTGTACAGCGAGCTGCGCCGTATCCTGGGAGAAAAAGCGGTGGCCACCAAATAGCTGAAAGGGCAAATTTTGTGGCAGGTTTCATAAAAGATTTTTTTGCATTTTTGTTGCTTCAATGCTATAATGTGCACTAGAGAGAGGATTCCTACCGAGGGAGGGGCTTACAATGTCTACCAGGATCAAAACCATCGGCGTTCTCACCAGCGGCGGCGACGCCCCGGGCATGAATGCCGCGGTGCGCGCAGTGGTCCGCACCGCGCTGAGCCGCGGCATGCGTGTGATGGGCATCGAGCGCGGGTACAACGGCCTGCTGAGCGGCGAAGTGTACGAGATGAACCTTCGCAGTGTTTCCGAGATCATCCACCGCGGCGGCACCGTGCTGTATACAGCCCGCTGTTTGGAGTTCAAGACCCTGGAGGGTCAGCAGAAGGCGGCCGATCAATGCCGCGAAATGGGCATCGACGCGCTGGTGGTCATCGGCGGCGACGGTTCCTTCCGCGGTGCAAAGGATCTTGCCAAACTGGGGGTACCCTGCATCGGCATCCCCGGCACGATCGACAACGACATTGCCTGCAGCGAGTATACCATTGGTTACGATACCGCCATGAACACCGCGGTGGAGATGGTGGATAAGCTGCGTGATACCACCCAAAGCCACGACCGCTGCAGCGTGGTGGAGGTAATGGGGCGCAACGCCGGCTACATTGCCCTGAATGTGGGCATCGCCACCGGCGCGCTGGCTATTTTGATCCCCGAGCGCCCCTACGATCTGGAGCGCGATATTATGGAGCGGATGGCGTTTACCCAGAAGACCGGTAAAAAGCATTTTATCGTGATCGTGGCCGAGGGCGTGGGGCATGCGCAGGAGCTTGCGAACGAGATCCAGTCCCGCACGGGCATTGATTCCCGCGCCACGGTGCTTGGGCATGTGCAGCGCGGCGGGTCGCCCACCCTGCGGGACCGTGTTACCGCCTCCACCATGGGGTTCCATGCCATTGATCTGCTGGAAAAGGGCATCGTAAACCGTGTGGTGGCTGTTTCGGCCGATAAGATTGTGGATTACGACATCAACGTGGCACTCTCGATGCACAAGACCATCGACACCATGCTGCTGGACGTGGCCAACACCATTTCTATTTAAAATCTGCATTTTTTGCCGGGCTTTCCTGTGTGGAGAGCCCGGCTTTTTGCGTTTTCCCTCACGTTTCGCCCTTTGGCCGAATATAGTAGAGCGTAGGATAAAACGTGCAGAAGGGAAGAAAACGCCATGCAAAAAAGGGTAAAACGGCCGCCCCGGCAAAAAATGCGGGCCCGGCACAAGTTCTTGCTGGCGGTCCTTTTTTTGCTGGCGCTGCTGGCGTTCTCGCTGGTGTCGCTGGAGCAAAAGGTGCGGCCGGTGGCACTGACCATCGCCCAGTACGAGTGCCGGGACCTGTGCATCCACACCATGCAGAACGCCGTGAACAAGACCATCGACGAGCGGCCGGAGCTGTATAAAGAGCTGTACGACATCCAGCGGGACGGGGCGGGCCAGATCGTGAGCGTGGCCTGCGATACCCTGCGGCTCAACCAATTGCAGAACGACCTGGAAGAAACCCTGAGCAAGTCTTTGGATTCGCTGGGGCGGGCAAAGCTTGCCGTGCCCCTGGGCACCCTGACCGGCGTGCAGGCGCTGGCGGGCCTGGGGCCGGAGCTCACGGTGCGGGCGGTCCCGCTTTCAAATGTGGAAAGCAACGTGGTGAGCCGCTTTTCCAGCGCCGGTGTAAACCAGACGAAACTGGAAGTAAATGTGACCTTTACGGTGGAATTATGCGCGATGCTGGCGGGGGCGCAGGCCGAGACCACCGTGACCAGCGAGGTGTGTGTGGCGCAGATGCTCATTGTGGGGCAGGTGCCGGAATTTTATGCGCAGGGTGGAGATTTGGCGGGCAAAATGTGATATACTAATAGCCGTTGGCGTGCACTTTGCGCCAAGATTTATGATCGAGGTGATACGTCTTTGGAGCTGGAGCAGGCAAAACAGCGCGTGCAGGAGCTGCGCCGCGTGATTGAACATAACAACCGCCTTTATTACGACCAGGACGCCCCGGAGCTCACGGACTTTGAATACGACGCGCTGAACCGCGAGCTCAAAGGGCTGGAAGCCGAATTTCCCGAACTCGTTACCCCGGATTCACCCACCCAAAAAGTGGGGGGCACCCCGGCCGGCCGCTTTGCCAAGGTGGTGCACGAGGTAAAAATGGAAAGCCTTCAGGATGCGTTTTCGTTTGAAGAGCTGCGGGAATTCGACCGCCGGGTGCGGGGCGACGGCCTTGTGCCGGAATATGCGGTGGAAGTGAAGATCGACGGTCTTTCCGTGAGCCTGGAATACCGGGACGGGGAGTTTGTGCGCGGTTCCACCCGGGGCGACGGCGTGGTGGGCGAGGATGTTACGGCTAACCTGGCCACCATCCGGGATATCCCCAAAAAGCTGCCGAATGCCCCGGCATTTTTGGAGGTGCGGGGCGAAGTGTATATGCCCCACGCCGCCTTTGAAAAGCTGGTGGAGGAGCAGGAGCTCAGCGATAAGCAGCCCTTTAAAAACCCCCGCAACGCGGCGGCGGGCAGCCTGCGCCAGAAGGACAGCAGCGTTACCGCGGGCCGGGGCCTGTCCATCTTTGTGTTTAACATCCAGCAGTTGCGGGGCGGCCCGCAGCCGGCCACCCACACCGAGAGCCTGGATTACGTAAAGGCCCTTGGCTTTCCTGTGTCGCCGCGGTACAACATCTACACCGACATCGAGGATGCGATCCGGGAGATCGAGCGGATCGGCGGGATGCGGGGGGAACTGACCTTTGATATGGACGGTGCGGTTATCAAGGTGAACGATTTCGCCCAGCGCGAACAGCTTGGCAGCACCAACAAGTTCCCCCGGTGGGCGATCGCCTTTAAATATCCCCCCGAAGAGAAGGAAACCGAGCTTTTGGGGGTGGATGTGTCGGTGGGGCGCACGGGCGTTCTAACGCCTACGGCGCGCTTTGCGCCGGTGCAGCTGGCGGGCACCACCGTGAGCCGCGCCATTCTGCACAACGAGGATTTTATCGCCCAGCTGGATCTGCGCCTGGGCGACACCATCCGGGTGCGCAAGGCGGGGGACATCATCCCCGAGGTGGTGGCAGTGACCCGCCATGCAGAGGGGGAAGTATACCACATGCCGAGCGCCTGCCCCTCCTGCGGCGCGCCTGTGGTGCACCTGGAGGACGAGGCGGCCCTGCGCTGTGTGAACCCCGAGTGCCCGGCACAGACCCTGCGCAACCTGATTCATTTTGCCAGCCGGGGCGCCATGGACATCGACGGCCTGGGCAAGGCTGTGGCGGCCCAGCTTGCGCAGCGGGGGCTGGTGCGGTCGGCGGCGGATCTTTACAGCCTTACGCAGGAACAGCTGCTCACACTGGACAAGTTCAAGGAAAAAAGCGCCCGCAACCTTTTGGCGGCAATCGAGGCTTCCAAACAAAACAATCTGGATAAGCTTATTTTCGGCCTTGGCATCCGCAATATAGGCGACAAGGCCGCGGCGCTGCTGGCCGAACACTTTGGCAGCATGGAGGCGGTGCGGGCCGCCGACCCGGAAGAGATCAGCGCCATCGACGGTTTTGGCGGCGTTATGGCGCAAAGCGTGGCCGAGTTTTTTGAAAAAGAGGGAACGGCCGATCTGCTGGAAAGGCTGGCGGCGGCCGGGGTAAACATGCGCTGGCGCGGCGAGGAGAAAACGGATAAGCTGGCGGGTAAAACGGTTGTGGTCACTGGCACGCTGGAGAGCCTGTCCCGCGCCGAAGCCGAGGCGCTGATCGCCAAAAACGGCGGCAGGGCCAGCAGCTCGGTGTCTAAAAAGACCTCGTATCTGCTGGCCGGGGAAGCGGCGGGTTCCAAGCTTGCCAAGGCCCAGGAGCTGGGGGTGCAGGTCCTCAGCGAAGCGGAGTTTTTGGAGCTACTGAAATAAAATACGGCCCGGATTTGAGCGGTCCTGAACAGCCCCAGTAAAAACGGACAATAGACAAACGGCCCCCTGATGTAGGAAAATAAGACTACATGAGGGGGCAATTTTATGAAAAAACGGAAGTACACAAAAGTGGAAACAATGGAAGCGGAAATTATGGAGATGCGGGGGGCGGGAAAGACACGGCGCGAGATAGGCGAGCGGTTAGGGTTAACACTCAAACAGGTTGAAACATGGATTACACGGTATAACCGAAAACAGGCAAAGCTGGCGGCGGGAATCATACCTCGTCCTAAGGGAAGGCCGAGGAGTGATGCCACACCAAGAAATGTGGAGGCAGAGCAGGCCTACGAGATCAACC
This sequence comes from Oscillospiraceae bacterium, assembly GCA_022835495.1. NCBI lineage: Bacteria > Bacillati > Bacillota > Clostridia > Eubacteriales > Oscillospiraceae > Oscillospiraceae bacterium. The sequence goes on from BQOK01000001.1 coordinate 2,012,790, forward strand.
GTCTGCGGATGGAAAACAAGCTACTGCGGGATTTTCTGCAATTGACAGGGAGGAAGTGAGAGTAAGGGTAAAGTATCATATAATTTATCGCCACAGAAAGGAATATCCAGTATTCGTTATGTGTCAGTTCTTTTCTGTGTCCAGAAGTGGCTATTACGATTTTGTTCATCGTCTTGACAGCACAGAAAAGGATGCTGAGCTTGCCGAGATGATCGCCAAGCAGCGTGAGCAATGTTTCCGAACCTATGGCTATCGCAGGATGTGGTTATGGCTGGAAAGGCAAAACATTCATCGTAATCCCAAGACAGTCTTGAGAATCATGAAGAAGTATGATCTGCTGTCTGAAATTCGCCGGCGCAGAAAGTGGGTTCAGATGGGCCAGCAGGTTCACAAATATGAAAATCTGCTCAATCGGGAGTTTCGCGCAGAACATCCCAAGCAGAAATGGGTGACGGATATCTCTTATATTTTTACAAAACAAGGGGTGCTCTATCTGTCTATGATCCGCGATCTCTATGACAACAGTATTGTGGCATACAAGACTGGCACCCAGCAGACGGTAAACCTTGTCTTAGATACAATTCACCTTGCTATGAAGCGAAAAAGAGCCGCTGCAGAGTTACAGCTCCACAGCGACCAGGGATTTCAGTACACCTCGCAAGCATACTTCAACCTGACTCAAGAATACGGCATAACGCCCTCTATGTCAAGGCGTGGAAACTGCTACGACAATGCTATGGCGGAGAACTTCTTTTCTATCCTCAAGGTGGAGTGTATCTACCGCTATAAACCAAATACATTCGCCGAAGCCAATGATATGATTGATCGTTTTATCTATTTCTACAATCACGAGCGCATCCAGACAAAGACCGGAGAGGCGCCGCTTGCGCGCCGCCTCTCCTCTTAAAATTTCGTTTTCCTACTTAGGGCCCCGCTTTTTTGTGCTGTCTGCATAATCTGGGGCTGTTCAGTCCTTCCTTTTGGGGAGGGCCGTTTTTTTGTTCTAGGGCGCCCCGGGCGGACATATCTTTTAAAACAAAGGATGGTGAAAGGAAATGGACGAGTATTACAGTGCGATCCAGCGCCTGCCTGTTTTTCTTCGGCCTGCGCTTGCGGAAGTGCCGCCCCCGCTCGCCTGTACCGTGCAGGAAGTGCGGCTTCGCAGCGGGCGGCCGGTCACCCTTTCCACCGCATCCGGGCCTGTGCCGGTCCCCCTGCCGGCAGGGGCGGGGCAGCAGGCTGTGCTGACCCACCCACAGCTGCAGGAATGCTTCTTTTCCCTGTGCGATCATTCGGTACACAGCTACGAACAGCAGATCGCCCAGGGCTTTTTTACCCTGCCGGGGGGGCATCGGGTGGGGGTGGCCGGGGTGCTGCACCTGGAAAAGGGCGAACTGAAAGGGTTCAGGACCATCACCTCGCTCAATCTGCGCGTTGCGCGCTCGGTGCTGCCGGCGCTGCCGGAAGAGCTGCGCAGGCACCTGGCCGGGCCGTTTCGGGGGCTGGTTCTGGTGGGGCCGCCCTCCAGCGGAAAAACGACCCTGCTGCGCTCGGTGTCGGCCCTGCTGAGCCGCCAGGGCAAAAAGACCACGGTGGTGGACGAGCGCATGGAGATCTGGCCCTGCGGCGCATTTGGTTTTGCAGGGCAGGTGCCGCTTCATGTGGATGTGCTCAGCGGCTGCCCCAAGTGCGAGGGGATTGTTTCGGCGCTTCGCAGCCTGGGGCCGCAGGTGATCCTGTGCGATGAGCTGGGCGACGGCGCCGAGCTGGCCGCGGTGACCCAGGGGGCAAAGGGCGGCGTGAGCTTTGTTTGCACTGTGCATGGCAGTAGCCTGGCTGCGCCGGAAGAGCGGTTTGGCTGCACCCGCGCCCTGCTTGCGCAAAACTTTTCCTGCGTGGCGCTGCTGGCGGGGGCCCAGGCGCCGGGCACGGTGCGGGAGGTGTGCTGGCTGTGATCCTGCTCAAATTTTTAGGTGCGGCGCTGGTGGTGCTGGCAGGCGCTGCCGCCGGCTGGCAAAAAGCGGCGCGGGCACGCAGGCGCGCAGAAGCGCTGCGCCAGCTGGAACAGCTGCTGGCCCGCGTTCAGGGCGAGATCTGCTACCGCGCCACCCCGCTGGGGGATCTGCTGGAACAGCTGAAAGTGGAACAGGCGTTCCCGCTGCTGGAACTGGGGCGCTGCACTTCGCTGCGCCGGCTGGAATTGCCCGCCGCGCTGACTTTGGCAGAACGGCAGGCCTTGCAGGGCTTTTTTGATGCCCTGGGCCAGGCCACGGGGGAGGAAAGCGCACGGCAGGGGGCTTATTATCAAAAACGGTGCGCTGAGCTTTTGGAAGAGGCGCAGCGGCAAGCCCATACGGCGGAAGAGCTTTACACCAAACTGGGTCTGTGCGCGGGTGCGCTGCTGGCGCTTTTGCTGCTTTGAACATAAGCGCAGGAAGGGGAAATTACCTATGGATATCGATCTGGTATTCAAGATTGCCGCCATTGGTATCATTGTGGCGGTTTTGAATCAGCTGCTCATCCGCTCCGGGCGGGAGGACCAAGCCATGATGACCACCCTGGCGGGGCTGATCGTTGTGCTGTCGATGCTGGTGCGGCAGATCAGCGATCTGTTTGTCAGCATCAAAGCGCTGTTCAATCTGTGACCGGCGATGGAGATGTTCCGAATCGCGGCGTTTGTAATGGTGGCGGTCATCCTGACCGCCCTGCTGCGCCAGTATCTGCCCGCTTATGCGGTGATGTGCCTGACCGCCTGCTCGGTGTGCCTGCTGGCCTATCTTTTGGGCCTTGCGCAGCCGGTGCTGGAATGGATGGATACCCTTTCGGGCTACCTGGATCAGGCAAGTTTTGTCTGTGTGCTGAAAGCTGCGGGCATTGCGCTGGTGGCGCAGAACATGCAGGAGGTGTGCAAGGACGCGGGAATGAGCGCCCTTGCGGGAAAAGTGGAACTGGCGGGGCGCTGCCTCATCCTGGTATGCGCGCTTCCGCTGTTCGAAAAGATTATGGGGGCGCTGATCCCGTTTTTACAATGAAAAAATTATTTTGCTGCCTGGCCCTTCTGGTGCTTTTGCCGCTTTGCGCGCACGCGCAGGAGCTGCCGCAGGACGTGGAACATTTTTTGGACGAGCCCGGCGTGAGCGCCGAAGAATTCCGTCAATTTTCGCTGGGGGACCTGGTGAAAAGCGCGCTGGCCGCCTTGAAAGAGCAGGCGGAACAGCCCGTGCGCCTGCTGGTGCAGGTGCTTGGGGCCGCTTTGCTGGGAGCCGTTGCCCTGGCGCTGGCCCCGCAGAAAGAGTGGCAGCAGCCGCTGGAGAGCATTTGCGTGCTGGGGATGTTTGCGTTCAGCCTTCAGCCCGCGCTGGGGCTTGTAAAAACCGTGAGCGACTGCGTGGTGCAGTGGCAGACGTATCTTGTAAGCTTTGTGCCCGTGTTCTCGGGCGTGCTGGTGAGCTGCGGCCAGCCGGGGCAGGCCGCGATCTACAGCGGGATGTTCCTGACCATGGCCGCCTTTGCCGCACAGCTCATCACCACCGCGGCGCTGCCGGTGCTGCAGGTGTATCTGGCGCTGAACACTGCCGCCGGCCTGTGCAGCGTGGGCGGCCTTTCGGATGGCTGCTCCCTGATGGCAAAAGCGGTCAAATGGCTGCTGGGGCTGATTTCGATCCTGTTCAGCGCGGTGCTGGGGCTGCAAAGCGCGCTGGCGCAGGGAACCGACAGCCTTGCCATGAAGACCGGCCAGTTTTTGGTGAGCAGCAGCATTCCCATTGTGGGAAGCGTGGCTTCGGACGCCATGAGCAGCGTGCTGAGCGGCCTCAAGGTGCTCAAGGGTTCGCTGGGGTTTGCCGCCATTGCGGTGCTGACCGTGAGCTTTTTGCCCATTCTTTTGCAGAGCGTGGGCTATTACATCGCCTATTATCTGGGCGGAGCGGCGGCCAAGGCGTTTGGCCTTTCCCGGGCCGGCAGTGTGCTGGAAGGGATGGGGCAGGCCGTGGGGATCTGCATCTCGTTCCTGGTGTTCTTTTTTATGCTGGTGGTCATTGCCACCGCGCTTATGATCCTTGCAGGGGGTGGGGGCTGATGCGGCACTGGGCGCTTACAATCTGTGTTGCATGTATCCTGGTGGGGGCGCTGGAACTGCTTTTGCCCCGCCAGGAAAGTTTTAAAAGCATAAAAACCGTACTGGCGCTGTATATTTTATTATCGGTGCTCAGCCCGGTAAAGCAGGTGGACTGGTCCGGCCTGGCCGGCGCGGCCGGGACCGCGGCTGCACAACCGGCGGATTATTCCGCCTATGTGGACGGCTACGCACGATCGGAATTGGAAGCCCAGCTGCGCCAAAGCCTGGCAGGGGCGGGAATCGAGGGTGATGTGCAGGTCCGCCGGCAGGAAAACGGGATTTCCGTGACCGTGCAGGCCGACCAGCCGGACGAAGCCTGCCGGATCGTGCAAAATGCGCTGGGCACGGCCGAGAATGTGAGCGTTAGGGCAGAGGAAAAACAACAATGAAAACGGAATTTTTTCAAAAGCTGCTGCCAAAGGGGAAAAAGCTGAATATGGGGAGCCTTTTGTTTTTTGGGGGTATCCTGGGGCTGTTCCTGCTGCTTGCAGGCAGCTTTACGCCCACAAAGCAAAAGCAGGGCGAACAGCAGGCCGCGCCCCTGGTGCACACGGCCGCCCAGGCAAGCGAGGAATATGCCCGTACCCTGGAAGAAAAGCTCACCCAGGTGGTGGGAAGCATCCAGGGCGCAGGGGAGGTTCGGGTGGCCGTTACGCTGGAAGCCAGCGCAGAACGGGTGTACGCGCTGGATGAAAAAAAGGAAGGCGAGAGCGGCAGCCGGGAGGTGGAACACATTCTCATGGATACGGAGGGTGGGCAAGATGCATTGGTGGAAATGACCTGGGAACCGGTGATCCGCGGCATCGCCGTGGTGTGCCAGGGAGCGGACGACATTACGGTGAACGCTCAGATCACCGAGGCGGTCTCGGTGCTGACAGGGGTGTCCACCAATCGGATCAGCATTGCAAAAATGAGCTAGTGGAGGTAGCACGATGAGAAACAGCAAAGTGAACCAGAAAATGACCCTGCTCACCCTTGTGGTGGCGCTGGGGGTGGCGGTGTACCTGAATTGGGAATACGCCAAGAGCACCGACCTTGCCCTGGAGGCCACCCAGGCAAACGCCCCGGCCGCCACCGGTGTGGTGACCGACGCCCTGGCCGTGAACGGCGAGGTGGGGGATAAAAACTACGGCGAGGCACAGCTGGTGAGCGTTGGGGAGTCCACCGGTGATAAGTTTTTCGAGCAGGCGCGCCTGTCCCGCACCAAAACGCGGGACGAAGCGCTGGATAAGCTGCAAAAAAGCCTGAAAAACGCAAAGCTCAGCGACGAGGAAAAAGCCGAACTCACCGCAAAGCTCACCGCAACCATCGACAGCATTACCGCTGAAAGCGATATTGAGAACCTGATCAAGGCAAAAGGCTTTGTGGACTGCGTGGCCTTTATCGACAGCGATAAGGTAAACATCACCGTTATGACCACAAACGACGGCCTGACAAAAGAAGAGGTGGCGCAGATCCGGGACATTGTGCTGAGTAAATGCAAGGTAAGCGCGCAGAATATTACCGTAGTCGAGGTAAAATAACAGTTGTAGATTCACCGCAAAGATGGTATAATAACCGCAAGGCGGTTATTATACCGGCTTATCTTAAGGCATCCGCCTCGCCGCTGCGCGGCAACCGGCGGAATTGCCAATTATACCATTCACGTTTCGCGTTCATGGTATAATAACCGCATAATGATTTATGCTGGGCGAAAACGGCTTTGCCGCCCGGGCGGAGGGGATGCCCCGGCCCGGGCGGCGATCATGTGAAAATTCTGCCTTTGGGAGGGCCGGGTATGGACGTTACAAATTCAGCTGTGGTGAACGGCAGCCTGCAAATTTCCACCGAGGTGATCGCCAAGATCGCCAGGCTTGCCGCCATGGAGATCGACGGGGTAAAAGAGGTGTGCACCACCTCCGGGATGAAAAGCATCCTGGGCCGCCCCAAAAATGTTGCGGTGGACCTTCTGGACGATGTGGCCGAGATCACCCTGCACCTGGTGGTATACTACGGCGCCAAGATCCCGCCCGTCTGCGAAAAGGTCCAGGAAAATGTAAAGGCGGCCGTTCAGAACATGACCCAGATCACCGTTTCCCGGGTGAATGTGGTGGTCGTTGGCGTTCAGGTAAAAGCCGAGCCGGCCGAAATGGAATAAAACGATGCGCCCTCCCGCTTTTGCAGGGGGGCCATTGGCTGTTGAGAGGAAGTTTTATGGAAAAGTTATCCCGCCGCACCGCCCGCGAAAATGCATTTTTGGCCGCCTTCGCCGCCACCTTTGACGACGCGCTGCCCGAGGATGTGATCGAGCTGCTGGGCGAACAGGGCGAATATCCGGTCGACGGGTTCGGCCGGGCGCTGATTCTGGGGTATTACGACCACAGCGCCGAGATCGACGCACTCATCCGCGACCATTTGAAGGGCTGGACCCTCGAACGAATTCCCCGTGTGAGCCTGGCCGTGCTGCGCCTTGCCCTGAGTGAGATCCTTTATGGGGAAGAAAAGCTGCCCGGCGTTGCCATCAACGAGGCGGTGGAGCTGACCAAAAAATACGGCGGCGAGGGCGACCACCAGTTTGTAAACGGCCTTTTGGGCAGCGTGGTGCGCGAGTTGGGGCTGCCTGCCGAGCCTGAGGCCCCTGCCGGTGGGGAGTGAGCCGCCATGCTCACGTTGGGAATCGATACCAGTAATTATGCAACCTCTTTGGCGGTGTACGACAGCGTTGCCAGAGAGGTTGTTTGCGATAAAAAGCGCTTTCTGCCCGTAAAAGAGGGGCAGCTGGGCCTGCGCCAGAGCGACGCGCTGTTCCACCACACCGCGGCCCTGCCGGGCTTGCTCTGCGAGCTCGCGGGGGAGGCCGATCTTACCAGGGTGGAAGCCGTGGGCGTTTCGGCCCGGCCGCGCCCGGTGGAGGGCTCCTATATGCCATGCTTCCTGGCCGGCGTATCCGCCGCCCGGGCTTTTTGTGTTTGCCGGGGGCTGCCGCTGGTGGAAACCACCCATCAACAGGGCCATGTTGCCGCCGCTTTATACGCGGCAGGGGACGAAAGCCTGTTTGAGCGCGAGGCGCTGGTGTTCCATGTGTCGGGGGGAACCACCGATCTGCTGCTGTGCAGCGGGCCCGGCAGCATCCGGTGCATCGGTACCAGCAGCGATCTGTATGCCGGCCAGGCCGTGGACCGGATCGGGGTAAAACTGGGCCTTGCGTTCCCCGCCGGGGCCGGGGTGAGCGAGCTGGCCGCCCGGTGCGGCGAGCCGGTAATGCCCAAAGTGAGCGTGCGAGGCACCCAATGCAGCCTTTCAGGGCTGGAAAACCAGTGCAGCCGCCTGCTGGCAGAGGGGAAAAGCCCGGAGTATGTTTGTAAATACTGCCTTTGCTGTGTGGCCGAAACCGCGTTGCACATGGTGAAAGCGGCGCTGGAACAGCGCCCCGGCCTGCCCGTGGTCTTTGCGGGCGGGGTAATGAGCAGCGGCGTTATTCGGCAGTATGTGCAGGCGCGGCTGCCGGGCGCCTGCTTTGTGCCCGGGCGCTTTTCCAGCGACAATGCGATCGGCGCCGCCATTTTGGCTGCAAGGGAGGTGCCCCATGGCTGACGTGATCACAATCACAGCGCTGAACCGATATGTAAAAAGCCTTTTGGACAGCGACCAGGTGCTGGGGGGGATTGCCCTGCGGGGCGAGGTGGCCAATTTTGTGCACCACTACAAGAGCGGCCACTATTATTTCACCCTGCGGGACGAGCGCGCCAGCGTGAAAGCGGTCATGTTCCGGCAGGACGCACAGCGGCTGGCTTTTACCCCCCAGGATGGGATGCGGGTTATCGTGCGGTGCCGCGTGAGCCTGTACGAGGCCACCGGCTCGTTCCAGGTCTATGTGAGCGACCTTTTTCCGGACGGGGTGGGCGCCGCCCAGCTGGCTTTTGAACAACTCAGGGCGCGGCTTGAGGCCGAGGGGCTGTTCCGCCCCGAGCACAAGCGCCCCATCCCCGCGCGCCCGGGCTGCATCGGGGTGGTAACAAGCGCCACCGGGGCCGCTTTGCAGGACATCCGCAATGTGCTCAGCCGCCGCTGGCCGCTGGCAAAGCTGCTTTTGGCGCCGGTAAACGTGCAGGGGGAGCTGGCCGCGCCCGAGATCAGCCGCGCGATTGCGGCGCTGGACGGCAGCGGCCGCGCCGATGTGATCATTGTGGCTAGGGGCGGCGGCTCCCGGGAGGACCTGTGGGTATTCAACGATGAGCGCATTGCCCGGGCGGCCTACGCCTGTAAAACGCCGCTGATCAGCGCGGTGGGGCACGAGATCGACTTTTCCATTTTGGATTTTGTGGCCGATCTGCGGGCGCCCACCCCCAGCGCGGCTGCCGAGCTGGCCACCCCCGACCGGGAGGCCGAGCTGCAAAAAATATGCAGTCTCTTTGCGAATATTCATGAAAATATGCAGACAAGGCTCGATTTGTGCTATAATAAATTCAATACGCTTTGCGCGCGCCAGGCCTCGATCGGCCCGGCCGGGATCTGCGGGCCGCGCCAACACCGGCTGGAAGCGCTGGCAGCGGCCGCCCGCAAAAGCGGCCGGTCGGTGCTGGCGGCAAAAAGCGCCCGGGTGGAGCGCGGGGCGGCGCTGGCTCATTCCTTAAGCCCTTACGCTGTTTTGGGCCGGGGATATGCGCTCCTGCAGGATGAAACGGGCCGCTGCCTGCCTGTTGCCCGGCTGGAGCCGGGGCAGCAGATCCTGCTGCTGGGCAGCGGCGCACGGGCTGCCTGCCGGGTGGAGCGCGTAGAGCACAGGGAGGGACAAAAAGATGAAAAAGCCGAAAAGCTTTGAAGAGGGCATGGCCCGGCTGGAAGAACTGCTGGACACCCTTTCCAGCCCGGACACCCCGCTGGAGGAAGCGATTAAACTGTACAGCGAAACGGCCGGCCTGGTGGAATGGTGCAACGCGGCGCTGAAAAACGCTTCGCTTGAGATGGAGGAGATCGACGCCCGGCTTGCCGGGCTTGCAGCGCCGGAGGCAGGGGAATGAACTACGATCAGAAATACAGCGCATACCTGGAAAAGATCGAACAGGCGCTGGGCGAGTGCTGTGCCGAGCTGCTGCCCGAAACCTCGCGCGTGTGCCAGGCGGCCCGTTACAGCCTGCTGGCGGGCGGCAAGCGGGTGCGGGCGATCCTGACCCTCGCTGCCTGCGAACTGCTGGGCGGCAACGAGGCGGCGGCGCTGCGCTTTGCCTGCGCGGTGGAAATGCTGCACTGCTATTCCCTGATCCACGACGACCTGCCCTGTATGGACAACGACGATATGCGCCGCGGCAAGCCCTCCTGCCACAAGGCGTTCGGCGAGGCCACCGCGCTGCTGGCGGGCGACGCCCTGCTCACCGAGGCGTTCGAGGCCATTGCCGGCGCGCCCGCCTGCGCTGAAACCAAAGCGCGCGCCGCCCTGGCGCTCGCGGCAGGGGCCGGCAGCAAGGGCATGGTGTGGGGGCAGGAGCTGGACCTGCGCTGCGAGGGGCAGCCTGTCAACGAGGAAACGCTGCGCCTGATCCATGCAAACAAAACAGGCGCGCTGATCAATGCGGCAGTGCAGCTTGGGGCTGCCGCCGCGCTGGCCGGTGAACCGGATTGCGCGGCCCTGCGCGCCTATGCGCTGGATCTGGGGCTGGTGTTCCAGATTGTGGACGACGTGCTGGACGTGACCTCCACCAGCGAAGAGCTGGGCAAGCCTGCTGGCAGCGACGCCAGCAACGAAAAAACCACCTTTGCCACCCTGTATGGAAGCGAAGGCGCGCGGGAACTGGCCCGCAGCATCAATGAAAACGCCTGCTCGGCCCTGCGCGCCGGCTATGGCGAAAAAGCGGACTTTTTGGTACAGCTTGCCCAGACCCTGCTGTGCCGCCGCAGCTGACCGATACCAAAGAGGAGGAAATGCGCCTTGGAATGGCTCAAAGAACTTTACAGCTGGAACTACCTGCTCTCCGTGTCGCTCACCGGCTGGCTTCTCGCACAGATCTTAAAAACCATCATCAACTTTTTTCTGATCGGTCATTTTGACCTGGAGCGCATGTGGGGCTCCGGCGGTATGCCCAGCTCCCATTCGGCCACCGTCTGCGCGCTGGTGATTGCGGCCGGGCGCACGGCGGGCACCCATTCTGCCACCTTTGCTCTGGCGTTTGTGCTGGCCATCATCGTGATGTACGACGCCATGGGCGTGCGGCGTGAAACCGGGGAACAGGCGAAGATATTGAATCGCATGCTGACCGACTGGATGGAGGCGGAAGCCGAGCGGACCCCCATCCTTGCGGACAAAAAGCTCAAAGAAATGGTGGGTCACACACCGTTTGAGGTTCTGGGCGGCGCCATTGTGGGCATCGCGGTGGGCTTTTTGATCCCCATATTCTGAAAAGAAGGTTATTCGCTATGGCATATCCGCTTTTGGAGCAGATCGGCAGCGCACAGGATCTGAAGCGCCTGGAAACGGCGCAGCTGGAACCTTTGTGCGCCGAGCTGCGGGAATTTTTGATCGAGAGCGTGTCCAAAACAGGGGGGCATCTCTCCTCGAATCTGGGCACGATCGAACTGACCGTGGCTCTGCACCGGGCGTTCACCACCCCGCAGGACAAGCTGGTGTTCGATGTGGGGCACCAGTGCTATACCCATAAAATCCTGACCGGCCGCCGGGCCGGCTTTGACCGCCTGCGCATGCTGGGCGGGCTTTCGGGCTTTCCATGCCCCGCGGAAAGCGAGCATGACGCATTTGTGGCCGGCCATGGCAACACGGCCATTTCGGTGGCAATTGGTATGGCCCGGGCAAAAAAGTTGAAAAACGAGCCGGGAAAGGTGATCGCGCTGGTGGGCGACGGGGCTTTTACGGGCGGCATGGTGTACGAGGGGATGAACAACATCGATACCCTCAATAACCTCATCGTGATCCTGAACGACAACAAAATGTCCATCTCAAAAAATGTGGGCTCGCTGGCACGGTATCTGACCCAGCTGCGCACAAAACCCGAGTATTCCCGGGCCAAAGCCGGGCTTGAAACCGTGCTGGCGGCGATTCCGCTGCTGGGAACGCCCTTTGTAAAGCTGCTTCAAAGCGGCAAGGCATTGCTGCGGCGGGGGATCTATCACTCCACCATGTTTGAGGAAATGGGCTTTCAGTACCTTGGCCCGGTGGATGGCCATGATGTGCTGCGCCTGACCGAAATGTTTACCAACCTGCGGGACCAGTACGCGCCGGTTTTTGTGCACGCGGTAACTGTAAAGGGAAAAGGCTTTAAACCCGCCGAGGAAAATCCCGGTGAGTTCCACGGGGTGTCCTCGTTTGATCCCAGCCACCTCACCGATCCGGACGTGGCGCCGGACGCCAGCTTCTCGACCCATTTTGGCAACGAACTGGTGGAGCTGGCCAAAGAGAATAAGGAATTGTGCGCCATCACCGCCGCCATGAAGTACGGCACCGGCCTGCAATTTTTCTATCGCCGGTTTCCCGAGCGCTTTTTCGATGTGGGCATGGCGGAGCAGCATGCGGTCACGTTTGCCGCCGGGCTTGCAAGCCAGGGGCTGCTGCCGGTGGTGAGCATCTATTCCACCTTCCTGCAGCGCGCCTATGACCAGATCATCCACGACGTAAAGCTGATGAACCTGAACCTGCTGTTCGCGGTGGACCGCGCCGGGCTGGTACCGGGCGACGGCGAAACCCACCAGGGGGTTTACGATCCCGCGTTTTTCAGCCAGATCGGCCTGCCGGTCTGGTCGCCCTGCAACTATGCCGAGCTCTCTTACTGGCTGCGGATGCTGGTGGAGCGGGGCGGCGGGCCGCGGGCCCTTCGCTACCCCCGCGGCGCCGAAGCGCCCAGCCTTGCCGCGCTGGGATGCACCGGCAAGCCCTTTGACGTGTATTCCGCCGGCAAAGCGGACCTGGCCCTGGTGAGCTACGGCGCGCTGACCGAAGAAGTGCTGGCCGCTGCCGATCTTTTGCGGGCGGGGGGCCGCGGGGTGGACGTGTACAAGCTGGTGCAGATTTTCCCCCTGCCGGACGAGCTGCCCGCCGCGCTGGCCGGTTATAATACCGTGGCCTTTGCCGAGGAATGTGTGGCCGTGGGGGGCATTGGCGAACACCTGCGCACTGCGCTGGCCGGCTGCGGCTGGGCCGGGAACTACGTTCACAAGGCCATCCGGCGGGACCAAAAGCTTTTGCATGCCACGGTTCCGGAAATGCGGCAGGCCCTTGGGCTGGACCGGGATGCCCTTGCGGCGGCAGTGGAGGGGAAGAACGCTTGAAGATACGTTTGGATCAATATTTATGCCAGAATGGCATGGTACAGAGCCGTGAGCGGGCCAAGGCCCTGATCATGAGCGGCATTGTGTTTGTAAACGAACAAAAGGCCGATAAGGCGGGCGATATGATCGACCCGGGCGCCCGGGTCGAGATCCGCGGGCACGACATCGGCTATGTGAGCCGGGGCGGCCTGAAGCTGGAAAAGGCCATGCAGGCGTTCCCGCTCACGCCGGGCGGCAAGGTGTGCATGGACATCGGCGCCTCCACCGGCGGTTTTACCGACTGCATGCTGCAAAACGGCGCGGTAAAGGTGTATGCGGTGGACGTGGGGTATGGCCAACTCGCCTGGAAACTGCGCACCGATGAGCGGGTGGTGAACATGGAGCGCACGAACATCCGCCATGTCACGTCGGACATGCTGGCCGAGCCGGTCGAATTTTTCAGCGTGGATGTGTCATTCATTTCCCTCAAGCATATTTTCCCGGTGGCCGGGGCGGTGTGTGCGCCCGGAGCCGCGGGCGTATGCCTGGTGAAACCGCAGTTCGAGGCGGGCCGCGAAAAGGTGGGCAAAAAGGGCGTGGTGCGCGAGGCCGGCACCCACAAAGAGGTGCTTCTGGCCGCCGCGGGGTACGCGGTGCAGAACGGCTTCTCGGTGTGCGGGCTGGACTATTCGCCCATCAAAGGGCCGGAAGGGAACATTGAGTTTTTGATGTTTGTGCGCAAAAGCGACCCGCCGGCCCCTCTGCCCGAAGCCGAGGCGGAGCGGGTGGTTCAGGCGGCGCACAGTGCTCTGGACGCCTGAGCCAAAAGAGCAGCGATCAGGAAAGGGGGCCCGCGGGCAGTGACGGTCTATCTTGTGCACAATCCTTCAAAACCAGAGGCCACCGGGCTTTGTGTTCAAGCGGCCGGGATCCTGGCCGCCGCAGGGGCACAGGTCCTGCTGCCCCCGGAGCTGGAACCCCAGTGCCCGCTTCCGGGCGCGCGCTTTTTGCCCCAGCCGCAGGCATTGGAGCTTGCCGGGGCGCTGGTTACAGTGGGGGGCGACGGCACCATCCTGCACGCGGCCAAAGCCTGCTTTGCGCTGGAGCGGCCCCTGCTTGGCATCAACCTGGGCCGCACCGGCTTTTTGGCCACTTGTGAGGTGGATGAGATGCAGGAGAAGCTCACCCTGTTGGCGCAGGGCAAATTCGGGCTGGATCCGCGCGCCCTTTTAAAGGCCACGGTGGCAGGCGACGAGGCGCATCCGCAGACCGCTTTGAACGATGTGGTGATTTACAAGGGCCGGCAGGTACAGACCATTGATTTTGATATTTTTTGCGACGACATCCTGGTCAACCATGTGCGCAGCGACGGGGTGATTGTGGCTACCCCCACAGGGTCCACAGCCTACTCGCTCTCCGCCGGCGGGCCTATTCTGGACGCTCACGTGCGGGGCATCGTGGTCACGCCCATCTGCGCCCACAGCCTGCACAGCCCCTCGATCGTGTTTGCGGCGGACCGGCGCATCACCATTCGGGTGGATTCGGCCGCCCGGGATCACGCGCTGCTCAGCAGCGACGGCGAACAGGAGCGGGCGCTGCAGCAGGGCGGCGCAGTGCAGGTGGAGCTGCTGGACAGATGTGTAAAGCTTATAACCTTTAACCCTGCCGATCAATTTGACGCGATCGACAAAAAGCTGCGCGGGAGGTAATTTGGTTTGAAAAACGAACGCCATGCCAAAATATTAGAGCTGATCGAGCAATACGCCATCGACCGGCAGGAGGATCTGCTGGAGCATCTGAACCAGGCCGGCTTTAAGGTGACCCAGGCCACGGTGTCCCGGGATATCCGGCAGCTTCACCTGGTCAAAGCAGCCGCGGGCGGCGGCAAATACCGCTATGTGCCCGCCATGGCCGCGGGCGGGCAGGCGATGCACTCCCAAAGCCGGTTTGAAACGATCTTCCGGGAGTCGGTGCTGAAGGTGGATTATGCCGGCCACATGGTGGTGGTCAAGTGCTTTTCCGGCATGGCGAACGCCGCGTGCGAGCTGTTTGACTCCATGCAATGGGAATACGAGGTGGTGGGCACCCTTTCGGGCGACGATACCTTTTTGATCCTGATGCGCACCGAGGGGCAGGCGGCGGCCATTTGCGGGGCGCTGGGCCGCTATGTGGCAAACGGGTAAACGCGGCGGCGCAAACGGTTTGAACCCGCAAAAAACTTTTTAACAAAGGGGGCCTTTGGAACTTGCTCAAGGACTTAAAAATCGAAAACGTAGCGGTCATTGAAAAGGCCCAGGCTCAGTTTACGGCAGGGCTGAACGTTCTCACGGGCGAAACCGGCGCGGGCAAAAGCATCCTGATCGACTCGATCAATGCGATTCTGGGCAATCGCGCCAGCCGCGACCTGGTGCGCACAGGCGCGGTGAAAGCCTGCATCTGGGCCACCTTTACCGGCCTGCCGAGGGCGGTAAAGCGCCAGCTGGAAGAAGCGGGCTATGAGGCGGGGGATGAGCTTTTGCTCTACCGGGAGATCGGCGCCGAGGGCAAAAGCAATTGCCGGGTGAACGGCATGCCCGCCACCGCGGCGATGCTGCGCGAAGTTTCGGGCGGGCTGATCAACATCCACGGCCAGCACGACAGCCAAAGCCTTACAAACCCCGCAAAGCACCTGGCCCTGCTGGATACCTATGCCCAGAACCAGGCCGAATACACCGCTTATCGGCAGGCGTACAAGCAGCTTATCGCGGTCAAGCGCCAGGCAGACGCGCTTTCCATGGACGAGGCGGAAAAGCAAAGGCGCACCGAACTCCTGCGCTTTCAGCTGGATGAGATCGACACGGCCGCCCTGCAGCCGGGCGAGGAGGAGCAGCTGGCCGCCCGCAGGCAGGTGGTGAGCCACGCGCAGACCATTTTGGAACAGGTAAACGCCGCCCACGGCGCCCTTGCCGGCGGCGACGAATTTGGCGGGGCCGCTGATCTTTTGGGGGCCGCCAGCGGTTCGCTGGAAAGCGCCGCGGCGCTGGACGAAAGTCTGAAAGAGAGCAGCGAACGCCTGAGCGAGCTGTATTATACAGCCCGCGAGCTGGCCACGGATCTTGCGGACCGGCTGGAAACCTATGGGTTTGACCCGGCTGAGCTGGACCGGCTGGAAGAGCGGCTGGATGCGATCTACCGCCTGAAGCAGAAATACGGCGGCTCGGTGGAGGAGGTGCTTGCCTATGCCGAAAAAGCGCGGGCAGAACTGGAGGGCATCGAGCGTGCGGACGAAACCCTTGCCGCGCTGAGTGAGCAAAAGCGCCTGCTTTACGGCCAGGCCCGCAATGCGGCCGAAGCCCTTACCGGCACCCGGCTGGCGGCGTTCGAGGCCATGGAAAAACAACTGGTGGAGGCCTGTACCTTCCTGAATATGCCGGGGGTGCGCTTTACGCTGCAGCACAGCCGCGGCCCGCTGGCGGGCACCGGCCAGGATACGGTGGAGTTTTACATCTCGGCCAACCCCGGCGAAGCGCCAAAGCCCTTGGCCAAAATCGCCTCCGGGGGCGAATTGTCGCGCATCATGCTGGCCCTCAAAAGCGCCCTGGCGGAAAAAGACGACATCCCCACCATTATTTACGACGAGATCGACACCGGCGTTTCGGGCCTGGCGGCGGGGCGGATCGGGCAAAAGCTCAGGCAGACCGCGCGGGGGCGGCAGGTCATCTGTATCACGCATACCGCGCAGATCGCCGCGCAGGCCGACAGCCAGCTTTTGATCCAAAAAAATGTGCAGGCCGAGCGCACCTACACCGAGATCTTCCCCTTGGATGAGGAAGGCCGCGTGCGCGAGGTCGCCCGGATCATCTCGGGCGACCAGATCACCGAATTGAGCCTGGCCAACGCCCGGGAGATGTTGGGCTGCAGGGCTTGACAAACCCCGCAGCGGAAGCTATACTCTAAACTATAA
Source organism: Oscillospiraceae bacterium (assembly GCA_022835495.1). Classification (NCBI taxonomy): domain Bacteria; kingdom Bacillati; phylum Bacillota; class Clostridia; order Eubacteriales; family Oscillospiraceae; species Oscillospiraceae bacterium. Next base: position 2,029,082 of record BQOK01000001.1, read on the forward strand.
ATGCGGCGACGGGAACCAAGTACCCCACGCTTTCGCGGTGCAGAGAGGCCCTGGCTGGTGAAAAGGGCGGCGCGGGCGGCGGGCGAATACATCCCCGAGCAGCGGGTTGAAGGAAGCGGCAGCGCTTCTGTGTAGGCCCTGCCGTGCGCGCACGTTACAGCGCAGGGGTGTGAAGCACCCCGCAAGGCCGCGCTCCGCGAGGGGCCGGCGAACAGAGGTGGTACCGCGAACTTTCGCCCTCTGCCAATTTAAAGTTGGCAGGGGGCTTTTTTATGTCCTTTGCCGAAGATCACAACAAGGAGGAAGAAAACCCAAATGACCATTTACGACGAGCTGGCGGCCCGGGGCCTGATTGCCCAGGTGACCGACGAGGAAGAGATCAAGGAGCTGGTGAACGCCGGCAAGGCAACCTTTTACATCGGGTTTGACCCCACGGCCGATTCCCTGCACGTGGGGCACTTTATGGCCCTGATGCTGATGCGCAGGCTGCAGAAAGCCGGCAACCGGCCCATCGCCCTGATCGGCGGCGGCACCGGCATGGTGGGCGACCCCAGCGGCCGCACGGATATGCGCAGCATGATGACCCCCGAAACCATCGCCCACAACTGCGAGTGCTTTAAAAAGCAGATGAGCAAGTTCATTGATTTTTCCGAGGGCAAGGCCCTGATGGTGAACAATGCCGACTGGCTGATGAACCTGAATTACATCGAGCTTCTGCGCGAGGTGGGCAGCTGCTTTTCGGTAAACAACATGCTGCGGGCCGAGTGTTATAAGCAGCGCATGGAAAAAGGCCTCTCGTTTTTGGAATTCAACTACATGATCATGCAGTCCTACGATTTTTACCACATGTTTCAGACCCTGGGCTGCAACATGCAGTGCGGTGGCGACGACCAGTGGTCCAATATGCTGGGCGGCACCGAACTGATCCGCCGCAAGCTGGGCAAGGACGCCTATGCCATGACCATCACCCTGCTGCTCACCAGCGAGGGCAAAAAGATGGGCAAGACCCAAAAGGGCGCGGTGTGGCTGGACCCGGAAAAAACCAGCCCGTACGAGTTCTACCAGTACTGGCGCAATGTGGACGATGCGGACGTGCTCAAGTGCCTGCGCATGCTCACCGACCTGCCGCTGGAGCAGATCGACGCCATGGACCAGTGGCAGGGCAGCCAGCTGAACCGGGCCAAAGAGGTGCTGGCATTTGAGCTGACCAAGCTCGTGCACAGCGAGGCGGAGGCCGAAAAGGCGCAGCAGACCGCCCGCGGGCTGTTCAGCGGCGCGGGGGATACCGTGAATATGCCCTGCACCACGCTGACCCCCGGGCAGCTCACCGGCGGCAGCATCGGCATTTTGGATCTGCTGCTGGCGGCAGGCCTTGTGCCCAGCAAGCGGGAGGCGCGCCAGCTGATCCAGCAGGGCGGCATTTTGCTGGACGGTGAAAAGGTGAGCGATGCCACGCTGGCAGTGCCGGCCGAGGCTCTGCAGCAGGGCGTGGTAGTGAAAAAGGGCAAAAAGACCTATCACAAGGTACAGCTTTGACCAACAGCCACCAAACTGTTGCCCGGCCGCGCGGCCTGGTTGCGTCGGTGGTGGCCGGGGCCTTTGGGAAAAACACAGGACAACAGATCAATAGAAGCGAACAAAAGGCCGGGAATACCCGGCCTTTTGTTGTAACGGAATGCTTTTTAACGCGTATTATAAGCGAATCCGGCAGAGATCAAACAGAAAGGCGGCAGGCAAAGCGTGGAATCTATGGAAACGATCTATGCACAGTACTGGCCGCTGGTGTATCGCTTTTTGCTGGGCCTTTGCCGCAGCGAGCACCTGGCGGAGGAGCTTTGTCAGGAAACTTTTTTCAAGGCGATGAAGCACGCCGGAAGCTTTGACGAATCCCGCAAGCTCACCACCTGGCTGTGCCAGATCGCAAAGAATACCTATTACGACCATTGCCGCAAACAGGCCAGGCGGCAGCGGATCAGCGGGCAGGAGTTTAGGGAGGAACCGGTGCAGCCCGGGCCGGAACAAAGCCTGGAAACAGAAGAACAGCAGCTAAAGCTGCTGAAAAAGATCCATGCCCTGCCGGAAACAGCCCGGGAAGTGGTGTATTTGCGGGTGTTCGGCGGCCTGGGCTTTGCCCAGATCGCGCGGGTGACCGGCCGCACGGAAAACTGGACACGGGTCACTTTTTACAGGGCAAAGCAAAAATTGCAAAACGATAAGGAGAAGATGCAGGAATGAATCTGGAGTGTTGCGTGGTTCGGGATCTTTTGCCCAGCTACGCAGAAGGGCTGTGCAGCCCACAGACCACTGCGCTTATGAAAACTCATCTGGCGGGCTGCGAAGAATGCAAGGCCGCGTTGCGCGCCATGACGAGCGAGGCGCCTGCGGAGCAGGCGTCTATAATCTCTGCGCGGCAGGCCAATGCCGGGTTAAAAGCGGCTGCCCGGAGATTCAAATTGGGCGTGATCGCAAAAACCTGCGCGTTTGTTTTCCTGGGTGTCATTATGGTCGTGTGCGCCGCGCTCGGGGCAAACCAGCTGCGGGGCGAAGGGGTGGGCTTTACCACGATCTGCAGCTGCCTGAAAAGCAGGCAGATCGGCGAGGCGCTGTACAACGGCGATCCCGGCAGGGCCGCCGGGCTTTTGGCGGCCGGCGGCACAAAAAGCCGGCAGGAGATCGAAACGGCCCTTACGGTGCTCCTGGAGCAGGGGGTCACCGTGACCGGATATCGTTTGTTCGGCTTTGGGCTGGAAGACGGGCTGGAACAGGGAAAGGTGATGCTTTCGCTTGCGGATGCGGGGCGGACCACGCCCTACAGCCTGGAAAGCGTTCAGCTGACCTGTTATTTCCAGGGGGGCAGGGTCTACTGGACACAGCCGCAGGAATACTATTGGAGCGTGCCTGACCCAGCAGACGCAAAAAATGCAAAGGATATGGTGCGGCCCGCGTGGATCCCAACTTTGGAGCAGGCGCTTTCCACCTGGGACCCCGGCTGAAGCCGGGGGACTTCAACTGAAGCTTTTTTACAGACAAAAATATAACCGCCCTCTGTGAACAAAACGAACGAAAAATCACACGAACAGCGTAAATTGTGAGGAAAGCGACAAAAAAGCCGGGCGCAAAGCGCCCGGCTTTTGGCCTTCAAAACCCGTTAAAGCAACGCAGTCTTCAAAAAAACTTCAGAGAGAAAATGCTTCTTTCAAGGCGGAAAGCGCAGTATCTTCATCCTCGGCAGCCACCAAAAGGCTGATGTCCACCGAACTGGTGGTAATCAGCTCCACACCGACCTTTGCCCCGGCCAGTACCGCCAGGACCCTGGCCGCAACGCCGCACATGCCTTCCATCTCCTGGCCAAACAGGTTCAGCTTGCTGTAGCCGCCGCCAATGAGGGGGGCCGGGCCGCTTTTACCCGCCGTCAAACGGGGCAGGGTCTGCATCACCAGGGCCCAATTTTCGTAACTTGTGGTAAAGCTCAGATCCGCCTTGGCGCCTTTCGGGATGCTTTGGCTGATCATATCCATATTCACGCCTGCGTCTGAAAAGGCGGTGAGGAAAGCGGCCATGCTGCCCGCGCCCTGGTCCGCTTCGGGGAAGGTGACCAGCATTACATCCTGCTGGCAGGAGATCCGGGAAATACCGTACATTGGTTACAACTCCTTATTCTTTTAAAAACGCGTTGTCGATGCTGCTTTTCAGCACCGATTCGATATACGCCCTGCTGAAATTGGGGAAGTTCTGCCGCACCCCGTGGCTTTGGGCCAGTTCGTCGGTGTAGTCCTCCAGCCAGTAGACCCGTATCTGGGAATAGTTGCTGCCGTAATGGTTCACAGTGGGGCGAAAATAAGGGTCCAGAACCTCGGTTTTGCTGCTTCCATCCGGCTGGGTCGTTTTTTGGATCTCAAAGCACAGAACCGCGCCGATCATGGTGTCGGCCGTGGACTGGGCGTTTAAAAAATTGCCCAGGGAATAGGCCACAAAGGCCGGGCGGCCATCCGCCGTGGTGAGCCACTGGGCGTCCTGCACCACATGGGGGTGGGTGCCGATGATCACATCTGCGCCCCAGTCGGCAATTTTTTGGGCGAGCTCCCGCTGGGCCTGGGTTACCGTGTGGCTGCCCTCCACGCCCCAGTGGACCCCTGCAATCACCAGGTCGGCCTGCTGGCGTGCCAGCTCGAGCTGGCGCTGCATCACCTCAAGTTCGCTGGTGTAGATTACGTTGGCCTCGGCGCCCTGCGGGGTTCGGATTCCGTTGGTGTGCTCAGTGTACGAGAGATACGCAATGCGCACCCCGTCCTTTTCCTGGATGGGGATCGTTTCGTAATCTGCCTCGCCCGCATATAGCCCGCAGGTGAGGGCATCCTGCGGCATGGAGGCCCAAAAGCGCCGGGTGGCCGCAATGCCCTCCGCGCCTTTGTCATACGTATGATTGTTAGAAAGGCTGAACACGCGGAAGCCCGCGTCATAGGCTGCCCGGCCCAGGTCGCCAGGGGTGGAAAAGCAGGGATAGGTGCTGGGTTCCAGCTCGTCGTTCACCAGGGTTTCCTGGTTGAGCCAGTTGACGTCGCACCCGGCATAAAAATCGCGCACCTGATCGTAACAGAACGAAAAATCATAGCCGTCTTTTCCCGCGTTCTGGGCGCGGCGCAGCGCTTAGTTATAGATCCCATTGTGGATCAGGTTGTCGCCCGTGGCCGAAAAACGCAGCACGGTCACGGCAGGCGTGGGCTGCGGGGTGGGGGTGGGGGTGGGGGACTGCACAGGTGCGGCGCTGGCGGGGGGCGTGCTTTCTTCCGGCGTGGTTTGGTAAAAACCGACCGCCACAACCAGCAAGGCCAAAAGCACCGCCGCCGAAACCAGCAGCGCTGTCAATCGCTTTTTCATGTTTTTCGTTCCTTATTTTCCGGTTAATGCCGCCACAAGGGTCACAGCAGCTCGTTCATCAGGTCTTTCATGGTGTAAAGCCCTGGCGCTTTACCAGCCAAAAGGACCGCTGCGTTTACCGCTCCGTTGGCAAATACCGTGCGGGAGCCGGCACTGTGGCTTAACGTGATGACCTCGTCCGGGCCGCAGAACAGGATCTCGTGATCCCCCACAATGCTGCCGCCCCGCACCGAGTGGAGCCCCAGCTCACGCTTGCCCCGCGGCTGCCTTACCGTGTGCCGGTCGTATACGTATTCATAAGGTTCCGCCGCCACGCGGTTGATCTCATCGGCCAAAAGCAGGGCGGTGCCGCTGGGCGCGTCCACCTTGTTGTGGTGGTGCTTTTCAATGATCTCAATATCATAGCCGGGGCCAAGGGCGGCGGCCGCCTTTTGCGCAAGCTGGGCCAGCAGGTTGATGCCCAGCGACATATTGGCGCTTTTGAATACCGCCACGCTGCGGCTCACCGTACGGATAAGGTCGATGGTTTCCTGATCCAGCCCCGTGGTGCACACCACGCTGGGCAGCCCATTTTTTTCGCACCAGCGCAGCGCGTTCTGCGTGGCAGCCGGGCTGGAAAAATCGATCAGCACATCAGCGTGGATGGCAAGCTCTTCCAAACTGGCAGCCACAGGCACCGCGCCGCTTTGGGGGGTGATATCCACGCCGCCCACCACACGGCAATCCCGGCGCTGGCCGATCAGTTCGCATAAAGTGCGGCCCATGCGGCCGTTGATCCCCTGAATAATGATATCGGTCATAAAGTGTTCCTCACTTTTTATACGTCATAGAAAAATCCGGCCCGGCACACAAGGTGTTGTGCCGGGCCGCGCGCACTTAAAGCAAGCCCGCGCTGTGCAGCTGGGCCGTTACAAATGCCTCGTGCTCCTGGCTCAAGGGGGCCAGCGGCAACCGGCAGGGCCCGGCGTTCCAGCCCATCATGTTCATGGCCGCTTTTACCGGGATGGGGTTCACATCGCAGAACATGGCCTTGCACAGCCCCATACTCTCGAGCTGCAGGCGCGCGCTCTCGGCGGTTTTCCCCTCAAACCAGAGCTGGCACATGCGGTGCATCCGGGCGGGGTCAATGTTGGCGACCACCGAGATCACGCCCTTGCCGCCCAGCGAGAGCAGGGGAACCACCTGGTCGTCGTTGCCGGAATAAAGCGGCAGCTCATCCCCGCAAAGCGCCGCCATCTGGGCGATCTGGCTGATGTTGCCGCTGGCCTCTTTAATACCGCAGATCAGCGGGTTTTTGGAAAGCTCCAGCGCGGTTTCCGGCTGAATATTGATCCCGGTGCGGGAGGGCACGTTATACAGGATCGCGGGCAGGCCCGCGGCGTCCACAATGGTGTTAAAGTGCTTTACCAAACCGGCCTGGCTGGTTTTGTTATAGTACGGGGTCACCAACAGAACTGCGTCTGCGCCCAGGGCGGCCGCTTCCCTGGACATTTCCACCGCATGGGCGGTATCGTTGGAACCGGTGCCCGCGATCACCGGCACCCGGCCCGCCGTGGTTTCCACGGCACAGCGGATGGATTCCAGGTGTTCGCCGTCCTTTAAGGTGGCCGATTCGCCTGTGGTGCCGCAGATTACGATAGAATCGGTACCGTTTTCAATCTGGAATTCAATCACGCGGCCCAACTCTTCAAAATCCACCTGACCGTCCGGCTTCATGGGTGTCACGATGGCCACGCCGGAACCGGTAAAAATCACCTTTTTCATGTGCAACAACTCCCTCTATGAATTAAATGCGTCAGTCAAAATAGCCGTTTGCGGCAAGCAATTCCGCCAGCAGCACCCCACCGCCCGCGGCGCCCCGCAGGGTATTGTGCGACAGGCAGACAAACTTGTAATCGTACTGGGTGTCCTCCCGCAGGCGGCCGATGGAAACCGCCATGCCGTTTTCCAGATTGCGGTCCAGCTTTGTCTGCGGGCGGTCGCTCTCTTCAAAATAGTGCAAAAACTGTTTGGGCGCGCTGGGCAGGGCCAGGCGCTGGGCTTCGCCCTCAAAAGAGGCCCAGCGGGCCAGGATCTCTTCTTTTGTGGGCTTTTTTTCAAAGCTCATAAACACGGCGGCCATGTGGCCGTCCGATACAGGGATGCGCAGGCACTGGGCGGTGATGGCGGGGGAGGCCGCGGGCACAATGGCTCCTCCCTCGATGCTGCCCCACAGCTTCAGCGGTTCCTGTTCGCTTTTTTCCTCTTCGCCGCCGATGTAAGGGATGCAGTTGTCGACCATGTCCGGCCAGGTGTCAAAGGTCTTGCCGGCACCGGAGATGGCCTGATAGGTACAGACCAGGGCTTTCGTGAGCCCGAATTCTTCCTTTAAGGGGTGCAGTGCAGGCACATAGCTTTGAAGCGAGCAATTGGATTTTACCGCAATGAAGCCGCGTTTTGTGCCAAGGCGCCGGCGCTGGGCCTCGATGATGCGGATATGCCCGGCGTTAATTTCGGGTACCACCATGGGAACGTCCGGGGTGAAGCGGTGAGCGCTGTTGTTGGAAATAACCGGGCATTCGGCCTGGGCGTAGGCCTCTTCCAGCGCTTTGATCTCATCCTTTTTCATATTTACCGCACAGAATACAAAATCCACCTGGCGGGCGATCTCCTCCACATGGGCTGCATCCAGCACCACCATGTGTTTTGCCGCCTCGGGCATGGGGGAGGGCATGGCCCAGCGCCCACCCACGGCCTCTTCATACGTTTTGCCGGCGGACCTTGCCGACGCCGCTACAACAGCCAGGTGAAACCAGGGATGATGTTCCAGCAGGGAGATAAAGCGCTGGCCCACCATACCGGTGGCGCCGATCACGCCCACGCGAAAATCCTTCATTTCAGTTTACTCCTTTCGTTCCCACAAAAGCACCCTTTATTTTTTGTTTTTGAACGCCGGATACAAAAAAAACCGGCTTGAAAACCGGCAACGTATGCAATATAATAAATTAGATTGCATAACACATGCACAGCGCACCATGCCCTGTGGGGCATGACAGCTTCAGGCCTTTCGGCGTTGAAGCCAGGCACGTGGTTGCCGAACACGTCCTTCGGCGGTTGCCCCTTTCACCCCCAGCATATGGCTTGGCAGCCAGCCGGACGCTACTCATGAAAACCGCGCCTCTGTACATGTTCTTACTATAGCATTGCGCTTTTGCAATGTCAATTAAGAGAGGCAAATTATCCATGCTGAAAAAAGATTTTTGGTTCGATCTTCCCCAGGAGCTCATTGCACAGCAGCCGGCCGACCCCCGCGATTCCGCCCGGCTGCTCTGTCTTGACCGCGCCACGGGCGAAATGCAGCACCGCGTGTTCCGCGACCTGGTTGACCTATTAAATGCCGGTGATTTGCTGGTTGTGAACAATTCCAAGGTTTTGCCCGCCCGTTTGATCGGCACAAAACCCGAAACCGGCGGCATTTGTGAACTTTTGCTGCTGCGCCAGGTGAAGGGCGATGTGTGGGAGTGCCTGGCAAAGCCGGGCAAGCGCCTGCGCCCCGGCCAGCGGGTAACGTTTGGCGACGGTACCCTGACCGCCGCCGTTTTGGAAACAGCCGAGGACGGCAACAAGCTGGTGGAATTCACTTACGACACCCAGACCCTGTATGAAAAGCTGGATGCGTTCGGAAAAATGCCCCTGCCGCCCTATATCACCGAGCAGCTTGAAGACCAAAGCCAGTATCAAACCGTGTACGCCAAGGAGCTGGGCAGCGCGGCGGCTCCCACGGCCGGCCTCCATTTTACCCCTGAACTGATGGACAGGCTGCGGCAAAAGGGAATCGGCATCGCCGAGGTAACGCTGCATGTGGGGCTGGGGACCTTCCGCCCGGTAAAGGAGGCCGACATCGCCGACCACCAGATGCACTCGGAATGGTACAGCGTGAGCGCCGAGACGGCCCGGCGCATCAACGAAACAAAGGCGGCGGGGGGCCGCGTGATCTGCGTGGGGACCACCAGCTGCCGCACCTTGGAATCCGTGGCGGCAAAGTACGGCGAGATCCGCCCCTGCAGCGGAGATACCGATATTTTTTTGTACCCCGGGTGCCAGTTCCGCTGCATGGACGGCCTGATCACCAATTTCCACCTGCCGGAAAGCACGCTGATCATGCTGGTGAGTGCCTTTTATGGGTACGAGCGCACCATGGCCGCCTACAAGGAGGCGGTGGCCCGCCGCTACCGCTTTTTCAGTTTCGGGGATGCAATGCTCGTGATGTGAGTAAAATTTTTGAGCAGAAAGGAACCCGCAAAAGCCCGGTACTTATTCCAAAAAGTTGCGGCGTCTGCTGTTTGCTAAGCAGGCGCCGCTTTTAATTATTGCTGCTTTGCAGGCACTGTGGGCAGCAGCAGTTCAAATTCTGTGCTGTAGCCGGCGTCAGGCGGTATGACCAGCCGGATCGTACCGCCGTGCGCCTCCACAATGTGCCGGCTAACAGCCAGGCCCAGTCCAGACCCCTGGCGCGAGCTGCGGGACTCATCCCCCACCACAAAGGGCTCAAAGATGTTTTGTGCCAGTTTGGGTGGAATGCCCACTCCATCGTCGGCCACCAGGATGCACGCTTTTTGACCCCAAAGAGAAGCGCGGAAGAACATGGTCGTGCCGCTGGGGTTATGCCGCAGCGCGTTGGCTGTCAGATTTTCCAGTACACGCGTGAACACCGGGGTGTCGATCATGCACAACAGTGGCGTTTCCGGAATATCCACCTCCAGGCAAAAGCCCGAGAGCTCCAGTTCGCTGTATCTTGCCGCAAGATATTCCCGCATGAATTCGCAGAGGTCTGTCTGCACCGGGCACAGCGAAAAATCCGGGTGCTCCAGCTTGCTGTATTCATAAAAAGTGTTGATCAGAGCAGTCAGTCCATTGGATTTTTGATAGATCGTTTGAAGGTATTTGGGAAGCTTTTCTTCCGGGATCAGTCCGTCACAGACCGCTTTGGAATATCCCTGGATGACCGTGATGGGCGTTTTTAAATCGTGAGAAATGTCCGCCAGCATTTTCTGACGGTCCTCCTCCAGCTGCCTGCGCCGTTCCTCGCTTTGTGCCAGGCGCAAAGCCAGTTGGTTGAAGCTGGTGCAGATCTGTTCAAACTCCTGTGGGCCGCGATAGTCGATGGGCTGGCTGCGCCGGCCGTCTGCGAGGGTCATCAATCCGCTGTTGAGTACTTCCAGCGGCCGGTTGATTTTTCGGTTCAGCCAGAAGGTCAGCACCAGCATGATTCCTGCATAAAGCACAAAAAACACTACGATCAATTCGAGCCGCATCTGGTTCAGGCGAAGATATTCCGCATCTCCCGGTATTTGTTCGTATAAAATGAGCATGCGTGCCTGGCCGTCCTGCGCAGCGAAAGGCAGGCGCCAGATCAGGTATCCCTCCGGCAGCGTTTGGGTCATATAGCCGTATGATTCCTCGTCCAGCGTGGTGACATTCCTGGGCAGGCCGGAGTAGATGACGTTGTGTTTTTCGTCCAGCAAGGCAATCTCCTGCAGATCATCGTCCTTTTCTCCGGATGTACTGCCCTGTGCCACCAGCGTGTATGGCTTTCCATCTTTGTCTTGCTGCTGCGTCACCGCAACATAGGCGTTTTTCTGGTACAAAGGGATGCACATCAGGGCTGTGGCACTGTATTTTTGTTTATCTGCCGCGCCGCTGGTGTACAGCACGTTTCCTTCGGTGTCCGTTATATCGATGTAACCTGTGCGGCCCAACAGCTTCCTGGCGGGGAACCGGCGGTATTCCCCAGAGGCGAGCTGCGGCACATAATGCAGAAGGTCCTTGCCGGGAAGGCCGTTCATCAGCGTTTCCACCGCGCGGCTGTACATGGCGTACAGCGCCGTTGCCGTCAGCGCGATGGTCAGAGTGAATACCATGAGGCCGCGCAGCAGCGCAAATGCCAGCCGCCCATTCCATTTATTGTGTATTTTCAATTTTGTACCCCAATCCCCGGACGGTTTTGATATAGCGCGGGTTTTTGGGGTCGTTTTCCACCTTATCCCGCAGCTTGGAGATATGCACCATCATGGTGTTTTCATCACTCTCGAAATATGCGCCGTTAGCGGCTTCGTACAACTGCACCTTGGTGAAAATGCGCCCCGGCGCTTTCATTAAGCAGGCCATGATTTTGTATTCCATCGGCGTTAAGGTCACCGGTACGCCGTCCTTGGTCAGGGAAAAAGAGGCCGGGTCCAGCTCCAGCCCGCCCACGGACAGCCGCGTACCGGAGCCAGGTGCGGTGGTACCCGCGGGGTTCAGCTCATAAAAACGCCGCAGGTTGGATTTTACCCGTGCAATGATCTCCAGTGGATTGAACGGCTTTGTCAGGTAATCGTCCGCCCCCAGGTTAAGGCCCAGGATCTTGTCGCTGTCGGCGTTTTTGGCGGACAAGATGATAATGGGAAAGTTGCTTTGGGCGCGGATGGCCTTGGTGAGCTCATAGCCGTTCATGCGCGGCATCATGATGTCCAGCACGGCCAGATCAATCTGCTCACGGCGCACCAGCTCCAGCGCCGATACTCCGTCTGCGGCGGTCAACACCCGGTATCCATCGTTTTCCAGATACAGCTCTATCAGTTCCACAATGTCGCTGTCGTCTTCCGCAACAAGGATGGTATATCCCATATCCGTCACCTCCGGTTTCCATTGTACACCAACATGGCCCAGTCCGCAAAGCCTGCCGTGCCTACATATGTGCTGTTATTCATAACGCAGCGCTTCGATCGGGTCCAACTGGGCTGCTTTTTTGGCGGGATAATATCCAAAAAATACACCGATGGACATGGAGAACACCACCGCCCCCAATGCAGCCCACAGAGAAGGCCGGGCAGGATAGCCCATTATAGACGCTCCCGCACTGCCCAGTGCAATGCCAGCCAGCACACCGATCATACCACCGATCAGGCAGACGATGATCGCCTCCACAATAAATTGAAACAGAATGGTGCGGGCTTTCGCACCAAGCGCCATGCGCACCCCGATCTCCCGTGTTCGCTCTGTTACGGATACCATCATAATGTTCATCACTCCGATGCCGCCCACCAGAAGCGAAATAGCCGCGATGGCGCTGATGCCCAGCTTAATGTTCTCGGTCATCTTGTTTACGGATTTCATCATTTCCGCCATGCTGCTGGCAGAAGCGGTAAAGTAAGGATTCCGTGCATAAAAACTGTTGAAAAAGGCGTTGGTGCGTTTTAAAAACAGCGCGGTGTCGGTTTCTTTTCCGATCTGCAGCGTTGCGGATGCATATCCACCGGGCTTTTGCAGCAGCTTTTGGCCGGTAGCCAAGGGAAGATACAGGTTCGTTTCCACACCTTTTCCAGTGGAGCGCATTCCATCCGGCGGTTGATATTTGTAAACGCCCACAATGTAAAGGTGAAGCAACCTGCCCTCGACTTCCAGTTTGAAGCTCTGGCCCAGCGCCTCTCCCGGTGTTTTTCTTCCGCCGTAATATTGCTGCACGAACACATCGCTCACCGTGGCCACCGCACGCAGCTGCCCGCCGTCCTTTTCGGTAAGAAAGCGGCCCGACAGCAGCTTCAGCTGGTCGATCTTCATCTGGTCGGCGGTAGCGCCCACCAGGGAAGCCAGGGCTTTGAAGCGCCCGTTCGTTACCGCAACGCTGCCGAATTTCTCGTTAACCGCAAAGGCCTCTAATTGGCCGGAAAATTTTTCGCGGTATTCGTTCAGCATGCCTTCTGTGAGCATATCGGCTGCGCCGGGACTGCGGTATTCAAAGGAGTCGATTATTTCCCCCTCCATGGCAATGCCGCCGCCTTCTCCTGCTTGTTCATAAAAAGGATCTCCTTTCTGGCGAACCTCCAGCGTGATGTTGCGCGCGCCGAATTTGGACATTTCATCGTTGAAGGCGCCTGTAAGGGAATCGCCGATTGTGATAATGGTGATAACCGCACCGATTCCGATGATAATGCCCAGCATTGTAAGCAGCGCACGCAGTTTGTTGGCCCGCAGGCTCGTCAGCGCAAGGCGGACATTTTCAAGCACCGGCATGGAATGACTCCTTTCTTTGGTCGGCAGCGACCCTGCCGTCTTTCAGTTTGACGATACGCGGACATTCGGCGGCCAGATCTTGGCTGTGGGTGATAAGCACAATGGTTTTTCCCTGGTCGCGGTGCAGGCGGTGAAAAATGTCCATCACGGTACGGCTGGTTTCAGAATCCAACGCGCCTGTGGGTTCATCGGCCAGCAGGATGGCCGGATCGTTGACCAGACTCCGCGCAATGGCGACACGCTGCTTCTGCCCGCCAGAAAGCTCGTTGGGCTGGTGCAGGCGGCGCGTTTCCATTCCCACCAGGTCCAGCAGTTCCCGCGCCCGCTGTTCCCGGCGGCGGCTCCCGGCGCCCGCGTACAGCATAGGCAGCTCCACATTTTTCTGTGCCGTAGTCCGGCCGATCAGGTTGAAATTCTGGAACACGAAACCGATTTTACGGTTTCGCACCTCGCTCATTTCATCCCGCCCGGCTCTGCGTACATCGATGCCGTCCAGCAGATAACAGCCCTGTGTGGGTTTATCCAGCGCGCCGATGATGTTCATGAGTGTGGATTTGCCTGATCCGGATTCACCAACGATGGCCACAAATTCCCCGGCGTGTACCGTGAGATCAATGCCGTGCAGGATCTCCAGCTCGTTTTCTTTGCCGATGTTATAGGTCTTTACAATGCCGCGCATCTCAATGAGCGGCGCTGACCTTGCTTCATAGCTCATATGTTGTTCTCCGTTTCCGCATTCTCTGTTTCCGCAGCCGGGGGCTCCGCATCCGGGTCCATGCCGTCCTGGGCTGCATCCGCCAGCACCTCGGCGCCAGCCGCGATCCTGCTGCTGGATACCTCTACAAAATAATCATTCCTGGCTCCGGTGGTCACGGGGGTTTCCGCAAAGGTCCCATCGGCCTGTTTTACCAGAATAACATCCTGACCTGCACTGTTTTGGCGCACCGCATCCAGCGGCACGGTAAAAACGTTTGTTTTGGAAGAAATGATGATCTCGGCTTTTGCCTTGCTTCCTATAAAAAGGCTTTCCGGCTTGTTCACGGCCACATCCGCCGGAAAACCGCCGCTTTCACCCTCTGAAGCGGTGGGGGAGATGCGGGCCAGCGTACCAGGGATCGTTCCTGCCACCGCGTCGCTTGTTAAATTCACCGCCATGCCAACTGTCACTTTTCCGATGGCATATTCCGGGATCTTCACCGAAACAATCAGCTTTTCGGTGGACTGAATGGTGGCCACGTCTCCTTTGCAAAGGCTGCCCACATTGACCTTCAACTCTGTGATCTTACCGCTGGTTTCAGCGCGCAGCACCGTGTCCTCCAGCTTTTTCTCCAGTTCCTCGATCTCCTTGGCAGAAACGCCTTGGTCCATCTGCTTTTTTGCGTCCAGCGCTGCCGCGACCGCCTGGTTTATTGTTGCGTCAATCGAATCCAGCGTCTGATGACGCGCTGCGGTGGCCTGTTCGAAAGCCGCCTGCGCGGCCTGCACGGCTGCAGCGGCGGGGTCGTATGCTTGCTGGGCCGTTTCCAGCGCGGCAGAATACGCATCGGCGTTGTATAACTTCCGCGCTTCATCCAAAGCGGCCTGTTTCTCGGTAAGGTCTGCCTGCGCCGCCTGGTAGGCTTCGTATTCCATTCCGGTGGAAGTGCCTCCCGCGGCGATCCAGGTATTGTAGGCTGCTTGGCTGGCTGCTGCTGCAGCGTCGGCGGCATTCTGCCAGGGAGAAACCGCAGTCATCATGGTGCTGTAATTTGATTTGGCGGCGTTGTAAGCCGGCGTAACCGCATCCAGCGCGGCTTTTGCGCTGTTCAGTGTGCGCTGGGCCTCGCTTACCCGCAGGTCCTGAACACTTTGTTCCGCCTTTTTAGAGTCTTTGGCAGTCTGCACTTGTGCCAGAGTGCGTTCGTAGGCTTCCTTCAGCTTTTGCTGCTCCTGGGTCAGGCTTTGCTTTTTGTCTGCCAGCTCCTTGCGAAGGTCGGTGTCGTCCAATGTGCAGATAATATCGCCCTTGTTCACCTGATCGCCTATTTTTACAGAAACGGTTTTCACCTTGGCGGTCAAAAGGGTGGTAACAGAGGAAAGCTCAGCGCTTTCCACGGTGCCGGACACATTCACCGATTCATTCAACTCTCCTTTTTCCAGAGTGACTGTACGCGCATACTCCAAAGCGCCGCCCTCGCCCGAAACGGGCGCCCCGGCCCGCAGACGCAGCATCCCAATGCCTGCCCCGGCGGCCAGCACTACAACAAGGCTCAGTACCGCCATTTTCCGGTGGCGTCTTATAAAGTGTTTGAACTGAATTTTCATAACTTGACTCCTTTACACAGCATTTCGCACCGTGATTCGGCGCATTCTGCGTTCTGCATATCAGAATAACCGCCGAACCTTTATCCTGCCTTTACTTCCGCCTTAAGATTTATAAAGGTTTCGTTTTTTGCCGCCGTTTGAGATGTTGACTTTCCGGAACATGCCTGTTATAATAAAATATAGAAAAAGCGGTGTAGGGAAGTGTCCCTGCACCGCTCGTTTTTTGGGGATGCAATGCTCATTTTGTAATGAGCCCGCCTGCCCCCATAGGAAAGAAAGGATATCGTTTCACATGGCTTACCGTTTGCTCAAAACTGAACACACGGCGCGCCGGGGCGAGTTTTGTACCGTGCACGGCACCGTGCAGACCCCGGCGTTCATGAACGTGGCCACCGCCGCCGCCATCAAGGGCGGCCTGTCGGCGTTCGATCTGAAAGAGATCCGCTGCCAGGTGATGCTGTGCAACACCTATCATCTGCACCTGCGCCCGGGCGACGGCCTGGTTGCCGAACTGGGTGGGCTGCACCGCTTTACCCGGTGGGACGGCCCCATTCTTACCGACAGCGGCGGCTTTCAGGTCTTCAGCCTGGCAAAGCTGCGTCACATCACCGAGGAGGGGGTGACCTTTCACTCCCACCTGGACGGCCACAAAATCTTTATGGGGCCCGAGGAGAGCATGCGCATTCAGGCGAACCTCGGCTCCACCATCGCCATGGCCTTTGACGAGTGTGTGGAGAACCCGGCGCAGCACGATTACTCCAAAGCCAGCTGCGAGCGCACCACCCGCTGGCTGGCCCGCTGCAAGGCGGAGCTGGCCCGCCTGAAAGCCGAGGGGCGGGCGGTCAACCCGCAGCAGCTTTTGTTCGGCATCAACCAGGGCTGCACCTTTGAGGACCTGCGGGTGGAGCACATGAAGCGCATTGCGGAGATGGAGCTGGACGGGTATGCCATTGGCGGGCTGGCGGTGGGCGAGCCCGCCGAGGAGATGTACCGCATCATCAGCGCGGTGGAGCCCTTTATGCCCAAAGACAGGATCCGTTATCTGATGGGGGTCGGCACGCCGGGCAATATCCTGGAGGGCGTGCGGCGCGGCGTGGACCTGTTCGACTGCGTGATGCCCAGCCGCAATGCGCGCCATGGCCATTTGAACACCTGGAGCGGTGTGATCAATATCAAAAACCTGAAGTATGAACGGGACGAAAACCCCATCGACCCCCTGTGCGACTGCCCGGTATGCCGCAATTTCAGCCGCGCCTACCTGCGCCATCTGTTCAAGGCGGACGAGATGCTGGGCATGCGCCTTGCCGTGATGCATAACCTCTATTTTTATAACCGCCTGATGGAGCGCATCCGCGCCGCGCTGGACGAGGGGACCTTTGAAGCTTTCCACCGCCAATATGTGACCCTGCTGGATACACGCATCTAAAATGCCCGTTTTCTCTTGCATAAAGCCGGTTAATAGGCTATAATGATAACATTCGAACCCATTTCGAGAGGAGTTTTAAAAAGCTATGAATTTTGCGTTTTTAACAGCTGGTGCGGAAGGCACTGCCGGTATGGCCAGCATGTTCATCATGCTGGGCGTGATGGTTGTGGTGATGTACCTGTTCCTGTATCGCCCCCAGAAAAAGCAGCAGAAAAAAGAAGCCGAGATGCGCAATTCTCTGGAGATCGGCGATGAGGTTACCACCATCGGCGGCATTATCGGCCGCGTGATCGCCATCAAAGAAGACACCTTCGTGATGGAAACCGGCAGCGACCGCACCAAGATCCGTTTCCGCCGCGCAGCCATTCAGGCCGTGGAGAAGCTGAACCTGGATCCCGCCGCCACCCCCGAAAAGAAATAAATGTTTTAAAAGAACACCTTCCTGCATACGATGTGGTGTGCATGGAGGTGTTTTTTTATGCCAAAGAACAATCGGCCCGGCCCCCGGCCGGCACAATCCGCCCAAGCCGCAAAACAGTTTGCACCGGTGGCGGCAGCCCTGGTGTGCGGCCTTGCCGCAACCTTTATACTGCTGCTTATTTTCAGTTGGCTGTTCACAAAGACCCAGATCCCGGCCTGGTGGGCCGTGCCCCTCGCAACCGCGGCCGTGTGCGTGGGGTGTTTTGTGAGCGCCCATGTGCTGGCCAAAAAGATCAAAAAGAACGGTCTGTTCTGCGGCCTTTGCGCCGGCGCGTTTTTCTTTGTGATCTACCTGGCGGCAGCGCTTTTAAACGGCCAGTTCGAATTTACCACGCTGGCCTCCATCAAGCTGGTGTGCTATCTGCTGGCAGGCTGCTTTGGCGGTTATCTTGGCATTTTGGCCGCAGAAAAGCAGCTGCGCACGCACCACGCAAAATGAAAACACCCCGGCGCAAGGAAAGGCTGTTTTTGGGGCTATGCGGCCCCGCTGCCTTTAAGCGGGAAGCCTAAAAAGCAATAAAAAGCGGCAGGGAACAGGGCTTTTTGCCCGTTGATCCCTGCCGCTTGTCATACCCGGAGCATCGCGCGCATAAATTGTTACCAAAAAACAAAAGAGGTACAAGCTTATGTGGACGTATCACAGCCCGGCACTGGAATCGGCAGCTCCTGCACCGCGGCCGGCGCCGCCCCAAAGGCCGCAGCCCCCCGCACCCCCGCCGCGGCCGCCCAAACCAAAGCCTGCGCCGGCGCCCCTGCCTTCCCATGCGGTAAAAGCGGGCGCTGCGCACCGCAGGCGGGCCAACCGGCTCGCCTGCGGCATGGGCGCGCTGTACCTGGCGGGCCTTGCCGCGGGAGCGGTATGTGTGAGCTTTTTGAGCGAAAAATTGCTGGCCTATGCAGCGTATTTTACTCAGTTTAACTTAAATCTGCACAAAACAGGCAACCAGCCCCTTATTTTCAGCACAAGCTTTTTATCGCTGTTCGTGCAGCTCACCCTCGTGCTTATGCTGGGCTTTTGTGTGCTCGGCTGCGGCCTTATCCCCCTGTTTTTAGTGGTCAAGGGCGCGGGAACCGGTTGTTTTTTCGCCCTGCTCTACACCCAGGTGGGCACTGTAAAAGGCCTGTTTTTGCAGGCACTGGTATTTTGGCTGCCCGAGGTGTTGGGCAGCCTTATTGTAATACTGTTAAGCGCATTTGCTTTACGCGTGTCGCTCGGCCTGGCCCAGGGCTGTACCGGGCAGTTCCCCCCGGCGCTGCGCCAAAGCTCCAAGTGCCTGGTGCACCGCTACCTGGCGCTGTGTTTTGCAGCCATGGTCCCGTGCGCCTGCTCTGTGGCGCTTTCACTCTGGTTCGCCGGCATCTTTTGAATCGGGAGGCTGGCCGGCCTTCGGTTCGGCGGGCAGGTCGCTCTGGGGCTGAAACTTCATGCGGGAAAGGGGAGTGGAGCTGGCCGCCTGACGCAGCTTTTCCGTGTTGATGTGAGTATAAATCTCGGTGGTGGACACATGTTCGTGCCCCAGGATCTCTTTTAATTCCAGCATATCCACGTTGCCGTGGCGGTACATCAGGGTGGCGGCGGTGTGCCGCAGCTTGTGGGGCGAATAACCCTTTCCGGAAAGCCCGGCAGCCTGCAGGCAGCGCTCGATGATCTGCTCCACGCGCCGCGTGCCCAGCCGTTTGCCGGTGCGCTTTGAGACGAACAGGGCTTGTTTGTCCTGTAAATTGGGCAGGGCGGCCCGGGCGGCGCAGTAATGGTGCAATGCGTCGATGCAGGCGCCGTTCAGGTAAACAAGGCGCTCTTTGTTGCCCTTACCCACAATGCGGATCGTATCGTTCTGGAAATCCTTCAGGTCGATGCCCACCAGTTCTACCAGGCGCATACCGCAATTCAGAAAAAGGGTAACGATGCAGAAGTCACGCTCGTAAAAATCACTTTGTATATTTTTTAACAATTCAATACTTTCTTCCAGCGACAGGTATTTCGGC
Source organism: Oscillospiraceae bacterium (assembly GCA_022835495.1). Lineage (NCBI taxonomy): Bacteria > Bacillati > Bacillota > Clostridia > Eubacteriales > Oscillospiraceae > Oscillospiraceae bacterium. The sequence goes on from BQOK01000001.1 coordinate 2,048,190, forward strand.
AACGTCTTTTTTAAGGATGGAACCGAAATATCCTTTGCAGGATCCTGCGAAAGGCGGTTTGACTTTACCGTCATGAACTTAAAAAAGCTTTTCACTGCACTGAGCTTGCGTGCACGGGCCGCCGGCTCGTTTTCACGCTCGTTTTTCAGATAATACAGATACTCGTAGATCTCGGCCTGTGTGATCTGGCCGATGAACGTGGTGTCCACACTGCGGATGTCAATTTCGTCAAAGGCAGCGCTTTGGGAAAGGCCGCGGGCCTGAACGAGAAAACGGAAAAAGGTGCGCAGGTCAATGTAATAACCGTTCACTGTGCGCGGGGACCGGTTCAGGATCGCGCCCATATAATTTAAAAAATCGCGCAGGTCCTTGGGAATATCCTCATAGGGGGTGTGCTGGTTTGGTTTCAGCGGATTCAAATAAGTGCTCATACAATACTGCGCTCCTGAAAAGTTAAAACAATGTTGTTGCAGCGGGCGGCGCGGTGCTGCCTGCGGGCTTTGAGACCAGAGCGCTTTTTACCAAACACTCCGGAACTGGCGTTTCACCGTAAATACCGGTTTGCGCTCCCCTATATTTCGCTAAATTTTTATTTAGCGAAATTATATCTGTTTTTTAAAGTATACCTCCCCTGAGGCTGTTTGTCAACAAGCCCCGCTTATGCAATGCCGGCCGGGCAGCCTCTGGTTAAGCCGCGGCCCGATCTCCGTGTTTTGATCCTGCGGGCAAAAAAACGGGCGGCCTTTCAGGCGCTGCAGTGTGCGCGCCAAAAACCGCCCGTTTTTTATTTGATCGCGTTGATGGCTTCGCGCAGATAGCTTACGCCCACCAGCTCCAGGCCGTAAAATTCTTTTACGTTCAGCTGTTTCAGATTGTGCTTGGGAACGATCGCCTTATTAAAGCCGATGCGCTGGGCCTCCCGCAGGCGTGTTTCCAGAAAGGTGACGCTGCGCACCTCGCCCCCAAGCCCGACCTCGCCAATAGCGACGGTCTTATCCCCTATCGGCTGGTCCAGCAGCGACGAAACCATGGCAAGGCAGACCGAGAGATCACAGGCCGTTTCGTCCAGCTGCAGGCCGCCCACGATGTTCAGGTAAACGTCCAGGCTGCCGAAAAAATAGCCCGCGCGCTTTTCCAGCACGGCCACAAGCAGGTTTGCACGGTTGAAATCGAACCCGCTGGCGGTGCGGCGCGGCACGTTAAAGCTGCTTTTGGTTACCAGGGCCTGCACCTCGCTTAAAATAGGCCGCGTGCCCTCCATGGTACAGGCCACGCAGTTGCCGCTGGTCCCAAGGGGCCGGCCCTCCAACAGCAGCTGGGAGGGGTTTTCGATCTCGGCCAGGCCGCTGCCAGTCATATCGAACATGCCGATTTCGTTGGTGGAGCCATACCGGTTCTTTGCGGCCCGCAGCACCCGGTACGGCAGAGTTTTGTCCCCCTCGAAATACAGCACGGTGTCCACAATGTGTTCCATCACCTTGGGGCCCGCAATGGCGCCATCCTTGTTTACATGCCCCACGATAAACGTGGGGATCTCGTGGGCTTTGGCCACAGCCAGCAGCCGGGCCGTGCACTCCTTGACCTGCGATACGCTGCCTGCCGAGCTGGAAACATCGGAACAGTGCATGGTCTGGATCGAGTCGATGACCACAAGCTCGGGCTTTGCCTGCTCAATCAGGCCGCAGATCTCGTCGATCTCGGTCTCGGCGGCAAGGCTGATGTTTTCCTGCGCCACCTTCAGGCGGTTGGCCCGCAGCTTGATCTGCCGGGTGGATTCCTCGCCGGTGATATACAGCACCTCATGCTGCCGGGAGATCGCGCCGCACAGCTGCAGCAGAAGGGTTGATTTGCCGGCCCCCGGCTCGCCCCCCAGCAGCACCACGCTGCCCAGCACAACGCCGCCGCCCAGAACCCGATCCAGCTCCGAAATGCCGGTGACGATGCGGCTTTTTTCCTCGGTGGTGCTGATGCTGGAAAGCCGGTCTGCCACCAGGCTGGTCACGCCGGCAGGCCTTGCCCCCGCCGCTTTGCGCGCCGTGGACTTCGGTTCGGGAACCACAACGTCCTCCACCATGGTGTTCCACTCGCCGCAGGAGGGGCAGCGCCCCATCCACCGGGGGCTGGTTTCGCCGCAGTTGGAACACACATAGACCGTTTTTAATTTGCCGTCTTTCAAAATATCTGCTCCGCCTTTTTCTTTTAATAGCCGAACACGCCGTCCAGCGATTCGTCGTTTTCCACCCAGTCGTTCACTTCCACGACCCGGTATTCGTTTTTGCTGTCGCGGATGTAGATCTTTTCGATCCCCGCATTGATGACCATGCGCTTGCACATGGAACAGCTGTTCGCATTTTTCACATAATCGCCGGTGGACATATCGATGCCCACCAAATAAAGCGAGCTGCCCAGCATTTTGTCCCGCGGGGCGCTGATGATGGCGTTGGCCTCGGCATGGACGCTGCGGCACAGCTCGTACCGCTCCCCCCTCGGGATGCCGAGCTTTTCGCGCAGGCACCAATTCAGGTCCGTGCAGTTTTTACGGCCCCGGGGCGCGCCCACATACCCGGTGGAGATGACCTCGTCATTTTTTACAATAACCGCGCCGTAGTGCCGCCGAAGGCAGGTGCCCCGCTGGGATACGCTCTCGGCCAGATCAAGATAATAATTCACTTTATCGCGCCGTTCCATCTTTAGTCTTGCCACCTTTCACCACAGATTATTTGTTTTTCATTATAGCACAAAGAGTCGAAAAAGCAAAAGCGCCCTTTTAAGGGCGCTTTTGCCGGCTTGAAGGGTTCAGGCATGCAGATATTTTTGTATTTCCCCCATCATATGCGGAATGTCCAGCGGCTTTGCCAGATGGCTGTTCATGCCGGCCTGTTTTGCGGCCTCCACATCCTCGGCAAAGGCGTCGGCCGTAATGGCGAAAATGGGAATGGTCCGGGCGTCGGCACGCGCCATGGCGCGGATCTGCCGGGCCGCCTCGTAGCCGTTCATCACCGGCATCTGCACGTCCATTAAAATCAGATCAAACGCTCCCGGCGCCGACCGGGCAAACCGCTCCACACACTGTTTGCCATTGTTTACAATCTCTACCTCGGCACCTGCGCTCTCCAGCAGCTCGCGGGTAATCTCCTGATTGAGCTCATTGTCTTCGGCCATCAGGATATGCTTGCCCGCAAGCTTTATCTCCCCGCTGCTCACAGCGGCCGGCAGATCCTTATGCAGAACATATTGAAGGATGCACCGGTATAAGGTGGATTTGAAAAATGGCTTTTGAATGAAGCCCGTGACGCCCGCCTCGGTGGCCTCCTGCTCGATACGGGCCCAATCATACGCCGAAAAAATAATCACAGGTACTTCGCATCCGGTTTCCCGGCGGATCGCCCGCACTGCCTGTATGCCGTTTACACCGGGCATTTTCCAGTCCAGAAGAACAAGGTCATAGTCCCTGCCCTGCCGGTGCGCTGCAAGGGATTTTTCCACCGCGGCGCGGCCGCTTTCCGTCACATCCGCCTGCACGCCCAGCTCGCGCAAAAAGCTCTCAGCCGAGCGGCAGGTGGCCGGGTCGTCGTCCGCCACAAGCAGGCGCAGGCCGGGCAGCGGGGGCAGTTCAGAGTCTTCGCAGGCCAGCTGCAGATCCAGCTCCACAGTGAACACCGTGCCCCTGCCGGGCTCGCTTTCCACCCGGATCTCGCCGCCCATCATATCCACGATCATTTTGGTGATCGCCATCCCCAGGCCGCTGCCCTCGATCTGATCCACGCGGCTGTCTTTTTCCCGGGTGAAGGACTCGAACAGATTCTTCACAAATTCCGGCTTCATCCCGATCCCGCTGTCGGCCACCCGGAAGGTGAAATGTGCACAGTCTGGTTTTTGCGAGGGTGTTTCGGTCACATCCACACTGATCTCTCCTTCTTCGGGGGTGAATTTGGTGGCGTTGGAGAGCAGGTTCAGCAAGACCTGGTTAAGGCGCAGCGAATCGAAACAAAGGATCTCGTGCCGGATGCCGTGCAAACGGATCTCAAAAGCCTGCTTTCGCTGCTGCACAAGGGGCTGGATGATGTTCACCAGCTCGGTCATGAGCTGTTCCAGCGAAGCCGTGCTGTTGTTCAGGGCCATTTTGCCACTCTCGATCTTGGACAGATCCAGAATATCGTTGATAAGCCCCACCAGCAGCTGCCCGGACATGGAAATGTTTTTGAGATATTCTTTTACCTTATCCGGCTCGGCCACGTGGTCGGAGGCCAGCTTTGCCATGCCCACGATGGCGTTCATGGGGGTGCGGATATCGTGCGACATGTTGGACAAAAACTGGCTTTTGGCCAAATTGGCGCTCTCGGCGGCGCGGCGGGCTTTCTCCTCGGCTTTCAGCACCTGACGGGCGGAATCGCGCGAGACCAAAAAAAAGGCGGTCAGCACCAGGATGCCGATAACGATGATAAAAAAGAAGATCTGCGAGTTCTGCATAATCGTGTCGGCCTGTTCCATGATGACCCGGTCGGGCACGATGGACACCACATACCAGCCCCCGATGGTTTCCATTGGCACATAGCAGAACACATAGTCTTCCTGCTGATAACGAAAACGCGCTGCCCCGCGCTTGCCGTTTTCCAGTGCGGCGCGGAAGCCCTCGACCTGCTGGGGGTCGTTGCCCTGAAGATCAATGATATCAAACAGGTTCTGAAAGGTGCGGTTGCTGTTGGGGTGAAGCGAGCGGATCATAATGTTGCCTTGCTGGTTCACCACATAGGAAAAGCCTGTGTCGCCGTAAAAGGTGAGAGAAAAGCGCTCTGCGATCTCTTTGAGCGGCTGCGTTTTTTGCGCGTACCCGGGCGTTCCGTCGGCAAAGGCAAAGCGCTGGTAGTTCCCGATAGTCCACACGCCGGAATAGTCGTTGATAAAGGGCTCACGGATCCCGCGCTCGCCTTCCAGCTGTTCAAACACCGCTGTCTGGGCATCCTCCAGCGGATATCCTTCGTCAAACTGGGGCGTATAGGCAAGGCGGTTTTCCAGATCCACACAGACGTATAAGGCGTCGGTACCGGAGGCGGCCCTGAGCCGTTCCAGAATGGCTGCGCCGTCTTCCGGGGATTCCTTTTCCAGCCCGGAAACAATGAACTGAAGGTTCTCCTGATCCTTTTCCACATAGGTGTCCAGTGCATGCCGGCCCTGCGCGGTCACTTCCAAAATATCTGTGACCGCCTTGTTCCAAAGGGAATTCTGCACGCTGTAAAGATAATACCACCCTGCTGCCAGCGAGGCGGCAATCGCGGCAAGCACAAGAAGGAAAAATTTCTGTTTGCGCTTTGGTTCCATAAACTGTATCACCCTTCTATGCTGTCCCATTGTTCCAACAAAGCCCGCATATGCGCCACAGCTTCGCCCGCGTCCTCCCCTTCCAGCATTCCCACAACACATTGCCGGGTCATCTCCCAGATGGGAAAGCGGAAATTATCATCGGACCCCAGCACGCTGCGGCCGTTGGTCAGATAGGGGCCGATGGCCTGGATGGCGGCGTCCTCCGCCAGGCGGTTTTCCTTCAGCGGGCTGAAAGAGCTCTGGCTGTTTACAAACTGCCACATCACGTCGCTGCAGGTGAGGTACTCCACGAACGCTTTGGCCTCCTGCAGATGCGGGCTTTCGGCGTTCACGCTGATGCGGGTGTCCACATTCACCACCAACACGCTGCCGTCAGGCAGGATCGGGTACGGCCGCACGTCGAAATCAAAGCCCGGTTTCAGTTCCCGCAGGCGCGGCACCGCCCAGGCCCCGGTCAGCATAAAAGGCTGTTTTCCCGCGGCAAAAAGCAGCAGGTCGTCTTTGGTTTTTGCCGTTTCCAGCGCTTGCGCGGGGGCGATCCAGCCACGCCGGATCATTTCTTCCACAAGCTCAAACCCCGGGCGAAGCGCAGCAGCCAGGTCGTCCTGCCCGCTGTTGAAGCGCTCGATCTTCGCTGCGGCGTCATCGCTTTGATAAAGCGGGAGCAGGCTTTTGGCGATCACGACCGTTTTAAGGGAAATGTCGTTGTTCGCAACAATGGGGGTGATCCCCTGCCCCGCAAAGAAATCGCACACCGCTTCCAGTTCGGCAAGAGTTTCGGGTGCTTTTTGCCCGTATTCTTTCAAGAGGTCCAGGTTGCAGTAAAGGCCGAATGCGGAAATGGAGGTGGGCACATACTGAACGGGGCCGGCGGCCGTCATTTGGCTTTTGGCCAGATCGCTGAAATTTCCCAGCGTGGACAGATCGGATAAATCCGCCAGCCGCCCCTCACCGCCCAATTCCAGGGCGCGCTCGTGATCCACCATAAAAATATCGTCGCCATTGCCGGTGGAAAGGCGTTTTACCAGCACGTCAAAATATGCGGGGGTTTTGATGCCGTCGTAAGAAATGGAAACCTGCGGGTTTTCATCCATATAAGCGTGCAGCGCGTCTTCGATTGCAAGAACGTTCAGGGCCTCGTATTTGAAGCCGAAAAAGGTCAGCTCGGTTTGAAACCCGCCGCCCTGGGAGCTTGCATCAAACACAAGGTTTCTGCTGCCGGAGGAGCACCCCGCCAACAGACCCGCTGCCGCGGCCAGCCCCGCACAGGCAGCAAGCGCACGTTTGATCTTCTGCATAAGCGATCTTCACCCTTCTTGGGTGAAATCGGTCACCCACCGTTTTTGGCGGAAATACAATGCATGGCTGCGCCATGCAGGCCGCCGCAGGCGACCATTTTTATTATAGCATAAGAAAAACCGGGCGCACAACTTTTTTGGCGGCGTTTCCAGCTGTTTTGCCCTCTTTTGGGGCTTACAGTACAATAAGAAACGGGCTTTTGAAATTACTTCAAAAGCCCGTTTCTATCCATGGAGGTGCCGACCAGATTTGAACTGGTGAATGAAGGTTTTGCAGACCTTTGCCTTACCACTTGGCCACGGCACCTTATATAACCGGCATAGCCGGTGTTTTATGTGTGGAGCGGCTTACGAGGCTCGAACTCGCTACCTCCACCTTGGCAAGGTGGCGCTCTACCAGATGAGCTAAAGCCGCAAAATGGTGCCTCCGATCGGAATCGAACCAATGACACGGGGATTTTCAGTCCCCTGCTCTACCAACTGAGCTACAGAGGCAAATGGCGACCCGGATGAGGCTCGAACTCACGACCTCTAGCGTGACAGGCTAGCGTTCTAACCAACTGAACTACCGGGCCACATGGTGGAAGTTAACGGGCTCGAACCGCTGACCCTCTGCTTGTAAGGCAGATGCTCTCCCAGCTGAGCTAAACTTCCAAATGGAGCGGCTTACGAGGCTCGAACTCGCTACCTCCACCTTGGCAAGGTGGCGCTCTACCAGATGAGCTAAAGCCGCAGACCATGGGGTTTTGAGCCGCCTTGCGTCTGTCGGCGACGTTGATTATTTTACCGTATCTTGCCTGTTTTGTCAAGTCAATTGTGGAACTTTTTTTAGTTTGCGCTCTTTGCCCTGAAAGCATACGGCAAAGAGCGCTTTTTTACACAAAACACAAAAAAACAGCTGCGGGCGCTTTGCCGCCCGGCGCGCGGCGGCAGCAGGCTGCACGGTCAAAGCTCCCGCAAAAGCTTTGCCGCATCCACCCGATATTTTTTGTCGCAGAACTGGCAGTTCACTTCCACCGTGCCCTCTTTTTCGGCCATGTTGGCCAGTTCTTCTCTGCCCATGCTCACAAGGGCGCGCTCCACCCGCTCGTGGGAGCAATCGCAGCGGTAGGCCACCGTGTGTTCATCCAGCACCTGGGGGGCAAAACCTGCCATTACCCGCTCCATGATCTGTTTTGGGCCCAGCCCTTCCTGCAAGAGCGCCGTAACGCCGGGCAGGGCGGCCACGTTCGCCTCCAGCCGGCTGATCTCCTGCTCGGTGGCGCCGGGCAGCAGCTGCACCAGGTACCCCCCCGCGCAGGCCACCGTGAGATCCGGGTTGACCAGCACCCCCAGCGCGCACACGGTGGGGATCTGCTCGCTGACGGCATAATATGAGGTGATATCCTCCGCCACCTCGCCGGAGACCAGGGGGATCTGCCCCACATAGGGTTCTTTCAGCCCCAGGTCGCGCACCACGCTCAAGATTCCCGCCCTGCCCACAGCGGCGCCCACGTTCAGCTTGCCGTCCGGCCGCAGGGGCAGTTCCACCACAGGGTTCTGCACATACCCCTTCACGCAGCCCCTGCCGTCGGCCACCGCCAGAACAATGCCTGCCGGGCCGCCGCCGTTCATGCGCAGTGTGACGGAATCCCGCTCGCTTTTCAGCATGACGCCCATCATGGCGGCCGCTGTGAGCAGGCGCCCCAGCGCCGCGCTGGTGACCGCGCTGGTGGCATGGATTCGCTCGGCCTCCCGCACCAGGGCGGTGGAATCCACCCCGCAGAACACCACGCCTCCATCCTCGGAAATTCCCCGTATCATGTTATACATTCGCTTGTTTCTCCATCTGTGTGTATTGTTTGACCGCAGTAAAACACATGCGCTGGCTTTCCGGGCACAGGGGGCCAAAGGTTTCCCCGTCGCAGACCGACTCCACCAAAAAGCCGCAGCGCTCCAGCACCGCCCGCACATAGTCCAGTTCGTAGGTGTACTCGGTGAATTCTTCCTGAAAGCTCTCCCCTGTGTCCAGATAAAAAATCTGAAGGGAGATATCCACCCGGTCGCCCGACGCGCTGCAGCGGTTTTGCCAGCGGCACACCGCATCCGGCCCCTCCACCTCAAAGGTGTTGTGCGCCAGGATCTGCCGGTGCTTGTAGGGGGTGTTCAGGTCGAACACAAACACGCCGCCCTTTTCCATGAAAAAGGCCGCCCGATACACAGCCCGCTCAAAATGCTCTTTGGGGCCGATGTGGTTGAAGGTATCGAAGGTGGACACCGCTGCGTGGATGGTGCCGTAAAGATCCAGCGCCAGAATATCCTGCTGCAGCAAAAGCAGGCGGCCGGCCACCCCCAATTCCTCGGCTTTTTCCCGCAGCACCGCCAGCATCTCTTCCGATTGATCGACCCCGATCATATCATAGCCGGCCTGGGTCAGCATGAGGGTAAGATCGCCGGTGCCGCACCCCAGATCCGCCACAATCCCGGTTTCAAGGCCATGGTCTTCCAGCCGCGCCCGCACATAGGTGTAAAGGGCCTCGTAATCGGCCTCGCCGTTCAACTCATCATAAAAATAGGCGAACTCGTTGTAAGCCACGGCGTTATTCCCCGCTTTCCAGGCTGCTTTGCAGGAACGCCTGCAATTCGGGGATGCCCGTGCCCTTTTCGCTGCTGGTAAGCACAACAGCTTTACACCCATAAGGCGCGCAAAGAGCCTCAAATTCAGCGGGAACGGCGGCGGCCTCGCTCTTTTTCAGCTTGTCGGCCTTGGTCAGGGCCACAAGAAACGGGATTTTGCGAAAGCGCAGGTATTCCAGCATTTGAAGATCGTCGGCCGAGGGGGCGTGCCGGCAGTCCAGCAGCTGCACCAGCAGCACACTTTGGCGGCCGGCGTCGAAATAGCTGTTGATAAGCTCATCCCAGCGCTGCCGGTCTGCGCCGGACACCTTGGCATAGCCATACCCCGGCAGGTCCACAAAATAGACGCCGTCCACCGTGTAAAAGTTGATCGTGGCAGTTTTGCCCGGGGTGGAACTGACCCGCGCCAGGTTTTTGCGGCTGCACAGGCGGTTGATCAGGCTGGATTTGCCCACGTTGGACCGGCCGGAAAACACAAATTCCGGCCGGTCGCTTTCCGGCAGCTGGCTGGAAAGCCCGTAGGAAGCTTTAAATTCTGCTTTTTGATAGTTCATACCGTTTGCTTTGCTCCTTTATTGGCGCACCGCCTGTGGGGCGGGTTGCACGCCCCGCTGCCCCAGCGGAACAGCGGCTGCGGCCGCTTTTTTCCCCTGCGGCTTTTCCAGCGCTTTGGGCCAGAGGAGGGCCTGATGCAGCACCTCGTCCAATTCATTCACAGGCACAAAACGGATCGCCTTTTTTACCTCTTCGTCCACCTCGTACAGATCGCTCAGGTTCCCCTGCGGGATCAATACGGTCTTGATCCCCTCCCGATACGCGGCCATGCTCTTTTCCTTGAGGCCGCCTATGGGCAGCACATTGCCGTGCAGGGTGATCTCACCGGTCATGGCCACATCTGCCCGCACCGGCATGCCGGAAAGGCAGGAGATCAGGGCGGTAGTCAGGGTAACGCCCGCGCTGGGGCCGTCTTTGGGCACGGCGCCCTCCGGCGCGTGAATGTGCAGGTCACAGCTCTTGAGCTGCGCCGGGTCAATGCCATAGGCCGCCGCGTGCACCCTGGCATAGGTGACGGCAAGCTTTGCGCTCTCTTTCATCACATCTCCCAGGGAGCCGGTGAGCTCGATCTTGCCGGTTCCCCCGGGCACAGCCTGAACCTCGATGGGCAGCAGTTCGCCGCCCACGCTGGTCCAGGCCAGGCCGTTTGTAATGCCCACCGCATTGGTGCGGTTGTGGAAGTCCGGCTTGATGCGCCGCGGCCCCAAAAGCTTTTCCAGGCCGGCCGCAGTCACCGTTACCTTTTCGGTTTCGCCCGCCGCAACCTGCCGGGCGCATTTGCGCAGCACATCGGTGATCGCGCGTTCCAGCCCGCGCACGCCCGCTTCCCGGGTATAACCGTCGATCAGGCCGTACAGCGCGCCCTGGGTCAGGTTCACCTTTCCCGCAAGGCCGTTGTTCCTGAGCTGCTTGGGCAGCAAATGGCGCTTTGCAATGTTGTATTTTTCCACCCTTGTATAGCTGGGCAGTTCGATCACATCCATCCGGTCCAGCAGGGGCGCCGGCACGGTGGACAGGTCGTTGGCCGTGGTGATGAAAAGCACCTGCGACAGATCGAACGGGATATCCAGATAATGATCCTTAAAAGTCTTGTTCTGCTCCGGGTCCAGAGCTTCCAGCAGCGCTGCGGCCGGGTCGCCCCGAAAATCGCTTGCCAGCTTATCGATCTCATCCAGAAGAAGCAGCGGATTCATGCTTTTGGCAGTGTTTACCGCGCTGATGATTTTGCCCGGCATTGCGCCGATATACGTGCGCCGATGGCCCCGGATCTCGGCTTCGTCCCGCACGCCGCCCAGGCTCATGCGGGCGTAGCGGCGGCTCATGCAGGCGGCAATGGAGCGCGCAATGCTGGTCTTGCCCACACCGGGAGGGCCCACCAGGCAAATGATCTGGCCTTTCACCTCCGGGCTTAGCTTGCGCACGGCCAGCAGTTCCAGAATGCGGTCCTTCACCTTTTTCAGGCCGTAATGCTCCCGGTCCAGCAGCGCCGCGGCGCGGCTGATGTCCAGATCATCCTGGGTATATTGGCCCCAGGGCAGCCCAAGGCAGGTGTCCAGATAGGTGCGGATCACCGCCGCCTCCTGGCCGCTGGCCTGCATGCGTGCAAAGCGCTCGGCCTCTTTTACCAGCTTTTCCCGGGCTTCCTCCGGCAGTTCCAGCGAGTTGATCTGCTCCAGGTACCGCTCGGCCTCAAAACGCACGTCGTCGTCCTCGTCCAGTTCGGTGGCGATGGCGCGCATCTGCTCCCGCAGGTAATAGTCCCGCTGGTTTTTTTCCATCTGGTCGTTGACCTTGTCCTGAATTTCTTTTTCCAGCTCCAGCACCTGGTTTTCCCGCCCCAAAAGCTCCAGTGTAACCTGCAGCCGGCCCAGCAGGGTGCTCTCGTCCAGCACGGCCTGTTTATCCTGGTATTTAAAAAGCAGGTTGGCCGCCATATATTCGCTCAAAAATTCCGGGCTGGAATTCGTGAGGATGTTGTAGACCACGTCCTTGGGCATGCGGGGGTTCAGGGTAAGATAGCGCTCAAACCCGGCCTTCAGGCTGCGCACCACAGCCTCGGCTTCCACGCCGCGCCCTGAGCGCAGGCCGCGCACCGGCGCATCCTTAATAGAGGCCATGAGCATGGTTTCCCCCTGTTCCAGGCCCACCAGCCGTGCGCGGTGCTTGCCCTCGACCAGGATTTTTACCAGCTCGTCCGACACGCGCAGCAGCTGCTTGACCTCGGCCACCACGCCGTAGCGGTACAGGTCCTCGGTGGCGGGCTCCTCGGTGTCCATTTCGCGCTGTGTTACCAGAAAGATCTGGCTGTTATTGGCCATTGCCCACTCTACCGCCGCAATGCTTTTGGCGCGCCCTACTTCAAAGTGCACCACATTGTTGGGGAATACCACCAAGCCCCGCAATGCGATGGCGGGCAGGCGCTGCACGTTGTGTTCGACCTTGACTTTTACTCGTTCCGACATGGTGAGGGACCTCCCTATAAAAGCGCCCTTCTCAGGGCGGGAATGATTGTTTATAGTTCTCTATTATACACAAAAAAGGTGGACGGTTCAAGCACAGCGTTCTTTTGCGGCATTTTTTAAGAATATATCCTGATAAAAAAGAGCGCCCCGGAAGCCTGGGGCGCTCTGACGCGCTTGCGAGGGGTGGTTATACCACCGGAACAGTGCTTTTATACCGTTTGCGCACAGCGCCGTATTCCAGCTGAGGCTTGTCGCCCTCCACCGCCTCCGGGGTAACAATTACCCGAATGATGGTGGGATCGCTGGGTACCTCGAACATGATGGGGATCAAAAGGCCCTCCACCACGCTGCGCAGGCCCCGGGCGCCGCTCTTGCGCTCAATGGTTTTTTTGGCCACCGCGCGCAGGGCTTCGTCGGTAAATTCCAGCTCCACATTGTCCATGCGGAACAGGGCCTGATATTGCTTTACGATGCTGTCCTTCGGTTCTTTGAGCACCCGGATCAGGGCGTCCTCGTCCAGCGGGTCCAGCACGGTGACCACGGGCAGCCGGCCGATCAGCTCGGGGATCAGCCCGAATTTGACCAGGTCGTGGGGTTCCACCTTGCGCAGCAGGTTCTGCTTTTCGCGCAGCGAAGTATCCTTCAGCTGGCTGTTAAAGCCCAGCGCCGAGGTATCGGTGCGGCGCTGAATGTATTTTTCCAGGCCGTCGAACGCGCCGCCGCAGATAAACAGGATGTTTTTGGTGTTGATCTGAATGAACTCCTGCTGCGGATGCTTGCGGCCGCCCTGGGGGGGCACATTGCTCACGGTGCCCTCCAGGATCTTGAGCAGCGCCTGCTGCACGCCCTCGCCGCCCACGTCACGGGTGATGGAGGGGTTTTCGCTTTTGCGGGTAATCTTGTCGATCTCATCAATATAAATGATGCCGATCTCGGCGCGCTGCACGTCAAAATCCGCCGCCTGAATGAGCTTGAGCAGGATGTTTTCCACATCCTCGCCCACATAGCCCGCCTCGGTAAGGGTGGTGGCGTCCGCAATGGCAAAGGGAACGCCCAGCATTTTGGCCAGGGTCTGGGCCAAAAGGGTCTTGCCCACGCCGGAGGGGCCCAGCAGCAGAACGTTGCTCTTCTGCAGCTCCACATCGCCGCCCTGGCCGCTCAGAATGCGCTTGTAGTGGTTGTACACCGACACCGCCAGCACCCGCTTGGCTTCGTCCTGCCCAATGACGTACTGATCCAGCCCCGCCTTGATCTCGGCGGGGGTAAGCACGTTCACAGGCTCGCGCGTGGGGGCGGCATGGCTTTGCCCGCGCCGGCCGGGGCCCGCCTTGGGCGGCACGTCCGGCTTGCCCTCCTCGTCCAGCAAGGAATGGCACAGGGTGATACACTCGTTGCAGATGTTCACCCCGGGACCAATGATCATGCGCTCCACATCGTCCTGGCTTTTACCGCAGAAGCTGCAGTGAAGCGTTTTTTCCTTCTCTTTCCCGGAATTGTTGTTCGGCATAAATCGCGTTTCCTTTTTTCGGTTTTATCGGTGTTCGATCACGGCATCGATCAAGCCGTACTCGGCCGCGGCCTGCGCCGAAAGGAAATTATCCCGCTCGGTGTCGGCGGCGATCTTTTCCAGCGGCTGGCCGGTATACTGGCTGAGCAGCTCGTTCATCTTCTGGCGGGTGCGCACCAGGTGGTCGGCGTGGATCTTGATGTCGGTGGTCTGGCCCTGCAGCCCGCTCATCAGGGGCTGATGGATCAGGATCTCCGCGTTCGGCAGCGCAAGGCGTTTGCCCTTTGTGCCGCTGGCCAGCAGGAACGCGCCCATAGAGGCGGCCAGGCCCATGCAGATGGTGGAAACATCGCACTTGATGTATTTCATGGTGTCGTGAATGGCCATGCCGGCGCTGATGGAGCCGCCCGGGCTGTTAATATACAGGCTGATGTCCTTGTCGGGGTCCTGCCCTTCAAGATACAGCAGCTGGGCTACCACCAGGCTGGCGGTGGTGTCGTTCACCTCGTCGCTCAGCATGATGATGCGGTCGTTCAAAAGGCGGGAAAAAATGTCGTAAGAGCGCTCGCCGCGGGCAGTTTGTTCGATCACGTAAGGAACCAAACTCATAGTAATGCCTCCTGTTTTGAAAGTGCAAGCTGCCTGCAAATTGACCGACACGGCAGCGAGTGCGCGCATCGGTCAACGCAGAGCAGCTTATGTAACGGTGCGCAAAAACAAATTACGCCTTGTCTTTTGCGACCTTGTTTTCGATGATCTCGGCCTTTTCCTTAATAAAGTCGATGGCCTTGTTCACGGCCAGGTCCTTTTTGACCTCGGCCTCGCTCACCAGCTCCTTGACCTTTTCGACCTCCATCTTATAGGCGTCGGCAATGCGCTGCATCTCGGCCTCGAAGTCTTCCTGGCTGGCCTCGATCTTTTCCTGGGCGGCCACGGCCTCCAGGGCCAGGCGGATCTTCACCTGCTTTTCAGCCTGCTCCTTGAAGGAGGCGCGGAAGGTTTCCATGGTCTGGCCCATGTATTGCAGATACATCTCCAGCTTCAGGCCCTGCTGCTGCAGCCGGTACTCAAAGTCGCGCACCAATTCGTCCAGCCGGCTCTCGTACATGGCGTCGGGGATATCGCCCTCGATCGTGCCAATGACCTGGTCCACCAGATCATTTTCCACCTGCAGCGAAGCCTGCTTCTCGTTCTGCTCTTCCATGCCCTTGCGGATGCTGGCTTTCAGCTCATCCAGGGTGTCGTACTCGCTCACGTCCTTGGCAAACTCGTCGTCGAGAACAGGCATTTCCTTGGTCTTGACCTCGTGCAGCTTGATCTTGAACACGGCGGCCTTGCCCGCCAGCTCGGCGGCCTGGTACTCCTCGGGGAAGGTGACGTTCACGTCGAACTCCTCGCCGGCAGCGTGGCCCACCACCTGCTCTTCAAAGCCGGGAATAAAGCTGCCGCTGCCCAGCACCAGGCTGTAATGCTCGGCCTTGCCGCCCTCGAAGGCCTCGCCGTCCACAAAGCCCTCAAAGTCCAGATCCGCGGTATCGCCGTTTTCAGCCGCGCCCTCGCGGGTCACGATGCGGGCGTTGCGGTCCTGCATGCGGGCCAGCTCGGCGTCCACGTCGGCGTCGTCCACAGTATTGACGTTCTTGGTGGCCTTTAAACCAGTGTAGCCGCCCACCTTGATCTCGGGCTTAACGGGCACGGTGACCTTGAGCACCACGCCCTCTTCCAGGTTTTCAGAAACAACATCCGCCTCGGGGCGGCCCACCGGCTCAATGGCGGCCTCTTTCACCGCAGCCTCGTAAGCTTCCGGGAACAGGTCGTTGATGGCATCATAGTGGAAGATATCGGCGCCATACATTTTTTCGATCACGGTGCGGGGCGCATGGCCCTTGCGGAAGCCGGGCACATTGTACTTTTTGCCCTCGCGCTTGAACGCTTTATCGATGGCAGCCTTAAAAGTTTCGGCGTCGACCGAAAATTGCAGTTCATGCATGCTCTTTTCGAGCTTTTCACTTTTGACGAGATTCATTCTATTTCCTCCATACAAAGAAATTCAGTTTATTATAGCACGCCCGGCATGAAAAAGCTAGGGTTTCACAAAACTTTATAGGGGCAAAAACCCAGGGAATCCGCCGAAATCAGGCGGTATTCCACCCCGTCCACAAGGCCCTGCACCGCCCGGTGGATCGAGGCCCCGTGCAGGTGCCCATAAAAGCAGCGCTTTACGCCGTATTCGCCCAGCATTGCCGTGATCTGGGGGGCCGAAGCCCCGGGAAACACCGGCGGATAATGCAGAAAGACCAGCTTTTCCAGCCCTGCCCCCGCTGCCTCCAGGCTCATGCGCAGGCGCCCCAGCTCCCGGGCCATGACCTTTTCGTCGTGCGCCTCGCCCGGCTCGAACATCCAGCTGCGGGTCCCGCACAGGGCTTTTCCCTCCACCGTGCGGGAGTTATTGTGCAGCAGGCGCAGGCTGCCGAAGCCCTGGGCGGCAAACCAGGTTTCCATTTTGCGGGCGGTGCACCACCAATAGTCGTGGTTGCCCTTGAGCAGCAGCTTTTGGCCGGGCAGCCCCTCCAAAAAAGCAAAATCTGCCGCTGTGTCCTCCAATTTCATGGCCCAGCTGATATCCCCCGCGATCACCACCGTGTCCTGCGGCTGCACCAGCCTGCGCCAATTGGCTTCGAGCCGCTGCACATATCCCTGCCAGCCTGGGAACACGTCCATGGGTTTTTGCGCCCCCAGCGAGAGGTGCAGGTCCCCAATTGCAAAAATTGCCATAAAAAACTCCTTATAAGCCGCGCGAAAGAGCGCACAATAGACAGCGTAAAGGGGGAAATGAAGATGGAAAATAAAAATGAGCCGATCATCAACGGCGTCTGCTGCGACGTTATGAACTGTGTTTACAACAACGGCGCCTGCTGCTGCACCGCGGGCACCATCCAGGTGAACAACTGTTCCGACGACCCCGGCAGAACAAAATGCGAGACCTTCCGCGAGGTATAAATACGCCCGCGGGGCCCCGCCCGAAACGGCCCGCTAAAGCCTTGGGGTTTAGCGGGCCGTTTTTCTGTTTGCTTTTACTTTCTGCCAAGGGCCACGTCGGCGATTTCTTCGGGCCGGATGGTCTGCCGAAAACGCTCTGGCAGGGTGCGCAGGCCTGCCAGAGCAGCCGGCGCAGGCTGGCCTGTGTGCCTTGCCAGAGCCGCCATGGCCTCAAATTCGCCCTGCGGCGCGGGCTGGCCCAGCGCCGCCAGCACATCCCCCGGGAACTTGAAGGGGCTGGCGGTGGAGAGCACCACCATGGGCGCCGCGCCGCCGCTGCGGGCGCGGTATTCGCGGGCAGCCTTAAAAGCCACTGCGGTGTGGGGATCGCACAGGTAACCCGCCCTTTCGAACTGGGTGCGAAGCTCTGCCGCGGCCTGCGCGTTGTCGGCGCAGCCGGCGGCAAACTCTGCGCGGATGCGCTCCATCACGGCGGGCTCCACCTCGTACCGGCCGGTGCTCGCCAGGCTTTCCATCCAGCCGCGCACCTTCGCTGCATCCCCGGCCGCATGGTACAAAAGCCGTTCCAGGTTCGAGGAAACAAGAATATCCATGGAGGGCGAGGTGGTGCGGAAAAACGCGCGCCGGGCGTCGTATACGCCGGTGGCAAAAAAATCGGTGAGCACATTGTTTTGGTTGGAGGCGCACACCAGCATCCCCACGGGCAGGCCCATGCGCTTTGCATACCAGCCGGCCAGGATATCGCCAAAATTGCCGGTGGGCACACAGAAATCGACCTTGTCCCCCAGGGTTACGGCCCCCTGCTCCAGCAGCTGCTGGTAAGCGGCGAAGTAATAGACGATCTGCGGCACCAGCCGCCCCCAGTTGATGGAGTTTGCACTGGACAGCTGCACGCCCCGCTGCGCCAGTTCGTCCTGCACCGCCCGGCTTCCAAACACCTGTTTCACGCCGGTTTGTGCGTCGTCGAAATTGCCCTGCACCGCGTAAACCGCCACGTTTTCGCCGGGCTGGGTGGTCATTTGCAGGCGCTGTATCTCACTGGTGCCGTGGCTGGGGTAAAACACCGCAATGCGCACGCCGGGCACGTCCCGGTAGCCTTCCAGGGCGGCCTTGCCTGTGTCGCCGGAGGTGGCCACCAAAATAAAGGTGGTCTCTTCCCTGCCCAGGCTGCGCTTTGCCTCCACCAGCAGGCGCGGCATGAGCTGAAGCGCGTAATCCTTAAAGGCGCAGGTAGGGCCGTGCCACAGCTCCAGCGCATACATGCCATCGGCGGCCCGCGCCAGCGGGGCGGGCCTTGCGCCGAAGCGCGGGCCATAGACCTCTGCGGCGGCCCGCCGCAGGAACGCCGGGTCATAATCGGTCAAAAAAGCGCCCAGCACTTCCGCGGCCAGGGCGGGATACTCCCGCTTGGCAAGCAGCGCTTCCAGGTCCGCCGCCGGAACCTGTGCGGGCACAAACAGCCCGCCGTCCTCTGAAAGGCCCTGTGTGATCGCCTGCCGAGCGCCGGCAAAGCGCCCCGCATCCCTTGTGCTGCAAAACTGCATGTTGTTTCCCCCTTTTTCCCTCTTCAGCAAGGCCGGCGGGGCGCCCCCTACAGCCCGGCCTCAAATGCGTTTTTGATACAATGGACCCGGTACCCGCCCGGCACACAGCCCACTTCCACCACATCGAACCTTACCTGGCGTTCGGTGAGGCCGTTTTGCTGCAAATAGCGCTTCGCGGCCAGCAAAATGCGGCGCTGCTTTGCCGCATCCACCGCCTCCGCCCCGGAAAACAGGGCGCGCTGGCCCCGGGTCTTCACCTCGGCAACAACAATGACGCCCCGGTCCTCCAGGATCAGATCCAGCTCGCCCTGGCGGGTGCGGTATCCATGGGCCAGCAGCCGGCAGCCCCGGTCCAGGTAATACTTTGCCGCAGCCGCCTCGCCCCGCCGGCCGCGCTCCTGCCGGTCCATCCCCTCAATACCCCTGCTTTTTCAAAAAAGAGCGGCGGTAAAAGGGCTGAAGCCCGTACTGCGCCAAAAGCTCGTAGTGCAGCTTTGTGGGGTAGCCCTTGTGCTTTGCCAGCTGATATTGCGGGTACTGGGCGTCCAGCTGCCGCATATAACGGTCCCTGCTGACCTTGGCCAGAACCGATGCGGCGGCAATGCTGGCGCTGCACGCGTCGCCTTTTACCTGGGCCGCGGCGGCGATGGCAAGGCCCGGGGGCACGCGGTTGCCGTCCACCAAAACGAACCCGGGCGCCGGGCAAAGCCCTTCCACCGCCTGGCGCATGCCGTCCATGGTGGCCCAGAGAATGTTCTTTTGGTCAATCTCCTCCGGCCCCACAAACACGATGCTGCAGGCCAGCGCGCGGGCTTTGATCTGTTCAAACAGCGCCTCGCGCTTTTTTTCGCTGAGCTTTTTGGAATCGTTCACGCCATCGATCGGGTCGGCCGGATTCAAAATGACCGCCGCGCAGCACACCGGGCCGCAAAGCGGGCCGCGGCCCGCCTCGTCCACGCCGCAGAACACCCCGTGGGCAGCGCGCACCCCGTCGTCAAACTCATACAATGGGCTGTTCATCCGGCTTTCCTTTCTGCGGGGGCGCTTCCAGGGTAATGCGCCCCCACTTGCTGGCCCTGAATTCATCCACCACCATCACGGCGGCCCGCTCGGTGTTCACCTCGCCGCCGCTGACCAGCATGCCGCGCCTGCGGCCGATCTCCTGCAGCAGCTCCCAGGGGGCGAGCCCCAGCTGCTGGGCGCTGAGCTTGTAGCGCCCGGCCAGCTTTTCCGGGCAGACGGCCTGCATCTGCGCCAAAAGGCCCATGGCCAGCTCTTCGATATCCAGAATATCGTCTTTGATGGAGCCGATAAAGGCAAGGTTTGTGGCGGTTTCCAAACTGTCGAACTTTTTCCATAAAACGCCCGGCATATCCAAAAGGTCGTAGCCTTCCACCGTCACCCATTGTTTGCCCCGGGTCACGCCGGGCCGGTCCGCGGCCTTGGCGCGGGCTTCGCCCGCGAAATTGTTGATAAAGGTGGATTTGCCCACATTGGGAATGCCCACCACCATGACCCGGGTGCGGGCGCCGGCCATGCCCTTGCCCGCCCGGCGGGCAAGCAGGGCCTCCAGTTCCCGCCCAATGGCCGTGCGCACCTTTGCGGCGCTGCCCTTTTGTTTTGCGCTGATCGCCACACAGCCCGCGCCCTCCCGGTGAAAATAGTCCACCCAGGCGCGGGTGAGCGCGTCGTCGGCCAGGTCGGCCTTATTCAGCACATACAGCCGGGGCTTGCCCGCGGTGAGCTGCTGAAGCTCGGGGTTCAGGCTGCTTTGGGGAATGCGGGCGTCCAGAAGCTGCAAAACCACATCCACGTTTTTCAGGTCCGCCTCGATCAGGCGCAGGGTCTTTGCCATGTGGCCCGGAAACCACTGGATGCTGCGGCGGTTCACAAATTCCTGGCTCATTGGATGCTCCCTATCTTGTTCAATGGGAAAACGCGCAGAAGCACCTTTCCCAAAATATCGCGCTCGTCGATAAAGCCCACGCTGGCAAAACGGCTGTCGGTGGAGTGCTGGCGGTTATCGCCCATGAGGAAAAGCGAACCCTCCGGCACGGTGAGCGGAAAGGGCATGTTGCCCGCCACCCGGGTGAGCTCGGCGGTATACGGCTCGTCCAGGGCCTGGCCGTTCACATAGACCAGGCCTTCGTCGGTGTTCAGGTCCACCAGGTCGCCGCCCTTTGCGATGACCCGCTTTACCAGGGGCTTTCCATAGTTGATATAGCCGTCCAGCACCACCACGTCGCCCCGCTGCGGGGTGTAAAAGGTGCTTTGAATCAGCAGCCGGTCGCCGTTTTGCAGGGTGTGTTCCATCGAGTGGCCGCTTACCACCACAATGCGCGCCGCAAAGGTGAACACCAGCACCAGAACAGCCAGCGCGAACACCAGGGCGTCGTACCAATCCAAAAGATCCAGGTTGCGCTGAAAACGCTTTTCTTCCATTGTGCGCGGCCCTCCCCGCCTGCCGCCCGGCCACTGGGGCCCTGCGGCACAAAATTGCCCAAAACAGGCTTTTTTTATTTTACCATATAACGAAAAAAGGGACAATATACATTGTCCCTTTTGTTCGCGATGATCAGATGAGTTCCTTGACCTTGGCAGCCTTGCCGGTGCGGCTCCGCAGATAGAAAAGCTTCGCACGGCGGACCTTACCGCGGCGAACGACCTCCACTTTTTCCACGAAGGGCGAGTTGATGGGGAACACGCGTTCCACGCCCACGCCGTAAGAAGTGCGGCGAACGGTAAAGGTTTCGGCCACGCCGCCATGCTTTTTGGCGATCACGGTGCCCTCGAAGGCCTGGATGCGCTCGCGCTCGCCTTCCTTGATGCGGACCGACACGCGAACGGTGTCGCCCACTTCAAATTTGGGCTTGTTCTCTTTGATCATGCCCTCGGTGATGATCTTCATTGCGTCCATTGATGAATCCTCCATTTTTTTGCGGCGTTCATACCCGGCACACCGGCAGAGGACCGCCCGTTTAATGATGCACATTAACCCCGCTGGTGGTGCCAGCGAACACTAACGCCTAAATATGATAGCACGTCCCCGCGCGCTTTGCAAGCCTTTTTTAGCTGAAATCCTGCATATCTTCCAAAAGCAGCCCGGTTCTGAGCACGTTCGCCCGGGTGCTGTCCACCCCGAACCGCTCCTGCAAAAAGCCCAGCCACAGGGCGGGGTTCAGGTTCAGCCCCTCGCCCGCGGGCAGGGTCATTTCAAACACCGCGTTCTCGCCTTCCACAGCAAAATCCAGCGTTTTGGCATACGCTTTCAGCTCGACCGGCTTTTGCCCCCTCTTGGATTTTTTCAGCACCACAGCGCTATCCAGCGCGTTGTATTGTTCCAGCGCCCCGGCGCTTTGGGCCGGCAGGCGCACCTCATAGCGCGCAAAGGCGATCCCGCCGGCTTTGTGCGCGGGCAGCGCCACCCGGACCACCTCAAGCCCCAGGGGCATGGCCGGCGCCAGGGCCTGCCGCCAAGCTTCAAGGTCGGGGGCCTCGGTTTCGGTCTTCACATCCACGCTTTCCACCAGGCTCTCCTGCCCCAGGGGCAGCGGGCAGGCAAAGGTCATGTAAATGTGCGGGTTGAACCCCAAGGTGTACCATACCGGCAGGCCGCTGCGCTTCAGGGCCCGCTGCATGACCCGCTGCAGGTCCAGCAGCGAGATATAGCTGGCCTCGCCGGTTTTAGTGAACCAGATCCTGACTGTAGTCAAAGCAGGCACCCCCTACCAGTTTGTTTGCACCGCAGCCGCTGCAGCGCCGGTTGCAGGGCGGCGTTGTTTGCGCTTCCAGCGCCTTTTTGTACTCCCGCACCAAAAATTCGTGGCTGACCCCATAGTCCAGGTGGCTCCAGGGGGTCGTTTCGTCCAGCCCGATGGGCCGGCCCGCATAAAAAGCGGTATCGAGCCCGCACTGCCGGAAGGCTTCAAGCCAGGTGTCGTAATGGAAGCACTCGTCCCAGCCGTCAAAAAAGCAGCCCTTGCGGTAGGCGGCTACCAGCACCTGTGCCAGCCGCCGGTCCCCCTTGGCGAACACGGCCTCCAAAAAGCTGGTGGAGCTGTCGTGATAATTCACGTTGATCTTTTTGCTGTGCACGCTGTGCAGAAGGTGCTGCTGCTTGGCCTTCAGGCTTTCCTCGGTGTCCTGCGGGACAAACTGGAAGGGCGTGTGGGGCTTTGGCACAAAGCAGGCCACGCTGATGGTCACCTGCACGCCTTTGCCCTTGGGCTTGTCCGGGTTTGCATAATATAGATCAACAATCTGCTGGGCGGTGTTTGCAATGCCCTCAATGTCCTCCAGCGTTTCGGTGGGAAGGCCCATCATAAAATACAGCTTTACCGAGGTATACCCCGCCTTAAAGGCGATCTTGCAGCTTTTTTCGATTTCTTCCCAGGTGATATTTTTGTTGATGACGTCCCGCAGGCGCTGGGTCCCCGCCTCGGGCGCAAAGGTAAGGCCGCTCTTGCGCACCTTTGTGGTCTTTTCGATCAGGCTTTCGGTAAAATTATCAATCCGCAGGCTGGGCAGAGAAATGCTCACATGGTCCTTTTCCACCCAGGGGGCCATCTCGTCCAGCAGCTGTTCCAGCTGGCTGTGATCCGAGGTGGAGAGGCTGGTCAGGCTGACCTCCTCGTAGCCGGTATTCCCGCACAGATCCCGGGCGGCGGCGTTGAGCTTGTCCGCGCTGCGCTGGCGCATGGGGCGGTACAAAAAGCCCGCCTGGCAAAAACGGCAGCCCCGCACACAGCCGCGCAGCACCTCGATCTGGGCGCGGTCGTGCACCGCGCCCACCATGGGCACCACAAAGTTGGTGGGCAGCTTCTGGCTGTCCATATCCGGGATGATGGCTTTGGTCACCACCGCGGGGGCGGCGGGGTCATTGGGAAGGATGGAGGCAATGCGGCCGTCAGGCTGATAGCTCACGTCGTAAAACGAGGGCACGTAACACCCCTCGATCCGCGCGATACGGCGCAGCAGCTCTTTTTTGCCGATCCCCTCTTTTTTGGCGCGCTCCACCTCGGCGCACACCGCGGGCAGCTGCAGTTCGCCCTCGCCCAGCATCATCATGTCAAAAAAGTCGGCCACCGGCTCGGCGTTGCACACACAGGGGCCGCCCGCCACGATCAGCGGCCACTCCTCCCCCCGGTCACGGGAATAAAAAGGGATGCCCGCCAGCTCCAGCATCGCCAGGATGTTGGTGTAGGACAGCTCGTACTGCAGGGTGAAGCCCACAACGTCGAAGGCGGTAAGCGGATCCTTGCTCTCAAGAGCGTAAAGGGGCAGCCCCAGGCGCTCCATCTCCTCTTTCATATCCAGCCAGGGCATGAAAGCGCGCTCGCACCACCAGTTCGGCCGCTCGTTCAGCAGCTCGTACAGGATCTTCATGCCCAAAAACGACATGCCCACCTCGTAGGTATCGGGAAAGCAGAACGCAAAGCGCAGGTCCACCCCCGCCTTGTTTTTTATCACGCAGCCGGGCTCGCCGCCGGTGTAGCGGCCGGGCTTTTGCACCCGGGCCAGCGCCTCTTTGAGTTTTGGGTCAAACAATTTGCAATTCCTCCACAAAAAACGATTCAATTTATTGTAGCCCATTTGGGCGGGAATTGCAAACGGGGTCGGCCCGGCGGCGCAGGGCCGCCAGCATCTGCCGCCCATCCATGGGGCCGAAGGGCAGCAGGTTGAAGCCCCCCAGCGCCAGATTGGCGGCGGCAAAAAAGTAGCCCCAGTAACTGGCCCTGTGCTGAAGGGCGGCCAGCGCTATGGCACAGGCCCCCAGGTTTACCGCCGGCCCCGCCAGGGCCAGAAAAAAGGTTTGGCGGCGGCCGAGCACCGCGCGGGAGGTATCCAGCCCAATGCCGCCGGTAGAAAACCGCAGCACCGGCAGGGTGCGGGTGATCGCCGCCCAGGCCAGCACATGCCCGCTCTCGTGCAAAAGCGCCGCTAGAAGGCCGATGCGGGCAAGGCCGGTGTGGTCGTTGTAAAGCAGCCACCAAAGCGCCGCCAGCACCAGCACCGGGCGGCGGGCGCGCAGGTGCCTCATTCCAGCCCCAGCGCCTTTGCCGGGTCATAGCGGATATCGTCGTGCAGAAGCTCAAAGTGCAGATGCGGCCCCGTGGCAACACCGGTCTGGCCCACTGTGCCCAGCACCGTGTCCAGCTGCACCGGCTCGCCCTGGCGCACGAACACGTACTGCATGTGACAGTAACGGGTGGCAACACCGTCTGTGTGGAGCACCAGCACGTTGTTGCCGTACGAGGGATCAAGCCCTGTTTTCAGCACGATCCCTTCCGCCGCGGGATAGATGGGCGTGCCCTGCGCCACCGCCAGGTCCGCGCCGGTGTGAAAATCGCTTTTTTTTGTGAGAGGGTGGCGGCGCCAGCCGTATTCCGAGGTGAGGTTATAGCCGGTGACAGGCTGCGCCAGCTCAAAATCCGGCAGGTAGCTCTTGGTGGAACAGCCCTCCGGCGCTTTGGGCCACAGCGCCGGCTGCAGCCCCCCCGCGCCGGTGAGTTCGGGAGCAGCCTGCTCCTGCCCGAACGCGGCCTCGGCCCCGGCCATGACCTGCCGGGCTGTCTGCTGCACGTCGTCCAGAGCTTTGGATGCGAACTTGATCAGCTCTTCCTGCCCCGAAAGCGTGACCCCCTCGCCCATGGCCTGGCCGTAGGCGTCCCGGCAGGGCTCGTAAAAGGCCAGGTCCAGATGCTTTGCCGCCAGCGCCAGCGCGACCAGCACCGCGCAGAGCGCAAGCTGCACCCGCAGCAGATAGTTGGGGGCCTGCTTTTCCTTTGGCGTGATGGGCGGCGTGACGGCCGCTTTCAGTTCCGCACCGGGCGGCATGAGCTGTTCGTTCTGCTGGGCAGTTTGGTTCTCCCACATAGCTGGTGCATTCCCCTTTCTTTTTACAGCCGTTTCCAATGCTATAAACCTATGCCGCAGAGCGCAAAAAAAGAAGAGCCAGCGGGACAAACCTGTCCCGCCGGCTCTTCCGCTCACTGCATGGAAGAAAGGGTATTCTGGATCGCATCTGCAACGGCGGCGGCCATTGCATTCTTATAACCATCGTTCTGCAGCTTGCTGAGCTCGTCCGGGTTTGTCAAAAACCCGCATTCCACCAGCACTGCCGGGAAGTCCATGTGGGTCGTCACCCGGTATGCGCCGTATTTTGCGCCCCGGTCTCGGGTTCCCAGCGCGCCCGCCACCCTGCCGGAAAGATTGCTTGCCAGCAGCCGGGAGTAAGGGTTGAAATAATACGCCTCGGTGCCGCTGGCACTGGAAACGCCGGAATTGTGGTGGAGGCTCACAAACAAATGCGGGCTGTAGCTCTGGGACTGGCTCACCCGCGCATCCAGCGAAACATAGCCGGACGTGTCAGTCACCTGCACGCTGGCGCCCCGGTCCCGCAGGATGGAGGCGACCCGGTTTGCCAGGTCGGCGTTCATGCTTTTCTCGGTGTACATGCCTGCGATGGAGGTGCCGCCGTCATAGCCTCCATGGCCCGGGTCGATGTAAATTTTCGCCCCCGAAAGCCCGGAGGGGATCTGGTTGAACCGGAACACAAGGTTGCCGCCGTCGTAATAAGCCCGATAGCCCAAAAACGCTCCTGCCCTGCGCAGGTCAAGGGTGAGCACCGTGTTGTTGCCGTCCTGCGAAAGGCTCGCGCCGGAAAGGAGATTGTTGCCCGCCAGCTCCGGGCTGCCGGTATCGAGCCGGGTGTCCTTCAGGACCACGCGCATCTGCCCTGCGCCAAAGCCGGTGGCGCCGCCGCCCGAGGAATAGCCGGTGCCGGGAAATTCCACGGTATAGGCGGTCTTGCGGCCGCTGCGGGCAAGGCTCACATACACATATTGCCCGTCCGCCCAGGAGCTTGTGCCGGAAACCGACGACAATTCCCATTCCGCCTCGCCCAGGCTCGTCACATCGCCCGCGCTCACCCGCACGCCGCAGCCCAGGATATAATATTCACCATGGCCGTAGTCGCCGTCGTAGGTGAGCTTGTCGCTCACAATGTAATCCACCGTATCTTTCGGCAGCGGGAAGCAGTTGCCGTAAGGGTCGTTGTTCAGCACCCCTGCTGGGTAGGTGCGGGCCTGGCCGGCGGTGACCTGCACCAGGTTGCCCTTTTGCCCCTCCACATTGGGGGCCTGCCGGGGCAGCGCCGCCACATACACCCGCGCGGCCGATACGCTCTGGGTGATGCCGCTCCAAACGGCGCTCACAGCAATGTTGCCCACGTCCTGTTCGCTCTCGCCCGCCGCGGGCACGGTGAGCATTCCCTTAAAGGGCACATAGCTGGAGGTGTTGCCGTCGGCGTCGTCGGTGGCGAGCTCCTGCTCGGTCAGGGTCACGCTCGCGCCCCCCAGGCTTGCGGTAACGGCCGAGCCGGAGTAGGCCATCACGGTCATGCCAATCTGGGTCCCGCCCTCCACCGTCATGCTGCCGCTGGGCGCGGCCTCCTTAATGATGACCACCTCGCGGGTGATGTTATAGGTGATCGTTTTTTCCTTGTGTTCAAACGCAAAGGTGTTCTGCCCCGGCGCCAGATCCATTTCCAGGCTAAACACGCCTTCCCCGTTGCGCTCCAGCTCCTTGCCGTTGATGCTCAAGGGGAAATTCGGGTCGGAAGCGCCGTAGAAGTTCACCTGGGGCTCCTGGGTGGTAAAGGTGCGCTTTTCAGGCGTGCTCACCGAGAGATCGGTCAGGATGTCGTTCTCCTCGATCTGGTCGGCATAATAGCGCAGCAGCACGTCCGTGGAGCCGCCGGTGTTTTCCTGCAGGGCGGGCAGCGAGGCGAACACCGCCCCCCCGCACCCGGGAATCTCCCTTGTTTGGATGACCTGGCGCATCACCTGGTCCGGCGCCTTCCAGCCCGCCTCGTCGCCGCCCAGCTTATCGTTATAAATATAGGCGGCGACCGAGGCGCCATGCTGCTGCGCCACGCCCGCCCACCAACTGAGCACGGTGCCGAACGCAGCGTTTTCGTCCGCCAGAGAGCCCGGGCAGCGCACCAGCACCTGGTCGATGCTGCTCCAGGTGAAAATGGCGTTCAGGTCCACAAAGCCGCCGGTGAGCATTTCAAACGAGGCGCTGGTGGCGCTGCCGGCCGGGTCGGAAGCAACGTTTGCCCACACCGGGTCGGCCATAAGGCCGAACACCGCTTCGCCCCGCTGGCCCTTCACCGCCTGCGACGCATTTACCACAAGGGAGGTGACGCATTCGCGCACCCAGTTCTCATACCCCATCGAGGCTCCCTCGGCGCGGTACAGGCTCATGCTGCCGGCATCCTTATGGTTATAATAACCGGCAAGATAAACCCCATTCGGCTGGTAGCGGGCCGTCAGATCGGCCAGCACCTGGCAGGCGCTCTGCACCGCCGCGGCGGAAAGGGCGCTGTGCGGGCCATAGCCTCCGCCGGTCTGCAGGCCGAAGGCCGCATCGAATACCGGGTATAAATAAAGCTCCTTCGCCGCGGCCTCCTGCTGCGCACATCCCAGCAGGTCGAACCCGGTAGCCATGGGCCAATGCTCGCTGGCAAACAGCGCGCCCGAGGCCGTATTCACCGGCAAAAACACAGCGTTCATCCCGTATTCGGCCGCCTGGGAAAAGGCCGCCTCCAGCTGCGCCCTGCAGTCCTCTTCGGAGGCGGCAGGGTCAAAATCGCGCCCGGGGGCAAGATAGACCGCCCGCAGCTCCTGGGGCTGTTGCAGGGCGGGCGAAGCGCCCTCCTCCGCCCGGGCAGCCGTTCCCATAAGGCACAGCCCGCACGCAAGGGCCGCCGCGAAACGCAATATTTTTTTCATAACGCCCCCCTTTCGTTTTTCGGCGGTTCAAGGCGTTTCTTACTTACATATAGTAACAGTTTTCGCGGCAAAATCAAGCAAAAAACGCGCATTTAAACGCTTTTGTAGCTGTACAGTCAAAGCGCTTTACACGCAAAAATGTCACCACGCAGTTCCGCGCGGTGACAAGGCAATCTACTTGCCGCGATGCAGAAGGGCATCAAGCCTCTTCCACAGGCCGGCTTTTTTATTCCTGCGGGGCTCTTTTTCCGGAACTGTAGCCCCGAAGCCGGCGGAAAAATACTCATAGAGCTCCATCTGACTGTCGATACAGCGCTCCCCCGGGCCGGGCTTTACCTTGCTGTAGCTGCCGTCAGGCTTCATTTCCCGGGCATTCACGTTATCGGCCAGCTGCAGCTGCAAAAGCCCCCACAGCTTTTCTTTGAGGCTGCGGTCCTCAATGCGGATGCCCACCTCCACACGGCGCTCGGTATTCCGGGTCAGAAAATCGCCGGAGGCGATATAGATCCGAAGATTTTCCCCCTCACCGAAGGCGTAGATGCGCGAGTGCTCCAGATACCGCCCCACAATGCTGCGCACCCGAAGGTTTTCGGTGTGGCCGGGCACCCCGGCGCGCACACAGCAGATCCCCCGCACGATCATGTCCGTTGCAACGCCCGCGCAGGAGGCTTCCTCCAATTTTTCGATCACGTTTTTGTCGCTGATGGAATTGTTTTTTAAGGTGATGCGGGCGGGCAGGCCCATGCGTGCCTGGCCGATCTCACGGTCGATCTCGGCCAGCAGAACGCTTTTAAAGCACAGGGGAGCCACCAAAAGATACTGCGTATCGTCTGTAAGGCGTTCCACCGCCAGGTTGTTGAACACGGCGGCGGCCTCTTCCCCAATCTCCTGGCTGGTGGTAACGAATGCCAGATCGGTATACTGTTCGCTTGTTTTTTCGTTGTAGTTGCCGGTTCCCACCTGGGTGGTATAGTGATATTTCCCGGCGCGCTTGCGGGTGATCAGGGTGAGCTTGGAATGCACCTTATATTCATCCAAACCGTAGATCACCGTGCAGCCCGCCTCTTCCAGCTGTTTGGACCAGTCGATGTTGTTCTGTTCGTCGAACCTTGCCCGAAGCTCCACCACCGTGACCACCTCTTTGCCGTTTTCTGCGGCGGCCACCAGCGCCTGCACGATTTGGGAATCGTGGGCCATGCGGTACAGGGTCATTTTGATGCTGATGACCTCCGGATCAAACGCCGCGGCCATAAGCATTTTGATAAAGGGGCGCATGCTCTGATACGGGTAGGCCAAAAGCATGTCGTGCGTTTCCACCTCGCGCCCCAGGCGGTACCCCGCCGGCGCCTGCAAGGGCTTTGCCGGCGGATAGAACAGCTCGCTGCGGCCGTCCGCCTGCAGGCGGGCCGCCAGCTTGAAAAAGCAGGACAGGTCCAAAGGCGCCGCCTGGGCAAAGCATTGTTTTTGCGGCAGCACCAGCTTGTCACAGAGATATTTTTCAATTTCCTGGGGCGGCTGGTTCCAGAACTGCAGCCGCACGGCCGCCAATTTGCGGCGCTTTTTCAGCAGTTCGCTCATGACCTGCCGGTAGTCGATGTCCTGGTCGAACATGCCCTCTTTCACATCAATGTCCGCATTGCGGGTGACCCGGAACAGGCACTTTTTCTGCAGCATCCCTTTGGGAAACACCAGCTGGGCAAAATGGAAGATCAGCTCTTCCGCCAGGCCATATTCCACCGTTTCTTCCTTTTTCAGGTACAGCAGGCGCTCAAACTGGCTGCCGATGGGGATCAGGCCAAACGAAACCTCCTCGTCCCCCTTTGCTTTCAGGGTGGCGCACAGGTAGATCTCCTGGTTGCGCAAAAACGGGAATGGGTGCCGGTGGTCAATGATCTGGGGCGACAAAACCGGATACAGCTCGTTCTGAAAATACTTTTTCCAGAACTTTTCATCTTCCCTGTCCAGCTTTTCAAAATCGATGCGGCGGTACCCCACCTCTGCCAGGCGCTCCCGCAGGCGAAACACATTTTTGTCGCACTGCTCCTGCAATTCCGCTGTTTTGGGCATGATGGCGGCAAGCTGCTGGGCTGCCGTCATGTTGGTCTTGTTCTCCGTGATCTCATTTTTAAGCAGGGTGCGGTCGTACAGCGAACCCACCCGCACCATAAAGAACTCGTCCAGATTGCTGCCGTAAATGGCGGCGAATTTCATCTGTTCGGCCAGGGGGACCGTTTTATCCTTGCTGAGTGCAAGGACCCGCCGGTTAAAATCCAGCCAGCTCAGCTCCCGGTTGATGAAAATTTGATTCTCCTGCGCTTCCAAGCTCCGCGCCTCCTCATTCAATATAAAGGTATCCATCCCAGGCCTCCAGGTCCTTGCTGGTGACCGCGCTTATCTGTGCCAATTCTTCCAGGCTGGCAAAGGGGCCGTGATCTGCCCTGTATTGCAGGATTGCCCGCGCCTTTTTCTCCCCCAGGCCCGGCAGGCTGCGCAGCGCGGCTTCATCGGCTGTGTTGAGCTCGACCCGCAGCAGCCCCTGCACGGTGACCGGCTGTGGGTTCAGGGGATCATATCCAGGCTGGAACAGGGGCGGGGTGAACAAAAGCGCCCCCAGCACCACCGCAGCCAGCACCGCAGCCGCCAGCGCCGCCATGCGTTTGCCGTTTTGTTCCACCCCGTTCACCCTCTTCTCCATGGTACCCCGCCTTTTATCCCTATTATAATCGCTGCCCTGTGGTTATTATAACACACCCTGCGGGCCAAAAAAGACAAACTTATGTAAAAAAAGCCCTTTTCCGTTTTTGGGAACGGAAAAGGGCAGGGCATTTTCAGCGATTCAGCAATTGCCGGACCCGCGCCGCAATGTGCTCTGCGGTGAGGCCATACAGGGTGAGCAGTTCCTCGGCCGGGCCGGACTGGCCGAACTCATCCATCACCGCCACCGGCAGCACCCTGCAGCCTGCGCCATTTTTCAGCAGCGCTTCGCACACCGCGCTGTAAAGCCCGCCGATCACACTGTGCTCCTCGGCGGTCACAATGCCTCCGGTCTCACGGGCGGCGGCGCACAGGGCCTCCTCGTCGATGGGCTTGAGGGTGTGCACGTTCAAAAGCCGCACCTGGATGCCCTCGGCGGCAAGCAGTTCGGCGGCCTCCAGCGCGCGTGCCACCATCAGCCCGGTAGCGGCGATGGTGGCGTCTGTGCCCTCGCGCAGCGTTACGGCCCTGCCCAGCTCAAAGCGGTAGCTCGCGGGGTCGTTGATCACCGGCACCGCCAGGCGCCCCAGGCGCATGTAGGCCGGGCCCTCGTACGCCGCAAACGCGCGCACCGCCAGGCACGCCTCGGTGTCGTCGGCCGGGTTCACGACCACCATGCCAGGGATGTTGCGCATCAGGGCGATATCCTCGTTGCACTGGTGGGTAGCGCCGTCCTCCCCCACCGAGATGCCTGCGTGGGAGGCGCAGATCTTTACGTTCAGGTGGGGGTAGCCCACGCTGTTGCGGATCTGCTCGTAAGCGCGGCCCGCCGCAAACATGGCAAAGCTGGAAACAAACGGGATCATGCCGCTTGCGGCAAGCCCCGCGGCAATCGAGACCATGTTGGCCTCCGCAATGCCGCAGTCAAAATGCCGCTCAGGAAATGCTTTTTGAAACACGCAGGTCTTGGTGGATTCCGCCAGGTCCGCGTCCAGCACAACAATGCGGTCGTCCTCGGCCCCCAGCTGGGCCAGGGTGCGGCCATAGCTCTCGCGCGTGGCGATTTTTTTTACATCTGCCATGGTCAGCCCTCCAATGCCGCAGCGGCGGCTTTCAATTCGGCCATCGCCTGTTCGTATTGCTGCTGGCTCGGGGCCTTGCCGTGCCAGCCCGCCTGATCCTCCATAAAGGAAACGCCCTTGCCCTTAACGGATCTTTGAACGATCACGCTGGGCTTTCCCTCCACCTGCTTTGCAGCGGTAAAGGCGGCGTCCAGGCTCTCAAAATCGTGCGCGTCGGCGGTAAAGACCGCCCAGCCGAAAGCGCGGAATTTTTCGTCGATGGGATACACCGAGCAAACGTCGCTCACCCGGCCGTCGATCTGCAGGCCGTTGTTGTCCACCACGGCAATGAGCTTGTCCAGCTTGTGGTGCGCCGCGAACATCGCGGCTTCCCACACCTGGCCCTCTTCCAGCTCACCGTCGCCAAGAATGGCGTAGACCCGCCAGTCGGCCTTTTTCAGCCGCCCGGCCAGAGCCATGCCCACCGCAGCCGAGATCCCCTGCCCCAGGCTGCCCGTGCTCATATCCACCCCGGGGATGTGCTTCATATCCGGGTGCCCCTGCAAAAGCGCGCCCACATGGCGCAGGCGGGTCAGTTCTTCCCAGGCAAAAAAGCCCTTTGCCGCCAGAATGGAATAGAGCGCCGGGCAGGTGTGCCCCTTCGAGAGCACCAGCCGGTCCCGCTCTTCCCAGTGCGGGTTTTTGGGGTCAAAGCGCATCTGTATCTCGTACAGATAGGCAAGCGTATCCGCAATCGACAGCGAACCGCCCGGATGGCCGGACTTTGCGCAGAAGGTGCCCTCAATCACGCCCTGACGCACCAGGTTCGCTGTTTTTTGCAGCTGTTTGATGGTTTGTGTTTCCATTATAACCTCCCACTGCTTTATGTATAGCGCTTGATCAGCGAATACAGATATTCCCCCACCCCGCCGCTGGTGCAGCTGGCCACCACCTCGTCGGCTGCCAGCTTTACCTCCGGGGGGGCGTTGTCCACCGCAACCGCGTGGCCCGCGGCCCGCATCAGGTCGATGTCGTTGTAATAATCGCCGATGACCACTGTGTTTTCCATGGGCACATCCAGCCTGGCGCAAAGCCTGCGCAGGGCCTGGGCCTTGCTGACCCCCGTGGGCATGATCTCAAAATAAATGGTGTTGGTGGGCAAAAAATACATGCCGTCGAAATGCAGCCCGCGGGCAAATTTCTGCAGGTTCAGGATGGCGATGGGGTCGGCGGCAAACATCACCTTCGCCCAGTTGCACGGCACCTGCTCAAGCGGACACATTATACAACCAATTTCCTCATCGCGCAAGTGGGCCTGGGTGTAGCGGTTGGCCTGCACCACATACACGCGCCCCTCCTCCACCATCACATCCACGCCCATGTCCGGGAATTGCTCCATCACTGCGGTCACTGCCTCGCGGGCGGCCGCAAGGGGCAAAAAGCTCTTTTCCAGCGCCCGGTCCGCTTCCAGGTCATACAGCACCGATCCGCCGCAGGCAATGGCCGGGCAGGAAAGGCGCGTGCCGCCCAGCGCCGCCCGGATGGAGGCCGGCGGCCGGCCGGTGGCCACGGTAAAACGCCCGCCAAGCGCGCGGAACAGCTCAATGGTCGCCCGGTTGCAGGCGGGCACGCCTTCCTTGGCCGTGAGGAGGGTATTATCCATATCGCTGACCACAAGCAGGTCCCGGAGCGAATCGATCATGGCTGCGTTTCCCTTCTGAGCGAATGTAGAAAAGCTGTAAAATAAGCGGGGAGCTCGCTGTCGAACTCCAGATACCTGCCGGTCGCGGGGTGAAGAAAGCCCAGCGTTTTGGCGTGCAGGCACTGCCCGCCAAGCTGCCGGAGCACCGCTTTGGGGCCGTATACCTCATCCCCCGCCACCGGGTGGCCAATGCTGGCCAGGTGCACCCGGATCTGGTGGGTGCGCCCGGTGCGCAGTCGGCATTCCACATGTGTAAAGCCATTATACCTTACAAGCTCCCGATAAGCCGTATAGGCGTATTTCCCCCCCGGCGTCACCGCCATTTTTTTGCGGTCGGTGCGGTGCCGGCCAATGGGCGCTTCCACAAAGCCCTCCGGCTCTTTGAAGCCGCCGTACACCACGGCATGATAGACCCGGGCAATGCTGTGCACCGCCATCTGTGCCGAGAGGCCCTCGTGGGTGGCGTCGTCCTTGGCGACCACCAAAAGGCCGCTGGTGGCCTTGTCGATCCGGTGCACAATGCCGGGGCGCACCACCCCGCCGATGGAGGAAAGCCGCCCTGCACAGTGGTAGAGCAGCGCGTTTACCAGCGTGCCGTCCGGGTTGCCGGGCGCGGGGTGCACCACCATTCCCTTGGGCTTGTTTACCACCAAAAGGTGATCGTCCTCATACACGATCTCAATGGGAATATTCTGCGGCGCCGCGCCCAGGGGCTTTGCCTCGGGCAGCTCCAGCCGGATGCACTGCCCGGCCCGGAGCTTCAGATTTTTGGCCGCCGGCGCCTGCTGGCAGCGCACGCAGCCCTGTTCCAGCAGCTGCTGCACCGCACTGCGCGAGAGCTCCAGCTCCTCGCAGCCGGCTAAAAAGCGGTCGATGCGCTCCCCCTCGCTTTCAGGGGGAACAAGCAACTCAAACCGTTCCATCCGGCAGATCCCCGCCCGTGGCCTTTTTTGCCTTGTGGCTGCGCACCTCTTCCAGAACGAGCGAGAGGCACAGCAGCCCGATGCCGGTGCACACCAGGATGTCGGCAAAATTGAACACGGCAAAGTTCATAAACAGCAGATTGATGTAATCGACCACTTCCTGGTTGAGCACCCGGTCCACCAGATTGCCGATCCCCCCTGCCAGCACCAGAAGCCAGGCAATGTATTCCAGCCGGCGGGCAGGCTTTTTGAACAGCAGGTACAAAAGGATCGCAGCCAGGGCAAGGCCGGTGAACACGATCAGAAAGCCCTGCTTCCCCCCCAGAATGCTGAAGGCCGCCCCGTCGTTCAAAAAATAGCGCAGCTCCACCACGCCGGGGATCAGCGGCATGCTGCCCACCGGCGCCAGGCTTGCGGTCGCCCACAGTTTGATGCCCTGATCGATCACCACCAGCAAAGCGGCGGCCACCAGGGTGATGAGCGCAGAAATCACGGCAGTTTCTCCTTTGCTATAAAAGCCGATCAAGAGCGGCGCCTTGCAAAAAAGCGCCGCTCTTGGAGCTTTTAAATGGTCACTCTTCCAGAATGCCTGCACAGCGGGCGCACAGGCCCTCGTGCGCAGGGTGGCTGCCCACATCGCCGGTGTATTTCCAGCAGCGCAGGCACTTTTCACCCTCAGCGCGGCTGACCGCGACCCCCAGGCCCTCAAACTCGCCCTTTACGCCGCCGTCGCCCTGCCGCAGCTCCACCTGGGACACAATGAGCAGGTCTTCCAGCTCGTGCGCGGGGATGGCCTGCAGGAACGCGGCCACCTCCGGCGCGCAGTACAGGGTAAGCCTGGCCTCCAGCGAAGAGCCGATGATCTTGTCTGCCCGGGCCTGCTCCAACGCCTTTTTCACATCGTCGCGAATGGCGATGATCTCGTTCCACTTGGCGCGGAACGCCTCGTTTTGGGCCCACACACCGGCCTTTGGCATATCCTCGAAGGCCACATACTTGTTTTTGCCCTCAAATTCGGGCACAAAGCTCCAGATTTCCTGGCTGGTAAAGGTCAGGATCGGGGCAAGGATCTTGGTCAGATCCACCAGGATACGGAACATGGCGGTCTGGGCTGCGCGGCGCAGCACTGAACCGGGCTTGTTGATGTACAGCCTGTCCTTGACCACATCCAGGTAGAAGTTGGACAGATCCACCACACAGAAATTGTAGACCGCATGGTAGACCTTGTGGAAGTCAAAGCTCTCGTAGCCGTCGCGCGCGGTGCGGTTCAGCTCGTCCAGCGTGTCCAGGGCCCACCGGTCCAGTTCCAGCAGCTCGCTGTCGGCCACCAGGTCGGTGTTTGGGTCGAACCCGTTCAGGTTGCCCAGCATAAACCGGGCGGTGTTGCGGATCTTGCGGTATGCCTCGGAGAGCTGCTTCACGATCTCCTTGCTGATGCGCACATCCACCGTGTAGTCAGACGAAGCGACCCACAGGCGCACAATGTCGGCGCCGAAATCCTTGATGATCTCGCTGGGCTCCATGCCGTTGCCGGCGGATTTGTGCATCTGCTTGCCCTCGCCGTCCACCACCCAGCCGTGGGTGAGCACATTTTTATAGGGCGCAACACCGCGGGTAGCCACACTGGTGAGCAGGCTGGACTGGAACCAGCCCCGGTATTGGTCACTGCCCTCCATGTACAGGTCGGCGGGCCATTTCAGCTCAGGCCGCTCCTCCAGCACCGCCACGTGGGTGGAGCCGGAGTCGAACCAAACGTCCATGATGTCCTTGTCTTTGGTGAACTCGGTGCCGCCGCACTGGCAGCTAAAGCCCGCGGGCAGGATCTGATCCGCCTCGTAGCGGTACCAGGCGTCGCTGCCCTCCCTGCGGAACAGTTCCGACACCGCCTGGATGGTCTCATCCGTGATGTGATATTTGCCGCACTTTGTGCAGTAGAACGCCGGAATGGGTACGCCCCAGATGCGCTGGCGGCTGATGCACCAGTCATTGCGGTCGCGCACCATGCCGGCCATGCGGTCGTGCCCCCAGGCCGGGAACCACTTCACATCGTCGATGGCCTTGTAAACGTCCTCTTTAAAGGCGTCGATCGAGCAGAACCACTGCTCGGTGGCGCGGAAAATGATGGGGTGGTGGCAGCGCCAGCAATGGGGATACTGGTGGGTGATGTGCTGCACGCCCATCAGATTGCCGGTTTCGCGGATGTGTTCCAGAATGACCTTGTTGGCAGCCCAGACCTTCAGGCCGGCAAACCGGCCCGCCTCGGCGGTGAGATAACCGCCGTCGTCCACCGGCACCACCACCGGCAGCTGCGGGTAGTGCTTGGTGCACACCTCAAAGTCCTCCACGCCGTGGCCGGGCGCTGTGTGAACGCAGCCGGTGCCGCTTTCCAGGGTAACGTGATCCCCCAGAATGACCAGGCTCTTGCGCTCCAGGAACGGGTGCTGCACCTGAATGAGCTCCAGCTCGCTGCCCTTCACCGGCTCGCCCACGATCTCGTAATCGGCAATGCCGCAGGCCTGCATGGTGCTCTCCACCAGGCCCTGCGCCATCACGTGGTACCCCTCGCCCACCTTTACGAACACATAGTCGAATTCCGGGTTCAGGCAGATCGCCACATTGGCGGGCAGGGTCCAGGTGGTGGTGGTCCAGATCACAAACCACGCCTTGTCCAAAGGGATGTTATGCTTTGCCAGCACCCCATGGGGGTCGCCGGTAACCGCAAAGCGCACATAGATGGAATCACACTCGTCCTCGGCATACTCGATCTCGGCTTCGGCCAGGGCGGTGCGATCCTCGGGGCACCAGTACACGGCCTTGAGCCCCTTGTAGATGTAGCCCTTTTTCGCCATCTCGCCAAACACTTCGATCTGGCGCGCCTCAAATTCCGGCTTGAGGGTGAGGTATGGATTTTTAAAATCGCCGATCACGCCCAGCCGCTGGAACTGTTCGCCCATGATGTCAATGTGTTCGGTGGCAAAGTCGTGGCACAGGCGGCGCAGCTCCAACAGGGAAATATCGCCCTTTTTGCTGTTTGCCTGCTTGATGGCCTTCAGCTCGATGGGCAGGCCGTGCGTGTCGTATCCGGGCACATACGGCGCCTGGTAACCGCTCATATTTTTATAGCGGACAATGATATCCTTGATGATTTTGTTGAGCGCGGTGCCCATGTGGATGCTGCCGTTCGCATACGGGGGCCCGTCGTGCAGCACATACCTGGGCTTGCCCTCGTTGTGCTTGATCAGTTCCTCGTAAAGATGGTCCTGCGCCCACGCTTTCAGCATTTCGGGCTCTTTTTTGGGCAGGCCCGCCCGCATGTCAAAATCTGTTTTGGGCAGGTTGATGGTGCTGTTATAATCCTGTGGCACTGGCGTTTACACTCCTCTTGGTTATAGTGCGGACCGCCCCTTGGCGGGGCCGCCCGTTCTCAATCGCTGAATTTGATGCCCTGGAATCCCTCGAACACCGAAGATGCAGGTTTTTCCGGCGCGGGCGCCTGGGGGATGTAAGGCGCGGCCGGTTCAGGTTCTTCGGCTGGAAGGCCGTCGGGCTCCTGCCCGGGCTCCGCCCCCAGGCCTTCCAGCCCATAGAGCGCCGCCAGATCGGGGAAGGCGTCGATCAGGTCCGGCTCCTCCGGTTTTTCGGCGGCAGGGGCGGCAGGCTCCTGCTCCAGCGCGGCGAATACCGGGGCCTCTGCCGCCTGTGCCTCCGGCTCAGCCGGCGCCTCGGTTTCCGGCTCCAGCTCTTCCTCCTCCTCAGCGTCGCCGCCGGGCAGGGTGCTGAGCGATTCAATGTGCTGTTTATAAAGGCTCAGCACATTGTTTTTGAACTGCGCCACCTCGGCCTTGATGCTCTCGAGCTGAAGCTGCTCCTCCTGCACCTGCTCGGTGGCGGCGCGGGTGATGTCCTCGGCCTTGATGCCGGCTTCCCGCAAAATGGACTCAGCTTTCTGCTTTGCTTCCTTAATCACGTTTTCGCCCATGCGCTGGGCGTTCAGCAGCGCAGTTTTGAGGTTGTCCTCATCCTTGCGGTACTCCTCAATCTTTTGGGCCAGAATGTAGAGCTTTTGCTCCTTATCCTCTTTTTCGGCGGTGAGCTGCTCCATCTGCTCGGCCACCTGCTGCAAAAAGGCGTCCACATCCTCGGTGCGGTAACCGCGCACAGCCTTGTCAAAGGTAACGGTGCGGATCTCCTGCGGTGAAATCATACGCTCATCCTCCGATAAATTGAAATCTCAATACTGAAAATACTCGATAAACAGCCGGTCCTTGCGGGTTTTTCCGCCCAGGGCCGCAAGCTGAAAGCGGCCTTTGCCGCGCACGGTAAAAATATCGCCCTCATAAACCGGGGCGTGGGGGCTTGTGACCGGCACGTGGCCGATCTCGACCCCGCCCGCGCGCACCAGCTGCCCGGCCTGGCCGCGGCTGCAGTGCAGCATGGCCGCCAGCACCGCGTCCGCCCGCAGCGAGGGCACCGTGGCGCTGCACACTTGGCGCTCGGGCTCCGGGGTGGCGGCCGGCCCCTCGCATTGCTGCACCTTTACGGCCACGCGCCCCACAAAGGCAAGCTCGGCGCGCACCAGCCCGGCCGCCCTTTCCAGCAAAAACGCGTAGGCGGTACCGGCGTGCTCCGGGTCCTGCAAAATATCGCCCAGGCAGCTCCGCTCGAGCCCCAGGCCTAGGAGCGAGCCCATATAATCTTTATGGGCGGGCGCCCCGGCCCCGGCAAAAGCGGCGCATTCCAGCTTAACGCAACAAATCGGCGGCGCGCTCACAGCGCCCGCCGGTTCGATGCAAAGCAGCTTCCGCTCCGCGGCGGGATACCCGCCCTCAAAGGAATATTCCGCGCAGCCCGCCGCATTCAGCGCAGCTTGGCAAAGGGCCTGTTCGCGGTCGCTCAAAAAGCCGCTGTACCGCGCCGCGCCCCTGCCGCAGGCCGCCCGAAAGAGGTCCTGCGCACGGCGCATGACCAGCTTTTCCTGCTCGTTTTGCGGGGGCAAAAACCCCCGCCCGCCGTTAGAAGAAGACACCGTTGCTCTCCAGCTCGTCCAGCAGATCCCCCATGATATCCACATTGTAAGGGGTGATAATGAAGGTGCTGTTGGCCACCCGCTTCATCTGGCCGTTGTTGGCATACGCCACGCCGGACAAAAAGTCCACCAGCCGGCGGGACACCTCTTTGTTGGTGGATTCCAGGTTCAGCACCACCGTGCGCTTTGCGTTCAGGTGGTCCGCCACCGTGCTGGCGTCGTCGAACCGCTCCGGCTTGACCAGGACCACCTGCAGCTGGGTGGTGGCGTTGATGTTGACCACTTTATTGCGCTTGCCGCCGGTCACCTCGGGCTGGGGGTAATCGTCTTCCACCGGGGCGCTTGCGCGGGAGGGAAACATATCTTCATCGGGGTAATCATCGTATTCGTCGTCGTTCACACCTAAAAAGCCCTTGATTTTATCAAACATCTCGCGTTTGCTCCTTCCAGTTTGCCGGGGCCGGACACAGCAGAACACAGCCTGGCAAACCCTATAACATCAGTTAGTATATATTATCGCTTTTTTTGGCGTTTCTGTCAACAAACAAACCGATTTTTTTGCGTTATTTACAACATTTTCCCGTCTCGCAGATCACTGCCTTCCACGATCACCTCATCGAACAGACGCACCTCATTCTCGGTGCCCACCTTGCCGCCCTCGGGAACCAGGATATATTCCTCGTTTTGATACAGCACCGTGATCCTGCGCCAGCGGGCCAGATTTCCATATTTTACATACACGCCCTTTTCCCCGTCCACGATGTGCAGGGCCTTTGCGTTGATGCGCACCCCCTGGTAGGACTCAAAATCGATCTTGGCGCTGCCCCGGGCAAGGCTCAGCACATCGGCCCCCACATACTCGCAGCTCAGCACCACCTTGGCAAGGCCGCTGGCCTCGTCCGCCGTCACGCTTTCCACCTTGGCGGGCAGCACCTTTTCGGCTTCACCCGGGAAACTCAGGTTCACCTTGCTCACATTTTCGAACTTTTTGCTCTCCTGCAGGGTGCACACGCCATAAAAGCGCCACTTGTAACTGCCCACCAGCTTGCCCGCGCCGCTCATGGCGCGCACGCCCGCACCGCTTTCCAGCGCGTCGGCGATCTCAGCCGCGCCCATTGCGTCCAGCTGGTCCGCATCGTATTCCAGCCATTCCCCCGCCGCCGCAGCCACAAAATAGCCGCCCGAGGGGGCCGTGACCGGGGCCGGGCTGCCAAGCTGGGCCAGCGCGGCCTGGCGCTCCTCTTCCAAAAGGCTGCGCGCGGCAGAAAAATCCCGGATCGCGCCCGTCGTGATCTGCAGGCGGTTTACCGCCAGCAGGTATGCGTTTGCCTGCCTGGTCACGCCCTGGTAGTTTTGGCTGTCCAGCTGATCCAAAAGATCGTAAAAAGAGCTCTGGCGCTGGGTGAGCAGCAGATCCACATCGCTGCCCGCCGTGTTCTCGGATTTTTTGAGCAATTCAATCTGCGCGTCCAGTTCGGTAAGGCGCTGCCGGGCCCGCCCCTGGGATTCGTCGGTATACTGTTCAGCCACCTGGCCGTTCTGGGCCACCCTCTCGCCATTCTCCACCAGGTAGCCCAAAAGCCCCCCGCCCGGCACCTCCGCCTGATCAAAGGCGAGGTATCCCTCGCACAGCAGGCTGTCGGACAGATCATACTCAATGGCGGTCTCGGTCTGATACGGGCGGTCCAGGATGGTAAAAAGCTGTTTTGCCAGATACAGCACGGGCACGGCCAGCGCCAGCAAAATGGCAAAGGTAGCGATCTTATGTTTTGAGCTGCGCACAGGCAGGCCCTCCCCTCTTTTCAGTGCTTTCCCTTTTTGGCACCCTGTGCATTACAGCGCAAAGCGCCCCCGGATCGCTTGCTCCGCCGCCTGCTGCACCCCCGGCGCCGAGCCGTCCAGCCACACCACGCCCTCCATGCGGCGGAACCAGGTGAGCTGGCGCTTGGCATAGTTCCGGCTTGCTTGCTTGAGCTTGGCCGCGCACGCCTCCAGCGGCGCCGCCCCCTCAAAATAAGGAAAAAACTCCTTGTAGCCAATGGCCTGGGCCGCCGTTTTGTAGCTTTCGCGGTTTTTCCATACCAGCTCGGCCTCGGCCAAAAGGCCCCGCTCCAGCATCTGGTCTACCCGCCGGTCAATGCGCTCATAGAGCTGGCCGCGGGGCCAATCAAGGCAGAGCACCAACGCATTGTAGGGCCTTTGCGCCGGGCGCGAGGCCTCCCTTTGCTGCGTCATGGTGACCCCGCTGGTATAATAGAGCTCCAGCGCGCGCAGCACCCGCCCCTTGTTATGGGGGTGCACTGCCGCCGCATAGGCCGGGTCAATGCGGCGCAGCTCGGCGTGAAGGGCCTCCGGGCCCTCCCGGTCTGCGCGCAGCGCCAGGGCAGCGCGCAGCGCCGGGTCGGTTTTCTGGGGCGCAAAACGAACGCCCTCCAGCAGGCTCTCAATATAAAGGCCGGTGCCGCCCACCACAAAGGGCAGCCTGCCCCGGCCCGCGATCTCCCCAATGCAGCGCCCTGCAGCCTCCACGTAATCGGCCACACTGAAGGCCTTTTCCGGCGCAAGGAACCCCACCAGATGATGCGGCACGCCCTGCGCCTCGGCCGCCGTGACCTTGGCGGTTCCCACATCCAGCCCCTGGTAGATCTGCATGGAATCGGCGTTCACGATCTCGCCCCCAAACGCGCGGGCAAGCGCCACCGACAGGCCGGTCTTCCCGCTGGCGGTGGGGCCGCCCAGCACCGCCAGGCACGGTTTATCCCATTCGGCCAAACTGCTTTTCCAGCTCCTTTTGCGTCAGCTTCAGCACCACCGGCCGACCGTGGGGGCAGAACGGGGGCACCTTGCCGTCTAAAATATCCTGCGCCAGGCGCAGCAGCTCCATGCGGTCCGAGCGGTCCCCCGCCTTGATCGCCGCCTTGCATGCGATGGAATGAAGGACCCATTCGGTCTTTTCGCTCATGGCGTCTTTGCTGCCCCGCGCCAGCTTTGCCGCCAGCTCGCACACAAGGGCCTCCACATCTCCCGCCTCCACATCAGCCGGCACCGCCCGCACCAGCACGGTGGAGCCGCCGAAGTCTTCCGCCTCCACCCCCGCGGCTTCCAACAGCTGCGCGTGCTCCGCCAGGGCGTGTTTTTCCTCGGCGGAAAGGTTCACGGGAACAGGCGCAAGCAGCATTTGGCTGCTCACCTGCCCATACGAGGCGGCCAGCTTTTCGTACAGCACGCGCTCGTGGGCGGCGTGTTTATCGATCAGGCAGAGCTCCCGGCCGCGCTGTGTGATAATGTAGGTTTTAAACGCCTCGCCGATGTACTGCAGCGGCTCCCGATCTTCCCCCTCGGGGGCGGCGGGCGGCGGGCTCTGCCGAACCCCGGGGGCGGGCTTTGGCTCCGCCCCTACCGGCCGGGCCGCCGTTTCTTCCCCTGCCGGGGCGGGCTGCTGGGGGGCTTGCCGTTTTGGCGGCGCGCCGCCGAGGCGCAGCGGCTCCGAGTGGAGCACCTGCCCCCCTGCGCCAGGCGCCGGAACGGCGCGCGTTTCAGCCGGGGCCGGGCGGGGCGCGTCCGGTTCCGCCCAAACGCCCTGCCGCAGCGGCGCCTGAGTGGAGGCCGGGGCAGCTGCGGCAGCTGAACCAGCCGCTGCAAAGCTGGGCTGCTTTACAGGGGTACTCAGGTCCAGCTGCACCGGCGCTTCGGCTGTTTTCTTTTCCGGCGCGGCCTGCCGGAAGCTGAAATGCTGCTCCCCGCTGCCGGGCTGTGCCAGTGCGGCTTTTGCGGCCCGGTACACCGCGTCGAACGCCTCGCTCTCACGGGCAAAGCGCACCTCGGTTTTTGCGGGGTGCACATTCACGTCCACCAGTTCACAGGGCATGTCCAGCATGAGCACGCATCCCGGGAATTTGCCCTGCATCAGGGTGCCCCGGTATGCGTTTTCCAGCGCCGCCATCATGGTGCGGTTTTTTACAAACCGCCCGTTGATAAAAAAGAACTGCATCCCCCTGCTTGCCCGGCAGGCCCGGGGCGGGGTGATCAGGCCGTGCACCCGGTACGCGCCCGCCGCCTCATCCAGCTCCAAAAGATCCTTGGCAAATTCGCGCCCCAGCACCGCATAGACCGCGCTGCGCAGGCTCCCGTCGCCGGGGGTCTTGTACTGAAGCTTCCCGTCCTTTATAAAGCCCACAGACACTTCCGGGTGCGAGAGGGCCACACGGCCCACCGTTT
The DNA here is from genome assembly GCA_022835495.1 of Oscillospiraceae bacterium. Lineage (NCBI taxonomy): Bacteria > Bacillati > Bacillota > Clostridia > Eubacteriales > Oscillospiraceae > Oscillospiraceae bacterium. The sequence continues at coordinate 2,091,915 of BQOK01000001.1, forward strand.
CGCTCACAAACGTGCCCTCGCTGGCGTCCTTTTTTAAGAACTTCATGCGGGCGGGGGTGTTGTAAAACAGGTCGCGCACGGCGATGGTGGTGCCCACAGGCCGGGCGCCGGGCTCCATGCCCAGCTCCTCGCCGCCCTCAATGCGGTAGCAGCAGGCAAATTCGTCCGGCTCGGTGCGGGTGAGCACCTCCACCCGTGCCACGCTGGCGATCGAGGCCAGGGCCTCGCCCCGAAAGCCCAGCGTATGAATGCTCTCCAGGTCGCGCTCGGTTGCGATCTTGCTGGTGGCGTGGCGGATAAAGGCGGTTGGGATATACTCGGCTTCAATGCCGCTGCCGTTGTCGGCCACCTGGATCAGGCTCACGCCGCCCCGCTCAATGGTGACCGTGACCTGGGCGGCCCCGGCGTCGATCGCGTTTTCCAGCAGCTCCTTGACCACCGAAGCGGGCCGTTCCACCACCTCGCCCGCCGCGATCAGCTCGGCCGTGTGCTTGTCCAAAACATGGATGACCGCCATTGGGGCCACCTCCCTTTTGCTTTATTGCATTTATTGCAGCGTCTTTTTCAGTTCGTACAAAAAGTTGAGCGCCTCGATGGGGGTCAGCGTCTCCACATCCAGGGCCCGCAGCTTGTCCACCATTTCCCCCGGCAGCGCGGGGGCAGCCAGTTGCTCGAACGCCTCAAAATCGAGCTGATCCACCCGGTGGGCGCCGGGCGCCGTGGCCTCCAAGGCCTTCAGCACCTCTTTGGCGCGCTTTGTGACCTCGTCCGGCAGGCCGGCCAGCTTGGCCACCTGGATGCCGTAGCTGTCGTCGGCGGGGCCGCGCACAATGCGGCGCAGGAAGGTGATGTCGTCGCCCCGCTTTTTCACCGCGATATTGTAATTTTTAACCCCCGGCAGGTCGTTTTCCAGCTCGGTAAGCTCGTGATAATGGGTGGCGAACAGCGTTTTGCAGCCGATATGGCCGGAGATATGCTCCACCACCGCCCGGGCGATGCTCATGCCGTCGAAGGTGGAGGTGCCCCGGCCGATCTCGTCCAGGATAACAAGGCTCTTTTTGGTGGCATACTGCAAAATTTCCGCCACCTCGGTCATCTCCACCATAAAGGTGGACTGGCCCGCCGCCAAATCGTCCGAGGCGCCCACCCGGGTAAAGATCGCGTCCACCACACCCACCCGGCAGGCCTTTGCCGGCACAAAGCTGCCGATCTGCGCCAGCAGCGCGATCAGGGCATTTTGGCGCATATACGTGGATTTGCCCGCCATGTTGGGGCCTGTGATGATGAGAAGATTGTCCTCGGCGCAGTCCAGCGCGGTGTCGTTGGGCACGAACAGGCTTTTGCGCTGCATCTGTTCGATCACCGGGTGCCGCCCCTCGGTGATGTGCAGCCCGTCGCCCTCGTCCACCGTGGGGCGCACGTAATCGTTTGTCACGGCCACCTGCGCCAGCGCCGCCAGCACATCCAGCTTTGCCACAGCGCCGGCGGTGGCCTGAATCCGGGCCAGCTGGGCCGAAAGATCGAACAGCAGCTCCTCGAACAGCTTGCGCTCCAGCACCAGCAGGCGCTCGCTGGCGCCCAGGATCTTGTTCTCCAGCTCCTTGAGCTCCTCGGTGATATAGCGCTCGGCGTTGGCCAGGGTCTGCTTGCGCACAAACCCCGGGGGCACCTGGCTGGTGAAGGACTTGCTCACCTCGATATAATAGCCGAACACCCGGTTGTAGCCGATTTTGAGGGTGCGGATGCCCGTTTCCTCTTTCATTTTTGCTTCCAGGTGCGACAAATACCCCTTGCCGCCGTGCACGATGTCCCGCAGCTCGTCCACCTCGGCGTTGTAGCCCGCCCGGATGACCCCGCCCTCTTTCAGGGTGGAGGGGGCTTGCTCGTCCACCGCGGCGTAGATCCGCTCCTTGATGTCCTCCAGCGGGTCGATGCGGCCGGCCAGCGCCGTGAGCTCCGGGCAGCCGCAGCCTTCGGCCAGGGCTTTCAGCGCGGGGAGCTGGTCGCAGGTGCTGGCCAGAGAATAGATCTCCTTGGGGGTGGCCGAGCCATATACCGTGCGGGTCATCAGGCGCTCAATGTCAAACACGCGGCTCAGCGCCTCAATGATTTCGGCCCGCTGGATGTTCTGTTCGTACAAAGCCTGCACGCTGTCCAGCCGGGCGTTGATCGCCGCCGCGTTCACCAGAGGCTGCTCCAGCCAGCTGCGCAAAAGGCGCTTGCCCATGGCGGTCTGGGTCTTATCCAATACCCAGAGCAGGGTGCCCCGCTTTTCGCGGCCGCGCATGGTCTCGGTGAGCTCCAGGTTCGCCCGGGTAACAGGCGAAAGCTGCATATACTGGGCCTCTGCATAGTTGTGCACGCTCTTCAACCGCTCCACGCCTTTTTTCTGCGTGGCGTGCAAATAGCCCAGCAGGCCGCTCATGGCATAGGGCGCGCAGCCGTCCCGCGCAAAGCCGGTGGCCGCGGCCCAGTCTGCACCGAACTGGGCCGTGAGCTGCTGTTCCACGCGCTGCGGGGCAAACTGCTCGTCCTCCAGCAGCTCCACCGCACAGGTCATGTGCTGTTTGATATACGCTGTCACGTCTTTCAGGTCCAGCAGGGCGGCGTTGAACAGCACCTCGCTGGGGCTGTAGCGGCACAGCTCGGTGATGATCTGGGTACTCAGCTTTTCACTGCACAGCTCGGTGGAGTGCGCGGTGCCTGTGGAAACATCGGCAAAGCACACGCCGGCTTTGCCCTCTTTTAAGTATATACTGCATATGTAGTTGTTTTTGTCGTCTTGAAGCATGCTGCTCTCAATGACTGTGCCGGGGGTGATGACCCGGATGATATCGCGCTTTACAAGCCCCTTTGCCAGGGCAGGGTCCTCCATCTGCTCACAGATGGCTACCTTGTAGCCCTTGGCGATCAGCCGCGCCACGTAGCCCTCGTAGCTGTGGAAGGGCACGCCGCACATGGGGGCGCGCTCCTCCTGGCCGCAGTCCCGCCCGGTGAGCGTGAGCTCCAGCTCCTTGGACGCCAGAATGGCGTCGTCGTAGAACATCTCGTAAAAATCGCCCAGGCGGAAAAACAGGATCTCGTCTTTATGCTGCTTTTTCAGCTCAAAATACTGGGTCATCATGGGGGAAAGCTCCGCCACGAAACATCACCTACCTACACATTTTGGGAAAGCGGGCGGCCCCCAGAGCATTTGCTGCGCCGAGAGCCGCCTGGCCGGAATCGTTTTGTTTTCAGTGGCAGCCGCTGCAGGAGGAGCAGCTGCCCGAGCAGCCGGCCTCGGGCTGCTGCACGCTCATGGGGTCGCCGCCGTTCATTGCGGTGTTGATGATGGCGTCGATGTAGCTGATCAGCGCCTCGGCCTCGGCCTTTGCCTCGTTGTAGGCGGCCATGCTCCCGGTGGACATGATCTTGCTGTAAAGCTCGTTGACCTGAGCGTTCAGTTCGGCCACCTTGGCGTCGTCCCGCTCGTCCTTGCTGATCTCGTTGTTCAAGTCGAGCCGGGCAAGGTTGAACTCGCCGATCATGTCCTGCAGGGCCTCATCCTTGTCGTTGGCCTCGCGCGCGGCGGCCAGCGCCAGATAGCAGGGGTCGGTCTGCAGCGCGGCTGCAGCTTTTTTAAAGAGGTCAATGGTATCCATGAAATATCTCCTTTTTTGTTTATTGGGCAAGCTCGCCCGTTAATATGGTTCCCCGGGAACCGGTAAAATGCACGGGCGCATATTCGCCCACAAGGGCGGCAGGGCCCGCAAACTCCACCACCAGATTGTTGGAAAGGCGGCCGGAAAGCGTTCCCTCCTGCTTGCCGTGGCCCTCCACCAGCACCCGCTGGGTCTGCCCCGCGAGCCCGGCCACCAGGCCGCAGGCGATCTCGTCCTGCACCGCCAGCAGCCGGGCCATGCGCCGTGCCTTTTCCTGGTGGGTAACCGGGTCCGGCATGGAGGCCGCCCGGGTGCCGGTCCGCTTGGAATAAATAAAGGTGAACAGCTGCATGTAGCCCACCTTCCGCACCAGGTCCAGCGTGGCTTCAAAGTCCTCCTCGGTTTCGCCGGGGAAGCCCACGATGATATCGCTGGAAAAAGTGACCCCCGGAATGGCGGTGCGGGCATATTCTACCAGGTCCAGATACTGGGCGACGGTGTAGTGCCGGTTCATTTCGCGCAGCACCCGGTCGCTGCCGCACTGCACCGGCAGGTGGATGTGGCTGCAGATCCGTTCGTTGCGGGCAATGGTGTCGATCAGCTTGCGGCTGGCGTCTTTTGGGTGGCTGGTCATAAAGCGCAGGTGGTAGTCGCCCGGCTCTTTGCACAGCAGCTCCAAAAGGTCCGAAAAGTCGATGGGCTGTTCCAGGCCCTTGCCATAGCTGTTCACATTCTGCCCCAGCAGCGTGATCTCCTTGTAGCCCGCGGCCACAAGGCCGCGGAACTCGGCCAGCACGTCCGCCGGGCGGCGGCTGCGCTCGCGCCCGCGCACATAGGGCACGATGCAGTAGGTGCAAAAATTATCGCACCCATACATGATGGGCAGCCAGGCGCGGAAACTGGAATCGCGCCGGATCGGAACCTGCTCCACGATCTCTGTGCGCTCGGCCGGGGCCTGCAAAAGCCGCTTGTTGCCCCCCGCCAGCTTTTCCGCCAGCAATTGGGGCAGCGTGTCGATGCCGTTCACCCCAAACACCAGATCCACAAACGGGTAGCTCTGCCGGATCTTTTCCACCACCGCAGGCTGCTGCGCCATGCATCCGCACAGCCCGATGATCAGCCCCGGCTTTTGTTTTTTCAGGCTTTTCAGCGCCCCCACGTTGCCGAATACCCGCTGCTCGGCGTGCTCGCGCACCGCGCAGGTATTGAAAAGGATCAGATCCGCCTGCTGGGGCGCATCGCACAGGCCGAAGCCCGCGTCGGCCAGCACGCCCTTGATCTTTTCGCCGTCGTTTACGTTCTGCTGGCAGCCGTAAGAATGTACATAGGCCAGGGGCGGGCTTTCGTAATAGCGGGCGATCGCCCCGGCCGCCGCCCGGTTGTGTTCAAAATGAATGGGTTCCAAAAGGTCGCTCCTATCCGTTGTCACGCCCCCAAAGCGCGGGCGCTCACCGCAGCCCCCGCTTGTGGCTTTTTGTTTGATATTCGAAATCAGTATACAATATTTTGCGCTTTTGCACAAGCGCCTCCAAAAGAATTTGCCGAAAAATGGCACAGGCCGCCCGGCCGCTGCACGCGGGGGCGGCCTGTGCCGCAAGCGCAGTTACGGGGCGCGCCCTGCGCCCCGGCCAGCTTTCATGCGGCGCGCTCTTCACGCCGGCTTTTCCAAAAGCAGATACAGCGAAAAAGCGCTGCCCTGCCCGGGTTTGGATTGCAGCTTGATATACCCGCTTTGCAGCCCCGCGATCTCCCGCGCAAGGTACAGCCCCACCCCCACGCCGGGTTCGCCCCGCACCTCTTCGCCGCGCCAAAACCGGCCGAACACCGCCCCCTGCTCCGCTTCCCGGATGCCGGGCCCGGTATCCTGCACCGTGATGCGGCAGAACATGGGGCTTGCAGCGCACCGAACGGTCACCCTGCCGCCGGCCGGGGTGTATTTTACCGCATTGTCGATCAGGTTGCCCAGGGCCTCGGCCGTCCATTTGGGGTCGAACCACGCGGTCTGTTCCGCCGGCTCCACTGTAAAGTCAATCTGCTTTTCACTTGCTGTAGCGCGATACGGGGCGGCGGCCTGCTCCATCAGTTCCCCCACATCCCCCACGAAGGGCGCGACCTGCACAGCCCCCGTTTCCAGGCGGCTCATTTTTACCAGCGCATCGATCAAAAACTGCAGCCGCTGCCCCTGGGCGTCGATCTGCCGCGTCATGGCCCTGGCCGCTTGGGGCAGCTCCTGTTCCTGCAAAAGCTGTGTGTAGAGCAAAATACCGGCCAGGGGCGTTTTGGTCTGGTGCGAAATATCCCCGATCAGCTCTTTCAGGCGCGCCCTGTCGCTTTCCAGATGCTTTTGAGACAGGACCCCCGCCTGCAAAAAACGCGCCAGCCTGGCCTCCAGGCGGGAGAGCTGCTGTTCGCTGTAAGAATGTTCGGAAAAGCCGCCGCTCATGCACTCTTCCAGCATGCGCTCCAGTTTTTTCATGGTGCGCCGGGCATGCAGCCCGTACACGGCCGCCCACACCGCGGCGGCCAGCGCCAGCAAAACGATCGCCCCTGCCGCCGCCCACACCGCCGCACCCGGTGGGAGATGAAAAAAATAGGTAAGGTCAAACATCGCCGCCCGCCCCCCAGCGGTACCCCACGCCGTACACAGTTTGTATGTAAGCGGGGGCTTTGGAACCGGCCTCCAGCTTCGCCCGCAGGCGGCGCACCGTCACGGTGAGGGTGTTTTCATCCACAAACTCGCCGCCGTTCCATACCCGCTCCAGCAGCACTTCCCGGGGCAGGGTGCGCCCCCGGTTTGCCACCAAAAGGCGCAGCAGCCGCTGCTCGGTGGCGCTCAGGGCGATCTCCCGGCCGGCCGCCTCAAAGTGCAGGGCGGAAAAATCGAACCGGAAAGGCCCCAGCTCGTATACCGGGGTTTCTCCCTTTGCCTCGCCGCGGCGCAGCGCTGCCGCCACCCGGGCGCGCAGCACCGCCAGGCTGAAAGGCTTTGTGATATAGTCGTCGCCGCCGGCCTCCAGGGCCGTGACCTCGCTGTATTCGGCGTCGTTGGCGGTCAAAAAGAGCACCGGGGTGGCGTCGCCCCGGGCCCGCAGCTCGCGGCAGAGCGCAAGGCCGCTGCCATCCGGCAGGCCCAGATCCAGCAGGATCAGATCAAACGCCCCCTGCTGCAGCGCGTTCCTGGCTTCGGCCAGGCGGCTGCAGCTGCAAAAGTCGAACCCCTGCCCCTCAAAGCTCAGGGCAATGCCCTGCCCCAGGGCCTCGTCGTCCTCCACCAGCAGGATGCGCTTCACCGGCCTTCCCCCTTTTCCACGCGCAGCTTCATGCGCGCTTTTTCTTTGCCCGGGCCGCCTTTTCTCCCGGCACAGGCCGGACCCGGTCCCGCTCCAGCACAGGCGCCAGATAGCGGCCCGTGTAGGACGCGGGGTTCTGCGCAACCTGCTCCGGGGTCCCGGTGGCCACCACCGTGCCGCCCTCGCCGCCGCCCTCCGGGCCAAGGTCGACGATATAGTCCGCCCGCTTGATGATATCCAGGTTATGCTCGATGATCACCACCGTGTTGCCGGTTTCCACCAGCCGGTCCAGCACCTGGATGAGCTTGTGCACATCGGCCACATGCAGGCCGGTGCTGGGCTCATCCAGCACATACACGGTCTGGCCGGTCTCCCGTTTGGCCAGCTCCAGGGCCAGCTTTACCCGCTGGGCCTCGCCGCCGGAAAGGGTGGTGGCGCTTTGCCCCAGCTTGATGTAGCCCAGGCCCACGTCCAGCAGTGTCTGCAGCTTGCGCTCAATGCGGGGCTGGTTTGCAAAGAAGGCGCAGGCCTCCTCCACGGTCATTTCCAGCACCTCGGCAATGCTTTTTTCCCGGTATTTCACCTCCAGGGTTTCCCGGTTGTAGCGGGCGCCCTTGCACACCTCGCAGGGCACGAAGATGTCCGGCAGAAAGTGCATTTCGATCTGCACAATGCCGTCGCCCTCGCAGGCCTCGCACCGCCCGCCCTTTACGTTAAAGCTGAACCGGCCCGGGCCGTAGCCGCGCATTTTCGCGGCCTCGGTCTGCGAGAACACATTGCGGATATCCGTAAAAACGCCGGTATAAGTGGCGGGGTTGGAGCGCGGGGTCCGGCCGATGGGCGCCTGGTCGATGCCGATGACCTTGTCCACATATTCCAGGCCCTCAATGGCCCTGAACTTGCCGGGGCGGCGCTTTGCCCCGTTCAGCTCCATGGCGAGGGCCTTATAGAATACCTCGTTGATGAGGCTGGATTTGCCCGAACCGGACACGCCGGTCACACAGATCATGCGCCCCAGGGGAAGGTCCACGTCGATGTTTTTCAGGTTGTTTTCGGCCGCGCCGCGGATGCGCAGCTTTTTGCCGCTGCCCTTGCGGCGGGTGGGGGGCACCTCGATCCGCTTGCGCCCGGAGAGGTAATCGCCTGTGATGCTGCGGGGCGCGGCGCAGATATCCTCCACGCTGCCCTCGGCCACGATCTCCCCCCCATGCACGCCCGCGCCGGGGCCCACGTCCACAATATAATCGGCCTGGCGCATGGTGTCCTCGTCGTGCTCCACCACGATCAGGGTGTTGCCCAGATCCCGCAGCCGCTTTAGGGTGGCGATGAGCTTGTCGTTGTCGCGCTGGTGCAGGCCGATGCTGGGCTCGTCCAGCACGTACAGCACGCCCGTCAGGGCGCTGCCGATCTGGGTCGCCAGCCGGATGCGCTGGCTCTCGCCGCCCGAAAGGCCCGACGCCCCGCGGGAGAGGGTCAGGTAATCCAGGCCCACGCTCTGCAAAAAGCCCAGGCGCTCGCGCACCTCTTTCAAAATACCGTCGCCGATGCGGTGCTCCTGCTCGGTGAGGCGGATGCCCTCCAGAAATCTCAGTTCTTCCCGCACGCTCATATCGCCGAAATCGCTGATGTTGATGCCCCCCACGGTCACCGCCAGGCTGGTGGGCTTCAAGCGCTTGCCGCCGCAGTCCGGGCATTCCACCCCGTTCATCACGGTGGCGATCTCTTCCTTCATCCACTCGCTGCTGGTCTCCCGGAAACGGCGCTCCAGGTTGGTCACGATACCCTCGAACTCGTTCATGTAGCGGCCCGAGCCGAACTCGTTTTCGCGGTGCATCTCGATCCGCTCGCCGCCGGTGCCGTAGAGCAGCGCGTTGATGGCCGCCGCGCTGAACTCCTTCACCGGCGTATCCAGGGTAAAGCCGTACTTCTTGCCCAGCCCCTTATAATACATCTCGCTGATGGAGCCCTCGGCGTAGTACCAGCCGCTGGCTTTCACGGCCCCCTGCCGGATCGAGAGGTTTTTATTGGGCAGGATCAGCTCCGGATCCACCCGCATAAAGGTGCCAAGGCCCGTGCACCGCTCGCAGGCGCCGAAGGGGTTGTTAAAGCTGAACATGCGGGGCTCCAGCTCGTTGATGGACACACCGTGCTCCGGGCAGGCATAGCTCTGGCTGAACTGCAGCTCCTCGCCGCCCGGCACATCCACGGTCGCCAGGCCCCCGGTCAGGGCAAGGGCGGTTTCCAGGCTGTCGGCCAGGCGGCTGCGCACGGTGCCGTTCAGAACCAGCCGGTCCACCACGATCTCCACCGTGTGCTTTTTGTTTTTTTCCAGGCTGATCTCCTCTTCCAGGTCGTACAGGTTGCCGTCCACCCGCACCCGGGCATAGCCGCCCCGGCGGGCGGCGTCCAGTTCTTTTTGCTGGGTGCCCTTGCGCCCGCGCACCACCGGCGCAAGCACCTGGAACTTTGTGCCTTCGGGCAGCTCCAGCACCGCGTCCACCATCTGGTCCACCGTCTGCTGGGTGATAACCCTGCCGCACACCGGGCAGTGCGGAATGCCGATGCGCGCATACAAAAGGCGCAGGTAGTCATGGATCTCGGTCACAGTGCCCACCGTGGACCGGGGGTTGCGGTTGGTGGTTTTCTGGTCGATGGAAATGGCGGGCGAAAGCCCCTCGATGTTGTCCACATCCGGCTTTTCCATCTGGCCCAGGAACATGCGGGCATAGCTGGAAAGACTTTCCATATAGCGGCGCTGGCCGTCCGCGTAAATGGTGTCGAACGCGAGGCTGGATTTGCCGCTGCCCGAAAGGCCGGTCATCACCACCAGCTTGTCCCGCGGAATGGTAAGGCTCACATTTTTCAGGTTGTGCTCCCGCGCGCCCCTGATCACAATTTTGTCGTTGCTCACTTGTACGTTTCCCTCTCCCTCTGGTATGTGGGTGTCGCTTAAAATCTGCCCCTGCGCTTCTTCTCCACAGGGGTGTCCTCTTTGGGGTTTTCGCCCCGCCGCAGCTTGTCGATGCGGTCGCGCAAAAACGCCGCGTGCTCAAATTCCAGCAGCTTTGCCGCCTCCTTCATCTCCCGGGTCAGGCGGGTGATGAGCTGCTCGCGCTCGGCCTTGCTCATGCGGCGGGTGCCAAGCTTTGCGTTTTCCTTGTGGTCGCTGATCTCCAGGCTGTCGCGGATGCCCTTCACAATGGTGGTGGGCACAATGCCGTGCTCCTCGTTGTAGGCCATCTGGATGGCGCGGCGGCGCTCTGTTTCGGTGATGGCGGCCTCCATGCTGGGGGTCACCTCGTCGGCGTACATGATGACCACGCCGTCCGAATTACGGGCCGCGCGGCCGATGGTCTGCACAAGGCTTGTTTCGCTGCGCAAAAAGCCCTCTTTGTCCGCGTCCAGAATGGCCACCAGCGAAACTTCCGGAAGGTCCAGCCCCTCGCGCAGCAGGTTGATGCCCACAATCGCATCAATGGCGCCGGTGCGCAGGTCCTTGATCAGCTCCATCCGCTCAAAGGTATCCACCTCATGGTGCATATACTTTACCTTTACGCCGTGATCAGTCAGGTAGTCGGTCAGGTCCTCGGCCATTTTTTTGGTGAGCGTGGTCACCAGCACCCGCTCGCCGCGGGCGGTGCGCTGGTTGATCTCGCCCAAAAGATCCTCAATCTGGCCCTCCACCGGCTTTACAATGATCACCGGGTCCAGCAGACCCGTGGGCCGGATCACCTGCTGGGCGATCTGGGTGCTGTGGGTGCGCTCGTATTCAGCGGGGGTGGCGCTCACAAACACGATCTGGTTGAGCTTTTTTTCCACCTCTTCAAACTTGAGCGGGCGGTTGTCAAAGGCCGAAGGCAGGCGGAAGCCAAAATCCACCAGGGTCTTTTTGCGGGCGTAGTCGCCGCCGTACATGGCCCGTAGCTGGGGCAGCATCACATGGCTCTCGTCCACAAACAGCAAAAAGTCCGGCGGGAAATAGTCCAGCAGCGTGGTGGGGGTGGACCCAGGCGCCCGGCCCGAAAGCACGGCCGAGTAGTTCTCAATGCCCTTGCACATGCCCACTTCCTGCAGCATTTCCATGTCATACCGGGTGCGCTGGGCAATGCGCTGGGCCTCCAGCAGCTTGCCCTCTGCGGTGAAACGGCGCACCTGCTGATCCATCTCCTCCTGGATGTGGGTCAGCCCCTGCTGCATTTTTTCCGGCGAAACGATGTAATGGCTGGCCGGGAAAATCGCCACATGCTTGACCACGTTTTTCCGCTCCCCGGTCAGCGGGTTCATCTCGCTGATGCGGTCGATCTCGTCGCCGAAAAACTCCACCCGGATGGCCACGTCGTTCATATAGGCCAGGTTGATCTCCACCACATCGCCCCGCACCCGGAATTTGTTGCGCACAAAATTGATGTCGTTGCGTTCATACTGCAGCTTTACCAGCCGCCGGCACAGCTCGTCCCGGTCCATCTGCATTCCGGGGCGCAGGCTGATGACCATGCTCCGGTAGTCGATGGGGTCGCCCAGGCTGTAAATGCAGGACACGCTGGCCACGATGATCACATCCCGCCGCTCGGAAAGGGCCGCCGTGGCCGAATGGCGCAGCCGGTCGATCTCGTCGTTGATGGCGCTGTCCTTTTCAATGTAGGTATCCGTGGAAGGGATGTAGGCCTCCGGCTGATAATAGTCGTAATAGGATACGAAATACTCCACCGCATTTTCCGGAAAAAACTCCCGGAACTCGGTGCACAGCTGCGCGGCCAGGGTTTTGTTGTGCGCCAGCACCAGGGTGGGCCGGTTGACCTTTGCGATCACGTTCGCCATGGTGAAGGTCTTGCCGCTGCCCGTCACCCCCAAAAGGGTTTGGGCTTTATCCCCCCGCAAAATGCCCTGTGCCAGCTGTTCAATGGCCTGCGGCTGGTCGCCCGTGGCCTGATAGGGGGATACAAGCTTAAAATGATCCATCTTTTCTCCTTATAAAACCAGGCGCTCAGCGCCCAAAGCCCAATTCCGGCAGCCGCCGCGTCTGTTCCATCGAGAGGTAGTCCCCCTCGGAATCCACAATGATATGATCCAGCAGGCGGATGCCCAGCGGGTACAGAACCCTTCCCACCGAAGCGGTGAAGTCCAGGTCCGCCTGGCTGGGCAGCGCAAGGCCGCCCGGGTGGTTGTGGGCCAGCACCACCTGGGTGGCGCCCAGCCGCACCGCCCGCTGCGCCAGTGCCCGCGGCGAGACCGCCGATTCGTTGCTGCCGCCCTCGGCCAGCCGTTCCCACTTGATCAGGCTGTTGCGGTCGTCGAAATACAGCGCATACACCTGTTCGACCCTCACCCCGTGGAACAGCGGCACCACAAACTCGGCGATCTGTTCCATTTTTTCAAAGGTGCGGGGCGCCGCGCTGCGGGTATGCTGGTAATATCGGCTGGCCTCCATCACCATGGCCAGCAGCCGCGCGGTGGCGGGCCCCACCCCTTCCACCTCCTGCAGTTCCGCCTCGCTGGCTTCCAGCACCCGGCAAAAATCGCCGAAATGGTCGATCAGGCGGTGGGCCAGCGGGTTCACATCCTTTCGAGGGATGGAAAAGGTGAGCATGTATTCCAGCGCCTCGTGCCCGGCAAGGCCCCTGAAGCCGTTTTCCAAAAAGCGGCGGTGCAGCCGCTCCCGGTGATCCGCATGGATGTTTTTGTTTGAAACCGCCATCCGGCCGCCCCCCTTTTTTCTCTCATTCGCCGCTTTACGCGGTATCCGTTTTATTATATACTATTTGAGAGCGATTTTAAAGAGAGGGGCTGCCAGGTTTGAAGGGTTTTACCGCCGGCAAAAACGAGGAAGGGGTGCGCCTGTCGCGCTTTGTGCAGAGCGTAACGGCGGGGCTGCCCACAAGCATGCTGTACAAGAGCTTCCGCAACAAGCGCATCAAGGTGAACGGCAGGCGTGCCGCGCCCGAGGACCGGCTGCACGAGGGGGATCTGGTGGAGCTGTATCTCAACGACGAGTTTTTCCCCGCCGGCCCCGCCAAGGCCCCCGCGCCGCGCCGCCGCGCCCCCCTCACCGTGGTATACGAGGACGACGCCCTGGCCGTTCTTTACAAGCCCCCCCACCTGCTCTGCCACCCGGACCGCACCGGCGACGACAGCCTGGTGGAAGCATTCCAGGATTATCTTGCCCAAAAAGGCGGGTATGACCCGCAGGCGGAGGCCAGTTTCTCCCCCGCGCTGTGCAACCGGCTGGACCGGGGCACCGAGGGGCTGGTGATCGGCGCCAAAAGCTACCCCGCCCTGCGGGACATGAACGAACTGATCCGCCGCGACCTGGTGCGCAAGGAATATCTGGCCATCACCCTGGGTGCGCCGCCCCAGGGCCGCCACACCGCCTGGCTGCGCCACAGCGAGGCGGGCAACAAGGTGACCGTGCGCGCCGCCCCGGCCGAGGGGTATAAAGAAATCATCACCGATGTATCGGTGGAACGGACCACGGGCCCTTTTGCGCTCTGCCGCATCGGCCTGGTGACGGGGCGCACCCACCAGATCCGCGCGCATCTGGCGTTTCTGGGCGCGCCGGTCCTGGGCGACGTCAAATACGGCAGCCGCAAATGGAACGAGCGCACCGGCTTTAAGACCCAGGCCCTGTGCGCCGTGAGCCTCACGTTCGGGGCCATTCCTGCCGGCAGCAGCTTGTCCGGCCTCTGCGGCCGAACGATAGAGCTGCAGCAGCCCCGGCTTCTCAGCCGCTTTGCCGCGCTGGAAGCGCTTCCCCACTGAACCCCCTTCAAAAGAGCATTGACGGGCAGCGCTGCCCGTCAATGCTCTTTTGAAGGGGGCCATGCCGTTTTTTCCGCCTGGGTGCGGGGCCGCAGCTGTTATTTCTTTTGGGTGGGCTTTTTTCTGCGGGGCGCCGGCAGGGCTGCCCAGGTGTGCCGCAGCAGCTCCGCTGCAAAGGCGGCGTCCTCGGGGTCTTCCACCACCAGGGCGTCTCCCGCGCCCTCGTAGGGTGGGGCCAGGCGGAGCCCTGGCGCGAACGCGCGGCCGGCCGGGGTGTTTTTGATGAACAGCTGGTCGCCGCAGATGCAGCCCACAAACTTGCCCTCCAGCCAGACGCCGTACTCGCCGAACAGCCGTTTGATCTCCACCGCTCCCGCTGCCGCCAGCTGATCGCCGATGTAACGGGCAAATTCTTCACTGGTCGCCATAGGCACATCCCCTTTCTTTTTTCCGCCCATCGCCGCCTTCCTCCCCGGGATAAAGCGCCAGGATCCGGCGCGCCCTCTCTGCGATCTGGCGCGCGGCCCAGGCGGGCTCCAGCACGGTCACAGCGTCCCCCATGCCCAAAAGCCAGCTGCGCATGTATTCCGGGTCGTAGAAGTCGCGCTGGAACAAAAGATCCCCGTTTGGCTGTTCCGTATAACAGTCGGGGCCGTATTCTTCCACAAGGCGATACTTTGCCCTCTGCTGAAAGCGGGCTACCAGATGCACCTCATCCCCGCCCGTGCCGGGGTCGAAATCCAATTCTTCCAGCCGCACGGGCCGCGGGTCAAACCCCCGGCCCGTGACCTCCAGCTCCCACATGCGGTTGAGCTTGAACAGCCGGAACGCCTGCCGTTCCAGGCACCAGCTGTACAGATACCAGCCACCCCAATGAAATACCAGCCGGTAGGGCTCCACCTCCCGCATGTTCTCCCCTTTCGCATAATAATAGCAAAAGCGCAGGGTGTGCTTTTCCCGGGCGGCGCGCTGCACCAGCGCCATTTTTTTGGCCAGATCGTCCTTGTAATAGGTGGCCAGGTCGATCAGGAACAGGTCGTCCGCCTCCAGCACCTGGCGCCTGCCTGCCCCCAGCTTTTCTGCCAGAGCGGCCATGTGGTCGCTGTTCAAAAGTCCGTCCAGGCTTTTTACCCCCGCCAGGATCGCCTGCAGCTCGTCCTGCGTGAGCAGCGCCGCCTCCAGCCGATAGCCCGCGGCAATGGCGATACCGCCGCCCTTGCCCTGGGTGGTCACCAGGGGGATGCCCGCGCGGCCCAGCGCGTCGATATCGCGGGTGATGGTGCGGCGCGATACCTCAAATTTTTCCGCCAACTGGGGTGCGGTCACGGCGCCGTTCTGCAACAGAGTGGTAAGAATGCCCAGAAGCCGGTCGGTGCGCAAAGCGTTTCCCCCCTTTCCATCAAGTTTCTACTTTATTATAACACTATAACAAGACAACTGTATGTCCTGTTTCAGGCAAAAAGCGGCGGCTCCCGCATCCTTTTGCGGGGGCCGCCGCTTTTCTTGGATGGCCGTGCACGCCGCGCCGCCTTTAGAAAAAGCTCACCTGGCTGGTGTCCGGCAGGGCGCCCAGCGCGCCCACGCTTTTCAGGTTCTCCATCACCGCGCTGGAAACACCGCTGGCCTGCTGCAGCTCCTCAATGGAAAGATATTCCTGCCCTTTTGCCGTGGCATTTTCCAGCGCCACAGCCGCGGCCTCGCCCACGCCTTTCAATGCGGCAAAGGGCAGCCGCACCTTGCCGTCCTCCACCATATAGCGGGTGGCGTGGCTTTTCCCCAATTCAATGGGCAAAAACTCGTATCCGCGCACCAGCATTTCATTCACCAGCTGAAGCGACACCTGGATGTCCTCGTCCTTTGCCTTTTTTTCTTCCCGCAGGCGCGCCTCCACCTCTTTTAGGTGCTTTTGCGCCACCTTGGCGCCCCCCACCGCGGCCTCATAGTCGATATCGTCGCCGCGCACGGTAAAATACGTGGCATAAAACGCCTGGGGATGGTAGACCTTGAACCACATCAGGCGGATTGCCGCGATCAGGTACGCCACGGCATGCGCCTTGGGGAACATGTATTTTATCTTGCGGCAGGACTCCATGTACCAATCCGGCACGCCGCAGGCCTTCATCGCCTCCTCTGCTCCCGGTGGAAATCCGTTTTTGGCCACCTTGCCCTTGCGGGTCAGCTCCATCACATTGAACGCCATTTTGGGTTCCAGGCCCTTATGCAGCAGGTAGGTCATAATGCTGTCGCGGCAGCCGATCACGTCCGAAATGGTGCAGGTGCCGGTCTTGATCAGATCCTGGGCGTTGCCGTTCCACACGTCGGTGCCGTGCGACAGGCCGGAGATCTGGGTCAGATCGCTGAAGTTTTTCGGCTGCGCTTCCATCAGCATCTGGCGCACGAAGGGGGTGCCCAGCTCCGGAATTCCAAAGGTGCCGGTCTCGCTGTCGATCTGTTCGGGGGTGACCCCCAACGCCTCGGGCGAGGTGAGCAGGCTGATGACCCTGCGGTCGTTCATGGGCACCTCTTCCATGGTGATGCCGGTCATCTCTTCCAGGTATTTGTACATGGTGGGCACGTCGTGCCCCAGCTCGTCCAGCTTTAAAAGGGTTTCGTGCAGGTATTTAAATTCAAAATGGGTGGTGAGCACGCCCTTTTCCTTGTCGTCGGCGGGGTGCTGGATCGGGCAGAAGTCCTGTATTTCGTGCACGTCCGGCACCACCACCATGCCGCCCGGGTGCTGGCCGGTGGTGCGCTTAACGCCGGTGCAGCCCAGGGTCAAGCGGTTTTCCTCGGCCCGGTTCACAATGCGGCCCCGCTCTTCCAGATACTTTTTTACGTAGCCATAGGCGGTCTTATCCTGCAGGCCGGACACGGTGCCCGCCTTGAACACAAACTCCTTGCCGAACAGCTCCTCGGTATAGCGGTGCACCTGGCTCTGATACTCGCCCGAAAAGTTCAGGTCAATGTCCGGCTCCTTGTCGCCGTCAAAGCCCAAAAAGGTTTCAAAGGGGATGTCGTGCCCGTCCACCGTGAGCTTGGCGCCGCACCGCGGGCAGTTTTTATCCGGCAGGTCAAAGCCGTCGGCCACGCTGCCGTCGGTAATGAATTCGCTGTACTGGCAATGGGGGCACAGGTAGTGGGGCGGCAGGCTGTTCACCTCGGAAATGCCGGAAAAGTGCGCCACTGCCGACGACCCCACCGAGCCGCGGCTGCCCACCTGGTAGCCGCCCGCGTTGGAATAGGCCACCAGCTTGACCGCGATCACATACAGCACCGCAAAGCCGTGGCCGCAGATCGAATCCAGCTCGCGCTGCAGCCGGGTCTGCACGATCTCGGGCAAAGGGTCGCCGTAATGCTTTTTGGCGGTGGACCAGGTGGCGTCGCGCAGCTGCTGTTCCGCCCCCTCGATCGAGGGCGGAAAGGTGCCTTTGGGGATGGCGCGGATGCCGCCGTCGCACATATCCGCTATCTTGTTGGGGTTTGCGACCACGATCTCAAACGCCTTTTCAGGCGGCAGGTAATTGAACTGGGCCAGCATATCCTCGGTGGTGCGGTAATAAAGGGGCGCCTGGTTGTCGGCGTCCTTAAAGCCGTTGCCGGCCTGCAGCACCGCCCGGTAGACTGCGTCCTCCGGGTCCTGGAAATGCACGTCGCCCGTGGCCACCACCGGCTTGTTCAGCGCCTCGCCCAGGCGGATGACCGTGCGGTTGAACTCCTGGATCTTTTCGATGGAGTCCACCAGGTGCTCCCGCAGCATGTATTCGTTGTTGCCCAGGGGCTGCACTTCCAAAAAGTCGTAATACTCGGCAATGCGGCACAGCTCGTCAAAGCTCCGGCCGTCCACAATCGCCCTGTAAAGTTCACCCGCTTCACAGGCGGAACCAATGAGCAGGCCCTCCCTGCACTGGTCCAGAACGCTGCGGGGCACCCGGGGCTTTTTAAAGAAATATTTGGTGTGGGCCTCGCTCACCAGCTTATAAAGGTTTTTGAGCCCCAGCTGGTTGCGCACCAGAATGATCAGATGGTAGTATTTCTTTTTGATCACCGCCTTGTTGCCGCCGCCGAGCCCGGTGTTGATCTGTTCCACCCGCTTGACCCCTTTCAGATTCAGATCCTCCAGCATTTTGCAGAAGATCTTTGCCAGGGCCATGGCGTCGTCCACCGCCCGGTGGTGGTTGAAGGGCTCGATCTCCAGGTGATCGTTAATGGTGTCCAGCTTGTAATTGCGCAGGCCGAGATACAGGCTCTGCGCCATGGGCAGGGTGTCGATGTAGGCATTTTCCAGTTCAAAGCCCGCCCGCTGGGCTGCCAGACGCATAAAACGCATATCAAAATTGTGGGCGTTGTGGGCAATGAGCACCCGCCCCTTTGCAAAATCCGCAAACTGGCGAATGGCCTCGTCCGGCGGCGGGGCGTCCGCCACCATGGCGTCGTTGATCCCCGTAAGTTCCACGATCTTGGGCGGGATAGGTTTGCCGGGGTTTACAAAGGTGCCAAAGGTCCCGGTGATCTGCCCGTTCTCCACCACCACCGCGCCGATCTCGGTAAGCGCCTCGCTTTTGGGGTCAAGGCCCGTGGTCTCGGTGTCGTATACCACAAAACTACCGGTCAACGGCCCCTCGGCTTCACCGTACAGCACCGGGATCATGTCGTCCACAAAATAGGCCTCGCAGCCATAGATCAGCTTGAAGTCCGGGTCGCTTTTGCAGATGGACTCAGCCGCCAGCATTGCTTCCGGGAATCCCTGGCATACGCCGTGATCCGTGATGGCAACGGCACGGTGCCCCATACGGTGGGCCATACGCACCACCTCGCCCGGGTCACAAAAGCCGTCCATGCTGGAAAGCTTGGTGTGCAGGTGCAGCTCCACCCGCTTTTGGGGGGCATGATCCTCGCGCCTGCGGCGCTCGACCTGCAAAACGTCGTAGGGGTAAACCACGTAATCGTGTTCGTATTTATCGTAGGTGCACTCGCCCTTCAGCACAAAGGTGGTGCCCTTTTTCAGCTCCTCCCATTTGGAAAAATCCTCGCCGTCCCGGCTGCGGAGCTTTAAATTGATGGACCCCGTATAGTCGGTGATGGAAATGATGTAGCTTTTCTGGAAATTCCCCTTCACCTCCACGGCAAATACGTCGCCCCAGATCGTCACCTTTCCGCTGTCGCCGCCCAGGTCCTTCAGCGGCTGGATCTCGCCGGGCTTGAAGGCCTTGCCGTGAAAAACGCTGACCGGCTTGTCCGTCAGGTCAAGGCCCGGTATCTTAAAGGCCGGTGCGGCCTTTTTTTCTTCAAAACGGGGCGCCGGCACCTTTTCCAGCACCCGTTTTTCCCACTCGGCAGCGCTGACGGCCCCCGCCTGCGCCGCCAGCACCACCTCGGGCTTTGTGCCGGTGCGCTCGGCAATGCGCTGGGCCAGCCGTTCGGGAAACCCAATGCTCTCCAAAATATTTTTGCCCACCGGCACCTGCACGGTAAGGGTTTTGCCCTGCAGCTCATACCGGGCATGATCCAAAAAGCCGTTGACCGGCAGGCCGTCCTCCCGCAGCTCGTCCACCATCTCCTGCACGCTCTCAGGGGTGATGCGCTCAAACGGGAAGTAGTTGCACACCGCCAGCTCAAACCCCTCGAACCCCGGCGCCAGCGAGGCGCAAAGCCGCCGGCAGGCCTCCGCCGCCAGGGGCAGGCCGCTTCGCAGGCTCACCTTTACCTTGCGGCTGCCCCGCAGCAGCTCCACCCGCTCCACCAGCACCCCCGAAAAGCAGCTTGCAAACGCCTCGTCGGCAGTGAACTGGGGCCAAAGCTCCGTGACCAAAGGATTCAAAACACAAGCTCCCCCTCACAAGATAAACGCAGCCTGCAGGCCGGGCCGCAGCAGCCCGCCCGCAGGCGCGTGTTCGCTCACAATTTATATATTTCTTCGACCAGCTGGCCCACAATGTCGCCCCGGAGCATGCGTATTTTTTCGCCCCGGATAAAGAGCAGCGCCTCGTCTTTGCCGCCGGCAATGCCGATGTCGGCCTCCCGTGCCTCGCCCGGGCCGTTTACCACGCAGCCCATCACGGCCACCTTCACCGGCTTTTTGTACCCCTGCAGGCGGCGCTCCACCTCGTCTGCAATCTGCGCCACTGCAATGTTGGTGCGCCCGCAGGTGGGGCAGCTGATGATCTCGGGCCCGCCCACGGCATGGCCCGCCGCCCGCAGGATATCGTACCCGGCCTGCACTTCCTTTTCCGGGTCGTCGGTCAGCGAAACCCGAAGCGTGTCGCCGATGCCTTCCAGCAGCAGCCCGCCGATGCCCATCCCGGATTTAATCAGCCCCATGCGATAGGTGCCCGCCTCGGTCACCCCCACATGCAGGGGGTAATCGCATTTTTCGCTCAGCAGCCGGTATGCGGCCATCATGGTGGGCACATTGCTGGACTTGATGGAGATCACAATGTTGTTGAAATCGTGCTTTTCCAAAAGCCCCACGTGATACAGGGCGCTTTCCACCAGGGCCTCGGGCACAGGCGCGCCATACCGTGCCAAAATCTCTTTTTCCAGGCTGCCCGCGTTCACCCCAATGCGGATGGGGATATTCTTGGCGTTGCAGGCCCGGGCCACGGCCCGCACATTTTCGTCTGCGCCGATGTTGCCGGGGTTCAGGCGTATCTTATCCGCTCCCGCGTCCACACAGGCCAGCGCGATTTTATAATTGAAGTGGATGTCCGCCACAAACGGGATCTCCACCGCGCTTTTAATGGCCTCCACCAGCCGCACATCCTCCAGGGTGGGCACGCTGGCCCGCAGGATCTGGCATCCCGCCGCGGCCACCCGCTTTGCCTGGGCCACGTTACCGGCAACATCCGCCACCGGCACGTTGAGCATGGTCTGCACCGCAACCGGGTGGTTTGCGCCGATCGCCACAGTTCCGATTTTTACTTCCCGCTTTACTTTGCGCATTGGAAACATCCTTTCCTCCGGGGTCAGAACAAACGGCCCAGGTCGTTGAAGGTGGCGAACAGCATCAGCCCAAACAGGAACACCAGCCCCACCATGTTGACCCATATCTCAAACTTTTTGGGCAGCGGCTTGCGGAAGATGCCCTCAAACAGCAAAAACACCAGCTTGCCCCCGTCCAGCGCGGGAAAAGGCAGAAGGTTAAAGATGCCCAGATTGATGGTGAGCAGCGCCAGCAGGCTCAGCACCTCGGAAAGGCCCATGCCAGCAGCCTGGTTGATGGCACTCACAATGCCCACCGGCCCCGACAGCTCGGTGGCGCTCACCCGGCCGGTCACAAGATCCATGAGCGAGCGGAATACCAGCCGCCCATAGAACAGGGTGTAATTGCCCGCCTGGCTCAAAACGTTGCCCACCGTTTTTTCCATGGCATACACCTTGAACCCCATGTTCATGGTGGCGGTTTCGCCGTTTTGCACCGCGTCAAAATGCACGTCGTTGATCTGCAGGATCCTGCCCCCGCGCTTTACGGTAAAGTCGGCGGTATAATCCTGGCTGCGCTGCAGCTCGTAGATAATATCGTTGGCTACAAAGCAGCGCCGGCCGTTGATGGCCATAATCTCATCGCCCACTTCAAGGCCCGCCGCCTGGGCGGGGGCGCCCTCTTCGAACATGGCGATGGTCCGGCTTACCAGCACGTCCTGTGCGCTGAACATGACCAGCAGCACCACAAACCCCAGAATAAGGTTCATCACCGCGCCGGCCGCGATCACAACGGCGCGCTTCCACACTTTCACCTGGGGGAACGGCAGGCCCTGTTTCTCCTGCTCCGCCTGGGGAGCCTGGCCCGCAAACGCCTCTTCCTCCGCGGGCTGCTCCTCCAATTCTTCGTCTTCGCCCTCCATGCTCACATACCCGCCGATGGGCAGCGCGCGCACGCTGTAGCGGGTCCCGTTTTTCACGCGGGTAAACAAGGCCGGCCCCATGCCGATGGAAAATTCATTGACCTGGATGCCCGCCTTTTTGGCACTGATAAAATGCCCCAGCTCGTGGATCATGACCACAAGTCCAAAAATCAGGATCGCGGCAATGGTGGTAATCAAAACTGACATGCGGTGTGTATACTCTCTTTCTTCAAATATGGCTGTTCACAAAAGCGCGCGCCATG
Organism: Oscillospiraceae bacterium; assembly: GCA_022835495.1. Classification (NCBI taxonomy): domain Bacteria; kingdom Bacillati; phylum Bacillota; class Clostridia; order Eubacteriales; family Oscillospiraceae; species Oscillospiraceae bacterium. The sequence goes on from BQOK01000001.1 coordinate 2,113,706, forward strand.
CGGTCGCACTCGTATACGTCGGCCAGGGAATAACTGCCCCCAAAGCGGTCGCTGTCCACCACGGCCTCCACCATGCGGCCGATCTCCAAAAAGCCGATCTTCCCCTCCAAAAACAGCCGCACAGCCTCTTCGTTGGCGCCGTTGGCCGCACAGGGGCCGAGCCCCCCCTTGCCGATCGCCTTTTTGCAGGCCGCGAGGCAACGGAAGGTCTCCTCGTCGGCCACATCAAAGGTGATGGCTTTCAGCTGCGCAAAATCCAGCTCGGGCGCACAGCCCGGGCAGCGCTCGGGCCAGGTGAGCGCGTACTGGATGGGGATGCGCATATCCGGCACGCCCAGCTGCGCCAGAATGGAATTGTCGCTGAACTGAACCATGGAGTGAATGATGCTTTGGCGCTGCACCACCACCTGGATCTTTTCGGGGGCAAGGCTGAAAAGCCAGACCGCTTCGATCAGCTCCAGCCCCTTGTTCATCAGGGTGGCCGAGTCGATGGTGATTTTTGCCCCCATGCTCCAGTTGGGATGTTTCAGCGCGTCGGCGGGCGTTTTGTGGGCCAGTTCTTCCCTTTTCAGTCCAAAAAACGGCCCGCCGGAGGCGGTGAGCAAAATTTTGGTGAGCGTTTTCGCTGAATGTGCGTCCTGCAGGCACTGGAAGATGGCCGAGTGCTCGCTGTCTACCGGGAGCAGCCTTGTGCCGTGCTTTTTGCAGGCCTCGGTGACCAAATGGCCCCCGGTAACCAGGCTCTCTTTGTTTGCCAGCGCCACGTCGTGCCCGCTTTCCAGCGCGGCCAGGGTCGCCCCCAGCCCGGCGATGCCCACAACCGCGTTGAGCACCACGTCCGCGCCCTCATCCCGGGCCAGCTCCACCACGCCCCCGGGGCCTTCCAGTACCCTGGGCGCGCCCGGCATGCCCGCCAGCCGCCCTTGCAGCGCCCTGCAGGCGGCGGGGTCGGCCACGGCCACACAGGCGGGGCGGAATTCTGCGATCTGCGCTTCCAGCAGGTCGATGTTGCGGCCCGCCGCAAGCCCTGTGACCTTATAGCCCTGTGCACGGGCTACCTCCAGGCTCTGCGTTCCAATGGACCCGGTGGACCCCAGCAGTGTGATACGCTTGGTCATATACCCTTCTCCTCTGTTCACAGGAACGTGGTGGCAAACCAAACCGAGATTGCCATCACAGGCGCTATAAACAATACGCTGTCGAACCTGTCCAAAATACCACCATGGCCCGGAAAAATAGCGCCATAGTCCTTGATGCTGCACTGCCGCTTTACCGCCGAGGCGAACAGGTCCCCCAGGATTCCCAGCACCGAGCATACCATCCCCAAAAGGAAAATGGGCAGATAGCCAAACAGCTCGCCCGCCAAGTAGCCTGCCGCAGCATGGGAACCCTCGATTGCCGTCCAGCCGGTCAGGCCGCGGGCGATCACGGTACAGAGCACCCCCAGCAGCCCGGAGCCCAGCACCCCGCCAATGGCGCCCTCCACGGTTTTGTGGGGGCTCACCACCGGGGCCAGCTTGTGCCTGCCAAAAAAGCGCCCGGCAAAGTAGGCCGCGGAATCGCCGCCCCAGGCAAAGGCCAGCGCCAGCATAATCAGGTAGATCGCCTCGTAACCGTACCGGTCCATCGGCAGCCGGTTTTTAATGAAAACCAGCGCATAAAAGCTCACCAGCACCAGCGCGCTGAAGGACGCCATCCCCCCCAGCTTTGCCGCGCTGAGGGTCTGATTGTGCCAGATCACGCAGATCGCCAGATACAGCATAAACAAAAAGCTCAGGGGCACCAGCACCACCTTGATGGCCGGGTAACCCGAAAACATCACCAAAAAGGTATAGGGCACGAACACCCCATACACATGCTTTTCGTTTTTCCCCAGATCAAACGCGGTATAGATCTCGTGGATGGCAATCAGGGTGATGAGCGCAATCACGATCTCAAACACGGGCGTATTGAAAAAGAACATCACTACAGCCAGCACCACAAGGCCCACGGCGGCGGTAATAATACGTGTTTTCAAACCAAGACCTCCTTGTACTGTGGGGTCAAATGCCGCCGAAACGGCGGCTGCGGCGCTGAAACTCTTCAATCGCCGCGTCCAGGTCGGCCCTTGTAAAGTCCGGCCAAAGCACGTCCATCTCCACCAGCTCGGAATAAGCGCTCTGCCAAAGCATAAAGTTAGAGAGCCGCTTTTCCCCGCTGGGCCGCAGAATGAAATCCGGGTCTTTTTGGCCCCGGGTGTACATGTGGTCGCTCATCCGTTCTTCTGTAATATCGCCGGGCTGCAGAAGCCCCTGCTGCACCAGCTCGGCCAGCTGCCGCGCCGCACGCACGATTTCCGGCCGCCCCCCATAATTTACCGCGATATTCAGGGTCATACCGGTATTATGGGCCGTTTTTGTTTCGATCTCCCGCATCAGCTCCTGATATTTTGCCTCCAGCGGCGCCCGATCCCCCAAAAACACGACCCGGTTGTTCTCTTTTTCATAATCAAACGCCTTGATAAGATACTCGCCGAACAGCCGCATAATGGCGTTCACTTCGTCCTGGGGGCGGCGCCAATTCTCGGTGGAAAACGCATAAAAGGTGACCGCCTCCACCCCCAATTTGTTGCAATAGCGGGTGATGTCCTGAAAGACCTCGGCGCCTTTTTTATGGCCGGCGGTGCGCGGCAGACCGCGCTTTTTGGCCCATCGGCCGTTGCCGTCCATAATGATGCCGATGCTCAGGCCCCGGGCCATTTCTTCCAGATCCGGCATTCGGTGAACACTTCCTTTTCCATACAAAGCAATGCCGCGCGCTTTGCTGCGCGCGGCATGCCCCGTGTTTGTAGCAGCACGTTAGATCTCCATGATCTCCTGATTTTTTACCTCGCAGTCCTTGTCGATCTGCTTGGTGAACCGGTCGGTGATCTTTTGGATCTCCTCTTCCAGGTTCTTCTGGTCGTCTTCCGTGATTTCGCTGGTCTTTTTCAACGCCTTGAATTTATCGATGGCCTCGCGGCGCACGTTGCGCACCGCGATCTTGGCCTCCTCCCCCAGCTTCTGCACATCTTTGGTAAGCTGGCGGCGGCGCTCCTCTGTGGGCGAGGGGAACACCAGCCGAATGACCCTGCCGTCATTGGTGGGGTTAATGCCGATGTCGCTCACCAGCAGCGCATGCTCAATGGGGTGGATCAGGCTGGGGTCCCAGGGGGTAATGGTCAGGATGCGCGCCTCGGCCACGGCCACGGCAGCCATTTGGTTGATGGGCGTGGGGGTGCCGTAATAATCCACCGTGACCCGGTCCAGAATTGCAGGGTTTGCGCGCCCCGCACGAATTGCGGACAGCTCTTTGCCCAGGTGATGCACCGCACCTGTCATTTTTTCTTCGTAGATCTTGGTGTATTCGCTCATGTTGACTGCTCCTTTTTTCGGGCCCTGGGGCGGGCCGTTCTCACTTTATGATTCCTCGTATACCAGGGTTCCAACCGCCTCGCCGCGGGCCGCGCAGGCAATGTTGCGGGGCTGGGCAAGGTCGAACACCAAAATGGGAAGCTTGTTGTCGCGGCAAAGGGTTGCGGCGGTGCCGTCCATCACGGCAAGCTTTTTTTCCAGCACTTCGCTGAAGGTCAGTTTTTCATACCGCACCGCATCGGGGTGCTTTTTGGGGTCCTTGTCGTATACGCCGTCCACCATCGTGGCCTTGAACATGATGTCGCAGCCGGTCTCGATGGCGCGCAGAGCGCTGGCCGTATCGGTGGAAAAGAACGGGCAGCCGGTACCCCCTCCAAACAGCACCACTTTTCCCTCTTCCATGGCGCGCACTGCGTCGTTCCGGGTGAACACCGGAGCCACCTGCGGCATTACAAGCGAGGTCTGCACCTGGGTCGGCACCCCCAATTGTTCCAGCTGATCGGCCACCGCCAGGGCGTTCATGATCGTGGCCAGCATGCCGATCTTATCGGCGCAGGTGCGCTCCATTTCTCCGCTGGAACGGCCGCGCCAAAAGTTGCCTCCGCCCACCACAACGCCGATCTGGGTGCCCAGGGTGTGGGCCTCACGGATCCCCTCACAGATGGCGCGCATCGCCACCTCGTCAAACCCGGCCCCTTTTTCCCCCGCAAGGGCCTCGCCGCTCACTTTCAATAAAATGCGTTTATACTGGTTCGTCAAATATCACACCGCCTGAAATAAGCGCACCGATGGCACACTTTATTATATTTGTTTTCATTTTACAATAAAACAGATTTATTGTAAACAATAAAAATGGCCGCAGCGAAGCGAAGGCTATTTTTTACACATCCGGGCCGGTTGCCCTGCAAGGGCGAGGCACGGGTGCTTTTGAATCAGTTTTTATTGCGAAGCAATAAACATCCACGCGTAAAACGCGTGGTATTTCAGATGCGGGCAAAGCCCTTTGTTCCTCGCTCACGCGTCAAACGCGTAAGTACGGTCTGCCAGCCGCGCGGGGACTGTTACTTGCCGCCCGTAAACGGGCCGCATTCACTCATCGTAAGCTGCTCGCCCATCTCATCTTCTTTTAGTTGGTTCCTGATGTACTCTGCAATTCGGCTCGTGTTTTTCCCCGTTGTATCCACGTAGTATCCTTTGCACCAGAACTCTCTGCTCCGATACTTGTATTTCAATTCGCCGAATTGCTCATACAGCATTGTGCTGCTCTTCCCTTTCAAGTATCCCATGAAGCTTGACACCGACATTTTCGGTGGAATTTCCACCAGCATGTGCACATGGTCCGGGCATACTTCTGCCTCTATGATTTTTACGCTCTTCCACTCACATAATTGTCGCAGAATCTTGCCGATTGCTGCCCGCTTTTCTCCATAGAATACTTTCCTGCGATATTTCGGAGCAAATACTATATGGTATTTGCAATTCCATTTTGTATGGGATAAACTATTTATGTCATTCAGGCTCATTCTGAATGTCCTCCTTTTGCTTTCTTACTGCAGTTGGCAGACCGCAGTTTCATTATAGCAAAAGGAGTTTTTATTTCTTCTTCATCGCTTAAGCTCTTTTGAACCACACGTCTAACGTGTGGTTTTGCACGTCAATAAAATGGCCGCAGCGAAGCGAAGGCCATTTTTTGCACATCCGGGCCGGTTGCCCTGCAAGGGCGAGGCACGGGTGCTTTTATACAGCAAAATGCGCCCGGCCAAGGCCGGGCGCACAGAAATTATTGCAGCACACTCAGTTCCTGGGCCAGCCGCCGGTCCTGCGCGCTGCAAAAAGCCAAATCCCGCTGCGGGCTGTTCAAGGCTGCCGCTTCGCCGGGCGCAGGCCTTGGAATGCGAACCTTCACCAGCGTGCCTTCCGGCCCGCTCTCCAGCTCAAGGCACCACCCCAGGGCATCGCAATACTCGTGCACCAGGTATAAGCCCAGGCCCGCGCCGCTGCTTTGCCCGGCCTGGCTGGTCACGAACGGCTCAAACAGATGCTGCCGCACCGCCGGCTCAATGCCTGTGCCTTCGTCGCGCACCGTAAGCAAATATTCTTCCTCCCCGGCTTTCAGCGCCACGCATACCCTTGTGCCGCAGCGCAGCGCGTTGGACAAAAGGTTCAGCAGCACCTTATCCGCCCACACGGGGTCCGCCTGCACATATTGCCCGTCGGAAAGCGGGCACTCCCATTCCAGCTCAATGCCTTCCAGTTTTCCGCTTTGGCGGCATTGCTCTGCAATGCGGCCATATTGCCAGGCCAGATCCACCGGCTGCGGCCGCACGGCCAGCTTCGCCTGCCGGCAGGCAAGCAGATCGTTCAGATTCTCCGCAATGCGCGCAAGCCGCAGGGCGCTGTTGTCCAGCGCGCGGAAGGGGCGCTGGAGCTTTTCCTTGGCGGGCGTTTTGGCCACGCGCTGAAACTGCTTTTCCAGCGCCTCGCTGGCCAGCATCACAGCGCAGGCTACCTGTTCGATCTCAATGGAAAGGCCGCTGCACAGCATGGTGCGGCGGCGTTCTTCGCCCAGCTGGCGTTCCAGCTCTTCAAGAGTTTGTCGCATAGTCTTCCCGGCTTTCCTGGTCTAATTCCAGGCAAACGTCCCGTGCCAGTTCCGTCAGCAGCGTTTTATTGCTGTGCGGGCGGGCGCCGCCCGTCTGTTTTGCCAAAACCTGCGCCATGCGGTGTATCCCGCTCTCCACCCCCTTGGGCGAAATCCCGTAGTATCGCCCAACTTCCAGATAGATCGCCTTCAGCTGGGGCGGCCCGGCCCATTCCCGCAGCCAATACTGCAGGCTGCTGGCCAGATACCAATATCCCGCGTCCTTTTCCGGCGCGCCGAGCCTCCGCAGCAGGTGCAGAATGGCGGCGTCTTTTGGGGTCGTCCACGCCAGGCGATGACCGGGCGCAAGGGATTCAATGCTCACAAACAGGGCGTTTGCCTTATACGGCTTTATCATATAATAATCGGCCCCGTTTGACAAGAGTGCAAGGCGAACATTTTCCGCATAGCCGCTTGGCCCGGTCACCACGATACGGCAGGCGCCGCTGCCGGGCGTTTTTCTTGCCTGCTCCAGGAAATTAAAAATCTCCATATCAATCGACAGGCAGTCCACCACCATCACATCCACCCGAACCGTTTCCAGATAGTGCAGCGCAGCCCGCGCATTGTGGAAGACCGTGCAGGCCGTTCGGCCGCAGCCGTTGAACGCCCTTTGCAGCAGTTCCAATTCAGTGTTGCCGCCACCCAAAAGGACCACTTTTCCAAAGGATCTTCCCCGCATCGGATCCCCGCCCCTTTTCATCCCGTTTTGCTTTGCCGCGCTTTTTTGCCCGGATTCCAGCACATCCAGGTAAATTCTATCGGATTAACAGGAAGAAAGCAATCACAAAAAACCTTCGTTTTCCTTCATTTCCAGGGCAGCTGCGCACAACCCGCAAAAAGGTTCGGCCTTTAGGTTTAGGGTCCGGCACGTTCCCCAAACGTCCGTTTATATATAAAAAAACCTGCAGAACAAATGTTCTGCAGGTTTTTTGGTGGAGATGAGGGGGATCGAACCCCTTACCTCTTGAATGCCATTCAAGCGCTCTCCCAAGTGAGCTACACCCCCACGGGCTGCATGCCGCTCTTCTCGGCTGCCTTGCTATTATAGCAAACCTTCTTTTCCCTGTCAATCCCCTTTTTCACTTTTGAAAAACCACCGCGCAGAAGGCAGCGCGCCTGCCGCCCTCGGTTCGGGCAGCGCCCGGGCCGGAAACCCGTATGGGGTTCCCGGCCCGGATGCCTCCCGCCTTTTTCCGGCGGCGTTTTTCAGGTTTCGGCCTCGTTAAACGCCTTGAAGGCCCGGTAGGCCATGTAAATGTCCAGCTTGCTGGCCAGCTCAAAGGGCGAGTGCATGCTGAGCACCGGCACGCCCACGTCCAGCGTGTCGATGTCGTGGCTGGCCACATATTTGGCAACGGTGCCGCCGCCGCCCTGGTCCACCTTGCCCATCTCGCCCATCTGCCACACAACGCCCGCTGCGTCGAACAGGCGGGTGAAATAGCTCACCAGCTCCGCCGAGGCGTCGCTGGCGGCTGCCTTGCCCCGCGCGCCGGTATATTTTGCAATGGCCACGCCCTTGCCCGCATAAGTACTGTTCTGGGGGTCGAACACGCTGGCAAAGGTGGGGTCGTATGCGGCGGTCACATCTGCCGAAAGGCATTTCGAGTGCTGGAAGCAGGCGATATCGTCCGCCCCCTGGGCCGCGCACAGCTGCTGCAAAAAGTGGAACACATACATGCTGGCAAGGCCGGTCACCCCGTCCGAGCCGATCTCCTCTTTATCCGTAAGCACGCACACCGTGGTGAACGCCGGGGCCTTTGCCTCGATCTCGGCCATCAGCGCGGGGTATGCGTCGATCCGGTCGTCCTGGCCGTAGGCACCGATCAGCCCCCGGTCAAAGCCCACGTCCCGGGCGTTCTGGGCCGGCACGGCCTCGATCTCGGCCCGCTGGAAGTCCCGCTCGGTGATACCGTATTTCTGGTGCAGCAGCTGCATGGTGAGCAACTTGACCCGGTTTTTAAGCTCCTTTTCCTCATAGGGCAGGCTGCCCACCACAATGTTCAGTTCTTCCGCCTTAACGCCCTCGGCCAGCTTGCGGTCGTTCTGCTCGGCGCCGAGATGCGGCAGAAGGTCGGTGATGCAGAACACCGGGTCGCCGGGCTCCTCGCCCACGCAGATCTCCACCCGCGTGCCGTCCTTTTTATAGGCGACGCCGTGCAGCGCCAGCGGGATGGTGGGCCACTGGTACTTGCGCACGCCGCCGTAATAATGGGTCTTCAGCAGCGCCAGATCGGCGCTCTCGTACAGGGGGTTCGGCTTCAGGTCCAGCCGGGGCGAGTCGATGTGGGCAATGTTCAGGTGCGCGCCCTCGGCCAGGGGTTTTGCGCCGATGGTCGCCGCCAGCACACACTTTTCCCGGTTGATCCGGTATACCTTGTCGCCCGGTTCCAGCGCCATGCCCGGCACAAAGGCCCGGTACCCGGCTTTTTGCAGCAGCTCCGCGGCATAGGCCGTCACCTCGCGCTCGGTCTTGCCCTTATCCAAAAAGGCCTTGTAGCCCTCGCAGAACTCCGCAGCCCGCTCTCCCAGGCTCTGCCCGCCCAGCGCGTTCATCTGCTCCGGCAAGCTGGCCGCGCTGTCCGCGGCCAATTCCGGCTCATACAGCAGTTCCTGGGCCAGCTGCTGGCCCTGTGTTTTTTCTTTCTCCATGGTTTATCCCTCGTTTTCTGTTGTTTGATACAGCGTTTGATATTTTTGGTAGTTGCGGTTGATCTTGCGCACATAAAGCCCCATCTGCTCATAGGGGAAGGTGTGCAGCACCCGGCCGTCGGCCGAATACGCCTCGTTTGCCAGCAGTTTATCCACGGTGCCCCAGCCGCTGTGGTAGGCGGCCGCGGCCGTTGAAACGTCGTTTTGATACCGGGCCATGCAGGCCGCGAAATAATAAGCGCCGAACCGGATGTTCACGGCGGGGTCATACAGATCGTCAAAGGTCAAGTCCTCGGCGGGGGCCAGCTTTGATTTGATCCAGGAAAAGGTTTCTTCCGTGATCTGCATCAGGCCGCGCGCCCCCACGCCGGATCTTGCCGCGGCGTCAAACCCGCTTTCGGTGCGGATCACGGTGTAAACCAAAAGCGGGTCCAGCCCGTTCTCTGCGGCGTACCGGTCCACGGCTTCGCTGTATTTCTGCGGGTAACGGGCCAGATCCAGCCTGTGCAGGCCCACCCGCAGCACCCAGATCCCCGCCGCGGCCAGAAGGGCCAGCAGCAGCAGCCAAACCACCCATCTGCATCTCTTTTTTGCCACCTATGCACCGCCTTTCAAGTGTTCCAGCACGGCCGCCGCGCGTAAAAGCAGCGCGGCCTCTCCGCTGTCGTTTCGGATCTCCTCGTTTGCGGCCGCCCGCAGCCGCTCCTCGGGCAGCTGGGCCGCCAGGCGGGCCCGGGCCTCTTCGGGAGCCAGGCCGTCCCGCGCGCAGATGCGGCGCAAGCAGTCCTCTTCCGGGGCGGTCACCAGAACAATGGCGTGGCAGCAGCGCTCAAAAGGCGCCCCCACGATCACCGCGCCGTCCACAAAGAACAGCCCGGCCCCTTCCTTCTGTGCCGCAGCGGCGGCTTCCAGCAGCCGCCGCACGATCTCCGGGTGGGTGATCTCCACCAGGGCCCGGGTGTGCCCGGGGTCGGCATACGCCCGGTGTGCCAAAAGCGGGCGGCGCACCCTACCCTGCTCATCCAGAATGTCCGCCCCGAAGCGCCGCACCAGGGCAGGCAGGCAGGCCGAGCCGGGCTCCAGCACCTGCCGGGCCACCTGGTCCGCGTCCGCCACCGGGTAGCCCTGGCTGCGGTAAAAGGCCGCCACCGTGCTTTTTCCGCTGCCTGAGCGGCCGGTCAGGCCGATGATCCTCATGCCTCCACCACCCGGAACGCCGCGGCCCGCAGCAGCCTGTTATACACCGCCAGCGCCACGCCGGTGGCGGCGGGGCAGCGGGCAAACACCCGCTTCGCGCCCCTTTCGTCCAGCTGGCGCAGGGCTGTGAACAGGTGCTTTGCCTGGTCGGCGCCGTTCTGGGCAGCGCCGTATTCCACACTGGGCACAGGCAGCGCCCCGCCTTCGCCCGCAAAACACAGGCAAAAGGTCCCCGGCTCTGCGTGCTGCTGCACATAGCGGCAATAGGCCCGGAACTCCCCTTTTACAATGGTCACCTCTGCCCTGGGCGCATAATGCTTATACTTCATGCCGGGGGAGCGCGCGGTTTCGCCCTCTTTTAGTTTTTCCAAAATCGCGCCGGATAGCAGCACCTTTTCCCCCAAAACCTCCTGCAGCTGCTCCTGTGTGATATAGCCCGGCCGCAGCAGCACCGCCTGGGGCCCCGCCAGGCTCACCACGGTGGACTCCACCCCCACCTGGCACTCACCCCCGTCCAAAACCAGGGGCAGGCGGCCCCGCATATCCTCCATCACATAATGGGCTGTTGTGGGGCTGGGGCTGCCGGATAAATTGGCCGAGGGCGCGGCCAGGGGCAGGCCGCAGGCCGTGATCACCGCCCGTGCCACCGGGTGGCTCGGCATGCGCACGGCCACAGTATCCAGCCCGGCGCACACCTCGGCTGCCACCCTTGGCCCCCGGGGCAGAATCATGGTGAGCGGGCCGGGCCAAAAGGCCTCCGCCAGCTTTTTTGCGCGCTCCGGCACGCTGCCCACCAGCCCTTCCAGCATTTCCAGCCGGTCGATATGCACGATCAAGGGGTTATCCTGGGGGCGGCCCTTGGCCTCGAATATCTTTTTCACCGCCGCGCCGTCCAGGGCGCTGGCGGCAATTCCATATACCGTTTCGGTGGGGATGGCAACAATGCCGCCCCCTTTCAGCAGCTCAGCGGCCAGCGCCACCGCCGGCCCGTCCGCCTGTCGCAGTTTTGTTTCCATCTTGTTTCAGTTCCCTTCTGCCGCTTTGAGCTTTTCTGCCTGATCCGCGGTGATCAGGGCGTCCAGCACCTCGTCCAGCGCGCCGTCCAGCACGCTGTCCAGCTTATAAAGGGTCAAGCCGATTCGGTGATCGGTCAGCCGCCCCTGCGGGAAGTTGTAGGTGCGGATGCGCTCTGACCGGTCGCCCGTGCCCACCTGGCTGCGGCGGTCCGCGTCGATGGCGCTTTTCTGTGCCTGCTGCTTTTGGGCCAGCAGCCGGCTGCGAAGCACCTTTAACGCCTTATCCTTGTTTTTATATTGGCTGCGCTCGTCCTGGCATTCCACCACCATGCCCGTGGGCAGGTGGGTCACCCGGATCGCGCTGGAAGTCTTGTTGATGTGCTGCCCGCCCGCCCCGGAAGATCGAAAGGTATCGATCTTAAGCTCGTTCGGGTCCAATTCCAGGTCCACCTCCTCGGCCTCGGGCATCACCGCCACCGTGACGGTGGAGGTGTGGATGCGCCCCTGCGTTTCGGTTTCGGGCACGCGCTGCACCCGGTGCACCCCGCTCTCGAATTTCAGGCGGCTGTAAGCGCCCTCGCCCTGCACCGAAAAGCTTATTTCCTTTACACCGCCCAGCTCGGTTTCATTGAGATTCAATTCCTCGCACTGCCACCCGCGGCCGGCCGCATACATGCCGTACATCCGGTAAAGGCTTCGGGCAAACAGCGCGGCTTCCTCGCCTCCGGCTCCGGCCCGGATCTCCACGATCACGCTTTTGCCGTCGTTCTCGTCCCGGGGCAGAAGAAAGAGCCGCAGCTGTTGAGTCAGCGACTCCAGCTTTCCCTTGTTTTCTGTCAGTTCCGCCTGCACCATCTCTTTAAAATCCGTCTCGAGGCCGCCCTCGTCCAAAAGGGCTTTCGCCTCGGCGCAGGCCCGCTCAGCGGCGTCGTATTCCTCCAGCGCCTGCACAATGGGCTCCAGGTTCTTGTATTCCCGCGCCAGGTCCCGGTAGCGGGCCTGGTCGCCCAGCACCGCGGGGTCCTGCAAAAGCAGGCTCACTTCTTCGTAACGGCGGCTTACCTGCCGCAATGATTCCAGCATGGCTTTTCCCCTTTTCTGTAACTTTTAAATACAAACAAAAAGGGGTGCTAGCTCTCGCCCTCCCGCAGGATCTTTTTAATGTTTTTTTCGATCTTTGCCCGGGGCAGCATCACCTCGCGGCCGCAGCCGGTACAGCGGATCTTAAAATCCATGCCCACCCGCAGCACGTCAAAAAGATTTGCGCCGCAGGGATGCGGCTTTTTTACCAGTATTTTGTCGCCCACGCGCACATCCATTCCAGCGCCCGCCTTTCAAAGCTTTTTAGCTTTTCTATTATATACTATCTGGCTCTTTTTGCAAATATCCCGGCTCGCCCGCGCATATATTTTTTAAAAAACAGCGGGTCAGTGCGCCCACTGCACCAGTATTGAATGAAATGAGGATGAAAATCATGGTGGAATACAAGCCCGAAGGGCAGGGCCGCTGTGCCGCGGACCTGAGCGAAGAGGAATTGCGGGCCGCCGCAGCCAGCGGTGCTATTTTGGAAAGCACGGCGCTCGCCTTTGACCATGACCACCGGCTGCGGTTCGAGCTGTGCGGCCGCACCGCTTACATGCCCTATGAGGAATGCGCCGATGGCGCGGGAACAAGCGCCGTGCGGGACATCGCCATTCTCACCCGGGTAGGCCGCCCCACCTGCTTTGTGATCGAACAAATGCCCCTGGACGCAGGCGGTGCCTTTTTGCTCTCCCGCAGAAAAGCGCAGCAAGCCTGTAAAGTTGAATATCTTGACACTCTTTTCCCCGGCGACATCATCCCCTGCTGCGTGACCCATCTGGAAAACTTCGGCGCTTTCTGCGACGTGGGCTGCGGCATCAGCGCGCTGCTCCCCATCGACTGCCTTTCCGTTTCCCGCATCCAGACCCCGGCGGACCGGGTCGCGGTGGGCGAAGCGATTTTCTGCGCCGTAAAAAGCCGCGACGCACAGGGAAGGCTCGTGCTCAGCCTCAAAGAGCTGCTGGGCACCTGGCAGCAGAACGCCGAGTTGTTCCGGGTGGGCGAAACCGTGGTGGGGCTGGTGCGCAGCATCGAGACCTACGGCGTTTTTATCGAGATCGCGCCCAACCTCGCAGGCCTTGCCGAGAGCTGCGAGGGCCTGCGGGTGGGCCAGCCGGTAAGCGTGTATATCAAAAACATCCTGCCTGAAAAAATGAAGGTGAAGCTGGTGATCGTGAACCGGGACCTGGGCGGTCCCCTGCACTTTGAGCCGCGCTACTTTGTCAGCGAAGGGCATCTGGACCGATGGGTCTATTCCACCGCGGGCAGTTCAAAATACATAGAAACCGACTTTTCCGCCCTGCCCAGCCCCTTGTAAATCCGGGGCGTTGCACGTATAATAAGTAGGAAGTATCTTACAGTGAAAGGATGTGCGGCCCTTGGCCTCGAATGCATTCACCAGCGGCGTAAAGCCGGGTGGGCTTACCTCCAGCTCCGAGGTTCGGATGCTGCTTTGCTATCTGATCAAGACCGCCGCGCCCCTGACCCGCCAGGAAATCGAGCAGGCCCTGCTCAGCGAACAGCTGGTAAATTACTTTGAGCTGGCCTCCAACCTGAGCGATCTGGAAGCGCAGGGCTTGGCAACGGTCAGCGGGGGGGGCGTTTACAGCATCACCCCCAAGGGCGCGGCCGTAACCGACGAGCTGGGGTTTGACCTGCTGCCCCGCAGCGTGCGTGAAACCGCGGTGCGCGCCGCCCTGCGCGCCCAGCAGTGGGTGCGCAAATCGGCCCAGCACAAAGCCGAGATCGAAAAGGCCGGCGAGGGGTATACCGTGCACTGTTCCATCCGCGAGCTGGGCAAGCCTGTGTTCTCCATGGATCTGTCGCTGCCCGATCCCTTTACCGCTGAAATGGTAAAGACCGCTTTTGTGGAAAAGGGCGACGCGCTGTACGCGCTGGTGCTGAACGCGCTGACCGAATGCTCCGGCAAAGACTGAGCCTGCAAAAACCACCGGCAGCCTAGGGCTGCCGGTGGTTTTCTTTTATTCTTTCTGCCTGCCCTCTACCACGCCGTCGTGGTGCAGCACACTGCCGATGGTTCTGAAAAAAATCTTCACATCCAGCCAGAAGCTCAAATGCCGGGCGTAATAGCCATCCAGGCGGGCCTTTTCCGGAATGGGCAGCTCGTCGCGTCCGTGTACCTGGGCATAGCCGGTAAGGCCCGGCACACAGTCGTTCGCGCCGTACTTATCCCGCTCGGCCACAAGGTCGTCCTGGTTCCAAAGCGCGGGGCGGGGCCCCACAATGCTCATTTCCCCCTTCAGGATGTTGAACAGCTGGGGCAGCTCATCCAGGCTGGTCCTGCGCAAAAAGCGCCCGGCCGGGGTGATGAACGCCTCCGGGTTTTCCAGCAGATGGGTGGGCATGTCCTTGGGGGTATCGCTGCGCATGCTGCGGAATTTATAGATCTGAAAGTACGTTTTGCCCCTGCCCACCCGCTTTTGCTTGAACAATACCGGCCCGGGAGAGGAGCATTTTACCCACACCGCCAGCGCCGCCAGCACCGGCGACAGCAGGATCGTGCCCAGCAGCGAAAGCAGAAAATCAATCAGCCGCTTGAAAAAACGCCGGTACATCCCTCACATCTCCCCCGCTCTGGATTCGTCGCGCCGGTGGTGAAAGGTCGGCACCATGTCCACCAGGGCCTGCACCAGGTTGTCGCTATTGTTGGTATAAGCGATCTGCTTCAAGGTCATCAGGTGGTCAAAGAAGGTCCGGTTGTTCAGCTCCAGCGGCGCGCCGATGTAAATTTTCCGGTTGGCCGTTTTCTGCAGGCCCTCCTCGTCCATCAAAAGCTCCTCAAACAGCTTTTCCCCCGGGCGCAGCCCCGTAAACACGATCTGGATATCCTTGTACGGAATAAAGCCCGAAAGCTTGATCAGGTTTTCCGCCAGGTCCAGAATGCGCATGGGCTTGCCCATGTCCAGCACAAAGATCTCCCCGCCGGTGGCCATGGCGCCCGCTTCCAGCACCAGGCTTACCGCTTCGGAAATGGTCATGAAGTAACGCACGATGTCCGGGTGGGTCACCGTGACCGGCCCCCCGCAGGCAATCTGGTCCTTGAACAGGGGGATCACCGACCCGTTGGAGCCCAGCACGTTGCCAAACCGGACAGCCGCGAACCGGGTCCCGCTTTTTTGGGCCATGGCCTGCACAATCATCTCGCACACCCGCTTGGTGGCCCCCATCACGTTGGTGGGATTCACCGCCTTATCGGTCGAGATCAGCACAAACCGTTCCGCGCCGTATTTGTCGGCCGCCACCGCCGTGTTGTAGGTGCCGAACACATTGTTCTTCACCGCCTCTTCCGGGCTGTCCTCCATCAGGGGCACATGCTTGTGCGCCGCCGCATGGAACACCAGCTGCGGGCGGTAGGCCTCGAACAGGGCGTCTATTTTTTTTAAATCCCGCACCGAGGCGATCAGCACCTCCAGCTGGAACTCCGAGCCGTACTTACGGCGCAGCTCCTGCTGAATCGCGTAGGCGCTGTTCTCGTAAATATCCACAATGATCAGCATTTCCGGCCGGCAGGAAGCGATCTGCCTGCACAGCTCCGAGCCGATGGACCCGCCGCCGCCGGTAACCATGACCCGCTTGCCCCCCACGAATTGGGTGATCGTGCTGGAAAGCTGCACCTCGTCCCGGCCCAAAAGATCCTCCACCTTCACGTCGCGGATGCGGCTTGCCAGGTCCTTGCCGTCGGTGATCATCTTCACGATGTCGGGCAGGATCTTCACGTTGCACTTGGTGCGGTTGCAGATCGAGAGCACCCGGCGCTTGTTCTCCTCGTCCATGGTGGGGATCGCCAGCAGCACCGTTTCGATCTCGCAGCGCTCCACCAGCTCCGGAATATCCTCGGTGGTACCCATGATCTGGATGCCCATAATGTAGCGGCCCTGCTTTTCGGGCGCGTCGTCCACACAGCAGATGATGTTCATCTCGGGGCTGGGGCTTTTAAACTGCTCGTGCAGCAGGGTGCTGGCCGCATCGCCCGCGCCGATCAGCAGGGTGCGCCGCGCCAGCTTCCTGCCCTGCTTGCCCAGTTTGACGTTCCGGTACATGCGGTAGGTCAGGCGGGAATATAACGTGAGCGACACCGCAAACAGCGCGCTCAAAAAATAGACCGAGCGGGGCACCCGAACGTCTGTGAAAATGAAGAGGGACGTAACAACAAACAGCGCCACCGCGATCACCGAGGCCACGCACAGGCGGAAAAACTCCACAATCTCGGCATAGCGCCACAGGCTGTCGTACATGCCCATCAGCCCGTACACGATCTCAAAGCAGCACACGAACAAAAAGCAGCTGGCAGCCAAAAGGCTGGCATACTGCTGGTAGCTGGCGCGCCCTGCAATGAGTACCCAGGGCACAAGATAGGAGGCCGTGATGACCAGAATGTCGAACAAAATCAAAATCTGTTTGCGGAACCTGCGCACAAGCTCCGTGAGAGATTTCCTCAAACTTTATCACCAGTTCTTTTTTATTCTGCGGCCGCCGGGCCGCGCCGGCGGGGCTGTAACAGCCGCCCCGCCCAACGACTCTTTTACCAATTTGTTATTATTTTACACCATTTTGCCCAAATAAGCAATCATCCCTTTTGTATTTTTGCCTGATATTCCCTTGTCAAACCAGCAGTGCGCGCAAAAGGCCGCCGCGCTTTCACAACGCGGCGGCTTTTTAAAAAGGGCGGAACCTCAAAGGATAATGCAGATCAGGCCGGAGCAGCCCTCGTTGATGACCCGCTCCAGGGTTTCCTGCAGGCGGGCGCGCGCTTCCTGGGGCATGTGCAGCAGCTTGTTCTGCAGCCCTTCGTTTACCAGCTCATGCAGGCTCTTGCCAAAAATGTTCGACTCCCAAATGCGGATGGGATCCTGCTCGAAGTCCTGCAAAAGGCTCATGACCAATTCTTCCGATTGGCGCTCGGAGCCCACAATGGGCGAGATCTCGGTGTTGATGGTCGCCTTGAGCAGATGGATGGAGGGGGCGCTGGCCTTCAGCCGCACGCCATAGCGCCCGCCCTGGCGCACGATCTCCGGCTCCTCCAGATGCAGCTCGTTGATGGTGGGCATCACAATACCGTAGCCCGTGGCCTCCACCTGCTCAATGGCGCTGCGGATCTTCTCGTATTCGCGCTTTGCCTTGGCCAGGCTGATGATGCAGGGCATCAGGCTTGCCTCGTCGCAGATCTCCAGGCCCGTGGTTTCGCCCAGCACCTGATAAAAAATATCCGGCTGCAGGCTCAGTTCCAGGGTCACCTGGCCGGTGGCCAGCTGCATGGAGCGAATCCTGGATTCCTTCAGATATTCGCATTGGATGGGCTGGTCCCGCTGCACCACATCCTTCATTTGGCCAATGGAGGCCGCAAAGTCCTGTGCGGCGCTGTACACGGCAGTCTGCAGCCAGTGGTCCGGTTCCAGCATGGTGATCCACTTGGGCATTGCAAAGGCAATTTCCTTCACATCAAACTCATACAGCACGCTCTGCAGAATGCGGTCAATGGCCGCGCCGTCCAGGTCCACACAGCTGATGGGCAGCACTGTGTGCCCGTATTGCGCCTCCATCTGGGCTGCCAGCTCCCGGCTGGCGGCGCTCTTGGGGTCCACGCAGTTCAGCAGGATCACAAAGGGCTTGTTGATGTCCTCCAGTTCCGCCACCACCCGCTCCTCGGCGGCCTGGTACTTTTCCCGGGGAATGTCGCTGATGGAGCCGTCGGTGGTGATTACCAGGCCGATGGTGGAATGATCCCGGATCACCTTCTGCGTGCCGGTCTCGGCGGCCAGGTCAAAGGGGATCTCCTCCTCGTACCAGGGGCTCTTCACCATGCGGGGCTTATCGTTCTCTTCATGGCCCATGGCGCCGTCCACCATGTAGCCCACACAGTCGATCAGGCGCGCTTTAAAGCTGCCGCCGCCCTCCAGCTCCACCGTCACGGCGGTCTCGGGAATAAACTTTGGCTCGGTGGTCATAATGGTGCGCCCGGCCGCCGATTGGGGCAGCTCATCCCGCGCGCGGGTCCTGACCGCCTGGCTGGAAAGCTGGGGAAGGATCATCTCCTCCATAAACTTTTTTACAAAGGTGCTCTTGCCGGTGCGCACCGGCCCCACCACGCCAATGTAAATATCGCCCCCGGTGCGGGCCGCGATGTCCTTATAAACGTTTGCTGTTTCCATGCTCTGTCCCCCCTCTCAAACCGTCATGGGAACCAGCAGCCGGGCGCCGGCCCCCAGCTCCAGGTCTTCCAGATGGTTCAGCTTCATCATGGCCGCGGGCGACACATGGTAGAACTTTGCAATGTCGAACACGTTTTCCCCCGCTGCGGCGTAATAGATGCGCAGGGCCACGTCCGGCTCGCCCACTTCCAGCGCCTCGTCGCAGGTCACGCTGTCCACGATGGTCTCTTTTATGCGGCGGAACAAAAGCCCCCGCACCCGGATGTTCACCTGGGCGGTCATGTCCATGCCGTTCTTCTGTGTGTTCACCGCCGTCACGCCGGGCCAGCACTCGAACCGGTACTGCTCGGCGGTTCCCGGGTAGACCCCCGGCAGGCTGTACTCAAACGCCTTGTCGTAACAGTCGATCTCGCCCAAAGAGTTCATGCACAGCACATGGGCGCTGGCGCGCCCGCCCAGGGTGAGCCCGCCTTCTGCCTGCCCCCATTCCAGGGGGTGCAGGCTCACAAAGCAGCCGATGATCTCGGCATTCTCATCCGGCAAAGCGCCTGCCACATCGGCCTCCACCGTTTTGTCCAGCTGCTCCTGCAGCTGCTCAGCGTTCACTGTCTTGTAGGTCACGTCCGCTTTATACTGGGTCGAAAAAGCGTCGCCCACCACATAGCATTCCACCGGGCGGTACACCCGCAGATGCAAAATCGCCGTAACCGTGAGCGTGTTGCCCGCCTCCTGCCCGGCGGTGGCCATCATGGTGCAGCCCACCATTTCCACCTCGGCAAAGCAGACGCCGTCGTCCGGTA
Organism: Oscillospiraceae bacterium; assembly: GCA_022835495.1. Lineage (NCBI taxonomy): Bacteria > Bacillati > Bacillota > Clostridia > Eubacteriales > Oscillospiraceae > Oscillospiraceae bacterium. The sequence goes on from BQOK01000001.1 coordinate 2,132,654, forward strand.
CGCCGTCCAGATCGATGATCTGGTTAAAAGGCACGTCCTTGGCCGCGCCCTCCAGCCGGTAGCCGGGCTGGCTGCGGTAGGTCAGCTCCACCTTGATCTTTCCCTTGATCACCGCCTTGCCCGAGATCATCTTGATCTCCTCCACCTGCCCCACGCCGCTGATATCCAAAATTGCCTGGGGCTGGCTGGGCAGGGTCAGCTCTTCCTCTGCGGTCATGAGCTTATCCAGGTTGGCCACGCTCTTGACCCCGGTGACCGGCAGCATTTTTTGCTCTACCCCGCAGTCGGCCAGTGCGGTGATGATCTCCTGGTCGCTCTGTGCCGTGACCAGTGCGCTGAGAGCATAGGCGCCCCGCACATCCACCCTGCGCTGGTTCACCGCCCGGCAATTCAGGTATTCCACCTCGCCGCTCACCTGCGCGGTGTAGCCCTGGTAATTGCTCTCCGGCAGATCCATTGCCCGGGTGAAGGGGATTTTTTGCTCGGTCTGGCACAGGCTCTGGTCTTCTTCGGCCTGATAGTACACCACACACCGCAAATAGCCCTCCACCGTGAGGCGGCCCGCCGTGATTTGTTTTTGCAGGGTGACCAGGTACACAAAGCACTTCACGATCTTAAAGACTTGCGGCAGATAGTCCGGGATCAATATTTCCGTCTCGATGGGCAGCTCCGCCTTGGTCTCGCACAGGCTTGCCATCGTGGACAGGGTGTCCCTAAACACCTTCAGTTCCATTGTTTCGCCCCTTTCGCGTGTTTCTACCCCATCTATATTCGCGGCGAACAGGCAGTATGCCGCAAAATGGGGACAAAGAAACCCCGGGGCCCGGCACAAAGCTGCCGGGCTCCGGGGCGCTCGTTTGGGGCGGCCGCCAGGGCGGCGCCTTCACTCCTCTTTTTTGATCTTGAAAATGGCTCTCAAAAGGCCAGCCAGACATTTCGGGCTCTTAACAACGACGACTTGCACGGAATATCCCCTCTTTTCTGTGGTGTGGATATCCCATTATATCCCGCGGGGCCCGTTTTTGTGCGCAGGACCTTCTTTTGGGGTTTCTACCAGCAATAAACTGCCTTTTTGCACCGAAATCTCAGCGCCGCCCGGCAGCGTTTCGTTGCTTACCCCCAAGGGAAAATCCGCCGTCAGGCGCGCGTTTTGCAGCGGGTACTTTGCGCCTCTTTCCCACACGCCCTCGGCTGCTCCCTCCAGCGGAAAGATGGAAAAGTACCAGCCCGGCCTGTGTGCCAACCGCGCCGGCGCGCCGGGCAGCACGTACGAAAACCGGCTTTCCCCCTGCAGCAGCTCCACCTGCGCGCCCTGCTTTGCCAGCCAAAGGCCTGTGGCAAGGTTTGCAAGGCCGTGCTCCGGCCGCCGTCCCCCCAGGGCACCCAGCAAAAGGAACTTCCGGAATCCCTTTTCCCAGCCTATTCGGGCCGCGTAGTGGGTGTCGGTGTCGTCTTTTTCCGCGGGCAGCGCCACCACCGCACCGCCCTTTGGGCGGGGCGCGCTGTCAAAATCGCCCAAAATCAGATCCGGCTCAAGCCCAAGCTCCCGGGCGGCAAGGTACCCCGCGTCGCAGGCGATCAGGTAATCTCCCGGGCGCATTTTGTGTTTTGCCGCCGGCTCCACCGGCCCAGCGCTCAGGATCACACACCGCTGTTCCACGGCACTCATCCCCTTTTTTTGTTTTGGCCTTCCTCACACGGAAACGGGCGGGACGCTTTGCCCCGCCCGCCTGTGTGTTCAGTGTACTTCCCAGTCCTTAATGTCCTTTACCTCGTCGTACATGGCGGCGTAGCTGGCATACCGGCTGGGCGACAGCTCCCCCGCTTTCAGGGCGGCCAGCACAGCGCAGCCTTTTTCACTGCGGTGGGCACAGCCGGTAAACTGGCATTTGCCCAGGTACGGCCCAAACTCCGGAAACGCGTACTGCAGGTTTTCCTTGGGAATGTAGCAGGCCCGGCCGGTATCCAGGCTGGCAAAGCCCGGCGTGTCGGCCACAAGGCCGCCAAAGGCCTCAAACAGCTCCACCTCGCGGGTGGTGTGGCGGCCCCGGCCCAGCTTTTGGCTGATGGCCCCCGTCTGCTGCGAGAGCTCGGGCAGCAGCGCGTTCAGCAGGGTGCTTTTGCCCACCCCGGAATTGCCGCAGAAGGCTGCCAGCCTTCCCCGGACCCAGTCCTTCACCTGCTCCAGGCCCTCCCCCGTGGCATAGTCCGCCACAATCACCGGCAGGGCCGAACGCTCATAGGCGCCCAGCAGCTCCTTTGCGCTGGCAAGGTCCGCTTTGGTGAACACCAGCACCGGCTGCGCGCCCTTGTCCGCCGCAATGGCGGTGAGCTTATCCAGCACCAGGGTGCTGGGCACGGGCTGGGTGGTGCTGGCCACCACAAACAGCACATCCAGGTTTGCGATGGGCGGCCGCACAAACACATTTTTGCGCGGGGCAATCTGTGCAATCACATTTCCGCCCGCATCGCACTCCACCGTTACCAGGTCCCCCGCCACAGGGGTGATGCGCCGCTTGCGGAAGATTCCTTTTGCCTTGCATTCCAAAAGGCCCTGGGCAGTCTGCACGTAGTAAAAGCCGCCGATTCCTTTTTTGATATATCCTTCTGGCATGGGTGCTCCCGTCCTGTCGCATTATGGTCTTGTTTTATCCGCCCCGCTCACCCGGGGACCGGGGTCCCGTCATTGCCCTGCGGAGCATCGGTGGGTTCGGGGGGAGCGACGCTTGGCTCCGGCGTAGGTGTGGGTACCGGTGTGGGGGCCTGGGTCGGCTCCGGCGTGGGATCCGGCTCCGGTTCCTCGGTGGGCTCCGGCGTGGGCGCCGGCCCGATCGACACCACCACGTTTACCTTGGTGTTCAGCCGCACCGTGGTGCCCGGTTCCCTGCTCTGGGAAATAATACGCCCGGCCTCCACGCTGTCGCTGTAGTCCTCGGTCTGGGTCCCCAGCGTCAGGTTCACCTTGGTCAGCTCCTGCATTGCCTCCGCCAGGGTCAGGCCCTGCAGCATGGGCACCGTGCGATCGGTATCCACGTCCTTCCGGCTCACATAAACCGACACCGTGCTTCCGCTGGCGATCTCCATCCCGGCCTCGGGTTCGGTGCTGATTACCGTGCCCACCGGCACGCTCTCATCCACCTTGTCCATCCGGCGCACCGAGAAGCCCTGTTCCTTCAGCTTCTCTTCCGCGTCTGCGATGCGCCACTGGGTCACGTCGGGCACCTGCACATACAGGGTGCCAAGGCTCACCTTGATTACCACCTTCTGCCCTTCCTTTACTGTTCGGGGTCCCCGGGGAGACTGGTAAAAAATCGTGCCTTTCTCGTATTTTTCGTTCCACTCCTCCTCGGCCTTGAAGGTCAGCTGGCTGCCGTATTCTGCCTTTACCTGCTCCCAGCTTTTTCCGGTAAAGTCCGGCAGCTCCACGTCCGCCTTGTTGCTGAACAAAGGGTTGGTGGAATTTGCAAAGATCATATAGCACAGAATCACCGAGCCCAGCGCAAAGGCCGTTGCCATGCCCGCAAGGATGGGCAGCACCCCCACCCGCTTTTTGCGGGGCGCGGGGCGCTTGCCGTTTTGCCCATTTGCCGGGCGCTGGCCGCTTTTATTCGGCTGCGCCGGCCGCCGGGGGCCATTCTGCCCGTTTTTCGTTTGCCGTACCACCTTGTCGATCACCCTTTCCGGGGCATCCCCGGTCATATACTCATATTCAAATCGGATGCTGGGATCCTTTTTGAACGCTTCCAGATCGTTCAGCATTGCCCTTGCGCTGGGGTAGCGGGCCGCAGGGTCCTTTGCCATGGCCCGGGCGGTAATGTCCTGCAGGGCTTTGGGCACCTCCGGTGCCACTTCGCCCAACGGCACAGCCTTGTCCGAGATCTGCTTGATCGCCACCGACACCGCTGTGTCGCTCTCAAAGGGCAGCTTGCCCGAAAGCATTTCATACAGCATGATGCCGGTGGAATAGATATCCGCCTTTGCGTCGGTCACATCGCCCTTTGCCTGCTCCGGGCTGATATAGTGCACCGACCCAATGGCCTTCTCGCTGGCCGCCTGGCTCTCCGCGCGGGAAAACCGTGCAATGCCGAAGTCCATGATCTTGACCCGGCCGTCCGCCACCAGCATGATGTTCTGGGGTTTGATGTCCCGGTGTACTACCCCCTTTTGGTGCGCGTGGTCCAATGCATCCAGGATCTGCTGGGCAAAATGCACCACCTCTTTCCAGGTGAGGGGGCCGCCCCGCTGGGTCATGTACTCTTTCAGGGTAATGCCGTCGATGTATTCCATCACGATGTATTGCAGTTTGTCGGTGACCGACACATCATACACCTTTACGATGGCGGGATGATCCAGAATGCAGATCGCCTTGGATTCATTTTTAAACCGCCGCACCAGCTCGGCGTCCTGCGCGAACTCCTCGCGCAGGATCTTTACCGCCACGGTGCTGTTGTTTTTCAGGTCGGCCGCCTTGTAAACGTTGGCCATACCGCCCACGCCCACCAGCTCCTGCAGCAGGTAGCGGCCGTCCAGCTTTTTGCCGATCAGTTGATCCATCTCATTCCTCCGTGGGTTCCACCCCAATCACCAGGGCAGTCACATTGTCCTGGCTGCCCGCCTGCAGCGCCTGCTCGATCAGCTTGCGCGGCGTGATAAAAAACGGGGTGTGCCCCAGAATTTGTTCCAGCTCCCCATCCGGCACCGCGCCGGACAGGCCGTCGCTGCAAAGCAGCAGGATATCCCCCTGCTGCACCGCCGCAAAGGTATAATCGCCCTCCACCTCCGGTTCCACGCCCAGTGCCTTGGTGATCAGGTTCTTGCGGGGGTGGCGCTCGGCCTGCTGGCTTGTAAGCTGCCCGCTCTCCACCATCTGCTGCACCATGGAATGGTCCTTGGTAAGCCTTGCGAACTGCCCCGGGCGGTATAAATAGGCCCGGGAATCGCCCACATGGGCAATGTGGGCCGTGCCGTCCCGCACAAGCGCGCACACGGCCGTGGTGCCCATGCCCTTGTTTGCCGGGTCCTTGAGCGACTCCTCATACACCGCCTTGTTGGCCTTTTGCAGGCACTTCAGCAAAAACAGCCGTTCCTGCCCCTGTGCAAGTTTGGGCAGGGCGGCGGTAAAACAATCCTCCAGCGCGTCGGTGGCCACCTGGCTTGCCAGCTGCCCCGCAGCCGCGCCGCCCATTCCGTCGCACACCACTGCCCAGACTGTGTCGTCCGGCAGGCGGGCGGCGCGGTAATTGTCCTGATTTTCTCTGCGGCAGTTGCCGATGTCGGTCTTGCCAGCCAGTTTCATGTAGCTGCCTCCTTTGCCGCCTCTTCCCGCCGCAGCTGGCCGCAGGCGGCGCTGATATCGCTGCCCAGGCGGCGGCGCACGGTGGCGTTCACCCCCAGGTCTGTAAGCCATTGCTGAAAGCGCTTTACGTTTTCGGCGTCGGTGGCCGAATAAGGGCTGCCGTCCACCGGGTTGATGGGGATCAGGTTCACATGCGCCCCCATGCCCCGCACAAGCTGGGCCAGCTCAAGGGCCGTGGCGCGGCTGTCGTTCACACCCCGCACCATGGAATATTCAAAGCTCACCCTCCGGCCGGTGGTCTTCTGGTAGCGCCTGCAGGCCGCGATCACCTGTTCCACGGGGTAAGCGTCGTTTACCGGCATCATGCCGCTGCGCATCGCGTTGTTCGGCGCATGCAGCGACACCGAGAGGGTGAGCTGCAGCTTTTCCTGTGCCAGCCGGTCGATCTGCGGCACAATGCCGCAGGTGGAAAGGCTGATGCTGCGCATGCCGATGTTCAGCCCTTCCGGGTGGGAGATCAGTTTTAAAAAGGCCATCACGTTGTCGAAGTTGTCCAGCGGCTCACCGATCCCCATCAGCACAATGTGCGAGATCCGCTCGCCGATATCCCGCTGGGCGGCATATGCCTCCGCCGCGATCTCTCCGGCTTCCAGATCGCGCGCCCGGCCCGCCTGGGTCGAGGCGCAGAAGCGGCAGCCCATGCGGCAGCCCACCTGGGTGGACACGCAGATCGTGTTGCCGTAGTGGTAGCGCATCACCACCGCCTCGATGCAGTTTCCATCGAAAAGGCGCAGCAGGTATTTCACCGTGCCGTCCTTCGCCTGCTGCCGCCGCTGGATCGCCGGCGCCGCCACGTACCAATCCTCCGCCAGCGCCGCCAGCAGCGCCTTGGGCTGGTCGGTCATAGCCGAAAAGTCCGCAGCCAGCTTTTGGTGCAGCCAGTGGAAGATCTGCTTTGCCCGAAACGCCGGCTGCCCCAATTCCTTCATCAGGTCGGCCAGCTGTTCCAGCGTAAGGGAAGAAATGCACTTCTTGCTCATTGTATCACAATCTCTCCGTGGTTGCCATCAAAAATAGGGCGGCGCCCCATTTTCCGGCCTGGTTCGGCCCAAACCCTACACGCTTCGCTCCAATGCGGCAATAAAAAATCCGTCGGGGCCGCAAAAGCCGGGCAGCAGGGTGAGCATATGATCTTCTTCCAGCGCACCGGAAGGCGTGCAGTAGGGGGGCACTGTTCGAAACCCGGGCTGTGCGGCCAAAAATGCCCGCACCACCCGCTGGTTTTCCGCCGGGTCCACCGTGCAGGTGGAATAAACCAGCCTGCCCCCTTTTTTTACATAACGCGCCGAGGTGCTCAAAATTTTCAATTGCAGCGCGTGCAATTCCTCCGCGCCCTCCAGGGTCTTATAGCGGATATCGGGCTTTTTTGCCATAATGCCAAGGCCGGAGCAGGGCGCGTCCACCAGCACCCGGTCCGCTCCCTGGAAGGCGGGGTTGTAAACCGCGGCGTCGTTCTGCCGCACCGTCACATTTGTAAAGCCACACCGCTTTACAGCTTTTTCAATCAAAGGCAGGCGGCCCTCAGCCGCATCGCAGCTCACCAGCCTGCCCTCGCCCTTCATTTCCTGGGCCAGCAGCAGGGTTTTGCCCCCCGGTGCCGCGCACAAATCCAGCACCGTTTCGCCGGGCTGCGCCCCCAGGCTCAGTGCCGCCAGCTGCGAGGCCTGCCCCTGCACGTGATAAAGCCCCTGGGCAAAGGCTTTTGTGGCGGCCGGGCTGCCCGCAAAGTGCGCCAGCACCGCGCCGGGCAGCCCGCCCTCCTGCGCTTTTATCCCTTCCCCCTCCAGCGCGCCGCACAGCCCCCGCGCATCCGTGCGCAGGGTGTTGCAGCGCAGCGCGGTGGGTGCGGGGGCAAAGCAGGCCTGCAATATCTTTTCACACTGGGCGGGGTATTCCCGCAGCAAAAGCCGCACGGCCGGCAGCCCCACCGAATAGAGCACCGAAAACCGCTCAGCCTCATCCGCAAACTGCGCCTGTTCCGGGTGCTGCTCCAGCGCCCGGCGCAGCACCGCGTTCACAAGCCCGGCAGCGCTGCTTTTTTTCAGTGCTCTGCACAAAGCCACTGCCTCGCTCACCGCCACCGCGGCGGGCGTGCCCATGTACCGCGCCTCATACAAACCCATGCGCAGCACCGCGCGCACCTGGGGGTCAAGCTTTTTCATGGGCCTTGACAAGCAGCGCTCCAGGCACCAGTCCAGGGTGAGCAGCCGCTCGGTAACACCGTAAAACAAAGCGGTCACGAACGCCTTGTCCCGGGGCGGCAGCGCATGCTTTTCCAGCGCGCCGGCCAGCACCAGGTTGGAATAGCCGCTCTGTTCCTGGTGCACCAGGGCCAGGGCCGCGGTGCGGCGGGCAACATCCATAAAATCATTTCCTCCGGTCGTTTGGCTGCTCCGCAATCAAACGCTTGTTTAAAAAGTTCCCACGCTTTTCCCTTTACTGGGCATGGGTGCACCTGGGCAATCGTCTTTTCTTCGGCGGTTTTCGCCCTCACACCGCGTCGCCCGCTTTCAGGCGGCGGCCTGCCGCCCAGGCAGCGCCCTCCATGGGCTTTTTGCCCTCTGGCACCACCTCGGTCAATTCCAGCGCCCCCTCGGCGCAGGCCACCACAAGCGGCCTTGCGGCCAGCACCGTGCCGGGCGCGCCGCTGCCCGCCGCCACCCGGCTGCGCAGCACCTTGACCTTTTTTCCCTCCCGCTCAAAGTAGGCCGCGGGCCAGGGGTTCATCCCCCGGATCAGGTTATGCAGCGCCCCGGCGGGGCGGTCAAATTCAAAGCGCGCCAGTTCCTTGGTTAAAGGCGGCGCCTGGGTCGCCTTTTCATGATCCTGCGGGGCGCGCACGGCGCTGCCCGCGGCGATCCCGGCCACAGCCTCCACCAAAGTCGCGGCCCCCAGGGCGCTGATCCGCTGGAACAGCTCCCCGCTGGTTTCTTCAGGCCCGATCTCCACCGGGGCAACCTTCAGAATGTCGCCGGTGTCCAAGCCCTCGTCCAGATACATGATGGACACGCCGGTCTCGGCCTCCCCGTTGATCACCGCCCACTGCACCGGCGCCGCGCCCCGGTATTTAGGCAGCAGCGACACATGCAGATTGATGCACCCCTTGGGGGGGATGCTCAAAATTTCCGGCGGCAGGATGCGCCCGTAGGCCACCACCACGACCAGCTCGGGGGCCAGCGCCCGGATCTGGGCCTCGGCCTCGCCGGTGCGCAGGGTGCGGGGCTGGAACACGGGCAGCCCCGCCTGCAGCGCCAGCGCCTTGACCGGCGGCGCGGTGAGCACCTGTTTGCGGCCCACCGGCTTATCCTCGCGGGTAAACACCCCGCACACCTCGTGCCCCGCGCTCAGCAGCGCCTGCAGGCTGGCGGCGGCGATCTCCGGCGTGCCCATGAACAGGATGCGCATGTTACTCTTCCTCCGCCCCGTCGGGGTAATCGTCCTCGTAAAAACGGTCGGCCAGGTCCATAATGGTAATGCCGTCCAGGTGGTTTGTTTCGTGGCAGAAGCAGCGGGCCAGCATCTCCTCGCCCTCCATCTCAAACACCTTGCCGGTGCGGTCCTGGGCGCGCAGCTTTACCTTGCGGGGGCGCGCAATGGCCCCGTTGTGCCCGGGGAAGGAAAGGCACCCCTCGTACAGGGTCACCTCATCCTCCGAGCGCTCCACGATCTCGGGGTTGACGCACTCGATAAATTTGGGCTCGTAGCCCTCCGGTACGGTGCCGTCCTCGGGCAGGTCGCGCTCGTCCAGCGCGATGAACAGGCGGCGCATCACGCCCACCTGGGGGCCCGCCAGGCCCACGCCCCCCGCCTCCAGCAGCGTTTCCTTCATATCGTCCAAAAGGGTGGCCAGCCGGTCGTCAAAATTGGTCACGGGGCGGCAGACCTTTTTTAAAATCGGGTCGCCGTCCTGCACAATGGTTCGAAGTGCCATAGAAAAAATCCTCCTTGAATGGTTTTTGTCTTGTCATTTTTACCGTTCGGGCTGTGCCGGTCCGGTTCAATCGCCGTCCGAGTTGAAATCCAGCGTAACCGAGGCCTTGGCGGGCAGCCCTTCGGCGGCATAGGCCTCCAGGGTCCTTGCCACCAGGGCGCGGAACGCCCGGTCGTTGCGGCATTTGATGGTGAGCTTGTAGCGGTAGCGGTCCTTTACCAGCACCACGTTCATGGGGGCGGGCCCCAGAATGCGCAGCGGAAGCTCCGGCGTTTTTTGGGCTTCCACGCCCAGCAGCGCACCAAACCGGGCCGCCGCCGCCAGGGCCTCGCCGTCCTTTTCGCCGCTGAAGGCCGCAATGCACACCGCGCAGAACGGCGGGTAAAGGCACAGCTTCCGGAAGGCGATCTCCTGGGCAAAAAACGCCTCGTAGTCCTGCCGGGCCGCCAGGTTCAGCACCGGGCTGGCCGGGTCCACCGTTTGAATCACCGCGTGCCCCGGCTCGCTGGCACGCCCGCTTCTGCCCACAACCTGGGTTACCAGGCTGAACACATTCTCAAACGCCCGGAACCCCTGCGAAAACAGCAGCGAATCAATGCCAAGCACCCCCACAAGGGTCACGCGCTCAAAGTCCAGCCCCTTGGCGACCATCTGGGTACCAAGCATGATGTCGTATTCCCCCGCAGCAAAGCGCGCCAGCATGCGCTCGTGCGCGTTTTTTTGCCCGGTGGAATCCTGATCCATGCGCAGCACCCGCGCATCCGGGAACAGCTCCGCCAGCTCCTCCTCCACCCGCTGGGTGCCAAAGCCGGTATACCGCAGCTTGCCGCCGCATTCCGGGCATACCGTGGGCACCGGGCTGATGGTCTTGCCGCAGTAATGGCACATGAGTTTGTGCTCGGGCTTGTGGTAGACCATAGGCACGCTGCAACTGCCGCACTTCACGGCCTTGCCGCAGTCGGTGCACATGCCCACCGTGCGGTAGCCCCTCCGGTTCAGCAGCAAAATGGTCTGCCGCCCCCCGGCCAGCGTTTCGCGGATGTGCTGCGCCAGCACCGCGCTGATGCTGCCAGGGTTGCCCGCCGCCAGCTCGCCGCGCATATCCACCAGCTCCACGCTGGGCAGCGGCTGGCTGGCATACCGCTGGGTCAGCCTGTAAAGGGTATACCGCCCCTCCAGCGCCGCCTGGTAGCTCTCCACGCTGGGGGTTGCACTGGCAAACAGCACCAGGGCGCCGTGGCTTGCCGCGCGGCGCTTTGCCACGTCGCGGGCATCAAACCGGGGGGCGCTCTCCGAGCGGTAGGTGTGCTCCTGTTCTTCATCCAGGATCACCAGGCCCAGATTCTGCAGCGGCGCAAACACCGCGCTGCGGGTCCCCACCACAATATCGGCCCCGCCCTGCTGGATCATCCGCCATTGCAGCAGCCGCTCGGTGTGGTTCAGCGCCGAGTGCTGCACCGCCACCCGGTTGCCGAAGCACTCCTTCAGGCGGCGGATCATTTGGGGGGTCAGGCTGATCTCGGGCACCAGCACCAGCGCCGTCTTTCCCTTTTGCAGGGCGCGCTCGATCAGCTTCAAAAACACCAGCGTTTTGCCGCTGGCGGTCACGCCGTACAGCAGCGCCGCGGCGGCTTTTCCCGCGTCCATCTGGGCGGCCAGGCCCTCAAACACCGTCTGCTGCGCCCCGGTCAGCTCCAGCGTTTCCCCGCTGGGGGCGATGTGGGCGTACAGGTCAATGACCTTGTCGGTCTTGCTTTTTTCCAGCACTCCCTTTGCGCACAGGTTATCCAGCACCGCGCGGGAAAGCCCCAGCTCCGCCAGCTGGCTTTGGGGCAGCGGGCCGTTTTTCAGCGCCTCCACCGCAGCCTTTTGCCTGTCGGTCGGTTTCGGCTTGGCGGGCAGTTCCCCTGCCAGCCGGTATAAGGGTTCCGTGTGGCGCACCAGCTGCTTTTGCAGCCGCGGCCCCTGCTCGGTGGCGGCCGGGCGGTATTGCGCCCCATAGGGGATCACCGCCTTTACCGCCTCGTACCAGGTGCAGAAGGTATACTCTTTTAAAAAGCGCACCAGCTCCATCAGTTCGCCGGTCAGGCGCGCTTCCTCGGGGGCGGCGTCGAACAGTTCCTTGCAGCGGCCCGGCTCCTCCTGCTGCCCCAGCGCCAGCACCACGCCCATGCGCGGTTTGTTCCCCCGGCCAAAGGGTACCAGCACCATACTGCCCAAAAACACCGCGCCGCACAGGCGCGGCGGCAAAAGGTAAGTATACAGCTTATCAAAGTGGAACGTGGCGCCGCTCACCGCTACCTGTACCGTATCCAACAAAAGCGACGCCTCCCTTTTTTTACTGCCGCTGATGCTTTTGAATCAGCGCATAGATCTCTTCCGCGCACTCGTCCACCTGGGCGTTTACCACGACCTCGTCGTAATCCACGGCGTACTCCATCTCCTCCAGCGCGCGCCGCAGCCGTTTTTGAATGGCTTCCTCGCACTCGGTGCCCCGGCCCCGCAGCCGCTGCTCCAGCTCTTCATAGCTGGGCGGCCGCACAAAAACAGTGGTCGCGCCGGGGTAGTTCCGCTTGATGTTGGCGGCTCCCACCACCTCGATCACCAGGATCACGGTTTTATGGGCCGCAATGCGCCTGTCTACCTCCGCGCGGGGGGTGCCGTAATAGTTTTCGCAGTATTGGGCGTATTCCAATATCTCGCCCGCCGCAATGCGCCGTTCAAATTCATCTCTGGCCAGGTAGTAATAGTCAACGCCCTCTCTCTCCCCCGGGCGCATGGGGCGGGTGGTGGCCGAAACCGATATCTCGATCTCCGGGTGAAGCTCCATCAGCCGTTTTACCACCGTATCCTTGCCGGAGCCGGAAGGGCCGGACACGACCACAAGATACTTTTCGTTATTCATCCCCCAGCTCCTCGTCCAGCTCATCCTCATTGTCGTCCGCCAGGCGGTTCGCCACCGTTTCGGGCTGCACAGCCGACAGGATCACGTGATCCGAGTCCATGATAATCACGGCGCGGGTGCGGCGGCCGTAAGTGGCGTCGATCAGCGAGCCCTTGTCCCGGGCCTCCTGCACGATCCGCTTAATGGGCGCGGATTCCGGGCTCACAATGGCGATCAGCCGCCCCGCGCTGACCATGTTGCCAAACCCGATGTTGATGAGTTTCATATTCCCTCTCCTGTCGTTATTCGATGTTTTGAATCTGTTCCCGAATCTTTTCGATCTCGGCCTTGATGTCCACCACAACGCGGGTGATCGCCAGATCCTGGCACTTGGAACCAATGGTGTTGGTCTCCCGGTTGAGCTCCTGGGTCAGAAAGTCCAGCTTGCGGCCCACCGGGCCGCCGCTGCCCAAAATCTCCCGGTACTGGGCAATGTGGCTGCGCAGCCGCACGGTCTCCTCGTCCACGGCGGTCTTGTCGGCAAAGATCGCGGCCTCGGTGAGCAGGCGTGCCTCATCAATATTCTGGTCCTGCAGCAGGGTCTGCAAACGGGCATACAGCTTTTTCGTATACGCCTCCACCCGGCCGGCGCTGCCTTCTTCCACCGTGCCCACCGCCTGTTCAATGGTGGAAAGGCGGCCCAGGATGTCCTCCTTGAGCTTTTCCCCCTCTGCCGCGCGCATCTGCACAAAGTTTTCCACCGCGGCGTCGCACACCGCGCTCACATCCTGCCACAGCTGGTCCTCGTCCACTGCGGCGTGCCGCACCGCAAGCACATCCGGGAAGCGCGCCACCATCCCCGCGGTAACGTCGTTTTTAAGGCCCAGCTCCGCGCTCAGCAGGGCCAGGGCGTCCCTGTAGCTTGCGGCCAGGGGCAGGTCCGCCTCCACGGCGGTGTCCTGGGCTGAAACATTCTGCAGCTGCATGTTCAGCTCCACCTTGCCGCGGCTGATAGCTGTGCTGAGCCGTTTTTTCAGCCGGTCGTCCAGAAAGGCGCAGCTGCGGGGAATGCGGGAAGAATACTCGAAATAGCGGGAATTGACGCTCTTGATCTCCACGGTGATGTCCCGGCCGTTCACCACGGCCTCGGCCCGGCCATAGCCGGTCATGCTCAATGCCATTGAATGCACCTCTTCCGTATGAAAAAATAGAAAGTCGGCTTTGTATATTGTTTCATTGGGCAGTATGACCCATTTTTAAATATACATGTTCATATTTTACACGTTTTACCCCCTCATTGCAAGGTTTTTGCCCGCCTTTCTGCGCGCGCCGTCTGCCCTGTGAATGGTCGGATTTCCCAGAAAAAAGCCGGTGCGGGCGGGGCACACTAAGGGCGAGGTGAAACGCAATGGATGAGATGCCGTACTTTATTCCCATGGCCGATGCGGGCCTTTTGGGCCAGTGGAGCCCCGACGCAGGCGAGGACGAGGCCTTCTTCAATTCTCTGCCTGAGGACGCGCAGCAATCCCTTCTGGCAGGGTGCGCCGGCAGCGAGGAATTTCACGCCCGGGTGCGCGAGGCGCGCCTGCGCCAGTGACCCAAAAACAGCAAAGCGCTTTAAACTGCGCTTTGCTGTTTTTTATTTTATAAAAAGCCCCTGTTTCCCGTCTTCACCGGGAAGCCGGGAATTTGCCGTTCAAAAAAGGCGATATCGTACAAGCCCCGGTCTTGCCCCAGGGTGTACAATAAAAGCACGACCATGGTCCGGCACAGCCGGCAAAGGAGAGATCAAAGCATGGATGACCCCGTGTTCCGCTACGACGAGGAGCTGCAGATGGAGGCCCATTTTTTCAAAGGGCTGAAACCCGCATTTCCCCCGCACTTCCACGAACACTACCTGTTCGGCCTGGTGGAAGAGGGCGCGCGCACCCTCTTTTACAAGGGCTGCACCTACACGGCCAAAACCGGCGCCCTGCTGGCCATCAACCCGGGCGACCCCCACGCCTGCGAGCAGCTCGGCCCCACGGCCACAGGCTGGCGCGCCCTGAACGTGCCCACTGCCGTGCTGCAGGCCCTGGCGCAGGAGCTCACAGGCAGCGGCGAAGCCCCGCTGTTCGCCCCGCCCGTTATCTGGGACCCCGAGCTGGCGGCCGAATTCGGCAGGCTGCATCAGCTCATTCTGGAGGGCAGCGGTGAGTTCGAAAAAGAGGAGCTCCTGCTGTTCTTTTTTAACCGGCTCCTCGGCCGGTATTCCCGCCCGATCTCCCTCGCCCAGCCGGAAAGTCGGGCCGAGGTGGAGCGCGCCTGTGATTTCATTCGGGAACATTACACCGAGCATATTGCGCTGGACGATCTCTGTGCCGCCGCGGCGCTGAGCCGCTCTTCCCTGCTGCGCGCCTTCACCCGCGCCAAGGGGGTCACCCCGTACCGCTACCTGCAATCCGTGCGCGTCGAGCGCGCCAAAGCCCTGTTGGAGCAGGGCGCCGCCCCGGCCGAGGCCGCGCTGGCGGCCGGCTTTGCCGACCAAAGCCATTTCCACCGTTTTTTCAGCCTGTTTATCGGCATGCCCCCCGGCGCCTACCGGGAAATCTTTTTTCAAAAATAACCAGGAAAGGGGCGCGTTTATGCAGCGCGAGCTTCGTGCCGGGCACCTTGCCGCCGGCCTGACCATGCTGATCTGGGGCACCACTTTTATTTCCACCAAGGTGCTGCTGCGGCAGCTCAGCCCGGTCGAAATTTTGTTTCTTCGCTTTTTGCTGGGCTACCTTGCCCTGTGGCTGATCTGCCCCCGCCGCCTGCGGGGGGTCAGCGGCCGCCAGAACGCGGTGTTTGCGCTGGCGGGTCTCACCGGCATCTGCCTGTATTACTTACTGGAAAATGTGGCGCTCACCTTCACGCTCGCCTCCAACGTCGGGGTCATTATTTCGGTGGCGCCCTTTTTCACAGCGCTGCTGGCCCACTGGGTGTTTCGGGGCGCTGAACCGCTGCGGCCGCGTTTTTTCGCCGGCTTTGCCGCGGCCATGGCGGGTGTGTGCCTGCTCAGCTTTTCCGGCGGGCCGCTCAAGGCAAGCCCTGCCGGCGATCTGCTGGCACTGGCCGCCGCTCTGGTATGGGCTTGCTATTCCCTGCTTACCCGCGTCATTGGGGGGTATGGCTTCGGCGCGGTGCAGGTCACCCGCCGGGTCTTCTTTTTCGGCCTGCTTTTTATGCTTCCCACCCTGCCCTTTTCCCATTTTGACCTGCGCCCCGCCCTGTTGGCTGAACCGCAGATCCTTTTGAACCTGCTGTTTTTGGGCCTTGGCGCTTCGGCCTTATGTTTTGTTACCTGGAACTTTGCCGTGCGGATCCTGGGCCCGGTGCGCACCAGCGCCTATATCTACGCGGTTCCGGTGGTCACACTGGCCGCCTCGGCACTTTTGCTGCACGAAACCATCACCCCTGCCGCCCTTGCCGGCACGGCCCTCACCCTCACGGGCCTTTTCCTCTCCGAGAGCGGTGATAAAGCCCCCAAAAAAGGAGCGATCCCACATGGAACAGATTGAAGAAAAATGTGTGCTGGTATTGCACGAAGCCCTTCCCCTGGGCGTCGCCGCCAACACAGCCGCCATTCTGGGCGTTACCCTGGGCAAACAATGCCCACACATCGCAGGTCCGGCCGTGGCCGATGCCGAGGGCTGTGAGCACCTGGGCATCGTGCAGATCCCCATTCCTGTTCTGCGCGCCTCCGGGGAACGCCTGCTGCAGCTCCGCCAGGCCCTCTACCAGCAGGAATACGGCGATCTTACGGTGGTCGATTTCCAGGATCTTGCCCAAAGCTGCCATACCTATGACCAATACATCCTGCGCATGGCCGGCACCCCGGGCAGCGCGCTGCACTACTTTGGCCTTGCCCTGTGCGGCGATAAGCGAAAGGTGAATCGCCTCACCGGCAGCCTGCCCCTGCTGCGGTAGTTCCCGCGCTTTGTGCCGGGCGCGCCGCCCCTTGTGCTCCTTTGCCTTTTCAAACGGTTTTTGCCCCACTCCGCCGAAAAAACGGCCCGTGCCTGAAGTAACCAGGCACGGGCCGTTTTCACGTATAACAATTTATACCGGGTGGGATTTTCCGGCGTAGTCCACGTGTTCGCCGTCCACGCCGGTGGCTTTCTCGGCCCGCTTCTCAAAGAACTTCGGTGCCACCTGGGGGAACATGGCGTAGGTCAGCACGTCCTCCTCCTGGATCACGTACTTTGCCGCCTCAGCCTTCAGCTTTTCCACCTCGGGCTCCAGGGTATCCGCAAAGCGGCAGGTGATGGGCTCATCGTCGCCCAGGATCTTTTTGCTGAACGCCGGGTCGATGGGCGCGGGGGTCTTGCCGTAATCGCCGTGCACAAGGCCGCGGAATTCCTTGGTCACCATCTTGTAGCGCTCGCCCATGATCACATTGAACACCGCCTGGGTGCCCACGATCTGGCTGGTGGGGGTGACCAGCGGGGGGTAACCGGAATCCTGGCGCACGCGGGGGATCTCCTGCAGCACTTCGTCCAGTTTATCCTCCTTGCCCGCATCCTTGAGCTGCTTGAGCATGTTGGAGAACATGCCGCCCGGCACCTGGTACAACAGGGTGTTGGCGTCCACGCCCAGGCTCTTGGGGTTGATCTGGCCGTTGGCGATGTATTTTTCGCGCAGCTTGGCAAAGTGGGCGCGCACCACATTGAGCTTGTTCAGGTCAAGGCCGGTGTCGTAATCGGTGCCCTGCAGGGCGGCCACCAGGCTCTCGGTGGGCATATGGCTGGTGCCCAGCGCCAGCGGGCTCATGGAGGTATCCACAATATCCGCGCCGGCCTCGATGCCCTTCAGGATGGACATGGAGGCAAGGCCCGCGGTGTAATGGCTGTGGATGTCGATGGGGATGTTCACAGTCTCCTTGAGCTTCTTCACCAGATCATAGCAGGTATACGGGGTAAGCAGGCCTGCCATGTCCTTGATGCAGATCGAGTCGGCGCCCATCTCCTCCAGGGTCTTTGCGTACTCGGCAAAATACTCGTTGTTGTGCACCGGGCTCAGGGTGTAGCTGATGCAGCCCTGCACATGGGCCTTTTCCTTGTTGGCCGCCTTGATGGCGGTTTCCAGGTTGCGGGGGTCGTTCAGCGCGTCAAAAATACGGATGATGTCGATGCCGTTCGCCACCGATTTCTGCACAAAGTACTCCACCGCGTCGTCGGCATAGGGGCGGTACCCCAGCATGTTCTGGCCGCGGAACAGCATCTGCAGCTTGGTGTTCGGCATTTCTCTGCGCAGGATGCGCAGGCGGTCCCAGGGGTCTTCATCCAAAAAACGGATGCAGGAATCGAAGGTAGCGCCGCCCCAGCACTCCACCGAGAAGTAGCCGATCTCGTCCATTGCGGGCAGGATGGGCCGCATCTCGTCCATGGTCATGCGGGTGGCCAGCAGCGACTGATGCGAGTCGCGCAGCACCACTTCGGTAATTTTAATGGGCTTTTTCGCCATCTCTTTCACCTCGCTGCCTTAGTTCATCGTGACCAGCACGTCGCCGGAGTTCACGCTGTCGCCCTTTTTCACAGTGATGGAAGCCACCGTGCCGTCCTGCGGTGCCACGATCTCGTTCTCCATTTTCATGGCCTCCAGGATCACCAGCACGTCGCCGGCCTTTACCGAGCTGCCCGCAGCGCTCTTCACATCCAGAATGGTGCCGGGCATGGGGGCGGTCACCTTCACCGCGCCTGCGGCAGCAGCGGGGGCCGGGGCCGCCGCGGGGGCGGCAGCTTTGGGGGCGGCAGCAGGGGCGGCCTTGGGGGCGGCAGCGCCGCCGGCGGTCTCTTCCACGGTCACATCATACGCGGTTCCGTTCACGGTAATGCTGTAGTGTTTCATAGGGGGTTCCTCCTAATCTCAATTCTCTATATAAACGTTCGTTTTCCTTACAGGCTCAGGTTCCCGTGCTTTTTGGGCAGGCGCTGGGCGCGCTTGGTGGCCAGCATATCCAGGGCGGCGGCCAGGGTGGCGCGCACCTCGGCGGCGGCCACCGCAAAATCGGCGGCGCCTGCGGCCAGGGCGGCCTGGGCGCTGCACTCGGCAGCCGCATACTGCGCCGCCTTGGCGGCGGTAGCGGCCAGAATGTTGTCGCTGGCGTCCAGCTCGTCTTTATACAGCACGCGCACGGCGGCCTGGGGCTCCAGGGCGGCCACGGTGCAGCCCTCCACGGCAATGGTCACGTCGGCGTTTGCCAGGGCGGTATAGACCGGCCCCACAGCCTTGCCGGCCAGCACCGCCACCTTTGCGGTGGTGGCGTCTGCGTAAGTACCGGCCAGGCGGGCCGCCTCGCGGATGCCCCCTGCCTGGTCGTCGGTGGCGCTTTTCACAAAACCCTCGCTGTTCACCAGGGTCACCACAGGAATGCTGAACGCGTCGCACAGGCGCACCATGCGGGCCGCCTTGGACACGCAGTTGTGGCACAGGCCGTCCGGCTCGGTGGCCACAACGCCCACGATGTTGCCATTCACGGTAGCAAGGGCGGTGTATACCTTTTTGCCAAAACCGGCGTATACCTCCAGCGCGCTGCCCGCATCCACCAAAGCCTCCACAGCCTTAGGGGCGCTGTAGCTGTTCAGCTCCAGCACAGCCGAGGGCGCCTCAAACTCGAACACCGAGGGGCCGGCCAGGTTATTGCCCGGCAGGGTGCCCGCCACACGGGCGGCCAGGGCGGCTGCCTCGGCCCCGTCCTTGGCGGTCAGCGCCGCCACGCCCGCCTTTGCCGCAAACGCCGCGCTGCCCGCGCCCGCCAGCTTGTCGCCCCCGGCGGCGCTGGTAAACGGGGCGGTAAAGAACAGCTGCGCGTCCTCGGCCATGATGCACAGGTCGGCGCTGGCCGCAGCCAGCGCGGCCGTGCCTCCGCACACGCCGGTCACCACCGCGATCTGGGGCACCACGCCGGACACCCGGGCGATCTCGGCGGTCAGGGCCGCGTTTGCGGCCAGCAGGTCCAGGCCTTCTTCCAGCTTCGCGCCCACAGAGTCGTAGAACGTCACCACCGGATTGCCGGTCTTGGCGGCCATGCCAAGGACCTTGCGGTTTTTATTCAGATCCTTTGCGGTCACGGCGGCGCCGCTCTGGCACACCGCATACACCGGCTGGCCGCCGGCGCAGCCGTACGCGGCCTGTACCGCGCCGCCCGCAAACAGCTCGGTATAAACGCCTTCATCGAAGAAAGCGGCCAGGATCTCGCCCTTGCTCAGCTTTTTAGAAGCCATGTGAAACCCTCCTGCATTGATTGATCTAGTTTTGAGTTTATTATACTATTTTGACAAATGGATAACAATAGTTTTTTGCCCGCGCAAAAGCTATCGTGCAACAAAATTGTCTGAATGTGACAGCTTATTTTGCGCCCCGGGCCGGCCGCCTGCGGGGCGTTCTTTGCCGGGTTTGCACCGTTTGCGCCGCCCTTTCCTGCTGCTCCCGGGTCACGGCGCGCGCTTTGCCCTTCTGGGCGGCGGCGCGCAGGGCAACCAGCTCGCTTTTGGCAAGGGGCCGGTACTGGCCGGGCTGCAGCATCCCCAGCTTCACCGCGCCCACGGCGCTGCGCCGCAGGCGCACCACCTCCAGCCCCACCGCCTCGCACATGCGGCGGATCTGGCGGTTCTTGCCCTCCTTGATGGTCATTTCCAGCACAGTGCGGCCGGGCTCGTCCACCACCACGTTGATCACGGCGGGCTGGGTTACGGCCCCGTCGTCCAGCTGCACTCCCTTGCTCAGGGCGATCACCTGGCTCTCCTCGGCCCGGGGGCGCACGGTCACCCGGTACAGCTTGCTCACCCCGTGGGAGGGGTGCATCATCAAATTTGCAAAATCGCCGTCGTTGGTCAGCAGCAAAAGGCCCTCGCTGTCTTTGTCCAGGCGGCCCACCGGGAACACCCGCGCCGGGTAATCGGCCAGCAGGTCCATCACGGTCTTGCGGCCCCGCTCGTCGCTGGTGGTGGTCACATAGCCCCGGGGCTTATACAGCGCCAGGTAATGATACTCCTGCTTTTTCACAAGCCGCACCCGCTCGCCGTCCACCATCAGGGTATCGCGGCCCACGTCCATTTTGTCGCCCAGCTTTACGGGGTGGCCGTTTACCTTGACCCGACCTTCCCCAATAATCAGCTCGGCCGCCCTGCGGGAGCACAGCCCCTGCTCGGCCATTACCTTTTGAATGCGTTCCAGTGCCATACGTTCGTTCCTCTCTCTTGTTGCTCCGCCGGCGCTTGCCGCCGGCCAGATCGGCAAAAGGGGCGGCTCTGCCGAACCGCCCCCAAAGTTTTGTTATTCCGCGGGCGCGTCTTCCCCAGCCGGCGCGGCTTTCGCTTCCTTTTTCGCCGTCAGGGCGCAAAGCTTGTCCACCAGCTCGGGCAGCATGTTCAGCGCGCGGTCCACCGTGCTGTTGGAATCCGCCAGCTGGATGGTGCGCACATTGCCGTCCCTGATCACAAGAAACGCCACCGGCGTGACCGACACGCCCGCGCCGCTGCCGCCGCCGAACAGCTCCTTGGTCGTTTTTGCGCCGAAGTCCGACCCGCCCGAGGCAAACCCAAAGGTCACCTTCGACACAGGCAGGATCATGGCGCCCTCCACCGTGATGGGGTCCCCAATGATGGTGTTGGAGCCCACCATTTCCCGGATCTTATCCAACGTAACGCCCATCAGACCTTCCAGCGGCCGTTCTGCCATACCGTATACCTCCTAAAAGGGCCAGGCCCCTTTTTTAAATGACGTGCTGCTTTTTCAGGCGCACCAGCGCCCAAATGCATGCTATTAACATTATAATCGCGTGGGCGGTAATTTTACAAGAGAAAAATGCCTTTCCCGCGTTTTCACCGGTATAATCCGGCTCCAATTCATACTGTGCAAATTCCAGCCGGAAAAAATTCTGCAAAGCGCCCAGCGCCGCGCCCAACACCGCGTGCAGCCGCCCCACCGCCAGGGCGGTGGCCGCTGCGTCCTGCCCGTGCACGGGCAGATACACCCGGATATGGTGCACCCGCAGCGCCGCCAGCACCTTGCCCATAAAACCGCCCGCTGTTCCGGCAATGCCGCGCACCGCGTCCAGCGTCAGCTCAAAGCGCTTTTCCGGGGCCGCGCTTTTTGCCGCCTTTTGCCCTGCAGCCGTTTTTTTTCGCCCGCTTTGCGGGTCGTTCCCAGCCGCGCCCGGCGCTTTTTCCTGCTCCGGCGGGGCTTTGGCCGATCCTTTCGGCGCCTTCCCGCCGCCTGGCGTTTTGCTCTTTTTCTTTTCTGCTTTTTCTTTCCGGGGGAAAAGCCGGATGCGCACGCCAAACACCCGCACATTGGCCCAGGTCCCCTTTTCGCCGCTCCACCCAAGCTCTGCCGTAACCGGCGCCAGCAGGGTTGCCGTCAGCAGGGCCAACAGCCCCAAGAGGATCCACAAAAGCACCTTCAGGATCAGCCACAAAACGGCCATTTACGCCTCTCCCCTATTCTGCGGCGGCTCGGTGTTCTCGGGCAGCTCTCCGGTCTCGGCATACTGCTCCAGCGGCAGCTCGTCGCCGTGCAGCGGCGGCAGCTGGCTCAGGCTCTCCAGCCCAAAGGTGCGCAAAAACACCTCCGTGGTCCGAAAGCTCACCGGGCGGCCGGGCAAATCCAGCCGGCCCGCCTCCTCGATCAGCCCCTTTTCCAGCAGCTTCGCCACGGTGGACGAGGAATCCACCCCCCGCACCTGCTCCACAAACCCGCGGGACACCGGCTGGTTGTAGGCAATGATCGCCAGCACCTCCAGCGCCGCCTGCGAGAGCGGCGTGTTGCGGCGGGTGTCCAGAATGCGCTTGACCGGCGGCGCGTACTGGTTTTTGGTGGCGAGCTGCCAGGCGTCCTCCAGCTGCAGCAGGCATAGGCCCCGGCCCGGCTCGGAATAATCGTCCCGCAGCGCCAGCAGCACCCGCTCCACCGTGGGCTGCTCGATCTCCAGCACCTCGGCCAGGCGCGCCGCCGTGACCGGCTCCGCGTGCGCAAACAGCATGGCCTCAATGGCGCCCTTGCATTCTTTCAAGTCCATAACTTCAGTTCTCCTGCGTTTTTGCGTATCCCCGCCGCACAGACAGGGTCTCGTCGTCGCCAATGGTCACGCGCCCGGCGCGCACCAATTCCAGCACAGCCAAAAAGGTGGCCACGGTCTGGCTGCGGCTGTCCTGCTTTGGGAACAGGCTGCGCAGCCGGCTCACCTTGCCCGTCACCAGGCTGCGCAGCACATGCACCACCCGGCTCGCCACCGATACAAAGGGCGCGGTGACCAGCGGTTCAAAGCGCTCCTGGCTGGGCTGGGCCCTGCGCAGCCCGCGCCCCATTAGGGCGTTCCACGCCTGCTCCAGCAAAAAGGGCTCGTGCTTCAGGGTGTAGGTATTGTCAAACTCCATCTGCATCGGCTCGCGCACCGCCGCAAACGTGTGGGCCGCCGCCTCGCCCATTTTCTTCGCGATCTCCTTGCAGGCGCTGTATTCGATCAACTGGCCGGTCAGTTCCTCTTTCATTCGCTCGGCTTCCTCGCTGCGGGGCAGCAAAAGGAAGCTCTTCATCTGCACCAGGCGGGCGGCCATCTCGATAAATTCGCTGGCCACCTCCAGCCTGCCCGTGGTAAGCGTGTCGATCAGCGCTGTATACTGGTCGATCAGGTCCAGGATCGCCACCTCGTAAAGGTTCATTTTGTTTTTGCTCACCAGATACAGCAGCAGATCCAGCGGGCCTTCAAACTCTTCCAGTTTAAACGTAAGGGTCTCCATGTGCAGCTCTTTTCTCTTTTAATATCACACACTCACGCCGGAGGCGGCCCGCAGCAGCAGGTCCACAAAACCGGTGAGCTTTAACAGCAGGTTCAGCACCCAGTTGTTCACAAGGGCCAGCGGCCGGTCGAACACCCCCAGCAGCAGCAATGCGGCCATGGCAAAAAAGATATAGCGCTCGTACTGCATCACCTTGAAATACAGCCGCCTTGGCAGAAACACCAGCAGCATGCGGCTACCGTCCAGCGGGGGCAGCGGGATCAGGTTGAACACCGCCAGCGAAACGTTCATCAGCACCATATATAAGGTGAACAGATACAAAAGGTCCGAAAAAACGCCGCCGGGCAGCGCCGGGTAGAAAAACAGCACCAGCTTGTACACAATGGTGGCCACGAACGCCAACAGCAGATTGAAAACGGGCCCCGCCGCCGCGCTGATGGCCATGCCGGCCTTGGGGTTTTTAAAGCGGGCCGGGTTCACCCCCACAGGTTTTGCCCAGCCGAAGCCCGCCACGATCATGCACAGCGCGCCGATGGGGTCAAAGTGGGCCAACGGGTTCAGGGTGAGCCTGCCCGCGTCCTTTGCGGTGGTGTCGCCCAGTTTGGCGCTCACAAAAGCGTGGGCGGCCTCGTGCACCGGGATCACGATCAGCATCACCAGCGCCCGGGCAAGGTAACTCAAGATCTGCGTTGTGCTGAGCAGCCCCATGCGGCAGCCTCCTTTGATTCGTTTTTGCACATATTACGTTTTATTATACCGGTTTTGGATCGCTTACACAAGTGAATTGTAATTTTACCGGGCTTTTGTGCAGATATTTCAAAAAATCGCTTGCAATTTTGTGCAGGGTCTGATATTATATTTTAGCGACTTGATTATGAGGAGGTGCAGCAAATGGCAAAGTGCGATTGTTGTGGCAAGGGCGTTTCCTTCGGCATTCAGGTGTCCCACTCTCACCGGCGTTCCAACCGGACCTGGAAGCCCAATGTGAAGCGTGTTAAGGCTATCGTAGACGGTTCTCCGAAGTACATCTACGCCTGCACCCGTTGCCTGCGCTCGGGCAAGGTTACCCGCGCGATCTGATTGATGCAGCAAAGCAAAATGGCCGGTCACATTTGTGACCGGCTTTTTGTTTTGCCGCGCTTTGTGCTATAATGGCGCTGCAGGGATAAAAACACACTTTGGTTGGTAGTCCAAAGGCGGCGGCGCACCGCAAGTAGCCCTCCCCCTCCCGGGGTCGTCCGTTCCCTGAGTTTATTTTTAGGGAGGAACGCGCAATGGACACAGGTTATCTTTCGCTCACCGTTTATTTTGAGGCGCCCTTTTGGGTGGGCGTGGTGCAGCGGCACTGCCAGGGAAAGCTCACCGCCGCAAAAACCACCTTTGGGGCCGAACCCAGCGACCAGGAGGTTTGGCAGTGGGTGCTGGGGCGCTGGCACACGCTGCACTTCTCGCCCGCAGTAAAGGCGCCCATTCCCTGGCGGCCGGCAAGCCCCAAGCGGGCCCAGCGGCAAGCCGCCCAGGCGCTGGCGCAGCACGGGGTGGGCACCAAGGCCCAACAGGCGCTTGCCGCTCAGCGCGGGCAGAACAAGGAAAAACGGCAGAAAGAACAAAAGCAGCGCCGGCAGGCGCTGGCCGAACAGAAGTTTTTGCTGCGCCGGCAAAAGCGTCTGGAAAAGCACCGGGGCCGTTAACGGCCCCGGCAAAGTGATCCCCCCGCGGCAAGCCGCGGGGGGATCACTTTGCCTTTATGCCTCACGCCATGGCGTGCACGCCGCAGAATGTGCGGAACGCCTCGTTTTCCTGCTGCAGGTCGGCATAGCCGCCCGCGCCCTGTGCCACGCCGCCCTTTAAAAACAGCACCTGGTCGTAGCTTCCCAGCAGTTCCGGGTCCAGCTTGTGGGTGATGGTGATCAGGGTCAGTTCCGGCACCGCCAGCAGCTGCTGTTCAATATCCATGGCCGTTTGCAGGTCCACCGCGCTGGTGCCCTCGTCCAGGATCAGCAGCGGTGTTTTGCGGATCAACGCCCGGGCAATGGCAACGCGCTGGCGCTGCCCGCCCGAAAGGTTGGCCCCGTTCTCCCCCACCGGCGAATCCAGCCCGCCGCTGGTCTGGGGCAAAAATTTTGCCGCACCCGAAAGCTGCAGCGCCCGTTCCAGTTCCTCCTGCGAAAACTCCTCGCCCAGGCAGATGTTGTAGCGGATGCTCTCGTCGAACATGGTCACGTTCTGGTGAATCACCGACACCATGCGCTGCAGCGCCTCCACATCCAGCCCGCGAAGCTCCTGCCCGTCGTAACAAATGGCGCCGTCGTACCCGGCGTAGCAGCCGGTGAGCAGCCGGATCAGGCTGGTCTTGCCGCACCCGCTCTCGCCCACCACCGCATATTTTTTGCCCCGCTCAAACCCGCACCAAAGGCCCTGCAGCACCGGCTGGCCCGGTTCATAGCAAAAGCGCAGGTCCCGCACCTCGATCCCCTGGCGGAAGGTGGGCGCCTTTGCCCCGGTAAAGTCCGCCGGCTCATAATCGGCCAGCCCTTCCAGCCGTTCCAGCACCGGCTTCATGCTTTTTACCTTGGGCAGGTTTTGCAGCAATGCCATCACCGGCTGGATGAAGGTGCCGCTCAGCTGGATAAACGCGATCACCGCGCCCATGGTGATCCGGCCCTTCAGCAGCAAAAACGCCGCCAGAAAAATCACCGCGAACTGGGTCAGCGCGGCCAGCATCTGCGACAGGGTCTGGTTGGCGGCAAACAGGCGGTCCGCCGCGTACTTTGCGTCCGCCGCCGCCTCGTTTTCCCGTTCAAAGCTTTTCCCCGCCGCTTTTTTCATTCCATACGCCCGGATCACCTCGTACCCGGAAAACAGGTCCTTCAGCTTTGCGGTAAACACCGCCATCTGCCGCGAATACCCTTCCTGCCTGCGCTCCAGCGCCTTGCCGTACAGCGAGGGCACCAGGAACATCACCACCAGCCCCACCCCCAGGCAGGCGGTGACCAGCGGGCTCAAGTACAGCAGCAGCCCCAGGGTCACCAAAAACATCACCGCGCTCTCCACGGTAAGCAGCAGCGGCTGGATGTAATTCTCCTCCACCTGCTTTATGTCGTTGGTCAGCGCCGAGATATAATCCGCCGTGTTGTGCTCGGTGTAGTCCTCGTACCCGCGGCGGAACACCCCCTGGAACACCCGGCGGCGCAGCAGCAGTGTGATGCGCCGGATCAGCTTTTTGCCCAGCAGCTCGTAAATCCAATACAGGCTCCCCAGTGCGGCCAGATACAGCAGTGCGGCCAGCAGCACCTTTAAAAATCCCTCCATATCCCCGGCCAGGGCCACGTCGGTGATTCTCTGCAAAAACAGTGCCAGCAGCACCATGGCGCTCGACGCCGCCACCCCGGCAAGCGCAGTGAGCGCCAGCAGGCCCTTGTTTTTCCTCATGCATTCCTTCAATGCTTTCTCCCCCTTGTTTGAATTGCACAAAGCATATCATAATATTAGATATATGTCAAACTATATTTTATTTCCATCTAATATATTCCAACAAAAAAACGCGCCCCGAAAGGCGCGTTTTTGGTTCATTATGTTTTTCCTGTTCTATTTTCCTGGCCGCCAAAGCGGCGGCACAGCGCTTCGGCCGCCTCCTCCACCGCCCGCTCCTTCACGCTGCAATAAACGCGCTTATCCTCCTGGCGCATCTCCAGCAGCCCGGCCGTGAGCAAAAGGTCCAAATGGTGCGAAATGGTGGCCGGGGTAAGGCCCAGCGCCTGGGCCAGCTCGGCGTTGTAGCTGCCGCCCCGCCGTGCGAGCTCATCCATAATGGCGAGCCGCGTTTTGTCCCCCAGCGCCTTCAGGCGCGCAGCCAGCATCTGATCCGCCTCGCCCTTGCTTTGTGAAAGCTCCATCAACGGCTCGCACAACAGGCCGCAATAGCAGATCTCGTCCGCGATCAGCAGGCCGAACGCCACCGCCAGGCTGGGCCACACGCAGGCAACATCCTCCGGCTTTTTCACAAAATAGGCGCCGCCCAGGCGCATGGGGTCGGTGCCCATCCTGCCGATCAGCGCCTCCAGCGGCTTTGCCACCGCCTGCTGCGCCTTTTTTTGGGCGGGCAGGTTGCGCTCCAATAGGGCCGCCATGCGCAAAAACGAGGGGCGGGGGTCGCACAGCAGCTCAAAGGCCCGCCAGCGGTCCGCCTCGTCCAGGCTCGTCTTCCGCACAAACTCCATCAGCGCGCGGGCGTCCCCCGCCGCCTGCCCGGTGGGCGGCTCCCCTTCCTCTTCAAAATAAATGCCGCACGCGTGGATGCACACCTCGGTCAGCCGCTGCGCGTCCCAGTCCCTGCGCTCCAGCTGGCTTGGATCCTGCAAAAAGGGCAGCACCCGCATAAAAAAGATCGCGTAACTGCCCTGGAGAAGCTCCTCATCCCCCGGTTCCAGCTTTTGATTCTGCGCGAAGACCCGGAAGTATTTGTCGTAAGCCTTTCCATTCCGCGAATAGAACGCCTCGCCGTCCAGCCCAAACTCGCTCAAATGCCGGATCGTTTCCTCCCGCACAAAGCGGGGATCGCCCTGCGCGCAGAGCAGCAGCAGGCTGGCTGTTTCAAACAGCGGGTCAAGCTGATCGTGCACTTTATATTCCATGGCTGCTCCCTCCTTTCCAAGCCTCCCGGAACAGCGCGCTGCCGTTCCTTTTTTCAAAAAGCCAAGGTCAGCTTCCCATTACCGTTTCTTTCAAATATCTGTCAAAGGCATCGTATTCCGCTTGTGTGAGCCTCTGCGGATGTGACATCACCACCAGGCGATGGCCCCCGCGGCCCGCGCGGTAGGGGGGATGCAGATGTTCAAACCCGTTTGCCGCATATCCTGCCCGCTCATAAAAGCCCTTTCGCCGGGCGGAAACCTCGTCCTCCGGCGGGTCGATCTCCAAAATTACAGGCTTTTTTCGCCGGTTCAGCAGTTCCAGCGCCCGTTGGCCGTATTTTTGGTTGCGCATTTCGGGGTCAATGCAAAAATGCTCCACATAGATGAATCCTTCTGTTTCCCAGCACAAAAGAATTCCCACCAGCTCATTTTCCTCACAGATCAGGTTGAACTGGTACTCCCCATGCTTCATGATCTTTGCCTGCGAGGAAACCTCCCTCTGCTCATGGGGCGGAAAACTTGCGCCGTACAGCTCCATCGCCTTTAAATAGAGGTTGCCCTGCTGTGTTTGCAGCCGTTCAAAATGCATTTTCCCCGCCCCCTGTTCCGAGCAAGCCCGGCTCAACCAGCCGCAGCTTTTTGCCCGGCGTACTAAAAATAGCGCCGGACCCGTTTCATATAATCCAGATATTCTTCCCCAAGTTGCCCGATGCACCATCTCTCTTCCGAAAGAATGATCCAGTGCGCCGCCAGCTGAAACACCAGCAGTGCCGCGAACAGTAGCGCCGAGCGCGTCAGGGCCGCACAGCCGCAAAAATACACAAAATATCCCACATACATCGGGTTGCGGGAAACCTTGTAAATGCCGCTCGTGTTCAGCCCTTTTTCATCCGGCCTTGCGAACGCGGCGGCAGCCGCGGCAAGGATCGCCGCGCCCGCAGCGTACACCGCAAGGCCCGCCCAAAACAGCGGCGGCCCTGTCCGGATCTTCAAAAAGGCCGGGTAAAGAAAGATCGCAATGTTTGCCGCCTGGTAAACAAGGTAGGCAATGCGCTCATTTCCTTCCAGCGGCGCAAACCGCGCGGCGCGCCCCAGCGCCTCTTTGTTCATCGCACCCAGCAGGCCGAACCGTATGAGAAAAAGCGGGATCATCAGCAAAAATGCATTCACTCCGGCAGCCTCCCTTTCACCGCTTTTCCAGGGGGCCGCAAAAAGCCTGGCCCCGCAGCCTTTTTTATTTTACCATATCCCGCCCCAAAAGAACAGGCGCCGCGGGGGCGCTTTCCGGCGCCTGCTTTTTATTCCGCCAGGGCCAGATCGCCCTCTTTGATCCAGCCCTTTTTGCGCAGCAGCAGCCCGAACGCCCAGCACAGCACGGCGGGCAGCACCACGCAGATCAGCGCAAGGCCCAGCCAGTCCATGCCGGTAATGGCCGCGCGGGTGCCCGCAGCCACCTCGTTTGCCCAGCCGGTGTACACGCCGATGGGGCCCACCAGCCCGCAGGTGCCCATGCCGGAAGAAACCGCCGGGCCGTTCATTTCCAGCCTGAACACGCAGGTGGCGAGCGGCCCCGTGATCGCGCTGGCCAAAATGGCCGGCAGCCAGATGCGCGGGTTTTTCAGAATGTTGCCCATCTGCAGCATCGAGGTCCCCAGCCCCTGGCTCACCAGGCCGCCCCAGCGGTTTTCCCGGAACGAGAGCACCGCAAAGCCCACCATCTGGGCGCAGCAGCCCGCCACCGCCGCGCCGCCGGCCAGCCCTGTGAGCGAGAGCGCGGCGCAGATCGCCGCCGACGAGATGGGCAGGGTCAGCGCAATGCCGATCACCACGCTCACCACAATGCCCATCAGCAGGGGCTGCAGCTCGGTGGCCCACATGATCACCGCCCCCACGCCGGAGGCCGCCGCGCCAATGGCGGGCGCCCACCAGACCGACAGCACTACCCCCACAAAGATGGTCACGAAGGGGGTGACCAAAATATCCACCTTTGTTTCTTTCGACACCAGCTTGCCCGCCTCGCAGGCCAGAATGGTCACCACCAGCACCGCCAGCGGGCCGCCAGCGCCGCCCAGGGCGTTGGCCGCCGCCCCCACCGTGATCAGCGAGAACAGTACCAGCGCCGGGGCCTGCAGTGCAAAGCCGATGCTCACCGCCATGGCGGGGCCCGCCACGCCGGTGGCGTAGCCGCCCAATTCGTTGAACAGGCCCAGGCCCAGCTGCGTGCCCAGCGTGTTCAGAATGGTGCCGATCAGCAGCGAGGCAAACAGCCCCTGTGCCATGGCCCCCAGCGCGTCCACCCCGTAGCGCTTGGCGCTGATCTCCACATTCTTTTTGTGCAAAAAGGTTTTTACCGCATCCATGTTCCTCTTCCCCTTTTTCCTCACCGCGCCCTTTGCCGGGCGCGCATTTCCTTTAATTATACTCGCCCGGTGATCTTTGTCAAGAAAATCGCAGGGCACTTGCCGCCCTTCGCCGCCTCTGGTATACTGGTAAAAACAGCCGGCGGCCCTGCTCTGAAAAAGCGCTTCTCCGTTTTTTGCGCGGGGCGGCCGGCCGCGATCTTTGGGAGGCCCCTTTATGCAGACAAGCTATTATAAGGAATACAGCCGCTTTTTAAAGCGCGAGATGGAATTCAAGGTCTACGGCCATGCCGGGCAGCCCTGCCTGGCGCTCCCCTGCGAGGGCGGCCGCTTTTACGACTGGGAGGACCGCGGCCTTGCGGCCTCTCTCGCCCCTTTTATCGAGGGCGGGCAGCTTCGGCTTTTTTGTGCCGACGGCGTGGACGGCGAGAGCTGGCTCTCCGGGGGGGAAGGCCGGCCTCGCGCCGAGATGCAGGAGCGGTGGTTCAATTACCTCTGCGGCGAGCTTGTGCCGCGTGCTCTCGGGCTTGCCGGCGAAGCGGGCCGGGGCAATTGCCGCCTGCTCGCAATGGGGGCGGGGCTCGGCGCGCTGCACGCCGTGAGCCTGTATCTGCGGCGGCCCGCCCTTTTCTGCGGCGCGGTAGGCCTTTCGGGCAGCTACAAAGCAGGTGGCTGGTTCGGCGGGTATTCCGATGATCTGACCCTGCGCAGCAGCCCGGTGGATCTTTTGCGCCTGCTCCCCCGTGAAAAGCTCCCCACGGGCGGCCCCCTGCTTCTCTGCTGCGGGCAGGGCCCCTACGAGGAACGCTTTCTGGCCGAAACGCGCGAGCTGGCGGCGGCGCTTGCCGCCCGCCAGGTGCCCCATACCCTGGAGCTGTGGGGCGCCGACTCTGCGCACGACTGGCCCTGGTGGCAAAAGCAGCTGCCCATTTTTGTGGGGCGCGCCTTGGCCGCTCTGGGCGCTTAATCTCCTTTTCTTTCTTGGCAGGCCGCATGCGCGGCCTGCTTTTTTGTGCGTATCCGCCAACCTCCGCCGGCCCGATGCCCTGTTTTTCCGGCGTTTTGGAAAACTTTGCAAAAAGGCCTTGCCCTTTTTGCTCTGTCATGCTATTATTCTACTGTGCTAAATTACTAAAGCATTCGAGGAGGGGTTTACTCATGAAAAAGATTGTTTCCTTTTTGGCGGCCGCCGCTCTGGCGGCGGGCATGCTCACCGGCTGCGGCCAGACCGGCGAATCCGATTGGAAGTACGTGCAGGGCAAAGGCACCCTCAAGATCGGCATCACCTTGTTTGACCCCATGAACTATTACGACCCGCAGGATCCCCAAAAGCTCATCGGCTTCGACACCGAACTGGCCGAAGCGGTGTGCGCCAAGCTGGGCGTGACCCCCGAGTTTGTGGAGATCGACTGGGATCAAAAAACGGTGGAACTGCAAAGCAAAAGCATCGACTGCATCTGGAACGGCATGACCATTCTGGACGATCTCAAGGAAAGCCTGGATTTCTCTGTTCCCTACAGCGGCAACATGCAGGTGTGCGTGATCAACAAGGCCAACGCCTCTGTGTACACCACCCTGGAAAGCATGGCCACCGCCCGCTTTGTGGCCGAGGCCGAGAGCGCGGGCGCCAAAAGCGTTGAGGGCAGCGAAGCGCTCAAGGGCGCGCAGCTCACCGCCGTGCAGGCCCAGCGCGACACCCTGCTGGAGCTCAAATCCGGCACGGCGGACGTGGCAGTGATCGACGCGGTCATGGCCTACGCCTCGGTGGGCGAGGGCACCAGCTACAGCGACCTCATGGTGGTGGAGGGCATCGAGCTCTCCAAGGAAGAATACGGCATCGGCTTCCGCAAGGGCAGCGATATCACCGCCAAGGTGAACGACGCGCTGCAGCAGCTGGCAAACGACGGCACCGTTGCCGCCCTTGCCGAAAAATACCCCTCCGTGCTCCCCCTGCTGGAAGCCAAGGGCTGAACCGCACCTTCGCCAAAAACCAAAAGCCGCCCGGGCATATCATCGGCCCGGGCGGCCCTCGTGTGAATACGGCGGCCCTGTGCCGCCCTTGCAAGGAGTATCCCACCCATGTCGTTTTTACAGGTTACGCTGGAACTGCTTCAGGGCTTCAAAACCACCTGCCTGATCTTTGCCGTCACGCTGGCCGCCTCGCTGCCGCTGGGCCTCGTGGTCTGCCTGGGTTCCATGAGCCGTTTTGCCCCCCTGCGCTGGCTCACCCGCACCTTTATCTGGATCATCCGGGGCACCCCGCTCATGCTCCAGGTCCTGGTGGTCTTTTATGTGCCGGGCCTCGCGTTCGGCATGCCCATGCACAACCGCCTGGCCGCGGTGCTGGCGGCGTTTATCATCAATTACGCCGCCTATTTTTCCGAGATTTACCGCGGCGGCATCGAGGGCATTCCCCAGGGCCAGTGGGAGGCCGGGCAGGTGCTGGGCATGACCCGCGCCCAGATCTTTGGGCGCATCGTGCTGCTGCAGGTCACCAAGCGCATCCTCCCCCCCATGAGCAACGAAATCATCACCCTGGTCAAGGACACCAGCCTTGCCCGGGTCATCGCGGTGGGCGAATTGATCCGCGCCGCGCAGGACATCGCCGCCCAGCGCGCCCTGGTCTGGCCGCTGTTTTACACCGGCGTGTTCTATCTGGCATTCAGCGGCCTTTTGACCCTTCTGTTCGGTTGGGCCGAAAGGAAATTAAACTATTACAAGGGGTGATGGGCATGGCAATCCTGGAAGTAAAGGGCCTGTGCAAGCGGTTCGGCGGGCTGGAGGTCTTAAACGGCATCGACCTCACGCTGGACCAGGGGCAGGTGCTCTCGATCATCGGTTCCTCCGGCAGCGGCAAGACCACCCTGCTGCGCTGCCTCAATTTTCTCGAACGCCCGGACGCGGGCGAACTGTACGTGGCCGGGCAGGAGCTTTGGGGCCCCGCCTGCACCCAGCCTTTGCGCCAGCGCAGGCTGCACTTCGGGCTGGTGTTCCAAAATTTCAACCTCTTCCCGCAGTATACCGTGCTGCGCAACGTCACCCTCGCAATGGACCTTCTGGCAAAAGAGCGGCGGGGAAAATCCGCGGCGCGGCAGGCCGCGGCCGAAAACGAGCAAAAAGCCCGGGAGCTGCTGGGCCGGGTGGGCCTGGCCGACAAGCTGCAGAACTACCCCTTCCAGCTCTCGGGCGGGCAGCAGCAGCGGGTGGCCATTGCCCGCGCGCTGGCGCTGGAGCCGGATATCCTCTGCTTCGACGAACCCACCAGCGCCCTGGACCCTGAGCTCACCGGCGAGGTGCTGCGGGTCATCCGCAGCCTGAAAAGCAGCCGCACCACCATGATCGTGGTCACCCACGAGATGGAATTCGCAAAGGGCGTGTCCGACCAGGTTATCTTCATGGCGGACGGTGTCATCGAAGAGCAGGGCCCCCCCGCTCAGGTGTTCGGCGCCCCCCAAAGCCCCAAGACCCGCGCGTTTCTCCGCCGCAGCCTCGAACAGGTGGGCTAGCGGCTCCGGGCGCGCCCTGGCGCTGCCCGTTCTTTCCCGCAGGCTGGCCCCGGGCCGGGATAAATTCCCG
Organism: Oscillospiraceae bacterium; assembly: GCA_022835495.1. Classification (NCBI taxonomy): domain Bacteria; kingdom Bacillati; phylum Bacillota; class Clostridia; order Eubacteriales; family Oscillospiraceae; species Oscillospiraceae bacterium. The sequence continues at coordinate 2,166,158 of BQOK01000001.1, forward strand.
CCCGTGGGCCAGTTTTTTCTTGTCAGGGGGCGCGGCGTGTGCTATTCTTGTAACGTAAAAACGGGCGCGCCCCGCTTTTGAATGCATTGAGTGGAGGGAAATAACTATGAGTATCCGCATTGGCATCATGGGTTACGGCAACCTGGGCCGCGGGGTGGAGTGCGCGGTGCGCCAAAACCCGGACATGGAGCTTGCCGCCATCTTTACCCGCCGTGACCCCGCCGGGGTTCATCCCCTGACCCCCGGCGCAAACGTTCTGCCCGCCGAAAAGGCCGAGGCCATGAAAGACGCAGTCGACGTGCTGATCCTGTGCGGCGGCAGCGCCACCGACCTCCCCGCACAGACCCCGCACTTTGCCCAGTGGTTCACGGTGATCGACAGCTTCGATACCCACGCCAGGATCCCCGAACACTTTGCCGCCGTGGACGCGGCCGCCCGCGCCGCCGGCACCCTGGGCATTATCTCGGTGGGCTGGGATCCGGGCCTGTTCTCGCTGAACCGGGCGTACGCCGCGGCGGTGCTGCCCCAGGGCGAAAGCTATACCTTCTGGGGCAAGGGCGTCAGCCAGGGCCATTCAGACGCCATCCGCCGCATCGAGGGCGTGCTGGACGCGCGGCAGTACACCATTCCGGTGGAAAGCGCCCTGGCCGCCGTGCGTGCGGGCAGCCAGCCCACCCTCACCACCCGGCAAAAGCACACCCGCGAGTGCTTTGTGGTGGCCGCCCCCGGCGCCGATCTTGCCCGCATCGAGCGCGAGATCAAACAAATGCCCAACTATTTTGCCGATTACGACACCACCGTTCATTTCATCACCGCCCAGCAGCTGGCGGCCGGGCACGCGGGCCTGCCCCACGGCGGCACGGTGCTGCGCTCGGGCCGCACCGGCTGGGAAAATGAGCACAGCCATGTGGTGGAATACAGCCTCAAGCTGGATTCCAACCCCGAATTCACCTCCAGCGTTATCGTGGCCTATGCCCGTGCCGCTTACCGGCTGCGCCAGGCGGGCGAGACCGGCTGCCGCACCGTGCTGGACATCGCCCCCGCCCTGCTCAGCCCCCTTCCGGCGGACGAACTGCGCCGCGAGCTGCTCTGACCCGCGCCCCCCTTCCGGGCGGCCCGCAAGCTTAAAAGGAGGCCCGCGCGCCATGAAAGTGACCCATCTGTATCACAGCGGTTTTTTGGTGGAATTGAAGCACACCCTGCTTTTGTTCGACTGGTACAAGGGCCAGCTGCCCCCGCTGGACGCCCAAAAACCGCTGTACGTGTTCGTCTCGCACGTTCACCCCGACCACTACGACCCCGCCATCTGGAAGCTGTACAAAGAGCATCCAGCCGTTCGCTACATCCTGCACAAAAAGGTCCCGATCCACCACGGGGCGGAGCTTTTGCGGGTGGGCTCCCGCGAAACGCATTCGCTGGAAGGGCTTTCCATCCAAACCCTTCGTTCCACCGATACAGGCTGTGCCTTTGTGGTGGAAGCCGAGGGCCTGCGGTTTTATCATGCGGGCGATCTGAACTGGTGGCACTGGGAAGGCGAAAGCCAGGCCTCCAACGCCTGGCAGGACAAAGCCTTTCACGAAGAGCTGGCCCGGATCGCAGGCGCCCGGTTCGACTGCGCGTTTTTGCCTCTCGATCCCCGGCAGGAGGCGGCGGCGCCCTGGGGCTTTGTCGATTTTTTAAAGGCCTGCCCCACCGCCCATGCCTTTCCCATGCACTATTGGGGCGACCGGGCCGCCATGCTGGCCTACCTCCCGCTGCCCCAGCTCGCCCCGTTTGCCGGGCAGATCGTCACGGCTGATGTTTGGCAAAGTGAAAAGGAGGATCCTCATGAACTTTAAAATGATCCACGAAAACTACAATGTGAGCGACCTGCAGCGCTCGCTGGTCTTTTACGAAAAGGCGCTGGGCCTTACCGAGGTGCGCCGCAAGGCCGCCGCAGACGGCTCCTATATCATCGTGTATGTGGCGAATGCCGAAAGCAGCTTTGAGCTGGAGCTCACCTGGCTGCGCGACCACCCCGGCGCTTACGACCTGGGCGAGTGCGAGTTCCACCTGGCCTTCCAGGCGGATGACTACGAAGCCGCCCATCAAAAGCACGCCGCCATGGGCTGCATCTGCTTTGAAAATCCGGCCATGGGCATTTATTTCATCCAGGACCCGGACGGCTACTGGCTCGAAATCGTCCCCCCGCACAAATGATTCAAAAGCCGAAAGGCCCCGGCGCACGCTGTGCGCCGGGGCCTTTCGGCTTTTGATCCGTTTTTGTTTTCAGGCCTTCACGCCGCCGCCCGGTGCTTGCAGCCGGCGCAGCGTGCGCCGGAACAGCAGCACCGCCACCAGCGCGGCCAGCCCCTCCGCCACCGGAAACGCTGCCCACACCCCGGCAAGGCCCCACACCCGGGAAAGGCAAACGGCCAGCGGCGGGATCACCAGCAGCTGCCGGATCAGGGTGATCAGCAGCGAATCCATGCCCTTGCCCAGCGCCTCAAAGCCGCCCGCCAGCACGGTCCCCAGGGTCGAGGCCAAAAAGCCAAGGCTTGCAATGCGCAGCATGGGCACCCCCAGCGCCATCATCCCCGCGTCGGCCCCAAACAGCTGCATAATGGGCACGGGCAGCGCCCAGAACAGCACCGTTCCCAGCACCATGATCCCCGCGGTCACCAGCAGGCTGTCTTTCAGGGTGGCGCGCATGCGCTGTGCCTTGCCCGCGCCGTAATTGTAGCTCACGATGGGGCGCATGCCCTGCACCAGGCCGTTCGCCGGCATGTACACAAAGGTCTGCAATTTAAAGTAAATGCCGAACACCGCCACCGCCTGGCTGTGCAGGGTGGCAAGCAGCGCGTTCAGCGCCCCCACCAGCAGCGAGGGCATGGCCGCCATCATGCACGAGGGCACCCCCACCGCGTAGATCTTCTTGGCAATGGCGGCCTGCGGCCGCAGGCCGGAAAGCCGGATGTGGATGCCGGTATCCGTGCGGATAAAATAGATCACGGCCAGCGTGCAGGCGGTCATCTGGCCAATGATGGTGGCGATCGCCGCGCCGGTCACCCCCAGCGCAGGCAGGCCCAGCAGCCCAAAAATGAGAACCGGGTCCAGGGCGATGTTCACAATGGCCCCCACTCCCTGCAGGATCATAGGCACCACCATATTGCCCACCGCCTGGAACAGCTTTTCAATGTAAATGTGGAACAGGCTGCCGAACGCCAGGCAGATCACGATGCGGGTGTAGCTCTCGCTCATGGCCAGCACGCCGGCGTCCTGGTTGAACAGCCGTAAAAAAGGCGCCGCGCCAAATAGCCCCACCAGCAAAAAGGCCAGCGAGTGCAGCCCGGTAAACACCAGCCCCATGCCCGCAGCCCGGTCCACGGCCTGCCGGTTGCCCTCGCCCAGGCTGCGGGCAATAAAGGCGTTTGCGCCCACGCCGTAGCCCACCGCAACCGCCAGCACCAGGTTCTGCAGCGGATATGCAAGCGACACAGCCGTCAGCGCATCCTGCGACAGCCGTGCCACAAACACGCTGTCCACCACATTGTAAAGCGATTGAATGAGCATAGAAATAATCGGCGGGATCGCCATTCCCATCAACAGCGGGAACACGGGCTTTGTGCCCATGGGGTTTTCAGCCTGCGGCAAAGCGGGATCAGCTCCTTTTCACAAAAAAGAGGCTACAGACCCCCTGTTTGTACTCAGAAACAGGTAAATCTATAGCCCCGGCAATTCCAGTGTGCCTTTCAAGACTTCGTTATGATAGCATCCCCCGCGCCGCTTGTCAAGCCGCTTTTGCAGGCCGCGCGGCAAAAAAGCAGAGGGCCGCCCCAGGGGCAGCCCCTCCGCTCATGCGCTCTTATTTCAGCAGGGTGATGCCGCCGATCAGCGGCAGGTGCTTGTCCTGATCCTGTGCCGCGTAGATCAGGCCCACCAGCGAGAAGATTCCCACCACGGTGCTCACAATCCACATAAAGCGCCCCACAATGGGCACCCACGCAAGCACGGTGGTCGCCAGCCCCACAATGGCCAGCACACCGGCCTGGTTCAAATGGAACTTCGCACCCTCCTTATCGCCCGCCAGATATGCGATCAGCCAGCCGATCCAGCTCAGGTAGGCAATCACGCTCGTCGCCTTTTTGTTCATAGGTGTATTCCCTCCTCGTTTTCACACGGTATCCCCGTGTATTTATGTTAATTTTATCACTTTATCATTCTAAAATCAACCGTTTTCGCCATTTTTTGTATCACAGGCTTTTTAAAGGCGGTCCCTTGCCTTTCGCCCGCACAGCGCGGCGGGTTTATTTTTCGCCCACCCACATGCTGCACAACACCACAAACGCCACCATAAACAGCAGTACCAGCACAAAACGAGTCATTCCGTTTCGCCCCCTTCCAGTTATTACCATACAAAATTAGGGGCAAATATTTGCGCGCAGTGTGGCGAATAAAATTTTCTTGGCATAACATGGGCAAAGAGAGGGGTGTTCACCATGGAAAACGACAAAAAAAGTGTGGATTTCTTTTTAGGCGCGGTCGGCCCCGGGGGCTTCCGTGGCTATTTTGAGCAGCTCGGCGCAGAACCGGGCATTCAGCTGTATCTCATCAAAAGCGGGCCCGGCTGCGGCAAAAGCACCATGATGCGCCGCATCGCACAAAAAGCGGGCGACCCTGTGGAGCGCATCCATTGTTCCTCCGATCCCGACAGCCTCGACGGCGTGATCCTGCCCCGGCCCTTTGCCGCTGTGCTGGACGCCACCGCCCCCCATACGCTGGACCCGGCCTACCCCGGCGCGGCCGAAGAGGTGGTAAGCCTGTACCATACCATGGACACAAAGCGGCTCAAGGCAAACCGGGCCGAGATCATTGCCCTGTTCCGGCGCTGCAAGTGCCTGCAGGGCCGCGCGGCCCGCTATATTTCCAGTGCCGCCGAGCTTCTGGCCGACAGCCGCCGCACCGCCGCCGGCGCTGCGGATATGGAAAAGGCCCGCGCCTATGCAAACCGCCTGGCGCTGCGCTACCTGCCCCGGCGCGGGGGCGAAGGGCGTGAAAGCATACGCCTGCTCAGCGCCGTGACCCCCCAGGGCCACAAGGTGTTCCGCGATACCATTCCTGCCCTGGCCGACACCTTGGTGGTCTTTCACGATGAATATGGGGCCTGCAGCAGCCTTCTGATGGAAACGCTCCGCCGCCTGGGGTTAGAGCGCGGCTACCACGTCGTCACCTGCCCTTGCCCGCTTTCCGAGGGCAAGATCGACCATCTGTTCCTGCCCGAGCTCCGGCTGGCGTTCCTCACCAGCAACAGCTGGCATCCCATGGAGTTTCCGGACCAAAAGAATATTCATTGCACCCGGTTCGAGGCCAAAGACCGGCTTCGCTGCCGCAAAAAGCGCCTTCGTTTCAACCGGCGCGCCGCGGCCGACCTGCTGGCCCAGGCCAGCGCTATGCAGTGCGAGGCCAAAGCCAGCCACGACGAACTGGAGGCGTTTTACGGCGCCGCAGTCGACTTCTCCGCGGTGGACGCCGCGGCAGCGGCGCTGAACGCCAAGCTGGGGCTGTAAAATCTTTTGCCCCGCTCCCCCGTCCCTCTGGTTTCCGCGGGCTGTTTGTGCAAAATTTCCGGTTGCCTGCGGCCCCGCCGGGCCCCAGGCAAAAAATACGGAGCGTTCTCCTTTATGTGGAAAACGCTCCGTATTCTATTCCAAAGAATCCAGCACCACGTCTTTGAAATGACAAACCGAAACATCAAACCGGTTGAGCTGCTGTGTCAGCCGCCGCACCATCGCCTCGTCACAGCCCACATCCTCCAGGGCAAACCTCATCTCTCTGCCGCAATAATAAGCGATGCCCCAGGTATCGTATTCGCCGGCACACGGCGAATACAGCCGCTGTTTGAACATTCTGTATTCACACATTTTGATCCCTCTTCCGCTTTTTTCAGTGCCAAGTCGTATGATACCCCAAGCTTTGCATCAAATGCTGTCGAAGCCTGTCCCTCCCACAAAGATTTGTGTTCTTCGCTCAATTACACCCCACCCATGGTGTTTTTTCACCTTTTGCTTTTAGCCTGCCAGGTTATGTGGTACAATAAGGCGAACACATCAAGCAAAGGGGGCGGCCGGGTTTGGAACAGGTGCATTTGCCTGTGCGCCAGCTGGTGGAGTTTTTGCTCCAGACCGGCAGCATCGACAGCCGATTTTCCGGCTTTGACCGGGCCGCCGAGGGCGCGCGCATCCACCGCCGCCTGCAAAAAGCCGCGGGCGCGGGGTACGAGGCCGAAGTATATCTCAAACAGGAATACAGCGCAGCCGGGGTCGATTATCTCATCGACGGCCGGGCCGACGGCATTTTCACCGCGGACGGCCTCGTCACCGTGGACGAGATCAAGACCGTCACCATCCCGTCCGAGCAGATCACCCAGGACATGAAGCCTGTGCACTGGGCCCAGGGGCAGGTATACGCGGCAATCTATGCCGCCCAGCACAGCCTTGCCGAAATGGCGGTGCGGCTCACCTATTTCCAGGTGGATGAAGAAAAGATCATCCGTTTCACGCGGCGCTTTACCGCGGCCGAGCTGGATTCCTTTGTGCAGGCGCTCCTGGCCGAATATGCCCCCTGGGCAAAGCGGGCCGCCGCATGGGCCGGGGCCCGGGCCGCCAGCCTGCAGGCCCTGCCCTTTCCCTTTGACCAATACCGGGGCGGCCAGCGGGCCATGGCGGCGGCCGCTTACCGTACCTTCCGGGACGGTGGGCGCCTGCTCTGCCAGGCGCCCACCGGCATCGGCAAAACCATGAGCGCCCTGTTTCCCGCGCTCAAAGCCATGGGCGAGGGCCGGGGCGAGCGCATTTTTTACCTCACCGCCCGCACCACCGCCCGCGCCGCCGCCGAGCAGGCCCTCGCCGCTCTGCGCGCCGCGCAGCCGGGGCTCTCGCTCAAAAGCATCACCCTTACCGCCAAAGACAAAGCCTGCCTGCTGGAAAAGCGCGAGTGCACGCCGGACGCCTGCCCCTATGCCAGCGGCTATTACGACCGCATCCGGAACGTGCTGTGGCAGGCGCTGGATGAAAACGAATTCACCCGCCCCCTGCTGGAAGAGCTTGCAGCGCGGTTTCAGGTCTGCCCCTTCGAACTGGGGCTGGACCTCTCGCTTTGGTGCGATGTAATCGTGGGCGATTACAATTATCTCTTTGACCCTGTGGTCAGTCTCAAACGCTTTTTTGAAACTGGCGGCGACTATCTGTTTTTGGTGGACGAGGCCCACAACCTGCCCGACCGCGCCCGCGAGATGCACTCGGCGCATCTGCAAAAAAGCCAGCTTTTTGGGGCCAAAAAGCTGCTTGGCCCGGGCAAGGGCAAGCTCAAGAACGCACTGGGCAAGGTGAACGCCGCCCTGATCGAGCTGCGCCGCCGGTGCGAGGCCGAACCGGGCCGCACTTTTTTCCAGGCCGAAGCCCTGGCCGAATTCAACAAGCTTTTGGGCCGCTGCACCGGCCCCTTGGAGGAATGGCTCGACGAACACCGGGAGGGCGAGGCCCACGAGGCTTTGCTGGAGGTGTATTTCGCCCTGCGGGAATACCTGCGGGTAAGCGAAGGGTACGACGACCACTACATCACCCAGCTTGCCGCTTTTGGCGGCGACGTGCGCGCCAGCCAGCTCTGCCTGGACCCCAGCGCATTTTTGGACAAGAGCTTTTCCTGCGGCCGGGCGGCCGTGCTGTTCAGCGCCACGCTTTCCCCCGCCGCCTATTACAAGGATATCCTTGGCTGCGCCGCGGCCAAATGCGCGGCTCTGCCCAGCCCCTTCGACCCCGCGCGCCTGGGCCTTTACTGCGCGGCGGACGTTAGCACCCGCTACCGCGACCGGGAGAGCAGCCTCGGCACTATTGCGGCGTATCTGGCGGCGCTGGTGGCGGCCCGGCCCGGCAACTACATGGCCTTTTTCCCCAGCTATGCCTACCTTGCACAGGTCTATGAGCATTTTTGCAGGGCCTACCCCCACGTGCCCACCATCCTGCAGGAAAGCGGCATGGGCGACGAAGCCCGCCAGGCCTTCCTCGCAAAATTCGAGGCGGGGTCCGGCGGCACCCTGTTGGGGTTTTCGGTCCTGGGCGGCGTCTTTGGCGAGGGGGTGGACCTGGTGGGCGACCGGCTCATCGGCACCGCCATTGTGGGGGTGGGGCTGCCCCAGGTAAACCCCCGGCAGGAGGCCCTGCGCCGCTATTTCGAGGATACCCGGGGCAGCGGGTTCGACTATGCCTACCGCTACCCCGGCTTCAACAAGGTCATGCAGGCCGCCGGGCGGGTCATCCGCACCCCCAAAGACAAGGGCACGGTGCTTTTGATCGACGACCGCTTTGCCGCCGCCGGCTACCGCCGGCTTTTTCCCGCGCACTGGAATCACTGCCGCTTTGTATACGGCAGCGATGAACTGGGCGCGCAGCTTGCACGCTTTTGGGGCCAGACCTGACTTCCCGCCTCCGAACCGCCGGCGCCCCGGCCGCTGCGGGATATCTTCCCCTTCAAACACAGCAAAGCCCCCTTATGCAGTTATCGCTCTGCACAAGGGGGCTTTTTTCTGTTATCCGTTTTTACCGGGCCGGTGCAACGCTTCCCGCCTGCTTTTTATTTCGTTCCGGTTTTTATTGGGCCAGCTCCTTTTCCAGGCGCGCCGTCTCGCCCTTCAACAGGCTCACCAGCCGTTCGATCTGCACCTCGTGGAACAGCACGTTCGGGTAAGCGATGCTCAGCGCCGCGGCCACCTGCCCATCCGGCAGCCGCACCGGGCAGGCGGCCGCGCCGATCTGCTCTATAAATTCGCCCGTGTCCAGTGCAAATCCCTGCCGGCGAATCCCCCACGCGATCTGCAAAAAGCGCGCCTCGTCGGTGATGGTCTGGGGCGTATACCGCTCGGCGGCCTTTCCGCCGAAATATGCCCGGATCGCCTCCTCGCCCGCATAGGCCAGCAGCAGTTTTCCCGCCGCGCCGGTGTGCAGCGGGTAGGCGGCCCCCTCGTCCACCGTAATGCGGATGCGCTGCGGGCCGGGCGCTGTGGCCAGCACATAGCAGCTCCCGCCCGAAATAACATTCAGCTTGGCTGTTTCCCCGCTGTGCTGTGCCAGGCGCTCCAGGCCCGGCTGAGCGGCCTGCCGCAGCTGCTGCAGCTGCTCGTCCCGGCTGCGGTAGGCACACCGGAAAAGGCGCCCTGCAAAATACCTTCCGCTCTGCGGGTCCTGCTGCAGGTAACCGTTCTGCTCCATCGCCTGTAAAAGCCGGTAAAACGAAGCCTTTGGGAACCCGCAGCTGCGGTACAGTTCCTTTGCCGCCAGGCCCGCAGGCGCATGCAACACCTGCTCAAGCACCTGCGCCGCCCGTTCCAGCGCCGGCACGCCGGTATAGCTTTCCCCCATTCGTTTTCGCTCCTTCTCCTTTATGCCCAGCCGCGGCCGGGCAGGTTATATGCCCTGATCAAGTTCATTATATAAAACTTAATCACTATTTTGCAACTGTTTTTCAGTTTCTGGTTCGTTCCTCTCCGCAGCCCAAAACCGTCGCCGGGCAAATTGTGCGCTTAAATCAAGTTTATTATATAAAACTCAAGCACTATTTTATAACTGTTTTTTAGTTTATATTTTATAAGGTTTATTATATAAAACAAATTTCCACTAGAATTGGCTGTTTTGCCCGCCCCTTCTCCCAAATCTTATGCAGGCTGCGAATTGCGCCGCACCTCTTTCCCCGGTTATGATAAGACCAGCGGTCCAAAGGCTCTGCGCCTTTCGTTTTTATTCCCGATCATAATCATAACAGGAGGCTTTTAAAATGACGAACATCCCCACCGAAGAACTGGTCGCGCGGTACAAAAAGCTGTATACCGGCATTGTGTCGGATGCCATGGATCAACTGGGTCTGCGCAGGCACCTTCTGCCGGCCTATCTGCGCCCCCTCACGCCCGACATGGTGATTGCCGGCCCCGCCTTTACGGGCCTGGGCGAGCCTGTAACCGACGAAGCCTGCAACGACAACGACATTCGCTTCGCCATGCTGGAAAGCATCCAGCCCTGTGACATTCCGGTATGGCAGACCAACATGACCGACACCTGCGCCCACTGGGGCGGCCTGATGACCCGCAGCACCCGCCAGGCCGGCGGCTGCGGCGCCATCATCGACGGCGGCGTGCGGGATGTCAACGATATTCTGCAGCAGGGCTTCCCCGTGTTCGCGCGCTTTTACTCCTGCGGCAGCTCGCTGGGCCGGTGGCGCATCTGCAGCTTCCAGCAGCCCATCCAGATCGGCGAGATCACCATCCATCCCGGCGACTTCATGATGGCGGACATCGACGGGGTGCTTGCTGTGCCGCGGGAGCACATTCTGGAAGTGCTGGAGCGGGCTGAGGATATGGCCGCCCGGGAAGACAGCATGGGCAAAGATATGGAAGAGGGCCTCGGCATCCGCGCCGCCTACGATAAATACGGCACCATCTGAGCTTTTTCAAAACAAGCCGCGCCCCGTTTTTTTACCGGGGCGCGGCTTGTTTTGGGCTGTTATTCCCTGGCCGCTTCCAGGCGGCGGCGCAGCAGGCTGTGGGGCGGCAGGGGCGTTTCGCAGGGGATCGTGTAGGCCATCATGGGGTGGGGGGTGGCTTCCACCCGCTCCCCCGCTCCGTTTGTGATCCAGGCGGGCGCAAAACTCACGGTCTCCCCTGTGGGCAGCAGCGCTTCCAGGGTCTCGCCCAGCGCAAATTTGCCCCGCTGGGTGCAGCGGGCCACACCCTCGCGCCACTCCTCCACCACCCCCACAAATTCCCACTGGCGGATATAACCGCCGCCGGCGGAGTCCTGCCGGGCTTTTTCCGGGCCAAAATAGAACCCCGGCGAATAGCGCCGGTGGCTGGTGCGGGCCAGCTCTTCCAGCACGCGGTCCGGGCAGCGGTACTCGCCGTCGGGGTTCTGCAAAAAGGCGTCCAGCGCCTGGCGGTAGGCGCTGGTCACGCTTGCAACATAGTAAAAGGTCTTTGCCCGGCCCTCGATCTTCAGGCTGTCGATGCCCGCCCCGCAGATCAGGTCAATGAACGGTGCGGTGCAAAGGTCGCAGGCGCTTAAAATATAGCTGCCGCCCTCCCCTTCGCCCACCTCCATAAACTGCCCCGGGCGGCTTTCCTCCATCAGGTAATACTTCCAGCGGCAGGGCTGGGCGCACTGGCCGCGGTTCGCGTCCCGCCCGGTCAGGTGCTGGCTCAGCAGGCACCTGCCGGACACGCTCATGCACATTGCCCCGTGCACAAAGGCCTCCAGCTCCAATTCCGCCGGCGCCTTTTGCCGGATCTCGGCAATGTCGGCAAGGCTCAGCTCCCGGGCCAGCACCACCCGCTTTGCCCCCAGCTCAAAGGCCGCCCTGGCGGCCGCCCAGTTGGTAATGCCCGCCTGGGTGGAAAGATGGACCTCCGCGCCGGGCGCATGCTGCTTTACCAGCGCCAAAACGCCCAGGTCCGCCACAATAAAAGCGTCCGCCCCGGCGGCCCACGCCTCGCGGATGGCCGCGGGCAGCCGTTCCAGGTCCCGGTTCGTGGGCAGGGTGTTCAGTGTGAGATACAGCTTTTTCCCACGGGCGTGGCACAAAGCCGCCCCCTGGGCAAGCTGCTCCGGGGTAAAATTATCGGGCGCCGCGCGCATTCCAAATTCGGTCAGGCCCGCATACACCGCGTCCGCGCCGTAGCGCAGGGCATATTCCAGCCGTTCCAGGTCCCCCGCGGGGGCCAAAAGCTCGGGGATAGGCAGCATCTTTGTTTTCTCCTTTGCCGGCGCCGTTTCAGCATTCCTTGCCCGCCGTTCTTGTTTATTGTAATGCACCCGGCCTTCCTTTGCAAGCGCGGCCCGCGCGCCGGGCAGCACAAGGGCGGCGCCGGAGCCCTTTGCCCCAGCGCCGCCCTGTGCTGCCTTCCGGCGATTCTCAGCCGCCCAGCGGCCATTTTTTTATGGTTTTGCCCAGCGCCTCATCCCAGAATCCCCACTCGTGCCCGCCCGGCAGGCGCTCGAACCGGCAGGGCAGCCCCCGAAGGCGGGCCGCTGCGGCAAAGCGCTCGTTCGAGGCAAGCAATGCGTCCGCTGCGCCGCAGTAAAGCTGCAGCGCCGGGCAGTCCTGCGGCGGTATGGCGTTCAGCAGCGCCGTCAGATCGTTTTCCGTGCCGCAGACCTGTTCCCTTGAGCCAAAGATCGCCCCAAAATTCGGCGGCACATGGCAGTGGGGGATCAGCCCCGGCACCTCCCGGATCAGCTCCATGGTATCGGCCACGTCCACCACCCCCGAAAAGCTTGCGGCCGCGGCGTAGCGCTCCGGCCGGCGCAGCGCCAGCTTTAGTGCGCCGTACCCGCCCATCGACAGGCCTGCCGCAAAGGTGCGTTCCCGCCTGTTGGACACAGCAAAATTCGTTTCTATGAACTGTGGCAGCTCCTGGGAAAGGTAGGTCCAGTACGCATCGCCGGAACAGGTGTCGGTATAAAAGCCCTTGCCTCCGTCCGGCATCACCGCCACCGCCTGTTTGTTCTCCAGGTACCGTTCCAGGCGCGACAAGCGCATCCAGTCGCCGCCGTCGCCCGTGTAGCCGTGCAGCAGATAAAGCACCGCATAGCCTTCGGGGGGCGGCGCCTGCCCCGGTTCCAGGTCCGGCAGCAGCAGGCGCACGTTCGTTTTTATGCCCAGGCTCCATGAGTTGACCGACGCGCACAGGTATGTCATATTGTTCCTTCTTCCGCTCTGCCGCTTTTCTGCCCCTGCGCTGTGCTGCCGGGCAGGCCGCTGCGTTTTATTCCATAAAGTCCTTTACGTTCTCGTGGGTCGCAAGGCCGATCTCGATGTTGGTAATGGGCTCCACAGCTTCGCCCGCCAGGACCTTCTCCACGGCGGCCAGCGATTCGCTCACCACATTGGCCGGCGGAACCACAATGATCGCCTTATAATAGGGGTCGTCGTTTTCCAGGGCGGTAAAGGGTTCCTCGCCAAACCCGCCGCAGGAAAGCACCGCGCACTTCTCCGCCTTCGCCTCCTGCAGCGCGGTCACCGCGCCCCACGCATGGTTGTCCACAACACCGTACACAATGTCGATGCCCTTGGCGATGTTGTTGTTGATCACATTGGCCGAAAGCTCGCGGTTTGCATTGGTGCACTGCCGGGCAATGAGGTTCAGGTTCTCAACGCCCTCCAGCGCTTTCAAAAAGCCCTCGTCGCGCTTTTCCAGGTGCGGGTAGCCCGTGCCGTCCAGCATGATCAGGTTGATGGATTCCTTGTCCTTCAGGTTCTCCTGGATGTACTTCAGCGCATACTCGCCCAGCATCTGGCCGCTCTTGGCGTTATCCCAGGAAATGCAGGTCGAGATCCAGGGGTGGTCGATGGGGGTGTCGATCGCCACCACCGGAATCCCCGCCTCCTGGCACTTGTCAATGGCAGGCAGAATCCCCTCCACATCGGCAGCCGACAGCACAATGGCGTCGTACTGTTTGGCAATAAAGTTTTCGATCTGCTGCACCTGTTTTTCGTTTTCCTGGTTGCCGTCCTGGATGTTCACCTCATAGCCCTTGGCCGCGCACTGTTTTTCAAACTGGTCTGCAATGTCCGCCAGCCACTCGTCGTTTTTTGTAAACAGGCACACGCCGATGCGCAGCGCCTGTTTTTCCGGTGTGGACGCCGCCCCGCCGGAAGCGGGCGCAGGCTGCTGCGCCGGAGTGGAAGCGGGCGGCTGCCCGCAGCCCGCCAGCAGGCTGCACGCAAACGCAGCCACAAGCACCAATGCCAATCTCTTTTTCATTGTTTTCCTCCGTTCATTATTGTGTTTCACAGGGCAATCGCCCTGCCGTTCACCTTTTTTGGGCGCTCCTTCCGCTATACGCACAGGGCCATAATGGCCTCCTGCGACGCCTCTGCGCGCGAGAGCTGGCCCACCTTGCGCCCCTCATACATCACTACCACATTGTCGCACATGCCCAAAAGCTCCGGCATCTCGCTGCTGATCATCAAAATGGATTTGCCCTGCGCCACCAGCTCGCCCATCAGGCGGTAGATCTCGCTCTTGGCCCCCACGTCGATGCCGCGGGTGGGCTCGTCCATAATAAGGATATCGCTGTCGGCCATAAGCCACTTGGCAATTACTACCTTCTGTTGGTTGCCGCCGCTCAGGTACTGCACCTCGGTGGTGGGCCCCGGTGTTGCAATCGAAAGCGCTTTGATGTATTTTTGGGCATACTGCCGTTCCAGCCGCTGGTTCAGCAAAAAGCCCCGCATCACCTTTTTCAGGCTGCTCATACAGATGTTTTCGCTCACCGTGTCAATCTGCACCAGGCCCTGCCGTTTGCGGTCTTCGGGGATCAGCCCCAGCCCGCCGCGGATGGCCCGCCGGAACCTTTTGTACCGTACCGGCCTGCCCTCGCGCAGCACCTCGCCCCCCGAAAGGCGCGTAAGCCCCACCATCGCCAGCATCACCTCGGTGCGCCCCGCTCCCACCAAGCCCGAAAAGCCCAATATCTCACCCCGGTGCAGCGTAAAGGAAATATCCTCAAAAACGCCTTTTTGGCACAGCCCCCGCGCTTCCAGCACCGGCGGCCCAAGCGCCACCTGCGCTTTGGGATACTCGTTTTCCAGCGTGCGGCCCACCATCAAACGAATGAGCTCCTCCCGGGTACAGCCTGCTGTGGGCAGCGTTTTTACAAACCTTCCATCCCGCAGCACGGTGATCTCGCTGGCCAGATCAAAAATTTCTTCCATGCGGTGAGAAATATAAATAATGGTCACGCCCCGCTCCACCAGGCGCCGCATTACCGCAAACATCATTTTCAGCTCTTTGTCCGTCAGGGTGGCCGAGGGCTCGTCCATAATCAGCAGCTTGCAGTCGTGGTTTACCGCTTTACAAATTTCCACCGCCTGCTTTTGCGCCACCGACAGGGTATCCACCAGGCGGGTCTCTTTCAGGTTCATGCCAAGCTCCGCCAGCATGGCCGCCGCCTTCCGGTTCATTGCCCCCCAGTCCACCAGCGGCCCTTTGTAGAGCAGGTTTCCCAAAAAGATGTTCTCGGTGATCGACAGGGTTTCGCACAGCTTCAGCTCCTGATGCACCACGCTGATTCCATGCGCCTGGGCGTCGGCCGGGCTGCGCAGGGTAAGCCTTTTCCCGTCCAGCAGCACCTCGCCCTGGTAGTCGCGGTAAATACCGGCCAGTATTTTGATCAGGGTGGACTTTCCGGCCCCGTTTTCGCCCACGAGCGCATGGATCGTGCCGCGGTTCACTTCAAAGGATACCTCATCCAGCGCCTTCACGCCCGGGAACGTTTTGGTCACGCCCCGCACGCTCAAAATCGCGTTTTCGCTCATTGTTCCGCCCTCCGTCAGTTGCGCTTTTTATTGCGCAGCACGTCCGCGGTGATGGCCACGATCAGCACCCCGCCCTTGATGGCGTTCTGATAGAAAGGGTCCACGTCCAGCATGGTCATGCCATTAAAGAACATGATCAGGAAAATGGTCCCGAACAGCACCCCAACGATCTTGCCCTTGCCCCCGGTGGTGGACAGCCCGCCGATCACGCAGGCGATCAGCGTATCGAATTCATACTGGTTGCCGTTGGTGATCGAAACCGAGTCCAGCCGCGACATAAGCAGCACCCCCGCCACCGCCGCCAGCGCGCCGCCCACCACGTATGTGGCGCACAAATATTTTTTGGTGGGGATTCCCGCAAAATAGGCCGCCTCGCTGCCGCCGCCAATGGCGAACACATTGCGCCCGAACCGCGTTTTTACCGAAACAAACTGCATCAGCGCGTAGAGCGCCAGCATAATAAGCACGCAGATGGGCAGCGGCCCAAGGTAACCCCGCCCCAAAAAGGCAATGGATTCCGGCAGCCGTGCAATGGGCGTTGCATTGGTAATGATTTTTGCGAAGCTCTGGCAGATCATCTGCATGCCCAGCGTGGCAATGAAGGCCGGCAGCCCGATATAAGCCACCAGAACACCGTTGCACAGGCCCACGCAGCACCCCACCAGCAGCGCGCACAGAATTGCCACCCACGGGTTCACGCCCACAAACTTCATCAAATATGCGCCCACCACGCTGCTGAAGCACACGCACTGCCCCAGCGACAGATCCAGGTTTCCGCTGATCACAATGAGCGCCTGCCCAATGGCCGCGATCGACAGCGCCGCGCATTGCAGCAAAATATTGGTCAGGTTCTGCGCGGTCAGAAAATAGGGCGACGCCACCGTGAACACCGCCCCCATTACCAAAATGGCAATGATGGAGGAGTAATCCTTGGTAAGGCCCAGCAGCTTTGTTCGCATCTCGGTGTTCTGCCGGGGCGCGGCTTCGGTTTTTTGCATGGTCAGATCATCCTTTCGTCGCTTTTTGCACGGGTTTTCAGCTATAAAATTGTTCGTTCCCAAAAAAGGCAAAACAAAGCAATCTGCGCAATACACACAAATTTAACTACATAAATCGTATATGTTTTATGCCTTCTGTTTGTATGAATCCAATTTATCACAAACCTTTCCTGCATTCTATATAATTTTGTGCGGCCAATTTACAAAATTGTTCAGCATGCTATAATGGAAGCAGATCCTGGATGAAAGAGAGGCTGCGGCATATGGAAGAAAAGCGCTTTTTGGCACAGACCCTTTCCCACCCCCTGCACATTGAACGGGTTGTAAGCGCCTTTTACAGCGATCTCACGCGGGACTTCGTTTCCTGCGGCGAAACCCACGATTTCTGGGAGTTTGTTTATGTGGACCGCGGCCACCTGCATGTGGAAACCAGCCGGCGCACCTATCCGCTGGCCCAGGGGCAGATCACCTTTCACCCGCCCATGGAATATCACCGGCACATCGCAAGCCCGGAATACGCAACCTCCCTGTGTATCGTTTCGTTCCATTGCAGTTCCTCCGTTCTGGCGCCGCTGGCACACCGCACCCTCACGCTGGACGATGTGCGCCGCCGTGCCTTGTCCCAGGCGCTCAAGTATGCCACCGACCTTTTTTCCTCGGTGGTGGACGCGCACGACCTGCTGTACCTGGTAAAAAAGGCCGATGTGAACGGCATCCAGGAGCAGCTTTTCACAAACGCCCTGGAAAGCTTTCTTTTGCTCTGCGCGCTGGAGGCGGGCGGCCGGCCTTTGAGCCAGCAGCCCGCCAGCGCCACGGCCCGCAGCCGCACGGAACAACTCGGCCAGCGCGCGGTGGACTATCTGGCCGCTCATTTGATGGACCCCCTCTCCATCCCCGAGCTGTGCACCGCGCTTGGCTGCTCCAAAACAACCCTCTCCACCACCTTCCGCGCCTACACGGGCAGTTCTGTGGTACCCTATTTTAACCGCCTGAAAATCGAGGCTGCAAAGCATATGATCCGTTTCGACGATCTGTCTTTCACGCAGATCGCTGTGCGGCTTAATTTCTGTAACCTGAACTATTTTTCCACCGCCTTTAAGCGCTGCACCGGCATGTACCCGCGCGAGTACGCCAAAAGCCTGAAGGTGCACAACGGCGTTTATCTGGTAAACCCCGAGCACGATGCGCTTGTGCGCCACGATTGACCCCCGCAGCAAAAAAACCGCGCGGCCTTCAACCATAACGCTTGAAGGCCGCGCGGTTTTTTATTCGAAGCTCATTTCACCGAAAACGCCGTGTTCACGTTGTTCTGGTGTTCGTTCACTGTTTTTGCGTAGTAGTATTTTCCGTTTTTATCGGTCACAAAGAAGTAATACTTTTCCTCCAGGTATTCCTGATCCGGGTACAGCGCCGCCTGAAGGGCGTCGCTGCCCGGGTTCGACACCGGGCCTGCCGGCAGCCCCGCGCGCTCGTAGGTGTTGTAGGCGTTGTAGATGTTTTGGGGAATGTTGTCCCACCCGCCGTAATAGGGGGCGATCCAGTTGTAGATATAGTTATTGTCGTTCGGGTTCTGCACGTAGCTGCTCACGTTGCTTTCCAGCCGCGGGAAGGGCGAACCCTCGGCCAGCCGGTTGTGGAACACGGCCGACACGCGGGCGTCCTCGGCATTGCCCGCCTCCTCCTGCACAAAACTCGCCAGGGTGACGGCCTGCTCCAGCGTAAAGCCCAGGTCGGCGGCGCGCTGGCGCATTTCAGGGGTCATCTTTTTGTCAAATTCCGCGTAGAAGGTGTTCACATAATTGTACACCGTATCGTCCTCAAAAAACTCATAGGTGTCCGGGAACAGGTATCCTTCACACTTCATAAACCGGTCCGGATCCTCCGGGATGGCGTTCCAGAAATCGTACTGGCTGAAATCCCCGTTGTTGGCGACCTCTAAAAACTCATCCCTTGTGCACAGGCCGTTCTCTTCCATCAGCTCGGCAAACCGAATGGCGGTGATGCCCTCCGGGAAAGTGACCGTCACGGTGGCGCGGCGCACGTACTGGCTCAGGGTTTCAATGATATCGTCGTAGCTCTGGCCCTTTTGCAGCACAAACTCGCCATACTGCAAATTGCCTGCGGCCCCCTTGTAGCGCAGGTAATACCGGAACACCGTGGGCTGCTTAATGACCCCCGCCTCGGCCAGGGTCTCGGCAATGGAGGTGGGCCCTTCTCCCTGCGCAATGCTCACCGTTACCTCTTCGCCCGGCTCGTCGCTCCCGGTGATCTCGTTGATGATCGAAACGCCCCATACCCCCAGCCCGATCAGCAGCGCCACAAAAAGCGCCACCAGGATCAAACAGCCGTTTGGCCCCTTGCGCCGCTTGCGGGGCGCTTCGTCCTCATACTCCTGATAGCGATATTTAGCCATATTATGTTCCCTTCCTGCTTTTTTGCATTTCTGCGGTCCTGTTTTTCTATTTTATTGATCTCCGTCCAGCATCAGGCGCATGTAGGCGTCCCGCACGTCGAACGGCTGCCCCCAAAAATCAATCATTCCGTAATCCTGCGGGGCGCCCTCGCCCAAAAACAGGTTCTGCCCCTGCCCCAGGGTGATCACGGCCCGCCCGGCCCCGGTTTTTTGCCGCGCGGCCTCCATCAGCTTTTCCGCCGCCCGGTCGCCCTCGGCGAACAATTCCACAAAGCGCAGGGTATCCCCCTGCTGGAAATAAAAGCCGTAACCCTCGTCTGTTTCCACCGTGGTCACACCGCCGGAATACAGGTCGGTGAGCGCCATGATATACCCGGCCCCGTTCAGCATCACACTTTGGGGGGCCCACCGGCGGCGCAGGGCTTCCCAGCCCTTTGCCGTAACGGAATCAAAATCCGCCTGCGCCCAAAGATTGTTGCGGATGGGCCGTTCCAGCCGCCGCAGGCCAAAGGCCTTTTCAAAGCCGCGGGCCGCATAAAAGCTGAACAGCGCGGGCCCGGCCGGCACCAGCACCGCAAAGGCGGCGCCCCGCTGGCGCAGCTGCTGCCGCGCCCAGTCCATCAGGCCGGTCATCAGCCCGTTTCCCCTGGCCTGCCGGGCGGTGCACAGGCCGTAATAATAAACGCCCGGCCGGCCCTCCAGCGTCACCGGCGCCGCGCACAGCAGCGCCGCGGGCTTTCCCTCCACTTCGGCCAAAAACACATTGCCGGGCCCGGCAAATTTTTCAATCACTTCGCCCGCAAAGGCGGGCGGGTCGCCGAAGCTGTCGGCGAACAAGGCCGCCAGCGCAGGCTGATCGGCAGGTTGTGCAGCGCGGAACATCTCTTTCCCCTCCCCGGAATTCTGCATGCGCAGGGGGCTTTCCCCTCCCCCTGCCGCCCGCCCTGCGGGCGCGGCCGCTCAAGGCTTCAGCGCGGCCAGATACTTGGGTTCAATAATGGCCGGGTGATACGACAGCTTTGCCGCCCGCAGGCCCTCGTCGCCCACGTCGTCCTCCCGGTTGATCAGCGGAAAACCCGCGCACACATTGCGGGCCATCTCACGGTTGATGATGTTATAGGCGCCCTCCACATCATACAGTGCCTTTTCCACGTGGGTGTCGAACACCCGGTCGTTGATGGGGCTGCCGAACGAAAACGCCACAATGCGCCCCCCCGCGGTAACATAGCCGCCCCGCAGGTCCAGGCGGGAAAAATTCTGAAACAGCAGCTCAATGGCCTCGTGTTCGGCCTGGATGCCGGGGTTGTCTTTGTTCTCATACAGCTGGCTCCAGGCGTCGTTGAAGGTGCGCACGGCGGGCAGGTCCGCCTCGGTCAGGGGGTGGAACTGCCAGTCCGGGTTCTCCCGCACAAAACGGGAAACATGGTTGCGCTTTTTTTGAAACCGTTTTCCCGGCAGCTCGGCCAGGTCGTTCTGCTCGTAAATATAATCGTAATCCGCCCGGTCCGCCCGAATGTCAAACCGCCCGGGGTACCACTCTTCCAGCTGGTGCTTTGCCTCCAGCGATACGGAATACAGGGCCATGGGCTTGCCCTGGCTCCCGGCGTCGCGCACCAGCTCCTCAATGGCCTCCCGCTCGTCGCCCCGGCCCACCGGCCACAGGTAATGGAACGCATCGCCCACATCGCTGCGAACGAGCACCCAGTCGCCATAGCGGGCAATGTGGGTGTTATAAGAGCGGCTCCACATAAACTGGGTCACAAAGGCGTAACCACAGCACAAATAGCCGCTGGAACGCATGATCGGCGCGGCCCAGGCAAAGTCCTGCGCCGTGATGGGATGAAATTCGGTCATAACTTCTCCTTTACAGCCTTGAGCACGTCGGCGTGAATGGCCCCGATGGGGCGCATTTCTGCCCCCTGGCAGCAGGCCACCCTGGCCCAGCCCAGGTGCGCGGCGCACCAGGCCGCCGCACGCTGGCTGCGTGCCAGGTACTCAAAGTCTTTTTCGTGGATATCCTTCCGGGCCTCGTCGCCCTGGTAGCGCCCGGTCATAAGCCGCTGGCTCACCGCCGGGTCCACCTCCAGATAAACCACCTGGTCGGGCGATGGAATTCCAATCTTAGTATACTCAAAATCAAACAGCCAAGCCAAAAAAGCCTCCCACTGGTCGGGCGGCAGCTTGGAGCACTGGTGCACCGCATTGCTGGTGGTGTAGCGGTCGGCCACCACAACGCCTCCCCCGCGGTAAAAAGCGCCCCAGTCGGTCTTGTAGCTGGCAAACCGGTCCACCGAATAAAAAGCCGAGGCTGCGTAGGCGTTCACATCGTCCGGGTGGGTGCCGAACCGCCCGCCAAGATACATCTTGACCAGGGCCGACGAATCGCTGGCATAATCCGGGAACGTGATCTGGCGCACCTTTCGCCCTTCGGCGGCCAGCGCCTCCGCCAGCCGCTTTGCCTGGGTGGCCTTTCCGCTGCCGTCCAGCCCTTCAATCACAATGAGTTTTCCCTTCACTCAGTTCAGGGCCCCCTTTTTCAGGCTCGCATACTTTGCCCGCATCCCGGCGCTGTCGCCGCAGCTCATTGCCCCTTCCGGGCAGGCTCCCTTTACGCAGGATGGCCCGGCCGCGGCAAAAAGTGCCGGCGCCACCGGGTATACCAGGCGCAGCATTTCGTCGGCCAGGGCGCGGATCTCCCACTGTGCGCGGGAGCAGCATCTGTGCCGGAAAAAGTTGTGCAGGCTGCGGGCATTCATGGTCACGATCATTTTGGTCTCGCAGGCATTGGGCAGCACAAAGCGCGCGTCCTCAATGGCCAGCTTCTCGGCCTTTTTGGCCGCCGCGGCTTCGGTCAGGCCCTCCTCCCGCATCAGCCTGCGGGTATGCCCCTCTTTCAGCAGGGCCGCAATGCGCTCATACTGCTCGTTTTCCGCGCGCATCGCCTGCTCAAAAGCGGCGCTGGCTTCCGGGTCCGCCGCCACCTCGGGGGGCGTTACATATTCAAACCCGTCCAGGCGCACATAGCGCTGGCTCTGCACGCTGTAGCTGGCAATGCGGTGCCGGGTGATCTGGGCCAGCAAACTGCGCGACACCCCCTCAATGGCAAAGGTGAAGCTCACGTGTTCGGTGGGGCTCTCGTGGCCCATTTTGGCCAGCCTTTCCACAAATTCCCGGCTTTTTTCCGGGGTAAGGCCGGCCAGCAGCTCGTCGATCTGCGCGC
The DNA here is from genome assembly GCA_022835495.1 of Oscillospiraceae bacterium. Classification (NCBI taxonomy): domain Bacteria; kingdom Bacillati; phylum Bacillota; class Clostridia; order Eubacteriales; family Oscillospiraceae; species Oscillospiraceae bacterium. The sequence continues at coordinate 2,188,128 of BQOK01000001.1, forward strand.
CGGAATAGCACAGCTTTGCCGCCGCGGCCACCACCTTTTCCGGCTCGGGGGTATATGCGAGCAGATTCACCTTCAGCATTGGGCACTTCCTCCTGGTTCATTCTTCCAGCAGGGTGAGCGGCGCATAATTCGCCATTGTTTTTTTCACACCTGCTTTTTCAAACTGGATCTCCACAATCGTATCCCCGGCCGCAGGGGTGGCCTTGAGCACCACGCCCCGGCCAAACACCTTGTGCTCCACCTTATCTCCCGGCCGGTATCCCCGCTTTGCGCCGCCGGCAGCCGGCACGGGCGCCGCGGGCCGCCCCACCGTGGGCCCGCCGAACGGCCCTGCGCCTGCGCCCGAGGGCTTTGCCCCCTGGCCCGCGCCCCAGCCGCTGCCGCCCCACTGCCGGGCCGCAGCGCCCTGTGCGCCGCCAAAACCGCCGGCTCCGAACGCATGGCCGCCCTGGGAATAGCTCGAGCCCCCAAAACTGCCAAAGCCCCCAAAGCTGTGCCTGGCGATCGCGGGGCTCTCGGTCTGGTCCACAAGCTCCGGCTCAATCTCCTCCAAAAAGCGCGAGGGGCGGTTGCGCCGGGTCTGGCCAAAGATCATGCGGCTCTGGCTCGACGAGAGATACAGCTCCTTGCGGGCCCGGGTAATGCCCACATAGCACAGCCGCCGCTCCTCTTCCAGGTCTTCGTCCGAATAACGCGAAAGCTCGCTGGGGAATATCCCCTCCTCCAGGCCCAGGATGAATACGTAATCAAATTCCAGGCCTTTTGCCGCGTGCATCGTCATCATGACCACCACGTCGGTCTCCTCGTCGTAGCTGTCGATGTCCGAGATCAGGGCGACCTCCTCCAAAAAGCCCGCAAGGCTGGCCTCCGGGCCCCGCTGGTCGGCATAGGTCTTCACGCTGGACACCAGCTGCCCCAGGTTCTCCAGGCGTGCCGCGCCCTCATCGCCCTGCGCCTCCAGCATTTTTTGGTAGCCTGTCAACTCCAGAATGTCGCTCACAAACACATCCAGCGGCTGGCTCTCTGCCGAATCCAACAATTGCTGGTAGATGCCCCAAAAGCCGTGCAGCGCGTTTGCCGCCCGGCTGATGGCCGGGTAGTCCGCCGCGTGCTCGCACACCTGCAAAAGGCTCACGCCCAGGCCCGCGGCAATGTCGGCCATCTTGTCCAGGGTGGTGCCGCCGATCTTGCGGGCCGGCTCGTTGATGATGCGCCGCAGGCGCAGGTCATCGCTGGGGTTCGCCACAATGGACATATACGCAATGATATCCTTTACTTCCTTGCGGTCGTAAAAGCGCTGGCCGCCCACGATCTTGTAGGGGATGCCCGCCCGCGCAAAATAGGTTTCCACCGGGCCGGACTGGGCGTTCATGCGGTACAGCACTGCGTGATCCCGCAGGCGCGCGCCGTTTTTCAGGTTCTGACCGATCACGGTGGCGATCTGGCTGGCCTCGTCCTGCTCGTTCTCGGCCAGGTAGTGGTGGATCTTTTCCCCTTCCCCGTTCTGGGTCCACAGGGTCTTGCCCTTGCGCCCCTGGTTGTTGCGGATCACGCAGTTGGCCGCGTTCAGGATGCAGGCGGTGGAGCGGTAATTCTGTTCCAGCCGGATGACCTTCGCGCCCTGGAAGTGCTGCTCAAAGTTCAGGATATTCTCAATGGTGGCGCCCCGGAACCGGTAGATGCTCTGGTCGTCGTCGCCCACCACGCACACATTTTTATAGCCGCCCGCCAGCAGGCGCACCAGCTGGAACTGCGCCACGCTGGTGTCCTGGTATTCGTCCACCAGCACATAGCGGTACTTCTTCTGGTAATACTCCAGCACGTCCGGGTGGTCCTGAAACAGGCACACCGTGTGGTAGATCAGGTCGTCAAAGTCCATCGCGCCGGCGCTGCGCAGCCGGTCCGCATAGGCCTTGTAGACCTTTGCCACCAGCCCCGCCTTGGTGTCCGCCGGGGCTTCCAGCGCTTCCTCCGGGCCGATGAGCTGGTCCTTCATGCGGCCGATCTGCCCCAGGGCGGACTTCACGGGCAAAAACTTGTCGTCCACCAGCAGCTGCTTGTAGACCTCTTTCATGGCCCGCTGCTGGTCGTCGGTGTCGTAAATGGTAAAGCTTTTGGGAAACCCCAGCCGGTCGGCGTCCCGCCGCAGCATGCGCACGCAGGCCGAATGGAAGGTCGAGGCGTTCACATCCGCCCCCTGCTCCTCGCCCAGCATGGCCGCCAGGCGGCTTTTCAACTCGCCCGCCGCCTTGTTTGTAAAGGTAATCGCCAGCACGTTCCAGGGCCGGGCGGCGTCCCGCCGCAGCATGGGCCACAGCCAGTCGGGCGGCTCGCCGCCGCTTTCCACCGCCGCGCTTAGGGCCTGCACATCCTCTGCCGCCGCCTCCCGCGGCAGCCAGTCGGAGCCGTGGGCCGTTCCAAAACGGATGATATTCGCAATGCGGTTCACCAGCACGGTGGTCTTGCCGCTGCCCGCCCCTGCCAGAATCAGCAAAGGCCCCTCGGTGCAGAACACCGCCTGTTTTTGCACCGGGTTCAGCCGGCCAAACCGGCTTTCAATAAACCTGTCCCGCAGGGTAAGAAATTCCCGATTATGCTCGCTCGCCATATGTATACCTTTCCCATGTCCATTCCTGAATTCCATAGCGGCATGTGCGCGCGGCGCAAATGCCGCCGGGGCGCAGCCAGGCCGCCTGCCCCCAGGGCAAGTCCCTGCGCCTGCCGACCCGCTGCCATGCCCACTTGCGGTTATTATAGCACAAAGGCTGGGGCAAACAAAAGCCCCCCGGGGCAAAAAGCCACAAGATATGCGAATAAATCCGCTTGCCACCGCTTCAAGCCCCAGGTCTTCATCGATGCGGTAAATAGGCTTTTATACCTCCAAAAAAGGTCCGGGGCGGCTGGAATGCCGCCCCGGACCTTTTTTGGAGTTTTCAGGCGGCCCCCTTCTGCGGGAACCCGCCCTCATGTACAAGCTCTGCTCACACCAGCCCGAAGACCAGGTTCAGCACCAGCATGGTCACCACGCCCGGCGCTCCCAGCACCACCGCCATGAACGAGGTGAAGGCGTTCAGCGCCAGGCCCACCCCGGTAAAGGGCGCCAGCATGTTTACTGCGCCCAGCGCCCCCATGCCTGCCAGCGCCGAAGTGAGGCTGGCGCGCAGCGGCTTTTTGTGGCGGCTTGCGGCAAACCCCATCAATACCAAAACCGCGGCGGCCGCAAGTGCCGCCGGGTGCAGCCCGCTCACAGGATCGCCCGCAGCCCCATGGCCCGGGCGCGCCGCTGTAAATAGCGGTAACGGCACTGGATCGCCTGATACTCGAACACCCTCTGGTCGATCAGTTCGGGCTCGGTTTCCAGATCAAAAAGCATTTGGTTGTGGCGCATTTCGGCCAGGCATTCGCGCAGCTCCTGTTCCAAAACCGGTGTGTGAAGCGCAGGTTCGCTCCCCTGGCTGGATGTGCCGGCCGCCCCGGCGGGCTTTCGGCGCAGTAATGCAAGCTCCATTTGCATGCTCCCCTTTCTTTTCAGAACGGTCGATAGTAGGATATGCAAACAGGATTGTCAGTTATTACCAGTTTTATACAGGAGTCTTGTCCCATTGGGGCGGTCTTTGCTCTTTTTATGCCGCCGCAGGCTCCGCCCCGTTCAGCGCTTCCAGGCCGCCCGCGCGGCCAAAAACGCGGCGCCCGCCAAGGCAAGCAGCCCGGCGGCCAAAAAGACCGGGGCTGCGCCGCTTCCTGGCAGCAGGGCCCCCAGCGCGCCGGTAAGGTAGGGCGACACGAAATACCCCACGTTCACAATGGTAAGTACCAGCGCCGTCACCGTGGGCAGATGCCTTCCGCCCGCGCACCGCGCAAAGCCCAGCATCAGGCAGGGGCTGAACAGCGCCATGCCCATGGACGCGCCGCAAATGCACACCACCGCGCCCAAAACCGTAACGCGCAGCGCCGCCAGCACATACCCCGCCCCAAGCAGCAGCAGCGCCAGCGCAAAGGTATACGGGCCGGTAAACCGGCGCAGTCGGCCGTACATGGCCGCCAGGAGCCCCGAAAGCACGCTGCCCAGGGCGGTGAGCGCCCCGGTCATTGCGGCTGTTCCCAGGCCGTTGCCCTCAATGTAAAGCGACAGATGAGTGGAGGTGATAAAATAGAGTGCCGCAAAGCAAAAGCCCACGGCGGCAAGGCCCGCGGTGGCGGGCTTATCCCACCGGTCGGCCTCCGGGCCGGTCTGATCCCCCGCCTGCGTTTCGGGCGCACGGGGCAGCCAAAAGGCCGCCGCCAGCAGCGCCGCCAGCACCAGCGCAAAGCACCAGTAGATGTGATACCAGCCAAAGCCGGCCAGCGCGCCGCCCACCAGCACCGCCGCCACACGGCCAAGCTGCAGCATGCCCGAGGCCACGCCCATCACCTGGCTGCGCTCTGCGCCGGAAAAATGGCCGCTCACCAGCAGCGGGAACAGGGTCGAGGTCATGCCGTAGGCAATGCCCAGCAGCGCGCTCAGCGCAATGAGCAGGGGCAGCACGGCGTGAAACACAAGGCTCAGCGTCCCACAGGCAAAGCTGGCGGCCAGGGCCGCCGCCGTGAGCTGCTTTTGCGAAAAGCGCCGTTCCAGCGCCGGCACCGCCAACAGCCCCGGGATGCTGGTGAGGTTGGGCAGGGTGAGCACCAGCAGCACGGTGTTCTCGCCCGCCTGCGGGAACGCCGCCACCATGCCGCTCACCGCAACGGCGGGCAGCATATACATCAGGTTTACAAAGCAAACGGAATAAATGGCAAACTTGGTCTTCAACGCACGGTCCACGGCGGCACGTTTCCTTTCAAAGTAAAATAAAGCACGGGCGGCGCCGCCCTGAACCTTCCCGTTCGGGCCGCGCCGCCTGCCATGGCTCAGTCTTCCAAAAGCTCGAAATCCACATGGCCCAGCGCCACGTCCACCGCCAGCGCCTTTACCTGCACAGCCTGCCCCAGATCCCACTGGCGGCCGGTCAGCGGGTCGCGCCAGCGCACCCCCTCGGTCAGCTCGGGTTCGCCCTTGCACAGGGTATCGGTGCGCACCAGCCCCTCCACGGTATTTTCCAGCTCCACATACAGGCCCTGGCGCGTCACGCCGGACACAATGCCCCCAAAGGTTTCGCCCAGGTGGGCGCCCATATACTCGGCCTTGTAGCAGCCTTCCGCCGCGCGTTCCAGCTGCATGGCGGCCACCTCCCGCGCGCTGGACTCCCCGCTTGCCTCAGCGGCAAATTTTTCATACCGCTTTTTCACTTCGCCCCGGTCCACCCCGGCGCACCAATCGCTCAGGATGCGGTGGATGGCCAGATCCGGGTAGCGCCGGATGGGGCTTGTAAAGTGGGCGTAATCCGCAAGCGCCAGGCCGTAATGCCCTTTGGGCTCCGGCTCATACTTTGCCTTGGCCATGGTGCGCAGCACCGCGGTGTGCACCGGCCGTTCCAGCGGGGTGCCGCGGGTAGAGTCCAGCAGCGCCGCCAGCTCGGGCTGGGTGGGAACTTCGCCCGCAAATTGTGCCTTCAGCCCGCAGGCCCGCAGCAGGGCCTGCAATTTTTCCACCCGCTCCGGGTCCGGCTCCTCGTGCCCCCTGTACACAAAGGGCAGCTCGTTTTCCCGCGCCAGCCTGGCCGCGCACCCGTTCGCCAGCAGCATAAACTCTTCGATCATGCGCTCGGTCAGGCCGCGCCGGCGCTTCTCCACGCCCACGCAGCGCCCTTCTTCGTCCAGCAAAAGCTTGGCCTCGCCGCTTTCCAGCTCAATGCCGCCCCGCTGCCTGCGCAGCGCGGTGCGCTTTTCATACAGCTCGCGCATGGCGGGCAGCTGCTCTGCCACATCGGCATATTTTTTTTGCAGCGCATCGTCCGCCGCCCCCTCCAAAAGGGCGTTCAGCTCGCTGTACACGCCCTTTACCCGGCTGCGGATCACGGTCTTTTCAAAGCGGAAACTCTTTACCTGGCCCTTTGCATCAAGCTGCATCAGGCAGGAGAACGCAAGCCTGTCCGCCCCTTCGTTCAGGCTGCACAGCCCGTTCGACAGCTGCCGCGGCAGCATGGGGATCACGCTGTCGGCATAATAGACCGAGGTTCCGCGGCGCAGCGCCTCCTTGTTCAGTTCGCTGCCCGGGCGCACATAATGGCTCACATCCGCAATGTGCACCCCCAGCTCATAGCCCGCCTCGCTCACCGCCAGGCTGATGGCGTCGTCAATGTCCTTGGTCTGGGCGGAATCAATGGTGAAAATGGGCCAGTGGCGCAGGTCGGTGCGCTTTTTCAGATCGGCGGCCTGGGGCTCGGCCAGCTTGCGTGCCTCGGCCTTGACCTTTTCGGGGAAATGGCGGGACAGCCCCGCGCTGTACAAAAGCGCGCGCACGCACTGCTTGGCTTCCCCCGCGCTGCCAAAACGCATGGCCACGCCCGCCCGGTGCTCGGCATAGTCGGCGCCGCGGGTGAGCAGCTCCACCGCCGCCTTGTCGCCGTTCTGGGCGCCGCCGTCGGCGCTCTTTTTGATCTGGATGCGCAGCGAAGGGCACTCGTCCGGCGCCAGATACAGCCTGCCGTTTTCCTCCGTCACCGTGCCCACAAAGGCCTGCCGCGGTTCGGTGACCGCCAGGACCTCGCCTTCCAGGCTGCCGGGCACCCGCGGCTTTTCATACAGGCGCACCAGCACGCCGTCGCCGGGCAGCGCCCCCGAAAGCCCCCGGGATGGGATGAATACATCCGGCCCCCCTGCATTCTGGGCGGCAAACGCAAAGCTGCCGCCCAGTTTTACAAGCGTGCAGGGCAGCGCCTCCTCCGCCATGCGGCTTTTCACCGCAAAATAGGCGCCCTGTTTCTGGCAGATCCTGCCCTTTGCCAGCAGTTCTTCCACCGCCCGCTGCACCTTTTTGTCGTTGCCCAGCTTTTCCTTCAGCTCTTTTAATCGGCGGGGCTTCTTTTCGATCTCGCGCAGTACCTTGGAACGTATCGACATCTTGTTTTCTCCTCCCGGTTCTCCCGGCCCCCAGCAAACAAAGAGGGCCCGCGCCAGCGCGGACCCTCTTGCTCTCTTGGGATCAGCCTTTCATGACGCTCAGAACGCTGACCAAAATTGTTACCACGATGAACACGATGCCCAGGATCTTGGTGGCTTTCGCCATCTTGGCGTCCTTGGCGCGGGTGCGGCCCGCTTCCATCATGCTGTTGTCGCCCATAATGGCGCCCGAAAGCCCCTTGCCCTTGGATTCCTGCGCGAGGGTAAGCCCAACGATGGCCAGGGCAGCCAGAATCAGCACAACGCCGCTGATGATCTCAATAATACTCATAGTGTGAACGCTCCCTTAGCTTATTATGCACGATAAATAATATCACAGCCGGCCGCAAAATGCAAGAAATTTCTGGCTTTGCGCCGGGTTCCGGCGGCCTTTTTTATTGCTTCGAACCAAAAATCTTATTGCAAGTGTCCGCATGGTCGAAAAACAGCCTTTCCTCCGCCGCGGCTTATGGTTCACAGGCCCAGCTGCAGCTGTTCCGCCAGGTCCTCCTGGCGCAGCAGCGCGCCCGCGGCGGGCAGGGTGCGCACCCTGTAGCGGTGCGGATTGGCCAGCTCCACCTCGCCCGCCGGCTTTACGCTCTCCACGCGCTGGTTTTTCTTCAGGGTCACGACCCCCACGCCCGCGGAATCACGGGTCTGCTTTTCGCTGATCTGGGTCGAGTGCACCAGCAGCAGCCTGCCCGCCGTGGTGCGCACGGCCAGCTCCGCCTCCCCCGGCAGCTGCAGCATGGCCGCCAGCTCCGCTTTGTCGCTGTAAGCGTTCAGCAGCTTTTTGCGGTTTTGCTTGGTGGCGTAGCTGGCAAGGGGCACCCGGGCGCATTTGCCGTTTTGAAAGAAGAACAGCATGTGGCCCTTGTAATCGTCGGTCACGGCCAAAAACACAGGGATCTCTCCCTCCTCCATGCCCAGCTTCACGGCCACATAATCACCCAGAACGCTGGCCTTGGTGTCGGCAAAATCCCCCGCGCGGCACTTGTACACCTGGTGATGATTGGTGAAGAAAAGCAGCCAGACCGCGTTGTGGGTCTCGCACTGCCAGTTGATCTCGTCGCCCTCCTTGAGCTTTTGCTCGCCGCTCATGCGCAGCGACTGGGGGGTGATCTTTTTGAAGTACCCCTCCCGGGTAAAGAACACGGTCACCGGGTAATCCGGCATGGTGTCCTCCTCGGTTTCCTCCTCGGCCGCCGGAGCCTCGTACAGGATGGGGCAGCGCCGCGGCTGGCCGTATTTCTTGGCCACGGCGGCCAGTTCCTCCATAATGATGCGGCGGATCTTGGCGTTCGAGCCCAGGATCGCCTCCAGCCTCGCGATCTCCTTTTCCAGCTCGTCGGTTTCCTGGGTGCGCTTGAGGATATACTCCCGGTTAAGGTGCCGCAGCTTGATCTCGGCCACATACTCCGCCTGTATCTGGTCGATGCCAAACCCGATCATCAGGTTCGGCACCACCTCGGCCTCCTCGCTGGTCTCGCGCACGATGCGGATGGCCTTGTCGATGTCCAGCAGAATGGCCTCCAGGCCCTTGAGCAGGTGCAGGCGCTTTTTCTTGCCCTGCAGATCGTAATAGGTGCGCCGGCGCACGCATTCGGTGCGGAACGCGGTCCACTCGTTCAGGATCTCGGCAACCCCCATTACCCGGGGCTGCCCCCCCACCAGCACATTGAAGTTGCAGGCGAACGAGTCCTCCAGCGGGGTGATGCGGAACAGCTTCTGCATCAGCTTGTCCGGGTCCTGCCCGCGCTTCAGGTCGATGGTGAGCTTCAGGCCGTTCAGGTCGGTCTCGTCCCGCATGTCGCTGATCTCTTTCACCCGGCCCGCCTTTACCAGCTCTGCGATCTTGTCCATGATCGCCTCCACCGTGGTGGTGGGGGGAATGCGGGTGATCTCCAGCATGTTGCCGTCTTTTTCGTAGTTGTAGATCGCGCGCACCCGCACGCTGCCGCGGCCCGTGGCATAGATGCGGCGCAGCTCCTCCTCGTTGTATAAGATCTCGCCGCCGCCCACAAAGTCCGGCGCGGGCAGGGTGCTGAGCAGGTCGTGCCCCGGGTCCTTCATCAGGGCCACGGTGGTCTCGCACAGCTCCGCCAGGTTAAACGAGCAGATGTTCGAGGCCATGCCCACCGCGATGCCCAGGGTGTTGTTGGCCAGGATCGTGGGGAACGTGACCGGCAGCAGGGTCGGCTCGGTGGTGGTGCCGTCGTAGTTGGGCACAAAGTCCACGGTGTCCTTGTCGATGTCGCGGAACAGCTCCTCGCACACCGGGTCCAGCTTTGCCTCGGTATATCGGCTTGCCGCATACGACATATCCCGGCTGTACGCCTTGCCAAAGTTGCCCTTGGAGTCCACAAAGGGCACCAGCAGGCTCTCGTTGCTGCGCCCCATGCGCACCATGGTTTCATAGATCGCCGCATCGCCGTGGGGGTTCAGGTGCATGGTGCTGCCCACAATGTTGGCGCTTTTCGTGCGTCCGCCCTTCAGCAGGCCCATGCCGTACATGGTGTACAGCAGCTTGCGGTGGGCGGGCTTAAAGCCGTCGATCTCGGGCAAAGCGCGGCTCACGATCACGCTCATGGCATAGGGCATATAATTTTTTTCCAGCGTTTCGGTAATGGGCGTTTGCAGCACCACACCGGCGTCCAGTATCTCCACCCCGTCGCCCAGCTGCGGGCGTGCGGGAGCGATCTTTTTGGGTTGCTTTTTAGCCATTCTCTTTCCTCACCTCAAAGTTACAGATCCGCCGGCCCGGCGTTTTGCCGCCAGCCGGCGCAGGCCGATCCAAATACATGCGCCCCGGTCAGGAAACATCCAGATCATCCAGATACTCGGCCCCGTGCAGGGCAATGTGCTCCTTGCGGCCCGCCAGGTTGTCGCCCAAAAGCAGGTCGAACACCCGCGAGGTGCGCTCGGCCTCCTCCGGGTCCACCTTGATCAGCCGCCGGCTCGCGGGGTTCATGGTGGTGAGCCACATCATTTCCGGGTCGTTCTCGCCCAGGCCCTTGGAGCGCTGGATGGTGTATTTTTCCTTGCCGTCGATGCGGCTCATGATATTGGCCTTTTCCGGCTCGGTGTAGGCAAAATAGGTCTTGCTGCGGGTGTTGATCTCGTACAGGGGGCTTTCCGCAATATACACGTAGCCCTCCTGGATCAGGGTGGGCACCAGGCGGTAGATCATGGTCAGCACCAGGGTTCGGATCTGGTAGCCGTCCACATCGGCGTCGGTGCAGATCACCACCTTGTTGAAGCGCAGGTTATCCAGATTAAAGGTGGCAAGGTCTTTTTTCGCCTTTCCGCCCAGCTCCACCCCGCAGCCCATCACCTTGATCAGGTCGGTGATGATCTCGGATTTGAAAATGCGGTCGTAATCCGCCTTCAGGCAGTTCAGGATCTTGCCCCGGATGGGCATGATGGCCTGAAATTCAGAGTCCCGGCTCTGCTTCACCGCGCCCATGGCCGAATCGCCCTCCACGATGTACAGCTCGCGGCGGCTGGCGTCCTTGGTGCGGCAGTCCACGAACTTTTGCACCCGGTTGGCGATATCCAGCTGGCTCACCATGGTCTTTTTAATGGTCTGGCGGGCTTTTTCCGCGTGCTCGCGGCTCTGCTTGTTGATCAGCACCTGCTGGCAGATCTTTTGGGCCTCGTCCGGCTTTTCCAGAAAATACACTTCCAGGTAGTGCTTCAAAAACTCGGTAATGGCCTGCCCCACAAATTTGTTGGTGATGGCCTTTTTGGTCTGGTTTTCATAGCTGGTGCGGGTGGAAAAGCTGCTGGACACATAAATCAGGCAGTCCTGCACGTCGGCAAAGGTGATCTTGCTCTCATTTTTCTTGTAAAGCCCCTTGTTTTTCAGGTAATTGTCGATCTGGTTCACAAAGGCCGTGCGCACCGCCCGGTCCGGGCTGCCGCCATGCTCCAAAAAGCTGGAATTGTGGTAGTATTCCAAAAGCTGGTTTTTGTTGGAGAAGCAAAAAGCCGCGCTCATTTTTACCTTGTAATCGGGCTGGTCCTCCCGGTCGCGGCCGGTCGCGGCCGACTCGCAATACAGCACCGGCGTCAGCGCGTCCAACCCCGCCACCTCGTTCACGTAGTCCTCAATGCCCTTTTCGTAATAGAACTCGGTGGTGGTCTTTTTGCCGCCCGTCTCGTCCGCCAGCACCAGCGTAAGGCCCGCGTTGACCACGGCCTGCCGCTTCATGGTGTCCGCAAAATACTCGGCGGGCACATTGATGTCGGTGAACACCTGTGTGTCCGGCTTCCATCGGATGGTGGTGCCGGTCTTTTTCCGGGTGGCCGGCTCCTGCTGCAGCTTGCCCACCGGCTCGCCATGGCGGAATTCCAGGTGATAGTGGAAGCCGTCGCGGTACACGTCGGCGGTCATCCACTCGCTGGCGTACTGGGTGGCGCACAGGCCCAGGCCGTTCAGCCCCAGCGAATACTCGTAGTTATCGTCGCCCGCACCGTATTTGCCGCCCGCGTACATCTCGCAGAACAAAAGCTCCCAGTTGTAGCGGTTCTCCCGTTTGTTAAAATCCACCGGCAGCCCGCGGCCAAAGTCCTCCACCTGGATACTGCCGTCCGCAAAGCGGGTGAGCACGATCCGGTCGCCGTAGCCCTCGCGGGCCTCATCGATGGAGTTGGAAAGAATCTCAAAGATCGAATGCGCGCAGCCCTCCGCCCCATCCGAGCCAAAAATGACCGCAGGGCGCTTGCGCACTCGGTCAGCGCCCTTCAGGCTGGTAATGCTCTCGTTGCCGTAATCCTGTTTTTTTGCCAACTTGCTTTTCTCCCTTTCGCAAAACGGTCCGCGCCTCACAAAAAGCGCGCCGCACCGCCGTCAAAACGGCGGCGGCGCGCTTTTTGGCGCACCTGTCCCCTATATTTTGTACATTCTTTCTTATTTAACCACGCGCACCCACAAAATGTCAAGACGGCCCCTCCTGCAAAAAGGCCCCCCGGCGCCAAGCGCCGGGGGGTAAGGAAGTAAAAACGTTCTACAGCGAAACAACGAGCCCTTCCGGCTCTCCCGCTCTGGCCGCCGTTTTCGCGGCTTGCGCGCCTTTATCTGCGCCGGCGCACTGCCGCCAGCGCTGCCACCAGGATCAGCAGCAATGCTGCCGCGCCGATCGTCACCCAAAGCCACACGCCCGGCCTGGCTCCCTGTGCCGCTGTGGGCGCAGGCGTGGCGCTGGGCGCCGCCTGCGGCGTTTCGCTGGGCCGCGGCGCCTCGGTGGTGGGCTTGGGCGCCTGGGTCGGCTCCGGTTCTGCCGTTGTTTCCGGCTGCTCCGCGGGCGCTTCGGTGGGGGCCGCGGCTTTCTTTGCTCCCAGTGTTTCGGTGGTATAAGCCGCCAGATCGTTCAGGTTGTGCCCGTTGTCCGGGTCAAAGCCCGCCTCTTTCAGCTGCAGGCCGTTAAAGCGGAAGGAATCCAGCCCCCGCTTAAAGACCACCGTTACATCCTTGCCGAAGATCTGCTGCCAGATGTATTGCGGCACAGCCAATTCCCGCGCCACGTCCACCGTCAGGCTCCCCTTGTCCCCCAGCGCCTGCAGCTGCGCCAGCACCCCATACCAGTTGTAAGGCACCGGCGTCGCCGCCGGCTGTTCGCCCGAGCCGCCGCTCTGGTTCTCGGGCGGCTTGTAAGCATTGAAGGTCACCACAAAATCGCTGAAATGCGCGGCCGAAACCCGCACAAACTTTTCGCCCTCCTGCTGCTGCACAAACGGCCACTGGATGTCGGCCACCGTGCCGTCTGCCCGCAGGTGCTCCACCTTCGTCTGGCTGCCCAGTGCAATGGCCCCGGGCACCGGCAGGCGGAATGTAACGGCCCCGCCGCTCAGTTTATTGTTTTCCAGCCGGGCCTCTGTGCCGCTGGCGGGCTTTACCCAGGGCTCCACCTTGAAGGTAAGAACCGCCGGCGTCAGCACCACCTGCTTTTGCTCCGCATCGTAATCGGCCCTTAACTCCACGTCGTTCAGCCCGATCTTCAGGTAAACCTGGTCCCCCTCGCTCAGCTGTTCATGGGCCGCTTTGGCAAGGCCCTGGGCCGGGCTGGCCGCGTGGGGGTTGGCCGCGATTTCGTTGTTCAGATCTTCCACCGCAGTTTTTTTGTTCTCATCGGTGATAACCGTACCGGCAGGGGCGCCGGCGGGCAGCGGGGGCGTTTCCACCTTGTCCTTGTCCACCTGGCTCTCCGCCGCGCTCACGGCCAGCAGAACCTTCATGGCCTCATCCTCATAATAGCTCTCGCACTTCACCTTATAGTTGGGCAGCGCCCCATCGGTGGAGAGGTTGCATTTTGGCAGCCCGCCGCCGTAGTAGTTGCCCGAGCCGTCCAGCTCGGTTTTGGGCGAAAGGTTCCACAGATCCTCGGCGCAGCCGACAAAGCGGTTCTTTTCAAAGGTCAGGGTGCCCACACTGCCCACAACATTGTAATTTTCGTGCAGCCGCAGGCCGGTACCGCAATTTTTCAGCAGATTGCCAGTCACAGTGGCGCTGCCGGTTCCCTGGTTCTGGGCACTGTTTTGGCCTGCAAGCTGGATGCCGCGCAGCACAATGTTCTCCAGGGTATTGTCTGTGACCTCTGCTACCGTTTCGGTTCCCAGCATGGTAGCCTGGATTCCCCGGCCCGCGCCTCGGATCACATTCTTTGTTATGACCATTTTCGCGCCGATTTCGGAGCAATTGACCGCGGCGTACCCTTTTGCCTGCTCCGCCGCAAGAGCTGAGTAGTCAAACTCGTTATTTTGGATGGTAAAGGTGCCACTGCGGTTGTTTACCTTCGCGTTCACATTGATGTTGATTCCCACCGAAACTTGCGCAGGATCGGTATACAAAAATCGGTTATTCTGAATTTTCACATCGCATGCGCTATTTTCTTTAAAGGTGTTTCCCAGATTCAGTCCGCAGTTTTGAAACACCAAATTTTCCACTGTAAAGGCTGCGGGGAACAGGTTGCCTGCATCTCCGCCCGCAACGCCCCCGGTCAGGACCACCTGCCCCAAAGTTTCAGCTCGCAGGGTAATATTTTCCGGTCGCCCATGCAAGAGCACCTTTTCACCATAGGTCCCCGGCAGCACCACAATGGTTTCACCGGCCTTCACCTTTTCCAGCGCGGCCGCGATGGTGGGATACAGCACATCGCCGATCCTGGCGGCCAATACGGACTTTCCGCCCGCCAGCAGGCGGCCGGTATGGTCCACCGACGTGTCGATCACCTTCACCTTGTCTGCATCCCACTGGCCCACCCGCAGGGTACAGCCCGCAAGATCCAGGGTCCATCCGCCGTACTCGTTGCCGTGGCCGTGCTCGCTGTTCACCGCAAAGCCAGAGGCGTCAATGTCCTTCAGCAGAATGATCGTTTCGTTGTTTTCCTGGGCCTTCTCGTAATCCACCCGGGAAACAACGGCCCTAAACGAAGTGCCGTAGCTGACGGCTGGTTTTCCGCTTTCATCTTTGCAAGTTTTTTTGATTTTATAGTCCGGAGCCAGCGGAATTGAGCGGGTTTGCCCCTCGCTTATGCTGGTGCAGTTCACCTGTGCTCCCGGCGCAATGTTTATGTTGTTCTGAATGAATGCAACGGGATCGCCCATCTCGTCAAGAAAAAGAGCGGACGTGATATTTCCAGTAGTGTCGACAAAATTCACCGCGCCTGAAAGGTTCAGCTTGTTGATCTCGCAGGCAATGCGCAGCAGTTCCTCTCTGCAGCTTCCAGCCTGATAGTTGGTGATAGTGGAATTTTCAATATTCAGGGTGTTATCACGCGCGGGAGTTTCCGGGTCTTTATTGAAGACAATTGCGGAAAAGTTATTGCTTGCCGCACTGCTTACGTTGATCCCCAAAACGCGGGAATCGCGGAGAGTATAGATCCCATTCGAGCCCCACACGTTGAAGCTGGTCCAGCCGCGCAGCTGGGAATGGTCAATAGTGATCACCAGCCCACTGGTGTCGATCACTCCATCGTTGCGCATAGTGCCGGACACATTGATGCAATATCCAAACCCATTCAGCGAGCTGCCGTTGCGTAGCTCCACCGTGGAATTTTGGGCGTTATATAACTGTATCCCCCGAGAAGATGTGATGATATGCGCGTCGGTTTCAAAATCCGCCACAGCGGAATCTTTGAGCTGCGTGTGATCCAGCACAAGGGACATACCGCTGTATTTCCCGCTATTATCAAGCTGTCCATCCACTCCATACATTGAAACGCTGAACACGCAGCCGGCAAGGGTGAGGTTGGCCGCGGCGTTCGCCAGCTTCACGCCGTTTTTCGCCCCAATGAGGGTCAGGTTTTTCAGGGTCACCGCCTCGGCGGTCGACACCTTGAACGCGCACGTAGCCTTCGCCGTGTCCGTAACCGTAGCGGTCTTGCCCGCGCCGTCCAGCACAAGGCCCTTCTCCAGCGTCAGGGTGGCGGCTATTTCCACGTTGGAGAGTAGAGTGACGGTATCTCCGCTGGCCGCAGCCGATATCCCTTCTTGCAGGGTCCCATACTCGTCGGATTTTCCATTGTTATCTGTAACGCGGCACACCATCACGCCCTGGCCTGGCCCGCCGTTGTTTTGTTCTGCGGTATAGCGCGCCCTGCCCATCTCCTCTCCCGCAGACATGGACGGCAAAGGGGGTTCACCGGGCGCGGCGGTCGGTTCTGCCCCCGCCTCCGGCGTTTCGCCAGGTTCGGCCCCTGCCGCTTCACCTGGCTCCTGCGTGGGCGCAGCGCTGGGCGCGGCCGGGGGGTCAGCTGGCTGCCCCTCACCGGGAAGCGCTGTGGGCTCCGTGGTGGGCAGGGCGGCGGGTTCTTCGCCGGCTTCCCCGGCCAGCTCACCTGCGGCAGGGCCTGTGGGCTTTAAATCTGCAGTTCCGGATTCTGCCGCATTTACAGAAAAGCCCTCGCCCTCCGCCGCGGCCGCCGCCGCGTAGGGCACAGGAAAATAAACGCCCAAAGTCAGTGACGCCGCAACGAAAAAGCTCAGTACTTTTACCATACTGCGTTTCATTTTTTTCCTCCAATGCACATCGAACAAAAAGTAGACATTTTCGTTCAGGCGTTTTATAATAAAAATAAGCTTAATCCCCCTCGAAAACAGGTGGTTTTGACCAGGACGAAACTGTCTGTTTTTGTGAATGAGAATGTCTACCATAGAATTCACAAACTTCATCTTTTTACCATGGATTTTACATTTTCTTGTGCACAAATCCCTGAAACAGGCAAAAAGAAGCCCCGCTTTGCATTCTTGTGAATGCAAAGCGGGGCTTCTTTTTAAACATCTTACCGGGCCATAAAGAACCCGATCACCGCAATAATGGCGCACAGCACGCCGGTGATGGGGGGCGCCCAGCGGATGATCTGCCCGGCGATCACGTCGCGCGGGTCTTCCTCCTGGGGATACTCCTCTTCCTCCGGCTCATAGCGGCGCGCCGCAGCGTAGGGCTGGCGCGCAGGCGCCGCCGCCTGGCGGGGCTCCTGCTGTGCGGGCCGCGCCGCACGGGCTGCGCGGCTGGGGGGCGCCAGCAAAACGTCGCTGTCGTCATAGCCCAGCTCTTCTTCCGGCGCCGCCTGGGGTGCGGGTGTATAATTCTGCTGGGCCGCCCCTCCCAGCGGGGGCACGGCCCGGGTGGGCTCTTCGGGGCGCACGGGCGGCGCCATGCGGGTGGGCTGGTCGTCGGTGGCGGGGGCTGCTTTACCGGCCTGCAGCAGGCTGGAAAGCGTGTTTTGCAGCAGGATGCGGTCCGAGCCGCACTCGCTGCACCACACACCCTCCTCCTCGCGGGGGTGGAACGCGCCGCAGGCGCAATACCAGCCCTCGTCCAGCACCTGGGGCACAACGCTCAGGCCCTCTTTATGGGTGCGCTCCCCCAGCTTGCGGGCCAGCTCTGCGGGCAGCTTTTTGGGGGCCGGCAGCCGCACGCGGGGGTAACGGGTCAAATCAACAGCGGTGCCGTTTGCCAGATACGCCTGGCCCAAATCCACCTCCACGCTGCCGATGGGGGTCTGGCTGATATACACCGCGTCGTCGGCGCCGAACACCTGGCCGTTGGCCGCGTCCAGATCCTGATAATAGAACTGATCCTGGCACACGATGCCGCCGCTGCGGTCCTTGCATTTAAAGGTGACCACCAGGCCGGTGAGCGGCTCGCCGGAAATATTTTTGAACGACAGGCAAACGGCCACGTCGCCGCTCACATCACCCTTCAGCAGCTCCACCTTCACAAACTGTACCGGGCTGCCCTTGGTGTAATAGTTGGCGCGCGATTGAGCCAAAAGGTCGAAATTCTCTTCCATGAAGAATTGCCTCCTTTTTTCAGTGCCGGCGAACGCTTATTCGCCCTGGGCGTTTGGGTCGGTCTCACTGGGGGCCGGGGCCTCGGGCTCCTGCGCCGTTTCGGCGGGCTCCGCCGGCTCCGCGGGCTCGGCCGTTTCGGCAGGCTGGGCGCGCTCGGTGCTGTCCAGCGGGGGCAGGGTCCCCCCCTCCATAATCTGCTTGAACTCCTCGCCGCTCAGCTTCTCGCGGGCCATCAGCTCCTGCGCCACGGTTTCCAGCTGGTCGCGGTGCTCGCTCAGGGTGCGGCGGGCCGTTTCGAACGCCTCGTCCACAATATCCCGGATCTCACTGTCGATCTCAGCCGCGATGGTCTCGGAATAGCCGCGGCCCTGGGTAAAATCGCGCCCCAGGAAAGTTTCTCCCGGCTCAGAGCCGTAAACCACAGGCCCCATGCGCTCGGAGAAGCCGTACCGGGTAACCATGGCGCGGGCGGTCTCGGTGGCGCGTTCCAAGTCGTTGGAGGCGCCTGTGGAGATATCGTCCAGCACCAGCAGCTCCGCCACGCGGCCGCCCAGCAGGCTCACGATCCGCTCCTGCATGGCGGTCTTGGTCACATAGCTGGCGTCCTTATCGGGCAGATACATGGTGTAGCCGCCCGCAGCGCCCCGGGGGATAATGCTGATCTGGTGCACCGGGTCGTTGGTGGGGCAATACCAGCTGGTAATGGCGTGGCCCGCCTCGTGATACGCGGTAAGGCGTTTTTCCTTCTCGGTAACCACACGGCTCTTTTTCTCAGGGCCAGCCACCACCTTGATGGACGCCTCCTCAATCTCTTTTTCCGTGATGGCCTTTTTGCCCCGGCGGGCGGCCAGCAGGGCCGCCTCGTTCACCAGGTTTTCCAGGTCGGCGCCCGCAAAGCCCACGGTGGACTGGGCAATGGTTTTCAGGTTTACGTCCGGCGCAAGGGGCTTTTTGCGGGTGTGCACCCGCAGGATCTCCTCGCGGCCCTTCACGTCCGGCAGGCCTACATACACCGTGCGGTCAAACCGGCCGGGGCGCAGCAGCGCGTGATCCAGGATGTCGGCGCGGTTGGTGGCGGCAATCACGATCACGCCCTCGTTGGCGCCAAAGCCGTCCATCTCCACCAGCATCTGGTTCAGGGTCTGTTCCCGCTCGTCGTGCCCGCCGCCCAGGCCGGTGCCGCGCTGGCGGCCCACGGCGTCGATCTCGTCGATGAAAATAATGCTGGGGGCGGACTTTTTCGCTTTTTCAAACAGATCGCGCACGCGGGAGGCGCCCACGCCCACATACATCTCCACAAAGTCAGAGCCGGAGATGGAGTAGAAGGGCACGCCCGCCTCGCCCGCACAGGCCCGGGCCAGCAGCGTTTTGCCGGTACCTGGGGGGCCCACCAGCAATACGCCGTGGGGAATGCGCGCGCCCAGGCTGTTGAACTGGCCGGGGTTTTTCAAAAACTGCACGATCTCTTCCAGCTCGGCCTTTTCCTCGTCCGCGCCCGCCACATCGGCAAAGGTTGTCTTGCGCTTTTCCTCGCTCTGGTCCTTCACCTTGGCGCGGCCCACATTCATGATATTGCCGCCCTGGCCGCCCCGGTACATGGTGTAGAACACAAAGATCATGCTGCCCACCAGCATAACCATCATCAGGATCTCAAACCAGGGCACGCTGGCCTTGGCCTGGCTGATGTCGTAGACCATGGGCGCGTCGGGGTTGGCTGCGTCGTACTGGTCCACATAATCCTGCATGTGGGTGCTCACAAACAGGTTCAGCGCGGGCAGCTTGTAGCTCACATGGTAAATGCCTGCGCCGCTGGGCAGCACCGGCTCCGCCTGTTCGCCGCCCAGCATGGCGGCCAAAAGCCCCTGCTGGGCCTGCTGCTGCTGGGTGGCGCCGGTGGTCTCCTTCGCATTTTTGGGCAGCTCCACGGCCCCCTCTTTCAGGGCCATGGTAATGATGCCGGTGTTCTGATCCAGCTCGAACGCCACCACCTGGTTGTTTTCGAAATAGCTCAGCATTTTTGAATACGCCATGCTGGTGGTGTTTGTGGCGCCCATGCTGCCCCACAGGCTGATGGCCAGCCACACCACGGCCAGCAGCACCGCAAGGTAAACGCCGTTGAATTTGGGTTTGCGCTGCAAAAACTTCATCTCCTATCCGTACAGGGAAAAAGGGCGCCTAGCCCCCTTGCACTGGACGCTTATTTTGTGTAGACCTCGGGTTTCAAAACGCCCACATAGGGCAGATTGCGGTATTGTTCGTCGTAATCAAGGCCATAGCCCACCACAAACTCGTCCGGCACCTCATACCCCACATAGTCCGCCTGAAGATCCACCTTGCGGCGGCTGGGCTTATCCAGCAGGGTGGCGATGCGGATGCTGGCGGGGCGGCGGCTCTGCAAAAGGCCTTTCAGGTAGGAAAGGGTCATGCCGGAATCCAGAATGTCCTCTACAATCAGGATGTCCCGCCCGGAGAGGTCCTGATCCAGATCCTTCACGATCTTCACCACGCCGCTGGTTTTAACGCCGCTGCCGTAGCTGGACACCACCATAAAATCAATGGCGCAGGGCAGGTCGATGCAGCGCATCAGATCCGCCAGATACACCACCGCCCCTTTCAGCACCGTGACCAAAAGCAGGTTTTTGCCCTGGTAGTCCCGGGTGATCCGGGCGCCCATCTCGGCGCATTTGGCTTTCAGCTGTTCTTCGCTGAGCAGCACCTTTAGGATATCGTCTTGCTGGCTCATGCCATTCCCTCCGCACTATGTTCTTTTTCCGGCCGTACCACCAGCAGGGTCCGGGTGGCGCCCGTGGGCGCAAGGCCCTGGGCAAAGCCCTGCCCCCAAAGCCATGCCACCTGGCTGCCTGCGGCAAGCAGCGGCAAAGCGCTGCGCTGGGCAAGGGGCACGCCCAATTCGTTGTACAGCTTTTTCAGCGTTTTGCCCACGTTCCGGCCCGCCGGGCGAAAAACATCCCCCGGCCTGCGGGTGCGCAGGCATAAGCTACCAGTTATTCTAGCATAATCTGCGCAATTGTTTAAGGCTTTTTTATCGGTTTGGGCAAATTTTATACTTTCTTCACATTCTTTGCCCTGTAAAAGCAGCAATTCCACCCGGTAACCGCCGGGCAGCCGGTAAACGCCGGGCGCAAACGGGGCCGGTTCAAAGGCGCTTTCCGGCGGCAGGGGTTCCTGCCAGAAAAGCAGGCCCCGCCCCGCCGCCAGCACCGCGCCCGGGGCAAGCTGCACCGCCCCCCGGCCGGCGGCTGCCAGCCCTTCCAGGCGGGGCAGGTCCCCCTCGCGCAGCGGGCGGGCCCGCTCGGCCAAAAGCCGCAGGGCCGCCTGCCGTTCCACCGGGTCGGCGCCGGCCAGCACCGTCAGGTCATACCCCCCCGGCCGTGCGGCGCGCTCTAGTAAGTGTGCCCCCTGCCGGGCCAAATATCGCTCCGTTTCCGCAAGCCTTTCGCAAAAGCGCCCCAGGGCGCTCTGCGCCGCCGGGTTCACGCTCTCCAGCGCGGGCAGGGCATGGTGCCGGATGCGGTTGCGGGCATACGCGTCGGTTAGGTTGTCGCCGTCCGTCACGTACACAATGCCCTGCCGCCGGCAATATGCCTCGGCCTGGGCTTTGGTCACGCCCAGCAGGGGCCGCACAAAAGGCCCCCGCCGCACCGGAATCCCACAGGCTCCTTTCAGCCCGGTGCCCCGCGCCAGCCGGAACAAAAGCGTTTCCGCCTGATCCGACAGGGTGTGCCCGGTGGCGATCTTTGCGCCGTTCTGCGCCGCCAGCCGCTCAAAATAGCCGTAGCGCAGCTCGCGGCTCCACTCCTCGCTGCGGTGCCCCACCGGCGCATCGGCGGCAAAGCGATGCAGCGTTACCCCGCGCGCCGCGCAGAACTCCGCCACAAACTCCGCCACCTCGCCGGATTCGGGCCGCAGGCGGTGATCCACGTGCACCGCCTCCACGCAAATGCCCAGCCGTTCCCTGTACCGCAGCAGAAATTGCAAAAGGGCCATGGAGTCGGCCCCGCCCGAGGCCGCCGCAATGACCCTGTCGCCGGGGCAGAAAAGGCCGGCCTCCCGGGCAAAGGCCAGCACCGCCCCCTCAAATTCGTTATCCATGGCTGTAGTCCACATTCATGAACCGGGTGTGCGCGCCGTCCCAGCCAAGGTCCACCTTGCCCGTTTCGCCGTGGCGGTTTTTGGCAATGATGCACTCGGCCGTGCTGGAATCGGCGTCCTCCATGCTCTCGCCGCTCATGGAGGTATAGTACCCCTCGCGGTAGAGGAACAGCACCACGTCCGCGTCCTGCTCGATGGAGCCCGAATCCCGCAGGTCGGAAAGCTGCGGCCTGTGATCCGAGCGCCCGCTGGCCTTTTCCGCCGCGCGGGACAGCTGCGACAGCGCAATGACCGGCACGTTCAGCTCCTTGGCCATGATCTTCAGGTTCCGGGTGATATCGCTGATCTCCTGTACCCGGTTCTCGGTGCGCTTGCCGCTGGTCATCAGCTGCAGATAGTCGATCACCACCAGCCCGATCTTGGGCCGCGAGGGGTCCTGGTTCACCCGCCGGATTTTGGCCTTGATCTCGGGGATGGTAATGCCGGAGGTATCGTCCATATAAATGGGCACATCGTGCAGGATCTCCGAGGCATGGGCCAGGTCGTCCCAATCAGAGGCGGCCAGCGCGCCGGACCGGAAAGCGTGGCTGTCTACCCCCGCCTCGGCGGAGAGGATGCGGTTGGTGAGCTGCTCCTTGCTCATTTCCAGGCTGAAAATCGCCACCGGCACCCGCTGCTTTTTCGCCACATTGGTGGCGATGTTCAGCGCAAAGCTGGTTTTGCCCATGCCGGGGCGGGCGGCCAGGATCACCAGGTCCGAGCGGCCAAGGCCGGTCAGGATGGTGTCCAGGTAGGTGAACCCGGTGGGGATGCCGCCGTACTTGTCCTTGTCGGGGCCGCTGATCTTCTGCAGGCTCACCAGCGTTTCCACAATGGCGGCGGAAAGGCGGGTCAGGGCGCTCTGCTCCTGCCCCGCGCGGATGTCGTAAAGCTTTTGTTCCGCGCTCTCCAGCAAAAGGTCCGCGTTCGGTTCCTCGGTGCTCTGGCGCAGGATCGTTTTTGCGGCCTCCATCACCCTGCGCGCCACGTACTTTTCGTGCACGATGCGGGCATAGGCCGACACATTGCTGATGCTGGGCACGGTTTCGCCCAGGCGCGCTAAGTAGATCTTGGCCGCGTCCGGGCTCTCGAACAAACCGTCCGCTACCACCGCGTCCAGCAGGGTGACCAGATCCACCTGCTCGCCCGCAGTGAACAGCCGCACCATCTGCGCAAAAATGCCGCCGTTCTGCTTGGCATAGAACATCTCGGGCTTGAGGGTCTCCACAAGCTCGGGCAGCACCGCGTCGCTCTCCAGCAGGGCGGCGCCCAGCACCGATTGCTCGGCTTCCATGCTGTAAGGTTCGGCTACGCCCAGCGTTTCCAGGTCAAAATTGTTCAGCTCCTGCATGTAACACCATTCCTCTGCCGTTTCTTGGGGCGGCAGCTAAAATTTTGTGTGGGCGCCGCGCTTACAGCTCTTCCACCTTCACCTTAAAGGCGGCGGTCACGCCCGCGTGCAGTTTTACGGCTGCGCTGTATGTGCCGAAATCCTTGATGTCCCGCTCCAATTCCACCTTGCGCTTGTCGATCTCGGCGCCCGCCAGCCTGCTCAGCGCCTCGGCCACGTCCTTGGCGGTGATCTTGCCGAACAGCCGGCCAGAGGCGCCGCCCTTGGCTTTCAGGGCAACGGTCTTGCCCTCCACCTTGGCCGCCAGCTCCCGGGCCGCCGCCAACGCCTCGGCGGCGTGGTGCTCGCGCGCTTCGTTTTTGGTGCGGGCCATGTTCATGGCTGTGGCGTCCGCCGGCGCGGCCAGGCCGCGGGGAAATAAAAAGTTGCGGGCGTACCCGTCCGAAACCTCATGGATCTCGTCTTTCTTGCCGATGGTCTTCACGTCCTGCTTCAGGATCACTTTCATGGCTCTGTCTCTCCTTTATCCCTCCCGCGCCGGGCGCGGGGAACTGGTTACTTTTTGTTCTCGGCGGCGCCCTGGCGCTGCTGCGCCCGGTAAGCCGCCACCGCCTTGCGGATCAGCTGCTCGGCCTGCTCGATGCCCGTATCCTTCAGCTGCGCGCCCGCCATGGTCAAATGGCCGCCGCCGCCCAGCATCTCCATCACCACCTGCACGTTCACCTCGCCCATGCTGCGGGCCGAAATGTTCACGCCGGTGCCCTTCTGCACCGCCACAAAGCTTGCGCCCACCCCCTCAATGGTGAGCAGATCGTTGGCCGCCTGGGGCACGGCCACCGCCATGCCCGGCTCCAGCTCCCCGGCCACCGAAATGGCGCAGCCCATATAAATATCGGCTCCCTCCACCAGGTTGGACTTCACCGTATATTCCTGCAGCGACGAATTGAACAGCTTCTTCACCGCCTCGGTCTGCGCACCCATGCGCCGCAGATAGGCGGCCGCCTCAAAGGTGCGCACGCCGGTGTGCAGTGCAAAATTCCGGGTGTCCAGCATGATGCCGGCCAGCATCGCTTCGGCCTCCAGGGCCGTGGGCTTTGCCCCCGGGGCCTCCACATACTGCACCAGCTCGCTCACCAGCTCGCAGGCCGAGGACGCGTAGGGCTCGTGAAAAAACAGCACCGGGTTCTCAATGTGCCCCACCGCCTTGCGGTGATGGTCGATCACCGCCACCTGGCCGCAATGCTCAAACACATCCCTGCTTTCCAGCAGGTTCACGATGTGGGTGTCCACCACCACCAAAAGGGTGCGGGGGGTCACGGTTTCCAGCACCTGGTCCGGGTGAATGAAGTCCTCGCCGAAGCCGGCCCGTTCAAATTCTTCGATCAGGTTTGCGGCCAGGGTTGCCTCCCGCCGCACCGCGATCACCGCGGGGGCGTCCAGCCCTTTGCAGATGCGCAGCACCCCAATGGCGGCGCCCAGGCAGTCCAGGTCGCTCATGCGGTGCCCCATAATGACCACGCTGTCCGCCTGGCGGATCAGATCGGCCAGCGCGGTGGCCAGAATGCGGCTTTTCACCCGGCTGCGCTTTTCCACGCTGCGGGACACACCGCCGTAAAATTCAAATCCGTCCGGCGTTTTTACCGCCGCCTGGTCGCCGCCCCGGCCCAGCGCCATATCCAGCGACTGGCGGGCCATCTCCTGGCAGGCCTTCAGGCTCTCGCCGCCCCGGCCCACCCCGATGGACAGGGTCACCCCTACCGCCTCGTCCAGGCTGCGCACCTTATCCAGAATGTCAAACCGCGCGGCCGCGATCTCCTTCATGTGGCGCTCTTCCACCACCGCTATGTACCGGGTGCCCGACACCCGGCTCAAAAAACCGCTGGTGCGCCCAAAATAGTTTTCCAACGTGCGGTTGACCGCCTCCATCAGCCGCGCTTTTTCCGAATCGCGCAGGTTTGCCACCAGCTCCTGGTAGCCGTCCAGCTCAATGATCATATAAGCGGGCCGGCTGGCCGCATACTCGGCGGCCTGCACTTTCAGCGGGGTGTCGTCCACCAGATAAAGCAGCGTCACGTCCTCTTTCCCGCGCCCGGGCAGCGAACTGGCAAAAATGGTGTAGCGGCGGCCCGCCCTTTCCAGGCATT
Source organism: Oscillospiraceae bacterium (assembly GCA_022835495.1). NCBI lineage: Bacteria > Bacillati > Bacillota > Clostridia > Eubacteriales > Oscillospiraceae > Oscillospiraceae bacterium. Next base: position 2,213,091 of record BQOK01000001.1, read on the forward strand.
GGCCGCCGGGCAAAACGCACTGGTGCAGCTCCAGGCCCGGCAGCACCCGGTTCACCGGCTGCAGCACCGCGCCCTCCCCCGCCAAAAGCTGGCGGTCGAACGCCGCGTTATACCACACCAGCGTCTTGCCGCTCAGCAGCGCCGCCGGCAGCTCCAGCTGCGCCAGGCTTGCCTGCAGCCCGCTGCCCTCAAAGGGCGCGGCGCTGACGTAAGCGGCAATGCCTTTGCGCAGCCTGCGCGCACCCAGCCACAGGGCCAGTGCAATCAGCGCCAGCAGCGGCAGCAGCACCGCAAGCAGGCGCACATCGCACACGGCCACCAGTGCCGTGAGCACACAGCACAGCGCAAGCAGGCCGGCGGCCGCCACCTCCAGGGAAAACCGGGGTCTGGGATCCATAGGCAAAAGCCTCCTTTGCCGCCCAAAAAGGGCCGCTTATACTTCCATCAGGATCGGCAGGATCATGGGGCTGCGCTTGGTCTTGCGGAAAATATAAGAGGACAGGGTCTCCCGCACGCGGGTCTTCACGCTGTTCCAGTCGCGCACGTGCTCGGTGCGGCACTTTTCAAAGCACTGTACCACCAGGCGGCGGGCTTCGTCCATCAGCTCCTCGCTCTCACGCACATACACAAAGCCCCGGCTCACAAGGTCCGGCCCGGCCAGCACCTGGCCCGAGCGGCTGTCCACCGTGGCCACCACGATCACCAGCCCATCCTGCGAAAGATGCCGCCGGTCCCGCAGCACCACGTTGCCCACGTCGCCCACGCCCAGGCCGTCCACCATCACGGCGCCCGCGGGCACCGGTTCACCCAGCTCCAGCCCGTCGGCGGAAAGGCGGATGTCCTGCCCGATCTCGGCAATGTGGATGTTCTTTGGGGGAATCCCCAGGCTCTCGGCGGTCATGGCATGCTTTTTCAGCTGCTTGTACTCCCCGTGCACCGGCAGGAAGTATTGGGGCGCGGTGAGGGTCAGAATGAGCTTTTGCTCCTCCTGGCAGGCGTGGCCGGACACATGCACGTCGTACATGGATTCATAAATGACCTCGGCCCCCAGCAGCAGCAGGCCGTTCACCACCTTGGTCACCATTTTTTCGTTGCCCGGAATGGGCGTGGCCGAGATGATGATAAAATCGCCGGGGCCCACCCGCACATTGCGGTGGCTGGCGCTGGCCATGCGCGACAGGGCGCTCAGCGGTTCGCCCTGGCTTCCGGTGGTGATCAGCACCACCTTTTCGGGCGGGTATTTATTCAGCTGCTCAATGTCGATCAGCACCCCGTCCGGCGCGTGCAGATACCCCAGCTCCAGGGCCATCTGCGTGTTGTTGGCCATACTCCGGCCCGACACCGCCACCTTGCGGCCGTTTTCCACCGCCAGATCAATGATCTGCTGGATGCGGTACAGGTTCGAGGCAAAGGTGGCAATGATGATGCGCTGTTTGTCCGCCTTGCGGAACAGGCCCGCAAAGCTTTGGGCCACCTTTTTTTCGGTGGCGGTAAAGCCCGGCCGCTCCGCGTTGGTGGAATCGCTCAGCAGCGCCAGCACGCCCCGCCTGCCGTACTCGGCAAAAGCGGGCAGGTCGGTGGGGCCGCCGGTCAGCGGGGTATAGTCGATCTTAAAGTCGCCGGTCTGCAGGATCACACCCGCCGGGCAGTCGATGGCCAGGGCCACGGCGTCCGGGATCGAGTGGTTCACATGGATGGGTTCAATGGTAAAACAGCCCAGCTTGAACTTGCGGCGCGCGTTGATCTCAATGAGCTTGGTGCGGCCCAGCAGGCCGTGCTCCTCCAGCTTGTTTTTGATCAGCCCAATGGTGAGCCGCGTGGCGTAGATGGGCAGGTTGACCTGTTTCAGAAGGTAGGGCAGCGCGCCGATGTGGTCCTCGTGGCCGTGGGTGATGACCACGCCCTTGATCTTGTCCTTATTCTGCACCACATACCCAAAATCCGGAATCACAAGGTCCACGCCGAACATGTCGCTGTCCGGAAAAACGAGGCCGCAGTCCACGATCATCATATCGCCCTGGCACTCGTACAGGGTAATGTTTTTGCCCACCTCCCCCAGGCCTCCCAGGGGAATAATGTGCACCGGCACCGCGGGCACGCCGGGCTTCTGGGCCGGCTTTGCGCCCTGGGGGCGGCGGCTTTTTTGGTAGAACGGCTTGCGCCGGGCGGGCGCTTTCTCGCCCCCGGCTGCCGCGGCGCGGGGCTGCGGCGCTTTTTTGCTGGTCTGGGTTTCCTTTTCGCTTGTCTGGTTCATTTGTTTCCTCCGTAAAATCGGTGCGCCGAACAGGCCTTCCAGTCCCGGAAGGTCCCTTCTGCCGCACAAAATGTTCGTTTGACGTATGTAGGCTAAAAAGCCCGCCGGGTGGGTCTTGCGGTTCTCACCGCCTGGGGCACGAAAGGTCCATTTGTTCAATGCGACCGGGCCCTTTGCTAAAAAACGCACTCGTTTCAGGCCGGGGCAAACTATCCCAACCTAAAGATAAAGTTATTATACCGCTGGTTATCGGTAATTGTCAACAAAAAAGCAGCCGCCGTCCTAAACAGTATAGCCAAAAAAAGTGCGTTTCAACCCACTTGCCGGGCCGCTGCAAACCCGGTATAATAATAAAAGACATCAACAAAAGCCCGGCCCTGCCGGGTGGAAGGACTGGCATGAAAGAGATCGAAATTTTCACCGACGGCGCCTGCAGCGGCAACCCCGGGCCTGGCGGCTGGGGCGCGGTGCTGCGCTATAAGCAGCACGAAAAAGAGCTCTCGGGCGGCGAGGCCGAAACCACCAACAACCGCATGGAGCTCACCGCCTTCCTCCGCGCCCTGGAAGAGCTGAAAGAACCCTGCCGCATCACCCTGTGCAGCGATTCCAAGTATGTAATCGACGGGCTGCAAAAGGGCTGGGCCAAGGGCTGGCGCGCCCGGGGCTGGAAAAAGGCCGATAAATCCCCCGCCCTGAACCCGGATCTGTGGGCCCGGCTTTTGGAGCTGGCCGAGCCTCACACCATCACTTACAAGTGGATCAAGGGGCATGCCGGCCACCCGGAAAACGAGCGGTGCGACCGGCTGGCGGTGGCCCAAAGCAAAAAATACGGCGGAAGGCAGGCATAATCCCACAAACAAAGAAGCCCTCCGGCCGCAGAAGCATTTCTGCGGCCGGAGGGCTTCTTTTGCGCTCAAAACGGCTCAGCCTTCAAATACCAGATCAAACGCGGGCTTGTCGGCCGGCGCCGCGCTGTGCTCCATCACAAACCCGCGGTAGGTGTCGTACAAAAGGCTCAGCGGGTAGGCCGGCTGCTTGGTGTAGCGGTACATGTTGATGCCGTTGATAAGGATCGGCTCCCCTCCATCCCACACAATAAGCAGGCTCACATCCCTCCCGAACAGGGCGGCCAGCACCGGCTGCGGCGCCTGGGCGCTGGCGCCCGCGTCCACCTTCACCAGGGTTGCGTCCCCACTGCTTTCCAGCAGGGTTTGCACCCCATCCCAAAATTCCGCTTCACTCAGGGGCGCTGGGCTGGGCGCGGGGTCAGGCGAAGCGGTCGGGGTTGCCGCAGTGGATGCCGCAGGAGGCGCGGCGCCGGAGGCCGGGCTGTTTACCTGGCTGGCCGCCGGCTGGTCAATGCGCCCTTTTAATGCGGCCGCCCCCGCATACACCGCGCCTATCACACATAACACAATCAGCGCCGCGGCCAAAGGGCGCCGCCACTGCCGCCTGCGGTAAAACACTCCCTCCGACCGGCGGATGGCGTCGGTCCGCTTTCGGGGCTTTGTGCCCGACAAAGCCGCCAGGCCGGTCTGGGGTGCCGGGCCAGCCGCAGAAGGCTCTTTTGCCGCCTGGGGCACGGGCTGTGCGGCTGCCTGTGCGCTAGGGGGCGCCGGCAGCTCCGACCGCTGTGCTGCTGGTTCCTTTTGGGGCGTTTCTGCAGCTTGGCTGGGGGCAGGCTGGGGGCCTGCGGCAGACGGCCGGGCGTCCCTCGCCGCCGCCCGGCCAGGCTGCACGGCGGGGCACTGGCTTTTCCCCTGTCTTCTTTTCTTTCTGCTTGTGCGCTTTTTTCCGTTTTTCTTTGCCACTGCGGCACCTCCATATTGGCGATTTTTATCAATTATACACCTTTCAGTAATAAATTTCAAATTACTTTCAGTAAATTGTCTTTTACTCTTGGGAAACATAAAATTAAAACCACGGGTGGAGGTGATCGCATGAAAAAGGAACAGAATGTGGAGATCGGCCGGCGGGTGCGTGCCGCCCGGGCCCGCCGTGGCCTTACCCGCGAGGAACTGGCCGAGCAGTTGGATCTCTCCACGCTGTTTTTGAGCTATATCGAGTGCGGTCAGAAGGGCATGTCGCTGCCCACCTTCGCAAACCTTTGCCGTGTTTTGAACGTCTCGGCCGATGAGCTGTTGTTCGGCCCCGAAAACGCAGTGCAAAGGTCCGATGCGCACCGCCTGTTGGAGCGCATGGATCCTGAGTACCTGCCCCTGGCGGCCGGCGCCCTCGCGCTTGTGGGGCAAGCGGCGGAGGCCGGTGAGAAAAAGGGCCGTTTGTGCAGCAAAAAGATAACGGGAGAGGAAACCTGACTTCCTCTCCCGCTTTTTGATTGCGTTTGGCCCAAAAATCCTTTATAGTAAAAGTGTAAACAGAACAAACACGCAAAGGAGCGTTTTTCATGAGCGATATTTTGTTTCCTGGCGAACAGTTTTCCACCTATGAAGAGCAGGACAAGGTGCTGGTAGGCCTTTCCGGCGGGGTCGACAGCGCCGTCTGTGTGCATATTCTGAAAGACCAGGGGTTTGCGGTCACCGGCGCGGTGATCCGCTTTTCCCCCGCCCACGACAGGGCGGTGGCCGAGGCCCAAAAGGCCGCCGGGGCGCTGGGCATCCCGCTGGTGGTCATCGAGGCAGGCGAAGCCTTTGAACAGGAGGTGGTGCAGCCCTTCTGCGCCGCCTATTGCGCAGGGCGGACCCCGAACCCCTGCGTGCTGTGCAACCCGGGGGTCAAGTTCCGCCTGCTGGCCCAAAAAGCGGATGAGCTGGGCATCCGCTTTATCGCCACCGGCCACTATGCCCGGGTCCAGGAAACCGCCCCCGGCGAATACCACGTCTGCCGCGCCGCCAGCACCGCCCGCGACCAGAGCTATATGCTCTACCGCCTGGGCCAGAGCATCCTGGCCCGGCTGTGCCTTCCGCTGGGCGAATTTGAAAAAGAGGACATCCGGGAGCTGGCCCGCGCCCTAGGCCTGCCCTGCGCCGACAGCCCGGACAGCATGGAAATCTGCTTCATCCCAAGCGGGGATTACGCCGCTTTCATCGAGGCCCGGGGCATGGCCGGCAAACCCGGCCGGTTCATCGGCCCGGACGGGCAGGACCTGGGGCCCCATCAAGGGGTGCTCCGCTACACCCTGGGCCAGCGCAAGGGCTTGGGCATTGCGCTGGGCAAGCCCGCCTTTGTAAAGGCCATCCGCGAAAACGGTGATGTGGTGCTGGGCTGGGCCGGGGAAGAGTTTTTCAGCGGCATGACCCTCCAAAACATCTGCACCCCCACCGGCGAGCCCCTGCCCGCGGGCGAATATCTGGTAAAGGTGCGAAGCGCGGCCGAGCCGGTGCCCTGCCTGTTCGACGGCAAGGCCACCGTGCGGTTTGCCCAGCCGGCCCGCGCCCCCGCCCCGGGCCAAAGCGCCGTGTTTTACAGCGGGGATGTGATCCTGGGCGGCGGGTTTATCCGGGAAAGCCTGTTTTAAGCTATAACTTCAAAATCGGCGGTGTGCGCCCCACGGAAAGGGGGCGCACACCGCCGATTTTCATCTGTCCTTATAAAGCCGCTTTGCCTTGGGGCAGCCGTTCCTTTTCAGGTTTGGGGCTCCCGCCGCACGGGGCCCTGCGGCCCGGGCGCAAGCCGGGCCACGATGTCCTGCAGCACCTCCGGGCACACAAATTCAGAAATGTCGCCCCCAAAGCTCGCCACCTGCCGCACCACCGAGCTGGAAAGATACATGTGCTGGATGTCGGTGGTCAAAAACAGCGTTTCCAGCTTGGGGTAGAGCTTTTTATTGGTCAGCGCCATCTGGAATTCATACTCAAAGTCGGTCACCGCGCGCAGCCCCTTCACCAGCGTGCAGGCGCCCGCCTCCCGGGCATAATCTGCCAAAAGCCCCGCATAAAAGTCCACCCGCACATTGGGGATCCCCCGGGTCACACGGCGGGCCATGTCCACCCGCTCCTCGGCGGTAAACGCGGTCGCCGCCTTGGTGTAATTCACCATAATCAGCACCACAACCTCGTCGAACAGGCCTGCCGCCCGCCGGATGATGTCCAGGTGCCCCTTGGTGATGGGGTCAAAGCTGCCGGGGCAGATCGCAATGCGTTTCTGCATGAAAAACCTCTCCTTCTGCGGGCGCGTTCTGATTCTTTTTAAGTATAAAGGCCGCCCCGCGGCTTGTCAAATGCAGCTCCCCCGATTTTTCGCCCGCCCGGATATTTTTTGCCTCACAGGGAAAAAATAAAGAAAAAAGGAGGCGCTTTATGCAGGAAAACCACTACCCAGATCTGAACGAGGTCCTGGAAAACGACAGCGCTCTGCGCGAGGCCTGGGGTAAGCTGCCCGGCGCGGTGCAGATGATGATCATGGAGAGCGGCGTCAGTATTTCAAGCCTCGGGGAACTTGAGATGATCAGCGAACACTTTAAACACAGCCCGGGCGCGGCAGAGCATCACGGCTGAACCGGTTCCCGCCTCACAAAAGGAAAAAGAGCCGCTTTTCAGCGGCTCTTTTTTGGCAGGGGCAGAAGGATTTGAACCCTCGGCACGCGGTTTTGGAGACCGCTGCTCTACCAACTGAGCTATACCCCTACAATGCTTTAAGTGCTTTATTACTATACAAAATACCGGGGCAAAAGTCAAGCCCCACGCCCAAAAAAATTCGGAGGAAACGCAGGTAAAAAAAGTGTTGACATTTGCCGCCCCATCCAGTATAATAACAAACGTCGCCGATGCGATGTGGCCCGGTAGTTCAGTTGGTTAGAACGCTAGCCTGTCACGCTAGAGGTCGTGAGTTCGAGCCTCATCCGGGTCGCCATTTGCTGCTATAGCTCAGTCGGTAGAGCGCATCCTTGGTAAGGATGAGGTCTCCAGTTCAAATCTGGATAGCAGCTCCACGAAAAGCCAATCCGTTTTGTGCGGGTTGGCTTTTCTTTTTCTGCAGCGCGTGTTATACTTAAAATATAAAAACCGGTTTTAAAAAAATCCCCGCAGGCAAACTCACACATACCAGCTTGCTTGCCACCAACGAAAGGGGGTGCAGCCCATGCAGCCACAGCAGCTTGCCGGCCCCAAATGCGGCCGGCGGTACGAAAAGGAATACTTAAACAAATTCCGCGACTGCATTACCTTTTACTGCGACGGAAGGGCGCGGTTCGAGCGCTTTTGCTATGGCGAGGGCGCCTGCTTCGTGTTCGGCGCCTGGGCGGCCGTGGACCAAAGCGGCGCGCTCACCTATCCCCTTCCCCTTGAACCGGGCGCCGACCCCGAGGCGCTGCCCCGGCGCCTGACCCGCGTCGAGGGCACCACCCTTTATTTCGACGAAAAGCGGCCCAAATGGCAGCTGGAAAAAGAACTGGATGCCGACCCCAAAAACGGGTACGGCAAATTAAAAATGGCCCTGCTCCGTGTGCGAGGCAAATAAACGTTTTATTCCCCGCCGCGGCGCTGCCCGGCGGGGTCCTTTTTGTTAAAAATATACCTTTCCTTTGCTGCCTTCCGCTTCCGCGCCCCGAAATTTCGAAGTTCTAATTTGAACTTCAAAACAGTATTGCTTTTTAAAAACACCTATGGTAAAATCGCATTTAGTTTGAACTTAAAAGTTTTAAGTGAGGTGACATCCATGGCACCAAAAGCCCGTTACCGGTTGGCGGCCAGGGCCCAGGCGCTGGTCTGCCGGGTCGTGTTGTTTTTCCTGTTCCGGGCGCTGAAAGCGCTCTCCCGGCTGGACAGCCGGGTAAAAGCCGAGGTGGCCGGCTGGCCCGAGGGCTGGGTCCTGGGGCTTGTCGTGCCCGGGGGCCCCAGCCTGTATGTAAGCCGCACCGGGCGGGGCCCTGAGCGGCTGAAAGCCTGCCCCGAACCGGACCTTCTCATCCTTTTCAAAAGCATCCGGGACGCGTTTTACGTGTTTACCGGGCAGATGGGCGTTGCGGGGGCTTACTCGCAGCACCGGTTCTGCCTGCGGGGCAACGTGGGCGACGCCATGAGCTTTGTGCGCTGTGTGGACCTGGCCGAGGGGTACCTCTTCCCTTCTTTCTGGGCAAAGCGCATTTTAAAAGAGGTTCCGCAAAAACAGGTGAGCAGCCTGCGGGTCTACGGCGCGGCGCTGCTCGGGCGATAAGGAGGGTTTTTATGCCAACCTATTACGAATTCCAGCTGCCCGGCAAGATCCTTTCCGGCGACGGCGCGCTGGAGCACATCCCCCACGAGCTGGCGGGGCTGGGCAGCCGCCGGCCCCTGCTTTTGAGCGACGAGGGGCTTGTAAAGGCCGGCGCGGTGGCGCTGGTCAAGGGGGCTGTGGCGCAGGGCGGCGGCGCCTTTGCCGCCGAGTTCTGCCGCATCCCGGCCGATTCCTCCATTCTCGTGGTGAACGAGATTGCCGCCCTCTACCGCGAAGCAGGCTGCGACGGCCTTGTGGCGGTGGGCGGCGGCAGCGTGATCGACACAGCCAAGGGCGTGCGCATGGTGCTGGCGCAGGGCTCCGGCGACCTATTGCAGAACGCCGGCTGCGAGGTGCTGCCCCGCGGCGAGCAGGCCCCCTTTGTCGCGGTTCCCACCACCTCGGGCACGGGCAGCGAGGCCACCCTGGTGGCGGTGGTCGCAAACCCCGAAGCCCATGTGAAAATGGAGTTCATCAGTTACTATCTGCTGCCCGACGCGGCGGTCCTGGACCCCCGCATGACCGCCACCCTGCCGCCCCGCATCACCGCCAGCACCGGCATGGACACCCTGTGCCACGCCATCGAGGCTGCCAGCTGCCTGCAGCGCAACCCCGTGAGCGACGCCTTTGCTGAAAAGGCCATCGGCCTTGTGTCCGCCAACCTGATGCGCGCGGTGGAAAAAGGCGGCGACAAGGCCGCCCGGCTCGCCATGGCAAACGCCAGCCTGCTGGCCGGCGCGGCGTTTTCCAACAGCATGGTGGGGCTGGTGCACGCCATCGGCCACGCGCTGGGGGGCGTGTGCCGCCTGGCCCATGGCGACGCCATGAACATCCTGCTGCCCACCGTGATGGAGTATAACCTGGAAAAATGCGAGGCGCGCTACGGTGAGCTTCTGCTGCCCCTGGCAGGCCCCACCGAATATGCCTCTACCCCCGCCCCGCAGCGGGCCAAAACCGCTATTTGCCGGGTGCGCGCTTTGCAGGCCGCCCTGAACGAGGCCTGCGGCCTGCCCATGACCCTCTCGGCCACTGGCAGGGTGCGCAGAGAAGACTTTGAGGCGGTGGCACAGCGCGCCCTGAACGACGGCGCCATGATCGTAAACCCGCGGCAGGCAGACCTTGAAAACGTGCTGGAACTTTTGGAAAGGGTATGGTGAGCATACATGGAGATACACGAGATCGTTCAAAAGCAGCGGGAGTATTTCAGCACCGGCGCCACCCTACCTGTGGAAGTGCGGTGCAGCGCCCTGAAAGCTCTGAAAGCACAGATCCTGGCCGAGGAAAACGAGCTGAAAGCCGCCCTGAAGCAGGACCTGAACAAAAGCGGCTTCGAGGCGTATATGGCCGAAATCGGCATGGTGCTGGATGAACTGGGCTATGCCATCAAACATTTAAAGGGCTGGGCCAAGCCCGAGCGGGTGGGCACTCCCCTGGCCCAGTTCCCCAGCCGCAGCTTTATTATAAAGGAGCCCTACGGCACGGCGCTCATCATGGCGCCCTGGAACTACCCGTTCCTGCTCAGCATCGACCCGCTCATCGGCGCGGTGGCCGCGGGCAACTGCGTGGTGTTAAAACCCAGCGCCTACGCCCCTGCCACCAGCCATGCCATGGCCACCTTGCTGGCAAAGGTGTTCGACCCCGCCTGGGTCACGGTAATCGAGGGCGGCCGCAGGGAGAACGCCTCCCTGCTGGACGAGCGGTTCGACCGCATCTTCTTCACCGGCGGAATGACGGTGGGCCGCCTGGTCATGGAAAAGGCCAGCGTCCACCTGACCCCCGTTCTGCTGGAATTGGGCGGCAAAAGCCCCATCATCGTGGACGAGAGCGCCGACATTCCCCTGGCCGCCCGGCGCATTGCCTTCGGCAAGCTGCTGAACGCGGGCCAGACCTGCGTCGCGCCGGATTATCTGCTGGTGCAGAACACGGTAAAAGCCGCGCTGGTGGAGGAATTAAAAAAGCAGTTCCGCGCCATGCTGGGCGAGGCGCCCCTGGAAAACCCGGACTATGTGCGCATCGTCAACCGCAAGCACTTTGAGCGGCTTCTGGGCCTTTTGGAGGGCGAGACCCTTCTCTGCGGCGGCGGCAGCCGGGCCGACGAGCTGTCCGGCTGGATCGAGCCCACCCTGGTGGAGGGCAGCGCCGCCTGCAAGCCCATGCAGCAAGAGATCTTCGGCCCGATCCTGCCCGTGATCGGGTTCGACAACATCCGCCAGGCCATCGCCTTTGTAAACGAGCGCGAAAAGCCGCTGGCGCTCTATCTCTTCACCCGCGACAAGGCGGTGGAGCAAGCGGTGCTGGGGCGGTGCAGCTTTGGAGGCGGCTGCGTGAACGACACCATCATCCACCTTGCCACCCACAACATGGGGTTCGGCGGCGTGGGCTCCAGCGGCATGGGCAACTACCACGGCAAGCGCAGCTTTATGGCCTTCAGCCACGAAAAAAGCATGGTGAAGAAAGCCTGCTGGCTGGACCTTCCCATGCGCTACATGCCCTACAAAAAGGGCAACGAAAAGCTGCTGCGGATGTTCCTGAAATAATGGTTTCCCCTTTTGAACCGGCCTGCGCCAAGCCAAGGTGCAGGCTGGTTTTTTATGTACAAAAAATATTCTAAAAAATCAGGTCTGCCTATTGACAACTGTGTATACCGTGTATATGCTGTATATATCAGATATGTACAGTCTGATGAAATCCAACAAAGCGAGGAACACCTGATGGAGATCTACATCAGCAATTCCAGTCCCAAACCCATCTACGAGCAAATCACCGACCAGATAAAAGCCGCGATTATTTCCGGGGCCCTGCGCGAGGGTGATCCCCTGCCCAGCATCCGCTTTCTGGCAAAGGAGCTGCGCATCAGCGTCATCACCACCAAGCGGGCCTATGAGGATCTGGAACAGGCGGGCTTCATCAACACTGTGCCCGGCAAGGGGTGCTTTGTGGCGCCTCAAAACCCGGCCCTGCATCACGAGGAAGCCCTCAAGGCCGTGGAAGCCCACCTGCAAAAGGCGGTGGAAGCGGCAGAGCTTGGCTGTGTGAGCCGGGGCGAGGTATTTGAAACACTCACTTTACTCTATGAGGGAGACTGACGACCATGGAATATGCCATTCAGGTGCACGGGCTGTGCAAAAATTATAAGGATTTCAGTCTGCAAAACGTAACGCTGAACGTGCCCACCGGCTCGATTGTGGGCTTTGTGGGCGAAAACGGCGCGGGCAAAACCACCACCCTGAAAGCCATCCTGGGCGCCATCCGCATCGACGGGGGCGCGGTGGAGGTGCTGGGCGGCAGCGCGCAGGACAAAGCGGTGCGCGCCCAGATCGGCATCGTGTTCGAGGACGCGTTTTTCTACGAGACCATGACCCCCCTGCAGGTGGGCAAAAGCCTTGCCGGCATACAGCCCGCCTTTGACAGGCAGCACTATGCCGAACTGCTGGCCCGCTTTGATCTGCCCGGCAAAAAGGTCATCAAAGATATGAGCCGCGGCATGCGCATGAAGCTGCGGCTGGCCGCCGCGCTGGCCCATCGGCCCCGCCTGCTCCTTCTGGACGAAGCCACCAGCGGCCTTGACCCGGTCATGCGGGGCGAAATTTTGGATATGCTGCGGGATTATATCCAGGACGAAGCCCACAGCGTGCTCATCAGCAGCCACATCACCAGCGATCTGGAAAAAATCGCCGACTCCATCGTGTACATCCAGCGCGGCAAGGTGCTGTTCCAGATGGACAAGGACCGCCTGCTGGAGGAATACGGCGTGGTACGCTGCAGCGCCGACGAGCTTTCCCGCCTGCCCGCCGGGCTTGTGGTCGCAAAGCGCAAGGGCGCTTTTGCCATGGAAGCTCTGGTAAAAGACCGGGCCGAGGCAAATCTTTGGCTGCGCGGCGCGGTGGTGGATAAGGCCAGCGTGGAGGACATCATGCAATTTTACGCGGGGAGGGAAACCAAATGAAAGGCCTGCTTTTAAAGGATCTCTACATTCTCAAACACGCTTATTTCAAAAATCTCACACTGGTGCTGGTGATCTACACCGCGCTGGGTCTTGCAATGAAGCTGAGCTTTTTCTTTAATATCATGGGCTGGATGTTCGGCTTCTACGTGGTGGGCCTTTTAAGCCTGGACAAGGCCAGCAACTGGGATTTTTACGCCTCCGCCCTGCCCCTGAGCAAGCCGCAACTGGTGGGTGAAAAATTCATCCTTCTGCTGCTGTGCGCTCTGGCCGGTTTTGCCTACGGCATGGTGATGTCCCCTTTGATCCAGTGGCGGATGGGCACCCCCATCACCGAAAGCCTGCTCGTAGCGCTGATCGTCACCCTGGTGGTGCTGCTGTATTTTGGGATCATGATGCCCTTCGTCTATAAATTCGGGGTGGAAAAAGGCCGCACCGGCATGCTGCTGGCCATTGCAGCCTTTGGCGGCATCATTATGTTTCTGGGCAGTACCGGGCGCCTTTCCGACGAAACGCCGATTGCCGCCTTCTCCTGGATGGACGAAAATCCCCTGCCCACCATCGCCCTGCTGAGCGCGGCTGCGATCGTTGTGTATGCGGTGTGCTGGATCGTCAGCGTTGCCATCTACAACAAGAAGGAGTTCTGATGAAAAATACCGGCGTATGCCCCAAATGCGGGGCCAAACAGGTCGTGCGGGTGCCAGACAATGCCATGCGCTATTCCAGCGGCAACAACATCTATACCTCCACCGTGACCCTGGCCGGAAAAATCCCGGTCATCCGGTACGTGTGCTGCGCCTGCGGCTATGTGGAGAACTGGGTCGAGCAGGCCGGGCAGCTGGCCGCGATCCGGCGGCATTTTGGCTGATGCTTCCCTCTTTTCCTGGCCGGTCCACAAAAAGCGCCCCCGCAAAGAGCGTTCGGCTCTTTGCGGGGGCGCCTTTCATTTTTGTGTTCCATCCCGTTCGGGCGGCCGCGCTTACTTCATCAGCTCGCACACGGCCTGGGCGTAAGCCACCGGGTCCTCAATGGGCAGCCCCTCGATCAGCAGCGCCTGGTTGTACAGGATATCGGCATATCTGCCCAGGGTCTCCTTATCGCCCGCCTCCTGCAATGCTTTCAGCTTGGCGAATACCGGGTGCTCGCCGTTCAATTCCAGCACCTTCTGGCTCTTGGGCGCCATCTCCCCCTCGGCGCCGGGCATGCTGCCCAGCACCTTCTCCATTTCCAGCGACAGCGGCCCCTCGCTGGAAATGCACACCGGGTGGCTCTTGAGCCGGGTCGAAATGCGCACATCGGTCACCTTGTCGCCCAGGGCCTCCTTCATGGCGTCAAACAGGGGTTTGCTGGCCTCGCTGGCCTCCTGGGCCGCCTTCTTTTCTTCCTCGGTCTCCAGGCCCAGCTCGCCGCCGGAGATGTTCTTAAATTCCTTTTCCTTGTCCTTATCGCCGTAATGGCGCAGCACCTGCAGGCAGAATTCGTCCACGTCCTCGGTGAGCAGCAGCAGGTCAAAGCCCTTTTCCAGCACCAGTTCCGCGGCGGGCAGCTTTGCCAGCCGGTCGGCCGATTCGCCCGCGGCATAATAGATGTATTTCTGCTCCCCGGGCATCTTCTCCAGGTATTCGGCCAGGGTGATGAGCTTTTTCTCCTTGGCGCTGTAGAACAGCAGCAGGTCCTTCAGCAGCTCGGCGTTCATGCCGTAATCCGCGTAGCAGCCGAACTTGAGCTGGCGGCCGAAGTTTTTGAAGAACTCGTCGTACTTTTCCCGCTCATTGTTCTTCATGGCGTTCAGCTCGTTCTTGATCTTCTTCTCCAGGCTGCCCCGGATCAGCTTAAGCTGCCCATCCTGCTGCAGCATCTCGCGGCTGATGTTCAGGCTCAGGTCCTGGCTGTCCACCACGCCTTTTACAAAGCTGAAATAATCGGGCAGCAGGTCGGCGCATTTTTCCATGATCAGCACGCCGGAGGCATACAGCTGCAACCCCTTTTCATACTCGCGGGTGTAATAATTGTAAGGCGCGCGGCCGGGCACAAAAAGCAGCGCGTTGTAGGTGGCGGTACCCTCGGTGCGGCTCACGATCACCCGGGCGGGGTCGGTGTAATCGTAAAATTTATCCTTGTAAAACTGGTTGTACTCCTCGTCCGCAACGTCCTTTTTTGCCCGCTTCCACAGCGGCACCATGCTGTTCAGGGTTTCCAGCTCGGTGTAGCTCTCGTACTCCGGCTCGTAATCCTCGCCTGCGTCCGCCGGCTTTTCCTTCTGGCGGCTCTTTTCACGGTACATCTCAATCGGGTAGCGCACATAGTCGGAATACTTTTTCACGATGCGCACCAGGTTGTACTCATCCAAAAATTCGTCGTAATTCTCTTTTTCGGTGCTCTCTTTTACCACCAGGATGATCTGGGTACCGGGCTCGTCCTTTTCTGTCTGGGTGATGGTGTAGCCCTCGGCGCCCTTGCTCTCCCACTTCCAGGCCTCCTCGCTGCCAAATGCCCGGCTGATCACGGTCACGCGGCTGGCCACCATAAAGGCGGAATAAAAGCCCACGCCGAACTGGCCGATGATGTCAATGTCCTCGGCCTTGTTTTCGGCCTTGAAATCAAAGCTGCCGCTGCGGGCAATGGTCCCCAGGTTCTTTTCCAGCTCTTCCTTGGTCATGCCGATGCCGTTGTCGGTAAGGGTGATGGTCCGGCTGTCCTTGTCCAGCGCCAAAAAGATCTTGTAGTCCTCTTTTTTGGTGGTAACGGAATGGTCGGTCAGGCTTTTGAAATACAGCTTATCAATGGCGTCGCTGGCGTTGCTGATGAGCTCGCGCAAAAAAATCTCCTTGTTGGAATAAATGCTGTTGATCATCAGGTCCAGCAGCTTTTTGCTCTCGGCCTTAAACTGTTTCACTGCCATGTTTGAACGCTCCCCTTTTTTATTTAAAATATATTTAAGATGAAAATTAGCACTCTAAACTTTAGAGTGCTAATTAAATATATACTATTTTCGCGGGAAATGCAAGTGTCTTTACAAAAAGTTCAAAATTAAGCCGCCCGGCGCTTCAGCCGCCGCATGGTCCGCCACAGCAAAACTGCCGCCAGCAGCGCCGAAAGCGCCCCGCCGAACAGGCCTGTGAGCCATACGCCGTCCAGCCCCAGCGCCGCGGGCAGCACCGCCAGCCCGATCAGCGGGAACAACAGGGTGGCGCAGGTGGACTGCACCAGCGAAAACAGCGGCCGGTCCAGCGCGGTAAAAAAGCTGCTGGACACAATGGCGCACCAGCTCACCAGGTAAGACAGCGCAAACAGCCGCATCGCCCGCAGGCTCATGGTCAGCAGCGCAGCGTCTCCGGGGGGCGAAAACAGGGTGATCAAGCCCCTGCCGCCGGCCAGCATCCACACCATCATGGCAAAGCTGATCACAAAGCCGGCCAGCTGTACCCTGCGTTCCAGGGCCAGCACCCGCCCCGGCTGCTTTGCCCCATAATTGTAGCTCAGGGCAGGCTGCAGCGCATCCCCCATGCCAAACAGCACCGATTTTACCACGCTGTCCACATACATCACAATGCTGAATGCGGCCACCGCCCGGTACCCCTCAATTCGCATCAGCACCGCGTTGAACAGCACCATGCACACCGAGCTGGAAATATTGCTGAAAAACTCCGAGCTTCCGTTTGCCATGATATTTGCCATAACCCGCGCCGGCACCCCACCCCGCACAAACCGCAGCGGCAGTTTTTTGGCAAAAAAGGGCCAAAAGCAGATCACCGAACCGGCCGCCAGGCAAATGCAGGAGGCCAGGGCCGCCGCGCCGATGCCGCCGCCCAGCCCCACGATCAGCAGCGCGTCCAGCGCAATGTTCGCCAGGCTGATGATCACGTTCATAAACATGCTGTATTTTACCCTGCCGCAGATGCGCAGGTAATTATCCACCGCAAAAAAGCACATGATCAGGGGGGCAAACATCGCATACACCCGCATATACTCCACCGCCATAGCCGCCACCTGCCCCTCGGCCCCCAGCAGGCCTACCAGCCCCGGCGCCAAAAAGAAGCCGCCCAGCCCCATGACCACCGAGAGCGCCAAAATGGTCTTGCAGGCAAAGCTGAACACCCGGCTGGCGCCCTCGCCGTTGCCCTGCCCCAGGCGGATGGCGATCTGTACCGAGGAGCCCACCGCGATCATGTCCGACAACGCAAAGCTCACCATAATCAGGGGCATAACCAGGTTCACCGCCGCCAGCGCCTCCGAGCCGATGAACCGGCCCACAAACACGCCGTCCGCAATGGTGTACAGCGAAGTCACACCCATGCTCACCATGCTGGGCAGCGCACACTTGAAAAACAGTTTTGTAGGGGAAAGCATGCCGAACATGCGGTCATGCTGCTGTGGGGCTTCCATCGTTATCTCCTCCAGTTGATTGATTGCACTGGGTATGATAAACTATGGTGTAACACCATAGTCAAGAGGGAGAATTGTGAAGAATGAGTGAACCTTTCGGCAGCCTGTTTACCACCGGCCAATTTGCCGCGCTCTGCGGCACCACCAAGGACACCCTGTTTCATTATGATCGCATCGGCCTGTTAAAACCCCGCAGCGTGGGCTCAAACGGCTATCGAAGGTACACCTCGGCCCAGCTGTTCGATTTTGATCTCATCCGGGTGCTGCAGCAGGCAGGCAGCACCCTGGAAGAGATCAAATGGTACCGCCAGCACTACGACTCCGCGCATTTTCTGCTTCTTCTGGAGGAAAAGCAGGCCGGAATCCGCACCCGGCTGGAACAGCTGGCCCGCATGGAACAAATGCTCGCCCACGTGGCCGCCACCACCCGCCGCGCCCTGGCCGAAACCTACGATGTGCCCCGGGCAGAGCCGCAGCAGGCCGAGCAATTACTGGTGGTGGGGCTGAAAAAGGGCGAGGGCGAACACACCGACGGTGTTGCCGCCCGGGTGAGCGAGCACCTGGCCCTGTGCGAAAAGTACCGGCTCACCGACCGCTTCCCCCTGGGTTCAGTCATTTTAAAGGAGGACGTTCTGGCCGGCAGCAGCCTGGAAAGCTACTTTTTCAGCCGGGTCCCGCCGGATTTTTCGGGCGGGCCGCTGCTGGAAAAACCGGCCGGCCTTTACGCCACCATCGTGCACAAGGGCCCTTTGGAGGCCTTCAACGAGCCCTATCACGCACTCTTGGCCTATGTGGGGCGGCAGGGCTATGCGGTGTGCGGCAACGCGTACGTATTTGATCTCATCACTTACCTTGCCAGCGGCTCCGAGCAGGAATACGTGGTGCAGATCTCAATCCAGATCGAAAAGCGGGGGTGTCCCCGCAGCGCCCGTGGTTGAATCTTTATGGCAGGGCGCGTTTCCCCGGTGCAGCGGCCCTGCGCTCCAATGCTTCTGTTCCTGTTTTCCGGTTGCGGGGCCTTGGTGATACAGGCTCTGTCCGTCCTTTGATTCAAAAAACACGCGGCCCGGGGTATTCCCCGGGCCGCGTGTTTTTATCAACCGGGCAATGGCGTTCAGAACCGCTCCACGCCGTCCTTTGTCACCCGCGCCAACACCAGCGGCGGCAGGGCCTGCGGCGCATCGCCAAAGGTGAGCGCCTCCCGGAACATGGCCTCAGCGGGATCCAGCTTTTCCTCGTGCTCGGTGTAAAAGGTGGCGATTGCCTCGCCCTTTTCCACCCGATCCCCTGCTTTTTTATGCAGCACGATCCCGGCCGCAAAATCAATGCCATCCTCTTTTTTAATGCGCCCGGCCCCCAGCACCACGCTGGACGAACCGATCTTCTCGGTGTCGGTGGCCGTCAGCCAGCCGCTGGTCCGGGCCAAAACCTCGCGGCTGAAGCGCGCTTTGTGAAATTTGCCCGCATCGTCCAGCACGGCCGTGTCGCCGCCCTGCGCGGCAAACATCTGCTTCAGCTTTTCGTAGGCGGCGCCGCTGGCCACAGCCTGCTCGGCCAGGCGGCGGCACTCCTCCAATCCGCCCTTGCCCGCCAGGTGCAGCATGTTGGCGGCCAGCTGGTAGCACACCTCGGTCAGGTCGGCGGGGCCTTCGCCCTTCAGCACCTGCACCGATTCAATGACCTCCAGGCTGTTGCCTATGTTATGGCCAAGGGGGGTGTCCATATCCGTGATCAGGGCGGCCACCTTCCGGCCGTTGTGCCAGCCGATGTTCACCATGGCCTGGGCCAGCTCAATGGAGCCTTCCAGGGTTTTCATAAAGGCGCCGTTGCCGGTCTTCACGTCCAGCAGAATGCAGTCGGACCCGGCGGCCAGCTTTTTGCTCATAATAGAGCTTGCAATCAGCGGCACGCAGCCGATGGTGGCCGTCACGTCCCGCAAAGCGTACATTTTTTTGTCCGCGGGGGCCAGGTTGCCGCTCTGGCCGATCACGCTGATGCCGATCCGGTTCACTTGGTCAAAAAAGCGCTGGCGATCCAGGCTTGTTTCGGTGCCGGGCACGGCCTCCATCTTGTCCACCGTGCCGCCCGTGTGCCCCAGGCCCCGGCCGCTCATCTTGGCGATCTTGACCCCGCAGGCCGCCACGATGGGCGCGATCACCAGGGTGGTCTTGTCGCCCACACCGCCGGTGGAGTGTTTGTCCGCCTTTACCCCCTCAATGGCCGACAGGTCCACCATGTCGCCCGAATGGGCCATGATCTGGGTAAGCTGCGCGGTTTCAGCGTCGGTCATGCCTTTTAAATAAATGGCCATCAGCAAAGCGCTCATCTGGTAATCGGGCACATCGCCCTTTACAAAGCCGTTTACCGCGAATTCCAGCTCCTCCCGGTCAAGGGTGCCGCCGTCCCGCTTTTTTGCAATGATGTCATACATGCGCATAGGGCCTGCCTCCTTTGGCAAAAGATGCGGCAGCCCCCGGTCGCCCGGGGGCCGCCTGCAATGATTTTCAAACTGCCGGTCAGCGCGAACCCTTGTCGTAGGGAATGCCCTCGGCCTTGGGCGCGCGGCTCTTTTTGCTGGTAAAAATCAGCACGATCATGGTAACGATATAGGGCAGCATCTGGTAGATGTTGCTGGCGGATTTAACCCCCTCGAAGCTGGGCAAAAACGGGATGCTGGAGCTGTACGAGGCGATCACCTTGAACAGCGCAAAGAAGAACGAGCCGCCCAAAATGGTCCAGGGGTTCCAGTTGCCGAAGATCATCACGGCCAGCGCCAGGAAGCCGTAGCCCGCCACGCTGGAGGCAAAGGTGCTGCCCGCCGCCAGGGTGTAGGCAAAGCCGCCGATGCCGCCGAAAATCCCGCCGATCATCACGCCCGCATAGCGCATTTTATACACATTGATGCCCACCGAATCGGCCGCCTGAGGGTGCTCGCCGCAGGCCCGCAGCCGCAGGCCGAACTTTGTCTTGAACAGCAGCACCCAGGCGCCGATCAGCAGCAGGATGGCAATGGGGGTGGTAAGGTAAAAATACTTGAAGATCAGGTTGTTCCAAAAACTGGGGTCCGCATCGCCCAAGCCAAAGGTGGAACGGGTGATGCGCACCCAGGTCGGGATCATGATCTGGGTCTGGCCCTGGCCCTGGATCGCCCAGGTCACCACAATGGCAAAGGCCGGCGCAAACTGGTTCAGCGCGGTGCCCCCGATGGTCTGGTCCGCCTTCAGGTTGATGGCGGCAAACGCCAGGAACACCGAGTACAGCATGCCGCACAGGCCCGCCACCAGCACCGCGATAAACACGCCGAGCTGCGGGTGGGCGGGGCCGAAGCCGCTCATGTCCAGCGCCCGCAGGGTAAAGCAGGCCGCCAGTGCGCCAATCACCATAATACCTTCCAGCGCAATGTTGATCACGCCCGAGCGCTCACTGAACATGCCTCCCAGCGCCACCAGAAGAAGCGGCACCGCAAACACGATGGTGCAGCTGAGAACGTTGGCTAAGGTGATCATTGTTTCGCCTCCTCTTCCTTTTCCTTGCGGCGCATCGAAAGCTTTGCCAGCATGGTGCGCATGAGCAGGCTGAACGCGGCCAGGTAAATAATGACCGCGATGATGATGTTGGTGGTCTCGCTGGAGAAATTCGGCTGCATGGCGCTGCCGCCCACGCTCAAATAGCTGATGAACAGCGAGCTCAGAATGGTACCCAGCGGGTGCGAGTTCGCCAGCAGCGCCACGGGGATGCCGTCGAACCCGCGGGTCAGCAGCACCTTTTCCAGCACGTACTGGCCGGTGCCGGCCAGGTAGTAAAGGCCGCCGCCGATGCCGGAAAGCGCGCCCGCGATCACCATGGAGAGCACGATGTTGCGGTTGGCGTTGATGCCTGCGTACCGGCTGGCGTTTTTGTTCATGCCGCAGGCCTTGAGCTCATAACCGAACGTGGTCTTCTGCAGCACGATGAACATCACAATGGCAAGCCCCACGGCAATGAAAATGCTGATGTTCATGTAAGGGGAGTTGAACGCCTCGTCCAGGCCCAGCTTCGGGATCAGGGCGCCGGGGTTCGCCTTGTTCAGGTCGGCCGTGCGGTCGCTGTTGGTGGCGCCCCAAAAGTTTGCCAGCGCCTTGGGTGTGTTCGCAAAGATCAGGTTCACCAGATACATGCCGATCCAGTTGAACATGATGCTGGTAATTACCTCGTTCACGTTGAACAGCGCTTTAAAGAGGCCCGGGAACAGGCCCCAGATGGCGCCGCCCAGCATCGAGGCGATCAGGCAGGCCCACCAGGGCATCTGGAACTGGGTCGCGCACATAATGGCAAAAAATGCGCCCATGGTGTACTGGCCCGGCGCGCCGATGTTGAACAGGCCGGTCTTAAAGGCAAAGCCCACCGAAAGGCCGCACATCAGCAGCGGGGCCGCCTGATACAGCACCTTGGCAATGCGGTCCGGGCTGGAAAAGCCGGTGGTCAGCATGGCTTTCATTCCCTGCAGCGCCGCGGGCGCTTTTAGGATCAGCAGCAGCACAAAACCGAACGCCAGGCCCACCACGATCGAGATCAGGCTGGCCAAAAAGCTGTTGAAGGCCTGGCTCGAAACCGCTTTTTTGAGCTTATTCATTTGCAGCAGCCCCCTTTGTATTGCGTTTTGCGCCGGCCATGTAAAGGCCCAACTCCTGCACGGTGGTCTCCTTGGGGTCCAGCTCGCCCACAATTTCGCCCTCATACATCACCAGGATCCGGTCCGAAAGGTTCATCACCTCGTCCAGCTCCAGGCTCACCAGCAGCACCGCCTTGCCCCTGTCGCGCTCGGCCACCAGCTGCTTATGGATGTATTCAATGGCGCCCACGTCCAGGCCGCGGGTGGGCTGCACCGCCACCAGCAGCTCGGGGTCCTTGTCGATCTCGCGGGCAACAATGGCCTTCTGCTGGTTGCCGCCGGACATACTGCGCGCCACCGTCGCCGGGCCCTGGCCGCTGCGCACATCGTACTGCTCGATCAGCTTCTGGGCGTATTGCACCACCTCGCCCTTTTTGATGAATCCCCGGCTCTGGAACTCCGGCTGCCAGTAGCGCTGCAGCACCATGTTGTCGGCCAGGGTATAGTCCAGCACCAGGCCGTGCTTGTGCCGGTCCTCCGGGATGTGGCTCATGCCCAGCTTTGAGCGCTCGCGGATGGTGGCATGGCTGATGTCGTGCCCTTCCAGCTCCAGGCTGCCGCCGGTGATCTTTTCCAAACCGGTCAGGCCATACACAAACTCGGTCTGGCCGTTGCCCTCAATGCCGGCAATGCACACGATCTCGCCCGCCCTCACTTCCAGCGAAACGCCCTTCACGGCATTGTTTTTATGCATTTTGCTGGGCACCACCATGTCCTGCACCTTCAGCACGGTCTTGCCGGGCTTTGCGGGCTGCTTTTCCACCGCAAAATCCACGTCGCGCCCCACCATCATGTGCGAGAGCTCCTCCTTGGTGGTATCCTTGATCTCCACGGTGCCGATGCACTTGCCCTTGCGCAGCACGGTGCAGCGGTCGGCCACCGCCATAATCTCGTTCAGCTTGTGGGTGATAAAAAGGATGCTCTTGCCCTCTTTGGTGAAGCCCCGCATGATCTCCATCAGCTCGTCGATCTCCTGCGGGGTCAGCACGGCGGTGGGCTCGTCGAAAATCAATATCTCATTGTCCCGGTACAGCATTTTCAGAATTTCAACCCGCTGCTGCATGCCCACGCTGATGTCCTCCACCATGGCGTCCGGGTCCACCCGCAGGCCGTACTTCTCGCTCAGGGCCACCACCTTTTTGCGGGCCTCGTCCTTCTGGATGAACCCGCCCCTGCCCGGCTCTACCCCCAGGATGATGTTATCCAAAACCGAAAACACTTCCACCAGCTTAAAATGCTGGTGCACCATGCCAATGTGCAGAGCGTTGGCGTCGTTGGGGTTTTTGATCTTGACCTCCACGCCGTCTTTTTTAATGATGCCGGCCTCGGGCTGGTACAGCCCGAACAGCACGCTCATCAGGGTCGATTTGCCCGCGCCGTTCTCGCCCAGCAGCGCGTGCACCTCGCCTTTTTTCAGCTGCAAAGTGATGTTGTCATTCGCCTTGATGCCCGGGAACTCTTTGGTGATGTTCAGCATCTCAATGACATACTCACTCATTGGCTCCTCCTCCTTTTTTCGCCACAAAGCCGCGGCTTTCTTACTATACATTATATCTTTTTTCGTGGATAAAAAGCAAGTAAAGGTGAGAAAAAGTGGCAAAACCGCTCAAAAAAGCGGGGCGTTCCGCACCACGGAGCGCCCCGCCCGCAAACACTTCCCCCCGAGCGGGGGCGCGGCCTTTCGCCCGCCCTCACCTGCCGCCGGGCCCGGGCTTATTCCAGCCCCTGGATGGACTGCTCCACCCGCGCCAGTTTTTCTTTGGCCCGCGCCAGCTTTTGGCGGATCTCTTCCACCACCTGCGCGGGCGCCTTGCTCACAAAGCCCTCGTTTTCCAGCTGGCGGCTGAATTGCGCGATCTCTTTTTCAGCGCCTGCCTTTTCCTTTCCCAGGCGCGCCAGCTCTTTTTCCCGGTCGATCAGCTCCATCATGGGAATAAAGCCCCGCGCATTGTGGGTGATGGCCTGTGCCATTCCGGCGGTGGGCCCCTCATAGGTTTCGGTCAGGGTCACATCCGTGGCAAAGGCAAACTTGGCCAGGTATTCGCCTCCGCGGCCAAAGGCGGCCGTCTCGGCGGTTTCAATGATCATGCTGGTGCGTTTGGCCGGGTGCACGCCCATCTCGGCGCGCAGATTGCGCACGGCCTTGATGTAATCCATCAGCATTTCAAAGTCGGCCTCGTCGGCGGCAAAATCCAGCTCTTTGCAGAACACCGGCCATTGCTCCACCATAATGCTCCCGCCTGCGCCGGGCAGCGCCCGGTAGATTTCCTCGGTAATAAAGGGCATGAACGGGTGCAGCAGCTTCAGCGCCTGGCACAGCACATACACCAGCACTTTCCGGGCGGCGTCGGCCTCAGCCGGGTCGGCCGCGTTCAGCCGCACCTTGGCGATCTCGATGTACCAGTCGCAGTACACCTCCCAAATGAAATCCTGCACCTTCTGCGCCGCCAGGCCCAGCTCAAATTTTTCCAGATGTTCGGTCACAGCCGCCGCCAGGTGGTTCAGGGTCGAGAGCACCCATTTGTCGCTCAGATCCAGCTGGTCCGCCCCGGGCAGGCCGGGCGCAAAATCGCCCGGCAGGTTCATCATCACGAACCGGGCCGCATTCCACAATTTATTCGCAAAGTTGCGGCTGGCCCGGATCTTCTCTTCAGAAAAGCGGGTGTCATTGCCCGGGGTGGACCCCAGAATCAGGGTCAGGCGCAGCGCGTCCGCGCCGTATTGCGCAATGACCTCCAGCGGGTCGATGCCGTTGCCCAGGGACTTGGACATTTTGCGCCCCTGGGCGTCCCGCACCAGGCCGTGGATGAGCACCGTGTCAAAGGGCGCTTTGCCGGTGTATTCCAGGCCCGAAAAGATCATGCGGCTCACCCAGAAGGTGATGATGTCGTAGGCCGTAACCAGGGTGTTGGTGGGGTAGAAATACTTGTAATCCTCTGTGTCGCCGGGCCAGCCCAGGGTGCTGAACGGCCACAGTGCGCTGGAGAACCAGGTATCCAGCGTGTCTTCGTCCTGCCGCACCGGGCCGCCGCATTTGGGGCAGGCGGCCAGCGGTTCAGCGCTCACATGCACCTCGCCGCATGCGTCGCAGTAATAAGCCGGGATGCGGTGCCCCCACCACAGCTGGCGGCTGATGCACCAGTCCCGGGTGTTTTCCATCCAGTGATAATAATTTTTACTGAACCGCTCGGGCACGAACCGGATGGTTCCGTTTCTTACCGCCTCAATTGCGGGTTTTGCCAGCGGCTCCATGCGCACGAACCATTGCTTTGAAACCATGGGCTCAATGGTGGTACCGCAGCGGTAGCAGGTGCCCACGTTGTGGGCATGGGGCTCGATCTTTTCCAGGTAGCCGCCCGCTTCCAGGTCGGCCACGATCGCCTTTCGGGCCTCGTACCGGTCCAGCCCGGCATACCTGCCGCAATCCGCGGTCATGTGGGCGGTTTCGTCCAGGCATTTCACAATGGGCAGCCCGTGGCGCTGGCCCACCTCAAAATCGTTGGGGTCGTGGGCCGGGGTGATCTTCACCACACCGGTGCCAAAATCCATGTCCACATAGGTGTCGGTCACAATGGGGATCTCTTTGTTCACCAGCGGCAGCAGCACCTTTTTGCCCTGCAGGTGCCTGTAGCGCTCGTCGTCCGGGTGAATGGCCACCGCCGTGTCCCCCAGCATGGTTTCGGGCCGGGTGGTGGCAAGCACCAGGCATTCGCTTGTGCCCACAATGGGGTATTTCAGGTGCCAGAAAAAGCCCTCCTGGTCCTCATACTCCACCTCGGCGTCTGAAATGCTGGTCCTGCAATGGGGGCACCAGTTGATGATGCGCTCGCCCCGGTAGATCAAATCCTTGTCATACAGGTCCTTAAAAACCTTCAGCACGGCTTTGGAACAGCCCTCGTCCATGGTAAAGCGCTCGCGCTCCCAGTCGCAGCTGCACCCCAGCTTTTTGAGCTGGTCCACAATGCGCCCGCCGTATTGCTCTTTCCAGGCCCAGGCCCGCTCCAAAAAGCCGTCGCGCCCCAGGTCCTCTTTCGTCAGGCCCTCTTCCTTCATCTTGGCCACCACCTTGGCTTCGGTGGCAATGGAGGCATGGTCGGTGCCGGGCACCCACAGGGCGGCGTAGCCCTGCATGCGTTTAAAGCGGATCAGGATATCCTGCCAGGTCTCGTCCATGGCATGGCCCATGTGCAGCTGGCCGGTCACGTTGGGCGGGGGCATCACGATGGTATAGGGCTTTTTTTCCGGATCCGGCTGGGTGTGAAAATAGCCGCCGTTCAGCCAAAACGCATAAATGTCGTCTTCCACCCGTGCGGGGTCATAAAGCTTTTCCAGTTCCTGCATTGGTTTCCCTCCTGTTGTTGAGTCTGGGGCAACAAAAAACAGGCCGCCCCAGGTGCTTGATGAAAACACACTTGGGACGGCCTGTGCGCACACAAAACCGCGGTACCACCCAAATTGCCCCGCCTTTTTGCCGGCACGGCCACTCGAGAGCCCGGTAACGGGGGCAAGGCGTGCAAGGCTACTTCAAACAACGTTCGCCCTGCCTGCTCAAAAGCGACAACGCGCCGCGCCCTTTGCCGGGCTTTCACCTGCCCCCGGCTCTCTTTTTCAAACGGCATTGCGGCGCGCCCTCTTTCTCGGCGCATTTATTGTTTTATTATAGGTGCAAAGGCGTGATTTGTCAACGGGGACTCACCCCATCGACACCCCCATCCGGCGGGCCACTTCCAGCATGCCGTGGCCGTCCGGCACAAGGCGGCTCTTGCCCGCCACCTCGGCCAGCGGGTTTTCGGTCACATGGTTGTTTTTCATCGCCACCGTCACGCCGTAGTGCTCGTGCTCCACCAGCTTTGCCGCATAGGCGCCGAACTGGGTGGCCAGTACCCGGTCGTAGGGCGACGGGCTGCCCCCGCGCTGCATGTGGCCGGGCACACAGACCCTCGTTTCAAACCCGGTCATCGCCTCGATCTGGCGGGCGATTCGGTTGGTCGCCGTAACCTCCCCCGCCTCGGCGCGCTTTGCCGCCCGCTCTTTTTTCTTCATGCGGGCTTCTTCCGCGTCATAAACCCCCTCGGCCACCGCCAAAATGGAAAAGGTCTTGCCCTCGCCCGCCCGCTTTTCCACCGCAGCGCACACGTTATCAATGGTATAAGGCAGCTCAGGAATGAGAATAATATCTGCGCCGCCCGCAATTCCCGCATACAGGGTCAGCCAGCCTGCCTTGTTTCCCATCAGCTCCACCACCATGCAGCGGCTGTGGCTGCCGGCCGTGGTGTGCACCCGGTCGATCACCTCGGTGGCAATGTCCACCGCCGTGTGAAAGCCAAAGGTAACGTCGGTGCCAAAAATGTCGTTGTCGATGGTCTTGGGCAGGCCGATCACATTCAGGCCCTCTTCGCTGAGCAGGTTGGCCGTTTTGTGGGTGCCGTTGCCGCCCAGGCACAAAAGGCAGTCCAGCTTCATCTCTTTATAATTCTTTTTCATGGCGGCCACCTTGTCCACCTTGTCCTCCCCCACCACGCGCATCAGCTTAAAGGGGGTCCGCTTGGTGCCGAGAATGGTGCCGCCCACCGTAAGAATGCCGGAAAACTCGTCCGGCCGCATGACCCGCCATTCGCCGCCGATCAGCCCGGAATAGCCGTTGGAAATGCCAATCAGCTCCACCTCTTCGCCCATGCGCTGGTACAGCGCCTTTGCCACGCCCCGCAAGGTGGCGTTCAGGCCAGGGCAGTCGCCCCCGGAGGTCAAAATGCCCACGCGCTTTTTCATGATCTCACGTCCCCTTTTTACCTGAAAATACAAGCTTTGCTACTAAAAGAGTAGACCCCTTGCCCCCGGTTTGTCAATGGCTTCAGAATAAAAATGCCGCACCGAAAAATTTTACCAGCGGGGTGTTGACAAACGCAAACAGCTTCGCTATAATAATAAAGCACTCGGGAAAATCCCCTTGTGCGAACCGGTATTGGAGAATTGTGTAAGGGTAGCACGACAGACTCTGACTCTGTTTGTGAGGGTTCGAATCCTTCTTCTCCAACCAAAAAATAGCAGCAGCGTAAAAAGTGCTGCTGCTATTTTTTTCAGCACGGGGTGTAGCGCAGTTGGTAGCGCGCCTGGTTCGGGACTAGGAGGCCGTGGGTTCGAATCCCGTCACTCCGACCATGCTCAGAAGAAGTCGATTCCTTTAAACAGGAATCGACTTCTTTTGCTTTTTGTGCTATGGTTTAATCATAAAAAACCTTTCCCCTGCAACGGGATGAAAAGGTTGCAATTTGCCTATGGCGTTCCAAAATGATTCATCCTATCATTAAAAAGCGTGTAAAGGAGGCTGCCTGTGGGCCTTATTTTATTGGTGGAAGACGAGCCGGGCGCAGCCGCGCTCCTGCGCCGCTGCATTGAAAACGGTGCCTCGGGGCATCAGCTTGCAGCTTTTCCAAAGGCGGCCGAGGCCCTTTCCTATGCGGCGAAAAACAAGGTTGATCTGTTCATTTTAGACATACAGCTTTTGGATTACCGGGGAACTGAACTGGCAAGGCAGCTGCGCTCCATGCCGGAATATCGGTTTACGCCAATCCTTTTTACCACAGAGCTGGCTGGGGAAGAGCTGGCTGCCTACCGGGAAATCAAATGCTACGATTTTCTGGTGAAGCCCTTCACAGAGGCTGAATTTCAAAAGGCATTTCAAGCAGCGCTGGAAATGAAGGCCCAGATGCAGGCGGCTCCGGAAATCCTCCGGATTGAGCAGAAGCAGTTTCTGTTTGAATACGAGATCAAAAACATCCTCTACATCGAATCGTTCGGCAAAAGGCTTTTGATCCATACAGCACAAAGCGGCGAACGCGAAGTAACCGACCAGATCTCTGGTTATGGCCTGTCAAAGCTGCTGAGCATGGTGCCGCCGAACCGTTTGCTGCAATGCCATAAAAGCTTTTTGGTCAATCCGGTTCACATTTGTAAAATAGACAAGGCAAACCGCCTGCTTTACCTGAAGGGGTGCAAAACCGCAATCCCGGTTGGTGAAAAATATCAAAAAACAGTGTATGAGCGTGAACAGCCATGACTAGTTCTATCTTTTTGCAGAGCGTATTGGACGGGCTTCTGCTGGCCCTTTCCAGCCTCGGGCTGCTGGGCCGCTCCAGGGGAAAGCTGGACCGGCTGCTTCCGTTGCTGTTCGTCGGCATCTGCCTGCTTTCCCGCCTGGGGCTTGGGGATCACGATACCGAAATGGCATATGCCGTGCTCCCTGTGGATCATATCGTCGCATTTCTGTTTCTTTTCCTCGGCGTGCTGTTGTTGAACAGCCTGTGGTTTCAAAAGAGCGAGGGGCATACGCTCTTCGGCACGGTTGCCGCCTTTGCGCTGTATCTTCTGCTGAGGGAACTCTGTTTGTTGTTTCTGGCCCTGTGCGGCCTGCCGGAGCCTGTGTGGTATCTCTATGTGGGCCGGGCGCTGCCCCTCTGCCTCTGGCTGGCGCTTTGGAGCACGGGGGCGCTCCGGTGGCTGCGGGACAAGCTGGCGGATGGCGACCCCGTTATTTGTGTGGTGTGCAGCAACACGGCGCTGCTGCTCTTGCTGCTGCTCCTCCTGTTTCAATTTGACTTTTCCGCCATGCTCCGCTGGCTGCCGGCAACGGTGGGTGCGGTGGGGCTGTTGGCGGTTTGCGATGCGGCTGCCCTGCTCCTTCGGCAGCACCGTATCCAGGCCCAGCGCAGAACAGCTATGTTGGAGCAGTATCTTCCCCTGGTGGAAGAGCTGATTGAGCAGGTGCGGGCGCGTCAGCATGACTTTAACAACCAGATGATGGCGGTTGCCGCGGCGGTTGCCACTGCACACGATTTACAGCAGGCGCAGCAAGCAGTTACCTCTCTGCTCCAGCACGTAAAACTGGACGGCGCGGACAAAGAACTGTTAAAATGCGACAGTAAAGTGATCAGCGGGCTGCTGTTTGGCAAAATAAAGCAGGCGGAATTAAAACCGGTTCGTGTGGAAGTAACAATCGCAGGCTCCTTTCTCCGCCGTACCTTATCGGAGGCAGACTGGGTGGAGCTGATCGCCATTTTGCTCGACAACGCCGTTGAGGCTGCTTCGCCCGGCGATGTTCTTTATGTCAGGGCCGCAGAGCAAGCGGATGGGCTGCGGTTTTCTGTTTTGAACCCCCACCGGGCTTTATCCAACCTGGAATTTATCCAGATGTTCCGGCGTGGCTGGTCCACCAAGGGGGAAGCCGGGCATGGCTACGGCCTGTATAACGTCCGCCAGATCGTAGAGCGGCACGCAGGCAAAATCATTACCGGCAACGACCAGCTGAACGGCATTTCCTATATCTCCATCGGGGTGTTGGTTCCCTGAAAATTGAAGTATCCAACAGCAGGGGTTTTATGGGGCGAACCGTTTCGTTCCCATAAAACCCCTGTTTGTTCCCATCGTCTTGTCTTTGCGGCGGGGGATGCTAATATAAAGATGCAAACAGATAAATTTCAACCGAAAGGAACTGCAGCCATGCAAAATTTCATATTGGAAGGAAAAAAAATAGCCAGGCCGGTTCTCGTCACACTGTGTCTTCTTACGCTGCTGGCCTGTATTCTTTCCTGTACCCTGTATCGGGAGTATACAATCCATTTTGAGCTTGACCCCTGGGAAATCGGAACCGAGTTTTTAAGCCTTTTATTCCCCCTGTTTGTTACCGTTCCGATCTGCTGGCAGCTTTACTATGAACGCCGGGACCGTTTTCTCACCTACACCCTGCCCCGCATCAGCAAGCGCCGCTATCTGGCCACCAAGTGGTGTGCGTGTGCGGTATCGGCATTCCTCATAATCATGCTCCCCTATTTCATCTCTGCCCTGTTTGCGCTGTACGTCCGGGCTCCGCAGGAGCTTAAGCCGCTCCCCGGGGGCTATTCTCACATTTTCCTCAGCCTGTATGCACAAAAGCCGGTTCTCTATGCGTTATTGCTCTCTGTGTGGAAAGGGCTGATGGGCGCACTCACCATGAGCTTTGGTTTTGTTCTGGCGCTTTATGGCAGCAATGTATTTGTAATCCTGACCGGGCCGTTTATCTATGTCATTTTGGAGAATTTCTTTTGGGCAATTCTCGGCGTGCCGGAACTGCGC
Source organism: Oscillospiraceae bacterium (assembly GCA_022835495.1). Classification (NCBI taxonomy): domain Bacteria; kingdom Bacillati; phylum Bacillota; class Clostridia; order Eubacteriales; family Oscillospiraceae; species Oscillospiraceae bacterium. Next base: position 2,243,586 of record BQOK01000001.1, read on the forward strand.
TTTGTAACAGCCTTTGAGCCCACCAGCCTAAGCGCTCTGGCTGTCCCCGCCCTGTCATTTACGGCAGGGCCGGCGCTGATGTGTATTGTGATGGGATTGGTGGCGTTCTTTTTCCAAAAAGTAAAAAAGCGCTCCATTTACCTGGTGTAATCTCATGATGTACCGTGTATGGGCAAAGGTCGGCCTGGGAAAATTTTTCCTGCTTTTTGGGTTATCCCTTTTGTTTGGGCTGAGCGAAAGGGCGGGCGGGCAAAATTCTCTTCCTCTTCATTTACTTGCAGTCCTGAACGACCAGTATTATTTCATTTTCGCTGTGCTGCCTGTTTTTCTGTTTCTCTGTACCAGCCTGATGGAGGACGACACGCTTTTGGTGCTGGGCCGGTATGGAACCTATGGCCGATACTTTTTCCACAAATGGCGGGCGCTGTCTGTCATCGCTGCGTTGTTCTGCCTTGGGCAGATGGCCGCGCTTGCTCTTTCCGGCCTGGGGCTTCCCGTCTCCGGGGGCTGGCCGGGAGCTTCGGCAGATCAATGGCGCGGGGTATTTACGCTGCTGCAGGGGTATTTCCCATCACCGTGGGCCGCCATCCTCTGCAGCGCCGGGCAACTGCTTGTGGGATACTGGCTGATTGGGCTTACAACCCTTTGCCTGGGCCACTTTTGCAGCCGGTCCCTGGCAATCAAGCTGTTCATGGCGCTCTATTTATTCGCGGTGCTCTGGATCAAGCTTCCGGTCATGTCCCGCCCGCCCTTTGTATTTTTGACCGGCTTCAACCACTGGGTATTCCTGCTCCACAATCTCGCGCAGCCTTGGCGCCTGCCGCTGACCGCCGCCACCACAGCGATTCTTGTGGCCGGAATGGTGTGGCTTATCACCCAAAAATGGCGATGGCAGCCCTCGATTTCGGGGCCCGGCGGGCAGGGTCTGGTTTCCTACTATCTCCGTGTTCTGTTTACCAGAAAAAACGGGCTGCTTCTGCTTGGCCTGCTCTTGCCCGTCGCGGCCTGGACCTGGGTTATCGGGGGCGTGCCGCAGGATGGTACGGATTGGCTGATCCGCCTGTTTGCGGGCCACGGCACCGGATATTTTTACCCAATGGGCCTTTTCGGGCTGCTGGCCATCGAGCTGCTTCCGCTATGGCCGCTGGGCGTGTTCTGTACCCAGGTTGCCGGCGAGCGCTCCGTTTTTCTGGCAGTCCGCCTGCGGCGAAAAAAAGATCTTTTGGGGGCGCTGCTTTATACCGGGCTGCTCTGGATTCTTGCGTATGGCTGTGTGCTGGCCCTTGCGGCCGTCGTGCCTCCTCTGCTGCTGGGCTTTTCCCTAAACATGGGCCTGGCCTTGTCCGCAGTGGGGCTGAAACTTCTGGATGTTGCGTTTCAATTCCTGCTGATCCTGTCCGCCCTCTGCGCAACAGGGCAGGCGACGGCGGGATTTGTGGCCGTTTTGCTGCTGCATTTTCTTTGCGTGCTCCCCATTCCCTGGCTCCCCATTGGGCTTTCCAGCCTGGCCCGGCTGAACCTTCCGCAAACAGGCGGAACCGTGTCGGGCACGGCCGCAGCCGTGCTGCTGTCGGCCCTTTGCCTGGCCCTGATTCTCTGGCTTTACCACCGGGGCGTCCAGCGGCTGTTCAATCATTAAGGAGGATTACCTATGGAACCCATTATTTCGTTAAACCAGGTAGGCAAAAGTTTTTCCGGCCGGCGCGTTCTGTCCGGCGTTTCCCTGAATATCGAAAAGGGAAGCACTGTTGGCGTCGTTGGAACCAACGGAAGCGGAAAATCAGTCCTGTTCAACCTGATCTGCGGCTTTCTGGTTCCCGACAGCGGGCAGGTCCGTGTGCGGGGGCATATTTTGGGCAAAGGCCGCGATTTTCCTGAGAACGTAGGGGTGCTGATCAACTCTCCCGGTTTTATCGGCCTCAATACAGGATTGCAGAATTTGCGGTATCTGGCCGGCATTCGCGGCACAGCCGGTGAGAAAGAAATTCGTTCCGCCATGCACAAGGTAGGCCTCGACCCGGAGGATAAAACAAAGGTGGAGCATTACTCCCTGGGCATGAAGCAAAAGCTGGGCATCGCACAGGCTATTATGGAAAATCAGGATATCCTGATTCTGGACGAGCCGTTCAACGCCCTCGACTATAAAACCTACAACGATACAAAAGAGATTATCCGTATCCTCCAGGCGGAAGGGCGGACCATTCTAATGACCTCCCACAATTATGCCGATTTGGAAACGCTTTGTACCCATCTCTATGCAATAGAAGAGGGAAAACTAAGTGTTTTATCCGGCGAGGAAATGAAGCAGCGATTTCGTGGGTGAACAAAATTTGTTCCGTTCCAATGCTGCCGCCTGAAAAAAGGTTTAATTTTACCGTGTTCGGCAAATCAAAAGCTCCCTCTCTCCGCTGTTATATCCCTTCCAGAAAGCGGAACACTGAACATAACAAGTGAATTTTTCTTCAATCAGGGGTGTCCCGCGCTATCTTTGTTGGGGTTCGTTTGGTATAATGTCCCTATGAGCAAATTTTCCCAAACAGGGGTTAACGCCATTATTTGGAGAGGGAGTGTAGCATGCTGAAATCTTTGGTCCGGTCGGGCCTGCGGGCAGGGCTGAAAAACTGGCCCTCCATATTGTTTTTTGAAATCACCTACAAAATCGCCGGCTATTTGCTGTTCCTGAATCTCTGGGACCTGCTCAAGGCGTCCGCACTGCGGGCGGCGGGGGTTTCAGTGATCGGCCAGCGGAACATCGGCCTGGTCTTCCGCAGCCCCTTCTGTGTGCTGCTGATCCTGTGCTTTTTCTTGTTCCTTGTATACTATGTCTATCTGGAAATCACGGCCCTGGTTCTTTACTGCGAGGAGGGCTGGCAGGGCCGCTTCATTTCAATCTGGCCGCTCTGGAAACAGGCTTTTCTGCGGTCCCTGGCACTTTTTCAGCCGCGGAATCTGCCCGCAATCCTGGCCCTGGTACCCGTGATCGGGCTGTCCGCTCTGCCGCTTACAAACGGCTTTGCCGGGAAAATACAAATTCCCGAATTTGTATTTGACTATCTCAAAGGCGCCCCCAGCCTGTTCGCCGCGTTTCTTGCCGTCATGGCGGCTTTAAACCTTCTGCTTTTTTTCTGTCTTTTCTCCTTTCCCGCCGTCATTCTGGGCGGGAAGCGCTATTGCGGCGCTTTGGGGGAAAGCCGGCGGCTTTTGAAGGGCAGAAAGCTCAAAACGGCTCTCTTTCTTTTAGCCTGCGTGCTTGCCTTCCTTTTGGCCGCGTTCCTGCTGTCGGTCTGTATGATCCTTCTTCTCTGGGGCTTCAGCAAGCTGGAATTTGCGCCCGACGGCGGTAAGTCTGCATTTACGTTCCACTACCTCAAGTGGAGCGCCGCAGGTGATGTGCTGCTTGGCATCCTGGGGCCTGTGTCGCTGTTCTCTGCGATCCTTTCCCTGTACCATCACTACCGCGGTGATCCCCGGCCGTGCGCCGCGCCAGCAAAGCGCACGGTCAAGTCGGTTCTTTTCAGCGGCTTTTTCGTCGCCGCTGCCCTGTTTGCCCTGATGGTATTCAGCGAAACCGAGCTGGGCGGGGTCCCCTACTCCGCGCCGCAGGCCGGCATGATCGTGGTGTCCCACCGGGCGGGCGCCGCCTTTGCGCCCGAAAACACCCTGGCCGCGCTGGAATGGTCCATTCGCGAGGGTGCCGGCATGGCCGAGATCGACGTACAGCAGACCCGGGACGGCGAGCTGATCGTTCTGCACGACTCCGATTTTCGGCGCGTGGCGGGGCTTGACCAAAAGGTCTGGGAAACCGATTATTCCACGGTGCAGTCGCTGGACGCAGGGTCCCATTTTTCCCCTGCGTTCGCGGGGGAACGGATCCCCACCCTGAGCGAAATGCTGAACGCGGCCAAGGGCCGCATCCGGCTGATGATCGAACTGAAAGCCACCGGGCACGAAACCGCGCTGGTGGAACAAACGATCGCCCGGATCCGGGCCGCCGGGATGGAAAACCAGTGTGTCATCGCCTCCATGGATTCTCTCCTGCTCCAAAAAAGCAAGGAACTCGCCCCCGGCATCAATACCGTCTATATCACGATTATGGCCTTCTCCGACCGTTACGATCTCCCCTATGTGGACGGTTACAGTGTGGAAACCAGCTTTTTAAACGCCGAACTGGTAACGCAGCTCCATGCCGAGGGGAAAGAGGTCTACGCCTGGACCGCCAATTCCGACGCGAACATGCTCAAAATCATTCGCATGGGCGCCGACGGCCTGGTCACAGACAATCCGCCCCTGGCAAACTTTTTTCTGAGCATTACCGATCGCAACTATTTTTTGAACTCCCTCACCGAGCTGCTTTATCCCAAAGTTCCAAATTGACCTCCGCCTTGGGGCCGAACCCGGCGCGGGCGTAGGCCCGGGGCGGCTTTTCTGTATTTTCGATTTATGATAGGGAGAATCCCGGGAGCCATTATGTCTGATATCATTGAAGTGAAGGATCTTGCCCTGCCGGAACTGGACGTTTTCGCCCGTCTCACAGAAGCCCAGCTGCGCAGCCGGCTCGAGCCGGAAAAAGGTATTTTTATCGCCGAGAGCCCCAAGGTGATCCAGCGCGCGCTGGACGCCGGGTGCGAGCCAATTTCGCTTTTGATGGAGCGCAGGCAGATTGAGGGGCAGGCCAGCGGCATCCTTGCCCGCTGCGGCAGCGCGCCCGTCTATACCGCCAGCCGGGAGCTGCTGGCCGGTCTGACCGGTTATCAGCTGACCCGCGGCGTCCTGTGCGCCATGCGCCGCCCCCGCCTGCCCCAGGCGGAGCAGCTCTGTGCCGGGGCGCGCCGGATCGCGGTGCTGGAAGGGATCGTGGATTCCACCAATCTCGGCGCTATCTTCCGGTCCGCCGCCGCGCTGGGGGTCGACGCCGTATTGACCACCCCCTCCTGCTGCGATCCCCTTTGCCGGCGGGCCGTGCGGGTCAGCATGGGCACCGTTTTCCAGGTGCCCTGGGCGTGGCTCGGCGCCGCCCCTTCCGAATGGCCGCAGCCGGGGCTGGAGCGCCTGCAAAAGCTGGGCTTTAAAACCGCCGCCATGGCCCTCAGCGATACCGCCCTCAGCATCGAGGACCCCCGCCTCATGAAGGAAGAAAAGCTCGCGATCCTGCTGGGCACCGAGGGCGACGGCCTGGCCCCCTGCACAATCGCCGGCTGCGATTACACGGTCCGCATTCCCATGGCCCACAATGTGGACTCGCTGAACGTGGCCGCCGCCAGCGCCGTGGCCTTTTGGCAGCTCCGGGCCAAAAGCGAATGACCCTACAAAAAATCATTATAATTCACAAAAACCATTGCAATTGTTCGTCTAAAATGCTAAACTATAAATATTACAGATCTTGTCTTTGCCAAGGTCTGCGTTCGTAGCAGAGAGTTGATACCTTTATGCCACGCGGCATAAAGGTATTTTTTTGCGAAAAAGTATTTTGGAAAGTTTAGGAGAATTCATGTCAGACGCACTTTTATTCGATTCGTTGTCCCTTTCCTCCCCGCTGGCACGCGCCGTTTCCGAGCTGGGCTATGCCGAAGCCACCAACATCCAGGCCCAGGCGATCCCTTACCTTTTAAATGGGCGGGACGTCATTGGCCGCAGCAGCACCGGCACGGGCAAGACCGCCGCGTTCGGCATTCCCGCCGTGGAATGTGTGGAAGGCGAAAACAAGCGCCCGCAGGTGCTGGTGCTCTCGCCCACCCGGGAGCTTGCAATGCAGATCGCGCGGGAAATGCAAAAATACGCAAAATACAAGGAGGGCGTCTGCATCGCCACCGTTTACGGCGGCGCGCCCATGACCGACCAGATCCGCCTGTTAAAGCGCGCCAACATCGTGATCGGCACCCCGGGCCGCCTGATGGACCACCTGCGCCGCAAGACCCTCAAGCTCAGCGACATTAAAATGGTCGTGCTGGACGAAGCCGACGAAATGCTCAGCATGGGCTTTGTAGAGGACATTCAGACCATTCTGAAACAGGCCCCCGCCGCGCGGCAGACCGTGCTCTTTTCGGCCACCATGCCGCCGGCCATCCTCACCATTGCGGAAGAATTCCTCACAGATCCCCAGATGGTGGACGTGATGACCGGCCAGGAAACCCAGGCGGACATCGAGCAGACCTATTACTACGTGCCGCACTCCAAAAAGCAGGAGGCGCTCTCGCTGCTTTTGCAGCACTCCGGCAGCCGCCGCGCCATCGTGTTCTGCAACACCAAAAGCATGGTCGACGAACTGGCGGCCCTTTTGCAGAAGCAGGGCGTCAAGGCCGCCGGCCTGCATGGCGATATGACCCAGGCCCTGCGCTCCACCGTCATGCAGAGCTTCCGCAGCGGCAGCACCCGGGTTCTGGTCGCCACCGACGTGGCTGCCCGCGGCATCGACGTTTCCGACATCGACGCGGTCATCAATTTCGATCTGCCCCAAAGCTTTGAATATTACGTCCACCGCATTGGCCGTACCGGCCGCGCCGGCAAACAGGGCGTGTCCCAAACCTTGATCACCGATGCAAAGCAGGCTGCCACCCTGCGCAGTCTGATGCGGTTTACCGGCAGCAAAATCTCCGAGCGCAGCCTGCCCACGGGCCAGGATATGATGGAGCGCCGGGTGTCTGAAATGGCCGGGGAGCTTCTGCCGCTGCTGCAGCAGCCCGCGGGCCAGGCGGCACAGCTGCTGGTAAAGCGCCTGCAGGGCGGCGAGGCCTCCGGCATTGGCTCAGAGCAGATCGCGCTTGCGCTGGCCGAAAAGCTGCTGGGCGGCGACAGCCAGTTCAAAACGCTCGTTATGCCAAAGCTCAAGCCTGCCCCGCAGGCGGCCGGCAGCGCTTCCCCCATGGTCACCGTCACCGCAAACATCGGCCGCAGCGACCGGGTCATGCCCAACCACTTTGTGGGGGCCATTGCCGAAATTCTGGATATCCCGGGCAGCAGCGTGGGCAAGATCGACATTGGGCAGGAGGCAACGCGCATCGGCCTGCGGGAGGATGTTGCGGCCGCCCTTATGAACCACAAAAAGGCGATCCGCATCAACGGCCGGGAGGTCGCGTTCACCGTATCCCATGCCAAGCGGGGCGGCCGGCCGGCCGCCGACCGCTCCAGGCGCGCGCCGCAGCGGCGCAAATCCGGCCGATAAACACAAGTTCAAAATAAAAACACGGGGGCGCGGCCAATGGCCGCGCCCCCGTGTTTTATCCTTCAAATTCAGTTTCCTTGCACATCAGCCCTTGATGGCGCCGCCGGTCACGCCGGCAATGATCTTGTCAGACAGGAATACATACAGCAGGAACGTGGGCGCAAACACAATCACCACGGCCGCAAACATTCCGCCGTAATCGTTGGTGTACTGCATGCCCTTCACCATGTTGTACAGGCCCACCGCAATGGGGCGCACCCGCGCCTTGCTGGCGAACAGCATGGACATGAAGAACTCGTTCCAGATGGTGATAAAGTTGAAGATGGTCACCGTGATAATGCCGGGCTGTGCCAGGGGGAACATGATCTTCCAAAAGGTCTTGGTGGGGGTGCAGCCGTCAATGGCGGCCGCCTCCTCAAAGGTAAACGACAGGTTTTGGAAGAACGACAGCAGGAAGAAGATTGCGAAGGGCACGTTCATGGCAATGTACAAAAAGATGATCAGGCCCCGGGTGTTGGTAAGGCTCAGCTGGGTAATCACCGAGAACAGCGGCATAACGATCATGATGACCGGAATGCCCAGCGCCGTGGCAAACATATTCTGCAGCAGCATGTTGCCCTTGAAGCGGAAGCGGGACAGCGCGTAGGCCGCAGGGGCCGACACCAGCACAATAAGGGTGCAGGAGATCGCGGTGTAAATGAGGGAGTTCACAAAGAACCCGCTCACCTTCTGCGATTTCCAGGCGTTGGTGTAGTTCTCCCAATGGAAGCCGGAAGCAAACTTAAACAGCTCGCCGCCCAATATCTCGCGGCTGGTCGAAAGCGAGGCCAGCATCACCCAGCCCACCAGCAGCACAGTGAACACCAGCCAGATGATGCACAGCAGATACCCAGGCAGCAGGGGCAGCTCCTTTTTCAGCTTAAAAGGCTCGCGGATCTTCTTTTCTTTTGTTTTGGCCATTGTCTGCTCCCCCCTTTACAGTTCCACATCGTCGTTCTTGACGATGAAGTTGGTCAAAGCGAATACCAGCACCACCACAATGGCCATCATCACGCCGATGGCCGCGCCAATGCCGGAATTGCGCACCGCCTGCGAGGCGTTGGACGAACCGAACACAAGCTCATACATGTAGTTCAGCGGCATGACCGTCTGTGTGGAAAGGTTCACCGGGTCGAACACCTGGCCCCAGATAAAGAACCCCACGCTGGACACAGTCCACATCACAAGGTTTGTGCGGATGGCGCCCCGCAGCAGCGGCAGGGTGATAAAGCGGAACTTCTGGAACACGTTGGCGCCCTCAATGGTGGCGGCCTCGTAGTAATCGTTTCCGATCCGCTCAATGCCGCTCATAAAGATCAGCATATGATAGCCCACCATGCCAAAGCAATAAGCCAGCAGCATGCTCCAGAATTTATGGGTGGGGTCGGTCCACAGCACATTGTCCACGCCGAACCAGCCCAGAATGGTGTTCAAAAGGCCGTAGTCCTCCTTGCTGAGGGCGTAATACAGCCACATGGTACCCATGGCCACCGCCGACACAAGGTTCGGTAAGTAGATCACGCTGCGGAAAAAGCTCTTGCCCCGCAGGCCGCTGGTCAGCACCACCGCGTACACCAGCGCCAGCAGCATCACCGCCACACCGCCGATCAGCCACAGCTTGCCCAGGTTGAGCATGGCCGATTTGAACAGGGTGTCGTTAAAAGAATCGATGTAGTTGGTCACACCGTTGAAGCTCCATGTGGAGACCGGGTCCGTCACGCCTTCCACCTTGAAAAAGCTCATCACGATGGTGCGGATCGACGGGTACAGGAACACGATCAGATACAGCAGCACTGCGGGGGTGAGAAACATTACCAGCATTGGTTTGTTCCGGTTGCGCAGCGGGCTGCCAGACTTTTTCTCTTTTTGCTTTGCCATAGCACACGGCCTCCATTCGTTTTTTCCAACAGAACCACCGCCGTTCACGCGCGGCGGCCGCTCATATAAAAGCAGGGCGGCGGCATTGCCGCCGCCCTGCTGTGTGCCGGGTTGGGAAATTACTCAGGCGCTCTTCTGGGTCTTGCCGAACGCATCGGCAAAGCCCTTGGCGTCCAGCTTGCCGCTGATCATCATGGCCATGTTGGTCTTGATGGCAGCGTTTACGTTGGCGTCGTTCTCCATATCCACAGCCCAGGAAAGGCGCTGGGTGGTGTTGTCGATGCAGGCCTTGGCGTCAGCCAGGGCAGCGGGCCAGGTGGCGTCGTTGGCCATGGGCACGCCCATGCTGTCGTCGGCCAGCTTCTGGTCCCATTCACCGCTGGTCAGCCACTGGATCAGGGCAAACGCGGCGTTGGGGTATTTGGTGTCCTTGTTGATGGCGAAGCACTGGGCGCCAAAGTTGTTGCTCTCAGCGCCGTCGCCGCCCTCGGCGATGTTGGGCAGCGCGAACGCGCCCCACTGGAAGCCTTCCGGGGTCTGGTTCTTAACTTCGTTGGGCAGCCAGGTGCCGTTCAGGTACATGGCAACACTGCCGTCGGCGATGTTGCTCTGGCCGGCGGGGTACACGTTGCCGGCAGCGCGGGGGTCGATGTAGCCCTTGCTGATCAGGGTTTCCAGCACTTCAGCAGTCTTCAGCACGGCTTCGTTGGTGAAGTCGCCGCCGGCCACAGCCTTGGTGGTTTCAAACCCAGCCACACGGTCCATCAGGTATCCGAACAGAGCGGCCATGTAGGCGTCGTCCACAGTCATGGGGATCACGCCGGCGCCCTTCAGGGCTTCACAGTCGGCCAGGAACTCGTCCCAGGTGGTGGGCACGGCGGTGATGCCGGCCTTGGTAAAGGCTTCCTTGTTGTACATCACAACAAAGGTGGAGGGCTGGTAGGGCACGCTCTTCAGGCTGCCGCCGCCCAGCTCTTTGGCCAGGTTGATCAGGGTGGCGTTCTGGGCGCCGTTCAGGGCGGAAGCGTCGTACATCGCCTGGATGTCCAGCAGGTAGCTGCCCCAGGTGTTGTTCACGCGCTCAATGTCCTCGTCGAACACGTCAATGGTTTCGCCGGCGTCCAGCGCGGGCTGCAGGGTCTTGCGGGTGTCGCGGGAACCGGCGAAGTTCACTTCAACTTCCACGCCGGTCTCATCGGTAAAGGCCTCAATGGCAGCGGCAATCGCCATGCCCTGGGGCTCGGTCTCCGCCCACATGGGCCAGTAGACCAGTTTGGCGCCATCTTCGATGGCGCCGGCCGTCGCCGGTGCACTGGCGGGCGTGCTGTCACCGCCGGTGGAAGCCGGCGTGCTGGCGGGAGTGGAAGTGCCGCCGCCGCAGCCCACCATAAAGGTGAGGGCCATGGCCAGCGCCAAAACGATGCAAAGTACCTTTTTCATAGTTACCTCCTATGTTCGTCGTGCAGCGGGAGAATCCGCCGCAAGCTCTGTTTCCAGTATACCTTTTTGCAGAAAGTTAACAATAAAATTCTTGCGATTGTTTTTAGAAATATTGTCTTTTTGACATTTGGAATAATATTTTGTTTTTCTTTTGTTATTTTTAGTGCACAATCTCCACAAAAGCTTTTTTGTTCTCTTTGGCAGAATGCCGAAACCCCTTTTTTGTTCAAGTTTGAGCAATATTTTCAAAGAATTTTTTGATCTTAATTCCAAAATCACATATCTTTTGTTTTTTTCTGGAAATTTAAAAAGATTCCCAGAAATGCGGTTTTCCGGTCATGTTTCGGTGGGTTTATAATTCTTGCCGCCGAAACCCCAGCAATATACATACATCTGTTTTCACCAGAAGGACAACTCTTTTCCGGAAAAGCAGCCTTCAGGAACCCCGCGGGCGTGGTTCCTAAAGGCTGCCGCAGCAAATTCAAAAAACGCCGGGGGGCCGCTCAGATCTCGTACCAGCGGATCTCGTTGGCTTCCATCGCCAGCTCAAAGCAGCTGCCGTCGCCCTTGTATACGGTGGTGACCTGGGGCTCGTAGGTGTTGTTCACCACGCAGTATTTGCCGTTCTTCACATAGGCGTGCACTTCCACATTAAAGTTCGAGCTAAACCACCTGTGCAGCTCTTCTTCCGCGCGGGCCGCCCACAAAATGCTGCGGTACAGCACCCGGCTGTTTTCAAAGCTGTAGGGCAGGCCGCTGATATACACCGTGCGCCCGGCGCCGAACTCGTTCACCGCCATCTGCACTTCCTTTTCACGCTGTACCAGCACCTGGGCTCCTTCCAGGGCGTAAATGCTCTTTTTGCCCTCGCCGAAATCCATTTCCTTTGTGCAGTCCGCCAGAATAAAGTGGCCGGGGTGCTCTTCCCAGTTGTACTTGTCGTAATTCAGGGTAAAACCGGTTTCTTTTTCCACTCCCATCGCCGTGGCGAGCTGCAGGTAACGGCCCTGATATTGGTGGCCGGCAGGCTCGCCCACGCCGATAAAGCCGCCGCCGCGGTGGATAAAGCCCTTGATCGCCGCCGCAACGGCCGGCTTTTCCCACCAAACGCCGCCGGTGTGGGCGGTGTCGCCGTCGCCCACATTGATGATCACATCTACGGCGTCCAGCAGGGCCGGGTCCGCTTCAATGTCCTCAAAGCTGATGAATTTCACGTCGAACGGCGCGCCCGAGAGCGCCTCGATCACCCCGGCATAGCTGTAATTCTGCTTTTGATACAGCGCGTGGTGCACCATATGGCAGCCCCAGCTGCGGGCTTTGCCCCAGGCGTTCAGCACCGCCACGGTCTTCACACAGTAGGGCGTGGTGCCCTTGATGTTGTCGTACAGGGTGCGGAACTCGTCGCACACGCTCTCAATGTAATCCACAAATTCCGGGAAATCCAGCGCCAGCTTCAGGTAACCGCCGTAGCCGATGCGGTCAATCGGGCTGCGCAGAATGGCACGGCGGGCGGTAACCCAGTTCTCCTTTGCCTCCCGCACCGGGTCGCCCCCCTCGTAGAAGGTGTCGGGGAAGAAATAGGGCAAAAAGCGCCCCTCGGTATACTTCACGCCCGGGATGTCGCTGATCAGGCGCAGGGTGCTGCCGTTGCCCACGCTGCCCACCACCGAATCAATGCCAATGGTGGCAAACTCCGGCATAAAGGGCTCGGTGCCGATCCAGTGATCACCCAAAAACATCATGGCCTCACACCCCAGCTCGTGGGTGATGTCCACCATTTCCTTGGCGAGCCTCGCCACCTCGCGGCGCTGAAACGCCATAAAATCCCGGAACTCTTTGCCCGGCACGCGGTACTGGTTGTTGTAATACCCCTGGTCAATGATGTATTCCGGGCGGAACGGGTAACCCGCCTCCTGTTCGAACTGCTCCAGGATATAGGGGCTCACACTGGCGGAATAGCCGTACCAGTCCACATATTTTTCCCGCTTCAGTTCGTCGAACACCAGGGTAAACTGGTGGAAGAAGGTGGTGTAGCGGATCACGTTCACATACGGGTGCTCCTGGATGAACCGGCGCAGCCGCTCCATGGTGAACTTGTGGGTCTTGGGCTGGCGCACGTCAAAGGTGATCTGATGCTCAAAATCCTTCCAGTCGTTGACCACGGCGTTGTACATATGTACAGGGTCCCAGATCAGGTACGCCAAAAAGCTGACCGTGTAATCGTGGTAGGCCTCGGGCGCGGGGATCACGACCCGGCCGTTCTCATAGTGCCACGCCTGGGCGGGCAGCGGCTTGCCCGCAGTCCGGTCCATGACCTCCCACCAGCGCGCCGGGTCATCCCTCTCGTTCACCTGCATCAATTCCGGGCTCACCCCCTGCATCAGGGGGATGGAAAGCGCTTCCCCTGTGGCGGTGTGAAACCCAGTCATGATATAGCACTGCTGCACCTCGTCCGGGTTTTGCTTTGCCCAGGCGTTGTCCTTGCGGGTGGTGTAATAGGTCGAGTAAATCTTGGCCCCCACCTTGGTCAGCTCGGTGGGAAATTCCGTGCCGTCGCAATCCCGGATCGCGTCCGCGCCCCACCGTTTCAGAATATCAATCGTTTCAGGCACCACGTCCAGGTTTGTGGGGATCGTGACCCTGCCCCTGCTTTTTTCACTCATAATTCAGGCCCTCCATCTGCTTTTTGCGGCGGCGGCCCCGCCGCTTCACTGCCGGCGCTCCCGCCCGTTCCTGCCGGGGAGCCGCCGTATGTCCCATTTCAGTATACTTTTTCCGTACAAGTTAACAACAAGATTGTTGCGCTTTTTTTTATTCATATTGCCCTTTTGTGAGTTGCTCCATTAAGTAATATAAGAAGTCCTCTTTTTTTGTACACATTCTCCACAACGCATCCCCTGCTTTGTAATGCAGATTGCCCAATTCACATTTTTTTACCTCCTTTTGAAGATTTTGACCTCTTGCCGAATTTTAATTGCATCCATCACCCGATTGCGTTATAATCAAAACGGCAAAGCTTTGCCGAAAGTTCGCTTTATATTGCTTACTTTTAAAGCAACATCTCAAAATTTTCAGGAAGCGGGATTCACCATGAGCAATAAACGCTACGACCTGGTAAGCCCGGGGGGCTCCCTCGCAAGCCACAAGGCCGCCAAGCTTTTATATGTAAGCACCGCAAAGTATGGGGGCGATTGGCACAGCCTGCCCCATACACACGGCTGCACCGAGCTGTTCTATGTGGTGGGGGGCCTGGGCCAGTTCCGCATTATGGATACCATGCTCTCGGTGGTGCAGGACGATATGGTCATCGTGAACCCGCAGGTGGAGCACACCGAAGTAAGCCTGAACGCCCACCCCATGGAATACATCGTACTGGGTGTGGAGGGGCTGGAATTTGCCGCCGCAGGCAGCGGCGACGGCCGCTACAGCCTGTTCAATTTCCGGCGCGGCCGGGAAGAGCTGCTGGCGCTGCTGCGCAGCATCCTGCGCGAGATCGAGCAAAAGACCGAGGGGTACGAGCTGGTGTGCCAGAACCTGCTGGAGATCCTTGTGGTGCTTTTAATGCGCCACACCGATTTTTCGCTCATTGTAGCGCCCGCCCGCCGCTCCAGCAAGGAATGCGCGGCGGTAAAGCGCTACATCGACGCCAATTTTAAAGAGAGCATCACCCTGGACCAGCTTGCTGAAATGGCCCATGTGAACAAGTATTACTTAGTGCACTCCTTCAGCAAGGAATACGAGATTTCGCCCATCAACTACCTCATTGAGCGGCGCGTGCAGGAAAGCTGTTATCTGTTGTGCGATACCGACCACTCGCTCTCGCAGATTTCCCATATGATGGGTTTTTCCTCCCCCAGTTATTTTTCCCAAAGCTTTCGCAAGACCATGGGCATGAGCCCCATGGAATACCGCAAAAAAAAGCGGGCCGAACGGGCCTCTTTCAGCAAAAATGAAGCCGACTGACTCTTTTGGACAAAACGCAAAGCATTTTGTGCGCATCGAAACCCGATTGTGCAAATATTGTGCAGACAAAGCCATTCCCGAAACCGGACGTATTGATTACAATGGTAGCAGATCGTCCCGCTCTGGCGCGGACCTATGCGATAAAACACCCAAAAACGCATGAAAAAGGAGAAAACAGCTATGAAAAAACCAATCCTTGTGGTAATGGCGGCCGGTATGGGCAGCCGCTACGGCGGGCTCAAGCAGATCGACCCGGTGGGGCGGCACGGCGAGGTCATCATCGACTACTCCATCTTCGACGCCAAGCGCGCCGGGTTCGAAACCGTCGTGTTCATCATCAAGCACGAGATCGAGGCCGAATTCCGCGAGGCCATCGGCAACCGGATGGAAAAGCACATGGAGGTCCGCTATGCCTTCCAGCAGCTTGAAAACCTGCCCGAGGGGTACGCTGTTCCCGAAGGCCGCACCAAGCCCTGGGGCACCAGCCATGCCATCCTCAGCGCCGCCGATGTGATCGACGCGCCCTTTGCCGTGATCAACGCCGACGACTACTACGGCCCCGAGGCCTTCCAGGTGATGTTCGACTACCTGAGCGCCCACGCCGACGACGAGGTTTACGAATACAGCATGGTGGGCTATCTGCTGGAAAACACGGTCACCGAAAACGGCCATGTGGCCCGCGGCGTCTGCGTGACCGACGCCAGCGGCTATCTGGACAGCGTGACCGAGCGCACCCGCATCGAAACCTTCCCCAGCGGCATCCACTTTACCGAGGACGACGGCAAAACCTGGACCGAGCTGCCCGGCAGCACGGTGGTTTCCATGAACCTGTGGGGCTTTACCCCCAGCTTTGTGGGCGAGGCCAAGCTGCGCTTTGCCAAATTCCTGGATAAGGCCCTGGTGGAGAACCCCATCAAGGGCGAGTATTTCCTGCCCAGCGTGGTGAGCGAGCTGGTGGCCGAGGGCAAGGCCCGGGTCAAGGTGCTGCACAGTCCCGATAAGTGGTACGGTGTGACCTACAAGGAAGACAAACCCGTGGTGGTGGCCGCCATCAACGAAAAAATCGACGCGGGCGTGTACCCCGACAAGCTGTGGGAGGACTGAAAGCATTATGAAGTATACTGCGGAACAGATCCTGCCCGAGGCGCTTGCCGCCTGGAACTGGAACGGCCAGGTGGCCGGGGCCCTGCGCTACGGCGCGGGCCACATCAACGATACGTTCTGTGTGTATGTGCAGGATGAAGCCGGCGACTGTGTGCGCTATATCCTGCAGCGCATCAACACCAACACCTTCACCGACCCCAAGGGCCTGATGGAGAACATCTGCGGCGTGACCGGCTACCTGCGCGGCATGATCGAGCAGCAGGGCGGCGATGCCATGCGCGAGACCATGAACGTGGTGCCCACAAAGCAGGGCGAAAACTACTACTCCGATTCCGACGGCGGCGCCTGGCGGGTATATACCTTTGTCGAGGGCACCCTGTGCCTGCAAAAGGCCGAAACCCCCCAGGATTTTTACGAGAGCGCCGTGGCCTTCGGCAACTTTCAGCGCCAGCTGGCCGGCTATCCCGCCGCCACCCTGCACGAGACCATCCGCAAATTCCACGACACCGTGAACCGCTATGCAAACTTTGAAAAAGCCCTGGCTGCCGACGTGTGCGGCCGCGCCAAAGGCATTCAGTCCGAGATCGATTTTGTGACGGCCCGCAAGGCGGACTGCGGTTACATGGTGGGGCTTCTGGCCGAGGGGAAACTCCCCCTTCGCGTGACCCACAACGACACCAAGCTCAACAATATCCTCATGGATAAGGCCACCCGCAAGGGCATCTGCGTGATCGATCTGGACACCGTGATGCCGGGCCTTGCCGCCAACGATTACGGCGACTCCATCCGCTTCGGCGCCAACAACTGCGCCGAGGACGAGCCGGACCTCGCCAAGGTAAACTTCAGCCTGCCCCTGTTCGAGAGCTACACCAAAGGCTTTTTGCAGGCCGCGGGCAGCGCCCTGACCGATCTGGAAAAAGAAACCCTGCCCTGGGGCGCCAAGCTCATGACCCTGGAATGCGGCATCCGCTTCTTGACCGATTATCTGGAGGGTGACCACTACTTCCGCACCCACCGGGAGGGCCAGAACCTGGACCGCTGCCGCACCCAGTTCAAGCTGGTGCGCGACATGGAAGAGCACTGGGCCGAAATGGCCGAGATCGTAAAAAAATATTCCTGACCCCGGTCTTCACCCGCACCCCGGTCCCCTGCGCCCCGCCGGCCCCTGGCCCGGCGGGGTTTCTTTTTGCGGCGCGGCCCCCTCCCCTTCTGTTTAGGCGGGCGCACAAAAGCGGCCCCCCTCCCTTTCTCCAAAATTCTGTGCACAAAAATAGCGCCCCGCGCGATGAGATCCATCGCGCGGGGCGCTCTGTGCGTTCAAATTCTTGTTCAGCGGAAAATATTGATCAGGATACCGGCCGCCACCGCACTGCCGATCACGCCGGCCACATTGGGGCCCATCGCGTGCATCAGCAGGAAGTTCTGCGGGTTCTCGGCCTGGCCCACCTTTTGCGACACGCGGGCCGCCATGGGCACCGCCGACACGCCGGCCGAACCGATCAGGGGGTTCACCTTGCCATGGGTGGCCCAGCACATCAATTTGCCGAACAGCACGCCGCCGGCCGTACCAAAGCAGAACGCCAGCAGGCCCAAAATCACGATCAGCACCGTGCGCGGGGTAAGGAAGGTGCCCGCGCTGGTGGTGCAGCCCACCGACAGCCCCAGGAAAATGGTGATGATGTTCATCAGCTCATTGCCTGCGGTGCGGTTGATGCGCTCCACCACGCCGGATTCCTTCATCAGGTTGCCCAGCATCAGCATACCGATCAAAATCGCCGAGTCGGGCAGGATCAGGCTGATGATGATGGTGCACAGGATCGGGAAAATGATCTTCTCCGTGCGGGACACCGGGCGCAGCTGGGTCATCACAATGCTGCGCTCCTTCTTGGTGGTGAGCGCTTTCATGATGGGCGGCTGGATCACCGGCACAAGCGCCATGTAGCTGTAAGCCGCCACCGCAATGGAGCCAAGCAGCCCGGAAGCCAGGATCGAGGTCACATAAATGGCCGTGGGCCCGTCGGCGCCGCCAATGATCGCAATCGAAGCCGCCTCCGGCCCGGTAAAGGGCGCCAGCGCCTGGATGTTCCAGCCAAAGGTGCCGTTCAGGAAGCCGACCACCGCGTTGTAGGGGATGTCAATGTATTTGGCCATAAAGAAGGTGCTGAAAATACCTATCTGCGCGGCCGCCCCCAGCAGCAGGCTTTTGGGGTTCGAGATCAGGGGGCCGAAGTCGGTCATGGTGCCGATGCCCAAAAAGATCAGCGGCGGGTAGATGCCCAGCTTTACGCCCATGTACAGCATATCGGCCAGGCCGCCGCTGTTCAGAATGTCCGTCCACAGGGGGTGCCCGGTGGCGGTATCAATAAAGAACTGCATGTGGATGATGCCGCTGCCCGGCAGGTTTGCAAGCAGCATGCCAAAGGCGATGGGCAGCAGCAGCAGGGGCTCAAACTCTTTCACAATGGCTAAGTACAGCAGCGCGCAGGCCACCACGATCATGACCAGGTAGCGCGGGTCGGCCGCAATGCCGTTGAAGCCGGAATTTCGCCAGATGCTGGCAATGGTATCAAAAAATGCGCTCATCTGCAACGCCCCCCTTTAAAACGGCTCGGTGCCGCTCACGGCACCGGCTGCGCCCCAGCTGCCCCTGCCCGAAGCGGCCCGGGTGAGCGAACGCAAGGTATACTTTCCGCCGGAGGAAGCCGCCACCGCGGCCGCGATCGCCGCCACCACTTCCTCAGGAATGCCCTCCTCCACAAAGGGCGGGCATTTAACCGGCGCAGCGGGCGCCGGCGCTTGCTCTGCGGCCTGTGCAGGCGCAGCCTTCGCTTTTTTGCGCTGTTCAATCACGCCAAAGATCTTCCCCTGCAGGGTAATGATCAGGGTGAGCAGGACCAGGATCAGGAACACCAGCGAGATGCCCGTGCCCGCGACCACCGCCACCGACGGCTCAGCGGACGTGACCGCTGCTGCGGCAAGGAACGCTTTCATGGTACGGCCTCCTCCAACAAAAACTTTCAAACGATATCTTGTAACATTATAACGGATCGCCCCTTTTCTTTCAAGCTCGAATCCCTTTTCACGTTAAAAAAATAGCATTTGTGCAAATTAAAAAAGCAAAAGGGAACGCTCTCCGTTTTCCCTTTTGCCTTTGCTTTTATGGGGCGGGCCGCGCCCGGATCAGCGGCGGCCCAGGCGCGGCGTGGCGTCCTGAAAGCCGCTTTCCAGCTCCTCGCCAATGACCAGGCACCGGGCTGTGCCCAGGGCAACGCAGTTGATGGGGTCGGGCGCAACCCTCACCCTCACCTTGATCTGCTGGGCCAGGTATTCGTCCAGCCCTTTCAGCATGGCGCCGCCGCCAGTCAGCATCACGCCGTCGGTATAAATATCGCCCGCCAGCTCCGGCGGGGTCTTTTCCAGCACCTGGTGGGCCGCCGCTGCGATCTGCTCCGCCAGCGGCATCACCGCCTCGTACAGGTCCTCTGTGGTCACCGTCAGGCGCTGGGGCAGGCCGGTCAGCAGGCTGCGGCCCTTTACTTCCATCGCATCGGCAAATGTGCCCGGCCGGCAGCAGGCGATTTCCTTTTTCAGTTCCTCGGCGGTGCGCAGGCCAATGGCCACGCTGAACTTCAGGCGCAGCAGCTTTACAATCTCGTCGTCAAAGGTGTTGCCCGCCACATTCACGCTGGTGGCGCGCACCTTTCCGCCCATGCTGATCACGGCGATGTCGGTGGTCCCGCCGCCGATGTCCACCACCATGTGGCCCGAGGGCTCGCGCACATCAATGCCCGAGCCAATGGCGGCCGCAATCGGCTCGTCGATCAAAAACACCTGCCGGGCGCCGGCGGCGACCACGGCCTCCACCACGGCGTCGCTCTCAATACCGGTAATGGCCGCGGGCACGCACACGGCCACCCGGGGCTTAATCAGGTGCGAATCGTAAACTTTATTCACAAAGCGGCAGATCAGCTCTTTGGTGAGCATGTGGTTTGAGATAACGCCATCCTTCAGGGGCCTAACAGCCGCGATATAGTTGGGGGTGCGCCCCACCATGGCCAGCGCCTCGTCGCCCACGGCAAGCACCTGGTCCTTGCGGTGGTCCACCGCCACCACGCTGGGCTGGTTCAGCACCACGCCCTTTCCCTCCAGCGCCACAATGATGCTGGTGGTGCCCAAATCGATTCCAATATCGTTTTGTGCCATAGTTTGCCCTCTCCTTTATTGATCCGCACACCAAAATGTTCCGTTTCAACTGCTCAAGGGGGTTTCAGCCACACTCACGGCAAATACTTCCAGCGCGCCGGCCCGCAGCAGCGCCTCGGCACAGGCGGCCGCAGTGGCCCCCGTTGTGATCACGTCGTCCACCAGAAGCACCCGCCGCCCTTCCGCCAGGGCAGGCTGCGCGGTAAACGCCCCCCGCACATTTTCCAGCCGTTCGCGGGCGTTTTTGCCCTCCTGCTTTTCCGTGCGGCGGCTTTTCTGCAGCGCGCGGGGCTCGCAGGGCGTTTGCAGATACGCCGCCAGCGGCTTTGCCAGCCGGTCCGGCGGGTTGTATCCCCGCGCGCCGCCCCGTGCCGTCGGCACGGGCGTCACCAGGTCAAAGCGGGCCAGCGGCGGCGGGGTCTTAAGAGTTATTATACCACGTTTTTGCGCCAATGTGCAACCAAAAACTGCCTGCGCCAGCTCCGCCGCAAAGTACCCGGCATAGCAGGCACGGCCGCCGTTCTTCATGCGCAGCACGGCGGTGCGCACGCAGCCCTTGTAACGGTACAGCGCCGCCGCGCCGGCCAGCCGCCCAAAATGGTGGTCGCCCGCCGCCAGCCTCGGCACCGGCAGCCGCAGGGCCGCCGCCTCTTTTTCACACGCCTCGCAGCGGGTGCACAGGCCCAGCACCCCGTCGCAGAACGGGCACCGCCGGGGGTACAGCAGCGCCAGGGCAGGGCGCAGGATCCCCGGCCCGCTCACTGTTCGCCCCCGTGCTGTAAAAGGCCGGCCAGGCAGCTGTAGCGCAGGTTCTGTCGCACGTTTTCCACCATGCGCTGCACGGTGGCCCCCTGCCCCGCCAGAATGCACAGGCGCTTTGCCCGGGTCACGCCTGTGTACAGCAGGTTGCGGTAACAAAGCTTGGGGGGCGTGTCGCTCACCGGCACCACCACCGCGGCAAACTCGCTGCCCTGGCTCTTGTGCACGGTAACAGCGTATGCGATCTCCAGCTCGGGAATGTTTTCCGGGGTGTAAAGCAGCTTTCGGTCGTCCATCTGCACCAGCAGCGTGCGCTCGGCCGCATCCACCTTCAAAATCACGCCCATATCGCCGTTGAAGGCCCCCACGCCCGCCTCGCCGCCGTCCCGTTCATAGGGGATCAGGTAATCGTTGCGCACCTGCATTACCTTGTCGCCCAGGCGGAAGGTCTGGCCGTTCATCTGCAATTCAGGCTTGTCCGGCAGGGGCGGGTTCAGCAGCTCCTGCAGGCGCTGGTTCAGCGCGGCGGTGCCCACCGGCCCCAGCTTTGTGGGGCAGAGCACCTGGATGTCCCGCACCGGGTCCAGCCCGTAGCTTTTGGGCAGCCGGGCGCTCACCAGGTCGCACACCAGCTGCTGGCAGGCAAGGCCGGCCGCCTGCAAAAAGAAAAAGTCGCTGTTTTTATCGCCCCGCTGGGGCATGAGCCCCTGCACAATGCGGTGGGCGTTCTCCACAATCAGGCTGCTGGCGCTTTGCCGGAAGATGCGGGTCAGGCAGACCGTGGGCACCGCCCCGCTGCGCACCACCTCGCCCAAAATGTTGCCGGGCCCCACGCTGGGCAGCTGATCCGCGTCGCCCACCATCACAATGCGGCACCCGTGTTTCAGGGCCGCCAAAAGGCTCTGGAACAGCTTCACGTCCACCATGCTCATCTCGTCCAGCACCACCACGTCGTACTTGAGCAGGTTCTTCTCGTTGTGGATAAACCGCAGAAGGCGGCTTTGAGGGTCGTAGTCCACCTCCAGCAGCCGGTGGATGGTCTGCGCCTTCTGGCCGGTCAATTCGGCAAGCCGCTTGGCCGCCCGGCCTGTGGGGGCGCACAGCGCCACCCGGTCCGCCTGGTGCTGGAACAGGCTCAAAATGGCGTTCACCGTGGTGGTCTTGCCTGTTCCGGGGCCGCCCGTCAGCACCATTACATTGCTGCACAGCGCCATCTCAATGGCCTTTCGCTGCTCCGGCGCATAGGCAAACCCCTGGGCCTGCTCCAGCACCTGGATGTTCCGCTCCAGCCCCTTTGGCTGGGGCGCCGGGTAGCGGGTCAGGTCCCACAGGCGGGCCGCAATATCCCGCTCGGCCTGCAAAAGGTCCGGCAGGTACACATAGTCCCGCCCGCCGCAGGCGTAAACGGCAGCCTCGCCCTCGGCCAGGGCCGTGTCCAGCTCACGCTCCACCGCCGCCTCGCTCACTCCCAGAAAGCGGGCCGCCGTGGCCAGCAGCTGTTCCTTCGGCAGGCAGGTGTGGCCGTTGCCGCTGTTGTGCCGCAGGGTATACGAAAGGCCGGCCCACACCCGCAGCGAGCCGTCCTGTGCCAACTGCAGCTCGGCCGCCATGGCGTCCACCTGCTTAAATTTCAAAAACAGCGGCTCTGCACACAAAAGGTAGGGGTTTTGGCTCACCGCCTCCACCGTGGCGGGCCCCAGGTGGCGGTACACCTCCACCGCCCGGGCGGGCGATATCCCAAACCGGCCCAGATAAGCCACCGCCTCCCGCACGCCGAACATCCGCTTGAACTCATTCGAAATCGCGGCCGCCTTGTCCGGCGTGATCCCCCGCAGCTCGGTGAGGCGCAGCGGTTCGTTTGCAATGACTTCCAGGCTGTCGGCCCCAAACTTTTCCACCAGCTTTTTCGCCGTGGCCGGGCCGACGTAGGGCAGCGCCCCGCTGGAAAGATAGGCCAGGGTGGCGGCCAGGTCCTGGGGCATGCTGGCCTCGCAGGTGGCCGCCCGGAACTGGGGGCCGTGGGCGGGGTGGGTCTCAAATTTGCCGTACAGGGTCACGCTCTCGCCGGGGTTCACCTCGCCCACCACGCCGGTCACCACATGCACCTCGCCCCCGGCGTTCACCTCGAACACGGCATAGCCGCTGTCCTGGTTTTCATAAATGACGTGCTCGATCACGCCCTCCATGCGCAGCAGCTCCTCCTGCCCCTCGCTCATCCCGCTCACCTGCCCTTCGCCGCACTTTTTTGCATTGCTAAACATTATAACCCACCCCGCCCCTTTTTGTAAACCAAAAGCCCGCCGGTTCAGCTGAACCGGCGGGCTTTTCACAGGTTTACCAAAACAGGGCGATAAGCGCCAGCGCAAACAGGATCTGGCAGCCGCCCACCGAAAGGCCGTACAGCAGGGCCTTGGGCCCCTCGGCCGCCAGATCCCGGAACTTCACCCGCATGCCAATGGCGGCCAGTGCAATGATCTCGAACTGCTGGCTCACCGCCTTGGCCGCCGCCCCCACCGGGGCGGGCACCAGGTGCAGCGTGTTGGCGGCCGCGAAAATGAAAAAGCCCACGATGAACCAGGGCACCCCGGCTTTTACCTTGCCCGCAGCCGCGCCCGCGCCCCGCTCAAACAGGGGGCCGTCGTTTTTTTCCACGCTCATGCGCGAGAACGCCAGCGCCACCAGCACAATGAACACGATGCGGATGATCTTAAAGATCGTGGCCGTCTGCACCACCTCGCCGCCCACCAGCTGGGCCGCCGCGATCACCTGCCCGATCGACTGGGTGATCCCGCCGATCATGGCCGAGCTGCGCAGGGTTTCGTGCCCGTACACAAGCCCGGTGATCAGCGGCAGCGCCAGGATCATAAAGGTGCCCGTCACGTTCACCACCGTGATCGAGATCCCCTTGTCTTTGCTCTCCGCCTTGATGACCGGCGACACCGTGGCAATGGCGGACGAGCCGCACACCGCGTTGCCCGCGCCCATCAGCAGGCTGAACTTTTTGCCAAAGCCCAGCTTGCGGCCGATCCAATAGGCGGCCAGAATGGTAAGCCCCATCTGGCAGGCAATAAAGCCCAGCCCCGGCAGGCCCAGTGCCAGGATATCCCCCAGCAGCAGGGTAGCGCCGGTCAGCACAATGGAATATTCCAGCAGGTTCCGCTCAGAAAATTTGGTGCCCGCGTCAAAGCAGGGCTTATTTAAAAACGTGTTGCCGCACACGATCCCCAGCCCGATGGCGAACAGCGCAGCCCCCACCGCAGGGGCCAGCCGCGCAATGCCCTGGGCAATGGCTGCAATCACCAGGCACACCAAAAAGCCCGGCCCGTTTTTTACAATAAAGTTTTTCATATCCGATTCCTCTTTCCCCATCAAACGGAACATTTTTCCTGTTTCCTCTTGATTATAGAGGCGGATATATATAAAATCAAATTAGGATTTCGCGTTTAATTATAAGTAATTTTTATAAATCGAGGCAGCTATGCTGGAAACAAAACTTTACACCTTCCTTAAATTGGCCGAATGCGGCAGCACGACCCGCTGTGCAGAGCAGCTGCACATCACCCAGCCCGCCGTGAGCCAGCATTTAAAAGCGCTGGAAGCGGAATACGGGCTTTGCCTGTTTGCGCGCGAGGGCCGCCGCCTGGTGCTCACGCCCGAGGGCAAGCGTTTTTACCACCTCGCGCGCCGTCTGGCCACCATGGACCGGCAGCTGCGCGAACTGGCGGTCCATGCGCAGCCCCCGGCCCTGCGCTTCGGCGCCACCCTTTCCATCAGCGAGGGGGTAATGCCAAGCCTGCTGCCCGCACTTGCCGGGCGCTTTCCCTCCCTGCCCATCCGGCTGGTCACGGCCAATACCGCGGCGCTGCTCGAACAGCTGGAAAACGGCGCCTTGGATTTTGCGCTGATCGAGGGCAATTTCGACCGGCAGCGCTACGCCTGGCGCCCCTTTATGCAGGCCCGCTTTCTGGGGCTATGCCGGGCCGGCGGGCCGTACAGCCATTTTACCCGGCTGGAAGAATGCCTTACCGCGCCGCTGCTGCTGCGCGAAAAGGGCAGCGGCAGCCGGGATATCTTCGAGAGCGAGTGCCTCGCCCACAACCTGCATCCCGGCGACTTTGCGTGCCTGCACGAGATCGACAGTATCCCGGTCATTCTGCAAATGGCCGCGCAGGATAGGGGCGTCACCTTTGCCTACGAGTGCGCCGCCCGCCCCCTGCTGCGCGCAGGGCTGCTGCAGGCCATTCCCCTTACCGACTTTGGTCTCGTGCGTCCTTTCTGCTTTGTCACGCTGCCCAACAGCCTCGCCGCCGAGCGCAGCGCCGAGCTGGCCGCAATCCTGGAACAGCTCGCGCGTGGGCTGTCCAGCGCCGCCCCGGGCTGAGCCGCCGCTGGCATTTGAAAAACGGGGCCCCGGCTGTGAACAGCCCCAGTAAAAACGGACAATAGACAAACGGCCCCCTGATGTAGGAAAATAAGACTACATGAGGGGGCAATTTTATGAAAAAACGGAAGTACACAAAAGTGGAAACAATGGAAGCAGAAATTATGGAGATGCGGGGGGCGGGAAAGACACGGCGCGAGATAGGCGAGCGGTTAGGGTTAACACTCAAACAGGTTGAAACATGGATTACACGGTATAACCGAAAACAGGCAAAGCTGGCGGCGGGAATCATACCTCGTCCTAAGGGAAGGCCGAGGAGTGATGCCACACCAAGAAATGTGGAGGCAGAGCAGGCCTACGAGATCAACCGTCTGCGGATGGAAAACAAGCTACTGCGGGATTTTCTGCAATTGACAGGGAGGAAGTGAGAGTAAGGGTAAAGTATCATATAATTTATCGCCACAGAAAGGAATATCCAGTATTCGTTATGTGTCAGTTCTTTTCTGTGTCCAGAAGTGGCTATTACGATTTTGTTCATCGTCTTGACAGCACAGAAAAGGATGCTGAGCTTGCCGAGATGATCGCCAAGCAGCGTGAGCAATGTTTCCGAACCTATGGCTATCGCAGGATGTGGTTATGGCTGGAAAGGCAAAACATTCATCGTAATCCCAAGACAGTCTTGAGAATCATGAAGAAGTATGATCTGCTGTCTGAAATTCGCCGGCGCAGAAAGTGGGTTCAGATGGGCCAGCAGGTTCACAAATATGAAAATCTGCTCAATCGGGAGTTTCGCGCAGAACATCCCAAGCAGAAATGGGTGACGGATATCTCTTATATTTTTACAAAACAAGGGGTGCTCTATCTGTCTATGATCCGCGATCTCTATGACAACAGTATTGTGGCATACAAGACTGGCACCCAGCAGACGGTAAACCTTGTCTTAGATACAATTCACCTTGCTATGAAGCGAAAAAGAGCCGCTGCAGAGTTACAGCTCCACAGCGACCAGGGATTTCAGTACACCTCGCAAGCATACTTCAACCTGACTCAAGAATACGGCATAACGCCCTCTATGTCAAGGCGTGGAAACTGCTACGACAATGCTATGGCGGAGAACTTCTTTTCTATCCTCAAGGTGGAGTGTATCTACCGCTATAAACCAAATACATTCGCCGAAGCCAATGATATGATTGATCGTTTTATCTATTTCTACAATCACGAGCGCATCCAGACAAAGACCGGAGAGGCGCCGCTTGCGCGCCGCCTCTCCTCTTAAAATTTCGTTTTCCTACTTAGGGCCCCGCTTTTTTGTGCTGTCTGCATAATCTGGGGCTGTTCACTGCCTAAACGGCCGGGGCCCCGCTTTTTCCGTTATGCCAGCGCTTTTTTCAGCGCTTCCACCTTGTCCGTCCTCTCCCAGGCGGCGTCCAGGTCCTCGCGGCCCATGTGGCCGTAGGCGGCGGTGGCCCGGTAGATGGGCCTGCGCAGATCCAGCGCCTCAATGATCGCGGCCGGGCGCAGGTCAAACACCCTGCGCACCGCGGCTTCCAGCGCGTCGTCGGGCGCCGTGCCGGTGCCGTGGGTATCGATCAGCACGCTCACCGGCTCGGCCACGCCGATGGCGTAGGCCAGTTCCACCTCGCACTGCTCGGCCAGGTGCGCCGCCACAATGTTTTTCGCCACCCAGCGTGCGGCGTACGCGGCGCTGCGGTCCACCTTGCTGGGGTCCTTGCCGCTGAACGCGCCGCCGCCGTGGCGGGCATAGCCGCCGTAGGTATCCACAATGATCTTGCGGCCGGTCAGGCCGGAATCGCCCTGGGGGCCGCCCACCACAAACCGCCCGGTGGGGTTGATGTAATACTTTGTGTTCTCGTCCAGCAGCTCCGCGGGCACCACCGGCAGGATCACCTGCTCCAAGATCTCCCTGCGCAGGGTCTGCATGTCCACCTCGGGGCTGTGCTGGCTGGAAATCACCACCGCGTCCACCCGCACGGGTTTCGCGCCGTCGTATTCCACCGTCACCTGGCTCTTGCCGTCCGGCCGCAGGTAACCCAGCTGCCCGTTCTTGCGCACCTCGGTAAGCCGTTTGGCCAGCTTGTGCGCCAGGCTGATGGGCAGGGGCATCAGCTCCGGGGTCTCATTGCAGGCATAGCCGAACATCATGCCCTGGTCGCCCGCGCCGCCCACCGCGTCGTTGGTGCCCAGCGCAATATCCGGGCTCTGCTCGTCAATGTTGGTCAGCACGGCGCAGGTGTCGGCGTCAAAGCCGTACTTGGCGCGGGTGTAGCCGATGTCCCGCACCACCTGCCGCACAATGGACTGAATGTCCACATAGCACTTGGTGGTGATCTCGCCCATCACGTGCACAAGACCGGTGGAACAGGTGGTTTCACAGGCCACCCGTGCGCCGGGGTCCTGCTCCAGAATGGCGTCCAGCACCGCGTCGCTGATCTGGTCGCAGATCTTGTCGGGATGCCCCTCGGTCACGGATTCGGAAGTAAAATAACGTTTTGCCATGGGTCTGTCTCCTTTCGTTGCCCGTGGTCCGGCGCTGCCGCCGGTCCGGTAAAAAATGGTTTTGCCGAAAAGCAACTTGCCGGAAACGAAAAAACGCCCAGGGGCCGAAAGCCCATGAGCGCTATTAACGCTTATCTTTCGGTTTCCCGCAGGATTTGGCACCTTGCATCGCTGTAGGTTGCCGGGCTTCACAGGGCCTGTTCCCTCCGCCACTCTTGATAAGTTGCTATTCAGTTCAGTGATAAATTATAGCCTGCTCCAAAAAATTTGTCAACTCCTGCCGGCGCTTTTTTCCGCCGCGGGCTCCGGCTGCCCCAGAATGCGGTGCGCCACCCGGCTCACGGGCTTGTAAACGATATAGGTCACCACCGCGTTGATGCCGCTTTTCATCAGGTTGAAGGGCAGGATGATGGGCAGCAGCATGGGCACCACGTCCTTCATGGCGGTGCCCATGAACAGCGGGGTAAAAACAAGGTTGCACAGGATCATCACCGCCACCTGCACCACCACGCCGGCCCCCAGGGCGATCAGGGCATTTCTGCGGGTTTTGGCGCGCTTGTAGATCGTCCCCGCCACCAGTGCAAAGCTGCCGGTGGCCAGCACGTGCATCAGAATGCCAATGGGCCCGCTGCCCGCCGAAACCGTGAGCCCCTGGATCAGGCTTGCCAGCACGGTCAGCGCCAGCCCGGGCACCGGCCCTAGCAAAAAGGTCCCAATGAAAATGGGAACATCAGCGGGGTCGTACTCCAAAAACGGGGCGGGCGGGAACGGGATGTGGATCAGCGTGACCAGCACGATGCTCACGGCCACCAACAGGCCCATCACCACCATTTTCAATACTCTTGCGTGTGTTTTGTTGCGTTCCATTTGTTCTGCCTCCTGATCAAATATTTTCAGAAAGCTGTTCTTGGTCCTGCGCCCCGGAAAAACCAAACAAAAACGCCCCTTTGCAACACTGCAAAAGGGCGTAAACGCGTAGCTTTTCCGCTGCCGTTTCTTTCATCCGGACTATACCGTCGGCCCCGGAATCTCACCGGGTCAGCACCTTATTGCAAAGGTGGTCGCGGGCTATACCGCCGGTGGGGAATCGCACCCCGCCCCGAAACAGACTTTCTGATGCTATTATATACCCATTCCAGCCCGCCTGCAAGTGCCAGGGGCAACATTTTTCGGTTCTGGGCATACATTTTACCGGCCGGATTTTGCCAAACGGGCGGAAAGCGTGGTATAATATGCGGTATCTGAAAAACCAAAAATTGAAGTGGGTGGTTTCGATGCTGCAAAAAGCACAGGCCTATTGGGCCGAAAACCCCGGCTCGCTGGTGCAGTTCGGGCTGTGCCTTGCGATCTTTGCGGGTTGCTATATCTTCAGCCGCGTGGTGCGCTACAAGCTGGCGCCCTGGCTGGTGGAAAAAGCCGGGGCGCGGGCTAAAAAGGGCCTGTACGTGGCGGTGCGGGGGTTTTCAAAGCCCGCACCGGTCTTTGTGTGGGCGGTGGGGCTGTATATCGCGCTGATCATGCTCCCCTTGCCCCCCGAGCTGCTCGCCCAAATGCGCCTGTGGCTGGACAAAGCGCTGCACATCGCCCTGATCGCCCTGCTGGCCTGGGGCCTGGTCGGCTCCAGCGATATCGGCCCCCTGATGATGCAGCGGGTGCAGGGCACCCTGGATCTGGAACTGGACAACACGGTCACCACCTTTGTGAACCGCATTCTAAAAGGCGTAGTGCTGGTCTTCGCGCTGCTCATGGTGCTGGAAGAACTGGGCGCGCCGGTGACCAGCCTTATCACAAGCCTCGGCATTGTGGGCCTGACCATCAGCCTTGCCGCCAAGGATTATGCGGCCAACTTTTTCGGCGGCCTCATCATTATTTTTGAAAAGCCCTTTGCCATCGGCGACTGGATCGAGTGCAGCGCGGGCGAGGGCGCAGTGGAAGACATCACCTTCCGCAGCACCCGCATCCGCACCCTGGGCGACGCCGTAATCATCGTGCCCAACAGCGTGCTGGTGGGCGGCGCGGTCACCAACTACAGCCGCATCGGCAAGCGGCTGGCAAAGGCCACGCTGGGCGTGACCTACAGCGCCACCCGCCCGCAGCTGGAAGCGCTGCTCACCTCCATCCGCACAATGCTGGCGGCCCGGCCGGATGTCTGGCCCGACAGCGTGCGGGTGCAGCTCACCGGCTTCGGCGCCTCCAGCATCGACCTTCTGGTGCAGTATTACGCCCGCACCGGCGCCCTGGCCGACTTTTTGCAGGTGCAGGAGCAGGTGAACCTGGAACTGATGGGCCTGGTGCAGGCC
The DNA here is from genome assembly GCA_022835495.1 of Oscillospiraceae bacterium. NCBI lineage: Bacteria > Bacillati > Bacillota > Clostridia > Eubacteriales > Oscillospiraceae > Oscillospiraceae bacterium. The sequence goes on from BQOK01000001.1 coordinate 2,273,329, forward strand.
GCGGGGTGCAGCTTCGCCTTCCCCAGCACCAGCGTTTATATCGAGAGGAATTAAAAAAGGGCGGGCCGCCTGGCCCGCTCCTTTTCCATTGCTATAACTTATTTTATGAAATGACGGTAGATTCACCGCCTTCAGTATAGGTGATTGTTTCTTCTCCCGAACGGCTTTCGTACCTAAAATACGGCTCTTTTAAATATTCTTTCAAATAATAAACAACAACCACATACGAACCGTTTTCGCCATTGTTAGTATAGTAAGCCACTTGAATTTTGCCAAGCATTGCGTCATCCAAATTCTCTTCAAAATGTTTCGCAAACAGTTCGTCAAATTCGGTTAGATTTTCCGCTCCTGTAATAACTGGATAAAACATCGCGCCAGCTGAATCTTTTATGTCCAAACTGCCCGTAGCAACCGTGATTGCCGCCTTCGCCCCCACCACTGCAGCCCTCAGTTCAGCCAAATGAGCCGACATCTGCGCCTTTTGCACATACCCCATCATCGCCGGCCATCGCCGGCACGGCCGCCGCTGCAAGCACCGCCAAAATCACCAGCACCACAATCAGTTCAATCAGGGTAAACCCTTTTTTGCCGCGCAGCCTTAACAGGTATTTCAGCATTCGTTCCACTCCTCTGCTCTGCCATGCTGGCTTTCATGATCTGTTTCACCAAAAGCATACAACAAATCACACATTTATGCAATGTGCAAGGTCCATTTTCTTGGTTTGTGCAGTTCGGCCAGGCCCTCCCTGCCTGGAACAAATACTGTACAACTTCCGCCGGTTGTGGTACATTCAATATAGCTTTTATTCAGAAGGAGGCGTTTTCCGTGCTCTGCATTGATACCGCTCCATGCAAAGTCTAGTCGACGGGCGAATTTGCATGGAGACGAAATAATTTCGTCCGCGCTGGCTTTGCATCCTTGCCATTTAAAATTTAAAGGAGCAAAGTCGACGATGAAACCTGATAAAAAATATTTTTTAAGCGGAATGTCCGCGTTCGTTCTGCTGTGGGCTACCCAGGGCCTTTCCACCCTGGGCAGCTCCATGACCAGCTATGCGCTGGTGGTGTGGGCTTACGAGCAAACCGGCTCGGCGCTGTCCACCGCGCTGCTCACCATCTGTTCCTATGCCCCTTATGTGCTGTGCAGCATTTTTGCGGGCGCACTGAGCGACCGGTGGGACAAACGGCGCACCATGCTGGCGTGCGACACCCTGGCCGCGGCCACCACCCTGCTGGTGCTCGTGCTGTTCGCCTCGGGGCGGTTGGCCCTGTGGCATCTCTATCTCATCAATGCGCTGAACGGCCTTGCCAATACGGTCCAGCAGCCCGCCTCGGATGTGGCGGTGAGCCTGCTCGCCCCGCCCCGGGAATACCAGCGGGTGGGCGGCATGCGCGCCTTTTCAAACTCGCTTGTCACCATCCTGGCGCCGGTATTTGCCACGGCCCTGTTCGGCCTGGCCGGCCTTACCGCTGTCATCGCGTTTGACCTTGCGAGCTTCGGCGCGGCCTTTCTCGCGCTCGCGCTGTTCATCCGCATCCCCCGGGCAAACGCCGGCGACACGCCCCCCTGCACGGTGTGGCGCGCCGCAGCCCAGGGCCTCGCTTACCTGCGTCAAAACCGGGGCATTTTAGACGTGATCCTGTTTTTGGCCGCCATCAATCTCACCGCCTCCATGTACGAGGCCGCGCTGCCCGCCATGCTGCTCTCCCGCGCGGGCGGCGGGCGGGCCGTATTGGGGCTGGTGAGCGCCTGCACCGGGGCGGCGACCCTTTTGGGCAGCGCGGCAATGACCCTGCGCCCCGCGCCCAAAAGCCGGGTGCGCGCCATCTGCAACGCCCTGCTGTTTGCCATGAGCACCGAGAATTTTCTGCTGGCGTTTGGGCGCAGCGCTCCGGTGTGGTGCCTGGGCGCGGTGCTCGGCTGGGTCAGCATCCCCGTCATGAACACAAACCTGGACGCGCTGCTGCGCAGCCGCATCCCCCTCGGGATGCAGGGCCGCGTGTACTCGGTGCGCAACACCCTGCAGTTCTTCACCATTCCCCTGGGCTCGCTGCTGGGCGGGCTGCTGGTCGACCGGGTGTTCGAGCCGCTGATGGCCGCCCAAGGCTCCGCCGGCTTGCTGGCGTGGCTGTTTGGAAGCGGCAAGGGCTCCGGCGCGGCGTTTTTGTTTTGTGTGCTGGGCGTTCTCGGCTCGGCCACCTGCCTGTTTTTCCGGCATGACCGCCACCTTTGGGCGCTGGAGGCGCCGTCCGAATAACGCGCTTTCTATTTGATTTTCCCGCACGAAAAGCACCCTCGCAGGCCGTTGGCCTGCGAGGGTGTCCTGTTTTATGACATGCAGCGCTTGCCGTCATGCGCCGGTCTGCCCAAACAATGCAGCGGTCTGGCGCATGCGCGCCGCCACCGGCAGCCGCTGCGGGCACACGGTCTCGCATTTTTTACAGCCCACACACTGGGCTGCTTTTGCCCCGGGCAGCGCCGCGTACGCCGCGGCCTGCCCGGCTGTGGGCGCGCCCGCGGGCAGCGCCTGGTTATAAAGCTCCAGCACCTGTGGGATGGGAATCCCCGCCGGGCAGCCCTCGGCGCAGTAGCCGCAGCCCGTGCAGGCCACCAGCTCGCTTTGGCGCAGCAGCCGGGCCGCCTGCTCCAAAAGGGCCTGTTCCTCCTTTTCCAGCGGAACGAGCGCCTTTAGCACGGCGGTGTTTTCCAGCACCTGCTCCAGGGTGTTCATGCCGCTCAGCACCATCTCCACCCCTTCCAGCCCCGCTGCAAACCGGAACGCCCAGCCCGCCGCCGGCGTGCCGGGGGCCCGCGTGTTCAGCAGCGCCTGGGCCTCGGGGGGCAGCTTTGCCAGCCTGCCGCCCTTGCAGGGCTCCATCACAAAAATGGGCTTTGCATGCGCCCGGGCGATCTCGTAGCAGCGGCGGGCCTGCACGGCGGGGCTGTTCCAATCCAGATAATTGATCTGCAGCTGCACAAAATCCAGCTCCGGGTGTTCCGTGAGCACCCGGTCCAAAAATTCGGGCGTATCATGGAACGAAAGGCCCGCCCGCAGGATCTTTCCCTCCCGCTTTTTCTGTGCGATGAATTCAAATACCCCGTACTCCTTCGCCTGGGCGTAGTGCTCCCGGTTGATGCTGTGGGCCAGGTAATAGTCAAAATATTCCACCCCGCACCGCTCCAGCTGCCCGGCAAACAGGCGTGCCGGGTGTTCCGGCCCCTCCAGCCGCCAGGGCGGCATTTTGCTGGCCAGGGTAAACGCCCCGCGGGGGTAGCGCTCCACCAGCACCCTGCGCAGCGCCTCCTCGCTGTGGCCCGCGTGGTAGGTGGGGGCGGTGTCAAAATAGGTGAACCCCCGGGCCAGAAACGTGTCCACCAGCGTTTCAAGCGCGGGGTAATCAATCGAGGCGGGATCCTCCTCTTTCAGCAGCGGCAGGCGCATAAATCCAAAACCCAACTTTTTTGCCATTTTCCCTTCTCCTTCCGGCAGCTCCCTCCCGTTCATACCGCGTTCTTCCCTTCCGGGCGCATAAAAGCGGCCTGTGCTGCGTCTGTTTTCAGTATACGCCCGCGCGTCCCGCAGCACAAGCCCCGGCCGCGCGGGTTTCGGGTAGCCGGAAATATCGCACGAGCCTGCGGCGGCGTGCCGCTGAAAGCCCAAACCGCCCAAGCAGCGTTCAGCGCACAAAGCCCAAAAGGCATAAGTACAGCACCGGCTGGTGCAGCAGATAAATGGGCAGCGAATAGCGCCCGATCCAGTTCAGGGGCGCAAATCCCCGGCCCGCCCACCGGGCGAGCCGCTCCCTGCCGCCGCAGGCCCGGCATGCAAAATACCCCGCCAAAAACAAAAACATCCAGGGCAGCAGCGAAAAATAATCTGTGGAAAAAAAGCCCGGCTCCATAAAGCCCAGCCAGGTGGCAAAAAGCCCATGGTACAGCCGGTCGGGCAGCCGCAGCAGGTGCAGCCCGCCAAACCCCAGCCAGCCCTGGTTCACATCCCGCGTCAGGGCGAACAGCACCGCGCTGGCGGCAAGGCCCGGCACCGCGGGCACATGGCGCAGCAGCTTTTCCAGCGGAATGAGCAGCAGCGCACAGGAGCCCAGCAGCGTGAGCACACCGAACACGACCCTGCTTTCCGGCATGGCCAGGACCGTGACCAGCGTGACCGCCGCGCCCCCTGCCAGCACCGTGAGCCCGCGTTTCAGCGGGCGGCGCCCCAGCGGCCAGCAAAAACCCGAGAGAAAAATAAAGGTCCAGCAGATGCTCTGCTGCCAAAGAAAGCCCAGCCCGCCCTTGTACCAGTCCCACTGCACCCCAAACAGATACACCAGATCCCACACGGTGTGGTAGGCCGCCATGCTCAGCAGGGTGGCCCCGCGAATGCTGTCCAGCAGGTCCAGGCGTGTTTTCGCTTGCGTTGCTTGCATTTTATTCCCCTTGCCCGCCGGGTGCGGGCCCTCTCTTGTTCCCTTTTCGCTTTTTCCATCACCATCATATATCCTTGCCCCGGGTCCCCGTCAAGGGGTTCGGGGCATTTTTCTCATTCTTTTCAAAAAAGCGCGGTACGGGAGACCGATCCTCTGATATGTACCCAGAATTCTGGACACATAAAAAATTGAATTAGGTGCACATGGATGCCTCTCTGAATTTTGTAGGAGGCATCCATTTTGTTTTCTCTTGGATTCTTTCGTTGTTGTAGTAATTTATGTAGCCGTCAACAGCCTTGGCAAATGTTTCAAAAGAGGAATACTCTTTTTCATGCCCGTAGAACATCTCGTTTTTCATCCGTCCAAAGAAGGTCTCCATGATGCAATTGTCGTAACAGTTGCCCTTCCTTGACATGGATTGAATGATTTTGTGATCTTTAAGTGCCTGCCTGAAGTACACGTGCTGGTACTGCCACCCTTGATCAGAGTGAAAGATCAGGCCATCTACAGAGGGAAACTTCGTAAAGGCGCCGGCCAACATTCTCTGGATCTGTTCCATATTGGCACTTTGAGATAAATCATAAGAAATGATTTCGTTTGTGTTCATGTCGAGTATAGGAGAGAGATAACACTTCCCCCACGAAAAACCGAACTGAGATACATCGGTAGTCCATTTTTGCATAGGAGCTGTCGTGCTGAAATCCCGGTCAAGGATATTCTCAGCAACCTTGCCGACCTCGCCCTTGTAGGAATGATACTTTTCCTTTGGGCGCTTTCCTGCCAACCCCATAGTGTGCATAAGCCGTTGTACCCGCTTATGATTGACCTTGTGGCCGCGCTTTATCAGTTCCTGATATACTCTTCGCACACCGTAGCGGCCTTTATGCTGTGAGAAAATGTCTTTGATTTCATCTGCCAAGCAATGGTTTCGAACAGCAACTTGATCGGCCTTGCTCAACTCAAAATAATAGGTAGACCGTGCCATCTGCATAGATTTCAACAGATATTTCAATTGGTATCCTTTTTCACGCAGCTCTTTGATGATCGCTGCTTTCTCGCCTTGAGTTGCGCTGCGTGCCTCTCTTCTCTCAAGGCGATCTCTTTTTTTATAACTTCATTCTCCGCCTTTATATACTCGTTTTCTGCCCGAAGCCGGATCAATTCTTCTCGTTCGGATTCATTCAGTGGCCTTGCTTCTTCCTTTTTCATTTGGGGTACCCCTTTACTTGGACGACCTTTTTTCATTTCTACCAGGCCATTATACCCCTTTGTTTTATAGTTTTGAACCCATTGATACAATAGTCTATCTTGAATACCGGCCTCGATTGCCACTGACACACAGGATTTTCCGGACATTACTTGGGATACTAGTTCCAGCCGTTCTTCTGGTGTCCAGTTCCTGTTGAAATTTTTGTGTTTCAGTGCTTCTGGACCGCGGCTATCCTCTGCTCTTACCCATAGTCTCACTTTATCCCGAAAGGATTTATCGCTAACACCTTCCGGCGTTTCTGGCCATTTTCCTTCTCGATACAGTTCTACACATTTCCTTTTGTACTCATATGTGTACCGCATAATAATACCCCCTCTACTGGGTGTCCAGTAAAGGGGGTACATATCACCTCCCGCACCGCGCTTTTCCTCAATTCCCGGGGCGCCCCCGGGGGCCTTCAGTGCTTGTCTGGGTGGCACATCCCCGCGCTGGGGCAGCCGGAGCAGCCGCATCCGCAGCCGCCCTTTTTGCGCCCCCGCACCAGGTGCACCACCACGGCAACAAAAGCCGCCAGCACCACCAGCCCAATGATCATGGTGGGAAGATTCATAAAAAGCACCTCCGTTCTCAGGCTTTTACTGTATCGTTTCGTTCGGTCAAAAGGGCCGCCCTCTTTTGGTAATCCGCGTTGTACTTGTTGGGCCGCAGCAGCATGTAAAGCAGGAACGCCAGCACGGCCAGCGCAGCAACGGTGCCCGCGCCAAAACTCGTTTCGCCGGTGAACAGGCCGCCCAGCTGGTACGCCATCAGCGAGACCGCATACGCAAGGCCACACATGTATCCAATGGCCGCCAGGGTCCATTTGCCGTTGTTCATCTCCCGCTTAATGGCGCCCATGGCCGCAAAGCAGGGGGCGCACAGCAGGTTGAACAACATAAAGCTGTAGGCGGTCAGCGCGGTGTAATCCGCCGCGATCGAGCCCCAGATCTCGTCGCCGTTTTCCGAAAGCTCGCCCGCAAAGTGGTACAGCACGCCGAAGGTGGAAACCACGTTCTCCTTTGCGATCAGGCCGGTAAAGGTTGCCACCGCGGCCTTCCAGCTGCCAAAGCCCAGGGGCGCAAAGATCGGTGCAACGCCCTGCCCGATCCAGGCCAGCAGGCTGGTGTTGTTGTCTTCCACCATGCCGAACACGCCGCCTGCAAAGCCGAAGCCCTGCAAAAACCACAAAATCACCGAGGATGCCAGGATCACCGTACCCGCACGCTTGATAAAGCTCCAGCCGCGCTCCCAGGTCGCGCGCAGCACGTTTGTGCCGCTGGGCACGTGGTAGGCGGGCAGCTCCATCACAAAAGGCGCCGGCTCACCCGCAAAGGCTTTCATCTTTTTCAGCATGATGCCGCTCAGGATAATGGCGGCTACCCCAATAAAGTAGGCGCTGGTGGCCACCAGGCCGCTGCCGCCGAACAGCGCGCCCGCAAACAGGCCGATGATGGGCATCTTTGCGCCGCAGGGCACAAAGCAGGTGGTCATAATGGTCATTTTCCGGTCGCGGTCGTTCTCAATGGTGCGGCTGGCCATCACGCCCGGCACGCCGCAGCCGGAGCCGATCAGCATGGGGATAAAGCTCTTGCCCGAAAGGCCGAACCTGCGGAAGATGCGGTCCATGATAAAGGCGATGCGGGCCATATAGCCCACGTCCTCCAAAACCGAGAGCATCAAAAACAGCACCAGCATCTGGGGCACAAACCCCAGCACTGCGCCCACGCCGCCCACAATGCCGTCCACGATCAGGCCGGTCAGCCAGGGGACCACACTCATGCTCTCGAACCAGCCTGTCAGGTTGCCGCAGATCACCTCGCCAAACAAAACGTCGTTCGTCCAATCGGTCAGCAGGCTTCCCACCGTGCCGATCGAGATATAATACACCAGGAACATCACCGCCGCAAAGATGGGCAGCGCCAGAATGCGGTTGGTTACCACCCGGTCGATCTTGTCCGAAACGGTCAGGCTGTGCTTTGCCGCTTTTTTCTTCACACAGCGGTCCATCACCCTGCTGATATAGGCATAGCGCTGGTTTGTAATAATGCTCTCGGCGTCGTCGTCCAGTTCCCTTTCACAGTCCTGAATATGGGCTTCCAGGTGCTTGTACAGCTCATCGCCCAAGGCCAGCTCCTCCAGCACCTTTTCATCCCGCTCAAACAGCTTGATGGCATACCAGCGCAGGCTGGCCGCTTCCACCTTTTCCGGGATCGACTCCTCAATGTGGGCAAGCGCGTGCTCCACGCTGCCGGTAAACACATGGGGGTGCTCACCCGCTTTTTTCTGCCGGGCGATCTCGATCGCCTTTTCCGCTGCTGCCATGCTGCCTTCGCCCTTCAGGGCGCTGGTCTCCATCACGGCGCAGCCCAGTTCCTGCCCCAGCCTTGCAAGGTCGATCCGGTCCCCGTTCTTTCGCACCAGATCGATCATGTTCACTGCCACCACCACAGGCAGCCCCAACTCGATCAGCTGGGTGGTAAGGTACAGGTTGCGCTCTATGTTGGTGCCATCCACAATGTTGATGATGGCGTCCGGCTTTTCCTTTACCAGGTACCCGCGGGCCACCACCTCTTCCAGGGTGTAGGGCGAAAGGGAGTAAATGCCCGGCAGGTCCTGGATCACCACATCCTTGTGCCCCTTCAGCCTGCCCTCTTTTTTCTCCACCGTTACCCCGGGCCAGTTGCCCACATACTGGCTGGAACCCGTGAGATCATTGAACATGGTGGTCTTGCCGCAATTCGGGTTGCCCGCCAGCGCGATGGTAATGCTCATTGCTTCCACTCCTTCTTTTCGGTGCTTCGCCGTACAGTTAGGCAAAGCTAACTGTACGGCGAAAAAATAGGCCGCCTCTTACTCTACCTCGATCATCCCGGCGTCGGCCTTGCGCACGCTCAGCTCGTAGCCGCGCACGTTCAGTTCCATCGGGTCTCCCAGCGGGGCCACCTTGCGCACCTGCAGGCCCACCCCCTTGGTGATGCCCATATCCATGATGCGGCGCTTCACCGGGCCCTCGCCGTGCAGCTTTTTCACCGTCGCGGTCTCGCCCACCTTCACGTCTTTCAGGGTCTTCATGCCTCACTCCTCCTTCAAATCATCACACGGTTTGCCAGGGTATGGTCCAGGGCGATCCGGCTGTCCTTTACCTGCAGGATCAGATTCCCCGCAAGCTCGCTCACCACAGTCACGGTGCCGTCCGCCACAAAGCCCAGCTCCGCAAGGTGCTGGCGCACCTCGTCCCGGCCGGTGACCTTACGGATGGTCACGGTCTCGCCTGGTTTTGCCATTGTCAAGGGCATCATATCCCCCTCCTTTTGTTCAGCCCTTCCACGCGCGCCCTGCGGCCGTGCGAAAAGGGCTTTGGATGAAGTTAGCATGCGCTAACTCTCTGAACAGTTCGAAGTTTAACACAACTAACCTGCTTTGTCAACCGTCCATTCCAAAGTTTGGGCACTTTCCGGCAAACTTGCTAAAATCCCTTGTTTGTGGTATGCTGGATTCCAGCAAATTGTTTTAAGGGGGCCAGCGACCATGGAGATCCACGAATCCGCCGAAGACTATCTCGAGAGCATCCTGATGCTCAAAGAACGCAAGGGCATGGTGCGCTCGATCGACATTGCAAACGAGCTGCAGTTCACCAAAGCCAGCGTGAGCGTGGCCATGAAAAAGCTGCGGGAAAACGGCTATATCGAAGTGGACGCCGACGGTTTCATCGGCCTCACCCCCGCGGGGCTGCAGATCGCCCGGCACATCTACGACCGCCACAAGCTGCTCACCGAGTTCTTTGTGCACCTGGGCGTGAGCCCGGAGGTGGCGGCGGCCGACGCCTGCAAGGTGGAGCACGATCTGAGCGACGAAACCTTTGAAAAGCTTTTGGCCCATGCCCGCAGCGGCATGCCGCCCAAAAACGGCACGCCGGAATAGCCGCGCGCCGCTTTTTGCAGCGCCCTGTACAGGGCGCTGCTGTTTTATTGCGATCCCTTATCCTTTCCACCGGAATTTGAACAAAAAGGAGGGCGCCTATGAACTGGGAGCCATGGACAGGCTGTTATAAAATAAGCGACGGCTGCACCAACTGTTACTTTTACGGGCCGCACGCCAAGCGCTTCGGCCAAAATACGATCCAAAAAACCGATCAATTCAATTGGCCCGTCCGAAAAAACGCAAAAGGCGAATACAACATCAAGGGGAACAAAATCCTTCCAACCTGTTTTGCAACCGACTTTTTCCTTCCCGAAGCGGACGAATGGCGCGAAGAAGCCTGGTCCTTTATCCGGGAACGGCAGGACATCGAGTTTCTGATCCTCACCAAACGGATCGACCGGTTCCCCGTATCGCTTCCCGCCGATTGGGGCGATGGGTACGGCAATGTGAATCTTGGCTGTACCGTCGAAACCCAGGAACTGGCCGATTACCGGCTCCCGCTGTTTTTGTCCTACCCGATCAAGCGGCGCTTTATCGCCTGCGCGCCGCTTTTGGAGGCGATCGACCTGGCGCCCTATCTTCATGGGGCAGAGCATGTTACCGTGGGCGGCGAAACAGGCCGCGACGCCCGTGAATGCAATTACGACTGGGTGCTTGCCATCCGCGAGCAGTGCATAAAAGCAAACGTGACCTTTTGGTTCAAGAATACCGGCTCCCTTTTCCGGCGCGGCGGCGCGGTGGAAAGGGTGAATCCCTTTAAACAGTCTGGCCTGGCCAAAGAACTGGGGATCGATCTCCTGCATGGAAAGCGGCTGTTTTGATTCCGTTCCCCCGCTCCGTTTTGTGAATATTATATCAATAGTTTTCATTTATCTTTCAAAAACAGGAAATTTTGCACAACAAATTCATTGACGCGGGCCCCGGCGGATGGTAAGATAAAGGCAGGACAATTGAATTATTCGGATGACGGGCCGGGAAGAACCGCGCCGCCGCTTGCGGCAGGGCGCGTACCGAAGGGGAATGCGAAAACTCTCAGGTAAAAGGACCAGGCCCCGACGAACCTCTGGAAAGCAGCCCCGGCTGCACCGAAGAAGCAAATCTTTCAGGTCGATGACAGAGCGCACAGGAACCGCTTGTTCCCGTGCGCTCTTTTTGTTTGCCCCGCCGGGGGCGCCCCGTTCCCGTTTCCCCATCACCGTTTCACACAAGAAAGGAAGGGTCACAATGGAAAAGAAAACGCCCCTGTACGAGGAACATCTCCGCGCGGGGGGCAAAATGGTGCCGTTCGCGGGTTATCTGCTGCCGGTCCAGTACGGCACGGGGGTGATCGCCGAGCACATGGCGGTGCGCACGGCCTGCGGCCTGTTCGACGTCTCCCACATGGGCGAGGTGCTGTGCGCCGGGCCGGGCGCTGTGGCTTATCTGAACCGCCTGCTCACCAACGATTACACCATTATGTACAACGGTCAGGCCCGCTACAGCCCCATGTGCAGCGAGCAGGGCGGCGTGGTGGATGACCTCATCGTGTACAAGGTGCGCGACGAGTGCTATTTTATTGTCGTAAACGCCGCCAACAAAGAAAAGGACGTCGCCTGGATGCGAGCGCACGCCCAGGGGGACGTGCAGCTCACCGACCTCTCGGACCAGGTGGCGCAGCTGGCGCTGCAGGGGCCCGCGGCCCGGGCCATCCTGGCACGGCTGGCGGGCGAAGACCAGCTGCCCGCCAAATATTACAGCGCCAACTTTTCCGGCAGCGTTGCGGGCATTCCCTGCGTGATCTCCCGCACCGGCTACACCGGCGAGGACGGGTTCGAGCTGTATCTCTCCCCCGCCGAAGCCCCCCGCATGTGGGAGCTTTTGCTGGCTGAAGGCGCGCCCGAGGGGCTCATCCCCTGCGGCCTCGGCGCCCGCGACACCCTGCGGCTGGAAGCCTCGATGCCGCTGTACGGCCACGAGATGACCGACGCCGTCACCCCGCTGGAGGCGGGCCTCGGCTCGTTCGTAAAGCTGGAAAAACCGGCGTTCATCGGGCGCGGGGCGCTGCTGGCGCAGGGCGAGGCGCCCCGGGTGCGGGTGGGGCTGCGGGTGAACGGCCGCGGCATCGTGCGGGAGGCCTGTCCCCTCTTTTCCGGCGGCAGGCAGGTGGGCGTTTCCACCTCGGGCACCCACTGCCCCTATCTGGGCGAGCCCCGGGCAATGGCCCTGGTGGAGCGGGCCTTTTCCGCCCCCGGCACGGCGCTGGAAGCCCAGGTGCGGGGCCGCCCGGTGGCGGTCGAGGTCGTTCCCCTGCCCTTTTATAAACGCGCGCGGCGGGGCTGACCCCGCCTGAACACAACAAAAATTGGAGGAAAACAGTATGAAAATCGAAGCGGACCGCAAGTATACCAAATCCCACGAATGGGTGCTTTTCGAGGGCGACGGCGCCGCCATCGGCCTGAGCGACTACGCCCAGGACGCGCTGGGCGACCTGGTGTTCGTCAACCTGCCCCAGGAGGGCGACGAACTGGCCGAGGGCGAGGTATTTGCCGATGTGGAATCGGTAAAGGCCGTGTCGGACATTTACTCCCCCATCTCCGGCGCCGTGTGCGCGGTCAACGAGGCCCTGCTGGACGCGCCTGAAGCCATCAACCAGGACCCCTACGGCGCCTGGCTGGTAAAGGCCGGGGGCGTGTCGGGCGGCGAGGACCTGATGGACGCCGCCGCTTACGAAGCTTACTGCGCCGGGCTGGGCGGCTGAGCCGCGAAGGGAGCGTTTTTATGGGCAGTTATATCCCAAGCAGCCCGCAGGAACAGCAGGAAATGCTGCGGGCTGCCGGTTTTTCCGGTTTTGACGCGCTGTATGCCGACCTTCCGCCTCAGCTTCGCCTGGCCCCCGGCGCACTAGACCTTCCCGCCGGCCTCTCGGAGCTGGAGATGCGCGCCCAGATGGAGCAGCTGGCCGGGCAAAACACGGTCTTTCCTCATCTGTTCCGGGGCGCGGGCGCCTACCGGCATTACATCCCGGCCATCGTGCAGAGCGTGGTGGGCAAGGAGGAGTTCGTCACCGCCTACACCCCCTACCAGGCCGAGATCAGCCAGGGCATCCTGCAATCCATTTTTGAGTACCAGACCATGATCTGCGAGCTCACCGGCATGGAGGCCTCCAACGCCTCGGTGTACGACGGCGCCACCGCGGCGGCCGAGGCGCTGGCCATGTGCAAAGAGCGCGGGCGCACCGTGGCACTGGTGAGCGTGGCCGCGCAGCCCCAGGTGCGCAGCGTGCTTGCCGCCTATTGCTTTGGCAGCGGCATGGAGCTGCGCCTTATCCCCGAGCGCGAAGGCCGCACCGATCTCGACGCCCTTGCCGGTCTGCTCGGCAGCTCGGTGGCCTGCGTTTACCTGCAGCAGCCGAACTTTTACGGCTGCCTGGAAGACTGCGCCCGCGCGGCCGAACTGGCGCACGGGGCCGGGGCCAAGCTCATCCTGGGCTGCAACCCCATCTCCCTGGCCCTGCTCAAAAGCCCCGGCGAATATGGGGCCGACGTGGCGGTGGGCGAGGGCCAGCCCCTGGGCCTGCCCCTGGCGTTCGGCGGGCCCTACCTGGGCTTTATGGCCACCACCAAGGCGCTCATGCGGCGGCTGCCTGGGCGCATCGTGGGCCAAACGGCCGACGCCGACGGCAAACGCGCCTATGTGCTCACCCTGCAGGCGCGGGAGCAGCACATCCGCCGCGAAAAGGCAAGCTCCAACATCTGTTCCAACCAGGCGCTGTGCGCCATGACCGCGGCGGCGTATCTGTCCGCCATGGGCGCAGAGGGCCTTACCCGGGTGGCGCAGCACTGCATGGCCAACGCCCGCCTTCTGGAAGCGGCCCTGGCCGGCGCGGGGTACCCCCGCAAGCACACCGGGCCCTATTTCCACGAGTTCGTCACCACCTGCCCGGTGCCCGCGGCGCAGGCGCTCCGCGCGCTGGAAGCGCAGGGGTATCTGGGCGGCCTGCCGGTGGGCGAAAACGAGCTGCTCTGGTGCGCCACCGAGCTGAACACGCCGGAGGAAATCGAAACGCTGGCCGCCATTTTAAAGGAGGTGGGCAAGGCATGAAACTGATTTTTGAGCGCGGCGCCCCGGGGCGCGGGTGCGATCTTGTGCCCCCCTGCACCCTGCCCCTGCCCGATCTGGGCGGGTTTGCCCGCACGGCCTCGCCCCGCCTGCCGCAGGTCAGCGAGACCGAGCTCAGCCGCCACTACACGGCGCTTGCCGGGCGCACCCGCGGCGTGAACGGCGGCTTCTACCCCTTGGGCTCCTGCACCATGAAGTACAACCCCAAGGCGGGCGAAGCGGCCGCGGCCCTGCCCGGTTTCACCGGCGTGCATCCCCTGCAGCCCGCGCACACGGTGCAGGGCTGCCTGGAGACCCTGGCCCAGGCCGAGCGGTATCTGTGCGAGATCACCGGCATGGACGCCATGAACTTTCAGCCGGCGGCGGGCGCCCACGGCGAATTCACCGGCCTTCTGCTCATCAAAGCCTACCACGCCGCCCGGGGCGACGGCCCCCGCACAAAAATGCTGGTGCCGGATTCCGCCCACGGCACAAACCCCGCCAGCGCGGCCATGGCAGGCTTCGAGGTGGTGAACATCCCCTCCCTGCCGGACGGCTGCGTGGACCTGGACGCCCTGCGGGCGGCCGCCGGGCCGGACACCGCCGGCCTCATGCTCACCAACCCCAACACGGTGGGCCTGTTCGACAAAAACATCCTCGCCATCACCGAGATCGTGCACGCGGCGGGGGGCCTCTGCTATTACGACGGCGCCAACCTGAACGCGGTCATGGGCGTCGCCCGCCCCGGCGATATGGGCTTCGACGTGGTGCATTTAAACCTGCACAAGACCTTCGCCACCCCCCACGGCGGCGGCGGCCCCGGCAGCGGCCCGGTGGGCTGCAAGGCCCTGCTCGTCCCCTATCTGCCCGGCGCGCGGCCGGAATGCCTGCCCGAGGGCTGGCGCTGGCACCGCGAGTCGCACAGCGTGGGCGACGTCAAGGCGTTTCACGGCAATTTCCTGGTGGTGGTCCGGGCGCTGGCCTACATCCTCACCCTGGGGCGCGAGGGCATCCCGCAGGCAGCCCGGAATGCCGTTCTGAACGCAAACTATCTGATGAGCCGCCTGCGGGGCCATTACGACCTCGCCTACGACCGCCCCTGCATGCACGAGTTCGTGCTCACCCTGGAGCCGCTCAAGCAGCAGACCGGCGTGAGCGCACTGGACATCGCCAAGGCACTTCTGGACCGCGGCATCCACCCGCCCACCATGTACTTCCCGCTCATCGTGCACGAGGCGCTCATGATCGAGCCCACCGAGACCGAGCCCCGCGAAACGCTGGACGAGGCGGCCGACGCCCTGCTGGAAATTCTGGCCGAGGCGCGGCGCGCGCCGGCCGACCTTCACGCCATGCCCCGCACCACCCCGGTGCGCCGCCCGGACGAGGTCGCCGCCGCCCGCAAGCCGGTGCTGCGCTATTGCTGGGAAGGGCCGGCCACATGACCCGGGCGCTCTACCTCTGCACGGCTTCCGGCACAGACCCTTATCAAAACCTGGCCGTGGAAGAATACCTCACCTTCCACACCCGGCCCGGCGAGTGCATTTTATACCTGTGGCAGAACCAGCGCACCGTCGTGATCGGCCGCAACCAAAATGCCTGGGCCGAGTGCGACCTCGCCCGCCTGGCGCAGGAGGGCGGCCATCTGGCCCGCCGTCTGTCCGGGGGCGGGGCCGTGTACCACGACCTGGGCAACCTGAATTTTACCTTTTGCCTGCCCAAGGCCGAGGCGGACCTGCAAAGGCAGCTGGGTGTGCTGCTGCGGGCCCTCGCCCTGGCCGGCATCCCGGCCGAAAAAAGCGGCCGCAACGATCTCACCGTGGGCGGTCGCAAATGCTCGGGCAACGCGTTTTTTTCCTCAGGGTCCTATTATTATCACCACGGCACCCTGATGCTGCAGGTGGAGGAGGAAGCCCTGGGGCGTTACCTCACCGTCTCCCCCGCAAAGCTTGCGGCAAAGGGGGTGCCCTCGGTGCGCAGCCGGGTCACGAACCTGTGCAGCCATGCCCCCGGCCTTACCGCGCAGCGCATGCGGGAGCTGCTGGCGCAGGCCGCCGCCGAACAATATGCCCTTGAGGCAAAACCCCTGCCGCCGGATCGCCTGAACGAGGCCGAAATCGGGCTTTTGCGAAAAAAGTACGCCTCCGGGCAATGGCTGTACGGCCCGCACCTGCCCTTTACCCACCGGCTGGAACAGCGCTGGCCCTGGGGGGGCGTCACCCTGGAGCTGGTCGTGGAGCACGATCTCGTGCAGGCGGCAGTGCTCTACACCGACGCGCTGCAGGGCGATTGGTTTTCGGGCGCGGGCCGCGCCCTGGAAGGGCTGTCCTGCCGCCCGGCGCTCCTCGCCGACGCGCTGGACAAACACCTGGCCTGCCGGGGCGCGGACCAAGCGCTTCGCGGCGATCTGCGGCAGCTCTGGCACGGCGGGGGCCGGGTCCCCACAAATTGACCTTTACAGCGGGCGGCACACCGCCCGGGAACGGAGGAACGATGGAACGCTATGACCTGGTGGTGATCGGCGCGGGCCCCGGCGGCTACGAAGCCGCGCTGGAGGCCGCGGGCCTGGGCCTGCGCACCGCGCTGATCGAGCGGCGGCAGTTGGGCGGCACCTGCCTGAACCGGGGCTGCATCCCCACAAAAGCGCTGGCGCACGCCGCCGGCCTTTATGCCGAGTTGAGCGCCTGCGGGCGGTTCGGCCTCTCAGCGGAACAGCTGCGGTGCGACCCCGCCGCGCTGGCCGCTTACCGCCAAAGCACGGTGGAAACGCTGCGGGGCGGCATCGCCCTGCGGCTCAAGCAAAAAAAGGTGGATCTGTTCCAGGGCTCCGGCCTTGTAACGGCGCCCCACCGGGTCCGGGTGGAGCCCCCGCAGGGCGGCGCGCTGGAGCTGGAAGCGCAGAACATCCTGGTGGCCGCGGGCGCAAAGCCCGCCGTGCCCCCCATCCCGGGCGCGCAGTTGCCCGGCGTGATGACCAGCGACGAGCTGCTGGAATGGGGCGGCCCGCTCTTCGGCACCCTTCTGGTGATCGGGGGCGGGGTTATTGGGGTCGAGTTCGCCTCCATCTACGCCGCCCTGGGCAGCCGCGTGGTCATTCTTGAGGCGCTGGACGGGCTTCTCGCAAACCTGGACCGGGAGCTGGGGCAAAGCCTTAAGCTGCTGTTCAAAAAGCGCGGCGTCCAGGTGCACACCCGCGCCCGGGTGGAAGCCCTGGAACCCGCCGGCGAAAAGGGCCGCCTGTGCTGCCGCTACACGGAAAAGGGCGTTCCCGCCGAATGCGGGGCGGACGCCGTGCTGCTGGCCGTGGGCCGCACCCCCTGCGGCCTCGGGGCCTTTGCTCCCGGTGTTGCCCCCGCCAGCGAAAGGGGCCGCCTTCTGGTTAACAGCGCCTTCGCCACCTCCCTGCCGGGGGTATACGCCATTGGCGACGCCATCGGCGGCGCGCAGCTGGCCCACCTGGCCACGGCCCAGGGCCTGGCGGTGGTGCGCGCCCTGGCGGGCAAAGCCCCCGGCCTGCGGCTGGACGTGGTGCCCGCCTGCGTGTACACCGAGCCCGAGATCGCCAGCGTGGGCCTCTCGGCCGACGAGGCAAAGGCCCGGGGCCTGGCGGTCCAGACCAAAAAGTATCCCATGTCCGCCAACGGCAGGTCGGTGCTCACCGGGCAGGAACGCGGCTTCATCAAGGTGGTATACGACCCCGCCGGGCGCGCCGTGCTGGGCGCCCAGCTGATGTGCGCCCGCGCCACCGACCTGGTGGGCGAGTTCGGCCTCGCCATTGCAAACGGCCTCACGGTGGAGCAGATGGCCGCGGCCATCCGCCCCCACCCCACCTTCAGCGAGGGCATCAGCGAAGTTCTGCGCAGCTGCTGAGCCAATCGGGAAAAGCAATTTTCTTACGCCTCGGGCTTTTGTTCCCGCAACCTTTCCCGGGCAGGCCAAAGGCGCGCCGCAAATGGCTTTGTGATGCCATTTGCGGCGCGCCTTTTTGATCATTCAAATTCGCTCTTGGCGCAGCGAATCATTATGCCAGTAATCCAAGATTGCCAAGTAGCCATACGCAATCCTCTAGCCCCTGCCGGTAGATGAGTTCTGTTTCACGTTTTTGCCCTGATCCAAGCTCAAGCAAAACTTCATCTATCATGTCTTTCTGATCTCTTGTCAGATTGGTGGTCAGCATTTCATCTATTTTTGTCGAGGTTGTCATAAACCTTATGAATCCCCTGCCTTATCACTTCCGCCCGCGAAACATTCATTTTTTCACTGCACTTCTTTAGCTTATCGAATGTTTCATCGTCGGCTTGAAATTTGACAGATACATTCTTCGGGTTATCAGTAGGACGTCCCATCTTTTTTTCACCCAATCGATTCTCACCTCACTTTATTAGGTCATTAAGTATTACAACTTAATGACCCAATAAAGTCAATGGAAAGAATGTTGGTTTTCAAATTATCTGCTATATTCCTTCTGCTCTTCCTGTTTTAAGAAGGTCGGAACAATAAGTATTCTTTGCTTGAATCACACTTTGTAATTTTTTGGGCGATCTTCCTGCCAGTCGTACTCAACAGGCAAAAAAACATCCTGGAAGCCCAGTATTCCTGCAGGTTTCCGGGATGCTTTTATACTGTCACTAAATTATAGATGCTATATCAACACTGTTTTGCAAATCATTCCACTTTTCGATCATCAACCTTTTGCATTCTTGCGCAGAGTTTAATTGAAGAAGTTCCTTCGCCGTTATACAAACAATAAAAAGATTTTCTGCCGCCAAGCGATAAATCTCTTCATGTGCGTTCTCTGTAATACCGTTAGACGCAAACAGAATAGCAGTTTTATTCCCCTTCCTGTTGGAGATATGTGCTATATTCCTAATTTGGTGGATATTCACATGTGAACTCCAGTTTTTACATTCCACCAAAATATAAGCCCCCAACTGCCACAGCTCATCATCCAAAGAAATATTTGCCACACTGAGATCTATTTCCTGAGCGCCTGCCCGGATACGGCGACCTGTTATTTTCCACCCGTTCACATTGGAGAGCATATATGCCGCTGCGTCTTCCCAAAGCGCTCCCTTTTTGTTTGGATCCTTTTCATATATGGCATTATTGATTAATGCATGAAACTCCGGGGGTAAAAATTTGTTATGTGGTATCTGAAGATTCAGCAGCTGCCACAAATATGGCAAATAGACATATCTTGAATTCATAGTTTGGTGCATATCTTTGGATATTACAGGTTCGTCATCTCCTTCAAGAAATTTACGGAAATCAAAAATATATCTTAAAAGAGTTTTCCAATACATTGACTTTGGAATGATAGGAGGTGCATCCATAGTTATGCAGATGTTCTCTTCAAGAAGATTGATGAATAACTCATACACTTTTGATATACTTTGCGCATCCCACTCTTTTCCCGAAATCGCACACAAATAGAGAAAAGCTTTATGCCATTCTTCGCAGATATCGGTTGGTTGAAGCCATTTTCCATAAGCATAAATAGTGCCCCCATACCCGATTTGCCGGACAGAAAAACAATCTGTATAATGGAAAGGGGTAATGAAAAATGTCAACCAAAGAACGAAAGCACCCAGCGCCGCCGCGTTACGATGAGGCCTTCAAGGCGGGGGCAGTGCGGATGGTCACCGAGCAGGGGCGGCCCAGCCGGGAGGTGGCCGCGGAACTCGGCATCTGCATCGACACGCTGCGCAGCTGGCTGAAAGCGGCGGGCGCACCATCGCCGGGGCAAGCTGACCGCCAAAACCGCGACGCCAGACGCCTGCGCGAACTGGAGACGGAGATTCGAGCACTGCGCAAGAAGCTTGAAGAGAAAGACGGGGTCATTGACATCCTAAAAAAATCCGTCGGCATACTTTCCAAACCATAGAGGACAAGTACCGGTACATCCGTACGGCCCGCGCGGGGGCCTCTGTGGAACTTGTATGCCGACTGCTGGAGGTCTCCCGCAGCGGGTACTACGAATGGCTGGGCCGCAAACCCTCTTTGCGCCGGCAGAAGGATCAGGAACTGAAACGCCGGCTGCTGAGCCTGCACCAGCGTTATCCCGCCCTTGGGCTGGACAGCCTGTATCACCTGATCCGCCCGCAGCTTTCCTGCTCGCGCAAGCGCATCCACCGCCTGATGAACGAGATGAACATCTCCTCCACGCGCAGGCGTGCCTACAAAGCCACGACCAACTCAAGACACGCGCACCCCATCGCGCCCAATCTCCTTGCGCGCCGCTTCTCCTTTGACAAGCCAGACACCGCATGGGTCGGCGATATTACCTATATCCCCACCGGCGAGGGCTGGCTCTACTGCGCTGTTGTGAAAGACCTTTGCACAAAGCAGATCGTCGGCTACGCCTTCTCCGACCGCATCGACACAAATCTCACTCTCGCCGCCCTCGGCATGGCCGTCCGGCGCCGCAAGCCTCTGCCCGGCCTCATCTTCCACTCCGACCGCGGCGTCCAATACGCCGCCTACGCTTACCGTCAGCGTCTCGCCAGCCTCGGCATCCGGCAAAGCATGTCCCGCAAGGGCGATCCCTATGACAACGCCGTGGCCGAAAACTTCTTCAGCTGCCTCAAGTGCGAGTGCGTCCATCTGCGCCATTTCGCCTCAAGGGCACAAGCCATGGCAGACGTCTTCGCTTATATCGAGACCTTTTACAACCCAGTGCGCCCGCATTCCTCTATTGGCTGGCGTCCTCCGGATGCCTTTGCGCGTGCCTTGTCTGAGCATCCCGCCGCCTGAGTGTGATACGACAAGATATCCTGCGTTTCTTTCTGTTTTTTCTTCATTTTTACTGTCCACGAAACCGGGAAGGGCACATAGGGTTTAAGAATATGGACTGTAGGTTTGATGAACAAAAGGCACCTAAATCGTTTGGGTGCAGGGTTTCTTTCATATACGTGGCATCTTCGCTCAAAATAACTTGATGCCCTCCCTCAAATAAAAGTCTCCATGTACCTGTTTGCGTTTCGGGTAACGCCGCAATCACTTTTCTGCCAACAAAATCACGCATAAAGAAAGATCGAATCATCAACTGCGAACCACATAATTCAGGCAGTTCACGCTCTATCCACAGCGAAATTGTGCCCTCAATGATAGGATCTCCCATATCATTGGATCCATGGTTGCAACATATTCCGCCAATGATAAAATCACCGTAATCTTGATAAACACGCTTTGGAAAATGATCTGGTTGTTCGCAGAAAAACTCCTGAATGCTTCGATTAAAAACATTTCCTGCAGTATCTAGCCTGCCTGATGCTTTTTTAATCCGCTTTCCGCAGAGAATCCGTTGATAATTTAATTTCAGTTCCTTCTCAATAATAGAAACCACTTTGTTTGCTTTTTCCTTTATGCCTACAACAGCGAAAATATGAACAAACCTTGCATCTTCATCAGTTGCTTCAGCCAAAGCCATTGTTTGCTGATAGAAGCCCTCTTCAATATGGTTATATGTATTAACTTGCTGCATATATATCATGCCGTTCTCTTCATATCCGCTGAGGTATAGGTACAAAAGCCCTGCCGAAGAAATCCACGCTTTCATATCCTCACCTCCAAAAAAGTAAAACCGCGTGGAATTGCTTCCACACGGTTGACTTGGCTGGGCAAAGCACACTAATAATATATTATAGCACAAAATGCCCATTTTTCAATTTGATATAATTATTTTTAGTATCAAAATGGTCTCCGTTCATTCTCCAAATTCTTAAACTATGGAAAAAGCACGAGATAAGCTGGGCTTTTCTGGGAAAAACGAGGCTCTGGGAGACCTCAGAGAACTGAGAGAATTTTACCCCTTATTCAAATTCAATGGTAGCCGGCGGCTTACCGGTGCAGTCGTACAGCACGCGGTTCACATGCGGCACCTCGTTCACAATGCGGCTGGTCACCTTCGCGATCAGTTCCCAGGGCAGATAGGCCGGCTCAGCCGTCATAAAGTCCGTGGTGGTCACCGCACGCAGGGCCACCGCGTAGTCGTAGGTGCGCTCGTCGCCCATCACGCCCACGCTGCGCATGTTGGTCAGAGCCGCAAAATACTGGCCCAGGTGCTTTGCCTCGCCGCTGGCGGCAAGCTCCTCCCGCCAGATGGCGTCAGCCTCCTGTACCATTTTGATCTTCTCTCTCGTCACCTCTCCCACAATGCGGATGGCGAGTCCCGGCCCCGGGAAGGGCTGGCGGCTCACCAGCTCCTCGGGCAGTCCCAGCTCCCGCCCCGCGCTGCGCACCTCGTCCTTGAACAGATCCCGCAGCGGCTCAATAATCTCTTTAAAATCCACATAGTCCGGCAGGCCGCCCACATTGTGGTGGCTCTTGATCACGGCCGACTCGCCGCCCTGGCCGCTCTCCACCACGTCCGGGTAGATGGTGCCCTGCACCAAAAAGTCCACCGTGCCGATCTTTTTTGCCTCCTGCTCGAACACCCGGATGAATTCCTCGCCGATGATCTTGCGCTTTTCCTCGGGCTCCACGGCGCCCCGCAGCTTTTCATAAAAGCGCTGGCGGGCGTCCACGCACACAAAATTCAGGTCATACGCCCCCTCGGGTCCAAAGACCGCGCACACCTCCTCGGCCTCGTTTTTGCGCAGCAGGCCGTGATCCACAAACACGCAGGTCAGCTGTTTGCCCACGGCCTTTGCCAGCATTACCGCGGCCACGCTGCTGTCCACCCCGCCGGAAAGGGCGCACAGCACCCTGCCCTTCCCCACCTTTTGGCGGATGGCGCAGATCGAATCCTCCACAAAGGAATCCATCTTCCAGTCGCCCGCGCAGCCGCACACGCCGTGCACAAAGTTTGCCAGCATTTTGCTGCCCTCGCGTGTGTGAAGCACTTCGGGGTGGAACTGCACGGCATACAGCTTTTTTTCAGGCCATTCCATTGCGGCGACCGGGCAATTTGTCGTGTGACCAGTAATGGTGAACCCCGGTGCCGCGGCCTCGATGTAATCGTTGTGGCTCATCCAGCACACGGTTGCCGGGCTCACGCCCCGGAACAGCTCGCTGGCCGGGTCCACCAGCACCTCGGTCTTTCCGTACTCACGCTCCGGCGCTACTGTTACCCTGCCGCCCAGCAGGTGCATCATAAGCTGAGAGCCATAGCAGATGCCGAGCACCGGGATCCCCAGTTCAAACACCTCGGGGCTGATGGTGGGTGAATCCGGCAGATAAACGCTATTCGGCCCCCCGGTAAAAATGATCCCCGCGGGCTTTTTTTCCCGGATCGCTTCCAGTGCCCGCGTGTGGGGCACAATCTCGCTGTATACATGGCATTCCCGCACCCTGCGCGCGATGAGCTGGTTGTATTGCCCCCCAAAGTCAACGACCAAAATCGTCTGTGCCATTTGTCTTCCTCCCTCTATTCGTGAAAACCGACAAAGAATCGTGTTGATTATACCACACTTTGCCCATAAGGAAAACAAACTTTCCGGATTTTTTTGCGTTACAGCCCCTGCACCAGCTCCACCAGTGGCCGCGCAGTCTCGGGCTCGACAAAATCCACGCTTTGGCCATAGGTGGCCAGCAGATCCTTATCCTGCCCCGTACGCTCAGCCTCCGGCTTTTTCAGCAGCATGCGGCGCAGCATCGCCATCATCGCGCGGTGCACAAGGCTAAGGCGGGCATAGTCCATCCCCCCGCGCAGAAAAAACAGGTGCGCTTGCCCCATCACCGGTTCCGGCAGGGTTTTGGCAAGCCCGGCCCGGATATGCTCCCGGGTGGGTTCGTCGGCCGGGTCGGCCAGGCCGCAGGTGAACAGCACCAGTTCTTTTCCTGCCAGGGCGCACGGGTCGGCCAGTATCTTTTTTGCGCCGTTCAGCCCGCCGGCGTACAGCCCTCCGCCATACACCAGCACCTCGCAGGCCGCAAGCTGCTCTGCGCGCACCTGCCTCGCCTCCACCGCACAGCAGCCCAGCTGCTCTGCGATCCACTGCGCGTAGCGCCGGGTGTAGCCATAGCGGGAAGCATATACCACCAATGTGTGTTTCATTCTCTTTCCTCCTGCCGCGCCGCCGCGCTAAACGCGGCCAGCGCACTGTTTTGCAGCCTTTGCACCTCGGCGGCGTCTGTGTTTTCCCCCAGCGCCGTCAGCATAAACGAAAGGCCCGCGTTGAA
Source organism: Oscillospiraceae bacterium (assembly GCA_022835495.1). Taxonomy (NCBI): domain Bacteria; kingdom Bacillati; phylum Bacillota; class Clostridia; order Eubacteriales; family Oscillospiraceae; species Oscillospiraceae bacterium. The sequence goes on from BQOK01000001.1 coordinate 2,297,123, forward strand.
GATCATCATCTGAAAATAAAGCGCTGTTGCCTTTTCCCGGGAAATGCCCAGCTGCTGCGCCAAAAGCCCAGGCATCGCGGGGTCCCCTTCCGCCTCGAATATAGCGCCCAGCGAAGCCGCCTGGGGCCGGGGCCGCAAAAACCACAGGCGGTAAAGGTGCGGCTCCTCCTTCGCAAAGGCGGCGTAGGCCCGGCCCAGGCTGGCAAAACGGTCGGCGGGGTCCAGCCGGGCCTCCACATACTCCCGCAGCTCGCGGCCCGCCCGCTCTGTCACCAGTTCTTTCAGCCCCTCCATGCTGCCGCAGTAACCGTAGACCGGCTGTACCGAGCACCCCAGAGCGGCGGCCACCGCTTTTACCTGCACCGCCTCCATTCCCTGCTCCCGCGCCAGCTCAAAAGCGGCTTCCACAATCATTTCCCGGGTAATTTTTTGTGTCGGCATGCTTGACCCCCTTAAATAAACAATTTATATAAATAGATTATATATCATTTGGTTTCTCATTGCAAGCAATAAAAAAGGAAAAGCTCTTTCGCTTTTCCTTTTCTATCCGTATTATTCTCACAGCTGTTCCCACCGCAGCTGCGTTTCACGCAGCGTGCAGGGTTTGCGCTCGCTCACAATATCCCGCGGCCCCAGCGTGTCCAGCAGCAGCGGCAAAGCCGGGTCGCACCGGGCCGCGCGGGTGCGGCCATGGTCCGCGTAACAGTAAAGGCACCCGCCGGGGCAGGTATCGTAAGCCCCAATGTCCACGCTGGGGGCGCACCCGCAGGCCGGGCGCTGGTTTTTGTCCTTTTCCGGGCGCAGCGGGCAGCGCAGGATCCGCCCCAGCCGCTCCGGGTCGATGCAGCGCCCGTGCCGAATGCCATATTGTGCCAGTTCCAGCTGCTCGGCGCAGCTTTCCAGCGAAAAGCCATACGCCCCCGCGATCTCGGCCAGGGCCGCCGCCATCGCCTCTTGCCGCGCCGGCAAAAAGGGTTTCAGCCCCAAGCCCGCCATGCGCTTGGCTGTGCCGCGGTAAAAATCCAGAAAACTGATCACGCAGGTGTCGCTGTAGCCCTGCAGCCGCTGTGCCAGTGCTGCAAAGCTGCGCAAGTGGTCGTCAAAGGTGTAGCCCTCGCTCAAAAAAATGGGGTCGTACCGCCACACCACCCGCCCGGGGCCGATCGCCTCCGAGAGCCGTTTAAAGGCGCACTCCGCCGTTTTTTCCTTTGTCTGAACGTGCGGTTCCACATCCGGGCCATAAGCCGTGAGGGTAAACTGGAAGTAATAGGCATACCCGTCCAGCTGTGCCAGCCGCCCCAGCATCGGCGCAGGGTTTTTGGTCCAGAACACAATGCCGTCCACATCCTCCGGGCGCAGGCTTACCCTGCTCACGCGCCGGGGGTTCATGGGGTTGCGCACCAGCACCTCCCCCTGCCGCAACCTTTCATACAGCCAATCGGAATAATAGGCCGGCAGGTCGGTGCGGCGGCTCGCGCTGATGATCATTCCAGCCCCGCCCCAACAATCAGATCGTCGTAATGCCGCTCCATACAATCCTCCTTCAGTTGAATCCCACAGTTTTCCAACAATCAGTGCCGCCCGGCGCACGGGCAGCTTGTCGGCTGCGCCCTGAACCATCACGGCAGCAAAATCAGCCATAAGCTGTCCCCCCAGGCGCAGCCGGGCTGCGGGTGAAGGGGTAGTTTTCCGTCTTTTCCATTATCCCGCGCAATTGGGCGCACTGTCAAGCTGTTTTGCCGGATCCCCACTGTTCTGCCCACCGATTCCCCAAAACCCGCCGCCTTCCCCGCCTTGCCGCTCGTTTTTTGGCCGGGCGCCCCGCCGCCTGCACGCTTTTTCCAACGGCTCTGGGGCTTCTCTGCGCCCTCCCTTCAAAGCCGCACACTTGTCTTCATTTTTCCAGTATGCTACAATGTCGGCATGCGCGGGGCCGTATTCCCCCAATTTATAAAAGCACAGCATTCATTGGCCGCCGGGGCGCAAGCAGAGCCTTTTATCCTGCTCTATACAGTCAGGTGATAAAATGAAAAATCGCGGGGCAAATATGCCTTACAAGCTCTATACGCTGTATTTTCTCTATTTCGCAGGCTATATCTCCTTTTTTTCATTTTACGCCCTGTACCTTACGGAACATGGGCTGAGCAAATCGTTCCTCGGCCTTCTTTCCACCGGAACGGCAGTGGCAAATTTCATTTCCCTTGTGGGCGCCGGCGTGCTGGCCGACCATATGCTTTCTCCCCGGAAAATCATTTTGGCCAGCGGCGCTGTCTCCGCGCTGTGGGGTTTTACTTTGCTCTGGGCCCCCAACGCCCTTCCCCTCGCCCTGCTGGCTGTGGTGCCGGTGAGCTTTCTGGACTTTGCCCTTCTGGGCTCGCTCGACGCCTGGGTCAATCTTGCCGCCAGGCACAATTCCCAGGTAAAGTACAGTGTGGCGCGGGGGATCGGTGGGCTTTCCGGGGCATGCGCCTCTCTCATCTTGGGTGCAGTGCTCCAGGTCATCGGCAGGGGCAGGATCGTATGGTTCCACTTTGCGTTTTACCTGCTCCTGCTGCTGGTGGCTTTTCAAACAGCCGACGTGCAGCGGCCGCAGCGCAAACAGGGCAAATCCCCAAACGCAAAGCTTTGGAAAAACCGGCGCTACCTTCTGTTTTTGGCTGCGTCCCTGCTGCTGTTTTTGGGCTGGCGCGCCCTGCTTACCTACCTGCCCGCCCTGGTCGTGGATTTTGGCGGCGGCAGTGTGCACCAGGGCCTGATCATGGCGGTAATGAGCTTTGGCTCCATGTTCGTGCTGGGTTTGTATCCCCGCCTGCGCAGGCGGGCCGGTACCGCCGTGCTCCTGGGTGCCGGGGCAGTGTTCATGGCGCTGCGCATGCTGTGCATGGTATTTGTGCACAGCATGGCCCCGCTGATTTTGGTGCAGCTGCTGGAGGCTGTGTCCTATGGCCTTTTTCAGCCGGCTGCCATGGAATATATCGGCAGCATCACCCCGGTGGAAACCCGGGCAACCGCCCTGAGCGTCTACACCGCCGTGCAGATGCCGGCCGGCACGATCCTTGCCAACGCGCTGGCGCTTCCTCTTTTGCAGGCGGGCTCCGTCTGCGGCATGTTCGCGGTGTTCAGCGCGTTGGCCCTGCTGGGCGCCTTGCTTTTATTGTTCTCCCTGCGCCATGGGGGCGGGGCGTTGAGAAAGGTGGAAACCAGACCGTGAGCAATTCATTCCAAAAGGTAAAAATGCGGGACGTAGCCCAGCGGGCGGGGGTTTCTCCCGCAGCCGTATCCCGTTATGTCAACGGAACAGGCTATTTGTCCTGCGAAATGCAGTGCAAAATTCAGCATGCGATCGACGAGCTGAACTATCTGCCGGATGAAGATCACCCCAGCCGCTTTCCCCGCTGGAAGGTCTTTGGCATCCTGCTGCCCCCCTTTTCCGGCGCGCATTTCTATTCGGAACTGGGCGCCCAGTTCGAGGTAAATGCCAACCGCGCAGGCTTCCACTCCCTGGCCTTTCACCTGGATTTTGGAACGCATACCATTTTGGACCTGTTAAAAGAGGTGACCAAAGAGCGCCTCGCCGGCATTTTTATGATCAGCTTCCCCCATATGGAGTTCACCGAAGAGGAAGTCAGCTTTATCGCAAACAGCAGCATCCCCATCCTCTATCTGTCTGAATTTATCACCCCCTACCCCACGCTGAACTGCATTCTTTTAAAAAATGCCGAGGCCGCCGCGGAGGCAGTCCGGCATCTTGCGGCAGCCGGGTGCCGCCGTCTTGCCTTTTTGGGTCCGCCCGCCGCCATCAACAAGGCTTCGGCGCAAAGGGGCGCGGGCTTTTTGGCCCAGGCCGCCCGCTTGGGCCTTCCCTACGCCAAGGTGTTCGAGGTCGAGCTCGGCCGCCAGATAGAGCCCGAACTTGGCTGCCGGGCCGCCCAAAATGCTTTTTCCGATGATCCCAACATCGACGGCCTTCTGTGCTGGTCGGATGTTTTTGCCGCAGGTGCCCTGTGGCACCTGCGGCAGAGCGGCCGGGCCGTACCCGGCCAGGTCAAGGTGGTCACCTTCAACAACGAATACTCGCCTTACCTGTGCCCGCCGGTCACCACTTTATATCTGAACCCCGCCGAGGTGACCCAGCGCGCGGTGGAACAGCTTTGCCGCCTGCAGGATCCCGCCGAGAGAATGATCACAAAACAAATCGCCATCCAGCCGGCGCTCATCGTGCGGCCCTCCACCCTGCAAAGCTGGTGAGAAAAAGGGCGCTGAAAATTTTCACAAGGATTGTCCACAAATCGCACAAAGCAATTTCAGCCATTTGCGAATAGCAACTCCGCCGCCTCTCCGGTATAATAAAATTGCCAGGCAAAGCATGGGTTGCGCAGCCCTCCAACTAAAACGTTTGTGAGGGGAAAAATGAACAAAAAGAATATCAGCAAACGCGGCGTTGCGCTTTTGGCGGCCGTGTTGGTTTTCGTGGCAAGCCTGATCCTGCTGCAGGCCACGCTCACCAGCGGCTTTAAAGTGGAAACGCGCAGTGTAAACCTGTATACCGACGAAGGCGTGAACCTTTCGGCCACCCTGTTCGTGCCGCAAAACGCCACCGCCGCTACCCCCGCCGCAGGCATTGTGGCGGCGCCCGGCGGCAACACGCCGCACACTTTTTATGCCAGCTACTGCATCGAGCTTTCCCGCCGCGGCTACGTGGTGTTGGCCTATGACTATTATGGCACCGGCAGCTCGGATTTTTCAAACGACGGCGGTTCGGGCGCGGTGGCGGCCATGAAATACCTTACCAGCCTCTCTTTTGTGGACGGCGACCGTTTGGGCGCTTCCGGCCACTCCAACGGCGGCGCCCAGGCTGCCGCCGCCATCACCAGTGAATATGCCGCTGGCGCGGCCTGCCGCAGCGTCCTGTTTATCGGCTGCGGCATCGCGGGCGAAGATCTTTCAGTGTACGACGGCGTCAACGTAGGCGCGGTCTGGGGCAAGCTGGACGAAGCCGGCCAGGGCACCTTCTGGGATGTGTATCACCAGGACAAGCTGAATTTCTCCAGCTTTGCCACCCTGGTGGGCGAAACAAACGACACCGTGCAAACGGCCCACTGGTACGCCGATCCCACCACCGGCGCCGCCCGCATCGTATACACCCCCAACACCTTCCATTCTCTCTCCAACATCATGCCGGGCAGCGTCACCAACATCCTGACCTATTTCGATACCACGCTGGAAGGCAATGTATCGGGCCTTTCGCCCGCCTCCCACATCTATCTCTGGCAGGAACTGGCCGTTCTGCTCATGGCGGTGAGCCTTTGCGTCATGATCTTCCCGGCAGGCTCTTTCCTTCTGGAGCTCCCCTTCTTTGCCTCGCTCAAGCGGCCTTTGGCGCCGGCCAAAGCGAAGGCAAACGGGCTGTTCTGGTTTTTCCTGCTGGTGCCGGCCGTGCTGCAGGCGCTCATTGTAAAATCCACGATCATACAGGGGCAGGAGATCATGGGCAAATTGCCCAACCTCTTTAAAGTCCAAAGCACCAACGGGTTTGTGTGGTGGTTCTTCCTCTCGGCCCTGATCGCCCTCGCGTTCTTTGCCGTCCGCATGCTGGTGGATAAGACCATCGACCGGGGCGCGGCCCTCTCCCGCATGAAAACCACGCCCGCCGACCTGTTCAAGGCTCTGCTGTTCGGCGCCGTCACCATGGCTGTCCCTTACCTGTTCGCCTTGCTGGGCTCCGGGCTCACCGGCGGCTGGTATGGCCGCATTTTCCAAACCTACATGGCCCCGGTCAGTGCCAACAGGGTCTCCATGATCCCCGTTTACACCGTCCTGTTCGGCGTTCTGTTCGCGGTTTACGCCTGGCTTCAGGCCGACGCTTTCCGGTTTGAAAAGGGCGGCAGCAAAAAGACCTACCTTCTCACCCTTGTGGCCAACGCCCTGCCCGCGCTGCTGTTTGTGGCGTATATCTTCGGGCGGCTGCTCCTCACCCACGTAACGCCGATCGCCGGCCGCGAAATGTCCCGCGCAAACGGCGCCATGATGGGCATGCTGCTGCTTTACTTTGTGATCGCAAAGGTGGTTACCTATTTCTATAAAAAGACCGGCAACATCTACGTGTGCGCCATGGTCAACACCCTGTTCGTCGTTTGGCTCTCCATCAACATCCAGCAGCTGATGGTATAGCCGTCTGCCCCTTAAAGCGCTTCACTCTGTAAACACAGGCATGCAGAAAGGCCGTCGATTTTTATCGACGGCCTTTCTGTCGGTGCGGATGAAGGCAACGGAAAGTTTCAGATCCTGGGCAGCCATCCGCTGGCTGGTGTTGATTGTACCGAAATACCTGAACCTCTTTTACATTGTAAGGGCTTTTATCCCACACTGTAACGCCATACCCCGGCGTTTTCAAGCCATATTTGTTTCAGCATTTTGACGAATCGCCTTGAAAAACAGCCAGTTTTAATGTTATAATGTTAAAAAAGGAAAGTAATATTAACAAATAGGAGTGAATGATTATGGCATTGATTAAAAATATCATAATTCCGGTAGAACAGCGAAAAAAGACAACGTTAGCAAGCAATTTATATTATGATACCTTAGAAATCCATAATGATAAAGTTGTTGGTTATTTAAATGGAAAACAAACCATGACGTGGTATTTTAAAGATTATAATGGTATAGATACAGTTAAAGCAAACTTGAACTCGCAATTTGCTCAAATTGTATTTTTGACAGGAATTAACTCTAAAAACAGGGTAGTTGGAATTGATATTGGTTCAAGGCAAAATCTAAACGCAATGAATGATACAAACAGGATTTTATTTTGTAGCGGTATGTTTAGTTTTAGTAAAACCAATGATTTTGCAGACACAGTTGCTGCGGAAATCAGGGCAGCTTTTGACGACTACCGAAATAACCCTGAAGTAGAAGAAGTAGTTTCAACAGTATCAGCAGCAGATGAAATCAAGAAATTCAAGGCTTTGCTGGACGATGGAGTCATCACCCAAGATGAGTTCGACATCAAGAAAAAGCAGCTCCTTGGTTTATAATCAAAGGCAGCCCCGCTTTAACGCAGGGCTGCCTTTTTTGCTGCCTCGAATCGCTCCGCCGCCCCCGCCCTAATCCGTTGTTTGTGATCCCCACCGCTAATAAGTTTTTGGCAAAAGCATTGACTGTGTGATTTTTAGGCCGCATAATCAGATATAGATCAGAGGTGCTCAAAATGAAGGGGCGTGTAAAGACCTTACGGAAGCAATTTGGTTTAACCCGAGCGGATTTCGGAGCCCGCATAGGGGTTAAAGCCAATACCATAACAAATTATGAAACCGGCTTGAGCCCCCCTCTGATGCGGTCATCCTTTCTATCTGTCGCGAATTTGGTGTGTCGGAAATTTGGCTGCGTGCTGGCTCTGGAGAAATGTTTGAACCCGTGAGCCGCGACGAAAAAACAGCCGCTTTCCTCAGCGCTGCAATGCGCGAAGAAGGCAGCTATAAAAAGCGCTTTCTTTCTATGTTATCCAAACTGGATGAAAAAGAATGGGCATTGCTGGAAAAGATGGCTCAGGCAATAACTGATAAAGAAAATCAACAGAATTTATCCCAATAAACTACGCAAAAATTGGCAAACAATCTTCAGCAGGAAAACATCGGAAAATTCCCGGAAATTAAAATCAATGTAGGAGGAATTATCATGAAAAAAGTGCTTTCTCTCTTTGTAGCATTTTGCTGTGCATTTTCGCTTGTGGCCTGTGGAACCTCCGCCGAACCGCAAATCCCTGACCTCACCGGTGGATGGAAGCAGGTGAATACAAATTCGGCAGACAGCTACCAGCAAGCCGTTATACAAGGCGATACCATCGAAATATACTGGGTGTCCAACGGCGGGGACACAAAGTCGTTATATTGGGCAGGAACCTTTGTGGCGCCCACCACACCGGATGAACCCTATCTATGGGATTCTGTGAATGATACCAAGAGAACCCGTTCTGCGCTGCTGGCCTCGGGGGATGAAACCAAGACCTTCACCTATGAAAAGAACCAAATCAGCTACAGTGTATCCGCATTCGGCACTACGACCACGATGAGGCTGGAAAAGCAGCAGGACTATGTGCCAAAACAGGAAACTTCTTCTCAAAGCAAAGTACCGGAACCGGAACCTGACTCTGCAAGTACCGCTGAAAACGCAAACACTGCATCATCTGCTGGGGATGTGCAAGAGGTCTTTGATATCACAATTACTCTTCCGGCAGACATAGTAGCGCGGTTGGGATCCGTTACGCAGGAATCGCTGGATTCCAATCCGGAAGCGTTGGGGGCGCATTCCGCAATACTCAACGCAGATGGAAGCATCACTTTGACGATGAGCAAAGCGCAGCAAGAGGAAAAGTTATCCCAATTGGGCACATCTTATCAGGAGCTCCTGCAAGGGCTTGTAGATGGCGGGGACTATCCGGAGGTGACAAACATTGTGGCGAACGAAAATTTCACAGAATTCACTGTCACCACCACAAACGAGAAACAGTCCGTGACAGAGATCGCGCTTGATCTATCCCTGCGGGCTTACGGCGTAAACTATGGGATGTTCGCAGGAACGAATGTCCAAACAAAAGATGTTAAGGTCACTTTTATCAATGCAGTGACCGGAGCGGATGTTTCGTTGAAATAAATATTGGTTTCCTCTGAGCGCCCTGCTCTTAAAACTAAAAATCCCTCGCCGGCTGAAACCGGCGAGGGCGGGAAACTCAGTCGGAATCCGGATGGCATTTTGGGCAGGATCCTAAAGGGCGGATAAGCTTACCAAAACACAAGTTTGTACCTTTGTGTGTACTGAATAAGAAAAACCCCTTGCAGACCCGCAGTCTGCAAGGGGTTTCCTGGTGCGGATGAAGGGATTTGAACCCACACAGTGTTGCCACCACTAGAACCTGAATCTAGCGCGTCTGCCAGTTCCGCCACATCCGCATATCCTGCCCCGCCGCAGCGGAACAGTTAGAATTTTAGCATGCCGGGACCGGATTGTCAACCATTTTTCAAAAATTTTCCCATCTCCGTTTTGTTGCCGCACATTGAAAAAGCCTCGCGCGGCGTGTATGATAAAGGTATCACGAGCCGCCGCCTCACGGCGCGGTATGGAGGAACTGTTATGAAAATCGTTTTACTGGAATCCCTCGGCATCCCGCCCGAGGCGCTGGCCCGCCGCACCGCGCCGCTCACCGCCGCCGGCCACACCTTTGCCGCCTTTGAGCGCAGCGCCGACCCCGCGGTGCTCATCCAGCACTCGCAGGACGCCGACGTGCTCATGCTGGCCAACATGCCCCTTCCCGGCCAGGTCATACGGGCCTGCAAACAGCTCAAATTCATTGATGTGGCCTTTACCGGGGTGGACCATGTAGACCTGGCCGCCGCCAAAGAAATGGGCGTGGCCGTGAGCAACGCCTCCGGCTACTCCAACGATTCGGTGGCCGAGCTCACCCTGTGCATGGCCCTCTCCCTGCTGCGCAATCTGCCTCAGGTGGACGCCCACTGCCGCGAGGGAAAGACCAAAGACGGCCTTGTGGGCCGTGAGCTGCGGGGCAAGACCGTGGGGCTGGTGGGCACCGGCGCCATCGGGGCCCGCGTGGCCGAGCTGTTCGCCGCCTTCGGCTGCCGCGTGCTTGCCGCAAACGACCACAGCCGCAAGCCCAGCACCGCGCTCATCACCTACCTGCCCCTGGCCGAGCTTCTTCCCCAGGTGGATATTTTAAGCCTGCACTGCCCTTTGAACGAGGGCACGCGGGGCCTCATCGGCGCGCAGGCGCTCAGCCGCATCAAGCGGGGCGCCATCCTCATCAACGCGGCGCGCGGCCCGGTGGTCGACACTGCGGCCCTGGCTGAGGCCCTGCATTCCGGGCAGCTGGGCGGCGCCGGCATCGACGTGTTCGAGACCGAGCCGCCGCTGCCCACCGATCACCCCCTGCTGCACACCCCCAACACCATCGTTACCCCCCATGTGGCCTTTGCCACCAAAGAGTCCATGGAAAAGCGGGCGGACATCGTGTTCCGCAGCCTGCAGCTCTGGCTGCAGGGCGAGCAGATCAACAAGGTCCTCTGAGCAGAGCGCGGGCTGCCGAACAAACGGCAGCCCGCGCTTTATGTTCCGGTTCAGGCCGCACCGGCGGTCTTTTTTTTGGCGCTCAGCATGCTGCGGATGATGTCGCCCAGGCCGCAGCGCAGCAGCAGCAGGCAGAACAGGCCCCCGGTCACGGCACAGCTGATCAGCAGCACCGGGATATCCCCTTCTGCGCCCGAAAAATGCACCGCAAGCTGCCCTGCAAGCGCCGACACACCAAACAACAGGGTCGGCTGCAAAAACCAGCGGTACCACCGGGTGCGGATGTCCGCCACCTTGGAGATCCGGAAGATGTTCAAAAGCGCCGACGAAATGTTCGATACCAGCATTACAAACAAAAAGCCCTTCATACCCGTGCGGGGCAGCAGCAGGATCACCAGGGCGATGCGCAGGGTGGAATCCCAGATGCTGTAGCGGAAGGTGGCCACCTCTTCCCCTAGGCCCTTCAGCACCGCGTCCCCCATCGAGTCCAGATACATGCCCGGCAGCACGGGGCCCAGCACCAGCAGGTAAAAGGCGATGCTCTCGTCGTGGTAAAGCAGCCGCGCCAGCGGCCCGGCATTCAGCGCGATCAGCCCGCCGGCCAGCACCGAGAACATGTTGGTGAACAGCATGATGCGCCCCACCAGCGTTTCCAGCGTTTTTTTGTGCCTCAGAATGTGCGCCTCGGTGATCTCCGGCAGCAGCAGGGTGGCCAGTGGGTTCAAAAACGAAAACGGGAACAGCAAGATCGGCATTGCCATGCCCTTCAGCGCGCCAAACTGGGCCAGGCTCTCTTCCCGGCTGCCCAAAAACACCAGCAGGCAGGCGGGCACCAGAATGTTCTCCACCGTGCGCAGCGCGCTGTCCAGGCAGCGCCCGCCCTCCACCGGGGCCACGATGTGCCACATCCGCCCGGTCGTTCCCGCCGGCAGATACGGCCGCGCGCCGCCGTACAGGCTTTTGGAGTCCTTTTTATAATACCAGACCATCAGCAAACAGCTCAAGATCTCGCTCACCGTATTGCCGATCACCACGGCCGCGCAGGCATATTGAATGCCCCAGTCCAGCACCCGGGGCATCAGCACCATCACCAGGGCAATGCGCACCACCTGCTCCCAGATCTGCGACCAGGAGTTCGGCCCCACCTGCCGCCGGGCAAAAAAGTACCCCCGCAGGGCCGTGCCCACCGCCATAAAGGGCAGGCTGGGCGCCAGAATTTTAAGCGACAATTCAGCCCTTGCGTCCCCCAACCAGTACTTGGCCGCGGGGTAAGCCAGCACAAACTGCACCACCGCCGCCGCCAGCCCCAGCTCCAGCCCCAGCCGCACCACCCGGTTCAGCACCCCCGCCGTGCGCCCCATGTCCGGCTGGGTCAGTTCCTCTGCGGCAAGGCGGGTGGCCGCCACCGACACGCCCGCCGTGGCAAAGGTGATGCACAGGCTGTAAATGGTGAAGATGAGCTGGTATAAGCCCATGCCCTCCGCGCCGATCCTGGCCGCGATATAAATGCGAAAAAACATGCCCGCCGCCCGCAGGGCCAGGCCTGTGACGGTCAATATGACTGCGTTTTTAAAATACGTGCGCACTTTGCCCATGCTGCCGACCTCCTGTTCATCAATGGATATGCCGCCGGCGGACAAAGTATGAGGCTCCAGGCGCGGGCTTTCCTTTTGGCAGGGTTTGTGGTAGTATAGGAGTGGCATTTTTGCACACATTTGTTTTTGAGGGGAGCGTTCTTTCTATGATCGAATCCATCCGCGCCTCGGCCGCCGCTTTGCAGGCCCACCTGCCCCAGCAGCCTGCGGTGGGCATCGTGCTGGGCAGCGGCCTGGGCGAACTGGCCGGGCAGCTGGAACAGCCGGTCGCTGTGCCCTACGGGGAACTTCCTGGTTTTGCCCAGTCCACCGCGCCGGGCCACGCGGGCCGCTTTGTGGCCGGCCGCCTTGCGGGCAAGCCGGTGCTGTGCATGCAGGGCCGCCTGCATTTTTACGAAGGGCATCCCATGCAGGCCATCGCCTTTCCCATCCGGGTCATGAAGGAGCTGGGGGTGCGCACCCTCATCCTCACCAATGCCGCCGGGGGTGTGAACACAAGCTTTTCGGTGGGCGATCTGATGGTCATCGAGGATCACATCAACTTCATGGGGCAGAACCCCCTCACCGGCCCCAACGACGAAGCGGTCGGCCCCCGCTTTTGCGATATGACCTTCGCCTACACCCCTGCGCTGCGCCAGCTGGCGTTTCAGGTGGCTGCCCGGCAGGGCGTGACCCTGCAAAAGGGCGTATACCTGGGTTATATGGGCCCCAGCTACGAGACTCCCGCCGAGATCCGGGCGTTCCGCGCCCTGGGGGCCGACGCGGTGGGCATGAGCACCGTGCCCGAGGTCATTGCCGCCAGCCACTGCGGGCTGGACGTGCTGGCGGTGAGCCTGATCACCAACATGGCCGCCGGCATCGAAAAGAAAAAGCTTTCGGGCGAAGAGGTCATCGAGATCGCAAACCGGCGCGCCCAGGTCCTGCAGGGCCTCATCAGCGGCGTGATCGCCGCGCTGTAAGCGCTGATTTTCGGGCTTTTTGCCCGTGTATATAAGGAGAGAAGAAAATGAGCGATTGTACCCATGATTGCAGCAGCTGTTCTCAGAATTGCTCCAGCCGCCAGAGCCCGCAGGACTTCCGCGAGCCCCCGCACGAGCTCAGCCGGATCAAAAAGGTCATCGGCGTGGTCAGCGGCAAGGGCGGCGTCGGCAAAAGCATGACCAGCGCCCTGATGGCGGTGGAGCTGCGCCGCCGGGGCTATGCGGTGGGCGTTTTGGACGCCGACATCACCGGCCCTTCCATTCCCAAGCTCTTCGGCATCCACGGCCGGGCCGTGGGCGACGAAAACGGCATCTGGCCCATTCAAAGCCGCACCGGCGTGCAGGTGATGAGCATCAACCTGCTGCTGGAAAACGAGGAAGACCCCGTGGTGTGGCGCGGCCCGGTGATCGCGGGCGCGGTGAAGCAGTTCTGGCAGGAAGTCATCTGGAAGGACGTGGACTTTCTGTTTGTGGACATGCCCCCGGGCACCGGCGACGTGCCCCTGACCGTGTTCCAGACCCTGCCTGTGGACGGCATCCTGGTGGTGGCAAGCCCGCAGGAGCTGGTGAGCATGATCGTGGGCAAAGCCGTAAAGATGGCCCAGATGATGAATGTGCCCATCCTGGGCATTGTGGAAAACATGAGCTACGTCCAGTGCCCGGATTGCGGCAGGCGCATCAACGTGTTTGGCGACAGCCATGTGGACGAGATCGGCGCCAAATACGGCGTGCCGGTGCTGGCAAAGCTGCCCATCGACCCGCGCCTGGCCGAATGCGCCGACGGCGGCGCGATCGAGACCTATGAGCACGAGGCCCTGGCGGGCGCCGCCGACGCGGTGCAGGCCCTCCTCGGCTGAACCCGGAGGGGCACGCCATGAAAAAAGGCCGCTGGAAGCAGCTTGTAAGGCAGAATCTTTCCCCCACCCTGGTGCTGGGCTGGCTGGCCGTGGCGGCCGTCGTCTTCGGCCTGGGGCTGTGGGCCTGGCAAGGCCTCTAACCCGATCTTGGATTTTAAAAAGCAAAAAGCGCGGGCCGCCGCGCCGCCGGAAATTCCGGCTGGCGCGGCGGCCCGCATCTTTCTATTTTTAAACGGGTCACGCGTCTGTGACCGCGGCAAACAGATCGTTCAGCGCCTCGCTCATGGTGGGGTGGGTGTAAATATTGTCCCGCAGCACGGTGTAGGGGATCTTCGCGTCCACCGCCAGCTTGAGCAGATTGATCAGCTCGTGGCTCTCCTCGCAGAACAGGTGCGCACCCAGGATATGGCCGGTGCCGGCGTCGATCACCGCCTTGAGCAGGCCCACCGGCTTTTGCAGCACCTGCGCTTTCGGGATGGCCCCGGCCGCCAGCCGCGCGATCCTCACCCGGTAGCCCGCAGCCCTCGCCTCAGCCTCGGTCAGGCCCACCCGCGAGAAAGGCGGGTCCAGGAACACGCTGTAGGGCACCGCGCCCCGGTTTTGGGTGGTGCGGCTGCCGTCGCCCAGCAGCTGGCTTTTCACAATGCGGAAATCGTCCAGCGAGATATAGGTGAACTGCAAGCCGCCCGCCACGTCGCCCATGGCCCAGATATTGGGGGCGGTGGTGCGCATCCGCTCGTCGGTCTTCACCGCGCCCCGCTCGGTCAACTCCACCCCGGCCGCCTGCAGGTTCAGCGCCGCCACATTGGGGCGGCGGCCGGTGGCCACCAGCACCGCATCGGCGGGCAGCTGCTCCCGGCTTTCGGCAAAGGCCACGGTGACCAGGGCCTGGCCGGCCCGGTCCTCCACAGCTTCCACCCTTGCACTGCGCAGCACCCGCACACCCCTGCTTTCCAGGCTTTTCAGCACCTCGGCCGCCACCTCGGCGTCCTCCCGGGGCAAAAACGCTTCGCCGTCCTGCACCATGGTCACCTGCGAGCCAAAATTCGCGTAGATGGAGGCAAACTCCACACCGATGTACCCGCCGCCGATGATCACCATCCGCCGGGGCAGCTCACGGAGTTCCAGCATGCCCTCACTCAGGTAAACGTATTCGCTCTCCTGCAGGCCCGGGATGGGCGGCACAAAGGGCCGGGCGCCGGTGTTGATAAAGATCTTTTGCGCCTCCACCTCTTCCCCGCCCTCCGGGGTGCTCACCGCCAGATGGGTGGCGTCCAGAAAAGCCGCCTCGCCGTCCAGTACCGTCACGTTCGCAGTGTCGGCCAGCTTGTGGTAGTTTTTGCCCCGCAGCATGCCGGTAAGGCGCTCTTTTTCGTCGATGGCCGCGGCGTAGCGGGCGGCCTTTTCCGCAAAGCTCCCGCCCTGCGCCGCCGAAAGGCATGCGCTGTGATGCAGCGACTTTGAGGGGATACATGCCACATTGATGCAGGTGCCGCCGTACATTTTTTCCGAGCGCTCGATCAGGATCACGCTTTGGCCCGCTGCCGCCAATGCACCGGCCAGGGTCTTGCCGCCCTTGCCGAACCCGATGATCGCCGCGTCTGCTTTTTTCATCTTTTTCTCTCCTTCCGCCGGCCTTCAGCCGCCGGCCTGTCCGCTGCCGGGCACCGCGCCGAAAATGTGCTGCACGATGCCCCCAATGGTGATCTCGCCCAAGCGCTCCTTGCAGCGCTCGTTGAGATCGGTGTAGATCCCATCCATGACCCCCGCCATGCCCGAAGCCACCAAGCAGGGCTTTTCCGGGTCGCCGCTCTTCCAGCCTGTGCTCACAAAGCACAGCTCCATCGCTTCGCCCACCTCCCGCAGGGTGATCTCATCCCCGCTTTTGGTCAGCTGATAGCCCCCGTCGGCCCCTTCCTTGGTGACCAAAAAGCCCGCCTTTTTCAGCTTTGCCAGCACCTTGCGCACCCGTGCGGGGTTGGTGCAGATATTTTCCGCCAGTTCGTCGCTGGAAAGCGTGACCGCCTTGTGCTCCATATACACCAGCGCGTGCACCGCCACATTGAAATCACTGTTCATCTCCCTGCGGCCTCCAATCTGTATCTTTTTTAGTTATAGTTAAAAGATATCATCTCCGCCGCAGATTGTCAAGCAAGGGCCGCATCCTTCGGTTTCAGTAAACGCCGCCCGCCCGGCGCACCAATTCCTCCAGCAAGCGCTGCAGCTTGGGTATAACCGGATGGTCCTGCAGGCCGTAGTCGGCTGCCAGCCGCTCCATGCGGGGGAAGCCAAGCCAGGTGCTGCCCGCCCCGTCCTGCCTGGCGCTGCCGCGCAGTTTCACGGTGTCGTGTTCTCTTGTGTTCATGGTTTTTCCTTTCGCTGCCGTTTGTATCTCCTGAAAGTTCAGCGCTTTCGGGTCAATCCTCTGTCACGATGTCGTAGGGCCAATCCCGGATACCGCCAAAATCATATACCTGGGTGTATCCCATCCCCACCAGCTTATCCGCAGCCTGCTTGCTGCGCACCCCTGTGCGGCAGTGCACCAGCAGCACGGCGTCCAGCTCCGGCAGCGCTTCGGGCGGCTCGCTCCCGATGGTCTCGTTGGGCACCAGCACCGCGCCGGGGATGTGGCCCTCTTTATACTCGGCCTCGGTGCGCACGTCCACCACGGTCACCCCGCCCTCGTCCATCATCTGCTTGGCCTCTTCCGCGGTGATCTTGTGGTAGGCCTGCTCCTGCATGCCGCTGCCGGCTTCCTGGCACGCCTGCGGCATGCTTGCCGCCGACCCGCCCTGCATCGGCCCGGTCCCCTGCCCCGCGCACCCCGCAAGCAGCATTGCCGCCGCCAGTACCCCGCTTATAATCCAATGCTTCATTCTGTGCCCCCATTCTGTAACAAAAATGTTTTCAGTTCATGTTTTAACTATACACATTTTAATTACAGTTGTCAATCTTTTTTTCAAAAAACTTTTAAAGCGTTGGTCCGCCGGCTTCCGATGCGGCCTTTGGGCCGCTGCCTGGGCCGGGTGGGCGCAATAGGTCTTGCACTCTTTCGAAAAATCGGGTATACTATAAATATCATTCGGGCCCGTAAAGGTTTCGACGGGGAGAGTGAAGCGCGAGCAGCGGGTAGTGGATGGGGGCCACACTTTAAACGCCTCCAAAAAAATAGCTAACAACAATAAATTAGCTGTCGCTGCCTAACTAAAGGCAGCTGTCCTGCCCACTCAAGTGCCGTGTGGGGCCAGGGCATCATTTAGGCACTGAACGTGAGCCGCCCTAAGCTTTGCAGGCGGCCATGACCCCATGAAGCTACCAATGCCGCGGCCTGTTTGCCGGCCTGCCGCAAAGGAAATGTTGTAGACAGACTGCACCCGGAGATACTCTCGCGGATCGCTTTTCGGACACGGGTTCGATTCCCGTCGGGTCCACCAAACAAGCATTGCACAAACAGCTTTTCCAAAACAGGCTGGCCGCAATGTCAAAATTAAAAAAGCGGCAGGTTTTGTAACCTGCCGCCTTTTTGTAATCGGAAACTAGAAAAGTACAGCTGCCTTATCCGGAACAGCGCTTGTGGATTTTTTATAAATCGACAAGATTTTACCATAATTTCTCTTGGCTGCAGCTATACTCCAATTATCGGATTGCTTTACTCTTATCCCGCATTTGTAACGCGCTTGGCATTTGGCCCGCTTCGCGCCTCGTTTTTATTTTTTCGTTCGATTTCATCAATAAAAAAGCGAAGGATAATGTGATATGAAATGCATGACCGTTTCTCCGAAAAAGTATTTTCCTTTTAAATCAGCAGCCGGCTGGCGCCGCCTTTTTACATTTATTCTGGTGTGCCTGATCATCCCTTTGCTGCTCGTTGGCTTATACGCCCGCCCCTACGCGGATGATTGCGATTATGGGATCGAAACACATGCCGTTGTACAAAGCGGCGGCGGCCTTGTCCCGTTGATAGGCGCCGCCCTGCGTACTACAGCCCGGTTTTACAACAACTGGCAGGGAACGTATGCCTCCTGCTTTGTCATGTCACTGCAGCCGGGAATCTTTGGCGACCGTTTCTATTTTCTTACTCCCTTGCTTCTTATTGGCGGTGCCTTTCTGTGCCTTTTCATTGTGTTTCATATCGTTACCAAACGTTTTTTGAACGGTCGGCCCTCTTTCCGCTTTCTTTTATCTCTATTGTGCACGGCGGTCGTTCTTTGCGGCCTTCCTTCTGCCGCCGAAGGCCTTTACTGGTTCAACGGCGCAATGCACTATATACCCTGGGGGCTTACCACAATCGTAAGCATCGCGCTGCTCTGCGAACTATATTACACCTGTTCCGCCCTAAAAAAATCGATCTTGCTTGTTATTTCCGTTCTTCTCTCGTTTGTTATTTCCGGAGGGAACCAATCCACTGCCCTTGCTCATATTTTGCTTTTATCCATCGGCACTGCACTTTTAATTCTGCGAAAAAGGTATTATTCCCTTGCTCCTCTTATTACCGCCCTTACAGGATTTGCAATTATGGCGGTGGCTCCCGGAAACGCAATTCGACAAGATAAACTATACAGGGCCGATATCATTTCCACAATCATCCAAAGCGCGGTGCAAAGTCTCACATATCTGGGAAAATGGCTCAATCTTTCCTTTCTGTGCATCCTGATTCTATTCACGCCTTTTGCGATTGCCGTGGTTAAAAATTCAGCTGGAAAGGCCCAATATCGCCACCCCGTCTGGCTCATGATCCTGTCTTACGGTATTCTTTGCAGTATGCTGTGCCCGCCCTATTATGCAATGTCCGATTTTGGCGCAGTGCGGCTCACAAACACGGTTTGGCTGATCTTTCTGGCCCTGGCCCTTTTTAATTATGTCTATCTGCTGGGCTGGCTGGATTGCAAAACTCAAATTCTTCACAAGGAAAAATTCCAGCTCCAAACTGTCAAACCCTGCAACCTTGTTATGGCTGGGATTCTTTGTTTAGCAATGATTTTTCTGCGTTCCCCCAGTAATGTGAACACTGTTTCCAACTCGGCAGCGGCGGTGATGGGCCTGGCAAACGGCACGGCTGCCGCCTATGCGGTGGAACGCGACGCCCAACTGGCCATTTTGAACGATGACTCCATCCGGGATGCCGAGTTGTCCCCCATCCGTGTAAAGGCCGATTTGCTTTTTCTCTCCGACCTCAACGAATCTCCCAACGCGTGGCCCAACACCTCCTGTGCCGAGTATTATGGCAAAGATTCTGTCCGGTTGGTTCCTTGATTCTTCCTCGCTCAAGTTCAAGCAATTCAAAAGGCGCGCTCCAAAGCTTTCCCTTTGGAGCGCGCCCTTTTCATTCCCTGCCTGCAAAGCTGTAGCAATCCTTGCCCTGCCCTTTTGCTTGGTACATCGCCTGATCCGCCGCCCGGTACAGCGCGTCGTAGTCCGCCCCGTCCGCCGGGAACCGTGCAATCCCCACGCTTACCGTCATGGGCGGCACGTCCTGCGTCCCCTGCTGCAGCAGCGCCAAAAGCTGGTCCGCTTTTTGCCGGGCCAACCGGGCGCTGCTGGTTCCGCCCATATATACGATCAATTCGTCCCCGCCCAAGCGCCCCAGGATATCACTTGTGCGGAACACGTTTTTCATACATCGGGCCACATATTGCAGCGCATGATCCCCTGAATCGTGGCCACGGGTATCGTTGATCTTTTTAAAATCGTCCACATCCAGCATGAACAAAAGGCCGGCGGGGTCTGTGCGCAGCCTCCGGGCAATGTTTTCCTGGGCAGCCGTGCGGTTGCATAGGCCGGTCAGGCCGTCGGTTTCCGAAATGTGCAAAAGCCGCTCTTCCTGGCGCTTTTGCTTGTCGATATCCGTAACCTTGCCGTAAACCGTGGTCAGCTCTCCCCGTTCGTATCCATAGCGGGCCTGCACCATGCACCAGAAATACCGGTCCTCGTCCGGCAGCAGCAGCCGCACCCGGGCCTGTGCCTGTGCCTTGCCGGCCGGCGGCCGCAGCAGTTCCTCGATGGCGGCGCGATCCTCCTCATGGATATACCGGGCGTCCATCCCGCCCACAAAATCCTGCTCTGTCAATTCGCCCACCCGGAACAGCGCCCTGGCATTAGAGGTGAAGCGGATGGTATCACTTTTCAGGTCGTAATCAAACAAAACCGTGTCGGAAAACTGCTCTAAAAGCAGATATCGCTGCTGCTCCCGGGTGAGCCTGCGAAGCAGCCGGGCCAGCAGCAAAAAGATTACAAAGCAAAACACCACCGCGCAGACCATCAGCGCCACCGCACCATAGGTGGTGCGCAGCACGATGGCCCGGGAGTGCACGGCCGCCATGTCCGCCTGAACGAACAGGGCAAGGTGCCAGTCGTTGTACCCCAGATCCGCCACCGAGAGGTACATGGGCGAACCGCTGTAAGTTCCCAGCAAAAAACTGCCCAGCCCGCTCTCTTCGGCCGTCAGCACCGCTCTCAGGCCGTCCAGCGTTTCTTTGGGTGTATCTATGCCTTGCAGGGTTTCGAACAGATTCCCCTGCAAATCCGAACCGTCGCTCCGCACTGGAACAACGCTGCCCGCGCTGTCCAGCAAAACGCTGTACAAAATCTTTCCCTGCGAGGGCGGGTAGACCGAGGTCGACACCAGCATCTCCGCGTTTGCAACACACCGCAGCGCACCCAGGCACTCCCCCTCCCGGAACACAGGCACCGCCACCGCCACACAATAAACGTCGCCCAGGCGCCGGGAATAGATGATGGGCGTCACGGCGGTCTGCCCCTCCTGCAAGCGGCGGATGATCTCCACATCCCCTGGCAGAATGTCCTTCGCCTCCAGCCGTTCGTTCAGCTCCTGGTTCGTATTGTACAAGATTCGGGCCCCCGGGTTCTCCTTGTTCATCGCCTGCAGCGATACCTCCACAAATTCAGGGGTATCGTTTTGAGCCACCAGCACCGCAAGAGCCTGGAGGGTATTCATGATGTCGTGCAGGCCGGAAAGCGTGTCGTCCCGCTGCGCGGCGGTGTATGCGTCCAGGTTTTCCACTGCCATCCGGGTAAACTCCTCGGCAATGGCGCGCCGGTAATACGCAAACACCAATGCTGCACACGCGCCCAAAAACAGCGCGCACACGCCGCCGGCCAGGGCGTACCAGCGCGCCTGCAGCCTGCGGCCGCTGGCAGCCGCAGGTTTTTCTTTGCTCTTTTTCCCCTGGCGCATGCCCGCTGATCGCCTCCTTTTGAATAAAATCATTTCCATTTTTTAGGGTCTGAATTTTCCGGCTTTATTATACGCCTTTCTCCAAGTGCTTGGCAACGCTTTTAGAAGCTTTTGGATAAAAAGCCCGCAAAAAGCCTGCAAAAGGCGCAAAAGGGCCGGGGCGCTGCCGCCCCGGCCCTTTCAAACGTTCCCTTTTCTGCCGCCGCAAGCCGCAGCGCCCTTTCAATCGGTCAAGGCCCGGAACATCTCCGGCCCCTTCTTTTGCAGCGTAAGCTGCAGCACACCGCCGCACATCGCCAGCATCACCAGCGCCGCGGGCAGGCCCGCCCCGGGCGCCAGCAGCGTCGCCAGCCACCAGGTAAGCCCCGCGGCGGCCACCAGCCCCACTCCGGCCAACATGCTGAACCCGGAAGCCGCCGATTGTTTTACCACCACGGTGTCGTTCACCGCGTCCAGTTTTGGAAAGGTCAGGTTGATCAGCAGCCCCGCCGAGGCAACCGCCCAGTTGAGCAGCAGGCCGCCCACGGCCAACTCCACTGCGCTCACAACGCCGGTTTCAAGGCCCAGCCCCAGCATCAAACCGCTCAGCACCGTAAAGGGCGCCGCCAAAAACTGATGGAACACCGCCTTTGCCCGCAGCACCTGCTGCGCTGAAACAGGCAGGCTTTGCAGCACCCACAGGGTATTCCCTTCCAGGCTTACCGAGCTCGCGGTAATGGCGGTGAGCGCCAGGCAAAAGCCCATTGCGCCCGCCGCCATGGGCAGCACCGGGGCGCCGGGCATGCCGTTCTCGGCCAAAAAGCCCGCCAGGTCTCCCCCCTTGATCATCGCCGCGATCCCCGCGGCCAGCAGCATCAAAAGGCCCATAATGGTGTTGAACAGGTAAATTGAGGTGTTCAGGTAACGCGCTTTCTCTTTCTTGAGCAGCGCGCGGAACGCACTCCCCCCCTGCATCTGCCCCAGTCTGTAATCGCTGCGGCCTCCATGATTTTGCAGCGCGGCCAGCACCCGGTTATAACTGCGGCTGCACAGCGCGGCCAGCGCCAACACCGGCACAAGGCAGATCGCCGCCAGCTTTACAAGCGCATAAACGCTGCCTGCAGCCACAAAATCCGCAAACCACTGCAAGGGCGCAAGCCCGCCGGAAAAAGAAAACTGCATCGCCTGCGCGTTCGCTCCCTGGCTGCCTGCCCCGGAAAAGCTTGCCCACAGGCTGCCGCCCACCACCAGCAGCAGCATTGCAAAGTAAAGAATATTCTCCACCAGCGCATGGCGGGTAAAGCGGCTGCTGATAAACGCCAGCACAAAGCCCACCGCCAGCGCGATAAACACGGGCCCCAGCGCCAGCAAAGCCGCCGCCAGCACCAGCCGCAGGCTCACCCCCACCGAAAAGCCCGTCTGCAGCATATAGGCCACGCCCGCCGGGGTCAGCCACGCCGCGGTCAAAACCAAATTTTCCACATACAGCGCCGCCAGCCGCGCCAGGATCAGGCTGAACGGGCTCACCGGCAGCGCCAGCACGATGTCAATGTCCTTGGTGCCGAACACCACCTCCCGGGCGCCGATGGCGGTAAATATCGCGCACAGGGCCACGGTCATCATGCCCAGCAGCGCAAACAGCAGCGGGGCCTGGCCCGCCTGCACCAGCACCGGCGCCAGCGGGAAGCTGTAGGTGGACGACATAAACGCGCAGAGCACCAGCATCAGCACCAGCACGGCCGGGCCGCCGCCCGCCCGCTTGCTGCTCTTGCGGCCCCCAAAGCCCAAGCTGTAGGTCAGGCCCCGGAACGAGGCCCAAAAAAGCGCGCGGAATTTACGCATCTTCCTCACCCTCCTGCCGCAGGAAAACCTCTTCCAGGGTCGAGGAACCCACGATTTCGGCCGTGGGGCCCTCGCAGATCAGCCTGCCGCCCTTTAGAATCGCCACCCGGTGGCACAGCTTTTCCGCCACCTCCAGCACATGGGTCGAAAAGAACACCGCCCCGCCCGCGCCGCACAGCTCGGCCAAAAAACCTTTCAGCAGGTGGGAGGCCTTGGGGTCCAGCCCCACAAAGGGTTCGTCCAGGATCAGCAGCCGGGGCTGGCGGATCAGCGCGCTGGTGAGGGCCAGCTTCTGCTTCATGCCGTGGGAATAGCTGCTCACCGGGCTGCCCAGCGCCCCCACAATCTCAAAGGCCCCCGCATAGGTTTCAATGCGCTGTCTGCGCGTCTGTGCCGGGATACCATAGATGTCCGCAATGAAGTTCAGATAATCGATGCCGTTCATAAATTCGTACAGATCCGGGTTGTCGGGCAAAAAGGCGGTCACCTTTTTGGCGTTCACCCCATCGGTGCGCACATCGTGCCCGTCAATGGTAATGGTGCCCTGGTCGTAGGCCAGAATGCCGGCCACCGCCCGCAGGGTGGTCGTCTTTCCCGCGCCATTGTGGCCGATAAAACCCACGATCTCGCCCGCGTTCACCGCCAGGGTCAGATCATCCACCGCTTTTTTGCCGCCGGGATACGTCTTGGAAAAATGTTCGATTTGCAGCATGGTAAAATCCCTCCTCCGGGGCGTTTGCCCCGTTCATTGCCCTCGTTGTACACCCTCTACCAGGGGGAAGGTCAAGCATTTTTTGAAAAATCTTTTTAAGAAACTTTTACCTGCCCGTTTTCGCCGTTCTCCCCCTCCGGCGCGGGCCCCGGGCCGCCTCTTTTTTCGGGCGCGGCATATCCTGCAGCCGGATACACAGCGGCCCCCGTTCCACAGAACGGGGGCCTTTTGTCCCTGATTCGCGTTATTGGCCGCCGTGCAGGCGCGGCCAGAAGGGCGTGCAGTCAAAGGTGGCAAAGTAGTCGTCCGCCGTTTCGGCCCGGCGGATCAGCTCGTGGGTGCCGTCCTCCTTCAGCAGCACCTCGGCGCTGCGCAGCTTGCCGTTGTAATTGTAGCCCATGGAAAAGCCGTGGGCGCCGGTGTCATGCAGCACCAGAACATCCCCCACCTCGATCTTGGGCAGCGGGCGGTCAATGGCAAACTTGTCGTTGTTCTCGCACAGGCCGCCGGTCACATCGTAAATGCGGTCGCAGGGCTCGTCCTCCTTGCCCAGCACCGTGATGTGGTGGTAAGAGCCGTACATCGCGGGCCGCATCAGGTTGGCCGCGCAGGCGTCCAGGCCCACATAGTCCTTCTGGATGTGCTTTTCGTGCAGCACGGTGGCCACCAGGTGGCCGTAGGGCGCCAGCATAAACCGCCCCAGCTCGGTGAACAGCGCCACGTCGCCCAACCCTGCGGGCACCAGGATCTCCTCAAATTTTTTGCGCACGCCCTCGCCGATGGCCATGATGTCGCTGGCGGGCTGGTAGGGCGCGTAGTCCACCCCCACGCCGCCGGACAGGTTGATAAAAGCGATCTTTGCCCCCGTGGCCTTGTTCAGGCGCACTGCCAGCTCAAACAAAATCCCGGCCAGCGTGGGGTAATACTCATTGTAGGTGGTATTGCTTGCCAAAAATGCATGGATGCCGAACCGCTTCGCGCCCTTTGCCATCAGCTTTTTAAAGGCGCTCTCCATCTGCACCTCGCTCATGCCGTACTTGGCCTCGCCGGGGTTATCCATAATGCCGTTGCCCAGGCTGAACACGCCGCCCGGGTTGTAGCGGCAGCACACCGTTTCCGGAATGCCTGCCACCCGCTCCAAAAACTCCACGTGGGTGTAGTCGTCCAGGTTGATGTAGGCGCCCAGCTCGTAAGCTTTCTGCATATCCTCCACCGGGGTCACGTTGGAGGAAAACATGATCTCGTGCCCCTTAAAATCGCAGGCCTCGCTGAGCATCAGCTCGGTATACGACGAACAGTCGACCCCGCAGCCCTCCTCCTGCAAAATTTTCAGGATGTAGGGGTTCGGCGTAGCTTTTACCGCAAAGTATTCTTTAAAGCCCTTGTTCCAGCTGAACGCTTTGTAAAGGCGGCGGGCATTTTCCCGAATGCCCTTTTCGTCGTAAAGGTGGAACGGCGTGGGCACATCGGCAATGATCTGCTGCGCCTGCTCCAATGTGATGAACGGCACCTTCTGCATGGTGGTCGGCTCCCCTCTTATTTCTCTCTGCGCACAGGTGTTTTATAAGTATTCCACATTATAGCACAGCCGCGCGCGGCTTTGCAATAAAACATGGGCAAAAACGAAGCCTTGCCGCCCATTTTCCCGCTTTCGCCGCGTTTTTGCTCAAACCGGCGGCGGGCCCCCCGCACGCTGTGCGCAGAGGGCCCGCCGCCTGCCAAACCAGAGAGAACACAGGGAAGGGATCAAATCATTTTTTCGCCGCCCGTCACGGCAGTTGATTACCCGCCGCGCGGTAAACGGCATACCAGTCGTCCCGCTCCAGCGCAAGGTCCGCGCCCCGCGCGATCTCCTCCAGCCGCTTTGCGCTGGTGGTGCCGCAGATCACCTGTACCATCGCCGGGATGCGCACCAGCCAGGCTACCGCCAGCGCCGTTTTGCTGGTTTCATATTTTTGCGCCAGCTGCTCCAGCACCCCGTTCAGTTCCGGGAACTTGGGGTTATCCACGAACACGCCCTCAAAAAAGCCGTATTGAAAGGGCGACCAGGCCTGCAGCATAATTTGTTTTGCCTTGCAGTATTCCAGCACCGATCCGTCCCGGTCCTCCGCGCCCGCAAATTTTGTGTTCACGTTTACGCCGTGATCGATCATGGGGGTGTGCAGAATGCTCATCTGCATCTGGTTGATCAGCAGCTTGTGGGGCACCGCCTGCTGCAGCGCCTCAATCTGGGCCGGGTTGTGGTTGCTCACCCCAAAATACCGCACCTTGCCTGCGGCATGCAGCCGCTCGAACGCCCGGGCGATCTCGTCCGGCCGGGCCAGCGGGTCCGGCCGGTGGATGAGCAAAAAATCCAGGTAGCCGGTGTGCAGGCTGCGCAGGCTGTTCTCCACGCTTTTTGTGATATGCTCGGCGGAGGAATCGTAAATGCCGCCGATCCGGATCCCGCACTTGCTCTGCACATAAATTTTTTCGCGCAGGCCGGGGTTTCGCGCCAGCACCTCGCCAAACCGCGCCTCAGACCGGAACTCCCCATAAAAATCCGCATGGTCAAAAAAGTTCATTCCCAGTTCCGCCGCCAGCAGGACCTGCCGTTCCAGCGCCCCGTACTCCATCTCCGCGATCCGCATGCAGCCCATGGCCGCCGCCGGCAGCCGCAGCCCCGGGACCGGTTCATAATAGTTCATTGCCGTACCTCTTTTCTTTCATCCTTTGATCGCGCCCTCCAGCGCCCCGGCCTTCTGGAAGGTCTGCATGGCCAGATAAAGCAGCACACTGGGCACGATCACCAGGGTAGTACCCGCCAGGATCACCTGCCAGGGCGTGGCCAGGCCGTCGGTGAGCGGCAGGGTGGAAACCGAAACCATAAGGGTGTGTTTTTCCGGCTTGTTCAAAAACAGCAGTGGCCAGAAAAAGTCGTTCCAGCGGGCGATCAGGGTAAGCGACGCCCACGAGGCCAGCGCCGGCTTGATCACAGGGCACACGATTTTCCAGAAAAGCCCAAAGTCCCTGCACCCGTCAATGCGGGCGGCGTCCAAAATATCATCCGGTACCTCCAGAATGTATTGCCGCAGGTAAAACACGCCCACCGCCGTGGCCAGCCGCGGCAGGATCAGCGACCACAGGCTGTTTATCAGCCCCACCTCTTTCATAATCAAAAACAGCGGAACGGCGCCCACCTCAGCCGGAATGGTCATTGTGGCCACCACAAAATAAAACAGGGCGTCCCGGTAAGGAAATTGGTACTTTGCAAAGGCAAACCCGGCCAGGGCACAAAAGAACAGGGTGGTCACAGTGCCCACCACCGCGGTAAACACGCTGTTGCCTAGCTGCTGCCCGATGGGAACCAATTGGAACAGGCGCGCATAGTTCGCCAGGGTCGGGTTTTGGATGGCCAGCGCGCTGAACCCCGAGACCTTTTCCCCCACGCTTTTGGCCGAGATCACGCAGGACCACAGCACCGGGAACACGCAGATCACCACTACAATGCCCATTGCGGCGTGCAGGGCGATGCCCTGTGCCAGCCGTTTGCTTTTCATGAAGCCTTCCCCCTTCCTTCACAGCTCCCGGCGTCTGTGCCTTACGTAAAACTGAACCAGCGACAGCACAAGCAGTATCACGATCAGTACCACGCCCACCGCCGAGCCATAGCCCATTTTAAAGATCTGGAACGCATTCACATACATCAATTGGAACAGCGACATATTCGAGGATCCCGGCCCCGCCAGGGTATAGCTCTCGTTAAAAATCTTCCATGCGTCCACCGTGACCGTGACCATGCAGAAAAACGAGATGTTGCCCAGCTGGGGCAGCGTAATCCGGAAAAATTGCTGTATGCCGGACGCCCCGTCCACCGTGGCCGCCTCGTAGTATTCGCCCGGAATGCCCAGCAGGCCGGACAGATAGATCAGCACATACCAGGGCGTCATGCGCCAGATAAACAGCGCGTGCACCGGGATCCTGGCCAGGCGGCTGCTGGTGAGCCAGGGCTGCGGGTCCGCCCCTGTAAGGCCCAGGATCGCGTTGATCAGCCCCGCGTTTTGGTCAAACAGCATCCCAAAAATCAGCCCCACCGCAATCGAAGCGCACACATAGGGCAAAAACACAGCCGTTTTAAAAAAGCGCCTTCCCCGCAGCAGCTTTGAATTCAGCATGCATGCCAGCAGCAGCGAGAGCGAGAGCACCCCCACCACGCCCACCAGCCAGTAGATCGCCGTGTTCCGCAGCGCGTCCAGGAACTGGTAATCCGTCAGCATCGCCCTGTAGTTTCCCAGGCCGATAAACTGGGGCTCGCTCATCCCATTCCATTTCTGAAAGCTGAGCCAGATCGTGGCCGCCGTGGGCGCCAGCTGAAAAATGAAGAACTGAATAAAAAACGGGCTGATCGCAAGAACTGCAAAGCCAAATTTTCTCCAAAATCGTTTCATTGTTTTCACCTCCGGGCCGGCGCCCGCCGGCGGCCCGATCACTGCGTTTCCAGCGCCTCCAGGATCCAGCCGGCCCGTTCCAGCTCAAAATCCGAGGGGACTGTACAGTCCGCCCCCAGGATAAACGGCGTGGGGCCCATTTCCTTCACCAGCTCCCGCACCGCCTGCTGCAGCTGCGCCTTTGTGCCGGATACCAGCGGGAAACCCCGGCGGTTGTCCAGCCCGCCCAGCAGCACGCTGCCGGGGAACCAGCTCTTTCCCTTTGCCAGCGGCAGTCCCTCCACGCCGGTCCCCCAGTTTTTCACCCGGGCGGGGTAATCCTTCCAATATTCCAGGTGGTTGGCAAACCCCGCCCAGGAACACATGTGCAGGATGTTGTATTGGCTGTGCAGGTTTGCAGCCTTCAGCACCATCAGGTCGGACGGCGCGATCCAGCGCCGGTGCTCCTCTTCGCTCATCCTTCCCTTTTCCGCTCCCTGCACGCTCTGGTAAATCCCCAGGCAGCCGCCCCTGTGGATCACCAGCTCCGCCAGATGGGCAAGGTCGGCTGCCACCACCTCCAAAGCGTGCAGCACGGCCGCCTCGTTCTCGCGCAGGTGCGCCATCACCGTTTCATCCTTTGTGCGGCCTGCAAGGGCGTGTTCCGTAAAGCTCTCCGCCGCGCGGATCATGGTAAAAGGCGAGAAAAAGTTGTAAAAAAGGCAGCACTCCTCCCCCAATTCCTCATGGATGCGCGCGCAGCGCTCCACGGTATCCGCAAAAAATGCGTCGTCCCGGGGCAGCGGGGCAAGCTTTGCCCAGTCGGCCGCACAGTCGATCCTCTGCCGCACGGGATAGAGCAGCCCGTCCGACATAATCTTTACAAAATCCACATTGCTCTGTTTATAGGTTCGGACATGGGCTTGCACACACGCCTCCCCCCGGCTCTCCGCGTCTGTAAAGTGGAACCAAAGGCCCACCGGTGGGCGATCGGGCATTGTTCCGTTCAGCACCGCCATCAGGCGTTCTTTTTTATCCATTGTACCGGCATCCTTTTCTTGTTTTTTCGCTCCCCGCAAAGGGGATGGTTCAGGGGATCTGCGCCTGCCCGATGCGCGCCTTCAATTCGCGGTCCATGTTGGCAATGGCCTGCTCCATGGTCTGTTCGCCCGCAACATAGGTTTCGATCTCGGCGCTGATGATGTTGTCGGCCTCCGCGTCGCTGGGCGTTACCGCCAGGTTTGCCGAGGGGTTGTTCAGCGCCTCGCTCTCGGTTTTGCGGAACGACTGGCCGCCGTAAAAGTCCGAGGGCTCCTGCCAGTAAGGGTCTTTCAGCATTTCCAGCGAAACAGGGTTGTTGTACGGCCCGTTCTCGGTCATCATCTGATCCACCCAGGTTTTATAGGCCTCGCCGTCCGTCACAAAGTCATACCACAGCTTCTGCAAAAGCCCCACATAGGTATCGTCGTGCTTGTCGATCAGGCAGTAGAAGGTGCTCACCGGGGCGCCGCCCGTGCCGATTTCCGGGAACACCGGCGCCGCCATGGCCCGCCAGTCGCCCACCGTCTGGGTCAGGTTGCCGCGCATGAATTCGTCCCAGAACGCGCCCATGTAATAGGTGGCAATGATCCCCTCGTCGGTGGCCTCATACAGCGGCTGCTGCATCATATCGGTCTTGTAAAGCAGGCCCTCGCTGTTCAGCTGGTCCAAAAAGCCCAGCGCCAGCTTGGTGCCCGGATCCTCGCCGATCACCACGTTGCCCGCATCGTCCCATATTTTCGCGCCGGCCTGCGGCATCAGGCCGCGGCGGCACCAATAGCGCCAGGTATAGCTGCCCGGGTCAATGTAGGAAAGGTACACCTTCCCGCCGCTCTTTTCCTTCAGCTGCCGCCCGGCTTCCAGGTAGCCGTCAAAGGTGTTCATCATGGCCGGGTCCACGCCGTACCTCTCAAAAACCTCCGCATTATAAAACAGCATCTGCGGGCGCACCGCGTCCGGCAGGGCATAGATCTTGCCGCCGATGGTCGCGTCGCTCACCGCCCCCGGCACAAACTGATCGGCCATGGGGCTGTAATAGTCGGTCATGTCCAGCAAAAAGCCGTTCATCGCCATGTTCACCACGCCCACTGAATCCAAAAACAGGATGTCCGGCATGGATTCATAATCGCCGCTCATGCTATACATCGCAATTTTTTGCAGCGCGTCGTTGTTCGTGGCAATCGTGGTGGCCTCCACCTCCACGCCCGGCGCGATGTCCGCATTGCGCTCCAGCCAGGAATCAAAATACATCTTTCGGAACTTGGGCTGGCCGGTCGCCCACCACACAAGCTTTCCCGAAGGGTAGCTCTCGCTTTTGCCGCCTGCCTGTGCGGAAGCGGCGGCGGAACCGCCGCCGCCCGGCGCGGGCGGTTCAGTCGTGCCGCAGGCCGCCAAAAGGGCTGTGATCAGGGTCAGTGCCACGATACGCTTCGCTCTAAACCACTTCATTCTGAATACCTCCTTCAAGAATTCACTTTCACCGATTTTTTCAAATCGGAACGATCCGCCGCTGTGTGCCTGTCAAAAATTCAAATAGTTCTGCCAAACCTGCAGGATCTTTTTGGAGTCCTCGATCAGCAGCTGTTTGGCCGTCTCAATGTCCCGTTCCCGGCAGGCCTCGATCAACCGCTCGTGCGTGTCCCGCTTGCTCCAGATCGATTCGTCCGAGATCTGCAAAAAATACTGGGTGGACGCCCGGGCGCAGATCCGGAACGTATCCGCCAAAAGGCGGCACATGTACGCATTCCCGGAAAACGACGCCAGCAAAAGATGAAACTCCATGTTATCGCTCCACTGTTTGCTGGCCTGGGTTTTAAGCGGGTCCTGCGAGCCGATCCTGTCGTTGTATTCCTGCAATTTTTGAATCTTGTCGTCGTTCAGGTGCGCAAAGCTCCGCTCCAGCATATATACCTCAAGCATCTGCCGCGTTTCCTGCACCTGCAGCAGCTCGTCCGGCATAATGCGCACCACCTGGTACCCCGTGCGGGGAATGCTCTGCAGCACCTGTTCGTCGCAAAGGGATACCAGCGCCTCCCGTACCGGCGATTTGCTCACCTGATAGCGCTGGATCAGCATGTTCTCGGTGATCACCTGGCCGTTCACAAAAACGCCGTTCACCACATCCTCGTAAACCCTCTCGTAGACCTGTTCCGTCAGGGTATTCTTGCTTGGCATTGCCCTCACCCTGCCCGCTGTGCGGGCAGCCCTTCCTTTTTTCATCTCGCCGGCTGGCCTCGGCAAACGCGCGGGTGTCCCGCCCTTGTCCGCCTGTCGCCGCATCTTGATATTATCCGTAATAATATCAGTGATATTAGCATAGCGACTTTTTTCGACACTGTCAATATATCAAACAGTATTTTCATTATTTGTTTTCTATTTTCATCTATTTCGCACAATTTCGTCCGGCTGTTTTTATCCATAATTTTCGGGCGGGCTATTTTTCAATCCCCAACTCCCCTGGGGCCGGTCCTGTAAAACCAGCGCTCCTGGCTCGGGCTGTTACGGCATTTTCGCCTTTAAAACTACAGGCAGGCAGTTAAAAAGGGGCGCTCGGCAGGCGGAAAACCGCCTGCCGAGCGTCCCTCTTTTTAACCCGGGGTTCCCTGCCCCATTTTACAACCAGGCCAGGCAGGGCCATTTCCCCGGCCGTTCTTCCACCCGGCCGCGCCGCGTTTTAAAGCTGCAGTTCGCCCCGCACAATGTAGGCGATCCAGCCTGCCAGATTGGTGGCGTGGTCGCTCATGCGTTCCAAATATTTTGCGATCAGCAGGTAATCGATGTACTGGGGAATGGCCGCGTTTTCCGCCGCCATGCGGTGGGCCAGCTCCTCCAGCACCTCCTCAAAATAGTCGTCCTGCACGTCGTCCTGCCGGGCCACCTGCTCGGCGGCGGCCACGTCCAGCTCCACATACGCCCATACCGTGCCGCTCACCATGCGCTGCATCTGAAAAAACATCTCGTCAAAATACGGGATGGGCGGCACCCGGGGCGCCTTTTCCAGGCGCAGCACATACTCGCAGATGTCGCTGCAATGGTCCGCAATGCGCTCCAGATCGGCGATCATGCGCATCACCGAGGCAATGCGCCGCCAGTCCCCTGCCACCGGCGCCTGTGTGACCACCAGGTCCAGGCACTCCTGCTCAATGCGGCGCTCCATCTCGTCAAAGGCGTCGTCGCCCTGTATGATCCGGCACGCCAGCGCGGGGTCCAGGGTCTCCAGGGCCGTTTGGGTGTGGCCGATGGCCTCTTCAATGGCGCGGCCCATGTCCAGCACGTGCTGGCGCAGCTGGGCCAGCGCCTGGGTATAATCCACTCTCATCGCTCGCTCCTTTAGCCAAACCGGCCGGTGATATAGTCCTCGGTGCGCTTGTCCCGGGGGGTGGTGAACAACTCTTTGGTGGGGCCGTATTCCACCAGCTCACCCAGCAAAAAAAAGGCCGTGCGGTCTGAAATACGTCCCGCCTGCTGCATGTTGTGGGTCACAATAACCACAGTGTACTTCTCTTTCAGCTCGGCCATCAGGTCCTCAATGCGCAGGGTGCTGCCCGGGTCCAGCGCGCTGGTGGGTTCGTCCATCAGCAAAACGTCCGGCTGCACCGCCAGCGCCCGCGCAATGCACAGCCGCTGCTGCTGCCCGCCCGAAAGGCCCATGGCGCTTTTTTTCAGCCGGTCCTTCACCTCCTCCCACAGGGCGGCGCCCCGCAGGCTCTGCTCCACCAGCTCGTCCAGCTCAGCCTTGCCGTGGCTGCCGTGCAGCCGTGGCCCATAGGCCACGTTGTCGTAAATGCTCATGGGAAACGGGTTGGGCTTTTGAAACACCATGCCCACCCTGCGGCGCAGCTCGTTCACGTCCACGCTCTTTTCGTAAATGTCCTGCCCCTGCAGCAGCACCTGCCCGGTGATGCGCACCCCCGGGATCAGGTCGTTCATCCGGTCCAGCGTCTTTAAAAAGGTTGATTTTCCGCACCCCGAAGGGCCGATCAGGGCCGTGATCTCGTTTTTTTGGATCTGCATGTCAATGCCCTTCAGCGCCTCGGCCTCGCCGTAATAAAGGTGCAGCCCCTTTGATTGCAAAATGGGGGTTTCGCTCATTTTGCGCCCTCCTTGCTCTTCATTGTCCTGCGCACCAGCCGGGTGGCCGCGTTGAGCCCCAGCACCAGCAGCATCAGAATGGCGGCGATGGCGTAGCCCACCTCAAATTCGCCCCGCTCGCTCACGTACATATACAGCGCCACCGAAAGGGTTCCGCCGCTGCGGCCAAAAGCTGCGAACACGTTCTGGGCCACCACGGTGCCCACGCCCGCGGTGAACAGCAGCGCCGCACTTTCGCCCACAATGCGCCCCACCGCCAAAATGCAGCCGGTCACAATCCCCTCCAAAGACGAGGGCAGCACAATGGTGCGGATCATGTACCACCGGGTCGCCCCCAGGCCCAGCGCGCCCTCCCGGTAGCTCCCGGGCACCGTTTTCAGGCTCTCCTGGGTGGTGCGGATGATGGTGGGCAGGATCATGATCACCAGCGTGCAGCCGCCCGCAAGCAGGCTGGTTTTCAGCTGCAGCATCTGGCAGAAAAACAGCATGCCCACCAGGCCGTATAAAATCGACGGAATGCCGGCCAGCGCCTCGGTGGCAAACTCCACCACCGCGATCAGCCTGCGGCTGGCGGCATATTCGGTCAGATAGACCGCGGCCCCCACCCCCAGCGGCAGCGCCGCCAGCAGTGCAAAGCCCACGATGTAAAGGGTGTTCAGCAGGTTCGGCAGAATGCCGATCGTCCCCTTTAACGCGCTGGGCGCGGTGCTCAGCAGCTCCCAGGTGATGCCGGGCAGCCCCTTGAGGAAGATATAGCCGATCAGCCCCACCAGCAGCGCGCAGGTCAGGGCGGCTGCAAGGTACACCGCACCTTTCAGCAGCGCTCCCTTCAGCCTGCGCACCTGCGCGTGGGCCCCTCCCGCCGTTTTGCCGTGCGCCCTGTCCGCGGGCAGGGCGGCGCATGCCTCCAGCGTGCTCATTCCTTGTTCCCCCTTTTCAGCACCCGGCCCAGCAGGCCGTTTACCAGCATGATAAAGATAAACAGCACCAGCGCAATGCTGAACAGCGCCTGCCGCTGCAGGCCCCCGGCGTAGCTCATCTCTTTGGCCACCGCGGTGGTCAAAAAGGTCACGCTTTTGAACAGCCCGGGCATGTTGGCCACATTGCCCGCCACCATCATCACGGCCATGGCCTCGCCAATGGCGCGGCCCACGCCCAGCACCACGCCGGCGCCGATGCCGCTTTTTGCGGCGGGCAGGCTCACCTTGAACACGGTTTCCATCCAGGTGGCCCCCAGCGCCAGGCTGGCCTGCTCATAATCGGGCGGCACGGCGTTCAGGGCCGTTTCGCTCACTGAGATAATGCCCGGCAGGATCATCACCGCCAGCACCAGAATGGCCGCCAGCAGGCAGGTGCCGTTTTTCAGCCGGAACACCTCCATCATCAGCGGCACCAGCACCATCATGCCCACCAGGCCGTACACCACGCTGGGAATGCCCGCCAGCAGTTCCACCGCCGGGCGCACCACGCCCGCCAGGCGCGGCCCCGCCACCTTGGAAAGGAACACCGCGGTGAGCACCCCCACCGGCACGCCGATGATCACCGCGCCCAGGGTTCCCCAAAAGCTGGTGAGGATAAAGGGCAGAATGCCGAATTTCGGCTCGGCGGCGGTGGACTTCCACTCCGCGCCCAGCAAAAATTCTTTCAGGCCGATCTCGCCGATGGCGGGCAGGCCGGCGGTCACAATATAAAGGGTAATCAGCGCCACAAAGGCGATGGCCAGCATGCCGCAGCTAAAGAACACCGCGTGCATCACAGCTTCCGTGATATGCTTTGTTTTCACAGGGCAGCCCCTCCCGGTTTTAAACTTGGGGAAAAGCCGCATGGCCACAAAGGTCATGCGGCTTTTTCATCTCATGCTTCTCCTGGCTCTCAGCGCAGGGGCACCGCACCCGCGTCGGCCACCATCTGCTTTGCGTCCTCGCTCAGGGCAAAATCCACAAAGGCCTGGGCGGCGGGGCTCAGGGCCGCGCCCTCCTTGGTCACAAACACGAAGGGGCGCTGGATCTTGTAGGTACCGTCCTGCACGGTGGCCTCGCTGGCAGCCACGCCCTCCACGGTCACGGCCTTCACCTTTTCATCCACAGCAGACAGCGAAGCGTAGCCGATCGCATTCGGGTTCGCGGCCACCGCGGCGATCACCGCGCCGGTGCTGGTGAGCTCCTGCTCGTACTTGCAGGCGTCCTTCACATCCACAATGCTCTCAAAGCCGTCGCGGGTGCCGCTGCCGGCCTCGCGGCCGATCAGCACCACCGGGGCGTCGGCGCCGCCCACGTCCTTCCAGTTGGTGATGGTCCCGTCGGCCAGGCCCTTGATCTGCTCCAGGCTCAGGTCGGCCACGCCGTTTTCGTTGTTCACCACAATGGCAATGCCGTCCAGCGCAAACACGGTCTCCTTCAGGCCGCCCGCCTTCTCCTCGTCCTTCAGCCCCCGGCTGGAAAGGCCGATGTCCAGGGTCCCCTCCAAGGCGCCGGTGATGCCCGCGCCGCTGCCGGTGGGGTCATAGGTCACGTCCACGCCGGTGTTGGCCTGCATAAAGGCTTCGCTCAGCGCGCCGATCACCTTTTCCACGCTGGTGGAGCCGCCGGTGGTCACACCGCCCTCCAGGGCGGCGTCAGGCGCCTGGGTGGGCGCGGCCACAGAGGCGGGCGCCTGGGTCGGGTCGGCAGCGGGCGTGCTGGATGTACCGCCGCCGCAGGCGGCGAAGCTGGCGGCCAGCGCCAGGGCTGCGGTAAGTGCAAGAATCTTTTTCATGGTACTTTCTCCCCTTTTTGTCGTTCTGTTCATGTTCTTTCCTGGAACGCTTTCAGTATAGCTCCGCCTTTCGAAAATCCGCTATCACAAACCGGTTAAACCTGGGTAAAACCTGCCCCCGGGTTTGAAAAAGCAATTTTACAAAGCGCCCCAACACGGCGGCGCGCCGCCCGCGCCGCGCAAAAACGCAAAAAGCGGCCCCCGCTTTTTTCCAAAGCGGGGGCCGCGCCGGGCGTTTCAGGCCCGGTAAAGATTTTGTTGTATGTAATCCTGGTCGAACCGGATCCCAAGGCCCGGCACATTTTGCAGGGTGAGCTGCCCGTCCCGCACCGCGGGCCCCTGGGCAAACGCCCCCGCCCACCAGTCCGGGATATGCTCCAAAAGCCCCCCGGTGGGGCTGGCGGCCATCACATGGGCGCTCACCTCCATCAGCACGTGGGCGGTCACCGGCACCCGGAAGGCCCCGGCCAGCGCGCACACCTGCACAAACTCGGTCACGCCGCCGCAGCGCATCAGGTCGGGGTTGATCATATCCGCCCCCCCCAGGCGCAGCAGTTCGAATAGCTCACGGGTGGTGAACAGGCACTCGCCCGAGCAGATGCGGATGTCGCTGGCGCGGGCCAGCTCGGCGTTGCCCTTGTAGTCCTGGCAGTGCAGCGGTTCTTCCAGGTAGGTGATCCCCAGCGCCTTCAGTTCCGGCACAAGCTGCCGGGCCAGCTTTACGCTCCAGCCCTGGTTCACGTCCACCATGATCTCAAACCCGTCGCCCACCGCCCTGCGCAGGGCCTCCAGGCGGCGAAGATCCTCGCGCGGGTCGGGAAAGCCCAGCTTGAGCTTATACCGGGTGTACCCCTGGCTCTTGAACCACAGCGCCTCCTCAATCATCTCCTGCTGCGGCACCAGCCACCCGCCGCTGCCATACACCGGCAGGGTGTCGGTCCTGGCGCCCAGCAGTTTATACAGCGGCTTGCCCGCCTCCTGGGCGATCAGGTCCCACAACGCGGTGTCCACCGCCGCGTAGGCAGACATGGCAAGCCCGGTCTGCCCGCAGCCGCCCATGGTGCCCTGGGCCTCGTTCCAGTAGCGGCGCACGTAGGCGGGGTCTTTCCCCCGCAGCGCCCGGCAATACCCCTCCACCAGCACCTTCATGGCCTCGGCCTGGTCCGGGTTAAAGGTGTACGCCATGCCCACGCCGGTGTACTCCTCGGTATCCAGCTCCAAAAACACATGCTCGATGTATTCCAGGCTGTACACCGCATTGGGCAGTGGCCGGGCAAGCTTTTTCGAGATATGGTAAACGCGGAAATCCTTTACGATCAAATCCATCCACTCCTTTTTATTTGGGTCCGGCGGCCGGGTCGGGTCAATGGCGCAGCAGCCGCAC
The DNA here is from genome assembly GCA_022835495.1 of Oscillospiraceae bacterium. NCBI lineage: Bacteria > Bacillati > Bacillota > Clostridia > Eubacteriales > Oscillospiraceae > Oscillospiraceae bacterium. The sequence goes on from BQOK01000001.1 coordinate 2,334,031, forward strand.
CAGCCCCATGCTGATGTCCGGCACATAGGTGATCAGGGCCAGCGCCGCCAGCGAGGCCACAAGATAGGGCACCAGCGACCGTATGGTGGAGCCCAGCTTCGCCCCCGCCAGGTCCGAGCCCATGAACAGGCACAGCCCGAAGGGCGGCGTGACCATGCCCACCGCCAGGTTGCACACCAGGATCACGCCGAAGTGGATCAGGTCGATGCCGTAGCTGGCCGCAATGGGGGCCAGCAGCGGGGTCATAATGATAATGCAGGAGGAATTTTCCATAAACATGCCCAGCACCAGCAAAAGCAGGTTCACCAGCAGCAGGAACACGTATTTGTTGCCGGCCACGGTGCTGAAGAATTCGGCCAGCATCTGGGGCACGTGCTGTTTGGTCAGCACCACCCCGAACACCGCCGCCACCGAGATGATCAGCAGGATCGACGCCGCCAGCAGCCCGGATTCCAAAAACACCTTTTTCAGCCGCTTCCAGCTCATCTCCCGGTAAACGAACATGCTCACCAGCACGCTGTAGATCACCGCCACCGTGGCCGCCTCGGTTGCGGTAAAAAAGCCGCTGTAAATGCCGCCCAGAATAATGACCGGGGTCAGCAGCGCCAGGATCGAATCCTTAAAGGCCGCCCAGATCTCCCTGCCGCTGTAGGCCCGGTCGCCGCCGTAATGCTTTTTGCGGCTCACAATGGCCGCGATCACGATAAACGCCACCGCAAACAAAATGCCGGGCACAATGCCCCCCGTGAACCCGTCGCTGATCGAGGTGCCCGCCATAAAGCAGTACAGCACCATGGGCACGCTGGGCGGGATCATCACCCCAATGCAGGAGGCCGCGGCCACAGTGGCCGCAGAAAAGGGCGCGGAATATTTCTTCTGCAGCATACCCGGGATCAAAATCGCTCCCACCGCCGCGCAGGTGGCCGCCGCCGAGCCGCAGATGGCCCCAAAGAACAGCGACACCACAATCGCCACAATGGCCAGTCCCCCGCTGAACCGCCCCACCAGGGTGGAGAAAAAGCGCACCAGCCGCTTGGAAATGCCCCCCTCGGCCATGATATTACCCGCCAGGATAAAGAACGGCAGCGCAAGGTAGGGGAACGAGTTGATGCCCGCGAACATGCGCTGGGCGATCCAGACCATGCTCATCGAGGGGTCGCTGGCAATGGCCGCCACACAGGCGGCCCCCAGCGAAAAGGCGATGGGCACCCCCGCGGCAAAGCACAGCAGCAGGCAGATGTAGATAAACGCGCTCATTCCTTTTCCTCCCCCTTCCAGCGTTCATAGGTGTTTGCCACCAGGTTTAGCAGCATCATGCCCAGCCCCAGCGGCATGGACAGGTAGAACCAGAACATCTTGATGCCCTTCATGCTGGAAGCGTCGCTGTTGAACCCCAGGGGCAGGTACTTGCAGCAGCTGTACAGCGCAAAGCACAAAAACACGGCCGACACCAGGTTCACCGCTTCTTCCAGCGCGCGGGCGGCCTTGGGCGGCAGCAGGTCGTGCACCACGTCCACCTTGATCAGCGAGCCCCGCCGGCAGCACACCGCGGCGCCCAAAAAGCACAGGTAGATCATGGTGTAGCGGGCCGCCTCCTCCAAAAAGGCCACCGAGATGTGCAGCGACCGGGTCACGATCTGCAAAAACACCACCAGCGCCAGCAGGGTCAGCACCGCCACCACCAGGTTCTCAAAGACCTTGTTCAGGGCGTTTACCACCTTGATATATGTTTTCATAGGCCTCTCCTTTCGGTTTTAAAAAGGGCGGGGAGCTTTTTCCTCCGGCTCCCCGCCCCCGGCCGCGTCACATTGCTTTAATGCGCTCCAGCGCGTCGCCGTAGGTGGAGGCCAGTGCCTCGTGCAGCGGCTGAATGGCCGCGCGGAAGGCCTCCTTGTCCACCTCGTTCACCTGCACGCCCGCCTCCTCAATGGTGGCAAGGCCGCTGTCGGTGTATTCCTGCAGGATCGCGGTGGACTGATCCTCCGTCTCGGCGATCGAGCTGGTAATGGCCTCCTGCTGGGCCGGGCTCAGCCTCTGCCAGGTGGCGTCGCTGATCGCCAGCAGCACCGGCGCGTAAAGGTGATCGGTGAGCGAAAGGTATTTCTGCACCTCGTGGAACCCGTTGGAGCAGATCGCGTTGATGGGGTTCTCCTGCCCGGCAATGGTGCCGGTCTGCAGGGCGCTGAACACCTCGGTCACCGCCATGGTCACCGGGGTCGCCCCCAGCGTCTCCCAGGCCTTAATCTGGATGTCGCTCTGCATCACCCGCAGCACCACGCCCTTCAGATCCTCCGGCTTTTCAATGGGCCGCACGTTGTTGGTGGTCTCGCGGTAGCCAAAGTCCAGCACCCCCAGCGAGCGGATGCCCACCTTGTCCAGGTCGGCCCGGATATCCTCGCCGATGTCGCTCTTCCATACGCGGCGCAAATGGTCGTAGTCCTGGATCAGATAGGGGATCTCGAACAGGCCGCACTGCTCCGAAGTGGCCGAAAGGGGCGAAAAGGAAACGATCATCACGTCAATGGTGCCCGCCTGCAGCCCCTCAATGTATTCCGTCTCGCTGCCCAGCACGCCGCCCGCCTGAATGTCCAGGCTCACGGTGCCGCCGCTGCGCTCGCTCACCAGCTTGCCAAAGTATTCCAAATCCTTGTAATAGGCCGAATCCTCGCTCATGGTAATGGCGCAGGTCAGGCTCACCGGCGTGTCCGCCGCGCCCCCCTGGCCCTGGCTGCCGCCCGCGGGCGCGCCCCCGCCGCTGGCCGGGGCCGCGCCGCAGCCCGCCAAAAGTCCCAGGGCCATGCAGCCCGCCGTCAAAAATGCCGCCGTTTTTTTGTTCCATGTGCACTTCATTTCATCCATCTCCTTTTTTGTTCCGGTTATTCTTTAATGGGGTTGCGCAGCACGCCGAGGCCCTGTACCTCGCATTCCACCACATCCCCCGGCTTCATATAGCGGGGCGGCTCAAAACCCATCCCCACGCCCGCGGGGGTCCCGGTGGCAATGATGTCCCCCGCCTCCAGCGTCATCCCGCGCGACAGTTCGCTGATCACTTCCGCCACGCCGCGGATGAACGCCCGGGTATTCGCGTGCTGCCGCACCTCGCCGTTCACCCGGCTCTCTACCTCCAGCTCCGGCGGAAAGGCCACCTCGTCCTTCGTCACCAAGGCCGGCCCCATCACCGCAAACCCGTCCAGGCTCTTGCCCCGCAGCCACTGTGCATGGCTGCTCTGCAGCGTCCGGGCCGACACATCGTTGAACGCGCTGTAGCCGAAAATGTGTTCCTCCGCCCGCTCCGGCGGGATGTCGCGCCCGCCCTTGCCCAGCACCACCGCCAGCTCCACCTCGTAGTCCAGCGCCTCGTCCAGCGCCCGGTGGCTCTCGATCGCCTCTCCCGGCCCCAGCAGCCGGCACGCGCGCTTGGCAAAGTACACCGCTGCCGCCGCCTGCTTCATCTGGATCGCCCGCTCGCACTCGTCAAAATGGGCCTGGTAGTTCACCCCCACGCACAAAATGTCGTGCACCGGGCGCCCGATGGGGGCCAGCAGCTCCACTTCGGCCAGGGGCAGCAGCCTCGCCGCCGGGGCTTCTCCCCGCGCAAAGGCCTCCAGCGCCCCCCGCTGGGCGGAGCCGAGCTCCCGGATCAGCTCGTTCATATCGGCAAAGCCGCACCCCTCAAACTGTTCCAGCGGCGCAACGCGTTCCCCTCCGGCATCCAGTATGCCCAGAGCTTCCGCGCCCTCCGCCCTGTATCGCACAAATCGCATCGCAGTCTCCTTTCACTCGGTATCCCGTTCTGCTCTCGGCCCACTGTTGGCACGCATTCCTCCCTCGCTCCATAATTTGTCACCTTAAATAGTATTTATCAATAAAATGTTGATTATCTGTTGATTCAAGTATATAATCAGTGCAGAGCTAAAAGCAAATACAAATATCTTTATCCCGCTATTAGAAAAATCTTATCCTGTCAGTTTTAGGAGGGTTTTATTGTGACCTTTCGCCAGCTTGAATATCTGGAAGCCATTGCGCTGGAGCGCAGCATTTCGCGGGCGGCCGAAAAGCTGTTCGTGTCGCAGTCGGCGCTCAGCCAGCAGGTCATCGCCATGGAAAACGAATATCAGATCCAGATCTTCGACCGGGCCAAAACGCCGCTGGAGCTCACGGCGGACGGCCAGCTTTACCTGCACACGGCGCAGGAGCTGCTGCGCGTCAAGCGGCAGTTTGAGGCAACGGTGCGCCACCGCCGCCAGCACAGCCTGTGCATCAAAACGGTGCCCTTCTATGCGGCCAACGTGGTGCCCTATCTTTTGTCCAAGCTTCACCGCGAGCTGCCCCAGGTGGAGGTCCAGCTCAAAATGGACTGGGCGCCCAACCTGTTCTGCACCAGCTACCACGAAAAAGTCGATCTGTATGTGCACGCCTTCGACATGGACCCCTACGAGCCCCTCATCCCCCCCAGCGATACCATGGAACAGGAGGTGATCCTGGAGGAAGAGATCGTGCTGGCCCTCTCGGCGCTGCATCCGCTGCTGGCGGGCCTGTCCATCGGAACAGACGGCGAGGGCTGGCCCTGCATCGACCTCGCGGATCTGGCGGGCGCGGCCTTTATCCTGCCCTCCACCAGTGTGCGCCTTCTGGACATTGCGCATCTTCTCTGTTCCGGGGTGGCGGGCGAACACACCGTGCGGGTGAGCGACAAGGGGTTCGACGCGCTGCTGGGGCAGCTGCAATACAGCAACAGCGTGGCCTTTCTGCCCAGCACGGTCATCCGCTTCTGCCCCACGGCCATCGGGGTGCGCTTTTTCCGCATCCGGGGCAAAGCGATGCGCCGGCCGGTGGTGGCGGCCTACCCCAAGGGCATCGAGCTGAACACCCCCGCCCGGCAGTTCATCCGCATTGCCCGCCAGGCGATGGCCGCCCCCCTGGAACCGCCCCGCATCGGTTAAAGGGTGCGGTGCTGTTTTTCAACAAAAAAGGCTCTGCGTTGCCGGAAATCGACCGGTAACGCAAGCCCTTTAACGATAAATAATTAAGATGTTTACATATTTTTGCAGGGAGGTTTTTATGAAACAATTCACACAAATTCTCGCGAGAATATTTTTCCTTGTTGTGTATTATTTTGGATTTGTATCCCTGGAGCAACAAATCAAACAATTGGTTGCTCTAAAGTATATTATTTGGCCTCTTTCTGTTTTTTACATTGCCACCGCTTTACTGATTGCAGGATATCTAAAAAGCTGCAGCAGCAAGTCGTTTCAGGATGCATTGGCCATTTCTATTTATGTTAATTCCAAACATGAATATTTTATTTGTATGGGAAATTTTATTCTGGCGCTAGTTGCATTAATTTTTATCTTCCTTTCCCATATGAATTTTTTACCGCCTCCCTCTTTACTGTTGACCAATACGTTTTATGTTATTGGTTTTTATAATATTTTTGAGTCTCTTGCGATAAAGAAGTGAAGGCCATAAAACCAAGATTACGGGCTATTTGTGGAGCGCGGAAACTTTAGCCACTGGTTCCCACTCAGAACAAAAAGCAACCCATTGTTCCCCGCGTTATGTTTCCGCAAGCAGTAGCCCTTTCACCGGTATTGAGTGGTTAAAAAAAAGGAATGCCCGCTGCAAACGCAGCGGGCATTCCTTTTATCCTATCCAATCGCGCTCAATACCGCCGGTCCTTCATGGCGCGCTCAATGTCGCGCTGGGCCGCGCGCTGGGCCGCGGTCTCCCGCTTGTCGTAGAGCTTCTTGCCCTTGCACAGCCCCAGGTTCAGCTTGACCCGCCCATGCTTGAAATAAAGCGACAGCGGCACCAGGGTATACCCCTGCAGCTTGACCTCCTGCCCCAGGCGGCGGATCTCGTTTTTGTGGGCCAGCAAACGCCGGGGGCGCAGCGGGTCGCGGTTGAAAATGTTCCCCTTTTCATAGGGGCTGATGTGCATGCCGTGCACATAGAGCTGGCCGTTCTCCACCTCCACCCAGGCGTCCTTCAGGTTCACCTGGCCCATGCGCAGGCTTTTCACCTCGGTACCCACCAGCTCAATGCCGGTTTCCAGCCCCTCCACCACAAAATACTCGTGGCGGGCCTGCCGGTTCTCGGCAATGATCTTTACTTTTCCCTGCTCCGGCATCTCGCCACCTCCTTTTTTGCGGGCTTGGAACAACAGTATACGCGCCGCGCCGAGCGCTTGTCAAGGGGAAAGCGGTTTTTAAAGCTCGCCCCGGCCCGAAAGGGCCTTGTACAGGGTGGTCTCGTCGGCGTATTCCAGGCTGGAGCCCACCGGCAGTCCGTAGGCCAGCCGGGTGGTGCGGATGCCCAAAGGCTTGATCAGCTTTGCCAGATACATGGCGGTGGCCTCGCCCTCCACGGTGGGGTTGGTGGCCATAATGACCTCCTTCACCTTCCCGTCCGAAAGCCGCGCCAGCAGCTCCTTCACGCACAGCTGGTCCGCACCGATGCCGTCCATGGGGCTGATCAGCCCGTGCAGCACATGGTACAGGCCGTTGTACTCCCGGGTGCGCTCAAAGGCGGTGATGTCCCGCGGGCTCTCCACCACGCAGATCACACTGGCGTCCCGCTTGGCCGAAGAGCAGATTTTGCACACCTCAGCCTCGGTGTAATCCTGGCAAACGTGGCAGCGGTGCAGCTTCGCGTGGGCGTTTTCAATGGCGTGCGCCAGCTCCAGCGCCTCGTCGGCCGGCATGCTGAGCACCTGGTAGGCCATGCGCGTGGCGCCCTTGCGGCCCACGCCCGGGAACTTGGAGAACTGTTCCACCAGCTTTTCCAGCGGGGCGGCGTTGTAACCCATCCTCTTTTGCCCCTTTCTTACAGCCCCGGGAAGTTGGCCCCGCCGGTAATGGCCTGCATGGCCGCGTCAGACGCGGCGTCCACCACGCGCACCGCCTCGTTCACCGCGGCGGCCACCATGTCCTCCAGCATCTCCACATCCTCGGGGTCCACCAGCTCGGGCTTGATCTTCACCGCCGTCACCTCGTGCTTGCCGGTCATGGTGATCTCCACCATCCCGTCAGACACGCTAGCCCTGTATTCGGTGGCCTCCAGCTCCTCCTGCTTTTCCTTCATATCGTCCTGCATCTTCTGGGCCTGGCGCATCAGCGCGTTCACGTCGGGCTTGCCATAGCCCTGCGGCAGTCTTGCTTTCATGGAAAATCGCTCCTTTTATTATTCTTTGTCGTTATAAACCACATCGACCCCGTGGGCCGCGAGCTCCTTCAGGGTGTCCTCCACCGTGCTTCGGGCCTCTCCGCCCTCCGCGGGCGGCACGTATGGCCCAATGCCGCAGCGCACGCCCGCCACCTGCTCTATGATCTGCTTGATCAGCGCCTGGGAATCCTTGTTCACCCGGATAAAATCCCGGAAGGTATCCCCCCCGTCGATCAGCACCCGCCTGCCGTCAAAATAAGCCGTGGATTTTTTCAGGTAGGCGGTCAGCATTTTGTCCTGCCGCTCCAGTGCGGCCAGTACCTGCGGCCAGGGCTCAAACTTCTGTGCCTGGCCTGCCGGGGCCGTCTGCGCTTTTGCGGGCGCGGGCCGGGCGGGCGGCGCCGGGGCCTTGGGCGGCGGCACCTCGCGCGGCTGCACGGGCTCTGTTTCCCAGGGCGGGGCGTCCTGCCCCTCGCCCGGCTGGATGGGCGCGCTTGCAGGCGGCGCGGCGGCTCCTTCCGGCGGCGGTGCTGCGCTGGTCGGGCCCTCTGCCGCCGCTTCCCAGGGCGGGCGGTCCGCCGCCTCTGTGCGCTGGGGGGGCGCCGCCGGGCCTGCAGCCGCGGGAGCCCATGCGCCTGCTGCCGCCGGGCGGGCGGCAAAGGGCGCGGGCGGCTGGGCCGCTGGGGCGGCGGGTGCCACCGGGGCCGGTGCCGCGCTCTGGGGCGTTTCGGTCAGGGCGAACAGGGCCAGCTCCAGTTCAATGCGCTGGTCGGTGCCCCGGCTCATTTTTTCCAGCGCGCTGCCCAACAGGCGGATGGCGCGCACGCTCTCGCTCTGGGGGGTCTGGCCGGCCTTTTCCAGGTAGAGCGCTTCTTCTTCGGGCGGAACGCCCGCCAGCAGCCCCTTTCCGCCGGGCAGTGCGGCAAGCATCAGGTTGCGGTAATGGCTGATCAGCTCCTCGCACAGGCGCTTCATATCCACCGAGCGCTGGCGCAGCCCCGCCACCTGCGAAAGCGCGTCCGCGGCGTCCCTTGCGGCCAGCGCGTCGCTGATGGTGAACAGGTAGCTTTTGTCGGTCACGCCCGCCATGCGGCGCACCAGCTCCTCGTCGATCTCGCGGCTCACCCCTGCGCAGGTGTCCAGGATCGACAGCGCGTCCCGCAGCGCGCCGTCCGCCAGCCGGGCAATCAGCGCGGCCGCGCCCGGGGTCAGGGCAAAGCCCTCTTCCCCTGCAATGTAGGCAATGCGGGCCGCAATGTCCTGGGGCTGAATGCGCCCAAAATCGTACCTCTGGCAGCGGGACAGGATGGTGGCCGGCACCTTATGGATCTCGGTGGTGGCAAGAATGAACACCACGTGGCTGGGCGGCTCCTCCATGATCTTGAGCAGGGCGTTGAAGGCCGCCATGCTGAGCATGTGCACCTCGTCGATGATATATACCTTATAGGCGCACACGCTGGGGGTATAGGCCGTTTCGTCCCGCAGGTCCCGGATGTTGTCCACCCCGTTGTTGGAGGCCGCGTCGATCTCCACCACGTCCATGATCGAGCCGTCGTCGATGCCCGCACACACGGCGCATTTGCCGCAGGGGTCGCCCTTCTGGCTCTCCGGGCAGTTGATCGCCTTGGCAAAAATTTTGGCGCAGGAGGTCTTGCCGGTCCCCCTGGTTCCCGTGAACAGGTACGCGTGGCCCACCCGCCCCGCGGCCACCTGGTTTTGCAGGGCCGCCACAATGGCCTGCTGGCCCACCACATCCTCAAAGCGGCGGGGCCGCCACTTGCGGTACAACGCCCGATACATCTCCGCATTGCCCCCTTTCCCCGGTTTTCACTACAAAAAACGGACAGGCCCGCGGGGGGCTTTTCCCCCGCCTTTGCGCTGCTTGGCATACGGATGCAGGCTACCTGCGGCGCACGGGGCAGACCACTTAATGCTGCTCGGTTCCCCGCCTGACATGGTTCATGGGGCCCCGTCGCACAGGGCCCACATCCGTATGCCGAACAGCGCACCGTTTTGGCTCTGTCCGAACAAGAACTATTATATAATAAAGTTTGCTCAAATGCAACCCAAAACATGCGGGCCGGGCGGCGCCCGCCGCATTGAAATGCCGCCCGCGGCATGGTACAATAAAGGGCAGCCGCAGCGCGGCAAGCGCTGCCTTGGGGCAGGGCGGCGGTCATCCGGCCCGCCGGGCCCCCGGAAAGGAACCTTTATGCAAAACACGACCTTCGCCCTGCGGGGCAACATCTTTTACACCCCGGCCCCCGGCAGCCTGGCCGTCCACCCCGAAAGCTGGCTGGTGTGCGAGGAAGGGCGGGTGGCCGGGGTCTTTCCCTCGCTGCCCGGCCGGTACGCCGGCGTCAAAGTGCACGACCACAGCGGCAAGCTCATCCTGCCGGGCCTTGTGGACCTGCACGCCCACGCCAGCCAATACGCCTACCGGGGCCTCGGCATGGATCTGGAACTGCTGCAGTGGCTGGAACAGAACGCCTTCCCCGAGGAGGCAAAGTTTGCCCGGGCCGGGTACGCGCGGCAGGCCTACGCTCTGTTTGCCCGCCAGCTCGCCGCCAGCGCCACCACCCGGGCCTGTATCTTTGCCACCCTGCACCGCCCCGCCACCCTTGTGCTCATGGAGCAGCTCGAGGCCGCGGGCCTGGTCTGCTTTGTGGGCAAGGTGAATATGGACCGCAACAGCCCTGATATCCTTCGGGAGGCGGGTCCCGCCGCCGCCCTGGCCGAAACCCGCCGCTGGCTGGAAGAGAGCCGCCGCTTTGTCCGCAGCCGCCCCATCCTCACCCCCCGCTTTACCCCCAGCTGTTCAGACGAACTGATGGCCGGCCTGGGCGGGCTGCAGCGGGAATACGGCGTGCCCCTGCAGTCCCACCTGTCCGAGAACCTGTCCGAGATCGCCTGGGTCAAAGAGCTCTGCCCCGGCGCCGATTTTTACGGCCAGACCTACAGCCGGTTCGGCCTGTTCGGGGGCTCCTGCCCCACCGTAATGGCCCACTGCGTGTGGAGCGGCGAGGCCGAGCGGGCGCTCATGAAGGAAAACGGCGTGTTCATCGCCCACTGCCCCCAGTCCAACATGAACGTGTCCAGCGGCGTCGCCCCGGTCAAGAGCTACCTGATGGAGGGGCAGAAGGTGGGCCTCGGCAGCGATGTGGCCGGCGGCGCGCACCTGTCGCTCTTCCGCGCCGTCACCGACGCGATCCAGTCCTCCAAGCTGCGCTGGCGGCTGGTGGATCAAACCGTGCCCGCCCTCACCCTGCCCGAGGCGCTGTATCTTGCCACCAAGGGCGGCGGCGAATTTTTCGGCAAGGTGGGCAGCTTTGAGCCGGGCTACGAGTTCGACGCCATTGTCATGGACGACGCGGCCCTGCCCACCACCCGCGCCTGCAGCCTGCCCGAACGGCTGGAACGGGTGGTATACCTGTCGGACGGCGCGCCCTGCGCCAAATACGTGCAGGGGCGGCGGCTGTTCTAGTCCGCGCGGCCCGCCGGGTTTTCCTGCGGCGGCAAAAAGGCCCCGGGCGCAGAACTTCTGCGCCCGGGGCCTTTTATTCGCTGCGTTCAGGGGGCCGCTTACTCCACGATCTCGCCCTCGCTTGCGCCCAGGCACGCGTTCGACTCGTCGGTGTCGATGTGCATGGCGGTGGCGAAGTTGCGGTGCACGCGGATCACCACGTCGTCAAAAATCAGCTTGCGGCCTTCCCTGCCGCAGGCCACCTTCACGATCTGTTTGTCCTTCACGCCCAGCTTTTCCGCATCCTCGGGGGTCACGTGGATGTGGCGCTTTGCCACGATCACGCCCTCGGCCAGCTCCACCTCGCCGCAGGGGCCCACCAGCTTGCAGGCACCGGACCCGGCAATATCGCCGGATTCGCGCACCGGGGCGGCAATGCCGATGGAGCGCGCGTCGGTGGCCGAAAGCTCCACCTGGTTCGCGCTGCGGCAGGGCCCCAGGATCGAAACGTTCGCCATCTCCTTTTTCGGGCCCACCACGGTAACCCTCTCGTTCGAGGCAAACTGGCCGGGCTGGCTCAGCTCCTTTTTCACGGTGAGCTGGTAGCCCTTCCCAAACAGGGTATCCAGCGCCTCCTGGGTCACATGCACATGGCGTGCAGAAGTTTCAACCAAAAATTTCATTTGTATCTTCCTCCCATTAAAAGAGCCGGGGCGGCGCGCTCACGCGGAGCGCCCGGTTTCCAGCCGCTCTTTTCTACTACCATTGTACCAATCGCAGGCAAAAACTTCAAGACAAAAAGAACTGATTTATGCTATAATACTGTACAAAATAACTTATATCAAAAAAGGAGGCGCCCCAGATGGATTTTGAAGCGCTCAAACAGGAATGCCTTGTCTGCCGCCGGTGCGGCCTGTGCGAAACCCGCACCAACGTGGTGTTCGGCATGGGCAGCCCCACCGCGGAGGTAATGTTCATCGGCGAGGGGCCGGGCCGCAACGAGGACGAACAGGGCCTTCCCTTTGTGGGCCGCAGCGGCAAGCTGCTGGACCAGTACCTGGAGGCGGTCGATCTCTCCCGCGATAAAAACGTGTTCATCGGCAACATCGTAAAGTGCCGCCCGCCCGAAAACCGCGATCCCCTGCCCGAAGAATGGGACGCCTGCCTTCCCTGGCTGCGCGAGCAGTTCAAATTCATCCGCCCCAAAATCGTGGTGTGCCTTGGCCGGATCGCCGCCCAGCGGCTCATCCGCCCGGATTTTTCGGTGACCAAAGAACACGGCCAGTTCGAAGAAAAAAACGGCGTGCTGTTCACCGCTACCCTGCACCCCGCCGCGCTGCTGCGCAACCCCACCCAAAAGCCCCTGGCCTTTGCCGATTACGTGGCCCTGCGCGAAAAGATTTTGGAAGTCTGCGATCACACCTATTAACTTTTTTCTAATAAACATCCACGCGTAAAACGCGTGGTATTTCAGATGCGGGCAAAGCCCTTTGTTCCTCGCTCACGCGTCAAACGCGTAAGTACGGTCTGCCAGCCGCGCGGGGACTGTTACTTGCCGCCCGTAAACGGGCCGCATTCACTCATCGTAAGCTGCTCGCCCATCTCATCTTCTTTTAGTTGGTTCCTGATGTACTCTGCAATTCGGCTCGTGTTTTTCCCCGTTGTATCCACGTAGTATCCTTTGCACCAGAACTCTCTGCTCCGATACTTGTATTTCAATTCGCCGAATTGCTCATACAGCATTGTGCTGCTCTTCCCTTTCAAGTATCCCATGAAGCTTGACACCGACATTTTCGGTGGAATTTCCACCAGCATGTGCACATGGTCCGGGCATACTTCTGCCTCTATGATTTTTACGCTCTTCCACTCACATAATTGTCGCAGAATCTTGCCGATTGCTGCCCGCTTTTCTCCATAGAATACTTTCCTGCGATATTTCGGAGCAAATACTATACTTCAATTCGCAAAGTAAAACGGGCTGTTATAAAACGGTGTAGAATATTCTACACCGTTTTATAAGTTACAGCAAAGTTTTAGTCACTTCACTAGAAAGATTGTTTGTTTAGGTCGAAAGGTATTCCGCTCCGATTATTTTTGCTACTTCTTTGCCGCTTACTACATCAAAAGTTATTTTGATATGTACCCCCTTTACTGGACACCCAGTAGAGGGGGTATTATTATGCGGTACACATATGAGTACAAAAGGAAATGTGTAGAACTGTATCGAGAAGGAAAATGGCCAGAAACGCCGGAAGGTGTTAGCGATAAATCCTTTCGGGATAAAGTGAGACTATGGGTAAGAGCAGAGGATAGCCGCGGTCCAGAAGCACTGAAACACAAAAATTTCAACAGGAACTGGACACCAGAAGAACGGCTGGAACTAGTATCCCAAGTAATGTCCGGAAAATCCTGTGTGTCAGTGGCAATCGAGGCCGGTATTCAAGATAGACTATTGTATCAATGGGTTCAAAACTATAAAACAAAGGGGTATAATGGCCTGGTAGAAATGAAAAAAGGTCGTCCAAGTAAAGGGGTACCCCAAATGAAAAAGGAAGAAGCAAGGCCACTGAATGAATCCGAACGAGAAGAATTGATCCGGCTTCGGGCAGAAAACGAGTATATAAAGGCGGAGAATGAAGTTATAAAAAAAGAGATCGCCTTGAGAGAAGAGAGGCACGCAGCGCAACTCAAGGCGAGAAAGCAGCGATCATCAAAGAGCTGCGTGAAAAAGGATACCAATTGAAATATCTGTTGAAATCTATGCAGATGGCACGGTCTACCTATTATTTTGAGTTGAGCAAGGCCGATCAAGTTGCTGTTCGAAACCATTGCTTGGCAGATGAAATCAAAGACATTTTCTCACAGCATAAAGGCCGCTACGGTGTGCGAAGAGTATATCAGGAACTGATAAAGCGCGGCCACAAGGTCAATCATAAGCGGGTACAACGGCTTATGCACACTATGGGGTTGGCAGGAAAGCGCCCAAAGGAAAAGTATCATTCCTACAAGGGCGAGGTCGGCAAGGTTGCTGAGAATATCCTTGACCGGGATTTCAGCACGACAGCTCCTATGCAAAAATGGACTACCGATGTATCTCAGTTCGGTTTTTCGTGGGGGAAGTGTTATCTCTCTCCTATACTCGACATGAACACAAACGAAATCATTTCTTATGATTTATCTCAAAGTGCCAATATGGAACAGATCCAGAGAATGTTGGCCGGCGCCTTTACGAAGTTTCCCTCTGTAGATGGCCTGATCTTTCACTCTGATCAAGGGTGGCAGTACCAGCACGTGTACTTCAGGCAGGCACTTAAAGATCACAAAATCATTCAATCCATGTCAAGGAAGGGCAACTGTTACGACAATTGCATCATGGAGACCTTCTTTGGACGGATGAAAAACGAGATGTTCTACGGGCATGAAAAAGAGTATTCCTCTTTTGAAACATTTGCCAAGGCTGTTGACGGCTACATAAATTACTACAACAACGAAAGAATCCAAGAGAAAACAAAATGGATGCCTCCTACAAAATTCAGAGAGGCATCCATGTGCACCTAATTCAATTTTTTATGTGTCCAGAATTCTGGGTACATATCATTTCAGAGTCTTTAAGCACCGCTTTTTTTCCTTCCGCAGATAATGATTCTAATGTTTCGTATATATTTGCTATATCAAGAAAGTTGCTAGAGTCACTATCCCAATATACAGTATCCATACCTGGTGCTATCATGATTTCAATAGTATGTTTTCCGTTATATGCGCCATATCCGTTTTTAGCATCGCATCTCATGGAAATAACCTGTGAATCATTGGCGAAATTTTCTACGATAATATCTCCATATATTCGCATGGAAGCTGGGTCTTTCAAGTCGTTTTTATAAACATTGATTGCGTCGATATATTCTGACGGCACTTTCCCGGCGCAAGAAGAAAGTCCCATAAGTAATATTATCATTGTCAGAATACAAACTAGTTTTGTTGTGGTTGCTTTCATTTTGCACTTCACTTTTCGCCTCTCCATTCTAATTTATAGATATGCTTTTACAGTGGTAATTTCTGTGTTTCGACAACGAGATTTTTAGTTACCCTATAAATATTAATCATCATAATGAACAAACAAACCTGATTCGGCCACATAGTCATGCCACCATATATATATTCGCTGAATTTCAAATCCCGATAAATCGTATTTTTTGCTCAACACATTTTGCGCATATTTTTCAACTTGGTTTGTACTCATATCAAGAGCATGTTCATATGCTATATCAGCATAATCATTCCATATTTCTTCTGCCAATGTAAAATAATTGGAAAAGTCAGATGCCATTTGTCCCGAATCTTTATAATCTTCTACTTCTAGGCTAATTGCATCAAGTAAAAAATCTTCTAATTCTTTAAACGGGATTTGTTTCATCTTTGAATGTGCTTCTAACACTTTTTGGTATTTTTCCTCATTTTCTTGTGCTTTAATCGCTGAATAACTTGCCTCATAAAAAACCGAAGTATCTTTATAATTCCTTATTTCGGCACGACTTATAATATGTAAAACTTCTTGATAATTATTGGCCTCAAAATACTCTTTCATCAGTATATAATTTTTTTCGCAACGCACACTCGAAATAATCCATAGAACTATTATACCGGCAAACAATATGGAAGGTATAACAGCAAAAATTATTTTTTTTCTTTTTTCTTTACGCTCTTTAAATAAAACTTCTGAATTTTCCAATTCAACATTTTCAGTTTCAGACATTCAATATCCCTCCTAAACCTATAGCTCGCCCAAGACTTCTTCTATTGTTGGCTTGATGGTTTTATCGCACTCCGCATATAGTCGTAGCAGCTCTACCAGACTGAAAATCCCAAAGTAGTATCCAGCGTACAGAACAACATATCCAAGCAACCTTGGTGTGTAGTTTTTCAGCACAACCGGTAGGGAACGCCCAGCAAATGCTTCCCCGTCTGGAAGCATGGTATAAAGCTGGAAGAACAGGTATCCAAAGAGCACACACACGATATGGAAGCAGATAACATTGAACTGTGTACTTTTAAAATCTTCAATCTTCCAGAACTCCTTGAGCTGTCGATAATCTTCTTCAATTTCAGGCCGTAACTCATATATTTTTACAATTTCCCTGGCTGATTTTCCAAGGTCAGTAGTAACAAACACAAAGTATTGGTTCGTTTTTGTATCCCACACGACACACCCATTCAGGTCAACATCCTCGGCTGGGTTGTCACTTTCCCATAGGCCGCCGATATTCTTCACCAATGTAATTCGCTGTTGCGGTCGTTTCTTGTTTGGATGTGCTTCCCATTTGTTTTGTTCCGTAGCAACTTGAACGGCAAATTTATATGCTGTCATGTTCCTTTTTAAGGGGATATAAGTATCTACCTCACGAACATTTTTCATGTCGTTTAGAGTTTTTCTGGAAAGGAATCCTCTGTCGTTTATAAGAATATCCCCTGGATTTAGTACAGGCGTATATTTCAGAACTATGCTTCCAAAGGTTGAGTCTGGCATATTTAATGGAGCAACAAAAAATTCTTCAATTACTCCACTATCTTTATAAAGGCCGCGCATTGTTAACATGCTATAGCCCCGCGCCGTATCGCCATATTTGTTAACCCCAACTCCCGAATTTTCATAACGAGAATTGTTCAGGTTCACTTCCAAGGGAGTACAATCCAAAATATGAATGTTGGGAGCAGCACCCAATGCGGGAATAATTTGTTGCTGAACTGTTCTTCTATAGGCGTCAATCATTTCGGTCCAGCTATATTTGTTTAAAAGGAAGCGCAGACTTCCTTCCCGCATAAGACCCGAATATATGCCTCCTGGGTCATAGAGCGTATATCCAAGTTCAGCAAGTGTTCTGTGGTCTGTAATCGCAAATGGAATGTCGGACAGACTGGTTCGTACTTTCATCTTTGCGGCAATCGCAGAAGCCCATATCAGATTGAAAGGAATGGTGATATTGTCTGCTCGTTTATCACGAATTTGCGTATCAAGACATTGAAGAACACCGTGTTTGTACATCGACAGAATAATTTCATCAACCAAGTTTGTAGAGCTTAATGCGGCAGCATCCAGCTTCCCCTGCCGCACTAAAGCAAGTACCGATTCCTTATCGTTTTTACATACCCGAATCATAATTACACCCCCCTTTGTTCACTATAAGTATAACATTTATACACATACTCTGTCAAACTAAGTGTATAACTTTTGTTTACCAATAGCGTTTGTGTATCCTGTAGAATTTACACAGGGGGAGGGGAGCTTATGGACGGGAACACGGTTGGGAATCAGATAAAATCGCTAAGAATGGCGAGAAATATTACACAGGAAGAATTTGCTTCCAGAATCAACGTCGCAAAGTCTACGGTTTCCTCTTATGAGAATGGTTCCAGACTTCCCTCTTATGACATTCTCGTAAAAATTGCTCAATTGTTCCATGTGAGCACAGACAATTTGCTGGGATGTAGTAACACTTATGTACTGAACGTTACTGGATTGACCCTAAAACAACAGCACACCATTCAAGAAATTATAGAAGCGTATCTGGCTTATAACAAAGCACAGAATTTGGATGAAAGGGATAGCCTCTAAAACAAAATTTGACAAAAGCCCGATTTTATGGTATAATGTACAAAATTCCGATGGAGCAGTGCTTAAAAATTGGAATTTTGTAAGAAACGTATGACACAGAGCAAATAGCTCTGTGTCATTTGTGCTTTTATGGAAGGAAAATGGGGTGTTTTGAAAATGTGAGTTATTATATCATGACGCTTTACTAAAATACCACGCAAAAGTATCTTGCGAAAAAAGCAGCGAAACAGCCTGATTTTGTTTACATAAGGAAGAAGTGAGTGCTATAAGAGTGACAATTTTTATTCCATATTATGAAAGGGGGATAGACCATGATGTAGCTTATTGAAATTTTGCTAGTCATTACTGCTTTTGCCAAAACGGTAACAGCAGTAATGGAAATGTTAAAAGTAATTATTGACTGGGTAACTACCCAGCATTAATGTAAACAAATAAAAGGTCTGTTCCGCTGCTTTTATATATGCTGGCCGGTTACAAACCTATCTTTGAACCAAGTTTGTAACCGGCACGAGGGGGCGTTAATTAGGAGTTTTGTTTGCCCACATAATCCTATTGGCATGATAGGATTATGTGGGCTTTTATTTTATCAATTAGTCATGTTTTCAAGCCTCCCGATTTGGATGGATTTTATGTGATGGATTTACTTTGCGAATTGAAGATACTATATGGTATTTGCAATTCCATTTTGTATGGGATAAACTATTTATGTCATTCAGGCTCATTCTGAATGTCCTCCTTTTGCTTTCTTACTGCAGTTGGCAGACCGCAGTTTCATTATAGCAAAAGGAGTTTTTATTTCTTCTTCATCGCTTAAGCTCTTTTGAACCACACGTCTAACGTGTGGTTTTGCACGTCAAAAAACGCCGTGCGCTTTCTAAAAAAGCTCACGGCGTTTTGTCCTGTTCAGCCGGTTGCCCCGCCGGCCGCAAACCACTCCACCGGGCGCGGCTGGGCAAAGTTTTCCTCCAGCCATGCGCGCACGCCCGAGGGGTCGAATTTCCAGGCGCCCACCGGGCAGGCCATCCGGCACGCCATACAGTTCACACACCTGGCCCCGTCCACCTGGTAGCGGCGGTCCATGGCTCCGGCAGGGCAGGCACGCGCGCACAGCCCGCAGTCGATGCACCGCTCGGTATCCCGCACGCGGGGCACCGGCTTCAGCGGCTTCAAGGCGGGCTGCGCCTCGCCCGGCAGCGCGGCCGGGCACAGCGCCGGCTGTGCAAGCGCCCGCTTCACCGCTTCGGCAAACGCCCGGAACGCCGCCAGGTCCGCGCCGCTGTCCGGCCGGCCCGCGCCCAAACGGGGCGCGAACACATGGGGGGTAACGCAGGCCAGGCCTCCCACGCACACAAAGCCCTGGCGGGTCAGCTGGGCCGCCGCGGCGGCCAGGGCGTCCTCATAGGCCCGGTTGCCGTAGGCCGCCAGCAGCACACAGGGGCCGCCCTGGCCCTTCAGCTGGCGGAACAGCCCCTCCACCCGGGGCGGCACCCCGCCGTACACCGGAAAGGCCAGCACCAGCAACTCCTCTTTTTTCACCGGGATTACAGCGGGCAGCGCACCGGGCGGGCAGGTCATATTGACCCGCTCCACCGGCACGCCCTCAAATTGCCCGCACAAAAGCTCCGCGGCACGCAGGGTGCCGCCGCAGGGGCTGAAATAGGCCAGCTGCAGCTTGGATGGTTTCATTGCCGGCTCCCCTCCCCGCCGTTTTCCGGGGCGATGGGCCGCCCCAGCCCCAGCGCCTGCCGCCAGGCCGGCGCTGCGCCATCGTCGCCCCAATATTCGTCCATGCGGGCAATCCGGCCGTTTTCAAAGCGGTAAAAGCTCACCGCGTGCAGCGCCGCGCTCCCGTCGGCCGCCCAGACCCGCGCCGCAGACACCGCGCCCCCTTCCAGCAGCTCCGCCCGTTCCAGCCGGCCCCGCCAGCTGCCGGGGTACTCGCAGTTGGCCCTCAGGTATTCCTCCAGGGTAAACTGTTCGTCCGTGTTGTGCCAGCAGATCACCGCCTGGGGCGTAAAATACGCCCGCATGGCGTCTGCATCCTGCCGGGCAATGGCCGCCCACAGGGCGGTCAACGTCGCCTTTATGTCCATCTGTATCCTCTTTCTGCCCTGAGGCTTATCTGCCGCGGGGGGCCGGCCCCGGGCCCCTTCTTCCCCTTTTTCACAGCCCGCTCATGGCGTTCAGGGCCGCGGCAATGTCCTTTTCCAGCAGCGTCGCCATACTGTCGGGATATTGGGCGGTGTTGGCATTCAGCAGCGCCTGCCGGATGCGCGGCGCCAGGTATGGCTTTGCCTCGGCAATGGCCGGCAGCGCCTTCACGCATTGCCGGGCAGTGATGGGCTTTTCGTCCCCAATGTGCGCAAGATACTCCTCCAGCGCCCCGTCCAGCTTGTTTTCCGCATCCCAGCGGGCGTTTGCCGCCGCCAGCACGAGGCCCCGGGTGCGCACATAAGAGTTTTGGCTGCCCAGCATGGCAAGAAAGGTGTCCATATAAGGCGCTGCCTCGGCCGAGCGCAGGCTCTCCGCCTGCAATTCCCGCATCGCTTTATACGCCTCCCGGTCCTTGCCCTGGCACAGAACCGCAATCCGTTCCTCAACTTCCATCATCCGCCGCTCCTTTGCCGTCCTTGGGGGATCCGTGCTTATTATAGTCCAAACCGGGGGGCCGCGCAAGGGCCGCCCCCCGGTGTTTCATTTCCCCTGTGCCGCCCAAAACGGCAGCGGCCCGCTTTCCCCAGCGTTATGCGGCAGCGGCTTTCTCCTGTGCCCTGCGCAGCAGCATAAAGGCGGCAAGCGCCGCAATCGCCCCCAGTGCACTGATCACCGTCACGGGCGCCAGCTCGCCCAGCACATCCGCATATGACACAGAGGCAAGCACCGTCCAGCCGCTCTCCCGCCCCACATTTTGAAACGCATAGCAGGTGGGCACAAGCCCATTTAAAAACCAAATGATGCCGCTCTCTTCATTTTTGGCGCGCAGCAACGCGGCTTCCAGGCTTTCCCCCAGAACCCTTTTCCCCTCCAGCCCGGATTCCAGCGTGGCGCCAAGGGCCTCTTCGTCGTTGCCCGACATACACTGCTGGTTTTTCCCCAGCAGGATCGTGTGCGCCGGCTGGGATGCCAGAATTGCCCGCATCTCGCTGTCGTAAATGGCGGCAAACACCGCGCCGTTATTCTTCGCGTCGCCTCCAACCGCCACCGCCACCGTATAATTAAGGGTCGTTCCATCCGCGCCGGCCAGAAAAACGTCGGTGATCTGCGGCTCGTTGGTGGACCACAGCGCCTGGATATACGCCCGGCTGTTTAAATTGGAAACCGCCTCTTCATGGTCCGCGCGGTAAACGCCGCCCCACGTATCCACCGCCCGGATCATCTGGTAGCCCCAAATTTCATTATAATGGTCCAAATGCGCGGCCTTTTCCCGGTAGGAAAGCCCGCCCGGCAGCATCCATTCCTCTCCGGCGATCACCTCCAGCAGGTTCAGGGTCGATTCCAGGTTATTGCTGATCTGCCCCTGCGCACTGGCGCAGCTGGCTCTGGCCGCCATGCTGCAATACCGGGCAAACCCTGCGCCCAGCCCCAGGATAAAGCAAGCGGCCGCGGCCAAGCAGCAGGCCCGGCTTATGTTCCGTTTCATCTTTCATTCCCCTTTACATAGGCTTGAATTCTCTCATACAGCAGCCCCACCGAGAGCGGCTTCGAGAGCCGCTCGTTCATCCCGGCCTCCAGGATCTCCCGGTTGTCCTCCTCCAGGCCGTTTGCCGTGAGCGCCAGGATCGGGATGCTCCTGGCGCGGGGGTGGCCGGAGGCGCGGATTCGGCGGGTCGCTTCCAGGCCGTCCATCACCGGCATCCGGATGTCCATCAGGATCAGATCCACGGGCTTTGCGGCCGGGTCCAAAAAGAATTCCACCGCCAACCGGCCGTTTTCCACCGTCAGTACCTCTGCGCCCGCCTGTGTCAGAAGCTCCTGCGCAATCATTGCGTTGAGCTCATTGTCCTCGGCAATCAGGATGCGGATTCCGCTCAAGGAAATCTTTTTTTGCTCCGGCCCGGCCTCGGGCACGCTCTGATCCGCCGCCGCCTGCAAAGGCAGCTCCACCGTAAAGACCGTTCCCTGGCCCGGCGCGCTCTGCACCGAAACCGTGCCCTCCAAAAGCTGTACCAGCTCCGAAATGATCGCCATCCCCAGCCCCGTGCCGGTCTGGGTGCGGCCATAGGTCGTATCCTCCTGGGTAAAAGGCTGGAACACGATCTTTTGGAACTCCGCGTCCATCCCGCGGCCGGTATCCGAAACAACGATCCGAACCCCGCCGCGCTGCTCTGGGCGGTCGGCCAGCTCCAGGGCAACGGTTCCCTGCTCTGTAAATTTTACCGCGTTGGAAAGCAAATTGGTCATGATCTGCTGGATCTTTTTTCCGTCCCCCATATAAAAACGGTTTTTCAGTCCGGAAAACTCCACGCGCAGCTCAATTCCCTTTTCCTGCACCGCGGCGTCAAAAATATGCGCCGTTTTTTGGCCCAGCTCCTGCAGGTCAATGCGCTCGGAGCGAATTTCCACCCGGCCGCTTTCAATTTTCGCCATGTCCAGCACGTCGTTCACAATGTTGGTGAGCTGCTTCACCGAATCCTCCATCTGAAGCAGATACTCCGCCTGCCGGGCCGGGTCCTGGTCCCCGTTTTTCAGCAGATGAAGGGTCCCGGAAATGCCGCCCAGCGGCGTTCGGATCTCATGCGAAACATTGGAAAGAAATTTCCCCTTAAAAACGCTCTCCCTCTGCGCAATGGCCAGCGCCAATTCGGTTTGCCGGTTTTTGTGAAAAAACCACGCCGCCACCACCACAATCGAGGCAATGCCCGCCAGCAAAACAAGAATGATCTTGATCTCGTTCCCGGTATTCAGTACCGAGGCGCGGGGCGTAATGGTCAGCAGGGTCCAGTAATTGTAGCCCAGCGGTTCATAAAACAGCACCCGTTCCTCCCCGTACGCCGTGTAGGTCACCAGCCCGGAAAGCTGCAGCTCCAGCCGCGTGGCCACCTCCTGTGCCGTCGTGCCGTTGTTCAGCTCGTAAGCCTTCAGGTCACGGATCAGGTTGTGCCCCTCTTTGTTCTCCAGTGTGCTGGAGCTGTTCCACAAATGATCGCCGTTGTGATCCACAATCGAAACAAAGGCCCCCGCATTGCCATAGGTGGTGTCCTTCAGCAGATCGGAAATCACACTGAGCGGCAGATAACTGTACAGGGCTACCGCGTTCGAATCCCCCTGTCCATCCCATAAAATTCGGAACAGCAGCTTGCCCTCCCCCTCCATGGCATTGGTCGCCAGCGTCACCGCGTAGGGGTAATTGTGAACGTCCAGCACATCGATGGGCTCGTCAAACACCTCCACCCCGCCGCTGTAGGACCAGGCTGTGCCGTCCTTCAGCACAAAACCGATCCCCTCCAGCGCAGAATTATCCATATAGCGCTGGAAGGTGCGCTGTATCTCCTCCAGGTCGGTGATCTGCCGGTCAACCAGCTCGCTCTTCAGCAGGATCATCTGTTCCGTATACTTGCTCAAGCGGTCGGAAACACGATGGGAGATCTGCTCTGAAAAGCGCTCGAAGGCCAGCAGCCCGCGCGCGGAGGAATTATCCATAAAGTAAGAAATCACATAAACAATGCTGATCGCAGCGACCAGTACATAGAGCAGCAGCAAAATCGTGCGCCGCCGGTGCTTGTTTGTCTGCTTCAACCGTTTTTCTCCTTTCCAGCCATCCTGGGGCAAAGGGCCCGGCCCTATTTCCACAGCGCCGTTCCGTCGTAAGCTCCGGCCGCGGCCTCATAATATCCCAGCCTTCTGCACTCTTCGGCCACCATAGCTTCGATCCGCTCAAACAGCCGAACGGCTTTTTGTGCAAACGCGCCGGCCTGCCCGTCGCCAAGCGCATCCAGCACTTCCAGGCACTGGGCGTGGATCGCCCGGTTTAGCGCCGTTTTTTTCGTGTTCAGCAGCCCGGGAATGCTGCGGCCGATCCTGAAATTTTTTTGCAGCAGCTCATAAATTGCACCCAGCGCCTCGATCCCGGTATTCCCGCTGATCAGCTCCAGCAAAACGGCCGGCGTCCGCTCATACACATACTCCTCGCTCCACAGGCGTTCGATCTTCGCCCGCGCCGCCCGCACTTCCTCCTGGCTCACCCGCGCGGCGGCACAGGCGGCGGCGCCCTCCACAGTCAGGGCCAGCAGCTCCAGCGTGTCCAGATAACGCCGGACCTGGTATGCGATCAGGTGGGCGGGCACACGGATCCTCTGAATCTCCTTCCGGTCCATTTCCACAAAAATACCATTGCCCCGAACCGCCTTCACAACGCCCCATTTTTGCAGGATCTGGATCGCTTTGATCGTTGTGTCCACGCTCACGCCGTAAATTTTCCGAAGCTCTTTGTGGGTGGGAAGCTGGTCTCCCCGCCGGTAGTACCCCGCCGCGATCAGCCCCACAATATCCATATAAACGGCAGAATATCTCACCTCAGATACCTGCAGCAGCTTTTCAAGCTGCTTTTTGCCCAGCAGCACTGCGGAGTCAGGGGCGGCCCTGAGCGCGGGGCACGCCCCCTCCTCCAGCCCATAAGCGCCGGACATATCGTCAAACCGCACACTTTCCGGCGCGCCGCCCGCCTCAATGGTCCTCATAAACGCCCGCAGCTGCCCATAATACCTTGTTCGTACCGTCATATCGTCCCGCAGCGGCCGCAGCCCGGCAAGCCCCAGGCTGTCCACCGCCTGCAGCAGCAGGGAATTCTCATTCCTGGCAATAAAAAAGCGGTAAAACTGTTTGGATAATTTCCAAAATTCCGGGGCGTTCCCGGGCTTCATGTTGTCCAGAATTCTGCCCGGGATTTCCAGGTCCGCCTGCGCGCAAAGCGAGATCCCTCTCCTGATTGCCGGGTAGCACAGCAGCACGCCCGTTTTCAGCACGTCGCTCGTAACATCCCTGTCTATTTTTTCCAGGGCGTGCAGGGTCGTTTCGTGGCCGGCATTGCGCCGGGGGCTTACCACAGGGCGCTTTCTCTGCTCGGTTTCAATCAGCCCTTTTTCTTCCAGCATGGCCAGCGCCCGCCGGATCGTTTTTTCCGATGCCCCAAATTCCCGGCACAGGTCTGCGCGGGAGGGAAGGCTCGCCCCCGCCGGCAGCAATCCGCATTCGATCTTGTTGCTTAAAATTTGGAACACCTGGTCATACAGCAGCATATCCGTTTATCTCCGTCCCTCGCCGGGTGCAGCTTCTGCGCCCGCTTGCTTTGCCGCAGGCCCTGCGTCCGCCTGCCCTTCTGCCCGCTCCCGCAGAACCCTTGTGTAGGTGCCGGTAATATCGTCCATCACAAAGGGTTTTGCAATGTGGGCGTTCATCCCGCTGTCCAGGCATTTTTGAACGTCCTCCCGGAAGGAATTGGCTGTCATGGCAATCACAATGGCGTTCTTCGCATCCGAACGGGGGAGCGCGCGGATCGCCCGCGTTGCGCCGCAGCCGTCCAGCACAGGCATCTGCACGTCCATCAGGACCAGGTCATAAAAGCCCTCGGGCGCTTCCGAAAACCGTTCCACCGCCTCCTGCCCGTTTTGCGCCCGGGCCACCACGGCTCCCGCGTCTTCCAGCAGCGCGGCGGCAATATCCAGGTTGATCTCGTTGTCTTCCACCACCAGCACCCGCGCCCCCGCCAGCACCGCAAACCGCTCCCCCTCGGGCTGGGCAGGGGCCGGTTCCGTCAGCCGGGCCATCAGCGCCGCAAGGTCCGAACGGAACACCGGCTGGCGCAGGGTCGCGTCGGCCCCGCACAGGGCGGCCGCGCCGTCCAGCTCGTCCTGGTCCTGCCCGGTCAGGATGATTTTCAGGTCCGCGTTGTCCGCCGCTTTTCGAATCTCCTCCGCAAACAGCCGCATCTTTCCGGAAACATCCCACTTCGCAAAGCACAGCGCATAGGGCGTTCCGCTTTGCGCCGCCGTTTGCGCCATCTGCAGGGCGGTTTGCGCATCGGCTGCCGCGTCCGCCCGGAAGTTCTCCTTTTCCAGCACGCCGGCAAGGTGCGTTCTCAATTTTTCCACCTGGTCCACTAACAGGACCGGCTGGCCGTTCCCGCAGTGCTTGGCCTCCCCCGCGCAATCCGGCGCGTAGGCGAACGGCAGCTTCACCGTGAAGGTGCTGCCCACCCCCACCTCGCTTTGCGCGGCGATCGAGCCGCCCATCATCTCCGCAAAATTTTTTGTGATGGGCAGGCCCAGCCCGGTGCCGCCGTATTGCCGCACAATCCCGCTGTCCTCCTGTGTAAAGGGCTCAAAGATACGGCCCAGATTTTCCGGGGCGATCCCCCGGCCGGTATCCTTTACTTCAAAGCGCAGCCAGATCCTGCTCCCGTCCCGCCGCAGCTCCTCAACGGTCAGGTTCACCTGCCCCCCCTCGGGCGTAAACTTCAGCGCGTTGGAAAGCAGGTTGGTCAGGATCTGGTTCAGCCGAAGCGCGTCGCCCACCAGATATTCCGTGACCTCGCCGCAAAGAAAAATTTGAAACTCGATCTGCCTGCGGATCGCCTGCACATGGAACACGGTAATCAGCGCCCGCAGCAGCAGCCCCAAATCAAACCGTTCGGGGTGCAGCTCGATCTTCCCGCTCTCAATTTTCGACATATCCAGGATATCGTTGATCAAAGCCAGCAGATGCGTGGACGAAAGCGTAATCTTATCCAGGCAGTTTCGCATCCGGTCGGGCTCCCCGATATGGTTCTTTCCCAGCTCGGCCATTCCCATGATGCCGTTGAGCGGTGTGCGGATCTCGTGCGACATCTGCGAAAGAAAATCGCTTTTCGCATGATTTGCAGCCTCTGCCCGTTCCTTTTCCATCATCAGCAGCGCGTTGCTGCGTTTTTCGCTGCGCCTTAAGATCAGAAAAAAAGCAAGCGCCGTGGCAAACACAACAAAAAAGATTCCCACGCCCACAGCCGCCATAAACTGGCTCAAATACACAATTTGGGCGTTGACCGTTTCGTACGCCATGCTGGTCACCATGTACCAGTTTGTCCCCTGGATGGGCATGTAATAAAGGTACACGTGGTGCGCGCCCACACTCAGCAGCGTCAGCCCGCTTTCACCCGCCTCAATGGCGGCGCGGAAGGTCTCAAAATCGTATCCCTCGTCAAAGCTTGCCAGCTGCTCATACACCGTAAACAAATTGCTTCCGTGGATCACGTCCTCCGAAAAGGGGCTTTTGATCACAAAGTCCCCGTTTCGGGTCACAATGTTGGTGTAAGAGTTTGTTTCCGTCCTGCTGTCCATCCCCAGCCTTGCGCCAATGTCGGAAGTGTGGATTCCCACGATCACGGCCACCAACTCCCCCTCCTGAAACGGCACGGGCGTGATTGTGGCCCCCAGCAGGATTGTCCCGCTTTCCCAAATGGTTTCGTTCACGGAAACTATTTTCCCGGCGCCCGTCAGCAAGGCGTCCAGGCCGGAAATTTTCGACATTGCCGGGGCCGCGCCTTCGGCCGAATAGGCGATCCCCCTGTCGCTGATGAACGCAATGTGGGGGAACGCGTTGCTTGCCTGCGCCTGCTCCAAAAAATGCCGCAGGCTTTCTTCATCCCTTAAATCGTTTTCAGCCAGCGCGTTTGTGATGGTGCGGATTTGGGAAAACTGGCTGTCCAGGTTGGTCTGGAAGTGGCTGCGGATCTGTGCGGTCATCTCCTGCAGGTAAACCCCGCTGATATTGGTCACCGTGCGTTCGGACACGCCTGTGTATATCCCGGCGGCAGCCACGCAAAGGATGGCGACGATCACAAGCAGCACGAAAACAAAAAGCCGCATCCCGTGCTTTTTATTCTTTTTTTCAAAAGGTTTCAAGCTCCCCCGTCCTTTCCGCAAACAAGGCTTTTTCAACTGGCCTGCGCCAGGTCCGTGATCCTTCCCTCCAGCTTCCGCTCCACGGCGGCGTCCTGGTGCCGTTCAAAATACTGCGCCAGGGCGTCCCGGTAGGTCAGCCCGGTTTCCTTTACCAGCGTCACATTCCCCTTCGGGGCGTCGTCGTCGTAATAATTGAGCATCGCATACCCGTCCCCGTTGCCCTCGGCATAGGTTTTGGAACCAGCCATATAGTCCGTCACCGCAACCCGGTAGCTTGCGTTTGGGTCCAGGGCCGTTCCATCCGGCATTGCCGCGCTCACAAGCCGGCTGCCGGCAGGCCTGCCGCTGTCAAAAGCATACTCCATCCCCGAAACCTGTAAAAACCGTCCGCCGGGGAACTCTTCCGTGCAGGTGGACACGCCGTTTTCCAGCATCTCCCACAGGGTCTGCCCCTTTATTTCCAATACAACGATCTGGTTGTCATAGGGGCACACCGCCGCAATATCCCCGCCATACACCACGCCCTCGTAAAAGCTGGCCCGGATTCCTCCGCCGTTGACCACGGCAATGGGCGCGCCGGAAGCTTCGGCAACACAGTCCGCTACAAAATTGCCAAGCTCCGTTTCTCTCTGGCGAACATTAAAATTCTCAAGTAAAAGATCCTGGTTTACCCTTCCGATCACGCTGAAATCATAAGAGGACTCGTCCGTTCCCTCATAATAAAACCGGTCGATCGCCTGCAGTGCTTCCTCCACCCGGCATTTTCCGGCCAGAATATTTCTCACGTAACCGCCCAGGTATTCCACAGTTTTGCTGGGGAATAAAACATTGTAAATATATCCCGATTCCACATACCCTTCAATGCCCCGCGGAATCATCTCTTCCTGCTGCTGATAATCCGTCAGGCAGGACTTGCCGCCCCCCAGATCCGCAATCAAAGCCTCCTGGCCCTCCGGCGTCGAAAGCAATTCCAGAATGCGTTTGCAGGCGTTCTGCTTTTCTTCGCTGATGGAATTGTTTATGCCCATCAGGGCGGAAGGCGAGAACAAAAACCAGGGCTCATTTCCCTTGTCGCTGAAAAGCGGGAGCATCCGGTAGGTATACGCCTCTGCGCTGCCCTCCCTTACCGCTTGCTGATTTCCGGCAATGCACTCGTAATACAGTGCGGAATCTCCAAAAGCGGCCGCTAGGGTGCCATTGCTCAGGCGCTTTTTACAGAGCACGATGTTGCGCTGGTGGGCTGTATCGGCGGGGTCCATAACCCCGGCTTCAATCAGCGCGTCCGACAAAGCAAAGCTCTGTTCCCAAGTGCCGGCAAAGCTCGCCTGTCTGTTTTTAAAATCCGCCAGCCACTTTACCCCTTCCACCGTCCCCAAAAAATCAGGCACCATGTTTCCAACATAGAACAGGCCCACCGCGGTATTGTAATCGCTCATAATGGAAAAACCAACGCCGTCCTCCCCCACGCCAAGCCCTTTTTCCTTCAATTCGGAAAGCGCGGCCACAAGCTCTGTGTTATTGGCGGGCAGCGGCAGGTCGGCCTGCTCAAACAGCGTTTCATTGATCACATATCCGCTGTACACGCCCGGCAGCGGGATCAAATAGGTTTTTCCGTCTGTCTTCCAGGCATTCATAATCGTACCGTCATAGGCGGCGCTGGCTTTTGTGTCGCTGATATCCAGCAAATGCTTTTTCACCAAATTCGAGTCAGGCTGCGCCGCAATCACCAGGTCCGGCCCCACGCCCCGGTCCAAACGGCGAAGCTGTTCGCTGGGATAGAGCGACAGCTCCGCCTGCAGGTCAATATCCGCATAGGCGGTCTCCACCAACTCCTCCACCTGTTTGAAATTGTTGGTATAAAGTATTTTTATCACGGTTTTTTCCCGGGGCGCCTGCCGGCTGCAGCCTGTCAGGGGCAAAAGAAGTTGGGCCGCGCACAGCAGCCCTGCCAACCCTGTGGTGATCGTGCGCTTCATCGCGTTCTCCTCTCTTTTTCCCTGGCAGCTTGTTCCGGGCGGCGGGCCGGTCCGCAAGCCTTTCCCCGGAAAGCCGGCTCCATTTTTTGTGCGGCCGGGCGCGGGCAGCTCCCGGCCGCCCTGCTCCGCTTATCGGCCGTTCCATCTTGGAACCTTATCCAGATTATTATAAGTCAAAGTTTCTCACTTTGCAACAGACCCGCCCCAAAACTGCAGCCAGCTCCGGCATTTTCCCCCTTTTGCGGCCGCCGCCCCCCTCCTCTGCCGGCGCACAAACCTCCCCTTGTGCCCGAATAAACGGTAAAAGCCCTCGGCTGTGGGTCACACAGCCAAGGGCTTTTCACCGCGGCTTTATCTGCCGCCATATGCTTTTATTGTTGCAGCCGGGGCCTGCCCCGGTTCAGGGGGCGGATCTGCGGATGCAGTCCGAGAGCGTTTTGCAAAGCTGCGCCATGTCCAGCGGCTTGCTCACATGCGCGTTCATCCCGGCGGCCAGCGCCGCGGAAATGTCGTCGCTGAACGCGTTGGCCGTGGTGGCAATGATGGGGATGGTGTGCGCCAGCGGGTGGTTTGCCGCGCGAATGCTACGCGCGGCCTCGTGGCCATCCATCACGGGCATCTGCACGTCCATCAAAATGGCGTCGTACTCGCCGGGCCGGCTGGCAAGAAAGGCCTCCAGCGCCTCCCGGCCGTTCTGCACGCAGTCCACTTCGGCCCCGTTCATGCGCAGCAGCGTCGCCGCGATCTCCTGGTTCAGGGCGTTGTCCTCCGCCATCAGCAGGCGCAGGCCCGCCAGCGCCTTGCCCACGGGGTTTTCCTCCCAAGGCCCGGCCGGCTGCCCCTTGTGTTCCAGTGCCGCCTTGATGGCGGCATACACCGAGGACCGGTACAGGGGCTTGGGCAAAAAGCCGTTCACGCCCGCGGCCCGCGCCTCTTGCTCCACCTCCGAAATATCATAGGCCGAGATCATCACAATGGGTACGTCGTTGCCCACCTCCCGGCGGATGCGGCGGGTCACCTCCACACCGTCCATATCCGGCATCTTCCAGTCCACAAGGCACAGGTCAATGTCCCTTCCCTCCCGGTGCGCCTGCTTTACCCGCTCCACGCCTTCTGCACCCCGCAGGCGCCATTCCGCATTGATCTTGATCTTCCCCAACAGCGCCGCGGTCTGCTCGCACACCTGCCGCTCGTCGTCCACGATCAGCGCCCGCAGCCCCCGCTGCTCAAAATCCGGCGCGGGCACGCCGCTCCCCTCCCCTTTTTGGAACGGCAGGTCCACAATGCAGGTGGTTCCCACGCCGGGCTCGCTCTCCACCTGGATCTGGCCGCCCATCAGGGCGATCAGGTTTTTTGTGATCGACATGCCCAGCCCCGTGCCCCCATAGCGCTTCGCTATGGAGGCGTCGGCCTGTTCAAAGGGCTGGAAAATGCGCTCCACAGCCTCCTGCGTCATGCCGATTCCGGTGTCAGACAGGATAAACCGAAGGATCTCGGTCCTGCTTCCGCCCTTATGCCGCAAAACGGCCAGCCGGATGCTTCCGCCCGGCGCGGTGAACTTCACCGCGTTGGAGCTCAGGTTTAAAAGGATCTGGTTGAGCCGCAGGGAATCCCCAACAAACACGGTATCCTCCCCAAAGCCCTCCATGGTCTCGCTGAACCCGATCCCCCTTGCTTTTGCCTGGGCATACACGGTGGACACGAACCCGTTCACGACCTCAAAGATGTCAAAGGGTTCGTTCTGCAGCACCATTTTGCTGCTCTCGATCTTGGACATATCCAGCACGTCGTTGATCAGCATGAGCAGGTGCTTTGAGGAAAAGGTGATCTTCGCCAGGCAGTCCTCCACCCGCGCGGGGTCTTTCACCGAGGCCGCCGCAATGGTGGTCATGCCGATGATGGCGTTCAGCGGGGTGCGGATCTCATGGCTCATGCGCGACAAAAAATCGCTCTTCGCCGTGTTGGCGCGCTCCGCGGTCAGCATAGCCTCCTGCAGCACCTGGCGCGAGCGCACCTCCTCTGTGCGGTCCGAAAACACGGTGATGAGCTGCGGGGCGTTCAGGTCCTCCACCCGGTAGACCCGAATCAGCATCCAGCGCTTTTCCTGGTTGGGCTTTGTGTATTCCACCAGCCTTTCAAGGGGCGATGCAAACCGGGGATCGCTCACCCCTTCCCGGAGCGCCTGCGCGTCCTCCTCGCTCAGGCCCTGGTAAAGGCTTTCCACGTCCGCCATTGGGATCCCCAAAATCCGTTCCAGGTTGAGCCCCCGGTAACCGATCACACCGGTCCCCGCGTCCCGGATGATGAACGCGTCGTCGATGCTCAGCGACAGGCTGTCAAACAGCTTGCTGCGGTAGATCAGTTCCTTTCGCTGGCGGTGAAGCACATATTGGGAAACCAGCAGCACGGCCACCATCAGGCCCATAAGTAAGGCGGAAGCGATCAGGCTGGTCCGCCGCAGCGCCTCTGCGGTTTCGCCGTAGCCCACCTTTTTCTCCTGGGCCACAGAGATGATCGCCTCTGTCTGATGAAGGGCCTCGTCGTAAAAGGGCTGCAGGCGCTCCTGCGCGTAATTCTCAATCTCTTCCGCTGTGGTGTCCGGCCGGCCACAAAACTCCAGATACTCCGTCTGCTCCGTCCGCAAAAGCGCCAGCGTATCCTTCAGCGCCTCTACGTCTTTCGCCTCGCCCAGATACAGCTCCCCGATCCTCTTCACCGGCTCCTCCAGCGAGCGGTCAAGTTCCTCCAAGTTGGCCCTGGCAAATTCCACATCCTCGGCGCTGAAATGGCGGACCAGCCGCCCGGTCCGCAAGCTCATCTCCGATACATAGAGCTTCACGTCCCCGGCCGAAATCACCACCTCAAAGGGGTGGTTCGAAATGATCTCGGTCTGTGCCGCCAGGCTGGCGGAGTTGCGGATGGTCATCACCAGGTAGCAGACCATCAGCAGGATCAGCAGCCCCGTGCTGACCGCGCTGATCTGCCGGCTTCGGAGCACAGACCCTTTTTTCAGTTCCACAGCTTTTTGCATCGATCCAAACTCCTTATTTCCCGGCCGCACACCTACTCTGTTCGG
This sequence comes from Oscillospiraceae bacterium, assembly GCA_022835495.1. Lineage (NCBI taxonomy): Bacteria > Bacillati > Bacillota > Clostridia > Eubacteriales > Oscillospiraceae > Oscillospiraceae bacterium. Next base: position 2,366,195 of record BQOK01000001.1, read on the forward strand.
CTTCCTGCTGCCCGATCGCTTATTTTTCCAGCGGCCTTCACGCGGCCCTGCGCCGCCCCGTCAAATGCGCATTTTTCCGCCATGCTTCGCAGGTCGTTTGCCCCGCCGCAAGCCGTAATTGTTCACATGCATATATATTTCGAATTATAGCAAATACAAACAAAAATAGCAACCTTTCAGCGGGAATACCGGGCCTGTGGAAACCCCGGGCAAAAAATGGTATACTAAACCTGCTGCCGGTCAAATTCCCAGGGCAAACGGAGGATCTCATTTTGAAAAACAGTCCAAACCTGCACGACGTGGTTTACAGCGTTTTACTTACCCAAATACGCTTCGGCGCCTACCGCTGCGCCGAGAAGCTCCCCACCATAGAGGAAACCAGCGCGCAGCTTCATGTGTCGGTTGCCACGGCCCGCTGCGCATACCTGAAGCTCAAGGAACAGGGCTATATTTCCCTTTCGAAAAACGTGGGCGCCACGGTAAAAGCTAATTACACCAGCCAGGAAACCGAACAGTTCATCCAGGCGTTTTTTTCGGCGCGCAGAACAGCCATGACCGATCTCGGGAAGTCCCTGCGCCCTTTGTTCGGCAACGTGCAGTGGGTCGGGCTCAAAAGCGCCTGTTCCGAAACGCTGCTGGCAATCGAAGCGCTTGCGGGGGCAGAGCACGTGGCGGCTCCCTACGCCATGCTGGAGCACCTCAATCAAAAATACAGCGTTCTCGGGAACAGCCTTCTCATGCGCCTCACCCGGCAGACCTTCCTGTTTTTGCACGCCCCCTTTTTCAGCATCAAAGAAAACCTGCAGTATTTCGATCAATTTGCCGATTATCTTCCGCAGGTCCTGGCCCTTTGCCGCAGCAAAGACTGGCCCGCGCTGCGCGCTGTGATGGACCGCTCCATCGACAAGCTCTCCCTGGCCCTGGATCGGTTCTATGCCTCCAGGATCACCCCGCCCTCCCCGGAAGGGGAAATCTCCTTTGCCTGGAGCTCCTATCAAAAAAGCGATCAGCTTTGCTATTCCCTCGCCATGGAACTTCTCATCTCCATCAGCCGGGGAATATATCCCGCAGGAAGCCTGCTCCCCTCCCAGGCGGAGCTCGCATCGCAAAAAGGCGTTTCGGTGAGCACGGTCCGCAGGGCCCTCTCCCTTCTCGGCAGCGTGGGGGCCATACGCTCCGCCCAATATGTAGGCACCCGGGTCCTGCCGCTCCACAAAGCCACCGAGAACAGCGATTTTTCCAACCCCGCTCTCCAGCGCCGGCTTTTGGATATGGCGGAAAGCCTTCATATCTTCGCTTTGTCCTGCAGGGAAGTTTCCCTGCTCACGCTTTCTTCTCCCGGGAGCGATATGGCAGGCAGGCTGTGCGGGGAGCTGAAAGCGCGTAAACAGTGGCGCCGGGGCGAGGTCCTGTCCTATTTTCTGCTGGATTTTCTCGCGCAGAACGCCCCTTACCAGGCCATACGCACCGTTTACTCCGAGCTGCGGCGGCAGTTTTTCTGGGCCTATGCGCTCCGCGGCATGGAGGGCAGCCAGGCGCAAATCAACGCCCTGTACGATCCCTATTTTGACGCTCTGATCGGGGCCCTGGAAAAAGAGGACGCTTCCCGCTTCTCGGCGGTTGTGGAGGAGCTTGCCGTCAGCGAGCTCCTGCGGACCGTGGAGCTTTTGTCCCAACTTGGCGTCCCCGGCGCAAACGCCTTGCTTCTTCCCAATGCAGCCGGCGCCTGAATGAACAAAAGCCCCGTGGAAGCTCCACGGGGCTTTTATTGGGTCATTTTTCACGAGCCCTGCAGCCGCTTGTACTCTGTAATGTCGGCACAGTTGATCAGATACGCGTCGCTGTCCCCCCACTTCATTGCCGAGTACCGCACCCGGGCCCAAACGCCGTACTGGGGGTTATACACCTCCGTGGCACCGCGCAGCGGGCAGGTCTCACAGGGAAGCTCCCTGCCAAAAAACGCTCTGTGGCAGGTCATGCCGACCCTTGCGCCAGGGTCTAGCTGAAGCGTTTTCTGATTCAGATACAACAGCTCATAATTCTCTTTGCGGATGGCGTAAATATACGCGTCCTGCATGTCCAGGATCGTGTTGAGCTGAACCATAATCTGCTCGTTGCGATCCGCCTCGCGCTTTTTCAAAAGGAACGTGGTCACAAGCTGGGCCACCAGCGAGAGCATCCCGATCTCCTCTTTGTTCCACATCCGCAGGCCGGTACACTCATCAAAGCCGATGAAGCCGCAGAACCGCTTGCCATGATACAGCGCGCATTGAAGGGTGGAGCAAATGCCCTGGCTCTCAAAAAGTGCGGTCTGGGCCGGGGTGAGGGAATGCACGTCCCGGCAGTAAAAAACCGCGTTGTCCCGGAACAGCTCCTCGTAACCCTGGACCTTTTCATAAGGGTAATGCTGCAAAAGCGCCTTCTGCGGCAGAATCCCCTCGTTGCACCACTCGTGGGTGTTGTCGGTATATTCGCCGCTTGCGCTGTTCTCGAACACGTAGGCCCGGCTCACATCAAACCGCCTGCCCACAATCTCCAAAATCGCGTCCACGGCGGCGTCGATGTCGGCGGTGTCATACAGGATCTGGAACACATAGTTCACCAGATTGCCCCCGTTTGTGTTCTGGTCGGAATCAATGGCCGCCCCCAACGAGGAATAGCCGATCCGATCCATCGCCCCCATGCGTTTCTCGTCAAACCGGGCGTACTGGTTCTTTCCCTGGCTTTTGGCCTGATACAAGGCCAGGTCGGCGCAGTGATACAGCGCCTGGTAATCCCTGCCGTCCCACGGGTAAACGGCAAGGCCGATGCTGCAGGTCACCTCCACGGGCTGCTTTTCGCCCTGGAACAGGTGCTGGAAGAGATCCAAAAGCTTCAAGGCCTTTTCCTCGGCCGCCTGCGCAGTGGGAACGTCCTTCAGGAATATGGCGAACTCGTCCCCGCCGATCCGGCCGATCACATCCGATTTCCGGGTCAGCTTCTTCATGCCGGCCGCCAGCTCGGCCAGCACCGCATCCCCAAACAGGTGCCCCTGGCCGTCGTTTACCTGCTTGAAATTATCCACGTCAATAATAAACATGGCGCAGATGGTTTCCGGCCTGCCCTCCAGATACAGCCCCGCCCGCCGCTCTGTCTCGGCGTGGTTGTACAGCCCGGTCAAGGCGTCCAGCTCCGCCCGCCTGCGCAGGTCCTCCACCAGCCGTTTCTCCTCGTCGATGTCAGAGATTGTGCCCACCGCCCGAAGCGGCCGCTGCTCTGCGCTGTACTGGGTGGCGGCCCGGATCCGGCACCAAATGTATTGATCCTTCGCATTGCGGATGCGCACGTCCACAACCGCATTTGCCACGCCCTTTTTGGCTTCCCGCATCAATTCCGCCATAGGCTCCACATCCTCGGGGTGGAAATGGCAAAAAAGCTCCTCCTTCGGCAGGCTGCCGTCATAATGCGGCGGGTATCCAAACTTTTCCAGCCAATTGGGGGAATAGGCGATGGTATCCGCAGCAAAATCCCACTCAAAAATAATGTCGGAGGACTGGTTCATAATGATCTCCAGGTGCTCCAGCGAAAGGCGCAGCTTTTCCTGCGCATCCCGCACCTCGGTAAGATCCAGAAAAATGCAGAAAAACCGTTCTTCCCGCTCATTCCCAAACAGCTTGGCGCTGCTGGCGGTCCATTTGTAGCTGCCGTCCCTGCACAGGATCCGGTAACTGAGCGAAAGCCGGTCGCCCCGGTTCAGCTGCCGGTCCACCTCCATCAAAAAATTCTGCCGGTCCGCCGGGTGGATCATCGCAAGAAACTGGTTTTGAAATTGTTCCACCAGTTCCTCCTTTGTAAATCCGAACATGCCAAGAAACCCCTCGTTCATCTCAACGATGGTGTACCGGCCGTCATTCCTGCATTGCATGACTCCGCCGGGGATAAGGTTCAGAATCGCTTCCTCCTCCCGGCTCAGCTTTTTCAGCATTCTCTGCACATCTGTTCCCCCTTGCAATTCCCCTTCGGGAGCCTGCTGTTCTGCCAGCGCCTGGGCCGCCGTCTGCTCCCAAAAGGCTCCGGCCTGTCTCTGTTTTCGCTCTTCGGCCGCCACCCTATCTTATGCGCGGGCGCGCAATTGTTCACATCCATATTTATTCTTTAGTATAGCAAAGTCCGTACCAAATAGCAACAAGGTGTCCACGGCGGGCGATCAAAAAGGGGCCGCCCGATCCCCAAAATCAGGCAGCCCTTTTGAAAAACCCTGAAACGTTCCGCAAACCCGCCGCAGCAAAAAAGCGGCAGCCCGCAAAGCCCGGCATTCCCGGCTTTTCCCCTCTGCAAACTTCCTTTCCGCTCGCCTTGAACGCTGTTTTGCCCCTCTCCTCTCCGGGCGTTTTGTCAACCTCCTGTTTCGCCCCGCCTCCCGCTTTTTGCCTCGTTGGGCGCACGTTCCCCCGCCGCCATATTTCCCGACGCCATCCGCTTCATGGGCTTGATCAGCAAAGCGCAGATCAGGATTGTCAGAAGATCGGCGGCCGGCTGCGAAAAGCAGATGCCGGCCAGCACCGACGCCCCCGCTGCAAAAATGTTTTCCACCGAAACTATAATGAGCAGCAGCGGCAGGGTCACGCCCACCGCCGCAAGGGCGATATCGCTGTCCAGCATGCCGATGTATGCCGTGTCCACAATGTTATAAACTGCTTTTGCCAGCAGCGCCAGCGTGGCCGGCACTGCAAGCTTAACAATTGCTTTCGACAGCTTCACCGAGCACAGCAGCGGTTCACTGGCGGCGCTTTTATCTGTTTTCATCCCGATCACCCAACACACCATACAGCAGGATGCCCAGCTGCCGGTGACACCTTTCCTCATGTTCGCGCAGGGCCTGCTCCGGGGAATGGATGCCCGCCAGCACATCCTTGAACCGCAGGTTGAAATAGTCCATATACATCCTGAAATCCTCCACCACTGCGGCCACCGTGATGCCATCCCGCAGCGCGGCGCTGTCCAAAAGCCCGGGGCGCCTTTCGGCCCTGGCGGCCCGCACCGGAATTGCTGGTCCCTCAACAAGCCGGGCTTTAACAAGTAAGCTTATCAATGGCTTCGCTTTCCGTCGCAGCAAAGAATACATCTTTTCCCTTATTGCTTTCGTACATGAAATCATGCAGGGGTTTGCTTGTATAGCGTGAATAGTCCCCGAATATTGCTATCCGCCCGCCATAATTGATGTATTTTTGCAGAATTTCTCCAGCAAGCCCCGTGCTGAGAATAAAAAAGTCCTCTGCCACCAATTTTTTATCAATCACGATCTTGTTTGTCCCAATTTCATAGTTTGCCGTCATCAACACCTCCAGCGCAGATTGAGGGTCAGAAATCACCACATCATCGCTTTGAACGACAGCACAAACTATATTGTTTTTTTCAACCCGCTTTATTTCCATTCCTGTTTCTCCTCTTATTTTTCGATTTCCCATGCACATGCTTAAAACGAATATATCATAAAGCAGGATACGCCAAGCAAAAACCCGCCCTGCTGAACGGCAGATTCAGCAGGGCGGGTTTACATCCTTCCGAACTTTATTCCTACTCGTTCTGTCAAATCGGAATTTGCCAGGATGTTTTATCCAAGCCATTGTTGATAGTATGCAATAATTCCCAACACGCCTCCTATCCCAAGCCCCGCCAAAGAAGCAAAGAAGATGTGCAGTTTCTCTTTGGAAGATAATTGCTTTTGAGTCTGTTCCATGTGACAACTCCTTTCCTGCGTGATGAAATGATGGTAGCAAAAAGGTCGATACAATCACACATCCACACCGTAGAATGAAGTCTGCGCACCGTGGAACAGCACAATTTTACCCAAGCCAGCCAAAATTGTATGCCAAAATCCCTAAGATGGCTCCGATGGAAGCTGCCAGCATTACGATTGATATTTCCATTTTCTGTCTCGGAGTAAGTTCTTTTCGTGGCACGCCTTTTTTGTGGGTATCTGTATCTAATTTAGATTCCTTTAATCTGCCTCTTAACAATTCGTCTGCCGATATTCCTAATGCTTCAGCAAGAACAGGTAAATTGGATATATCAGGACTCCCTGAACCGGACTCCCATTTGGAGATAGTCTTGTTTGAAAGATTCAGCTTATCCGCTAATTGTTGCTGGGTTAGCCCTTGCTTTCTTCTCAACTCAGCAATCAACTTCCCTGTTTGCACATTGTCCATTTTTGTTGCTCCCAATTCCCGTCTACTGCGCACGCCTTATCCGCCTAAGCCGTATTAAAGCAATCCCGATTTGTTGCTCTTTTATTTGAGAATAGTGTATCACAAGACTTTGCATAAATCCACCTTTTTACCGCGCCTCCCGGCTGAAAAAGCGGCGGGGCCGTTTTCGGGCTTACTCCGCCTGTTCCCGCTATTTGGCGGCCTCCGCCGCCTCTGCCTCCTGCGATCCAAAGGTCCGCTTGACCCGCTCATATTCGGCGGAGATATGCCGCAGGGCCTTGTTCTCCATCTTCATTTTCTGCAAGCGGTCAGGCAGACGCTCGTTGCTCTCCCGCACCCGGCCATAATCCCCTTGCAGAGGGCTTGAAGAAGCGCACAAAGCCCGACAGATAACAAAAAAGGGACTATCTAATTTTGAAAATCAGATAGTCCTTTTTTGATGCAATAATGAACCGTGTTGCCAAATCGTTGCCACAGCGGCAGTTAATCGCTGAAAAAGCCCGGTATTACTGGCTTTTTTCGGCCTGCGTTATCATTCCCACTCGACAAATTCAAGTATATGAAGTTACATCTGGTGTGTTTTCGCAAGCAAAATATTCGCAAAATTGTTAATATTTTACCTGTTATTTTCGGCTGTTAATTTTCTTAGTATCAAAATAGTATCATAAAAGGCAGGGAAATGCAACAGAATTATGTGGAGCTCTACATAATTCCGGCACGGACGGACGCTGCCAGGCATAGCGGATAACAGCCTTGCAAAAGGCGTTGTATCTGCGCTGGATATACTCTTGGTAGGCTTTCTGGTCGTTCATGGAAATTCCCCCTCTCTGAATAATAGTGCAGGGCGGCAGCACTCCTTGCTGTCGCCCCTTGATTGCCTACCAGCAAAGGCGGGCGGCGGCGCGTATGCGCCGCCGCCCGCTGGCTCGGCTGGGTTTGCTATTTATCCGACAAACTTGAATTTATTTTAAGTTATCACGTTTTACCTTCTTAAGCCTTACTATCATTACCATAGGAATTTCTTTGTTGGTTTTGAAACATTCTTCATAAAATCCATCAATGACAAATCCAGCTCTAAAACAAAGGTTAAAAATATCTTGTATGGAACGATGATAATAAATCTGCTCTTTCGGTTGCCCTTCAATCGCTATATCATAGTAACTGTGCGGTGTCATATATTTTTCAGTCAACGTGACAAAACAAGGGTGTTGCGTTGCAAAGACAAAAATTCCGCTTTCCTGCAACAGTTCATAAACAGCCATAAGAAGTGGTTCAATATCCGTAATATCCATAATTGCCATATTAGAAACTGCTTTCGTAAAGGCTCGATTTCTTTTTAATTCTAATATACTTTTTCTATCGGTCGCATCCGCCACACAAAATTCAATTTGTTTTGCATATTGTGATTGCCGTCTTTTAGCCAATTCTATCATTTTTTTGCTGTAATCAAAAGCGACAACCGAAGCGCCTCTTTGTGCAAGATACGAAGAATAATTTCCATTGCCACACGCAATATCCAAAATGTAATCCGCAGGATTAGGAGATAGAAGTTCCGTTACTTTGGGACGCACTACCTCTCTGTGAAATTCATTAGATTCGTCACCCATTGCATTATCCCAAAATTGTGCGTTCTCCTCCCAGATTTTTTTACTTTCCTCTGTTCCCATGTTCTCTCCCACTCCCCAAATTTGCTTTTTTGCTTCCATTAAATCTTCCTTACTATATTCCATTGTTACCCTCCATAACTTCTGATTGTTGCCGTCTTGACGATTATGTATCTTTACATTACCTTCTGAAACATATGGCGCACCTTGTCCAGGCGGCTGTTTGGACGGCGGGGCTGGATGACCGGCTGACCGACAGCGGCCTGATATCCTTTCAGCTCTGTAAGGCATACGCTCCGCCCGTTGGTGTAAAAGGCCAGATCAGTACGGTATGCCTGTATACAGCGGGCGGGAATCTCGCCAGTAAAGACAACTTCATCCTTTTTTACCTGGGCCGTTTCGATGGTGGCACAGTATTTCGGTGCATCATGATAAGCCCTGGAAAGGTATTCCTGGGGCGCATAGAGGATGAAGGAGAGATAAGGTTCCAGCAGCTGCGTCCCCGATTCCTTCAATGCCTGTTCCAATACAATCGGGGCCAATGAGCGGAAGTCCGCCGGCGTGCTGACCGGACTGTAATAAAGCCCGTATTCAAAGCAAATCTTACAGTCCGTTACGTTCCAGCCGAACAAGCCCTGCTCCAGCCCGTAACGGATACCATCCCTGACAGCGTTTTGAAAACTCTGGTTCAAGTATCCCAGCGAAACCCGGCTCTCGTATTGTACACCGGAGCCAAGCGAGAGTGGTGTAACAGACAGTCCTATGGATGCCCAAAACGGGTTGGGCGGCACCTCGATATGGATGGTGTGGCTGGCTGCTTTGAGCGGCCGCTCCATATAAATGACGGAGGGTTCCTTTACCACTGTTTCAAGCTTGTATTTTTCCGACAGCAAAGCGGAAACAACCTCCAACTGCACCCGGCCCAAAAAAGAAAGAATGATCTCATGGGTGATGGAATCCACTTCGCAACGCAAAAGCGGGTCAGTATCCGCAAGTTGCGTAAGAGCGTCCAGCAGCCGTTCTCTTTGCGCTGCCGTTTTCGGCGCAATCGTCGTCCGCAGCATGGGGAGGGGGTCCTCGCGCCACCTTTTACGAGGGAGCCGGGTTTGGTCCCCTAATACATCGTTTAACCTCACGCTGTCGCTGGGAAGGATAACAATTTCACCCTGATAAGCGGTGTCTGTCCGAACAATTTCCCCTTTGGATGGAATACGCATCTCTGTGATTTTCAGCTTTTCTCTCCCGGCCAGGGCCACCGTATCCCGCAGGCGCAGCGTTCCGCTGTATAACCGTAGATAGACACGCCGCTGGCCGCAATCGGTGTACTCAACCTTGAAAACGCTGCCGCATAGGGCGGCGCCCCCCTGTTCCCCAATCGGTTGGAACAGCCCTGTCACCGCATCCATCAACGGTTGAATGCCAAGGCCATTTTTGGCGCTGCCATGATAGACTGGGAACAGGGAGGCGTCTTGAACCCGCTGCTGTTCCTCCCGCGCAAGTTTTTCCCGGCTGATTGGTTCTCCTGCGATATACTTTTCCAATAATTCATCGTTATTTTCGATGACCGCATCCCATGCTTCTATGTCGGTATTTTCCTCCAGGACTATTTCCGGGGACAGCGACACCGTCTGCTTGATGATAATATCGGCGGAGAGCTTATCCCGAACAGACTGAACCACGCTCTGCAAATCAACGCCAGCCTGGTCGATCTTGTTGATAAAGATAACGGTGGGAATGTTCATTTTCCGCAGGGCATGGAACAGAATACGGGTCTGGGCCTGCACGCCATCTTTAGCGGAGATCACCAAGATGGCCCCATCTAAAACAGCCAAAGAGCGGTACACCTCCGCCAAAAAATCCATGTGGCCGGGCGTATCCACAATGTTAACTTTACATCTGTGCCACTGGAAGGAAGTGACTGCCGCTTGAATGGTAATCCCACGCTGCCGCTCCAAAAACATGGTGTCCGTCCTCGTTGTCCCTTTTTCGACGCTCCCCGGTTCTGAAATGGCTCCGCTGGCATATAGCAGGCTCTCCGTCAAGGTCGTCTTTCCAGCGTCTACATGGGCAAGAATTCCAATATTGATTATTTTCATGTGATTGTCCTCCCTTTACAGCCCCAAAGGGCATAAAAATCCCCAGCGGCAAATACTTTTACCGCTGGGGATCATGACTTCGGATACATGGAAACGCATTCAGCTAACATGAGCCGTTATCCGTCACGATATTTGATAAAAAGGCAAAAGCATTCTTAAATTGGGTACAAAAACCAAGCCCCTGCAAGGGGCAATTATTTTTGTGCCCATTATCAAATTTTATTTAAGAATACCTTGCCGCATGTTGAATAGACTCCTCAAATCAGGATGACAGCAGTATAGCATAGTACACTCTAAAATGCAAGAAGTTTTTACCCGCTGTCCCAAATAAATCAGGAGGGCATTCACCGGGACACCCTTCGATTTGGGGCCTCATGCGCAAATAATTTCTGTGTCCACGATTTCCGCCGCACACGCCCGGATATTGTTAGTTCCTCTGCAACTCATACCACAGGCCGTTGCTCTCGTCGAAGATGTACTTTTCCATAATGTTACCTCCATTTTTTTGATTATCGTGCGCCTACTCTCATTTTGGGCCTTGCGGCCCGTTTCCGTTCCTTTTCAGCCTGTTCCTGCTGGTAAACAGCCTCCAATATCTTGTCCGCCTGTTCTGGGCCAATGGCCCGTCTGACCCGCTCATAGTCCCTGACCTGTCCTTTTAAGCCGTCCCTCTCGGCGCAGACCTCGTAAATCCTGGTGGAAAGAGAGCCGTTCTTGCTGACCTCCCGATCATAGGCGCTTTGCAACCGCTCAAACCTGCTTTTGAGGTCGAAATAGGCCCGATAGACGGAGCGCAGCACTTTGACGATTTTCTCCCAAAGGGGCTTGGCCTTCTTCTCTCGGTAAGACTTGGCCGATTCCAGCGGCCCCGCCTCCGGCAGCGTCCGCTCTGAATCGTCGGAGAAGTCCGCCGCCAGCTTTTCCATGCCCTTGAGCAAGGGAGCTACATCGTCCAGCTTTGCCCTGGCCTGGGCCGCTTTCTTCTCGGCTGCTGCCGCCTCCTTATTCTTTTGGTCGGCCTCAACCTGGGCCAGCGCCGATGCCTCTTGAAGCTGTGCAAGCCGTTCCTGCTCACGCTCCGTCTTGAACTGCATAACAGTCAGATGTTCCTCGGAACTGCCACGCTCCCCGCGCTCTACATTGTCATAGCCAGCGGAGCGCATATGCTCAAAGAAATCGTCTTGCAGGACACTGTACGACTTTCGTAGGACGGGCTTGCCCTTAGCTGTGCATAGCGGTTCTCCGGTAGCTTCGTCCAGAATGGACTTGGACGCCCACTTCTTACTCATGCTCACCTGCATGATCGTTTCCTTGACCTTTCCCACCAGGGACTTGTCCTTACACCGCTTTGTCCAGCGTATCTCCTTCTCCACCACCGGGATATAGACCACATGGAGGTGGTAGTGGTACACGTCCTCCCCCAGCGCCTCGGACATGGCCCGGTTGCGCTCGTCGGCGTGCATGACCGCCGACAAAATATACTGCTCTCCACCCACGATTTTGATTGCGGCTTTATAGGCTTCGGTGTAAAATTGTTTTGCGAAGTCATACCCGCCGTGATTGTAGAAGTAAGCGGAGTTTACGTCAAAGACCAGCTCACTGTATCGAAAGGCGTCCTCCTTGATACCACGGGTGGAAATCACGCCATCAGCCTCCATTTGAGCAAATATCTCCCGATACCCAGCGGACGGGGTTTTGAAATGGACATTGAGCGGCGTCCGCTCTAATACAATGTCTTGGTTGACATAGGAATCTTTCTCACGCTCATTGTGCTGCTGGGTGTTGCCGATCTTGGTTTCGGTCAGCCTCATATTTCTTGCGTTGATACGGTCAATACCGTCGCCTCTCGCCATAGGCAAAAATCCTCCTGTTTCAGATGTTGGGTTGTTGATCGAGGACGGAAGTTCAGGGGAGGCACTTCCTGCGGGAAGTGTAATAACCCACTATGACACTTTCATCCCTTCGGGCTGCAAAGTGTCGTGGGCTCTCCGAGGGGGTGTGGGGGCTTTGTCCCCGGCAACATCTCCGGCCTAAGAGCCGCCGCAAGCGGCGGTTGGCCTCCGAAACGCCTCGCTGCGGCTCGGTGTGCGGTTGCCTCCCCCAGCAGGGCCGCCCTTTTACCCGCAGGGTATACTTCGCAGAAAAGGGCACCCTGCACCTCGTCGGGTCAAAGTCCGCTCCATTCGGGACGGCCTTGTGTCCATCCCTCACTCCGCTCCCTTGCCCCTCCTCTCCCCACCGCAACCGCTTCGCTGGGTTGCGGTGGGGGTGGGAAACGTCTGGGGCCGCTCCCTGTGACAGCCGTGACGACTGTGACGATGTTTCAGACACCGCCCCCGCCCTCAAAAAAGCCGTCACGGTCGTCACGCCTGGGGCGGTTCCAGCGTCAGGCTGATACTTCTCCCGGCGTGGCTCCTGCTGTTCTCATAGCGGATGTGGTAGTCTGTCAGCAGCTTCCCGGCCCGGACATTCAGCCGCATTGCCAGGGCATTGGGCTTCATGTCAGTCTGGAGCGCCGCCGCCAGTTCTGTGGCCGTCCCTGCCCAAGAGGGGCTTTCCGCTGTTACAAGGGCGGCTACGGCCTCCAGCACCGGGTCGGGCGGCTCTGTCCATGCCTCCGTTTCCGTACGCTCCAGCGTCCATATCAGCCGTTCCTTGTCCTTGGTAAGATAGAATCGCTGGTCTTGCTGGTCACGCCCGGCCACGTCCAGAACGGCGTTGCCGTCCGTCCGCTTCTCCTTTTGAAGAAGAAAGGCTCCGTCCGCTGCTCCCGCCAGTCCGTTGGTGCCGGAGATCATATCGAACTTATCATCGGCCTGTTGTTTCCGGGTGTGATGTACCAGCAGGAGGCAGACGCCGCAATCATCGGCAAATCGTTTCAGTTTCCCCACCACCTCGTAATCGTTGGCGTAGCTGTACTTATCCCCGCCAGCCTCTCGGATTTTCTGGAGGGTGTCAATGATAATCAGCTTGGTGTCCGGGTGTTCCCGGACGAACTTCTTTAGCTGTTCCTCCAGGCCAACGCCGAGCTGCTTGGCGTAGACCGCAAAGAGCAGGTCGTTGGTGCCCTCTGTGCCGAACATTCGGTATAGCCGCCCCTGCAAGCGGCGGTGATCGTCCTCCAGCGCCAGATAGAGGACAGTCCCCTTGTGAACGGGATAGTCCCACAGCGGGAGGCCGGTGCTGACATGGTAGGCAAGCTGGGCCATCAGGAACGACTTGCCCACCTTGGGCGCTCCCGCAAAGAGGTATGTCCCAGGGTAGAGCAGACCGTCAATGACGGGCGGTCTGCTCTGGTAGATGTTCTGGTAAAGGTCGTTCATAGAAACCGTGTGGAGGTAAGCCGAGTCGCTCATGCGCCGCATATCTCGGAGCATTTCTTCCAAACTTTCCTCTTGGGGGTTGTTTTCAGCCGTTTCCTCTGCTATACTTTTGATAGTTGTTTGTGAAATGGGCTGTTCCCCGTCTGCGCCAACAGACGGAACCGGGACAGTCCTTTTCGTTTCTCTGGAATCCATCAATCTATCAATCCTCCTTCATGCCGCCCAGCGTCATCGAGATAAGGTCAATGGTGGCGAGAAGTTCATCCCCCACGCCGCCCCCGGCCTCAATGCGCCGCAGTTCCCCCAGGACGGCGGCGAGTTGGTCACGCAGGGCCTTGTAGACCCTGGGATTGCCCTGCACCACCACGGCCCGGTCTAAGAGCCGCCGGGTGATGTAGTCCTGCTTGGTCAGCCCGGAGAGGCGGACGGCAATCTCAATCTGTTCGTTTTCCTCCGGGGACACCCGGAACGCTATGGTTTTGCTTCTCCATCGGTTGTGGTTGTCAAGGTTCTTTGCAGACATGATTTAAGCCCCCTTTCGCTCCATGTCCAGTTTGTTCGCCATCTCCGCCTGCCGGGTGGGAAACAGGTGAGCGTAGCGGTAGGTGATGTCGATACTTTCATGTCCCACCCGGTCAGCGATTGCCAGGGCGGTGAAGCCCATGTCAATCAGCAGGGAAATGTGGCTGTGTCGGAGGTCGTGAATCCTGATCCGCTTGACCCCCGCCTCTTTCGCTCCCCTGTCCATCTCCCGGTGAAGGTAGGATTTCGTCACGGGGAAAATGCGGTCTGTCGGCTTTGCGGCATACAGGCTCTTGATGTAGTCCTCCATTTCTTCACAGAGGAAAGCGGGCATTTGAATGACCCTGTTGCTCTTGGCGGTCTTGGGGTCGGTGACTACATCCTGGCCCTTGATACGCTGATAGGATTTTGAGATGGAAACCGTCTGCTTCTCAAAGTCGAAGTCCCCAGGGGTGAGGGCCAGCAATTCCCCCTCCCGGATACCGCACCAGTAGAGCATTTCAAAGGTATAGTAGGAGAGGGGCTTGTCCATCATAGCGTCAGCAAATTTCAGATACTCCGCTTTCGTCCAGAACAGCATTTCCCGGCCCTTGGCCTTGCCCATGTTGCCCACCTGGGCGGCGGGGTTGGCTTTCAGCTTGTAGTGCTTCACCGCATGATTGAAAACGGCGCTCAACTGATTGTGCAGCGTTTTCAAGTAAACGGGGGAGTAGGGCTTGCCGTTCTTGTCCCGGTAGTTGAGCATTTCGCTTTGCCACGCCATGACCTCTTTAGAACTAATCTCGCTCATTTTCCGCTTGCCGAAGTATGGCACCAGCTTCTTGTAGAGGATATGCTCTTTCGTCCCCCAGGTGTTCTCCTTGATACGGCCTTTCATGTCCGTAGCGTAGAGCGCCACGAAACTCTCAAAGGTCATATCCAGGTCAGCGGTCTGCTGTTGCAGGAACGTCCGTTCCCACTCCAGCGCCTCCCGCTTGGTCTTGAAACCCCGTTTCATCTTCTTTTCCTTTTTCCCTGTCCAGTTCTCAAAGTAAAAGGACGCATACCATGTGCCTTTGGCCTTGTCTTTGTATGCTGGCATTTTGTTCCCTCCTTACTGATTTTCCCGCAGTCCATAGAACTTTTCCTCAAAGTAATTCCTGCTCACCCGTCCGGGGATGGTGAGGAAACCCTTCTGCTTCAGTTCCTCGTTCATCTCCCGCACCAGCTTGTAGGCGTAGGGTTTGGAGATACCCAGCACCCCGGCCACTTCCTCGGCCCGTACAAACAGTTCCTTGCTCATGTTTTCACCTCCTCGCTTCTTATTCGCAAAATTGTTAATGCCAACGTCCTTATTATACATTCGCATGGTTGTTAATGTCAAGAGGAAATTTCGCAATTTTGTTAATTTTTCTCTTGCGTATTTCGCTTATTTGCGCTATACTATGTTCAAAGGCGGTGGAACATATGACAGTAGGAGAAAAAATCAAGAAAATCCGAACTTTTCGAGGCATGACGCAAAAGGAATTGGGGCTGGCTGTCGGTTTTGAGGAAAAGGGAGCGGACAACCGTATTGCCCAGTACGAAACGAATTACCGTGTTCCGAAAAGGGAACTGCTGGACAAGATTGCCCAGGCGCTTCGGGTAGACTTCCAGAACTTCTACACGCTCCGTCCTGGCTGCGCCGAGGACTTCATGCGGACATTCTTCTGGCTGGACGAGGACAGCCCCGGCTCCATCCGCTTGTTTCAGCTTGTCCGCAATCCCGGCAAGACGGGGGCCTCCGATGATACCGCCGTCCGCTACAATGACACGGACGACTGGCCCGCTCAACCTCCCGTGGGCATATACTTCAACTATGGGCTGGTAGATGAGTTCATGCGGGAATGGCTCTTGCGTCAGCAGGAACTTCACGCCGGGGAAATTACCAGGGAGGAATACTTTGAATGGAAAATCAACTGGCCGTGTACCTGTGACGACAGCAAACGGTTTGACTACTATGTTCCTTGGAGAAAAGAAAAATAGGACAAGCAAAGCCGCCCTGCTGAATTTGTCGTTCAGCAGGGCGGCTTGCTTGCCCTTTGCAATCATTCTCTTGTGTACCGGGTTGACACGAATAGTATCAATCCAGTATCACAAGGCAGATTGACAGGTCAAAAACCCTGTATTCATGCGGGTTTGAGCCGTTTTGACGGTCATTCCCACTCAATCGTCCCGGTGGGCTTCGGCGTCAGGTCATAGCAGACCCGGTTGATCCCCTTCACCTCGGTCACGATGCGCTGGGTGATGGCGTGCAGCACCGGCCAGGGGATGTCCTCGATTGTGGCGGTCATCGCGTCCACCGTGTTCACGGCACGAATGATCGCGGGCCACTCGTCGCAGCGGGCGTTGTCGCGCACGCCCACGCTTTTCAGATCCGGCACAATGGTGAAATACTGCCACACCGTTTTGTCCAGGCCGGCTTTTGCAAATTCCTCACGCAGAATGGCGTCGCTCTCGCGCAAAGCCTCCAGCCGGTCGCGGGTGATGGCGCCCAGGCACCGCACCCCCAGCCCCGGCCCGGGGAACGGCTGGCGGTAGACCATATCCGCCGGAAGCCCCAGCGCAAGGCCCGCCGCGCGCACCTCGTCCTTGAAAAGCTGGCGCACCGGCTCCACCAGCTCGAAGGCCAGATCCTCCGGCAGGCCGCCCACATTGTGGTGGCTCTTGACCACCTTGTTGGTTTTTGTGCCGCTCTCCACAATGTCCGGGTAAATGGTGCCCTGGGCCAAAAATTCAATGCCCGAAAGCTTTCTGGCCTCTTCCTCAAACACCCGGATGAACTCGGCGCCAATGATCTTGCGCTTTTGCTCGGGGTCGGCCACGCCGGCCAGCTTGTCCAAAAAGCGGTCGGTGGCGTCCACATACACCAGGTTTGCGCCCAGGTTGTGGCGGAACACCTGCACCACCTGCTCGGGCTCGCCCTTGCGCAGCAGCCCGTGGTTCACATGCACACAGGTCAGCTGGTCCCCAATGGCGCGCAGCAGCAACGCGGCCACCACGCTGCTGTCCACCCCGCCCGAGAGCGCCAGCAGCACCTTTTTGTCCCCCACCTGCCGCCTCACCAGCTCGATCTGGTCGGCAATGAAGTTCTTCATGTTCCAGTTCGCCTCGGCCTTGCAGGTGTCAAACACGAACGCGCGCAGCATCTGTTCGCGCTCGGCGTCGCCGGCGGGCCAGGCGGGCGCGCCGGCATAATCCGCCGCAAGCACGGGCAGGCCGCTCTGCAGCACCGCCTCACTGGGCTCCAGGGCCGCGCCGTCCACCACATTGTTGGGGCCGCCGTTTAAAATGAACCCCCTCACGCCCGGCAGCGCGGCCAGCTGCTGCGCGGTCAGGTCGTTGGGGTGGATCTCGCTGTACACCCCCAGCGCGCGCACCTCGCGGGCAATTTGGGCGCTCTGCTCGCCGCCCAGGTCAAGGATCACGATCATATCCTGCTTCATTGAGTGATATCTCCCATCCTTTGTAATTTTATCGCCGTGCGGCGCTCTTCAGGGGTGCATTGCTTATGCCGTGAACGCCGGGTCCGGCCGGCAAAGCAGCGCGCCGCGGCGGGCTTTCCCGCAAGGGGCAAAACTCGCCGCTTTTAATTGGCAGTCACCGCGGTTCTTCGGTTATTATAGCACAGGGAATATTTCCCGCGCAACACAAAATGCCCCCACAGCTGCAAAAAGCTCCCCGCCCAAACAGGCGGGGAGCTTTAAAGTGCCTTACAAGCTCAAACGATTACTCGTAGATCTTGGAAACCACGCCGGAACCCACGGTGCGGCCGCCCTCACGGATGGCGAAACGCAGGCCCTCGTCCATGGCGATGGGGGTGATCAGCTCCACTTCGATGGTCACGTTGTCGCCGGGCATGCACATCTCGGTGCCCTCGGGCAGGGTGATGACGCCGGTCACGTCGGTGGTGCGGAAGTAGAACTGGGGGCGATAGTTGTTGAAGAACGGGGTGTGACGGCCGCCCTCATCCTTTTTCAGGATGTACACCTGGCCCTGGAACTTGGTGTGGGGGTGAATGGTGCCGGGCTTCGCCAGCACCTGGCCGCGCTCGATGTCGGTGCGCTGCACGCCGCGCAGCAGAGCGCCCACGTTGTCGCCGGCTTCGGCGTAGTCCAGCAGCTTGCGGAACATCTCCAGGCCGGTAACGGTGGTCTTGGTCTTCTCTTCCTTCAGGCCAACGATCTCAACTTCCTCGCCGGTCTTGATCTGGCCGCGCTCCACACGGCCGGTGGCAACAGTGCCGCGGCCGGTGATGGTGAACACGTCCTCAACAGGCATCAGGAACGGCTGGTCGGCCATGCGGTCGGGGGTGGGGATGTAGCTGTCCACCGCTTCCATCAGGTCCAGGATGCACTTGTACTCGGGGGCGTTCACGTCGGTGGAGCTGGACTCCAGCACCTTCAGCGCGCTGCCCTTGATGATGGGGGTGTCGTCGCCGGGGAACTCGTACTCGGTCAGCAGATCGCGGATCTCCATCTCCACCAGATCCAGCAGCTCCTCGTCGTCCACCTGGTCCACCTTGTTCATGAACACCACGATGTAGGGCACGCCTACCTGGCGGGACAGCAGGATGTGCTCGCGGGTCTGGGGCATGGGGCCGTCGGCGGAAGACACCACCAAGATCGCGCCGTCCATCTGGGCAGCGCCGGTGATCATGTTCTTCACGTAGTCGGCGTGGCCCGGGCAGTCCACGTGGGCATAGTGACGGTTGTCGGTCTGGTACTCCACGTGGGAGGTGTTGATGGTAATGCCGCGCTCGCGCTCCTCGGGAGCCTTATCGATGTTGGCGTAATCGGTGAATTCGGCGTCGCCCTTCATGGCCAGCACCTTGGTGATGGCGGCAGTCAGGGTGGTCTTGCCGTGGTCAACGTGGCCGATGGTGCCAATGTTGACATGGGGTTTGTTGCGCTCAAATTTAGCTTTGCCCATTTTAATTTATCCTCCTTTTTTAGAACCGTTTGAACCTATGGTTATGATACTAGAACTCGTGCCAAAAATCAAGTGATATTTGGCGTTTTGCGCCGCTCCGGGCCGCCCGAAACTCAGTCCTTCTTGCGGCCGGCCATAATGCCCTCGGCAATATTCTTGGGAACCTCGGCATAGTGGCTGGGCTCCATGGAATACTGGCCGCGGCCCTGGGTCTTGCTGCGCAGGTCGGTAGAGTAACCGAACATGTTCGACAGGGGCACGAACGCATTGATCTGCTGCGAACCGGTCAGGGCTTCCATGCCCTGGATCTGGCCGCGGCGGGCGTTCAGATCGCCGATCACGTCGCCCATGTAGTCGTCGGGCACAATTACCGCGACCTTCATGATGGGCTCCATGATGGCGGGGTCCGCCTTGGCCATGGCGTCCTTAAACGCCATGGAACCGGCGATCTTAAACGCCATTTCCGAAGAGTCGACCTCGTGGTACGAGCCGCCCTTCAGGGTGACCTTCACATCCTCCACCGGGTAACCGGCCAGAATGCCGGCCTTCATGGCGCCCTGGATGCCCTGGTCGATGGGTCCAATGAACTCCTTGGGCACTTCGCCGCCAACAACAGCGTTCACGAACTCGTAGCCCTTACCGGGCTCGCCGGGCTCAATGTCGATGATGCAGTGACCGTACTGGCCCTTACCACCGGACTGGCGCGCATACTTGGTATTGGAGGAAGCGGGCCGGCGGATGCACTCGCGGTAGGCCACCTGGGGCGCGCCCACGTTGGCCTCCACCTTGAACTCGCGCAGCAGGCGGTCCACAATGATCTCCAAGTGCAGCTCGCCCATGCCGGCAATGATGGTCTGGCCAGTTTCCTCGTCGGTCCAGGTCCGGAAGGTGGGGTCCTCTTCGGCCAGCTTGTTCAGCGCAATGCCCATCTTCTCCTGACCGGCTTTGGTCTTGGGCTCAATGGCAACGCGGATCACGGGCTCGGGGAACTCCATGCTCTCCAGAATAACGGGGTGCTTGGGGTCGCACAGGGTGTCGCCGGTGGTGGTGTTCTTCAGGCCCACCGCGGCGGCAATGTCGCCGGCGTAGCAGGTCTCAATGTCCTGCCGGTGGTTGGCGTGCATCTGCAGAATGCGGCCCATGCGCTCGTTGTTGTCCTTCACCGAGTTGAACACGGTGCTGCCGGCGTCCACCTTGCCGGAATAGACGCGGAAGAAGCACAGCTTGCCCACAAACGGGTCGGTGGCGATCTTAAAGGCCAGTGCGGAGAACGGCGCGTCGTCCGCGGACGGGCGGCTGGTCTCCTCGCCGGTCTTGGGGTCGGTGCCCTTGATGTCCTCGATGTCGGTCGGGGCGGGCATGTAGTCCACAATCGCGTCCAGCAGCTTCTGCACGCCCTTGTTGCGGTAAGAAGTACCGCAGGTCACGGGCACGATGGTGTTGTCGATGGTCTCATGGCGCAGGGCTTTTTTGATCTCTTCCCGGGTGAGCTCCTCGCCCTCCAGGTACTTCATCATCAGCTCTTCGTCGCCCTCGGCAACCGCCTCCAGCAGCTCGGCGCGATACTGCTCGGCCAGTTCCTTCATATCCTCGGGGATCGGCTCCACGCGGATGTCGGTGCCCATGTCGTCGTAGTAGATGTCCGCGGTCATATCGATCAGGTCGATAATGCCCTTGAAGTCATCTTCCTTGCCGATGGGCAGCTGAATGGGCACCGCGTTGCACTTCAGGCGCTCGCGCATCATTTTCACAACGCGGTAAAAATCGGCGCCCATAATGTCCATCTTGTTCACGTAGGCCATGCGGGGCACGCGGTATTTGTCGGCCTGGCGCCACACAGTCTCGGACTGGGGCTCCACACCGCCCTTGGCGCACAGCACGGTCACAGAACCGTCCAGCACGCGCAGGCTCCGCTCCACCTCCACGGTGAAGTCCACGTGGCCCGGGGTGTCAATGATGTTGATCCGGTGCCGGTTTTTCTTGGCAGCGGCGGGATCGCTCAGCAGCTCCGTGTGGCTCCAGTAACAGGTGGTGGCGGCAGAAGTAATGGTAATACCACGCTCCTGCTCCTGCGCCATCCAGTCCATGGTGGCCGCGCCATCGTGCGTTTCACCGATCTTGTGGTTTACACCAGTGTAATACAGGATACGCTCGGTGGTGGTGGTTTTGCCTGCGTCGATATGCGCCATAATGCCGATGTTTCTGGTCATTTCCAGAGAAACGTCTCTTGGCATATTAACCTCCTAAAAATCCAGACGGGATCAATAACGGTAATGGGCGAACGCCTTGTTGGCGTCGGCCATCTTGTGGGTATCCTCGCGCTTCTTCACAGCGTTGCCGGTACCGTTCACAGCGTCCATGATCTCGTTGGCCAGCCGCTCGCGCATGGTGCGCTCATTGCGGGCGCGGGCGTAGGTGGTGAGCCAGCGCAGGCCCAGGGTCTCGCGGCGCTCGGGCCGCACTTCCAGGGGCACCTGATAGGTGGAGCCGCCCACACGGCGGGCCTTGACTTCCAGGCTGGGCATGATGTTCTCGAGCGCTTTCTCGAACATCTCCAAAGGATCGTTACCGGTCTTTTCCTTTACGATCTCAAACGCATCGTAAACGATTTTCTGAGCGACGCCCTTCTTGCCGTCCAGCATGATGCTGTTGATCAGGCGAGTGACCATTTTGGAATTGTACAGCGGGTCCGCCAGAACGTCCCGCTTTGCAATGTTACCTCTTCTAGGCATCTTTCTTCCCTCCTTCACAGAATGATATCATCGGTACTCGAAAGCAATAAACTCCCGTTGTGCCATGCAAAAAGGCAACCATATATATGAAAGCCTTTGATGGCGGGGTATACGTTTGATTACTTCTTGGCTGCACCGGCCTTGGGGCGCTTCGCACCGTACTTGGAACGGGCCTGGTTGCGGTTGGCCACGCCTTGGGTGTCCAGGGTACCACGGATGATGTGGTAACGAACGCCAGGCAGGTCCCTCACACGGCCGCCGCGGATCAGTACGACGCTGTGCTCCTGCAGGTTGTGGCCGATACCCGGAATGTAAGAGGTTACCTCGATACCATTCGTGAGCTTGACACGGGCTACCTTACGCAGGGCAGAGTTCGGCTTTTTGGGGGTCATGGTACGAACAGCAGTGCACACACCGCGCTTTTGCGGGCTGTTGGCGTTGCTGTACGACTTGTCCAAAGAGTTGTAGGCCTTCTGCAAAGCAGGGGCGGTAGACTTGCGGACAGACACCTCGCGGCCTTTGCGTACGAGCTGGTTAAAAGTAGGCATTGTGTTCTCCTTTCTTTGTTGATGTTTCGCTGCGGGCCAAAGGCTTTTCCATACCGAAAATGGCATAGTGGGGCCAGGGGGCGCAACAGTTTCATTCTACACACTGCGATTGTCTATGTCAACAGTATTTTCCGAAAATCCTTGTTCAAAACACTGAATTTTCAAAATCCGGGGCTAAAACGGTCTTTTTTACCCCAAACACAGCAGCCAGCCCTGATAAAACAAGGTTTTCCGCCCTGCCGGGAACCGGGCGGCCACCTGGTCCGCCAGGGCTTCGTCGGCGGTGTAATACACCGTGCCGGGCAGGGGCTGTTCCCCCTGCAGCAGCGCCTCGCGCACCTGCCCGATCCGCGCCTCCAGCGCCTCGCCGCTGCCCCTCGCCAGCAGGCGGATGTTCGTGGCGGGGCCGCAGCGCTGCACCGCCGCGGCCAGCGACCGGTCCGCGCACGCCTCCAGTGCAAAAAAGCCCGCGGCGCCCGCCAAAAGGGCTTCTTCCTCCTGCGTGAGCACCGCGGCGGGCGGCTGGGCCTGCACCCCGGCAAACCAGGCCCTTTTCTGCCCCAGCGCGCCGGACAGATCAAACAGCTGCACCGCAAGCACCAGCGCCAGCGCGCCGGCCGCCATCCCCCTGCGGGGCAGCCTGGCCGGCAGCACCACGGCGGCCAGCGCCAGCAGGTACCACACCGGCCAGAACATCCTGCCGCTGGCCCGGAACACGTCGCACAGCGCCAGCAGCGGCCCGGGCAGCGGCAGCTCCAGCAGGGTGCGGCTGTTCGCCGTGACCACGTTGCTCACCGCAAAGGCTGTGAGCAGCGCGCACACTGCGGCCAGCGGCAGGTGCCTTTTTGCAAAGCGCCAAAGCCTGCGCGGGGCAAGCCTTTTCAGCGCCAGGGCCCCCAGCAGCGCAGCGTCGCACGCCGCGCCGGCGGCCAGCAGCCCCAGCCCCAGGTAATTAAAGGCCTCCAGGCTGTTCCCCACCAGCGGCCGCACGGGCAGCACCCGGGACCAGCAAAGCTGCCCCTGGCCGGGCACCCACCAGTTCCAGTCCAGGCTCACCGGGTTCCACAGCGCATTCAGGTTCATGCCAAAGCTCCCGTAGCCGCCCGCCTCGCTGCCCTTTACCGAAAAAAAGCCCAGCGCCCAGGCTGCGGCAAGCGCCGCCAGCACGGCGCTCCCCACCCCCAAAAGCGGCCCGCGCCAGCGGCGCGCCGCCAGCCCCGCCGAAATACCGCAGGCCAGGGCGATGGCCAGCACCATGGGCACAAAATACAGGTGGATCGCAGCCGCCAGCGCGGCCAGGGCGATAAAACCGCCCGCCGGCATTTTTGCAAACCCGCCGCGGGCGCTTTTAAAATAAAGATAAAGGGCGTACAGGATCAGCCAGTGGGCCGAAAGGGCGGTGTGCCGGAACGCCCGTTCCAGCAAAACGGGCGAAACGCACAGCAGCGCCGCCCCCGCCAGCACACAGGGCGCCCTTTTGGTGAACAGCCGCACCAGCCGCACCGCGGCCTCCCCCTGCAGCATCAGGCTGCCGCACACAAACCACCCAAAATACTGAAAGGTCGCGGGCAGCCAGGCGCGAACAAGGCCAAAGGGCACCGCCAGCAGCGGGATGCAGTCGGCCAGGGCGGCCGCGCCCCCCACGGGCCAGTCCAGCCCGGCGGTAAAGGTCAGCGGCCAGGAAAGGCCCTGGTTTTTAATGGCCAGCCACCCGGCATAATGCTGCAGCAGGTCGGTCTCCACGTATCCCCCCAGCAGCCAGGAATCGTTCGTCACCTCCAGCGGCAGCGGCCCGTACACCGCCAGGAACACCGCCAGCCCCAGCGCAAGGCCCGCCGCGGGCCACGCCGCGCGTTTTGCCCATTGCTTCAAAGCCCTTTTCCCTCCCCGCTTCGCTCATACAGATCCATGGCGGGCAGCGCCCGCACCACCTCGGCGCTCTGCACCGTCAGGCGAACATACGCGTTGTCCTGTGCCCACAGGGTCACGGTGCCGCTGCCGTTTTCCACCCGCACGGGCAGGTACGCACGCCCCGCCGCCGGCAGGTTCGCCCCCACCCCGGGCATATCCCCAAATACGGGCGTGCCAAAGCTCACCAGCCGCCGCCCCAGCGAAACAAAGGCCCCCCAGCCGCCGGTAAACGCCGTGTCGTACACGATTTCCAGATCCGCGGTAAACGTTTCGCTCCCCGGCGCGCTGACCGTGATCTGCACCATACCCCCGTCCAGCTGCTCCACCGCCGCCTGCGCCCGGATCGGCAGGGCGCGGTCGCCGCACCTGCGCCACAGCCAGCTGTACTCGGTATCGCTCACCCGCTCATACCCGGCCCACAGCTCCCGGTAAAAGTCCCAATTCTGGGCGGTCAGCCAATTTTCCAGCTCCAGGCGCGGGGTCTGGGCATAGGGGTACGCCCCCCGCTCAAACTCGGCCAGATAGGCCGCCCTGCGCTCCTCGCCCAAGGCGTGGATGATGTAATCGCAGCCGGTGGGCTGAAAGGTCCCCTCCACCGTTTCAAGGCCGGTGGCATAGGCCGAGAACACCGGCGCCCCGCCGGTCAGGGCCGGGGCGTCCACCAGCGCCCGGGTGTACTCGCACCAGCCGCCCAGCGCGGGGAGGTATTCCCCCTTATGCTCCGCGTTTTTCCAGCCGGCGGCGTCCCGCACCGTCAGCACCGCCAGCGCCAGGGCAAGGCCGGCGGCCGCCAGGCGCAAAGCGCCGTCCCGCAGGCGGGCAGCGCGCCGGGTCAGCCGCACCAGCCCCCGCGCCGCCAGCGCGAACAGGGCAAGCCAGGTATACCCTTCCAGAGCTTCTTTAAAATTGTAGCCGCTGCCGCTCACGGTATACGCGCCCGTGGCCGCCAGGATGGCGAATGCCAAAAAGCCCAGCACCAGCTGCCGGTCGGTCAGGCGCTTTTGCCAAAGGCGCGTCAGGCACCATGCCAAAAATGCCGCGGCCGGCAGCGCAAAGGCCCACAGCCGCGGGGTTTCCAGCAGGTAAAGCAGCATGGCCCGCCCGCCGGTGCCGTTGAAGTAAAAATACTGCCAGCCGCCCACGTCCCGGGTAAAGCGCAGGTAGGCCAGCGGGTGCCCTCCCGAAGCAAGGCAGGCGCTCACGGCGGCCCCGCCCAGCGCCCCGGCCAGATAAATCCCCAGCCGCGCGGCGAGCGCCCGCCAGCCCTCCCACAGGCGCAGCGCCTGCACCAGCACAAACAAGACCGTCAGGCAAAAAAGGCAGGCCAGGCCAAAATCGTTGCTCCAGCTCACGCCCAGCCCCGCCGCCAGCCCCCACACAAGGCAGGGCGCCCGCCGCGCCAGGGCCTGCTGCAGCGCGTCCCCTTCCAGGCCGCAGCGGCGGGCCTTCAGCCACACCAGCGCCGCGCCCGCCAGCAAAAACGGCAAAAACAGCCGCGCAATGCGCATGGAGTTCGAGGGGGTATAAAGGCTCTCGAACAGCCCGGTCAAATAGCCCCCCAGCCGCGCCCCCAGCAGGGTGCCCAGCAGCCCGGAAGAGCAGAACTTCACAAAGAACACCGCCGCCAGCAGGGCGGCGGGGCGCGAGCGGGCGACCAGCCAAAACACCAGCAACACCGTAACGCTGAACAGCAGTGCCGCGGTGAAATTGGTCACGAACAGGCTGTTTGCAAAGCTGTTGTTCAGCGCCACCAGCGGCAGGTTCAGCACCACCGGGGCCATGCCCACATAGTTTGCAAAATCCACATAGGGCGTCTGCCCGGCCAGAATGCGCCGGAACACGTTGTAGCTCTGAAAATCCCCGTTTACCGAAACGTAATCGCAGGTTTCCACCCGCGCCAGGGCAAGGCTCAGGCTCACCGCCAGCACCCCCAGCGCGCACAGCGCCCATTCCAGCGCCTGCAGCCGGAGCTTTTGTTTTTCTTTGGTCAGCAAGGCAAAGCCGCCCTCCTTCTTTCCTCTTTTTCCGCCATTCCGCTCAAAACCCCAGCGCTTCCCCCACCAGGATCACCCGGATGCGCCCTTTGACCCGCTGGCGGCCCATCACCAAAAAGTTGCAGCAGCGCCGCGCGTCGCACATGCAGCCCCTGCCCAGCTCGCCGCCCTCCGCCACACAGCCGCCCGCGTGGATACAAGGCGCGTCCAGGCCCCACTTTTTCACAATGGCCGGCGCGGTGACCGTCCTCACCCGGTGGGCCGCCTGCGCAAGGTCCTCCACGATCTTGTTCACGCCCGCCACAACGATCACCCGGCCCGGCCCGTATACAAGGGGTGCGATGCGGTTGCTCAGGCCGTCCACCTGATACAGCTCCCCGCTCTCTAAAATGGCGTTTGCCGAACACAGCAAAACGTCGGCCTCAAACGCTGCCCGCAGCCGCTCTTTTCTCTGTGCTTCGCCCAGGTCCTCTTCATACCGGTCGATGAACCGGTACTCCGGGCTTCGCACCAGCTCCAGCACCCCGGTCTGCTCCAGGGTGGCCGAGCCCCCCACGGCGATCCTGTCACCCGGGCGCAGCAGGGCCTGAACGGCGGGCGCCGCCCCCTCCTTCCGATCCACATATTCCGCTTCCATGTTGTTTCGCTGCAAATTGTGCAAAACCTGCCGCACCTTTTCCGGGATCTCAATTCCTTTGGGCTGCATCTCGCGCTCCACCCGTCCTTTCCGTTTTTCCGGCGCCGCGCCGGTTCATTTGACCTGCAGTGCCAGCAGCCTCCACGCCCCGTCCCGCCGCACCGCGCACATGCGGTAGCAGGAGGGGTAGCTGCGGGGCTTCAGCCCCTCTTTTTTCACCACATAGGTAAAGCTCACCGTGCCGCTCGCCGCCTCTCCGCCTGCGCTGGCCAGCTCCAGCACCTGCATTTCCTCAAACTCCACCGAGTCATGGCTCACATACCAGTGGGAATCAAAGGTGCGCAGGTCGTGATAAAAAGCCGTGTCCTTCACCAGCAGCGGCGAAAGCTCGCTGAACGCCGCGTCGCTGGAAACAAACGCCGCGTATACCCGGGCCGCCCGTTCCAAAAACGCCGCCAGTTCGTCCGCTGCCTCGCCCGCCAGCCTTACCTCCACATGGGCGGCGCGCTCGCCGCTCCACTCCACCAGGCACTCGCCCTCGTCGCTCTCGGCGGTCAGTTCCGGGGGCGCAAGCAGGCCGCTCACCTGATAAGTATACACCTGCGGGGCCGTTTCGCCCAGCGCCTCAAAACCGGGGGCCGCCGCGCCGCCCACCTTCTCGGCGTCGCTCAGCGGCACGCCGTTTACCCACAGGCGCGCCGTCGCAGGGGCTGTGAAACTATAGTCCGGCAGCGCCGGGACAATGGGCCACGCCCGCCAGCCGCCCTGCTGGGGGTACAGCAAAAACTCTGCCTTTTGCCCCTCCTGCGCGGTCACGGTGTAGCGCACGGCCTCCCCCTGCGCCGTGCGGAAAAAGCGCAGCTCGTCGCGGCTGGCCGGCAGCGCCGCCAGCTGCTTTTCAGCGGCGGCCCAGTAGTCCTTTTCGCTGCCAAAACGGCCCGGCAGCAGCTCGTAAGGCGGCTCCGGCGCTTCGCCGCCCGCCTGTACCGCGCGGATGCAGCTCAGAATGGAGGCCTCCGGGGTGGCCGCCTCATATCGTTCCAGCGCGCGCCACATCCACGCCAGGGCCGCGCCTCCCGCCAGGGTGAGCGCCAGCGCCAGCCCCAGCAGCCGGGGCCAGAAGGGTCTTGCATTCCGCTTTTTTTCAGCCATTTCCGCCCTCCTGCACCGCATCCACCACAATGGCGGTGGGCAGCTTGCGCGGCCCATACAGCGAGGCGCACACGTTCACCGTTTCTCCCTCATAGATCATCTGGGTGCTGGAACCGCCGTCCAGGTTGGCGGCGTTCACCGCGCCCCATTCCTGCATCACCTGCACGCAGTCCTGATAGGTTGCCCCCAGGCTCTGGGGCTGCCGCCCGTCGATCACCAGCAGCAGCACCGCGCCGTCGGCCCGCTGGCCGATCACGGTCCGCGGGTTCAGCCCGCCGCCCGTGCCCGAGATCTCGGCCGCCTTGCCGTTCACAATAAACGCCGGCCCAAAGCTGATGGCGTCCCGCAGGCCCTTGTCCAGCGCCTGCTGGCCGGTCATGCGGCCCACCACCAGGCGGTCTTCCCCGTCAAAACCGATCACCGAATAGCTTGCCGTCAGGCTTCCGGCCCGCAGCGTTCCGTTCTGGATCACGATGCCCAGCGGCACGCTGCCGCTGCCAACGCCGCCCTCGTCGGCAAAGCCGCCGCCGTTGATTCCGGCCACCGCCCCCTCCTGCGCCACCAGGTCGGCCAGCTTCTTGCCCTGGCCATCGGCGTCAAAGCTGGCAAGCGCCGCCACCCGCACGCGGCCGGGGTCGTGCACCACCATCATCTTGCCCTTAAAGCTGCCCCCGTTCACCTCGTGCAGTTCAATGGTCTCGGGGGGTACGCTCTCCTCGGGCGCTTCAAACGCCCCGGTTTCACTGGTCACCTCGCCCGTTTCCAGCACACCGTTGCGGTCCAGGATGGCCTGCACCTCCTCTTCGCTCAAAAAGATGCCGGCCACAAATTTGGCGGCGCTGGTCTCCATCACCGTGTTCACAAACAGGTCCCGGGCCGCCGGGCTGGGGCCCCTGCAGATCATCCAGACCGCCGCCAGCAAAAAGGCCGTCAAAGCTGCCAGCAGCACCCCCACCGCCGCCAAAGCCCGGCGCACCGGGTGGCCGCGGCGGGCCGTCCGGGCGTTTTTGGGCCCTGCAGGCGCCTGTGCCTCCGGGGGCCGCGCATGCCATTTCGGCGCGTGATAAATATGTTTTTGCTCTGTCCTGTGGCTCAACGTTCGCTCCCCCGGTCCGTATGTTCAAAAAAATCGTTCTTTGCCCCGTCCGGCCCCACGGCGGTAAACGCCAGGCCGAATTTCCGGCAGTCGTTTCTGCCCCCCGCCTTTACCTGAAACCACTGGGTCTGGCTGGCGTGGCAGGCAAAGCCCTCGGCGGCCATTTCCAGCGCAGTTTTTCCGCCAAAGGCCTCCAGCGGCATTTCGCCCCACTCCATCTGCACCGTGTTTTCCGGCCAGAGGTGCAGGTAGCACTTCTGCACCTGCCAGGTCCCATACAGCGCGGCGCTTTGGGGAAAAACAGCCGGGTCGCCGCTCATTTCCAGCGCTTTCAGCAGGGTGGCCGCGTTGAGCCGGTGCGCACCGTGGCCGTACTCCCCGTTCACATCGTGCCCCAGCACCACCAGCGGCTCGAACCGCCGCAGCTGCTCCACCTGCCAGGCGGTAACCGCCTGTTCGTCATACACCCCACGGGCGGCCTCCAGGCTTTCCTTGGAGGCATAAAGGTCCGCAAACTCCGAGACCACAGGGTAATGCCTCACCCCCACCGTCCACAGGCCGTCCAGCAATTCGTGGGGGCGGCAGGGTTCTCCCCAGTGGTTGGTCATATACGCCACCTGCACGTCGTACCCCTTTTCGCCCGCATAGTAGGGCAGCGCACCGCCGAACCACAGGTGCTCGTCGTCCGCGTGGGTGGGCAGCACCAGCAGATCCGCCCTCTCACAGGGCGGCTGCCACACCTGCACCCGGGCGGGCAGCGTCCCCTGCCCAAAGGCCTGCACCTCGCACAGAACCGCCCCCTGGGGCAGAACAAGTTCCACCCGGTATTCCGGGCGTTCCAGGGGCAGGTATTCGTGCAGAAACCCGTCCTGGCCGCGGGCTTCCCCGCTGCCGTCCTGGTGAACAAGGGTCCACAGGGCGGGGCGGTCGAAGATCAGGTAAAGCCCCGCGAACCCCTCGCTGCTGCGCACCTCCACCGTGCCCTTTTCGGAAAAGCCGCACTTGCTGCTCACGCTGCCGTCCGTAAGCCTTTGCAGGGCCATCCCCGCCGGGCCGCGCACTTCAAGCTCGATCTGCCCGGCCTCGCCCTGCCGCCCCGCCGCCGCCCCGGCAGGGGCGCACAAAAACGCCGTCAGCGCTGCAAGCAGCAGGCACACGCCGCGCTTTTTCATACAGCTTCCCCCTCCCCATCACTCTATTATAAGGAACGATGCGGGCCCGCGTTTTATTGCGTATGCCTGCATTTTCGGGTGCTTTTCCCTGCGGCGCAATCAAAAAGCTTAGGGGGGCGGCCGCGCTTTTCGCCTTTTGGGCCGCAGCCAGGGCGCGCGGCCTAAAAAGCGTCCTTCGCTTTGCCCCGGCGCTGCGCCCACTGCCCAAGCGTCCGGCCAGGCGCTGCGGCCCCCAAAGCAAAAGGCGCCCCCGCCAAAACGGCGGGGGCGCAAACGGGGCTGCTTTTACTGTTCCACGGTGGCAAATACGGGCTCCTCGCTGATGACCAGCAGGGGGTCAGCGCCCAGCTGGTCCGCCTCGCGGCGCACCAGCTCCTCCTCCACCTCTGCCAGGCCGGTGCCCGCAGGGATGAGCTTGCCGATGATGACGTTCTCCTTCAGGCCCATGAGCGGGTCCACCTTGCCCTTGATGGCGGCCTCGGTGAGCACCCGGGTGGTCTCCTGGAACGACGCGGCGGACATAAAGCTGTCGGTCGCCAGAGAAGCCTTGGTGATGCCCAGCAGCACCTGGGTGTACTGCGCCTCCTTGAGCCCCTCTTCCCCCGCGGCAATGCGCTCGCGGATGGCGTCGTTCTGCTCCTCCACCTTCATCTTGTCGGCCAGGGCGCCGCCGATCAGGCTGGTCGAACCCGCGTCGTCCACCCGGACCTTGCGCAGCATCTGCCGCACAATGACCTCGATGTGCTTGTCGTTGATCTCCACGCCCTGCAGGCGGTACACCTTCTGCACTTCCTGGATCAGGTAGTTTTCCACGGCGGTGCGGCCCTTGATGGCCAGGATGTCGTGGGGGTAGGCGTGGCCCTCGGTGATCATATCGCCCTTTTCAAGCTGCTGGCCCTCGGAAACGCGCACGCGCTGGCCAAAGGGGATCAGGTAGCTCTTTTCGGCGGGGGCGCCGTTTTCATCCACGCCGCTCACCACCACATGGCGGTTTTTCTTGCTGTCGTCGATGTGGGCGGTGCCCGAGATCTCGGTCATGATCGCCAGCGCCTTGGGGCGGCGGCTCTCGAACAGCTCCTCCACGCGGGGCAGGCCCTGGGTGATGTCCTCGGCCGAGGCAATGCCGCCGGTGTGGAAGGTACGCATGGTCAGCTGGGTGCCCGGCTCACCGATGGACTGGGCGGCGATCACGCCCACCGATTCGCCCACGTGCACGGGGTTGCCGTTGGCAAGGTTCGCGCCGTAGCAGTGGGCGCACACGCCAAGCTTCGAGCGGCAGCTCAGAACGCTGCGCAGCTCCAGGCTGGTAATGCCCGCGGCCCCGATCTTCTCGGCGTCGAACAGGTCCATCATCTTGCCCTCGGGCACAATCACCTCGCCGGTGGCCGGGTCGGTCACGTCGCCCACGGCAAACCGGCCGATCAGCCGCTCGCGGAAGGTCTCGATTTCTTCCTTGCCCTCCCGGATGTCCGCCACCACAATGCCGTGGTCGGCGCCGCAGTCCTCCTCGCGGATGATCACATCCTGCGACACGTCCACCAGGCGGCGGGTCAGATAGCCCGAGTCGGCGGTGCGCAGGGCGGTGTCGGCCAGGCCCTTGCGGGCGCCGCGGCTGGACACGAAGTATTCCAGAATGTTCAGGCCCTCGCGGTAGTTTGCGCGGATGGGCATCTCAATGGTCTTGCCAGCGGTGTTGGCCAGCAGGCCGCGCATGCCGGCCAGCTGCTTGATCTGGTTCATGGAGCCGCGGGCGCCGGAATCCGCCATCATGAAGATGGGGTTGCGGTCCTCCAGGTTGTCGGCCAGCGCCTTCGACACCTTGTCGGTGGTCTCCTGCCAGATCTGGATCACGCTGTTGTAGCGCTCCTCGTTGGAGATCAGGCCGCGGTTGAACTGCTTGATCACCTTGGACACCCGCTCGTCGGCCTCGGCCAAAAGCTCGGGCTTGGAGGGCGGGATGACCGCGTCGCACACGGCCACGGTAATGCCGCTGATGGTGGAGTATTTGTACCCCTGCGCCTTGATGCGGTCCAGCATCTCGCTGGTGGTCTTGGTGCCGTGCACAGCAAGGCAGCGGCTGATGATATCCGGCAGGTTCTTTTTGGTTACCTGGAACCCGACCTCAAAGTTGAACATGGCCTCGGGGTCGGTGCGGTCCACGTAGCCCAGGTCCTGGGGGATGGGCTGGTTGAAGATGATGCGGCCCACGGTGGTCTCCACCAGCCGGCTGCGCATCTCGCCGTTTACCTCCAGGGTGCGGCGCACCTTGATGCGGGCCTGCAGGGTGATGGACTTGTCGCTGTAGGCCATAATGGCCTCGTCCTCGTCGCGGAAGACCTTGCCCTCGCCCTTGTCGCCCTCGTTCACCATGGTCAGGTAATAGCTGCCCAGGATCATGTCCTGGGTGGGCACGGTCACGGGCGCGCCGTCGCTGGGCTTCAGCAGGTTGCCGCTGGCCAGCATCAGCTGCTTTGCCTCCCGCTGCGCCTCCACCGAAAGGGGCAGGTGCACGGCCATCTGGTCGCCGTCGAAGTCGGCGTTGAAGGCGGTGCAGGCCAGGGGGTGCAGTTTGATGGCGCGGCCCTCCACCAGCACAGGCTCAAAGGCCTGGATGCCCAGGCGGTGCAGGGTGGGCGCACGGTTCAGCATCACCGGGTGGCCCTTGATCACGGTTTCCAGGCTGTCCCACACCTCGGTGCGGGTGCGCTCCACCATCTTGCGGGCGGACTTGATGTTGTTTGCCAGGCCCTTTTCCACCAGGTCCTTCATCACAAAGGGCTTGAACAGCTCCAGCGCCATCTCCTTGGGCAGGCCGCACTGATACATTTTCAGCTCGGGGCCCACCACGATCACGGAACGGCCGGAGTAATCCACGCGCTTGCCCAAAAGGTTCTGGCGGAAGCGGCCCTGCTTGCCCTTCAGCATGTCAGACAGGCTCTTGAGGGGGCGGTTGTTCGGGCCGGTGACCGGGCGGCCTCGGCGGCCGTTGTCGATCAGGGCGTCCACCGCCTCCTGCAGCATGCGCTTTTCGTTGCGCACAATGATGTCCGGCGCTCCCAGCTCCAACAGGCGCTTTAAGCGGTTGTTCCGGTTGATCACCCGGCGGTACAGATCGTTCAGGTCACTGGTGGCAAACCGGCCGCCGTCCAGCTGCACCATGGGCCGGATGTCCGGCGGGATCACGGGCACCACGTCCAGCACCATCCACTCGGGGCGGTTGCCGGAATGGCGGAACGCCTCCACCACCTCCAGGCGCTTCAAAATGCGCACCCGCTTCTGGCCGCCGGCATCCTCCAGCTCGCCGCGCAGCTCGCCGGCCAGCTGATCCAGATCAATCTCGGCCAGCAGCTCCTTAATGGCCTCGGCACCCATGGCGGCCTTGAACTCATCCTCGTAGCGCTCGCGCATCTCGCGATACTCTTTTTCGGTGAGCAGCTGCTTTTTTTCCAGCGGGGTGTAGCCGGGGTCGGTCACGATGTAGCTGGCAAAATACAGCACCTTTTCCAGCTGGCGGGGGCTGATGTCCAGCATCAGGCCAATGCGGCTGGGGATCCCCTTGAAATACCAGATATGCGAAACCGGGGCGGCCAGCTCAATGTGGCCCATGCGCTCGCGGCGCACCTTGGCCTTGGTCACCTCCACGCCGCAGCGGTCGCAGATCTTGCCCTTATAGCGGATGCGCTTGTACTTGCCGCAGTGGCACTCCCAGTCCTTGGTGGGTCCAAAAATGCGTTCGCAGAACAGGCCGTCCCGCTCGGGCTTCAGGGTGCGGTAGTTGATGGTTTCGGGCTTTTTCACCTCGCCGTAGCTCCAGGTGCGGATCTGGTCGGGAGAGGCGAGCCCAATCTTGATCGAAGCGAAATCGTTATATTCCATGAAAC